>NZ_CAESCG010000001.1:0-170000 GCF_903166565.1 Pseudomonas sp. Marseille-P9899
CGACCTGGTCGACCACTGACAATTTAAAAGCCTGCGTGTAATCGCGCTGGCTGCGCCTTTTCCCCGAATCCATTGCTCCCTCCTGAAATAAGGTCAGAAGGTGTAAACCTTATTCAGGACGGGTCACAGGCATAAAAAAAGCCCCGCTATCTCAGCGGGGCTTTTTCAACGCAGGTTCTGCTTAGATCTGAACAGCGGCGATCTTGGCGTTCGCAGCCACTTCGCGGAACTCGGCGATCTGGTCGAAGCTCAGGTAGCGGTAAACGTCGGCAGCCATGCTGTCGATGTTCTTCGCGTACTCCATGTACTCCTCGACGGTCGGCAGCTTGCCGAGGATCGAAGCGACCGCGGCCAGTTCAGCCGAGGCCAGGTACACGTTGGTCGCGTCGCCCAGGCGGTTCGGGAAGTTACGGGTCGAAGTGGACACCACGGTCGAGCCGGTCTGAACGCGAGCCTGGTTACCCATGCACAGCGAGCAGCCTGGCATTTCCATACGTGCGCCAGCTTTGCCGTAGATGCCGTAGTAGCCTTCTTCGGTCAGCTGGTGAGCGTCCATCTTGGTTGGTGGAGCCAGCCACAGACGGGTAGGGATGCCACCCTTGACCTTCTCCAGCAACTTGCCGGCAGCGCGGAAGTGACCGATGTTGGTCATGCACGAACCGATGAACACTTCGTCGATCTTCTCGCCCTGAACGCTCGACAGCAGGCGAGCGTCGTCCGGGTCGTTCGGCGCGCAGAGCACAGGCTCTTTGACGTCGGCCAGGTCGATTTCGATGATTTCGGCGTATTCGGCGTCAGCATCGGCAGCCAGCAGCTCAGGGTTGGCCAGCCAGGCTTCCATGGCTTGCGCGCGGCGCTCCAGGGTGCGTGGGTCGCCGTAGCCTTCGCCGATCATCCAGCGCAGCAGGGTGATGTTGGAGGTCAGGTACTCGGCGATGGCTTTTTCCGGCAGCTTGATGGTGCAACCAGCAGCGGAACGCTCGGCCGAGGCGTCGGACAGCTCGAAGGCTTGTTCGACGGTCAGCTCGTTGAGACCTTCGATTTCCAGGATGCGGCCGGAGAAGGCGTTGATCTTGCCCTTCTTCTCGACGGTCAGCAGGCCTTGCTTGATGCCGTAGTAAGGGATGGCATGAACCAGGTCACGCAGGGTGATACCAGGTTGCAGCTTGCCCTTGAAGCGAACCAGGATCGATTCCGGCATGTCCAGCGGCATGACGCCGGTGGCAGCGGCGAAGGCGACCAGGCCAGAACCGGCCGGGAACGAGATGCCGATCGGGAAGCGGGTGTGCGAGTCGCCGCCGGTGCCGACGGTGTCAGGCATCAGCATGCGGTTCAGCCAGCTGTGGATGATGCCGTCGCCAGGACGCAGGGACACGCCGCCACGGGTGCGGATGAAGTCCGGCAGGGTGTGGTGGGTGGTGACGTCGATCGGCTTCGGATAGGCCGCGGTGTGGCAGAACGACTGCATGACCAGGTCAGCGGAGAAGCCCAGGCACGCCAGGTCTTTCAGCTCGTCGCGGGTCATCGGGCCAGTGGTGTCCTGGGAGCCGACGGTGGTCATCTTCGGTTCGCAGTAGGTGCCCGGACGAACGCCGGTCACGCCGCAAGCCTTGCCGACCATTTTCTGCGCCAGGGTGTAGCCTTTGCCGGTGTCGACAGGCTGCTCTGGCTTCTTGAACAGGTCGGAAGCGCCCAGGCCCAGTTCGGTACGGGCTTTCTCGGTCAGGCCGCGGCCGACGATCAGCGGGATACGGCCGCCAGCGCGGACTTCGTCCAGCAGCACTTCGGTTTTCAGTTCGAAGTTGGTGACCAGCTCGTCGCTACCGTGACGGCGTACTTCACCTTTGAACGGGTAGACGTCGATGACGTCGCCCATGGCCAGGTTGGTGCAGTCGAATTCGATCGGCAGGGCGCCGGCGTCTTCCATGGTGTTGTAGAAGATCGGAGCGATCTTGGTACCGAAGCAGAAACCACCGGCGCGCTTGTTCGGCACGTACGGGATGTCGTCGCCGAAGAACCACAGCACGGAGTTGGTTGCGGATTTGCGCGAGGAACCGGTACCGACCACGTCACCGACGTAGGCGACCGGGAAGCCCTTGGCCTTGACCGCTTCGATCTGCTTCAGCGGACCGACCGAACCTGGTTGCTCTGGCTCGATGCCGTCACGGGCCATTTTCAGCATGGCCAGGGCGTGCAGCGGGATATCAGGGCGCGACCAGGCGTCTGGAGCAGGCGACAGGTCGTCGGTGTTGGTTTCGCCAGGCACCTTGAACACGGTCAGGGTGTATTTCTCGGCGATGGCAGGACGGGTGGTGAACCACTCGCCGGCAGCCCAGGAGTCCAGTACAGCCTGGGCGTGCGCGTTGCCGGCCTTGGCTTTTTCGGCCACGTCGTGGAAGGCATCGAACATCAGCAGGGTGTGCTTGAGCTGTTCGGCCGCGACGGCGCCCAGCTCGGCGTCATCCAGCAGCTCGACCAGGGTGGCGATGTTGTAGCCGCCCTGCATGGTGCCCAGCAGCTCGGTGGCGCGCTTGCGGTCGATCAGCGGGGATTTGGCGTCGCCTTTGACGATGGCGGAGAGGAAAGCGGCCTTGACGTAGGCGGCTTCGTCGACTCCCGGTGGAACGCGGTCGGTGATCAGTTCAACGAGGAAGGCTTCTTCGCCGGCCGGCGGGTTTTTCAGCAGCTCGACCAGGCCTGCAGTTTGTTCGGCGTTGAGCGGCTGGGGAACGATACCCAGGGCTGCACGCTCTTCGATATGTTTGCGGTAGGCTTCAAGCACAGTTATTACCCTCATCAGTGGTCCCAAATGGGTGTCCGGGACGCTCATCCAGAAAATCCGCACTCATGCGCAAATACGGCTTTTTGAGCCGCGTAGCCAGAGTTGCAGGAAATCCTTACAGAAGCTGCTTTCAAAGTTTTACGCCTGCAGAACGGGGAGCTGATGAGGGCTGGCACGGGACATTCACGGGTGAATTTCCCATGCCAACGCCGTTCTACCGGATAACTGTGCTCGTGACGCTTTGAAAACAGCTTCTAACGGACATTTGGCGCCTTAAAAGGCCGGGTGATTCTACGGTAAATTCAAAATAAAGGTAAGGCGACGACGAAGACTTTAGCGAGTGACCCTCGTTAGACAAAGGGCTAACATGGCCATCTGTTTCGTTGCCATGCTGTCGATCTGCCCATGTCCAATCAGTCCATCAAGACGCCTTGCGTCGGCCTCTGCTCCACGGTTTACGGGGATCTGGTGTGCCGCGGCTGCAAGCGATTCCACCATGAAGTGATCCACTGGAACGGCTACAGCGAGGATGAAAAACGCGCGGTGTGGTTGCGCCTGGAACAGCTTCTGGTCCAGGTGATGACCGCCAAGCTGGAGGTTTTCGACGCCGAACGGCTGCGCCTGCAACTGGAGCAGCGCAAGATTCGCTACGTACCGCATCAGTCGGAATATTGCTGGGCCTACCAGTTGATCGCCCGTGGTGCGCGGGTGATCCGCGAGCTGGAAGCCTACGGGTTGGTGCTGTTGCCGGAGTTTCGCGATTGGGAATTGCCGGAACTGCGGGATGCCATCGATACCGAGTTCTTCCTGCTTTCCGAAGCCCATTACCAGCGGTATATCGCGCCCGGGTTCCTCAAGGACGCCTTGGGCTGATTCGTCAGGGCCTCATCGCGTGTCAGCGATGAGGCCCTGAAGGTTTCTTCAGAAATCAGCCTTGGGCCAGTTCATTCAGTTGCGCCGCCACTTCGGCTGTCTTCAGTACCAGCACATCGCATTCCAGCGAGTCCAGCACCACTTCCGACGTATTACCGATCAGCGCGCCAGTGATCCCGGTGCGGGCCACAGTGCCGATTACCGTCACCACGGCGTCGAGTTTGCTGGCGGTGTACGGAATCAGCACATCCGCAGGGCCTTCGGCGACATGCAGGCGCTCATCGCTGATATCGAACTCCGCCTGGAACGCGGCGCAGGCTTCGCGGTAGCGCTGTTCGATGGTTTCCTTGAGCTGATAGACCGGGTCCGCCGCTGAAAGCATGGGCGACGGATGGGCGCTGATCACGTGCAGATTGCCCTTGGCCAGGTCGGCGATGGCGTAGCCGTGGTCGACGATATCGCCGTGCAGCACACGGTGGTCCTGGTCGTTGTTGCCCACGTCGACGGCGGCGAGGATCACGCCGCCGGTCCAGGGGCGCTCGGTCTTGACCATCAGTACCGCTGCCGGACACAGGCGCAGCAGTTTCCAGTCGGAAGGGGTGAGCAGGGCCTTTCTCAGCGGGTTGTCCGGGCGGTGTTCCTTGATCACCAGCTCGCAGCCTTCGGCTTGCTGCACATCGATGATCGATTCGTGAAGGGTGTCGTGCCACGCCTGCTCGAAGGTGACGTTGTCGTAGCCATCGTCGTGCAACTGGCTGGAAAGCAGGCTGAGCAGGGCGCTGTGGTCGTGTTTTTTGTCGCACATCAACAGGTGCAGGCGTGCGCCGGTCGCTTTGCCGATGAGTTTGGCCCGGGTCAAGGCCCGGCTGTGGGCGTGCTCGGGATCGAGTACCACCAGGATGCTGCGGACGGCTTGCATGAACGAGAACTCCCTTGGGAAATGGCGACCAATGCCTGACTATAGTCGGCGCTCGATGCGGCGCGGCTTGATACATATCAAAGCATAGTCACTGGTGATAGCCGCCCGCGCCGGTATAATCGCCGGCCCTGCCGCCTCATGCCTGTTGTGAATCATGGAACTCATCCCCGAAATCGAAGCCTTCCTCGGCTGCCGCACGCCAGATGCCTGGGTGCAAGCGGCGCTGGCCGATCAGGAAACAATGCTGATCGACCACAAGAATTGCGAGTTCAAGGCCGCCAGTACGGCGCTGAGCCTGATCGCCAAGTACAACACCCACATCGACCTGATCCACATGATGTCGCGCCTCGCCCGCGAGGAGCTGGTGCACCACGAACAGGTGTTGCGTCTGATGAAGCGGCGCAAGGTGCCGCTGCGTCCGATCAATGCCGGCCGTTATGCCTCGAGCCTGCGCCGGTTGGTGCGTTCCCACGAGCCGGTCAAGCTGGTCGACACCCTGGTGGTCGGTGCCTTTATCGAAGCTCGCAGTTGCGAGCGGTTCGCCACACTGGTGCCGCATCTCGACGAAGAACTCGGCAAGTTCTATCACGGCCTGCTGAAAAGCGAGGCGCGGCATTATCAGGGCTACCTGAAGCTGGCCTACCAATACGGCGACGCGGCAGATATCGAACGCACCATCGTCAAAGTCCGTGAAGCCGAGGCCGAACTGGTCGTTTCGCCGGACGAGGAATTCCGCTTCCACAGCGGCGTTCCAGCCTGAGTCCCCACGGCGCGCGGGTTCTCTGCGCGCCGATGTTTCCCTGCCTGAATCCCGACTGATCCACTCGGCCTTTCGTCGTCAAAATAGGAAGCAAGCTAATAAATGCCTGGACAATTAATGTCTGGGCAGTAATATCTGCTTACATCACTGCCTAAGCAGGTTTCTCCCTTCATGTCCCATTTCACTCCGGAAAACTTCCAGACCTGCACCATCGGCCTGCTCCTCGGGCGTGCTGCGCTGGTCAAGGACCGCATTCTCGACAGCCATCTGCAGGACTACGGCGTCACCGCCGCGCAGTTCAAGGTGCTGATCATCGTCGCCCAGTACGGCGTCGATACCCCCGCCGAGCTGTGCCGTTACCTCGGCCTGGACAGCGGTTCCATGACCCGCATGCTCGACCGCCTCGAACAGAAAGATCTGATCGCCCGCAGTCGCTGCCCCGAGGACCGCCGGCAAGTGCGCGTCGAATTGACCGAAGAAGGACAGAAGCTCGCCGACCGCCTGCCGCATATCGGCGCCGAGGCGATGAACGAGCTGGTCGGCGTGCTGGCGCCTGACGAATTGGCCACGCTCACCGCGATTCTCACCAAGGTCCTGCTCAACGCCGGCGATTCGCTGACGGCGCTGCGGGTGAGTGACAAATGAACACAACCACCTTGCGCAGCAGCCTGAGCCTGCTGGTTATCGCCCTGACCCTGGCCGGTTGCGCCAGCTACCGCGGCCTCGCGCCGGAAGGCGAGCGCCTGGCGGCCAGCGATCTCAAGGCCGAACAGACCCTCAAGGGCGTCACCCTGTCGCCGGCCGCCTGGCCGAAAAGTGACTGGTGGCGCAGCCTCGGTGATCCGCAACTGGACGGCCTGATTGGCGAAGCCCTGCGCGACAGCCCGGACATGCAGATCGCCAGCGCCCGCGCCCATCAAGCCAGCGCCGCAGCCTATGCCGCCGATGCCGATCGCATGCCGAGCCTGGACGCCAACGCCAGTGTCAGCCGCTCGCGGCTGGCGCGGGATCAGGATCCGGCCGGGCAGGGCGGTCGCTATTCGACGCTGCGCAGCCTGAGCCTCGACTTCAATTACACCTTCGACCTCTGGGGCGGCCAGCGTGCCGCCTGGGAAGCCGCGTTGGGCCAGGCCCGCGCCGCCGAGGTCGATCGCCAGGCCGCGAGTCTGACCCTCGCCGCCGACGTGGCCCGGGCCTACAGCCAGTTGGGCCAGGCCTATATCGTCTACGACCTGACCCAGGATGATCTCAAGCGCACCCGGCAGATGCTCGACCTGGGCCAGCGCCGTCTGTCCGCCGGGATCGACAGCGAGTACCAGCTCCAGCAGACCGAAAGCCTGGCCGCCAGCTCCGAAGAGCAGGCGATCAATGCCCAGAAACAACTGCGCAGCGCGCAGATCGCCCTCGCGGTATTGCTCGGCAAAGGGCCGGACCGCGCCCAGCAGATTGCCCGGCCCGCAGTGCTCAAACCGGGCGCGGTAGCGTTGCCATCGGTGCTGCCCGCCGAGTTGCTCGGCCGGCGTCCTGACCTGGTGGCGGCACGCTGGCGAGTCGAGGCGGCGAGCAAGTCGATCGATGCGAGCAAGACCCGCTTCTACCCCAACCTCAATCTGAGCGTTGCGGCGGGTACCCAGGCGTTGCTGGGCGATGCGATCTTCGGTGCGCCGAGCCGCTTCTTCAATATTGCCCCGACCATCTCGTTGCCGATCTTCGATGGTGGCCGCCTGCGCGCCGACCTCGATGCCCGCGACGCCGACTACGACCTGGCCGTTGCCCAGTACAACAAGAGCCTGGTCAACGCCCTCGGCGAAGTCAGCGACAACATCGACCAGTTGCACGCCCTCGGCGAGCAGGTGGCGACCAAACAGCGTGCCACCGACATCGCCCAGCAGTCCTACGACACCGTCATGCAGCGCTACGGCTCCGGCATCGGCAATTTCCTCGATGTGCTGAGCATCGAGCAGCAACTGCTGCAGGCCCAGCGCCAACTGGCCGAGCTCAATGCCGAGCGCATCGACCGTTCGATCCTGCTGATGCAGGCGCTCGGCGGTGGTTTCCAGCCTGATGCGGCATCCCAACAACAGCAGGCCGCGGCAGCATCGCCGGCCTCCCGTCACCCTTAACCGTCAAGGTATTCGTCAATGGCTACCCCAACTTCGGACACTGCCGTCAACGAGCAGGACGTTAACAATCAGCGCAAGCGCAAGACCTGGCTGCTCGGGCTGCTGCTCGTGGTGCTCGCCATCGGCGCCGGCACCTGGGCCTGGCATGAGTTGTACGGGCGCTGGACTGAAAGCACCGACGACGCCTACGTCAACGGCAACGTGGTCGAGATCACGCCGCTGATCAGCGGCACCGTGGTCAGCATCGGCGCCGACGACGGCGACCTGGTGCACGCCGGCCAGGAACTGATCCGCTTCGACCCGAGCGACGCCGAGGTCGGCCTGCAGGCCGCCGAGGCCAAGCTGGCCCGGGCGGTACGTCAGGTGCGCGGGCTGTACAGCAACGTCGACGGCATGAAGGCCCAGGTCGCGGCGCGTCAGGCCGAGCTGCAAAAGGCCCAGGAAAACTACAACCGGCGCAAGACCCTTGCCGCTGGCGGGGCGATTTCCCAGGAAGAACTGTCCCACGCCCGTGACGACCTGTCGTCGGCGCAGAGCGCGCTGAGCAATGCCAAACAGCAACTGAACACCACCACCGCGCTGGTGGATGACACCGTGGTGTCGTCTCACCCCGAGGTTCAGGCAGCCGCCGCCGACTTGCGTCAGGCGTACCTGAGCAATGCCCGCACCACCCTGGTGGCGCCGGTCACCGGTTATGTCGCCAAGCGCACCGTGCAATTGGGCCAGCGCCTGGAGCCGGGCACCGCGACCATGGCGGTGATCCCGCTGGATCAGTTGTGGATCGACGCCAACTTCAAGGAAACCCAACTGCGCAACATGCGCATCGGCCAGCCGGTGGATATCAGCACCGACCTGTACGGCAGCGACGTCAAATACAGCGGCACCATCGACAGCCTCGGCGCCGGCACCGGCAGCGCGTTCGCCCTGCTGCCCGCGCAGAACGCCACCGGCAACTGGATCAAGATCGTCCAGCGCGTCCCGGTGCGGGTGCACATCAATGCCGAGCAACTGAACCAGCATCCGCTGCGCATCGGTCTGTCGACCACGGTCGATGTCGATCTGCACGACCAGAGCGGTCCGGTGCTGGCCCAACAGGCGCCGCAGAAGGCGACCTTCGCCACCCAGGTATATGACCGTCAACTGGCCGAGGCCGACACCCTGATCGCCCGGTTGATCCACGACAACAGCGCCAGCGACAAGACTGCCCAGCGATGAGCAACCAGGCTTCGTTCACCCCGCCGAGCCTGCTGCTGACCACCATCGGCCTGTCGCTCGCGACCTTCATGCAGGTGCTCGACACCACGATCGCCAACGTGGCGTTGCCGACTATTTCCGGCAACCTCGGCGTCAGTTCGGAGCAGGGCACCTGGGTCATCACCTCGTTTGCAGTGAGCAACGCCATCGCCCTGCCGTTGACCGGCTGGCTAAGCCGGCGCTTCGGCGAGGTCAAGTTGTTCATCTGGGCGACCCTGTTGTTCGTGCTGGCGTCGTTCCTCTGCGGGATCTCGCAGTCGATGCCGGAACTGGTGGGGTTCCGCATTCTCCAGGGCGTGGTCGCCGGGCCGTTGTACCCGATGACCCAGACCCTGCTGATTGCCGTCTATCCCCCGGCGAAGCGCGGGATGGCCCTGGCGCTATTGGCGATGGTCACGGTGGTGGCGCCGATCGCGGGGCCGATTCTCGGTGGCTGGATCACCGACAGCTATAGCTGGCCGTGGATCTTCTTCATCAATATCCCCATCGGCCTGTTCGCCGCTGCCGTGGTTCGCCAGCAGATGCGCACGCGGCCTGTGCAGACCAGCCGCCAGCCGATGGACTATATCGGCCTGCTGAGCCTGATCATCGGGGTCGGCGCCTTGCAGATCGTGCTGGACAAGGGCAATGACCTGGACTGGTTCGAGTCGAACTTCATTGTCATTGGCAGCCTGATTTCCGTGGTGTTCATCGCGGTGTTCATCATCTGGGAACTGACCGACAAGCACCCGGTGGTGAACCTGCGTCTGTTTGCCCACCGCAACTTCCGCATCGGCACCATCGTCCTGGTGCTCGGCTATGCCGGCTTCTTCGGTATCAACCTGATCCTGCCGCAATGGCTGCAGACGCAGATGGGTTACACCGCTACCTGGGCCGGGCTGGCGGTGGCGCCGATTGGCCTGCTGCCGGTGCTGCTGTCGCCTTTCGTCGGCAAGTACGCGCACCGCTTCGACCTGCGCCTACTGGCCGGGCTGGCGTTCCTGGCGATTGGCGCGAGTTGCTTCATGCGGGCGGGGTTCACCCATGAAGTGGACTTCCAGCACGTGGCCATGGTGCAGTTGTTCATGGGGATTGGCGTGGCGCTGTTCTTCATGCCGACCCTGAGCATCCTGCTCTCGGACCTGCCGCCACAGCAGATCGCCGATGGCTCGGGTCTGGCGACTTTCCTGCGGACCTTGGGCGGCAGTTTTGCCGCGTCGCTGACCACCTGGATCTGGATCCGCCGCGCCGATCAGCACCATGCTTATCTAAGCGAAAGCATCAGCACCTATGAACCGGCGACTCGCGAGGCGCTGAACCAGATGGGCGGGGCAGGGGGCGCGTCATACCGGCAACTGGAGCAGATGCTCAGCAGCCAGGCGTACATGATGTCGACCGTGGATTACTTCACGCTGATGGGCTGGGTGTTCGCGGGGTTGATCTTGCTGGTGTGGCTGGCGAAGCCGCCGTTTGCGGCGAAGGCGGGGCCTGCTGCGGGCGGGCATTGAAAGAAGGCGGTAACCCCCGGACGCCTAATCCATGCGCCCGGGGGTTGTGCAATCAACCCAGCAGCAGTGGGGTGATCGAGATGATGCTTGGGTTGCCGCCGGCCGGTGCATAGACTTCCACGGCTACACGGCTGGTGCCTTCGTAGCCTGGGATGGACTGGTTGGCCACGTACTGGTACTTGATGCCGTTGACCACTTGGGAACGGACTTCCAGTGCCTTGTAGGTTGCGCCGATCAACTGCGAGGTGACTTTGTCGAAGATGGCCTGTTCGTTGGAATCCAGAGCGTGCAGTGGAGTCCAGCCACCAACAATTTGTGCTTGAGCGGTCATGCGGTTTATCTCCCTATAAATTCCTACTCGTCTGGCTTTTCGGATATCGCCCCGTTTATTCGATGGTTTCCGGCATCCATGTTCGCGGTGTTTGGCTGTGATCCAGTTCACATAATGGCTCTACGATATCACTGGCAAAGATGGCGTCTGTCGGTCATTGGCTCCGCGAAATGTAAGCGATTGCCCACGACAGATACGTATTTGAAGCTGCGTGCGCAAAGTAGTGCGGGAGGCTTTCGGAGGGTTCGGGCAGGGGGGGGAGGCTTCGCGGACGGTGCCGCGAAGCGGGTGTTCAGGCGAACGCGAACGGAGCCAGTTGAAAGCCCTGTTCATCTACTTGCAGGGCCCAGCCTTGGCGGTCCCAGTCACCCAGGACGATGCGCCGGCCGGCACTGCCATCATCAAGGGTGAGCTTGTGGATCGCCGGCCGATGGGTATGGCCGTGGACCAGGGTGCGCACGCCATGCTGCTGCATGATTCGCGGCACTTCCTCGGTGGTCACGTCGATGATGTCGGTGGCTTTCATGCGGGTCTGCGTCTTGCTTTCGCTGCGCAGCTTGCGCGCCAGCTTGCGCCGGGTGCTCAGCGGCAGATGACGCAGAATCCACAGGCTCAGCGGGTTGCGCAGGGTGCGGCGCAGCTTCATATAGGCTTCGTCGCGGGTGCACAGGCTGTCGCCGTGCATCAGCAGCACCGGCTCGCCGCCCATTTCGACCACGCTGGGGTCGCGCAGCAGAGTGACGCCCGCGGCCTTGCAGAAGGCCTTGCCGATCAGGAAGTCGCGGTTGCCGTGCATCAGGAACACCTGGGTGCCGCTGTCGCTCAGCGTACGCAGGGCCTCGCAGATTGAAGTCTGGAACGGCGTCATGCCGTCGTCGCCGATCCAGGCCTCGAAAAAGTCGCCCAGGATGTACAACGCTTGTGCATCGCGGGCGCGGGTTGCCAGCAGATCAAGAAACGCCCGGGTAATGTCCGGGCGTTCTTCTTGCAGATGCAGATCGGAGATCAGCAGTATCACTCAATGATCTCGGCTTTCTCGATGATCACGTCTTCTTTCGGCACGTCCTGGTGGCCGGACTTGGAGCCGGTAGCCACGCCTTCGATGGCGTCGACGATTTCCTGGCCTTCGGTCACTTCACCGAATACCGCGTAGCCCCAGCCTTGCACGTTCTTGCCGCTGTGGTTGAGGAAGTCGTTGTTGGAAGCGTTGATGAAGAACTGCGCAGACGCCGAATGCGGCTCCATGGTGCGGGCCATGGCGATGCTGTACTTGGTGTTCTTCAGGCCGTTATCCGCTTCGTTCTGGATGGTGGCGCGGGTTTTCTTCTGGGTCATGCCAGGCTCGAAGCCGCCGCCCTGGATCATGAAGCCCTTGATGACACGGTGGAACACGGTGTTGTCGAAGTGGCCTTCTTTAACGTACTGGACGAAGTTTTCCACGGTTTTCGGGGCTTTTTCGGCATCCAGCTGCAGGATGATGTCGCCGTGGTTGGTGCTCAGTTTGACTTTTGCCATGCTGAAATTCGCTCTCTCAAGGCATGTGGGAAGGAGGGGTGTAAAACTGCGTATTTGACCCTGACGCCCGCTCTGGCGTCGGCGATACGTTCATTGTGCTGATTTTTTTGCGGTGCCTGCCCATATTAGCGCCGGTTTGTCGGCGCGGTGCTGTCGGCAGCGCGACCGCTTCGGCTATGATAAGCGCTTTGTTTCACGCGGCCTACCCGGGCCGAAGACCAGAATTCCAAGGATCCTATGAGCAAGCCCACTGCTGACACCGCTCCCAATGCCGCCAAAGGCGCGCCCGCCGTTCCCGTCAATTTCCTGCGCCCGATCGTGCAGGCCGATCTGGAATCGGGCAAGCACAGCAGCATCGTTACCCGTTTCCCGCCTGAGCCCAATGGTTATCTGCACATCGGCCATGCCAAGTCGATCTGCGTGAACTTCGGCCTGGCCAAGGAATTCGGCGGTGCCTGCCACCTGCGTTTCGATGACACCAACCCGGCCAAAGAGGACCAGGAGTACATCGACGCCATCCAGGAAGACGTCAAGTGGCTGGGCTTCGAATGGACCGGTCCGGTGCGCTACGCCTCGCAGTACTTCGATCAACTGCACGACTGGGCCGTGGATCTGATCAAGTCGGGCAACGCCTATGTCTGCGACCTGACTCCTGAGCAAGCCAAGGAATACCGCGGCAACCTGACCGAGCCTGGCAAGAACAGCCCGTTCCGCGAGCGCAGCTTCGAGGAAAACCTGGACCTGTTCGCCCGCATGAAAGCCGGCGAGTTCAAGGACGGCGAGCGCGTGCTGCGGGCAAAGATCGACATGGCCTCGCCGAACATGAACCTGCGCGACCCGATCCTCTACCGTATCCGTCATGCCCACCACCACCAGACCGGTGACACGTGGTGCATCTACCCGAACTACGACTTCACCCATGGCCAGTCCGATGCCATCGAAGGCATCACGCACTCCATCTGCACCCTGGAGTTCGAAGGCCATCGTCCGCTCTACGAGTGGTTCCTGGACAACCTGCCGGTGCCGGCCAAACCGCGCCAGTACGAGTTCAGCCGCCTGAACCTGAACTACACCATCACCAGCAAGCGCAAGCTCAAGCAACTGGTCGACGAGAAGCACGTCGAAGGCTGGGATGACCCGCGCATGTCGACCCTGTCCGGTTTCCGCCGCCGCGGCTACACCCCGGCGTCGATCCGCAACTTCTGCGAAATGATCGGCACCAACCGTTCCGACGGCGTGGTCGACATGTCGATGCTGGAATTCAGCATCCGTGACGACCTCGACCGCACTGCGCCGCGCGCCATGTGCGTGCTGCGTCCGCTGAAAGTGACCATCACCAACTACCCGGAAGGCCAGGTCGAGAACCTCGAACTGCCACGCCATCCGAAGGAAGACATGGGCGTGCGCGCCCTGCCGTTCGCCCGCGAGCTGTACATCGACCGCGACGACTTCATGGAAGAGCCGCCGAAGGGCTACAAGCGCCTGGAACCCGCCGGTGAAGTGCGCCTGCGCGGCAGCTACGTGATCCGTGCCGACGAGGCGATCAAGGATGCCGACGGCAACATCGTCGAACTGCTCTGCTCCTATGACCCCGACACCCTGGGCAAGAACCCCGAGGGCCGCAAGGTCAAGGGCGTGATCCACTGGGTTCCGGCCGCTGCCAGCGTCGAGTGCGAAGTGCGTCTGTACGACCGCCTGTTCCGCGCGGCGAACCCGGAGAAAGCGGAAGAGGGCGGCACCTTCCTCGACAACATCAACCCAGACTCGCTGCAGGTGCTCAGTGGTTGTCGTGCCGAGCCCTCGCTGGGCAATGCCCAGCCTGAAGACCGCTTCCAGTTCGAGCGCGAAGGTTACTTCTGCGCCGACCTGAAAGACTCCCGTCCAGGCCGTCCGGTATTCAACCGCACCGTGTCCCTGCGTGACTCCTGGGGCAGCTGAGGAATTTTCGTGCTTAACATCTACAACACCCTGAGCAAGACCAAGGAAGTTTTCAAACCGCTGGACGGCAACAAGGTGCGGATGTACGTCTGCGGCATGACCGTGTACGACTTCTGCCACCTGGGCCACGGCCGCAGCATGGTCGCCTTCGACCTGGCCACTCGCTGGCTGCGTTACAGCGGCTACGACCTGACCTACGTGCGCAACATCACCGACATCGATGACAAGATCATCAACCGTGCCAACGAGAACGGCGAGTCGTTCGACGCCCTGACCGCGCGCATGATCGATGCGATGCACGAAGACGAGCGCCGCCTGAACATCCTGCCGCCAGACCTGGAACCGCGTGCCACCGACCATATCCCCGGCATGCACGCGATGATCCAGACCCTGATCGACAAGGGCTACGCTTACGCGCCGGGCAACGGCGACGTGTACTACCGCGTTGGCAAGTTCGTCGGCTACGGCAAGCTGTCGCGCAAGAAGATCGAAGACCTGCGCATCGGCGCGCGGATCGAAGTCGACGAGGCCAAGCAGGATCCGCTGGACTTCGTGCTGTGGAAGGGCGTCAAGCCGGGCGAGCCGAGCTGGGAGTCACCATGGGGCGCGGGCCGTCCGGGCTGGCACATCGAATGCTCGGTGATGTCCACCTGCTGCCTGGGCGAGAGCTTCGACATCCACGGTGGCGGCAGCGACCTGGAGTTCCCGCACCACGAGAACGAAATCGCCCAGAGCGAGGCCGCGACCGGCAAGCAGTACGCCAATTCGTGGATGCACTGCGGGATGATCCGCATCAACGGCGAGAAGATGTCCAAGTCGTTGAACAACTTCTTCACCATCCGCGACGTGCTGGAAAAGTATCACCCGGAAGTGGTGCGCTACCTGCTGGTGTCGAGCCACTACCGCAGCGCGATCAACTACTCCGAAGACAGCCTGCGCGACTCGAAAGGTGCGCTGGAGCGCTTCTATCACGCCCTGCGCGGCTTGCCGATCGTGGCGCCGCAAGGCGGCGACGAGTACGTCGAGCGCTTCGCTGCGGCGATGAACGACGACTTCGGTACGCCGGAAGCCTGCGCCGTGTTGTTCGATCTGGTGCGCGAGATCAACCGTCTGCGCGAGAGCGAGCCACAGACCGCTGCGGGCCTGGCCGGACGCCTGCGTGAGCTGGGTGGTTTGCTGGGTGTGCTGCAACTGGATGCCGATGACTTCCTGCGTGCCGGTGCCGAAGGCAAGGTAGATGCGGCAGAAGTCGAAGCCCTGATCCAGGCGCGCCTGCAGGCGCGGGCCGACAAGAACTGGGGCGAATCCGACCGGATTCGTGATCAGTTGGCGGCCATGGGTGTGGTGCTGGAAGACAAGAAGGGCGAGACCACCTGGCGTCTGGCTGACTGATTGTTTGAGGCAGTGATGGCCTCATCGCCGGCAAGCCAGCTCCCACAGGTTCTGCATGCACAGGACCTTGTGGGAGCTGGCTTGCCGGCGATGAGCATGGGTATCTACACATCTCGCAGGTAAGCACAGGACGTCAGGCCACCGCGAACTGTGGGAGCGGATTCATCCGCGAAGGGCCGCAAAGCGGCCCCAAAACCATCCCGCACGAGGTGGCTGTCTATGTTCGGTATTTCTTTCGACCTCAGGACGCCTGAATGCGAGATCCAGACCAGCCAGAAACAAGGTGCTGGATGGATTTAGGGCCGCTTTGCGGCCCTTCGCGGATGAATCCGCTCCCACAGGATTGCAGGTGACCGACGCTTTGCGATGCCCTGCGAGATGTGTAGATATCCATGCGGCGATAAGGCCATCAGCCTTTCAAACCTGCCCCCGGCAATGCACCACCAACCGCGCACCACCCCACTCGCTTTCCCCCACCTCCAACTGATACCCGTGCAGGTCGACGATCGCCGAGACGATCGATAACCCCAGGCCGAAGCCGGCATGGCGGTGGCCTTCTTCGCTGCGGTAGAAGCGCTTCAATACCGTCTCGCGTTCTTCCTCGGGAATCCCCGGACCGCTGTCCTCCACCGCGATATGCATGCCCGCGTCATCACGCTCGGCGCTGATGCGCACCCGTCCGCCGGTCGGGGTGAACTTGATGGCATTGCCCACCAGGTTGGCCAGGGCCTCGAACAGCAGTTCATGGTCGCCGAACAGCGTCGGCAACGACTCGGCAACCCGCAGTTCAAGGGCAATCTCGCCGTCCTCGGCCAGCGGCAGGTAGAAGTCGTGGAGCTCCACCAGCAACGCCTGGGCCTGCAGTTCGACGAAGCCGGCACGGCGCTGACGGTCTTCCAGTTCGCTGATGCGCAGCAGCCCGCGGAAACGCGCCATCAGGGTGTCGGTCTCGGCGATCGCCTGTTCCATCGCCTCGGCCTGCGGCGCGTCATCGCCGGCCTGCTGGCGGATACGGTAGAGCTGGGCACGCAGACGGGTCAGCGGGGTGCGCAGGTCGTGGGCAATGTTGTCGCAGACGCCTTTGACCTCGTGCATCAGGTGTTCGATGCGGTCAAGCATGGCGTTGACGATGGCTGCGAGCATGTCCAGCTCGTCGCGGCGTGGCGACAGCGGCAGGCGCCGGGTCAGGTCGCCGGCGACGATCTGTTCGGCGGTGGCCTGGATCGCGCGGATCCGCTTCAGCGGTCGGCGGCGCAGCCAGTACCAGCCGGCGATGCCGGGAATGATGGTCAGCGACAGGCCCCAGAGCAGGGCGTGGAGGATGATCCGGGTGACCACGAACAGCGAACCGTTGTCCCGCACCAGCACCAGCCAGCGACCATCCTGAACCTTGAGCGCCACCGCATCGCAACTGTCCCGCGGCAGGCGTGGGTCGTCGGCGTCGAGGCAGCGGCTGATTTCATGGATGCGGCCGTCCAGGCCCAGTTCGGCGGGCATCTGGCGGATCTGCCCGCCCAGCGGGTTGAACTGCGGGTCGAACAGGCCATAGGCGTCGAAGCTGCGTTCTTCGAAGGCCTGGCTTGCGATCAGCGCGTCATCCAGTTGCTTGCCGCTCATGTGGGCAAACAGGTGCTGGCGTTGCATCAGCGAATGACGGGTGAGCTTGTTCAGGTAGCTGGACACTTCGAAGTACAGCACCCCCATGAGGATGCTGCTCCAGGCCACGAACAGAAAACTGTACAGCGCAAGCAGTCGGCTGGTTGACGAACTCCAGCCCTTAGACGGGTTCGGCAATGGCATAGCCGGAGCCTCGCACGGTGCGAATCAGCGGCGTCTGGCCGGGGGCATCGATTTTCTTGCGCAGGCGGCCGATATGCACGTCGATCAGGTTGGTGCCGGGGTCGAAGTGATAGCCCCAGACTTCCTCGAAAATCATCATCCGGGTGATGACCTGGCCGGCATGGCGCATGAGGAATTCCAGCAGCTTGTACTCGGTGGGCAGCAGGTTGAGCGACTGCTCGCCGCGCCGGGCTTCATGGCTGATCAGGTCCAGTTGCAGGTCGGCGACCTGCAGGCGGGTCTCGGTCATCGGCACGCTGTTGCGGCGCAGCAGCACCTCGACGCGGGCAGCCATCTCGTCGGAGGCGAAAGGTTTGGTCAGGTAGTCGTCACCGCCGGCACGCAGGCCGCGAACCCGCTCATCGACATCGGAGAGGGCGCTGATCATCAGGATCGGCGTGGCGATCTTCAGGTTGCGCAGGGTGGTGACAATCGTCAGGCCATCGACCTCGGGGAGCATCCGGTCGACGGTGATCAGGTCATAGCCACCGGCGATTGCACGGGACAGGCCTTCGCGGCCGTTGTCGACCCAATCGACCTCCAGGCCGTGGCTGGAAAGTTCGGCGACGATTTCCTGGCCAGTGACGGCGTCGTCTTCGATAGTCAGTACGCGGGGCATGCTTTTACCTGGGCGGCGAGTTGAGATTCGATTGTGCCAAAGAATAGACAGCGCCCGTCCTAAAGAAAAATTCATGTAGAAAAGCCGCTGAGCGGCGACCGGGCTGTGTGCAAACCAGCCTGATCGCCGCTCAGCGGCTTTCTGTGTAGCAGGGGACGAGCGTCAGGCGACCTTGACGATCCAGCCCGCTGGCGCTTCGACGTCACCGCTCTGGATACCGGTCAGCTCGTTGTAGAGCTTCTGGGTGACCGGACCGACTTCGGTTTCGCTGTGGAACACGTGCAGCTTGTCGTTGTACTGGATGCCGCCGATCGGGGTGATGACCGCAGCGGTACCGCAGGCGCCGGCTTCCTTGAACTTGGCGATTTCGTCGATCAGCACGTCGCCTTCGATCACTTTCAGGCCCAGGCGCGAGGCGGCCAGTTCCATCAGCGACAGGCGGGTGATGCCTGGCAGCACGGACGCCGATTTCGGGGTGATGAATTCGTTGTCGCCGGTGATGCCGAAGAAGTTGGCCGAACCGACTTCCTCGATCTTGCTGTGGGTCATCGGGTCCAGGTAGATAGCATCGGCGAAGCCGGCTTTCTTGGCTTCCGCGCCCGGCATCAGGCTGGCGGCGTAGTTGCCGCCGACCTTGGCCGCACCGGTGCCTTGTGGGGCGGCGCGGTCGTAGCCAGAGATCACGAAGTTGTGCGGGGTCATGCCGCCCTTGAAGTACGAGCCGACCGGGATGGCGAAGATCGAGAAGATGAACTCAGGTGCGGTGCGCACGCCGACGTTGTCGCCGACGCCGATAACGAATGGACGCAGGTACAGGGCGCCCTTGCCGTGTGGCGGAATGAAACGTTCGTTGGCCTTGACCACCTGTTTGCAGGCTTCGATGAAGACGTCGGTCGGCACTTGCGGCATCAGCAGGCGGGCGCAGCTGCGCTGCATGCGCAGGGCGTTCTGGTCAGGGCGGAACAGGTTGATCGAGCCGTCCTTGCAGCGGTAGGCCTTCATGCCTTCGAAGCACTGTTGGCCGTAATGCAGCGCGGTGGAACCTTCGCTGATGTGCAGGACGTTGTCTTCAGTCAGGGTGCCTTGGTCCCACTCGCCATTACGGAAGTAGGAAAGGTAGCGCTTGTCGGTCTTGATGTAGTCGAAGCCCAGCTTGTCCCAGTTAATGCTTTCGTTGCTCATGGCACCCTCGATCGGTTGGCAAATGCCTGAATGGTCAGGCCACGCATCTTGCGCAAGCAGCCACGATAATACATCCCGTGCGGATCGGAAACGCCTCCGGGCAGATTCCCGCCGTGAGGGTCGATACGCTGGAGTGCCTGTCAATGTAATGAAGGCCACTCTAATGTCTGAAGTTATGGGTGCTGCAACGGCGTTGGTCAATGACGAGCCGGCGACAACCGAGCACTTCGCGATGGTCGAAGGCAAGATTCCCGACTGGCTGAAGCAGGCCTCTTCGCAAACCCGCCGCGCACTGCGCGAATCGAACGCCACCGCGCCGCCCTGGTTCGAACAGGCACGGCGCGATCACCCTGAAATCGTCCGTCAGTTGCAGGAAACGTACGCCGGTCATCTGCGTGACGAACAGCAGGTCGATCAGTTGCTGGCACGTTTGCCGAGCCCCGACGTGTTTGCCGAACCGCTGCTCAAGGCTGCAATCAAGCAGGCGTTTGGGCTCGACCTCGATGTTCGCACCAGTTATCTGTTCCATGCCAAACGGTCCGCCCTTGACGTGCCCCTTGAAGGCCCCGCGCAAGACCCGGTCGTGCTGGCGCAGGGCTTGCTGAAGGCGGCCACCCAGTCGCTGCTCGCGTCGGCGTTGCAGAATTTCGAGGCGTGGGAAACGGTTGCGGGCGCCATGGACAACGGGCGTATCGCCAGGGCGGCGCTGTTCTCCGCGTACCCGGTGGTTGGCGTGGCGATTGATGGCCCGCTGATCGATATCGCCCCTGAACGGTTCGCGGCCTTGTGCCGAACCCTCGATCTGGGTGGCCAATACCAAGCGCTGATACAGACGACACTTAATGCTGAAGACGTCGCGAATAACGTCTGGAAAAACCTGCCGGACGTATTCCAGCGGTTCGAACAATCAGCCTTCGAACTTCAAGTGCAGATCGCTTACTTGAAGAAAGCCATCAGCCAGGAAACCCGGTTGGCACTGTTGGCGCTGGCGCAGAACACTTCGGGTGAACGCCCGCGTTGTAGCTTTTTGCAACTCTGGGACGTGACGTTGACCGGCGTGGTGGTGTTTCGCCTGGGCCGGGAAACGGAGGCGGGCGTGGAAAGCATCGTGGTCTATCTGCCCGATGACCCGCACAACCCGCTGCGCGAATATGACTCGTCCGTGCAGTTTCTTCATGTGTTGCGCGAGAGCCTGTTGCAACCCGGCTATCTGGCGTTCTTCCAGCGTTTCGTACCGGCGCGCCACCGCAGTCGGGTGTTCGGCAAGCTGGATCAGGCGTTTCACCCCAAGGTCTGGAACAGCCAGTTTGGCTGGTACGAGCCCTCGCTGGACCGCGAGGCGCGGCTGCACCTGAGAGATGAAGCCTTTTCCGCAGCGTTGATTCCCCGGCTGTGCGAGCAAAAAGCGGCCGTGCTCCGGGACGACGGGCTGTTTCATGCGGTACCGACGGCGGAACAAGACCACAAGTCGCTGATGGACAAGCTGACGTACTTCTTCGAAAAAGCCTTCGATGTGCTCAATGTCGCCGCGTTTGTGGTGCCGGGCCTGGGCGAGGTGATGCTGGGCGCGATGGCCGCGCAACTGAGCTACGAAGTCTACGAAGGCATTGAAAGCCTGGCCCAGGGCGAAAAGGACCAGGCGTGGGGCTACCTCATGGATGTGGTGGACAATGTGGCGCTCGCCGTTGCGTTGGGTGCCGTTTCTGCCAGTGGTGCACATGGCCCCGCAGTGCCCGAGGCGGTCAAACCGATGCAGCCGGTGCGCCTGGCTGACGGCAGCACCCGCTTGTGGAAGCCGGATGTGCGGCCCTATGCCCACGATATCGTCCTGCCCGCGGACCTGAAGGCCGATGCGCTGGGGCTGTATGCGCACCAAGGCAAGCAGTGGCTGGCACTGGACGGGCAGACCTATGCCGTCAAACCGGAACCGTACCGGCTGCAACACCCCACCCGACCTGACGCGTATGAGCCGGTCTTGCGCCACAACCAGGCGGGTGCCTGGCAGCATGAGGCGGACCGGCCGCTGGAGTGGGAGGGGGTCAGGTTGTTGCGCCGGCTGGGCGTTACCGGCGCGGAGTTTTCCGATGAGCAAGCCCTTCGCATCTTGCGTATCAGCGGCAGTTCCGAGTCGCAGTTACGCCACGCCCTGGTCGAAAACCAGCGTCCGCCGGCCTTGCTGATGGACACGGCGCTGCGCTTGAAACTCGACCGTGAGTCAGTGACCGCCATCGGTGAAAGCGGCGCCGATTCACAAGAAATCATCGACGCGAGACGGGCGTGGTTCAGCACGCGCTACCAGGCCCTTCGCGCGAGCGACTCGGCGCAAGTGATTCGCCGCGCGTTCCCCGGCTTGCCCGTCCCGGTGGCCGAGGAGCTGCTGCAACATGCCGACCCCGCAGAGCTGGAGCGCCTGCGCAGCGAACAACGCGTGCCCCTGCGAATGGCCGAAGAGGCCCGCGCCTATCTGCAGAACACCCGCCTGGCCCGGGCCTACGAAGGCTTGTATCTGGAGTCGGTGTCCAACCCCGACAGCGACACGCTGCTGCTGCATACCGTCGAAGCCATGCCCGGCTGGTCGCCCGAGGTTCGCCTGGAGGTCCGCGAGGGCGCGTTTCATGGGCCACTGCTCGACAGCGTCGGTCCCGTTGATGCGCCGATCCGCAAGGTGCTGGTCAAGCAGGGTGAGAGCTACCTGGCCCGTGACGCCGAGGGCCGCCATCTGCACGGCAGCGATGATTTCTACGCCGCGCTGCTGCATGCCCTGCCGGACCTGCAACGTGCGCAACTGGGTTTCCCTCATGTCGGCCAGGGCGCGGAACTCAAGCGGGCGGTGCAGGCGCAGCCGCTGTTGCCGAGGCAAGTGCTGCGCAAGGCGTTGAACATTCAGGCGCTCAAACCGTCCGGCAAATCGCCCATGCGTCTGGCCGATGGCCGCCTGGGTTACCCGTTGAGCGGAAGAGCCACGTTTCCGGGCTTCATCACCGAAGACACGTTGCTGGACAAGATCCGTCTGCTGGAATTTCGCAGCGCCTATCCCGACGAGGTGCTGGCGGCGCTGCATGCCGCTGGCCTGGACCGCGCCGCCATCGATATCCGCTTGAACCAGTTGCTGGGTGAGGAGCGCACGCTAAGTGGCAGCCTCGCCGGGTGGGAGCTGGCCTCGGCCTCGATTGCCGATCCGAACCCCGCGCAGTTCGCCAGTCGCCAGGGTATTGGCGAGGCGATCTGGCATCACTGGGAAGTCAACTGTCTGCCCGAGCGCGGACTCGCTGCGCCGTTGCTCCTGAATGGCGTTGATCTGGCCGACTTCCCCGCGCATTTGCCAGACTTTTTCCATGAGCGTGTTCAGGGCCTGGAATTGAATGGCTGTGCCCTGGGCATGATCTGGCAGGAAGGCGAGTTGCCTCTGGCGCTGTTTCTCCGCCGTTTCCCCCGGTTGACGTCCCTGGCCGTGCGCCAGGGAACCATCCGCGATGTCTACCTTGTGCAGCAGGCTCTGGAATACCGGCTACCGCAGTTGAGCAGTCTTGAGCTGACTGACATGGGCACCTTCATTGCCCAGGAGCAGCTCGACTTCTTCAGCCGACTGAATCTGCGGCGACTGGACCTGAGCGGCAACCAGATGAGTTATCTGCACGCTATCGAACGCGTCGACCTCGACCTGGACTACCTGGGGTTGAACCGCATGCATCTGGGCGAGTGGCCGAGCTGGCTCAGCGTCGACACGCTGAGCTCTATCTCCGAGCTGTCCCTGAGGGGGAATGAGATCGCCATGATCCCCGACGCCATTGTGGACAATCAGCCGGCGGAGGCGCGCACCCGCATCTCGCTCCAGGACAATCCGCTCTCGGTGAGGATGATCCGCTCACTGCGATTGAGCGAGGGTGCCGATCGGCGCTTTCGCTTCGACCTGGAGGTTCCCGGGTACCTGGCACAAGAACTGAACCGGTTGGGGCAAGAGCGCGCGGCATTGTCCGATGTCCTTGAGCAGTGGGCGGAGGCGTCCTCGTCAACTGCTCCGTTGAGTGCCGAGCAGTCGATCATGCGCCGGCGAATACGCGACCACGTTCTGGCGTTCTGGAGAGGCGAGCCTAGCGCCTTGAATCACAAGGTCCTGCGGCTCAATGCGATCGACCTTGGCGAATTTCCCCCGCGACTGCCGAGCTTTTTCTATGAGGTCGTTTATCGGCTGGAGCTGGTTCGACCGACCTTGACCCTGCCGCAGCTCAATGAGTTCTTGCGCTATTTCCCGAACCTCGATGCCATGGCGCTGATCGATCATGTCACGCCTCTGGCGGAGCTCCCCGCCGTGCTGGTCGAACTGCCTGAGCTGAGGTCATTGTCCTTGCAATCCCAGGGCTTGATCGTTGACCAGGCTGCCATGGAGTTTTTCGGGCGTATCCTGAAACTGACTCACCTGGACCTTGATGGCAACACGATGGGCGTCATTACGGATGTCAGCTCACTGGCCAGTCGCATCCCGTTTCTGACCCTGAGCCTGAACAATGTCGGCCTGCAGGCCTGGCCCGCGTGGATCGATACCTTGCTGCCCGGATCGATAGACGTGCTGTACCTGGAAGGCAACCAGATCAGCGAGCTGCCGGACTTCCTGCTGGACAACCATCGCAGCGACGTGGGGCATACCGATATTGTCCTCAGGGGTAACCCGCTGTCCCATGAAGTGATGCGTCGCGCCCATACCTCCGAGTCGTACAACCGGCCTTACTCCTTCAACATGGATCTGCCGGAGGAGATCCGCAGGCTTGCGCCTGATCGTCACGCTTCGGACTCATCTTCGGCCGGGGAGGATTCCGACACCGAGGTTTTCGAGCACTCCCACGGTGGTGGTCAGCCGGATGTGATGGTGAGCTCCGTCGATCCGTGGCTGATCTACGGAGGTGACGATGAGGCGTCACGCCGTGGAACCTGGCAGCAACTTGAGCGGGGCGACAGTGCGCGAGACCTGCTGGGGATGGTGACGCAACTGCGCAATACCGCCGATTACCGGCGAGTGATAACCCGCCCGGAACTGGTCGAGCGGGTATGGCGTGTGCTGGATGCGGCGGCGCAAGACCCCGAGTTGTGCCTGATCCTCAATGGCATGGCCGAAGAGCCGCTACGGCAACTGGAGAACTTCGACACCTGTCCTGATGGCATCCGGCTGGAGTTCAATCAGATGGAGGTTCAGGTGTACATCCGCCAGTCGCTGCGCGATGTCTCCGAGGCGCAACGCGGGGCCACCCTCTATCGACTGACCCGACGCCTGTACCGCCTGCAGGTTCTCGATGACATCGCGCGCCGGCAATCCGGTAGCCGCGATGAAGCCGAGGTCCGTCTTGCCTACCGTCTGCATTGGGCCGAAAGCCTCGATTTGCCGGTGCCGCCGAGCAAGATGCTGTATCAGTCCCATGCCGCTATCCGGCCCGGTGAGTTCGATGACGTCCTGGTCCAGGCGCATCGGGGCGAAACGGGCCAAGGGTTCATGGACTACGCTGCCCAGCGCGATTTCTGGGTGGAGTACCTGCGTGAGGTCCACGCTGATCGCTTCCGGGCGCTGAGGGACAACTTTGAAAGCCGGGTGCTGGATTTGACCGATCTTTCCCCAGGCGATCCTCCCAACCAGTTCGTTGCGAAGATCAAGGTGCTGGAGGAGCAACTGGCCAAGGATGAACGCAAACTGATCGAAGAGCTGACCAACCGCGAAGGGCTGAAGTACGCATAACGTTTGTGTGGACAGTGGTCCCGCGAGCCCGCGAAACAAAAACAGGCGAGGACATTTACGAGGGTTGATCTTCTCGGTGTTCGCGCCTGTTTTTTATGGCCCGCAGACCAACCGGAAGGACTGTTGAGGCGGGGTGTTATATATCGTTTGAACGCGTTTGAAATGATGATGTTGGTGGTGGGTTTTCTATAAGTTATTTGAACCGTTCAGCACACTTTCGCTCGCTATTCTGGGCGACCCGTCAATAACGTTGAAGGTCGTTCTCATGCCGGAAATCACTTCCCTCGCCGCCTCAACCGATGGCGATGACGCCATCAGCGAACACTACGAAACGGTAAAAACCAAACTGCCCGATTGGCTGATAAATGCATCGTCCGATACCCATCGGGCGATTCGTCAGGCGGGGTCGAAGCCCTTACCCTGGTTCGAGCAAGTGCGGTCCACCGATCCGGACGCTGCCCGTTACCTGGCCAGCCTGTACGCCGATCACCGATTTTACGAGCAACAAGTCAATGCGGCCCTGGCCGGTCTGCCCGCAGCGGAAGTCTTCGCCGAACCGCTGCTCAAGGCCGCGATACACGAAACGTTCGGCCTGACTGTCGATGTTCGCACCACCCATCTTTTCCATGCCCGGCGCGCCGCAGATGCGGGGGTGAGCTTCCCTCCGTATCCACCCCTGTTACCGTCGGGCGCGATGGCGGCGGCGGTACAACCGTTGCTCAAGTCGGCCTTGCAGAACTTCGAAGCCTGGGAAACTTCACCCGGCGCGATGGACAGTGGTAGTACCCGGTCGGTGGTGGTTGCAAATGCACGTATCGAGGGAATAACAATTGAAGGAGCAGTCATTGATATTGCGCCGGAAAAGTTTGCGGCGATGTGTCGAACCCTGGACTTGGGCGGCAAGTATCAAGCGTTGATAACTTCAGTATTGAACCCTGTTTCCTCTTCGGGCGATGCGCCGGACGCCGCAGCTTTCAACTTGCGTGGCGTATTCAAAAGTTTCGAGCAGTCGGCCTTCCTGCTTCAGGTGCAGTTGGCCTTCATGCGCAAGCATATCGATCGAGAGACTTGTGAAGCCCTCCGGCAACTCGCGAAAAACAAGCCGGCCACGTTGAACGGAAAACCGCTTGCCTGCAAATTTCTGCGGCTGTGGGACGTCACCCTCACCGGGCTCGTGGTCATCAGTCCGGACCGCGAGTCCAGCACCGATATCGAGCCCGTGCTGGTGTATATCCCCGACGACCCGTTTCACCCGTTGCAGACCTACGCGTCGTCCCAGCAGTTCATCGAAGTGCTGCGCGACAGCATGCTTCAGCCGGGCTACCTGACGTTTTTCGAGCGCTTTGTGCCCGCCCGCGATCGCGCCCTGGTGTTCGGGAAAATTCACCAGGCGTTCTACCCCAAGGTCATGAACAGCGGCGGCTGGTATGAGGTGAAACTCGACCGCAAGGCGCGGCTGCGTGTGGAGGAACAGCCGTTCGCTGGAAGCTTTTTCTCGGACCTCTACCGACAAAAAGTGGCGGTGCTGAAAGACGATGGGCTGTTTCATGCGGTGCCGACAGCGGTTGAAGACCGGAAGTCTTTCGATGCGGCACTGCAGTACTTCTTCGAGAAGAGCTTTCAGGCGCTGAACATCGCCGCGTTCGTGGTGCCGGGGCTCGGCGAGGTCATGTTGGGGGTGATGGCCGTCCAGTTGAGCTATGAAACCTTCGAGGGCATCGAGAGCCTGACCCGGGGCGAGCGGGACCAGGCCTGGGGCTATTTCATGGACGTGGTGGAGAACGTCGCGATGGTCGCGGCGTTGGGGGCGCTCGGGTCGAGTGGCCGGGGTACTCCGGCATTGGCGGTACCGCGCGCGGTCGGTCAGATGCGCAGCGTGCGCGTGCCGGATGGCAGTACCCGACTCTGGAAACCAGACCTGACGCCGTTCGCCCATGACACCGTTTTGCCGGCGGGGCTCACGCCGAACTCGGCGGGTTTTCTCGAGTACCAACGCAAGCAGTGGTGGCCGCTGGACGGGCGGACTTATGCGGTCAAGCCGCCCTCGGCCACCGAACCCTATCGGCTGGAACACCCTGTGCGAAGCGATGCCTACGCGCCGCGCTTGCGTGACAACGGCGCGGGCGCGTGGCTGCACGAACTGGATCAGCCAGGAAATTGGCAAGGGCTGTACCTGTTTCGTCGGCTGGGCTACAGCGCGGCGCGCTTCTCCGATGAAGAAGCGCTGCGCATCCTGCGGATCAGCGACATCCCCGACTCGGTCTTGCGCCATACGCTGGCGGAGGCGCAACGGGCGCCGGCGTTGCTGGAAGACACTGCGCAGCGGTTGCAACTGGATCGCGAAGTGGGGCGTTTCATCGAAGAAAGGGAGGCCGGCAATGCGCGTGCTCGAATAGCCGAACGGTTCAACCGCCGTTATGAAGCCCTCTACGTCTCAAGGCCCGATCAGGAGGTGATTCGCCGCAGCTTTCCAGGCTTGCCTTTGCCGGTCGTGGACGAGTTGCTGTACCACGCCAGCCCGGCCGAGCTGCAACGGATGGCGGCAACCCGGCAATTGCCGATGCGCATCGCCGAAGAGGCCCGCGCCTACCTGCAAAACGTACGCCTGGCCCGCGCCTGTGAAGGGCTCTACCTGGGCTCGGTCGACACCGTCGACAGCGAACGACTGCGGCTGCACAGCGTCGCCCGGCTGCCCGGTTGGTCGCCTCAAATGCGTATCGAGCTGCGTGAGGCGCGGTTTCACGGGGCCTTGATCGACCGCGTCGGCCCGGCCGATGCGCCGATTCGCAAGGTGCTGGTTCGGCAGGAAGGCGGGTATCAGGCGTATGACGCGGACGGCCAGCCGTTGCACGGCCGCGCAGATTTTTACGCGTCCCTGCTGCACGCCTTGCCCGACCGGCAGCGCGGTGAGTTGGGTTTCCCCCATGTGGGGCAGGGCGCGGACCTCAAGCTAGCCGTGCAACGCCTGCCCCTGTTGCCGCGCCCGCTGTTGCGCGAGGTGTTGCGCATGCAGCCGCTCAAGCCCTCGGCCCGCTCACCGATGCGCCTTGCCGATGGCCGGCGCGGTTATCCCCTGAGCGGCAGGGGGGCGCTGCCCGGATTTATCACCGAAGACAACCTGCTGGACAAGATCCGCCTGCTCGAATTCCAGGACGCTCATCCCGACGAGATCCTGCGCGTGCTTTATCGCGTCGGCTTGAGCCGGGCGGCCATCGATACCCGCCTCAATCAGCTGCTGGAAGAGCAACGGGCGCTGCGTCACTGCCTCGACCAGTCGGCATCCTTGGCCGACCCGAGCGAGCTTCGCGCCATCAGCCGGACGCGGATTGGCGAAGCGCTCTGGCACCACTGGGAAGCCAACAGCGTGCCGGAGACCGGGCGTTTCGCTGCCTTGCGGCTGGAGAACGTGAGCCTGAGCGATTTTCCCGAGCAGTTGCCGGCCTTTGTCGCTGACCGGGTGCACAGCCTGGAACTGATACGTTCGGACGGCGGTACGCTGCCCGCGCTCGGGGACTTTTTTCGACGCTTTCCTCTCGCCACATCGCTGGTCGTGCGCGGTGGCGACGGCCTGAACAGCCGCGAGCTGATCACCCTGGTGCGCGACGGGGCGCCGCAGGTTCGCAGCCTGGCGCTGACCGATGTCGCGCTGGAGGTGACTCAACAGACGCTCGACCACCTGCGCGAGCTGGCGCATCTGGAGCGACTCGACCTGAGCGGAAACAGGTTCAGTGCCGAGGCGGGCGTGACGGCGATGAACCTGAAGCTGCGCTACCTCGGCTTGGAGCGCATGGACCTTTCGAACTGGCCTGAATGGCTCGACAGCAGCGCACTGGCCCAGCTTGGCGAAGTCTCCCTGGCGGACAACGCGATAACCCTGGTGCCGGCGTGGCTGCTGCACAACGAGGTTATCGGGGCTGCGTCCGGGACCCGCCTGTCACTGTTGCGCAATCGCCTGACGGTTCGCACCATCAGGCACCTGCGGTTTTGCGAGGGCGCCGATCGCCGGTTCAGCTTCGACCTGGACCCCCTTCAGATCCGCAGCGGCTTTGACCAGTTGAAGGTCGAGCACGCGATTTTGAGCGAGGCACTCGACCAGTGGGTCGAGGCGTCCACATCAACCGCGGTGCCGAGCGCGCAGCAAGTACTCGCGCGCAGCCGCGTGCGCGACACGTTGCTGGCGTTCTGGCGCGAAAGGAGCGCATTGACCGTACCGCGCCTGCAACTGGAGGCGCTTGCCCTGGACGATTTCCCGCAGACATTGCCGCCATTCTTTTACGCGGCAGTGGAGCAAATGGAGCTGATCCGGCCGGCGGCGAACATCGAACAATTCAATCGGTTCCTACGGCGCTTTTCCCGGCTGAGGGGCCTGAAGCTCACGGGCCATGTCACGCCGTTGACGGTGCTGCCTGCGGCACTGCTGGAGTTGCCGGAACTCACCGCCCTGGCGTTGAACGACCAGGGCCTGACGATCGATCAGACGGTCATCGAGTTCTTGTGCAGTATCCCCGAGCTCTCTTATCTGGGCCTGGATGGCAACACCATGGGCAGCATCCTCGACTGCACGCCGTTGCTGGACCGCTATTGGACGCTGTTGAGCCTGAACAACGTCGGGTTGCAGGCCTGGCCGGCCTGGCTCGATGAGTTGCTCCCGGAACTGGTGGAAATGCTCGGCCTGGAATACAACGCGATCAGCGAGCTGCCGCGCTACCTGCTGGAAAACCGGCGCAATTCCAACCCCAATATCCATGTCGATATTGCCCTCACCGGCAACCCGCTGACCAACGACATGGTCCGCCAGGCGTATGTCTCGCAGGCGTGGAACCGCCCTTACACCTTCCATATGGAAGTGCCCGAGGAGATCCAGCGGCTTGTGCCCGATCGCCACGATTCGGATTCGGAATTCACCAGTTCGGACGCTGAGGCTTTCGAGCAGTCGCACAGCAATGGAGAGCCCGGGGCGAGGGCGTCAGCCGTCGAGCCCTGGCTGGCGGGCGAGGAGGACCGCAGCGAAGTGCGTCGCGGTATCTGGCAGCAGCTTGACGCTGGCAATGACGCCAGAGACTTGCTGGGGCTGGTCGGACGCTTGCGCTACACCGCTGATTACCGCGGCGCGGGGAGCCGTCCCGAGCTGGTTGAGCGGGTATGGCAGGTGCTTGTGGCCGCGGCGCAAGACACCGACTTTCGCCTGACGCTCAATGGCATGGCCGAGGAGCCACTGCGCCAGGTGCGCAACCACGACACCTGCCCGGACGGCATCCGGCTGGAGTTCAACCAGATGGAACTGCAGTTGTACATTCGTCAGTCGCTGCACGATGTGCCCGAGCACGCGCGCGGGCAAACCCTTTATCAATTGACTCGACGCCTGTTCCGCTCGCAGGCGCTGGACGATATTGCGCGGCGCGAATCAAGCGGCCGGGACGAGGCCGAAGTGCGCCTGGCCTACCGCCTGCACTGGGCGAGCGAACTCGATCTGCCTGTCCCTCCCGGGAAAATGCTCTATCAGTTTGCCGCGCATATCCGCCCGGGCGAACTCGATAGCGCCTTGATGCAGGTCTACCAGGCCGAGCAGGGCCAGGGGTTCCTGGATTATGCGAGCCAGCGAAGCTTCTGGGTGGAGTACCTGCGGGAGACCAACAGCGATCGTTTCAAAGACCTCAAGGATGCCTTCGAGGCCCGCGTGCTGGAACTGACCGACCTGTATCCGGGGGATACAACGGACGAGCTGAGTGCGCGGATCAAGGTGCTGGAAGAACAGTTCGGTAAAGATGAGCGGCACCTGATCGAGGAGCTGACCCGCCGCGAAGGCGAGGGGGGCAACGCGCGGTAACTGGCCGGGAAGTGCGCGTCCGATGAGGTGTTATTTATGGTCTTGAAGTACCTGAATTGCTGATGGAAGTGCGGGGTTTTCCACGGGCGGATTGACGTTGTTTGGCGAGGTGGCGGGCTTATACCCTCCGCCAACCCAACCCACGCCAGCAGGTATGTTCATGGACGATTCACACGCTTCTGCGACGCGCACACCACCACCCTCAGCCCGGCACGATGTCTGGCTTGAATCGATTGGACGCAACGTTCCGGACTGGCTGCTCAACGCACCGCAAGCGACACGGCAGACGTTGCGCTCCGCCGGGCGCAACGTCTCCCCCTGGATCGACACGGCCCTGCGCGACAAGGCTCAGGTCAGTGCGCGGGTGCGAGAGGCGTACGCGCAGCACCATCATCATGAGGCGCAGGTCAATGCGCTGCTGGCGCGGCTTCCTTCCATCGAGGCCTTTGCCGAGCCGTTGCTCAAGGCCGGGATCAGCCGGCGGTTTGGCCTGGACCTCGATGTGCGCAGCACCTACCTGTTTCATGCCGGCCGCGTGCATCTCGATGATTCCTTCGCGGCCGCCTCCCGGGACCCGGTGGTGGCGAACTACAACGCGATGAGGCTGGCGACCCAGTCATTGCTGCATGCCGCGCTGCAGAACTTCGAAGCGTGGGAAACCGCAGCGTCCGGCATGGCCAGTCCTGCCCATGACTCGATGATCTATGCCGCGTCGAGCGCCACCGAGACCTTGCAAGGCGACGCCGTTGCCATTGTGCCGGAGCAGTTTGCCGCACTCTGCCGCACCCTCGACCTGGGCGGGCAATACCAGGCGTTGATCGACTCGGTACTCGCCGGGTCATCCACGGACAGTGCAGCGCAAGCGCCAACCGGTGAAACGCCTCACCGCCTGTTGGAGAACTTCGAGCGCTCGGCGTTTTTACTGCAGCTTCATCTCGCTTACCTGAAAGGCGATATCAGCGAACGGCTGTATGACGCGGTACGGTCCTTCAGCGACGGGCAGGCATCCGCGGACGCCTCGCTGGTCAGCGGCTTTCTTGGCGCATGGGATGTAGAACTGAAAAGCATCGTGGTCATTGGCAATTATTCGCCGGGTTCGCTGCCGACCAGTTACCCACGCTGGGAGGGCCTGAATCATGACGAGCCCCTGGTCGTTTACATCCCCGACGACCCGTTCGGTCCGTTCAAGGAATTTGCCTCGTTCGCCCAGTTCGTCGAGGCGCTGCGGGACCGCTTGCGGGAGCCGGACTATCTGAAGTTCTTTCAGCGATTTGTGCCTGCGCGCCACAGCGCGGAACTGTTCGGGATATTGCAGCGCACGTTTCATCCCAAGGTCTGGAACAGTGGCGGCTGGTATGAACAGGGCCAGGACGACGACGCTCTCCTGAAGCTGGTCGATCTTCCCTTTGGTGGCAATGTGTTTTCCCGGCTGGTGCAGCAGAAGATCGCGGCCCTGAAGGACGACGCCCTGTTTCACGCGGTGCCGACAGCTGATGAGGACCACAAATCGCTGATGGAAAAACTGCGCTACTTCGGCGACGTCGCCTTTGCGGTACTCAACGTCGCGGGCTTTGTGGTGCCGGGGCTAGGCGCGGTGATGATGGCGGTGGCGGCCGTGCAGTTGAGCTACGAAGTGTTCGAAGGCATCGACAGTCTGGTTGCGGGCGAGCGCGAGCAGGCCTGGGAGTACTTGATGGACGTGGTCGAGAACCTGGCCTTGATGGCCGCGTTGGGCGGTGCTTCGTCAGGGGCGGGGATCCCGGCGCTGGAAGTACCGTCGGCCGTCGGGCGGATGCGCCCGGTGCGCCTGCCCGATGGCACGACCCGGCTGTGGACACCGGACCTGGCACCCTTCGCCCACGATACCGTCTTGCCGGCGGGGCTCACGCCTGATGCGCAGGGGCTCTACCACTTTCAAGGCAAACAGTGGCTGCCGCTGGAAGGGCGGTTGTACTCGGTCAAGAACGGCGAAAGCGGCAGCTACCTGGAGCACCCGCAGCGGGCCGATGCATATCGCCCTGCCGTGCGCCACAACACGGCGGGGGCCTGGCTGCACGAGCTGGACCAGCCGCTGGAGTGGGAAGGGCTGACCCTGTTCCGACGTTTGGGCGCGGAGGGCGACGAGTTGTCCGACGAGGCCGCCCGGCGTGCCCTGTATGTCAGCGATACCCATGAGGCGCAGCTGCGTCGTGCCTTGGTGGAAGGGCAGCGGCCGCCGGCGCTGCTCTCCGACACGGTTGAGCGCTTCCGTCTCGATCAATTGCTGGGCACGGTAGGCGAAGGTATCAGTCGGGCGCACCGGGCGCAGTTGCTCAGCGGCGCATATGAGCGGCTCAATCCTGTGGCCTCGGAGGAAGCGCACGTATTCAAGCGCAGCTTTGCCAGCCTGCCCGGCAAAGTGATCGAGGAACTACTGGCGCATGCGAACGCTGCGGAACTCGAAATCGTCCGCGACGAACAGAAGATCCCGCTGCGTCTTGCCGGGGAAGCGCGCGCGTATCTGCAAAAGGTGCGGCTGGCGCGGGCGTATGAAGGGCTGTTCTTGCGCTATGCCGATAACCCCGACAGCGACAGGCTGATCCTGCACAGCCTTGCGCGGCTGCCGGGCTGGTCGCCGGCAGTGCGTCTTGAAGTCCGGGCGATGGCGTTCGACGGCGAATTGCTAGACAGCATTGGCCCGGCCGATGCACCTGTTTGCCGGGTGCTGATCGAGAATGCCGAGGGCTTTCGCGTACACGGCGCGCCGCCAGCGCCGGCGGCGGTCGATCTGTATGGCGGGGTGCTGGCGGCGCTGCCCGCACCTCAGCGCGAAGCCTTGGCGCTGCTCGGAGAAGACCCGGCGCTCGCGCTGAAACTCAAGGTGCAGGCGCAACCATTGCTGTCGCGGCAGGAGCTGCGCAGCCTGTTGAAGATGCAACCGTTGCGTCCCGCCGCGCGCTCGCCGATGCGCCTGGCCGATGGCCGGCCGGGTTATCCCCTGAGTGGCCGCGGCGTCCTGCCCGGCTACATCAGCGAAGACACGCTGCTCGACAAAATCCGCCTGCTCGAACTCGAGGATGCTCACGCCGAAGACATCTTGCGCGATCTCTACAGTGTGAACCTCAACCGTGCAGCCATCAGCGAGCGGCTTGACGTGCTGGTCGAGGAGCATCGCGAACTGAGCGCCAGCCTGGCCGAGTGGGCGAGCGCCAGCCCGGATGCTGAACGGCTCGCCAGCCGCGAGCGGATCGGCGAGGCGTTGTGGGCGCACTGGCGAAGCAACGCCTTGCCGGAGATCGGTCGCAACCGCCGGCCTTTGCAGTTGCGCTCGATTTCTGTGGATGATTTTCCCGAGCACCTGCCGGCCTTTGTCTACGAGCGGGTGCGGGCGCTCGAGCTGGAGGACCTGACAGCACCGGCCCTGCGGGTATCGGTCGAGGCCAATGGCATCGTGCAGCAGGAGCAGCAGTTGTCGGTCTTTTTGCAGCGATTTCCTGTGGTGAGGTCCCTGAGTCTCGACCGCGGCACAGGATGGCCGGCCAATGAATTACCGCAGATCGTGATGCAGAGTTTCCCGTGGTTGAGGAACCTGCGCCTGGCCAACCAGCAACTGACGGTGAACCAGGGCGTATTCGACGATTTCCGCGCAATGAGAGGGCTACGTCGGCTTGATCTCAGTGGCAATCCACTTGATGTTCAGGCGGTCATGCGACTCAACGAGCCGCAACTGGACTTTCTGGGCCTGGATAACATGGGCCTGACCCGTTGGCCGACTTGGCTCGACAGTCAGGCCCTGGAAAACATCAGTGAACTGTCCCTGGCCGACAATCACCTCACCGAACTGCCGGAACCCATGCTGCACAATCAGGGCAATTCTGTGGTTCACACCCAGGTGTTTTTGCGCGGCAATGTGCTTTCCCGGCAAACCATTTTCAGTGTCCGGCTGAGTGAGGGCGTGGGCCGACGGTTCAGTTTCGACCTCGATGTTCCCGCCGCGCTGCAGGCCGAACTGGACGTGTGCCTGGCGCAGACCCGGTTGTTGAACGAGGCCATGGGGCAGTGGCGGGAAACGTCCGGATCGGCGCAGCCCCAGGATGAGCAACAGGCGCGGGATCGCTGGCGAATCAGCGAGGCCATTCTGGATTTCTGGAATGAATGCATTCAGAGCTTCTACACACCATTGTTGCGACTGGACGGGGTTGCCTTCGCCGACGTCCCGCTGCAGTTGCCAGACTTTTTCTATGAGCACGTGCGCCGCCTGGATCTGTTGCGGCCCAGCGGGACAGCGGAGGAACTCGACCGGTTGCTGTTGCGCTTCCCTCAGCTGGAAGAGCTGAGCATCAGTTCGCAGGCCGTGCCGATGACCGCGCTGCCGCAGGCGCTGTTGCAACTCCGGGAACTCAGAACCCTTGCCCTGACCAACCAGCAACTGGTCATTGACCAGAGTGTGATCGACTTCATCAGCGGCTTGCCGGAACTGTGGTCGCTGGAGCTGGATGGAAACACCCTGGGCACCATCACCGATGTGTCGGGGTTGAGCATGCGCTACCTGAACATGTTGAGCCTGGCCGGGGTGGGCATGCAGACCTGGCCAGACTGGCTGAGCGCGTTGGTTCCGCGCCAAGTTCAGGTGCTGAGCCTGGACAACAATCTACTGACCCAGTTGCCGGAGTACCTCCTGCAAAACCGGCGCAACCTGGATGAGTCTTCCGAGATATCGCTGTTAAACAACCCGCTGAGCTACGACACCCTGCTCCGGGCGTTCATTTCCGAGTCGGGGCATCGGCCCTTTGTATTCCGAATGGACATTCCCGAGGCGATCCGGCGCTTGCCAGTCGCGCCGCACTCCTCGGACTCGGACCAGTTTGCCGGCCCTGGCGAGCATAGCCCCAGCACCAGTGACAGTTCTGAGGGGGACTACAACAGTTTCGCCCCCTGGTTGACCGAGAATACCGATGAAAACGAGGCGCGCATTGGCATCTGGCAGCAATTGGAGCGCGCGGAGGATGCCCCGGATTTGCTCAGACTGATCGGGCAATTGCGGTTCACGGCCGACTACCGCACCGCTGCGGCCCGCCCTGAATTGGTTGGGCGTGTCTGGCGCGTGCTGGAGGCGTGTGCCCAGGACGGGCAATTGCGCGTGGCGCTCAACGGCATGGCGCAGGAGCCGCTGCAACTGCTCCGAAACTATGACACCTGCCCGGACGGCATCCGCCTTGAGTTCAATCAGATGGAAGTCCAGGTCTTTACCCAGCAGTCGCTGCGCGATGTGCCCCCGCAGCAGCGCGGGCCTGCGCTGTATCGGTTGGTACGTCGCCTGTACCGCCTGCAGGAACTGGACACGATTGCCCGTGAACAGGCAGGGACGCGCGACGAAGCCGAAGTGCGCCTGGCGTACCGCCTGCACTGGGCCGGGGAGCTGGACCTGCCGCTGCCGCCGGGGCACATGCTGTTTCGCCCGGTGGCCGATCTGCAGCCGGGGGAATTGCAGCGAGCCCTGGTGAGGGTTCAGCAGGGTGAGGGCGGCCAAGCGTTTCGCGATTACGCGGCGCAGCGCGACTTCTGGGTGGCGTACCTTCGCGAGACCTACGCAGAGCGTTTCAGCGCACTCAGGGAGATGTTCCAGGCGCGGGTGCTGGAGTTGCTGGATTTGTACCCTGACGATGAACCAGCACGGGCCAGTGAACGGGTCCGGACATTGGAGATGCAATTGCAGAGCGACGAGCTGAACCTGATCCATGAACTGACCAATCACGAGGGCCTGGAACTCGTATAAACAGGGACGGGGAGGGAGCCCGGCGTCCGATAAAACAGCGGGTTGTGAAAATATTCTTGTAGTTAATCTCGCCCGATTGTTGTCGCTACGCTGGGACTCCCATTGATTACCCGAGGCAGTCCCATGTCGGATTCGATCGACGCTGTCATACCGTCAGGCGAAAAAACGGCGGTGGAAAATTCGCAGTACGAGACGGTTGGAAACAAGATTCCGCAGTGGCTGATCAAGGCCCCCGGCGACCTGCACCGAACACTGCGGGCAATGGGGCCGAATACCGCTCCCTGGTTCGTTAACGCCATGAGGGAACGCCCGGGCCTGGCCCGTTTGTTGAAACCGGCCTATGGGGTACATCGCCGTCTGGAGAGCAGGGTCCAGGCCTTGTTGGCGCGGATTCCCGACCTTGAAGTGTTTGCCGAACCGCTACTCAATGCCGCGATCCAGAAACGCTTCAATCTGAGTCTCAATGTCCGCACGACCTGGCTGTTTCATGCCGGGCGTGTGCAGGCCGATGACTCGTTCCTTGCCCTCTCCCGAGACCCGCTTGTCGAGAGCTCCAGGTCGATACGCGTCGCGACGCAGACACTACTGCGTGCGGCCCTGCAAAACTTCGAAGCCTGGGAAGCCGAGCCCGGCGGCATGCAGCACGCCAGGCTGAAGTCGAGCATCTATATCGAGGATGAAGCGACACAGCGCAGTACGCCGGTTGATATCGAGCCTGAAGCATTCGCCGCCCTTTGTCGCACCCTGGACCTGGGTGGGCAATATCAGACGCTGATTGATTCCGTTCTGAATGCTCCCGTAGCGGCCGCCGGAAAGAATCAACTTGCGTTCTTGCGCTTCGAGGGCGCGGCGCTGGTGTACCAGGCGCATATGGCGTACTTGAAAAACGACATCAGCCAGCCCCTGTACAACACGCTGATCAAGCGTCTGACCCGCGCTGAACCCGCCCGGACGCTCACCTCGCTGCGCTGCAGTTTTCTGACACTGTGGGATATCGAGCTGACGGGCATTGTGGTCGCCAGCGAATACATGCTGGCCAACGTTGGCATTGGCCCGCCGCAGTGGGTGCGTGATCGCAGCAAAGGCGCGGTCATCGTCTACATACCGGACGACCCGTTCAACCCGCTCAAGGAGTACGCCTCGTTCCAGCAGTTTCAGGAGGCCTTGCGCGACAAGTTGTTCCGGCCGCAGTACCTGAAGTTCTTCGAGCGTTTCGTGCCGGCGCGCCATCGTAGTGAAGTGTTTGGCAAGATCCGCAAAGCGCTCTACCCCAAGGTGTGGAACAGCGGCGGCTGGTATGAAGAGGGCAAGGACAGCAATGCCGAGCTGGTGGTGGGGATACAGATACATTCTGGCGCCGTGCTCACCGATATCGTCAGGCAGAAAATCGCCGTGCTCAGGGATGATGCCTTGTTCCATGCGGTGCCGACGGCGGACGAAGATCAGAAGACCCATGACGCCCGGTTGCGCTACTTTGCCGGTCTGGCCTTCGATGCGCTCAACCTCGCCGCCTTTGTGATGCCTGGCCTGGGTATGGTGATGCTGGCTATTACGGCCGCGCAACTGGGCTATGAAGTCTATGAAGGTTTTCACAGCCTGAGCCAGGGTGATCGCGATCAGGCGTGGGATTACCTCATGGATGTGGTCGAGAACCTCGCCCAGATCGCTGCGTCCGGCGCAGTCTGGGGTGCGGGGCGCGGGGTGCCGGCGCTTGAGGTGCCGGCGGCGGTGGCACAGATGCGAACAGTTCGCCTGGAAGATGGTAGTCACCGCTTGTGGCAACCCGACCTGCGTCCCTTCGCCCATGACATCGTTCTGCCGGCGGGGCTCAAGCCCGACGCCCTCGGGCTCTACAGCTTCCAGGGCAAACGCTGGCTGCCCCTGGAAGAACGCGTCTTTTGCGTCCAGTCAGATACCCAGGGTGCAGCGCATTACCTGAGGCATCCGGAGCGTGCCGACGCCTACCAGCCCGTGTTGCGCAGTAACGGCGCCGGCGGTTGGCTGCATGAGCTGGACCAGCCGCTGGAGTGGGAAGGGCTGACCCTTTTGCAACGACTGGGGCCGTTGGCGCACGGTCTGTCGGACCAGGCCGCCCGTCGTCTTCTTCAGGTCAGCAATACCTACCCGGCGCAACTTCGTCGCGCCTTGGCCGACAGTGCGCGGCCACCCGCTCTGCTGGTTGATACGCTTGAGCGCATGCGACTGGACAAGGAGATAGGCGCCGCCAGTGAGGGCTTGAGTCGTTCGGCGCGGGCGGCGTTGTTCGCTACTCGCTATGACGCGCAGCAGGCGCAGGCGTCTGCTGAGGTGCGGCTGCTGACGGGTGCGTTCAGCGGCTTGCCGGTGGCAGTGGCCGACGAGCTGTTGGCGCAGGCCGATGCGGCCGAACTGGCGCAATTGCGGGATGAGCACAAGGTGCCCTTGCGGCTTGCCGAAGAGGCCCGGGTTTTTCTGCAGAGTGTGCGCCTGGCGCGGGCCTACGAGGGGTTTTATCTGCAGCATGTGGACAACGCCGACAGCGACATTCTTGTCCTGCACAGCCTTGAAACCCTGCCGGGGTGGTCGCCGCAGGTGCGTCTGGAGGTTCGCGAGCGCTCCCTCGATGGGCCGTTGATCGACAGTGTGGGCGCCGCTGATGCGCCGATTCACAAGGTGCTGCTCAAGGGCGCCGAAGGTTATCAGGTCGCCGGCTTTGACCATCCTCTCGCCGCAATGCCCCCTGATGATCTGTATGCGGCGGTGCTCGAAGCGCTGCCCCTGGAGCAGCAGAAAGCACTGGGCGTGGTACCGGGCGGGAAAGCGGCGCTGCGCCTGTTCCTGCATGAACAACCGTTGCTGCCTCGGCCGCAGGCACGACAGGCGTTGCAGATGCAGCCTGAACAGCCCGTCGCCCGCTCGCCAATGCGCCTTGCCGACGGTCGGCTCGGCTATCCGCTGAGCGGTCGGGGCGCCCTGGCAACCTATATCAGCGAAGAGACGCTGCTGGACAAGATCCGCCAGCTTGAGTTTCCCGACATCTTTGCCGAAGCCATCCTCCAGGCGCTGTACAGCGTCGGCCTGAGCCGGGCGGCCATCAGCGTGCGTCTGGACGAGTTGCTCGAAGAGCAAGGGCTGCTATTGAGGAGCCTCACTCGCTGGCGGCGGGTCATGTCCCTGATTGTCGAACCGAGCGAAGCCCACATGATTGGCCAAGATCGCATTGCCCTGGGGTTGTGGGAGCACTGGCGAGCCAACAACCTGCCGGAGATTGGTCGTACCGACCAGCCGTTGCGGCTGGAGTCCATTTTTGTCTCGGACTTTCCCGAGCAGTTGCCGGCGTTCGTCTACGACCGCGTGCACGGCCTGGTGCTGCGGGACTTTGTCGTAGGGATGCCGGCATCGGTGTTTGGCGCGGATGGTGTCCTCCACTATGAAGGAGCGCTACCGCCGTTTCTGCAGCGTTTTCCCCAGGCCCGCACCCTGGAAATCCATCACAGCATCGGCTGGCCGGTCAGGGACCTGCCTCGGGTGGTGGCCATGAGTTGCCCGCACCTGCGGCGCTTGCATCTGAACAACCTGCAACTGAATCTGGAGTGGCTGGCGCTGGAGCCGCTGGCAGGCTTGACCGAGTTGCAGCACCTGGACCTCAGCGGCAACTTCCTGGTGGATGCGCCGAGCATCCATTTCGTGGGACTGCATCTGCCCTCCCAGGGGCTGCACCTGCGTGCTTTGGGGAACAACCTGACCTCCCTGTCGTTGAATCGCGTTGGCATGACGCGCTGGCCCAACTGGCTTGATAGCCAGGCACTCAGCCGGATCAGCGAGCTCTCACTGGTGGGCAATCGCCTCCTCGAATTGCCAACGCATATCCTGCAGAACGAAGCCAACGCGACGCAGCACACCCGGGTCGCGTTGCAAGGCAATGTGCTGTCCCGCCAGGCGATTCTCAATACCCGGTTGAGCGAGGGCTCTGGCCGCCGCTTCAGCTTCGACATGGATATTCCCGATGTGCTCCAGGCCGATCTGGACCTGCATCAGCGCGAGTGTGCGCAACTGATCGAGTCCCTTGAAATGTGGCGAGAGACTTCCAGCTCGACGCGGCCATTGGGCGATCAGCAGATCGCCGCACGCCGTCGAGTGGCCGATAGCATTCTGGCGTTCTGGCAAGAGAAGGCGCAGGGCAATGCCTCCCCTCTGCTGCAACTGGACTCCCTCGCCCTCGATGACTTTCCGCGGCGCTTGCCGGACTTTTTCTATCAGCGAGTAAGGCGTATGGAACTGCTGATGCCCGTCGGAACCAGCGAGGCGCTCAACCTCTTTCTTGAGGGTTTTTCGCAAATGGAAGAGCTGGCCATCAGTGGCCGCACGCCTCCCGCCACCGCGTTACCCAGTGCACTGCGGGGAATGCCGGCACTGAGAAGCCTGGCGTTGAATTACCAAGGGGTTCGTATCGACCAGGCGGCGGTGGACTTGCTCGCCGAGCTGCCGGCGCTTTCGTCGCTGGAACTCGATGGCAATACGCTGGGCACGATCACCAACGTGTCGGGGCTGGCGGCCCGTCACTTTGAGCTGCTGAGCCTGAACGAAATGGGCATCGACACCTGGCCGGCCTGGCTCGAAGAGCTGATTCCACAGGGGGTGGAGGTGCTGAGCCTGGAGAACAACCTGCTCACCGAGTTGCCGGAATACTTGCTGGCAAACCATCGCAATCCCGCGGGTCTGACCGAAATTTCACTGCTCGATAATCCCTTGACCTACGAGACCATGCGCCGTGCCTATATTTCGGTCGCGGACAATCGGCCCTTTATATTCGAAATCACCTTGCCGGACGATATCCAGCAACTCCAGGGCGAGGCGCACCTTTCGGATTCGGACGAGTCTGTCGTGAGCCTGACGCATTCCCATGGCGGCAGCATGAGCCTCGATGAGGACGACACGCCGGTCGACTTCTGGCTGACCGGTAGCGTGGCGGAAAATGAAATGCGCCGTGGTATCTGGGAGCAGCTTGAAGGTTTCGATGCGGCGGACCTGTTGCGGATGGTCGGGCGGCTACGCTACACCGCCGACTATCGCAACGCCGTCAGCCGGCCCGAGCTGATCGCCCGGGTGTGGCGGGTACTCGACGTGGCGGTGCAGAACATCGAGCTGCGCCAGACCCTCAACGGCATGGCGCAGGAACCACTGCGCCAGCTCAGAAACTACGACACGTGCCCCGACGGAATCCGTCTGGAGTTCAACCAGATGGAAGTCCAGGTCTTCACCATCCAGTCGTTGCAAGCGGTGCCGGAGCAGGAGCGCGGGTCGGCGCTGTATCGGCTGGTGCGGCGCCTGTACCGCTTGCATGAGCTGGATACGATCGCCCGCGAGGCAGCCGACACCCGCGATGAAGCGGAGGTGCGGCTGGTCTATCGCCTGCACTGGGCTGAAGAGCTTGACCTGCCGCTGCCACCGAGCCGGATGCTGTACCGCACGGTTGCCGATGTGCGGCCGGCAGAGCTGGACCGGGCGTTGGAGAAGGTCCGGCAGGGCGAGGGCGGGCAGCCGTTTTTGAGCTACGCGGCGCAGCAGGATTTTTGGGTGGCGTATCTGCGTGAGGTCTATGCCGAACGTTTCAATGTGGTCAACAACATGTTCCAGGCGCGGGTGCTGGAGTTGATAGACCTGTATCCGGACGATATGCCGGAGCGCTCAAGCGAGCGTATCCGCGAGTTGGAGGCGCAGCTTCGGCACGATGAGCGGAGCCTTGTCGATGAGCTGACCATTCTTCAGGGGCATGCTCACGATTAGTGCTGTGTCTGGGCTTTGGGGGCGGTGTGGTGAGGTTGCCGGCCCCTTCAGGCACCCCACAAAACCACAAAACTCACAGCTGCCCCTGCACCTTGTCGGCCACATCCGCCGGCACCCATTGTCGCCAGATCTGCGGATTGGCTTTGAGAAACTCCCGCGCCGCCGCTGCCGGTTCCTGGCGTTTCTGACTCATCTGCGCCAGGGTCTTGTTGAGGGTTTCAATCGGCAGGTCGACCTTGGCGAAGAACGCCACCAGCTCCGGGTGCTGCTGACGAAACGGCGCTGAAACGCCAATCGACAGTTTGGCCGGCAGCGAGCGACTGCCCTTGGGCGCGGCGTTTCTGGCGTCGGTCAGGGTGGCCCAGGCAGCCGCGTCGAAGGGTGGCTCTTCCAGGCGCACTAGGGGGAAACGCCCCATCAGCGGAGTGGGCGACCAGTAGTAGAACAGCACCGGCTTGCCGCGCCGGATCGATGAGATGATTTCGGCATCCAGTGCCGCGCCCGAGCCGCTGCGAAAGTTGACGTACAACTTGTCCAGGCCATAGGCCTTGAGCTTCTGGCTGTTGACCGTTTCGGAGGTCCAGCCGCTGGGGCTATTGAGGAAACGCCCCTTGTCCGGCGCCTCGGGGTCCTGAAACACCGCAACGTAGCGCTTGAGGTCAGAGACCGAGCGCAGCTCCGGGGCCAGTGGCTTGATGCCGCGTTGCGCATCGCCCTTGATCACGAACTCCGGCACCCACCAGCCTTCGTCGGCGTTCTTCACGGTATCGCCGATCGCGAACACTTCACCGGCCTGCTCGGCCTTGACCCAGGCCGGGCTGCGACCAGCCCACTCTTCGCCGATCACCTGGATATCGTTGCGCGCCAACGCCACTTCCATGCTTACGGTGCTGCCCGGCAGGGTATCGGTGGGGTAGCCATAGCCGTGCTCGACGATGAACCGCAGCAACTCGGTGGTAAAGCTGCCGCTTTCCCAGGTGATGTCACCGAAGTAGATGGGCGCGTTCGGCGCCGCCGCGCTGGCGGGGAACACCATGGCCAGGGAAAGCAGCATGCCGCAGATCAGGGAAGTGAGCCGGTTCATCATGTCTCGCTTGTGCAGGCGTCTGTTCGGTAAGTGAGGCAGTGTAGTAGAGGTCTTTAGGGTCAGCGGACAATGTTCCAGGGCATGCCGCGATCATTATTCCAATGACCTTTCGCAACACAGAAGTTGCTCTGGTCGGACAGTGGATTTTCTTACGGGAACAAGCGTTCGTATCTGGCTGAACAGCCGGGTTGTTGCTGTTGTACTGGCGCTTCATTCAGTCGCGCGGCTACCGGCATGCATATTTTCTATACCTCCAGCGCTCACGGAATCCTGAACCATTCTTTGCAAACCCCCGCGTCGACCCGAGGTGGCTGCGGGGTGGCAGTTCATGGCGGAACACTGTTTTGCGTCTATATCGATGAGTTCGATATCTGGGGGCAAGTGAAGGTCATTACCAAAACAGAGCAGGGCGCCTGGACTGCACCCGTGGACCTTGGCCCGCGTATCTACGCGAGCCAGGCGCCAGCCATCTTCACGGTGGGTAAAAACCTGTATGTCTTCGTGGTGGTGAAGGGCGCGGACGGAAGTTCGGCCTGTTGGCGCTTTACCTACGACGATGCCACCGGCGCATTCATGATGGGGCCGTTGCCGAACCTCACGAACATCACCCGACCGCCGTCATTCGTGGAAATGGACGGCATGCTCTACATGTTTTACAGCCGGCCCAACAAGATCATCGCCTGGCGCAAAACCAGAGATTTCACGACATGGTCCGATGAACAGTGGATCTATGAAGAAGGTGCCAATCTGCTGCTCTGCGAAAACCCGCCCACGGTTATCTGGTATCAGGGTCTGATTCATGTATTCGCCACCGATACCAACGGCAATCACCAGTTATTGAAGTTCGACGGTGGCACTAACTGGACGAGGCCGCGCTTGTTTATCGCGGAGAAATACACCCACCCGCCAAGTGCCGTTGTTCACAACGGTTTGCTCAAGGTCGTGTTCAATGGCCCGGCATCGGCGCCAAACAGGCGTGATCTTTTCCAGTATGGCTACGACGGCAACGCCACCAGCCCGCCGACCGTCAGTTCGAATCTCATGGCCACTGAACGCGTGGGGCTGGGCGTATTGGCTGGCCGCCTGTATGCGCTGTATCGCGGTGCACCTTGAGGTAGCGTCATGCCTGTTGATAAATCCATCGCTGACTATATTGATGCCCACTTGACCCCCGGCCTCGCCGATACGGCGTTGCAGACCCAGTTTGAAATCATCGCCCGGGATATCGTCCTGTTATTGCCGACGGCCCCTGAAACCGCGCAGCACACGGCCGCCTACCTGTCGTATGTCGTGTCGTTCCAGTACATGCGCAGCCGCAATGAAACGGAGCAGGCTTACTTTGCCAGAGCACTGTCCGAGTCATTCGCCAGGCTCTACAACGACAACACGCTCATACGCGTCCTCCATGCGGTGCCGCGCGCGCAGCTGTATTTGACGTTGTTGAGCTTCTACCACCTGCACCATGCGCTGATCATGAATGGCCTGAGAAGCCACGCCGGCCCGTTTTTCCTCGATGCCAGCGATGCCCTGCGGCGGTTGCAACATATCGTGGGGGCGGCGTGCGGTCCCTGGCATGCCCATATCCGTCTGCAAGGCAGTATTCGTGACTACTTCCGTGCGCGCGTCATGGTCCATAACGGCTCGCCGCAGATTGAAATCGGCCGGCCCGCAGAGAGCGGCCCGGCGCGCCGGTTCGGGATTGCCACCTGGAATATGCAGGGGGCTTCGGCATCCACCGAGTCGAAGTGGCGCACCCGGGTGCGGCAACTGGCGCGGGTCAATGACATCGTGGTTCTGCAGGAGGCGGGCAGTGTGCCGGCGTCGGCGATGCTCAGCGCTCAGTTGCGGGTTTATGACCAGTTTGGTGTTGCCCACCAGATCGATCATTACCTGTGGAACCTCGGGACGGCCGCGCGTCCCGAGGCCTATCACGTGTTCTTCTTCGATGTGCAGCGCTTGCGGGTCAATCTGGCGATCGTGGTGCGGGGCGCAAGTGATCTGGACATTCATGACATGGTGGTCGTCTCCGATGGCGTCAGCGTTGCCGCCCCCACTTACCGCCCTGCAATGGGCATCCGGGTGAGGAACTGGTCGGCGTTGCACCACGAGCATGTGACCGTGTTCAACTTTCACGCTATCTCGGGGGGCGGGGTCAATTCATCGCGGGTGCTGCGTGAAGTGAGCTGGCATACCGAGACGCCGTTCGTGATGCTCGGCGACTTCAACCGCGACCCGCGGCCCGCCAGCTCCCGCCCCAACGCGGGCAACTGGATATCGCCACCGGACATCGCCCGGCTCGAGTTGGCCAACGGCCCGACCCATCCCGCCGAGCAGCCGCAGGCCATGCTCGATTACGCGGTGTCCAACGGCACGGCAACGCCGAGCGCACCTGGCATCGTCGGGCTGCCAGGCCCGTCGAACCACTCGGACGTGAGTTACCACTTCAGCTTCTAGCCCCACGCCCACCTCGCCAGCGAGCGCCGCGCCGCTGCTGGCGCGGGCGGGCTAATTTCCTGCCGGCCTCACTCGTTCATTGATCATCGACGCACGCCCTGGCGCTGTGCGGTCATTCAATGAAGGAGACAAGCAATGACTTCCGTTTTCGATCGCGACGACATCGTGTTCCAGGTTGTGGTCAACCACGAAGAGCAGTATTCGATCTGGCCCGACTACAAAGCGATCCCCGAAGGCTGGCGCACCGCCGGCAAAAGCGGCCTGAAGAAGGAGTGCCTGGCCTGGATCGACGAGGTCTGGACCGACATGCGCCCGCTGAGCCTGCGCCAGAAGATGGCCGCCGCAGCCGCGGCATCCTGAGGGGCCTGGCGTGTCGTCACTGACCCTGTTGTGCCTGCCGTACTCGGGCGCCAGCGCCATGGTCTACAGCCGTTGGCGGCGCAAGTTGCCGGCCTGGTTGAACGTGCGTCCGGTCGAACTGCCGGGCCGTGGCGCCCGGTTGGCCGAACCGCTGCACACCGACCTGGCCGCGCTGGCCCGGCAACTGGCGGCCGAACAGCGCCTGACCGCCAACCAGCCCTACGCCGTGCTGGGCCACAGCCTCGGCGCCTTGCTGGCCTTTGAGCTGGTGCATGAACTGCAGGCGCTGGGCTGCCGCCCGCCCGTGGCGTTGTTCGCCTGCGGCACCGCCGCGCCGAGTCGCCGCGAGGAGTACGACGGCGCCCGCTTGCGCGAGGCGAAAAGCGATGCCGAGCTGATGGACGAGTTGCGCACCTTGCAGGGCACGCCCGAGGAAGTGCTGGCCAACGAAGAGCTGATGAGCCTGATGCTGCCGATCCTGCGCGCCGACTTCCTGCTCTGCGGGCACTACGCCTATCGCCAGCGCCCGGCGCTGTGCTGTCCGCTGCACGTCTTCGGCGGCGAAGACGACCGCGCCAGCGAGGAGCAATTGCTGGCCTGGCGCGCGGAAACCCAGGGCGATTTCTCCCTGGAGGTGTTCCCGGGCGGGCACTTCTTTATCCACGAGCATGAAGACCGAGTGCTTGGCGTGCTCAGCGCTGCGCTGGAGCCTCTGCGTTTGACGGCATAGGTGGATGATCCAGGCCCGGCGGTTGCCATCGGCACCCCCGGGCTTGCATAGTCGGGCACCCCCGACTGCAAGGAGCCACGACACAATGCTGATCGATTCCTCCCAGGCCACGCTGCTGGTCATCGACGTTCAGGAAAAACTCATCGGCGCGGTCAGCGACCCCGCTGGCACCCTGGCGCGCACCCGCTGGCTGCTCGCCGCCACGGCGGAACTCGGGCTGCCGACGGTGATTTCCGAGCAATACCCCAAGGGCCTTGGCCACACCGTGGCCAGCCTGCTGGAGGTCGCCGGCGCCGCGACGGTGGTGGAAAAACAGCACTTTTCCTGCGTGGCCGGCGAGTGCCTGCCCGCTTCACTGCTGGCCCGCGAGCAGGTGATCGTGTGCGGCATGGAAACCCATGTCTGCGTGCTGCAGACGGTGCTCGAACTGCTGGCGCTGGGCAAGCAGGTGTTCGTGGTGGCCGATGCCTGCGACAGCCGCACGGTGCTCAGCAAAACCACCGGGCTTGAACGCATGCGCGACGCCGGCGCGCAGATCGTCACCCGCGAAATGGTGCTGTTCGAACTGATGCGCAGCGCCGGCCACGAGAAATTCCGCACGATCAGCAAGACCTTCCTGGTGGGAGAGCAGCCGTAACGGAAATGGCTATTAGCCATGGCCTGTTTTAAAGTGCGCGCTGGATTTCCAGACTGACAGGATGTTTCGATGATCCCCCGCGCACTGACCTTCCTTTGTTCGACCCTCACGCTCGCTTGCCTGCCAGCACTGGCTCAGGCCCAGGCCACGGTGGCCCAGGTCTTCAATGGCGAGATGCTTGGCACCAACCTGCGCTATTTCGAATCCATCGCCGGGATAGCCCGGACCTCGTCCGGCGATGTCCACAGCTACCGCGTGCAGGGCTGCGAAATCTCCGCCAACGCTGCGGGCGGTACCGTCAGTGAACTGCGCCTGCAGCTTTCGCCGTCGTGCAAGGCCGATCTTTCCAGCTTTATCGGCACCTTCGCACCGCCCGCCAACAAGCCGCTGACCTTCGGCGCGATGAGTGAATCCAGCGGCGGCCAGCTGGAGTTCTATGCCGACTGCCTGCACCTGTGCGGCAACGCCGCTGACCCCTCGGTGTATGCGCTTTGGCAGGGACCGCACGCGGTCAATTTCACCGAGGTTCTGCTGGAGGCTGTGCTGGTCGACGATGCCGCCATCAACGCCTCGAACCAGTGGAGCGAGGCCATGGAAAAAACCAAGGGCCAGGATTTCGTCATCGACACCCGCTTCAACTGCGAGCGCGACTTCGATGAGGTCGCCAACCAGAGTTTCAAGGCGGTGAAGGTAACGGCGGTGACCATCGGTACCGAACTGAGCAAACCGGGCTGCTAACCCAGGTGACCAGCGCCTTGCGCTGAGTCGCGAGCTGCCGCTACCGTGTCCGCATTGTCCGGGCAGGGGAGTGAAGCCAGTGAGCCGATTGACGGGGTTGATGCTGGTGCTGTTGCTGCTGGCCGGTTGCGCTGGCCAGCAGGCGAAACAGCAGGTGACACCGGAGCAGGCCCGGGCGCGGATCGCCGCGCTGCTGCCGGCCAAGGTCAATGATCGTGAGGGCTGGGCCCGCGACATCGAGACGGCGTTCACCACTCAGAAGCTCGATCCCAGTCAGTCGAATATCTGCGCGGTGCTGGCGGTGACCGAGCAGGAATCCACCTTCAGCGCCGATCCCAAAGTCCCCAACCTCGGGCGTATCGCCCGCGAAGAAATCGACCGCCGCGCCGCCCGCGTGTATGTCCCGAAAGCGCTGGTCAATGCTGGCCTCGATACCCGCTCGACCAATGGCAAGACCTGGAGCCAGCGTCTGGCGGCGGTGCGCAGTGAGCGGGAGCTGAGTCAGCTCTACGACGAACTGATCAGCTCGCTGCCATTGGGCAAGAGCTTGCTCGGTGGCCTGAACCCGGTGCGCCCCGGCGGGCCGATGCAGGTCAGCATCGATTTCGCCGAGGCCCATGCCGCTGGCTATCCGTACGCGCATGACGGCAGTTTGCGGAACGAGGTGTTCAGTCGGCGCGGCGGCATGTATTTCGGCATCGCCCATCTGTTGGGGTATCCGGCCAACTATGACCAGCCGTTGTATCGCTTCGCCGATTTCAATGCGGGCTGGTACGCCAGCCGCAATGCGGCGTTTCAGAGCGCGCTGAGCCGGGTTACGGGCGTGGAGCTGGCTTTGGATGGCGACCTGATCGCGCCGGGTTCGATTCTGCCGGGGAGTACCGAAAAGGCGGCGCGGCGGCTGGGCGAGCAGTTCGGCATGCGTAACCCGACGCTGCGTAGTCAGTTGGAGAAGGGCGACCGTTATGAGTTCGAGGAAACCCGTTTGTACCAACAGGTCTTTGCCCTGGCCGACAAGGCGGCCGGCAAGCGGGTGCCGCGGGCGGTGTTGCCGGGGATCGAGCTGAAGAGCCCGAAGATCACCCGGCAATTGACCACGGCGTGGTTTGCCAAGCGGGTGGATGAGCGGTATCAGCGGTGTATGAAGCAGTAAAGGGCGGGGCCGCCGTGCGGCCCTTCGCGAGCAAGCTCGCTCCTACAGGGCCGTTGTAGGAGCGGCTTCAGCCCTGACTCCCCGCCAACGCCCCCACCACCTGCTCCACCCCGGCCTTCAACCCGCCCAGGGTGTCATCACTGTCGGTATCCACCACCACCAGCTTCGCCCCGGACGCAGCAATCACCTCCGCCACCGCCTGAACCGGCTGTTTATGGTGCAGCACCACGGCAACATCCTGCCCTTTCAACTCGTCCCCAAGGTGTTTGAGCTGTTCGGCCGTCCATTGGTCGTCGGCCACCTGCGGGTGATCGATCAGGTCCAGGTTCAGCCCGCCGATCAGGTAGCCCAGGCGATCCGACAGGTTGACCACGCTGAGGTTGTCGGCTTCGGCAAGCTTCGCTTCGCTGCTGGCGCTGAGGTCGAGCAACTGGCGTTTGATGGCGGCAAGGTTGCTCTGGATCTTCGGCTGGTCCGCAGGCGATAGCCGCCCGAGGTCGCTGGCCAATACGTCGGCCATGCGCCCGAGGTTGGTCGGGTTCAGCCACGGGTAACCGGAGAACACGTTGTTGCCCTGTACGGCGATACCCGGCAGGGCACCGTCCACCGGCCGCGCGGCGTCGATTTCGACGATGCGGATATTGCTCCGGCGCGCTACCGGGTACAGCGGGTCGTCATTCCAGATCGAACGCAGACCGATCACCGCGTCAGCCTTGCCCGCAGACTTTTGCAGGCTCGCCAGGCCGCGACCGCTGAAGTAGGACGGCTGGCGGCTGGCGGGAATGTTCGCCGGCGCCGCTCGTTGCAGTTTGACCGAGGTGCCGTCCAGCAGCAGGCTGCCCAGGCCGTAGGTCACCGGCAGCGAGGCCAGCACGGTGACGCCCGCGGCCTGTTGCGCGGCGGGTTTCGCCGGGCTCTGGGCATGGCTGGCGAGGGGCAGGCCGGCCAGCAGCAGGGCCAGGCTCAGGTGCTTGAGGGTTGGAGTCATGCCGGGTTTCCTTGCAGGCGTGGAACCAGGCCGCGCGCCAGCGCGGCGAGGGCGAAGAAGCTGCCGGCAACCAGGATGATCGCTGCGCCCGAAGGCACCGGCAGGTCGAAGACGATGGGCAGCAGGATGCCGATCAGGGTGCTGAAGGTCGCGATCAGCACCGAGGCCCAGAAGAAGCCTTTCAGCGACTGGCTGACCAGCCGCGCCGCCGCCGCCGGAATCACCAGCAGCGCACCGACCAGGATTGCGCCGATCACTTTCACCGCTGCCACCGTGACCAGGGTCACCAGCACCACGAACAGGTAGTCCAGACTCTTCACCGCAACCCCGCGCACCGCCGCCAGTTGCGGGTTGAAGCTGGCCAGCATGATGCGGTTGTACAGCGGCAACGCCAGTGCCAGCACCAGGCCGCCGACGACGCCGAGCACTACCAGGTCCTGGCCGCTGACAGTGAGTACCGAGCCGAACAGGACGTTTTCGAGGATGTGCACGTTGATCTTGCCGGCCAGCATCAGCAGCAGGCTCGCGCCCAGCGCCAGCGACACCGAAAGGAACACGCCGATCAGGGTGTCCGGCGACAGGCCGGTGCGGTTGCGCAGGAAGTTGAGCAGGATGCCGAACAGCAGGCAGTAGCCGAACAGGCTGCCGTAAGGGCCGGTATAGGGTTCGCCGAGCAGGATGCCGATGGCCACGCCGGTCAGCGCCGCGTGCCCCACCGCCTCGGAGAAGAAGGCGAAGCGCTTGACCACCACCAGCGTGCCGAGGCCGCCCAGCACCGGACCGATCATCAGGCCGGCGAGCAGGGCGTTGACCACAAAGCCGTAGGCCAGGGCTTCGGGCAGGTAACCGGACGACGCCCAGCCCTGGATCAGCAGGCGGAATTCTTCGTAGTTCATTAGGCGGTGGTCTCGCTGCGCGGGTGAATGGAAAACAGCCCGAGCAGCCGCTCAGGGGTCAGCGCTTCTTTCGGCGACGCGTCGAACAGCACCCGCCGGCTCAGCCCGGTGACCCGGTCGGCCAGGCGTGCCACGGCTTCCAGGTCGTGTTCGATCCACATTACGGTGGTCCCGGCCTGGCGCCATTCCTGCAGCAGGCGTTCGAACACCTGGGCACCGGCTTCGTCCAGCGCCGACATCGGTTCATCCAGCACCAGCAGTTGCGGCGCCGGGATCAGGCCCTGGGCCAGCAGCACGCGCTGGCGCTCGCCGCCAGACAGCGCGCCCATGCGCCGCTTGCGTTTGTCGAGCATGCCGACCCGCTCCAGGGCGGCGTCGATCGCCGGCGTCACCCGTCGTGACAGGCCGAGGAAGGCCGGCGTGCGCTGGCACATGGCGGCCATGAAATCGTCCACGGTCATCGGCAGGCCGCGGTCGAATTCCAGGGCCTGCGGCACATAGCCGATGACCTGGCCGTCGTCCGGCCAGCTCAAGGCCAGGCGGCCCTGGTGTGGCATTTGCCCGAGCAGGGTCTTGATCAGCGAACTCTTGCCGCCGCCGTTGGGGCCGACGATGGCGTGCACGCTGCCGGCCGCGACCTTGAAGCTGACCTGGTCGAGAATCCGCGTGCGGCCCAGGGTCAGGTCGATGCCGCTGAACTCGATGGACGGCCCGCGTGGCGCGGCGACGACGTTTTCGGCAACGGTCATGCCTGGTTCTCCTTGATCGCCCGGACCACGGTGTCGAGGTTGCGCTTCATCTCCACCTCATACTTCTCCTTGGTGTACTCGCCGTAGGAGATGTGGGTGAGCGGGTAGAGCTTGACCCCGGCTTCGCGCTGGATGGTCTCGACGTAGGCCGACGGGAAATCCATCTCGGAGAAGATTACTTTCACGTCCAGCGCATGCAGTTGGTCGATGGTCTTTTTCAGTTGCGCCGGGCTCGGCTCGATGCCGTGGGCCGGCTCCACCACCGCGGTGACTTCCAGGCCGAACTCGCGCACCAGATAGTCGTAGGCGGCGTGGATGGTGGCGACGCGGAAGGACGGGTTCGGCGCTTCGGTCAATTGCGCCAGGGCGTCGGCGCGCAGCTTGCGCAGGCGCTTGGCGTACTCACGGGCGTTCTTGCTGTAGTACTTGGCGTTGTCCGGGTCGAGCTTGCCCAGTTCGCGGGCGATGTTGTTGATCTGGGCGATGCTGGCGCTGATCGACAGGAAGGTGTGCGGGTTGACCACCTTGCCGGCGCCACGGGCGGCGATGCCGGTGGCGGCGAGCAGCGGCACGTTGGCGTTGGATTCGATGGTGGCGATGCCGGGTTTTTCGCTGGCGGCGATCATGCGGTCGGCGAAGTCATCATGGCCCACGCCGTTGAGCACTACCACGTCCAGGGTGCCGATGCGCTTGATGTCTTCGGCGCGCGGCTCGTAGGCATGCGGGTTGAAGCCTGCGGGAATCAGCGGCACCACCTCGGCGCGGTCGCCGACGATGTTGCTGACGTAACTGTAGTACGGGTGCAGGGTGATGCCGATGCGCAGCGGCTTGCCGTTTTCGGCGAGGGCCAGGGCGGGCAGGGCAAGGGCGACGAACAGGCTGAGAACGCGGACGAGGGCGGAGCGGAGCATGGGCATTCCTTGGCGGTCAGTGCTGATGCTGGCGGGTGACACCGGCGTCATAGTGGGCGGCGATCTGTTTCCAGCCGGCGTCTTGCAGGGCGCTGGCCGACAGTTCGGCGGGCAAGGCGGGCTGGGCGGTGCGGTTGAGCCAGACATCGGCGTTGCCGTCGTGCGCCTCGGGCACCAGCAGCAGGAAGCTGCCGGCGGTTTCCGGGCGCGGGCTCAGGCCGAGGTAGGCATTGCCCGGCACCTGGCGCCACTGGTGTTCGCCACGGGTGACGCTGCTGGCATCGGCGACGAAGGGCGCGAAACCTTCCTCGACCAGCAGTTCGACGCTCGCCAGCCCCGGTTCATCCTCGCGGCGCGCCTGGATCTCGTCGAAGGCCACCCGCAGGTCGGTGTAGATGCCTTGCTCGGCGGGGTTGAGGTCGCGGCGGGCATCCAGTTGATGGGCCTCGACCCGGGTTTCGTCCTCGCGCTCGCCGCGTAGCGTCACCACCGTGGCGGCTAGTGCCAGGATCAGCAGGGCGACCAGCAGCACATAGAGGGTTTCATGCCCGGCGCCGGCCGGGCGCACGACCTGGACCCGGCTCATGGCTCACCGATGTCGGCGTAGTCGATTTCCACCACGTGGCCGGGGCCCGCGTCGAACAGCACGTAGAACTCGCCGGCCGGACGCTTGAAGGTCAGGCTCGAATCGTCGCCGAGCTTGCCGGGGACCAGCACGCTCTCGTCGTAGCCGATCACGTCCAGGGTCACCCCCGGTGCGCCGCTGCCGTCGGAGAAACCGCCGGTGCACTTGATCTGCTCGCCGTCGATCGGCTCGCACTGGCACATCGGGTTGTGCGCCAGGGCGGGGCCCGCGAGCGCCAGCAGGAACAGGGGCAGGGCGAGCCTGCCGGCCTTGAGTTTCATCATTTGCCTCCTTGTTTGTTCAGCCAGGCGATGGTGGCAGGCGAAGCCTTGGCCAGGGGGACCGAGGCCTGGTGCATGCTGCCGTCCCAGCCTTCGAGGGTGATCCACAGTTCGGCGTCGGCGCGGGTGCGCTCCGGCACCGGCAGGCTGGTGCCCATGCGGTACGGTGTGCCGAAGAAAATCGTGCCGGCGGCGCGCAGGCTGCGCGGCTTGCCGATGCGCAGGTAGGCGGCCTTGACCTCGCCGATGCAGGTCTTGCACAGCGCCGCGTTGAACGACTTGAAGTAGCCGGCCGGGCCGTCCTGGCGTGGGGCTTCGTCGCGCAGCTCGGCGAGGGTCAGGCTCCAGGGGCCGACCTGGATATCGTCGATCGGTGTCGCGCCCAGGCCGCTGTCACCGCGAAACAGCGCGGCGTCGGCGAAGTACTTGGGCATGAAACCCAGCGGAATCAGCAACAACAGGATGTTCAGGTGGAAACGCCACTTCAGCCACGCCTGCTTCAGTGGGCTCGGCTTGACGGCGGCATTCAGGGTCTGGCTCATGGTTGCACCTGCGTGGCGGTTTCCTGGGCGACCTGGCGCGATCGCGGTTTCTTTTCGCTGCGCTTGAGCGCGGCGGCGGTGGCCTGGGCGGTGCGCTTGGTCCAGATCAGCAGGCCGCTGAGCACCATCATCGACAGCACCAGACCGAAGAAGGCCCAGATCAACTTGATGGCCAGGCCACCGAAGTCACCGGTGTGCAGCGGGCGCATCGACTCGGTGACGAACTCCAGCGCCGAGCGGTCCGAGACCAGGAACGAGGCGTCGACATTGCGGGTGTAGGGGTTGACGTTGGCGGTCTGGAACATCAGCGGATACCAGCCGCGGCCGCCCAGGTAGATGTGCCCGTAGGCGTTCGACGGCAGTTGCGCGAAGGTCACGTCGAGGCCGGGAATCTGCGTGGTGGCGATGCGGGTGGCTTCGTCCAGGTCGATGCGCGGCACCGGCTGGGAGTTGTCCGAAAGCGGTACGTCCTCGCGGGCGATCACCGGGGTGATTGGCTCGGTGGAGATGGTGATGTGGTTGTCGCCGAGGATCGCCTGGATCAGGAACCAGGTGCCGGTGATGGAAATCACCGCGATGAACCAGATCGACCAGAGGCCGCTCAGGCGGTGGAAATCGCCCCAGAAAATCCGCGCTCCGTGGTTGAAACGCACCGGTTTGAAAAAGCCCTTCCAGAATTTCTTGTAGACCACCAGCCCGGTGACCAGCGAGGCCAGCATCGGCAGGCCCAACAGCGACACCAGGTACCAGCCCCAGCTGTAGCCGTTGGTGAACGGCACCAGCCACCAGCCATGCAGGGCGCGGGTGAAGGCTTCGAAGTTGAAGTCCGGGCTTTTGCCCTGGATCGCCCCGGTGTACGGGTTGACGTAGAGCGTCGGCGCGGTGCCGTCGGGGAAGGTCACTGCTGCGTTGAGGGCGAAGTGTGAACCGTCCGGCTGGCTGATGAAGCGCACGGCCATGTCAGGCTCGGCCTTGTTCAGCGCATCGAGGACCTGCTGGAAACTCAGGCGTTCGGCATCACCGTCCGGTTTGCTGGCGCGCACGTCGGGGTTCGCCAGCCAGACGATCTCCTGGCTGACCACCGCCAGGGTGCCGGTGACACAGACGATCAGCACGAAGAACCAGATCGGCAGAGCGAGCCAGCTGTGGACGAGGAACCACAACCTGGATTTGGACTTTTTCGATTGTTGGGCCATTGCTTCTGTCTTGTTCGTAAAAAGTGGGGTCGAGCCGACGCTCAACCTGAGGGCTGCACTTATAAGGACGAACGAGAATCGTAAACCCGTCAGTGGAAATGTAAGTAAATGCTTCGGCGACGGGTTTTCTGGCCAATTTTCGAGTTTTTTGCAGGATGGTGTGATTGCTCACTGCTCCTTGTGCGGGTCTCTGGGGCCTCATCCACAGAGCCCTTCTGCGCATGAACGAACCCACCCGCAAAAAATTTACTGCCGTTCGTCAGAGCTCCCGCGCCACCCGGAATCCGATCCAGTCGCCGCGAGCGGTGGCATGGGCATTGTTGCGATTGCCCGAGCGGGAAAAGATCGGCGCTTCGCCCCAGTCGTTGCCGCGAATATTGACGATGTCGCAGCCCGCTGTGGCCCAGGCACTGCCATCGGCCGGCGCCCCGACATAACTGTCGTGATAACAATCGGCGACCCACTCGTAGACGTTGCCGTGCATGTCGTACACACCGAAGTCATTCGGCGCGTAGCTGCCCACCGGCGAGGTAAAGCTGTAGCCGTCCTTGGGGCCGTAGACGTTGGCGTTGCGGCTGATTTCGTACTCGGCGTCCGGGTCCAGCGGGAACGGGAACGGCCCGCTGCTGCCGGCGCGGGCGGCGTATTCGCGTTCTGCCTCGCTGACCATGCGGTAGTGCTTGCCGGTTTTCTTCGACAGCCACGCCACATAGTTCTCGACGTCGTGGTAGCTCATGCACACCGCCGGCTGCTTCGGCCCCTGCTTGTAACGCGGCTTGCTGGCCTTGCATTCGCGGCCCGGGCGGGTGTCGCCGTCGGCGATCTTCGCCCCGGACTCGCGCACGTAGGCGTCCCACTCACCCGCAGTGACCTGGTAGCGGCTGATGGCGAACGGCTTGGCGAAAGTCACTTGGTGCAGCGGCCCTTCGTCGGGCTGGCGACCGACTTCGTCGTCCGGGGTGCCCATCATGTAGCTGCCGGCCGGCAGCACGACCATGTCCGGGCAGGCTGCCTTGCAGTCACGCAGCACGGCGCCGGGCGTGGCATCGGCGGCCAGGGCGGGCAGGCTGGCGGCGCCGAGCAACGCGGCCAGGGTCAGGCGGGAGAAGGTGGAGGTCATGAAGAGGCCTTATTTCAGAGTTTCTGGGTCAGCAGGGCCATGGCCCGGTCGATTTCCTGCTCGTTGTTGAGCAGGCTCGGCGCGAAGCGGATCACCGGGCCGACGTCGCGGTACACGGCGTCCACCATCACCTTGTTGTCGCAGAGGAAGGCGGCGACGGCGTCCGGGTCGCGGTCCTTGATGCGGAAGAAGGTGAAACCGGCGGAAAATTCGCGGCTTTTCGGCGTGACCAACTGGATCTGCTTGTGCTCCAGCAGGCGCGCCTTGAGCTGGTCGTTGAGCTGGTGAATACGCTCCTGCACGTCGGCCTTGCCCAGTTGCAGGTGCAATTCGAAGGCCTTGCCCACCGCCCAGCGGTGCTCGAAGGCGTGGTAGCCGCCGGGGGTCATGATGGTGGCGAAGTCTTCTTCCTGGGAGAAGGTGGCGAAGGTCGGCGTCAGGTGCTGCATCTTCTCCGACGCGGCGCAGATGATCCCGGTGCCGCGCGGGCCGAACATCCACTTGTGGGTGCCGGAGATGAAGTAGTCGCAGTTGAAGTCGGCGAAGCGCACGTTGTCGACGCCGAAGCCATGCACGCCGTCCACCACGTAGATGATCCGCCGCGACTCATCGCGGTTGCGGTTGTGCTGGCGGATCAGTTCGCCGATCTCGCCGGCGGGCAGTTTCACGCCGCTGCCGGAGTGCACCCAGGTCATGCCGACTACGCGGGTTTCCGGGCGAATGTTCTTGTCGATGGTGCTCAGCACCTGATCTTTGGAGATCTCCCACGGGTTATCGAACAGGCGCAGCTTGCGCACCTTGGTGCCCTGGCGCTGGGTGCGGAAGGCCAGGGATTTGTGGGTCGAATAGTGCTCGTGTTCGGTGGTGAGGATTTCCTGGTCGGCGGCCACGTTCAGGCCGCCGTAGATCATGCCCAGGCCCTCGGTGGTGCTGCCGGTCAGGGCGATCTGCCGTGGACGCACTTCAAGGTAGCGCGCGGCCCATTCGCGGACTTCGCCTTCGCGGTTCCACTCGTACTGGCTTTCCCAGTCCATCAAGGCGGCGGGGTTGCGGTCGATTTCGCGGCGGTAGTAGTCGATGGCGTCCTGCACCGGGCGCGGGTGGGCGGTGACCAGGAAGTTGGCGAAGTGCGCGGTCTCGCGGTCCAGCGGGAACAGATCGCGCAGGTTGCGCCATTTGTCCGGGCCGCTCAGGGGCGCAGCGGGGCGGGCGGTTTGCGCTATCGGTTCGGCGGCGCTGGCCAGGGTGCTGGCCAGTGGCAGGCCGGCGCTCAGTACGGCGGCCTGTTTGAGAAAGGTACGGCGGTCGGTCATGGCGCGGGCGTTCCGGTTCAAGGCGTGAGGGAGGCGACGGGGCGGGCGGCTTTCTGCACCTGCTCCCAGGCCCGCAGGAAGTTGCCGCCCCAGAGCTTGGCGATATCGGCCTCGCTGTAGCCGCGGGTCAACAGCTCGGCGGTGATGTTGCGAATCTCGCTGACATCCTTCCAGCCGGCCAGGCCGCCGCCATCGTTGAAGTCGGAGGCGATGCCGACGTGATCGATGCCGACTTTCTTCACTGCGTAGTCGATGGCGTCGCCGAACGCCTTGAGGCCGGCCTTGGGCTCCGCCTCGACAATGCCGTAGAGGTTGCTGGCGTATTCGCCGAAGCGTGATTCCGGCCAGATGGCGATCACCGCGTCACCCGGCATCAGGGCATTGGCCAGGCCTTGCAGCGGTTGCAGGTCGAACTTGGCGCGCAGCGCTTCGAGCTTGTCCAGGGTCGGTTTGCTCAGCGGCTTGAGGTAGGTGGGGAAGCCGACGATCTGGATCACGCCGCCGCTGTCCTTGATCAGTTGCATTTCCTTGTCGCTGAGGTTACGCGGGATATCCACCAGCGCCCGCGGCGCCGAGTGCGAGGCCACCAGCGGCGCGCGGCTCAGGTGCGCGACCTGTTCCAGGGCCTGGGTCGACATCTGCGAGACATCGATGATCACCCCCAGGTCGTTGAGCCGCGCCACGGCCTGCTGGCCCAGCGGCGACAGCCCTCCAAGGGCGTCGGCGGTGTCGTTGAAGAACGGCAGCGGGCGCGAGGAGTCGGCCCAGGCGTTGTTGCCGACGTAGCTGAAGCCGAACATGCGCATGCCGCGCGCGGTCCACAGGTCCAGTTGCGACAGGTCGGTGCCCAGCGGGTAGGCGTTGAGCATGCTGATGAAGATGGCGAACTTGCCTTCGCCGTGCAGGCGGCGGAAGTCGTCGGGGGTGTAGGCGATGCCGACCTGGTTGGGGAAGTCGCGAACCATGCCGCTGATGATCTGGTAACGCACCTCCTGCTGGTGCCGCGCCTCGTCGACGAAGCCGGGTGTGGGGCGGTGCGGGGCGTTGGGGCCGTTCCACAGTTCCGGCCAGCCGAAGATGGTCAGCGCGGCGCCGGAAAGCCGCCCGCGCCCGGCCTTGACCAGGTCGAACTGGCCCGGACCGTCCTTGTCGGCTTCGCGGCCGGCGCTGCCGAATTCCAGCGGGACGGTGATGTGGCTGTCGAACGAGATCATGTGCTCATGCAGGGCATTGGCCTGCTCGACGATCTTGCGCGGGTAGCCGGTGTCGTCTTTCCAGTACAGCCAGCCGGCGGCGGCTGCGCCGAGGCTCACCGCCAGGGCGAGCGGCAGGCCGATGTACAGGGCTTTGCGGGAACGGGGTCTGGTCATTGCCATCTCGGTCCGGTTCAGGAGGGCGATCCCGCCGGTGCGCGGACAGAGATCGGTATCAGGGGAAGGACGAAGAACCGGGCGGGAAATTTATGGGGGACGGGCGGCCTAAAGTTTTGTTTGTAACGGCCGATGTCATGACAGACCTTAATTTCAGGACGTTTTCTCTCATGGCCGATCTTATCCAGTCCCTGGCGTCGAACCTTTCGATTGCAGGTGTGCGTAGCAATGTGACTGCGAAAACCAACGTTGACGGTCAGGCGACCCCGGTCGAAGGCACTGTGAAGGCCGACCTGTCTGCTGTGCGCAGCGAAGGCAAGGCCGCGGCGACCCAGTCCGAGACCGCGGATTCGAACGAGTCGCAGGAGGTCAAGCAGCTGCGCGAGCAGGTCAAGCAGTTGCAGAAGCAACTGGCCGAGCAGCAGAAGCAACTGCAGGAAGCCATGGCCAGCAAGGAAGACGATCGCACCAAGTCGGTCAAGGTAGCGGCCGCCCAGGCGGCGGTGGCGACCACCACCGGGCAATTGCTGCAGGCGACCGGGGCGTTGCTGCAGGCGCTGACCGAGTCGGGTGGTAGCTCGGCGGGAAGTTCGGTGAATACCACCGCTTGATAATGAAAAAGGCCCGGTCAGATGACCGGGCCTTTTTTCATTGGGGTGCGCATCGCGCCGAACCGTCGCGATAAAGCGTCCGATCAATCCGCCTGCGGCCGATTCTGGCTGCGATCCGCCTTGTAACGAATCGCCACCGCCGGCGCCGGCTTGGCGTTGCCAGTCTCCAGCCATTGGCGCATGCGGCTGGCATCGGCGAAGTGGGTGTATTTGCCGAAGGCATCGAGGATCACCATCGCCACCGGACGGTTGTCCATCTTGGTCAGCAGCACCAGGCAATGCCCGGCATCGTTGGTGAAGCCGGTCTTGGTCAGCTTGATGTCCCAGTTGGCCTTGTTCACCAGGTGGTCGGTGTTACGGAAACCCAGGGTGTAGTTGGGCTTGCGGAAGGCGACGGTCTTCTCGCGGGTGGTGCTCAGCTCGCTGAGCAGCGGGTAATTGCGCGCGGCCATCAGCAGCTTGGTCAGGTCGCGGGCGGTGGAGACGTTGTTCGGCGACAGGCCGGTCGGTTCCACATAGCGGGTATTGCTCATGCCCAGGGCCTTGGCCTTGGCGTTCATCGCCTTGATGAACGCGCCATAGCCGCCCGGATAGTGGTGGGCGAGGGTCGCTGCGGCGCGGTTCTCCGACGACATCAGGGTAATCAGCAGGGTTTCCCGGCGATTCAGCTCGCTGCCCAGGCGCACCCGCGAATAGATGCCTTTCATTTCCTTGGTCTGGGCAATGGTCATGGTGAGCATTTCATCCATGGACTGCTTGGCGTCCAGCACGACCATGGCGGTCATCAGCTTGGTCACCGACGCGATCGGTCGCACCAGGTCGGGGTGGCTGGAATAGAGCACTTGGTTGGTTTGCAGATCCACCAGCATGGCGCTGCCGGAGGCCAGGTGCAGGGTGGAAGGATCTCGTTGCGCCTGGGCAGTGGCAGGCTGGGCAACAGCATTCGACGTGACGCTGGCGGTGCCGGTGAGCAACAGCAGCAGACTGAGAATCGAAAGGGAGGTTTTCACGTAAGTGCTCACTAAAAGAAGGTATGTCGTTGGCTGTGCAAGAGTTTTTATTTTTCTAATCGTGACATTCTGGAGTATGGCTCAGAGCCTGTCGATTGCTCTCCAGCCCTTAGCTCAAATATGAATAATCTTTAATCGATCCCGCACTGGCAAGCCTAAGGTAAGCCGCCTCCCGCCCATCCTGACGTGGCGCAATCGTTCTGAACTTCCCCCACGCGCAGCGCCTCCCTTTGATAAGCAAGGTCAGCGCGTGGAAGAGGGGCGGTCATGAATCAAATGTCAGATCTGGCGGGTGTCATTGCCACTCCTGCGGCACAGGCCGAAAGCCTAGAGACCCGCTATCGCGCCTTGTTGCGCGGCGACTGCCCTGACACCGCCGCATGGTTGAACGGCCAGTTGCGTCGCGCCGATGCGCTGGCCGATGACTTGCCGGCGTCTCCCGAGCAACTGGAAGCCTGGAGCCAGGAGCATGCGTTGCAGGTTGCCCGGCAGTACGCCGAATACCTTGCCGAACGTCGTGGCGGCGCGCCCCGGCGCATGTTCGGCAGCCGCGCACATGCGCTGTATTTTCTCCAGCAGGTCACGCCGACCAAGTGCGTCGACGGCGCCTGGCTGCAGGGCGCCCTGCATCACTGGGACGACCCGCGTTACCACGGGCTGATCCGCATTTATCTGGAAGAACTTGGCGATGGCCAACCGGCCTGCAACCACGTGGTGATTTTCCGCCGCCTGCTCGCCGGCCTGGGCTGTCACGAGCAGCTACCGTTGGCTGACGAACGCTACCTGCAAGGCGCGCTGCAACTGGCGCTCGGCCAGGAGAGCGAGCGTTTCCTGCCCGAAGTGCTGGGCTACAACCTCGGCTACGAACAGCTCCCCCTGCACTTGCTGATCAGCACCTTCGAGCTGGAAGAACTGGGCATCGACGCGCAGTACTTCCGCCTTCACGTGACCATCGACAACGCCAGCACCGGCCATGCGCGCAAGGCCCTGGAGGCCCTGCGCCAACTTTGGTCGGAACAGGACGGCGAGGCGTTCTATCGGCGCGTCGCCCGCGGTTACCGGCTCAATGACTTGAGCGCCGGTTCCATGGACATCGCCGCCGGGTTCGACCTGGAAAGCGAATTGCTCGCGGCGCTTGAGCGCAAGCGGATCTTCGGCCAGCACCTGCATTCGGACCACTGCCGCCTGGACGGGCGCACGGTCAATCAGTGGCTGTCCGTGCCGGGCAGTTTCCCGGCGTTTCTCCAGGTGTTGCAGGACAAAGGCTGGATCCTGCGCGATCGCGACCCGGCTGAAAGCCGTTTCTGGCAATTGATCGAGGGCCCGAAGGCGGTGATGTTCGGCGTGTTCAGCCCCTACGAAAAGCAACTGCTGCACGACTGGATTGCCGGCGACTGGCAGCCGCCGAAGCGCCGGCACCGGCCGGTCGCCCTCGCCGAGCCGCTGTTGCCGGCCTTGCCTGACGGGCTGTCGGTGACGCAACTCATCGACGCCATGGGCGAGGACCGTCATGCCAGCCCACGCGGGCTGGCGGCAACCCAGCGCTACGTGCAACTCTCCGGGCTGAAAGGAGGCCACAGCCATGCAACTGACCGATGAGCAACGCCAGACCGACGAAGCCCTGCTGCACCTGGGGCGTCGTCTGCACGCCGATGGCTATCGTTTCATCTGCGCCACGCCACTGACCCACCAGCGCTACAGCGAGCGCGTCGAGCAACTGCCGGCCCGGACGATGCGCGAAGTGTTCGGCTGGAACCGGCCGTTCGAGGCCTCGCTGCTGTCGCCGGATGAACTGGAGCACATGCGCCAGGCCGGAATCATCAGCACCAGCGACCAGACGCTGCGTAGCCAGGTGCGCTGGTCGACCGTCGATGGCTTGCTGCTGGTGCATTCGGGCTTTCCCACCGACACCGCCGACGCCGTGTTCTTCGGCCCGGACAGTTACCGCTTTGCCCGCGTGGTAGAGGCGCACCTGCGCGACAGTTGCGCGCCGATCGAGCACGCGGTGGAAATCGGCTGCGGCACGGGCATCGGCGCGCTGCTGATCGCCCGGGCGCGGCGGCATGCTCAGGTCAGCGCGCTGGACATCAACCCGCTGGCGCTGCGCTACGCCGCGATCAACGTGGCGTTGGCCGAGCTGGGCAATGTGGTGGTGGATTACAGCGATGTGCTGGAGGGCGTCAATGGCAGCTTCGACCTGATCGTCGCCAACCCGCCGTACATGCTCGATGCCCGCAAGCGCACGTACCGCCATGGTGGCGGGACGTTTGGCGAGGGGTTGTCGGTGCGCATGGTGCGCGAGTCGCTTGAGCGCCTCAGTCCGGGCGGCAGCCTGGTGTTGTATACCGGCGTGGCCATGGTCGACGGCAGCGACCCGTTCCTGGCGGCGCTGCGCGACACCCTCGACGCACCGCAATGGGCCTGGTTCTACGAGGAAATCGACCCGGACGTGTTTGGCGAGCAACTGCTGGAGCCCGGCTATGAGCGGGTCGAGCGTATTGCTGCGGTGGCTTTGACGGTGACCCGCCGCGGTTGAAGCTAGGCTCTGTATGAAAAACCTTGATACTCGGTGATGCTGCGTTGAAAACAGCCTCGGAATGCTCATTTACAACCCGTAAACTCCGCTTCCTCGGCTGTTTTCGCCTTGCCTGACCTTCGTCTCAAGGCTTTCATACAGAGCCTAGGGCGCTTTACCCATGGCCAGCATTGCCCGCTCCCGGGTCAGTGGCCGAAGCACGCCGGGGCTGTCGCTGATGTGGATGTAGAGATAGTGATTGCCCTGGCTGTCGCGCAGGATACGTCGCACTTGCAGCAGTTCCATCAAGCTGGCGGGGGTGATCTGTTCCTGGAGGATTTCGTGGTCAACGACGCCCTGGCGCTTCAGTGCGGCGGCGAATTCGTCTACGACATTGCGCTGGCGCTCGCGTATCCGGCGGGCGCGGAAATAGCCGGTGACGCCGACGGCGCCAATGAATACAGCGGTAAATAGCAGATTGCTGGCGATCTCCACGCCGAAATTCCTTCATCCTGAAAGCGAGCCGCTATCCTGCCGCAAATAAAAAGCCCCGCCAAGAAGGCGGGGCAAGGGGAGGTGTGCGGAGCAAACGCACAAGGGAAAGAAGGTTGACCTCAGGCTTTGAAGCCTTCGCCGGCGATACTTTGAGCAAGCGCCTCGGCATCGGTGAGCGAGGTGATCGGGCCGCCGATCTTCTCGCCGTCACGCATCAGGTACCAGCAGGCCAGCAGCCCCAATTCCCTCAGCGCCGGCGGAACCGCGCTACCGATAACGGACATGATGCTGATACTGGCCATGGTGAGTGCTCCCTTTGGGTCATGGCTCGTACCTTACGTGTGGATCCGGCCAGCGAGAAATCAGTGTTCTCAATAGTGTTCATTGATAAAACCCACTACCAGCGCGGGTGGCCGTAATAGACGGGCGGCGGGCCGTAGTAGCGTTCGCGGTAATACGGCGGCGGCACCGGCACATAGCGTTCCACGACCGGATAGGGCTGGTAATACACCGGCGGTGGCGGCGGCGGTTGGTAATACACGGGCTGCGGCGGGTAATACGCCGGGGCACGTTCGACGACCACAGTACGGTCGTGACCACCGGAAACGGCGGCGCCGACCACGGCACCCACTACGGCCGCGCCGAGTATGGGGCCCGCACCTTGCCAGCCACCGCCGCCATGGGCGGAGGCTTGTCCGGACAGGGCCAGGGCGCCGATCAGCAGGGCGATACCGGGGATATGACGGTTCATGTTGATTCCTCGCAGGGCGTTACCCCGACCGGAAAGACGGGCCGGGGATATCACTATGACCGCAGTCAGGGGCGGAGTTGCGAGGGAGCTGAGTAAAGGTTGTGTAAGGGCCGATCAACGGTCGGCGGCAAGGTTGGGCATACTGTGGCTTTCGCCGTTTCCAGGAGTCCGTTGATGACCCCCAGCAAAGACACCGTCCTCTGTATTTCCCTGGCCGGCCGCCCCGGCACCTTTGGTGTGCGCTTCCACAATCACCTGTACGAGCAACTGGGGCTGGATTACTACTACAAGGCCATGACCACCGCTGATCTGCCGGCCGCCATCGGTGGCATCCGCGCCCTGGGCATCCGCGGCTGCGGCGTGTCGATGCCGTTCAAGGAAGCCTGTATTGCCCTGGTGGACGAACTGGACCCATCCGCCGCGGCCATCGACTCCATCAACACCCTCGTCAACAGCAACGGCCACCTCAAGGCCTACAACACCGACTACCTGGCGGTGCGCCAGTTGATCGAACAGCACCGGCTCGACCCGGCGCAGCCGTTTGCCCTGCGTGGCAGTGGCGGCATGGCCAAGGCGGTGGCCAGTGCATTTCGTGATGCCGGCTTTACGCGCGGCACCGTGATTGCCCGCAACGAAGCGGCGGGCCGGAGTCTGGCGCAGAACTGCGGTTATGAATGGCAGGCGGAACTGGGTGAGTTGCGGCCAACGCTGCTGGTCAACGTGACGCCCATCGGCATGGCCGGCGGCGCGGAGGCGGATGAGTTGTCGTTCGACCTGACGGCCATCGATGCGGCGCAGACGGTGTTCGACGTGGTGGCGATGCCGGCGCGCACGCCGCTGATTGCTGCGGCCGAGACGCGCGGCAAAGCAGTGATTACCGGGCTGGAAGTGATTGCCTTGCAGGCGCTGGAGCAGTTCGTGCTCTATACCGGGGTGCGGCCGACGGCGGAGCAGGTGGCGAAAGCGGTGGCGTTCGCTCGGGGTTGATGTTGTGCCTGTCGGCCTCATCGCTGGCGTGCCTGGGCGCCGAACCGCAGCGATGAGGCCCTTGAAAGCGCTGGCTTATTCGAGCAGCGCCAAACGCTCTTCCAGCGCCGCAATCCGCGCCTCCAGCGCCTCGATCCGCTCCGCCGACACACCACTGACCCCGCGTTCCCCCGGCCCTTGCTGGCGCGCGGCGAGAATCGCCTCGATTTCCGCCGGGTCGCCCAGCGCGTGGGTGTAGCGGTCTTCCCGCTGGCCCGCCTGACGCGGCAGGTGCAGGGCATAGCCGCGGGCGATCAGGCGGTCGAGCTGATGCAGCACCTGGTCGTTGTCATCGAAGTCATGCATGCGCTGGCTGCGGGTCAGCAGTTCATTGATGGTCTGCGGCCCGCGCAGGAACATCAGGCCCATCAGGATCAACTGCGCCGGCACCAGTTCCAGCGCCTTGTCCACGCGCTGTTCCCAGCGGTCGGCGCGGCTGCCCATCTGCAGGCGGACCAGGCCCTGGCCTTCAAGGGCACGCAGGCTTTGGCCGATCTGGCCCTGGGCGAGGTTCATCACGGGTTCGCGGCTGGTTTTCTGGTTGCAGGCCAGCATCAGCGCGTTGAGGGTCAGGGGATAGGTTTCCGGGTTGCTCGCCTGCTTTTCGATAAGCGAGCCCAGGATGCGGATTTCAGTGGCGTTGAAGCGGGCAGTGGCGGGGGATTCTTGCTCTTCGGACATGACCCTGTCTCTGTGCATGGAAAGCCCCTAGCCTAGGGCTGTGACAGGGTTAACACAAGCGACCGGCGGCACGATGCCACCGGTCGTGATGGCATCAGCCGCGGCGAGCTTCCGCTTCGCAGGCGGCCGCAGTGAACAGGACGTCGGTGGAGGAGTTGAGCGCGGTTTCCGCCGAGTCCTGCAGCACGCCGATGATGAAGCCCACCGCCACCACCTGCATGGCGATCTCGCTGGGGATGCCGAACAGGCTGCAGGCCAGCGGGATCAGCAGCAGCGAGCCGCCGGCCACGCCCGAGGCGCCGCAGGCGCAGACCGCCGCGACCACGCTGAGCAGCACGGCAGTCGGCAGATCGACGGCGATGCCCAAGGTATTTACCGCCGCCAGGGTCAGCACGGTGATGGTGATTGCCGCGCCGGCCATGTTGATGGTCGCGCCCAGCGGGATCGACACCGAGTAGGTATCTTCGTGCAGGCCGAGCTTCTCGCTCAGGGCCAGGTTGACCGGAATGTTCGCCGCCGAGCTGCGGGTGAAGAAGGCGGTGATGCCGCTTTCGCGCAGGCACAGCAGGGTCAGCGGGAACGGGTTGCGGCGGATCTTCCAGAACACGATCAGCGGGTTCATCACCAGAGCAACGAACAGCATGCAGCCGATCAGCACCGCCAGCAGGTGCAGGTAGCCGACCAGGGTGCCGAGGCCGGACTGGGCCAGGGTCGAGGCGACCAGGCCGAAGATGCCCAGCGGGGCGAAGCGGATCACCACGCGGACGATCAGGGTCACGCCGTTGGACAGGTCGTCGAGCACGGTGCGGGTGGTCGGCCCGGCGTGTCGCACGGCAATGCCGAGGCCGATGGCCCAGGCCAAAATGCCGATGAAGTTACCGGTGACCAGCGCGTTCACCGGGTTGTCCACGGCGCTCAGCAGCAGGCCCTGAAGCACTTCGGTGATACCGCCCGGCGCGCTCATCTGCGCGCCTTCGGTGCTCAGCACCAGCGTGGACGGGAACAGCATGCTCGCCGCCACCGCGACCACCGCCGCGGCGAAGGTGCCGAACAGGTACAGCACCAGAATTGGCCGGATATGGGTCTGCTGGCCGTGCTTGTGGTTGGCGATGGACGCCATGACCAGGATGAACACCAGAATCGGCGCCACGGCCTTCAGCGCGCTGACGAACACTTTGCCGATAAAGGCGAGATTACCCGCCATCTGCGGCGCGAGCAGCGCCAGGGCGATGCCGGCCACCAGGCCGATAAGGATTTGCAGCACCAGGCTGGTGCGGTTGAGCAAGTTGAGAACAGGCAACATAACGAATCTGACTCGATCGTGTTCAGGGCCCGGGGATCGCCCGGGTACGGAATGCCTCGACGCGGCGGGTGGCACCGGTCGAAAAAAGGGCGGAACTCTATCACAGCGCTCGCGGCCTCACCCAATGCCCCGGTCCGGCGGTAGGTCGTCATGCCGGTGGCTGTTACCATGCGCGGCCTTTTCGAGCCGACGCGCTCATCGCTGGAGTCTGGATGTTCCTGCCCATTCTGTTGCTGGCCGCGGCCGGCTTCACCGTGTTGACCACTGAATTCCTCATCATCGGCCTGCTGCCGGGGATCGCCCGGGATTTGCAGGTCAGCGTCCCCCAGGCCGGCCTGCTGGTGACCCTGTTCGCGTTCACCGTGGCCTGCTTCGGGCCGTTTCTCACCGCCTGGTGCGCGCGTTTCGAGCGCAAGCGGTTGTTCGTCGGCGTGCTGTTGCTGTTCGCCGCCTCCAACGCGCTGGCGGCGCTGGCCACCAACTATTACGTGATGGCCGTGGCGCGACTGGTGCCGGCGCTGGGCCTGCCGGTGTTCTGGGCGCTGGCCAGCGAAACGGCGGTGGACATCGTCGGCCCGGCCTACGCCGGACGGGCGATCAGCAAGATCAGCTTTGGCGTGGTCTGCGCCACGGTGTTCGGTATTCCCCTTGGCACCTTGCTCGGCGATGCGCTGGGCTGGCGGGTGGCCTTCGCCGCGCTGGCGCTGTTGTCGCTGGCCAAGGCGCTGTTGCTTTGGCGCTACCTGCCGCACACCCCGCGGCAGAGCGAAACCACCTCGCTGCGCGGACAGTTCCGTGTGCTGCGCAGCCCGCTGTTGCAGGGTCACGTGCTGTTGTCGGTGCTGGTGTTCAGCGGCATGTTCACGGCCTACACCTACCTTGCGGACTTGCTGGAACGGCTGGCCGGTTTTGATGGCGACCGGGTCGGCTGGTACTTGATGGGCTTCGGCGCGGTGGGTTTGATCGGCAACAGCCTGGGCGGACGCGCGGTGGACCGTCATCCACTGCTGGCCTCGGCCGGTTTCTGCGGATTGCTGGTGGTGGGGTTGCTGACGGTGGTGCCGGCGATCCAGTCCAGCATCGGGCTGGTGCTGGCCCTGGCGGTCTGGGGCCTGGCCCAGGCGGCGCTGTTCCTGGTCAGCCATGTGCGGGTGATCAAGGCCGCGCCCGAAGCACCGGCCTTCGGCGCCTCGCTGAATATCGCCGGAGGCAACCTGGGCATTGGCCTGGGGGCGCTGATCGGCGGCGCGGTGATCGACCGTCTGGGCCTGGCGGATGTTGGCTATGTCGCCGCGATACTGATTGCTCTCGCGTTGGCCCTGGCCCTGTGGCTGACGCGCTTCAAGCCAGTGGCCAGTTGAACAGCTCGCGGCGCGCACCCTCGGTGATGGCGACGATGCCGGGGTGCTTGACCTTGCGCTCCACCGAAATGGCATAGAACGACTCGGTGACTGCGTCGGTCTGGCCGATCAGTTCGACGTCGTACTGCCGGCAGACCTCCTCGGCGATCACGCTGGGGGCAATGAAAATCCCGCTACCAGACTTGCCGAAGGCCTGCATCAGCGCGCTGTCGTCGAACTCGCCGACGATCCGCGGCTGCAGCTGCTGCTCGGCGAACCAGCGCAGCAGGCGGTTGCGCACCATGGTTTCCTGGCCGGGGATCAACAACGGCGCGTGTTGCAGGCAGGCAGGGAAGGGCAGCGGCTGGCGCGCTGCCAGCTCCGGCGTGGCGAGGAAACTGATGCCGCACTCGCCGAGCTTCTGGCTGTAGCCCTTGATATCCAGATGGCTGGGCATCGGGCTGTCGGAGATCACCAGGTCCAGGCGCTGGATCGCCAGGTCGGCCAGCAGCCGCTCCAGTTTGTCTTCGCGGCAACTGATGCGCAGCGGCTCGGCCAGCTCCATGGTCGGCGCGATCAGCCGGTAGACGATCGACTTGGGCACCACATCCGCCACGCCAACCCGAAACAGCACCTGCTGCTCGTTGGGCTGTGCCCGCAACATGGCTTCCAGCTCGCCGCCGATCTGGAACATCGGCTCGGCGTAGGACAGCGCCTGGCGACCGGTTTCGGTCAACTCCAACTGGCGCCCGACCCGGCGGAACAACTCGATGCCGTAGGTCTGTTCCAGCAGGCTGATCTGGCCGCTGATGGTCTGCGGAGTCAGGTTCAATTGCTCGCAGGCGCGCACGATGCTGCCGGTCTTGGCCACGACCCAGAAGTAATGCAGTTGCCGGTAATTGAGCATGGCAATCCCCGATTCGGAAAAACCGAAGTATAACCGCTGAAAATACGAATTTTTCTGATGTATCAAGATATTTAGAATCCTCTGCCATTGCGGTGCCATCTGTTGTGGCAGCGAAAACACTTCGGAGAAGACCCATGCTTGACCTCAAATCCATCGGTACACCGCTAGTCCTTGTGATGGCCCTCTTCGCCATGACCGGCTGCGAGCAGGCCGAAAAGTCTGCCCAGCAGATGCTCAACAAGGCTGCCGAGTCGGCGAAGGAGGCCATTGACGACACCAACAAGGCCGCCCAGCAGGCGCTCAACGAGGCCACCGGCAAACAGCCGGAAAAGAAAGAAGACACCAAGGACACTGACGGTCAGGAAATCTGATCTACCTTTTCTCAACAATGATTCAGGATCTGATCAATGGAATATCTGCTGGAACTCGCCGCAAGCCCGACCGCCTGGGTCGCCCTGGCCACTTTGGTGGCCATGGAGATCGTCCTTGGCATCGACAACCTGATTTTCATCTCGATCCTGACCAACAAGCTGCCCGAGGAATTCCGCTCCAAGGCGCGGCGTATCGGGATCAGCATGGCGTTGGTGATGCGCCTGGCGCTGCTCAGTACCGTGGCCTGGATCGTCCAGTTGACCGAGCCGGTCATCGACATCCTCGGCAAGAGCTTCTCGTGGAAGGACATGATCCTGATCGCCGGTGGTCTGTTCCTGCTCTGGAAAGCCACCAAGGAAATCCACGAAAGCGTGGATCCACGGGCCCAGGAAGAATCCAAGGCGTCGTCTACCATTACCCTGGGTTTTGCAGCGGCCATTGGCCAGATCCTGGTGCTGGACATCGTCTTCTCCGTCGACAGCATCATCACCGCCGTGGGTATGACCGAGCACTTGCCGATCATGATCATCGCCGTGGTCAGCGCCGTGATCGTGATGTTGGTAGCGGCCGATCCACTGGCCAAGTTCATCAATGACAACCCGACCGTGGTGATGTTGGCCCTGGGCTTCCTCATCATGATCGGCATGACCCTGATCGCCGAAGGCTTCGGCGCCCACGTTCCGAAAGGCTACGTGTATGCGGCGATGGCGTTCTCTACCGCGATCGAGGTGCTGAACATTCTCTCGCGCAAGGCTCGCCAGCGGCGTGAGGCCAGCGAGGGCTGATTCAAGGAATCTGTTGCGTGCTGTAGTTGGGGCTCCTTTTTAGGGGCCCCTTTTTTATGGTTCTGGTGGGGGTGATGATTTTTGGGATTTGGGATTTGGGCTTGGGGGCCGTGAGCTTATCCATTCGATGTGGCGAGGCTGCCGGCCCCTTCCGCCTTTACGGCGGGTCCTTTTGTCTTGGCAAAATGGACGAAAACCGCTGGCTCCTGCATCCGGCCCTACGCTGCGCTTCGGGTCCCCTCCCTCCGGTGTCTTGCGGGGCCACGCGGCCTACGACTTGCTTCGCAAGTCTACATCTCGCGTCTTCGGCTGCGCCGAAGGATGCTGCGCATCTGCCCCTTCAGACACCTCCACTCGGCCTTCTGACGTCGCACTTTGTGTCGTCTGGGCTTTCGTGCATGAAGAGCAGAAGCAAGATCAAGAGCGAAAAAGAGCAAATCGGTGGTTTCACCAAGCTGTAATTTCGAAGATGCGTCATCACAGGCGCCGCCCGTAACTTCGTGACTTCAGGAGGCCGAGCGGAGGTGCCTGTAGGGGCAGGTGCGCAGCACCCTTCGGCGTAGCCGAAGACGCGAGATGTAGACTCGCGAAGCGAGTCGTAGGCCGCGTGGCCCCGGAAGGCACCGTAGCGAGGGGACCCGGAGCGCAGCGTAGGGCCGGATGCGGGAGCGAGCGGTTTTGCCTACTTTTTCCAAGAAAAAAGTCGGCCGCCGTAAAGGCGGAAGGGGCCGGCAGCCTCGCCAAATTGAATGGATAAGCTCACATCACCCAAGCCCAAATCCCAAATCCATGGCCGCGAGCAACAGATCAGTGGGCGTTGGCAGGACGGCGGTGCGCGCGCCGAGGTTCCGGCGCATTCACGTGAGGATCAGGCTGCTGATGGTGCAGATGATGACGACGGGCGATCCGCAACACGCCCCACAACATGGCAGCCGCCACACTCAGCCAGGCTGCGATCAACATGAAAATAGCCATGGTCAGGCTCATGGGTGCCTCCTTCTTCAGTACAGGCAGGACCTGTAACTCAGACACCTCATTAGTCTAGACGCTCACTTATTTCAGGCTATTGACCGATGGTCTGAGGCCTTGGGCCGCTTTGTTCTAAGGCGGGCGCGGGCTATACCGATGCCGCCTGTCGGCCTATGATCGCCGCTCAAACCCGGGCGTTGCCTGCCTGGCATCCGCTCAAGCGAGGACCCATGCCGATCCTTTCCACAACGCCACGCCGTCTTTTTGCCGCCTGCCTGCTGGCCGCGACCCTGGCCGGCTGCGCCAGCCAGCAATCTTCCGAACTCAAGCAACTGCCGCAACGGGTCGAACTCGGCACGGTGCCGTTCTTCCGCGGCAACGCCAACCAGAGCGCGCCGATGGCGTTGGCGGCGATTCTCTCGCAGCAAGGCGTACGCATCACGCCAGGGCTGCTGGAAAGTGCGCTGAAACTGCCTCAGGAGCAGGAACGCCTGCAGACGTCGATGCAAACCGTCGCCCAGCAATACGGCATGGTGGTTTATCCGCTGGACAGCAGACTGCCGGCGCTGCTCACGCAAGTGGCGGCGGGCAATCCGGTGTTGTTGCGCTATCAGGAAGGTTCGGCATTCTGGAGCGAGCCGCGTTACGCCCTGCTGGTCGGCTACGACCGCTACAAGGAACGCGTGCTGCTGCGGGCTGGGAACAGCCGGCGCATGCTGATGGACTTCGGTTCGTTCGAGTCGGCGTGGAAGAAGGAAGGGGGCTGGGCGGTGCTGGTGCAGCAACCCAAGCAACTGCCGGCCCAGGTGGACCGGCAGCGCTGGCTCAAGGCGGCGAATGACCTGGCCCAGGCAGGCCAGGAACAGGCCGCGCGGCAGGCCGTCAACGCCCTCGGACGCTGAAGGCCGCCGGAATTACACGCCCAGGCGGTCGCGCAGGGTGTAGTACCAGGCGCCGATGGCGCTGAACGGTACGCGCATCAGGTGACCACCCGGGAACGGGTAGTGCGGCAGTTCGGCAAAGGCGTCGAAACGCTCGGCCTGACCGCGCAGCGCCTCGGCCAGCACTTTGCCGGCGAGGTGGGTGTAAGTCACGCCGTGACCGCTGCAGCCCTGGGAGTAGTAGATGTTGTCGCCCAGGCGACCCACTTGCGGCAGGCGCGACAGGGTCAGCAGGAAGTTGCCGGTCCAGGCGTAGTCGATCTTCACGTCTTTCAGTTGCGGGAACGCCTTGAGCATCTTCGGACGGATGATCGCCTCGATGTTCGCTGGATCGCGGGCGCCGTAGACCACGCCGCCGCCGAAGATCAGGCGCTTGTCGCTGGTCAGACGGTAGTAGTCGAGCAGGTAGTTGCAGTCTTCGACGCAATAGTCTTGCGGCAGCAGGGTACGGGCCAGCTCATCGCTCAGCGGCTCGGTGGTGATCACCTGGGTGCCGCACGGCATCGACTTGGCTTGCAGTTCCGGCACCAGGCCGCCGAGGTAGGCGTTACCGGCAACGATGATGAACTTGGCGCGAACGCGGCCGTTCGGGGTGTGCACTACCGGGTTGGCGCCACGGTCGATACGGATGGCCGGGGACTGTTCGTAAATCTTGCCACCCAGGGATTCCACGGCAGCGGCTTCGCCCAGTGCCAGGTTCAGCGGGTGGATATGACCGCCGCTCATGTCGAGCATGCCGCCAACATAGCTGTCGCAGGCGACCACTTCACGCAGGCGGTTCTTGTCCATCAGTTCCAGCTGGGTGTGGCCGAAGCGCTCCCAGAGGCGCTTCTGCGATTCCAGGTGGCCCATCTGCTTGTTGGTCACGGCGGCAAACACGCCACCGTCTTTCAGGTCGCACTGGATGTTGTACTTGGCCACGCGCTCACGAATGATGCGGCCGCCTTCGAAGGCCATTTGCCCGAGCAGTTGTGCCTGGCGTGGGCCGACGGTGCGCTCGATGACATCGATGTCGCGGCTGTAGCTGTTGACGATCTGGCCGCCGTTACGGCCCGACGCGCCGAAACCGACTTTGGCGGCTTCCAGCACGGTGACTTTGAAACCGTTTTCCAGCAGGAACAGGGCGCTGGACAGACCGGTGTAACCGGCGCCGATCACGCAGACATCGGTCTCGACTTCTTCCTGCAGGGCAGGGCGCTGCGGCACTGGGTTGGCCGAAGCTGCGTAATAGGACTGTGGATAAGGAGTGGCGGCCATGGGGCGGGACCTCGAATCTGCGTGACTTTGTATTTGTGTGTTTCGTATTTTTTACGAATGCACGGATACTATCAATAATAATAAACACCCGCCAGCCGGACGGTCGAAAACATCAAAAACCCGGTTTATGCATAAATAATTTTATTATTCAGTGGTTTAGCTGAAAAAAGCTGTTGACACACTTTGCCGAGTGCGTAGAATGCCGCCTCACAGCAGGCACATAGCTCAGTTGGTTAGAGCACCACCTTGACATGGTGGGGGTCGTTGGTTCGAGTCCAATTGTGCCTACCAAACAAAAGCCCCGGTTTCCGGGCACTTGAAGGGCGATCCGAGAGGGTCGCCCTTTTTGTTTTTGCAAAACTTTTGCAAAACTTTTGCAAAACCACCCACCGCTATCTGGTCTTTGCTGGCGCTTACCGTTCGTCAGATGGCCAGGTCAGCCTTCACTTCGACGTACTGGATTTCCTTCGGTGCGTGCCCGTCTTGATACCGCTCTGTCATCTCGGCAGTGGCGTGCCCCATCAGCAACTGGACGTAATCCGTCGAGAACTTCTGCTGCTCATAGAGCCATGCGCCTAGGGCGCGAATCTCGTGGAAGGTCGGTCGCTCTTCAAGGTCCATGTGGTCATATGCCTTCGCGGCATCCCTCGCTTTCCTGAAGCTCTTCGATAGATAGTCGGGGGTCACTGCCGTCCAGTGCTCTTTCGCCTCGATCTGGGCTTTACGCCGCGCCTTCGGGCGGTAGTGGATAAGGAAGGGCGATACCACGGGCGACCGAATGCACTCGTTCACTGTCTCGCGAAAGGCCTTGCCCATCACGATCTGCAGGTGGATCGGGGTGTCGTAGTTGTCGGTCTTGCCCGGAGATACCTTGATCGTGTTCTTTATCAGGTCCACCGCCGATTTCTTCCAGGTCACGATATCTTCGCGTCGCTGCAGGCTGGTCAGTCCTAGCCGAATGGCGCGCTTCAGCCACCCCGGGGTGGTGTCGGCGTCGAGGATCTTTTGCACGCCCTCCATTGTGTGCCGCTGGCGCTTCTTCTTGGCTTCTTTCTTCAGCAGGGTCATGTCGGCGGCGTTGCGCTCAACCATGCCCTTTGCGATTGCGAAGGTCAGCAGGCTGACCAGCAGGGTCCGGTGCTTCGTGTAGGCGTTGTTGCTGAACTGGTCCAGGTACTCGGCTGCGGCCATCACGTCGAACTGCCCCACAAGCATGTGGCCGATGTCCGTCCGGTACCGCTTGAGCTTGTAGCCGATCTCGTCCAGCGACGACCGTGCATAGCCCCGGTCGGGCAGCCACTCGGTCTCGAAGCGATCAACCAGCGCTGCGATAGTGGGCAGGCGATCCCCGGTGATTGTCGCCAGCATTTCGCCGTTGTCGGTCATCAGGAACGCCAGCTTGGCGTTCGCGGCTTTGGCCAGGCGCACCGCCTCGTCATACGGCTTGCTGATGCTGGTCATCTTCCCGGTGATCGGGTTCTTGTACCGCCAATACTTCCCGTTGGCGTACAGGTTGGGCGGGAGCGTCTTGTTCTTTGGGGTGCGCGGTCGTGGTGCCATTTCAAATTCCCAGCATCTGTGCCAGGAGCGGATCCGTGGATCCGATCACGGCGGCCTGCAGGTCGACGAAGTACATGCCGCCGCGGACCTCGCCCGCCAACTCTCCGTCATCAATCCATTTCTTGAGCTGCTGCAAGCTCGGCTTGCCGCCGGCGTAGCGCAGCTTGCGGTACTCGGCGGCCTCCATAAGCCTTGGCAGGGTCGCCGTGATCTGGGCTATGACTTTTGCCATGGCAGAACCTCGTTGGTCACTGTGGTTTCAGTGAGGGCGGTCATGGTTGCCGTCCTCCGTGTCGGCCACTGCGCGGAGTCGAAGCGTGATACCGCAAGCCTTGGCCAGTTGGTTCAGCTTTCCGACGCTGGTGGTTTGGTCTTGCAGGGCCTGGCCGAACCGTACCAGTCGATCGCCCAGGTCCTCGAACTCGCTTCGAGATTGATTAGGCTGCGTCATCGCTGCGCTCCTGCTCCCTTTGTTCATCAGCCAGAAGCTGGCGCCATTCTGCTTCGGTGCGGTTGGCGTACAGCGGTTCATCCAGCGACTTCGCGGGCGCCGGGTGCAGGCCGGCTTCTTTGCGCAGGCGAATCTCCTGGCGATCGATGGCCACGCCCTGCGCCGCCTCGACGCCCAGCCTGACCTGGCTGCCTTTTACGTCCAGCACGACGATGGTGATGTCGTCGCCGATGCGGATTGATTCGCCGATGCGGCGCGTGAGGATCAACATGGCAATAGCTCTCCATGCCCGAGCATTGGCGGGCTTGAGTTGTAGGGGGAAGGGTTACAGCAGGGCTTCGACTACCTGGCCGGTATCGTGGAAATACCAGTCGCTGTCCGTCAGGTTGTTGATCATGAAGTCGGAAAATGCGGGGAGCCCCATTCGCTTCATGATCCGTTCGAACTTGGGCGGCGGCCCCCTCCAGACTGGCTCTTCACCGACAAGGCGGGCGGCCGCTAGGTTGTGATGGCCATCGATGATGATCCGGTAGCGTTGACCGCGCATGTCGAGGTCTACAGTGCGGACCACGAACACCTTGAACGTCGCTGCCTTCCGGGCCACCGCCTGGCGGTCCAAGTAGCGCTGGCTGCTGATCAGCGGTGGTTCAATCATCGCGGCCCCCTGTATATCAGGTAGGCCATGTAGGCGAGGGCGATCATGGCATCAGCTCCTTCGGCACCTGGACGGTATCGCCGAGCTTGGCGTAAACGATGGCGCGGCATGCGGCAACCAATGGCTGCCGTGCGCCCCGGCAAAAGTCTTTTCCTTGTAGGGTCACCCAGGCCGCCCAGCAGTCATCTCTCGTCTGCGGGCTATGCAGGTTGACTTGGTGTTTTCCAATGAGCCAGCCGCCGTCCTCCCAGTTGGTTGACGGCCTGTAGAGCGGTTCCGTGCCGGTGATGAACACAAGGCTGGTGCCGCTCCCATAATTTGGTGGGGTCAGCTCGACCTTGATGCCTTCGACCTGTGCAATGCACCAGTCCAATGCCCCGAACTCCAGGCTGACTGTCTTCACTTCGATCATGTCGGTCATGCGGACCTCCGTTCGGGCTTACCGTACATGTCGTACTCGGGGCGCTCCGGCGGATAAGCTTCGGCAGTCAGCGCCTGGTCAATTGCAGCGCGCAGGTTCTCGTTGTAGTTCTCCCCGAGAACCCGCTGGTATGGCTTGCCCTCGTAGTGTCCGACGATCTCGATTCCGATGCTGTAGTCGCCGTCCATGCCGTTGGAGTGACTTTCGAAGCGGACATCCCAGCAGCACGATTCAAGGGCATTCAATCGCTCACGGTCCCGGCGCAACCCCTCCAGCTCGACACTGGAGATGATGGTGAAGTGGGTCTTCTTCTTGCTCACAGCGAATACCTCTCTTCATTCCAGCGCGCTGGCGCTTGGGCTGGTGTTGGTCCGTTGTCCTGCTGTTCGTGCGGGGAGAGCTGGCGCTCACGCCCGGCCTGCAGTTGGCTATCGGGAACGCAACTGATCCCGACGCCATTCAAGATCCAGCAGGTAACCCCGCGGCGGCTGTCGTGCTGCACGTCGATAACGTTCTCGGTTGCGCTGGCGCCGGTGGCCAGCATCGCGAGGAGGAGGGCGAGGCGGGTCATGGCTCGACCCTCTTGAACTCGACGACCCAGACCCACGGGTTGGCGCTCCATGAATCCATGCCGTTGAGCTTTACCCAGAGCCCGCCGAACAGCTCTATAGGGGAGTAGCCGTTGCCATCCGGGTCAATGTCTCGCTCCGCGCTCATCACGCCCTCGGCCAGCGCTTGCTGCTCGCTGATGTCCTGCAGTCGCTCGACACGAACGTCGGTGATCTCCAGCAGGATGCGGCTGACCCAGCGAGGCATGTGGATGCACGGCTTCCAAACCGGCTGCTCTTGCTCGTACGGAGTAAGGCCGTCAGCGGCATAGACCAGGGTTCCGTCCTCGCGGGCTTCCGCGATATCGAGATCGGCTGGCTTCAGGTATGGCCCGCGCTGGACTTCGAAGTGATCGCAGTACCAGGTCTCGCGCACCCACAGACGGTCGCCGGGTCGGCCCAGCGGGCAAAGTTTGTTCGCGGCTTTCAGCTTCAGCTCACCTTCTTGCGGCTCTAGGCACACTTGGAGCAGGTCAGTCATCTTCACCGCTCGCCGGGTGACGGCCTTATCGCCATCCAGAATGGCGCGGACCATCGGCCCGCTGAACAGGATCGGGCGTTCCTTAGTCTGGATCATGGCGTCACCACCCGGCGAGCCCACCAGCACACCGGGCCGTTGTCCGTATCGTGAATCGACAGGCAGAACCAGCCATCACCATCCGGACGGTCCGGTTCCCAATAGCTGCAGTCCGCCTCGCCAGCTTCGAAGTAGCGTTCAGAGATCGCTTCCTCGCTGTGGTATTCGAGCTCGACCATTGCCACTTGCAGGCCCTGCTCAGCGATCCATGCCTTGCACTTCTCGCCGTCTCCCTCGTCGAAGTCGGGCATGTCGGGGTGATAGAACATGCCGTCCTCGTCGCGCACGACCGGCACAATCTGGATCAGTTTGATTTCTTCAGGCATGACGATTCCTTGGCCGCTCACGCGCGGCAGTTGAATAGAGGGGAGAGGGGTTAAAGCAGAAAGAGTACGGATGTACTCCTGTCGAGGTCAGGCCGCTTTGAGCACGGCTTCAATCACTCGCTGCCCAGCCAGCGGCGGCACCGCGTTGCCGGCCATGTGCATAGTCAGTCGGTGGTTGTCAGGGCGCAGGGTGTTAGCCGAAAACGACATCGCGGCCAAGGCCTCGCTGGCGCTGAGCATGCGCATGTGGTCGCCATCGACCAGGGCCCAGCGGTCTAGGGTAGTGATGGTGCCGATTGGCCGATTGATGTCGCGGCCGGTGGTGCCGGAGCCTTTTCCGTAGTAGGGCATGATGAAGCGGTCGCCGAAGCGTTGGCGCCCGTTGCGTACTCGGTCGAGCGTGGCCTGGGCCCGGCCTGGTTTCTCGATTGGCGACCAGCGCCCGGCGTCGAAGTCGAGGAAGCTGGCCGCTGGCACATGTCGCTCCTGCGGCAACTGCAGCATCAGCGGAGCCTTGCTCCGAGTCAGCACAATGAACAGGCGAACACGATGTTGCGGTACGCCAAGGTCGGCGCAGTCGACGACGTGAGGGGCGACCTGGTAACCGAGGGCTTGGACTGCTGATACCCAGGCCGGGTAAAGCGCCCAGTTGGTGAACTCTTCCACGTTCTCGACGACTGCTGCCTGTGGCTTGTGATACTCCAACGCCGAGACAACGGCCCAGGCCGTCGAGCGCGACGCATCATGTTGCGGGTTGCCATTGGCTTTGCCACGTGCAGGGCTGTGCCCTTGGCAGCAGGGCGAGGCAAGCAGAAGGTCGTGCGCCGGCACCTGCTCCCAGCGAGCCTGGTGCAGGTCTTGGCAGGCGTGCTCGGTGTGCGGGTGATTGGCCGCGTGCCACTTCACGGCCTCTGGCCAGTGATTTGCCGCCCAGAGAACTTGGACGCCGGCGGCGCGCGCGCCGGTGCTAAATCCGCCCATTCCGGCGAACATGTCGATTGCTGTGGTCATTGAATGCTCCGAGTCAGCGTTTCGGATAGGTCTTGGAGAGATCGCCGTTGACGACATGTCCGCGACGAAGAACGAGGTTTGCCAGCGCAGCGCGATGCCGCTGGCTGTGACTGGCCTGACCGAGCAGGCCGAAGTAGCTGTTTGCCGTCTCGCGCAGGTTCTCCGCCGGCACCGCCGCTGTGCGCTTGAGTGCCTGGGCGACTGATTTCTTGCGAGTTGTCCGGCGCCAGGGCTTGATGACATGCCCGACGAAGTCCACGCCGCGGTCGATGAGCTGGAGGATCGTCTTTGTCGGGTTGAGCTTCGCGCCAAGTCCGGGAAGGAACTGTTCGATCTGCCACAGCCACTCATTGAGCTGCTGTGGCGAGTCATGCAGCAACACGAAGTCGTCGACGTAGCGGATGTAGTGCCGAACCTTCAGCGTGTGCTTGCAGAACTGGTCGAGCGCGTCGAGGTAGACGTTCGCGAAGAACTGCGACGACAGGTTGCCGATCGGCAGGCCAAGGTGGGCGGGCTGCGCGGTGAGCCGCTTGTGCTGCGGCACGCGGTTGAACAGGTGTCGAGGACTGCGGATCTCGTAGTCTTCGCGCGGGTCGTGCCAGAGCACCTGTAGGGCCAGGGCGCGAAACCACGGGTCAGCGATTCGCCGCTCAAGCTGACCGGCGAGCACACGCTTGTCGATCGACACGAAGAAGTTCGCGAGATCGCATTTCAGGTAGAAGCCTGGTCGAGACCAGTTCTGCGTCTGGCTGCGAATCTTCGCCTCAAGCCGCTGACCGGCGTACAGCGTGCCACGGCCGGGGATACAGGCGCAGGAATCCGCTATGAAGCTGCTTTCGATCCGTGGACCGATGCGGCTGTAGAGCAGGTGGTGCACGATGCGGTCGCGGAAGTCGGCGGCCCACACCTCGCGGGCCTTGGGCCGTGTGACCACGAAACAGATTGAGCGGCCAGGGCGATACGTCCCGCCCTGAAGCTCGTCGAATAGGTCGAGGAGGTTGGCTTCCATGTCCTGCTCGAAACGCCGGGCACTCGCGGTGTTCCGCTTGTGGCGCCGGCAGTCGTAGTAGGCAAGGGCCAGCTCCTCGAAGGTGAAGCTCGCAACGGGTAAATCTGCGGACGGGGCGCACGAGACGCTTGTTGTTCTTGTCGTTGTTGTTGAGCCAGCCATTCTCAAAGTCCATGTTGTAGGCGTTGTTGGCTGAGTACTGCGACCTGTCGTGCTATCTACGTCGCCGGGACGATTGCTCAGCCCGGTAACTGCGCCGGACCTGCCGGCATTCACCGGCGGTTTCCGTGGTGCGCATGGCGGTGATCACAGATCAGCGGCACGACCAGATTTAGCGCACAGGCAGAAGGGCCTTGACCCTCAAGCAGCGGGCGCGGTTGCGGATTTCTTCCAGGCGTTTGCCTGGCGGCCAACGGAGGCCGTGAGCTTCATTGCCATGGAGTGCTGACCTTTGCTGATGAAGCCCTTGTTGGTGAGGGCGCGCAGCAGGTAGTTCAGTATCCAGACGCTTTCGAGCAGTTGATTGAGGTGGTTGAGTCGATCCCGGTTCATGTTCGCCCGGCCGATCAGTACGAGCACTTGCAGGCACTCGTCGCGGATCTTCGAGCCGACGACCTGCTTCAGGTCCCGCGGGATGTTCCTGACCAGATCGAGCGCAAGCCCGAGCAATTCCTCAGCAACCTTGTGGATTTCCAGATCCGTATGTAGGGCCATCCTGGCCTCCTCGAAGAGCGAGGGCGCCGAGGCGCCCATGAATGAAGAATTGAAGTATCAGAAGTATTTTCTGCGGACGGGGCGCACGAGACGCTTGCTGGTCTTGTCGTTGCAGTAGAGCCAGCCAGTCTCAAAGTCCATGTCGTAGGCGTAGTGGGCTGAGTACTGCGAACTGGTCCAGTGTCGCGCCTGAGAGAAGGACTGCGGAACGGTGCCTTCAAGGAACGAAGCCTCGCGACGCGCCATGAGGTAGTAATCCTTGTGCCCGTCACGCTCGAACTTCGCGCAGAACCGGGCAGCCGGATAGTCGTTGTCGGTCTCGACCAGGTCGGCGGTGTTCGTCATCCCGTCGTGAGGACTCATTGCGCCGTCGAGCTCTTCGCCGCAACTGCCGAACTCGAACTTTCCTTCGGCGTCGGCGCCGGTCGGGACGATCAAGTAATAGGGCCTGTCACTGCCCTGGAACAAGCCGCCGTTGATTCCGCCTTCGCCGGGCCAGTACTCGCCGATAGCCGGAATGCAACTTGCGGAGGCTGCTGGCGGAGCAACAATGGCGAGGCTGGCCAGCTTCAGCACCGCCTCATGATCTGGGCTGCTGATCGTCAAGTCGCCACGGGTATACGTGGTCAGTTGATTCGCTTGCATGGGGTGCTCCTGTGAGCGGAATAGGGTGCAGGCGGCCGGCGCTTCCCGGCGTGCTTCTGGTCTGATCGTCGTCCTGACGAACCCGGAATCACCTGCGAGCGAAAGTAATGAAGGGGTGAATTACTGGATGATTCGGCTGCGGACGGGGCGCACGAGACGCTTGAGGCTCTTGCCGGTGCCGTTGTAGAGCCAGCCACCCTCAAAGCCCATGGTGTAGGCGAGGTTGGCTGAGTACTGCGTGCTCAGCCAGTGGAAGCGATCATGGCGCAGGGTCACCAGGCCCTCAGCTTTGGCTGCCATCAGCAGCTGTCCTTCGAGGCAGGACGGGATGTGCAGGTCCAGCGCCAAGGCTTTCTTCGCGATCTCGCTGCCGGCCTCGGCCATGGCGACTGTGTTTGCGTAGCCATCGCTGTAACTGTTCGCACCGGGGATCTCGGCGCCGCGCTCGCCCCAGGCGCCTTCGAACTCATCGGTAGGCAGGATCAGGGCGCGCTCTTGGCCGTTGAGCCAGTAGCGGGCGGCGAAGATGCCGCCGAGCAGGGGCTGGCCGAGGGCTGGCAGGTCGGTGGCGGCGATGACTTGCTGATTTGCTTGGGTCATGGGTTTCTCCAGGGTGATCGCCGCCCTCCATGGCTGGATGCGGTCGAGTAAAAGGGGCATGTCACAGCACCGCGTCACGCAATGATGAGTAGCGCTTCGAGCTGCTGGTCGGTGAGTCGGTCGGCGCCGTGAATGAGGCGGGATATCAGGTCTTGCTCTTCGCCAATCTCTGCGCGGACCATCACACGCTTAAGTGCACTGTCCGTGTTGTGATAGAGGTCCGTGACAATGCGGCGTGACAGCAGCCGAGCTTTGCGCTCCTCCTCTGTCAGCTTGTCCCGCTCGCGCTGTTCTTGCTTGCGCTGGGCCGGCGTCTTCGCCATGAAAAACCTCCAGCCCGCTGGGCGGCAGGGTGATGAATTGCTGGCGCCGGCCATGCCGAACGCGGTTTGAAATTTGGCGAATCACGATGCCCTGCTCAGGAGGATTCCGTTCTCGCGGGCGATCAGTCGCACGCGGGTATGGCTGGTCTTCATCGCCTCGGCGATCTGATAGGCGCTCATGCCTTGGGCGACCAGATCGCGCACCATCGGCGCGTCGGACTCACGGGCGGCGCGCTGCTTGCGCTGGTGCGGGTTGTTCGGCTCGCCCTCGCCACTGAGGCCGGCTGGGATTTCGTTCACCTGCTTGCCTGCGGCAAAGAACTGGTCGATGGCCGCATTCAGCTCGGCCATCACCTGCAGGCGCGGGTCTGGAATAGGTGCTCCGATTTGCATTGGGTGGTCCTCGAAGGGGTTAAGCGTGGTGTTCGAACGCCTCGGCCTTGCGGACGATTCGAATGGAGAACTCGCGGCGCTCGGCTGGTGCTCGACGGTCGCGCCGCATCGGGTCGCCCTCGTCGATGATTGAGTGCATTGCGATGAGGCTGGCGAGGGCAATGCAGAGCGGGGTGATGATCTGGCCCTTGATTGCCTTGGCGATTGCGTCGGCGCGGCGCCGGGCGTCGAGCTTGAACAGCACCGTGTCGATGCGGTTCGCCGCGGTGCCCGGCGCAATGCTCATGTGGCGCGCGATTTCCTTGGTGGTCATGCCCTGGGCGACACACAGCAGTGCTTCGAGCTCGCGCGGTGCGAGCCCGCGGCCGAGGTGACCCATCCATGAGCCTGTCGTTATCGTTTCCATGATGATCCTCGGGGGTGGCTGCATTGGCTACTGCTGTAGTCGCCTCCGCTTCCGCATTGTTGGAACGAAGCAGCAGCGGCTGTCGTGGCGCTGATTTGATTGAATGCCGCGGGACCGGTTGATGTACCGATAGAGCTTCATTAGGTGGCGCCAATTGCGTTCGGACCAGGCAAGATGGAACACTTTTCGGTCTTCGAATTGGTTGGCTTCTTCTGTAATGTGCTCGAGATAGGACATCGTTGCGACCTGTTGAAATGGACTTGCGGCCGGTGATCCGCAGATGGGATGAGTGATGACCAATAAGTCAAAGAAGAAAGTTAAGAAGCGCGCCCCAACCACAAGGGAACGCATCGCGAAACTAGAAAAAAGAATTGCGGAGCTAGAGGCGCTGATGCCAGAGGGATCCGAGCGCCAGAAGGGCAGCTACACCAGGCAGATACGAGAGCTTCAAGAGCAGCTTCGCGTTGAGAAGATTCACGCACTCTCGAAGTACAGTCAGATCCGCCACTACCAGGTTTCTGGGAGCTACGGTAGTGGCAAGAGATCTGGCTGATTTCTTCTGTCCTACATTCAGGCCCGCTACTGGCGACGGCCTGAGCTCTTGATTCATTGTTCTTCCAGCCGCGGCTATAGCCCGCTGGATAACTGTTCTTGGCGCTTTACGCTGCGCGCCCGGGCCAGTTGCCAACCGTCTGGACTGTTGAGGTCTGTCCATCGCTACCTTCACTGCTGGCCGGTATTGATCCGGCATTCCTATAACCTGAGTTATGGGTTGAATAATAACTTGAGTTTTCAGCATGTCAATAACCTAGGTTATTTTTCGTGAAGGGATCTCGTCCGTGGCTGGCTTTGCTCAGCAGTCGATGTACTCGCGCCACCCAATTCGGTAGGCGCCGCAGTCGAGGCGGTCAATTCGAATGCCGTCGGTGTTCCCGAGTTCATCCAGCAGTCGCTCCCAATCCTCCTCCAACTCATCTGGAGCAGGGGTCACGACGACCGCCTGGAGTTTCTGCACGTGCGGAGAGACAACTAGGCGCCTAACGCGGCTACCGAGAAGCTCGTAAGAAGATGGGAGAGATGATGTGTCGGGAATGCCTTGCCCCATGTAGATACCTCCTTGAGTGCTGTATGAATGTACAGTATTTGAGGTTCGCGCCTTTGGCAAGATCAGTCCATCCCGGCGAAACGAAAAAGCCCGGCACTGGGCCGGGCTTTATGGTGTGGGTGGTTGTTACAGTTTTCCCATTACACGAACGGCCACTCCGATTATTCGGCAGTCCTCCCCGCACTCAACCATTTTGTATTCCGGGTTTAGGGGCTTTAGGTAACGCCTTCCACCATCTTCGACGAGCTTCTTGAAGGTGGCCTCGCCGCTATTTGCCAGCTTAGCAACCACGAGCTTGCCAGATGCTGCTTCGGCCTCGGTATCAACGAGGATCATCATACCCTCCGGGATGCTTGTACCGGCCGGCGCCGTCATGGAGTCGCCGCGCACCTCAAGCCAGAACGCCGAGCCTTTCGAGTTGTAATCCGAGATCTCGTACCGATCGGAAAACCCTGGCGGGAATGGCTCCACGGCCTCCGCCCACGCCCCGGCAGCCACCCAGCTGATCACCGGGTATCGGTAGGACATATTGGGTTGATCTGCAGGTGCCACGTTTGATGGCTCTGAAGTGGTTGCCTTGCCTGAGTCAAGCCACTCAGCGGAGACATTAAGCGCCCGAGCAATTTCCACCAATCTTTTGGAGGTCGCGTTACGCCCGCTCTCCAGGTGCTGGATCGTAACCTGGCTCACGCCGGCTTTATCGGCCAGCTGTTGCTGGCTCAGACCAAGCTCCACGCGGCGAGCGTAGATACGGTCTTTCAGGGTTCCGCTGTCTTCATTCATGCCGCTAAGGGTAAAACACGCGTTATTGCCCTTCAAATAACATGTGTTTGCGTCTTTAATAACTTGAGTTATCATCGTGAGCACGATCCAGTGAGGCACAGACATGCCAGCGAAAGAGAGACCTATAGAGACGGTTGTCCGCCTGGCTGGTGGCCAGGCAGAGCTTGCCCGTCGCTGCAATACGAGCCAGCCAAGGATTTGGCAGTGCGTACATCGAAATCAGCGCGTCCCGGCTGACCTCGTTATCCCCTTCGAAAAAGCCGTCGACGGACTGGTGACTCGCCACCAGCTACGACCAGACCTTTACCCCGAAGAAGAAGCCGCTTCTGCCCGGTAGAAGCAATTATCCGTTAACTGGCACCTCGCCAGTAGATGAACAACACACCTGTGAATTTGAACAGTGGGAGAAGGTTGATGACTGAAAAGGATTTGAGGGTTCAGCTGACGGCGCGCGAACGCGAGGTCGTAATCGCGGCAGTTGCTGGGAAGGCTTCTGGCCTGCCGCTTGAGGCAGCTAAGCAAGTTCTGGCCGCTATCGAAGTACTCGACGGCAAACACCCGCCGATCCTTGTTTGGCCTGAAGGGCTCAGCAGGGAAGAGCGGGCTGCCTGGCATGAGGGCGAAGCCGCCTACTGGCGGGAGTCTGCGGTCATTCGCGGCGAAGGTGTCAGTCCTGCTCCTCGAAGTGCTGATAAAGATCAGATTTCCGGCCAAAGCGGTGAGTCCACTGTTTCGGCGGATACGCCTCTTCCTCGTTCAGCTTGAGATCGAGAAGCTCATCGTGAAACAGGTAAACGAAGTCGAGTTCGGTTTTTGTGGCGGCGATCGTTTCTGCCAAGGTCCAGTGGTGCTTGTTAATCAAGTAAAGGCGAAGTGCTTCCATGTTGGACCACCTGACCCACGTCGAGCGCGAGTCTGTGCGCACCCGGATTGCGAAGCAGCGAAGCTTATACAGGCCAAGCGCCATCCGCACCTCTTGGCCCTGCGGATCACGGATTTCCCGAATCTCGGTGTGCTCCTTCAAGTACTTCTCGGCGAAGTCGAGGGCGCTGCTCCATTCCTGATAGTGATCAATTTCTTCACGCATTTGCCGGGCCTCCGTGGCCTTTGTAGCGAGTGGGATCAAAACGATACCACGACTGCGCTCGGCACCCATTAGCAACACCGAGCCTGAATTGCAGGCGAAAAAAAACCGCCTGGCAGGGCGGTCTCTTCAACATCATTTCGAGGTCGATTATGCACATCCACAACGACGCAAGCAATACCGCTGTCGCGTCAGGTTTTGGTTATGCGCCGAACCTGTCGCGTCAGTTCGTGCCTGGCGGAGGTACCCGGTAATGGCCCGCATCCGCACCATCAAGCCAGAGTTCTGGACCAGCGAGCAGGTCATGGAGTGCTCGGCCCTGGCTCGCCTCCTGTTCATCGGCATCTGGAACTTCTGCGACGACGCGGGCAATCACCCGATGTCGGCAAAGACCCTCAAGGCTCTGGTGTTTCCGGGCGACGACATCACCTCGGCGCAGGTTGAGGGAATGCTCGGCGAGCTCCAGTCGAACGGACTGATCTCGCTCTACGAGCATTCGTCGAAGCAGTACCTGCACGTGAACGGATGGCACCACCAGAAGATTGACCGGCCTACCTACAAGCATCCCGTATTCGTCGAGCGCTCACAAGGTGCTCAGCCACCAAGCGGTGACGGATCGCCGAGTGATCGACGAGGACTCGACGAAGGCTCGTCTAGCGATGATCGAGTCCTCACCCCCGGAAAGGAAGGGGAAGGGAAAGGAAGTACACACTCCCCGCGCGAGCCGTTCGAAATGACGTTGGAGTGGGTGCCTGACCAGGTCCAGCTTGAGGCCTATGCGAGGTTCTCTGGCATGGCCGTCGAGCAATTCACGCCCGAGGCCATATCTGGATTCGTAATGCATCACGACGCCAAGGGGCTTGCTCAAACCGAAGCTCAGTGGGTGGCCGCGCTGGTTGGTTGGGTCAAGCGGGATGCCGTGAAGGGGGCGAAGGTTGTTCGCTTGAGGGCTGGCGATGCTCCTGGAGCATTCGACGATGAAGATACGTCCTGGCTTCAGGGGGGCGCCTCATGACCCAGGCCGTCGTTATCGCCCATGGCCTTTGGGCCAAGGTCCAGTCCGGTCAATACATCGCTGCCGGCGAGACCCTGTCGGAGGATGTTCGCGCCGACATTGATCGCCAGACTGCCAAGGCGATCAACCACCTGTTCCGCGATCTGCGAGTCATCTGCTCCGGCTGGCGGCAGGCGTGGCCGGATGTGGCTGCGTACAAGGCGTCCAAGCAGCAGTGGCTCTTGGCGTTCTTCGAGGCTGGCATCAATCGGCCGGAGCAGTTGCAGTTCGGCCTGATGCGCGCCCGGCAACTGGGCAGCCCGTTCATCCCATCGCCTGGTACGTTCATCGAATGGTGCCAGCCCTCCCCGGAGATGCTGGGCCTGCCGCCAATGGCCGCCGCCTTCCGAGAAGCCTGCCGCAATGCCCATCCAGCCATGGCTGGCCGTGCCGAGTGGAGTCATGACGCGGTATGGCACGCGGCGAAGGAGTGCGGGTTTGAGAGCTTGAACAGGCTTGCGACTGACCTCGCCGCCAAGCTGTTCGAGCGGAACTATGTAATCGCGGTTCGCCGACTGGTTGCCGGACAGCCGCTGCAAAAGATGCCTCTCGCGCTGCCGGCGAAGGTTGCGGCCCGGTCCACTCCGGAAGTTGGGCGCGCTGCATTGGCCGCCTTGCGCGCTGGGAGGCCTCGCCATGCTCAAGCCTGACCTCGCCGAATATCGCTACGCCCTTTACTGCCGCTCCGATCTGGTCGGCCTGTCCGAAAAACCACAGCCACCGATAGCGGTCTACCGCGACGAGGGGCTGGCAAATGCCCACGGTCACCGCATGTGGCCGAGCGCTTATCGCGTCATCGATCTCCATGGAGAAGACCCATGCGGCAAACGAAACTGACCAAAGCCGCCCGCGGCCGGGAGTGCCAGGTGCGCATCCCGGGCGTTTGCAATGGCAACCCCGACACCACCGTGCTCGCGCACTACCGGCTCTCCGGTACCTGCGGTGTTGGCTCCAAACCGAATGATTTGCAGGGGGCCTGGGCGTGCAGCACCTGCCACGACGCAATCGACGGCCGCAGCCGCGCTGTCACTCGCGACGAGGCCCGGCAGCTCCACGCTGAAGGCGTCATGCGCACCCAGGCCGAACTGGTTCGGGAAGGGCTGGTGAAGGCATGACCAAACCAATCATGAAGGCCTTTTGCGCCAAGCCGAAGCGGACCAGGCGCAATGACCGCGAAGGCCAGGAGCAGGCCGCGCTGATGAAAGAGATCGAGCTGCGCTACCCGGAGGTGTTCGTGCATCTGCACCACACCCCAAACGGCGGCCTCCGGGGCAAGGCCGAGGCCTCTCGCCTCAAGAAGCAGGGCGTCAAGGCGGGCATCCCTGATCTTCAGCTCACGATGGCCCGCGGCGGGTATTTCGGGCTGTTCATCGAGTTCAAAGCCACCATCGAGCCGGCGCCCGTCTCGCTGAGCCAGCATGCGTGCATCGGCCGCCTGAATGAGCAGGGCTACCTGGCTGTTGTGTGTCGAGGCCATTTCGATGCGATGGAATGCCTTCGGGCTTACCTGGCGTTGCCCGTGACGGTGGCGGCATGAGCGGCTGTTGCGCGGTGGCGCTCTCGGATGCAGAAATTCGCCGGCAGGCTGCGGGGTCGACCGTTCGCGATCTGCGCGATCCTCGGTACCCAGGCCTGTACCTGCGGTTCGCCAAGGATCGCGAACGAGCCACCTGGTATCTGGTTAGCTGCAAGAAGTGGAGCAAGATCGGCGGCTACCCGGCGCTGCCGTTCAAGAGCCTTGTCGGAGTACTGCCGCAAATCCGTGCGCGCCTGGCGGCCGACCCAGGAGCCTCGGCATCAGGCGGCGAGCTGGCAACGGTCGGGCAGCTACTGGCCTGGTACTCGGATCGGCAGTCGCGTGACCGCAGCTTGTCCCGCAAGCGCCGTGCAACAGCAAGCTCCGCGATCAAGTGCCATCTGAAGCCGCGCCTGGATGACCTGCCTGTGCCAGAGGCTACGCGATCCGCGCTCGACGACCGTGTTATGTGGCCGCTGCAGGAGGAGCTGTCTCTGTCCTATGTCCGGCTGCTGTGGGGTGTGTTGGTGGTCGCGTTCCGCCAGGCTGAGCGGCTGAAGCTGATCGCCGGCAATCCGATTGCGGGCTTCAAGTTCACCGACTTCACCAAGGCCCGCGTCCAGCCCAAGGCGGCCCGGCTCCGTGGTGTGCAGCTTGAACCGCTGGTGGGTTTGCTGGCTGACCAGTTCGACGCTGATCCCGCCGGGGTGATGCTGGCCACCCTGATGCTGTGCCACGGCACCAGGGTCGGCGAGAGCCGTCAGAGTACTTGGCCGCACTTCACGCTGGCAGACATGGGTGAGTGGTTCATCCCGGCCGAGAACACGAAGACCCGCTGCGAGCATCGCCTGCCACTGACTCCACAAGTCGTTGCGCTGCTGAAGCGGTATCGGGAATGGCAGGCCGGTACCGGCTACAAGGGCGTGTACCTGTTCCCCGCCAAGAGCGGCAAGCCGATGAGCGAAGGCCAGGCATGTGCCGTGTTCACCCGCCTGGGTCGAGGCGAATGGACCAGCCACGACCTGCGCAAGCTTGCCCGCACCGCCTGGACCGATCTGGGTGTGGACTACCTCATCGGCGAGATGCTGGTGAACCACACGCTCACCCGGAACGTGCAGACCTACATCCACACCCATGCCGAACAGTTGAAGCGCGAAGCCCTGGATAAGTGGCATGAGCGGTTAGATGCGGCTGGGTTCGGCGCGATTCATGGGTTGATAGATGGAAGAAACGGAAATTCGCAAAACGCTGCCGAGGCGGCAGACGGCGCGGGTTTCAAGGCTATTCAGGAAACCGTAAAAGGCGAGGATTCCAAATGACCGATTTGAACAGCTTGTCGCCAGCAGCCCGCTCGGCCGCGATGCGTGGCGGAGTCGATGGATGGGGGCAAGTCGGCAGCAGCAGCCGGCATATCCGCTACATGGAGCCGAAGCCCTCCAAGGCTCGGCGTCGGTGTCACTGCGGCTGCAAGCGTCGGGCGACACACTACGGTTGTGCGAACGGCGTCACGCTCATCAGTGGTTGCGAGCTTCGAATCCGCCGCTGGGTGAAGACGGGGCAATGATGAAAAAGAGCCACGGGCCATCACTGAGGAAAGAGCGGATCGACCTCGCCCAGTGCCCGGCCTGTCGCGGTAAGGCGGTCATTAAGGGTGTGTTCCACGAAATGGCCTGCGTCCGGTGCAACGCCTCCGGTTGGGTTGAGGCCCTGACCGGGAATGCGCTGCCCCTGGACGAGCTGGTCACCCAGCTCAATTTCAAGCTGCAGGCCGCTCAGCGGCAGATCAACGAATTGCGAAGCTCTCGGGCCACGGGGCCGGAGGCGACATATCAGGAAGGCAACCGGCTCGGCGCCGGCGGCACCAACTACACGGGCGATTAAGGGGAAGGGCATGAGCAAGGTTGAAAGGACGGCTGAGGATCTGCTGGAACACTGGGGCCGCTGGGTCGTGCTGGGCTCGGGCGTGTCGTGCTGCGCATCTCGCGAGAACACGGTGCTTGACCCAATGATCACTGATGACGAGGCGCTGATGATCGATCGCTTGGTCGGGCGATTGCTCAAGCGCTACCCGGAGTGTGGCCGGGTGATCATGCGCTACTACACATCCCGAGACACCTCACTGGAGCAGGTCGGCAAGAAACTGGGCTTCGGCATGGAGAAGACGCGGCAGCTCTGGAAGGCTGGCGTGGCATGGGTGGACGGCGCGCTGGATGTTCGTAGAGAGGCCGCTTGACAGCCCCGGTGGCGATCTGTAGCTTTCACGTTACTTTGCGGTTTTTCCGCGTGCAAAGCCCGTTATGATAGCGGGCTTTTTGCTTTCTTGAGCCCAGCCATCGTGCTGGGCTTTTTCATTCTTGGAGCACCGCATGAGCACTACTGCATGGCCGCCGATCCTGAAGTCGGCAAACGGAAAGCTGGTCATCAACTTCGTTACCGGCGCAATCACCTTCAAGGCGTGACGCTGATCGTTGCTCAATTCGAGGCCCGGCATACGCCGGGCTTTTTCATTGTCGGGGTGCCGCATGAGCGCTTTCCGTGAGTATCGGCGCCGCAACGAATATCGCCTGAGCTTGATCGATGAGCTGCACTACCAGCTCTGTAAGGCGGAGCCATTCGAAGGCGCCAAAATCCGAGTTGTCCGCAACAAGTATCTGCTCAAGCTCTTCAGGTACAAGCGCCGAGCCAAGGGCGCCAGCCATGCGAATCGCTGACCCTACTCACACAGCCCCGGCATTCGCTGGGGCTTTCTATTTGCGCTCCCCGCAACGGGAGGAATCGAGATGCCCAACATGCCCGAAAAGGATCCCGGCCTGTGGGCCGCCCTCATTGCCTGGGTGCTTGCCCATCAACCCCAGCTCTACGCCGCCGGTCTGTCTGTTTTGATCGCCGCGTTGCGCGTGGTTTACGGGGGCGGCACTCGGCGTCAGATGATGTTGGAGGGCGCGCTGTGCGGCCTCATCACTCTGGCCTTGGTACCGCTGCTCGAATGGATGGGCCTGCCTCAGGGTATGGCCACCTTCGCCGGCGGTATGGTCGGCTTCATGGGAGTGGAGAAGCTTCGCGGCTACTCCGACATGTTCATGTCGCGCAAAGCGCAAGGGTGACCCGATGATCACATTGACCGACAACAACGGCCTCAAGCGCTACCTGGCTCCTGACGCCATCGCCCGTGTAGACGAGGCCTGCGCCAGCAGCCAATGGCACGGCATCTGCGCCATCGTTCGCATGTTCGACGGCCAGGTGCTGGAGGTGAGGCAGCGCGCTGATGATGTGGTGCGCCAGATCAACGAGGCCAAGGCCTGATGGCCTGCAGTGGATGCGCCGCCCGGCGCGAGTGGATCAACAAGTGGATGAAGGTGGCCCGTGAACGAGCAAGCAATCTCTTTACTCCAGCAGATCCTGGATCAGCAGCAGAAGCAGACCGGCCTGCTGGAGCAGATCGCAACCCAGAACCAGGCACTGATCGAGGCGCTGGCTGACGAGCAGGGCGCCGACCCTGATGAGCTGTCGCTGACCTATCTGGATGGCTCGCCATGCCTCTGAGGCCCCAGCGCCCATGCCGTGGGTCTGGGTGTCGATCGCTGCACCGCAACGCCTCCGGCTACTGCGATGCTCACGCTGACCAGGTCAAGAGCTACACCCGCGAGACGCCCCGCGAAAGCTCGACCGCGCGCGGCTACGGGTACAAGTGGCAGCAGGCTCGCGCTGGTTATCTGGCCAAGCATCCGCTGTGCATCAAGTGCCAGGCCCGCGGACTCGTAGTGGTAGCCACCGATGTCGACCACATCAAGCCCCACAAGGGTGACATGGTGCTGTTCTGGGAGCGCTCGAACTGGCAGGCGCTGTGCGGCCCGTGCCATTCGACCAAGACGGCCTCGGAGGACGGCGGCTTCGGGAATACTCGACGAAAATGATCAAAAAACGATCAGAAATGACCCAATTGATATTGATTCTCGATTGCATGGAGGGGGAGGGTAAAAAGTTCAGGCTTTCGCGCTTCTAGACCGCGCCCTCAATCGTTTTTTTGCACCCGCGAAATATAAAGTTTAAAGGAGGCGCCGATGGCGGGGGTTGCCGGGCGCTCCGGCCGTCGCCCAAAACCCACGGCCCAGAAGGCGCTGGCCGGTAATCCCGGTAAGCGGAAGCTGAACAAGGACGAGCCAGATTTCGCCCTGGTTACCAACATCGACCCGCCCGAATGGTTGTGTGATCACGCGACCAGGGTCTGGGAAATGCTGGTCCCGGAATTACTCCGGGCCAAGGTCCTGGCGCTGACCGACCTGCACAACATCGAAGCGTTTTGCACTGCGTACGGCAACTGGCGCATGGCTCAGGATTCGGTGCGTGAACACGGGATCGTGGTTGCGGGTGCGACGGGAGGGCCTGTGAAGAACCCGGCCTTGACCGCCGCGAATGAGGCAATGCGCCAGATGGTGACCTTCGGCTCCATGCTCGGACTGGACCCAGCGAGCCGCAGCCGAATCCTTGGCGGCAACAAGCAGAAAACCACCAACGAATTTGCAGCCCTACTGAGTAGCTGATGGCCAGAGCCAAGTACACCAATGTCGACAAGGCAATGGTGTGGGCAAGGTCTGTCCTGAAAGGAAAGTTTCCAGCCTGCCGCTACATCCATCAGACGATTGAGCGGCACTTCGATGATGTGGCGGCCAGTCGCTCGAAGAGCTACCCATACAAGTTCGACCCGGCCAAGGCCGAAAAGAAGCTGCGGCTCATGCAGTTGCTGCCGCACACGAAAGGCGAATGGGCATTCAAGCGGCAGCTCATCACGCTTGAGCCCTGGCAACTGTTCGGCCTGGCGTGCACGTTTGGCTGGGTACGGAAGAAGGGCGGGTACCGGCGCTTTCGCGAAAGCTACTGGGAGGTGCCGCGCAAGAACGGCAAGTCGGTCATCGCCGCCGGCGTCGGTATCAGCATGTTCACCGCCGACAATGAGTTCGGTGCTGAGGTGTACGCCGGCGCGACAACCGAGAAGCAAGCGTGGGAGGTTTTCCGTCCTGCGAGGCTTATGGTCAGCCGGTCGCCGATGTTGATTGAGGCTGCCGGAATTGAGGTGAATGCCTCAAACCTCAACATCCAGTCCAATGGCAGTCGTTTTGAGCCGCTGATCGGCAACCCTGGTGACGGGGCTTCGCCCTCATGCGCAATCATCGACGAATACCACGAGCACGACAGTTCCGCGCTCTACGACACGATGCTGACCGGCATGGGCGCCCGCCGGCAGCCGTTGATGTTCATCATCACGACGGCCGGGGCGAACATCGAAGGCCCGTGCTACGACAAGCGCCGCCAAGTAATCGAGATGCTCAACGGCACCGTCCCGGACGACGAGCTGTTCGGCTACATCTGGACGCTCGACGAGGGCGACGACTGGACCGACCCGAAGAACCTGGCCAAGGCCAACCCCTGCATGGGCGTGTCAGTGTTCCAGGAGTACCTGGAGAGCCAGCTTGCCAGGGCGATCCGCTCGGCACGCTTCACCAACACGTTCAAGACCAAGCATTTGAATCTGTGGGTGAGCGCCAAGTCCGGCTTCTTCAACATGGAAAGCTGGAAGGCCTGCGAGGACAAGACACTCACACTTGAGCAGTTCGAAGGGCAGGAGTGGATTGCCGGGTTCGACCTGGCGCGCAAGCTGGACATGAACTCAAGGGCCAGGCTGTTCTGGCGGGAGATCGACGGCAAGGTCCACTACTACAGCGTTGCCCCGTCGTTCTGGGTTCCGGAGGACACGGCCAACGATGTGGACAACAAGCGCATGGCCGAGCGCTTTCAGGCCTGGGTGAACACCGGCCACTTGGTCACCACGCCAGGTGCCGAGGTCGACTATCGAGAAATCCTCGAGGACACAAAGGAGGCCAACAAGCTCGCACCGATTCGTTGGAGCCCAATCGACCCTCACGGTGCGACAGGCCTGAGCCATGACTTGGATGATGAGGGGTTCAATCCGGTCACCATCACCCAGAACTACACCAACATGTCCGACGGCATGAAGGAACTGGAGGCCGCCATTGAGGCGGGCCGCTTCCACCATGACGGCAACCCGATCATGACCTGGTGCATTGGCAACGTCATCGGCAAGTACCTACCAGGTAACGATGACGTGGTGCGCCCGATCAAGCAGGGCGACGACAACAAGATCGATGGCGCCGTGGCGCTGATTATGACGATAGGCCGGGTGCTCGCGAACGCGGATACCCAAGGTTCTGTCGACGACTTCCTTTCCAGACCGATGAGCATGTAATGGCAGACACCGACTACAGCATTGACCTGCGCACGCGCAGTCCATTCTGGGCGCGCATGGCCAGCTTCTTTGTCGGCGGCCGCTTGGTGTCGCCGGAAAAGGGCTCTCAGAACGGGCCGGTCTCAGCATCAGGGGTGGTTGGCGACTCAGTTGTGAGCGATGAGCGCTCGCTTCAAATATCAACCGTCTTCGCCTGTGTTCGCCTAATTTCGACGGTGACCGCCGGGCTGCCGCTGGACGTGTTCGAGACCAAAGATGGCGATCGCACGAAGGTCGACATGAACAACCCGCTGGCCCGGCTACTGCGCTACAGCCCAAACCAGTACATGACTGCGGTGGAATTTCGCGAAGCGATGACCATGCAGCTCTGCTACTACGGCAACGCCTACGCGCTGATTGAGCGTAACAGTGTTGGTGATGTGATCAGCCTCATGCCGCTCATGTCGGTGAACATGGATGTGCGGCTCGAGAACAAGCGCGTTGTGTATCGCTACCGCCGCGACGACAGGTACGCCGATTTCAAACCCAACGAGATCTTTCACCTCAAAGGCTTCGGCTTCAATGGCCTGGTCGGGCTGTCGCCAATCGCTTTCGCGGCGAAGACGGCTGGGGTCGCAGTGGCAATGGAAGACCAGCAGCGAGACTTCTATGCCAACGGCGCCAAGTCTCCTCAGTTGCTGATGACCGGCGATGGAAAAGTGCTCAACAAGGACCAGCGCGCCCAGGTCGAGGAGAACTTCAAGGAAATTTCCGGCGGCCCCGTCAAGAAGCGGCTATGGATTTTGGAGGGCGGATTCACGACCCAAGCCATCGGCGTCAGTCCTCAGGACGCGGAAACCATGGCGGCCCGCAAATTTCAGGTCAGCGAGCTGGCGCGATTCTTCGGCGTGCCGCCGCACCTGGTCGGCGACGTGGAGAAGTCCACCAGCTGGGGTACAGGCATCGAGCAACAAAATCTCGGCTTCCTTCAGTACACCCTCTCGCCATACCTCAACCGTTGGGAGTATGCGATCGAACGCTGGCTGTTGAAGCCGGGTGAAGTCGGTCGCTTTCACGCAGAGCACAACCTTGAAGGCCTGCTGCGTGGCGACTCGACGGCTCGGGCCAACTACCTGAAGACCAGCGTGGACGCCGGCCTGCTGACTGTCAACGAAGGCAGGCGACTCGACAACAGGCCACCACTCCCGGGCGGCGATGTCGCAACACGGCAGTCGCAGAACGTGCCGCTTACCCAACTTGGACAAACGAACCCCGCACCCAGCGGGGTTTAGTTTTTCTGGAGGCTGTAAATGCCTAGCATTTGTAAAACCCTGGCCTTTGACCAGGCCGCGATCAAGTTCGCCAACGGTGGCGCCCAAGGCGTGTTCGAGGGCTATGCCAGCGTCTTCGGCGTGGTCGATAGCGATGGTGACATCATTGAGCCCGGCGCCTTCGCTGAGGCTTTGAAGACCCAGTCCCGCGCTGTGGCCATGTTCTTCAACCACCGCCGTAACGAGATCCCGGTGGGCAAGTGGCTCGAGCTGGCAGAGGACAGCAAAGGCTTGCATGTTCGGGGAGAGCTAACGCCCGGAAACCCACAGTCCGAAGCGCTCAAGGCGGCGATGATTCACGGCACGGTTGGCGGTATGTCTGTCGGCTTCAGTGCAGCGAAGAGTGACATTACTTCGATTGCCACCGGCTATTCGTTCCGCAACGTGACTCGCCTGAGCGAGATCAGCGTGTGCACCTTCCCGGCCAACGAGGCGGCCACCGTTTCCACGCTCAAGAGCATGGAATCCATCGAAAGCATCCGTGACGCAGAGAGCTGGCTGAGGGAATCCGCCGGTCTCTCCAAGTCCGAAGCGCAGGCGTTCATCGCCCGCATCAAGTCCGCGGTTCGGAGCGACTCCGAAGGCGGCGACCCCACTGAAATCGCCGCGCTCCTGGAGCGCTTGAAAAACTTCCCATCGCTGGAGACGAAATAATGGACTTGGCACAAATTCAAAAAGCGATTGAGACCGCACAGACTCGGATGACCGAGCTGTTCGACGCGCAGAAAAAGGAAATCACCGATACCGGTGAGGTCAGCAAAAAATTGCAGGCTGACCTGACTACCGTTCAGGAGGAGCTGAAAACCGCCGGCACCCGCCTGTTCGACCTGGAGCAGAAGCTTGCCGGCGCGAACCCCGATGACCCGACGAAGCAGAAGAGCTTCGCCGCCCAGACTGCCGAGGACCTGAAGAAGTCCTGGGACGGCAAGTCCTCGGGCAAGGTCGACGTGAAAAGCTTCGACAAGCAGCTCGGCAGTGGAGCAGCCTCCGCCGGCGCGCTGATCCAGCCGCAAGCAAATCCGGGCATCCTGATGCCAGGTCTGCGCCGCCTGACCATCCGTGATCTGCTGGCCCAGGGGCGCATCAGCTCCAATTCGCTGGAGTACGTCCGCGAGAACGTCTTCACCAACAGCGCCGCACCGGTGGCCGAGGGCAACCTCAAGCCTGAGTCGAACCTGACCTTCACCAAGGAAACAGCGAACGTCAAAACCATCGCCCACTGGATCCAGGCTTCGCGGCAGGTTATGGACGATGCACCGATGCTCGAGTCATACGTGAACAACCGCCTGCTGTTCGGCCTTGCGCTGGTGGAAGAAGGCCAGTTGCTCAACGGCGACGGTACTGGTGACAACCTCACCGGCCTCAACAAGGTGGCCACTGCCTACGACACCAGCCTGAGCGTTACTGGCGATACCCGCGCAGACCTCATTGCTCATGCCATTTTCCAGACCAGCGAGTCGGAGTTCGAAGCCTCGGGGATCATCCTGAACCCGCGCGACTGGCATGCCATCGCTCTGCTGAAGGATGCGGATGGTCGCTACATCTTCGGTGGCCCCGCGGCGTTTGCTGCGAAGGTTATGTGGGGCCTGCCGGTTGTAGCCACTAAGGCGCAGACGCTGGGCAGCTTCACCGTTGGCGGCTTCGATCTGGCATCCCAAGTCTGGGATCGCATGGACGCGACCGTAGAGATCAGCCGCGAAGACCGCGACAACTTCGTCAAGAACATGTTGACCATCCTTTGCGAAGAGCGCCTGGCACTGGCGCACTACCGCCCGACCGCCATCATCAAGGGCACCTTCCCGGCGCCTGCCCCTTAATTGAGACCGAGGCCGGGGCAGGTAACTGCCCCGCGTTGACCATGACCAAGATTCGCGCCCTGCGTCAGTTCTCGCACTACCATGCTGGTAACTTCGACCAGTATGAAACACGCACTGTGCTGGATGAATACGCCGAGGCTTTGATCGGTATGGGGCTTGCTGAGGAAGTGCTCGCCCCCGAGCATTTGCCAGAGCCAGAGCCAGAGCCAGAGCCAGAGCCAGAGCCAGAGCCAGAGCCAGAGCCAGAGCCAGAGCCAGAGCCAGAGCCAGAGCCAGAGCCAGAGCCAGAGCCAGAGCCAGAGCCAGAGCCAAAAGCGGGCAAGAAAAAATGACAGTCACCGCGCTGGAGCTACTGCCGATCGAAACGATCAAGCAGCACCTGCGTGTCGATCATTCAGCTGAAGACGTGTTAATCGAACTGTACGCGGAGTCCGCTCTGGCCTGGGCTCTGTGGTACTGCGACAACCCCAAGCTGATCGAGGCGGCTGATTTTCCGGCCAGCTTCAAGGCTGCGTTGCTGCTGCTGATTGGGCACTCATACGCGAACCGAGAGGCCATCGTTACCGGCGCCACCGCAACGGAGCTGCCGATGGCTGTCGACTCATTGCTGTGGTCCTCCCGTGATTGGAGGGGGCCGCCAGACGAGGCGTCTCCATGAAAGCTGGTGATCTACGACACCCGATTGAAATTCAGCATACAGTTTCCGTTCGCGACCCGGTGTCGGGCGATTTTGGCGAGCCATCCTGGCGACCATTCGCCAGCGCATGGGCTGGCGTTGAGCCGCTATCAGCCCGCGATCTGATCGCCGCCCAGGCGGCTCAGTCCGAGGCCACGGCGCGCATCGTCATTCGTTATCGAGTGGGGATTTTGCCGACAATGCGCATTGTTCATCGCGGCGAGATCTATAGCATTGAAGGGCCGCCCCTGGAGGATGCCAAGTCAGGCCGGGAGTACCTGACGATTCTGGTATCGAAGGGGGTGAAAGATGGCTGACGAAATCAGCGCTCGTCTTCAAGGATTGGCGCCATTGACGCAGAAGATGCTCGGCCTTGCGCCAAAGCTGCGCCGCAAGGGCCTTCGCAAGGCTGCGCGGCAGGCAATGAATATCGTGCGCGATGATGCCAGGGCCCGCGGCAAGGCGCTGGACGATCCGGTGACGGCCGAAAAGATCTGGAAAAACATCATCACGCAGGAGTCGGTGAGGCAGGGCAGGCGGGAGGGCGGGGTAGTGATGCGCGTCGGCGTGCGCGGCGGAGCGAGCTCCAACCAGCACAGCAAAGACGCCAGCGGCAACCCTGGCGGCGACACCCGACACTGGCGCTATCTCGAATTCGGCACGCAGCACACGCCGCCGGCGCCGTTCATGCGCCCTGCGTTCTCAACCAACGTCAATGCTGTGACCGACCGCTTCGTGCAGGTGTTCGGGCAGGAGATCGACGCCGCATTGCGAGGCAACTGATGGAAGCGCCCATTTTCGCCGTTTGCTCGGCAGATCCGGGTGTGTCCGCGCTTATTGGGGCGGGCATTGACTGCCGGTTGTACTCGTTCGGCGAGGCGCCGGATAACCCCGTAAAGCCCTATGTGGTCTGGAGCCTGATCAGCGGCAGCCCCGAGAACTACCTGGCTGGCCGCCCGGATGTAGACAGCTTCACCTTGCAAGTGGACGTGTATGCCGCGACTGGCGGGCCGGTGCTGGCCGTCACCAAGGCGCTGTGTGCAGCGATTGAACCGCGCGCCTATGTCGTCCGCTGGGGAGCCACCGACCGCGACCCGAAAACCAAGGACTATCACCGAAGTTTTGATGTGGATTGGCGTGTAGAGCGCTGATTAACCCCACGCAACCGATGCCCGCCCAGTGCGGGCTTTTTCATTTAGGAGAAAAGCCATGTCGATGAACGCCCAGGGCGCGCAGCTCTACGCTTTGTTGCCGCCCGCGAACGGTGCCGGCCCCATGACCGTGATGGAGGTCGAGTGCCTCACCGCCTTCAACCCTGGCGGATCGCCTGCGGACCAGATCGATGACACTTGCCTGGCCGACACCGATCGAAAGTACAAAAAAGGCCCCCGCACGCCGGGGCAAGCCACTGCCACGATCCTGGCCGATCCTCGGAACGCCAGTCACGTGCGGATGTTCCAGATCTCGCAGGACGACGGCGACGAGGACATCCTCTGGGCGCTCGGGTGGTCCGATGGCAAGGACATCAAGCCAACCGTCAACACTGAGGGCGACGATTTCGAACTGCCGAATACTCGCACCTGGTGCCTGTTCGCTGGCTACGTTGCGGACTTCCCGTTCGACTTCGCAAGCAACGCTTCGGTCAGCACCGCAGCCACCATTCAGCGCTCCGGCAAGCTGAACTGGATCGTCAAAGGGACCGCGCCATGAACCTGGAGCAACTAAAGAAGAAAGGCGGCGTCATCGCCGATGCCCTGGTGCCGAAGGAAGTCGAATGGAAACACTCCGACAAGAATGGAAAGCCCATCACCGACAAGTTCACCGTACACGTCCGCCGGCACGCCTTCGGCGTCATGGAGGCCATGTTCGCCGGTGGCGAGGCCGAGCGCTTCAAGAACGCCCGCTACCTGTCTGCTTCGATCATGTTGGGCAAGGACGGTACCGAAGAGCTCCCGTTCGATGATGCAGTGAACCTCGACTCGACCTTGGGCATCGCCCTGCTCAGCGCCGTCAATGAGGTGAACAATCCCCCTGCAAAGAGCTGACCCCGGCCGACGAGTTGTGGCATGAGCTGGTGCTGAGCGGGATCGGCGGGACCACCATCGCCGAGGCCAAGGCCACGCTCTCCTACGCGGAAGTTCTGGCCTGGGTGGCTTACAGAGATAAGCATGGCTCGCTCAATCTGGTTCGCCGCGTCGAGCTTGCTGCGGGTTTGATTGCGTTGCAGGTAAATCGCAGTGGCGGCGGAAAAGCAGATCTCTACGACTTTTTGCCACATCATGCGCAGCCGGGAGTGTCTCTTGAGCAAGCGATGAGTGAGTGGATTTGATCTGTTAGAGTTCACCCTTTATAGGGAGGGATTCCATGCAGCAATTTCATGAAAACATCTATGTGGTTCTCTTTTTTTGGATATGGTGCGGCGCGATTGCCGCCTATATCGCCGCAGGAAAGTCTCGCAGTGTGCTTGTTTGGTTCCTGATAGGGTTCACCTTGCCCATTATTGGGATCGTCCTTGTCTATTTGCTGCCTCACCCGTTTAAAAAGATCGATGAAGATAGTCGCCGAGCAGCTGTGGATCTTGGGGAGTCATCATCGCATCGAAAATGCCCATTTTGCGCTGAGGCCATTAGAAAAGAGGCCGTGAAGTGCAGGTATTGCCAATCCATCGTTGACCCAGTGCCGACAGATTGAATTTCAATTCCTAATACCCACTTCGGTGGGTTTTTTTTCGCCTGGAGGAAAGTATGGCGAGCAGATCTCTAGGCACGCTCACCCTGGACCTGATTGCTCGGATTGGTGGGTTCGAGCAGGGCATGGACCAAGCTGCACGCTCCGCTCAGCGATCCATGTCGCAGGTTGAGCGGCAGGCTCAACAGACATCTCAATCGGTCATGTCGGCGTTCAAGGGGATTGCGGGCGCTGCGGCTACCTACCTCAGTGCCAGGCAAGTCATAGATTATTCGCAGACATGGATCGGCGTCCAAAATCGAATTAAGCAGGTTTCGGAAACTTACAATCAGTTCGCAGCGCAGTCTCAGGCTGTATTCCAGATTGCACAGAACTCCCAATCCGGACTGGATGCAACGGCGGAGCTTTATCAGCGAATCGCTGCTTCATCTGGTCAGCTCGGAACTACGCAGGAAAAGGTAGCCCAGGTAACGCAGAACATCAGTAAGGCAATGTCCGCCAGCGGCGTATCTGCTGAAGCGGCTCAGGGGGCGCTGGTGCAGCTTGGCCAAGCCTTTGCTTCTGGTGTTCTTCGGGGCCAAGAGTTGAACTCAGTGCTTGAGCAAGCGCCAGGCCTAGCTCAGGCAATTGCTGATGGGCTGGGGGTTTCCAGGGAATCTCTGCGATCTCTAGGTGAGCAGGGAAAGCTAACCTCTAAAGAGGTATTCCTGGCGATCCTTAGCCAAACTCAGGCCATTGATGACGCTTTTGCTCGTTCGCAAACCACCCTTTCAGCGGGTTGGACCGTAATACAAAACAGCGCCGCGAAGATTGTTGGGTCTTTGGATGAGGCCTACGGCATGACCAAGTCTGCTGCTCAGGCGATGCTGGACTTGTCAGCAGCTGCCGACTCCGCGAGCATTAAAGACCTGGTGAATGTGCTCGAAACTGGCTTGTATGTAGCGTTGGGGCGGGTGGCCGGGGGGCTGGTTAACTCACTACTCGCATGGAAAGCTGCCCGAGCAGCGGCGTCAGAGCAGGCATTTGCAAGTTCAGTTGCTGCTGCTGGTGAGCTTAGGCGTGCCGAAGCGGCCCAGGCCGCATCTGTGTCGGATTTGGCTGCTGCAAGGTCCGCGGTCTCTGGGGCGGCCGCTAAAGTTTCTGCCAGCAGGCAGATCGTGGCGGCTGAAATTTCACGCATTCAGACCGTTCAAGCGGCCATTGCAGCCGAAAAAATACTTGAATCGCAAAGGCTTCAGTCGCAGATCACAGATATCGGCCGACAACAGTCGGTAGCTCGGATGGTGGAGCTCAGGCTTGCAGAAGTTGCTATCACCAAACAGCTAACCGCTGCAGAAGCTCAGTTGGCAGCGACTACAGTAGCTGGATCCGCCCAGATGAGTGCGGCTCTTGCACATCGAACAACCATGACTGAGGCGCTCGCGGTTGCGAACGGCAGCCTTGCCGGGGCACAGATCGCTGCAAATACAGCTACAGCTTCCGCCCTGGCAACGTGGATTCCGGTAACCAGTGTCCTTGGGGCAGGGATTGCAAGTTTGCGTACCGCTGGCTCTGCATTGTTGCGGATGGCTGCTGGCTGGCCTGGCCTCATCATCACTATGGGTGTGCTTGCTTACTCTTTCCTCGACTTCGGCGACAAGGCCGAGGAGGGGGCGGGCAAAGCTGCAAACTCTTTTGAGGATGCATCGACACGTATTCGCCAGGCGTCTCGATCCATGCTGCCCGAAAGCCTGAACACTCAGACTTACGATCAGTTGCAGGAGCGGTTGAAAGGACTTCAAGCGGAGCTTAAGGAAACCGAAAAGCTGCAGGAGTTGTTCCAGAAAGGGGTCGACGACAAAAGCGACATTCCCTTTGATCGCTCCCTGGGTGATGCCAAGGAGCGAGCTGACGCGCTGAGGCTCGCAATCCAGTCGGTGCAGAAGGAGCTCAACAGTTCCCGGCTCGCCTCGGACAAGGATGGTAATAGCTACCTCAAGAATCTGGAGAAGCAGGCTGTTGTCGCGGGCAAGCTGACGGAAGTTGAGAAACTACGTGCGCAGATCGCCGCTGGGCTGCTCAAGTTTTCACCGGATGACGAGAAAAAGGCGCTGAACGCCGCCGCCGCGATCGACAAGGCGAATAAGGCGCTGAAGGAGTCGAAGGCCGGAGACAAGGACAGCAAAGCTCTGAGTCGGCGCTTCGAGGAAATGGAGGAGGGGTACCAGCGGCAGATCGAGCTGATCAACACCTCAACCGACAAGCGCAAGAATGCCACCGAAGTGGAGAAGATAGCCTTCGAGGTCTCCACCGGCAAGTTGGAAGGTGTCAATGCCCAGCAGCGCAAACGCCTCGAAGGTCTGGCGGCTGAACTCGACGCATTGAAGAAGCTGAAACAGGCCGAGGAAGATGCCAAGAAACTTGCTTCCTTCCGCTCCAGTGTCAACGAGGACTACCTCACGGCCAAGAATGGCTTCGACCAGGAGCTCGCGGGCGCTGGTCAGGGCGACAAGTACCGCGAGCGGCTGAAGGAGCGGCTGGCGATGGAGGAAGACTTCAACCGCCAGCAGCGCGAGCTTGTCCTCCAGCGTAACAGTGGTGATATCAGCCAAGACCTTTTCGACAGTGAAACCCAGTTGCTCAGCGATGCGCTCGCTGCGCGCCTTGAGCTGCAGGGCGACTACTACAGCAGTCTCGACGAGGCCCAGTCCAACTGGATGGACGGTGTCAGTGACGCTTGGCAGAACTTCGCTGATGTCGCGCAGAACTACTCGGCCCTCGCCGCCGATGCGACCACGTCAGTTCTGGGTAGCGCCAGGAGTGAGCTCAGCACGTTCATGTCTGATGTCGCTACAGGCTCCAAGGATGCTGGTGATGCCTTGATGGACATGGTGACCGGATTCGCCAAGTCGATGATCGGCGCACTCGCAGATATGGCAGCCCAGTGGCTGGTGTATCAGGCCGTTCAGCTTCTGGTGGGTAAGAGCACTCAATCAATGGCGGGCATGGGCTTGGTCGCCAACGCACAGGCCACAGCATTCCAGGCTCAACTCGCGGCATACGCCGCGACCGCGGCCATCCCGATTGTTGGGCCAGCAGCAGCGCCAGCCGCTGCTGCCGCCGCCGCGTTGGCCACCGCGCCAATGGTGGCCGGCGTTGCGTCCAGCGCCCTGATGGGTATGGCGCACGACGGCATGGACAACATTCCGCGAGAGGGCACCTGGCTGCTCGACGGCGGGGAGCGGGTGCTGAACCCGAATCAGAACCGCGACCTGACCCAGTACCTGCGCAATGCCGGCGACGGCGGTTCAGGCGCGGGTCGCTCCGGCGGCATCACAATCAATGCGCCAATCACGGTGAAGGCCCAGCCTGGCATGAGCGATGAGGCGGCGCGCCGGCAGGGCGCGGCGATGGAAGAGGGCTTCCGGCAAATGTGCCGCGAGGTAGTTGCCGAGGAATTCGGCCAAGGCGGCAGCATGTGGAGGCGGTGATGGCGGAAACATTCGGGTTCTGCACCCGGGTCGGCGCTGCCGGCGAGGTCAAGCAGCGGACCTGGGGGAACGACTTCGGTGATGGCTACGAGCAGTCTGGCGGTACCGGAATCAACGGCAAGTCGGAGGAGTGGGCGCATCAGGCGGCCGGCAGTCTTGGCGCTGGGCATGAGCTGCGCCAGATCCGTGACTTCCTTGATCGCCATGAGGGCTACAAGTCGTTTCTCTGGACATCCCCCAGCGGCATGTCCGGCCGCTGGAAGGTCAACGGCTACAAACTCGACCCCCAAGGGGCAGGGCTATTCAAGATCAGCTTCACGATGAAGCAAGCATTCACCCCTTACTGACCCCGCCGCTGCGGGGTTTCTTCTTTCTGAGGCCCTATGACTTTCGAATCCGATGTCCAGAAGCTCGAGCCGGGCAACCTGATCAGACTCTACGAGGTCGACGCTACCCGCCTGGGCGGCAACTTGATGCGCTTCCACGGTCACGCTCAAGAGGGCGACATCATCTGGCAGGGCCAGCTCTACGAGGCGCTGCAGATCGAAGCCAAGGGCTTCGACATCCGTGGCGACGGCAGGCCGGCAACTCCGACCCTGCAACTGGCAAACGAAATCGGCGGCGTTCGCGGTGCGGTGTCGGCGCTGTGCCTGCAACTGAAGGACCTGGCCGGTGCGAAGGTGGCTGTGATCGAGACCTTCCGGCATTTCTTGGACGCGGCCAACTTCCCCGAAGGCAACCCGACGGCTGCCAACGAGGCAAAGGTCAACCGCTGGTACATCGAGCAGAAGACCGAGGAAACCCGCGACCAGGTGACGTTCTCACTATCCAGTCCGCTGGACCTCAACGGCGTCATGCTGCCCAGCCAGCAGATCACCAAGCTCTGTCGGTGGGCGTGCCGGGGCGGGTACCGCGGCGAGGCTTGCGCCTACACCGGCGCGGCCATGTTCAACAAGAAGGACGAGCCCACCGACAACCCAGCAGAGGATCGCTGCGGCGGCCGCTGGAAGAGCTGCAAGGCCCGAGGCAACACCCGCCGTTTCGGCGGATCCATGGGCGCAAGCCTGATCGCCAGTTCGAGGTAACCCATGCGCATCAATCAACAGTTGCAGGCCGCGATCCGCGAGCATGCAGCACGCGAGCACCCGACGGAAGCGTGTGGCGTGCTGATCAAGACCGAGCTGGGCCGGGAGTATGTGCCGTGCCGCAACCTTGCCCGCACGCCGCGTGACCAGTTCGCAATCCACCACGAAGACCTCGCCCAGGCAGAAGACCGTGGCGACCTGCTGGCGATCATCCACAGCCACCCCGACGCCGCGCCGCGCCCGAGCATGGCGGATCGCGTCAGCTGCGAACTGCATGAGGTTCCGTGGGGCATCGTGGCCTGGCCTGGCGGCGAAATGGAGTGGTTCAAGCCGTCTGGTTACAGCGCCCCGCTGCTCGGCCGCGAGTTCGCGCATGGTCTGCTCGACTGCTGGGGCGCGTGCCGCGACTGGTACGCCCGGGAAGCCGGCCTGCAATTGCCGAACTTCGAGCGCAAGGATTTGTGGTGGGAGGAGGCCGACGGCCCGAGCCTCTACGAGGACAATTTCGCGGCGACCGGCTTCTATCAGGTCAGCGAGCCACGCCGCGGCGACATGCTGGTGTTCATGGTCCCGTCTCCAGGCCGGCCTTGCTTTCACCCTAACCACGCTGCGATCTACCTGGGCGACGAGCCGGCGCTGGTCAGCGAGGACGCGCCAGCGCTTGGCGGCGTCGGCCCGTTCATCTACCACCACATGGCGGGCCGTAGCGCCGCCCGCGAGATCTACGGATGGTCGATGGCCAACCGCTGCCGACTGATTCTGCGACACAAGGACTATCAGCCATGAAGCGCACGATCAAACTCTACGGCGTGCTGCGCAAGCACTTCGGTCGAGAGTACACGTTGGAGGTTCGCAACGAGCGCGACGGTATCCGCGCCCTGTGCGTGATGGTCCAGGGCTTCGAGAAGTTCCTCCGAGAAGGCGAGGAACGCGGCCTGACGTTCGCTGTGTTCTCCGGGGCTCGCAACCTGGCGAACGAGGATCTCGATCTCAAATCGGAGCGGGCCGAGGACATCCGCATCGTCCCGATCATCCGAGGTAGCAAGCAGGCCGGCCTGTTCCAGACGATTCTCGGCGCCGTGCTGGTCGTAGTCGGCGTGATGTACGACTGGTCAGGCACGACCTCCACGGTCGGCCTGTCGCTCATTGCTGGCGGTGCGGCGCTGGGCCTGTCAGGGGTGGTGCAACTGCTCTCGCCCACGGCACGCACCGGCAGCCTCGACCGCAACGAGGACGGCAACAACCCAAGCTACGGATTTGGCTCGGCGGTGACCACTATCGCCCAAGGCAATCCCTACCCCGTTCTGTACGGCGAGCGCGAGATCGGCGGCGCTGTCGAGTCGGGCGGTATCTACACGCAAGACCAGCTCTGACAGCTGGCAATTCACGTTCCCGCTCCGGCGGGATTTTTCGTTTCTGGAGGGGTGATGGGCGCAGCAGTGAAGCGCAAGCCGCGGCGCGTTCAGGCCGGTCGGCGCCGGCAAGTGGTGGGCCATAAGGGCGGCGAGAAGAAGCAGAAGCAACCCAGCATCGCTTCCAACAGCACGCCGTCGATTGCGACTGCGCGGATGGTCTACCTGTGGAGCTGGGGGCCTATCGTCGGCCCAGTCGACGGCCTTCGATCCATCAAGCTCGATGGCACCCCGGTTATGGCTGCCGACGGCACCCTGAATTATCCCGGGGTGAAGTGGCAGTTTCGCTCCGGCGAGCTGAACCAGGAGCGCCTGGAGGGCGTGTCGGAGTCGAGCAACGAGATCGACGTCCAGCACGAACTGGTCAGCACCGCGCCATACCTCTACACCGTCAGCAACTCCATGGTCGACGCCGTGCGCGTGCGTCTGGCTTGGCCCCAGCTCCAGGCGCAGGACAGCTCCGGCAACATCAACGGGGTTCTCATCCAGTACGCAATCGATGTTTCCACCGACAACGGGCCGTATCTGGAGACCCTGGTATCCGAGGTTGATCGGAAGAACATCACGAAGTACGAGCGCTCCCACCGCATCGAGCTTCCTATCGGTGGCCGCTGGACGCTTCGCGTTCGCCGCATCACGCCAGAGGCCAACAGTTCGTTGGTGTCGGATGGGATGCTGGTGGAAGCCATCGGCGAGGTCGTCGACAGCGACCAGGAATATCCGCTCACCGCGGTGAGCTGTGTCGAGTACGACGCCCAGCAGTTCGGTGGTGATATCGCCAAGATCGCTGTGCTCATGCGTGGCCGAATTGTGCAGGTGCCGGCGAATTACGACCCCGCTACGCGCAACTACGCCACTGCCGGGCCTGGTACGAGCAATGGCATCTGGGACGGTACATGGAAAGAAGCCTGGACCGACTGCCCGCCGTGGATCTTCCGCGATCTGGCGCTGCACCCGTACTACGGCCTCGGCGATCGCATCGACCTGTCGATGATCGACCACTGGTCCCTGTACCGCATTGCCCAGTTCTGCGACCAGATGGTGCCGGACGGGAAGGGCGGTCTTCAGCCGCGGTTCACCTGCAACCTCTACCTGCAGAAGCAGGCCGAGGCGTGGGCAGTCCTTCAGGACCTGGCGGCGATCTTCCATGGTTTGGCCTTCTGGGATGGTAGCCAGATCGTCGTCAACGCCGACATGCCGCAGGATCCGGTGTACACCTACACCCTGTCGCAGATCCTCGGCGACGGTGCGATCAAGTACACCGGCAGCAAGGCGCGCGACCGCCACAGTCTGGCTATGGTGTCGTGGGACAACCCCGATCAGGGCTACGACACGGACAAGGAGCCGGTGTTCGATGATGAGGCGATCGCTGAGCTGGGTGTGCGCGAGCTATCGGTCGAGGCCGTTGGCTGTACCGTGCACGGCCAAGCGCAACGCGCCGGCGCCTGGGCATTGACCACCGAACAGTTGCAGACCCGTGGGGCGACTTTCCGTGTCGGCCTCGATGGCCACATTCCCCGCCCAGGGCAAGTGATCGCGCTGGCTGACCCCATGTTTGCCGGGCGCGCTAATGGCGGGCGCGTCGCAGCGGCTGCTGGCAGGATCATTACACTCGACCGCGATATCGACGTGCCGACCGGAGCGCGCTTGCTCATCAACTTGCCGAGCGGCAAGACCCAGGCGCGCCAGGTGAGGTCCGTTGCCGGTCGACAGGTAACGGTCATGGCCGATTTCAGCGAGCCGCCGCAGCCGGAGGCCGGCTGGGCACTGGATTTCGACGACCTGAAGCTTATGCAGTTCTACGTCCGCAACATCACGCGGCCCGAATGGCACCAGTTCCAGTTCGAAGTGATCCAGCACGAGCCGAGCAAGTTCGACGCGATCGATTACGGGACCGTGATCGATGACCGTCCGATCAGCGTCTTGCCGCGGGGAGTGCAGGATGCCCCGGCCCAAGTGCTGATCACCAGCCATGTAGCCGTGGACCAAGGCATTGCCGTCAGCACGATGACCATCGGCTGGAGCGCTGCGCCCGGCGCTGTTGCCTATGATGTCGAGTGGCGTTGGGGGTCGCGGGACTGGATCAAGCTGCCAAGGACTGGCGAGCTTGCGGCTGATGTGCGCGGCGTGTATGCGGGGCAGTACCTGGCGCGCGTCCGCGCCGTGAGCGCGATGGATGTTTCGTCCATGCCGACCACTTCAATGCTCACCGACATCGCCGGCAAGACGGGCCTGCCGCCTGCGGTCACGCACCTGCTGGCTACGCCTCTGGTCTACGGCACCCGCCTCAAATGGGGTTTCCCGGCTGGCGCCGAAGACACGCAGCGCACAGAGATCTGGCAGAGCCCGACGACGAGCCGCGACGACGCGACCAGGTTGGGCGACTACGCATACCCGCAAGCGGAGCATGAGCTTCACGGCTTGGTACCCGGGGCTTCCTTCTTCTACTGGGCGCGCCTGGTGGATCGCTCCGGCAACATCGGACCGTTCTACCCCAACGGCGTGGGCGTCAACGGCCAGGTGAGTGCGGATCAGTCGCTGTACGACGAGTACTTCCGCGACAAGATCGGTGCGAGCGCCTTGTACCAGGAGCTGCGCGAAGAGATCAAGAAGATCTCGGGCGATGGCCCGGAGTCGGTCAACGGCCGGATCGAGGAGGCCAAGCAGGAGCTGTACGAGCGAATCGACGAACTGACTGACGCGCTGGCGTACGACGAATCCAAAGCGTACGTGATGGGTGATGTCGTGCGTGTGGGGCAGCGCTTGTTCCAGGCCCGCGCCTCGGTACCGGCTGGCGCTGCACCGCCCGACCCGCTGTTCTGGGCCGACGTCGGCACCATCGCCGAGGCCGTCGATGCGCTGGCCATGCAGGTTCAGCAGCACACAACAGCGATCGAGGAGCTGGACGGCAAGGTCACGGCCTCGGCAAGCCAGCTCAATGCGCTCCAGGCCGCGTGGCGCGAGGATGACGGCGAGGGCGACCTGGCCGATGCTCTGAAAGGCTGGGACAGTGCCGCGAAATTCGCGCAGGAAGTGCGGGTGCGCGCGAGCGAGAACGAAGCGACGGCCACCAGACTGACGACACTCGACGCCGATGTCGCCGGTAACAAGGCAGGTATCAGCACGCTCGAAGCCGTAGTGGCCACCAACCAGCAGACGACCGCGTCGCGCCTGGACCAGATCAAGGCCGAGTTCGACAGCAGCACTGCGGCCATCGGCACGGAGCTGAATGCGCTCGCCGATGCTGACCACGCGCTGACGCAGCGGATCAACACGAACGAAGTCGCCATCGGCGATAACGCAGTGAAGATCCAGAGTGTCGAGGAGGCCCAGGCCGACGCAGAGCAGGCCATCGGCTCGCTACGCTCAACAATCCAGGCCGTGCATTCGCAGACCAGGGACGATACCGGGGAGGGCGATCTGTTGGGCGCGCTTGAGTCGTGGCAATCCGCTGCCGCCTTTGCATCGGAAGTGCGCGTCCAGGCGAGCGCGAGCGAAGCCTCGGCGAGGAAAACGGAAACGCTAGAGGCCTCGATTGGTGACACTCGCGCAGCGGTACAGCAGGTCAGTGAGACCGTTGTCGGGATCGATGGTCGAGTCAAGGCGCAGACCACGATCAAGGCTCAGTCGATTGTCGGCGGCAGAAAAGTCATGGCTGGACTGTCGGTCGGGGTCGACGGCGACACGTCGGAAATTCTGGCATTCGCTCAGCGCTTCGCGATCGTCGATGAGTCCAGCGGCCAGATGATCCTGCCGTTCGTTGTCCAGGGCGGCCAGGTCTTCATGAATACCGCGATCATCAACACGGCATTCATTCAGCAGATCGTTGCGGCGATGACGATTCGGTCCGCTGCGCTGAACTCGCAGGGGTTGCCGCTGCTGGAGATTAACTTCGCCGCCGGCACGTTCACTCTCCGCGGGCAGGACGCGAATGGCTCGACGCTGCTGAACAACGGCGGGCTGTACGTCTACGACGCCAACGGGGTTGAGCGCACGGCTGTGGGGAGGATGACCTGATGGCAGTTCAGTATGGGCTCCGGACGCGCGATGCATCCGGAGTCGTCACGCTCGATACGACGGTCACGCCGATCCGGTCGCTCAAGATGATGACCGTGACTGGCAACGGAGAATTCGACCAGTACTTTTCAATTCCGGAGATACAGGCCTCATCGTTCGTGGTTGTCGATACCCTGGAAGACCGCGGCGAGTTCACATACTCGCCGGCGGCGTGGTACTCGGCTGGCAGCCTGCAGCTTCGGCAGCCACTGACATCAACCTGGCAAGTGCTGATTCTGTCCAGCGGCGCCGATGCCCCCGGCACCGCTGGAACGTATGGCATCCGGGCGCGGAACAACAACATCTTGACGCAGATCGACGCTGTCAATCGTGCGCTGACGATTCGCTACAACGGTCAGTTCCAGATTGGGCAGCAGAGCGGAACAATCAATCTGTGGGCGGACATCAACTTCCCGGCGCCGATCACGACTTATGAACGGCCGCTGGTGTTCTTGAATGCTGCGGACTACATGATGGTCGGCAATTTCTCGGTGAAGGGCAGTCCAGGCAACTGGACAGGGTTCAGGCTGCGAGCATACCCGTATCCGCAACACGGTTCGGCGTGGACAAGCTTCATGACGATCCGGTGGTTCTGCTCGAGCTACCAGGCTGGCGCTGTTGAAACTGGCGCATACGGCGCACGGGTGCGTGACGCCAACGGCGTTCTGCTGTTCGCGACAACGATGAACATCACCAGCCTGAGCGGTCAGCCGGCCAGCAACTCGTTCGTGCAAGCCGGCACGTCGCTGCCGGGCGCTGGCGGTGCCAACGCGCCGAGCCAGCAAATGCCATGGACTGGCAGCTACGACGACTACGTGCTGGCTAACGCGCTGTTCTCGTGCACGAACGTTGTCCAGACCAACCAGCCCATCCGCGCGAATTTTGGCGGCTGGTGGCCCGGCAATCGCAGCATTCTCCAGATGTACTGCGAGAACGGCTCAGGCATCAACCCATTAACTGCAAACGGCCGCACGCTCTTCGCTGCGCGCCCGATGCGCTCCCTGTAATCAACCGAAAAAGGAACACATATGGCATGGGCTAGACAGGGCACAGTGACAGTTACCGCCGGCCAAACAGCAGTGACTGGCGTCAACACTGATTTCGTGGGCAGCGGCAGGGTTGGGGATGGGTTTCTCGGTCCCGACGGCCACTGGTATGAAGTGACGAACATCGCGAGCGCGGCGGTGATCTCGATACTGCCAGCCTACCAAGGCCCCACTGTTTCCGGCGCCGGCTATGGCCTTGTACCGCTGAATGGTTATCCAAAGGAACTGGCTGATCGTGTGCGTGCGGTGGTTGAGCAGTGGGGCGGCACGCTGGCGCTGCTCGGTAATGCAACCGATCTGCCGACGCTGCGCACGAACATCGGTGCGGCGAAGAGTGGCGCGAACTCGGACATCACTTCGATTGCCGGGCTGACTACGGCACTCACGGTCGCACAAGGCGGAACCGGCGGTAAGACCCCGGCAGACGCAAGAACAGGGCTGGGCCTCGGCTCTGCAGCAACGCGCACAGTCGGAACGGGCGATGGCGAATTGCTTGAGCGAGGAGCGTACGGGCTTGGTTCAGTCTCAGCTCCGGCCGCATCGTTCACAGGTCGAACCGGGTTCAGCACGTTCCCTGCGAGCGCTTCACCTGTTTCATCGGCCGGCGGCGTGAAGATTACTCAGAACGTGGGCGGAAACCTGTTCTCGGAGTTCGTGATCGTCGCCGACAGCTTCACTGCCCCGACGGTGGCTGTCCGGCAGTTTGATAGCGGAGGGTCGCCATCGACATGGAACAAGTTCTATACCACCGGCAATACCACCCGTGCCGCAGACGGCACCCTCAAGGCGATCTGATCATGACGCGAGCAGCAATCAACATCTTGGGCGACGGCTCGATTATCGACATCACGTCGCTCGGCAAGTCCGATATCACCGTCGATCACCCTGGCCCTGGTCAGTACCTGGTGCACGGCACTCTCGGCATGGCGCCGCCGCCGGAAGGGTGGGGCTACGTCATCAACCAGCTCGATGTCGGCGCGGCGGTGGCCACATCGTTCTACGATGGTGTGCTGGCGGTCAGCGTGGTGAAGGAAGGTGAGCCGGCGGACCTGCTCCACAGCATCACCCTGCACGTCTCGGTCGAAGACTTGCCGCCGACCGAGGCGCCGCCGCCACCTGAGCCGACTCCGGTCGATCCGCTCGCGGAAGCCTTGGCCGAGACCGCCCGGCGTCGCGCACTCGCTGATGCTGCGATCGCGCCGCTTCAGGATGCCGTGGACATCGATGAAGCCACGGATGCCGAGACAGCGTTGCTGAAAGAGTGGAAGCGGTACCGCGTGGCACTGAACCGGCTGCCCGATCAGCCCGGCTATCCGAATGAAATCGACTGGCCCGCGCCGCCGGCCTGATCCGCACCAAATCACCAACCGCCCATGAGGCGGTATTTTTTTGCCTGGAGAAAACCCATGGCTCGAATTTCTGATTCGCTGGCGGGCAGCAAGAATGCGCTCGCCTTTCTCGACATGCTTGCCTGGTCGGAGGGGACGTCGATCAGCAAGCACACCCGTGACGATGGCTACGACGTGATCGTTGGCGGGATAAACAGCCCGAACACGTTCAAGAGTTACGGCACTCATCCCGCAATCCTGATCACCGTCAACTCCAAAGGGTTGAAGTCCACTGCAGCAGGCCGGTACCAGCAGTTGCAGCGCTTCTGGCCACATTACCGCGACCTGCTGAAGCTGCCCGACTTCGGGCCCGTCAGCCAGGACAAGCTGGCGCTGCAGCTCATCAAGGAGCGAGGGGCCTCGGCAGACGTGCATGCCGGCCGTATCGCGGCAGCCATCACCAAATGCGCGAACATCTGGGCGAGCTTGCCGGGTGCCGGCTACGGGCAGCGGGAGCACAAACTCGATGATCTGCTGGCGCACTACATTGCCGCCGGCGGGAGGTTGGCGTGATCTCCGGCCGCACGGCCGGCGCTGCAGTGATGTTGCTGCTGGTGCTGGGTTCGTATTGGGCCGTCTATCAGCACGGCCGCAGCGTCGAGCGATTTGGCTGGGAAGTGCGCTGGGCCGAGCGTGATCGGGCTGACAGCGAAGCCGTGGGCGTCGCCCAAGCCGAAGCACGGGAAGAAGAACAACGCCGCCAGGCGGCACAACAGAAGGTGAGGGAAGATGCACAGAAAGAACAGAGGGTTGCTGATGCCGATGCTGCTGGCGCTGATGCTGCTGGCCAGCGGCTGCACGACGACGCCGGCCGGTTCGCCGCAGCCTTCAGTTGCCCCGCCCCGGATCCCGCCGCTGGCGCCAGAAGCGCGGCAGCAACCCGCGCCGCAATGGTGCTCTCCGACCTGCTCAGCCGGGCTGACGCGAGAGCGGGAGAGCTGGCGAAAGCTTATGACGCAGCCCGAATAGCCGGACAAGCCTGCGAAGCTGCCTATACTGCCCTGATGGATTGATCTGGGAGTTGGGTGTCATGGTCGGACTGGCTGAGATGCTGAAAGAGGGCGAGCCTCTGATGAGGCAGGCGATGGATGCTGTTCGCCGGTACCACGAGGCTCGCGACTCGTCTTTGACAGATGACGAGGTCGATCGCCTTCGAGCGATTGCCGAGGCGCTGATGAGGGAGCTTAGGGACTTCCAGGTCGGAGTGATCGGCAAGATCGGTTCAATCACTCATTGAATCGGCAGAATTAGGCCTGACCCTTGATTGCGGACATTCCCGACCGCCAGGCCAACCCGGTACCACTAGAACACTTCCGGCTGTTCTCCGAGGCTGAGGGCCAACTGCTCGGCACCTTCTTTCGATGTGCTTGGTGAAATCCATTCCTGGGCAAGCTCCGGAGATAGCACTACCGGCCGGCGGTCGTGCACGTCGACCATCCCACCTGCAGCATCTGCCGTGATGATTACGAAGCCGTCGTGCTCGCCGCTGGCGAACTGGCCGATACTTGCGCAGAGCGATGGCTGCCCATCCCTCCTGCGAATGTAGTAGGGCTGCTTCTTCGGTCCACCCTCATCGACCCACTCATACCACCCATCGATCGGTGTCACTGCTCGATGCGGCCAAATCGCACGGAAGAACGCCCCGTGTGCCACCTTCTCGACCCTGGCATTGATAGGCGCTGCTCGATCTGTGGCCCAGTGCGGGCGCCATCCCCAGCGGACCAGGTCCGCCCGCAGCCCATCATCATCCATGCGAAGTACCGCCACGTTGGTCGTTGGCGCGACGTTGTACCGCTCAAGCGCTTGCTCGCCCGCGTTGTTCTGCCAGGCGCCGGGCATGCTGAGAGCATCCACGAAATCGTGTATGCCTCGATACTGCGTAAGTCTTCCGCACATGATGAACACCTCCGGAATCAGCATAGCTTGCGCTTCAAGCTCCTAATCTCCCGCTGCTGCTCCTCGATCCTTTTTTCAAGGCGCGCGTTCTCAGCGCGGAAGTCAGTCAGCACATACTCGGCTTGGTCGCGAACTTTGATTGCGAGGTCACGGCGCCGCTCAGCCTCATCGAGTATGCGCACCAAGCGCCTGATGTCGGCCTGGGCCTTGGCCAGTAGGTCGGCGACCAGTTCATATTCGGACTGCATGAGCAAGCATTGCTGCTCGAGCATTTCAATATGGGTCGGTATGCCCAGCTCGAAGCCGGTAGTGTCGATGTCGTATTCGTCGTTCATTGTGCTGCTCGATATCTGTATATGCATACAGTATTTCGAGCAAGTGATCTGAGCCAGCGTGAGGCGACGAGGTGTAGCGATTGTGATTGGATTTCTGGTCGGCAGAACGCCGGAGGAGGGGAGAAAGGGTACTGAAGCACCCTTGTGGGGGCGGCACTGATCCACTTTGAATTTGCAAAACCGCACCGTAACTTATTGATTCTTATAGGCGGATAAGGTCGTTTTTTTGTTGTCGGATCAGTGGTAAATGTCTTTTTGAATCAGTTGGTTATGGTGCATGTACCGCCCACCTTGACATGGTGGGGGTCGTTGGTTCGAGTCCAATTGTGCCTACCAAACATCACCGCTCCTGTTGGCGGTAAATCAGAAAAGGCGATCCGAAAGGGTCGCCTTTTTTGTTTTTGGGAAAATTGTAAAGCGCTGCTAGCCAGTCAGTTAAACCTCTTGAGGCCCTTCGCGACGGTTCGGCGCCCCGACAAGCTCGCTCCTACAAGGGCGCCCTTTTTATGCGGCCATCTCGGTCCATTCATGATTCCTGAACTCAAACACGGCCGACTCATCTGCCTTGGTATTCGGCTCAACAATGATTCTGCCGAACTGAGCGTGCGCGTAGGCGCAGTAGTAGGCCCGAACCGCGATGTCCGCTGGGCCTGGAACAGCCTCAACGCCTTTCTTTTCCCAGTTGGCAACCGTCTGGACATCGACGCGAAGAAGTGCGGCAAGCTCTTCCTGGACCAGGTCCTGCTCTTTCCTCAAGAAGCGGAGTTGGTGACCCGACATAGGGGTTTTCTGGCAAAGAATGTCTCCGGCGATTGCGCGATGCAACCCTTCCAGATTCTCGATGACTACACCGTCTCCATAAGCGTTGCTCACGGATTTGTAGCCATTTTTCAGGTAGATGCCATCCAGGCCGCAACCTGTGTATTCGTACATTTCATATCTCCCATACGGTGATGGCAAAGAGCTGACCCGGAGCGACGACGGGCTCCACGGCCGCAACAATACACACGACATTCCGAGGTGCGGGCTCGCTCATGCGGAACTCAAAGCTCTTGTGCTCTGCGCTATAGCTCGGCCCGCGGACGATGCTTCCACGCTGCAGGCACCGTAAAACCTCAATCGTCGAGACTCCGCGTTGCCCCATTCGCTGCAGGCAGTGCTCGGTGAAAATGACCCTGGATGAATCCTTGGCCAACACATGGACAAGTTCCTCGAGCTGCTGCTTCGTCCATAAAGCCTGACTGCTCTTCATATAAACCTATAAATTTTATAGGTCGCGTCATCTTAATGCGCAACCTTGTCCAGTCAACTGACCGTTGAATGAAAGTCAGCGGTTTCTACAAAAACCGCCGCTCTCAGCCCGTCGCCACCAGACAGGCGGCCCTCCCGAACCCTCGGGTCGAAAAAGCAACGCGGTGCGGCCTTTCCTCAAGCCCAGCAACGCGTACCTTCTCATTCCCACGGTTGTTCGCCGTGGCGACGACGGCCTCAGTAAACTCGACTCCTCCCGAGGCGGCGTTCTTTTTTTGGTTTCAAAGTTTGATTCGACGGATTTGAAAGTCGCTGATTTTTTTTGCAGATTTCCCGTAACTCGGTGTTGACACATTCAGCCGATTGCGTAGAATGCCGCCCCACAGCAGGCACATAGCTCAGTTGGTTAGAGCACCACCTTGACATGGTGGGGGTCGTTGGTTCGAGTCCAATTGTGCCTACCAAACTTTACCGCTCCTGTTGGCGGTTAAACGAAAAGGGCGATCCGCAAGGGTCGCCCTTTTCGTTTGTGCCCGACAAAAGCCGCACCTTACTTAATCCCGCAACGGCCCGGATTCCCAGGCCGTATCGGGTTATGTCAGGGAATCCGGATAATCTCCACGCCGCTCTGCACCAGCTCGAAACGGTCATCACCCAGATGATTGACCCGGTCGCCGATGGCGAGGCGGTAGGTGGTCACCGGCAATGAGGCGGCACTTCCATCGGCCTGGAGGGTAGCTTCCTGAAACTCATGCACGGGATAGATGCGCCCTTCAGCGTCCCGCGCATGGAATTGCCCGACCAGTACTGCTGTCATTTTGCTTGCGACCTCTGAAAAAAATAATATCTGTGGGCCATAGACCATGGCGCGCAGGGGGAAGTTTTGTGCGCCAGGAAAAAAACCTCACAGGCAGAGCTCATCATCTATAACTACCAATTCCCTTTATTCGTACAGGTGGAAGTGGTCATGAGCCAGGTTTATACGGTTGCTGTGCTGGTTGGCAGTCTGCGCAAGGCGTCTCTGAATCGCAAGGTCGCCCAGGCGCTTGGTGAACTGGCGCCGTCGAACCTTACGTTGAGAATCGTCGAAATCGGCGACCTGCCGCTCTACAACGAAGACATCGACACCGATCCACCCGCAGCCTACAAGGCGTTCCGCGAGCAGATCAAGAGCAGCAATGCGCTGCTGTTCGTCACCCCGGAGTACAACCGTTCGGTACCGGGTGCGCTGAAAAATGCCATTGACGTGGGGTCGCGTCCTTACGGACAGAGCGCCTTCAGCGGCAAGCCGGGCGCGGTGGTGAGTGTTTCGCCGGGGGCGGTGGGGGGCTTTGGCGCCAACCATCACTTGCGCCAGTCGCTGGTGTTCCTCGATGTGCCGTGCATGCAGCAGCCAGAGGCGTATATCGGCGGCGCGGCGACCCTGTTCGATGAGCAGGGCAAGTTGTCGGAGAAGGCGCGGCCGTTTTTGCAGGGCTTTATCGACAGTTTCGCCAAGTGGGTGGCACGGCATCAGGGTTGATGTCAGGGGCCGCAACGCAGCCCCGAATTGCATTGGCTTAAACCGACTGCGGCATTTCCCCCGCCGCCAGCCGGCGGTTGATATCCGCCACCACCGCCGGCAACTCGTTGAGGGTGTCGATCAGGTAGTGCGGGCGTGAGCCCTCGAACAGTGCATTGATCCGCTGGCGCTCGCTGGCCAGCGTTTCCGCGTCCAGCGCCTTGTAACCCTCATAGGTCAGGCCCAGGGCGTTGCCCGAACACACCAGCGCCACTGTCCACATCCCGGCACGGCGACCTTCGAGGATGCCCGGCACGGTGTCGTCCACCTTCACGCATGCCGCGACATCATCGATGCCCAGCGCGATCACGTTGGCCAACGCCTGGGCCGGCCACGGGCGGCCATTGGGCGTTTCGTCGGTAGCCACCACGTGGTCGGCGACGTAACCATTCTGCGCCGCAAGCTCCACCACCTTGTCCATCACCACTTTCGGGTAGCCCGAGCAGGAGCCGATCTTCAGCCCGTCCGCACGCAATTGGCCGATGGTGTCCAGAGCGCCGGGGATCAGCGCCGAGTGCACGCCGATCTTTTCAATTTGCAGCGGCATGAAACGGTTGTAGAGGGCAGTCACATCGTCGTCGCTCGGCACGCGGCCGAACACCTTGCGGTAACGCTCGGCGATCTGCGGTTGGTCGCACAGGGTGCGGATGTGGTCCCACTTGCCCATGCCCATTGGCCCGCGGGCTTCTTCGATGGACACCTCGACGTCGAATTCGGCAAAGGCCTCGACGAAGATCTGCGTCGGCGCGAAGGAGCCGAAGTCCACCACGGTGCCGGCCCAGTCGAGGATCGCTGCTTGCAGGCGTTTCGGGTTGCTGTAGTTCATTGCGGGATTCCTTGATCGTTCAAGCGGCAAATTCGGTAAGGGTGATGAATCAGATGTCCATGACTTCCATTTCCCGCAGCACTTCAGCCACGGCGTCCACGGCGGCGCGCATGCCGTCCGGCCCAACGCAGCCGATGCAGCCGACGCGGAAGGTCTCGACCTCGGTCAGCTTGCCGGGGTAGAGGATGAAACCCTTGGCCTTGACCCGTTCGTAGAAGTCCTTGAACTGGTAGCGGCTGTCGCGCGGTGCGTGGAAAGTGACGATGATCGGCGCCTGGATCGCTGGCGGCAGGAAGCTGCGCAGGCCCAGTTTCGCCATGCCGTCGAGCAATGCGGCGCAATTGTCGGCGTAGCGCTGGTGACGCGCGGGCAGGCCGCCTTCCTCGTTGTATTGCAGCAGCGCTTCGTGCAACGCGGCGACCACATGGGTCGGCGGGGTGAAGCGCCATTGGCCGGTCTTGCTCAGGTAGGCGTGCTGGTCGTGCAGGTCCATCGCCAGGGAAGGGCTGTTGCCTTCGGCGGCGGCGAGGGCGGTTTTCTCGGCGAAGACGAAGCCCATGCCCGGCACGCCTTCCAGGCATTTGCCCGAGGCGGCGATCAGGGCGGTGAACGGCACCTGCGCGGCGTCGATCGGCAGCGCACCGAAAGAACTCATGGCGTCGATGATCAACTGCTTGCCGTGGCGGGCGACGACCTGGGCGATCTCCGCCAGCGGGTTGAGGATGCCGGTGCTGGTTTCGCAGTGGATCAGCGCGACATGGCTGATGCTGGGGTCTTCGCGTAGCAGGCGGTCGACGTCGGCGGCGGTGGTCGGCTCGTCCTCGGCGGTCTGGAAGGTGCTGTACGCGCGGCCCAGCACTTTGCAGATCTTAGCGAGGCGCTGGCCGTAAGCGCCGTTGATCAGCACCAGCACCTTGCCGTCGCGGGGCACCAGGGTGCCGATCGCCGCTTCCACGGCGAAGGTGCCGGAGCCTTGCAGCGGCACACAGTGGTGGCTGGCGTGGCCGTTGAGGATGGTCAGCAACTGCTCGCAGAGGCTGGCGGTCAACTGGTTGAAATCGCGGTCCCAGGAACCCCAGTCCATCATCATGGCCTGGCGGGTGCGCGCCGAGGTGGTCAGGGGGCCGGGGGTCAGCAGGACAGGGGCGTCGGACATGTGGGTTCTCGCTGGCGGTGGGCAGAATCTATGGGCGCTACGTTGCAATCCGGCGCGTCATCAATCAAATTGTTTGTCGTTATGCCAGCCATAAGTCAGGCCGATAGATATGAACCTGTTCCAGCTCCGTGCCTTCGATGCCGTCGCCCGCGAAGGCAGCTTCACCCGCGCCGCCAGCCGCCTGTTCATCAGCCAGCCGGCGGTCACCGGCCACGTCAAGGCGCTGGAAGAGCACTACCAGATCACCCTGTTGCGCCGCACCGCGCGGCGGGTCGAACTGACCGAGGAGGGCATTCGTCTGGCGGCCATCACCCGCGCCCTGTTCAGCCTCGCCGAAGAAGCCCAGGCCATGCTCGAAGCCAACCGGCAGTTGCTCACCGGGCGCCTGGAAGTCGCCGCCGACGGGCCGCACCGGGTCATGCCGATGCTGGCGCTGCTGCGCGAGCGTTACCCGGGCATCACCGTCAACCTGCGTCTGGGCAATGCCCAGGAAACCCTCGCCGCGCTGCTTTCGGAACACGCCGACGTGGCGGTGCTGACCGAGGTCGAGCCGCGCAAGGGCGTGCACCTGCAAAGCCTGTCGGCGTCGCGGATCTGCGCCTTGCTGCCGGCCGCACATCCCTGGGCCGACAGCCAACATGAGCTGCCGCTGGCCGAGCTGGACCGGCAGATCATGGTCCTGCGCGAGCCCAGTTCGATCACCCGGCGCACCTTCGACCAGGCTTGCGCCGAAGCCGGTGTGCAGCCGCGCGTGCTGCTGGAACTGGACAGTCGCGAGGCGGTGACTGAGGCGGTGGCGGCGCACCTGGGGATCGGCATCGTCTCCTCGGCGGAGTTGAGCCATGACCCACGGGTGGTGGCGCGGCCGATCGAGGGCGCCGGGCTGGTCAACCAGCACATGCTCGGCTGCCTGGAGCGGCGTCGGGAGTTGCGTCTGATCCGCGCGTTTCTCGAACTGGCCGGCCAGGACTGAACACTGGTTTTTTCCGCGTGCCGGCCTAAGATGCCGGTCAAACAAGACTCAAGGCGAAACAGCGTTGAAAACGGAGAAAGACACCATCTCCATGCAACTGGTGCGCGAAGCACTGTTGCAGAGTTGCCCCCCCGGCGCGGCCACCGCCGAGGTGCTGGGCCGTGTCGGTATCGACCCGACCCACCTCGCGCTGGCCGACGCCCGCGTTCCGGCCAGCGCCTATGCGCAGCTCTGGCGCTTGCTGGCGCGGCGTTGCAACGACGAGTTCTTCTGCATGGACCCGCGCGGTCTGCGCAGCGGCAGCATGGCCTTTCTCTGCCGCTCATGCATGGCCCAGCCCACGGTGGGCGCGGCGCTGGCCTCGGCGCTGGAATTCCTCACGCTGATGTTCGAACACCTGCACCCGGTGCTGGTGCGCCAGCAGAGCGTTGCCGAGATCGTCATCGGCGAGCCGCACCAGGACCCGCGCCGCCCCTTCACCTACTTCACGTTCTGGATGATTGTTCACGGCGTGGCGTGCTGGCTGGCCGGACGGCGCATTCCGATTCTGGCCATCGAATTGCGCTGCGCCGAGCCGGATTTCTGCGATGACTACCGGGTGATGTTTTCCCAGAACCTGCAATTCGATCGCCCGCGTACGCGGATGATCTTCGCCGCCGATTGCCTGGACCTGCCGGTGCGCCGCAGCGCCGAGGAACTGCAGCGTTTTCTGGCCGAGGCGCCGGGCAATATCCTGGTCAAGTACCGCGACCCGGCGAGCCTGGCGCGGCGGATCAAGGACGATCTGCGTCGGCTGCCCGCCGCCGACTGGCCGGAAACCGAAGCCCTGGCCCAGCGCCTGTGCATCTCCGCCTCGACCCTGCGCCGGCGCCTGGCAGACGAAGGCCAGACCTACCAGGCGCTGAAGGACAGCGTGCGCAAGGAGCTGGCGATCGGCTGGCTGGCGCAGGCCGACATCAGCTTCGCCGAGATCGCCGAGCGCCTGGGTTTTGCCGACACCAGTTCGTTCTACAAGGCCTTTCGCAAATGGTCGGGAAGCAATCCGGGCCACTACCGCAGTCTGGTGTTGGCCAGCGGCTGAGGCGTTTGCCTAGGAGGACGCGTTGCACCGCCGGGTGCTGTTTCCCGCTGATGGCGGGCGGAACGGATTCATAGGCTGCCGGCTCTCATTTGAGGAGCCGGACCCATGTCACCTTCATCCCCGCTTTCCGCCGATCCGGTTGCCCCAAAGGCGCTGGACGACAACTCGGCGATTGACCGCTTCATCGCCGCCCAGGCCCCGCAGTGGCTCAAGTCTGCTTCTGTGGACAGGCTCGATCAGTTGCATGCCAGCCTTGCTGCCCATCAGGTCCTGCAAGGGCGGGTGGCGCAGTTGCTGGAGTCGATACAGCCCGTCGAGGATTTCGTCATCCCCTTGCTGCAGAGCGCGCTGGCCCGTGAGGTCGGTGTTGCCGTGGATTTTCGTCAGGCGCTGTGGCGCGATGTCGGCTTGCGGGTCACGCACCCGCAGTTTCCGGTGACCGACGTCGACCTGCCCACGTTCAGGCTCTATTCCCGGGACAGCAGCCTGCTCCATCGCGTGCTGCAGAACTTTACCGGCGCCCAGACCCAGGCCAGCAGCTACTACCCGGGCGCGGGTATCGTCCAGGGGGGCAAGATGCTGGACCTGGCCCCGGAGCGACTGGCCGCACTCTGTCGCCGCCTGGACCTGGGCAGCCAGTACCAGCAGCATCTCAACACCCTGCTGCAGCCGGCTGACAACCAGGCGCTGCGTCAGGTGTCGCACCTGCTGACTGAAGACATGCGCTGCACCTTGGCCGCGCAGGTCCACAGCGCCAGCCTCAGGGGCCAGATCGATGAGCAGGTCATGCTGGGGTTGCTGAAACTGACCTCTGCCGATGCCAGTGAAGACCCCGGGCAGGTGCCCGTGCGCTGCCGCTTCCTGGAGGTGCTGGGCGTTACCGTGCCAGGCATCCTGATCTTCGAGGCCCGTGAGCAGTGCCTGCCGGGCGCCGTGGGTGAACAGGCCGGCGCGTCGAAAGGTCAGGTGGTGTTTTATTGGCCCAATGATCCGCGCCAGCCGCTGCGCCAATACCCGTCGTGGAGTGCACTGGCTGCTGACCTGGGCAACGACCTCAAGAACAGCAGCTACCGCGACCGTTTCACCCACCTGCTGCCGCAGGATGATCGGCTGGGTTTCATCATCAAGCTGTCGTCGCGGTTGAAAACCCCTCAGCCACAACTGGAGGTGGTCGGGTTGGCGGCTCAGGACGTGGTGTTCTCCAGCCTGGTGCAGCGCCGGATCAGCCTGCTCAAAGCCGATGCCGCCGCCTTGGTGGTACCGACCGCTGCGGCTGACCTGGAGGTCTACCATCAACGCCTGAAAGCGCTGGAGTCGGCGGGCCTGTCGGTGCTCATGCTGGCGGCGTCGTTCCTGCCGGTGGTTGGCGAGCTGATGATGGTGAGCCTGGTCTGGGACATGCTCGACACCGTGTATGAGGGGGTGCAGGAGTGGCATCGGGGACAGCACGAAGAAGCGCTCGATCACTTGCTGGGGGTGGTCCGTAATCTGGTGCTGACGACGGTCGGCTCGGTGGCCGCGATCACGGTAGTGCGGACCTTGCAGCGCAGTGAATTCATTGAGCGGCTGTTACCTGTGCTGCGCGCCGACGGCTCGCTGCGCCTGTGGCTCGCGGACCTGTCCGCATACGCCCTGCCGCTGCTGTCGCTGCCGCTCCCGCACCTGCCCCAAGCCGATGGCCTGATCCGCAAGCAAGGCCGTCAGTGGTGGCGGCAGGGCGACCGGGTATTCGAAGTCAGCCAGGACCCGCGCAGCGGTCGCTGGCTGATCCTGCATCCGACCCGGGCGGAAGGTTACACACCCACATTGAGCGGCAACGGCCACGGTGCCTGGTGGTTGCCTGGCGAACATCCTCTGCAATGGCAGGGCACGGCCAACCTGCTGCGGCGTCTGGTTCCGGACAGCGAAGGCTTGAGCGATACCGCGTGTGAGCGGGCGGTCGCCGTGGCCGGGGGCGATGAGGCGATGCTGCGTGGCCTGCTGGTGGAGCGGCGCCCGGTGCCAGCGACCTTGCGGCACACGCTTGAGCAGTTTGCCCTGGATGCGCGGGTCGATCGTTTCTTTGCGCAACTGCAACAGGGGCAGTCGACGGCGTCCCTGGACCCTGAGCTGTATGGTTTTGCGCGGGCACTGCTGAACCGTCCGCTGGCGTTGCCGGCGGAGGAGCGCGCTGCCTTGCAATCGGGTTCGTCGTCGTTGCGGGCGCTGCTGTTCGATAACACCAGTGCCCGGCAGTCGTCGCGGCTCGATAGCCGAGGCGCGTTGCTGCAGCGCGATTTCCCCGGACTGCCCATCGCGCATATCCGCGCCTTGATCGGCGAGGCGCCGGCAAGTGCACTACGGTCCATCGACGAGCACGGGCGAATTCCCCTGGCCATGGCCGAGCAGGCGCGTCTGGCGTTGAGCGAGGTACGCATCAGCCATGCGCTGCAGGGCTTGTGTCTGCGCAACGTCTGCCCCGACCTCAGTGTGCGCCTGGCCTTCGGCTTGTTGCGTAATCTGCCCGGCTGGCCTGAGGGCTTCAGTTTCGAGTTGCGCGACGGCTCGGCGCACGGCCGGGTGATTGAACGACTGTTGCCACTGTCCGGCACCCGGCAGGTGCGAATCCTGCTGCGTGCCGGGGCGCAGTTCGACGTGGTCGGCGAACTGGACCCGGTTGGCTACCAGGCGGAACCGGGCAATCTGTTTCACGCCATCCTGGAGGGGCTTGGCCCGGCCAACCGTAAAACTCTCGATCTGGAAGGGGAGCAGGCCGATGAGCGGCTGCGGCAATTGCTGCTCGATCGCGCGATCGCCGACCGTCAGCGTTTGCCCGTGCTGATCGGTATGGCCAGCCGTCCAGGCACGTTCAATCCCCTGCGCCGCACGGCCGATGGTCGACTGGGCTATCCGCTGAGTGGCCGCGGGGCGTTGGGCCGGACCACCTTGACCAGCATGGTCCGCTCATTGTTTCCAGGTTTCGATGAGGACGAGGTGGCCAGCTTTCTCGAGGGCATCGGCGCGGAGCACGATGACCCGATGAGCGAATTGTTGCGTTACCAGCGATCCTTCCAGCACCTCGAGGAAACCCTGTACCGCTGGCAACTACAGGCCACCACCGCGCAGGCCAACGGCCGTCGCCGGGTGGTCGAGGAAATACGCCGTTGCTGGAGTCGCCAGACTGCGCCGATACACGGCAATGACGGCACGCTGCTGGGTTATCGCCTGAACCTCGGTTATGTGGCGACAGGTGATTTCCCGGAGTTGTCGGCGGACATCGATTTTTCCCATGTGGTCGAGTTGACCCTGCCTGACGCGCAGCAGTCGCAGCGCATCAGCGGGTTCTTGCAAAGCTTCACCCGCCTGCGCTGGCTCGATTTGAGCGGTAACGCCCTCACCGATATTCCCCAGGCTGTGGGCAACATGCTGGAGCTGCGTCACCTGATCCTGGAGAGCAACCTGATCCGCATCAGCAGCCTGGGTCAGAACATCCTCTCGTCGTTGAGCCATCTGGAGGCGCTCACGCTCGACCATAACCCGCTGGACGTGGCACCGGACGTGCGCCGCTTGCCTCGCCTGCAGCGTCTGGGTCTGCGTCAGACGCGTTTGCGCAGCCTGCCGCCGGGGGTGCTGAGTCTGCCGTTCGTGGAGTTCGTCGACCTGCGGGGCAACGAGCTGGAGTCGTTGCCGATTGGCTATTTCGAGTCGCCACAGCATGTGCGCAGTGCCTTGCTGTTGCAGGGCAATCCGCTGTCGCCGGCGATACGCGCGCGGCTCTGGGATATGACCGAGGAGATACCGCTGTCGGGCGAGTTACTGCGCGAACGCTGGCTCGACGATGCTCACGGCGAGGTACTGGTTGAGCGCAGTGAGCGTTGGGATCGCCTGCAGGCCGAGCCCCGGTCCGGCGACTTCTTTACGCTACTGGGGCGTTTGCTGACAACGGCCGAGTTTCGCCTGGCGGGGGTCGATCTGCGGGTGCGGGTGTGGCGCATGTTGAATGGCTGCGTGGAGAGTACCGAGCTGCGGGAAACCTTGTTCAGTCTGGCGGCGGGGCCGACGACGTGCGCCGACAGTGTCGAGTCGAACTTCAGTGTGCTGGAGGTTCGATTCCTGCTTCACCAGGCTCGCATCCAGACCAACTGGGGGCTGCCGCACAGCGTGTTGCTGCGGTTTTGCCGGCGGTTGTTTCGCCTGGAGCGGCTCGAACTGCACGCTCGTCAGGTGATCGAGGAACGTTACGGCCAGGGGCTTGGTGTGGATGAGGTGGAGGTGAGTCTGGCCTATCGCACCGGGCTGGCGCGGGAGCTGGAGTTGCCGGGGCAGCCGAGCCATATGGATTTCAGCCAGATTGCCGGGGTGACGCAGCAAGACCTGCGTGAGGCGGTGCGCGTCGTGCGTGCCGACGAGCAGAGCGATGAGCTGGCGCGGTTTATTGCCAGCCGCGATTACTGGGTGGAACACCTGCGTGAGCAGCATCAGGCTGCGTTCGCTGAGCTTGAGGACCGGTTCTGGCATCGTCTGGATGAGCTCGGTGCGCTGCAGAGTAGTCTTCCCGAGGGTGAATACCTTACGCGGATGAATAGCCTCGCCACCGAGCGTCGTGAGGCGTTCGAGGATCTGGCGTTGCGCTTGACGACGGAGGCGATGAGGCAGGACACGCTGGTTTGAGGTTCCCTGCGGGGGGGCATGGGCATCGACACCTCTCACGGCTGGAAGGCCGAGAGGCGCCAGTCATGAGACCGGGTAGCGGCGATCAGGCGCTAGCCAATGGTTTTTCGGCGCTCTCACGATCGAGCGCCGCCCGCGCGGCGCATCGCGAGCGAGCTCGCTCCTACAGTGGTTGCAACGTACCTGTGCCAGTCAGGCCATCGGTGACCGCCTTGATGGTATGACGCGGTATCGAGTCGGCCTCAACAGCCTCCCCGCGATTCATCGCCAAACGCCAAGGGCGGGCAACACCTCTCCGTCAGGCCATGGCACGTTGCAACAAGTGTAGGAGCGAGCTTGCTCGCGATGCGCCGCGCGGGCGGCGCTCGATCTTGAGAGCGCTAGAAAACTCCCGGCATGCGCCTGTTGGCCATTACTCGGTCTTTCGACAAACGCCCTCCAGCCACCACATCCCCGAAAGATGTGTAGATACCCATGCCACCCATGGCCAAACCAGTCATCCAGATTGACAGCTTTGACCATTGCCCCAGCGCGCCCCCGGCGCGACTATCTGCGGACCTTTCGTTATTCCAACAATAAAAAACGAGGAGTTCGGCGATGCGTGATTACAGCGCGGCGGCACGTACCTTCAATTACCCGCAAGCGTCCCGTGCGGCGCTGGCCGGCAGTCTCGAGGCGCTCAACGCCTGTGTCGAATGCTGTGACCGACATGCCGCAGGCGACGGTATAGCCCTGCACTGGGAAGGCCGCGACGGGCAAGGCGCCAGCTACCGTTTCAGCGACCTGCAGGCCCGCGCCGCGCGCTTTGCCAATGTGCTCAAGGCCCAGGGCGTCGCCCCCGGTGACCGGGTCGCCGGCCTGCTGCCGCGCACCGTCGAGTTGCTGGTGACGGTCCTGGCCACCTGGCGTCTTGGCGCGGTCTATCAACCACTGTTCACCGCGTTCGGGCCGAAAGCCATCGAGCACCGGCTGCACACCTCGGGTGCCAAGGTAGTGGTCACTGACCCGAACAACCGCGGCAAGCTCGACGATGTCGAAGACTGCCCGACGATCATCTGCGTCAAGGCGGACGCCAGCCGTGGCGATCTGGATTTCCAGACTGAAATCGATGCCGCCGACCCGCACTGCGAGCCGGTGCTGCTGTCGGGCGAGGCGCCGTTCCTGCTGATGTTCACCTCCGGCACCACCGGCCCGGCCAAACCGCTGGAAGTCCCGTTGCGCGCCATCGTCGCCTTCCAGGGCTATATGCGTGACGCCATCGACCTGCGTCCCGACGACAATTTCTGGAACCTGGCCGATCCGGGCTGGGCCTACGGTCTTTACTACGCGGTCACCGGGCCGTTGTCCCTGGGCCACGCGACGACCTTTTTCGACGGTCCGTTCAGCGTCGAAAGCACCTGCCGGGTCATCGACAAATACGCCATCACCAATCTGGCCGGCTCGCCAACCGCCTACCGCATGCTGATCGCTGCCGGCGACGGGTTTTCCGCGCCGATCAAAGGCCGCCTGCGGGTGGTGAGCAGCGCCGGCGAGCCGCTCAACCCGGAAGTGATCCGCTGGTTCCGCGACCAACTGGACGTGACCATCCACGACCACTACGGCCAGACCGAACTGGGCATGGTGCTGTGCAACCATCACGGCCTGGAGCACCCGGTCCACCTGGGCTCCGCCGGCTACGCGATTCCCGGTCACCGCATCGTCGTGCTCGATGAGCAACACCAGGAACTGCCGGCCGGACAGCCGGGCATCCTCGCCGTCGACCGCGAGCAGTCGCCGTTGTGCTGGTTCGGCGGTTACCACGGTCTGCCGACCAAAGCCTTCGTCGGCAAGTACTACCTCAGCGGCGACACCGTCGAGCTGAACCCGGACGGCAGCATCAGCTTTGTCGGACGCAGCGACGACGTGATCACCACCTCCGGCTACCGCGTCGGCCCGTTCGATGTGGAGAGCGCGCTGATCGAGCACCCGGCGGTGATCGAGGCGGCGGTGATCGGCAAGCCCGACCCGGAACGCACCGAGCTGATCAAGGCCTTCGTCGTGCTTGGCAATGGCCACGCGGCCAACGACGAGCTGGCCGAGACCCTGCGCCAGCACGTGCGCCAGCGCCTGTACGCCCACGCCTATCCCCGTGAAATCGAATTCGTCAGCGAGCTGCCCAAGACCCCGAGCGGCAAGCTGCAGCGTTTCATCCTGCGCAATCAGGAAATCGCCCTTCAACAAGCAGCGCAAGCCCACAAGGCCAGCGCCTGAGGACAGCACCATGCAAATAGCCAACAAGAACTTCATCGTCAGCGGCGCGGCCTCGGGCCTCGGCGCCGCCACTGCAGAAATGCTAATCCAGGCCGGCGCCCGGGTGATGCTGGTGGACCTCAATGCCGAGGCTGTCGCCGCCAAGGCGCAAGCGCTGGGCGAGAACGCCCGCCATGCCGTCGCCGACATCAGCCAGGAAGCCGCCGCCCAGGCTGCGGTGGATGCCGCAGTAGAAGCGTTTGGCAGCCTGCACGGGCTGGTCAACTGCGCCGGTATCGTCGGCGCCGAGAAAGTCCTCGGCAGACATGGCCCGCACGGCCTGGACAGCTTCAGCCGGGTGATCAACGTCAACCTGATCGGCAGCTTCAACATGCTGCGCCTGGTGGCCGCGGCCATGGCCGAAGGCGAGGCCGATGCCGATGGCGAACGCGGGGTGATCATCAATACCGCCTCCATCGCCGCCTATGACGGCCAGATCGGCCAGGCCGCCTATGCCGCCTCCAAGGGCGCCATCGCCAGCCTGACCCTGCCCACCGCCCGCGAACTGGCGCGCTTCGGCATCCGCGTGATGACCATCGCCCCCGGTATTTTCGAAACCCCGATGATGGCCGGCATGACCCAGGAAGTACGTGATTCGCTGGCCGCCGGGGTGCCGTTCCCGCCACGCCTGGGCCGCCCGGTGGAATATGCCGCGCTGGCTCGCCACATCATTGAAAACAGCATGCTCAATGGCGAGGTGATCCGTCTCGACGGCGCCTTGCGCATGGCTGCCAAGTAATCGCAGGAGAAGACCATGACCCTCGCCAATGACCCGATCGTAATCGTCAGCGCCGTGCGCACCCCCATGGGTGGCCTGCAGGGCGACCTCAAGAGCCTGACCGCGCCGCAACTGGGCGCCGCCGCCATTCGCGGTGCGGTGGAGCGCGCCGGCATTGCCGCCGACAGCGTCGAGCAAGTGCTGTTCGGTTGTGTGCTGCCCGCCGGCCTCGGCCAGGCGCCGGCCCGCCAGGCGGCACTGGGTGCCGGCCTGGACAAAGGCACCACCTGCACCACCCTGAACAAGATGTGCGGTTCCGGCATGCAAGCCGCGATCATGGCCCATGACCTGCTGCTGGCCGGCAGCGCCGAGGTGGTGGTGGCCGGTGGCATGGAAAGCATGTCCAACGCCCCGTACCTGCTGGACAAGGCCCGCAGCGGTTACCGCATGGGCCACGGCAAGATCATCGACCACATGTTCTTCGACGGCCTTGAAGACGCCTACGACAAAGGCCGCCTGATGGGCACCTTCGCCGAAGACTGCGCCGAGGCCAATGGCTTCAGCCGCCAGGCCCAGGACGATTTCGCCATTGCCTCGCTGACCCGCGCGCAGCAGGCGATCAAGGACGGCAGCTTCGCCGCCGAGATCGTTCCGGTGGAAGTCACCGTGGGCAAGGAGAAGGTGCTGATCAGCGATGACGAGCAACCGCCGAAGGCTCGCCTGGACAAGATCCCGCAACTCAAGCCGGCCTTCCGCGACGGCGGCACGGTGACTGCGGCCAACTCCAGTTCGATTTCCGACGGCGCCGCGGCGCTGGTGCTGATGCGCCGCTCTCGCGCCGACCGCCTGGGGCTCAAGTCACTGGCGGTGATCCATGGCCACTCGGCGTTCGCCGACGCGCCGGCGCTGTTCCCCACCGCACCGATCGGCGCCATCGAAAAACTCATGCAGCGTACCGGCTGGAGCCTGGCCGAAGTCGATCTGTTCGAGATCAACGAAGCCTTTGCCGTGGTCACCCTGGCGGCGATGCAGTCGCTGGACCTGTCCCACGACAAGGTCAACATCCACGGCGGCGCTTGCGCCTTGGGCCATCCGATTGGTGCGTCCGGCGCGCGCATTCTGGTCACGCTGCTGTCGGCCCTGCGCCAGAAAGGCCTGCGCCGTGGCGTTGCGGCAATCTGCATTGGCGGCGGCGAAGCCACGGCCATGGCCGTCGAGATCCTGAACTGAGGTGCACCATGCTGGTTAACGACGAGCAACAACAGATCGCCGACGCAGCGCGGCAGTTCGCCCAGGAACGCCTGCGGCCGTTCGCCGAGGCGTGGAGCCGCGAGCACCGCTTCCCGAAAGAGGCGATGGCGGAAATGGCCGACATGGGCTTCTTCGGCATGCTGGTGCCGGAGCAGTGGGGCGGTTGCGACACTGGCTATCTGGCGTACGCCATGGCCCTGGAAGAAGTCGCCGCCGGCGACGGCGCCTGCTCCACCATCATGAGCGTGCATAACTCGGTGGGTTGCGTGCCGATCCTCAAGTTCGGCAACGAGGCGCAGAAGCAGCAGTTCCTGGTTCCGCTGGCCAGCGGCGCCATGCTCGGCGCCTTCGCCCTGACCGAGCCGCAAGCCGGCTCCGACGCCAGCAGCCTGAAGACCCGCGCCCGCCGCGACGGCGATCACTACGTGATCAACGGCTGCAAGCAGTTCATCACCTCCGGCCGCAATGCCGGGCTGGTGATCGTGTTTGCCGTGACTGATCCTGCGGCGGGCAAGCGCGGTATCAGCGCCTTTATCGTGCCCACCGACAGCCCCGGTTATCAGGTGGCACGGGTCGAGGACAAACTCGGCCAGCACGCCTCCGATACCTGCCAGATCGTCTTCGACGACGTGCGCGTGCCGGTGGCCAACCGCCTGGGCGAGGAGGGCGAGGGCTACAAGATCGCCTTGGCCAACCTCGAAGGCGGCCGCATCGGTATCGCCGCGCAATCGGTGGGCATGGCCCGCGCCGCGTTCGAAGTGGCCCGTGACTACGCCCGCGAGCGCGAGAGCTTCGGCAAGCCGCTGATCGAGCATCAGGCCGTGGCGTTCCGCCTTGCCGACATGGCCACGCGCATCGCCGTGGCCCGGCAGATGGTGCATCATGCCGCGGCCCTGCGTGACGCCGGGCGGGCGGCGCTGGTGGAAGCCTCGATGGCCAAGCTTTTCGCCTCGGAAATGGCCGAAAAGGTCTGTTCGGATGCCTTGCAGACCCTGGGCGGTTATGGCTATCTGAGCGACTTCCCGCTGGAGCGGATCTACCGCGACGTACGGGTCTGCCAGATCTACGAAGGCACCAGCGACATTCAGCGCATGGTCATTGCGCGCAATCTTTGAAGGGAGCAGCTTGCATGACGTTCGAAACCATTCTGTTGGAAATCCGTGGCAAGGTCGGTCTGATCACGCTCAACCGGCCCCAGGCGCTCAACGCCCTGAACCGCCAGATCATCGGCGAGCTGAACCAGGCGCTGGACAGCCTCGAAGCCGACGCCAACATCGGTTGCATCGTTCTCACCGGCTCGGCCAAGGCGTTCGCCGCCGGCGCCGACATCAAGGAAATGGCCGAGCTGACGTACCCGCAGATCTACGTCGATGACCTGTTCAGCGACTGCGACCGCGTCGCCAACCGGCGCAAGCCGATCATCGCCGCGGTGTCCGGCTTCGCCCTTGGTGGCGGCTGTGAACTGGCGCTGATGTGCGACTTCATCCTCGCCGCCGACAACGCCAAGTTCGGCCAGCCGGAAATCAACCTCGGCGTGCTGCCGGGCATGGGCGGCACCCAGCGCCTGACCCGCGCGGTGGGCAAGGCCAAGGCCATGGAACTGTGCCTGACCGGCCGCCTGATGGGCGCCGAGGAAGCCGAGCGCGCCGGCGTGGTGGCGCGCATCGTGCCGCAGGCCGAACTGCTCGATGAAGCGCTGAAAGTGGCGGCGGTGATCGCCAGCAAGTCGATCCCGATTTCGATGATGGTCAAGGAATCGGTCAACCGCGCCTTCGAAGTGACCCTGTCCGAAGGCGTGCGCTTCGAGCGTCGGGTGTTCCACGCGGCCTTCGCCACCGAAGACCAAAAGGAAGGCATGGCGGCGTTCATCGCCAAGCGCGAGGCGCAGTTCAAGGATCGCTGATCCCAGCAAGATATACCGCCAGGGCCCTCAGGGCCGGGGTTGAAATGCCGCTTCCAATCAGCACAAGGAAGCTCGAGCATGACCCCGACCCTGTCGCCCTACGGGCAACTGGCCCTTAACGCAACGCTCTGCGGCCCGATTGCCCGACGCTTCGCCTCGCGTCCTTCCTTTCGCGCGGTGGCCAACCAGATCGTCGAGCAACAATGGCGCCAGCGCCGGATTGCCGGGCCGGGCCCTGCGCTGCTCAGGCTCTATCGCTGGGTGGAAGGCTACGGTTACTACGTCGATACCCTGGCCGATGCGCTGATCGAGCGCTTCTACAAGGCCGAGCCCATCTGGCTTGTCGAGGGCCAGGATTTTCTCAGCCGCTACCCCGGCGCCGAGTTTCCCCAAGCGACCCGAACAGACTTGCAGGCGGTGCAGGTGCTGCTCAACGAGTGCGGGCCGTTCCTGCTGGAGGAATACAAACGTCAGTTGGTGGCCTACTGGGTGCGGGGCGTAGAAGGGGAGCCGAGCCCGTGGAACTGGCTGGCGAGCTACCTGCAGGAACAGTGCAAAACCGCAGTCGGCTTCGAGCGCAACAACGGTGTGCTCGACCCGCAGGAAGCGGCTACCGCGATGCTGCTGGCCCTGTATCCGGAGCCCAGCCAACGTGTTGGCTTCGATAACCTCAATAACACCCAGGTCTGGCTGTTGAGTCTGGACGTCAATCCCCGGCGCTGGCTGGATGCCGACCTCGCCAGTGCGCTGTTGGTCGAGCGTGTGATACCCGAGCAGAAACGCACGCTGTTGATGCTCTACACCTTGTCAGGCCGCTGGTATCGCTTCGAGTCGCGCCAGGCATTGGCGCGCATGCTGGCGTATGGCGGCGAGCGCGGCGGTTTTGTGCCGTTCAGCCTGCACTTGTACACCACCCGCGAATCGGTGTTCCTGAGCCAGGTGCGGCTGCTGCTCGAACAGCAACTGACGCTGATCGATACCATCGCCAATTCGATTGCCGACGCCGAGGAAGATCCGGTCAGGGTGCTGGTCCGTCGCCTGGATGAAGCCACCTCGCTGCTGCAGATCTGCGAGCACAGCCAGTACCAGAGCTGGCTCCTGTATTTCAGCGTGCTCCCGGCCTGGTTGAAGGGTGGCAGTGTCGAGGATCAGAAAACCTATGGCGATGGCCTGCTAGAGCTGACCCTCTTGCAACAAAGCAGTGGCGGCCAATCGTTTCTTTACGCCATCCCGCCGATCCTGGAGTACGCCAGGGATCAGGTGCGGGCGGCGCTTCTGCTCGATCATCCGCAGGCGACCGCACTCGACGTCGAGGCGGTCGAGGTGGTCAATCGGCGGGTGATCGCCAGCGGCATCGCCGTCGGTGGAGATTTTGTCGCCAGCGGCGAACTGGAAACCGTGCGATTGACCTTGCCGCAGTTCGCGCTGGAGAACCTGTCGGCACTGCGCGCCGGAACGGTGACCCTGAGCATGCGCGATGGCAGCGCGGTGCCGGGCTGGCTGACCCTGGACTACGCGAAAGCGCTGGTGACCCGGCTGGACCTGGGCAAGGCTTATCCCGACCTGCTGCGTCGTGAACTGATGGATGACCCGCAAGCGCTGTCGCGGCGTCAGGCGTTGTTCATCGATCAGGTTCGTCTGCAATTGCCGCTGTTGGCGCTGGAGAAGAAATTGCGCGGGCAGGACGGGCTCACGGCTGCGGGCGTGCGCCTGATCAACGGGGTATTCCGCCCGGTTCGCGGCGAGCCTGATGTGGCGCGTTTGCGGCCCTTGTCGTTTATCCGGCGCAAGGGCGCTCTCGCGGATATCGCGCTCAACGCCTATTTGATCGAGCGCTTCGATATCCGTAGCGGGCCCACTGTGCTGTACCGTCCGCTGCACCGTCAGCCGCTGCGCGAGTTCGCCACCCGTGAAGCGTTTTTCCACGCGGTGTGCGAGGAGCCCGAGTTGCAGGAAGACCTGCTGGCGCGTCTGAACGAGCACGCCAGCGTGATCTACGCCAACGGCGGGTTCCAGCAGCCGCACATCGTGCGCTACACCGCTGGCGCCGAGTTTGGCGTATTCGAGCAGCCGCCACCTGCCGAGATTGGGCGGGAGGCGTTAAGCGGCGAGGTGCTGGAGTCCCTTTACGGTGCTTGCGCACAAGAGTTGCTCAGCCGCGCCGAAGCGCAGTCGGTGTCCAATAGCGAGAACCGCTGGATTGGCTACGAGGAACTGGGCTGGCTGATGTTGAACACCTTGCTGCCGCTGCTCAACGGCCCTGTTGCCGTCTCCACCTGGATGCTGCAAGTGTTTGCCGACCTGCAGAATGACCTGCGACAACCCCAGTCGCAGGAGGCGCAACGGGTTCTGCATCTGTTCAATTTCGCTTCGCTGTTGATCAGCCTTCCGCAAGGGCACAGCGTTCTGGCGCCGGCTTCCGGTATTCCGGTGGCCGATGTGGTGTTGCCGGTCATCGCGCAACTGGAGCATGAGCCAACCAGTCCCCCGTCGGGTGTCGCGTTGTCCCAGCTCGACTTCAGTTGGGCGAACGCAACCCAGCGGCTGAGCAATGCCCAGCAAGAGTCTCTGGTGCATTTCCAGGTCGGTCTGACGCCCGGCCAACTGGGAACGGCAGTATCTGAAGGCCCCTGGACGGGGTTGTTTTACTACGACGCACGCTGGTGGATACGTCTTGAGGGCCAGGTGTATGAGGTGCAGGTCAACAGCGATGAGGTCCAGGTGATTGACGCGTTGGGCCGGCCGGGCCCGTGGTTGTACCGGGATGCCGTCGGGGACTGGCGCATTGATGCGCGTGTGCGGCTGCGCGGCGGCATGCCGCTCAATCAACGCATCGAGCAGATGCGCGCCGCCAATCGGCAGCGCATTCCCGGGCTTGAGGACCGGCATGTCGAGCTGCTGAGCGAGCGTCTGGCATTGAACCTGACCATCGAACATGACGCGAAGCTTGTCGGAGACAGTAATCCGCCCTCTGCGCAGTCACTCAGGGCCTATGGCGATCATCTGCGCACCCACGGTGAATTGATGAGGCGGCTCGATGAAAGCTACGTCGAATTGAACGCATTGGAGGCCCAGGTCGATTTCAACCAGGAGCATGGCCGTTACTTGTTTGAGCGGGTGACCAGCCTTGCGCAACTGGTCCAGGTGTTGCGCCGGCAACTGGTCGACAGCATGGACGTTTCCCGTGTCTTGCAGGTGCGCAGTGCCGACGCCCATGCCAGTGTGGCGCTGCGCGACCAGCACTATGACGCGCTGATGGCGGAGTGCGAGAAAGCCAAGGCGATCGTCGGCGAGGCGATTTTCACGTTCGGCGAGACTCGTCAGATTTGCCTGCAACTGGGCAAGATCCTGCCAATGGGACCGGAGTGGGTCGCCGGCTATCAACGGCTCAGGGGTACCGAGTCCTCGCTCTGGGCCTGGAAGGCCAGCGAGTTCAGCATCACCGCCGCGTTGATTATCGGCACGGAAAGGCGCAATGACCTTGAGCTCTTCGAGTCGATCAAACGGGTACGGCTCGCCCTGCAGATGCAGCACGAACTGGAAAGCGAAACTGTGTTTACTGCCAAGGAACGGATCGCGGTCCTTGATAGCTGCACGCGCAACTACGTGATGGCGCGGGAGAGCATGGAGCCTCTGGGCGGTGATTTTGCCAGCGAGCAGGCCAGACGCTGGCTCGTGGGTATTGTCGATTCCTTGCGTTCGCTTGAGCAGGGGGTTGAAGAAGAGCTGGCGGCGCTGATTCGTGCGCAGGCGGGGAACAGCGAGGAGGCTGTGCCACCGGCTGATCGTCAGTTGGTGGTGATCAAGACCCGCAGCCGGGGTGTGGTGGTGGCGCGCAAGCGCAAGACCAAGGCCGGCAAAGCGGAAGCGGTGGTGCACGAGCCGCTGGTAAACGCTGAACTGGCCCGCTTTGAAGAAACCGCTGAGCCGGGGGTATGGAAAATCATCGACTCCGGCACGCCGCCGCGCAACTCACCAGAAAGCCCGCAGCAGAAAGGCGTCCTCGCCAGCTTGCTCAAACGCAGCGCCAAGGTGCTGTCAGAGGCTGACCGAAAAATGCAGAAGGCCCGGATGCAGGCACGTACCGCCACTATTGCCGTAGAAATGGAGGAAATCCTGATCAACCAGGCGCACCCGCTGGAGCAACTGGCCCGGCAGATCGAAAGCGCCCTGACCGTTTCCAACGCGGTGGACGATCAGGCGGGCAGGCATGACGCGGTACTGCAGTCCAACGCCTTGTACAAGAAGGCGGCGGCGATGCGCGAAGAAGGTCGGCTACTGCGTATTTCGATCATCAAGACACAGCCGCCGACGGTCGCTCGCGTTGCGTACATGAAGTCGCAGAACGAGATCAGAATCACCCGGCCCAAGGGCCGTGAACCCACCGCAGGGCGCAAAGGTCAGGATCGGGACTATTTGCAGGAATATGTAATCAGCGACCTGGCGGGGCAGCCGTTGTGGTACGCCCACTTCCACTACGCCAGCCTGGACGCGGCGCCCGCCGACTTCATCGTCGGCCATCTGAAAACCCGCGAGCAGCGCTTCGACAGAGGGCAGTACCGGGTGAAGCTGGAGAAAAACAGCCGCAAGGTCATACAGATCTACCGCGGCATGATCGACAAGACCGCCGCCGCCGAGTTGTTCCTGAATCTCTAGTGCCCGGCAGAACTGCACCGCAGAGGGCTTAAGCAAGATGTACCGCCAGGGAGGGCGGGGTCGGGGTTGAAATGCGGCTTTCATCCGGAACAAGGACGCCTGAGCATGACCTCGACCCTTTCGCCCTACGGGCAACTGGCCCTGAACGCAACGCTTTGCGGCCCGATTGCCCGCTACTTCGCCTGGCGCCCCTCCTTTCGCGAGGTGGCACTCCAGATCATCGAACAACAGTGGCAGCAGCGCCGGATTGCTGGCCCGGACCCTGCGCAACTGAGGCTCTACCGCTGGCTCGACAACGATGGTTACCGCGCTGATCCACTGGCCGATGTGCTGATCGAGCGCTGTTGCCGGCCAGACGCCCTCAGGCTGGTCAGTGGCCAGGATTTCCTCAGCCTCCAGCACGGCGCGGAGTTTCCTCAGGCGATTGCGACGGATGTGCAGAGCGTGGCGACCCTGCTCAACGAGTGCGGGCCGTTCTTGCTGGAGGAATACAAGCGCCAGATCGTCGCCTACTGGGTGCGGGGTCGCGGAGGGCAGCCCAGCCCGTGGAACTGGCTGGCGGGTTACCAGCAGGAGCAGTGCAGGAGAGTTGTCGAACTCGAACGCAGCAGCGGTGCGCTCGACTCGCTGGAAGCAGCTACCGCATTGATGCTGGCGCTGCGCCCGGAGGCCAGTCAGCGGGCCGAGTTCGAGAACCTCGACAACACCCATGCCTGGCTATTGAGCCTGGACGTCAATCCCCAGCAATGGCTGGATGCCGACCTTGCCAGCGCGCTGTTGGTAGAGCGTTTCATACCCGAGAAAAAACGCACGCTGGTGCTGCTCTATACCTTGTCCGGCCGCTGGTATCGCTTCGCGTCGCGTCAGGCACTGGCGCGCATGCTGGCCTATGGCGGCGGGCGCTGGGGCGTGGCGCCGTTCAACCTGCACCTGTTCACCTCCAGCGAATCGGTCTTTCGCAGCCAGGCGCGGTTGCTGCTCGAACAGCAACTGATGCTGATCGATACGATCGCCGCGTCGATTACGGCAGCGGACGAAGACCCGGTCGCTGACCTGACCCGTCGCCTGGATGAAGCCACCTCGCTGCTGCAAATCTGCGAACACAGCCAGCAACAGAGCTGGCAACTGTATTTCAGCCTGCTGCCGGCCTGGTTGAAGGCGGCGAGTGTCGAGGAGCGCAGAGCCTATGGTGAGGCCCTGCTTGAACTGGCTTTCCTGCAACGCAGCAATGGCGGCCAGTCGTTTCTCGACGCTGTCCCGTCGATCCTCGAGTACGCCCGGGATCAGGTGCGGGCGGCGATCCTGGTCGATCATCCGCAGGCGACCGATCTCGACGTCGAAGCCGTCGAGGTGGTCAATCAGCGGGTGATCGCCAGCGGTGTCGCCATCGGGGGGGATTTTGTCGCCACCGGCGGGCGCGAGACCGTGCGCTTCAGCCTGGCGCAATTTGCTCTGGAGAACCTGACGGCCCTGCGTGCCGGAACGGTAACCGTGCACCTGCGCGATGGCCGCGCAGCGCCGGATTGGCTGACCCTGGACTACGCGAAAGCGCTGGTGACCCGGCTGGATCTGGGCAAGGCCTATCCCGAACTGCTGCGACGTGCGCTGTTTGATGAGCCGGAGGCGTTGGCGCGGCGTCAGGCGTTATTCATCGAGCAGGTTCGCCTGCAACTGCCGTTGCTGGCGCTGGAGAAAAAGCTGCGCGGGCAGGACGGCCTCACGTCTGCGGCCGTTGTCTTTTATCCGCCAGCAGGGCGCCACGCCGGATATCGCGCTCAACACCTACCTGATCGAACGCTTCGATATCCATAGCGGACCCAGCGTGCTGTACCGCCCGTTGCACCGTCAGCCGCTTCGCGAGTTCGCCACCCGCGCAGCGTTCTTCCGCGCGTTGACCGAGGAGCCGGCGTTGCAGGAAGACGTGCTGGCGCAACTGGAGGACGGCGCCATGCCGATCTACGCCAAAGGCGGGTTCGCCCAGCCGCATACCGTGCGTTACACCGCCGGCGCCGAGTTTGCGGTGTTCGAAACCCCGGAACCGGCACGCATCGGGGAGCAGGCGCTGAGTGGCAAGGTGCTGGAGCAGCTTTACCGCTCGTGCGCACAAGAATTGCTCAGCCGCGCCGAAGCCCAGTCGGTGTCCAACAGCGAGAACCGCTGGATCGGTTATCAGGAACTGGGCTGGTTGATGTTCAACGCCTTGCTGCCGCTGCTCAACGGTTCTGTGGCCCTGTCGACCTGGATGCTGCAAGTCTTCGCCGACCTGCAGAACGACCTGCGACAGAAGCAGCCGCCAGAGAGCCAACTTGCCATTCACCTGTTCAACTTCTCCCTGTTGTTGATCACTCTGCCCAATGCGCACCGCGCCCTGGAGCTCCCGTCGGGCATGCCGGAGGGCAATACGGGGGCGCCGGTGTTTCCGCAACTGGTGCGAGAACCGGTCAGCTCACCGTCGGGTGTCGCCTTGTCCCAACTCGACTTCAGTTGGGCAACTGCAGACCAGCGCCTGAGCAAGGCCCAGCGTGACGCGCTGGTGCACTATCAGGCACACCTGACGCCCGAGCAACTTGGGGCGGCAGTGACCGAGGGGCCGTGGGCAGGATTGTTTTTCCACGACCAGCGCTGGTGGGCACGTCTCGAAGACCAGGTGTACCAGGTGCAGGTCGGTGATGAGGTCCGGGTGGTTGATACGTCGGGCAAGCCGGGGCCCTGGTTGGACCGGGATGCTGCCGGGGACTGGCAAATCGACGCGGGCGTGCGCCTGCGCGGCGGCATGCCGCTGAAGGGGCGTATCGAACAGATGCGCGCGGCCAAGCGCCAGCGGATTACCGAACTGCAGAACCGGCAGGTCGAATTCCTCAGCGAGCGCCTCGCATTGAGCCTGGTGATTGAACGGGACCTGGATGACATCGGCGGCAGGAAACCGCCGCCCGCACCCTTGCTCAGCCGCTATGGCGATCATCTGCGGGTCCATAGTCAATTGATGAAGCAGGTCGATGAAAACTACGTCGCCTTGAACCAGTTGGAGAGCCAGAACAATTTCAATCAGGAGCATTCCCGTTACTTGTTCGAGCGGGTGACCAACCGTGCGCAACTGGTTCAGGTCCTGCAGTCGCAACTGATCGAGAGCAAGGCCGCTGCCCATGTGTTGCAGGGGCGGATTGCCGACCCGCAAGGCAGTATGGAAGCGCGGAACCAGAGCTATGAGGCGCTGATGGCCGAGTGCGAGAAGGCCAAGGCGATTATCGACGAGGCGATTGCTACCTTCGACGAGACCCGCGAGCTTTGCCTGCAACTGGGCAAGGTCCTGCCGATGGGGCCGGGGCTGGTCGCCGATTATCGTCGAGTCCCGGGGGCTGAATCCTCGCTGCTGTCCTGGCGCTCCGCCGAGTTCAGCATTACCGCCGTGCTGATTCTCGGGGCGGAGCGACAGAGTGGCAGCGAGGTCTACGAGATGGTCGACCTGATACGGTTTGCCTTGCAGATGCAGTTGGAGCTGAGCAACGCAGGTGTGTTTACCGAAGGCGAGCACATTGCGGTGCTTGACGGCAGCGTGCGCAGTTACGCGATGGCACAGGAACAAATGCGCACGGTGGCCGGGCTCCTCGTTGAACAACAGTCAAAGCGCTGGCTCGCGGGGCTTGGCCAGTCGCTGCAATTGCTTCGGCAGGAGGCCGAAGAAGAACTGGCGGGGCTGATCCGGGCGCAGGCCGGTGACAGTGAGGAGCATGCGGCGCCGGCCGACCGCAAGCAGGTCGTGATCAACACCCGGAGTCGCGGTCTGGTGGTGGCGCGGCAGCGCAAGACCAAGGCCGGAAAGACGGAAACGGTGGTGGTCGAGCCACTGGAAAACAATGAACTGGCGCGCTTTGAAGAAACTGCCGAGCCGGGCATCTGGCAAAGGGTCGAGCCCTCGCCGACGCCGCCCACCTCGCCGGAGCGCCCGCAACCCACGGTGAGCCTCGCCAGCTTGCTCAAGCGCAGTAACCGCCTGTTGTCAGAGTCTGACCGACAGATACAGAAGGCCAGGGTGCAGGCGCGTACCGCCACCATCGCCATCGAGATGGAGGAAATCCTGGTGAACCAGGCGCATCCGCTGGAACAACTGGCGCAGCAGATCGAAAGCCTGCTGACGGCCGACAACGGCGCGGACAACCCGTCTGGCGGGCGCAACCCGGCGTTGCAGGCCAAGGCCTTGAACGACAAGGCTGCGGCGATGCGCGAGGAGGGCCGGCAACTGCGCATCTCGATCATCAAGACGCAGCCGCCGACCATCAGCCGCGTGGCGTACCTGAAGGCGCAGAACGAGATCGCCATCACCCGGCCCAAGGGCCGCGAACCGACGGCCCGGCGCAAAGGCCAGGACCGGGATTACCTGCAGGAATACGTGATCAGCAACAAGGCCGGGGAGCCGTTGTGGTACGCGCACTTCCACTACGCGAGCCTGGAAGCGTTGCCGGCTGATTTTCTTGTGGGCCATCTGAAAACCCGCGAGCAGCGCTTCGACAGCGGGCAGTGCCGGTTGAAGATGGAGCAAAGCAGCCAGAAGGTGATCCAGATCTATCGCAGCCAGATCGACAGGCCGGCGGCTGCAAAGCTGTTTTTGGGGGTTTAGCGGGCGAGCCGGAGCAGGCGGGCGACCGGCCTGCTCCGGCCCGTGCAGTAGTACCAAATGAGTAGCCGATCCCTGCCAAGGGCCGATTCGTCATGTCCGCCTGGCTGACTAAGATCGAGTCACTGCCTGTCATCAGCGACAGGCGCCGCTCAGCAGAGGCCCTACACCATGATCTACGCAGCTCCTGGCACACCCGATGCCATCGTCACGTTCAAACCGCGCTACGGCAACTACATCGGCGGTGAATTCGTCCAGCCGCTGAGTGGCCAGTACTTCAGCAACACCTCGCCGGTCAACGGCCAGCAGATCGCCGAATTCCCCCGCTCCAACGCCCAGGACATCGAAAAAGCCCTGGACGCCGCCCACGCCGCCGCCGATGCCTGGGGCCGCACCTCGGTGCAGGATCGCTCGAACATCCTGCTGAAAATCGCCGACCGCATCGAACAGAACCTGGAAGTACTGGCCCTGGCCGAGACCTGGGACAACGGCAAGGCCATCCGCGAAACCCTGAACGCCGACGTGCCGCTGGCCGCCGACCACTTCCGCTACTTCGCTGGCTGCATCCGTGCCCAGGAAGGCAGCGCCGCGGAAATCAACGACACCACCGCCGCCTATCACTTCCACGAGCCGCTGGGCGTGGTCGGGCAGATCATCCCGTGGAACTTCCCGCTGCTGATGGCCGCCTGGAAACTCGCCCCGGCCCTGGCCGCCGGTAACTGCATCGTGCTCAAGCCCGCCGAGCAAACCCCGCTGTCCATCACCGTATTCATCGAACTGGTCGGCGACCTGCTGCCGCCAGGCGTGCTGAACATCGTCCAGGGCTTTGGCCGCGAAGCCGGTGAAGCCCTGGCCACCAGCAAGCGCATCGCCAAGATCGCCTTCACCGGCTCCACCCCGGTCGGTTCGCACATCATGAAGTGCGCCGCCGAGAACATCATTCCGTCCACCGTCGAGCTGGGCGGCAAGTCGCCGAACATCTTCTTCGAAGACATCATGCAGGCCGAGCCGTCCTTCATCGAGAAGGCCGCTGAAGGCCTGGTGCTGGCGTTCTTCAACCAGGGCGAAGTGTGCACCTGCCCGTCCCGTGCGCTGGTCCAGGAGTCCATCTACCCGCAGTTCATGGAAGAGGTGCTGAAGAAGATCAAGCTGATCAAGCGCGGCGACCCGCTGGACACCGAAACCATGGTCGGCGCCCAGGCGTCCGAGCAGCAATATGACAAGATCCTGTCCTACCTGCAGATCGCCCGCGACGAAGGCGCCGAGATCCTCGCCGGCGGTGCCAGCGAGCAACTGGCCGGTGATCTGTCGACCGGTTACTACATCCAGCCGACCCTGCTCAAGGGCCACAACGGCATGCGCGTGTTCCAGGAAGAGATCTTCGGCCCTGTAGTCGGTGTCACCACCTTCAAGGACGAAGCTGAAGCCCTGGCGATCGCCAACGACACCGAATTCGGTCTCGGTGCCGGCGTCTGGACCCGCGACATCAACCGTGCCTACCGCATGGGCCGCGGGATCAAGGCCGGTCGTGTGTGGACCAACTGCTACCACCTGTACCCGGCCCACGCCGCGTTCGGTGGCTACAAGAAATCCGGTGTCGGTCGCGAGACCCACAAAATGATGCTCGACCACTACCAGCAGACCAAGAACCTGCTGATCAGCTACGACATCAACCCGCTGGGCTTCTTCTGATCGCCCGGATAGCTGTGGCAAAAACGCTTCCAAAGTAGCATTCGACACGCACCGGAAACGGTGTATCACTAAGTGCACCACGAGCCCGTGGTGCCAGAAGAGGATGGACCTATGTGGAAAAAGCCAGCGTTCACTGATCTGCGTATCGGTTTCGAAGTGACCATGTACTTCGCCAACCGTTGATCCCTCTTGCGTCGGCCGGTACTCCAGCGGCCGACGCAGCTGCTCCGATGATCGCATTGCATTCCCCCATCTTTGCTTTAGGCTGGCGCAATCCCAAAAAGAACAAGAAGGCGTTGCATGAGCCCGAACCTGAGCCAGTTGCGTAAGTTCGTCTCCCCCGAAATCATCTTTGGCGCCGGCTGCCGCCACCACGTCGCCAACTACGCCCGCACCTTCGGTGCACGCAAGGTCCTGCTGGTCAGCGACCCTGGCGTGATCAAAGCCGGCTGGGTCGCCGACATCGAAGCCAGCCTCCAGGGCCAGGGCATCGACTACACCCTCTACAGCGACGTCTCGCCCAACCCGCGTATCGAAGAAGTGATGAACGGCGCCGAGCGCTACCGCAGCGAACAGTGCGACGTGATCGTCGCCGTCGGCGGCGGCAGCCCGATGGACTGCGCCAAAGGCATCGGCATCGTGGTCGCCCACGGCCGGCACATTCTCGAATTCGAAGGGGTCGACACCATCCGCGTGCCGAGCCCGCCACTGATCCTGATCCCGACCACCGCTGGCACCTCTGCGGATGTCTCGCAGTTCGTGATCATTTCCAACCAGCAGGAACGCATGAAGTTCTCCATCGTCAGCAAGGCGGTGGTGCCGGACGTGTCGCTGATCGACCCGGAAACCACCCTGAGTATGGACCCGTTCCTCTCGGCCTGTACCGGCATCGACGCGCTGGTGCACGCCATCGAAGCTTTCGTTTCCACCGGCCACGGACCGCTGACCGACACCCATGCGCTGGAAGCCATGCGCCTGATCAACGGCAACCTGGTGCAGATGATCGCTACCCCCAGCGACATCAAACTGCGCGAGTCGATCATGCTCGGCAGCATGCAGGCCGGGCTGGCGTTCTCCAACGCGATCCTCGGCGCGGTGCACGCCATGTCCCACAGCCTCGGCGGCTTCCTCGACCTGCCGCACGGGCTGTGCAACGCGGTGCTGGTGGAGCACGTGGTGGCGTTCAACTACAGCGCCGCGCCGGACCGTTTCAAGCTGATCGCCGAGACCCTGGGCATCGACTGCCGTGGGCTCAACCACAACCAGGTGCGCACGCGCCTGGTCGAGCACCTGATCGCCTTCAAGCACGCCGTGGGCTTCCATGAAACCCTCGGTTTGCACGGGGTCAACGGCAGCGATATTCCGTTCCTGTCCCAGCATGCGATGGACGACCCGTGCATCCTCACCAACCCCCGAACCTCAAGCCAGCGTGATGTCGAGGTGGTCTATGGCGAGGCCCTCTGACCCTCGCGACGAGGCCCTCGCCGGGCTGCTGGGGCTGAGCAACCACACCGTTCGCAAGAGTCACTACCCGGAACTGGCCGCTCGCCTCGACGAGCTGGAGACCGAGCGCAACCGCTACACCTGGCTGTTCGAACACGCCGTGCACGGGATCTTCCAGGCCAGCCTCGAAGATGGCCTGCGCGCCGCCAACCCGGCGATGGCGCGGATGCTCGGCTACACCGACCCGCAGCAATTGCTGCTGGCGCGCACCGACCTCGCCGGGCACCTGTTCGTCGGCGGCCAGGAAGAACTGATGGCCATCGCCCAGGAGTTGCAACGCGAGCGGGCGCTGCTGGGTTACGAAACCCAGTTGCAGCGCAAGGACGGCAGCAGTATCGACGTGCTGATGAACCTGTTGTTGCGGCCGGACGAGGAGGGCGTGGTCGAAGGCTTCGTCGCCGACATCACCGAGCGCAAGCAGCACCATGCCCGTTTGCAGCAGCTCAACGACGAACTGGAACAGCGCGTCGCCGAGCGCACCAACCAGTTGATGGAAGCCCGCGACGCCGCCCAGGCCGCCAACCGCAGCAAGGACAAGTACCTCGCCGCCGCCAGCCACGACCTACTGCAACCGCTGAATGCCGCGCGGCTGCTGATCTCGACCTTGCGCGAGCGCCGCTTGCCGGATGCCGAGCAACTGCTGGTGGAGCGCGCGCATCAGGCCCTGGAAGGCGCCGAAGACCTGCTCACCGACCTGCTGGACATTTCCCGCCTCGACCAGGCGGCGATCAAACCGGACCTCGACCTCTACCACCTGGACGAACTGCTGGTGCCATTGGCTTCGGAGTTCCAGCCAGCGGCGGAAGCTGCCGGGCTGAGCCTGCGGGTGCGTAGCGGCGGCTGGTTGATCCGCACCGACATCCGTCTGCTGACGCGGATCCTGCGCAACTTCGTCAGCAATGCCTGCCGCTACACCGGGCAGGGTCGCATCCTCCTTGGCGCGCGGCGGCGCGGGCAGGTGCTGCGCCTTGAAGTCTGGGACACCGGGCGCGGCATCGCCGCCGATCGCCTGGACTCGATCTTCCTCGAATTCAATCAACTGGATGTCGGCCGCGCCGCCGACCGCAAAGGCGTCGGCCTGGGGCTGGCGATCGTCGACCGCATTGCGCGGATCCTCGAATGCCAGGTGCGGGTCCGTTCCTGGCCGGGGCGCGGTTCGGTGTTCAGCATCGACGTGCCGCTGTCCAGCGAAGCCCCGCGTCCGGTGGTCGCACCCAGCGCGCCGCTGCCGGCCCTCGGCGATCCGCTGCCGGGTCGGCGCCTGCTGGTGCTGGACAACGAGACCAGCATCCTGCAAAGCATGGCCGCGTTGCTCGGCCAATGGGGCTGCGAAGTGCTGACCGCCACCGACCGCGAAGCGGCCTTGCAGGTGCTGGAGGGCAGGGCGCCAGAGCTGGTGTTGGCAGACTTCCACCTCGATCATGGTGTAACCGGATGTGAAGTCGTTCGTGACCTGCGCAAACACTTCGGCACGGCGATTCCGGCGGTGATGATTACCGCTGATCGCAGTGATCAGAGCCGTCGGGCGATGCAGCGGCTGGGCGCGCCTTTGCTCAATAAACCGGTGAAACCCGGCAAGTTGCGTGCGGTTTTAAGCCAATTGCTCGGATAAGCGGGCACTGCCGTGCTTCACGCGGCGACGGGTTATTTGCTATAAACGCTGCCCCCGGCGCCAGAGTTGTCCGGGGCAGGGGCTTTTCGGACAAAACCACAGTCATTTCTGTTGCCCGTCACGAGGCTCGGCCTTAGACTGCCGCCCCCTGTAAATTGAGTACCAATTGGTGCTTGAAGAATTCCGCTGCGGTGGCACGGCCACCACGGCACCCGATTCGTCTAAATGCACGTAATTTTTTATTAGAGAAATCAATGACAAAGGAAAAGTTGCTGGCCATGCCGGCCGATGACTACATGAACGCCGAGCAACAGGCGTTCTTCACCGAGCTGCTGCAGACGATGAAGGTCGAGACCCACGAGCGCATCGAGCAAAGCCGTGTAACCATCGAAAGCCTGGACTCGCCTGCCGATCCTGCCGACGCCGCCTCGGTCGAAGAAGAGCGCCACTGGCTGGTCAACGCCATCGAGCGTGATCAGCGTCTGCTGCCACAACTGGAAATGGCCCTGGGCCGTATCGCTGACGACAGCTTCGGCTGGTGCGATGACAGCGGTGAGGCGATTGGCCTCAAGCGCCTGTTGATCAGCCCTACGACCAAGTACTGCATCGAGGCGCAGGAGCGTCACGAGCAACTGGACAAGCATCAGCGTCAGGTCTGATTCCTGCGTTTTTGTTAGTTGAAACCCCGGGCCATGTGTCCGGGGTTTTGTTTTTTTGGGGCTGTGTTGCGAGCTTATCCATTGGATGTGGTGAGGCTGCCGGCCCCTTCCGCCTTTACGGCGGGTCCTTTTGTCTTGGCAAAATAGACGAAAACCGCTCGCTCCTGCATCCGGCCCTACGCTGCGCTTCGGGTCCCCTCCCTCCGGTGTCTTGCGGGGCCACGCGGCCTACGACTTGCTGCGCAAGTCTACATCTCGCGTCTTCGGCTGCGCCGAAGGGTGCTGCGCACCTGCCCCTTCAGACACCTCCACTCGGCCTCCTGACGTCGCAATTTGTGTCGTCTGAACTTTCGCGCACGAAGATCAAGAGCGCCTTGGGGTACGCCTGTTAGTTAGATTCTGATTTCGAAGATCCGTCATCACAGACGCCGCCCGTAACTTCGCGACTTCAGGAGGCCGAGCGGAGGTGTCTGTAGGGGCAGTGCGCAGCACCTTCGGCGTAGCCGAAGACGCGAGATGTAGACTCGCGAAGCGAGTCGTAGGCCGCGTGGCCCCGGAAGGCACCGGAGGGAGGGGACCCGGAGCGCAGCGTAGGGCCGGATGCGGGAGCGAGCGGTTTTGCCTACTTTTGCCAAGACAAAAGTCGGCCGCCGTAAAGGCGGAAGGGGCCGGCAGCCTCCCCACATCGAATGGATAAGCCCACAAAGCCAACACTCAGAAGCCCAAGACCGTAAATTGTCCTGCATCAAGTCCGGGTGGGCTTACGCCCAAGGAAGCATGGCTAATGGCGTTGTAGTGGCGTTTAATGACCCCACAATAACAAGCGGAGCCAGAGTCATGATGCGAGAAGGATCTCTGCCAGCCAGCCTGGCACAACCAGACCCGTCAACGAAGGTTGCGCGCGGCTGGTCCGGCACGTTGCTGCAAAGCCTGGTATTGGTGGTGGTGCTGGCGGCCATGGCCTTTGCCGGTATTTCATTCTGGTTCTGCCTGCCGTTGGCCTTGTTGGCCCTGTGGCTGCCACACCTGCGCAGCCGTCCGCGCCCGGCGCCGTTCGCGGTGAGCGATCCGCTTGCCGACCTGACCCGCGACCTCGCCCAGAGCACCAGCCACAACGCCCTGTCCGCCGCTGGCGTGGCCTATTCGGTCAAGCAGCTGGCCGAGAAACTGCAATCGCAATTGGCCTCGGCGGCGCGCATCGTCAGCAGTGCCGAAGTCATGATCGGGACCGAGAAAGTCACCTCCAAGCTCAGCCGCGAGGCGCTGGTCGCCGCGCAACAGGCTCACGAGAGCAGCGCCGCCGGCCGTACCGTGCTGGCCGAGTCGATCCAGTTGATGCACCAACTCAGCGCCCGGGCCAACCAGAGCCGTGAGTTGATCGAGGCGCTGCACCAGCGCAGCGAAGACATCGCCCGCGTCACCTTGGTGATCCAGGCCATCGCCAGCCAGACCAACCTGCTGGCGCTCAATGCCGCGATCGAAGCTGCCCGTGCCGGTGAGCATGGCCGCGGTTTCGCCGTGGTCGCCGACGAAGTCCGCGGCCTCGCCGGCCGCACTGCCACGGCCACCGAGGAAGTCGGCCAGATGGTCGCCGAGATCCAGCAACGCACCGCCCAGGTGGTGGAGCAGATTCGCCAGCTCTCCGACGACCTGCACAACGGCGTCGGTCAGGTCGAGCACACCGGCGAGCAGTTGGACACCATCGCCGGGCTGGCGGCGGGCGTCGAAGATCAGATCACCGAGATCGCCGGCGGCACCGAATCGACCCGCACTCAGCTGGACAGCCTGTTCCAGGCCGTCGAGCAGATGCGCAGCGACCTGGCCGCCAGCGATCAGCAAACCCAGCGCCTGGCCCAGGCCGCAGTGCAGATGGAAGGGCAGGCCGAAAGCATCAGCGAGCGCCTGGCCGAGGTGGGTCTGGACGAGTACCACCAGCGGGTGTTCGACCTCGCACTGCGCGGCGCGCAGCAGATTGGCGAGCGCTTCGAGGCAGATATCCGCGAAGGCCGCATCACCCACGACGACCTGTTCGACCGCCAGTACCAGATGCTGCCCGGCACCCGTCCGGCGCGTTTCCGCACCCGCTTCGACCATTACACTGACCAGATGCTGCCAGGCATCCAGGAACCGTTGCTACGTGAGCACGAAGGTTTGGTCTATGCCATCGCCTGCACCCAGCAGGGCTATGTGCCGACCCACAACAACGCTTTCAATCAGCCGCTGACCGGCGATGAAGCCACCGACACCGCGCACAACCGCAGCAAGCGCAAGTTTGATGACCGCACGGGCATTCGCTGCGGCAGCCATCAACAGCGGGTGTTGTTGCAGACCTACACCCGCGATACCGGCGAGCTGATGCATGACCTGTCGGTGCCGATCAAGGTCGATGGCCGGCATTGGGGCGGATTGCGGCTGGGATACCGGCCGGAGAAGATGCCCTAGCAGCGGCAAACCTCAAGCGGCAAGCTGGAAGCGAAAGCATCGCGGTTGGATGCTTTTCTTGCGGCTTGCCGCTTGGTGCTTGTTGCTCAAAAAGTCTCGACGGATTTCCGTGTTTTCGGGCATATTCCCTTCCCTGATCTTGCAGTCACTGCATTTTTTTCCTGTGGGGCTGTCAGAAAGTGTGCCCCGGCCCAGTGGAAAAAACCCTGGTTAGTTCGTCGTCGGGCAATAGCTGGCATGGAATAGTGCGTTTTCCCGCAGTGCGAAACGCCAAAGAGCCGCTACTTTTTAGTTCCAAATCACTAGTCTTTTGGACTTCGAATTGAAGAACGGCGTGCCCGTGGGAGTTTTTTGCCCGTGCGCCTGTGTGATAGCGGTTTTTGAGGAGTTTTCATTGGCAGTCAGCAATCTCGATATGCATGCCCTGTTCGTGCTGGGCGACCTTCGCGGCAAACTGGTCAAGCTGTTCCAGTCGCGTTACGTCTATGTCACCGAGCAGAGCCCCGAAGGCCTTTACATGGCCGAGATCGACACCGAAGAGTCGCTGGTGGTGGACGACAAGCAGCGCCTGGAGCTGAAAGTCGGCGACCACTTCCGCGCTGCCGTGCTGCCGAGCCGTGAGGGCGGCAAGTTCGAAATCCGTTTCCGTGAAATCAAGCTGACCATCTATGGCCTGGGCGAGTACGCCTTTGTCAGCGTGCCGGAAGGCAACGGCATCGTCTTTCGCGAGGGCAAGGGCGTGGTGATGGTGTTCGCCGCTAACGAGCGCATTGAAGAAGGTCTGTCGAAGGTGCTCAAGGCCGCCACCGCCAAGGCCGCCAAGTGGCGCAAGGGCGAGCTGACCTTCAAGGCCAGCGAGTGAGCGGACGGCGCGAATTCCACGCCAGCCATCAACCACGCGCCGAAGCGCAGGCACGCCAGTTGCTGGCGCGCCGCGACGAGTTGAAAGGGCAGTGGCTGAGCTGGGTCGCCGGCCAGCTTTACCAGCTTGAGCCTGCGGAGTACGCGGCCATGGTCAGGCGCGAGCTGCAACGCCTGAGCGAGCAGTCGCTTCAATAATCCTTTTCGGGACTGCCGCTGACTTCATCGGGCACGTCCTCGCCGGCCATGCGCTTGCGAAACAGCGCAGTACGGGCCAGCAGCAAGGTGGTCACCGGCACGGTGATCGACAGCAGGATCGGGATCAGCCAGGCATGCAGCACTGGCGTTTCCTTGAGCCCCGAGAAATACAGGATCGACGCCAGCGACACGCACCAGGCGCCCAGGGTCGAGGCCAGCGCCGGCGGATGCATGCGCTGGAAAAAGTCCTTCAGGCGCAACAGCCCGATGGCACCGGTCAGGGCGAACAGGGCGCTGGTCAGGATCAGCGCGGCGGTCACTACTTCCAGCCAGAACGGCAATACCGGAGCGGTCATTCGATCACCTCGCCACGCAACAGGAATTTGGCCAGGGCGAACGAGCCGACAAAGCCGAACAGGGCAATCAGCAGCGCGCCCTCGAAGTAGGTATCACTGCCGTAGCGGATACCCAGCACCAGCATCGTCAGCATCCCCAGCATGTACAGGTAGTCCAGCGCCAATACCCGGTCCTGGGCCGAAGGGCCGCGGAACACGCGGACCAAAGTCAGCGCCATGGCAATGGCGAAGATGAACAGGCTGGCGATGATGGCGTTGGCAAGCAGGCCAGTCATTCGAAAATCTCCATCAGCGGACGTTCATACGTGGTCTTGAAGTGTTCGATGAAGCTCGCTTCATCGTCCAGATCGAAAACGTGCAGCAGCAGGATGCTGCGGTTCAGCGCCAGCTCCGACCATACCGTGCCGGGAACCACTGTGGTGATCATTGCCAGCGCGGCCAGGCCGTGGGCGTCGCGCAGGTCCAGCGGAATATGCACGAACTGCGAACGCGGCGGCCGGCGTCCGGCCTGCCAGACACTGCGAAACACCAGCAGGTTGGACACCAGCACATCCGCGCCGACCCGCAGGATCAGGCGCAGGATGGTGCCCGGATGGCGGATGCGTGCTTGTAGCGGGCGCAGCGGCGCCATCAGTTGCGGCGCGACGATGCCGAGCAGGATCGCCAGCAGCAGGTTGCCGGGGCTTACCGAGAGGTTGAGCACCAGCCAGAGCACGGCCAGCGACAGCGACAGCAGCGGCGCGGGGAAGAGTTTTTTCATGGTTGCACCTGCCCGACGCTGTTCAGGGTGGTCGGGCCGGGGATCGGCTGAGTGCCCAGCACGGCTTCGATGTAGACGCCGGGGTCCCTCAGGCTGGCGGCGGTGTCCTGGGCGTAGCGCATCAGCGGCTCGGCCCACAGGCTGAGCACCACGCACAGGCTCAGCAAGGCGACGATGGGCACGCATTCATACAGGCGCAGCAGCGGCGAAGGGCGCTCCTGCGGCGTCCAGAAGCGCTGGATGCCGACCCGCACCAGGGCAATCAGCGAAGCCATCCCGGACAGCACCAGCAACGCCACCAGCACCCAACCGGTGATCGGCACCGGCTGGTCCGGTTCGACACCCAGGCCCAGTGGGTTGAACAGTGCGGTGATCAGGCTGAACTTGCCAACGAACCCCGACAGCGGCGGCATGCCGATCACCAGCAGGGCGCAGGCGATAAAGCTGAAACCGAGGAACGCCATGGTCCACGGGATCACCTGGCCGACCACGGCTTTCTGCTCGTCGTCCAGGTTGATGCCCTTGGGCGGTTGCAGCGATTCCAGCGGCGAGGGCATGGCGTCTTCTTCCTCGTCCTCGGGGATTTCGTTGGCCGAGCGCGAGCGCTCGATCAGCTCCGCCAGGAGGAACAGCGCGCACAGCGCCAGGGTCGAGCTGACCAGGTAGAACAGCGCGGCGGAGGTCACCGCGGTCTGGCCGAAGCCGATGGCCGCCACCAGGGTGCCGGCCGACACCAGAATGCTCAGGCTGGCGAGGCGCTCCAGGCGCTGCGCGGCGAGGATCGACAGCGCGGCGCAGGCCAGGGTCGCCAGGCCGCCGTACACCAGCCATTCGCCACCGAAGTAGGCCGAGGCCCCGGCTTGCCCGGAGAACAGCAGGGTCCACAGGCGCAGCAGGGTGTAGATGCCGACCTTGGTCATGATCGCGAACAGCGCGGCCACCGGGGCGCTGGCTGAGGAGTAGGCCGGCACCAGCCAGAAATTCAGCGGCCAGATTCCGGCCTTGGCCAGGAAGGCGATTGCCAGGATCGCTGCGCCAGCGTGCAGCAGGCCGCGATCGGCCTCCGGCACCAGCGGGATTTTCAGCGCCAGGTCGGCCATGTTCAGGGTGCCGGTCACGCCGTAGAGCATCGCCGCGCCGATCAGGAACAGCGATGAAGCGAACAGGTTGATGGCGATGTAATGCAGACCGGCCTTGACCCGCGAGCGCCCCGAGCCATGCAGCAGCAAACCGTAGGACGCGGCCAGCAGCACCTCGAAGAACACGAACAGGTTGAACAGATCGCCGGTCAGGAAGGCGCCGTACAGGCCCATCAACTGGATCTGGAACAGTGCGTGGAAGCTGGCGCCGGCCCGGTCCCAGCGGGCCAGGGCGAAGAGCAGGGCGCTGATGCCGACTATGCCGGTCAGCACCAGCATCAGCGCGGAGAGGCGGTCGAGCACCAGCACGATGCCGAAGGGCGCGGCCCAGTTGCCCGGCAGGTAGACGCCGATGGACGTCGCCTGGCCCTGGTCACGCACCCACAACAGAAGGGCGATGGCGATGCACAGCCCGGTGAGGGTGGACAGCAGGTTGATCCGGGCCTTGAGCGGCCGGCGTTTTTCGCCGAGCAGCAGCATCAGCGCCGCAGTCAGCAGCGGTAGCAGGATCGGGGTGACGATCAGTTGTTGCATCCCACTCATTCCTTGGGCTCCCGTCCATCGACATGGTCAGTGCCGGTAAAGCCGCGGGACGCCAGCAACACCACGAGGAACAGTGCAGTCATGGCGAAGCTGATGACGATCGCCGTCAGCACCAGCGCCTGGGGTAGGGGGTCGGTGTAGTTGAGCAGGTCTTGCGGGACGCCGTCCTTGATGATCGGCTCTTTGCCGATAAACAGGCTGCCCATGCTGAAGATGAACAGGTTGACGCCGTAGGACAGCAGGCACAGGCCCATGATGACCTGATAGGTCCGTGGCCGCAGGATCAGCCAGACGCCCGAGGCGGCGAGCACACCGATGGCTATAGCGATGACTTCTTCCATCAGGCGGCGGCTCCTTGAGTGGTGGGTTTGGGCTGGGTCGGGCGGTGGGCACGAACCGACTGGTGGGCGAGGGCCGTGAGGATCAGCAGCGTCGAGCCGACCACCACGGTGAACACCCCGATATCGAAGAACAGCGCGCTGGCCACGTGCAGGTCACCCAGCACCGGCAGGTGCAGGTGCGCGGTGTGCGTGGTCAGGAACGGGTAGCCGAACAGCAGCGCGCCGACTCCGGTGAGGGTCGCGCAGAGCAACCCGGTGCCCATCCAGCGCAGCGGCCGCAGGCTCATCTGCGCCTCGACCCACTGGGTGCCGGCCACCATGTACTGGAGAATGAACGCCACCGACATCACCAGGCCGGCGACAAATCCGCCGCCCGGCTGGTTGTGGCCGCGCATGAACAGGTACATCGACACCAGCAACGCCATCGGCAGCAGCAGGCGCACCAGCACCGCCGGAACCATCATGAAGCCCAGCGCGGTATCGGTAGCGTTACGCGGGTTGACCAGATCGGTGACCACGTCCGGCGCCAGCGAGCGCTGCTGGGCGGGCAACTGGATGCTTTCGCGCGGCGGACGGAAGCGCCGCAGCAGGGCGAACACCGCCAGCGCCACGGCCACCAGCACGGTGATCTCGCCGAGGGTATCGAAACCACGGAAGTCCACCAGCATGACGTTGACCACGTTGGTCCCGCCGCCTTCCGGCAGGGCGCGGCTGAGGTAGAAGGACGAGATGAAGTTCGGCGTCGGACGGGTCAGCATGGCGTAGGACAGCAGCGCCATGCCGCCGCCCACCAGCACCGCCAGCACCAGGTCGCGCAGACGGCGCCAGCGCGCCCGTTCCTGCGAGCCGGCTGCAGGCGATACGCCTTCGATCCGTCGCGGCAGCCAGCGCAGGCCCAGCAGGATCAGCACGGTGGTGACCACTTCCACCACCAGTTGGGTCAGCGCCAGGTCCGGCGCGGAGAACCAGACGAAGGTGATGCAGGTCATCAGGCCGCAGACGCTGACCATGATCAATGCCGCCAGACGGTGGTACTTGGCTTGCCAGGCGGCGCCGATGGCGCAGGCGATTGCGATCAGCCAGAGCATCACGAACACCCCGGAACCCGGGATCTTCGGCCGGTGGCCCCAGCTCAGGCCGTGGTGCAGCAGCGGCAGCATGCCGGCCAGCAGCGCGGCGGTTACCAGCATGAACAGTTGTTTCTGCAGGCGCCGGGTGGTGAGCACGCGCTCGCCCCAACGGGCGACGCGCATCAGCAACACCTGGCTTTTTTCGAACAGGCGCTTGCCGTTGAAACGCTCGATAAACGGTGGATGGCGGAAGCGCCCGTGCTGGAACTGGGTCCGCAGCGCCAGGTACAGCAGGATGCCGCCGCACATGGCGACCAGGCTCATGATCAGCGGCGCGTTCCAGCCGTGCCAGACCGCCAGGCTGTACTCGGGCAGGGTGCCGCCGACCACCGGCAAGGCGGCGGCGGCCAGCAGCGGGCCGACCGACTGCGCAGGGAAGATGCCCACCACCAGGCAGGTCAGCACCAGCAGCTCTACCGGCGCACGCATCCAGCGTGGCGGTTCGTGCGGGGTGTGCGGCAGGTCGGTGGCGGTCGGGCCGAAGAACACGTCAACGGTGAAGCGCAGGGCATAGGCGACGCTGAACGTCCCGGCCAGGGTGGCGATCACCGGCAGGGCCATCTCGACCCAGGCGGTGGACGTGATGAACACGGTTTCGGCGAAGAACATTTCCTTGGAGAGGAAGCCGTTCATCAACGGCACGCCGGCCATGGACGCGCTGGCCACCATGGCCAGGGTGGCGGTGAACGGGATCAACCGGAACAGCCCGCTGAGCTTGCGGATGTCGCGGGTGCCACTTTCGTGGTCGATGATGCCTGCCGCCATGAACAGCGACGCCTTGAAGGTGGCGTGGTTGAGGATATGGAACACCGCCGCCACTGCCGCCAGCGGGCTGTTGAGGCCCAGCAGCAAAGTGATCAGGCCGAGGTGGCTGATGGTGGAATAGGCCAGCAGGCCCTTGAGGTCGTTCTGGAACATCGCCGCATAGGCGCCCAGCAACAGGGTGCAGGCGCCGGCGCCGCCGACGATCCAGAACCATTCATCGGTACCGGACAGCACCGGCCACAGCCGCGCGAGCAGGAAGACCCCGGCCTTGACCATGGTCGCGGAGTGCAGATAAGCCGAAACCGGGGTGGGCGCCGCCATTGCGTGGGGCAGCCAGAAATGGAAGGGGAATTGCGCACTCTTGGTCAGTGCGCCGAGCAGGATCAGGGGCAGCAGGACCGGGTACAGGGCGTGGTTGCGGATGGCGTCACCGGACGCCAGCACCCTGTCCAGGTCATAGCTGCCGACGACATGGCCGAGCAGGATCACCCCCGCCAGCAGGCATAAACCTCCGGCCCCGGTGACCATCAGCGCCATATAGGCGCCGCGGCGGGCGTCGGCACGGTGGTGCCAGTAGCCGATCAGCAGGAAGGAAAACAGGCTGGTCAGTTCCCAGAAGAACACGATCTGGATCAGGTTGCCCGACATCACCAGGCCGAGCATGGCGCCCATGAAGGCCAGGAAGAAGGCGAAGAAGCGTGGCACCGGGTCTTGCGGTGACATGTAGTAACGCGCGTACAGCGACACCAGGGTGCCGATGCCCAGCACCAGCAGGGAGAACAGCCAGGCGAAGCCGTCCATGCGCAGGACCACGTTCAGGCCCATGCTCGGCAGCCAGAGCATTTCTTCGCGGATCACCCCGCCATCGGCGATCTGCGGATAGAGCATGGCCACTTGCACCGTGCCCACCAGGGCAACGATGCCGGCGAGCACGGATTCGGCGTTACGCGCGTTGTGCGGCAGGACACCTGCCAGACAGCTCCCAACAAATGGCAGAAGCAGCAGAACTATCAAGGACATAGATATCTAATCTGCGGAAATTTGTAAGGGATCATACGGAACAGCCATGGGATCACCAACCATGAAGCTGTCGCAGAACCTTACAAGAATTGTAAGAAAAATCTTTTTTCTTATAACAGTTTCCGCAGGACAAGCACCCGGTTGGCTAGAGACCCGGGTCGGCTTCCTTCTCATCCGCGGCGCATACAGCCGGCTTTTCTTCCCGGCGTTTGATCTTCAGTTCGCTCACCACCACGGCGATCACGATCAGCAATCCGCCGACCAGGGCCAGGCCTGGCAGGCGATCACCGGCAATACGTCCGACAATCCCGGCCCAGACCGGTTCACCTGCGTAGATCAGCGTAGCGCGGGTTGGCGAAACCGACTTCTGCGCCCAGTTCATTGCCACCTGGATCACCGCGCTCATGGCGCCGAGGCCGATGGCGCTGGTCAGCAGCAGCCAGGAGAAGTCCGGCAGGCGTTCCTGGGTCGGCACCACCATCATGAATGCCAGCGCCGAGGCAGTGGCCAGTTGCACCACGGTGACCCGGCGCACATCCACCTTGCCGGCATAGTTGCTGATCAGAATGATCTCTGCGGCGATGGCCACGGCGCTGACCAGGGTGGCGATTTCACCGGGGCTGAACTGCACCGCGCCGCCGCTGGGGCCGGCCAGCAGCATCAGGCCGGCAAACGCCAGGCCGATGCCCAGGCTCGGCATCAAACCGGGACGGCGCCCCAGCACCAGCCACTGCAACAGCGGTACGAAGGGCACGTAGAGCGCGGTGATGAAGGCCGACTGGCTGCTGCTGATGGTTTGCAGGCCGACGGTCTGCAGGCCATAGCCGAGCATGATCGACACGCCGATCAGCACCCCGGCTTTCAGTTCCAGCAGGGTGAGGCCAGGCAGCGAGCGGGCGCAGAAGGCGCCGACGAACAATGCGGCGGCGGCGAAGCGCAGGCCGACGAAGAACATCGGACCGCTGACAGTCATGACGTTGTGCACGATGAGGAAGGTGCCGCCCCAGAGCATGGTGATGAACACCAGCACCAGTTCCGCCTTGCTCAGGCGGAAAGTGAAGGACGCACGCGAGGGGGTATTGGTAGTCATGACCTTGCACACAGAAGAGGGGGCGACGCACAATGCGCGGCAAAGTTGGGCAGTATACTGCGCAAACCCTTTCGAGTGAGCACCCACGTGGACAAAGATTCCAATTCACGCGCTTCGGTCTTGCAGCACGTCAGTCAGAACGTGCGCCGCCTGCGTCACGACGCGGGCCTGAGCCAGAGCGCCCTGGCGCAGAACTCCGGTGTCAGCCGACGCATGCTGGTGGCCATCGAGGCGGGAGAGAAAAACGTCAGCCTGTCGACCCTCGACCTGATCGCCGAAGCGCTGGGCGTGGCCTTCAGTGACCTGATCAAGGCTGCGGACAACCGCGACTCCAGCCGCATCAACGAACTGGCCTGGGCCGGCGAGCACCCCGCCAGCAAGGCGGTGCTACTGGCCAGCACCCCCGCCCGCCGCGAGGTGGAACTGTGGGAATGGCGCCTGGAACCGGGCGAGCTCTACACCACCAGCGCCGACCCCGAAGGCTTCAGCGAGCAGGTCTTCGTCTTCGAAGGCTGTCTGACGCTGCTGATCGACAACCAGCAGCACCAACTGGTTGCCGGCGAGTTTCTCAGCTACGCCAGCAACCGTAACCACTGCTACCGCAACGATGGCGAGGTGGCGACTCGCTTCGTGCGCAACGTGGTGATCTGACTCAGGCCGCGAGCCATTCTTCGGTAGAAATCACCTTGGCGTAGCCGAACGCCAGCGCAGCCATGTACGCCGCATGCACCTGGGCGGCCGGGACCTTCACTCCGTTGAATTCGACATCGAGGGTGGCGCAGGCGTCGTGCAGCACGCTGACGCTGTAGCCAAGGTCCGCGGCGGCACGGGTCGCGGCATCGATACAGACATGGCTCATGCTGCCGACCACCGTCAGGTCGGTGATCCGCTGTTCTTCCAGCAGACGCAGCAGCGGCGTGTCGAGGAAGGCGTTGACCTTGTGTTTGAGCACCACGGCCTCGCCGTCGCGGGCGGCCACTTTCGAATGGATCCGCGCACCTTCCGAACCGGGCGTGAAGAATGGCGCATCGGCGGATTCGAATTCATGCCGGACATGAACCACGAAGTCGCCGCGCTCACGGGCCGCGGCCAGCGCCTTGGCGGCGTTGTCGGCGGCCGCGTCGGCGCCGGCCAGGGTCCATTTACCGCCGGGGAAATAATCGTTCTGGATGTCGATGATGATCAGGGCGTGCTTGCTCATGCTGCTTCCTCAGGAGGATGGTGATGGTGTGGCGGATAGTTATAGGCTTGCGCGGCGCTGTTGAAGATTGGCGCGACCGACAATTTGACGGGAAAAACTGACAATGACCTGTGTGGGCGACGCAACCGAGATCGGCATCCTGATGTACCCGGGGGCGCAGATGGCCGCGGTGTATGGCATGACCGACCTGTTCAGCGTGGCCAATCGCCTGGCCGCCGACCTCGGTGTGCGCCAGCAGGCACCGCTGCGGGTTTGCCACTGGCAGGACGTGGACGGCGCGCTGAGAGTGACCTTCGACAGCCAGCCACAGCCACGCCACCAGCCGCGGGTGATGATCGTGCCGCCGAGCCTGGGCTCGGAGTTGTCCAGCGAAGTGCTGGAGCGCTATCGCGGGCAGTTGCGCGAATGGCACGCCGACGGCGCATTGCTGGCGTCGGTCTGCGTCGGGGTATTTTTCATCGCCGCCAGCGGTGTGCTCGATGGCCGTTCGGCGTCTACCCACTGGACCTTCGCCCAGTCGCTGGCCGAGCGTTTTCCCCAGGTCAAAGTCGAGGCCAACCTGCCGCTGCTGGACGACGGTGATGTGATCACCAGCGCCGGACTGATGGCCTGGACCGAAGTCGGCCTGAACCTGGTGGAGCGCTTCCTGGGTCACACCCTGGCGAGCGAAACCGCGCGTTTTCTCGCGGTGCAGCCGGTCCAGCTCAAGCCTGCGGGCAGCACCTTCAGTCCGCGTCTGGATCACGGCGACGAAGCGGTGTTGAAGGTTCAGCACTGGTTGCAGAGCACTGGCGCGCGGGACGTCAGCGTCGCGGTCATGGCCGAATGCGCGGGCCTTGAAGAGCGCACCTTTCTCCGGCGTTTTCGGGGCGCCACCGGGCTCAAACCCACCGAGTACTGCCAGCAAGTGCGGGTCGGACGGGCCTGCCGGATGCTCGAATTCACCCGCCGCAGCATCGATCAGATCGCCTGGGGTGTCGGCTATCAGGACCCCGGCGCGTTCCGCAAGGTCTTCCACAAAGTCACCGGTCTGGCCCCCGGCGAGTACCGCAAACAGGTGACTGGTCAGGCCTGATTTCAGTGTTCCTCGGCGAGCGCGGGCAAGTGCGGCCCGGGGCCCTGCTCGGCCAACTGGTCATGGTGGTTGCGCAGGGGGCAGCTCTGCATCGACATGCAGCCACAGCCGATACAGCCGTCGAGCTGGTCGCGCAGCAACATCAACTTGTCGATTCGCTCGGTCAGGTCAGCACGCCATTGAGCTGACAGGCGGCGCCAGTCCGCGGCGTTGGGCGCGCGATGGCTGGGCAGGCTCTGTAACGCGGCGTGAATGCTCGACAGCGGCAGGCCGAGGCGCTGCGCCATCTTGATCACCGCCACCCGGCGCAGGGTTTCCCGAGGAAAACGCCGCTGGTTGCCAGCATTGCGGGTGCTGAAGATCAGCCCCTTACTCTCGTAGAAGTGCAGCGCGGTGACCGCGACGCCGCTGCGCGTGGCCAGTTGGCCGACGCTCAGGCTTTTGTCGTCCATGCAAAGAATCTCTTGACCTTGAGTTAACTGGAGGTTTTACCGTGCCGGGCCATGCACCACAAGTGCAGGCTTGCCGCGCAGCCTTTCGCGCCGAAGCCCAACGCGTTTACTCGCTGACCTTGCCTACCCGACAACGGAGAGATTTTTCATGATGGCGGTAGCAAACAGTCTCTGTTTCACCCAACTGATCGAATTCGAAGTGGCCCCGTTACGCCAGCAGGCACTGGCCCATGCTCTGGCGGCACGCAGCGAGCGGCTGGCGTTCGAGCACGCCGGGCTGCTGGGGATCAGCGTGCAGGCCAGTGACGACGGCAGTCGGGTGCTGCAATACTTGCAATGGCAGTCGCGCTCCGCCTGGGAGGCCGCCATCGCCAGCTTCGACCAGGAACCGTTTCTCGATCTGCTGCGCGAGCACCTGGCCCGGGGCGTGAATTTCTCCGCCTTCCAGACCCTCAGCAGCCTCGCGCGCACCGCCGAGGGCGGGCTGCATTGCCAGGTTGCGCCGCACCAGGCGCTATGAGTACCAGGGTGAATGGTGCGGATAACGATCAAGCCGGGCGCCGATCACCATCTCGCTGATCCAGGCGGTGAGCAGGGCGCTGTAGGCTTTCTGGCTGCGGTCGCTGGACAGCGCGTGGTCGGCGCCGTCGACGATCCGGTGGGTCAGCGAATGGGCGCAACCAAAGGCCGAGCGGTAGCTCATCAAGGTGCTGTGGGGCACATAGTCGTCCTGCTCCGACTCCACCAGCAGGACGTCACCGGAAAATTCGGCGCACGCCGCCAGTGCGCGGTTGTCGCCGGGGCCAAGGGTCATCAGTCGGTATTGCGACAGGCGTTGGCGGTCGAGGCCCTGCTTGGGCGCGCTCCATTCGTCATCCCAGTACAACGCCGGCACCCGCAGCGCCAGCCATTTCACCGGGCGCTGGCGCGTCAGCAATGTGGCCAGGTAGCCGCCGTAACTGCTACCGATCACGGCGATGGAACTGGTATCCACCGCCGGGTGGCCGACCAGCTTGTCGTAGGCCGCCAGCACGTCGGCGAAATTCTGCTCGCGGGTGACGCTGCGGCGCTGGCTTTCGGTTTTCTCATGGCCGCGCAGGTCGAAGGTCATGCACACGCAACCTAGCCCGGTGATGTGCTTGGCCCGGGCCAGGTCGCGTTGCTGGCTGCCGCCCCAACCGTGGACGAACAGAATCCCCGGAACTTTCGCACTGGGGCTGAGCAGCGTTCCGGCGATGTTTTCGCCGTCGACAAGGATGTCGAGGGTTTCGCTATGGATGGTCATAGGCGCGGATCCTCGCGTATTTACAGATGCGTCCGACTTCACAGTCGTCCCCTTGGTAGAAAAGCGTCGCGTCCGCGGGCAATTGCACCTCGTCGAACACCTCGTGGGTCGAGGCGCGGATGCGTTGCAGGGCCGGGTCCTCGGAAAATGCCCGCAGCGCCAGCAACTCCGCGCTGCTGGCGCCGCCGATGCGCCAGGATTGCTCCAATACGCCGCTGCGCACGCTGCCGTGGGGCGTCAAGCCGCGGGCTACGTCGTAATTGCGCCGGGACGCGAGAAAGCCGGGAAAAGCCTGCATCGCCGCCTGCTCGTAGGTTCGGGCCTGGGTGATTGCCAGACGCAACGGATCTTCCAGCTCCAGTTGCAGCAGCTCGTCGTAGCCGCCGCGCACCAGCACCAGGTCCGAACCGCCGTACACCGACACGCCCTGATGATCGGTGGTCAGGCTCTGCACGCCGTAGTAGCTGCAGGTGATACCGGCTACCAGCGCCTGGCCGACACTGAATGTTTCAACCTGCTCAAGGTTCTCCTCCAGCACCAGGCCCCAGAGGGCCAATTCGTCTTCGTCCATTTGCCGCAGCTCGGCTTCCAGGGCGTTCAGGTTCTCGATCACCGTTTGGCCGCGACCGGCGGTGGCCCGCACCGGCTTCAGCCGCAGCGGCCCGTCCTGGAGCAAAAGCGCTGCGGCGCGCCGGGCATCATCGATGCTGAACACCGTGTAGCCCTTGAGCAGGGCATCACTGGCGCGGCGGGCGAAGTCGTCGGTCCAGCCGAGCGGAAAGGTGGCGCTGGCGGGCAAGGGGTGAGAGATGGCTTTGGTCGCCATGTAGGGATGAGTGACCATGCCGCCGAAGAAATCGGCGATCGAGGTGATGCCCAGTTCCCGATAGCGCGCAGGTTCGATCAGCGTCGAGGTGGGGAGGTAGTAGAGGTCTCCGCTGTCATCGGCCTCGGTGTCCACCACCTCGGTATGCAGCAGCGCCGCGAGGTGTTCGGCCAGCTTGCGGTGGACGGCGCGTTCGTGGTCGGGCGTGCTCTCGCGGGTATCGAGCAACAACACGCCGTGCTTGCGGTCGGTCCGGCGGGGCATGGTAGGCGCTCCAGCAGCAAGGGATATCTGTTCTGAAGCGCGCGACCAAGCGGAAGTTCAGCGCTAATCGGGCTTTTCTACTAAAAGTTATATAAATATGAAAATTGATAATTATTAGTTCTATGTTGGCTTGAGGCACTATGGCATCAGGATTCGGGAAGCGCGCTGCGTTCCTGGGCGACAACTGCCAGAGAGCCTTGAACCATGGAAAATCTACCGCTGTATTTCGACTATGCCGCCACGACGCCCGTCGACGAGCGAGTCATTGACGTGATGGTCAAGTGCCTGGGCGCAGCCGGCAATTTCGGCAACCCGGCGTCCAGTTCGCACCGCTATGGCCAGCAGGCGCGGCAAGCCGTTGAACTGGCCCGGCAACAGGTCGCGTCATTGGTGGGCGCGCGTGCCGATCAACTGGTCTGGACCTCCGGCGCCACCGAGTCGAACAACCTCGCGCTGAAGGGCCTGGCCCAGGGCCGCAGCGGCGGGCACATCATCACCAGCCGGGTCGAACACAAAGCCGTGCTCGACACCGCCCGGCAGTTGCAGGACGCCGGCTTCGAGGTGACTTACCTCACCCCGGATACGAACGGGCAGATTACCCCGCGCGCCGTATTGGCGGCCTTGCGGCCGGACACGTTCCTGGTCTCGCTGATGCTGGTGAACAATGAGCTGGGCACGCTGAATGATGTTCGCGCCATCGGTGAAATCGTTCGGCGCCATGGCGCGCTGTTGCATGTAGATGCCGCGCAGGCGGCCGGCAAAGTGGCAATCGACCTGAGCGAGTGGCCGCTGGATGTGGTGTCGTTCTCTGCGCACAAGGTCTACGGACCCAAGGGTATCGGTGCACTGTATGTTGGCGAACGCGCCCGACCCCTATTGCAGGCGCAGATCCACGGCGGCGGTCACGAAGGCGGCTTGCGCTCCGGCACCCTCGCAACGCACCAGATCGCTGCGATGGGTGCGGCGTTCGCCCTGGCCGGCGAGGTGCAGGACGAGGAGGTGGCACGCATCCGATGTTTGCGTGATCGCCTGCTGGAACAGTTGCGTGATATTTCCGGATTGCAGCTCAACGGTAACGCTCAACACGCCATCCCCCACACCCTCAGCCTGACTTTCAGCGGCGATTCGCTGGACCTCTCCGCACTCGGCGCAACACTGGCATTTTCCTCCACCTCGGCCTGTAACTCCGGTAGCAGCGCGCCTTCCCACGTGTTGCTGGCGCTGGGGCATGACGAATACCTGGCGAGTCAGACCATCCGCCTGAGCCTCGGACGTTTCACCCACGAGGCGGATATCGACCAGGCGGCCCGCGCGATAAGGGCTGCGCTGCGTCCGGCGCCGTTCTGGGGAGTTGCCCGAGGCTGATGCCTGCTCCATTATCAGCGGCCAGAATGAATGGCCGTGGTAGTGACAGGAGTAAGCATGAACAGTCAGCCGACAGCGCAGGATGCGATCAGTACACGAGTGGCGCGCCTGCGTCAGGTGATGCGCAACGAAGGGGTCGATGCGTTGTTCGTGCCTTCCGCCGACCCCCATCTTTCCGAATACCTGCCGGGCTACTGGCAGGCGCGCCGGTGGCTCTCGGGCTTCCACGGCTCGGTCGGCACCTTGGTGCTGACCGTGGACTTTGCCGGCCTCTGGGCCGACAGTCGTTATTGGGAGCAGGCCGAGCGGGAATTGGCCGGTAGCGGGATCGAGCTGGTCAAGCTGCAGCCGGGTCGCCCGGGTCCGTTGGACTGGCTGGCCGATAATGCGCCCGCCGATGGCACTGTGGCGGTGGACGGCGCAGTCATGGCCCTGGCCTCGGCCCGGCAATTGGGCGATCGACTGAAGGCGCGCAATGTCCGACTGATGATGCACAAGGACCTGCTCACGGGCGTCTGGGACGATCGCCCGGCGCTGCCCACCAACCCGGTCTATGAGCATTTGCCACCGCAGGCAACGGTCAGCCGCGTCGACAAGTTGAACACCCTGCGTCAGAGCCTCGCGGAGCGTGGTGCGGACTGGCATTTCATTGCCACCGTCGATGACATCGCCTGGTTGTTCAACCTGCGTGGCAGTGATGTTTCCTACAACCCGGTCTTTGTCTCCTTTGCGCTGGTCAGCCGCGATACGGCGCTGCTGTTTGTCGGTGAAGGCAAGGTCGATGCTCAACTGCGCAAGGTTCTGGCTGCCGATGGCGTAGAGGTGCGGGATTACCCGGCGATTTCCGCCAGTCTCGCCGCGATTCTGGCGGGCAGCAGCCTGTTGGTCGATCCGGCCAAGGTCACCAGTGGCCTGTTGGCGAACCTTAATGAAGGCGTGCGACTGGTGGAGGGGATCAACCCGACCACCCTGGCCAAGTCGCGCAAGAGCGAGGCGGACCTTGCGCACATCCGCCAGGTCATGGAGCAGGATGGTGCGGCGCTGTGTGAGTTCTTCTCTTGGTTCGAGGTCGCCCAGACCCGCGAGACGGTTACCGAAGTAACCGTCGATGAGCGCCTGAGCGCCGAGAGGGCGCGGCGCCCCGGTTTCGTTTCACTCAGCTTCGCGACCATCGCCGCCTTCAATGCCAACGGTGCGATGCCGCACTATCGGGCCACGGAAGCCTCTCACGCGCGGATCGAAGGCGATGGCCTGCTGCTGATCGATTCTGGCGGGCAATATCTGGGCGGGACCACCGATATCACCCGTATGGTGCCGATTGGGACGCCTAGTCAGGCACAGAAAGAAGATTGCACGCGGGTGCTCAAGGGCATGATCGCGTTGTCGCGAGTGAAGTTTCCACGGGGCATTCTGTCGCCGCTACTCGATGCCATCGCCCGGGCGCCACTGTGGGCAGAGCATGTCGATTACGGCCACGGCACCGGTCACGGCGTGGGCTACTTCATGAATGTTCATGAAGGGCCGCAGGTGATTGCCTATCAGGCCGCCGCCGCGCCACAGACGGCCATGCAGGCGGGGATGATCACCTCCATCGAGCCGGGCACTTATCGTCCGGGGCAGTGGGGCGTTCGGATCGAAAATCTGGTGTTCAATCGCGAGTCGGCAAAGAGTGCGTTCGGCGACTTCCTTGAGTTCGAAACCTTGACCCTGTGCCCGATTGATACGCGTTGCTTGCTGATCGAAAGGCTCGGAAGCGAGGATGTCGAGTGGCTGAACGGCTATCACGCGCAGGTACGGCGTCGGCTCGAACCATTGCTGAGCGGTGCAGCGCTTGCGTGGCTGCAGGAGAGAACGGCGGCAATCAGCGCTTAGGTCGGCAAAATGCTGCATTAATAAAGAAGGGCAACCCACGGGTTGCCCTTTCTTACTTGCAGATGACGATCATGCTGCGGCTGGTGTAGCCCGCTGGATTGATGCCGAACGGATAGTCGCCGGGCTCTTCATCGCCGTCGCCGGATTTTGCGATGACCTTGTAGCCTTTGGTGCCGCAAGAGCTTTCAGCTTTGCTGTAGCACTTGTTCCAGGAGGAGGACAGGCCAGAGCAGTTGATGTGCAGCCCTTTCTTGCCACGCTTGACTTCGTCCTTGGCGGTTGCGGCACAACCGGCAACGGCCAGAATGGCGAGGATGAGCAAAATTCGTTTCATTCCTGTCCTTAACGCATTCGCGGGTCTGTGCCCGTGTTTGTGTGCTTGGCATCGTCCTGATGCTTATTCGTCCCTGCTCCGATTTGAAAGGTTCAAACTAAGACGCCGTTCACAGCTTAAACAGGGTTGCCGGGCCGACACAATCATTCATATCACTTTTAAATGAAAATATTTCTCAATCAGTCGGCAGCCACCAGCGGTGGAGTGTCCTTGCGCATGGACAGCGTAGCGCCGACCGAGGCTGTAATGATGGCGGCGATCGCCAGCCATTGAGTGAGGCTCAGCACTTCATTAAGGAACAGTAACCCGGAAAGAGCGCCAAACGCGGGTTCGATACTCATCAGCGTGCCGAACGTGCGTGCCGGCAGGCGCGTGAGGGCCACCATTTCCAGGCTATAGGGCAGGGCGGTGGAAAGAATCGCGACGCTGAGGGCTACCGGGATCAGTGCAGGGTTCAACAATGCAGTGCCGGCGTGAACGATGCCGATCGGGGCAACGACTACTGCAGCAATGACCACCCCGAGGGCAGCGGTCTGGATGCCGTTCTCGGCGCCGGCTTTTTGCCCATAAAGGATATAAAGCGCCCAGCAAACGCCGGCGGCCAGAGCGTAGCAGGCACCCTTCGGATCGATTCCCGAGCTGGTCGCACCGATAGGGACCAGCAACAGCAGGCCGGCGATGGCCATGCCGATCCAGAGAAAGTCTACCGGACGGCGCGACGCATACAGCGCGACTGCCAACGGGCCGGTGAACTCCAGCGCCACCGCGATGCCCAGCGGAACAGTTTGCAGCGACATATAGAAGAGAAGATTCATGCCACCCAAAGCGGCGCCGTAAACCACCACAGTCTTCAGCGTGCTGGCGGTAAGCCGTGCACGCCAGGGGCGCAGCAGAAGCAACATGATCACGCTCGCGATCAGCAAGCGCAGCGTCGTGGTGCCCTCCGGGCCAACCAGCGGGAACAGGCTTTTGGCGAGCGACGCTCCAGACTGAATCGACGCCATTGCAATCAGCAGCACGCCGACAGGAAACAGCGTGGCGGCCAGGCTGCGGGTTTGGGTGTTCATCGCGGTTGGGTGTTCCTTTATATAGGAGGGCAGGGCGGTAGTTACGCCGATGGGCCTATGATGCTCAACTGCGGGGTAAATGAGCAATATAGTGCGCATATTTCTTTGTTGACCCGTATTTCAAATAAACCCTTGACGCCCCGTTCAATCTGTCTATAATTCGCCCCACTTCCGGCGCAGTCGAAACGGAAAACTCCTTGAGATTCAACGAGTTAGAAGTTTCAGGTAGCGTAGGAAGTGTTTCGGTCTCCACCGAAAGCGGTGAAAAAAGGCAGTTGACAGCAGGTTGTAACGCTGTAGAATTCGCCTCCCGCTGACGAGAGATCGCAGCGAGTCAAGTGT
>NZ_CAESCG010000001.1:172500-2151808 GCF_903166565.1 Pseudomonas sp. Marseille-P9899
ATCAACCGAGATTCCCTTAGTAGTGGCGAGCGAACGGGGACTAGCCCTTAAGTTGATTTGAGATTAGTGGAAGGCTCTGGAAAGTGCCGCCATAGTGGGTGATAGCCCCGTACACGAAAATCTCTTATCAATGAAATCGAGTAGGACGGAGCACGAGAAACTTTGTCTGAATATGGGGGGACCATCCTCCAAGGCTAAATACTACTGACTGACCGATAGTGAACCAGTACCGTGAGGGAAAGGCGAAAAGAACCCCGGAGAGGGGAGTGAAATAGATCCTGAAACCGTATGCGTACAAGCAGTGGGAGCCTACTTTGTTAGGTGACTGCGTACCTTTTGTATAATGGGTCAGCGACTTATATTCAGTGGCGAGCTTAACCGAATAGGGGAGGCGTAGCGAAAGCGAGTCTTAATAGGGCGTTTAGTCGCTGGGTATAGACCCGAAACCGGGCGATCTATCCATGGGCAGGTTGAAGGTTAGGTAACACTGACTGGAGGACCGAACCGACTACCGTTGAAAAGTTAGCGGATGACCTGTGGATCGGAGTGAAAGGCTAATCAAGCTCGGAGATAGCTGGTTCTCCTCGAAAGCTATTTAGGTAGCGCCTCATGTATCACTGTAGGGGGTAGAGCACTGTTTCGGCTAGGGGGTCATCCCGACTTACCAAACCGATGCAAACTCCGAATACCTACAAGTGCCGAGCATGGGAGACACACGGCGGGTGCTAACGTCCGTCGTGAAAAGGGAAACAACCCAGACCGTCAGCTAAGGTCCCAAAGTTATGGTTAAGTGGGAAACGATGTGGGAAGGCTTAGACAGCTAGGAGGTTGGCTTAGAAGCAGCCACCCTTTAAAGAAAGCGTAATAGCTCACTAGTCGAGTCGGCCTGCGCGGAAGATGTAACGGGGCTCAAACCATACACCGAAGCTACGGGTATCACTTAGGTGATGCGGTAGAGGAGCGTTCTGTAAGCCTGTGAAGGTGAGTTGAGAAGCTTGCTGGAGGTATCAGAAGTGCGAATGCTGACATGAGTAACGACAATGGGAGTGAAAAACTCCCACGCCGAAAGACCAAGGTTTCCTGCGCAACGTTAATCGACGCAGGGTTAGTCGGTCCCTAAGGCGAGGCTGAAAAGCGTAGTCGATGGAAAACAGGTTAATATTCCTGTACTTCTAGTTATTGCGATGGAGGGACGGAGAAGGCTAGGCCAGCTTGGCGTTGGTTGTCCAAGTTTAAGGTGGTAGGCTGAGATCTTAGGTAAATCCGGGATCTTAAGGCCGAGAGCTGATGACGAGCGCTCTTAGAGCGCGAAGTGGTTGATGCCATGCTTCCAAGAAAAGCTTCTAAGCTTCAGATAACTAGGAACCGTACCCCAAACCGACACAGGTGGTTGGGTAGAGAATACCAAGGCGCTTGAGAGAACTCGGGTGAAGGAACTAGGCAAAATGGCACCGTAACTTCGGGAGAAGGTGCGCCGGCGAGGGTCAAGGACTTGCTCCGTAAGCCCATGCCGGTCGAAGATACCAGGCCGCTGCGACTGTTTATTAAAAACACAGCACTCTGCAAACACGAAAGTGGACGTATAGGGTGTGACGCCTGCCCGGTGCCGGAAGGTTAATTGATGGGGTTAGCTAACGCGAAGCTCTTGATCGAAGCCCCGGTAAACGGCGGCCGTAACTATAACGGTCCTAAGGTAGCGAAATTCCTTGTCGGGTAAGTTCCGACCTGCACGAATGGCGTAACGATGGCGGCGCTGTCTCCACCCGAGACTCAGTGAAATTGAAATCGCTGTGAAGATGCAGTGTATCCGCGGCTAGACGGAAAGACCCCGTGAACCTTTACTATAGCTTTGCACTGGACTTTGAATTTGCTTGTGTAGGATAGGTGGGAGGCTTTGAAGCGTGGACGCCAGTTCGCGTGGAGCCATCCTTGAAATACCACCCTGGCAACTTTGAGGTTCTAACTCAGGTCCGTTATCCGGATCGAGGACAGTGTATGGTGGGTAGTTTGACTGGGGCGGTCTCCTCCTAAAGAGTAACGGAGGAGTACGAAGGTGCGCTCAGACCGGTCGGAAATCGGTCGTAGAGTATAAAGGCAAAAGCGCGCTTGACTGCGAGACAGACACGTCGAGCAGGTACGAAAGTAGGTCTTAGTGATCCGGTGGTTCTGTATGGAAGGGCCATCGCTCAACGGATAAAAGGTACTCCGGGGATAACAGGCTGATACCGCCCAAGAGTTCATATCGACGGCGGTGTTTGGCACCTCGATGTCGGCTCATCACATCCTGGGGCTGAAGCCGGTCCCAAGGGTATGGCTGTTCGCCATTTAAAGTGGTACGCGAGCTGGGTTTAGAACGTCGTGAGACAGTTCGGTCCCTATCTGCCGTGGACGTTTGAGATTTGAGAGGGGCTGCTCCTAGTACGAGAGGACCGGAGTGGACGAACCTCTGGTGTTCCGGTTGTCACGCCAGTGGCATTGCCGGGTAGCTATGTTCGGAAGAGATAACCGCTGAAAGCATCTAAGCGGGAAACTTGCCTCAAGATGAGATCTCACTGGAGCCTTGAGCTCCCTGAAGGGCCGTCGAAGACTACGACGTTGATAGGTTGGGTGTGTAAGCGCTGTGAGGCGTTGAGCTAACCAATACTAATTGCCCGTGAGGCTTGACCATATAACACCCAAGCAATTTGACTGCTTCTGGAGACAGGGCACCGAATCGTGGTGGTGAAGACGAAACGCTCGAAAATTCGTGAACCCACAAAACATCACATACCCGATTTGCGCGGACGTCGAAAGGCGGACGAGCACACAGAATTTCTTGACGACCATAGAGCATTGGAACCACCTGATCCCATCCCGAACTCAGCAGTGAAACGATGCATCGCCGATGGTAGTGTGGAGCTTCTCCATGTGAGAGTAGGTCATCGTCAAGATTAAATTCCGAAACCCCTATCTGCGTATGCAGGTAGGGGTTTTGTCTTTTATGGCCGAAAAAACAGGTCAAATAAAAAGGGCTTGTCTCGTATCGAGGCAAGCCCTTTTCGTATGGCGCGAAGTAATCAGTCGCCGGTGTACTCACAGCCGCTGGTACAGGTCTCGTGGATACGAACCTTGCTCAGCTCCGGCAGCAGCGGTTTGACCTGTTCCCAGATCCACTTGGCGATCACTTCACTGGTCGGGTTTTCCAGGCCAGGGATGTCGTTGAGGTAGTTGTGATCCAACTGCTCATAAAGCGGCTTGAAGATGGCTTTGATTTCGGAGAAGTCGCGAATCCAGCCGGTATGAGGATCCAGTGGGCCAGTGAGGTGCAGGGCGACCTTGAAGGAATGGCCATGCAGGCGACCGCACTTGTGACCGGCGGGGACGTGCGGCAGGCGATGTGCCGATTCAAATGTAAATTCTTTGAAGATTTCCACGGTATCTATAACTCTGAGAACCAATGCTGGGGCGCAGTTTACCAGCAAGGTCACTTCAGTGGTTGCAGATGGTCGCCCAGCCTGCCGCTCTCCACCAGTTCGAGAAACGCATCGCCTAGCCGTTGGCTTTCGCTCATTGCCGTATGCCAGTAACGCTGGCGACTGGACGCATCGCCCATGAAACGTTTGAAGTCGCTGCGGTCTGGCAGCTTGCGGTATGGCAGGCGCGCAAGATATTGCGCGGACGGCGCCAGCAGCAGGACGTCTTGCAGTCGGTCTGCGTCGCCCCGTCGCCACGGCAATGCCTTGTCGAACCAGCCGGGAATCACCTTGTCGGTGAAGTGCGGGTAGAGAACGATGTCTTCGCCGCTGTAGGGCAGGTCGAGGTGGTAGTCGAGCAGGCCGCCGTCGCGATAGGTTCCTGGCCCTGCGCCCGGGATGTCCCGTACACCTTCCATGACCATCGGGATCGAGCCCGACGCCAACAATGCATGGCGCAGGTTGCTGCTGGCCAATGGCAGATAACGCGACGGGAAATCTATCAGCGGCTGCAACGGCGGTGCGCTGCGGGCGTCGTGCAGGATGATGCGCTCGAAGTGCCGTGCCAGCCGCGGCCGACCGATCAGGTTGTCTGCGATCACCGAGGACAGGCCGATACCCAGCCGGCCACGATGGTCATCGGCAAGCAGGCCGTGGCTCTTCACCACAACGATGTTGAGCCGGTAAAGCGGGTTATCGAGGATGCTGGCATCACGACCTTCCAGCAGGTCGTCGAGCATGCGCTGGCAACTCAGGCTGACTTCGCCTTGGGTCACACCCTTGGCGAAGTCCTGCGCGGTATAAAGGTCGCCGAGTCGGCGGAGGGCCTGGGCCGGGTCGGGCAGACAGGCGCTAGCGAAGCGCCAGGAACCGATCGAGGCGCCAATCAGCGCGCGCTCGCGTGGCGCACTTGGCAGCCACTGACCGAACAACGCCAGATCCAGCCCCTGTATGCCCAGCGCTTTTGGCCCGCCAGCAGCGCCCGGCAATACACCGACGTCAGCGGGCGCCAGGCCACGTTGACGGATGCGGGCAAGGGCACGTTTACCGGCCTTCAGGGTCAGAGCGGGGTATTTGATCTGGATGGCGGTCATGCGGGTCTCTCTGTGTCGAGGGTGCGAGTATAGAGAATCGCTGCGACCTTGCGCGCCAAGACGGTGCGCCCCTGCGGCGCTATCATGTCGCCAGCTGTTTTCAGGTTCAATTAAGTTCGGCTGGGTAGTATTTCCTCGTACCCCACCGAACCTCAATGGAGAAACACGATGAAGACCCTGACTGCCCTGTTCGCAACCGCTGCCCTGGCCCTGAGTGCCAACGTCGCGATGGCCAAGGATGTGCGTACCGACGAAGTGGTGAAACTGGTCCAGACCAAGCAGATCCAGTCGCTGGACGAACTCAACCAGAAGGCGCTCGCCAAGCACCCCGGCGCCACGATCAAAGATACCGAACTGGAAGATGTCTACGGCCGTTACGTCTACAAGGTCGAACTGCGTGATGCGCAGAACGTCGAGTGGGATGTGGATCTGGACGCCAAGACCGGTGAAGTGCTCAAGGATGTCCAGGACCGCTGATGATCCGGCTTTCGCAAACGGCACGCTGGACACTGCTCGCGCTACTGGCCTGCTGCTCGCTGGCCATGGCCCGCGACCTTGACCAGGATGAAGCCCTGCAGTTGCGTCGAGAAGGGGTGATCCTGCCGCTCGAGCAACTGCTGCAATCCGCCCTGGGACGCTATCCCGGGGCGCGTTTGCTGGAGGCGGAGCTGGAAGAGGACGACGATGAATACGTCTACGAGGTCGAGTTGCTGACTGTCGAAGGCGTGGTGCGGGAAATCAAGTTGCATGCCGCCAGCGGTGTCCTGCTCAAAGATGAGGAAGATGATTGATGCGTTTGCTACTGGTCGAGGACAACGTCTCGCTGGCTGACGAACTGACCGACAGCCTGCAACGCCAGGGCTATGCGGTGGACTGGCTGGCCGATGGCCGCGACGCGGTGTATCAGGGCAGCAGTGAGCCCTATGATCTGATCGTGCTCGACCTCGGTCTGCCCGGCATCCCCGGTCTTGAAGTGCTGAAGCAATGGCGCGCCGGTGGCCTGGTGATACCGGTGCTGATCCTCACCGCGCGCGGCTCGTGGGCCGACCGCATCGAAGGGCTCAAGGCCGGCGCCGATGACTACCTGAGCAAGCCATTCCACCCCGAAGAACTGCAATTGCGTATCCAGTCGTTGTTGCGCCGAGCGCGAGGCCTGGCCAATCAGCCGACCCTGGAAGCCTCCGGCCTTCATCTCGACGAAGGACGCCAGTGTGTGACCCGTGAAGGCGAGGACGTGCAACTGACCGCCGCTGAATTTCGCCTGTTGCGCTACTTCATGCTGCACCCGCAGCAGATTCTTTCGAAAAGCCATTTGGCCGAACACCTTTACAACGGCGAGACCGCACGTGACTCCAATGTTCTGGAAGTCCACGTCAACCACCTGCGCCGCAAGCTTGGCCGTGGCGTGATCGAAACCCACCGGGGCCAGGGTTACCGCTTCGGTGGGGCCGTGGCGTGAAGTCCATTCAGTCACGTCTCAGCCTCGGCTTGGCCGGGGTGCTGATTGTCGTGGGCCTGGCCCTGGCCCAGGTCAGTCTCTGGCTGTTCGAGGTGGGATTGCAGCGTTACCTCGAAGCCGGCCTGCGCAAGGAAAGCGAGAACCTGCTGGTCGCTCTGGTCCACGGTCACGACGGTGTCGAGCTGGATCAGCAGCGGATTTCCGCCGCCTACAACCGGCAGTTCTCCGGCTATTACTTCCGCATCGATTTCGACGGCAAGACCTGGCGCTCCCGCTCGCTGTGGGACATGGAAATGCCCAAGCCGGAGACGCCCGGGTTGCACGACGGTTTCGAACTCGGCCCGCGCGGCCAGCAGTTGCTGGTGTTGCGGGCCGACTACCGGCGTCAGGGCCAGGCGATGTCCATCAGCGTCGCCCAGGACTACACGCCGATGCGCGACAGCTTCCGGCGTTTGCAGCAGATCGGCCTCGGTCTCGGGCTGCTGGCTTTGGTGCTGGTGCTGGTATTGCAGCGAGTGATCGTCAAGCGCTCGCTGAAGCCGCTTGAGCGCGCCCGCGAGCAGATCGCGCAGTTGCAGCAGGGCAAGCGCTCGCAACTGGACACCGAGGTGCCGAGTGAGCTCGAACCGTTGGTGGCGCAGGTTAACCACCTGCTGGCCCATACCGAAGACAGCCTGCGCCGTTCACGCAACGCGCTGGGCAATCTCGGACACGCTTTAAAGACGCCGCTCGCCGTGTTGCTCAGCCTCGCCGCCAGTGAGCGTCTGCGAGAGGTGCCGGGGTTGTCCGCGCAGATGCGTGAGCAGCTGGAGCAGATCCAGCAGCGTTTGAGCCGCGAACTGAACCGCGCCCGGCTGGCCGGCGATGCGTTGCCGGGCGCGCATTTCGATTGCGATGCGGAACTGCCGGGCCTGCTGTCCACGCTGGGAATGATCCATGGCGACGGCCTGTTGATCCGCCAGGACGTTCCCGCCGGCCTGTCGTTGCCATGGGACCGTGAAGACCTGCTGGAGCTGCTCGGAAACCTGCTGGACAACGCCTGCAAATGGGCCGACAGCGAAGTCTGCCTGAGTATCAGCCAGACGCCGGATCACTACCGGCTGTGTATCGATGATGACGGTCCGGGTATTCCCGAGGACGCTCGGCAGGGCGTGCTGGAACGCGGCGCGCGGTTGGATGAGCAGATCGATGGCCACGGCCTCGGCCTGGGCATCGTGCGCGACATCGTCGAAGCCTGGCATGGCCGGATGGACCTGGAGGGGAGTGCGCTTGGCGGGTTGCGGGTGAGTATCGAGCTGCCGCGCCGGGCCGGGCGCTGAGGCCCGGCGGCGCGGCATACAGATCAAACCTGGAAGTGATCCATCAGGCTTTGCTGCTGGTTGGCCAGGCTGTTCAGTGACTGGCTGACCCGGGCCGACTCATCGGCCTGATGAGACAGCGACTCGGTGACATCACGGATGGTCGCGACGTTGCTGCTGATTTCCTCGGCCACCGCGCTCTGTTCTTCGGCGGCACTGGCGATCTGCAGGTTCATGTCGGTGATGACCGTCACCGCTTCGCCAATCTGCCGAAGCGCGCTCACCGCCTGACCGACCTGCTCGACACTGCCTTGAGCCTGGCGATGGCTGCTGTCCATCGCACCGACCACTTCGCGGGTACCGGCCTGCAACTGCTCGATCACATGGCGGGTTTCTTCCACCGATTCCTGAGTGCGTTGCGCGAGGTTGCGCACCTCGTCGGCGACCACCGCGAAGCCGCGCCCGGCCTCGCCGGCGCGGGCTGCCTCGATGGCGGCGTTGAGCGCAAGGAGGTTGGTCTGTTCGGCGATGGAACGGATCACTTCCAGTACCGAACCGATCTTCTCGCTGTTCTCCGCCAGGCCTTCGACCTGGTTCATCGCGGTGCTCATGTTGGCGGCGAGGGCGTCGATGCTGCTGGTGGTCTGGTTGATCACCGCCAGGCCCTGGCGGGTGGCCTGATCGACGTCGCGGGCAGCTTGCGCGGCCTGCGCGGCGCTGCGGGCCACGTCATGGGCGGTGGCGCTCATTTCGTGGGAGGCGGTGGCCACCTGATCGACCTGGCGGTACTGCTGCTCCATGCCGGCGCTGGTCTGGCTGGCGATCGCCGAAGATTGGTCGGCGGTGCTGCGCGCCGCGTGCACCGAGCGTTTCACCTCGGCGATGGTCGGTTGCAGCTTGTCCAGGAAGCGGTTGAACCAGCCGGCCAGTTCACCGAGTTCGTCCTGCTTGTTGTAGGCCAGGCGGCTGGCCAGGTCGCCGTCGCCGCTGGCGATTTCGCGCAGGCGGTGGGCGACATGAAGGATCGGCCGGGTCACGCCGCGGGCCATCAGCCAGATCAACAGCAGGCCGACCACCGCGGCCAACAGGCCAAGACCCAGTTCGATCAAGGTGCCATTGGTGTTGCGCTGATCGAGTTCTTGCTTGAGGGTTTCGGCGGGACCGATCAGGGCGCTTTCCGGCACATCGAGCAGCACGCCCCAAGGCTTGGCGCCCGGGGTCGGGGCGAAGGAGGCGAGGATTTTCAAGCGGCCGTCGTTCTGAATGCTGTGCAGCACCTTGCCGTCGGCCATCAGGCGCACCAGTTCGGCGCCGTTGCGGGCGTCGATCTGTTCGTAGCGCTGGGCCAGCTTGCTGGCGTCCGGGCTGTAGCCGGCCAGCAGGCCCGCGGGGCTGAGGATGCCGATCTGGGTCTGGCCGCCGTAGAGGTTGGCGCTGGCCTGTTTGCTCATGGCCTGCAGGCTGTTCAGGTTGATGTCGATGGAGAGGGTGGCGATCACCTTGTCGGCGACGATCAGCGGGAACACGATGCTGGTCATCAGCACCTGCTGGCCGTCGATTTCGTAGAAATACGGTTCGGTCACGCAGGTCTTGCGGGTGGTGCGCGGGCACACCGACCAGGTGTTGGCCGGCTCGCCGCTCGGGCCGATGGTGGTGTCGGCCATGTCACGCTCGGGCAGCGCCATGGAGGTCAGCTTGCCCGGGGTCGGCTGCGACCAGTACAGGGCGAAACGGCCAGTTTCGTTGCCGCCGATGGCCTCCTGGCCGGCGAACAGTTCATCTTTGCCATCCAGCGCGTTGGGCTCGAACACCAGCGACAGGCCGAGCAGGTCGGGGTTGGCCTGCAGCGCCGAGCGCACCTGGCGGGTCATGTCTTCGCGCAGGTCGAAGGCGTCGAGGAAGCGCTTTTCCGCCTGTTCACGCAGGAACAGCACCTGGCGCGAGAAGCCGGCGCCATATTGATAGGCGTCCATGAACTGGCGCCGGATGTTCAGTGCCTGGACTTCGCCCTGGGATTCGATACGGCCCTGGGCCGCCTCGGTGAGCATGTGCATGCTGCTGGCCTTGACCAGCTCCGTTGTGTGTTCCATGCGATACAGCGAAAGACCCACCAGCAGGGTGACGATGCCCGCGAGGCACAGCCCGGCCAGTGAAGTGATCTTCCATTGAATGGAAAGTTGTCTGAACAACATCGGCAAAATCCTTTGGACCAAAAGAGATAGACACTGCCGACTGTAACGGCAATCTGTGAACTTTCTTTATTCAAACGTTCAATTGAAATGCGCCGTTTTCGTTCATTCAGGCGACCCTTGCACCAGCATGAGGCGTCGCGCTTTGACATCCGCGGGGGCCTCCGTCAGAGTGTGCGCCTTCCAAAAACATACCGTCATTCGGCCAGTGCCTGAGGGCAAAACTGTCGCCGACGTACCCGCTTTTTGTCCGTTTCAAGAGGTTCACAGAATGAATGCAGTCATTGCCGCGGTCGGCATCATGCTGATACTGAGTTTGTCCCGCGTGCATGTGGTCATTGCCCTGATCGTCGGTGCGCTGGTCGGTGGCCTGGTGGGCGGGCTGGGTATCGAGGCCACGCTCAAGGCCTTCAACGGTGGCCTGGGCGGCGGTGCTACCGTGGCCCTGTCCTACGCCTTGCTCGGCGCTTTCGCCGTGGCTATCGCCAAATCCGGCCTGGCCCACGCCCTGGCTGATCGCGCCCTGGCGATGTTCCACGGGCAGAGCGAAGGCAACGGTGCCCGGGTGAAGTGGCTGCTGGTCGGGCTGATGCTGGTGGTGGCGATTTCCTCGCAGAACGTTCTGCCGATCCACATCGCCTTTATTCCGTTGCTGGTGCCGCCGCTGCTCTATGTGCTGACGCGCCTGCAGATTGATCGCCGGCTGGTGGCCTGTGTCATCACCTTCGGCCTGATCACGCCGTACATGTTCCTGCCGGTGGGCTTCGGCAATATCTTCCTCAACGAAATCCTGCTGGCCAATGTGGCTCGCAGCGGCGTCGATGTCAGTGGCGTCAATGTCACCCATGCCATGGCCATTCCGGCGGCGGGCATGCTCGCCGGCCTGCTGATCGCGGTGTTTTTCAGCTACCGCAAGAAGCGCGTCTACGACCTGGAGAAAATCGAGCAGGTCGAGCAGGTGGCGGTCAGCTACAACCCGCTGACCTTGTTGGTAGCCGGCTGCGCCATCGCTGCGGCGTTCATCATTCAGTTGTGGCTGGATTCGATGATCATCGGCGCCATGGCGGGCTTCCTGATTTTCTCGGCCTCCGGCATCGTGCGCTGGAAGGACACCGACGACCTGTTCACCGAAGGCATGAAGATGATGGCGATGATCGGCTTCATCATGATTGCCGCGTCCGGTTTCGCCGAGGTGATGAAGGCGACCGGAGAGGTGAAGACGCTGGTGGAAGCGTCCGCATCGTGGATCAATCACAGCAAGGGTATCGGCGCTTTACTGATGCTGCTGGTGGGCTTGCTGGTGACCATGGGCATCGGTTCGTCGTTCTCCACCGTGCCGATTCTTGCGGCCATCTTCGTGCCGCTGTGCGTGCAACTGGGCTTCGATCCGATCGCCACCGTGTGCATCGTCGGCACCGCCGGCGCCCTGGGCGATGCCGGTTCGCCGGCGTCTGACTCGACGCTGGGCCCGACCTCGGGGCTGAACGTCGACGGTCAGCATCATCACATCTGGGACACGGTGGTACCGACCTTCATCCATTACAACCTGCCATTGCTGGCGGCGGGATGGGTGGCGGCGATGGTGCTGTAAGAAACAAGCGCAAGAGGGCGGGGCGCGAAGCTCAGCCCTTTTTTGGCGGCGGGGAGATGCGGTTGAGCACGGTGTTGCCGTCTTTGTCCTGGGTCAGGTAGACCGGCAGTACCTTGGGCAGGCTGCGGACCAGACGGTTGACGTCGTTGGTGTTGTAGATGCCGCTGATGCGCACGTTGCCGGTGCTGGCGTCGGCCAGGCGCAGCGGGCTTTCCAGGTAGCGGTTGATCAGCGGCAGCGCCTGGTCGAGGGTGAGGTTGTCGATCACCAGCTTGCCGCTGCGCCACGACAGGCTGGAGTCGTTGGCGTAGGTCTGGTTCAGGCTCGGTTCGAGATCGCCGGTGTTGTAGCTGGCCTGCATGCCAGGGCCGAGGCGGTAGCCGCTGCCGGGCTTGAAGCTCTCGCTGCTGACCAGCACCGAACCCTCCACCAGCGTCACCTTGACCTGATCACGGTATTTCCAGACGTTGAACTGGGTGCCGGTCACCTGCGTCTGGCCGTTGCCGGCGCGGACGATGAAAGGGTGGCTGGTGTCGTGATGGACCTTGAAGAACGCCTCGCCCTTGACCAGGGTCACCCGGCGCTCGTCCTTGTAGTGGGTGTAGCGCAGGGAGGTGCCGAGGTTCAGTTCGACTTCGCTGCCGTCGCCCAGGGTGACGGTTCTGCGGGCGTCGGTGGTTTTTTCCGACTGGTAGTCGTTGGGCAGCCAGCCTTGCTCCCAGCCGATCCAGGCGCCGACCGGCAGCGCCAGCAGGGTAATCACTGCTGCCGACGCGTAGTGACGCATGCGCTGGGGCTGTGGTCTGGGCTTGATCGGCAGGTGCAGAATCTGCGCGGGAGTGGCTCGCGGCAGGTGATCGGCAGTGACCCAGATCTCCTGCATGGCTTCGTATTCCTGCAGGTGAAGCGGGCTGGCGGCCAGCCATTGTTCGAATTCGGCGAGTTCTTGCGCGGTGCAGTCATCAGCGTGCAAGCGCATGCACCAATGCGCGGCGGCATCGGTGATGGCATTCAATTCGGCGTCGCTGGGGCTGACCTGATTCATTGATACTCCCGGTTTTGCGCAATTCTAACCCCGCCGGGTAGGCGGGGAGAACCGAGATCATGGCGAATCACTATCAGTTGTGAGATTTATTCGCAGGAAATCACCTACAAAAACGATTTTCTCCGCACAAACCGACCAACGGTCGCAAGACTACGGCAAGCCGCCACTTGCCGTGGTGCGTGCAGTTCAGAACTGTTCGGCGGTCAGTTGGAACAGGCTGTCGCTACCCGCCTGAATGCTCGCCTGCAACGACAGAACCCGTGGCAGCAAACGCTCGAAGTAGAACGTCGCCGTGGCCAGCTTGGCGCCATAGAAGTCCGGCTCGTCGGCGTGATGCGCGCGGGCGGTGGCGGCCATGCGCGACCACATGTAGGCGTAGGCGACGTAACCGAACAGATGCAGGTACTCCACCGACGCCGCACCCACGGCATTGGCGTCCTGGCTGGCCTGTTCGCGCAGCCATTGGCTGGTGCTTTCCAGCCGCTCCAGGGCGCCCAGCACCTGCGCGGCGAACGGCGGTTCGCTTTCGCAGAAGGTGCGGATTTCCGCCGCCAGCAACGCCAGCGACTGGCCGCCATCGGCCACGACCTTGCGCCCCAGCAGGTCCAGTGCCTGGATGCCGTTGGTGCCTTCGTAGATCTGCGCGATACGCACATCCCGCACCAGTTGCTCCTGGCCCCACTCGCGGATGTAGCCATGGCCGCCGAACACCTGCTGGCCGAGCACGCAACTCTCAAGACCGGTGTCGGTGAAGAATGCCTTGGCCACTGGCGTCAGCAGGGCGACGAGGCGTTGCGCTGCCTCGCGCTCGGTGGCGTCTTCGGTGTATTTGGCGGTGTCCAGTTGCTGGCCGACGTAGGTGGCGAAGGCGCGGCCACCTTCGGTCAGGGCGCGCATGCTCAGCAGCATGCGGCGCACGTCGGGGTGGACGATGATCGGGTCGGCAATCTTGTCCTTCGCCTGCGGGCCGGTGGCGGCGCGGCTTTGCAGGCGATCGCAGGCATAGCGCGCGGCATTCTGGTACGACGCCTCGGCGCAGCCGATGCCCTGGATGCCGATGGACAGGCGCTCGTAATTCATCATGGTGAACATCGCCGCCAGGCCGCGGTTCGGCTCGCCGACCAGGTAGCCGACAGCGCCGTCGAAGTTCATCACGCAGGTGGCCGATGCCTTGATGCCCATCTTGTGCTCGACCGAGCCGCAACTGACCGCGTTGTCCACGCCCAGGCTGCCGTCGTCGGAGACGATGCGCTTGGGCACCAGGAACAACGAGATGCCTTTCGGTCCGGCCGGGGCGTCCGGCAGCTTGGCCAGCACCAGATGGATGATGTTGTCGGTGAGGTCCTGGTCGCCGCCGGTGATGAAAATCTTGGTGCCGCTGATGGCGTAGCTGCCGTCGATCAGCGGCTCGGCCTTGCTGCGGATGATCCCCAGGTCGGTGCCGGCATGGGGTTCGGTCAGGCACATGGTGCCGGCCCACTCGCCGCTGTACAGCCGCGGCAGGTAGAGGGCGCGCAGTTCGTCGCTGGCGTGGGCGTCGATCGCCAGGCAGCAGCCGGCACTCAGCGCCGAATACAGGCTGAAGCTGCAGTTGGCGGCGTAGAGCATTTCCTCGAACTGCACCGCGAGCATCTTCGGCATGCCCATGCCGCCGTGCTCCGGGTTGCCGGCGAGGCCGACCCAGCCGCCTTCGCGGTAGGTCTGCCAGGCCTGCTTGAAGCCCTCGGGCGTGGTGACCTGGCCCGCTTCGAAACCGACCCCCTGTTCGTCGCCGCTGCGGTTGAGCGGGGCGATCAGTTGACCGGTGATTTTCGCCGCCTCTTCAAGGATCGCGTCGGCGGTCTCGGCATCGACACTGGCCGCCAGCGCGGGCAGCCGTGCCCATTGGGCCGGGCCCTGGAACACTTCGTGGAGGACGAAACGCATGTCGCGCAGCGGGGCATTGAATTCAGGCATCGTGGTTCTCGTTCGAATAAGTAGGAGGGATCAGAGCGCCTTGGCCCAGTCGCGCAACAGGTACTTCTGGATCTTGCCGGTGGAGGTCTTCGGCAGCTCGCGGAACACCACCGTCTTGGGCAGCTTGAAGCCGGCCAGATGTTCGCGGCAGAAGGCGATGATCTCGACCTCGCGGGTGTCTTCGTAGCCGGCCTTGAGGGTGATGTACGCGCACGGCGTCTCGCCCCATTTTTCGTCCGGCCGGGCTACTACCGCGGCTTCCAGCACGGCGGGGTGGCGGTAGAGGGTGTCTTCGACTTCGATGGTGGAGATGTTCTCGCCGCCGGAAATGATGATGTCCTTGAGCCGGTCCTTGATCTCGACGTAGCCGTCCGGGTGGCAGACGGCGAGGTCGCCGGTGTGGAACCAGCCGCCGCGGAAGGCTTCGGCGGTGGCTTCCGGGTTCTTCAGGTAGCCCTTCATCACCGTGTTGCCGCGCATGAAGATCTCGCCCAGGGTGTTGCCGTCGCGGGCCACCGGTTCGAGGGTTTGCGGGTCGGCGACCATCAGGCCTTCGAGGGTGGCGTAGCGCACGCCCTGGCGCGACTTGATCCGCGCCCGTTCCTGCAACGGTTTTTCATCCCATTCGGCATGCCAGGCGCAGACGGTCACCGGGCCATACACCTCGGTCAGGCCATAAACGTGGGTGACCTTGATGCCCATTTCTTCCACGGCGCCAATCACCTTGGCCGGCGGCGCGGCGCCGGCGACCATGGCGTTGACCGGGTGATCGATCGCCGCCTTGGCCGAGTCAGGCATGTTGATCAGCGCATTGAGAACGATCGGCGCGCCGCACAGGTGAGTGACCTGATGTTCGCGGATCAGCGTAAGAATCTTCTGCGGATCGACCCGACGCAGGAACACATGCGTGCCGGCCAGCGCGGTGACGGTCCACGGGTAGCACCAGCCATTGCAGTGGAACATCGGCAGGGTCCACAGGTAGACCGGATGGTTGCCCATCGCCCAGGTCATCTGGTTGCCCAGCGAGTTGAGGTAGGCGCCGCGGTGGTGATAGACCACACCCTTGGGGTTGCCGGTGGTGCCGGAGGTGTAGTTCAGCGAGATCGCCTGCCACTCGTCCTCGGGCCAGTGCCAGGCGAACTCCGGGTCGCCCTCGGCCAGAAACGCCTCGTAGTCCAGCTCGCTGACGGCGCAGCCTTCGCCGTATTCCGGGTCATCGACATCGATCACCAGCGGCGGATGAGCCATGAGTTTCAGCGCGGCGCTGATGATCTTGTGGAATTCACGGTCGGTGATCAGCACCTTGGCTTCGCCGTGTTCGAGCATGAAGGCGATAGCCTCGGCGTCCAGGCGAACGTTGAGGGCGTTGAGCACCGCGCCGATCATTGGCACGCCGAAGTGCGCTTCGAGCATCGCCGGGATGTTTGGCAGCATGACCGCCACCGTATCGCCCTGACCGATACCGCGGCCCGCCAGGGCACTGGCCAGGCGCCGGCTGCGCTGGTAGGTTTCCTGCCAGTTGCGGCGGATCGAACCGTGGATCACGGCGGGGTACTGGCCGTAGACCGCGGCGGTGCGTTCGATGAAGCTCAGGGGGGTGAGGGCGACGTGGTTGACGGGGGCGGGCTGCAGGCCCTGGGAGAAGATCGACATGGAAAGCATTGTCCTGTGCAGGAGGCAGCCTGCCCGGACTGTGTACGGCAAGTACACGCCCTGGACGCATGCTGAAACCTCCGATGGCTGATTGTTAGCTCTATCAGGTTTCGTGGAGCAGATTCACGGGGACTGCTCCGGTGGTGCATTTTTACGCTGTTCGCCATGTTACCTGGAAGATAGACTATAGCAATATGGTACAAATACTATAAAAATCCCGGAGCAGACGCTTTGATCGCCATCCCCTCGGCCTTGCTCGACAAGGACCCGCAGCCCAGTTTGCTGCTCGATGCCGGTGCCACCCTGCGCGCGGCCAACCCCGCCATGCTCGAACAGCTCAACGGCTGGCCGCCGCAGAGCCTGGCCGTGTTGCTGCCGGCCAACCATGGCGCGCTGGTCAGTGCCTGCCTCAGCCAGCAACGGGCGATCAGCGATGTCGAGAGCCAGGCCGGCGAGCGCATTTTGCTCTGGACCTTTATCCCCGCCAGCGAAGGCCTGGTCATTGCCCGCTGCCGTGACGCCACCGCCGAGCGCCGTGCCGAACGCGAGGCCAGCCAGGCCCGCCGCCTGTACCGGCTGATTACCGAAAACACCACCGACCTGATTTCCCGGCACACGCCCGATGGCTGTTTTCTCGACGCGTCGCCAGCGTCTTATCGCCTGCTCGGCTACTGGCCGGAAGAACTGCGCGGGGTCGCCGTGCAGTCGCTGTTCCATCCCCAGGACCGCCAGCAATTCCTGCAACAGGCGGCGCAGGCGCTGGAGAAAGACGGCTACCAGACCATGACCTGCCGGGTGCGCCACCGCGATGGCCGCGACCTGTGGTTCGAGATTGCCAGCCGGGCGATCCGCGAAACCTATACCGGCGCAGTGGTGGAGATCGTCAGTGTGTCGCGGGACATCAGCGTGCGCATCGAGGCGCAGGAAAACCGTCGGCGACTGGCCGAAGTCGTCGAGGCCAACACTGATCTGGTGCTGTTCACCGACCCGGACGGGCGCCTGACCTACCTCAATCGTTCCGCGCGGCGTGCCCTCGGCTTGATGGACGTGGACGCGGTGCCGCCGCTGCGCCAACTGCTCGATGAAGACGCTCAGCAGCGCCTGGATGACGAAGGCTGGCTGTGCGCCGAGCGCGATGGCGTCTGGCAGTGCGAGGCGCGGCTGGCGCCGTACGATGGCTGCGCGGCGTTCCCGGTGTCGCTGGTGTTGCTGGCGCACAGCGCCGCCGGCGGCGAGCGTTATTACTCGCTGGTTGCCCGCGACATGACCGAGCGCGAGCTGCGCGAGACCCAGCAGCGTCGCCACCAGGACGAACTGGCCCACACCGCGCGGCTGGTGACCCTCGGCGAACTGGCGTCCGGCATCGCCCACGAAATCAACCAGCCGCTGGCGTCGGTGCTCAATTACGCCGCCGCCAGCCAGCGTTATCTGCATGCGCTCGATCGTGACCCACAGGCGGCGGGCCGGGTTGCCCAAGGCTTGCAGCGCATCAGCGAACAGGCGACCCACGCCGCCGAAGTGATCAAGCGCCTGCGCGCCTTCCTGCGCAAGGAGCCGCGGCGCCTGCAGGCGCTGTCGGTCGCCCAGGTGGCGCGCGAGGCGGTGCGCCTGTGTGCCTGGGAAGCCAATCACGCGCAGGTGACGATCGAGCAGCGAATGACGGACAATCTGCCGCCGGTCTACGCCGACCGGGTGCTGCTGGAGCAGGTACTGCTCAATCTGCTGCGCAACGCCATCGACGCCAACCGCGAGAAACAGCCGGGCCAGCCTTCGCGGATCGTGCTCAGCGGTGAACAGGAGGGCGGCTGGCTGTTGATCCAGGTGATCGACCAGGGCCCGGGCGTGGCGCTGGACCGACTGGACGGGATCTTCACCCCGTTCACCACCAGCAAGCCTGAAGGGCTGGGCCTCGGCCTGAGCATGAGCCGCAGCATCGTCGAAGGCTTTGGCGGCACCTTGCAGGCCGGTCCGAGCGACGGCGGTGGATTGATTTTGAGCTGTCGGCTGGCGCCGGCGGCAAGTGTTTGAACAAGGGGATTTTCATGCAGGATCCGAAGGTCTATGTGGTCGACGACGACCAGGGCATGCTCGACTCCACGGTCTGGCTGCTCGAATCCGTCGGCCTCAAGGCGCTGCCCTTCACCAGTGGCCAGGCGTTTCTCGATGCCTGCGAGGGCGACTTGCCGGCCTGCGTGCTGCTCGACGTGCGCATGCCCGGCATGGGCGGGTTGAGTGTTCAGGAAGCGCTGCGCGCGCGCGGCGTTGACCTGCCGGTGATCTTCGTCAGTGGCCACGCCGATGTGCCGATCGTGGTGCGGGCGTTCAAGGCCGGCGCCTGCGATTTCATCGAAAAGCCCTACAACGACCAGCTGCTGCTGGACAGCGTTCAGGAAGCCTTGGGCCGGTCATCGAAAGTCCAGGTGGGAAGCCGCCAGCGCGACACGGTGCAGGCGCGGATCGACAGCCTCACCCCGCGCGAGCGGGACGTGTTCCTGCCGCTGGTGCAGGGCTACACCAACCGCGAGATTGCCGAGCAACTCGAGGTCAGCGTGAAGACCGTGGATTTGTACCGGTCGCGGGTGATGAAGCGAATGCAGGCCGAGCATCTGCCTGATCTGGTGGGGATGGCGATTGCCTGTTCGCTGGTGGATCCGTTGCAGTTGCGGTGAGGCATCAGGGGCCTCATCGCGGTTTTGCCGCGATGAGGCCCGAATAGTCAGAAACGATCTTCAGCTCAAGGCCGGCGACCCAGCAGCAACCCCACCACCAGCCCGAAGCCCGCCGAAATCGCCACGGTCTGCCACGGATGGCCGCCAATGTAGGTCTCGGTGGCGTCCACCACCGGCTTGACCTGGTCGCGCACGCTGCCTACTGCGTTACTTGCCTGCTTGAGTTTGAGCTGCAACTGCGCGCGCAGGGTCTCGGCTTCTTCGCCGACCAGCGCAGCGCTCTCGTTGAGCAGCTTTTCCGATTCTTCGATCAGTGCCTGCAAATCACTGAACGCTTGATCCTTGATTTGCTCGCTTTCGCTGTGCAGGGTGCTTTTCCTCGCCATGAATACTTCCTCGGGTAAGTGATGGACCTACTGAATGGAGTGTCCGTCTGTACGGAAAGTTGCAGTGGTTTGCCGGGCGTCGGCGGCTACAGTGTAAGATAGCGGCCATTTTCACGCGGCAGGAATTACCCCCATGAGTTTCAATCTGGCCAACAAGAGCTTCGCCGAGCGGGCGGAGATCGAGGATGAGAAAGCGCGGCTGTTCGAGCTGTGGCAGACCAACCTGGCCAAGGCCAAGGGCGAAGCAGCCCGCATGATTGGCGAGAAGCCGCGGCGCAAGGGCAAGTGGGCCGAGTGGGTGCGCGCGGAGCTGGATGGCATGACGCCGCCGGAATTCGCCAACATGGTACGCAGCGAGATCAACAAGCTGATGGCGGCGGCCAGCGCCGGGAAGTCCTGATCCAGGCTATTCCTTACTCTTGAGGCCGGGCGCGCCCTGCGCTCGGTCTCGACACCCCTCCTAAAATCCGACACAAAAACCAGACCCCCTCGCTCAAGATTGAAATTCGGACACGTTATGAAAGATAATGCCTCCCATTAACGTCCGATAACCCCTCCCACCGGCGATCCCTCTTCCTATGCTGACGTCTCCCGTGTCCGGGCTGCTGGCCAGTTTCCAGGAACACTACGATGAGCTGTTGCAGTTCCTGACCCGGCGCATGAACGACCGCCAGCGCGCGGCCGATGTCGCCCAGGAAACCTACCTCAAGCTGGTGAAGATCGAGCAGCAGGCGCTGCCGGTGCTGCATGCGCGCAGTTTCATTTTCCGCGTCGCCGGTAACCTGGCCATCGACACCTTGCGCCGCGAGCAACGCCAGGAGAGCAACCTCGGCGACAGCGACGCCGCAGCGCAAATGGCTTGCCCGGCGCCCGCACCGGAGGCGGCGCTGCTGGCCCGGGAGCGTCTGGAAATCCTTGATGAAGCCTTGTTGCAACTGTCGGAAAACGCCCGTCAGGCGCTGTTGCTCAATCGCGTCGAGGGCCTGACCCAGGCGCAGATTGCACAACGACTGGGCGTTTCCGAGAGCATGGTGGCAAAATACATCGGCCAGGCCCTGCGCCATTGCCGGGACTGGCTCAAGCACAACCATGACTGAAGCCTCCATGTCCGAACCGCAGCCACTGACCGACCTTTCCGACGATGCCATCGACTGGCAGGTCCTGTTGCATTCGGGCAACGCCAGCCAGGCCGACCGCGAGCGCTACCAGCGCTGGCGCGGGCTCAGCGCCGAACACCTGGCCGCCGCCGAAGAGGCCGAAGCGCTGTGGGGCGATCTCGGTCACACCCAGGCCGCGATGCAACTGCCGAAGGCCCCGCGTCGTCGCCACTGGGGTTCGGCCATCGCCGCCTCGCTGCTGGCGGCCATGCTCGGCTACGGCGGCTGGCAGCAGGCCCGGCGCTGCTGGCCGATTACCACACCAGCACCGGCGAGCGCCGCACCATCACCCTGGAAGATGGCTCGAAGGTCACCCTCAACAGCGCCAGTGCGCTGTCGGTGAATTTCAGCGGCGAGCGCCGCACAGTGTCGCTCAAGGCGGGCGAGGCGTTGTTCGAGCCGGCCGCGGACCCGCGCCCCTTCGTGGTAGACAGCGGTGCCGAGGCGGTGCAGGGCAGCGACGCGGTGTTCAGCGTGCGTCGGCAGGGCAGCGTCAACAGCGTGGTGGTCAGCCGTGGCGAAGCGCAGGTTGGCGAGCGGCGCGTGGCGGTCAGCCCCGACGCCCAGGCCCAGACTGCCTGGCAACGCGGCAAGCTGATCTTCAATGGCCGGCCGCTGCGCGAAGTGATCGCTGAACTTGAGCGCTACCAGCACGGGCGCATCCTGATCTCCGACAGCCAGGTGGGCGCGCTGCAGGTCAGCGGCGTGTTCGACCTCAACGATCCCCATGCGCTGCTGCGCACCCTCGAACAGCGCTATGCGCTGAAGGTCACCTACCTGCCGTGGTTGGCCGTGCTCTACTGATTTTTTCCGGGCGAAAATAATTTCGGAAAGTCACTGCAAGTTCTTCGACGCCAGATCGTCGTAGTGGGACTGATCAGCAATCCGTTCTCATTTACGTTTACCTGTCTGGAAGAAAACAGTGAAAGGTCCGTTCAACTCCGCCGCGCGTTCCACCGACTATTTCAAGCATGCCGTGCTGGCATCCTCCGTTGCCGCCGCGTTGCTCGGCGCCGTTGCCGTGCAGGCCGCCGAGGCCGTCGCCCCGGTACAGGCCGCCGCTTCGCAGGCCCGCCAGGTCAGCCTCGACCTGCCAGCGCAAAGCCTCGACCAGACCCTGACCCGCTTCGCCGACCAGGCCGATTTGCACCTGCTGTTCACCACCAGCGATGTCGCCGGGCTGTCCAGCACCGGGCTGCGCGGCACCTTCAGCATCGAAGACACGTTGCAACGGCTGCTGGCCGGCAGCGGCATGAGCTGGCAATTCAGCGACGCGCGCACGGTGATCCTGCGCAAGGGCGAGCCGCAGGCCAGCGTCAGCCTCAAGCCGATCGAGGTCAGCGTCGCCTCGCGTACCAGCACTTCCATCAGTGAAATCCCTGGCACCGTCTGGGTGGTCGACCAGGAGCAACTGAAAGAACAGATCAGCAGCGGCGTGAGCCTCAAGGAAGCCATCGGCAAGCTGGTGCCGGGCCTCGACCTGGCGCCGGAAGGGCGGACCAACTACGGCCAGAACATGCGCGGCCGCAACGTGCTGGTGATGATCGACGGCGTCAGCCAGAACAGCTCCCGCGGTCTGTCGCGGCAGTTCGACAGCATCTCGCCGTTCAACGTCCAGCGCGTCGAAGTGCTGTCTGGCGCCAGCGCCATTTATGGCGGCGGCGCCACCGGCGGCATCATCAACATCGTGACCAAGAAGGGTGAGCCGGGACCGGCGCGCTTCGAAACCCAGGTCGGTGCCAGCAGCGGCTTCAACAACAGCGATGACCTGTCGACCCGCGTCGCCCAGTCCATCAGCGGCGGCAACGAGCGCATCAATGGCCGCCTGGGCGTTTCCGCCGAGCAGAACGAAGCCTTCTACGACGGCGCCGGCAACCAGATCTTCATCGACAACACCCAGACCGACCTGCAATACAACCGCACCATCGACGTGATGGGCAGCCTCGGCCTGCAGTTCAACGAGCAGCAGAGCCTCGACGTGCTCGCCCAGTACTACGATTCGGGCAACCACGGCAGCACCGGGATCTTCTTTCCGCACCTGAACTACAACGCCCCGTCGGACCTGGAAAACGCCGAGCTGCGCAGCGGCTACTCCACCGACCTGGAGCCGCGCACCAAACGCCTGCTGCTCAACGCCAACTACCACCACGCCGACGTGCTCGGCCAGGACTTCTACCTGCAGGCGTCGTACCGCAAGGAAGACGACAACTTCTACCCGTTTCCCTACTACAACTCGGGCTCCCCGACCGGTTCCCGCGGCGTGTACTTCGCCGCCTCGCAGCAGAACTTCGAAGTCAGCAGCCTGAAGGCGCTGTTCGCCAAGCAGTGGGACAGCCTCAAGCTGACCTATGGCGTGGACCTCGACCGCGAACGTTTCAACGCCGAGCAGACCACCTTCGACGCCCGCACGTCGTCGAGCAGCGGCGGCCTGGACCTGAACGAGGCGAGCAAGGCGGCGCGCTATCCCAGCTACCGCGTCGATGGCGTTTCCGCCTATGCGCAACTGGACTGGCACCTCACCGATAACCTGACCCTGTCCGGCGGCGCCCGGCGCCAGCAGATGGACGTGGATGTCAGCAACTTCAAGGGCGTTCCCGGCGGCAGCAACGATTACCAGGTCAGCCTGTACAACCTCGGCGCCATCTACGACTTCAAGAACGGTCACCAGGTTTGGACCAACTACGGCGAGGGCTTTGACCTGCCGGACCCGGCCAAGTACTACGGCAAGGCCGGCATGAGCGTCGAAGACAACCCGCTGGCGGGGATCAAGAGCCGGCAGGTGGAAATGGGCTGGCGCTACGCCGACCTGGATTGGGATGCCCAGGCCGCGGTGTATTACATCTGGTCGGACAAGATCATCAACGTCGATTCGAAAACCCTGACCATCAACGTCGATGAGAAGAAGAGCCGCGACTTCGGCTTCGAAGGTGCGCTGACCCGTCACTTCGAAAGCGGCTGGGAAGCCGGCACCACCTTGCACCTGGTGCGCTCGGAAGAAGAAGACGCGAGCGGCGACTGGATCAAGCGCGACGCACGTTATGCCTCGCTGTCCAAGTCCACCGCCTTCGTTGGCTGGAAGGGCGATGGCCGCAGCGCGCGCCTGCAGGCGAACAAAGCCTTCACCCTCAAGGACGATGCCGACCACAAGATCAGCGGTTACACCACCCTTGACCTGCTGGGCAGCCAGGACACCGGCTTCGGCACCTTCAGCGCCGGTATCCAGAACCTGCTGGACAAGCAGTACAGCACCGTCTGGGGCCAGCGCGCGACGCTGTTCTATTCGCCGGTTTACGGTCCGGCCTACCTCTACGACTACCAGGGGCGCGGCCGCACCTACACCCTGACCTGGTCGCTGGCCTACTGATCCGGCCATGGCACCCGGCGAACGCGGCGGGTGCCATCAGGGCAGTCGTTCCCCCTGTAACAATATGAATTACCTCCGTGAGGTTTGCGGCTTTGTCGCGAACCTCTCGGGCCGTAGGCTATCCAACGCTTGGTGATGCCCACGTGCGGAGGTGATTGTGTTCGAACGCGCCCATTCCATCCTGATCGGTACCGCGCTGATCTTCTCGATCAGCGGCCCGCTGCTGGCCGCCACTGCCGACAACCCGCAAAACAGCCCGATCCACCGGACCAACCCCAACAGCCGCCAAGGCACGGTGCCGGCCACGCCGCCCATGCCCGGACCTTCCACTGCACCCAATCCTCGTCCGCCGACCCTGGAAAACCGTGGCATCGGCAATGGCGACAACCTGCGGCGCGAACAACAGACGCCGCGTCTGGAACCCTCCCGTCCGCCCCGCGATTCACAGCGCGCGCCGTGATCGCCCCTCGAAAGGAATCCCGCATGACTCCACGTTCCTGGCTGCTCGCCTTGGGTGCTGCCGTCCTCTTGCCGCTCGGCGCCCAGGCCGCCCCCGAACGCACCTTCCCCAGCGAAGACGGCACCCTCAAGGTCAACACCCTGGCCGAGGGCCTCAAGCATCCGTGGGCCCTGGCCTTCCTGCCGGGAACCCAGGGCATCTTGGTCACCGAACGCCAGGGCAACCTGCGGGTGATCGGCGCGGAAGGGCGGGTCGGCCCGCCCCTGAGCGGCGTGCCGGAGGTCTGGGCGCAAGGGCAGGGCGGGTTGCTCGATGTGGTGCTGTCACCCACCTTCGACAAGGACCGGCTGGTCTACCTGTCCTACGCCGAAGGCGGTGGCGACGGGGGCACGGCGGGCACCACGGTGGGGCGCGGACGGCTGTCCGCCGACCTTGCCCGGCTCGAGGATTTCAACGTGATCTTCCGCCAGGAGCCGAAGCTCTCGACCGGCAACCACTTCGGCTCGCGGCTGGTGTTCGACCGCAATGGCTACCTGTTCATCGCCTTGGGCGAGAACAACCAGCGGGCCACCTCGCAAGACCTCGACAAACTGCAGGGCAAGGTGGTGCGCATCCTGCCCGATGGCGAGATTCCCAAGGACAACCCCTTCGTCGGACAGAAGAACGTGCAGCCGGCGATCTGGTCCTATGGCCATCGCAACCAGCAGGGCGCCGCGCTCAACCCCTGGACCGGGCAGCTCTGGACCCACGAGCACGGCCCGCGTGGCGGTGACGAAATCAACATTCCCAAGCCCGGCAAGAACTACGGCTGGCCGCTGGCGACCCACGGCATCAACTACTCGCTGCTGCCGATCCCCGAGGCCAAGGGCAAGGAAGTGGAAGGGACCGTCTCGCCGCACCATGTCTGGGAGAAATCCCCGGCCATCAGCGGCATGGCTTTCTATGACAACGAGCGCTTCAAGGCTTGGGACCACAGCCTGTTCATCGGCGCGTTGGCGGCGCAGGAAGTGATTCGCCTGCAACTGAACGGCGACAAGATCGTCCACGAAGAACGGATGCTCGGACAGTTGAATGCCCGGGTCCGCGATGTGCGAGTCGGGCCGGACGGGTTCCTGTATGTACTGACGGACGAGGAAGACGGGCAGTTGTTGAAGGTCGGGTTGGCCGAGTAATTCGCGGCCGTCTGTGCGGGTCTCATCGCCGACGATGCCGGTGATGAGGCCCCCTGAAAATCCCTACACAATCCGCGTCATCCCTGATGTACCCTGTGCCCTTTTTCCCACCGAGGGCCTGCATGTCCAGCGTCAACACTCCATTGGCCCTTTACCAGCAGGCCATCACCGCCCAAGGCTTCGTCGCCGACCCCGCCCAGCAACAGGCCGCCCAGGCCCTGCAGGCCTGCTTCGAGGCTGTCGAGCGTGGTGAAGTGGCCAATGGCGTCTACCTCTGGGGCCCGGTCGGGCGTGGCAAGACCTGGCTGATGGACCAGTTCCATCGCTGCCTGACCATTCCCGCCCGGCGCCAGCACTTTCATCATTTCATGCGCTGGGTTCACCAGCGTCTGTTCCAGCTCAATGGCACCGCCGACCCGTTGCAGGCCCTGGCCTTTTCCCTGGCCGAAGAAATCCGCGTGCTGTGTTTCGATGAGCTGTTCGTCAACGACATCGGTGACGCGATCATTCTCGGCCGTCTGTTCCAGGTGCTGTTCGAGGCCGGCGTGGTGGTGGTCGCCACCTCCAACCAGCCGCCACGGCAGCTTTATGCCGATGGCTTTAACCGCGAGCGTTTCCTGCCGGCGATCGAGGCGATCGAGCGCTGCATGACCGTGGTGCCGGTTCACGGTGAGCAGGACCACCGCCTGCATCCCGGCGCGCTGCATCAGCGTTATTGGGTCCGCGATCCGGCGGCGCTGGCCAGTGTGTTCGTGCAATTGAGCGGTGACGCACCGGCGACCAGCGAAGACCTGGAAGTCGGTTATCGCACCCTCCAGGTGGTGCGCCGCAGCGACAAGGTGCTGTGGTGCGATTACCCGCAACTCTGCGAACAACCCTTGGCGGCCATGGAGTTCATGGCCCTGTGCGAGCGTTTCGACGCCATCCTGCTGGGCGGCGTGCCGGCCCTTGGCGCGCCGACGCGGCCAGGCAAGATCGCCCGCGGCACCGAGGACGCCGCCGAACGGGTGGTGGCGGGGGATCGCGAACTGCCGCAACTGTCGGTGCAGGACGACGGCGCCCGGCGCTTCATCGCACTGGTCGATGAGTGCTACGACCAGCGCGTGGCCCTGTATCTGGAAGCCGAAGTCCCGCTGGAAGATCTCTACACGCAAGGGTATCTGGAGTTCCCGTTTCGGCGGACTCTCAGCCGGCTGCGGGAGATGCAACTGCAACGCTTTTGCTGAGGGCGCGCGCAGCCTGTCATAGGCTCTGCCAGCCAAGGGTAATCATCACCAGCACCAGATAGCGCCCGCCTTTTGCCAGGGTCACCAACAGCACGAAACGCCAGAACGGCTCGCGCATGATGCCGGCGATCAAGGTCAGTGGGTCGCCGATCACCGGCATCCAGCTCAACAGCAACGACCACTGGCCATGGCGGCGGTAACGCTGCTGGGCCTTTTCCAGTTGCGCGGCGGAGAAGGGGAACCAGCGTTTGTCGCGCCAGCGCTCGATGGCTCGCCCCAGCAGCCAGTTGACGATCGAACCCAGCACATTGCCCAGCGTCGCCACCAGCCACAGGCTCGCCACGGCGGCCGGGTCGTGGAGCAGCAACCCCACCAGCACCGCCTCGGATTGCAACGGCAGCAAGGTGGCGGCGCCAAACGCCGCCAGAAAAAGACCCCAGTAACTCAACACGGCATGGCCACAATCATCGCTCGACAAGCCCAGTAGGATATTTCCCGGATATCGCCGCTGCCAGCGAGGAAATCTTTGCTGACATGATCGTTCTTGAAATAGAACGCTAAAGCGAGTTTTCGCTATCTAGTGCCAATAAGGTTCTGAATTTAATCTTCTCCCATCAACGCAAACGCAGCCGAGCGGCCTCACTATCGGGGCACGGGCCAACTAATCGTCAGGGGAATGTTGCATATGAACAGCGCCGATCAAGACAACCGCAACGTGGTAACACTGGTGATCCAGCACAAGGCTCGCGCCGACGCGCTCGCCCAGTACGAAGCCTGGCTCAAGCGCGCGGTCAGCGTCGCCCGCCAGCAGCCCGGTCACCTGGACGTCAACGTGATCCGCCCGGACGCCGATGGGCGCCACTTCACCACCGTCGTGCGCTTCGCCCAGGCGAGCCAGTTGCAGGCGTGGGTCAACTCCGCCGAGCGCCAGGCGATGATCGATGAGGTCATGCCGTTGCTGGAAGACGGCGACAACACCCAGGTCCATGACGACCCCGAATTCTGGTTCACCCCGCCCAGCGCCGGCGCGCCACAGCCACCGCGCTGGAAACAGGCACTGCTGACGTACCTGGTGATCTGCCCGATGACCTTTCTGATCCCGGCGCTGCTGGCGCCGCTGTTCGCGCAGTTCCCGCTGCTGGGTGGGCGGATCATCGGCAACATGATTGGCAACCTGTTCGTCATTTTGCCGGTGGTATTTTTCATCATGCCCTGGCTGACCCGTCGCACCGCCGCCTGGCTGCGCGCCTGAACGTTTTCAACACCCTGAACTCAAGACTCAAACCACCTGTTTCCCGGAGATACCACTATGAGCACTCTCGTTACCCGTGATGGCACCGCGATCTATTACAAAGACTGGGGCAGCGGCAAGCCCGTACTGTTCAGCCACGGCTGGCCGCTGGATGCCGACATGTGGGATGTGCAGATGGAGTTCCTGGCCAGCCGCGGCTACCGCGCCATCGCCTTCGACCGCCGTGGTTTCGGTCGGTCCAGCCAACCGTGGAACGGTTACGACTACGACACCTTCGCCGATGATATCGCCCAGTTGATCGAGCACCTCGACCTGCGCGACATCACCCTGGTGGGCTTCTCCATGGGCGGCGGCGATGTCACTCGCTACATCGCCCGGCATGGCAGCGAGCGCGTCGCTGGCCTGGTGTTGCTCGGCGCGGTGACCCCGCTGTTCATCAAGACCGCCGACAACCCCGATGGCGTCGACAAATCGGTATTCGACGGCATCAAGGCCGGCCTACGTGCCGACCGCGCCCAGTTCATCGCCGACTTTGCCGCGCCGTTCTATGGCATCAACCATGGGCAGCAGGTGTCCCAGGGCGTGCAGGCCCAGACGCTGAACATCGCGTTGATGGCGTCGCTCAAGGGCACCCTGGATTGCGTGACCGCATTCTCGGAAACCGACTTCCGTCCGGACATGGCGAAGATCGACGTACCGACCTTGGTGATCCACGGTGACGACGACCAGATCGTGCCGTTCGAAACCACCGGCAAGAAGGCCGCGGAGATGATTCGCGGGGCGGAACTGACGGTGTACAGCGGTGCGCCGCACGGGTTCGCGGTGACCCATGCGCAGCAGTTGAATGACGATTTGCTGGCGTTTTTGTCGCGGTAAGTCGGGTTCACGGCCACAAGGCCAAAATAATTCGAGGCGAGGATCGGGCGCGGGCTGCCTAGTCCTCGCCTTGATCGTTTTGGCGCCCTTGAGATCGAGCGCCGTCACTACCCTGTGGGAGTGGATTCATCCACGAAGGGCCGCACAGCGGCCCCAAAACCATCCAGCACGAGATGGCTGTCTATTTCCGGCGTTTCTTTCGACCTCAGAGTGCTTGAATGTGAGATCCAGTCTAGACAGAAACAGTGTGCTGGATGGTTTTAGGGCCGCTGTGCGGCCCTTCGCGGATGAATCCGCTCCCACATTCGCGGTGACCTGACGCCCTGTATTGTCTGCGAGATGTGTAGATACTTATGCAGCGATGCGTCGCTCAGGCGGAGCTCGATCCCATCAATACCGAAAATCCTCAGGCATCCTCCCCACTCACGCCATATCGCTCTGCGCAAACTCCTCCGCCAGGTGGTCAATCAGCGAGCGCACCGACGGCAGCAGCCCGCGCCGCGACGGGAAGATGGCATGGACAATCCCGCAACGCGGATGCCACTCCGGCAACAACTCCACCAGCCGTCCCTCGGCCAGGTCTTCACGCACTGCGACCCGCGGCAAATGCGCGATGCCCACCCCCGCAACCACGAAGTGACGCAAGGCGAACAAATCATCGGTGACCATCCGTGGTTTGTGCGGGATCACCAGGCTGGTGCTCATGTCCTCGCCCTGAAACAGCTCCCACTGGTATTCGCGCTGGGCGCTGCCCCAGTGAACGCTGGGCAACTGGCTGAGCATCTGCGGATCGAAACCCTTCGGCAAACGCTCGAGAAGCGCGGGCTGACCCACCAGGCATTGGGTGCTGTTGCTCAGCACCTTCATCACCATGTCGGTGTTCTCCAGCGGCGGAAAGCGCACCCGCAACGCTACGTCGACGCCTTCGTGAAGCAGGTCGACGCGGCGGTTGGTGCTCTCGATGAACAGTTCAACCCGTGGGTACTTGAGCATATAGCGGGTCAGCATCGGGCCGACCCAGGAGTTGAGCAGGGTGGTGGGGCAACTGATTCGCACCAGGCCGCGGGGTTCGCTGAGGTTGCGCGCGATGACTTCCGCCGCGCCTTCGGCCTCGACCCGCATGGCCGTGCAACGGCGGTAATACTCCTGGCCGATTTCGGTCAGCGAGCAATGGCGGCTGGTGCGGTGCAGCAGGCGAACGCCCAGCCGCTCTTCAAGGTCGGCGATGCGCCGGCTGAGCTTTGACTTGGGCATGTCCAGCGCCCGCCCGGCTGGGGCGAAGCCGCCGTGTTCGACCACTTGGGTGAAGTAATAGAGGGAGTTGAGGTCTTCCAAGGATCGTTCTCCGGCTGGAACGCTTGTGGAAAACCGGGGAGTCTATCTCAGCAAAGGTGATCTTTCAGGTCTCTTGAGCTCTCAGAGGGTAGGTTGCTGTAGGAGCAAGCTTCGCTCCTACAGCAGGGCTCGGTTCAATCCACATCCGCCTCGAACAGCCGCTCCAGGTCTAGTCGCGCCTCCTGGGCGGTCTGCATCACCTTGGCCTTGTCGTCGCGGACCCGCCCCTGGACGCTGAGCACTTCCTCGTCATGTCGGGTAAAGCGCTGGATGCGATCAGCCGCCTGCGCCTCGCTCAAACCCAGCCCCACCAGCGTCAGCCGGCTCATTTCCAGGCTGGAGTGGAAGGTCTCGCGGATCGGTTCGGCGCCCACGTCCACCAGCTTGTGCACATGCTGGCGGTTACGCGCCCGGGCGATGACCTTTAGGTGCGGATACAACTGCTTGACCCGTGCGGCGGTGCGGGTGGTGATCTCCGGGTCGTCGGTGGTGATGACGAAGTATTCGGCCTCGCCGACCTTGGCCGCATGCAGCACTTCGGGGCGCTGCGGGTCGCCGTAGAACACCGGCGCCTGTTCGAACATGCGCGTCATTTCGATGGCATCCACCGACGTTTCCAGGGCAACGAAGGGAATCTTCTGTGCGCGCAGGATGCGCGCGATGATCTGGCCCATGCGGCCCATGCCGACAATCACTACCCGCGGTGCATCGGTGGCGATGTCCTTGTACTGCTCCGGCACTTCGCGGGGCGCCTGCGGGCGTTTACCGAGACGGGCGCAACCCAGCAGCAATAGCGGGGTGATGGCCATGGACAAGGTGATGGTCATCAGCAGCAGGTCGAAGGTCTGGGCGTCGAACAGGCCCTGGTCGCGGCCCAGCTTGAACACCACGAAGGCGAATTCGCCGCCCGCCGCCAGCACCACGCCGAGGCGCAGGGCGCTGACATTGCTCAGCCCACCGGCAAGGCGCCCGACCAGCATCAACAACGGCAGCTTCACGCCCACCAGCAACAGGGTCAGGCCAAGCACCACCAGCGGCATCTGCACCAGCAGGCTAAGGTTGGCGCCCATGCCCACGCTGATGAAGAACAGCCCCAGCAGCAGGCCCTTGAACGGTTCGATCTGCGATTCCAGCTCATGCCGGTATTCCGAATCGGCCAGCAACAGCCCGGCGAGAAACGCGCCGAGCGCCATGGAAATCCCGGCTTCTTCCATCAGCCAGGCGGTGCCGATGACCACCAGCAGCGCGGTGGCGGTGGACACTTCCGGCAAGCCGGTGCGGGCCACGGTGCGGAACAGCGGGCGCAGCAGGTAACGGCCGCCGACGATGACAATGGCGATGCTGCCGAACACTTTCAGACCGTGCTCAAGGCTGTCGCCGTGGCTGGTGTCCGGGCCGCTGGCGGCCAGCAATGGCACCAGGGCGATCAGCGGAATCGCGGCGATGTCCTGGAACAGCAGGATGGCAAACGCCAACCGGCCATGAGGCGCGTTGAGTTGTTTGCTTTCGGCCAGGCTTTGCAGGCCGAAGGCGGTGGACGACAGCGCCAGGCCCAGGCCAAGCACCAGCGCGGCCGGTAGCGACTGGGCAAAGCCGAACAGGGCGATGGCGCCGATCACCGCGCCGGTCAGCAGCACTTGCGCCAGGCCGACGCCGAACACCGACTTGCGCATCAGCCACAGCCGACGCGGCGACAGTTCCAGGCCAATGATGAACAGGAGTAGGACCACGCCCAGCTCGGAAATGTGCGCAACGCTTTGCGTGTCGCGAATCAGCCCCAGCGCCTGCGGACCAATGACCACGCCGGCCAGCAGGTAGCCGAGCACGGCGCCGAGTTGCAGGCGCTTGGCCAGGGGGACGGTGATGACTGCGGCGACGAGAAAAATCACTGCGGTTTGCAGCAGGCTGCCTTCGTGTGGCATCGCTCGGACTCCATGAGCTGCATGAGGCAGCGTTGAAAAAAGAGCCTGCATTTTGGCGTCGGGGTCAGGGTCGGACAATCTGTCTGAATGGCGACAGATCGTCCACCTGAGAGGGACAGTAAGCGGCTTGCAGCTTACTTGTACTGCGCGACCACTTCGTCCTTGCCGTCGGTGGTCAGGCCGATCACCTGGTAGGCGTCCTTGTGGTCGCCCATTTCCATGCCGGGCGAGCCCATCGGCATACCGGGCACGGCCAGGCCGCGCAGGTCAGGGCGCTTGGCCAGGACCGAAATCTGCTCCGCCGGCACATGGCCTTCGACGAACTTGCCGTCGATCACGCCGGTGTGGCACGAAGCCAGGCGCGGCGCCACGCCGAGACGCTGCTTGACCGCGCTCATGTTCGGCTCGACATGGTCGTTGACGGTGTAGCCGTTGTCGCGCAGGTGGGTGATCCATTCCTTGCAGCAGCCGCAATTGGGGTCGCGGTAGACATCGATGGTCTGGCCGGCCTGGGCCAGGGTGCTCATGGCCAGCAGGCCGAGGGCGGCGAGGTTGTTTTTCAGCATGGGTTGTCTCCTTGGAATTCTGTGTGCTTGAGGGGATCGAGGGCTAAAACCTGAACCTCACCCCGGCCAGCCAGCGCGTCTGCCCGACATCCCCGCCTTCATCCCGGGTCATCTCGGCCGTGTCGCCATACACCCGGTTGAACGACACCCCGACATAGGGCGCAAACCACGGCGTGATTTCGTAGCGCAGGCGCAGCCCGACCTCGCTGTCCGACAGCCCGGAACCCTGGGTGCGGCCCGGGTCATCGCGGCCATGCAGGTTCACTTCCACGTTCGGCTCAAACCGCCAGCGTTGGGTCAGGAGAATAGCGTACGCGGCCTCCAGGCGCAGCGCGGTTTGATGTCGCTCGCCTGCGTACAGCGTGGCTTCCAGCTCCATGCCGTAGAGCGGCGTGCCCTGGATGCCGAGGGCGGCCCAGGTCTGGCCGCTGCCCGGCTTGAAGTCCTGACGCAGGCCAGCGACCACTTCCCACCACGGGCTGACCGCATGGCCCCACAGCGCCTGCAGTTCGGCCTTGTGAGTCTTGCCCTGTTCACGCTCGCCTTCCGTGCGCAGCCAGAGCCGGTCGATATCGCCGCCGATCCAGGCATTGGCATTCCAGTTCAGCGCGCTGCTGTTCTCGACGTCCTGATATTCAAGTTGCTCGACGGTCACCGCCCAGTTGATCTGCCGGTCATGCACCTGATGGCCCGGCAGTGGCGGGAAGGCGGCCTGGCGATCGGCGTCGGTGATGGGCTTCAGCGGCGTGCGCGGCTGATCGGCGTTGGACGGCGGGCTGCCGTGGTCCATGCCGCCATGGTTCATGTTGCCGTGATTCATCGCGCCATGATTCATGCTGCCGTGATTCATGCCCGCGTGGTTCATCGCCGCTGCCCGCAGTTCTTCACTGCCCAGCAGCAACACCAGGGCCATGCCGCCGAGCAGCGGCCGGTTGAGTCGTTCATTCATCGACGCGCACCTCGCGGAACATGCCGGTCTCCATGTGATAGAGCAGGTGGCAGTGGTAGGCCCAACGGCCCAGGGCATCGGCGCTGACCCGGTAGCTGCGGCGGCTGCCCGGTGGCATGTCGATGGTGTGCTTGCGCACTTGGAACCGGCCGTGTTCGTCCTCCAGATCGCTCCACAGGCCGTGCAGGTGAATCGGGTGGGCCATCATGGTGTCGTTGACCAGGGTGATGCGCAGGCGCTCGCCGTATTTCAGGCGCAAGGGCTCGGCGTCGGAGAAGCGCACGCCGTCGAACGACCAGGCGAAGCGCTCCATGTGGCCGGTCAGGTGCAGTTCTATTTCCCGCCCCGGCTCGCGGCCATCGGGGTCGGCGAAGGTGCTCCGCAGGTCGGCGTAGCTCAGCACCCGGCGGCCATTGTTGCGCAGGCCGAGGCCGGGATCGGCGAGGTTGGCCTTTGGCGTCATGGTTTGCATGTCCACCAGCGGGTTATTGGTTTCCGACGCGGGGTGCTGCTGCATGCCGGGCATGTTGCCGTGGTCCATGCCGCTCATCTGCCTGTGGTCCATGCCGCCCATGCCCGCCATGGCACCGTGGTCCATGCCCATGTCGGTCATGCGCAGTCGTGGGCGCGGGTCGGTTGCTGGCACTGCGGCCTGCAAACCTGGCGCCCGGGCCAGGGTGCCGCGGGCGTAACCGCTGCGGTCCATGCTCTGGGCGAACAGGGTGTAGGCCGGCTGGTCGCCGACGCTGACCAGCACGTCATAGGTTTCCGCCACCGCCAGACGCAGTTCGTCTACGGTTACCGGTTGCACCGGCTGGCCGTCGGCGGCGATCACGGTGAGCTTCAGGCCGGGGATGCGGAAGTCGAAATAGGTCATCGCCGAGCCATTGATCAAGCGCAGGCGCAGGGTTTCGCCGGGCTTGAACAGGCAGGTGAAATTGCCCTCGGGCGCTTGGCCGTTAAGCAGATAGGTGTAGGTGGCGGCGCTGATATCGGCGATATCGGTCGGGGTCATGTGCATCTGCGCCCATTCCGTGCGTTCGGCCAGGGTCGCGCGCCAACCGTCGCGGGCGACATCGTCAACGAAGTCGCCCAGGGTGCGCTGCTGCCGGTTGAAGTAATCGGACTGCTTTTTCAGCGTCGTCAGCAGCTCGGCGGGTGGCTGGTCGCTCCAGTCGCTGAGCAGCAGCACGCAATCGCGCTGATAGACATGCGGTTCCGGTTCTTTCGGCTCGATGACGATGGCGCCATAGACGCCGGCCTGCTCCTGCAGCCCGGAATGGCTGTGATACCAGTAGGTGCCGTGCTGCTCCAGGGTGAAGCGGTAGAGGTAATCGCCACCGGGTTCGATACCGGCGAAACTCAGGCCGGGCACGCCGTCCATGTTGGCGGGCAGGATGATGCCGTGCCAGTGCAGCGACGTGGGTTCGGCGAGGCGGTTGCGCACCCGCAGGGTCACGGTGTCGCCCTCGCGCCAGCGCAGCACCGGGCCGGGCAGGCTGTCGTTGATGGTCAGCGCAGTGCGCGGCTTGCCGGTGAAGTTCACGGCCGTCTGGCCGATGAACAGCTCGAAGTGCTGGCCGGCCAGTTCGCCTGTGTTGCGCTTGATGGCCCAGGCGTGCGGGCGCCAGAGGCCGAGGCCGCCAAAGGCGCCGGCCGCGGCCAGGCCCTTGACGAAGGTGCGTCGGGTCGGGAGGTGGGGCATGGGGTCGTCTGTCCATCAGCAAAGATGGGCTGACCTTAGTCGCATGGTGCTGTCAGAAAACTGAGGTTTGAATTACAGATTTGTCAGCGAGAAAATAGCGGGCTTCATGCGCGGGATTTTTGCGCCACAGGATTTGAATGGTCGGTTGTACCAGGAGTAGCAATGGACAAAGTTATCATCATCACCGGTGCCAGCCGTGGCATCGGCGCCGCCACCGCGTTGCTGGCGGCGCGTCAGGGGTATCGGATCTGCATCAACTACCTCGCCGACGATGACGCGGCGCACCGCGTGCTGGCCCAGGTACGCGAACTGGGCGCCGAGGCGATCGCCGTGCGCGCCGACGCCAGCGTCGAGGACGAGGTGATCCACCTGTTCCAGCGGGTCGATCACGAACTTGGGCGGGTCACCGCGCTGGTCAACAACGCCGGCACCATCGGCCAGAAAAGCCGGGTCGAGGAAATGTCCGAGTTCCGTCTGCTGAAGCTGATGAAGACCAACGTGGTCGGGCCGATGCTCTGCGCCAAACATGCGCTGGCGCGCATGTCGACCCGCCACGGCGGCAGCGGCGGCAGCATCGTCAACGTTTCCTCGGTGGCCGCGCGACTGGGCTCGCCCAACGAATATGTCGACTACGCCGCCTCGAAGGGCGCGCTGGACACCTTCACCCTTGGCTTGGCCAAGGAAGTGGCGGGCGAGGGCGTGCGGGTCAACGCCGTGCGGCCAGGTTACATCTTCACCGACTTCCACGCCCTGAGCGGCGACCCGGACCGCGTCAGCAAACTGGAACCCGGTATCCCCATGGGCCGTGGCGGTCAGGCCGAGGAAGTGGCCGAAGCGATCCTCTGGCTGCTGTCGGACAAGGCGTCGTATTCGACGGGGAGCTTCATTGATCTGGGCGGCGGGCGCTAAGCGCGTTCGTCACCCAGCATCTGACCCACCCGCTCCACCAGCATTTCCAGGCTGAACGGCTTGATCATCACGCTCATCCCCGCGCCCAGCGGGCCGTCGCTGAGGGCGGCGCTCTCGTCGTAGCCGGTGATGAACAGCACCGGCAGGTCCGGGTGCAGGAGGCGGGCTTTTTCGGCCAGTTGACGGCCATTGAGGCCGCCGGGCAAGCCGATATCGCTGAGCAGCAGGTCCGGCCGCGGGCCGTGTTCGAGGGCGGGCAGGGCGGCGACGGCGGTTTCGAATGACTCGACCCGGTAACCGGAGTCTTCGAGGATTTCGGCGATCACCATGCTTAGCGCGGTCTGGTCTTCCACCAGGATGATCCGCCGACCGCTGTCGCGTTCGCTGAGTGTTTCATCGGCTTCGGCAACGCCGGGTGCTGGCGCCTGGTGATGGCGGGGCAGGAACAGTTCGACCCGGGTGCCGGAGCCGGGTGTCGAGGAGATTCGCAACTGGCCGCCGGACTGACGCACGAAACCGTAGGCCATCGACAGTCCCAACCCGGTGCCCTGGCCCATCGGTTTGGTGGTGAAGAACGGGTCGATCGCCCGTTCGACCACTTCCGGCTGCATGCCCTGGCCGTTGTCTTCGACGCTCAGGCACAGGTAATCGCCGGGGGCGAGGTCCAGGGCGCGGGCCTGTTCGTCGTCGAGGCTCAGGTTGTCGCTGCCGATGTCGATGCTGCCGCCGGCGGGCAGGGCGTCGCGGGCGTTGATGCAGAGGTTGAGCAGGGCGCTTTCCAGTTGCGGCGGGTCGATCAGGGTCGGCCACAGGTGGGCGGCGAAGTGGCAGCGGACGTCGATGGACGGCCCGACGCTGCGACCGATCAGGTCTTGCATGCCGCTGACCAGTCCGCCGACATCGGTCGCCTGCGGTTGCAGGGTCTGCCGGCGAGAGAACGCCAGCAGGCGGTGCACCAGCGACGCGGCGCGCTGCGCCGAACCGCTGACGGCATCCAGCAGCGGGGTGAGGTCTTCGTAACGGTGCTGATGGATGCGCTGGCGCAGTAACTCCTGGGCGCCGAGGATGCCGCCCAGCAGGTTGTTGAAGTCATGGGCGATGCCGCCGGTGAGCTGGCCGACCGCCTCCATCTTCTGCGCCTGACGCAGGGCTTCCTCGGCGCTGAGCAAGCGTTGCTGTTCTTCGATGCGCGCGCTGATGTCGTAGGCAAACAGGTACGCGCCCTGTTGCAGGCCTTCGCTGTCATACAGGGTGTTGAAACGCAGTTCATAGTGGCGGCGCCGCTCGCCGACACCGAAGGCTGCGTTCTCGATAAAGACTTCCCCGGCCAGGGCACGGCGCCACAGCGACAGGCCCAGCTCGCAGTCGGCGGGATAGCGGCCCAATGTCTGCTCGACGGTGTCGCCGACGTTGGGCACATGGTCGTAGAGAAAGTGAAAGTCTTTCAGCGACTGGTGGTTGATCGCCAGCCAGCGCAGGTTGCTATCCACCACCTGGACACAGGCCACGCTGTTGTCGACCAGCATGGCGAACAGCTCGCGCTCGGCCACGGCGCCGAGAATACGCTGCTCCAGTTCTTCGTTGAGGTGCACCAGGGCCTGTTCGGCGTGGCGTCGTGCCGTCACGTCCTTGAACAGCACGGCGACCTGACGGCGCTCGACCGGCTCGATGCGAAAGGTGCTGACCGAGAGAATACGGCCGGTGGCTACCAGTTCCTGCTCGAACTGCAGCGGTCGGCCGGTGCGCAACACCTGGCCGTAGCGGGCGACCCACTCGTCGGCTTCGTCGGGCACCATTTCCCGCAGTTTCTGACCGACCACATTGGGAATTCCGGTGTGCCGGGCGTAGGCCGCGTTGGCCGAGACATGGACGTAGTCACTGAGCGGGCCATGTGGGCCGTCGAAGAATTCGATGACACAGAACCCGTCGTCCATGGTGTCGAACAGAAAGCGATAGAACGCCTCGTTCAGCGGTTGCTGCTGCACCCGTTGCTGCTCCAGCGCCGCATTGCGTTCCTGGAGTTCGCGCAGTTGCTGGCGCAGGGCGTTCAATTCGCTGGTGGGCATGGGGTTTTCCGGAGGTGAACCATGCGGAACTTTAGCCTGACCAGCGGGGTGGCGGCTAGAACGAGCGTACGATCCGTCCGAGTGTCTCCATGGCTTTTTCCGATTGATCGCTCCACGGGCTGCCGTAGTTCAGGCGAATGCAGTTACGAAAACGCCGGGTCGGCGAAAAGATCGGCCCCGGTGCGATGCTGATGCCCTGGGCCAGGGCCATCTGGAACAGCTTCAGCGAGTCCATGCGCTCGGGCAGTTCCAGCCAGAGGAAGTAGCCGCCCGACGGCTGGCTGACCCGCACTTGCGCTGGGAAGTGCCGGGCGATGGCGGCGAGCATGGAGTTTTTCTGTTCTTCCAGGGCATAGCGCAGGCGCCGCAGATGGCGGTCGTAGCCGCCATGCTGGAGGTAGTCGGCGATGGCAGCCTGGGCCGGCATCGAGGCGCACAGCGAGGTCATCAGTTTCAGGCGCTCGATTTTCTGTGCGAAGCGTCCGGCCGCGACCCAACCGATGCGGTAGCCGGGCGCCAGACTCTTGGAGAAGGAACTGCAGTGCATCACCAGCCCTTCCGTGTCGAACGCCTTCGCCGGTTTGGGCGCTTGCTGGGCGTAATACAGCTCGGCGTAGACGTCGTCCTCGATCAGCGGCACCTGATGCTGGCGTAACAGCTCCACCAGCGCCTGTTTGTTGTCTTCCGGCATGCTCGCGCCGACCGGGTTCTGGAAGTTGGTCATGCACCAGACCGCTTTTACCGGGTGGCGCTCCAGGGTCTGTGCCAGCACCCCGAGGTCGATGCCATCACGCGGATGCACGGGGATTTCCACGGCCTTGAGCTTGAGCCGTTCCAGCACCTGCAGGCAGGCATAGAAGGCCGGCGCCTCGATGGCCACCAGGTCGCCCGGCTCGGTGACGGCCTGCAAACACAGGTTCAGGGCTTCCAGCGCGCCGTTGGTGATCAGCAGTTCTTCCATCGGCAACATCAGCCCGCCGACCATGTAGCGCAGGGCAATTTGCCGGCGCAGGTGCGGGTTGCCCGGCGACAGGTCGGTAACCACCATGCGCGGGTCCATGTCGCGACTGGCGCTGGCCAGCGAGCGGGCCAGGCGCGGCAGCGGGAACAGCGCCGGGCTGGGGAAGGCCGAGCCGAAGGGCACGGTGTGCGGGTCCTTGATCGACTCGAGAATGGAAAACACCAGTTCGCTGACATCGACCTCGGTGGACTCGTTGGCCGACTCGCTGATCTGCGGCTCGCTGAACGGCCGCGGGGCGTGGGCGTTGACGAAGTAGCCCGAGCGCGGCCGGGCGCGGATCAGCCCGCGCCGCTCCAGTAGGTAATAGGCCTGGAACACTGTGGACGGGCTGACCCCGTGGGTCTGGCTGGCGTAGCGCACCGACGGCACCCGCTGGCCGGGGCCGAGGACCCCGGAGTAGATCAGTTCAGCAATGTCGTCGGCGAATTTCTCGTAGCGTTTCATCATGGCTCTGCACGGTCGGACTGCAACGCAGTGTATGTGATCAGCGGTTCAGCGGCGCGACGAAACGGCTGCGGGCAACGCTGCGGATGTTCGGCTCGTCGCTGTCCACCAGTTCGAAGTCCAGCTCCAGCGAACTGCTCGCGGGACGGTCGCTCAGCATCGCCACCGACACCGGCAACTCGGCCATTTCTCCGGCGGGGATGCTGAAGTGGGTCTTGCCGTGCAGTTCGAAGCCCTCGGCGTTGAGCAGGCGCAGGTCGTAGTTCTGCGGTTGCAGGGTCTTGTTGATGACCTTGAGGATGTAGATGTTCTCGATCTGGCCGAGGGCGTTCTCGCGGAACAGGCCACGGTCCTTGATGATGTCCATCGACACCATTGGCCGCTCGTGCAAGGCAATCGCCAGCGCGCCGATCATCACCACCAGCACCGTCACATAACCCAGCAGGCGCGGGCGCAGCCAATGGGTGTGGCCACCTTGCAGGCTGTGCTCGGACTTGTAGCCGATCAGTCCGCGGGGGTAGTTCATCTTGTCCATGATGCTGTCGCAGGCGTCGATGCACGCCGCGCAGCCGATGCATTCCATTTGCAGGCCGTCGCGGATGTCGATGCCGGTTGGGCAGACCTGGACGCACATGGTGCAGTCGATGCAGTCACCGAGGCCACTGGCCTTGTGGTCCACTTCCTTTTTACGCGGTCCGCGGGACTCGCCGCGGCGCGGGTCGTAGGCCACGGCCAGGGTGTCCTTGTCGAACATCACGCTCTGGAACCGGGCGTAAGGACACATGTGCATGCACACGGCTTCGCGCATCCAGCCGGCGTTGATGTAGGTGGCGCCGGTGAAGAACAGAATCCAGAACAGGCTGACGCCGCCTGCCTGCAGGGTGAACAGCTCTTCGGCCAGGGGGCGGATCGGCGTGAAGTAACCGACGAAGGTCAGGCCGGTCATTACGCTGATGGCGATCCACAGGGTGTGCTTGGTGGCGCGCCGGGCCAGCTTGTTGACGCCCCACGGCGCCTTGTCCAGCTTCATGCGCTGGTTACGGTCGCCTTCGGTGACTTTCTCGCACCACATGAACAGCCAGGTCCAGGTGCTCTGCGGGCAGGTGTAACCGCACCAGACGCGGCCGGCGAACACGGTGATGGCAAACAGGCCGAAGGCGCAGATGATCAGCAGGGCCGAGAGCAGGATGAAATCCTGCGGCCAGAAGGTCGCGCCGAAGATATGGAACTTGCTATCCGCCAGATCCCAGAGCACGGCCTGGCGGCCATCCCAGGTCAGCCAGGCGGTGGCGAAGAACAGCAGGAAAAGGAAACCCGCGCCACCCAGGCGCAGGTTGCGGTACAGACCGGTGAAGCTGCGGGTGTAGATGTGTCCGTCGCTGCTGTTGGCGGCCTTCTTCTTGTGGGTCGGCTCGGCAATTTCAACGATCTGGACGGGAATATGTTCGCTCATGGTTCGTCGCTCATCAGGCCTCGATCAGGCCAGAGCACTATGGCGACCCATCTGTTTGCATAACAGGCTCAGGTATTTCTATAAAAACCGTATCAGATCGTCCTCGAAACGGCTCCGGGCCTTAGATTATCGAGCCCGGAACGCTACTTTTCAGATGCCTGCGACCATCCACCGCACCCGCTACAGTCAGCGCATCGGCCTCGGCTTCGGTGATGGGCACACGCTTGCCGGCCAGTTCGGCGACCGACATGCGCAGGTCTTCATCGGTGGTGACCTGTACTTCGCTGGCGGCGCCTTCGATATTCAGGTCTTCGCCGATCAGGGTGCAGCGTTGGGTCTGTTCGTTGATTTCTACAGGCATGACGGTGTCCTCGGTAGGCGCGAGCGTGCTCGCGAACGGGCTGCAACGGCCCTTACTGTAGTGACCCCGCCCAGTGTCCGGTTACTGGCCCTGACCGATCAGCGGTCATATCGCACTTTGCCTCGCACTTTGCAGAACGTGCCGTTGTCCATCCCATAACTTCCCTGACGATGGACACGGCCATGGACGCTTGGTGGCATGAGGTGTGGGTGACGCTGGTGGCGGAATTCGCCGACATTACTGATGCCAAGCAACTGACGCAGGTTTCAGTGCGCCTGGTGATGGCGGCGCTGCTGGGCGCGGTGCTGGGGTTCGAGCGGGAGATGAAGGGCAAGGCTGCCGGGGTGCGCACCCACATGCTGGTGGCGATCGGCGCGGCGCTGTTCGTGCTGGTGCCGCGCATGGCCGGGGCCGATGATGCGGCGTTGAGCCGGGTGGTGCAGGGCATCGTTGCGGGGATCGGCTTTCTCGGTGCCGGGACCATTCTCAAAGGCCATGACCAGGACGCCAGTCATGTGAAGGGTCTGACGACCGCCGCTGGCCTGTGGATGACCGCCGCGATCGGCGTGGCCGCCGGTATGGGGCGCGAAGCCACGGCGCTGGTCAGCACATTGCTGGCGCTGGCGGTGCTGGGGGTAATGCCGCTGGTGGTGAATCGCCTGGAAGGCAAGGACGAGGAACACGAGGAGAAAAACTGAAAGGCCGGAATGCACTGAGGGGAGCCGAAGCTCCCCTCAAAGATTGTCGCGTGCTCTTTTTTTGTTATTGGAGGGCGGCCTATTGTTGTTTTTGGCAGCCGTTGCCTCTTTGGTGCATGTTCGATCCCCATCCGGGATCAAGAGCAAACGTATTTTTTTGAGCGCTGATCGACCTTCATCATTGCTGATCCAACCGTGACGGGCGCTACCTTGAGGTAGTTTTATTGTTCTCTGTCTGGTTGCGGGGCACGCCCCCGAAAAGTCATCCTCTCCAAAAAAATCAGTTAGCTTCGCCTCTACCGTTTTGTTCTTGTTGTTCGAGAGCCGTTACGTCTTATTTTTATTGGGTTTGCCGCATTTCTTATTGTTGTTGTACGGAAGATATAGCAGGTGCCGTGCCAACTTTTTAAAACCTAATGAAATCAATGGTTTAGAGATTTCAGGGGAAAAGCTGGCACGGGGAATTCTGCTGATTTGTTTCCGTGTTACCCGGAATTTCCCTGTGAAGTGTGAAGGCGGTAACACTTTGTGTCAGTGAGGGAGGTGTTACCGCCGGGCCTCAGCCGGCGTTACGGGCGCGCGCCACACGGGAGCCATTGGCACGGCCCAGCACCGCGCTGATGCGCTGGCCGGCCTGGATGAGTTTTTCCAGGTCGATGCCGGTCTCGATGCCCAGGCCCTGGAGCATGTACAGCACGTCTTCGCTGGCGACGTTGCCGCTGGCGCCCTTGGCGTAGGGGCAGCCACCGAGGCCTGCGACCGAGCTGTCGAATACGTTGATCCCTTCCAGCAGGCTGGCGTAGACATTGGCCAGGGCCTGGCCATAGGTGTCATGGAAGTGCCCGGCCAGTTGCGGGCGCGGTACCTGGGCGCCGACCACGTTGAACAGGTGGCGGGTCGCGCCGGGCGTACCGGTACCGATGGTGTCGCCGAGGGAGACTTCGTAGCAGCCCATCTCGTACAGCTCGCGGGCGACCGCGGCGACCTGGCTGGCGTCCACCTCGCCTTCATAAGGGCAGCCCAGCACGCAGGACACGTAACCGCGCACGCGCATCCCGTGCTGGCGCGCACCTTCCATGATCGGCACGAAGCGTTGCAGGCTCTCGCTGATGGAGCAGTTGATATTGCGCTGGGAGAACGCCTCCGATGCCGCGGCGAACACCGCCACTTCCTTGACCCCGGCGGCGAGGGCGTCCTCGAAACCGCGCAGGTTCGGCGCCAGGGCCGCGTAGGTGACACCGGGCTTGTACTGGATTGCGGCGAAAACCTCGGCCGACCCGGCCATCTGCGGCACCCATTTCGGCGAGACGAAACTGCCGACTTCTACGTAGGACAGGCCGGCAGCGGTCAGGTCATTGACCAGCCGGACCTTGTCCGCGACGCTGATGGGTTGGGCTTCATTCTGCAGACCGTCGCGAGGACCGACTTCGACCAGACGAACTGTGGCGGGCAATGGCATGGCTTCGGGTTTCCTGTGTGGGCTCAGTGGCCGTTCTTCTGATTGTTCAGGGTGTTGGTCAGCGCCAGCATGCAGCGCTCTTCGGCGGTGTCGAGTTCCAGTTGCATCTGCTGGATGTCGAGCAGTTGCTGTTCAAGTTGGGCGCGGCGCTCGGCGATCTTGGCCAGCATGCTGTTGAGCTGCTTGGTGTTGCCGCCGGAGGGATCGTAGAGCTCGATCAGTTCGCGGCATTCGGCGAGGGAGAAACCGATGCGCTTGCCGCGCAGGATGAGCTTGAGGCTGACCTTGTCGCGGGCCGAATAGATACGCTCCAGACCGCGGCGCTCGGGGCTCAGCAGCCCCTGTTCCTCGTAGAAACGGATCGCCCGGGTGGTGATGTCCAGCTCGCGGGACAGGTCGGAGATGCTGTAGGTCTGGCTGCTCATTGCGCGGGGCTCGATGATGAAGGCAATGGGCCTAACCTATAGGCAGGTTTACGTTTACGTCAAGGTCGATGTGGGCGTAGGTGTAGGAGCGAGCTTGCTCGCGAATGGCGGCCGTTACCCCTGCATCCGCGCAATCACGTCCCACAACCGCGGGTCCTCGAAATCTGCCACCACCAATTGTGCCCCGGCTTCCAGCAGCGCTTCAGGCTGCTGGCTGGTGGACAAGCCCACGGTAAAGATCCCCGCGCCGCTCGCCGCCTTCACTCCCGGCAACGAATCCTCGAACGCCAGCGAATGCGCGGCCCGTGCATCCAGCCTGTGCAGACCGGTGAGGTAGGGCAGGGGGTCGGGCTTGGCCCGGGCCAGTTCTTCGGCCACCAGCACATGCTCGAAGCGCCCGGCCAGGCCCAGGGCATTCAACATGTGCTCGGCATTGGCCCGCGGCGCGTTGGTGACCACCGCCATGCCGATCGCGTTTTTCTGTGCATGCGCCAGCAGGGCCAACAGCCCAGGGGTGGGCTGCAGGATCGGCGACAGCGAGCGGAAGCGCGCTTCCTTGCGGTCGGCGAACTCCAGATGCTCGCTCAGCGGGCGATCAGGAAACAGGTAGCGGCACAAATCCGCATTGGCCCGACCACTGACATGGGCGTCGAAGTCTTCCTCGGTGAGGGTGCGGTCTTCTTCGCTCAGCAGTTGCTGCATGGCCAGCAGGTGGAGCTTGTCGGTATCGGCGAGGGTGCCATCGAGGTCGAACAGCAGGGCATCGAGCATGGAGAACATCCGTGAATCAGTGGTCGGCCATGATAACCGCAACGGCACGCCGATCAGCGGGGCTGGTCAGCCGGAAACGAAAAGAGTACAAATGTGCTCCATGACGACTCTATCCCCAAAACGCGCTGCCATCCTCACCTTCATCCGCGACCGCATCGCCGATAAAGGGCAGCCCCCCAGCCTCGCGGACATCGCCCAGGCCTTTGGTTTCGCCTCGCGCAGCGTGGCGCGCAAGCATATCCAGGCGCTGTGCGAGGCCGGCCTTATCGAGATCACCCCCAACCAGGCCCGCAGCATCCGCCTCGTCGGCCGGCTGCGCCGTCCCGAAGTGCTGGAAATCCCGGTGCTGGGCCAGGTGGCGGCGGGTCGGCCGATCGGTCCGGATGTGGGCATCCACGAACAACTGATGCTCGACGCCCACCTGTTCAGCCGCACCCCGGATTACCTGCTCAAGGTCCGTGGCGACTCGATGATCGACGACGGCATCCTCGACGGCGACCTGGTTGGCATCTACCAGCAGGCCGCCCCCCGTGACGGCCAGATCGTCGTCGCCCGGCTCGATGGCGAGGTGACCATCAAGCGTTTCGAAAAGGCTGGCGGTCATTACCGACTGCTTCCCCGTAACCCGGCCTATGCGCCGATCGAGGTCGGCCCGGATCGCGACTTCGTCATCGAAGGCGTGTTCTGTGGCCTGGTGAGGCGCGACTGATGGGCGCGGTGGTCAGCCTCGACGGGCTGCTCGACACGCGGCGGGTCTGGAAGGGCCGGCCACTCGCCGAGTCCCACGGCCTGCAGCCCACCGGGCATGCCGCGCTGGATGCGCTGTTGCCGGGCGGTGGCTGGCCACCGGCGGCGCTCAGCGAGTTGCTGCTGAGTGAAGAGGGCGCGGGCGAACTGCACCTGCTCTGGCCCAGCCTTGCGCGGTTGAGTTCGGCGGGCGAGCGTATCGTTCTGGTGGCGCCACCCTTCATTCCCTATCCCCCGGCGTGGCAGGCGGCGGGTGTCGATCTGCGCTGGCTGTCGGTGGTCGAGGCCAGCGCCACGGAAAGCCTCTGGGCTGCCGAGCAATGCCTGCGCTCCGGCAGTTGTGGCGCCGTGCTGTGCTGGCCCCGGCGTGCTGACGACCGTGCGTTGCGGCGGTTGCAGGTGGCGGCGGAAACCGGTCAGGCGCTGGCGTTCGCCTGCCGCGATCAGTCGGCGGCGCTCAACCCGTCGCCCGCTGCCTTGCGGATTGCCATCGATGCCAGTCCGGCGCGCTGGCGGGTGCTCAAGTGCCGTGGCGGGCTGGCGCCGAATACCCCGATTGCCGCCCCCGGCCGTGTGGGCTGAAGTGCCATGCTCTGGGCCTGCATTCTCTTGCCACAACTGGCGCTCGATTGCGTGCTGCGCGGCCGTGACGACGCCGAGCAGCCGCTGGTGCTGCTCAGCGGCCCGGCCACGCGCCGGGTTCTGCAGGCGGTCAACCCGGCCGCCCGCGCCCTTGGCCTGCGTGCAGGCCAGAGCCTGACCACCGCGCAGGCCCTGGCCCAGGGCTTCAACACGGTCGAGCACGATGCGGCGGCCACCGAGCAGCAGCAACAACTGCTCGCCGCCTGGGCCTACCGCTTCAGTTCCCAGGTCAGCCTGCATTACCCGCGAGCCGTGTTGCTGGAGGTCGAATCCAGCCTCGGCCTGTTCGGTCCCTGGCCGCAATTCGAGGCGCGCTTGCGGGCGGAGCTGACGGCGCTGGGCTTTCGTCACCGGATCGTGCTGGCCAGCAACCCGGTGGCGGCGCGCATGCTGGCCAATGCCTACGACGGTCTGGCAGCGACCGATGCCGAGACGACCCGCGCCGCCCTGGCCGCCATGCCCATTGACCGCCTCGGCCTGCCCGCAGAGGCGGCCACGGCGTTCGGCCGCATGGGCCTGCGTCAGCTCGATCAGGTGCTGGCGTTGCCCCGCGAAACCCTGGCCCGGCGTTTCGCCGCAGCCGTGCAGTTGCACCTCGACCGGCTGCTGGGGCAGCGCGCCATGGCCCTTGACTGTTACCTGCCGCCCGACCGTTTCGAGGCTCGCCTTGAGCTGAATTTCGATGTGGAATCCAGCCAGGCGCTGCTGTTTCCGCTGCGTCGCCTGATCGGGGACCTGGCGGCCTTTCTCGCCGGGCGCGATGCTGGCGTGCAGCGTTTCAACCTGTTTCTGCAACACGCCGAAGGCGCGGACACTTTGTTGCAGGTCGGCCTGCTCGCCGCCGAACGCGACGCCGGGCGTTTGCTGGAACTGGCCCGCGGCCGTCTTGAGCAACTGACCCTGAGAGCCCCGGTGCGCACCCTGCGCCTGACCGCCGAAGAGCTGCCGACATTCGTGCCCCAGGCCAGCGAACTGTTTTCGGCGCGTCCCCAACAGCAGCACAGTTGGGAGCAGTTGCGCGAACGCCTACGGGCGCGGCTTGGCGACGAAGCCGTGCGCGGCGTCGGGCTGGTGGCCGACCACCGCCCCGAATGCGCTTGGCGCAGCGATGGTCCGGCCTTGTCGCCGGCCAGCGGCAACCAGGCCCCGCGCCCGGGCTGGTTGCTGGCCGAGCCGCGCGCCGTGCCGCCGACGAGCGTGCGCCTGCTGGCCGGGCCGGAGCGCATCGAGTCTGGCTGGTGGGACGGCGGCGATGTGCGGCGCGATTACTACCGGGTCGAAACCGACAGCGGTCTGCGCGGCTGGGCCTACTTTCACAGCGGCGAGCGCGATGTGCTGTGGCTGCAGGGCTGGTTCGCATGAGCATGGGTTATGCCGAGCTACACTGCCTGTCGAACTTCAGTTTCCAGCGCGGTGCGTCCAGCGCCCAGGAGCTGTGTGGCCGCGCCCGGCAACAGGGTTATCAGGCCCTGGCGATCACCGACGAGTGCACCCTCGCTGGTATCGTCCGCGCCTGGCAGGCGGCACATGAGGTGGGGCTGCCGCTGATCGTCGGCAGCGAAATGCGCATCGAGAACGGCCCGAAGCTGGTGCTGCTGGTGGAGAACCTGCACGGTTACCAGCACCTGTGCGGCCTGATTACCCGGGCCCGACGACGGGCGGAGAAGGGCAGCTATCGGCTGCTGCGCGAGGATTTCGACAATCCCCCGGAAGGCCTGTTGGCGCTGTGGATTCCGGATGACCTCGACGACCCGGCGCCAGGGCACTGGCTGCGCGAAGTGTTCGCCGAGCGCCTGTGGCTGACCGTGCAACTGCACCATGGCCACGACGACCGCCAGCGTCTGCAACGCCTGCTGGCGCTGGCCACGACCCTGGGCATTCCGGCGGTGGCCAGCGGTGATGTGCACATGCACGCTCGCGGTCGACGCGCCTTGCAGGACTGCATGACTGCTATTCGCCATCACACCACCGTCGCGGAGGCCGGGCACCGTCTGTTCGCCAATGGTGAGCGGCACCTGCGCAGCCTGCCGCAACTGGCGGCGCTGTACCCGTTCGCGTTGCTGGAAGAAAGCACGCGGATCGCCGAGCGCTGCCACTTTGACCTCAAGCGTGACCTGAAATACCACTACCCCCACGAAGTCGTGCCCGCCGGCTACAGCGCCAGCGCCTGGTTGCGCGCGCTGTGCGAGCGGGGCATCCCCCGGCGCTGGCCGCAGGGCATCGGTGCCAAGGATCGCGAGGCGCTGGAGCACGAGCTGGAACTGATCTCCGACCTCAACTACGCGTCCTATTTCCTGACGGTCCACGACATTGTCCAGTTCGCCCGCGAGCGAGGCATCCTCTGCCAGGGGCGGGGTTCTGCGGCCAACTCGGTGGTGTGCTTCGTGTTGGGTATCACCGAACTCGACCCGAGCCGCAGCAACTTGCTGTTCGAGCGCTTCCTGTCCCGCGAGCGCAACGAGCCGCCGGATATCGACGTGGACTTCGAGCACGAGCGCCGCGAGGAAGTCCTGCAATACGTGTTCAACCGCTATGGTCGCCATCGGGCGGCGTTAACTGCGGTGGTCAGTAGCTACCACGCCGCGGGAGCGGTGCGGGATATCGGCCGGGTGCTGGGCTTGCCGCCCGACCAGCTCGGCGCCCTGGCCGATTGCTGCGGGCGCTGGAGTGATCGCGTGCCGTCCGCCGAGCGCCTTGTCGAAGCCGGCTTCGACCCGGAAAGCCCGCTGCTGCACCGGGTGCTGACCCTCACCGGTGATCTGATGGGTTTCCCTCGGCACCTGTCCCAGCACCCCGGTGGTTTCGTTATCAGCGAGCAGCCGCTGGACACCCTGGTGCCGGTGGAAAACGCAGCGATGGAAGGGCGCACGGTGATCCAGTGGGACAAGGACGACCTCGATGCCGTCGGACTGCTCAAGGTCGATGTGCTGGCCCTCGGCATGCTCAGCGCCTTGCGCCGTTGCTTCGACCTGTATGCCTTGCACCGCGGCCAGCGCCTGACCATTGCCAGCATTCCCGCCGATGACACGCCGACCTACGACATGATCAGCCGCGCCGACACCATCGGCGTGTTCCAGATCGAGTCGCGGGCGCAGATGGCCATGTTGCCGCGATTGAAGCCCAGGGAGTTCTACGACCTGGTGATCCAGGTGGCGATCGTCCGGCCGGGGCCGATCCAGGGCGACATGGTTCACCCCTTTCTGCGGCGGCGTAACAAAACGGAGGAAGTGACGTATCCGTCCGACAAGCTCAGGGCGGTATTCGAGCGCACCTTGGGCGTGCCGCTGTTCCAGGAGCAGGTCATGTCCCTGGCCATCGTCGCCGCCGACTACACCCCCGGTGAAGCCGACGAACTGCGCCGCTCCATGGCCGCCTGGAAACGCCACGGCGGCCTGGAGCCCCACCGCCAGCGGCTGACCGAAGGCATGCTGAGAAACGGCTACGACCTGGCGTTTGCCGAGCGCATCTTCGAGCAGATCAAGGGCTTCGGCAGCTACGGTTTTCCCGAGTCCCACGCCGCCAGCTTTGCCTTGCTGACCTACGCCAGTTGCTGGCTGAAGTGCCATGAGCCGGCAATCTTCGCCTGTGCGCTGATCAACAGTTGGCCGATGGGGTTCTACAGCCCCGACCAGATTCTGCAGGACGCGCGCCGTCATCGGATCGAGACCCGTCCGGTGGATGTGCATCACAGCGATTGGGATTGCACCCTGGAACCGGGTGAAGACGGTCAGTTGGCGCTGCGCCTGGGCTTGCGCCAGGTGCGCGGGTTTCGCCAGGACGACGCCCTGCGTCTGGTGCGGGTGCGAGAAGAACGGGGTTTTCGTGATGTCGCCGACCTGTGTTTGCGCGCCAGCCTCGACGGTCGCGCCCGTGACCTGCTGGCCGATGCCGGTGCCCTCGCGGCGCTGGCCGGGCACCGCTATCAGGCGCGCTGGGAGGTGGCGGCAGTGCAGGCGCAATTGCCGCTGTTCGCCGGCATCGAGCCCACCGCGGAAGCGCCCGTCGAGTTACCCGCACCGAGCATCGGCGAAGACCTGTTCGCCGATTACCAGAGCGTGGGCACCACCTTTGGCCCGCACCCGCTGTCGTTGTTGCGCCGACGCCTGACGGGGCTGGGTTGTCGCAGTTCGCAGGGGCTGGAGGGCGTGGCCCATGGCGATGTGATCAGCGTGGCGGGTCTGGTGGTGGGCCGGCAGCGACCGCAGACCGCCAGCGGCGTGACGTTCGTCACTCTGGAAGATGAGTTCGGCATGCTCAATGTGGTGGTCTGGCGCGACCTGGCCGAGCGTCAGCGGCGGGTGCTGGTGGGGGCGCAATTGATGCGGGTGATGGGCAAGCTGGAGGTTGCCGATGGCGTGCGTCATCTGATCGCCCGCCGCATGGAAGATCTCAGCCCGCTGTTACACGGGCTAGATGTGCGCAGCCGGGACTTCCACTAGGCTCTGTATGAAAAGCCTTGATACTCGGTGATGCTGCGTTGAAAACAGCCTCGTGCGCGAGCCCGGTCGGAATGCTCATTTACAACCCGTAAACGTCGAGCGCGACCCCGGCCGTTCCTCGGCTGTTTTCGTCTTGCCTGACCTTCGTCTCAAGGCTTTTCATACAGACCCAAGCCTCAGACCATCGCCAGGCGCTGCTTGCGGGCCGGCGCCGGAAACGCTTGGTCGATGGCGTGCAGGTCTTCGGCGCGCAAGGTCAGGTTGGCCGCGGCGGCATTGAGCTGGACATGGCGCGGCTCCACCGCCTTGGGAATGGCGATCACTCCGTCCTGGCGGGTGACCCAGGCCAGGCACACCTGCGCCGGCGTGACGCCATGGGCTTCGGCGATCTGCGTCAGCACCGGGTGGCGCAGCAGGCGGCCGGCCTGGGCCAGCGGGCAGTAGGCCATGATCGGCATCTGATGCTCGCGGCACCACGGCAGCAGGTCGAATTCGATGCCACGTTGCTCGGGGTTGTACAGCACCTGATTGGTGGCGCAGGTCGGCTGGTCGAGCTCGCGCATGTCGTCAGTGTCGAAGTTGGACACGCCCCAGCGCCCGATCTTGCCGGCGTCGCGCAGTTGTTCGAAGGCTTCGACGGTTTCTTCCAGCGGATACTGACCGCGCCAGTGCAGCAGATAGAGGTCGATGTGCTCGGTGCCGAGGCGTTGCAGGCTGCGTTCGCAGGCGGCGATGGCGCCTTTGCGGCTGGCGTTGTGTGGGTAGACCTTGCTGACCAGGAATACCTTGTCGCGCCGGCCCGCCAGCGCCTGGCCGACCACCTTTTCCGCGCCGCCTTCGGCGTACATCTCCGCGGTGTCGATCAGCGTCAGGCCGAGGTCGATGCCCTGTTGCAGGGCTGCGACTTCACGCGGGCGCTGGCCAAGGTCTTCGCCCATGTACCAGGTGCCCTGGCCGATGACGGGTACCTGTTTGTCGCCGAGCGTTGTGTTACGCATGGTTGAACATCTCCTTCTTGAGTGTAGTGGGGCCGCACATCACACCAGCGCGGGCTCCTTGATCTGTTCCATCAATACGTCCAGCACCGCCTGCGCCGCCGCCGACAGCTTGTGGTCCGCCAGCAGGATCACGCCAATCCGCCGCTCGATACTCGGCGCCACCAGCGGCACGCATTGCGCCCCCAGTTCGCGCATCTGGCCGATGCACAGGGCCGGCACCGCGCTGACTCCCAGCCCATTGGCGACCATCCGGCCAATCGTGGACAACTGATGGCTCTCGAACGCCACCGCCAGCTTGCCATGGTTCGCCGCCACATGCCGTTCCAGCAGCAGGCGCACCGCCGAAGGGCGTTGCAGGGTGATGAAATCTTCCTTGAGCAGCTCTTGCCAGCGCACCTGTGGCTGCTGTGCCAGGGGGGAGTCGGTTGGCACTACCGCGACGAAGCGGTCCAGATAGAGCGGCTTGAACAGCAGCGGTTCACTGGTTTCCGGCTCGAAGCCGATACCCAACTCGACCCGCCGATGGCGTACCAGTTCCAGCACTTGTTCATTGATCACGTCATGCACGGTGACGTTGACCCGCGGGTAACGCTCGCGAAACACCTTCAAGACTGGTGGCAGCAGGTTACCGGCGAAGGCCGGCATGGCGGCGATGGACACCCGCCCCAGTTGCAGGGTGAAGCGCTGGCGCAGCAGCTCTTCGGTGTTGTCCCAGTCGGCCAGCAGTTGCCGGGCCAACGGCAGCAGGACTTCGCCCTCCGGAGTCAGGCTGACGCTGCGCGTGGTGCGGCTGAGCAGGGTGCCGCCCAGGTGCTCTTCCAGGCTCTTGATGGTCAGGCTCAGGGCTGGCTGCGACAGGTGCAGGTGCTCGCCGGCCTGGGCAAAGCTCTGGTAAGTGGCGACGGCGACGAAGGCACGCAATTGCTTGACGTTCATGGGATTGTTTTAAAAACCAAATCAATCGATGAGAAAAACAAAATTAACAAATCAGTCGCCAGGGGAGAAGATGCCGACAGACGCTTCCCGACACGCTGTCGGGCTCTTACAACGACAAAAGGCGGATCAGCATGGCCGGACTGGACAAGCGCGTAGCAACCTATGAACAGGCCCTCGAAGGCCTGACCGACAACATGACGGTACTGGCTGGTGGTTTCGGCCTGTGCGGCATCCCGGAAAACCTCATCGCTGAAATCAAGCGCCGCGGCGTCAGCGGCCTGACCGTGGTTTCGAACAACTGCGGCGTTGATGGTTTCGGTCTGGGCGTGCTGCTGGAAGACCGCCAGATCCGCAAGATGATCGCCTCCTACGTGGGTGAAAACGCCGAGTTCGAGCGCCAGTTGCTCAGCGGCGAGCTGGAAGTGGAGCTCACCCCGCAAGGCACCCTGGCCGAGAAAATGCGCGCCGGCGGCGCCGGTATCCCGGCCTTCTACACCGCCACCGGCTACGGTACGCCGGTTGCCGACGGCAAGGAAGTGCGCCAGTTCAACGGACGCAACTACATCCTCGAAGAAGCCATCACCGGTGACTTCGCCATCGTCAAAGGCTGGAAAGCCGACCATTACGGCAACGTGGTCTATCGCAACACCGCACAGAACTTCAACCCGCTGGCGGCCACCGCCGGCAAGATCACCGTGGTCGAGGTCGAGGAAATCGTCGAGCCGGGCGTGCTGCTGCCGAGCGAGATCCATACCCCGGGCATCTACGTCGACCGGGTCATTGTCGGCACGTTCGAAAAGCGCATCGAAAAACGCACGGTCAAAGCCTGACCCGTCCTTGCACAGAACAACAAAGAGATCCTGACCATGGCACTTACCCGCGAACAAATGGCCCAGCGCGTCGCCCGCGAACTCAAGGACGGCTACTACGTCAACCTCGGCATCGGCATCCCGACCCTGGTGGCCAACTATGTCCCGGCTGATATCGACGTGATGCTGCAGTCGGAAAACGGCCTGTTGGGCATGGGCGAATTCCCTACCGAAAGCCAGCTCGATGCCGACATGATCAACGCCGGCAAGCAGACCGTGACCGCCCGGCGTGGCGCGTCGATCTTCAACTCCGCCGAGTCCTTCGCCATGATCCGTGGCGGCCATGTCGACCTGACCGTGCTTGGCGCGTTCGAGGTGGATGTGGAAGGCAACATCGCCTCGTGGATGATCCCCGGCAAGCTGGTCAAGGGCATGGGCGGGGCGATGGACCTGGTGGCTGGCGCCGACAACATCATCGTCACCATGACCCACGCCTCCAAGGACGGCGAGTCCAAGCTGCTGCCGCGTTGCAGCCTGCCGCTGACCGGTGCCGGCTGCATCCGCAAGGTGCTGACCGACCTGGCTTACCTGGAGATCGAGAACGGCACATTCATCCTGCGCGAGACGGCGCCGGGGGTGAGTGTCGAGGAGATCATCGAGAAGACCGCGGGCAAGCTGATCGTGGCGGATGATGTGAAGGAAATGACCTTCTGATTTTGTAGGTGGCTTCCGGGCCTCATCGCCGGCAAGCCAGCTCCCACACTTACAGCGCTGTTCTGACGATCCGCGATTTGCCTGTGGGAGCTGGCTTGCCAGCGATGAGGCCCCCAAAGCCACCGAGTACTTCCGAGTTGTAAATGCACTCGCGGGGTCGACCCGGGACAAGGAACCACGCATTCCTTGTCCCGGACCGACCCCGCGATTGTTTTTCTACGCCTTCACATCCCGCTCATCCTGCGCCACCACCGCCTGGCACAACTCGATCATCTGCTCGCGCATCCAGCGGTTGGCCGGGTCCTGGTCGGTGCTTTCGTGCCAGTACAAATGGGTTTCCAGCGGCGGCACGTCATTCACCGGCAGGCTCGCGTAGTTGAGGTTGTGCCGGCGGGCGAAGCGCTCGGGCACGGTCATGACCATGTCGGTCTGCTGCAGCACCTGCGACGCCATCAGATAGTGCTGCGAACGCAGCGCGATCCGCCGTTGCAGGCCCATCTTGCCCAGCGCCAGGTCGACATAACCCAGGCCGTTGCGGCGGCTGGAGATGTGGATGTGGGTCAGGCTCATGTACTCGTCGAGGCTGATCTTGTCCTTGGCCATCGGGTGGCCCTGGCGCATGGCGCACACATATTGGTCCTGGATCAGCTTGACGTGGCGCACCTGCGGGTCGGTGTTGAGCGGCGCATCGACGGCGAAATCCAGGCGGCCAGCGGCCAGTTCCTTGGTGGTTTCGCGGCGTTTGCACAGGAAACTCTCGATCACCACCGCCGGCGCCAGGCGCCGCAGGCGCTGGAACAGCGGCGGCAGGACCACCGCCTCGGTGAGGTCGGTCATGCTGATGCGGAAGGTCTTGTTCGCCTGCAGCGGATTGAAGATGCGGCTTTCCTGCACCGACACCCGCAGCAGCGACAGCGCGTTGCGCACCGGCCCGATGATGTTCTGCGCCATCGGCGTCGGCACCATGCCCTGGGCAGTGCGCACAAACAGCGGGTCATTGAAGGTTTCGCGCAGGCGGGCGAGGGCGTTGGACACCGCCGGCTGGGTGATGCCGACGATCTGCCCGGCGCGGGTCAGATTGGCTTCGGTGTAGATGGCATCGAAAACGATGAACAGATTGAGGTCGACCTTGCTCAAGTTCATGGCACTGCTCTTGTTGGCGTTATGGGGTCGATCATATATCGGTTATGAATGTTTATACACGCCGAAAATAGACTAGGTGGATTTTGCCCGGTGATCTAGCATCGATTCCAGATCCCTTTCACGAAGAAGGTACTGCTCATGGATTTCGCCTACTCACCCAAGGTCCAGGCCCTGCGCGAACGTGTTACCGCGTTCATGGACGCCTATGTCTACCCCGCTGAAGCGGTGTTCGAGCAACAGGTCGCCGAGGGCGATCGCTGGCAACCGACCGCGATCATGGAAGAACTGAAGAACAAGGCCAAGGCCGAAGGTCTGTGGAACCTGTTCCTGCCCGAGTCGGAACTGGGCGCCGGGTTGACCAACCTGGAGTACGCGCCGCTGGCGGAAATCATGGGCCGTTCGCTGCTGGGGCCGGAGCCGTTCAACTGCTCGGCGCCGGACACCGGCAACATGGAAGTGCTGGTGCGCTACGGCAGCCCCGAGCAGAAGCGCCAGTGGCTGGAGCCGCTGCTGCGCGGTGATATCCGCTCGGCCTTCGCCATGACCGAGCCGGACGTCGCGTCGTCCGACGCCACCAACATGGCCGCCCGCGCTGTGCGCGATGGCGACGAGTGGGTCATCAGCGGTCGCAAGTGGTGGACCTCCGGCGCCTGCGATCCGCGCTGCAAAGTGATGATCTTCATGGGCCTGAGCAATCCGGATGGCCCGCGTCACCAGCAGCACTCGATGATTCTGGTGCCGACCGATGCGCCCGGCGTGACGATCGTCCGCCCGCTGCCGGTGTTCGGCTACGACGACGCGCCGCATGGCCACGCCGAAGTGCTGTTCGAGAACGTACGCGTGCCGTATGACAACGTGATCCTCGGCGAGGGCCGTGGTTTCGAGATCGCCCAGGGGCGCCTGGGCCCAGGCCGTATCCACCACTGCATGCGCTCGATCGGCATGGCCGAGCGGGCACTGGAATTGATGTGCAAGCGCTCGGTGGAGCGCACCGCTTTCGGCCGGCCACTGGCGCGGCTGGGCGGCAACGTCGACAAGATCGCCGATTCGCGGATGGAAATCGACATGGCCCGCCTGCTGACCCTGAAAGCGGCGTACATGATGGACCACGCGGGCAACAAGGTGGCCCGCAGCGAAATCGCCCAGATCAAGGTGGTGGCGCCGAACGTGGCATTGCGCGTGATCGACCGGGCGATCCAGATTCATGGCGGTGCCGGTGTTTCAGCGGACTTCCCGCTGGCCTACATGTACGCCATGCAGCGCACCCTGCGCCTGGCCGACGGCCCGGATGAAGTGCACCGGGCGGCGATCGGCAAGTACGAGATCGGCAAATACGTGCCGAAGGAGATGCTGCGCAGCAGCCACTGATCCCGCCTAAAAACGCGAACTGAACCTTGTGGGCCAAGCCCACAAGGTTCGGTATCAATTCTCCTTCTGCGGCTCTTTCTCATCCCGCGTCTTGAACAACGACAACACCACCCCGCCTGCCAGCAACCCGAACGTCACCCCCAGCGACAACAGCGCCGGAATCTTGCCGATGAACCCGTGCAGGAAAATCTTGCCGCCAATGAAGATCAGCACCAGCGCCAGCGCGTACTTCAGGTAGACAAACCGGTGCATCAGCGCCGCCAGGGCGAAATACAACGCCCGCAGCCCGAGGATCGCGAAGATGTTCGAGGTGTAGACGATGAACGGGTCCTGGGTGATGGAGAAGATAGCCGGCACGCTGTCGACGGCGAATACCAGGTCGGCCAGTTCGATCAACACCAGGGCGAGAAACAGCGGCGTGGCGTAGCGAATCGCCTTCGATTGCCCCGCCGGAACCAGGCGCACGAAGAAGCGCGCACCGTGCAACTGGTCGGTGACCCGCACATGCCTGCGGATGAATTTGATGAATGGATTGTTGGCCAGGTCCGGGTGCGACTCCTGACGGCTGAACAGCATCTTCACCCCGGTGATCAGCAGGAACGCACCGAAAATATAGAGGATCCAGTCGAACTCCTTCACCAGCGCGCTACCGATGCCGATCATGATCGCCCGCAACACCACCACGCCGAGAATGCCCCAGAACAGCACGCGGTGCTGGTAACGCCGGGGGATGCCGAAAAAGCCGAAGATCATCGCCATGACGAACACGTTGTCCATCGACAGCGACTGTTCCACCAGCAGCCCGGTGTAGAACTCCAGGGCGCTCTGGGCACCCAGTTCGTACCAGATCCAGCCGCCGAACATCACGCCCACGCTGAAATAGCCGGCATACAGCAGCAGGCTTTCGCGCATTTCGATTTCGTGCTGGTCGCGGTGCAGCACCCCGAGGTCGAAGACCAGCAGGGCGATGACGATGACGATAAAGGCCAGCCAGAGCAGGCTGCTGGTGCCGAGAAATTCGGCGCTGAAAAAATCTTGCAGAGCTGTCATGAGCCCCTCCCGATGTCGTAGTTGGCAAGCAACTGTGACTCCGACATGGCGGTTGGCGACCGTCAGAGGGGCCCGGCGTCACATGATCCAGCCTAGTTGCCGATCACGGGGCGGGGCGGGCGAGAGCGTTACAAGGTCTTACAAGACTTTAAGAAATTTCCTTCGGTGCACCGTTCTTTCAATACACCCAGGCTTCAACCCGGCGATTGCGGATGCGGCCCTGGGTATCGGTGTTTGCGGCTACCGGCAATTCGGCGCCGAGGCCGATGACGTCGCGCAGGGTGACCTCGTGCCTGGCCAGTTCGCGGCGCACCGCCATCGCCCGCAGGCGCGACAGCAGGTCGGCGCGGCGGGCGTCGTCTTTGGCATCGCCGAACCCTACCAGCCCCACTTTGCCGTCGAGCTTGCGGTTCTGCCGCAGGTAGTCCGCCAGTCGCTCGATATCCCGCAAGGCCTTGTTGTCCAGGGTCGCGCTGCCTTCCTGGAAACGGAAATTCACCGACAGCCGCCGCGCCTCACTGAGCAGGTGGCGGTAGCGCGGTGGCAGGTCGGCTTGAGGGGATTCGCTGAGGGGGCGCACCTGCTGGGCGACGAAGCCGTTGCTGGCGACGATGGCCTGGCCGCGTGGGCTCTGGGTGAAGTCCAGCAGCGCCTTGGCGAGGGGGTTGTGCTGCGTCGGTGGCAGGTAGAAATACAGGCGCCGCGACAGCGGATAGTCCTCGCTGGCGATCTGCTCGGCGCTCGGCAGCATGGCCCGCGAGGCCCCGTCGGCGACCGCCAGCACCCGCGCGCCATGGACAGTGGTCAGGCTGCTGAAACCGATGGCCTGGCGATCATGGCGTACCGCTTCGGCCAACTGCTCGCCGGACTCGAAGCGCCGCGCGCTGCCTGCGAGGCTCTGGTGGTGCGGGTCGAGCACCAGGGTCTTGAAGGTTTCCCAGGTGCCGGAGCGGTCGTCGCGGGCATACAACTGGATCGGCCCGCCGCCGACGCCGAGTTCTTCCCAGGTGGCGATGCGCCCGGAGAACACCCCGGCCAGTTGCTCGGTGGTCAGTTGCGGCAGCGGATTGTCGGGATGGACCAGCACCGCCACGCCGTCCAGGGCGATGACTTGCTCGGCGTCGGCGCTGGTCAGGTTGCCCAGTGCCTGGAGTTCGGCCTGCTCGCTGTCCTTGATCGGGCGTGAGGCGGCGGCGAGGTCGGCGCTGCCGTTTTTCAATGCGCTGAAGCCGGTGCTGCTGCCGTGGGCGGCGATCTCTACCTGCTGCACCTGGCCGTTGTCGTCACTGCCTTGCACGCGCACTTCATTGGCGACGTCCGAAGGCAGGATCTCGACATTGCGCAGGCCTCGTTCTTCCAGCAGGCCACGCACCAGCGCAGGCGCCAGCACCGCGCCGATGGTGTTGGAACCCTGGATGCGCAGGGTGTCGGCAACGGCAAGGGGCGTGAGCAGAACAAGGAGAAGGGCGCAGAGGCGGATCATTGCCGGCGGAGACTCTGGAAACGAAGGTTTCGGCAGATTAAGACAGGCAGGTGACCGAAAGATGACAGGTGCAGCGGTGGGCTGATCGCGAGCAGATGTGGGGGACCGCCAGGCGGTCCCCGGATCGATCAGTTCAATTCAAGCCAGATCGGCGCGTGGTCGGAAGGTTTTTCCATCCCGCGCAATTCATAATCCACACCCGCCGCCTTGACCCGCGGCAACAGTGCGTTGGAGGTCATGATCAGGTCGATGCGCAGGCCGCGCTTGGGCTGGTCTTCGAAGCCGCGGCTGCGGTAGTCGAACCAACTGAACTGGTCCACCACTTCCGGGTGCAGGTGGCGGAAGCTGTCGGTCAGGCCCCAGTTCTTCAGGCGCGCCATCCACTCGCGCTCTTCGGGCAGGAAGCTGCACTTGCCGGTCTTCAGCCAGCGCTTGGCATTATCGGCGCCGATGCCGATGTCGCAGTCTTCCGGCGAAATGTTCACGTCGCCCATCACCACTACGGGCTGGTCGTTCTTGAACTGGGTTTCCAGCAGTGCCTGCAGGTCGCTGTAGAAGCGCTGCTTGGCCGGGAACTTGGTGGGGTGGTCGCGGCTTTCGCCTTGTGGGAAGTAGCCGTTCATGATGGTGATCGGGTTGCCATTGTCGTCGGCGAACGTGCCCCAGATGAAACGGCGCTGGGCGTCTTCTTCGTCGGTCGAGAAGCCCTTGAACAGGCTCAGTGGCGGCTTGCGCGAGAGCAGGGCGACGCCGTAATGGCCTTTCTGGCCATGGAAATGGACGTGGTAACCGAGGGCCTGGACATCCGCCAGCGGGAACTGCTCGTCCGACACCTTGGTTTCCTGCAGGCCGATGACATCGGGCTGGTGTTTGTCGATCAACGCCGCCAATTGATGGGGCCGGGCGCGCAGGCCGTTGATGTTGAACGAGACGATTTTCATGGAAACAGGGTCCTGGGTAAAAGGCTGGATGCTAGCCGACATCGGCTTGGCCGGCCAGCGATGATGCCGTTGAAGCGGCTGTCTATACTCCAGCCCAACCAAGAAGGAACGTTGGCGCCGCCCGCATCTCAAAGAGCCATGCCCAACTGCCATCAGGAGAACCGTGACCATGCCTGAATCGACCCCCGCGCCGGCCGAAGTCCGTCTACTCGACAGTGGCTACAGCCGCGAGGCACGTTCGCTGCTCTACCACGCCTACCGCCACGAACCCACCTACGGTTACTTGTTTGAAGCCGAACGCGCCGGCTTCGACCAGCGCGTGCGGGCGCTGGTCCGCGAGCGGGTGCGTCAGCACTTCTATCAGGAGTTGCCGGCAATCGGCCTGCTGGTGGACGACCGCTTGATCGGCATCGCTCTGATCTCGCCGCCGGTACGCCGCCTGGACGTCACCGACAGTTGGGCCTGGCGCATACGCATGGTGTTGAGCGCCGGCTTCCGTTGCACTCGCCGCTACCTCGATTACCGCGCCGCGCTCATGGCCTGCCTGCCCGGCGACGCCGTGCATGTGCTGCCGCTGCTGGGCATTCATCCGCAGTTCCAGGGCAAGCACTACGGCGAGCAATTGCTGGCGGCGGTCCACGACTGGTGCGCCGAAGATGAAAATTCCCACGGCGTGGTGCTGGATACAGGCAACGAGCATTACCTGGCGTTCTACCAGCGCCAGGGCTACCAGGAAATTGGCGAAATCGCTGTGGGACCGATCCGCGAGCATGTGTTTTTTCACCCGGGACCACAGCGGGTCGCACAGGAAAGTGCCTGACGCAGGCCCGATCCAGACGCCTTTCGGGTTCCAGCCATTCGCCAGGCTCTGGTAGCATCCGCGCCTATGACGTATTCAGGACGCTTCACCTGCGGTTTGATCCTGTGCCTGGCCAGCAGCTTTGCGGCGGCGGCACAGAGTGAACTGGTTATCCGGATCAAACCCGCCAATAACGACCTCAAGGCCAATGTCGAGGGCTATATCGGTAGCCTCGGCGAGCGCGATGAAGAGGCGCTGCTGCGCTTCAGTCGCGGGGCCGAGGAACAGGCCCGCAAGGCCGCCCAGGCACTGGGTTACTACCAGGCGCAGATCGACAGCGAGGTGCTGCCGCCGCGCGACGATGACAAGGGCCCGCGCCTGCGGCTGAACATCGAGCCGGGCGAGCCGATCCGCCTGCGCGATGTCAGCGTACGTATCGAAGGCCCGGCCAGCCAGCTCAAATCCTTCCGTGTCCCCGACAGCCGTGCCTTGCGCAGCGGCGAAGTGCTCAACCACGGTCACTACGAAGACGCCAAGCGGCTGATCCAGAACCAGGCGTCGCGCTACGGTTTCTTCAAAGGCCACTTCGTGCGCAATCGCCTGGCGGTGGACCCGGCTGCCGGGGTCGCGGATATCGAACTGGTCTACGACAGCGGCCCGCGCTACAGCCTGGGCCGGGTGCAGTTCGACGGCGATTCGCCGTTCGACGAAGAACTGCTGCAACGCATGGTGCCGTTCAGGGAAGGCACGCCCTACGACTCCGAATTGATCGCCGAACTGAACAATGCGCTGCAATCGAGCGGCTACTTCGAAGGCGTGCGTGTCGATGCCGCGCCGACCGCTGCGGTGGGCCAGAGCATTCCGGTGGATGTTCAGGTGCAGACCCGCAAACCACGGACCATGAGCTTGGGCCTCGGCTTCTCGACCGACGTCGGCCCGCGCGGCAAGGCCGGCTGGACGCGCCACTGGGTCAACCCGCAAGGCCACAGCTACGGCATCGAAACCGAGCTGTCGGCGCCGCGGCAGAACGTCGGCCTGTGGTACGACGTGCCCCTCGACCCGCCGCTGACCGACAAGCTGCGCTATGCCGGCGGTTATCAATATGAAGAGATCGCCGGCACCGACACCCTCAGCAAGCTGCTGACCGTCGGCCCGGAATGGCACAGCAAGTTGCCCAGCGGTTGGCAGCGGGTGATTTCGTTGAAATGGCAGCGCGAAGAATACCGACTCGGCGACGACTCCGGCCTCAGCACCCTGCTGATGCCCGGCGTCAGCTACAGCTACCTGCGCAGCGACAACCGTATTGATCCGCACAATGGCTACCGCCTGCAATTCGATGTGCGGGTGGCCAAGGAAGGGTTACTCTCGGACACCAACCTGGTCAACGGCACCGTGCTGGTCAAGGGCCTGACCACGCTGGCGCAGAACCACCGCTTCCTCGGCCGCGTGCAGTTCGGCGGCAGCGCCACCAACGGCTACAAATCGGTGCCGCCATCGCTGCGCTTCTTCGCCGGTGGCGACCAGAGCGTGCGCGGCTACGACTACCAGACCCTGTCACCGGAGAATGGCGACGGCGACCGCATCGGTGGCCGCTACATGGTTGCCGGCAGCGCCGAGTACCAGTACCAGATCGCCGACAAATGGCGGCTGGCGACCTTCGTCGACCAGGGCAACTCCTTCAACAATCTCGACTTCCCCAGCCTCAAGACCGGCGTTGGCTTCGGCGTGCGCTGGGTTTCACCGGTGGGCCCACTGCGCCTGGACCTGGCCAAGGCGCTGGATGACGACGGCGGTATTCGTTTGCACTTCTCGATGGGGCCGGAGCTGTGAAGCAGGTATCGAAATGGATCGCGATCAGCCTGTTTGCGCTGCTGGTCTTGCTGCTTCTGGCGCTGGGGCTGGTACTCGGCACCCAGGCCGGCAGCCGTTGGGCGCTGGGGCTGGTGCCTGGGCTTGAGGTGGACGGTTTTCAGGGCACCCTCGCCGAGCAGTGGCAGGCGGAGAAGCTGGTCTGGCAGTCGGGTGGCGACCGGGTCGAACTGGTCGCGCCGCTGCTGGAGTGGACGCCGGGTTGCCTGCTGCGTCGTACCCTGTGCGTGGACAAACTGCATGCGGCGCAGGTCGAACTGACCTTCGCACCCACCGAAACGGACCCTGACAGCGGGCCGTTGAAACTCCCCGAACTCAATCTGCCGCTGGCCATCGAACTGGGCGAAGTACAGGTGGGCACCCTGCGCCTGGACGGCAACGAACAGTTGAGCGGCCTGACCCTGGCGGCGCACTGGACCCGTGAAGGGCTGAAGATCGACAGCCTCGACCTCAAACGCGAAGACCTGCACCTGACCCTTCAGGGCCTGCTGCAACCCGGCGGCGACTGGCCGTTGCATGCCGAGGGACAATTGCAATTGCCGGCCGTGGACGGCCAGGCCTGGAACCTGGCGTTGCAGGTCAAGGGCGAACTGCAGAAGAGCCTGGACCTGCAAGCCGACAGCAGCGGCTATCTGCAAGGTCGCCTCAGCGGCCAGTTGCAGCCGCTGGCCGACAACCTGCCGGCGCAAGTGCGCCTGAGCGCCACCGGTTTCAAAGCGGTCGGCAGCCTCCCGGACACCCTGCGTTTCGAGCAGTTGGAACTCACCGCCCACGGCGACCTCAAGGCCGGCTATCAACTGATCGGTGCCGGCAACCTGGCGGCGGAGCAGGGGCCGATCAACCTGGCCCTGCGCGGACGGGTCGATGCCAAGGGCGCCGAAGTGGCGGCCCTCGACCTGACCGCCACCCCGGCGCAACGCCTGGGCCTGACCGCCAGTGCCAACTGGGAGCAGGCCCTGACGGCCAGCGCCACTCTCGACTGGCAGGACTTTCCCTGGCTGCGCCTCTATCCGCTGGAGCAGCCACCGCAAGTGCAACTGCACCGGCTCAAGGCCCAGGTGCAGTACCGCGATGGCAACTATGAAGGTGATTTCAACGGCGACCTCGACGGCCCGGCTGGTGCCTTCAAGGTCAGCAGCCCGTTCAAGGGCGACCTCGGCAAGATCAGCCTGCCGCAGCTCGCACTGGAAGCAGGCCAGGGCAAGGCGGCCGGCAGTGTCAGCGTCGCGTTCGCCGATGGCGTGGCGTGGGACGCGGCGCTGGATCTCTCGGACCTGAACCCCGCGTATTGGCTGGCGGAGATGCCTGGCACCCTGGCCGGACCGCTGCGCAGCAAAGGCGAGCTGAAGAACGAAAAACTCAGCCTCAATGCCGACCTCGACCTCAAGGGCCGACTGCGCGGCCAACCGGCGGTGTTGCAGCTCAAGGCCGAAGGTGCGGGCGAGCAATGGACCTTGGGAACCCTGCAATTACGCCTGGGTGATAACCAGGTCATCGGCAGTGGCAGCCTGCAACAGCGCCTCGCCGGACAGATCGACCTCAACCTGCCGCGCCTCGGCCAGCTCTGGCCGCAATTGCAGGGGCAGATCAAGGGCCGCGTCGATGTGGCGGGCACCCTCAAGGCGCCGCAAGGGCAGTTGAAGCTGCAAGGGCAGCAACTGGCCCAGGCGGAAAACCGTCTGCAGACCCTCAACCTCGACGCTCGCCTCGACAGCAACCAGAAAGCCCTGATCGACCTCAGCGCCAGCGGCATTCGCGCCGGCGAGACGGCACTCGGCACGCTGACCGCCAAGGGCCAGGGCGACATTCGTCAACAGCAGTTGCAACTGGCGCTGGACGGGCCGCAGCTCAAGCTCGACCTGGGCCTGGATGGCCAACTGGACAAGGGCAACTGGCGCGGTCGCCTGGCCTCTGGCGAGATTCGCGCCGGTGGCCAGGACTGGCGCTTGCAAGCGCCGGCGAAACTGCAACGGCTGGCCAACGGGCAGATCGATTTCGGCACCCATTGCTGGCGGTCCGGGCAGGCCAGCCTGTGCGGCGACGAGCAGCGCCTGGCGCCGGAACCGCGGATCCGCTATCACCTCAAGCAGTTCCCGCTGGACAGCCTGGCGCAATGGCTGCCCAAGGACTTCGCCTGGCAGGGCCAGCTCAACGCCGATATCAATCTCGACCTGCCGGCCAGCGGGCCGAAAGGCACGGTGCAGGTGGATGCCAGTGGCGGCACCCTGCGTATCCGCGAGAAGGGGCAGTGGGTTGATTTCCCGTACCAGAGCCTGCGCCTGGACAGCACGCTGGGCCCGCGCCGGGTCGATACCCGCCTGGATTTCCGCGGTGGACGCCTGGGTGAGTTGAGCCTGTCGGCGCGCATCGATCCGCTGGCGCGCAACAAGCCGCTGAGCGGCGAGTTCCGTTTGAGCGGTCTGGATCTGGCGGTGGCGCGGCCGTTCGTGCCGATGGTCGAGCGGCTGGCCGGGCAACTGAATGGCAGCGGGCAGATTTCCGGCACGCTGCTGGCGCCGCTGGTCAACGGCAACCTGGTGTTGTCGGGGGGCGAGGTCGGTGGGGCGGAATTGCCGATCAGCCTGCGTGAGCTGACGGTGCGGGCGCTGATCGCGGGCGAGCAGGTTCAGCTCACGGGCGACTGGCGCAGTGGCGAGGCCGGGCAGGGCCGGCTGAGTGGCGAGATCGGCTGGGGCCGGGCCCTGGCGGTGGACCTGGCGCTACAGGGGCAACGTCTGCCGGTCAACGTCGAACCTTACGCCGCCCTCGAAGTGGCGCCTGACCTGAAGATCAGCCTGCAGGGCGAGCGTCTGGCGATCAGCGGCAAGGTGCTGGTGCCCAAGGGCAAGATCACCGTGCGCGATCTGCCGCCGTCCACCGTCAAGGTCTCCGAGGACACGGTGATCGTTGGTCATCAGACCGAGGAAGGCAAAGCGCCGATGGCCGTGGCGATGGATATCGATGTCCAGGTGGGTCAGGAAAAACTCTCGTTCAGTGGCTTCGGCCTGACCGCCAATCTGCTCGGTCATGTGCATATCGGCGACAACCTCGATACCCGGGGCGAACTGAGCCTGTCCGATGGCCGCTACCGCGCCTATGGCCAGCGCCTGACCATCCGCCGCGCGCGCCTGCTGTTCGCCGGGCCGATCGACCAGCCGTATCTGGATATTGAAGCGATCCGCAAGACCGATGACGTGATTGCCGGGATCCGCCTCAGCGGCAGCGCCGAACAACCCACCACCCAAGTGTTCTCCGAGCCGGCCATGAGCCAGGAACAGGCCTTGTCGTATCTGGTGTTGGGGCGTCCGCTGAGTACCACCGGCGAAGACAACAATATGCTGGCGCAAGCGGCATTGGGCCTGGGGCTGGCGGGGAGTGCGGGGATCACCGGCAGTCTGGCGTCGAGCCTGGGTATCGACGACTTCCAGCTCGACACCGAAGGCAGCGGCAACACCACCAGCGTGGTGGCCAGCGGTAACCTCACCGAAAAACTGAGTCTGCGCTACGGCGTGGGGGTGTTCGAGCCGGCCAACACCATCGCCTTGCGCTACATGCTCAGCAAGCGCCTGTACCTGGAAGCGGCCAGCGGCGTGGCCAGCTCCCTGGATCTGTTCTACAAGCGGGACTTCTGAGGCGGCGGGTCAACGCACGGTGGCGGCGTCGATGAACTCGTTGCTGGAAGGCGGAATATCGTCGGGCAGGGCGGCCCGGCGCGAGGGTGAGATGAGGTGGGTGTATTCCTCGATCAGCCGGTTCAGCGCCTCCGGCGGCTCGCAGGCGTGAAACTGCATGCGGATCTGCACTTCGTCCGGGTCACGGGTCTCGCCCTGACGTTTGGTCTGTTGGCCGACCTTGACGAAAAAGCGCTGATGGCGGGCTTCCGGGCATTGGTCCGGGGCCGGCCGGGTGTTCTGGATCTTCACTGACAGGTCGACCTGCATCCGCTCCAGCGCCAGCCCACGCGGCGCCACCAGGGCGATCAACGGGATCTTCAGGCTGTGCTGGTCGTCCACCGCCACTTCCACCATCTTCGCTTTCATCGGGGTGCCCAGGGCTTCGGGGTCGTAGTCGAAAAACTGGTCGAACAGCCTGATGTACTGCTGGGCGATCAGGCTGGTGGTGGCGGACGCGGCTTCTTGCAGGCCGCGCGTGATGTCGCACAGGTCACTCGACGCTATCGGTTCCTTGGGGGGCGTTTGATCCACGGGCAGCATTCCTCAGCGGGATGAAAGGACGCCCCGCCGATGAGGGCGGGGCAGGGCGGTCGGGGACGAGGTGTTCAGGCCGTCTGCTGGTCCGGTGCCGGCAGTTTGTTGTCGTCAGGCAGCGCCTCGGGGCTGCGGGCTTCGGTGTTGGGCAGAGTGATGGGTTTGGTGGCGGCGTCGGTGAGGAAGTCGATGACTCGCATCAGGGCCTCCGGCGGGTCCTGGCGCCGGACTTTGGTGCTGACCGCGTAGCGGGCGCGGGTGTCGGTCTTGCGGGTCTGCGTGGACTTGTGGCTGACCTGGCCGCGCACGTCCACCTTGAACGGCCCCCAGCCCAGCGTTGCTCCGAATTCCGCCGAACCTGCGGTTTCACGGGTGCTTTCCGCTTGCTGGCTGACGGTCAGTTCGAAGTCGATGGTGCCTTCTTCCACCACGATGTTCGGGTGGGCGACGGCGGCCAGCAGCGGGATCTGCATCTTGCGCGATACGGTGCCCTTGTAGATGCCTTGCTCGTCGGTGATGGCTTCGTCGTAGTCGAACTGGATGGCGACGGCCTTGCCATCCTTGATGCAGACGCCCATGAGGAAGTCCGCGTAGGATTTGCTGGCGGTAACCTGGGCCTGGATCATGGCTTGCAGCGGGCCGGAGATCATGCGGTCCAGGGGGAGTGCGTTCATTACAGAGCCGATGAGGCCGCTCTCGGGATTTGCCATTCAAGCGTTCCTTTTCTTGAAGTGCGCGGGGAGTCGCGCGGGTTGCCGGCAAGCTGCCGGCAGGTGGTGGGTCAGCGCTGGTGTGCCTCCTGTCGGCGGATGTTGCCGATCTGCCGCAGGCTCAGGCCGTACTTGTTCGCCAGCACGCTGCGGGACAGACCGTTGGAGCTTTCCTGCTGGATCTGCTGGTTGCGCAACTGGCGATTGAAGTGATCGCATTTGGGGATTTCCAGCGCCATGCCTCCGTAGCGCTTGATCAGCGCCTCAAGGGCGTCGGTGGGGAGGATTTCCGCCAGCGAGGTGCGTTCGAGGTGCTTGGGAATGTACTTGGGGCGCCCGCCGTAAATGCTGGTGAGGCGGTAGGCATGTTCGATGCCGATACAGTCGATGAGCATTTGCAGTGATTGCGGAAGTTGCCCGATGTCGATTCGCTTCAGTTCACAGGATTGCATGATGACTTCCTTGTTGTTGGCGTGGTGAGCAAAGGGCCACCGTGTCGGGCCATGCAGGGCTTGAATATCCGTGCCAAGCGAAGAGCGATCGAGCACTGGACTGGGCAGGTGGCGTGAGGTCGATTCTCGATCAGCCGAACCGGGGTCGCTAGGTATCAAGCAGGTCAGCGACGGTAGCCAACGAGTCAAAGAACTGTAAGTTTCATGATCGCCGGTGGTAGGCAGAACCTCTGCTTCGCGATTCCAGCCGTTGTGGTTCGGCGTCACCGCCGCGCAACACGCCACATGTGTTGGCAAAGCTCACTCAGGGACAAGGTTGGCTGACAAGCAGGCTGACCTGGCCCATATGCGGCGCCATGGAGGCTTCATGGAGCTCCGGCAGGGTGCGCCAGTCGACCCACAGGCAGATGGCGCTGAGCGGGGCGCCGCTGAGCATGCCCACCACTTGCGGCTGGAAGTCGCGGCGATAGCGCACCTGGGTGGATTTTGCGGCATCGGCGCTGTCGGCCTGGCGCAGGGTGGTCTTCACCAGCTCGGCGACCTGCGGTTGGGGGAGGGTGAAGTGGGCCATCTCGCCCGGGCTCAGGTGGCCGGCGGCGCGGGTGCGTTGCCAGAGTTGCTGCCACTGGCTGCTGCCGGCGCTGTGGGCGAGGGTGGCGCCGAGGGAGAGCAAGGCGGATTCAGGGAGTTTTTCGGTGTTCAGCGCGTAGGCGCCGAGGCTGGTGGCCAGCGTGAGGCTGCCAAGCAGAAGGCGGATGGACATGGGAGGGTCGGCTCGCTGAGGAGGGCGCAGTGCCCGGAGCCACGCATGCTTTCAGGTACGGAGGGTGTAAAAAACCGGGAAAACATCCTCGGGGCGAAGGCGGCGTTGTATCATGGCGCCCGGCCAGTTCCGGGCCGTCACCACAGTTTGTCGCAAGGATTTACCAATGACTCAACGGCAACGCCTCAAATACTCGATCCTGATGACCCTGGTCCTGCTGGGCGCCATGCTGGGGATGTCCTGGCTGCAGAAGCAAGGCGTGATCACCGAGCAGTTGTTCCAGTACCTGGCCATGGGCCTGGCGGTGATCTTCGTGGTCATCAACGGCATCATGCGCCGCAAGGTCAAACCCTGACGGCAGTCGAGCAGGGCGGCCGGCTTGCGCCGGCCGGTCGCTCAGCGGTTTTGTTCCAGGACGGCGCGCGCCTGGGGGTTGAGGCTGTAGCACTTGTCGCTGCCCATGTTGATCACGCCTTCGACGCACAGGCGCTTGAGCACCTCGCGCACACTGAGGAAGGACAGCGGAATATCCAGCTTCTCCAGTTGGCTATGGATGCCGCGCACGCCGATGCTGCGACCGTCACGGTCAGCCATGTGCAAGGCGTCGATGACCTTGAGCCGGATCAGGCTGGTGCGCAGGCCGAAGACCCGCAGCAGTTCGCGGATCTGCTCGTTGCCAGCGCGTTCCTCGGTTTCCGGGGCTTCGCTCTTGACCTGTAGCGGGGCGTTGACCTTGCGTCTGTAACGCAGCGGTTGAACCGGTTGTTGTTGGTTGTACATTCGAAAAAACTCCCTTTCCAGAGCCTGTCTGTCCTGCGTTCAAAAATGACGCTCTCACCCTATAAGACGAATGAGCGCGGCAAATCTGCAACTTTTCGGAAAAAAAATTCCGCGTTCCTACATGTAACGAAGCAAAGCCCCCTTTACCGTAAATTTTTCATGTGAGCTTCGTTCATTCAGGATGCCCCTAGATCCTGATCCGGCTGGAGTTCGCGTGATCACCATTGCATCCCTTCCAAAACTTTGCCTGGCCACACTGCTCGTCGGCTTTGGCCTTTCGGCCCAGGCCCGGGATGTCCCGGACGACATCCACGCAGAAATCCGTCGAACCACCTTCGGTGTGCCGCATATCCTCGCTAGCGACGACCGCAGCCTGGGCTACGGCATTGGTTACGCCTACGGGCAGGACAACCTCTGCCTGCTGGCCAATGAAGTGCTGACGGTCAATGGCCAGCGCTCGCGCTACTTCGGGCCGCAGCAGCGCACCCTTGAGCAGCGGGAAAACCTCACCAGCGACCTGTTTTTCACCTGGCTCAACACGCCGACCTCGGTGTCGGCGTTCTGGCAGGCGCAGCCGGCGCCGATCCAAGCGTTGCTGGAGGGTTACGCCAAGGGCTTCAACCGTGCGCTCGCCGAGCGCAGCGCCCAAGGGCTGCCGGAGGAATGCCGGCTGGCGCAATGGCTGCGGCCGATCACGGCCTTCGATCTGGTCAAGCTGACCCGGCGCTTGCTGGTGGAAGGTGGCGTCGGCCAGTTCGCGGAAGCGGTGGTGGGGGCGAAGCCGCCAACGGTTGCGGCGCAGCGCGGCAACCACGAATTCCACCTGGCCATGGAGCGGCAACAGCGCTTTGCCCTTGAGCGCGGCAGCAACGCCGTGGCCGTCGGCCGTGAGCGTTCGGCCACGGGGCGCGGCATGCTGCTGGCCAACCCGCATTTCCCTTGGGGTGGCGGCATGCGTTTCTACCAGATGCACCTGACCGTGCCCGGCCAGCTCGATGTGATGGGCGCCGCGCTGCCGGGGCTGCCGGTGATCAATATCGGTTTCAACCAGCACCTGGCCTGGACCCACACCGTCGATGCCTCGCGCCATTTCACCCTGCACCGTCTGCAACTGGACCCGAAAGACCCGACCCGTTACCTGCTGGATGGGCAATCGCTGCCGCTGGACCGGCAGCAACTGAGCGTTACGGTCAAAGGCGCGGATGGCCAGTTGAGCACGGTGACCCGCGAGCTGTTTAGCAGCCGTTTCGGCCCCGTGGTCCAGTGGCCTGGCCGTCTGGACTGGACCTCGCAGGTCGCTTTCAGCCTGCGTGATGCCAACCTCGACAACACCCGCGTGCTGCAGCAATGGCACGCGATCAACCAGGCGGACAGCCTGGCCGCGTTGCAGGACTCGGTGCAGCGTTTGCAGGGCATTCCGTGGGTCAACACGCTGGCCACCGATGCGGCCGGGCAAACCCTGTACATGAATTTCTCGGTGGTGCCCTACGTCGATACCGAATTGCTGGGCCGCTGCAGCGATCCGGCGGCCGGGCTGGAAATGATCGTCCTCGATGGTTCGCGCAGCGCGTGCAACTGGAAGGTCGATGCGCGGGCGGCGCAGCCGGGGATTTTCCCGGCGCAGATGCAACCGCACCTGAGCCGCGCGGACTTCGTCCAGCACTCCAACGACACCGCCTGGCTGGCCAACCCGGCCGAGCCGCTGACCGGCTTTTCGCCGCTGATCAGCCGCGACAGCCTGCCGCTCGGGCCGCGCAGCCGTTTCGCCCTGACCCGTCTGGAGCAGCCCGGCAAACTCGACGCGCAAGACCTCAAGCAGATGGTCATGGACGACCAGGTCTATCTGGCCGACGTGCTGTTGCCTGATTTGCTGAAGTGGTGTGCCGGCGAGCGAGGTGACGCTTCGTTGAAAGCCGTCTGCGACAGCCTGGCGGGTTGGGACCGGCGCGCCAATCTGGAGAGCGGGTTGGGCCTGGTGCACTTCCAGTCGATCATGCAGGCATTGCAGAAACAGGGTGGGTTCTGGCGCGTGCCGTTCAACCCGGCTGATCCCTGGTACACCCCGCGTGGCCTGGCCTATGAGCGTGCCGAAGTCGCGGCGAAACTGCGTGATGCACTACGGGCCTCGGCGCAGCAAGTGGCTCAGGCCGGGCTCGCCGATCAGCGTCAATGGGGGCAGATCCAGCAAGCCGCCGACGGCACGCCGATCCATGGCGGCCCGGCCAACCTCGGCGTGTACAACGCGATCCAGAGTGTCGAAGTGGCGCCGGGCAAGCGCCTGGTGGTCAGCGGCACCAGCTACCTGCAACTGGTGACCTTCGACGACAAGGGCCCGAAAGCCCAGGGCTTGCTGGTGTTCTCTCAGTCCAGCGAGGCCGCTTCGCCGCATGGCAGTGACCAGACTCGCGCCTTCTCGGCCAAAGAGTGGTACCCGACGCCGTTCACCGAAGCGCAGATCAAGGCCGATCCGCAGTACCGCTCCCTGGTGATCCGCGCTACGGACAGCGCCGACATGGCGGCCCAGCGCTAACCGCCATGCCCGGTCAGTTGCTGACGTCGCGCATCAGCAGGGCGTAGGCCAGGTCTGCCTGCTCCGGCACGGGCAGGTAGACCGTGTGGCCATCACCGGGCGCGACCTCGATCGGGTTGCCCAAGCGGTCACGCAGGTCGGCCAGGTCGAAGTGGAAGTTGCCGCCCGGCGTCATCAGCTCCAGGTGGTCGCCGAGGGCGAAGCGGTTCTTCACCTGGACTTCCGCCAGACCGTTGACCCGCTCGCCGGTCAGTTCGCCAACGAACTGCTGGCGGTCCGACACCGAGTTGCCGCGCTGGTAGTTCTGGTACTCGTCATGCACATGGCGGCGCAGGAAACCCTCGGTGTAGCCGCGCTGGGCCAGTGATTCCAGATCCAGCATCAGCGAACGGTCGAATTCGCGGCCGGCCACCGCGTCGTCGATGGCCTGGCGATACACCTGGGTGGTGCGGGCGCAGTAGAAGTGCGACTTGGTCCGGCCCTCGATCTTCAGCGAATGCACACCCATGCGGGTCAGGCGCTCGACGTGCTGCACCGCGCGCAGGTCCTTGGCGTTCATGATGTAGGTGCCGTGTTCGTCTTCGAACGCCGGCATGTCTTCGCCCGGACGGTTGCTCTCCTGCAGGACGAACACCTGCTCGGTGGGCGCGCCGATACCCAGGGTCGGGTCGACTTCGCGGACGATGTCGCCGGTTTCGTTCTCGGTAGCCTCCGTCGCGGTGTATTTCCAGCGGCAGGCGTTGGTGCAACTGCCCTGGTTGGCGTCGCGGCGGTTCATGTAGCCCGACAACAGGCAACGGCCGGAGTAGGCCATGCACAGCGCGCCGTGGACGAACACTTCCAGTTCCATTTCCGGCACGTGCTGACGGATTTCTCCGATCTCTTCCAGAGACAATTCCCGCGACAGGATCACCCGGGTCAGACCCATGCTTTTCCAGAATTTCACGCTGGCCCAGTTCACCGTGTTGGCTTGCACCGAGAGGTGAATCGGCATCTGCGGGAAGTGCTCGCGGACCAGCATGATCAGCCCGGGATCGGACATGATCAGCGCGTCCGGGGCCATGGCGATTACCGGCTCCAGGTCCTTGAGGAAGGTCTTCAGCTTGGCGTTGTGCGGGGCGATGTTGACCACCACGTAGAACTGCTTGCCCTGGGCCTGGGCTTCCTTGATGCCGAGGGCCAGGTTCGCGTGGTCGAACTCGTTGTTGCGCACCCGCAGGCTGTAGCGCGGCTGGCCGGCGTAGACCGCATCGGCACCATAGGCGAAGGCGTAGCGCATGTTCTTCAGGGTGCCGGCGGGGGCGAGCAGTTCGGGCTTGGTCAGGTTGGTCATGATCAGGTCGGGGCAAAAGGCGCGGATGCTACCCCAGCGTCTCTTCGGATTTATTGATCTGGAGCAATGGCACTTTCTCCTTGGCGCCGCGCACTAATGCTCAGAGTGCTAAAGGAGTGGACATGAACGAAACGGCCGTACAACGAAAAACCCTTATCGGGTTACTGGTGCTGGTGACCCTGGCCTTTATCTGGATTCTCCTGCCGTATTACGGCGCGGTGTTCTGGGCGGTGATCCTCGGCATTCTCTTCGCGCCGATGCAGCGCCGGTTGCTGTTGCGCTTCAACCAGCGGCGCAATGTGGCGGCGGCGCTGACCCTGTTGACCTGCCTGCTGATCGCGGTGTTGCCGATGATCATCGTCAGTGGCCTGTTGGTGCAGGAAGGCTCGTCGCTGTACAAGCGCATCGAAAGCGGTGAGCTGGACATCGCCGCGAATGTCGAGCGGTTCAAGGACATGCTGCCGCACGTCGCCCAGCGCACGCTGGAGCGCATGGGCATGGGCGACCTGGAAGGGCTGCGGGACAAGACCGCCAAGGGCGCGTTGCAAGGCAGCCAGTTCTTCGCCAGTCAGGCCTACAGTTTTGGCCAGGGCACCTTCGAACTGATGGTGAGCCTCGGGGTGATGCTCTATCTGCTGTTCTTCTTCCTGCGCGATGGTGCCGAACTGGTACGCAAGATTCGCCAGGCGATCCCGCTGGCCGAGCAACAGAAGCGCCGTCTGCAACTGAAGTTCAACCGGGTGGTGCGGGCGACGGTCAAGGGTAACCTGCTGGTGGCCATTGCCCAGGGGGCGCTGGGTGGCCTGATTTTCTGGGTGCTGGATGTGCCGAGTCCGTTGCTCTGGGCGGTGTTGATGGCGTTTCTGTCGCTGCTGCCGGCGGTGGGGGCGGGGATCGTCTGGGCGCCGGTGGCGGTGTATTTCCTGCTCAGTGGCGCGGTCTGGCAAGGGGTGGTGCTGACGGTGTTTGGCGTCGGGGTGATCGGGCTGGTGGACAATCTGCTGCGCCCGTTGCTGGTGGGCAAGGACACGCGGATGCCTGACTATCTGGTGCTGGTATCGACGTTGGGCGGGCTGGCGGTGTTCGGTCTCAACGGGTTTGTTATCGGGCCGTTGATTGCGGCGCTGTTTGTGTCCAGTTGGGGTATTTACAGCGAGACCCGGCCTCAGGTGCAGTTGCCACCTTGAGGCCGGGGGTCTGTTTTCTGGGGGGCATTGCTGTGAGCTTATCCATTCGATATGGCGAGGCTGCCGGCCCCTTCCGCCTTTACGGCGGGTCCTTTTGTCTTGGCAAAATGGACGAAAACCGCTGGCTCCTGCATCCGGCCCTACGCTGCGCTTCGGGTTCCCTCCCTCCGGTGTTTTGCGGGGCCACGCGGCCTACGACTTGCAAGCAAGTCTACATCTCGCGTCTTCGGCTAACGCCGAAGGGTGCTTCGCACCTGCCCCTTCAGACACCTCCACTCGGCCTCCTGACGTCGCACTTTGTGTCGTCTGGGCTTTCGTGCATGAAGAGCAAGAGCAAAAAAGAGCAAATCGATGGTTTCACCAGGCTGTGATTTCGAAGATCCGTCAGTACAGGCGCCGCCCGTAACTTCGCGACTTCAGGAGGCCGAGCGGAGGTGCCTGTAGGGGCAGGTGCGCAGCACCCTTCGGCGTTAGCCGAAGACGCGAGATGTAGACTTGCGAAGCAAGTCGTAGGCCGCGTGGCCCCGAAAGGCGCCGTAGCGAGGGGACCCGGAGCGCAGCGTAGGGCCGGATGCGGGAGCGAGCGGTTTTGCCTACTTTTTCCAAGAAAAAAGTCGGCCGCCGTAAAGGCGGAAGGGGCCGGCAGCCACGCCATATCGAATGGATAAGCCCACAGCGCCGACACCCAAAAGCCCAAAAATAATCCCCGGGATTTCGTTAACGGAAGCTGTAGGAAACACCAGCGTAGACCCCGAAGCCTTCGCCCGGAACAGAGCGCGCCACATCGGCGCCTCTGTCGTTGTAGCCCGGAACCACGATGGCGGCGTAACGCTTGTTGGTCAGGTTGCGCAGGTCCAGCCAGGTCTGCCAGTCCTGTTTCGGCGCGTTGTAACCGACGGTAGCGCCGAGCAGGGCGTAGGCATCGGCGTTGTAGCTGTTGGCGTAGTCAACCTGGACTTTCGACGCCATCTGGGTATTCAGCCCGGCATAGAACCCGCTCGGCAGGTCAAAGCGCAGTTCCGCCTGGTAATAGTGCATCGGCAGGCCGGGCAGGCGGTTGTCGCCGAAGACTTTGTCGTCGCGGTAGTGGAAGTCGCTGAAGGTGTAGGCCTGGCGCAGCGAGAGTTTGCCGACCGCCGCGCGTTCCCAGAGCAGGCTGTCGAGGGCGGCTTCGACGCCCTGGTGGGTGGTCGGGCTGGCGTTGAATTCGCCGACGATTGCTGCGGTGGTCTGGGTTGCCGCCTGGGTTTCCACGGCCAGCAATTCGTGACGGACCTTGGCGTAGTACCACGCCAGATCCCAACGCCCCAGATCCGAATCGCCACGGGCACCCAACTCCAGGGTGGTCGCGGTCTGGTTCTGCATTTCGATCGGCTGGGTCTGGGTCGGCGCGCTCCAGATCAGCGACCACGGATGCGGCGGTTCTACCGAGCGGCTCAGGTTGCCATAGACCTGCAGCGCCGGGCTCAGGTCGTAACGCAGGCCGAGACGCGGCGCGTAGTCCCAGTCATGTTGGCTGACCTTGCCGCCGGAAACCGGGAAGGTGACGTCGCTCTCGCGGCGGGTGTAGATCGCCGCCAGACCGCTGGTCAGCCACAGGTCGGGGATCAGTTCCAGTTCGTTGCCGATATGCAGAACGGTGTCCGAGCCCTGGTAGCTGAAATCGCGGGTTTTTGCCCCGAATACGCCATTCACCCGCGAATATTGCGACGCGCCGCTGTTGGGCAGGTGCTTGGTGGTGCGCCAGCCGATGGTGGTTTTGCTCTCGTGCCCGAACAGGGTGTGGCGGCGCTGATAATTCAGGGTGCCGCTGACATCGGTGTAGGCGACCTTCAGACGCATCGGGCCTTCACGCAGATCCATCGGATAGTCGTGATAGACAAGGCCTGCTTCCAGTTGCGAATCGTCGTCGAGGTAGAAGGTGGTCTTGTTGCCCAGCCAGGTGCTGCCCGGCTGCGGACGGTTGTCGTCGCGGGTCAGGTATGCCGGGTTGGCGGCACGCGGGTGGTGCTTGATCTGGTCCTGGGTCACGCGGCCGGCCAGTTCGTTATCGGTCTCCCGGTAGCGCAGGTAGAAGCGCGTTTCCAGATTGGGGTTGAAGCGATAGCCGACATTCGCGGCGACACCTTTGCTGCTGCCGCTGCTGTGGTTCTGGTAGCCGTCGTACTCCGAGTCGGTGAGGGCGACGTAGTAATCGAGGTCGCCCAGCACCTGGCCGGAGCTGATCTGACGTTTCATGTAACCGCGGCTGCCGGCTTCGTAGCGCAGTTGCAGTGGCGCGGCGTCATGGCCGGTGTGGGTCACGTAGTTGATCGCGCCGCCCAGGGCCAGGGCGCCACGGTCGAAGCCGTTGGCCCCGCGCAAGACTTCGGCGCGGCTCAGCCAGAGTGGTTCGAAGAGTTCGTAGGGTGTGCCGCCCGGCCCGGTCAGTGGCAGGCCGTCGAACATCACATAGGTGCCGGAGCCATGGGCGCCCGGCGCGCGGTTGATCCCCGAGCCGCGGATCGACAGCTTGACGCCATCGTTGCCGGCGGATTGGGCGAACACCCCGGGCTGATAAGCCAGCACATCCTGGTTGCTCGCGACCCGGCCTTGTTCGACCCGGCTCATGTCTACCAGGTTGGTCCCGCCCGGTACTTCACGCAGGCGCTCTTGCGCTGCGTGCAACTCGTCCTGTTGTTTTTCCTGGATTACCACCTGGCCGAGTTCAACGGTATCAGCGGCTTGGGCGGCAGCGCCGCCGGCGAGGCTCAGGCCAAGCAGGTACAGGGAGGAATGCAGGGACAAGGGGGAAGGCATCTTACAGCTCCAACGGATTTGGTCTGGCAGGCAATGTGAGATCAGACGAACGAAAGCCCTGTGAAATCACCACAATCTTCCGCTTTCGAAGCAGGACTTTCCCTCGCTGATATGTAGTCGCGCTGGCTACAGGTTGTGCGACTGGTCCGACACGGCGTCACCTTCGTATCGTTCGGGCATCGTCAATCGGCCCGCGAGATCAGGGCCACGTGCACGGAGAGAGACATGCCATCCGACCCTGTAACCCCGGCCCTGGCGGCCGCTGATCCACCGTCGTTGACCAAGCGAGAAGGGGAAGTGCTGTTCTGGTGTTCCTACGGAAAAACCTCGTGGGAAATTTCCAAAATTCTTGAATGCAAGGAATCGACCGTGAACTTTCATGTCGGCAACGTGCTGCGCAAGCTGTCTGTGCATTCGCGGGTGGCGGCGGTGATCAAGGCGCTGCGTTACGGCATCCTCAATCATCAGTCGGACCTTTCGTGAGCCGGGGAGTGGTCATGCAATCCAATGATTCCTGTCTCGCGGCCCACGCAGACAATCATCTTTATCTGGTGGCCAGCGATCCGTTCTGGCCAACCATCGATCTGCGCTTGATCCGCGAGCAGTTGCAACTACCCGCGGACATTGGCCACGCCCGCCTCGAAGTGGCGACGCGGATGGCTGCGTCGAGTGTGGTGAAGGAGTTTCTGTCGTGGCGCCAGGCCTTGCGCGGACGTGGCTACAAAACGCTGCTCGACCTGCCGGGTGATGGCAAGCGGCCCACCCTGGCGCAGCTTTACTGGCGTGCGGTGGCGGAAGCGACCCGGTTCGAGCTGGGCAAGCAGGTTACGGTCGTCGAGTGCCCACGCCGCCGCCTCAAGGCAGCAAAAGGGGCGCGCGATGAGTGATCCGACCTCGGCCAATCTTTCCAGTCTTTTCGTTGGGCTCGGGCTGGCCTCGGCGTTGCCGACGGTGGACGGTGACGTGGTGTTCGGCGCGCTGCTTGGCGCCTGGCTGGTCGCCAGTACCCGCGGCCTGCTGAAGGCCTGGCAGCGCATGGGTTCGCTGTTTCTGTCGGCGGGGGTTGGCTATCTCTTCACCCCGCTGATGCGTTCGATCGCCCCGTTTCTGTCTGGCGGTGAGGCGGCGTTCATTGGCGCGGTGGTGGTGATCCCGATCGTCATCAAGGTGATGATCTGGATCGACGGCGCGGACCTTCGCGAAATTATCCAGCGCTTGCGGGGTGGGAGTTGAGCGCGGCGGCTAGGCGTTGCGGTGCGGTAACAGGCCGGCGATTTTTTCCATCTGCCGCTCCAGCTCGCGCAGGCGCTGCTTCTCCTGGATGGCCAGGGTGATGGCGTGCAGGTCGCTCGGGTCGAGCAGGCGCAACTGGGTGATCAGCTGTGTCTCCCATTCCGGGTCGAGCGAGGTGTTTATCGCGTGCTGGGCGGCAGTGCGAAATTTCGGCCCTTCGCCGACCAACAGCCAGTCGAGGCAAATGCCGTGCTTTTCGGCAAGATCTACGCATATCGCGTAAGGAATGCTGTCGCGGCCTTTCCAGCTGCTGACGGTTTGCGGGCTTACGCCAAGTGCGGATGACAGGCCTGAATCGGTGGTTGACTGGGTCACGAGCTTCATTCTGGCAAGAACCGCAGCAAATCCATTAATACTCATAACGAGTAATCCTGTGGGGTGCTGATATAATGTTCGGCAAAAAAATATGCAAATCGCATTCTCTCTCTTTGCAACATCGAGCACTACTCGTTTGGGGAAATTAAATGTCGGAAGTTTCCATCATGAGAATAGGAAATTTCTCTGCTTGGGCGTTTTGAGCTTACAGGAGATTGGAATAGGAATGAATTACCGTCAGAACAGCGGCGTGTGCAGCCTCTCGCCGAGGGGGCTGCAGTGAGTACTTACAAGCTCGTATGCCCGCATCGCAAAAGCCGCATGCGTATCCGCACCAGCGAGGGCCGGCACATTTTCCTGCGGGTAGCCTACTTGCAGTGCACCACGGAAGCCTGCGGCTGGTCGGTACGGGCCGAATTCGAAATGACGCACGAGCTGTCCCCCAGCGGCATGCCCAACCCGGAGGTGCATCTGCCGCGTGCCGACAGTGAGTTGCGACGCGCGGCTTTCCCTGCACCCCTGCCGGAAGGGACGGGCCAGGAGGGCATGAGTCTGTGATGCAGGTCGATTGACGGGGAAGGGATCTTCGTCGAAGGGGTACGCGGTCCCTGTCAGCCGGTGTCTGGCTGAGGCAGGATCTGGCGTGACGTTGCCAGGGAAGGAGGCAATCGTAATGTCGTGGAAAAAAAACACCCCGCCGAAGCGGGGTGTTTGTCTTTCCGGGACTATCAGCCGACCAGTTGCAGGCCAGCGTGTTGCACCAGGTCCAGCAGCGGCTGCGGATAGACGCCGAGGACGAAGGCCAGGATCGCGATGGCCAGCAGCATGACGCCGCCGGTGCGCTGTTCCCAGTTCAGTGGTGCATCGTGACGACGCAGGTTCGGCTCGATCAGGAACAGGGTGACCATGACGCGCAGGTAATAGAACACGCCGATGGCGCTACCGATTACCAGGGCACCGACCAGCCACCACAGTTGCGATTCGACGCCGGTAGCGATGATGTAGAACTTGCCGATGAAGCCTGCGGTCAGCGGGATACCGGCCAGCGACAGCATCATCACGGTCAGTACGGCGGTCAGGTACGGACGGCGCCAGAACAGGCCGCGGTACTCGTACAGGGCGTCCGCGTCACGGCCGTTGTACGGCGAGGACATCAGGGTGATCACGCCGAAGGCGCCGAGGCTGGTGATCACGTAGGTGACCAGGTAGACGCCGATGGCTTCCACCGCCAGGCCCTTGCTGGCCACCAGGGCGATCAGCAGGTAACCGAAGTGGGCGATCGACGAGTAACCGAGCAGACGCTTGAGGTTGCTCTGGGTCAGGGCCAGCAGGTTACCCACCAGGATCGAGGCAACCGCGATCACCGACAGTACGGTGGTCAGCACGCCGCTGCTGGCAGCAGGGGAGAGCATGAACAGGCGTACCACGACAGCGAACACGGCAACTTTCGACGCGGTGGCCAGGAAGGCCGCGACCGGTGCCGGAGCACCTTCGTAGACGTCCGGCGTCCACAGGTGGAACGGCACCAGCGACAGCTTGAACGCCAGACCGACCAGCATCATGCCCAGGCCCAGTTGCGCGAGCAGGCTCGGCATGTTGGTGGCGGCCAGCGCCTTGCCGATGCCGTCGAAGCTCAGGCTGCCGGCATCGCTGTACAGCAGCGCCATACCGAACAACAGGAACGCGGAACCTGCGGCCGAGAGCACCATGTACTTGATGCCGGCTTCCAGCGAACGCTTGTTGAAGAAGGCATAGGCGACCAGCCCGTAGACCGGCACCGACAGCAGTTCCAGACCGATGAACAGGCCCGCCAGGTGTTGCGCGCTGACCAGAACCAGACCGCCGAGCGCTGCCATGAGGATCAGCAGGTAAAGCTCTTCGCGGTTGCCCGGATAGCCTTTGCCGCCTTCGCCAAGGTAGGCATGGGCGAGGGTCACGCAGGCCAGGGTGGCGACCAGGATCAGCGCCATGTACAGGCAGGCGAACTTGTCGATGGTCAGCAGCGGGGTGACCGCCAGAGGAACGATCTTCAGGACCGGCAGGATCGACAGCAGGGCCAGGTTCAGGCCCACGGTCGACAGCAGGAAGGTTTGCGAGTGATTGCGGCGCCAGGCGATTGCCAGCATCACCACGACAACGGTGATGGTGGTAATCAGCAGCGGCGCAAGCGCGATAAAGTGTTGAATCGTCAGGTCCATAGCGCTCTTACCGGGCCGAAGCGAGTTGAGTGAAAGCGGTACCGAGCCACTGCTGCACACCGCTCATGGTGGCGGCAGAAGTGTCGAGGAACGGTTGCGGGTACACGCCCAGCAGGATCAGCAGGCCAGCCAGGCCCAGCACCATGATCAGTTCGCGGTTGTCCATGCCGGCCAGGACCTCGTCGGATTTCGACGGGCCGAAGTAGGCGCGGTGGATCATGATCAGCGAGTAGACCGAGCCGAACACCAGGCCGGAGGTAGCGATGACGGTGACCCACGGGGCACTGACGAAGCTGCCGATCAGGATCAGGAATTCACCGACGAAGTTACCGGTACCCGGCAGACCCAGCGACGCGGCCGCGAAGAACAGGCTGATGGCCGGCAGGTAGGCGATGCGGTGCCACAGGCCACCCATTTGACGCATGTCACGGGTGTGCAGGCGCTCGTACAGTTGACCGCTGAGGATAAACAGCGCGGCAGCCGAAACACCGTGGGCCAGCATCTGGATCACTGCGCCTTGCAGGGCCTGCTGGCTGCCGGAGTAGATACCGATCAGCACGAAGCCCATGTGCGAAACGCTGGAGAAGGCGATCAGACGCTTGATGTCGGTCTGGGCGAACGCCAGGAACGCACCGTAGAAGATCCCGATCAGACCCAGGGTCATGGCGATCGGCGCGAACTCGGCCGAGGCATTCGGGAACAGCGGCAGGGCGAAACGCAGCAGGCCGTAGGCCGCAGTCTTCAGGAGGATACCGGCCAGGTCCACGGAACCGGCGGTCGGTGCCTGGGCGTGAGCGTCAGGCAGCCAGGAGTGGAACGGTACCACCGGCAGCTTGACCGCGAAGGCGATGAAGAAGCCGAGCATCAGCAGGTATTCGGTGCCGGCCGGCAGGTCGGCTTTCAGCAACTGGGTGTAATCGAAGGTGATCACCCCGGTGTTGTTGAAGTTGACCAGTACCAGACCGAGGATCGCCACCAGCATGATCAGGCCGCTGGCCTGGGTGAAGATGAAGAACTTGGTTGCTGCGTAGATCCGGGTCTTCTTGCCGTCGGAGGAGCTGTGACCCCAGAGCGCGATGAGGAAATACATCGGCACCAGCATCATTTCCCAGAAGAAGAAGAACAGGAACAGGTCCAGGGCCAGGAACACCCCGACCACGCCGCCGAGGATCCACATCAGGTTGAGGTGGAAGAAGCCGACGTGGCGCTGGATCTCTTTCCACGAGCAGAGTACCGAGAGCACACCGAGCAGGCCGGTGAGCAGGATCATCAGCAGCGACAGGCCGTCGAGGGCCAGGTGCAGGCTGATGCCGAAGCGCTCGATCCACAGCACTTTGAATTCAACGGCCCACTGCGGCGCAGCGCCGGGAGCGGGGGCGAGGGTGTAGTCCCCGTTGGCCCACAGCCAGAGGCCGATACCAAGCAGGAGGGACATGGTCAGCAGCGCGATCCAGCGCGGCAGGGTGGCGCCGAAGCGCTCACCCAGCCAGCACAGCAGGCCGCCGATAAAGGGGATCAGGATCAGCCAAGGCAAAATCATGACGGGCTCAATTCCTTTCGCAAAGTCGCAAGGTTCATATCAGACCGCAGCCATCAAAACGGCGCCGAGTACAAGGACGGCACCCACGGCGATCGAAGCGGTGTACCAGCGCAGCTGACCGGTTTCGGTTTTGCTCATGGCGGCGTGACCGCCCCGAGCCATACGCGGAATCAGGCCAATGCCGCGGTCAACCGGATCCTTGCGCAGGATGTGGCTGATCAACAGGTAAGGTTTGACGAACAGCTTGTCGTAGATCCAGTCGAAGCCCCAGGCGGCGAACCACCAGGCCGAGAGGACGCGGCCGATGCCGCTGTTGGCGATGGCCGTGACCAGGCGACGCTTGCCCAGGAACAGCACCGCAGCCAGCAGGATACCGGCGATGGCGATGGCGCCCGATGCGATTTCCAGGCTGTGCTTGGCTTCGCCGCCGGCATGGCCAGCGCTTTCCGGCAGAACGCCGGCCAGTGGTGGATGGATCCAGGCACCGACGAAGGTCGACAGGACGATCAGCACGCTCAGCGGCAGCCAGTGCGAAATGCCGTGGCCGGCATGGGCTTCGGTCTTGGCTTCGCCGTGGAAGGCGATGAAGATCAGGCGGAAGGTGTACAGCGAGGTCATGAACGCACCCACCAGGCCGGCGTACAGCAGACCGGTGTTACCGCTGGCGAAGGCTTCCCAGAGGATCTCGTCCTTGGAGTAGAAGCCAACGGTGATCAGCGGCAAGGCGGCCAGCGCAGCGCCACCGACCACGAAGCTGGTGTAGGCCAGAGGCAGTTTCTTCCACAGGCCGCCCATCTTGAAGATGTTCTGCTCGTGGTGGCAGGCAACGATCACCGCACCGGAGGCAAGGAACAACAGGGCCTTGAAGAAGGCGTGGGTCATCAGGTGGAAGATCGCCGCGTCCCAGGCACCGACGCCCAGGGCCAGGAACATGTAGCCGATCTGGCTCATGGTGGAGTAGGCGAGGATACGTTTGATGTCGGTCTGGACCAGCGCGGCGAAACCGGCCAGGACCAGGGTCACACCGCCGACCACGCCAACCAGGTGCAGTACATCCGGTGCCAGGGCGAACAGGCCGTGGGTACGGGCGATCAGGTAGACGCCCGCGGTCACCATGGTCGCGGCGTGGATCAGTGCCGAAACCGGGGTAGGACCGGCCATCGCGTCCGCCAGCCAGGTCTGCAGCGGCAGTTGCGCGGATTTACCGACGGCACCACCGAGCAGCATCAGGGTCGCCAGGACCATCCAGGTATCGCCCGCCTGGAACTTCTGCGGCGCGAGCACCAGCAGTTCCTGCACGTTCAGGGTGCCGAGCTGCTGGAACAGGATGAACAGGCCGATGGCCATGAACACGTCGCCGATACGGGTGACGATGAACGCCTTGAGCGCTGCGTTACCGTTGTTGCGGTTGCTGTAGTAGAAACCGATCAACAGGTACGAGCACAGGCCCACACCTTCCCAACCGAAGTAGATGAACAGCAGGTTGTCGCCCAGGATCAGGAACAACATGCTGGCAATGAACAGGTTGGTGTAGGAGAAGAAGCGCGAGTAACCGGCTTCACCGCGCATGTACCAGGACGCGAACAGGTGGATCAGGAAGCCGACGCCGACCACCACGCCCAGCATGGTGACCGACAGGCCATCCAGGTGCAGGGTGAAGGTAGGAGCGAAGCCGTCAACCGACATCCACTGCCACAACAGTTGGCTGTACACGCCGCCTTCCGGTGGCGCGACGTTGAATTGCCAGATCACCCAGGCTGCGACGATCGCCGACAGACCGACCGAACCGACACCGATCAGCGCCGACAGGTTCTCCGAGAAACGACCACGGGAGAACGACAGCAGCAGGAAGCCGATCAGGGGGAATACGAAAGTCAGAAAGAGAAGATTCATCCGCGCATCTCACTGGCTGCATCGATATCGAGAGTGTGGAAGCGGCGATACAGCTGCAGCAGGATCGCCAGGCCGATACTGGCTTCGGCGGCTGCCAGGCTGATCACCAGGATGAACATGATCTGTCCATCCGGCTGCGCCCAGCGGGCGCCAGCGACGATGAAGGCCAGTGCCGAGGCGTTCATCATGATTTCCAGACTCATCAGCACGAAGAGAATGTTGCGGCGGACCATCAGGCCGACCAGACCGAGGCAGAACAGAATGCCGGCGACGGCCAGGCCGTGTTCGAGTGGGATAGCAGGCATGTGATTACTCCTTCGCCTCGTTGCGGCCGAGATGGAAAGCCGTTACCGCCGCGGCGAGCAGCAGCATGGAGGCCAGTTCCACTACCAGCAGGTAAGGACCAAACAGGCTGATGCCGACCGCCTTGGCGTCGACGGTGGTATGACCGATGGCAGCACCGCTCTGATGGCTGAACAGCACATACAGCAGTTCGAGCAACAGCAGCGTGCCGAGTACCACGGGGCCGGTCCAGATGCCGGGCTTGAGCCAGCCGCGTTCCTGGGCGACCGAAGCCGGACCCAGGTTGAGCATCATCACCACGAAGACGAACAGCACCATGATGGCGCCAGCGTAGGCGATCACTTCCAGCGCGCCGGCGAACGGAGCGCCGAGGGCGAAGAAGGTCATCGCCACGGAGATCAGCGAAATGATCAGGTAGAGCAGGGCGTGCACGGGGTTGGTGTTGGTGATCACCCGAAGGGTGGACACCACAGCGACACCGGATGCGAAATAGAAAGCGAATTCCATCTTTCTTCCTTAAGGGAGCAAGCTCTTCACGTTGATCGGCTCGGCTTCGTTCTGCGCGGAGCCTTTCGGCTTGCCGGCAACCGCCATACCTGCAACACGGTAGAAGTTGTAATCAGGGTTCTTGCCTGGTCCGGCGATCAGCAGATCTTCCTTCTCGTACACCAGGTCCTGACGTTTGAACTCGGCCATTTCGAAATCCGGCGTGAGCTGGATCGCGGTGGTCGGGCAGGCTTCCTCGCAGAGGCCGCAGAAAATGCAGCGCGAGAAGTTGATGCGGAAGAACTCCGGATACCAGCGTCCGTCTTCCGTTTCGGCTTTCTGCAGCGAGATGCAACCGACCGGGCAGGCCACGGCACACAGGTTGCACGCTACGCAGCGCTCTTCGCCATCGGGGTCGCGGGTCAGCACGATACGGCCACGGTAGCGTGGCGGCAGGTAGACCGCTTCTTCCGGGTATTGCAGGGTGTCGCGTTTGCGGAACCCGTGGGAGAACACCATTACCAGGCTGCGCAGCTGGGTGCCGGTGCCCTTAACGATGTCGCCAATATATTTGAACATGGGTCAAATCCTCACTGGGCCGCAACAGCTGGCGTGTTGAGCAACACGAGCGCAGCGGTCACCAGCAAATTGATCAAGGTCAGCGGCAGGCAGAACTTCCAGCTGAAGTCCATCACCTGGTCATAGCGTGGGCGCGGGATCGAAGCGCGCAGCAGGATGAACAGCATGATGAAGAAGCCGGTTTTCAGGGCGAACCAGATGAACGGGATCTGCGGCAGGATGCCGAACGGACCGTGCCAGCCACCGAAGAACAGGGTTACCAGCAGCGCCGAGATCAGGATGATGCCGATGTACTCACCCACGAAGAACATGCCCCATTTCATACCGGCGTATTCAATGTGGTAACCGTCGGCCAGTTCCTGTTCCGCTTCCGGCTGGTCGAACGGGTGACGGTGAGTCACGGCGACGCCAGCGATGAAGAAGGTACAGAAGCCGAAGAACTGCGGAATGATGAACCACAGGTTCTGTGCCTGGTAGTCGACGATGTCGCGCATGTTGAACGAGCCGACCTGGGCCACGATGCCCATCAGCGCCAGGCCCATGAACACTTCATAGGACACGGTCTGGGCCGAGGCACGCAGGCTGCCGAGCAAGGCGTACTTGTTGTTCGACGACCAGCCGGCGAACAGTACGGCGTACACCGACAAGCCAGCCATGGCGAAGAAGAACAGCAGGCCGATGTTCAGGTCCGCGACACCCCAGGTCGGGGTGATCGGGATGATCGCGAAGGCGATCAGCAGCGCGCTCATGGCCACGACTGGCGCCAGGGTGAAGATCATCCGGTCGACGAAGGGCGGGTTCCAGTCTTCCTTGAAGAACATCTTCAGCATGTCGGCAGCGATCTGGAACATGCCGAACGGGCCGACGCGGTTCGGACCGTAGCGGTCCTGCCCCCAGCCCAGCAGGCGCCGCTCGACGAAGCTGAGCAGCGCACCGCAGACCACCACCGCCAGCAGGATCACGACGGCCTTGACGACGGTAATGATCACATCGATCACTTCGGGGGTGAACCAGGTCATTGTGCTGCCTCCTGCAGGCCTTCGACGGATGCACCGAAGATGGCTGGCGGGATACCGGCCAGGCCTTTCGGCAGCGCAACCAGGCCAACGCCCAGTTCTTCATTGATGCGCAGTGGCAGACGCAGGGTCTGGCCCGCGACGTTCAGGCTGAGCAGGGCGCCTTCGTTGACACCCAGGCGGTCGGCTTCGGCCTTGGCCAGTGCGACGTAGGCTTGCGGGATGCGCTCTTGCACCGGTGCTGCGCGGGACGAACTCTCCTCGCTACCGAACAGGTGGTAGAACGGCACGACCTGCCAGGTGCCACGGGCCGGGGCGAAGGCGCCCGGAACGCTGGCGAACCAGTTCAGGCGATCACCCTGGGTCTCGATCAGGCGAGTGCCCGGGTCACCGGCACGCAGGTGGCCACCGACCTCGTCCTGGAACTTGTTCCAGGCTTGCGGCGAGTTCCAGCCCGGCGACCAGGCGAACGGCACTTGCGAGCGCGGTTCGGCGGAGCCCGAGTAACCTTCCATGGAGAAGGCGAAGGCGGTGTCCTTGTCCTGCGGGGTACGCGGTTCGTGCACGCTGATGTTGGCGCGCATGGCGGTACGACCGGAGTAGCGCAGCGGTTCGCGGGCCAGCTTCATGCCTTTGATGCGGAACGCGGCGGACGGTGCGGCGTTGACGATGCCGGCCAGTTGCGGGGTGACGCTGGCGCAGGCGCTGGTGACGTGGTCCAGTTGGGTCCAGTCCACCGGCTGGTTCAGCAGGGTCGCACGCAGGGCGTGCATCCAGCGCCAGCCTTCGTGAACCAGGATGCTGCTGTCCAGGTAGGTCGGATCGAAGACCTGGAAGAAGCGCTGGGCACGGCCTTCCTGGCTGACCAGAGTGCCGTCGCCTTCGGCGAAGGAGGCGGCTGGCAGCACCAGGTGGGCGCGGTCGGTGGTCGGGGTCTTGGAGTGATCGGCAACGATGATCACTTTGGCAGCGGCGAACGCGGCGTCGACCTTGGCGGCCGGGACGCGGCTGTACAGGTCGTTTTCCAGCACGACGATGGCGTCGGCCTTGCCCGAGATCACGGCGTCCAGCGCGGCATCCACCGAGTCACCACCGAACATGGCCATGCCGATGCTGTTGGCTTCCGGCACCACCAGGCTCAGGGAGCCGGCTTTGTCGCGCAGCTTGAGGGCCTTGGCGATGTTGGCGGCAGCTTCGATCAGCGCCTTGGAACCCAGCGAACCACCGGAAACGATCAGCGGACGCTTGGCCGCGACCAGGGCATCGGCGATGCGCTTGGCCAGTTCCAGTGCGTCGGCGTCCAGGCCTTCGACGGCCGGGGCGCTTGGGTCGATAGCGTGGGCCACGGCGAAGCCGAGGCGCGCCAGGTCGGCGGGCGCTGCGTGAACGCATTCTTCGGCGACGTCATCCAGCTTGGTTTCGGCCAGGCTGGCGATGAACAGCGGGTACAGGGCGTGCTGGCCGATGTTCTTCACCGCGGCGTCGAGCCACGGCTGGACTTTCATCGACTCGGCCATGGCCTCGGCCTTGCCCTTGGTGGACTGGCGTACAGCCAGGGCGACGCGGGCAGCGGTCTGGGTCAGGTCTTCGCCAAGGACGAACACGGCGTCGTGATCTTCGATCTCGCGCAGGGTCGGCACTGGCAGCGGGCTGTCGTTGAGCACCTGCAGAACCAGACGCACACGCTCCAGTTCAGCGGCTTCCATACCCGAATAGAAGTACTCGGCACCGACCAGCTCGCGCAGGCCGTAGTTGCTTTCCAGGCTGGCGCGTGGCGAGCCGATACCGACGATGGTGCGGCCGCGCAGCAGATCGGCGGCCTGATCGAGGGCAGCGTCCACGCTCAGCTTGGAGCCGTCGGCCAGCAGTGGCTGGCGTGGGCGGTCGGCGCGGTTGACGTAGCCATAGCCGAAGCGGCCACGGTCGCAGAGGAAGTACTGGTTGACCGAACCGTTGAAGCGGTTTTCGATCCGGCGCAGTTCGCCGTAACGCTCACCCGGGCTGATGTTGCAACCGCTGGAGCAGCCATGGCAGATGCTCGGGGCGAACTGCATGTCCCATTTGCGGTTGTAGCGCTCGGAGTGGGTCTTGTCGGTGAACACACCGGTCGGGCAGACCTCGGTCAGGTTGCCGGAGAATTCGCTCTCCAGCACACCGTCTTCGACACGGCCGAAGTACACGTTGTCGTGCGCGCCGTAGACGCCCAGGTCGGTGCCGCCGGCGTAGTCCTTGTAGTAACGCACGCAGCGATAGCAGGCGATGCAGCGGTTCATCTCGTGAGCGATGAACGGGCCGAGTTCCTGGTTCTGGTGGGTACGCTTGGTAAAGCGGTAACGGCGCTCGTTGTGGCCGGTCATTACCGTCATGTCTTGCAAATGGCAGTGACCGCCTTCCTCACAGACCGGGCAGTCGTGCGGGTGGTTGGTCATCAGCCATTCGACGACGCTCGCGCGAAACGCCTTGGACTCATCGTCTTCGATGGAAATCCAAGTGCCGTCGGTGGCGGGGGTCATGCAGGACATGACGATGCGACCACGGGTGTCGTTCTCGTCGTTGTACTGCTTGACCGCACATTGCCGGCAGGCGCCGACGCTGCCGAGCGCCGGGTGCCAGCAGAAATAGGGGATGTCGAGGCCTAGCGACAGACAAGCCTGTAACAGGTTGTCCGCACCGTTGACTTCGAGCGCTTTGCCGTCTACGTGGATAGTGGCCATGGTTCAAAGTTCTTCGTTGGCCCGCGTGTGCGGGCGTGGCTAATGGAAATCGGTGTGCCCGCGGCTCGCGCGACAAGGGTCGGGCGAGCCTGCGAGGCTGGCGGATGGCACGGACCATCCGCGTTTCATCTTGTTATGCGCCAACCACGATCGGGGCCGGGATTGGCTTGGCCAGGTTCGGGCTCAGGGCGGCGCTGCCAGGGGCGGCGACACCGGCCTCGAACTCGTGGCGGAAGTATTTGATGGCACTGCCCAGCGGCTCGACGGCGCCCGGTGCGTGGGCGCAGAAGGTGCGGCCAGGGCCGAGGAAGTTGACCAGGCCCAGCAGGGTCTCGATATCGCTCTGCTGGCCCTGGCCCTTCTCGAGGGCGCGCAGCATCTTCACGCTCCATGGCAGACCGTCGCGGCACGGAGTGCACCAGCCGCAGGATTCGCGGGCGAAGAACTCTTCCATGTTGCGCAGCAGCGAGACCATGTTGACGCTGTCGTCCACCGCCATGGCTAGGCCAGTACCCATCCGGGTGCCCACCTTGGCGATGCCGCCGGCATACATCTGTGCGTCCAGGTGCTCGGGAAGCAGGAAGCCGGTACCGGCGCCGCCTGGCTGCCAGCACTTGAGCTTGAAGCCATCACGCATGCCGCCGGCGTAGTCTTCGAACAGCTCGCGGGCGGTGACGCCGAATGGCAGTTCCCACAGGCCCGGGTTCTTCACTTTGCCGGAGAAGCCCATCAACTTGGTGCCGTGGTCTTCGCTGCCTTCGCGTGCCAGCGACTTGTACCAGTCAACACCGTTGCCAACGATGGCCGGCACGTTGCACAGGGTTTCAACGTTGTTCACGCAAGTCGGCTTGCCCCAGACGCCAACGGCGGCAGGGAAGGGCGGCTTGGAGCGCGGGTTGGCGCGACGGCCTTCCAGCGAGTTGATCAGCGCGGTCTCTTCGCCACAGATGTAGCGACCGGCGCCGGTGTGGACGAACAGTTCGAAATCGAAGCCGCTGCCGAGGATGTTCTTGCCCAGCAGGCCGGCGGCCTTGGCTTCATCGATGGCGCGGTTCAGGTTGCGTGCGGCGGTGGTGTATTCGCCGCGCAGGAAGATGTAGCCACGGTAGGCCTTGAGGGCGCGGGCGCTGATCAGCATGCCCTCGACCAGCAGATGGGGCTGTTGCTCCATCAGCATGCGGTCCTTCCAGGTGTTCGGCTCCATTTCATCCGCGTTGCACAGCAGGTAGCGAATGTTCATGGATTCGTCTTTGGGCATCAGGCCCCATTTGACGCCGGTGGGGAAGCCCGCACCGCCACGGCCTTTCAGGCCGGCATCTTTCACGGTCTGGACGATATCGTCCTGGGACATCTGCGCCAGTGCCTTGCGGGCAGCGGCATAGCCGTTCTTGGCCTGGTACTCGTCAAGCCAGACCGGCTCGCCGTCGTCACGCAGGCGCCAGGTCAGCGGGTGGGTCTCGGCGCTGCGCGCGATGCGGTTGGCCGGGCCGAAGGAAGTGATGGTCATGCGTAACCCTCCAGCAGTTTGGCTACACCGGCCGGCTGAACGTCGCCGAAGGTGTCGTCATCGATCATCAGGGCCGGAGCCTTGTCGCAGTTGCCCAGGCAGCACACCGGCAGCAGGGTGAAACGACCGTCCGGGGTAGTCTGGCCGAGGCCGATGCCCAGTTCGCTCTGAATCTGGCCGACCACGGACTCGTGGCCACCGATGTAGCAGACCATGCTGTCGCAGACGCGGATGATGTGGCGTCCGACCGGCTGGCGGAAGATCTGGCTGTAGAAGGTGGCCACACCTTCGACATCGCTGGCCGGGATGCCGAGGATTTCGCCGATGGCATAGATGGCGCCGTCCGGCACCCAGCCACGTTGTTTCTGGACGATCTTCAGGGCTTCGATGGACGCCGCGCGCGGGTCCTCGTAGTGATGCATTTCGTGCTCGATGGCCGAGCGCTCGGTTTCGCTCAGGGCGAAACGGTCAGTCTGGATAAGCGTGCTGTTCATGCTTAGCGGTCCACGTCAGCCATAACGAAGTCGATACTGCCCAGGTACGCGATCAGGTCCGCGACCATGCTTCCGCGGATCACCGACGGGATCTGCTGCAGGTGCGGATAGCTCGGGGTACGAATCCGGGTGCGGTAGCTCATGGTGCCGCCATCGCTCGTCAGGTAATAACTGTTGATGCCCTTGGTCGCCTCGATCATCTGGAAGGACTCGTTGGCCGGCATGACCGGGCCCCACGAAACCTGCAGGAAGTGGGTGATCAGGGTTTCGATGTGCTGCAGGGTGCGCTCTTTCGGCGGCGGCGTGGTCAGCGGGTGATCCGCCTTGTACGGGCCTTCCGGCATGTTGCGCATGCACTGGTCGATGATGCGGATACTCTGGCGCATCTCTTCGACACGGACCATGCAGCGATCATAGGCATCGCCGTTGTGGGCCAGCGGTACTTCGAACTCGAAGTTCTCGTAGCCGGAGTAAGGACGGGCCTTGCGCAGGTCGAAGTCCAGGCCGGTGGAACGCAGGCCGGCGCCGGTGACGCCCCACTCCAGCGCTTCCTTGGTGTTGTACTGGGCAACACCGATGGTACGGCCTTTGAGGATGCTGTTCTGCAGGGCAGCCTTGGTGTACTCGTCGAGGCGCTTTGGCAGCCATTCGACGAAGTCTTTCACCAGTTTGTCCCAGCCGCGAGGCAGGTCGTGGGCGACACCACCGATGCGGTACCAGGCCGGGTGCAGACGGAAGCCGGTGATGGCCTCGATCACGGTGTAGGCGCGCTGGCGGTCGGTGAAGGTGAAGAACACCGGGGTCATGGCACCGACGTCCTGGATATAGGTACCCAGGAACAGCAGGTGGCTGGTGATCCGGAAGAACTCGGCCAGCATGATGCGGATGGTGTCGACCTTTTGCGGTACCTGGATGCCCGCCAGCTTCTCGACGGCCAGTACGTACGGCAGGTTGTTCATCACCCCGCCGAGGTAGTCGATACGGTCGGTGTAGGGGATGAAGCTGTGCCAGGACTGGCGCTCGGCCATCTTCTCGGCACCACGGTGGTGGTAGCCGATGTCCGGGACGCAGTCGACGATCTCTTCACCGTCCAGTTGCAGGACGATACGGAACGCACCGTGGGCGGACGGGTGGTTGGGGCCGAGGTTGAGGAACATGTAGTCCTCGTTCGCACCCTGACGCTTCATGCCCCAGGCTTCCGGGTTGAAGCGCGCGGCTTCTTCCTCGAGCTGTTGCTTGGCGAGGTTCAGGGTGAACGGGTCGAACTCGGTGGCGCGCGCCGGGAAGTCCTTGCGCAGCGGGTGACCTTCCCAGGTCGGCGGCATCATGATGCGGGTCAGGTGCGGGTGGCCGGCAAAGTCGATGCCGAACATGTCCCAGACTTCACGCTCGTACCAGTTGGCGTTCGGCCAGATACCGGTAACGGTCGGTACGTTCAGGTCATTTTCGTTCAGCGCGACCTTGATCATCACGTCGCTGTTTCGTTCTACCGAGAGCAGGTGGTAGAAAACGCTGAAGTCGGCGCCAGGCAGGCCGCGACGCTGGGTGCGTAGGCGCTCGTCCACGCCGTGCAGGTCGTACAGCATGCTGTACGGCTTGGGCACGTTGCGCAGGAAGGTGAGTACTTCGATCAGTTTGGCGCGGGCAACCCACAGCACCGGCATGCCGGTACGGGTCTCCTGTGCGGTGAACGCCTCGGGGCCAAAACGATTGTTCAGTTCGACGACCACATCCTGGTCGTCAGCCTTGTAAGGCGGAATATAAATAGCGGTGTCCGCGGTCATGGTCTCGGTCGCTTTCGGTCAACGTAGAGAATGAAGCCAGGCCGCCTGGTCGTATGAGCAGGCAGCGGTTCGCTGGATCAGACTTCGTCGGGGCTGCGCAGGTTGGTGACCTGCATGCGCTGTTCACGACGCAGCTCTTTCTGCGCTGGCATTTCGGCGCGATACACGCCTTGGTCGCCAACGACCCAGGAAAGAGGGCGACGCTCCTTGCCAATCGATTCCTGCAACAGCATCAAACCTTGCAGGAATGCTTCAGGGCGAGGCGGGCAGCCAGGCACGTAGACATCCACGGGGAGGAACTTGTCGACCCCCTGAACGACCGAGTAAATGTCGTACATGCCACCGGAGTTGGCACACGAACCCATGGAAATGACCCATTTCGGCTCGAGCATCTGCTCGTACAGACGCTGGATGATGGGTGCCATCTTGATGAAGCAGGTGCCAGCGATGACCATGAAGTCGGCCTGGCGCGGTGATGCCCGGATAACTTCAGCGCCGAAACGGGCGATGTCGTGCGGCGCGGTAAACGCCGTGGTCATCTCCACGTAGCAGCAGGACAGGCCGAAGTTGTAGGGCCACAGGGAGTTCTTGCGACCCCAGTTGACCGCACCACTGAGCACATCTTCGAGCTTGCCCATGAAGATGTTCTTGTGGACCTGGTCCTCTAGCAGCGAATCGGAGACGGTTTCCCGGTCTCCGATTGGATACTGCTCGTTGGGCGCATCCGGATCGATTCTGGTGAGATTGTATTGCATTGCCAAAGCCTCATTGTTTCAGCTTCGCTTGCCGCTTGCGACGACCCACGGGAGCCCAATCGAGCGCCCCGACCCGCCAAAGGTAGACAAGACCTGCCAACAGAATTGCTATGAAAACGAGAGCTTCGACGAATCCGGTCCAGCCGCTTTCGCGAATCGACACAGACCATGCAAAGAGAAAGAGGGCTTCGATATCGAAGATCACGAACAGCATCGCGACCAGATAGAATTTTGCCGAAAGGCGCAGGCGGGCACCGCCAGTGGGCAGCATGCCGGACTCGAAGGGTTCGTTCTTGCTACGGCCCCACGCCTTGCTACCGAGCAGGCTGGACAGACCGAGCATGAAGGCGCAGAGGCCGACGACACCCAAAAGGAAAATGGCAAAGCCCCAGTTGTGGGCGATGAGTCCAGTCGAATCGGGCATGCTGAAAATCCTTAACAGAGCACGTAGTCTCTGAGCTTGAAAAGAAGTAGAGCAGTGACGATATGTCGCAGCGAGATCTATCGCGCTGATTTTATGGGTAAACCTGGTGCAAGTAAAATTTCTGCTGCAAATTTATTCGTAGCATTAAGAACAAAAATCTTTCCCAACTCGCTGCAGGCCCCGTAATACGGGGATTGTCCCTTGTTTCGTTAATTATGTTTCTTTCACGGCGTAATGAATTGCAAGTTTCGTAATGATAATTAATATCATTTGACGGTCTGTTGTTATTCCTACTGTTCAAGTCAACTACAAAGTTCATCGACTGTTTGCCTGCAAGTTATTGGTATCCCTTGTTCTAGACGCTTTTTCCGACCGGGGTCGGGGCTTGGGTCAACGCTTCGCTGGATTGTGCTGATTGCGCGTGTTGCGCCGACCGTGCGATGGCCCACTGGCCAAGCCAGTAGAGCAGGATGATCAGGTATGGCGCGGCGGCGAAGGCGCTGACGAAGCGATCGATGCCGATCAGGCTGTCCGACAGCACGAAGCTTGCGGCGCCAAACGCTGCGACGCCGCCACAGGCCAGCGCCCGCCAAAGCATGGCGCTGATGGTCAGGGCGTAGAGCGCGACCGGGATGAACAACTCGCCCAAGCCGTGATAGGCCAGCAGGCCGAACAAACCTGCGCCGCAGAGGGCAGCCAGCAGCAGGGCGCCGAAGGCCGGCGCGCGGGTTCTATCGAGATAGGCCCAGAGGTAGGCCAGGTGCGCGCAGAGAAACGCCGCCAGGCCTGCAACGAACAGATCGCCCGGCCACGCCAGGGCTATGTCGCCGATGATCGAGAAGCCCAGGCCGAGCATGATTCGCTGGCGATAGGGTGTGGCTGGCGCGGTGGTCAGCCAGAGCAGCAGTATCAGTACCGGAATCGGCTTGGCCGCCAGGGCGAGCCAGAGGTCGGCGCTGGACACTGCATATAAATAGAAGCCACCACTGAACAGCGCGAGGGCGCAAAGGGTCGCGGAGCGGGGCATGGCCGGTCCTTGTTGTTGGCGTGCACCCAAGCATAGTCGAAGGATCGCCGGGCATCCGGATGCACAAAGAACAAGGCCCGGAACCCCATCACAGGTCCCGGGCCTTGCGTGTTACCCGAATATCAACAACCGATCAGATCAGTGGAACTGCTCTTCTTCGGTGGAACCGGTCAGCGCGGTAACCGAAGACTTGCCACCCTGGATCACGGTGGTCATGTCGTCGAAGTAGCCGGTGCCCACTTCCTGCTGGTGCGCAACGAAGGTGTAGCCTTTCGATGCGTCAGCGAATTCCTGCTCTTGCAGCTTCACGTAGGCGGTCATGTCGTTGCGGGCGTAGTCGTGCGCCAGGTTGAACATGCCGTGCCACATGTTGTGGATGCCGGCCAGGGTGATGAACTGGTGCTTGTAGCCCATTGCCGACAGTTCGCGCTGGAACTTGGCGATGGTTGCGTCGTCCAGGTTCTTCTTCCAGTTGAAGGAAGGCGAGCAGTTGTAGGACAGGATCTGGTCCGGGTATTCCTTCTTGATCGCTTCGGCGAAGCGGCGAGCTTCGTCCAGGTCTGGCTTGGCGGTTTCGCACCAGATCAGGTCGGCGTAAGGCGCATAGGCCAGGCCGCGAGCGATGGCTTGGTCCAGGCCGGCACGTACTTTGTAGAAGCCTTCCTGGGTACGCTCGCCGATCACGAACGGTTGGTCGTACGGGTCGCAGTCGCTGGTCAGCAGGTCAGCGGCGTTGGCGTCGGTACGGGCCAGGATGATGGTCGGTACGCCGGCAACGTCGGCCGCCAGACGGGCAGCGCTCAGCTTTTGAACGGCTTCCTGGGTCGGAACCAGAACCTTGCCGCCCATGTGGCCGCATTTCTTCACGGAAGCCAGTTGGTCTTCGAAGTGAACGCCGGCAGCGCCTGCTTCGATCATGTTCTTCATCAGCTCGTAGGCGTTCAGTACGCCGCCGAAACCGGCTTCAGCGTCAGCCACGATTGGTGCGAAGTAATCGATGTAGCCGTCATCGCCTGGGTTCTTGCCGGCTTTCCACTGGATCTGGTCGGCGCGACGGAACGAGTTGTTGATGCGCTTGACCACGGTTGGAACCGAATCCACCGGGTACAGCGACTGGTCTGGGTACATGGACTCGGCCGAGTTGTTATCGGCAGCCACTTGCCAGCCGGACAGGTAGATAGCCTGGATGCCGGCCTTGACCTGTTGAACAGCCTGGCCGCCGGTCAGGGCGCCCATGCAGTTGACGAAATCTTTTTCAGGGCGGAAGGACGGGTGAGCGCCCTTGGTGACCAGGTTCCACAGTTTTTCCGCACCCATGCGGGCCAGGGTGTGCTCTGGCTGAACGGAACCACGCAGACGGACGACATCGGCAGCGGTGTAGGTACGGGTCACGCCTTTCCAGCGCGGGTTCTCGGCCCAGTCTTTTTCGAGGGCTGCAATTTGCTGTTCGCGTGTCAGTGCCATGGAAATAAGCCTCGTCGCATAGGTCTTGTGAAAAATGTTCGCTCTGTCGGCTGCGCTGTTGATACAGGGGCAGCACCGAATGCTCGCTGGTCAGAGGACGCTGGCGACTCAGTCTAGTCTGGCGAAGTTACGACGTTGAACGATGGTGCTCGAAAAGGGGAAGTGAGCAGGTGCTGGCGGACTGTCGGGCAGGTTGGCTCGTGGTTGCCGTGCTACGTCGATCAGGTTTTGCCATGTACCGTTGATGCGCTTCCGTCCCTCGGGACAACTTCGTTCCAGTCGCAATCTCGTCAAACCGCCTTGTGGGCTGTACAGACACGGACTCGGCTCAGGTGGGTAGGTTGGAGCGCGATCCGAAGGCCCTTGCCAGGGCCCCTGATTAGCGGGAGCGGGGCCATCATGCCTCTGCGATTTGAGGTCGTCAAATGTTTTGTAGTGGTTTTTTCACTCCACTACATCTTTGGTCTAATACGACTCATCAGTCAGTTTCAAGGCCGTTGGTCGAGGCCTTGATTTCCGTGGCTTCAGTCCAATGCGTCGACTTTTACCCGCAAAGTCATGTTTTCACCCCGTTGCGTCGAGTAGCTGATGGCCGAGGCAGAGCGGTCGGCCTGACTTTGAGCATTTACACCCGCCAAGGTGATCCACTCACCCAGCTTGCCGGTGACCTTCGTGTCGGTACTTTGTACTTTCACTACATCCGGCCGCTCCTGGCTCATCCGGTCATTGTTGGTGCTGATGTTCAGGTGAACGGTGTCGCCGGAGACGCTGGCGGTGACGTAGAAGCCTTGCGTGACGTTGCGGTACTCGGTCTGGCTTTGCACGCGACCGTAATTGTCGGTCTGCGTGCTGGTAATGGGGATGCTCTGGCCGACCTGGATCAGTGCGGGAGTGCCTTCGCTGGCTTGGATCTGTTGCAGGCCGCCTTCGCGGTTGGCGGTGCCATAGCGGATGATCCGGGCATTGCCGCGGTTGTCCTGGAAATTGCTGTCGTTGTTGTCGACGCTGATCAGCAGGCGCTTGGGCGCGGTGTCCAGATCACGAAGAAGGGTGCGAAGTTCGTCGATTTTGCCGGGTTCGGCTTTGACGATCAGCTTGTTCTCGAAACTGCTGACGGTGCCGTCCTTGCCGAGAAAGGCTTGCGCGGCGGGCAGCATTTCCGCGCTGGTGCGGTGGTTCAGGGGCAGGACTTCGGTGGCGGCCAGCGCATTCAGGCTGAGCGACAGAAGCAGGGAGGCGAGCAGGGGGCGTAGCGGCATGTCCATGATCTCCGCGGGTGGAGTGGACATGATGGCAAAGTTTCCAGGGATTGTGTGCTGGGCCGTCAACACGGCTCGGCGTCCCGACAAGTCCGCGCCTGCAATTCGTCGCAGGGGCGGGCTTGTCGGGGCGTAGAACCGTCGCGATTGGCTCGCGAATTAGAGCGCTTTCGAATCGCGAACCATGTCGACGTGAGGAATCCCCGCTTCCAGGAACTCTTCGCTGACCACGCGGAAACCCAGGCGCTCGTAGAACGCCGTGGCGTGGACCTGGGCGGTCAGCATCTGCTGGCTCAGGTCGCGGTCCTGCGCTTCGACGATGGCGGCTTGCATCAGCGCGTCGCCGACTTTCAGGCCGCGCCAGTCCTTGAGCACTGACACGCGACCGATCTGCCCGTCCAGCAGCAGGCGGGCGGTACCGATGGCGTAATCGTCTTCGACGGCGAGGAAGTGGATGGCATCGTTGTCATCCGAATCCCATTCCAGCTCTGGCGGAACGCTCTGCTCGGCAATGAACACGGCTTCGCGAATCCGGCGGATATCAGCGTTGTCCCTGTTCCAGTCGGCGAGCCGTACCTTGATCTTATTCATTGGCAAACCCCAGGCTTCCTTGCTTGATCAGCTCGCAGATCAGTTCCACGCTGAGTTCGTCGCCAAGCCATTGCGCCAGGTTCTCGGTGTGCAGGGCGTCGGCCGAGCAGATCAGCTTCAGCAGCTCGCGCAGTTCGCCCGGCAGCAGACGGCTCTGGCCGCTGGCGAACAGCAGCAGGTTGTCATCGACTTCCGACCAGGCCATGCGCGCGCTTGGGTTGCGGATAATGATCGCGCCCTGTTCCAGGCTGTCGATCAGTTCTTCTTCGCTCAGCGCTTCGCCGGCGACCATTTCCGGGTAGCGCGGCTCGGTCATGAACTGGCCGAACCAGGTCAGCAGCAGGCGCTCGTCGCCCATGTGCTCGTTGAGCAGGCTTTTCAGGCGGCCGAGTGCATCGTGCTGGATCTGATGCGGGTCGCTGACCGGCTGGGCATCGGCGTCGCTGTAGCGTTCTTCGTCGGTCAGGAACTGGCTGAGGAAGTCGGTGAAGTGGGTCAGCACTTCAGCGGCGCTCGGTGCGCGGAAACCTACCGAGTACGTCAGGCAGTTGTCTTCGGCGACGCCGTAGTGGGCCAGGCGCGGCGGCAGGTAAAGCATGTCGCCCGGCTCGAGGCTCCATTCGTCGCTTTGCTCGAAGTCGGCGAGGATGCGCAGGTCAGGGTGCTCCAGCAGCGGGCTGTCGCTGTTGCACATCTGTCCGATTTTCCAGTTGCGCTTGCCGTGCCCTTGCAGCAGGAACACATCGTAGTTGTCGAAGTGCGGGCCGACGCTGCCGCCAGGCGTGGCGAAGCTGATCATCACATCGTCGATGCGCCAGCTCGGCAGGAAGCGGAAGTGCTCCAGCAGCTCGGCGACTTCCGGGACGAACTGGTCGACGGATTGCACGAGCAGGGTCCAGTCGCGCTCGGGCAGGGTGCCGAAGGTTTCTTCGGTAAACGGACCGCGGCGCAGTTCCCACGGGGTCTCGCCATGCTCGATGACAATGCGCGATTCGACTTCTTCTTCCAGTGCGAGGCCGGCCAGTTCGTCAGCGTCGATCGGGCTTTCGAAGTCGGTGAACGCCTGGCGCACCAGCAGCGGTTTCTTCTGCCAGTAATCGCGCATGAATTCGCGAGCAGTCAAACCGCCCAACAGTTGCAGTGGAGTATCAGAATTCATGGTTAACCTATTGAAAAAAAGTAAATTTCTTTCAGCAATAAAAACGCCCGGCTCGGCCGGGCGTTAAAACGCGGGAAATGGATCAGATGCGTTTGGCTTGCGCCGCTGCGTTGCCGATGTAGTTGCCAGGGGTCAGCTTCTTCAGCTCTTCGCGAGCCTCGGCTGGCATGTCCAGGCCATCGATGAAGGTCAGCAGCGCCTCTGGGCTGATGCCTTTGCCACGGGTCAGCTCTTTGAGCTTCTCGTAGGGGTTCTCGATGTTGTAGCGGCGCATCACGGTCTGGATCGGCTCGGCCAGGACTTCCCAGCAGGCGTCCAGGTCTTCGGCGATGCGTGCGGTGTTGATCTCCAGCTTGCTGATGCCTTTGAGGCTGGCTTCGTAGGCGATCACGCTGTGGGCAAAGCCGACACCGAGGTTGCGCAGTACGGTGGAGTCGGTCAGGTCGCGCTGCCAGCGGGAAATTGGCAGTTTGCTGGCCAGGTGCTGGAACAGCGCGTTGGCGATACCCAGGTTGCCTTCGGAGTTCTCGAAGTCGATCGGGTTGACCTTGTGCGGCATGGTCGAGGAGCCGATTTCACCTGCGATGGTCTTCTGTTTGAAGTAGCCCAGCGAGATGTAGCCCCAGATGTCACGGTCGAAGTCGATCAGGATGGTGTTGAAGCGCGCGATGGCGTCGAACAGCTCGGCGATGTAGTCGTGCGGCTCGATCTGGGTGGTGTAAGGGTTGAACACCAGGCCCAGCTCGTCTTCGATGAAGGCGCGAGCGTTGGCTTCCCAGTCGATCTGCGGGTAGGCCGACAGGTGGGCGTTGTAGTTGCCCACGGCGCCGTTGATCTTGCCCATCAGGGGGACGGCGGCAACTTGCGCGATCTGCCGCTCAAGGCGGTAGACGACGTTGGCCAGCTCTTTGCCCAGGGTGGTCGGCGAGGCCGGTTGGCCGTGGGTGCGCGACAGCATCGGCACGTCGGCGAAGCGGTGGGCCAGTTCACGCAGGGATTCGGCGATCTGGCGCATCAGCGGCAGCAGCACGGCATCGCGGCCTTCGCGCAGCATCAGGGCGTGGGACAGGTTGTTGATGTCCTCGCTGGTGCAGGCGAAGTGGATGAACTCGCTGACCTTGGCCAGTTCCGGCAGCTTGGCCGCCTGCTCTTTGAGCAGGTATTCGATGGCCTTGACGTCGTGGTTGGTGGTGCGCTCGATCTCTTTGACGCGCTCGGCGTGCTCAAGGGCGAACTCATCGGCCAGGCCATTGAGTACGGCGTTGGCTTCGGCGGAGAACGCTGGAACCTCGGCGATTTGCGGGTGGGCGGCCAGGCGCTGCAACCAGCGAACTTCGACCAGGGCGCGGAAACGGACCAGGCCGTATTCGCTGAAAATGGGGCGCAGGGCCTGGGTTTTGCCGGCGTAGCGGCCGTCTACAGGGGAAACCGCAGTGAGCGAGGAGAGCTGCATGGGGTGTTCTCGGACAGTCAGGCTTTGAAAAGGGCGCATATCATACATGAAAAATGCCCCCGGGTCGGGTGGCTGACAAAAGGTATTGCCGGCCGGATCGTATATTTCGCTGGGTCGGCGCGGGCTTCGCGCCGACCTTTTACGTCTTAGCCGCGCAGCATCGGGTACAGCTCGCTGAGCAGCTTGCGCCGGCTGAAAACCAGCTGCCAGCGATGGCCGCCAAGCTGACGCCAGAGGCGCGCGGCGCGAATGCCGGCGAGCAGCAGGGCGCGAATTTTCGACGCATTGTTCGGTTGTTGCAGGTGGCGCATGTCGCCATGCACCTGGATGCGTTGGCGCAGGGTACTCAACGTATCCTGATACAGCGCGCCGCTGGAGGCGATGACGTTTTCGTGAACCAGGCCGAAATGCTCGGCCTGGGACTGGATCTGCGGCAAGCGGTTGCCGATGGTTTCCAGCATGTCGCCGCGCTTGGCCAGTTGTCGCTCAAGGCCAAGCATCGACAGGGCATAGCGCAGCGGTTCGCGCTGCAGGCTGCCGGGATCGCGTTCCAGGGCGCTGGCGAGGGCGCGGTAGCCATCGCGCAGATTGATGTCATCGCCGCCGAACACCTCCAGGGTGTCCTTCGGGTCGCGCACCAGCAGGCTGCCGAGCATGCAGCCGATATTGGCCTCGCTGGCCGAACCGGTGCGGGCGATGCGGTCAACCAGCACGGCGGCCTGGAAAACTCCGCCAAGGGCGATCAGTTGCTCCTGGGTCGGGCTCATCCGCGGGCGCTCCACGGCTCGGCGGTTTCGATCACGCCGCCGCCGAGGCAGATTTCGCCGTCGTAGAACACCACGGACTGGCCGGGTGTCACCGCGCGCTGAGGTTCGTCGAACACGGCGCGGTAGCCGTTTTCGGTGCGTTCCAGGGTGCAGTCCTGATCGCTCTGGCGGTAACGGACCTTGGCGGTCAGGCGGCGTGGCGCGGACAGATCGATCGGGTTGACCCAGAAGATTTCCGAGGCGAGCAGGGCGCGGGAGAACAGCCACGGGTGTTCATTGCCCTGGCCGACCACCAGCACGTTGCGGCCGAGGTCTTTTTCCAGCACGTACCAAGGCTCGTCGCCGGCGTCTTTCAGGCCGCCGATGCCGAGACCCTGGCGCTGGCCGATGGTGTGGTACATCAGGCCGTGGTGCTGGCCGATGACTTCGCCGTCGGTGGTCTGGATCTCGCCGGGCTGGGCCGGCAGGTACTGCTTGAGGAAATCGCTGAAGCGACGTTCGCCGATGAAGCAGATACCGGTGGAATCTTTCTTCTTGGCCGTGGCCAGGCCGTGTTTCTCGGCAATTGCACGGACTTCGGGTTTTTCCAGTTCGCCGACCGGGAATAGGGTACGGGCGATCTGCTCGCCGCCGACGGCGTGGAGGAAGTAGCTCTGGTCCTTGTTCGGGTCCAGGCCCTTGAGCAGTTCGGTGCGTCCGTCGATGTCGCGGCGGCGCACGTAGTGGCCGGTGGCGATCAGGTCGGCGCCGAGGGCCAGGGCGTAGTCCAGGAAGGCTTTGAACTTGATTTCGCGGTTGCAGAGGATGTCCGGGTTCGGCGTACGGCCGGCCTTGTATTCCTCAAGGAAGTGCTCGAAGACGTTGTCCCAGTACTCTGCGGCGAAGTTGGCGGTGTGCAGCTTGATGCCGATGCGGTCGCACACGGCCTGGGCGTCGGCCAGGTCTTCGCGGGCGGTGCAGTACTCGGTGCCATCGTCCTCTTCCCAGTTCTTCATGAACAGGCCTTCCACCTGGTAGCCCTGCTCCATCAGCAGGAGGGCGGAAACGGAAGAGTCCACGCCGCCGGACATGCCGACGATGACGCGTGCCTTTTGGAGAGCTGGTTCGGACATAGGTATGGGTGCGTATCTGGAAAAAGACGACGATTCTATCAGGCTGCGTCCTTCAAGGCGAAAACCTGCTCAGTTGCGGATCAGTGCCAGGCTGTGCAGCGGCCCGGCCAGATAGTCCTCGATGCAGCGCGGGACCAGCTCGCTGCGCCAGCGCTCGGGGTCGGCGGCCAGTTCTTCCGGGGTCATCCACACCGCGCGGACGATATCGCTGTCCAGGGCGCGATCGGCATGGTGCTTGACAGGGCGGGCGGCGAAGCAGATTCGCTGGTAGGTCACGCCGTTGCTGGGCGCGGTATAGAGGTAGATGCCGACCAGTCCGGTCAGTTCGACGTCCCAGGCGGTTTCTTCGAGGGTTTCGCGCAGGGCGGCTTCGAGCAGGGTTTCGTTGGCTTCGAGGTGGCCGGCGGGCTGGTTGAACACGTGCTTGCCGGCCTTGAATTCTTCGACCAGCAGGAAGCGGCCCTGGTCTTCGACGATGGTGGCGACGGTGATATGGGGTTGCCAGGTCATGAAAGGTTCCTGTGTGGCGAGCGCAGAAAGCAGAAGCCCCGGTGCGTGGCCGGGGCTTCCGATGTTACGTCAAGCGAACCTTAGAGTGCGGCAATCGCGCTGTTCAGGGTCTGGCTTGGGCGCATCACCTTGCTGGTCAGCTCGGCATCGGGGAAGTAGTAGCCACCGATTTCGACGGGCTTGCCTTGAACAGCGTTGAGCTCGGCGACGATGGTCGCTTCGTTCTCAGCCAGGGCTTTGGCCAGCGGGGCGAAGCGTGCCTGCAGGGCGGCATCTTCAGTCTGTGCAGCCAGTGCCTGGGCCCAGTACAGGGTCAGGTAGAAGTGGCTGCCGCGGTTGTCGATGCTGCCGACCTTGCGTGCAGGGGACTTGTTGCTGTCCAGGAACTGGCCGGTGGCCTGGTCCAGGGTGGCAGCCAGTACCTTGGCTTTCGGGTTGGCGTAGGTGTTGCCCAGGTGTTCCAGGGAAGCAGCCAGTGCCAGGAATTCGCCCAGCGAGTCCCAGCGCAGGAAGTTCTCTTCGACCAGTTGCTGTACGTGTTTCGGAGCCGAACCACCGGCGCCGGTTTCGAACAGGCCGCCGTTGTTCATCAGCGGAACGATCGACAGCATCTTGGCGCTGGTGCCCAGCTCCATGATCGGGAACAGGTCGGTCAGGTAGTCGCGCAGCACGTTACCGGTCACCGAGATGGTGTCCTGGCCGGCGCGGATACGCTGCAGCGAAACCTTCATTGCCTCGACCGGCGACAGGACACGGATGTCCAGGCCAGCGGTGTCGTGGTCTTTCAGGTACTTCTGGACTTTCTCGATCAGCACGCCGTCGTGGGCGCGTTGCGGGTCGAGCCAGAACAGCGCTGGAGTGTTGCTGGCGCGAGCGCGGTTGACGGCGAGCTTGACCCAATCCTGGATCGGCGCGTCCTTGGTCTGGCACATGCGGAAGATGTCGCCGGCTTCGACGTCCTGTTGCAGCAGCAGGTTGCCCTGGCCGTCCAGTACGCGGATGACGCCATCGGCCTTGGCCTGGAAGGTCTTGTCGTGAGAGCCGTATTCTTCGGCTTTCTGTGCCATCAGACCGACGTTCGGTACGCTGCCCATGGTGGTCGGGTCGAAGGCGCCGTGTGTCTTGCAGTCTTCGATCACGGCCTGGTAGATGGTCGCGTAGCAGCGGTCAGGAATGACAGCCTTGGTGTCTTGCAGCTGGCCTTCGGTGTTCCACATCTTGCCCGAGTCGCGGATCATCGCCGGCATCGAGGCGTCGACGATAACGTCGCTCGGCACGTGCAGGTTGGTGATGCCCTTGTCGGAGTTGACCATGGCCAGCGCAGGGCGGATGGCATAGACAGCCTGGATGTCGGCTTCGATCTGCGCCTGCTGCTCGGCTGGCAGGTTCTTGATGCGGGCGTACAGGTCGCCGATGCCGTTGTTCAGGTTGAAACCGATCTGCTCAAGGATGGCGGCGTTCTTGTTCAGCGCGTCCGCGTAGTACTCGGCAACGATCTGGCCGAACATGATTGGGTCGGAGACTTTCATCATGGTGGCTTTCAGGTGAACCGACAGCAGCACGCCCTGAGCCTTGGCGTCTTCGATTTCAGCGGCGATGAAGGCGCGCAGGGCCTTGGTGCTCAGTACGGCGCAATCGATGATTTCGCCGGCCTTGACCGAGGTTTTTTCTTTCAGGACGGTGGTGGAACCGTCTTTGCCCAGCAATTCGATACGCAGGCTGTCATCGGCTTCGATGAGGGCGGCTTTTTCGCTGCCGTAGAAGTCGCCGTTGCTCATGTGAGCGACATGGGACTTCGAGTCAGCGGCCCAGGCACCCATCTTGTGCGGGTGTTTGCGGGCGTAGTTCTTGACCGACAGTGGTGCGCGGCGGTCAGAGTTGCCCTCGCGCAGAACCGGGTTCACGGCGCTGCCCTTGATGCGGTCGTAGCGTGCCTTGGCTTCTTTCTCGGCGTCGTTGGCCGGTGCTTCCGGGTAGTCCGGAATGTTGAAGCCCTTGGCTTGCAGCTCCTTGATCGCGGCCTTCAGTTGTGGAACCGAGGCGCTGATGTTCGGCAGCTTGATGATGTTGGCTTCCGGGGTCGTCGCCAGTTGTCCCAGTTCCGCCAGATGGTCGGCCACTTGCTTTTCGGCGCCGAGTTGTTCTGGGAAGGCGGAGAGGAGACGGGCGGCGAGAGAGATGTCCCGGGTTTCTACTGCGATGTCGGCAGTAGCGGTGAAGGCTTCGACGATGGGGAGCAGCGAGTAGGTGGCGAGTGCCGGGGCTTCGTCGGTGAAGGTGTAGATGATCTTGGATCGGGTGGACATATTCGGGTTAACTCTCTGTTTTGCTGAGCGTGCTCGGGATCTCGGTAGGGCGCGCAGGGTAAGCGCTTCGCTCAGACACATCCATGAGCGGAAAGTCGAGGATCCAGGGCTGTGATGGTGGATTGCATCAGTCGAGTGTCAAACGGCTGAACCGCGGTAACAGCTCAGTCTTGTCGGGGCAGCGGGACCTGTAGCGGACATCTCGCCCCCAAGTGACCCTTGAGTCACCGGCGCAGTATACCAATTCCTTGGTCCTAATCATCAAGACGAAGATGTCGGATGACCATTTATAGACGAAAGATGTAGAGCTTTTTTCGGCTTTGTGACGGTTTTGTGGGCAAGGTTTCCGTTCGCCGTCAACTGGGTTAGGCTCTGGGGATTGCATGAAGACTACAAACCAAAAAAAGCGGAGTGCAGCATGGGATACCAGAAAATCGAGGTTCCGGCAGTCGGCGACAAAATCACCGTCAACGCAGACCATTCTCTCAATGTTCCAGACAATCCGATCATCCCGTTCATTGAAGGCGACGGTATCGGGGTAGACGTTTCCCCGGTCATGATCAAGGTGGTCGACGCTGCGGTCGAGAAGGCTTACGGCGGCAAGCGCAAGATTTCCTGGATGGAAGTCTATGCCGGCGAAAAGGCCACCCAGGTCTATGACCAGGACACCTGGCTGCCCCAGGAGACCCTCGACGCGGTGAAGGATTACGTGGTTTCCATCAAGGGCCCGCTGACCACCCCGGTCGGTGGCGGCATCCGCTCGCTGAACGTAGCGCTGCGCCAGCAGCTTGACCTGTACGTCTGTCTGCGCCCTGTCGTCTGGTTCGACGGTGTCCCGAGCCCTGTGAAGAAGCCGGGCGACGTCGACATGGTGATCTTCCGCGAGAACTCCGAAGACATCTACGCCGGTATCGAATGGAAAGCCGGTTCGCCCGAGGCCAACAAGGTCATCAAATTCCTCAAGGAAGAAATGGGCGTCACCAAGATCCGTTTCGACCAGGATTGCGGCATCGGCATCAAGCCGGTCTCCAAGGAAGGCACCCAGCGCCTGGTGCGCAAAGCCCTGCAATACGTCGTGGACAACGACCGCAAGTCGCTGACCATCGTCCATAAAGGCAACATCATGAAGTTCACCGAAGGTGCCTTCAAGGATTGGGGCTACGAGGTGGCGAAAAACGAATTCGGCGCCGAGCTGCTCGATGGCGGCCCGTGGATGAAGTTCAAGAACCCGAACACCGGCCGTGAAGTGATCGTCAAGGACGCCATTGCCGATGCCATGCTGCAGCAGATCCTGCTGCGTCCGGCCGAGTACGACGTGATCGCGACCCTCAACCTCAACGGTGACTACCTGTCCGACGCCCTGGCGGCCGAAGTCGGTGGTATCGGCATTGCCCCGGGCGCCAACCTGTCCGACACCGTGGCGATGTTCGAAGCCACCCACGGCACCGCGCCGAAATACGCGGGCAAGGACCAGGTGAACCCGGGTTCGGTGATCCTCTCCGCTGAAATGATGCTGCGCCACCTCGGCTGGACCGAAGCGGCCGACCTGATCATCAAGGGCACCAACGGCGCGATCCGGGCCAAGACGGTGACTTATGACTTCGAACGTCTGATGGAAGGCGCGACCCTGGTTTCGTCGTCGGGCTTCGGTGAAGCGCTGATCAAGCACATGTAAGCGGCATGAAAAACCGGCCAGCCCCGTATGACGAGGTTGGCCGGTTTTTTTTCGCCGCGTTGAAGGTCAGGCGTCGGCGGTGATCGGGTTTGTGGTCTTGACCTCTGTCGTGCTGGTGCTGTCACCGATGTTCACGGCATGAAGTCCCTTGGGGCCCTGGATGATGTCGAAAGTCACGGCTTGTCCGGCTTTCAGTGTTTTATAACCGTCCATCTTGATTGCCGAATAGTGAGCGAACAGATCCTCGGTCTTGCCTTCTTCATTGATGAAGCCATAGCCCTTGGCATTGTTGAACCACTTGACTTTACCGCTTGCCATCCTCATATCCCTCTGCAAAGGACTCCATCACTGGAGTATCATCCACTCCATCCGCATATAACCTGCGAAAATTCTGGTTGACTGCGCGGACCTTTATTGACCACGGTGGGTTCTTATTGGTTGTAACACCGTTTTGCTGATAGTCAAGGTCAGGCGACGGCCGTTGCCTGGCGTCGGTTCAAGCGGTCAACCCTCAACCCTAACCTGTCGAAATGATGAAATTCTTTCCATGCATGCACATAGCCAGATTCGACTAACATTCAATCAGGATCGCCCGCAATCGCATGAGGACGATGGTGCTGGCCTGGCCGTACAGGAAGCCAAGCCGGCGCTGCAGGCGCCACCGATGTACAAGGTGGTTTTGTTCAACGATGACTACACGCCGATGGATTTCGTCGTCGAAGTGCTCGAGGTGTTTTTTAACCTGAACCGCGAGCTGGCGACCAAGGTCATGCTGGCCGTCCACACCGAGGGACGGGCAGTGTGCGGATTGTTTACCCGTGACATCGCCGAGACCAAGGCCATGCAGGTCAACCAATACGCAAGGGAAAGCCAGCATCCGCTACTCTGTGAAATCGAGAAGGACGGTTAATCGCCGACCACTTGGGTATGAGGTGAAGCTATGTTAAACCGCGAGCTCGAAGTCACCCTCAATCTGGCCTTCAAGGAGGCCCGTTCCAAGCGTCATGAGTTCATGACGGTTGAACACCTTCTGCTGGCATTGCTGGATAACGAGGCCGCCGCGACTGTTTTGCGCGCGTGCGGTGCGAATCTCGACAAGCTCAAACACGATCTGCAGGAGTTCATCGACTCCACCACGCCACTGATCCCCGTCCATGACGAGGACCGTGAAACCCAGCCAACCCTGGGCTTCCAGCGTGTGCTGCAGCGTGCCGTCTTCCATGTACAGAGCTCGGGCAAGCGTGAAGTGACCGGCGCCAACGTACTGGTGGCCATTTTCAGCGAGCAGGAAAGCCAGGCTGTATTCCTTCTCAAGCAACAAAGCGTGGCTCGCATCGATGTAGTCAACTACATCGCCCACGGCATTTCCAAAGTGCCGGGCCACGGCGAACACCCCGAAGGCGAGCAGGAAATGCAGGACGAAGACGGCGGCGAAACCTCGTCGTCGAGTAATCCCCTGGATGCCTACGCCAGCAACCTCAACGAACTCGCTCGTCAGGGCCGTATCGATCCGCTGGTCGGGCGTGAGAGCGAAGTCGAGCGTGTGGCACAGATTCTCGCGCGTCGGCGCAAGAACAACCCGCTGCTGGTGGGCGAGGCCGGTGTCGGCAAGACGGCGATCGCCGAAGGCCTGGCCAAGCGCATCGTCGACGGCCAGGTGCCTGACCTGCTGTCCCAGAGCGTGGTCTATTCGCTAGACCTCGGCGCCTTGCTGGCCGGCACCAAGTACCGCGGCGACTTCGAGAAGCGCTTCAAGGCGCTCCTGGGTGAACTGCGCAAACGTCCGCAGGCGATTCTGTTCATCGATGAAATCCACACCATCATCGGTGCCGGCGCGGCATCCGGCGGTGTCATGGATGCTTCCAACCTGCTCAAGCCGCTGTTGTCCTCTGGCGACATCCGCTGCATCGGTTCCACGACCTTCCAGGAGTTTCGTGGCATCTTCGAGAAGGATCGTGCCTTGGCGCGGCGCTTCCAGAAGGTCGATGTCAGCGAGCCGTCGGTCGAAGACACCGTGGGCATCCTGCGCGGGCTGAAGGGGCGTTTCGAGTCCCACCACAGCATCGAGTACAGCGACGAGGCCCTGCGTGCAGCGGCCGAGTTGGCAGCGCGCTACATCAATGACCGGCACATGCCGGACAAAGCCATCGATGTGATCGACGAGGCGGGCGCCTACCAGCGTCTGCAGCCGGTCGAGGCGCGGGTCAAGCGCATCGAGGTGCAGCAGGTCGAAGACATCGTGGCGAAAATCGCCCGTATTCCGCCGAAGCACGTCACCAGCTCCGACAAGGAACTGTTGCGCAACCTGGAACGTGACCTGAAGCTGACCGTGTTCGGTCAGGACGCAGCGATCGATTCGTTGGCCACAGCAATCAAACTCTCGCGTGCAGGTCTGAAAGCGCCGGACAAGCCTGTCGGCTCCTTCCTGTTCTCCGGTCCGACCGGGGTGGGCAAGACCGAGGTAGCGCGGCAACTGGCCAAGGCGCTGGGTGTCGAGCTGGTTCGCTTCGACATGTCGGAGTACATGGAGCGGCATACCGTGTCGCGCCTGATTGGTGCGCCTCCGGGTTATGTCGGTTTCGACCAGGGTGGTTTGCTGACCGAAGCCATCACCAAGCAGCCGCACTGCGTGTTGTTGCTCGATGAGATCGAAAAAGCGCATCCGGAAGTCTTCAACCTGCTGCTGCAGGTCATGGACCACGGCACCTTGACGGACAACAACGGGCGCAAGGCGGACTTCCGCAACGTGATCGTGATCATGACCACCAACGCCGGTGCCGAGACTGCGGCGCGTGCTTCTATCGGTTTCACGCACCAGGATCACTCGTCCGATGCGATGGAAGTGATCAAGAAGAGCTTCACGCCGGAGTTCCGCAACCGCCTGGACACCATCATCCAGTTTGGTCGCCTGACTCACGAGACGATCAAGAGCGTGGTGGACAAGTTCCTCACCGAGCTGCAGGCGCAACTGGAGGACAAGCGTGTCCTGCTGGAAGTGTCCGATGCAGCGCGCAGCTGGCTGGCGGTTGGCGGCTACGATGCGCAGATGGGGGCTCGTCCGATGGCCCGGCTTATCCAGGACAAGATCAAGCGGCCGCTGGCCGAGGAAATCCTGTTCGGGGAATTGGCCGACCATGGCGGTGTGGTGCACATCGATATCCGCGACGGCGAACTGGTCTTCGATTTCGAGACCACGGCCGAAATGGCCTGATGGCTTGCTCGCGGGGGTTCGCCCCCGCAGCAGGTTCACTGCTTTGTTAAAGACGAAAAAAAGCCCGGCGATTGCCGGGCTTTTTTCGTATCGACTTTAGCGGGCGCGGTAGGTGATGCGGCCTTTGCTGAGGTCGTAAGGCGTCAGCTCGACGCGGACCTTGTCACCAGTAAGGATACGAATGTAGTTCTTGCGCATCTTTCCGGAGATGTGCGCGGTTACGACGTGCCCGTTTTCCAACTCCACGCGGAACATGGTGTTGGGCAGGGTGTCGACGACAGTGCCTTCCATTTCGAAGCTGTCTTCTTTCGACATGCAGTAAAGCCCTCGGTGTTCAGTTATGGCCCGGCACAGAAGTACCCAGCTACAAAAAGTGGCGTGCATTGTGCCCGAAAAATGGAGGTCAAGCCAAGGTTTTCAGTTCAGGGTGACCCAGCGCTGGTTGATCAGCAGTTCAATAGGTCGGTATTGGGTCTTGTAGTTCATTTTTTTGCAGTTCTTGATCCAGTAGCCAAGGTAAACGGCATCGAGACCAAGGCGCAGGGTTTCGCCGATCTGCCACAGGATGGCATAACGGCCGAGGCTGCGGCGTTCTTCTGTAGGTTCGTAGAAGGTGTAGACCGCCGAAAGTCCGTTGGGCAGCAGGTCGGTCACCGCGATAGCGACCAGTTTGCCGTCCAGGCGGAACTCGTAGAAACGGGAGAATGGCAGGTCCCGGACCAGGAAGGTCGAGAACTGGTCGCGACTGGGAGGGTACATGTCACCGTCAGCATGGCGCTGCTCGATGTAGCGTCGATAGAGGTCGAAGTACTCTTCGTTGAACGAAGGGCGGGCGGGGCTCACCACCAGGTCGGCGTTGCGCTTGATGATGCGTTTCTGCTGGCGATTGGGGGTAAAGCGGGCAGCCGGGATACGTGCCGGTACGCAGGCATTGCAATTCTGGCAATGGGGCCGGTACAGGTGGTCGCCGCTGCGGCGAAAGCCCATTTCCGACAGGTCCGCGTAGACGTTGGCGTCCATCGGCTGGCTCGGATCGAGAAACAGCGTGGTGGCTTGCTCGTCAGGCAGGTAGCTGCAGGCATGGGGTTGAGTGGCATAGAACTTCAACCGCGCCAACTCAGTCATGATCAACCCCTCGGCAGGTGTTTTTTCTAAGTGTAAGCCAGCTCTGAAAACTCGCCTAGCAAACGGCTCGCTGGCAGATCCAGGTGGCGCGATTGAGCTGGTCCAGGTACTGGCGCAGGTAATCGGCGAAGGTCGCACGGGCGATGGCGCGTGCGCCAAGGCTGTGCAGGTGCTCGGTCGGCATCTGGCAGTCGATGAGGACGAAACCCGCCTCGCGCAGGTGCTCGACCAGTGTCACGAAACCGACCTTGGAGGCGTTGTCGGCCCGGCTGAACATGGATTCGCCAAAAAACAGCCGGCCCATCGCCAGGCCATAGAGCCCGCCCACCAGTTCGCCGCCCTGGCGCACCTCCACGGAGTGCGCGAGGCCCTGGCGATGCAGCTCGACATAGGCCGCCTGCATGTTGTCGGTGATCCAGGTGCCGTCGGCGTAGCTGCGCGGCGCGGCGCAGGCCTGGATCACTGCGCTGAAGTCCTGATCGAAACTGACCTCATAGCGCGCCTGGCGCATGAACTTGCGCAGCGAGCGAGATACGTGCAACTCGTCGGGAAACAGCACGGTGCGCGGGTCCGGCGACCACCAGAGGATCGGCTGGCCATCCTGATACCAGGGAAAGCAGCCGTGGCGATAGGCTTGCACCAGGCGTTCGGGGCGCAGGTCGCCGCCGGCGGCGAGCAGGCCGTTGGGTTCCCGCAGGGCTTTTTCCAGAGGAGGGAAGTCCAAGGTGTTACGGTTGAGCCAGGTCAGCATCGTGATTCGGTCGCGCCGCCGAGGGAAGGGGAGGGCGCCCAGCATGACCCGAAAAAGCTCTGCGGGACAAGCCTGCCGGCGCCTTCTCGAACAAGCACGGTAGAGGCTTTTGCCCCGTGCAACTGATGGCGAATTGCTTCTTGCGCAACTTAACCAGGGGGCAGTTGTCCCAACTACGCAAAAACCCCGCATAAGCCTTTGTCACAAAAGAAAATGCGTGCTCAAATTGTTGCATGGGAAATTGACCCGCCTGACTATTCGATCCGCCGAGCCGCGATAGCGATAGGTCGGCAGTAATGTTAAAAGTAGTGATTTGTTGACCGCGCCCGTTGGTCAATCACGGTTGGACGCGCAAAAAGCGCAGGAATAGACCAGTTTTGAAGAAACCCACAGCAACACCCAACCCCGAGCCGCTCTGGCGCCAGCAGTTGCATTACAGGCTCAAGGAAGGTGCCCTGATTGCCATGGGCGCCTTGTGCCTTTACCTGTGGATGGCTTTGCTGACCTACGACCAGGCCGACCCGGGCTTCAGCCATACCAGCAACGTCGATCAGGTGCAGAACGCCGCAGGCCGTGCAGGCGCCTTCTTTGCCGACGTCCTGTTCATGGTGCTGGGTTATTTCGCCTACATCTTCCCGCTGCTGCTGGCGATCAAGACCTGGCAGATCTTCCGCGAGCGCCACCAGCCCTGGCAGTGGAGCGGCTGGCTGTTCTCCTGGCGGCTGATCGGCCTGGTGTTCCTGGTGCTGTCCGGCGCCGCGCTGGCGCACATTCATTTCCATTCCGCACCCAGCCTGCCGGCCTCGGCGGGCGGCGCGCTGGGCGAAAGCCTCGGTGACCTGGCCAAGAACGCGCTGAACGTGCAGGGCAGCACCCTGATGTTCATCGCCCTGTTCCTGTTCGGCTTGACGGTGTTCACCGACCTGTCGTGGTTCAAGGTGATGGACATCACCGGCAAGATCACCCTCGATCTCTTCGAATTGATCCAGGGCGCCGCCAATCGCTGGTGGACCGCGCGCAACGAGCGCAAGCAACTGGTTGCGCAACTGCGCGAGGTCGACGAGCAGGTCCATGACGTGGTTGCCCCCACCGTCCCCGATCGCCGCGAGCAGGTAAAGGCCCGCGAACGCATCATCGAGCGCGATCAGGCCCTTACCAAGCATGTGGCCGAGCGCGAGCAGAAAGCCCCGCCAATCATCATGCCGGCCGCAGCTCCGGCGCCGGAACCGAGCAAGCGCGTGCAGAAAGAGAAGCAGGCGCCGTTGTTCGTCGACAGCGCCGTGGAAGGCACGCTACCGCCGATCTCCATTCTCGATCCCGCCGAGAAGAAGCAGGTCAACCGCTCGCCCGAATCCCTGGCGGCCGTCGGTCATCTGCTGGAAATCAAGTTGAAGGAATTCGGTGTGGAAGTCTCGGTGGATTCGATCCATCCGGGGCCGGTGATCACCCGTTACGAAATCCAGCCGGCGGCCGGGGTCAAGGTCAGCCGTATTGCCAACCTGGCCAAGGACCTTGCGCGCTCGCTGGCGGTAACCAGTGTGCGGGTGGTCGAGGTGATTCCCGGCAAGACCACCGTCGGTATCGAAATACCCAACGAAGACCGGCAGATCGTGCGCTTCTCCGAAGTGCTGTCGTCGCCGCAGTACGACGAGGCCAAGTCGCCGGTCACCATGGCCCTGGGGCACGACATCGGCGGCAAGCCGGTGATCACTGACCTGGCGAAGATGCCGCACCTGCTGGTGGCCGGTACCACCGGTTCCGGTAAGTCGGTCGGTGTGAACGCGATGATCCTGTCGATCCTGTTCAAGTCGGGCCCGGAAGACGCCAAGCTGATCATGATCGACCCGAAGATGCTCGAACTGTCGATCTACGAAGGCATTCCGCACCTGCTGTGCCCGGTAGTCACCGACATGAAGGACGCCGCCAACGCCCTGCGCTGGAGCGTTGCCGAGATGGAGCGTCGCTACAAGCTGATGGCGGCCATGGGCGTGCGTAACCTTGCGGGCTTCAACCGCAAGGTGAAGGACGCCGAGGAAGCCGGCGAGCCGATCTACGACCCGATGTTCCGCCGCGAGAGCATGGACGACGTGCCGCCGCTGCTGAAGACGCTGCCGACCATCGTGGTGGTGGTGGACGAGTTCGCCGACATGATGATGATCGTCGGCAAGAAGGTCGAAGAGCTGATCGCCCGGATCGCACAGAAGGCGCGTGCTGCTGGTATCCACCTGATTCTCGCGACCCAGCGGCCCTCGGTGGACGTGATCACCGGTCTGATCAAGGCCAACATCCCGACCCGCATGGCGTTCCAGGTCTCCAGCAAGATCGACTCGCGGACCATCATCGACCAGGGTGGCGCCGAGCAACTGCTCGGTCACGGCGACATGCTCTACATGCCGCCTGGCACCAGCCTGCCGATCCGCGTGCACGGCGCCTTCGTCTCCGACGACGAGGTGCATCGCGTGGTTGAAGCCTGGAAGCTGCGTGGCGCGCCGGACTACAACGAAGACATTCTCAGCGGCGTCGAAGAGGCCGGCAGCGGCTTCGATGGCGGCGGCGGTGGCGATGGCGGCGACGACGCCGAGACCGATGCGCTCTACGACGAAGCCGTGCAGTTCGTTCTGGAGAGCCGCCGCGCGTCGATTTCCGCAGTACAGCGCAAGCTGAAGATCGGCTACAACCGCGCCGCGCGGATGATCGAGGCGATGGAAATGGCCGGTGTGGTCACCGCCATGAACACTAACGGCTCACGTGAAGTCCTCGCACCGGGACCTTCGCGGGACTGATACCCCATTCAGCCGGCGGGCAGCGATGCCCGCCGGTTCATTCATTCTGCAACGAGGATTGCCATGCGCCTGATTCGCATGATGTTGGTTTCCGCTTTGAGCCTGTCCAGCGTTTCGGCCTTTGCCGCCGAGGCGGATGTGGCGCGCCTGAGCCAGTTGTTGAACAACTCGAAGACCATCGAAGCCCGTTTCTCCCAGTTGACTCTCGACGCCAGCGGTACCCGGTTGCAGGAAACCGCCGGGCAGATGGTGGTCCAGCGTCCGGGCCTGTTCTACTGGCACACCGACGCGCCGCAGGAGCAGGTGGTGGTGTCCGATGGCAAGAACGTTACCCTGTGGGACCCGGACCTGGAGCAGGCCACCATCAAGAAACTGGACGAGCGCCTGACCCAGACCCCGGCCTTGCTGCTCTCCGGTGATATTTCCAAGATCAGCCAGAGCTTCGATATCACCTCGAAGGAGCAGGGCGAGGTCATGGATTTCACCCTCAAGCCGAAAACCAAGGACAGCCTGTTCGATTCCCTGCGCCTGTCCTTCCGCCGCGGCCTGGTGAATGACATGCAACTGGTCGACACCACCGGCTCGCGCACCAATATCCTGTTCAACGGCGTCAAGGCCAACGAGCCGGTGCCAGCCAGCAAGTTCAAGTTCGACATTCCCGCTGGCGCGGATGTGATCAAAGAGTAAGAGGTCGTACAGCCGTCCATGGACCTGTTTCGCAGTGAACCGGTATCCCAGCCCTTGGCCGCGCGCATGCGCGCGCTCAATCTGGATGAATACGTCGGTCAGCAGCACCTGCTGGCGCGCGGCAAGCCGCTGCGCGAGGCGCTGGAGCAGGGCGCGCTGCATTCGATGATTTTCTGGGGCCCGCCCGGCGTCGGCAAGACGACCCTGGCGCGGCTGCTGGCGCAGTTCTGCGACGCGCATTTCGAAACGGTGTCGGCGGTCCTCGCCGGGGTCAAGGAAATTCGCCATGCGGTGGAAATCGCCAAGCAGCAGGCGGCCCAGTACGGGCGCCGGACCATCCTCTTCGTCGATGAAGTGCACCGTTTCAACAAGTCCCAGCAGGATGCGTTCCTGCCCTATGTTGAAGATGGCACGCTGATTTTCATCGGCGCGACCACCGAAAACCCGTCCTTCGAGCTGAACAACGCGCTGCTGTCGCGGGCACGGGTGTATGTGCTCAAAAGCCTCGATGAAGAAGCCCTGCGCCGTCTGGCGCAGCGTGCGCTGACCGAGGAGCGCGGATTGGGCAAGCGCAACCTGAGCCTCGGCGATGAGGCGTTCAAGATGCTCCTGGCCGCCGCCGATGGTGATGGCCGGCGCCTGCTCAACTTCCTTGAAAACGCCTCGGATCTGGCCGAAGACGGCGGCGAGATTGGCGTCGATCTGCTGCAGAGCCTGCTGGGTGACAGCCGTCGGCGTTTCGACAAGGGCGGCGAAGCGTTCTATGACCAGATTTCGGCCTTGCACAAATCCATCCGCGGCTCCAACCCGGATGCCGCACTGTACTGGTTTGCGCGGATGCTCGACGGCGGCTGCGACCCGCTGTACTTGGCCCGGCGCGTGGTGCGCATGGCCAGCGAAGATATCGGCAACGCCGACCCGCGTGCCCTGAGCCTGTGCCTGTCGGCCTGGGACGTGCAAGAGCGGCTCGGCAGCCCGGAAGGCGAGCTGGCGGTGGCCCAGGCCATCACCTATCTCGCCTGCGCGCCGAAGAGCAACGCCGTGTACATGGGCTTCAAGACCGCGCTGCGCGAAGCCGCCGAGCACGGTTCGCTGGAAGTGCCGCTGCACTTGCGCAACGCCCCGACCAAGCTGATGAAACAACTGGGCTATGGCGAGGAATACCGCTACGCCCATGACGAGCCGGACGCCTATGCCGCCGGCGAAGACTATTTCCCCGATGAACTCGAACCTCGCCAGTATTACCAGCCGGTCCCGCGGGGCCTGGAACTGAAGATCGGCGAGAAGCTCAAGCACCTCGCCGAGCTGGACCGGACCAGTCCACGGCAGCGGAGAAAACCGTGATTGCACTGATTGCCTCCGTGAGCATCGCCGGCGTGGCCGGCACTTTGCTGCGCTTTGCCACCGGCAACTGGGTCAACGCCCACTGGCCACGGCACTTCTATCTCGCTACGCTGGCGGTCAATCTGGTGGGCTGCCTGATCATCGGCGTACTCTATGGCCTGTTTCTGACCCGGCCCGGCGTGCCGATCGAGGTCCGTGCGGGGCTTATCGTCGGTTTTGTCGGCGGCCTGACCACCTTTTCATCCTTTTCACTGGACACACTGCGCCTGCTCGAAAGCGGGCAGGCGCCGTTGGCTTTCGGCTATGCCGCGGCCAGCGTGCTGGGCGGGCTGCTCGCGACATGGGCCGGCCTGGCATTGACCCGAATCTGAACCACACCTACATAACGAGAGAACGATATGCTCGATTCCAAACTGTTACGCGGCCAACTTCAGGAAGTGGCGGACCGCCTGGCCTCCCGTGGCTTCAGCCTGGATGTCGCGCGCATCGAGTCCCTGGAAGAGCGCCGCAAGACGGTGCAGACCCGGACCGAACAGCTGCAGGCCGAGCGTAACGCCCGTTCCAAGTCCATCGGCCAGGCCAAGGCCAAGGGCGAAGACATCGCGCCGCTGATGGCGGACGTCGAGCGCATGGCGGGCGAGCTGGCCGCCGGCAAGGTCGAGCTGGACGCGATCCAGTCCGAGTTGGACCAGATCCTGCTGACCCTGCCCAACCTGCCGGACGCCAGCGTCCCGGTGGGCGCGGATGAAGACGGCAACGTCGAAGTGCGCCGCTGGGGCACCCCGCGCGCGTTCGATTTCCCGATCCAGGACCACGTCGCCCTCGGCGAGCGCGACGGCTACCTGGACTTCGAGACCGCCGCCAAGCTGTCCGGCGCGCGCTTCGCCCTGCTGCGCGGCCCGATTGCCCGCCTGCACCGCGCCCTCGCGCAGTTCATGATCAACCTGCACATCAACGAGCACGGTTACGAAGAGGCCTACACCCCGTACCTGGTCCAGGCGCCGGCGCTGCAAGGCACCGGCCAGTTGCCGAAGTTCGAGGAAGACCTGTTCAAGATCAGCCGCGAAGGCGAGGCCGATTTCTACCTGATTCCGACCGCCGAAGTGTCGCTGACCAACATCGTCGCTGGCGAAATCGTCGACGCCAAGCAACTGCCGATCAAGTTCGTCGCCCACACCCCGTGCTTCCGCAGCGAAGCCGGCGCGTCGGGCCGTGATACCCGCGGCATGATCCGCCAGCACCAGTTCGACAAGGTCGAGATGGTCCAGATCGTCGAGCCGAGCACGTCGATGGAAGCGCTGGAAGGCCTGACCCGCAACGCCGAGCGCGTGCTGCAGGCGCTGGAGCTGCCGTACCGCGTGCTGGCGCTGTGCACCGGCGACATGGGCTTCAGTGCGGTGAAGACCTACGACCTGGAAGTCTGGGTGCCGAGCCAGGACAAGTACCGCGAGATTTCCTCGTGCTCCAACTGCGGTGATTTCCAGGCGCGCCGCATGCAGGCGCGCTGGCGCAACCCGGAAACCGGCAAGCCGGAGCTGGTCCACACCCTCAACGGTTCGGGCCTGGCGGTTGGCCGTACCCTGGTCGCGGTGCTGGAGAACTACCAGCAGGCCGACGGCACCATCCGTGTGCCAGACGTCCTCAAGCCGTACATGGGTGGCCTCGAGGTCATCGGCTAAATGGAGTTTTTGCCGCTGTTCCACAATTTGCGTGGCAGCCAGGTGCTGGTGGTGGGTGGCGGCGAGATTGCCTTGCGCAAATCTCGCCTGCTGGCCGATGCCGGCGCCAGGCTGCGCGTGGTCGCGCCCGAGATCGAAGGGCAACTGGCCGAGCTTGCTCGGCACAGTGGAGGCCAGACCCTGGACCGCGGCTATCAGGAAAGCGATCTGGATGACTGCCAACTGATCATCGCCGCCACCGACGACCCGGCGCTCAACGCCCAGGTTTCGGCGGATGCGCGGCGGCGCTGCGTACCGGTCAACGTGGTGGACGCGCCGGCACTGTGCTCGGTGATCTTCCCGGCCATCGTCGACCGTTCGCCGCTGGTGGTCGCAGTGTCCAGTGGCGGCGACGCCCCGGTGCTGGCGCGGTTGATCCGCGCCCGTCTGGAGACCTGGATTCCAGCTGCCTACGGTGAGCTTGCCGGTCTGGCCGCGCGTTTTCGCGAGCGGGTCAAGGGGCTCTACCCGGACGTCAATCAGCGTCGCGGTTTCTGGGAAGAAGTGTTCCAGGGTCCGATCGCCGAGCGGCAACTGGCCGGGCAGGGCGCCGAAGCCGAACGCCTGTTGCAGGCCAAGGTGGATGGCGCTACCCAGCAGAATGCTGGCGAGGTCTATCTGGTCGGCGCCGGTCCCGGTGATCCGGACCTGCTGACCTTCCGCGCACTACGCCTGATGCAACAAGCTGATGTGGTGCTGTACGACCGTCTGGTCGCTCCGGCGATCATCGAGATGTGCCGACGTGATGCCGAGCGTATCTATGTCGGCAAGCGCCGCTCCGATCACTCCGTACCGCAGGATCAGATCAACCAGCAACTGGTGGACCTGGCCCGTCAGGGCAAGCGGGTGCTGCGCTTGAAAGGCGGCGACCCGTTCATCTTCGGTCGCGGAGGCGAGGAAATCGAGGAGTTGGCGGAGCAGGGCATTCCGTTCCAGGTGGTGCCCGGGATCACGGCGGCCAGTGGTTGCTCGGCGTATGCCGGGATTCCGCTGACCCATCGCGACTACGCCCAGTCGGTGCGGTTCGTGACCGGTCACCTCAAGGACGGCACCAGCAATCTGCCTTGGGATGATCTGGTCGCGCCGGCCCAGACCCTGGTGTTCTACATGGGGCTGGTGGGGTTGCCGACCATCTGCTCCGAGCTGATCCGCCACGGCCGCGCCGCCGATACCCCGGCGGCGTTGGTTCAGCAGGGCACTACCAAGAATCAGCGGGTCTTCACCGGCACCCTGGCCGACCTGCCGCAACTGGTGGCGGAGCATGAGGTTCATGCGCCGACGCTGGTGATCGTGGGAGAGGTGGTGCAGTTGCGGGACAAGCTGAAGTGGTTTGAAGGGGCTCAGGGCTAGTTCGCCTTGCAGTCCATCGCCATCGCGAGCAAGCTCGCTCCTACAGGGTCATGAGGCTTTGTAGGAGCGAGCTTGCTCGCGAAGCAGCCCCCAAACTCATTTAGATACCAGCCTTTTCCCAGATCCCCCGCCCAACCAGCCTTTCCCGATCATGCGCCCGCCCGAAGTCCTGCAGCGGCCCCTTGGGCACGATGCCGTTCGGGTTAATCGTCTTGTGGCTCATGTAGTAGTGGCGCTGGATATGCTCCATATCCACCGTCTCGGCCACGCCCGGCCATTGATACAGCTCTCGCAGCCAGTTGCTCAGGTTCGGATAATCCTCGATGCGCCGCAGGTTGCACTTGAAGTGGCCGTGGTACACCGCGTCGAAGCGGACGATGGTGGTGAACAGGCGCACATCGGCCTCGGTCAGGTATTCCCCGGCCAGGTAACGCTGGCCGTCCAATAGCTGCTCCAGCGCATCCAGTTCCGCGAACAGTGCATCGAACGCCTCTTCGTAAGCCGCTTGCGAGGTGGCGAAGCCTGCGCGGTAGACGCCGTTGTTCACTGCCGGATAGATGCGCTCGTTGAGGGCGTCGATCTTCGCCCGCAGCGGCTCGGGATAGAGGTCCAGGCGGTTGCCGGTCAGTTCATCGAAATCGCTGTTGAAGATGCGGATGATCTGCGACGACTCGTTGTTGACGATGCGCTGTTCCTGCTTGTCCCACAGCACCGGTACGGTGACGCGGCCGGTGTAGTTCGGGTCGTCGCGGGTATAGCGCTGGTGCAGGAAGTCGAGGCCGTCGAGTTTGTCGCCGGTGGAGCCCTGGCTCTTGTCGAAGGTCCAGCCCTGTTCGCCCATCAGCCAACTGACCACGGACACGTCGATCAGGCTTTCCAGGCCCTTGAGCTTGCGCAGGATCAGGGTGCGATGGGCCCACGGGCAGGCCAGCGACACGTAGAGGTGATAACGCCCGGCCTCAGGGGCGGGCAGGGCATTGCGGCGTTGGGCGTTTTCGCGCTCGAAGGCGCCGTCCTTGCTGCTTTTGTACCACTGGTCGTGCCAGCGTCCATCGATCAACAGGCCCATGAGGGGGCTCCTTGGCAATTCGTATAGAAGTTGGAGCCCAGTCTACGGACTTCAGTTCGAACAAATAGCGCAAAGATCCCGGGTTTTTGATCGATGGATTCGATGGGTCGTTATCAGGCCAGGCGCGTTGCCCAGTATTCACGGGCTTTGGCGAAGGCGTCGTCCCGGCTGTAGCCCAGGCCACGCAGGGCCAGGGCCATGGTCGCGACCACCGCCATCTCGCCATAACTGTCGCTGGCCTCACCACACCAGACCCGAAGCAGATGATCCGGCTCCAGGCTGGCCGGCTTCACATGACGCTGCTCCGACATCTGCGGCCATTCCTCGTCCCAGTCCGCGCCGTCGGCGGTGCCGTAGAGATGGCTGGTGGCATCCGGGTTGATCTCGATCTCGCCGCCATCGCCCTTGACCACAATGGCGCGATCACCGAGCAGGCGGCTGGCTTCGCGGTGCACCGCCTGGTAACCGGGATGGAAGATGCTTTGCAGGCCGCAGCGCGCAGCCAGCGGATTGAGTACCCGGGCCAGGGAGTGGATCGGCGAGCGCAGGCCGAGGGTGTTGCGCAGGTCGATCATGCGTTGCAGGCCCGGCGCCCAGTCCTGCAGCGGGAAGAAGGCGAGGTTGTGCTGTTCAAGGGCCGTCTCGACTTCGCGCCAGTTGCGGCACAACGGAATACCGACCAGATCCAGCACCTGCTCGGTATACAGGCGCCCGGCGGTATGTGCGCCGCCGCCGTGCATCAGAATGCGCACGTCATTGATCGCCAGGCAGCGCGCTGCCAGCAGGTACCAGGGCAGGTGACGCTTCTTGCCGGCGTAGCTTGGCCAGTCGATATCGACGGCAATGGCCGGGGCGTTCAGGCGCTGGCGCAGGGCTTCGGTGAAGCCGGCCAGTTCTTCCGGGCTTTCTTCCTTGTGCCGCAGCAGCATCAGGAAGGCGCCGAGCTGGGTGTCCTCGACCTTGCCGTCGAGCAGCAGGCCCATGGCCTCGCGGGCTTCCTCGCGGGTCAGGCCGCGGGCGCCGCGCTTGCCCTTGCCGAGGATGCGCACGAACTGGGCGAAGGGATGTTCTTCCGGGGTTTCGGTGACGAGCGGGAGTGGCGAATTCATATGCAATTGGTCGGCTTGGGCAGGCCCGCCAGCTTGGCGGCGAGTTTGGCGGGAGTGCCGTTGAACAGGCGGTTGAGGTGCAGGCTGTTGCCTTTTTCCGCGCCGAGCTTGAGGGCGGTGTACTTGATCAGCGGGCGGGTCGCCGGCGACAGCTCGAACTCCTGGTAGAACTGGCGCAGCAGCGTCAGCACTTCCCAGTGATCTGCGCTCAGTTCCAGCGACTCGCGGGCGGCCAGGGCCTGGGCGACGTCCTCGGACCAGTCGCTCAGCTCGAGCAGATAGCCGTCCTTGTCCAGGGCGATGTCGCGGCCGTTGACGGTAAGGGTGCTCATAGCCAGCTATTGACCTTGTCGTAGTTCAAAGACAGCGCCACAAAACCCGGGTAGTCGACGGCGGTGGCCGGGCTCTCGGTGATGGCGCGGGCCTGCAGGTCTTCTTCGAGGACGTAGAGGCGCGGGCCGAGAGTACGCAACCCCTCAAGCGGCGCGCTGCCGGGTTGCAGCGCGTAGACCGCGTCGCCGCACAGCAGCAGGCCATCGTGGGGGCCGAGCAGGCGCAGGCAACTGTAGAGACGGTTGTCGCTGAAGGGCGAATGGGAAATGACGTGCAAGGTGCTCATCAGAGGGTTACCACCTGGTCAAAACGGTCGATCAGCGCGGCGAGGGCCATGTCATCCAGCACTTCCACCGGCAGGCTCAGGCCCTCGGCGGACAGGCCGCGCTCGCGCAGGCTGCTGGCGGCGGCGAACAGTTCCTCGACGCCGAACATCGGCAGCGCCTGGAGATTGGCCGCGAGGTTCTTCTGTTGCAGCACCGCGGGCTGTTGAGCGGCGGCGAGCTGGAACACACCGTCATCGAGAAACAGCATGCCCAGCGGCAGGTCGAAGGCACCGCCAGCCAGGGCGATATCCAGCGCTTCGCGGGCCGATGGGCCGCTCCACGGCGCCTGGCGGCTGATGATCAGCAGCGACTTGGCCATTTCAATCACCTCCGAAGCAGACCAGGCGGTCGGCGGTTTGCGCGGCTTCGTGCAACTGGCCCAGGCCAGACAATTCCCAGGGCGCCGGCAGGTTCACCGCCGGGCGCTGGTAGCGCTTGGCTTCTTCTTCATTGAGCACGCCGCGACGCAGGGCGGCGGCGATGCAGACCACGGCGTCGAGCTGATGGTCACTGACAAAGGCGCGCCACTGCGCGGGAATATCAGCTTCGTCCTGGGGCGTGACGACGTTGGCCGAGGCGCTGTGCACGCCGTCCTGGTAGAAGAACAACCGGACAATCTCGTGCCCGCCGGCCAGGGCCGCCTGGGCGAAGAGCAGGGCCCGGCGCGAGGAGGGCGCGTGGCCTGGGGAAAAAACTGCGATGGCGAACTTCATGGCAGGCTCTGTGGGAAAAAACTGCGGGAATGATAAAACAAAAAGCCCGCAGCAGGCTGCGGGCTTTGGCGGGGCAGACGCGGGCGTCAGTCTTCGCGGCGGGCTTCCGGCAGGAACCAGTTCAGCACCAGGGCGCAGATACCACCGGTGGCGACACCGGATTCCAGCACGTTGCGCAGCGCCGACGGCATGTGCGCGAGGAACTCCGGCACCTGCGCCACGCCCAGGCCCAGCGCCAGGGACACGGCAATGATCAGCAGGGCGCGACGGTCGAGGCTGGTGCTGGCGAGGATATTGATACCCGAGGCCGCGACCGCGCCGAACATCACCATGGCAGCGCCGCCGAGCACGGGCTCCGGCACGGCCTGGATCACCCCGGCGACGGCCGGGAACAGGCCCAGCACCACCAGCATCAGGGCAATCCACACACCGATATGGCGGCTGGCGATGCCGGTGAGCTGAATCACGCCGTTGTTCTGCGCGAAGATCGAGCTCGGGAAGGTGTTGAACACGCCCGCCAGCAGCGAGTTGGCGCCGTTGACCAGCACGCCGCCCTTGATCCGCTGCATCCACAGCGGGCCCTCCACCGGCTGGCGCGAGACCTTGCTGGTGGCGGTGACGTCACCGATGGCTTCCAGCGAGGTGACCAGGTAGATCACCAGCATCGGGATAAACAGCGCCCAGGAGAAGCCGAGGCCGAAGTGCAGCGGGACCGGCACCTGGAACAGCGCCGCTTCGTGCATGCCGGTGAAGTCCAGACGGCCCATGTAGCCGGCCAGCGCATAGCCGACCGCCAGGGCGATGACGATGGCGCAACTGCGCATCCACACCAGCGGAATACGGTTGAGCACGACGATGATCGCCAGCACCACGCCGGACAGCAGCAGGTTCTCGCCATTGGCGAAGGTGCCGTTGCCCATCGCGGCGAAACCGCCGCCCATGCTGATCAGGCCGACCTTGATCAGGGTCAGGCCGATCATCAGCACGACGATGCCTGTCACCAGCGGGGTGATCAGGCGTTTGACGAACGGCAGGATGCGCGAGATGCCCATCTCCACGAACGAACCGGCGATGACCACGCCGAAGATCGCCGCCATCACCGCTTCCACCGGCGTGCCTTGCTTGACCATCAACGCACCGCCCGCGATCAGCGGGCCGACGAAGTTGAAGCTGGTGCCCTGGACAATCAGCAGCCCGGCGCCGAACGGCCCGAAGCGACGGCACTGGACGAAGGTGGCGATGCCGGAGATCACCAGCGACATGGACACGATCAGGTTGGTATCGCGGGCCGACACGCCCAGCGCCTGACAAATCAGCAGCCCCGGGGTGACGATCGGCACGATGATCGCCAGCAGGTGCTGCAACGCGGCCAGCAGGCCGATCAACAGGCGTGGCCGGTCTTCCAGGCCAAGCACCAGTTCATTGGCCTGCGCCGGTGCGCCGGGACCTTGTTCGATTGAGCTCATGGACGTTCTGCCCCAGGAAAAAAGGAGCGCATTCTACGGGCGCAGCGCGGTTTGGGGTAGTGCTGTCGGGACTACGCGGCACCACAACCACGCACCCCGCACCAGCATGCAGCAACGCGAGCGCCTTCGCGGCCGCCCATTTTCCTTCAAACCCATGCCCCACAAGCCCTGGCGCCACTTGGCCCGACCCTTGCTCCAGCCGAATCCAAACTTGGATACAAGATGGAGTACCCCCATGCAATCCCTTCCTCTGCGGACCCTCGGCTGGACTCTCGTTGACTGGCAGGATGCCTACACAAGCGGCGACCTGACCCCGGACTATCTCTTCGAACTGCTGCAACAGTTCCCCGACAGCGACCCGGCGTGGATCACCCGGGTTTCGCCGGAGCAGTTGAGTGCGCGCCTCGCCGGCCTGGCTGCGCAGCGGGCGGCAGTGGACGGTGATCTGGCCAAGCTGCCGCTGTATGGCGTGCCGTTCGCGGTCAAGGACAACATCGATGCCGCCGGCTGGCCGACCACCGCCGCGTGCCCCGAGTTCGCCTATGTCGCCGCCGAGGACGCGACGGTGGTTGCCCGTCTGCAAGCGGCCGGCGCGGTATTGCTGGGCAAGACCAACCTGGACCAGTTCGCCACCGGCCTGGTGGGCACTCGCTCGCCCTACGGTGCGGTTCCCAACAGCTTCGATCCGGCCTACGTCAGCGGCGGCTCCAGCTCCGGTTCGGCGTCGGTGGTGGCGCGCGGGCTGGTGGCGTTCTCGCTGGGCACCGACACCGCAGGCTCGGGCCGGGTGCCGGCCGGCTTCAACAATATCGTCGGTCTTAAGCCAACCAAGGGCCTGCTGTCCAACAAAGGTCTGGTGCCGGCTTGCCGCACCCTGGACTGCATCTCGATCTTCGCCCTGACCGTGGCCGACGCCGAACGGGTGCTCACCCTCGCCGGTGGCTATGACGCGGGTGATGCCTATTCCCGGCGCAACCCTGTCACTGCGCCAGTGGCGATCGGTTCTAAGCCACGTCTGGCGGTGCCGGACAGCCTGGAATTCTTCGGCGACCACGGCAACGAGGCGGTCTACCAGCAGTCGCTGGAGCGTCTGCGCGAACTCGGCGCGGAGCTGGTGACCGTTGATTTCGCGCCGTTCCGCGAACTGGCCAGCCAGCTTTATCAAGGCCCTTGGGTCGCGGAGCGCACGGTGGCGGTGTCGGCGATGCTGGCGGCGGCGCCTGAGGCGATCAACCCGGTGGTGCGCGGCATTGTCGAGAACGGCCTGGGCTTCAGCGCCTGCGATACCTTCCGCGCCGAATACGCACGGGCCGAACTGAGCCGCGCCATTGAACTGGCCCTTGAAGGCTTCGATGCGCTGGTGGTGCCGACCTCGCCAACCCTGCGCACGCTGGACGAGATGCAGGCCGAGCCGGTGCTGTTCAACAGCCAGTTCGGCACTTACACCAATTTCACCAACCTCGCTGATCTCAGCGCTCTGGCGCTGCCCGCCGGCCTGCGCAACGACGGCTTGCCGGCTGGCATCACCCTGATCGCCCCGGCCTGGCACGACCACGCCCTGGCCTCACTGGGCAAGCGCTGGCAACAGGCGCTGGCGTTGCCGCTCGGCGCCACCGGTCGTGCCTTGCCGCCCGCTGCGCCGGTGATGCCGGCGCCGGGTTGCGTGCGCCTGGCGGTGGTGGGCGCGCACCTCACTGGCATGCCGCTGAACTTCCAGTTGCTGACCCGCGACGCGGTGCTGGTGGAACAGACCCTGACCAGCGCCGACTACCGCCTCTACGCGCTGCCCGGCACCGTGCCGCCCAAGCCGGGCTTGGCGCGCAGCGCCGATGGCAGCGGCAGTTCGATCATCGTCGAGGTCTGGGATATTCCGCTGGCGCGCTTCGGCGAGTTCGTCGCGGAGATTCCACTACCCTTGGGCATCGGCAATGTGCAGCTGAACGACGGTCGCTGGGTGAAAGGATTCATCTGCGAAGCCTGGGCGCTGGAAAGCGCCGAGGACATCACTGCCTTTGCCGGATGGCGCGCTTTTGTCGCCAGCCGCAAACCCGCTTAAGGAGAGAGCGCAAATGTTCCATACCGTTCTGATCGCCAACCGTGGCGAAATCGCCGTCCGTGCCATTCGCACCTTGAAGACCCTCGGGGTGCGCAGTGTCGCGGTGTATTCCGAGGCCGACCGCAACGCCCAGCATGTCCGCGATGCCGACCTCGCCATCGCCCTGGGCGGCGAGAAAGCCGCCGACAGCTACCTGCGTGCCGAGCGCATTCTGCAGGCCGCCCGCGAGAGCGGCGCCCAGGCCATTTATCCCGGCTACGGCTTTCTTTCGGAAAGTGCCGAGTTCGCCGAAGCCTGCGAAGCCGAGGGCATCGCCTTTATCGGCCCGACCGCGTTGCAGATTCGCGAGTTCGGCCTCAAGCACCGCGCCCGTGAGCTGGCGGCGGTGGCCGGGGTGCCGATGGCGCCCGGCACCGGCTTGCTCGACAGTCTCGACGACGCCTTGCAGGCCGCGCAGCGCATCGGTTACCCGGTAATGCTGAAAACCACCGCCGGCGGCGGTGGCATCGGCCTGACCCGCTGCGCCGATGCCGCCGCGCTGGCCAGCGCCTACGACAGCGTCAAGCGCATGGGCGAGCAGTTCTTCAGTGATGCCGGGGTGTTCCTGGAGTGCTTCGTCGATCAGGCGCGGCATGTCGAGGTGCAGATTTTCGGTGACGGCCAGGGCCGTGTGGTCGCCCTCGGCGAGCGCGACTGCTCGTTGCAGCGACGCAACCAGAAGGTGGTGGAAGAAACCCCGGCGCCAAACCTGCCGCAGGCGACCCGCGAGCGCCTGCATGCCGCCGCGGTCAAGCTCGGCGAGTCGGTGGCCTACCGCAGCGCCGGCACGGTCGAGTTCATCTATGACGCTGCCCGCGACGATTTCTATTTTCTCGAGGTCAACACGCGGCTGCAGGTCGAGCACCCGGTGACCGAAATGGTCACCGGCCTGGACCTGATCGAATGCATGCTCCAGGTCGCCGCCGGCGAGGCGCTGGACTGGTCGGCGCTGCAGCGGTCACCGCAAGGCGCGGCGATCGAAGTGCGTCTGTACGCTGAAGATCCGCTGAAGAACTTCCAGCCGAGCCCCGGCGTGTTGACCGACGTGCACTTTCCCGAGGGCGTGCGGGTCGATACCTGGGTCAGCACCGGCAGCGAAGTCTCGGCGTTCTATGACCCGATGATCGCCAAACTGATCGTCCACGCCGATACCCGCGAGCAGGCGATCGCCGCCATGACCGCAGCGCTGGCCGCGACCCGCCTGCACGGTATCGCCACCAACCTCGACTATTTGCGCCAGGTGGTTGCCGCGCCGCGCTTCCATAGCGGCGAGGTCTGGACCCGTTTGCTCGACAGCTTCGACTATCAGCCCCAGGCCATCGAAGTGCTGGAACCGGGCACCTATTCCAGCGTGCAGGACTTTCCCGGCCGCCTCGGCTACTGGGACATCGGCGTGCCGCCGTCCGGGCCGATGGATGATTTTGCCTTTCGCCTGGCCAACCGCATCGTCGGCAACCACGAGAGCGCCGCGGGCCTGGAGTTCACCTTGCAGGGGCCGACCCTGCGCTTTCACAACGATTGCCTGATCGCCCTGACCGGCGCCGATTGCCCGGCGACCCTCGACGGCGAGAGCGTCGCCTACTGGGCGCCGGTCGCGGTCAAGGCCGGGCAGGTGCTCGCGCTGGGCCGCGCCGCCAGCGGCTGCCGCACTTACCTGGCGGTGCGCAACGGGCTGGATGTGCCGGTCTATCTCGGTAGTCGCTCGACCTTCGCCCTCGGCCAGTTCGGCGGTCATGCCGGGCGCACCCTGCGCCCCGGCGATATCCTCGCGGTGTCCCGTCCCGAGCTGGCCGCCTGCACCACGCCGGCGCCGGTGAGCCCGCCGCAGGCGCTGGATGCCAGCCTGATTCCAGGCTACGGCCGTACCTGGCAGATCGGCGTGCTCTACGGCCCTCATGGCGCGCCGGACTTTTTCACTGAAGAGGCCATCGACGCCTTCTTCGCCGCCGATTGGGAAGTCCACTACAACTCCAATCGCCTCGGCGTGCGCCTTACCGGGCCAAAGCCTGAGTGGGCGCGGGCCGACGGCGGCGAGGCGGGGCTGCACCCGTCCAACGTGCACGATTGCGAATACGCCATCGGCGCCATCAACTTCACTGGCGACTCGCCGGTGATCCTGACCAAGGACGGCCCGAGCCTGGGCGGCTTCGTCTGCCCGGTGACCATCGCCAAGGCCGAGCTGTGGAAGGTCGGTCAGGTCAAACCCGGCGACACCGTGCGTTTCCACCCCATCAGCTTCAAGCAGGCGCAGAGCCTGGAGCAGGCGCAACTGGGCAGCATCGAAGCGCTGGCGGCGATTGCCGCAGTGACCCTGCCGGCGCCCAGCCTGAAGCCGGCCACCACGGTGTCCGCCACGGTGCTCGCCGAGCTGCCCGCCAGCGGCAAGCGCCCGCACGTCACCTACCGGCAGGCGGGTGACGCCTATGTGCTGGTGGAGTACGGCGACAACGTGCTCGACCTGGCGCTGCGCCTGCGCATTCATCTGTTGATGGAAGCGCTCAAGGCCCGGCCGTTGCGCGGCCTGGAAGAGCTGGCGCCGGGCGTGCGCTCGTTGCAACTGCGCTACAACAGCCGGTTGCTGCATCAGTCGGCGCTGATCGAACACCTGCTGGAACTGGAAGCGGGGCTGGCGGATGTCGATGAGGTGAAGATCCCCACGCGGATCATCCACCTGCCGATGGCCTTCGAGGACAGCGCCACCCTCGGCGCCGTACAGCGCTACAGCGAGACCGTGCGCAGTGAAGCGCCGTGGCTGCCGAACAATGTCGATTTCATCCAGCGCGCCAACGGTCTGGCGACCCGCGAGCAGGTGCGCGATATCCTTTTCGACGCCAGCTACCTGATCCTCGGCCTCGGCGATGTCTACCTGGATGCGCCGTGTGCGGTGCCGCTGGATCCGCGTCATCGTCTGCTCAGTTCCAAATACAACCCGGCGCGGACCTTCACCGCCGAGGGCACCGTGGGCATCGGCGGGATGTACATGTGCATCTACGGCATGGATTCCCCTGGCGGCTATCAACTGGTGGGGCGGACCCTGCCGATCTGGAACCGTTTCTCGCGCAACGCCCAGTTCAAGGATGGCCAGCCGTGGTTGCTGCACTTCTTCGATCAGGTTCGTTTCTACCCGGTCAGCGAGGCGGAACTGGAGATCTTCCGCGATGCCTTCCGCGAAGGCCGGGCGCAGATCCGCATCGAGGACGCCGTGTTCGATTTCGCCGAGTACCAGCGTTTCCTGGCGGCCAACGAAACGGATATCGCCAGTTTCCAGGCCCGGCAGAAACAGGCGTTCACTAGCGAAATCGCCCGTTGGCGCGAGCAGGATGACGACGAGGTTGCCGCTGCGGTGCGGCCACAGCCGGACGCCGATGACTATGGCGATGCCCATGTGGTCAGCGCCGATATGTGCGGCAGCGTCTGGAAAATCCTCGTGCAGCCCGGTCAGGCCGTGGAAGCGGGGGCGCCGTTGATGGTCGTGGAAGCGATGAAAATGGAGCTGTCGGTGTTCGCGCCGGTCAGCGGTACGGTTCGCGCCGTCCGCTGCCAGCCCGGCAAGGCGGTACTGCCCGGCGACGCATTGCTGTTGCTGGATCCCGTGGCTTGAGGACTTCTGATCATGTTGCCCACCCCTGAAAAAAAGGCCGCCAGGGAGCGGCCGGAAAACCTCGCCGAAGGCATCTACCAGCAGCTCAAGGAGGACATCTTCGAGTTCCGCCTGCTGCCGGGCGACCGCTTCAGCGAGGGCGATGTCGCCAAGCGCCTGGCGGTCAGCCGCACGCCGGTGCGTCAGGCGCTCTACCACCTGGAGCGCGAGGGCTATCTGGAGGTGCATTTTCGCAGCGGCTGGCAGGTGCGGCCGTTCGACTTTGCGCGGTTCGAGGAGCTGTATGACCTGCGTATCGTGCTGGAGCTGGCCTCGGTTCGTCACCTGTGCGGGCTGGAGGTCGAGCTGGCCGGGCACCTGGATCATCTGGTGAGCATCTGGCTGATCGAGGAGGGCCAGCGCTTGCAGGATGGCCGCGCGGTGTCACGCCTGGACGAGGAGTTCCACTGCGCGCTGGTGGCCGCCACCGGCAACCGCGAAATGGCGCGGGTGCACCGCGAGGTGACCGAGCAGATCCGCATCATCCGCCGCCTGGACTTCACCCAGTCGCCACGGGTGTCCGCCACCTACGAGGAGCATGCCGACATCCTCGACGCCATCCTCCAGCGCCGCAGCGAACAGGCCTGCCAGTTGCTGCGTGCGCATATCGAAGTGAGCAAGGCGGAGGTGCGCAAGATCACCTTGCACATGCTGCACAGCGCCCGGCAGCGGTTGGCGATGAAAGTAGTGGACGGCGGTTAGGCCGGCTCAGTCCGGGCGCATTCCCTGAAAAATCAACTGCGTGGTCAGCCGCACTTGCCGGGCATGGGCTTCACGGTCCGGCTCGGCGGCGCTGACCAGCCGCAGCAGTTGCAGGTGGGAATAGTCGTTGAGCAGGAACGCGGTCAGCTCCACATCCAGCCCGGCGTGCAGCTTGCCGCGGGCTTGCAGGTCGCGCAGGACATTGGCGATCTGCGCCTGCAAGGCGGCGTTCATTTCCCGGTACGCCTGGGGCAGGCCTTCGCGTTCGTTGCTCAGGATCAGCGGCAGCAACTCGCGCCACAGCGGCGCGGGCAGGACCTCCAGCGAGTAGCTGACCAGCAGTGACTCCAGGTGGCAGAGGGTGTCCACCGGGTCGTCGAACTCGCGCATCTTGTCGCGCAGGTCGAGCACGGCACGGTTGTCGGCCTCCTTGAGCATTTCCAGGATGATTTCCTGCTTGCTGTTGAAGTACTTGAACACCGTTGGCGCCGACACCCCGGCGTGCCGGGCGATCTGCTCGATGGTGGTGTTCTGGAAACCCTGGCGCTGGAACAGCTCGATCGCCGCATCGGCGATCGCCTGGCGGCGCATTTCCTTTTGAAGTTCTCGCAGTCCGCTCACGCTGACTCCTTTGCGATGGATCGGTTGGGCAGAGGATAGCGCTCAGTGTTTGCTTGGTAAAATATTTTATTGACTAAAACTTTTGTCAGGGTTAATTCTTTTATGGCATCTGCCTCGACGCAGAGTCATTTCCAGGATCGACCCGATGAGCCACCACGACTTCACGCCCCTTGCCCGGTTGTATGCCGAGGCGCACGAATCCCTGATTGCCGGGGCCGCCCAGCCTGACCTGATGCAAGGCTTTCCCGCAGCGCCTGAGCAGCGGGTGACCTGGGCCAACTGGATGCGTCCGCCGTTCAGCCGTTGGGGCTTTCGCAATCTGGCGCGGTTGCGGCCGAGCATTGATGTGCGCGCTGGCAGCGCCGGCGCCAGCACGCTCGGCGAGGCGCCGCGGGCGCTGGAGGACTGGACCTTCGAAAGCGTGTGCGGGCTGTCGGTCAGCGTCGCCGAGCATCTGCAGGCGAGCAACACCGACGCCTTGCTGGTGCTGAGCCGCGGCCAGGTGGCTTTCGAGCGTTACTTCAACGGCCAGCAGGCCCATGACCGGCACATCATGTTCTCGGTGACCAAGTCGCTGATCGGCACCCTTGGCGAGCACCTGATCGCTTCCGGCACGCTGGACCCGAATGCCCTGGCCCGCCATTACGTGCCGGAGTTCGAAGGCAGCGCGTTCGGAGAGGCCACGGTGCGGCAACTGTTCGATATGGCCGTGGGCATCGCCTACAGCGAGGTCTACGACGATCCCGCCTCGGAAAGTTCGCAATACGGTTACGCCTGCGGTTTCCAGCCGGCGCCAGAGGAATATCGCCAGTACGAATCGCTGTACCAGTACCTGCCATCGCTGCGTCAGCGCGGCGAGCACGGCGGGTTCTTCCATTACGTCACCGCCACCACCGAAGCACTGGCCTGGGTCATGGAGCGGGCTTGCGGCACCGCGTGCCCGGCGTTGCTGGAGGCGGTGTGGGGTGAACTGGGCTGCGAGCGCGACGGCTATTTCATGGCCGATCCCTGGGGGCGCGGCGTTGCGGGTGCCGGTTTCAGTGCGACCGCGCGGGACATGGCGCGCTTCGGTCAGTTGCTGCTCGATGGCGGTCGTCGCGAAGGCCGGCAACTGATCGCCGCCGAGGCCATCGACGCGATTCGCGCTGGTGCCGACCCGATGATCTACGCGGCCAACAGCGAATTCTCCCACTGGACTCCCGGCGCGTCGTACCGAAGCCAGTGGTACGTGTTCAACGATCACAGCCAGGCGTTGATGGCGGGCGGCATTCACGGCCAGTACCTGTTCGTCGATTTCCCGTCGCAGACGGTGATCGTCAAACAGTCCTCGCTGGACGAGGCGGTCACCGACCTGGACGCCGACAGCGTGCGCATGCTGCGCGCCATCGCCGCGGGCCTGAATTCCTAATTAGAAAAGTGTTCCCGAGCGCTGACCCCGCCAGCGTTCTCGCCTGATCCGTCAGGTGTTGGCGGCGTTCTGCGCCGCCGCGACTGCCCTGTAATACAACAACAAATGCACAGGAGCTTTATATGTATCGCACTCCGCGTTTTACCGGCGTGTTGCTGGCGTTCGGCCTTGCGTCGGCCAGTCAGGTGTCACTGGCCGGTTATGTGTTCGAAGAAGGCAATCTCAAGGGGGAGCTGTCACTGACGGCTGGCGGCGCCAGCCTCAGTGCTCGCAACGTCAACTTCGGCCTGGGCCGCACCGATCTGCGCAACGGTCGCAACGACGGCCAGCGCACCGATTGGCAGGAGTTCTATCTCAAGCCCGGAATCACTCTGGACTACCGGCTCAACCCGGATTTCAGCCTGCTGGCCGGTGGTTCGATGGTGGCGGCGACCACCTTCGGCGACGGTGACCCGGGGGGCAATACCCGTAGTTCCGATGGCCGCGCCACGGTGGAGGAGGCCTACGCGGGTTTCCGCGCGGGTGAGTGGACGTTCACTGCGGGGCGGCAGAACTATCTGGTCGGCAATGGCTTTATCGTCATGGACGGCAACCTCGACCTGTTCGGCGACGGCGCCTACTGGCTCGGCCCGCGGACCGCGTTCCGCGACTCGGCGTTGCTGGCCTGGGACAAGGGGCCGTTGCAGGTCCAGGCCTTCAGCCTGCGCACCGACGATCACCTCGGCAACTACCGCATGAACGGCGCCAACCTCGACTACGACCTCGACGGCCAGGTGACCCTCGGCGCGATGGCCATGCAGGTCGATGCCCTGGCCAGCAATCGCACGGCCGGCGCCGCTCGCGACGGCATGCAGGTCTATAACCTGCGGGCCCTGCGCGGCAAGGTTCCGGGGCTGCCGGCGCTGACCCTGAACGCCGAATATGCGGTACAGCGCGGCAGCGGTGACGGGGTCGAGTACGACGCCAACGCCTGGTATGCCCAGGCCGACTATGCCTTCGAGCAACTGCCGTTCAGCCCGGTGTTGGGCTATCGCTACGCGCATTTTTCCGGCGACGACGATGCCGGCGACAACACGCAGAAAAGTTGGGATGCCCTGAGCAAAGGCTTTATCGACTGGAGCACCTGGCTGGTCGGCGATATCACCGGCAACTATCTGCTGTTCAACAGCAACGAGAACGTCCAGCAGTTCTCGCTCAAGAGCAAAGTCAGCGATACCGTCACCCTCGGCGCCATCCACTACCAGTTCTGGCTCGACGAAAAGAACTACCAGGGCGCACCAGTGGATAGCCGCCGGTTCGCCGACGAATCGGTGATCTACCTGGACTGGACACCGACGCCGCGCCTCTATACATCACTGTCCTACAACTGGGGCAAGGCCAAGTCCGCGGCGCGCCAGGTGTTTGGCGATGACCAGCGCTTCAGTGCCGTCGAACTGTATTTCACCTACCGCTACTGATCCGTGCCGCCCAGGAGAATCCCCATGAACACGCTTTCCCTCCGTGCCCTGCTGGCCGGTTTCACCCTGTTTGCCAGCGGCCTGTGTGCGGCTCAGCCGACCGTGCGCATCTACAACTGGATCGAGTACCTGCCACCGGAAATCCTCCAGGATTTCGAAAAGGACACCGGCATCCGCCCGATCTACGACGTGTTCGACAGCGTCGAAACCCTGGAATCGAAACTGCTCACCGGCAACTCCGGCTACGACGTGGTGTTCCCCGGCACGTCGAACATCGGCAAGCTGATCCAGGCGGGCGCCGTGCAACCGCTGGACCGCAACAAGCTGCCCAACTGGAAGCACCTCGATCCGGCCTTCATGACCAGCATCGAGACGGTCGGCGACAGCGGCAACCGCTACAGCGTGCCGTACCTGTGGGGCACCACGCTGATCGGCTACAACGTCGACAAGGTGCAGAAGGTCCTCGGGCCCGACGCGAAGATGGACAGTTGGGATGTGATCTTCAAACCGGAAAATCTCTCGCGCTTGGCCACCTGCGGCGTGGGCTTCCTCGATGCCGCCGGCGAGATTCTGCCCATCGCCCTGCATTACCAGGGGCTGGACCCCAACAGCAAGAAACCCGACGACTACAAGCAAGCGCTGGCGTTGATGCTGCAGGCGCGGCCGAACATCAGCTACTTCAACTCTTCGCGCTACGGCATGGACCTGGCCAACGGCGACATCTGCGCGGCGGTGGGCTGGTCCGGCGGGATCGCCCTGGCGCGGCAACTGGCGAACGCCGCCGGCAAGGGCGTGAAGGTGGAAATGGCCTTGCCGAAAGAGGGCGCGCCGATGTGGGCTGACGTCATGGCGGTGCCGCTCAACGCACCGAACGTCGACCAGGCCCATGCCTTCATCGACTACATCCTGCGGCCTGAGGTGATTGCGCGGATCAGCAACCGGATCGGCTACCCCAACCCCAACAAGGACGCCACCGCGCTGGTGGACGAGGCGATCCGCAACGACCCGAACATGTACATCCCGGACGCGGCGCGCCAGACCCTCTTCGCGCTGGAACCACTGCCGGCGTCGATCGAACGGATCCGCACGCGCACCTGGACCACCGTCAAGAGCAACCGCTGAAGCGGGCCGGGAGCGTCGATATGAGCGATACAGCAGAGTTCGCCGCTCCCGCGCTGGACTGGATCATGAGCCTGTGGGTGCGCATCGCCCCGGGCGAAGACCTGGGCCAGTGCGTGGAGGGGCAGCGCAGCAATTACCCGATTCTCGGCGGGCATTTCGAGGGGCCGGATCTGCGCGGCAAGGTGCTGCCCGGCGGCGCTGACCAGTTCCTCCTGCGGCCGGACGGCGTGGGTGAACTGGATGCCCGCTACAGCCTTTTGAGTGATCGCGGCGAGCGCATCAATATCCACAATCGCGGGTTGTTGCTGCTGGACGAGGAGGGGCGACGGCTGGAGGCCGAGGGAGTCTGGCCGGTGGCGGTGGAGCACTACCGTTGCACCTGCTCGCCGCAGTTTCAGGTCGCCGAGGGACGACTGGCCTGGCTGCGGGAGGAGGTGTTCATTGGCCGGGTGACGTACCCGAGTGAGGAGGTGGTGCGGATCGAGTGTTATCGCTTGCGCTGAGTCATTGCGGTGACGTGTTTCGGGGGCCTTGTGGGAGCGGACGCATACGCGCCCACAAGGTGTCAGCCTCAGGAGCCCGCGTTCTGCACCGGCACCGCCGACCCGGCGTTATCTCCCGAGCGGCGCAACACATGCAGCACTGCCAGCGCGGCGACCACCAGGCCCGGCGATGCGGCGAGCAACACCCCGGCAGTGCCGGCGCCGGCCGCAAGGATCTGCCCGGCCGCCAGTGGTCCGCTGACCGAGCCGAGACGACCGATGGCGACCGCCGCGCCCACACCGGTGGCGCGCACAGCGGTCGGGTAGAGCGGTGGGGCCAGGGCGTAAAGCACCAGTTGCGCCGCCAGTACGAACAGCCCGGCGGCAAAGCCGGCGATAGCCATGGCCGTCACGCCTACCGCCAGGCCCAGGCCGGCCAGTGCTGCCAGCAGTCCTGCGTAGATACACAGCGTGACCCGCACCGGGTTGCCGCGGTCCAGCAGCACGCCGCCCAGCAGCGAGCCAATCGCCCCGCCAATGTTGAACAGCATCTGCACCAGCCCGGCCTCCGGCTTGCTGAAGCCCTGGCCGATCAGCAGCGACGGCAGCCAGTTGAGCAGCATGTACATCACGGTCAGGGTGAAGAAGTAACTCAGCCACAGCATCAGCGTGGCACTGCCGCGACCGTCGCCGAACAGCGCGGATGAGGTGGAGGGCCGTTGCACCGGGCCGACGGCACGCTGGAACGCACTCGATTCCGGCAGCAACACCAGCATCAGCGGCACGGCGGCCAGGGGCGCCAGGCCGCCAATGATGAAGGTCATCTGCCAGTGATCGTGGGCGAACATCGCCACCACTGCGGCCAGTGCGCCGCCCAGGGGGACACCGGAATACATGATGCTGATGGCGGTGCTGCGGCGTTTTTCACCCACCGCCTCGGCGCACAGGGCGATGAGGTTGGGCAGGGCGGCGCCGAGGCCCAGGCCGGTCATCAGGCGCGCCAGCAGCAGTTGGCTGTAGTCGCCGACATAGGCCGTCCACAGGGAAAACACGCCGAACAGAATGACCGCGGCCACCAGTACTTTCTTGCGCCCGATACGGTCGGCCAGCCAGCCGCCGAAGAAGGCGCCCGGCAACAGGCCGATGATGCTCGCGCTGAACACCCAGCCGAGCATCTTCGGATCGAGTTCGAAACTCTGGCGCAGACCAGCGGCTGCGGTGCCGGCCGATTGCAGGTCGAAACCTTCGATCAGCGCGACGATGAAACACAAAGCGATTGTCAGCGTCGGACGACGCGATGAAGTGTCCATGGCATGGCCTCATTTCTTGTTGTTGTTTTGCTGCGTCGGTGATGTCCAACGCGAAAATAAGATTAACAAATATAACTAAATTTACAGCGGTTTTTTTCGCTGGGCTTTTGGCATCTGAAAGCGGTGTGCTAGACACGCCGGGTAGGGGAAAGCAGCCTGCTCTGTACGAGATAGTTAATAAAATTAATGTTCGATTATCGGTCATTGGCCGTTGACGAGGCCTCAAGGGCTTTCCATTCTCCGCTGCGAGACGGCGCCTGACACGTTGTCTCGATGCCAAAAAAACAACAACAAGAGTGGACAACCCAACATGCATGAATGCGTTCGTGACACCCGCGCTACGCCCGGCTTCCGTGCGTCCGGCAGCCTCGCCCTGGCTGTCGCCCTGGCCAGCGGCCCAACCATGGCCGCCGGCTTTTTCGAAGACAGCCACGCCACCCTCGGCCTGAAAAACTATTACCTGGATCGCGATTACAAGGACGGCGGCGCGAAGAGCGCGGCCCGCGAGTGGGCGCAGGGTTTCAATCTGAATATCGAGTCGGGCTTTACCGAAGGACCGCTGGGCTTTGGCCTGGATGCCCGTGGCCTGCTGGGGGTGAAACTGACTCGGCGCCGTCGCGCAGTGGCACTGAATTGTTGCCGGTGTCGAAAAGCGACGGTGTGGCCGCCGACGACTATTCGCGGCTGGCGCTGACCGCCAAGCTGCGTTTGAGCCAGAGCACGGTGAAGAGCGGCGACGTGATGATCTTCCTGCCGTTCGCCTTCGCCAGCCCTTCGCGCCTGCTGCCGCAGACCTTCCGCGGCACCACCCTGGTGTCGAAGGAAACCGACGGCCTGACGGTCAACGCCGGTTACCTCGACCGGATCAACAAGCGTGACTCCACCAGCTACGAGCGCATGGCGATCGCTTCGCCCAATGGCCGCTTCAAGGGAGGGCAAACCTCGTCGCACATGGCCTATGCCGGCGCCGACTACCAGCTCACCAAGTCCCTGGGCGTGCGCCTGTATCACGCGGAACTTGAAGACCTGTATCAGCAGGACACCCTGGCCGCGCTTTACGAACAGGCCATCGGTGACGGTACGTTCAGCGCCGACCTGCGCAGCTTCTTCAGCCGTGAAGACGGCCAGGCGCGGGCCGGCGCGGTGGACAACCGCAACCTCTCGGCTCTGCTCAGTTACCGCCTGGGTGGGCACAAGCTGGGGATTGGCTACATGCATTCCACCGGCGACACGGCCACGCCGTATGTCTCGGGCACCGAGTTGATGGGCATGAGCGAGCTGACCATGAGTTCGGACTTTCTCAACGCCAAGGAACGCACCTGGCAGGCGATCTACGACTACGACTTTGTCGCGGTCGGCGTGCCGGGGCTGAAGGGGCGGTTGCGCTATGTGCGCGGGGACAATATCGAACTGGCGTCGCTCAATGCTGACGATCGCAAGGAGCGCGAGTTTCAGATGGAACTGGGTTATGTGATCCAGAGCGGGCCGTTGAAGAACGTCGGGTTGCTGGCGCGCAAGTCGATCTACCGCAACGACTTCCCCACGGGTGCGGCGTTCCGCGATGAGAACCAGAGCCGCTTCCTGGTCACCTATACGTTGCCGATCTGGTAAGGGGGCGATGCCCTGGGCTGGCGAGGGTCTCTGCGACGGCTCTGCCGTCGATCGCGGCTGAAGCCGCTCCTACACAGTCCTCGCCAGCCAGCGGATTCTTGCTACTGATAAACCTTCTTCAACAACCGCAACAGCTCCGCGCGCTCGGCATCGTCGAGCGCCGCGGTGGCGTCGTGGTCGCTGTCGGAGGCGATCTGCTTGAGGTCCTTGAGCAGGGTTTCACCGCTCTTGCTGAGGAAGATGCCGTAGGAGCGCTTGTCCGGCTTGCAACGGATACGCACCGCCAGCGCGCGTTCTTCCAGCTTGTTCAGCAGCGGCACCACCTGCGGCGGTTCGATAGTCAGGGCGCGGGCCAGGTCGGCCTGCATCAGCCCGGGGTTCTGCTCGATGATCGCCAGCGCGGAAAACTGCGCCGGGCGCAAATCATGCACCGCCAGGCGGCTGATCAGGTTCTGGAACAGCTTCAACTGGGCTCGGCGCAGGGCATAACCGATCAGGTCTTCGAGGGACGCATCCAGCGCCGCAGCGGGGGCATCGGACTCGGGGAGGGTGTCGGTTTTGCGGGCGGACCTTGCCATCGGGAAGCAGACTCCTTGAACCATGGATAAGAAAATTACCTAGTCTGCCTGCATGAGCCGCATCTGGCTAGCTAGGATTTACCAAGAGGCCAGCCCAAGACGTCGACAAGAAAGATAATTTTCATAATAGTTAATTGACATAACTAATTTGCTCCATTAGCTTGCTGAACATCGCCCACGAACAACAAGAGTGCAAACACATGAGCAACTACGAAGGCCGCTGGACTACCGTCAAAGTCGAACTGGAATCCGGTATCGCCTGGGTCACCCTGAACCGCCCGGAAAAACGCAACGCCATGAGCCCGACCCTCAACCGTGAGATGGTCGACGTGCTGGAAACCCTGGAGCAGGATCCTGAAGCCGGCGTGCTGGTGCTGACCGGTGCCGGTGAAGCCTGGACCGCAGGCATGGACCTCAAGGAATACTTCCGCGAAGTGGACGCCGGCCCGGAAATCCTCCAGGAAAAAATCCGCCGCGAAGCCTCGCAATGGCAATGGAAACTGCTGCGCATGTACACCAAGCCGACCATCGCCATGGTCAACGGCTGGTGCTTCGGTGGCGGCTTCAGCCCGCTGGTGGCCTGTGACCTGGCGATCTGCGCTGACGAAGCCACCTTTGGCCTGTCGGAAATCAACTGGGGCATCCCGCCGGGCAACTTGGTGAGCAAGGCCATGGCCGACACCGTGGGCCATCGCCAGTCGCTGTACTACATCATGACCGGCAAGACCTTCGGCGGGCCGAAAGCTGCCGAGATGGGCCTGGTCAACGAAAGCGTGCCGCTGGCGCAACTGCGCGAAACCACCCGCGAACTGGCGCTGAACCTACTGGAGAAAAACCCCGTGGTCCTGCGCGCCGCCAAGCATGGCTTCAAGCGCTGCCGCGAACTGACCTGGGAGCAGAACGAAGATTACCTGTACGCCAAGCTCGACCAGTCCCGTCTGCTGGACACCGAAGGCGGCCGCGAGCAGGGCATGAAGCAGTTCCTCGACGACAAGAGCATCAAGCCGGGCCTGCAAGCCTACAAGCGTTGATGCCGATGGGCGGCGTTTGTGCGACGCCGCCCGTTTCTGCCAGCCTTCGATGATTCCCGATAACGACAAGAAAGAGGAATGAGCATGTTGCAGGTGCCTTTACTGATAGGCGGGCGGTCGTGCCCCGCCAGTGATGGACGGACGTTCGAGCGGCGCAATCCGGTAACCGGCGAGCGGGTGTCGCAGGTCGCTGCCGCCACCCTCGAGGATGCCGACGCCGCGGTCGCCGCTGCCCACGCTGCATTCCCGGCCTGGTCGCAACTGGCGCCCAACGAACGGCGCAGCCGTCTGCTGGCCGCCGCTGACGCCTTGCAGGCGCGGACCGGCGAATTCATCGCCGCCGCCGGCGAGACCGGAGCCATGGCCAACTGGTACGGCTTCAACGTCAAGCTGGCCGCCGGCATGCTGCGCGAAGCGGCGTCCATGACCACCCAGATCACCGGCGAGGTGATTCCCTCCGATGTGCCCGGCAGCTTCGCCATGGCGGTGCGTGCGCCGTGCGGCGTGGTGCTGGGCATCGCGCCGTGGAACGCTCCGGTGATCCTCGCCACCCGCGCCATCGCCATGCCGCTGGCCTGCGGCAATACCGTGGTGCTCAAAGCCTCGGAACTTAGCCCCGCAGTACACCGGCTGATTGGCCAGGTGCTGCAGGATGCTGGTCTTGGCGATGGCGTGGTAAACGTCATCAGCAACGCCCCGGCTGACGCGCCGGCGATTGTCGAGCGGCTGATCGCCAACCCCGCCGTGCGCCGGGTCAACTTCACCGGCTCGACCCATGTCGGGCGCATCGTCGGCGAGCTGGCGGCGCGGCACCTGAAACCGGCGCTGCTGGAACTGGGCGGCAAGGCACCGTTTCTGGTGCTGGACGACGCCGATCTGGACGCCGCCGTCGAAGCGGCCGCCTTTGGCGCCTACTTCAACCAAGGCCAGATCTGCATGTCCACCGAGCGCCTGGTGCTGGACGAAGCCATCGCCGATGCCTTTGTCGCCAAGCTCGCAGCCAAGGTCGCCGGGCTGCGTGCCGGTGATCCGCAAGACCCGGCCTCGGTGCTCGGTTCGCTGGTGGACAGCGGTGCCGGTGAACGCATCAAGGCGCTGATCGATGACGCCGTGCAGAAGGGCGCGCGGCTGGTCTGCGGCGGTCAACTGGACGGCAGCATTCTGCAGCCGACCCTGCTGGACAAGGTCGACGCCAGCATGCGCCTGTACCGCGAAGAATCCTTCGGCCCGGTGGCCGTAGTGGTGCGCGGCAAGGGCGACGAAGCGCTGCTTGCGCTGGCCAACGATTCGGAATTCGGCCTGTCTTCGGCGATTTTCAGCCGCGACACCGGCCGTGCCCTGGCCTTGGCCCAGCGCGTTGAATCGGGCATTTGCCATATCAACGGCCCGACCGTGCACGACGAGGCGCAGATGCCCTTCGGCGGCGTGAAATCCAGCGGTTACGGCAGCTTCGGCAGCCGCACGGCCATCGACCAGTTCACCCAGTTGCGCTGGATCACCTTGCAGCATGGCCCGCGGCACTACCCGATCTGACGCGTCGAGCAACACCCGCCGCCTGGCGCATCCGGGCGGCGGCACGACAGACAACAAGAACAAGGAGCAACCTGCGTGAATTCCGAAGCCAGCCCACGGACGAACGCCCGTGCCGAAATGCCGCGCTACCGGCAGGTGTCCATCGGTCATCCCGAAGTGGCGGTGAGCGAGGTGGACGGCGTCCTGCGCATGCGTGCCATCGAACCCCTCGCGCCGCTCCCCGCGCGCCTGCTGGACCGCCTGCTGCACTGGGCCGAGGTGCGCCCGCAACAGACCTTTATCGCCGCCCGCCAGGGCGACGGCGCCTGGCGCGAGATCAGCTACGCCGAAATGCTCGGGCAGGTGCGGGCGATTGCCGCCGGCCTGCTGGACTTCGGCCTGTCTGCCGAGCGGCCGCTGGCGATCCTCTCGGGCAACGATATCGAGCACCTGCAGATTGCCCTCGGCGCCATGTACGCCGGTATTCCGTACTGCCCGGTGTCGCCGGCCTATGCCTTGCTTTCCCAGGATTTCGCCAAGCTGCGGCATGTCTGCGACGTGCTGACGCCGGGCCTGGTGTTCGTCACCGACAGCCAACCGTTCCAGCGCGCCATCGACGCAGTGTTGGACGAGTCCGTCGCAGTGATCAGCGTGCGCGGCACGGTGCCGGGCCGGCGCACGGTGGATTTCGCCAGCCTGCTGCAAGGCGGTGACCTGACCAAAGCCGATGCCGCCTTCGCCGCCACCGGCCCCGACACCATCGCCAAATTCCTCTTCACCTCCGGCTCGACCAAACTGCCGAAGGCGGTGATCACCACCCAGCGCATGCTCTGCGCCAACCAGCAGATGCTGTTGCAGACCTTCCCGGTGTTCGCCGAAGAGCCGCCGGTGCTGGTGGATTGGCTGCCGTGGAATCACACCTTCGGCGGCAGCCACAACCTCGGCATCGTTCTCTACAACGGCGGCAGCTTCTACCTCGACGGCGGCAAGCCGACGCCCCAGGGCTTCGCTGAAACCCTGCGCAACCTGCGCGAGATTTCCCCCACGGCCTACCTCACGGTGCCCAAGGGCTGGGAAGAACTGGTCAAGGCGCTGGAGCAGGACCGCGAGTTGCGCGACTGTTTCTTCGCCCGCATGAAGCTGTTCTTCTTCGCCGCCGCGGGCCTGTCGCAAAGCGTCTGGGACCGCCTCGACCGGGTCGCCGAAGCGCACTGCGGCGAACGCATCCGCATGATGGCCGGCCTCGGCATGACCGAAGCCTCGCCGTCCTGCACCTTCACCACCGGGCCGCTGTCCATGGCCGGCTACATCGGCCTGCCGGCGCCGGGCTGCGAAGTGAAGCTGGTACCGCTGGGCGACAAGCTGGAAGGGCGTTTCCGCGGCCCGCACATCATGCCCGGCTACTGGCGCGCGGCGCAGCAGACCGCCGAAGTGTTCGACGAGGAAGGCTTCTATTGCTCGGGCGACGCCCTGAAACTCGCCGATCCACGGCAGAGCCAGCTTGGTCTGATGTTCGACGGGCGCATCGCCGAAGACTTCAAGCTGTCTTCCGGGGTCTTCGTCAGCGTCGGCCCGTTGCGCAACCGCGCGGTGCTGGAAGGCTCGCCTTATGTGCAAGACATCGTGGTCGCCGCGCCGGACCGTGAGTGCCTGGGCATTCTGGTGTTCGCGCGGTTGCCGGAGTGTCGGCAACTGGCCGGGCTGGGGGAGGGTGTCAGCGACGCCGAGGTGCTCGGCAGCGCGGCGGTGCGTACCTGGTTCGCCGGCTGGCTGGAGCGGCTGAACCGCGACGCCCAAGGCAATGCCAGCCGCATCGAATGGCTGGCGCTGATGGAAGAGGCGCCGTCGATCGACCTCGGCGAAATCACCGACAAGGGCTCGATCAACCAGCGCGCCGTGTTGCAGCGCCGGGCGGCGCAAGTCGAGGCGCTGTACCGCAGCGAAGACGCGAGCATGCTCCGCGCCCAGGTGCGGCCATGAGCGGCGGCGGGCTGTGTAGTCGCTTCGACGACGCGGCGATTGTCGAGATCGTGCGCACGCCGTGGACCGATCTTGGCGGCGCGCTGGCGCAGGTCTCGCCCATCGACCTGGGCATCAAGGCCGGACGTGAAGTGCTGGCCCGCGCTGGGGTCGATCCGGCCACGGTGGACAGCGTGCTCGGCGGCAGCATGGCCCAGGCCAGCTTCGACGCCTACATGCTGCCGCGACATATCGGCCTGTACAGCGGCGTGCCGCAAAGCGTGCCAGCGCTGGCCGTGCAACGTATCTGCGGCACCGGCCTCGAGCTGCTGCGCCAGGCCGGCGAGCAACTGCACAGCGGCGTGGAGCAGGTGCTGTGCGTGGGCGCCGAATCCATGTCGCGTAACCCGATTGCCGCCTACGAGCACCGTGGCGGTTTTCGTCTCGGTGCGCCCGTGGGCTTCAAGGATTTTCTCTGGGAAGCGCTGTACGACCCGGCGGCCGGAGTGGACATGATCGGAACGGCGGAAAACCTCGCCCGCGAGTACGGCCTGAGCCGCGACGCGGTGGATGCCTGGGCGCTGCGCAGTCACCAGCGCGCTCTGCAAGCCCAGGCGGCGGGCTGGTTCGACGAGGAAATCGTCAGCGTTCGCAGCGAAACCTTCGAAGCCGAAGAGTGCCTGCCGCGCAGCATCGAGTTGCCGCGCGGTGTCAGCGTGGTGGATCGCGACAGCCATCCACGGTCCACCGACAGCGCCGCTCTGGCGCGTCTTCGCGCAGTGCACAGCGGTGGCGTGCAGACCGCCGGCAACAGCTGCGCGGTGGTGGACGGCGCGGCGGCGGCGCTGGTCTGTCGTTATTCCGCTTGTTCCACACCACCGCTGGCACGGCTGCTGATGGTCACGGCGGTGGGGGTTGCGCCGGGCACCATGGGCATCGGCCCGGCGCCGGCGATTCGTCTGCTGCTGGAGCGCAGCGGCCTGCGTCTGGAGCAGATCGACCGCTTCGAAATCAACGAGGCCCAGGCCGCCCAGGTGCTGGCCGTGGTTCAGGCGCTGGAGCTGGATCCGCAGCGGCTGAACGTGCATGGCGGCTCCATCGCCCTCGGCCATCCGCTGGCGGCCACCGGCCTGCGCCTGGTGCAGACCCTGGCCCGGCAACTGCGCCGCGACAACCTGCGCTATGGCATCGCCGCCGCCTGTATCGGCGGCGGGCAGGGCATGGCGCTGCTGATCGAAAACCCGCACTTCAAAGGATGAGGTCACGCATGGCCTACAAGGCGCCGTTGGGCGATATGCAATTCGTGCTGCAACACTGGCTGCGGGCTGAGCAGGACTGGCAGGCGCTGCCGGCCTACGCCGAGGTCGACCTGGAACTGGCGATGCAGGTGCTGGAAGAAGCCGCGCGTTTCACCGGCGAAGTACTGGCGCCGTTGAACGGGCCGGGTGATCGCCAGGGCTGCCGCTTCAGCGACGGTGAAGTGCACACGCCCGAGGGCTTCGCTGTGGCGTATCGTGCTTACGTCGACGGCGGCTGGCCGGCGCTGGCCTGCGATCCGCAGTTGGACGGGCAAGGCCTGCCGCAAGTGCTCGATGCGGCCTTGCAGGAAATGCTCTACGCCAGCAACCACGCCTGGGCCATGTACACCGGCATCGCCCATGGCGCCTACCTGTGCCTCAAGACCCACGCCTCGGCGGCGCTTCAGCAGCGTTACCTGCCGGGCATCATCAGCGGCGAAACGCTGCCGACCATGTGCCTGACCGAGCCCCAGGCCGGCAGCGATATCGGCCTGCTGCGCAGCCGCGCCGAACCCTTGGCCGATGGCAGCTACAGCGTCAGCGGCAACAAGCTGTTCATCTCTGGCGGCGAACACGACCTGACCCGCGACATCCTGCATCTGGTACTCGCGCGTTTGCCGGATGCACCGCAAGGCAGTCGCGGGCTGTCGTTGCTGCTGGTGCCGAAATGGCTCGAAAACGGCGAGCGCAACGCTGTTTATTGCGACGGCCTGGAACACAAATTGGGCATCCGCGGCAGCGCCACCTGTGCGCTGCGTTTCGAACAGGCCAAGGGTTGGCTGGTGGGCGAGGCCCACGGCGGATTGGCGGCAATGTTCGTGATGATGAATTCGGCGCGGCTGCATGTCGGCCTGCAAGGGCTCGGGCATGCCGAAGCGGCCTGGCAGAGCGCCCGCGACTACGCCTTGGAGCGCCGGCAGATGCGCGCGCCGCGTCGCCCCGAACAGGTGCCGGCCGCAGCGGCGGACCCGATCCACCTGCACCCGGCGATGCGCCGCATCCTGCTGGAACTGCGGGTGCGCAGCGAAGGCATGCGCGCCCTCGGCTACTGGGCCGCGCACTGGCTGGACATCGCCAGCGAATCCGCTGACCCGGCGCAGCGCGCCAAGGCCGGGCAACTGGTGGCGTTGCTTACACCGATCGTCAAAGCCAGTTTTACCGAACAAGGCTTCAGCCTCGCGAGCAAGGCGCTGCAGGTGTTTGGCGGTTATGGCTACACGGGTGAGTTCCCCATTGAGCAGACCTTGCGCGACAGCCGCATTGCGATGATCTACGAGGGCAGCAACGAGATTCAGGCCAACGACCTGCTGCTGCGCAAAGTGCTGGGGGATGGGGGGGAAGCGTTTGGCGTGTTGCTGGGTGAGTTGCGGGCCGAGGTTGCGGTGGGGCAAGCGTCCAGAGTGGTGTTTGCTGATGCGTTGGGTGAGGTCTGCGAGCGGCTTGAAAACCTTTTGCCCGAAGTGCGAGCGCTCAGCATCGAAGACAGTGAGTACCCGTACCGCGCCGCCGGTGATTTCCTCCAGCTCTGCGCCACCAGCCTGCTGGCGTTTGCGTGGGCGCGCAGTGCGCGTTGCGTGGCGGGGTTGGCGGAAGATGATCCGTTGCGTCGGGAAAAGCTGGAGAGTGCGGGCTTCTGTTTTGATTATCTGTTGCCGGATTTTGATCGGCAGCTCGCCGGGGTGCGGGCGGCGCGGTTGCCGTTGCCGTTTGTTGCAGGAGAGTGAGGCTTACACATCTTTCGGTCATGTGGTGGCCGCTTGTGCTGGCCGACAGTTCTTCAGCGCTCTCAAGATCGAGCGCCGCCCGCGCGGCGCTTCGCGAGCAAGCTCGCTCCCACATTTGTTGCAACGAGCCTATGCCTGTCAGGCCATTGTTGACCGCCTTGTTGGTTCGACTCGATTTAGAGGTTGGCGCCCCAGCCGCCCCACACTCTCCAGCCATGCACCAAGGCTGGCAACGCCCATCCCACAGGCCATGGCGCGTTGCAACAAATGTGGGAGCGAGCTTGCTCGCGAAGCGCCGCGTGGGCGGCGCTCGATCTCAAGAGCGCTGAAAAACTGTCGGCTAGCCTATGACGGCCACCCCCCCATCCAACTATCCAAAACCCGCATGGCAACCTTGCAGAAATCGGTGAGCTACCAGCTTCAGGCCCGGTGCTATAGTCTGCCACCCGGCTTGGCCAAGCTGCCCGAACCCGCATTCCAGAGGAGCGCCTGTGAGCACCTTTACCTATACGGTCAGCCCCGATGTCTTTGACGATCACCCCGACTACCGCCGCGGCGTGGTGGTCTTCCGCAACCTCGACAACACCCGCCTCGACGCCGAGCTGACCGCGCTGCTGCGCGCCACCGAGCAAGCACTGCGCGAGCGGGTCACCGGCAATCCCGCCGACTACCCGCAGATCGCCGCCTGGCGCGACGCCTATCGCCGTTTCGGCGCCAAGCCCTCGGAACACCGCAGCGCCATCGAAGCCCTCACTCGTCGGGTGCTCAAGCCCGACAACCTGCCGGACATCAACCCGCTGGTGGATATCGGCAACCTGCTGTCCCTGCGCTATCTGCTCCCCGCCGGCGTACACCCGATCGGCCCGCAATCGAAGGCGATCGAACTGCGCAAGACCGTGGCAGACGACCGCTTTCTGGTGGACGCCGCCGCCGAGCCGGAAGCCATCGCTCCCGGCGAAATCGTCCTCGCAGCCGGCACGCGCGTGCTGACCCGGCGCTGGACCTGGCGCCAGGCCGCCGACACTCGCACCCTGGCCGACACCCGCTGCGTGTTCTTCGATATCGACGGCTTGCCGCCAATCAGCCCCGAGGACGTGCGCTCGGCCATGGCCGACCTGGTCGAACTGGTGGCGCGCTACTGCGGTGGCGAGTGTGTCGGCCACGCCGTGCTGCACGCTGGCCAGCCGACCCTGACCCTCGGCCTCGACTGAGGCCCTTGGCATGAATCCCGCCTTCAACAACCTGAGCGTGACCCAGTTGCGCGTGCTGGCGACCCTGCTGGACGTGCGCAACCTCAGCCACGCAGCAACGCGCCTCGGCGCCAGCCAGTCGGCGCTGAGCCGGCATCTGGCGCAGTTTCGCGAAGCCTTTGGCGATCCGCTGCTGGTGCGCCAGGGGCGTCAGTACATCCTCAGCGAGCGCGGGGTGGAACTGCTGGAACCGTTGAAGCAGGTGCTCGAACAGTTGCAGGCGCTGGGCACGCCCTCGCGGTTCTCGCCGGCCACCTGCGAACGGCGTTTCGCCATGGCCGGCTCCGATCACGTCGCCGAACATATCCTGCCGCAACTGCTCGCCGACCTGGCGCGGCTGGCGCCGAACGTCAGCATCGATTTCCGCCCGTGGGAGGCCAACCGTTTCGACTGGCTGGCCAGCGGCAAGGTCGACCTGGCCACCAGCATGATCGAAGACACACCCGCCGAGTTTCACGGCCGGGTGATCGGCGAGGACGTCGCCGTGTGCTGCATGCGCAGCGATCATCCGCTGGCGGCGCAGGCGCAATTGACCCAGGAGCAGTTCCTGAGCTGGCCGCATTTGAAGATCAGCACCGGCGGCGACAAGGACAGCTTCGTCGATGCCTACCTGCGCAAGCACAACCTGCACCGCGACCTGAAACTCACCGTGCCGTATTACTCGGCGGCGCTGGCGGTGCTCCAGCGCAGCGACATGCTGCTGATGCTGCCCGAGCATATCGCCCGCAAATGGGCCGAGCAGGCCGACGTTTGCTGGCGCCCACTGGCATTCGTCCGCCATCCGTTCCGTTATTGGGTGGTCTGGCACAGTCGCACCCACAGCTCGGCGGAACAGCAATGGTTCCGCACCTTCGTTTATGAGCATTGCCGTGGCTCGCAGTTTCTCAGCCCCGGCGAACAACTTCCGGTGTATCCGGCGTGAACAATCCGGCATTCGCATAGTTGCCATTCACTCTGGCTGGATGTTCATTTCCGGTATTACTGTTAACGTGAATGCCATCGAAGTAAACAAGTAACTTCGAGCACAAAAAAACAAACAGCAACTTTCAACTTCACCTGCCGAACTATCGTCGGGCGCCGGGTCGTGCCGTGTCCGAAAAACAATATGGATAATAAAACGATGAGCAGAGCCACTCCTACGGATCACGCGTTATCGCGGGGTTTGTCCAATCGTCATATTCAAATGATCGGACTCGGCGGTGCCATTGGCACTGGCTTGTTTCTCGGCAGTGCCGGCGTAATGAAACTGGCAGGCCCTGGCTTGTTGCTGGGCTATGCCGTTGCCGGGCTGATCGCCTTTCTGATCATGCGCCAACTGGGGGAAATGCTGGTGGACGAGCCGGTGTCCGGCTCGCTGAGCCACTTCTCCAACAAATACTGTTCGCCCTTTATCGGCTACCTCGCCGGCTGGAATTACACCGCCGGCTACATCCTGGTGGGCATGGCGGAACTGACCGCCGTCGGCAAGTACGTGCAGTTCTGGTGGCCGGACGTGCCGACCTGGGCCTGCGCCGCCTTCTTCTTCGTGCTGATCAACGGCCTCAACCTGCTGGCGGTGAAGGTCTACGGCGAGGCGGAATTCTGGTTCGCGGTGATCAAGGTAACGGCGGTGCTGATGATGATTGCCCTGGGCGGCTGGTTGCTGTTCGGCCCGACGCCACCACCGACGGCTGCGGTCAGCAACCTGTGGAGCCAAGGCGGTTTCCTGCCCAACGGCATCAGCGGGCTGATTCTCGCCTTGCCGCTGATCATGTTCGCCTTTGGCGGGCTGGAGTTCATCGGCTTTACCGCCGGCGAAGCACGCGATCCATCGAAGACCATTCCCAGCGCGATCAACAAGGTGCTGCACCGCATCGGTCTGTTCTATATCGCCGCCCTGGCAGTGTTGCTGGCGCTGACACCGTGGGACGACCTGGTGGCTTCGCTATCCGCCGGCGGTGATCCGTACAGTGCCAGTCCGTTCGTGAAGATCCTCGACCTGCTGGGCATCGGCGCGGCGGCTCACGTCCTCAATCTGGTGGTGCTGACCGCCGCGCTGTCGGTCTACAACGCCGTGGTCTATTGCACCGTGCGCCAGTTGCACGCCATGGCCGGGCAGGGCCATGCGCCACGGCAACTGCTCAAGCTCAATCGCAACAATGTGCCGGTCAACGCGCTGATCGTGACGGCGGCGATTACAGCCCTGGCGGTGCTGCTCAACTGGCTGTCGCCCAACGGCACGCTGGAAGCCCTGATGGCATTGGTGGTTGCCACCACCATCATGAACTGGATGCTCACCAGTTATACCCACCTGAAGTTCCGCCGCGCCAAACAGGCGGCAGGAGAACACACTCACTATCGTTCGCCATTGTTCCCCTACGGCAACTATCTGTGTATCGCGTTTATTGTGTCGATCATGTTGATCATGGCGTTCATTCCGGCAATGCGCATATCGGTCTGGTTGATTCCTTTGTGGTTGATCGTTGTTTACGCCAGTTTCCGTAAATATCAATCCATCAAGCCCGCCGCGCTCAACTTCGAATAATCCGTAACAGGTAACTCATGATGAAAACCGAACTTCCCGCTGTTCAACAGCTCACGGGCGGCGATGCCCTGGTCGAGAGTTTGAAAGTGCAGGGCGTCGATACTGTCTTCGCACTGCCCGGTGCACAGATCTATGGCCTGACCGACGCCCTGGCGCGTAATGCCGAGAGCATCCGCACCCTCGGCGCACGGCATGAACAAACCAGCGCCTACATGGCGTTCGGCTACGCCCGTTCCAGCGGTCGCCCCGGGGTGTTCAGCGTGGTGCCGGGCCCCGGCATCCTCAATTCCAGCGCGGCCATGCTCACCGCCCACGGCTGCAACGCGCCGGTGCTGGCGCTGACCGGCGATGTGATGAGCGGCTTCAAGGACCGTGGCCGTGGTCAGTTGCATGAGCTGCCGAAGCAACTGGAAATCCTCCAGAGCATCGGCAAATGGGCCGCGCATATCGAACAGCCGGCCGATGCGCCGTGGCAGGTGGCGCAGGCGTTTCAGGTCATGCAATCCGGGCGCCCCGGCGTGGTCTCGCTGCAAGCCTCCTGGGACTTCTTCACCCGCAGCGCGGCGGTGCGCATGCAGGCGCCGCTGGCGCTGCAACCGACGCCACCGGTGGACAGCGATGCCGTGGAGCGCGCGGCGAAACTGCTGAGCGCGGCCAAGGCGCCGATGATCTTTGTCGGCTCCGGGGCGCTGGAAGCCAGCGCCGAAGTCGGCCAGTTGGCAGAGGTGCTGGGTGCGCCGGTGGTGAGTTTCCGCGGCGGTCGCGGCGTCGTGCCGGATGATCACCCGCTGGGCTTCACCGTTGCCGCCGGAGCCCGGCTCTGGCCGCAGACCGATGTCGCCGTGGTGATCGGCTCGCGCTTCGAGTTGCTGGACATTCGCTGGCGCCATCGCCCGGCTGGCCTGAAGCTGATCCGCATCGATATCGACCCTGCCGAGGTGCGGCGCATGCCGGCCGAGGTCAACCTGCTGGCCGATGCCGGGGAGGGCGCCAGCGCCCTGGCAGAGGCTGTGCTGCGCGCCGGCCCGCCGAAGCGCCGCGACGCCGAAATCGCCGAGGCCAAGGCGGCAGCGGAGCAGGCGATCCAGTGCGTGCAACCGCAGCTCGACTACCTGCGGGTGATTCGCGACGTACTGCCGCGTGACGGCTTCTTCGTCGAGGAAATTTCCCAGGTTGGTTTCACCTCGATCTTCGGTTTCCCGGTGTACAAACCGCGCACCCTGGTCACCTCGGGGCATCAGGGCACCCTCGGCTTCGGCTTTCCCACCGCGCTCGGGGTCAAGGCCGCGCACCCGGACAAAGCGGTGGTGTCGATCTGCGGCGACGGCGGCTTCATGTTCGCCGCCCAGGAACTGGCCACGGCGGTGCAGTACCGGCTCAACCTGGTGACCATCGTGTTCAACAACAGTGCCTTCGGCAACGTCTATCGCGACCAGCAAGAGAGCTTCGCCGGGCGCCTGCTCGGCTCGGAACTGGTGAACCCGGACTTCGTGCGCTTCGCCGAATCCTTCGGCGTCCAGGCCTTCCGGGTCGGCTCGCCGGCGCAGCTGCGCCCGGTGCTGGAACAGGCCTTCGCCGCCGACCGCCCGGTGCTGATCGAGGTCAGCGTGCCGCGTGGCGGTGACAGCAGCCCGTGGCCCTTCCTTCATCCCACTTTCGCTCACTGAGGAGCCCCTGATGTTTGAACATGTCGAGACCTACCCCGGTGACCCGATCCTGTCGTTGATGGACGACTACCAGCGCGATCCGCGCGCCGGAAAGGTCAACCTGAGCATCGGCTTCTACTACGACGAAAACGGCCAGGTGCCGGTGCTGCCGTCGGTACGTCGGGCCAAAGCGTTACTCGATTCGCGGGCGGAAACCGCCAACCTGTACCTGCCCATGGACGGCCATCCGGGGTTCCGCGAGGCGGTGCAGGGTTACCTGTTCGGCGCGCTTGATGGCGCCGACAGCGAGCGCATCGTCACCCTGCAAAGCGTCGGTGGCTCGGGGGCATTGCGGGTCGGCGCGGACTTCCTCAAGCGCTACTACCCGCAGTCGCAGGTGTGGGTCAGCGACCCGACCTGGGACAACCACCTGGCGATTTTCCAGGGCGCCGGTTTCGCGGTGAACCGCTACCCGTACCTGGACGCCATCGGCAAGGCGATCGACTTTGCCGCGATGCTGGAGGTGTTCGGCGAACTGCCGGCCCACAGCATCGTGTTGCTGCACGCCTGCTGTCACAACCCCACCGGCGTCGACCTCACGCCAGAGCAGTGGCAGCGCTTGTACGCGTTGTTCCGCGAGCGCTCGCTGATCCCGTTTCTCGACGCCGCTTATCTGGGGCTGGGGGAGGGGCTGGACGCGGATACCTATGCGATCCGCGCGCTGGCCCGCAGCGGCATCACCGGGCTGGTGAGCAACTCGTTTTCCAAGGTGTTTTCGCTGTATGGCGAGCGGGTCGGTTCGCTGTCGGTGGTGTGTCAGGACGGCGAGATTGCCCGGCGCGTGGCCGGGCAGTTGAAGGGCACGGTGCGCACCAATTACTCCAACCCGCCACGGCATGGCGCGGAACTGGTGGCGACGATTTTCGGCGATGCCGAGCTGACGGCGCTGTGGCGGCAGGAACTGGACGCCATGCGCGCGCGGATGGTGGGCATGCGTCAGGCGTTGTTCGACGAAGTGCGACGTATCGATGCGCAGCGGGAGGTGGATTATCTGCTGCGCCAGAAGGGCATGTTCAGTTACACCGGGCTGAGCGCCGACGCTGTCGATCGCATTCGCGAACAGCATGGGGTGTACCTGATTCGCAGTGGGCGGATGTGTGTCGCGGGCCTCAACGAATCCAACCTGGCGACGGTGGCCAGGGCACTTTCGGACCATTGAGAGGGCTGTTTTTTTAAGTTGCCTCTGGCGCCCTTCGGGGCGCTTTTTTTGTTCGATCGTTTATGCCGCCAGCCAATGTTTACGGGCGCGTGACGCTGTACGAAACCTCCGATAATGGCTCGAAGCCATCCATCAAAGCCGCGAAATAGAGCCCTCAAAGTCGAGAAACATTTCACATTTACGTCAATTTATTTCGAACTTTAGCGGAGACCGGTGCTTCAAAGCGGTGCGTTCGTTAATACATTACAGTCATGGAGGCTTCCCGAATGCCCACCCGTAAATTGCTCGCACCGACCTGCATCCTGGCCCTGCTGGGCGCACCTCTGGCGGCCGTTGCCGCACCGAGCACCGACCCGCTGTTCACCCTCGGCCTGACGGGCAGCTACGACAAATTCAAGTTCGAAGGCGGTGACGAGTCCGACTCCGACCACCTCGGTCAGGGCGGCGTATTCGCCACCTTCGGCAACAAGCTGACTGCCGAATCCGGCTTCATCTACCAGGTCGGCGCCGAAGCCAAATACGGCAAGAAAGACGACAACAAACTCAAGGAAGCCCAGGCCGACCTCGACCTCGGCTGGCGTGCGGCGCTGGATGCGCGCAACTTCGTCGACGTGACCGTGGGCGGCGGCTATGGCTGGACGCGCTTCGAGCCGGCGATCAACGACATCGACGTCGAAATCACCTCCAAATCGCCGTTCGCCAAGGCTGCGCTGGGCTACAACCACCAGTTCGACACCTCGACCTTGCGTGTCGAAGTCGGCGCCCGCCACACCCTCGGCGGCGAAGCCAAGCTCAAGGTTGACGATTTTGGCAGCGACACCGTCGACCTCAAGGACCGCACCAACCCTTACGCCGAAGTCAGCCTGCTGCTGAATCAGCAGGGCGGCATGCCGGTGCAGGTCGGCGCGTACTACACCCGTACCGAGTACAAGCTGGACGAAGACTCGGACGTAGCCGACAACACCAAGCTCAAGCGTGACGAGTTCGGTGTGAAGGTCGGTCTGGCGTTCTAAGCGCCTGATCGGTTCGAAGGGCCGGGGCGGCCCTTCGATTCCGATGGCGGAATACGGCGTTATTCCGCGTTCTGCAGGGTCGCCATATCAATGACGAAGCGGTACTTCACGTCCCCCGCGATCATGCGGCTGTAGGCTTCGTTGATGGCGCGGATATCGAGCATTTCGATATCGCAGCGAATGTCATGCGCGGCACAGAAATCCAGCACCTCCTGGGTCTCGGCGATGCCGCCGATCAACGACCCGGCAATCACCCGACGCTTGAGCACCAGATGGGCCGCATCGATGGCAGGCTCGATGGGTTCGATCAGGCCCACCAGAATATGCACGCCGTTGAACTTGAGCGTCTTGAGGTAGGGGTTGAGGTCGTGCTGAACCGGGATGGTGTCGAGCAGGAAATCGAAGTGGTCCGCCACCGCGGCCATTTGCGCCGGATCGGTCGAGACCACGACGTGATCGGCGCCCTGACGGTGGGCTTCCTCGGCCTTCGCCGCCGAACGAGTGAACAGCGTGACTTCGGCGCCCAGCGCCTTGGCCAGCTTGATGCCCATATGACCGAGCCCGCCCATGCCCAGAATGCCCACCCGATGACCCGGCCCGACGCCGTGATGGCGCAGCGGCGAGTAAGTGGTGATGCCCGCGCAGAGGATCGGCGCCGCGCTCGGCAAGTCCATGCCGTCCGGAATCCGCAACACGAAATCTTCCCGCACCACGATGCAGTTGGAGTAACCGCCGAGGGTGTAGCTGCCGTCCACGCGGTCTGGCGTGGTGTAGGTCATGGTCGGGCCTTCGAGGCAATACTGCTCGAGATCGGCGTGGCAGGCGTCGCAGTGCTGGCAGGAGTCGACCATGCAACCGACGCCGACCAGATCGCCGGGCTGGTACTTGCTCGCCGCGCTACCGGTGGTGCGGACACGGCCGATGATTTCGTGGCCGGGCATCAGCGGATAGACGGCGATTCCCCATTCGTTGCGTGCCTGATGGATATCGGAATGGCAGACGCCGCAGTAGAGGATATCGATGACGACATCGTTCGCGCGCGGGCTGCGGCGGTCGAAGGTCATCGGGGCGAGCGGCGCGCTGGCCGACTGGGCGGCGTAGCCAATGGCTTTGTACATAAGGGTGTCTCTGCACAGCGAAAAGAGGCGGCGCATTGTGCGGGCGACGGGCGGGGATGCCGATGGGTATTCCTCCGGGTGTCATGCCTATTCCTCCAGTGCCGCGTGGATTGACGGTATCCCGGCCGTGAAATCTGGGATCATGGGCGCGTCACTCACTCTTGCCTTCCCTCATGTCCAATCCTCATCACTTTCCAGGGCGCCAGGCCCTGTGCGACCTGATCAAGCCGCTGGCCACGCGTCCGGGCTTTGTCGACACCTTGCTCAGTGACGTGCAGGTGCTGTCCTGGGCGGAGTATGTGGCCAGCAGCCCGCAGATCTACGAACCCAGCCTGATGGTCCTGGCGCAGGGCCGAAAGCTGGCGCGCCTGGGCGAACGAACGCTGGATTACGGGGCAGGGCAGTACCTGGTGCAGGCGCTGTCGGTGCCGTTCATGTGCGAGACCTTCGCCAGCGAGGCCGAGCCGCTGTACGGCGTGGCTGTCGGTATCGATCCACTGGTCCTGAGCGAAATGGTCCAGGCGATGGACCCGCTTCCCGCCGGGCTGGTCCGGGCGCAAACCCCGGAGTCCATGAGCTCCGCGCCCCTTGATGAGCCGATGCAGGACGCTGTGCTGCGGTTGTTGCAGTGCCTGCAACGACCCGAAGACGCCCGCGTGATGGGCGCGGCGCGGGTACGCGAAGTGTATTTCGCAGCGCTCAACGGCCCACAGGCTGGCGTGCTGAGAGCGCTGGTCGAGCAACAGGGGCACTTCGCCCGGATTGGCGCCTCGCTGGCGTATCTGCGCGATCACTACGCCGACCCGCTCAGCATCGACGAACTGGCCGGCCGCGCGAACATGAGCGCTTCCGCGTTTCACGAACACTTCAAGCGCAACACCTTGCTGTCGCCCATCCAGTACCTCAAGCGACTGCGTCTGTTGAAAGCACAGCAGATGCTGATCGGCGAGGGCCTGGGCGTTGCTCAGGTCGCGCACCGTGTGGGCTACCAGAGCAGCTCGCAGTTCAGTCGGGAGTACAAACGGCAGTTTTCGCGGAGCCCGGGGGATGAGGTGCCTTATCGCGGGATTGCGGTTTAGGGCGGTTCTGGCCCCGGCCTCTTGTTCGCCTGGAGTTGCTGCCGAGATCAGCGATTAAGTGATAGAAGGTGGGGTCTCAGAAAAACCGCAACGGCAGGTAGCTGCCAAACCCAAGCCAAGGAGTGCAGCGATGGATGACTATCTGCAGTTGAATAGAGCTAACTGGGATGAGCGGGCGCCACTCCACGCCGCTTCTCCTGACTATGAAGCTGCAAGGTTTAAAGCCTCTGCGGGTCATTTATCGGCGGTGGTTCGTTTCGATCAGCCTCGCCTCGGTGACATCTCCGGCCTGAGAGGGGTGCACCTACAGTGCCATATCGGTACAGACACCCTTTCTCTTGCCCGTCTTGGGGCGGTCATGACTGGCCTGGACTTTTCTTCCGTCTCACTGGATCAGGCCCGGAGACTGGCGGCCGACTGTAGCGCTGATATTCACTACGTCGAAGCGCCGGTTTACGAGGCTGCACAAGCCCTTGGTGGTGCTGGCTTCGATCTGGTCTATACCGGCGTCGGCGCATTGAACTGGTTGCCCAGCATTGATAAGTGGGCCGGGACGGTAGCTGCGTTGCTCAAGCCAGGAGGCCGCCTGTTTCTGCGTGAAGGGCATCCGATGCTCCTGGCGCTGGACGAAAATTGCCAGGGCGAACTGAGGATCAGCCACCCGTACTTCGAGCTCCCGGAGCCGACGGTCTGGAACGATGACAGCACCTATGTCGAAGTCGATACTGCGCTGAAGGCCACCGTCACCCATGAGTGGAACCACGGCCTTGGCGAGGTGATTTCGGCGCTTCTGCGTCATGGGCTGAATCTTGTCGCCATCGAGGAACATGACTGCATTCCGTGGGAGGCGCTGCCTGGGCAGATGGTTCTCGGGGAGGATGGAGAGTGGCGTTTGAAGGTTGATCCGTGGCGTTTGCCGTTGAGCTATACCCTGCAGGCGATTAAACGGTGAGTGACAGGGCTGGCTGTTGTTGTGGACAAAAAAAGCCCGCCGAAGCGGGCTTTTTCAACAGCGGGTGAATCAGTCGTCGGAGCTCATGATGCCGAACAGTTGCAGCAGGCTGACGAACAGGTTGTAGATCGATACATACAGGCTGATGGTCGCCATGATGTAGTTGCGCTCACCGCCATGGATGATCTGGCTGGTCTGGAACAGGATGCATACCGACGAGAACAGCACGAAGCCGGCGCTGATCGCCAGTTGCAGGCCGCTGATCTGGAAGAAGAAGCTCGCGACCACGGCACCCAGCAGAACGAAGAAACCGGCGGTGATGAAGCCGCTGAGGAAGCTCATGTCCTTGCGAGTGATCAGCACGTAGGCCGACAGACCACCGAACACCAGCGCGGTCATGGCGAAGGCCGAGCTGACCACTTCGGCGCCACCGGCCATGCCCAGGTAACGGTTGAGGATCGGGCCAAGCAGGAAGCCCATGAAACCGGTCAGGGCGAAGGTGGAAACCAGGCCCCAGGCCGAGTCACGCAGCTTGGCGGTAAGGAAGAACAGACCGTAGAAACCGATCAGTACGACGAAGATATTCGGGTAACCGACGCGCATCTGCTGTGCGACGTAGGCCATGACGGCACTGAAGATGAGAGTCAGGGCCAGCAAGCCGTACGTGTTGCGCAGGACTCGGCTGACCTCCTGCTGTTCGACCTGCAGGCCGTGGTTGACGGCGTAATCCTGTTCGCGCATGGCGACACTCCTGTGGGTTTTGAAACGTTGAGTTGCAAAGATCATAACAGAGCATTGGAAACAGGCCATCCAGAGAGTTTGACAGCTTGTTTCATTTCGGTATGATGGCGCCCGCATGACAAAGTGGAAGCGTGGCCGAGTGGTTTAAGGCAACGGTCTTGAAAACCGTCGATGGGCAACTATCCTAGAGTTCGAATCTCTACGCTTCCGCCATATTCTGATCTAAGCCCCTGAAAGCAGGGGCTTTTTTCTGTCTGCAGGTTTTATGCCCACGTTTCTACCCACGCCTTCCTTTCCTCGTTCACTCCCTTTTTCAGCCATATTCTGAAACTGCTTTTACTCACCCAGACCTTCCCATCAAGCGCCGCCTTGCCCATCTATCAATAGATAGCATCAGGGGAAGAGCCGTCGACCGACTCTTGGATTCAGCACTCGACGGTGGCGCGAACGCACTGCCAAAGTGGATGGTTTGCCTGTTCGCGGGTTTCAGAGAAGTCAGCCCAAGTACGGCGAGACGGGCCTTTTCACTTAGCGTAGTGACGCGCCTCGATCGCTTGTGCCCGCTGCCAGCTTTCAAGCGATTTGAGATTCTGCAGGTATTTCTTGATGTGTGGATACTGGCCTTTGCTGTCGAAGCGTTGAATGATTTCGGCTACAAAGAACATCATGAAATCGGCGCCACTGAGCTTGCCGCCCACCAGGTAGTCTTTGTTTTCCAACTGATCGTTCAGGTACGTGAAGACCTTTTTGCTTTCGGCTTGGGCGTAGCTCGGAAGAAAAACGAGCTCGGCAGTCTCACGCTGCATGAAGACCTGGAGCAGCGGTGGCAGCATGGCGGAGCTTTCGGAGAAATGCAGCCATTGCAAATACTCTACATGCTCATCGCTTTCTTTCGCCGGCGCCAAGTGCGGGGCAAAGCGCTCGATCAGAATCTCCGTGATCGCACCCGATTCCGCTACCACCTTCCCGTTCAGTTCAATCACCGGCGACTTGCCCAGTGGATGGATGGCTTTGAGGGACTCAGGAGCAAAATGGGTCGCTCGATCACGGGTATAGAATTTGACCTCGTAAGGCACCCCCATCTCTTCCAGCAGCCAAAGCGTGCGAATGGAGCGCGATTCGTTCAAGTGGTGCAAGGTGATCATGTAGGTGTTCCTTCGGTCGGAATAAGTGAGAGTGGGTCTACATCCGTGATGGTTGCGATGTAGATCCCTTCAAATGTGTCACTGAGCCAGTTTGAGAAGGGCCTTGGCGGCCTGTTCCGAGCTAGCAGGGTTCTGGCCAGTCACAAGCTTGCCGTCGACCAGGACGAAAGGCGCCCAATTCTCGGTCTTCTCGTACAGCGCGCCCTGACGTTTGAATTCGTCCTCAATGAGAAACGGAACCACGTTGGTCAGTTGCACATCTTCCTCTTCGCCATTGGTGAAGCCCGTTACACGTCGGCCTTTAACCAGAGGCTCACCATCAGCGGTTTTTACATGGCGCAGCACACCCGGTGCGTGGCAAACGAAGCCGATTGGCTTGTTGGCTCGCTCGAAGCTTTCAATCAGATCGATCGACTTGCGAGACTCCGCAAGATCCCAAAGCGGGCCGTGGCCACCTGGGTAAAAGACAGTGTCGAACTCTTCATGGGAAACGGCATCCAGCTTTACGGTAGATGCGAGGACACGCTGGGCGTCAGGGTCGGCTTTGAAGCGGTGAGTCAGCTCGGTTTGAAATTCCGGCAGATCGCTTTTGGGATCAAGCGGAGGTTGCCCGCCTGCTGGCGAGGCCACTACAACCTCGGCACCCGCATCTTTGAACACGTAGTAGGGCGCCGCGAACTCTTCCAGCCAGAAGCCTGTCTTCAGCCCGGTGTCGCCGAGCTGGTCGTGGGAAGTCAACACCATCAATACTTTCATCTGGATTTCCATACTCTTGATTTAAAGGTTTCCGGGCGTTCGAGCACGCTGTCCGCAGCTCAGTCTCTGGAGGCTCAGCCTGCAAAAAAAGCCTGAACCGTTTGCAAGTTGTCGCTGTAAGGGGCCCGCAGTCTCAGGTTCGAAGCGCCGTCGTTGCTTTGCACTACTACTGGCTTGGCATGGGTGAAACGGCGGAAGCCATGCACGCCGTGATAGGCGCCGATGCCCGACGCGCCTACGCCACCAAACGGCAGTGAATCGATCGAGGCGTGGGTCATGACATCGTTGATCACCAGGGCCCCTGAGGTGGTGTGGCGTGCAAACAGCTCTTGCTGGGCCTTGTCATCTCCGAAGTAATACGCAGCGAGAGGGCGCGGATGGCTGTTGATGTACTGAAGGGGCTCGGAAGCATCGGTGTACGTTTTCACCGGCAGCAGGGGTCCAAAGATCTCTTCCTGCATGATGGCCATCTCGTCGGTCACATCGAGCACCAGATGCGGGGCGACTTTTCGGGTTTTCGCATCGAACGCTGGCTCACTGTCCGGCGCCAGGTTGATCAGCGTGGCTCCCTTCTGCTCTGCGTCCGCCAGAAGGCCAACCAGCCGGTCGAAATGGCGGTCACTGATGATCGAGGTGTATTCCGGATTGCCGAGCAGGGTGGGGAAGCTGTTGGCGATGAATTCTTTACTGAACATCACCAACGACTTCTGCTGCTCCGGCGTCACCATCATGTAATCCGGCGACAGGCAAATCTGACCCGCATTGAACGTCTTGATGGTCAGCGTCCGCGCGGTGGCAACCGCGATATCGAAACCTTCTGCCACCACCACTGGGGACTTGCCGCCAAGCTCTAACGTGACAGGTACCAGGTTCTCAGCCGCTGCGCGCATCACATGCCGTCCGACGCCAGTGCTTCCGGTGAAAACGAGGTGGTCGAAGGGCAGGGAGCTGAACGCCGCCCCTACACTCGCATCACCCAGCACTACCGAAAGCTCTGAGGGTTCGAAGTAGGCGGGCACTAACTCCGCCAGGAGCTGCGAAGTGGCCGGCGTCAGCTCTGATGGCTTCAGCATCGCGGTGTTGCCTGCGGCGAAGATGCCTGCCAGAGGGCCAAAAGCGAGGTTGATCGGGAAGTTCCAAGGGCTTATTACGCCAACAACACCGAGTGGTTGTTGCTCGATCCAGGCCTCCATTCCAGGCCCAGGGCTTTCTACTTTCTCTGCCTTCATCCAGGTTTCCAGATGATCAGCAGAGTGCTCCAGCATCTTCAGGGTGGTCGCGAGGTCAGCAACCAGCGACTGATAAATGCTGCGGTTGCCGAAGTCAGTGTTGATCGCTTGGCTGATAGCCTGGTGATTGTCTCGGATCAGCTTGGCGCTGCGTTTGAGCCTGTCGCGGCGCAGTTCTGCACTGGCTGGCCCCGACGCAATATGGGCTCGCTTCATGCTGCGCAAAATTGCGAAAAGATCTTGAGTGTCTTGGTTGCCAGTCATTGGATTTCCTCAGATCGAAGGGCTGTCAGTGCGCCCGTGATAAGTGCGTTCAAATCGTGGAAGCAATCGTAGGGCAGTGGCGTGACGGCGAGTAGACAGCGTATTTTAGCGCTCATATAAATTTTATTATGGGTGCGTCATGTCGCTGGTCAGGTTGAGAACCTTCATTGAGGTCTATCGTCAGCGGTCAATCAGCGGCGCCGCGCGGTCTCTGAACTTGACCCAGCCAGCTGTGTCGCAGCACATCGCAGGGTTGGAGTCAGCGATCGGCAGAACCTTGTTCGATCGACAGGCTCGGGGGGTGGAGCCAACAGCCGCCGCTCGTGAGTTGGCGTCGGACTTGGGGGACAAGCTGGACATGGCCGAATCCGCTTTGGCCACCGCAAGAGCACGGTCGGTGGAACTAGCCGGGGCGTTGCAGATCATCGGACATGCTGACTTCCTGGCCGAGGTCGTTTCCAAGCAGCTTCGACCTTTACTTGAGGATGGTATTCGCCTGCGCATGCGCAGTGGCAACCATGAGCTGATCACACGGTTGCTCATCGAGGGGGAATGTGACCTGGGCATATCCGCCTCTCCACCCGATACACCCCGGCTGCGTAATGAGCTGATGTTCACAGAGCAAATTGTAGCCGTAGCGGCGCCGGCGGTTGCACAGCGAATCGCTGCGGCTGAAACCCTTGAAAAGGGGCTCGGTGCAGAGGCGTTGCTGGCCTACAGCCTGGAACTGCCGTTGGTGGACGCGTGGCTTGAAAAGAATGAAATCGAGCTTGAGTCTTCTGTCCCGGCGATGGCCGGCCGGGATTTGCGTACGCTGCGAACGCTCATGATTGATGGGTTCGGTTGGAGCACGTTGCCGGCCTATCTCTGCGAACCTCACATCGCACGGGGCGAGCTTCAAGAGATACCCAGCCCGGTTGGACGCACCACGCGTGATTACCATTTGCTCTGGGCGCCTGCGGCCCTGAGGCAGCCTCGCGTTGCTCATGCTCGGCAGACGTTGCTCTGGCATATGCGCAATGGAGAGCGAAACCAAGCTGATAGTGGGGGGCACCCAGCTTCCTGATAGGTATGTCCGGGCGCTCCCGATGATATCCATACCTGTGCCCGAAGATTCTGTTTGCAGGCGCCGGTTCATGAACAGGAGTGTTTGATATGCCGGCTGGACCGACTCCGCCATGCCTCCTGCGCCAGCGTCATCACCACCGTAAGCCCCATAAACACCACCGACGCCCAGAAGATACCCTCCGGCATCCCCCGGTCGAGCAGCCACCCAAACCCCACCGGGCCCAGTGCGCCGCCGATGTTGAATCCGCTGGAGACGATGCCGAAGGTCCGCCCTTCTGCGCCTTTGGGTGACGCGGCGCGGACCAGCATGTCGCGGGACGGGGCGATCACGCCGGTGAGGAAGCCGATCACGCCGAGCACGATGACCAGTGCCTGGCCGCTGAATCCCGCCGTGGCGACGAGGGCCGTGAGCAGCGCGGCCAGGCTGAAGGCCGCGGCGGCCACCAGGCCGTGGCGCCGGGTGCGGTCGGCGAGAACACCGCCGGACAGCACGCCGAAGGCGCTGGCGAACAGAAAGGCGCTGAGCGCCGCGTTGGCCCACGGCAGGGCGATGCCTTGGCCCTGCATCAGTGCGGGCAGCGAAAATTTCTCGATGGCGCTGGTGCTGAGGTTAAGCAGCACGAACAGCAGCGTCAGGGTCAAAATCATCGGTGACAACAACCGGCGGCGGGCGTTGTCGGGCTTGCCGGCAGCGGCTTTGGCGGTGCGGGCCGGGGCGATCCGGGGGATGCCCGACCCCGGCACCAGCAGCAAGGCGAGGGCGGCAAAGCCGGCCAGCGCCACCGCGACGAACGCCAGGCGCGGATCGCTGGCCGCTGCGATGGCCGGCAGCACCAGCGGCGCGACGGCGGCGCCGAGAAAACCGGCGAAGGTGTGTACGGAAAAGGCCTTGCCCATCCGCGCCGGATCAATGCCCTGGGCCAGCAAGGCGTAGTCGGCCGGGTGGTAGACAGCGTTGGCGACACCCGCCAGGGCCATGGCGACCAGCAGCCAGGTGTAGGTGGGAAACAGGGCGATCAGCAGGAAGCTGCAACTGCCCAGAGCCAGCCCCGCGATCAGCACGCGGCGGGCGCCGTAATGGTCGACGGCAAAGCCCATGGGTGCCTGCAACAACGCGCTGACGATATTGAACAGGCTCAGCGCCAACCCCAGTTCGACATAGCCGACGCCAAACCAGGCGGGCAGCAATGGAAACAGGGCGGCGAGGGCCATGATGTGCAGGTGGCTGATGCTGTGGGCGGTGGCGACCTGGGGCAGCAGCCCGATACGGCTCGGCATTCGGCGGGGATTCCTTTATCGACGTGGTCCCGGCCGCGCTGGCGTGCCGGGTATTTCGCCGCCGATTCTAGGGGTAAGGCGGTCTAGCAAGGCCATCCATTCCAGACACATGAACCAGACCACTTTTCAGCGCTTCAGCACCTTGGCCAGCCGCCGCATCGCCGCTTCGATCTCATGTTCGGTCAGCGAGGCATAGCCCAGCAGCCAACCCTGGCGGCTCGCCGTTCCCGCATACAACGGGCTGAGCCCCAGCAGTTGTATGCCGGCGCTGGCGGCCTGGCGCAGGGTGCGCTCTTCCGACCAGCCATCGGCGAGGAAGCACGGAATCTGCAGCCCACCCGGTGGCGGCAGCGCGCTGGCGATGCCCGGCAGGTGGCGCGAGACGGCGTCGAGCAGCACCATGCGTCGCGCCCGGTACAGCTTGCGCATGGCGCGGATATGGGCGTTGTAATGGCCGTCTTCCATGAACCGCGCCACGGTCAGTTGCAGCAACTGCGGCGTGTGGCCGTCCATGATGCTGCGGGCGCGGGTAAAGACCTCGACCAGTTCCGGCGGCAGCACCATGTAGCCCATGCGCAGGCCGGGAAACAGGGTTTTGCTGAAGGTGCCCAGGTAGACCGTCCGCCGATACGGGTCCAGCCCCTGCACGCAGGCGGTGGGCAGGCCGTCGTAGTGGAACTCGCTGTCGTAGTCGTCCTCGATGATCCAGCGGTGGTGTTCCGCAGCCCAATTGATCAGTTCCAGTCGGCGCTCCAGCGGCAGGGTCGCGCCGGTGGGGTATTGGTGCGAGGGCGTCACGTAGAGACAGGTGGCGCCGCTGGTGTCGGCGCGCAGCAGGTCGGTGCGCAGGCCGTGGTGATCGACATCGATCGGGATCACCCGGGTTTCCGCAGCCTCGAAGGCCCGGCGCGCGCCGATGTAGCCGGGGTTTTCCATCAGCACCGGCTTGCCGGCATCGGCCAGCAACTGGGCGCAGAGCAGCAGGGCCTGACGGGTGCTGCTCAGCACCAGGATCTGCTCGGGCGAGCACTTGGCGCCACGCTCCAGGTTCAGGTAGGTGGCGATGGCCTTGCGCAGCGGCTCGGCGCCCTGCGGATCACCGTGCAGCAGCACGCTGTCGCGGTGGTCCTTCATCACCTGGCGGTGCAGGCGTTCCCAGACGGCGAGGGGGAAGGCGCGGGTTTCCGGCAGTCCGGGGGCGAAGGCGCGGATCTCCTGTTGGTCGCTGACGCCGCCCTGTTCGAGGATGGACTGGCCGCGACGGCTCAGGGCTGGCGCGGTCGGCGGGCTTGTCTCGCGGCGCCGACCCTGAGTGCCCGGACGCCGTCGGGCGCTGCCCCGCAGCTCGGGGCCGAGGGTGTTCGAAACGTAGCTGCCGGAGCCTTCGCGGCGCGTGATGAAACCGTCGCGGTGCAAGTGCACATAGGCGTTCTCCACCGTGTCCCGGGCAACGCCGAGGGAGGCGGCGAGGACGCGGCTGGCCGGCAGTTTCAGGCCCGGCGCCAGGGCGCCTTCGAGAATCAGCGCGCGCAAGGCCCGCTGGATGCGCTGGTGCAGGTCGAGCGGCTGCAAGTCGGCGGCGCTCATGCGCATGTTCAAGGTTTCGAGTTCGAAGGTGCTGGCCATCGGATCGGCGCTCCCTGCGCGAAAAAGTGGTCTGCTGATCGGTCGCAAAGTGTAGGGGCAAGGCAGGCCATTGCGAAGCTATAAATGCTCCCCGTTCGGGCCCGTCAGCCCGTCCTGTCAGGAGCCAGATGCCATGTCAGCCACACCTTCCCATTCCCGCCCGGGTCCGGGCGACCTCATTCACCCGATCATCGCCGGGTTGATTTCAGTCATCGTCAACTATGGCGGCACCTTCATCCTGGTGTTCCAGGCCGCGCGGGTGGCGGGTTTGAGCCCGGAACTGACGGCGTCATGGGTGTGGTCGGTGTCGATCGGCGTGGGGGTGACCGGGCTGTTGCTCAGTTGGGCCACGCGAGAACCGATCATCACCGCGTGGTCGACGCCGGCAGCAGCGTTTCTGGTGGTCGCGCTGGCGACCACGCCCTATGCCGAGGCGGTGGGGGCGTACCTGATTTCCGCGGCTGCCTTCGTGGTGCTGGGCCTGTCCGGCTGCTTCGAGAAGGTCATTCGCCTGGTGCCGCCCGGCGTGGCGGCGGGCTTGCTGGCGGGCATCCTGTTGCCTTTCGGTATTGGCGCCTTTGCCAGCGTCAGCGTCGATCCGCTGCTGGCGGGCGTGCTGATTGCGATCTATGTGGCGTTCAAGCGCTTTACCGCGCGCTACGCCGTGGTGGCGATTCTCGCGTTGGGCATGGTCCTGTTGTTGGCCCAGGGCCGGCTGGATTTCCCCGGGTTGCAGTTGCAGTTCGCCGCCCCGGTGTACACCGCCCCCGAGTTTTCCCTCAACGCGTTGCTCAGCGTGGCCATGCCGTTGTTTCTGATCACGCTGACCGGCCAGTACATGCCCGGCATGCTGGTACTGCGCAATGACGGCTTTCGCACCAGCGCCAACCCGATCGTCACGGTGACCGGGCTGGGTTCGCTGCTGATGGCGCCGTTCGGCTCCCACGCGTTCAATATCGCGGCGATCACCGCGGCGATCTGCACCGGCAAGGAGGCCCACGAGCAACCCTCCCGGCGCTGGATCGCCGGTATTGCTGCCGGGCTGTTCTATATCGTGGTCGGTATCTTCGGCGTCACATTGGCGGCGGTGTTCATGGCGTTTCCGGCGAGCTTTATCACCACCCTGGCCGGGCTGGCGCTGCTGGGCACCATCGGTGGCAGCCTGGCCAGTGCCCTGGCCGACGCCCGTACCCGCGAATCCGCGTTGATCACCTTCCTGGCCGCGGCCGCCAATATCACCCTGTTCGGGATTGGCGGCGCGTTCTGGGGATTGCTTATCGGCCTTGGCGCCCACGCCGTGCTCAATGGCCGCCTGCCGCGCCGCTCAGCGCCTGCGCCGGAGCGCGAGGCGGTCAACTGAGCCACGCTCCGGGGTGCGCTCGCAGGCGCACTCCGGGGTCACCCTCGGCACGATGGTTCAGAAATTCCTGAACTGATTATTTGTCATCAGCGATTTTTCCCGCGCAGGCCCCTCGCCAGAATCCTTCACGACAACTACAAAAATCGTGAGTACCGCCTCCGTGACCCAGATTCCCTCGCGCGAACATCAGGTATTGCAGGCCGCCGCCGGCCTGGTCGATGCCTTCGCCAGCAATGACACCGCCCGCTACTTCGCCTGCTTCAGCGAAGACGCGACCTTCCTGTTCCACACCCTTGCCCAGCCGCTGACCTCGCGCCACGCCTATGAACAGGTCTGGCAGCGATGGCAGGCCGAAGGCTTCGCCGTGCTCGGCTGCCAGTCCAGCAATGGCCAGGTCAGCCTGCAAGGCGAGGTGGCGATCTTCATGCATGACGTCGCCACCCACATCCGCCTCGGCGGTGAAGAACACCAGTTGCAGGAACGGGAAACCATCGTCTTCCGCCAGCACGGCGAGCGCTGGCTGGCCTGTCACGAGCACCTGTCGGTCCTCAGCGACGCTTGATTCTATTTCGGCGGCCTTGCCGCTACTGCCAACGCACTCACCCGCGGAGCGATCCGCGGGGCAGACAAGAGGGCGGCGCCTGCGCGCCAGCCTTATAACAATCAAGACAGGCGCTGGAGCATCACCATGAGCCAATCGACGCGGATCGAAACCAACGGGGTCGAACAGATTCCCGATCATCAACGCAGTGCCAGCCCGCTGGACCTGTTCCGCCTGATCTTCGGCGGCGCCAACACCTTCGCCACCGCGGTACTGGGCAGTTTCCCGGTGCTGTTCGGCTTGTCGTTCCAGGCTGGGGTCTGGGCGATCCTGCTGGGCGTCGGCGTCGGTGCGCTGATCCTTTCACCCATGGGCCTGTTCGGCGCGCTCAATGGCACCAACAACGCGGTGTCGTCCGGCGCGCATTTCGGCGTGCACGGGCGCATCGTCGGCTCGTTCCTGTCGTTGCTCACCGCCGTGGCGTTCTTCTCGCTGTCGGTGTGGAGTTCCGGTGACGCCCTGGTCGGCGGTGCCAAGCGCCTCGCCGGATTGCCGGAAACCGACCTGACCCTGGGCCTGGCCTACGGCCTGTTCGCGGTGCTGGTGCTGGTGGTGTGCATCTACGGTTTCCGCTTCATGCTGTGGGTCAACAAGATCGCCGTGTGGGCATCGAGCCTGATGTTCCTGCTGGGCATCGTCGCCTTTGCCGGGCCGTTCGACGCGGGCTTTGCCGGCAGCGTCAACCTCGGTCAGCCGGGCTTCTGGGCGGCGTTCATCGGCTCGGCGCTGCTGGCGATGAGCAACCCGGTGTCGTTCGGCGCCTTCCTCGGTGACTGGTCGCGCTACATTCCGCGTGCCACGCCGAAGTCGCGGATCATGCTGGCGGTGATCGCCTCGCAGATCGGCACGCTGATTCCGTTCTTCTTTGGCCTGTGCACCGCGACCCTGGTGGCCAGCCACGCGCCACAGTACATCGAGGCGAACAACTACGTCGGCGGCCTGCTGGCGATTTCGCCGAGCTGGTTCTTCCTGCCGGTGTGCCTGATCGCGGTGATCGGCGGCATGTCCACCGGCACCACGGCGCTGTATGGCACCGGCCTGGACATGTCCAGCGTGTTTCCGCGCCTGCTCAGCCGCGCCGGCGCGACCTTGCTGATCGGCGTCGCCGCCATCGCCTTCATCTTTATCGGTCGCTTCGCCTTCAATCTGGTGCAGAGCGTGTCCACCTTCGCGGTGCTGATCATCACCTGCACCAGCCCGTGGATGATCATCATGATCCTCGGCCTGATCACCCGCCGTGGCTTCTACCACGCCGACGACCTGCAGGTGTTCACTCGCGGCGAGCGCGGTGGCCATTACTGGTTCACCCACGGCTGGAACTGGCGCGGCATGGGCGCGTGGATCCCCAGCGCGCTGGTCGGCCTGTGCTTCGTCAACCTGCCGGGGCAGTTTGTTGGCGCCCTCGGCGAGCTGGCCGGCGGCATCGACATCAGCCTGCCGATCACCCTCGGCATGGCTGCCGTGCTGTACCTGGCCCTGATCAACCTCTTTCCCGAGCCCGCTGCGGTGTTTGGCCCCAAGGGCCCACGCTGGGTATACCGAAAACCAGTGGCGCAGGCGCCGCTGACCCGTGCCGAAACGGCCTGACTGGAGCTGCACATGACTCATTACATCGATGGCCGCTGGGTAGACGGCGCCACTGCCGACTGCATCAAGGTATTCGACCCGTCCCTGGGCGAGCCTTTCGCTGAGCTGCTGGCCGCCAGCGCCGCCCAGGTCGATGACGCCGTGGCCGCCGCGCGCAAGGCGCTGCCGGCCTGGAAAGCACTGGACGTGGCAAAGCGCGCCGGTTACCTGCGCGGTTTCGCCGAGCAACTGGGCCTGCGCCGCGAAGAACTGATCGCCCTGCAGATGCGCAACAACGGCAAGCCGCGCTTTGAAGCCGAGGTGGACCTGGACGACGCCGTCGCCACCTTCGGCTACTACGCCGACCTGATCGAGCAACAAGCGCAGAAAGACCCGAATGTTGCCTTGGCCGCGCCGGGCTTCAGCGCCCGCACCCGGCTGGAACCAGTGGGTGTGGTCGGCCTGATTGTGCCGTGGAACTTCCCGCTGGTGACCAGCGCCTGGAAACTCGCCCCGGCCCTGGCGGCCGGTTGCACCGTGGTGCTCAAACCCTCGGAAATCACACCGCTGATCGAACAGAGCTACGGCCAGATCGCCGAGGCCCTGGGTCTGCCGGCTGGTGTGCTGAATATCGTCGTCGGCAAGGCCGAAACCGGCATTGCCCTGAGCAACCACAACGGCCTGGACAAGCTGTCGTTCACCGGCAGCAACACGGTGGGCAGCCAGGTGATGCGCAGTGCTTCGGCGCAGTGCCGCCCGGTCACTCTGGAGCTGGGTGGCAAGTCGGCCATCGTGGTGTTCGATGACTGCGATCTGGACCAGGCGGTGGAATGGATCGTCGCCGGTATCTGCTGGAACGCCGGCCAGATGTGCTCGGCCACCTCGCGCCTGCTGATCCAGGACGGCATCGCCGATGCGTTGCTGGCCAAGTTGCAGGTGGCGCTGGCGCAACTGCGGGTCGGCAATCCGCTGACCGAAGAAGTCGACATGGGCCCGCTGACCAGCCAGGGGCAATGGCTGAAAGTCGCGGCGTATTTCGCCGTGGCCAAGGAAGAAGGCCTGCAGTGCCTGACCGGAGGCAAGCCGCTGGACCGCGCCGGCTGGTTTGTCAGCCCGACGTTGTACGCCGATGTGCCGGCGGACAGCCGTCTGTGGACCGAGGAAATCTTCGGGCCGGTGCTGTGCAGCCAGCGCTTCAGCACGGAAGCCGAGGCGATCACTCTGGCCAATGACAGCCGCTTTGGATTGGTCGCGACCGTGGTCAGTGCGGATCTGCAGCGCGCCGAGCGGGTTGCCGATGCACTGGAAGTGGGGCATGTGTGGATCAACTCGATCCAGGCGGTGTTCGTCGAAACCTCATGGGGCGGGACCAAGGGCAGCGGCATTGGTCGCGAGCTGGGGCCTTGGGGGTTGTCGGCGTATCAGTCGGTCAAGCATGTGACTCGTTGCCTGGGGTGACTTTTTTTGGGGTCGCTTTTGCGGCCCTTCGCGAGCAAGCTCGCTCCTACAGGATTAACGCAGAGCCCCGTAGGAGCGAGCTTGCTCGCGATGGCCACCACTCAGTTCCGATCCAGCCACACCGTCTGCGCATTGCAGAACTCGCGCACACCAAAGTGCGACAACTCCCGCCCGAAACCACTCTTCTTCACGCCACCAAACGTCACCCGCGGATCACTCGCGCAGTAACCGTTGATGAACACTCCACCGGTATCCAGCTCGTCCGCCAGTTGCTCGGCCAGCTCCGGGTTGGCGGTGTAGATGGTCGACGCCAGGCCGAACTCGCTGTCGTTCGCCAGCTCCAGCGCATGCCGCGCATCGCGGGCGGTGATGATCGAGGCCACCGGGCCGAACAGTTCCTGTTTGAACGAGGTCATCTGGTCGGTCACGTCAGCCAGCACGGTCGGCTGGTAGAAGTTGCCAGTGCCTTCGGCCTTGCCACCACCGAGCAGCAGGGTGGCGCCTTCGGCCAAGGTCGCCTGGACTTGCCCGTCAAGCTCGTCGCGCAGGTCGAAGCGGGCCATCGGGCCGATGTAGGTCTGGTCCTGGGTCGGATCACCCACCACCAGGGCGCGGGTGGCTTCGACGAATTTCGCGGTGAAAGCCTCCACCACGCCTTGCTCGACGATCAGGCGCTTGGCCGCAGCGCAGACCTGGCCGGTGTTCTGGTAGCGACCGATGACCGCGGCTTTCACCGCTTCGTCGAGGTCGGCATCGTTGAGCACGATGAACGGGTCGGAGCCGCCCAGTTCCAGCACGCACTTTTTCAACGCGGCACCCGCTTGCGAGCCGATGGCGATACCGGCGCGGACGCTGCCGGTCAGGGTGACGGCGGCGATGCGTGGGTCGGCGATCGCGGCGGACACGCCGTCAGGGGTGACGTTGAGCACTTCGAACACGCCTTCCGGGAAGCCGGCGCGCTTGATCGCGTCCAGCAGCAGGTAGGCGCTGCCCATTACGTTCGGGGCATGCTTGAGCACGTAGACGTTGCCGGCCAGCAGCGTCGGCACCGCGCCGCGCAGCACTTGCCAGATCGGGAAGTTCCACGGCATCACAGCGAGGATCGGGCCCAGCGGACGGTATTCGATGCGCGCCTTGCCTACCGCTACGGGCGCCGCTTCGGGGGCGATCATGGCGGGACCGGCGTCGGCGTACCACTCGCAGAGCTGGGCGCATTTCTCGATTTCGCCACGGGCCTGGGCGATCGGCTTGCCCATTTCGGCGGTGATCATCCGCGCCATGGCTTCGGCGTTGTCGCGCAGCGCGCCGGCCAGCGCCAGCAGGCGTTCGACCCGGGCTTCGACCGGGGTGCGGCGCCAGGCCGCGTAGCCGGCGGCGGCGCGAGCGAGGGTGGCGTCCTGCACGGCGGCGCTTTCGTAGGGATAGTGGCCAATCTGTTCGCCGGTGGCGGGATTGATCGACAAGGCATGGGTCTGGTGGCTGATCACGGTCATTTTGGAGTTCTCATGGACGGTGTATGGATCGAAGCCTACTGCGTTGTGTCTTTCCCTTGAACTGAATAATACTGAGCGAAACGTTCACGCAGAGAGAATGACTCTATGGATCTGGTGCAGTTGGAGATGTTCAAGGCCGTGGCAGAGCAGGGCAGCATCAGTGCCGCGGCTCAGCACATTCATCGGGTGCCGTCGAACCTGACCACGAGAATCCGACAACTGGAGCAGGAACTGGGCGCGGATCTGTTCATTCGCGAGAAAAGCCGGCTGCGTTTGTCGCCGGCCGGATGGAATTTCCTCGACTATGCGCGGCGCATTCTCGACCTGGTGGCCGAGGCGCGGCAGACCGTGGCCGGCGACGAACCCCAGGGCGCCTTTGCCCTCGGTTCGCTGGAAAGCACCGCGGCGGTGCGCATCCCGGCGTTGCTGGCGGCCTATAACCAGCGTTACGCCAAGGTCGAACTGGACCTGAGCACCGGGCCTTCCGGGGCGATGATCGATGGGGTGCTGGCCGGGCGCCTGAGCGCCGCCTTTGTCGACGGCCCGGTGCTGCACCCGGCGCTGGAAGGGGTGCCGGTGTTCACCGAGGAGATGGTCCTGATTGCGCCGCTGAACCACGGGCCCATCCGCCGCGCTGCCGAGGTCAATGGCTCGACCATCTACGCCTTCCGCGCCAACTGTTCGTACCGCCATCACTTTGAAAGCTGGTTCGCCCAGGACGAAGCGGTGCCGGGCAAGATCCTCGAAATGGAGTCCTACCACGGCATGCTCGCCTGCGTCAGTGCCGGCGCCGGGCTGGCGCTGATGCCGCGCAGCATGCTCGACAGCATGCCGGGTTGCAGCACGGTCAGCGTCTGGCCGCTGTCCGAGCGCTTCCGTTACCTGCGCACCTGGTTGGTGTGGCGCAAGGGCATGATGTCGCGCTGCCTGAGCACCTTTGTCAAGTTGCTGCGCGAGCGCGGCGATGTGCTGGATGCCGACGACGCGGTGGCGCCGGCGGATAGCCGTCAGCGGTGATTACGCCGAGGGAGAGCGCTCGGGCACAAATACCGTCCCTTCAAACAACAACCGCGCCGTGCGCACCAGCCCGCAACTGACGATACGCCCGCCTTCCTGGCGAATCTCCACGCTGAACTCGCCGCTGGGGTGCTCCACCGAAATCCGCTGCAGCGGCCCCGGCTGCAAATGTGCGAGCGGCCGGGCCACGGTGTCTTCGATCAGGCAGGCGGTGGCCACGCTGACCGCGCCGAATACGCCGATGGAGGCATGGCAGCGATGAGGAATGAACGAGCGGGTGGCGATGCTGCCGCCCGCACGCGGTGCGGCCACCAGGCACATTTTTGGCACGTTGCGCTGGCTGACATCGCCCAGGTTCATGCGCGGGCCGGCCTGAAGACGGATCGACTCCAGCCGTGCTTTCAATTCGCTGTCAGCGTCCAGTTGTTCGCGGCTTTCGTACCCGCTGCGGCCCAGGTCTTCGGCGCGCACCAGCACCACCGGCATGCCGTTGTCGATGCAGGTCACTTCGACGCCGTCGAAGCGGTCGCGCGCCGCGCCGGTGGGCAGCAGGCTGCCGCAACTGGAGCCGGCGACGTCCTCGAAGGCGATGACGATCGCCGCGCCGCTGCCCGGCACGCCGTCGATGCGGGTGTCGCCGGCATAGCTGACCGCGCCGTCGGGCGTGGCAATGTGGGCGACGGCGACCTGCCCGGTGTTTTCCATGAAGATCCGCACCGGCGTGCTGTCACCGTACACCGGCACCAGGCCGCGCTCGATGGCGAACGGGCCGACGGCGGCAAGCATGTTGCCGCAGTTCTGGCCCAGGTCCACCCGCGCTTCGTCCACCAGCACCTGGGCGAACAGGTAGTCGACATCGGCGTCGGCGCGGCTGCTGGGACGGATGATCGCGACCTTGCTGGTCAGCGGATCGGCGCCGCCGATGCCGTCGATCTGCCGCGCATCCGGCGAGCCCATCACCGCCAGTAGCACAGCATCACGCTGGGCGGGATCGGCGGGCAGGTCGTCGGCGAGGAAGAAGGCGCCCTTGGAGGTGCCGCCGCGCATCAGCAGGCAGGGGATGCGGCGCTGGCTCATAGGCGATTTTCCAGGTCGTCGAGGCTGTCGACGTAGACCAGGCCTTTCGCTTCCAGGCGCGGGCGCATGCTGTAGATGTCCAGGCCCAGCTCGCCATTGGCCAGGCGCAAGCGCTTCTGTTCTTCCAGCTCGGCGCGGGCCAGCGCGGCCTGGGCGACGTCGCGGGCTTCGGTGCGACGGACCACTACCACGCCATCGTCGTCGGCAATCACCACGTCGCCGGCATTGATCATCTGGCCAGCGCAGAGCAGCGGCAGGTTCACCGAACCGAGCACTTCCTTGACCGTGCCCTGGGCATTGATCGCCCGCGACCACACGGCAAAGCCCATTTCCCGCAGGGTCTGGCTGTCGCGCACGCCCGCGTCGATCACCAGCCCGCGCACGCCGCGAGCCTGGAGCGAGGTGGCGAGCAGGTCGCCGAAATAGCCGTCGGTGCACGGCGAGCTGGGCGCCACCACCAGTAGGTCGCCGGGTTGGCACTGCTCGACGGCGACGTGGAACATCCAGTTGTCGCCCGGCGCCACCAGCACCGTCACCGCCGAGCCGGCGATTGCACGGCCCTGCTGGATCGGCCGCAGGTGCGAGGCCAGCAGGCCCTTGCGGCCCTGGGCTTCATGGACGGTGGCAACGCCGAGGCGGCCGAGGGTTTCGATGACATCCGGTTCGGCGCGGCGAATGGTTCGCACCACGTAGCCGGTCTTGCCGATCAGCTCGCTCATGCCAGGTTCTCCGTGACTCGCGGGAAGATGCTCTGGTAGCCCTCGGCGTAGACGATGTCGCGGCTGGAGGCGATGCCGACGTTGCGCTTGGCCTGCACGCCGCGCTGCAGGGCGACGCGGGTGTAGTACTCCCAGAGGTGTTCCTGGCCGGCCATGCACTGGATGGCGGCGTATTTGCGGTCCCACACCTCGGTGATGTCGAGCAGCACGTCCGGGCGCCATTCGCATTGCTCGGGCTGGTGCGGCTCGAAGCTGTACACGGGCGGTGCGCCGACGATTTTCTCGCCCGGCCGGTAGCCCTCGGCCTGGGCGATGATCCGCGCTTCCTGAGCCAGGTGCATGGCCAGCGGGTGGTCGTAGTTGTACGGGTCTTTCAGCGAGTGGCTGAGGACGAATTCCGGTTGCACGCGGCGGAACACATCGGCGAGGCGAAACAACGTGTCCTTGTCGGCGCGCATCGGGTAGTCGCCGATATCGAAGAACTCGACGCTGGCGCCCAGCACCTCGGCGGCGGCTTCGGCTTCGTGGCGGCGGGCGGCCTTGACCTTGTCTTCGGTCATCTCGCCTTTGCGCCACAGCTTGGCCGATTCGCCGCGTTCGCCGAACGACAGGCAGACGATATGCACCGCGTAACCCTGCTGCGCATGCAAGGCGATGGCGCCGCCGGCGCGCCAGACGAAATCGGCGGAGTGAGCGCTGACGACCAGCGCGGTTTTCTGGACCTGGGACATTGCAAGGCTCCTTGTGCGTTTTGTCCAAGGATGTCAGCCGGGTCGAAAACGGAGTAATGCGTAGGGCTGAGCCGGGTATGCGTTTTGCTTATTGCTCTGAAGGGGGCTTGGGCGCATAGTCCCGCGCTTGCTGGATATTGGGCGCCGACGAACCTATGGCGGCCCCACCAAGCAAGGCCTGCACCGAACCTGTGGGACGCCGAACCGCAGCGATTGCGGCCTACCAGACACCACCGCCAGAGGACCAGGAAAATGCCGACCGACGAACTGATCAACCTGATGCAGGTCCGTGCGTTCGTTCGGGTGGCGGACCTGGGCAGTGTTTCGCGGGCCTGCGAAACATTGTTCCGCGCCCAGTCGGTGGTGACCCGGGCCATCTCCGAACTGGAGGCGCGCCTCGCGGTGCCGCTGTTCGAGCGCCATGCCAACGGCATGCGCCTGACCAACCAGGGCGCGCACATCCTGCCGCGGGCGCGGCGAGTGCTGGCGGAGCTGGACACGGTGCCGCGCCTGCTGGGCAGCGCCGAGAACGTGGAGCCGCTGTACCTGTTCCAGGCGCGGCGCCTGCAGGTGTTCGCCAAACTCTGCGAAAGCCGCCATATGCAGACCGTCGCCAGTCATTTTGGACTGAGCCAGCCGGCCGTGAGCGCGGCGCTCAAGGTGCTCGAAGGCGGCGCCGGACGCTCGCTGTTCGAGCGCACACCACGGGGTTTGCAGCCGACCCGGGCGAGCCTGGAAATCGTCTTCCCGATCCGCCGCGCGCTGAACGAGCTGCGCCATATCGACACCGACCTCAGCGCCTTGCGCGGCAGCCTGCAAGGCGTGGTGCAGGTCGGCGCGCTGCCGCTGGGGCGCACGCGGATCCTGCCCGAGGCCATCGTCCGCCTGACCGCCGAGCACCCTGGCATCCATGTCATCACCAACGAAAGCCCGTTCGACCTGCTGGCCACCGAGCTGCGCGCGGGCGATGTGGATTTCATCTTCGGCGCCCTGCGCGGCAGCAGTTATGCCAGCGATCTGAGTGGCGAGGCGCTGTGGTCGGAAGACATGGTGGTGCTGGCGCGGCGCGAGCATCCGCTGCGCGGACAGCCGTTGAGCGACGAGACCCTGGCGGATGCGGGATGGGTGCTGCCGCGGGCGGGCTCGCCGGCACGGCAACTGGTGGACGACAGCTTCAGCGCACAAGGACTGGCGCCGCCGCGACCACGGGTGGAAAGCGCGGACCTGGCGATCATCCGCGGGCTGTTGCTGCGCTCGGACATGCTGGCGATCGTTTCGGCGCATCAGTTGGAATACGAAATCGAGCGCGGCGAGCTGTGCATCCTGCCGTTGTCGCTGGCCCGCACCACCCGCGCCATTGGCCTGACCTGCCGCACGGCGAGCTTGCACTCGCCGCTGGCGCAGGCACTGATGGCGACGATTCGCCAGGTGGTCGCCGAGCTACCGGCTCAGAGCAGCTTGAACGGGTAGTTGAAGATCAGCCGGTTTTCATCGAAGCGGGTGCCGCTGCCCCAGTCGCGGCGCTGGCTGGAGTTGCGCCATTTGACGTTGAGGTTCTTCAGCGCGCCGGACTGCACGGTGTAGGCCACTTCGGTTTCGCGGCCCCATTCGTGGCCGTCGTTGGTGACCGCGTTGTGCACGTCGTGGCCTTGCAGGTAGCGGTTCATCAGGGTCAGGCCGGGGATGCCGAGAGCGGCGAAGTCGTAGTCATGGCGAACCTGCCACGAGCGCTCTTTCGCGTTCTCGTAGCTGGAGTTGAAGGTGTCGTTGGCCAGTACGCCGCCGCTGGTGCCGTTGACCCGGAACCACTCGTCATCGCCCATGACTTTCTGCAGGCCGAGGTAGAAGGTGCTGCCGCCATGGCGTGCCGAGAACAGCCCGCTGGCGGTGCGGTTGTCCAGTTCACCGGCGCGGGCGGCACCGTCATCCTTGCCGAGGAAATAGCCGAGGTTGGCGCCCAGTACCCAGTCGCCCACCGGCTGGCTGTGCTGCAGCGTCAGGTACTGCTGGCGATAGATGTCTTTCAGCTCCGCGCTCCACAGGCCGACCAGGGTGTGCTCCTGATTGAAGCGCAGTTCGCCGCCGGCGAAGTTGAAGCGGTCCGAAGTGAAGCCTGGGCGGGTGAACAGCGACATGTCCTCGCGGCTGGCATCGTTGCGCGGGCTGTTCTGGCGCATCTGCCCGCCGTACAGGGTCAGGCCGTCGATTTCCTTCGAGGTCACCTGCGCGCCCTGGAAGGTCTGCGGCAGCGAGCGGGCGTCGTCGGAACGCAGGATCGGCAACACCGGTGACCATTCGCCGACTTTCAGTTCGGTCTTCGACAGCCGCACCTTGCCGGCCACCGCCAGGCGTCCGTAGTCGTCGGCGGGATGACCGCCGTCATGCACCGGCAGCAATTGCGTGTTGGTGGTGCCCTGGCCGCCGTCCAGCTTGACGCTGTACAGGCCGAGCACATCGAGGCCGAAACCGACGGTGCCCTGGGTGAAACCGGATTTGGCGTCGAGGAGGAAACTCTGGGTCCATTCCTCGGCCTTGCCCTGGCTCGCGGTGTCGACGAAGTTGCGGTTGAGGTAGAAGTTGCGCAGGGTCAGAGTGCTGCTGGCGTCGTCGATAAAGCCGGCCGCCATGGCCGGGGCGGGCAGGGCGCAGGCCAGGGCCAGGGTGAGCAGCGGGAAGTCGCGGGTGGTCTTCATTGTTGTTGTTATTCCATTCGTTGGACACGGCGCTGCCGCCCGGCGCAAGTGCGCAGGCAGGCAACGTCAGGGGTTATCGCCCCGGTGGCCGGGGCGAGGTGTGGATCAGTCGGCCTTGCCGGCGACCGAGTAGAGCACTTGCTGGTTGCGGGTCTTCATGAAGTCTTCGAGGCTCTGCCCGCGCATGGCGGCGTAGATGTCCAGGTTGGAAATGCCCAGCACCGCGCCGAGTTTTTCCAGCACGAAGAAGATCGCGCCGTACTGGATCAGCCCGCGCCAGTCGCGACGGCGCAGCAGGTCGCGTTCCTCTTCGCTGAGCGCGGCTTCGGCGTACATCGCCTCGGGCTCGGCCAGGAAGCGTGCGCGCCAGGCCGGCTCGATCATGCGGTGCAGGAACTTGTTCAGGCGGTAGCCGCGGGCGCTGCGCTCCAGGGTGAAGGGGTAGGTGCCTTCGAGTTTTTCGGCGCCCGCCAACTGATGCCCCATATGCGCCAGGTGACGGGCGTTGACCTCGGCCGGCACCGGGCGATCACGGTTTTCCAGAAGCAGGGTGGCGATGCCGGTCATCGACGGCAGGTAGTAGTCGTAGTGCAGTTGCTCGACGGTGGCCGACAGCGCGCCGCGCATGATCAGCCAGGTGATCACCTCGGCGCCTTCCATGCCGCCGAGGGTGGCGTATTCGGCCTGGGTCAGGCGGGTCAGTTGCACCGGGTCGTTGACGAACAGGTCGATGAACTGCGCGTCCCACTCCGGGTTGTTGAAGCCGCAGCGCTCGCCGTGGACCTGGTGCGACACGCCGCCGGTGGCGACGATGGCGACCTTGAGGTCTTGCGGGAAGCTCTCGATGGCCCGGCGCAGCGCCTGGCCCAGCTTGAAGCAGCGCGCCGCGCTGGGGATCGGGAACTGCAACACGCCCACCTGCAACGGCACGATCTGCACCGGCCAGCCGTTGTCGCAGGGCAGCAGCGCCGACATCGGCGAGAAGAAGCCGTGGTCCAGCGGCTTGTCACGGAAGAAACTCATGTCGAACTCGTCGGCCATCAGGCTCTCGCCGATATGCCGCGACAACGCCGCGTGGCCGCCGATGGCCGGCAGCTCGCGCGGATTGCCGCCTTCATCGGCGACACCGTATTGCTCGTCGACACCGAGGGCGAAGGCGCTGTAGTGGTCGAAGAAGAACGAGGTCACGTGGTCGTTGAAGATGTAGAACAGCACATCCGGTTGGCGCGCCTGCAGCCAGGCCTTGACCGGCTTGAAGCTCTCGAAGATCGGCGCCCAGGCGGCTTCGTCCTGTTTGTCGTGGTCGACCGCGAAGCCGATGGTCGGGGTGTGCGAGACGGCGAGGCCGCCGATGATTCGTGCCATGACGAGTTCCTTGGAAATAAAAGATTAGTGCGCCAGCAGCGCCTGGCTCGCGCGGCGTCGCGCATGGCCGTTGGTGAGGATGGCGGCGGCGGCGATGAACGCCGGCGTGCCCAGCAGGGTGAACAGCAGCGGCAGACCCAGGCCCATGCTGAGCACCGCGCCGCCGATCAGCGAACCGAAGATCGCCCCGAAACGACCGATACCGAGCATCCAGCTTACGCCGGTGGCGCGGAACTCGGTGGGGTAGTAGCCGGGGGCAAAGGCGTTGAGGCCGGTCTGCGCGCCGCTCATGCAGAAGCCGGCGGCGAGCACGCCCACGGCCAGCAGGCTGGACTCCAGGCTGAAGGCGCCGAGCAACAGGATGCACAAGCCGCCGAGCACATAGGCGGTGGCGATCACGCCGTTGGGGTTGCGGCGGTCCATGATCCAGCCCACTACCAGCGCGCCGACGGTGCCGCCGATCTGGAACAGGCCGGTGATGGTTGCGGCGCGTTCGATGCTCAGGCCGCTGTCACGCAGCAGGGTCGGCAGCCAGCCCATGGTCAAGTAGATCACCAGCAAACCCATGAAATAGGTCAGCCACAGGGCGAGCGTGCCAAGGCGATAGCGTGGCAGGAACAACTGGCTAACCGGCGCCTTGCTTTGCAGCGGCGGTTCGGCGACGTGGAAGCGGGTGTCGGCGTTGAAGCGTCCGCCGAGCTTGCCGAGGGCCTTGGCGATCTGCTCGGCCGGGGCCTTGCGCACGGCGAGGAAGTGCGCCGATTCCGGCAGCAGCGTCCACAGGAATGGCAGCAGGAGCAGCGGCAGAATCCCGCCGGCCAGCAGCACCGCTTGCCAGCCGTAGCTCGGGATCAGCCAGGCCGCGAGAAAACCGCCGCCGCCGGAGCCGAGGTTGAAACCGGTGAACATCAGGGTGATCAGCAGCGAGCGGTTGCGTTCGGGCAGGTATTCGCTGAGCAGGGTGGTGCAGTTGGGCAGCGCCGCGCCGAGGGCGATGCCGATCAGCAGGCGCAGGCCGGCCAGCTCCCAGGGATTACGGGCAAAGGCGCAGCCGAGGCTGAGAATGGCGAAGCCGGTGACCGCGATCAGCAGCACCTTCTTGCGGCCGAGGCGGTCGGCGTAGGGGCCGGCGGTCAGCGCGCCGATGGCCAGGCCGACCATCCCGGCGCTCATCACTGGGCCGAAGGCAGCGCGGGACAGGCCCCACTCCTGCATGAGTGACGGCGCGATAAAGCCCATGACGGCGACATCGAAACCATCGAACAGCACGATCAGGAAACACAGGCCGAGGATCAGCCATTGGTAGCCCGCCACGGGGCGGTTGTCGATCCACGCCTTGACGTCGACAGATTCATTGAGCATTCGGATTCACCTTTTGTTTTTGTAGGGGTGAACAGCGCGCCAGCCTTCGAAAATGCTGATGGCCGGTGCAGGGTCACCTGGCCGCAATGCGGCGAGGCTTGACTGTAAGGCCGGAGGCTTTGGGCGCGCCTCTGGGAAATGCTTAAGAAGGTATCGAATGTGTTTATGAGGGTGCTTGAGAGCTTGAGGCTTCTTGGCTGCGCGGGGCCTCATCTCAACATACATAGACACATTCTGTATAAACTGCCCGCCACCGTCTCTATTCCAAGCCTTCCCGCCCGGCATCCCCCAGGAGTTTCCGCTTGTCCCGCAACAACCTTCCGCTCGTCATGCTCCCCGGTCTGCTCAACGACCACCGCCTCTGGGCTCACGCCCAGGCCACGTTCGAACCTTCCCGCCAGGTGCTGATCCCCGACCTCAGCCAGGACACTTCCATCGTCGCCATGGCCGAGCGGGTGCTGGAGCAGGCGCCGCCGCGTTTCGCCCTGGCGGCGTTGTCGATGGGAGGTTATGTCGCGTTCGAGATCCTGCGCCGCGCGCCGCAGCGGGTTGAGCGCCTGGCCTTGCTCGACACCATGGCCCGCCCCGACGACCCGCAACGTGCCCGCGTGCGTCGCGGTTTGCTGGAACTGGCCGGGCTGGGCAAGTTCAAGGGGGTAACGCCGCAACTGCTGCCGCGTCTGATGCACGCCCGTGCGCTCGACACCCGGGTGCCGCAGGTGGTGATGGAAATGGCTGACGATATCGGCCGCGAAGGCTTTATCCGCCAGCAGCAGGCAATCATCGACCGTGTCGACTACCGACCGCTGCTGGCAAGCATCGGCGTACCGACCCTGGTGTTGTTCGGCGAGCAGGATGAAATCACGCCGCTGGCCGAGGCCCGGCTGATGCACGAAGGCATCCGCGGCGCGCACCTGGAAGTGATCGGCGAGTGCGGTCACCTGCCGCCGCTGGAGCATCCCGAACGCACCAGCGAACTGCTCGCCCAGTGGCTGGCCGGCGCTTTCGATGCCTGATTCCGTTTATCCCGTTGTCCCCCGGAACTCCTTGTGAAAGACCCCACTGATTCACCCGGCCTGTCCGGTATTTTCCTGCTCGGCCTGCTGCAGATTCTGGTCTGGGGCGGTTCGTTCTTCTTGCTGGCGGTAATGGCCGCGCCGATCGTTCGCGACACCGGTTGGGCCCTGCAGTGGGTGTATGGCGCGCTGTCCTTGAGCCTGCTGGTGTCGGCGTTGCTGGCACCCTTGACCAGCCGGCTGATCGCCCGTTTCGGCGGCCGGCCGGTACTGGCCAGCAGCGGCGCGGTGGTTGCTGTGGGCTTGCTGCTGATGGCGGCGGCACCGTCGCTGGGCTGGTTTCTGCTGGCGTGGGGCGTGATCGGCGTGGGCATGGCGCTGGGATTGTATGAAGCGCTGTTTGCCAGCCTCGGCGCGCTGTACGGCGAAAAGGCGGCCGGGGCGATTACCGGCATCACGCTGATTTCCGGGTTCGCTTCGACCCTGACCTGGCCGCTGGTGGCGCTGCTGATCGAGCATCTGGGCTGGCGCATGACCTGCGTCGCCTACGCCGTGGTGTTGCTGCTCAGCGTCGCGCCGTTGTATTGGCGGGCGCTGCCGGCGGGCGTCGGCATCAAGATCGCCAGCAAGGCGCAACAGGCGGCCGAAGATCGGGTCGACCCGCAGGTCTACTGGCTGCTGACCACGATCTTCGCCATTGGCGCGGTATTGATGACTGCGGTGGCTGTGCATCTGGTGTCGATTCTGCAAGGGCAGGGCCACAGCCTGGTGGCGGCCATCGGCTTCGCGGCGGTGCTGGGGCCTTGTCAGGTGGGTTCGCGGATCGTGCAGATCTTCGCCCGCAAGCGCCATCCGCTGTGGACCACATTGATCTCGGTGGTGCTGGTGGCGAGCGGCTTGTTGCTGGTGACGCTGGTGCCGGCGGCGACCCTGCTCGGGCTGGTGTTGTATGGCTTTGGCAACGGGCTGCGGGCCATTGTGCGCGGGCTGTTGCCGCTGGTGCTGATGTCGCCGAGCAACTATGTGCTGCTGATGGGCAAGATGTCGTTGCCGTCGCTGGTCGGGCAAGCGGCGACCCCGTTGGTCGGCGGCTGGCTGTTGCAGAGCGCCGGGCCGGGCGCGGTGCTCGGGGTGATGGCTGGATTAGCGGGGGTGAATGTGTTGCTGGTGGGGCTGTTGATGCGGCGGCTGCCGGGGCGGGGCTGATTGACGCTTTGGGAGCTGGCAAGCCAGCTCCCCCCGCTTCAGGCCGGTGTCAGAACGGCACCGCCACCGTCAATTGGCTGTACACGTTGGTGCCATTGCCGCCCACCTGATTGCCGCCGTTGGTTTCATCTTTCTTCGGCTGGTACAGGCCGATCACCGGGCTGATGATCAGGTGCTCGTTGACCGCCCATTCGGCATAGAAATCCAGCTCGCGGGCATCGAGGTTGAGGGTGTCGCGGGTGCGCAGGGTGTGGAAGTCGAAGTACAGCGCGCCGACGGTGAGGTTTTCCAGCGGCGTGGCTTTCAGGCCGACATGGTGGATGCCGGTGTTGCTGTTGAACGGCCCGGAGTAGTTGGCCGCGACTTCGCCCTGGAACCAGGTGCCGTAACCCGTGCTCAGGCCGGTGAACAGTGAATCCCAGCCTTGGGAATAACGGGTGTAGCGGTAGGTCAGTTTCGGCGCCCAGGCGACGTCGGCGAAGGTGTAGCCGGCTTCGCCGTACCAGGCTTTTTCCGGCCCGGCGTCTTTGTCCTGCCAGGCGTATTCGAAGGCGAAGCTGGCGTTTTCGATGCCGGCGCTGCCTTCGCCACGGACGCTGTAGACGTCCATGTTCTCGCGCTCTTTCTGGAAGTCGCTGGCCCACTGGTCGGTGACGTCAAGGCCATGCACCCAGGTCAGGCCGAGGGTGCCGGCGTCGGTGGTGTAGTCCAGGGTGCCGGCAGCCAGTTCGGTTTCGGCCTGGGCGCGGTTGTCGGATTTGAGCCAGAGCACGCTGCCGTGCAGGCCGTCCTGGCCGCCCAGTTTCAATACTGCGGTGCGGTCGAAGGCGTGGCGGGCAGCCAGGTAATAGGCGCCGCCGCGGTTGAGGTCGCCATCGGCCGGGCCTTTGCCGAGGTTCGGGCCGTCATCGTTGATCAGGAAGCCGCTGCCGATCTTGACCACCTGGCGACCGGCGGAGAAGTCCACGCCGTCCTTGCCCAGGGCCGGGAACAGATCGCCGGAGCGCCAGCCGAGGAAGGCGTCTTCGATCTTGGTGGTGCGCTCGGAACCGTCGGTGTTGCCGGCGGCGTCGCCGTCGCCCCAGGTCGCCGAGCTGACCAGATTGAAAGTGCCGTACAACGTGCCGTTGCCGCCCAGGCCCTGGTCACCGCTGACGCCGTACTTGATGAAGCCTTCGCGCCAGGTCGAGCCGCCCGGTACGCCGTCGTAGTTCTTGCGGCTGTTGAACATGCCGAATACAGCGAGCATGTCGGCGTTCAGGTGGGTGTCGTCGTCCGCGTAGAGTTCGTAGGCCAGTGCCGGTTGCGCGGCGGCGAGCGTGACCAGGCTCAGGCCGACGGCCCGGGCGATCGGCATCAGGCGATGCTGTTTGTCCATTGTGATTCCCCAGTTGTTATTGGCAGATGGCCGCGCCCTGGCCCGGCCCCGTCGACGAATGCTCCGTGACGCAGGTATTAGGGCGCTGTCGGTGGGGGTACGTCTTGTTCGTGGCTGCCAGCGGAGTTGATTGGGGTGGCCAGTCTGTCGGGGCGCCGAACCGCAGCGATTGTGTTCGATCAGGCCACATCTCTTTAAGCAGTGGCCTAATCGCTGCGTGGGTATCTACGCATCTTTCGGGCATGTGGTGGCTGGAAGGCGTTTGTCAAAAGACTGAGTAATGAACACCAGGCGCATGCCGGAAGTTTTCTAGCGCTCTTGAGATCGAGCGCCGCCCGCGCGGCGCATCGCGAGCAAGCTCGCTCCTACATTTTTTGCAACGTGCCATGGCCTGTCAGAGAGGTGTTGCTCGCCTTTGGCGTTTGGCGATGAATCGCGGGGAGGCTGTTGAGGTCGACTTGATACCGCGACGTACCACCAAGGCGGTCAACCGTGGCCTGACAGAAATAGGTACGTTGCAACAAATGTAGATACTCTGTTCGCGGTCAAGCTTTCAGCAGGTGCTTTTCGCTAAAAAGCTTGGCCGTGTCGAAGGGTTCTCCGCTTCTCATACAGGCCCATATGCCCGTCAAATATTTCCGCATGACAGCCGCAATTGCCTGCATTTTCTTCTTCCCCCTTCCCAGTAATACGTCGTAGAAACCCTTCGCATATGGGTCGAAACGTACAGCGGACATCGCGGGCATGAAGAGCGCCGAGCGCAAATAGGTGTTGCCAGCCTTTCCCAAACGCCCCGGCTTGTTCACGCTGGTTCCTGACTGGGTCAGTCGCACATCAAGCCCCGCGTGGCGACTCACCTGCGAGGACTTCAGGGTATCGGGAAGAGTTGTCAGCTCCGCCAAAATTGAGATCAGCGAGACCTCGGCAATGCCTGGTGCAGCAAGAATTGCTTTGGCGACATGTTGAAGTCTCTGGTCGGACTCGATCTGCTCAATCGCCGCTTTACGTATGCGCTCAATGCGGCGGTCAAATGCTGTGATCTCGTCTTTCAAATCCTCAACAATCAAATCAACCTGCTCTTTGGACGCCGTGTAGGCGTGCAACTGATTCTTCGCACGGGTTCGTGCGGCAACCAGCCGATTGGCGTGTCGCCCCAGAGTTCTCAAACTCAACTGAGTAGCCGTCGGTGGAGTCCACAGACGAGGTCGCATCCGCTCTCCGTACTGAGCCAAAAGACGCGCATCAACCTGATCGGTCTTGTTGTGCTCAAGCATGCCTTTGGCGAAGTGGTGGCTACTTTTGGGGTTGATCACCGACACGGGTAGTCCGGCTTCAGCCAAGGCCAAGGCGAGATCCAGGTAATAAATCCCGGTGGCCTCCAAAACGACACGATCGGGATTGCACTTGCTCAGTAACGCAACGGCCTGCTGATGTCCCTTGGCTGTTTGTTCGATGATCTTGGTGGTTTCGACACGATCTTCGTGAAGGATGGTCAGCACTGCAGTCCTGGCTGCAACGTCGATCCCGGCACTCCTCGACATGGTTTCGCTCTCCCGGTTTTTAAGACAGAATCTCCCAAGGTTCCCCCGACCTCGAACTTCATGCCGCTACAACCTTGTCATGCGAAGTCCGATTCGTCGGCTTCCGGATACTCTTCGTAGTGGGCAATGAGGCGGGGGGGCCTATCTACATACGAGATCGGGTGCAAAGCCCGTCTCCAGGAGCGTCCGGCCTCCCCCTTGGAACTACTTAGGTAGGCGTACCTTTCAAGAATTCAGAATCCCTTTGGGTACGCTCAGAACATACAAGGAGCGAGCTTGCTCGCGATGCGCCGCGCGGGCGGCGCTCGATCTTGAGAGCGCTGAAAAACTGACGGCTAGCGCCTGGTCGCCATTAAACGGTATCCAGACTGACGCCTAATGGTCTTCATGGAACCAAGAGATGTGCAGACACCGCAGCCGTTCTGCCCCGCTCAGGCCTGGCTCTCCAGTCGGGTATAGGCCAGGGTCGGCACATCGACCACGGTCGACCCGCCATCGGCGGCGATCACCGCGCCGGTGATGATCGAGGCGTCGTCGCTGACCAGGAACTGGCACAGCGCGGCAATCTCGTCGGCATTGGCGGGTCGGCGCAGCGGCACATCGGCGGTTACCCGACGATACGCCGCATCCAGGTCTTCACCGTAGTGCTCCATCAGCGGCTGCATTTCTTCGTCGGCCATCGGCGTGCGCACCCAGCCCGGACACACGCAGTTGACCCGCACGCCCTGCGGCCCGAAGTCTCGCGCCAGTGAGCGGTTGAGCCCCACCAGCGCGTGCTTGGCGGTGGTGTAGCCGCACACCTGCGGGCCTGCCGCCAGCGAGGCGATGGAGCCGAGCAGGACGATGCTGCCGCGCCGTTCGATCAGCAGCGGCAAACAGGCGCGGGCACTGTGGAAGGCGCTGTGCAGGTTGCCGCGCATCGCCGCTTCCCAGGCGTCATCGCTGGTCTCCAGCGCGTTGCCCAGACCATGGCCGCCTGCGCAGCAGATCAGCGCATCGAGGCCGCCAAAGCGGGCGCGGATCTGTTCGATGAAACCGGCCCACACCGCGCTGTCGGCGGCGTCACCGGCCAGTACCAGGGCTTCGCGGCCAGCAGCCACTCGCTCCAGCGCCTCGCGACGCCGGCCCACCAGCACCAGGTTATGCCCCAGTGCCGCCATGCGCTGGACGCAGGCCTCGCCGATTCCGGTGCCGGCACCGGTAATCAGCACGGTCTTAGTCATGGCCGTGGTCCGTGGTGTTGATCAGGTTGCAGTAGGACGCCACCGGGAAGTTGCTGAAGGCGTCGAAGCTGCCTTCGGCGTAGCCGAAGATCTTGCCGTCGCTGCGGTGTTCGCGCAGGTCGATCATCACCAGGCCGAGGGTCGGGATGATCTTCTCGCGCCAGACGAACAGGTACAGCTCATCGGTGATCTTGTAGTAGTGGCAGCGGTCGGTGTCGCACAGGCCTTGCTCGACACCCTTGAGGCACTGCCAGGTGTAGTAGTGCTCGTTGAGGTAGATGTGCTCGTATTCCTCGGTCGGGCTGTAGCGGTAGCGGTTGCGGATACCCACCAGTTCGCTGGTCGGTGCATGCGGGCAGGCGCCGTCCTGCCACGGGCGATCAAGGGTGCCGTGGAGGAACTGCGCCTCGACGGCGGTCAGGTTCTTGCCGGACAGGGCGCGCGAGTACATGCCTTCGCGGGTTTCTTCGGCGCTGGGCATGTTGCCGATCACCGCGGTGAAGGACTGGCTCAGGGTGTCCAGCACCAGGGTGATCGACCAGGTCTGGTCGTGCTCGGTCTTGAGGAAGTCGACCAGGACGATGCCCGGGCGCACCGAGGTGGCGCGGTACGGCGCGCTGCCGGTCGAGTGACCGTCGGCGGCGTGCCAGTGCAGTTGGTCAGCGTCGAAGCGGTGCTCGATGGACCAGCCGTTGGCGAAGTTCAGGGTCATGCGCTGACCGGCCAGCTCGGCCAGTTGCGGCAGGATGAAGGCTTTCGGGGCAAAGCCCTCGGCCAGGGCGCCTACGGTGATCCAGTCGGTATGGGTGGTCATGGGAGGTGGCTCGTCGTTGTTGTTGGAGCCGTGATGGTGCCGCGCGGGCGTGTGATGCGGTATCAACCGGATGGTTGAGGTGGCACGGTGTATCAGTCACGGGATTGTCACGCGCTGGTAGTAATGTGCCATCACTCAACGGCAGGAATGAAATGTGGTGATCCGCCGGTCCGTGTCCTCTCTGGGTTTTCTCCAGTTCCTGCTGCTGTCGTCCTCCGTGGCCATTCTGTTGTTTCTCTGGGTGCTGTATTTCCAGCAGAAGGCGGCGTCGGCGCAAGAGGCGCTGGCGGCCAAGGCGTCCGAGCACCTCAATCTGGCGACGATGGCGGCCGAGAACCTCAGCCAGCTGGTCGACCGCGCCCAGACCATCGGCCGTGCCCTGCAGGCCGACATGGGCGACCCGGCGCAAGGGCGCTGGAGTCTGGCGCGGATGCTGGCCGAGGATCCGGTGCTCAAGCGCATGAGCCTGTACCGCGCGGACGGGCGCGTGCTCTATGCCAGCCATGCCGATGAGCCGCGGCAATTGCCCGCGCAATGGCTGGCGCAGTTGCATGAACACGGCGACCGCTACAGCGTCAGGCCGTTCCTGCCGCCCCTCGATGCCCTCGACCGACAGACCGCCGAGCTGAATTGGCGCTTGCCGTTCCTGCTGCCGCTGGCGGACACGGCCGGCGGCGGCACCGGCAACATCCTGCTGGTGCAGTTGGACATCGGTTACCTGGCCGTGCTGTTCCAGCATATTGACCTGGGCCACAGCGGCCTGATGCGCCTGCTCGACCGCGCCGGCCAGGAGCGGCTGCGCATTGGCAACAGCGGCGTGGTGGTGGCCGGCGAGCCGCTGAAACCCGAGCTGCCGGAGGGTGACGAAGAGTCGGGGCGGATCAACCAATTCAGTGTCGAGGGCTATTACCAGAGCCTGTTTCGCCATGTGGCGCAACGCGGCTTCACGGTCGTGGTGAGCCAGCAGGAGGAAGAGATTCTCGCGCCGTCGCGCCTGGTCTACGCCCACCAGCTATGGCTGAACCTGAGCATGACCCTGCTGATCCTCGCCGGGGTGCTGTGGAGCTGGCGGGCATTGGGCAAGCGCCAGGAAGCCTTCAGCGCCCTGGAGCAGGCGCAGAAGATCAATCAGCAATTGATCCAGCGCCTGGAGGAAGAGCACCGGCGCAGCAGCCACGCGGCCGCCACCGATCACCTCAGCGGTTTGCACAATCGACGGCAGTTCATGGAAACGGCGGCGCGCACGCTCGCCGAGCAGCGCAGCAAGCGGCGCTTGCTGGCGATCCTGTTTATCGACATGGACCGCTTCAAGTCGATCAACGACTCCCTCGGGCACAAGGTCGGCGACCTGTTGTTGCAGGCGGTGGCGGGGCGGATCAGCCGGGCACTGGAGCCGGGTGACGAGGCGGCGCGCTTTGGCGGCGACGAGTTTGTCGTGCTGCTGGCAGGTTCGCGCAGCGAAGAGCAGATCGACGCCTGGGTGCGCATGCTGCTGAACAAGCTGTCGGCGACCTACTCGCTGGACGCCCATGAACTGAACAGCAGCCCGAGCATCGGCGTGAGCATCTGCCCGCGTGACGGCCAGGCGGTGGACGAACTGATCCGCCATGCCGATGCCGCGATGTATTCGGCCAAGCAGGCGGGGCGCGGGCAGTACCGCTTCTTCGACCCGTCGCTGAACGTGGTCAACGTCGCCGAGTTCGCCCTTGAGCAGGCGTTCGGTCCGGCCTTGAAGGAGCGGCAGTTTGTCCTGCACTTCCAGCCGCAGGTGCGTTTCGACTCTCTGCGTGTGGTGGGTTACGAAGCCTTGGTGCGTTGGCAGCATCCTGAGTTCGGCCTGCTTTACCCGGACCGTTTCATCTCTCTTGCCGAGCGCAGCGGTTTCATTGTCGCGCTGGGTTGGGAGGTGGTGCGTCTGGCCTGTGAAGAGCTGGTGCGCTGGCAGGCGCGGGGCATTCAGACTGGCCTGGCGGTGAACGTCTCGCCGCTGCAACTGCGTCAGCCGGATTTCAGCGCGCAGTTGTTGGACGTGCTGCGCCAGCATGGCGTCGAGCCCGCGCGGCTGGAGCTGGAGATCACCGAAACCACCGTGCTCGATGATGAAGGCCAGGCTATCAAGCACCTGCAGGTGCTGCGCGATGCCGGATTGAGCATCAGCCTCGATGATTTCGGCCAGGGTTATTCGGGCTTTTCCCACCTGCAGGCGCTGCCGATCAACCGCCTGAAAATCGACCGAGCCCTGATCGCCCAGCTCTCCAACAGCCACGACGACAGCCCCATCGTGCTTTCCACCATCATCCTGGCTAAGCGCCTGGGGCTGGAGGTGGTCGCCGAGGGCGTGGAAACCCGCGAGCAGGTGGTCTACCTGCGTCTTGCGGGTTGTGATTTTGCCCAGGGGTACCATTTCAGCCGGCCGCTGACGGCGGCGCAGCTCGACCAATACCCACCTTTCATTGATGCGACGGAGACTGCATGCGAGCACTGAACACCTTGTCCTGCCTGCTGCTGAGCGCATTGCTGACGACCACCGCGCAGGCCAAGTGCTTACAGCCGAGCCTGCGTATCGCGGTGATTCCGAAGAAGAGCATGGAGGTGCTGATCAAGGATTATCAGCCGCTGCTGGAGCGGCTGAGTGCGGCCGTGGGCGTCCCGGCGGCGATCGTGCCAGCGTCGTCCTATGAGAGTGTGGTCGATGCCGTGGTCTCGGGCGGCGTCGACATCGCCTGGCTGGGGCCGGCCGCTTATGTGCTGGCGCAGCAGCGTGACCCGCGCATCGAACCGTTCGCCAGCCTGACCATCAACAACGGCTACTTCACCCCGGCCGGGCATCACTATCAGGCCCTGCTGCTGGCGCGTCGCGGCATTGCGGATGACGTAGCGTCGTTGCGCGGCAAGCGCGGCGCCTTGAGCGATCCGGCGAGTACGTCTGGCAGCGTGGTGCCCAACGTCGAGTTCTCCGCCCAGGTCGGCCAGCCGCTGGCGGAGTTCTTCGGTTCGGTGGTGTTCACCGGCTCCCATGACAAATCACTGGATGCGCTGCTGGAGGGCCGGGTGGATGCCGCGTTCGTCGCCAGCGTGCGTGCTGATGCGTACCTCAACAGCGGGCGCATCGAGCGCGACACCTTCAATGTGCTCTGGCGTTCGGAGCGAATCTATTACGACCCTTACGTCTTCAGCGGCAGCCTGTGCGGTGAATACAAGGCGCGCATTCGTGCGGCGATGCTGGAGAACCAGGACGGTCTGGCGGAATTTCTGGCCTCGCAGGATGCCAGCGGCATCGCCCCGGTCAGTCGTGCCGAGTACGCGCCGCTGGTGCGGATGATGCAGGGCAGGTCTGCCGGCACCCCTGCGCCCGCTACAGAAACAACGCCCCGATCAACTCGGTCCGGTTCTTGACCCCGACCTTGCGAAACAGGTTGATCAGGTGCGTCTTCACCGTCGGCAAACCCAGCTCCAGTTGCCGGGCCAGGGTCTTGTTACAGGCGCCGTTCTGTAACAATAGAGCGATTTCCCGTTCACGCGGGGTCAGTCCGGCGAGGCGGTCCTGGGCAGCTTTCGGCAACTGCCGGGCGGCCATTTGCATCAGCCCGTGCAGCGGCAACAGGCGCTCCAGTTCGCTGGGTTCGAACGGGCCGAGCGCACCTTCGCGCAGCAGCGACAGACCGGCCACCGGACGCTCGTCGACACAGGCGACGATCTCCACCACATCCACCACCCGGTGCTGACGCAGGAACCCCAGGTACTCGCGGCCGCGCGCGGCATCGTGGTGCGCCAGGCCCTGGCGCAGCGATACCACCGGCAGGCCGATGGCCTGGCAGTTGTCCGGATTCAGCGGGTCGAGATGGCGGTAATGTTCCAGGTAGTGGTGGTGCATGGGTGCCTGCATGCCCAACAGCTGGAAGTCGCAGGCCTGCAACTGCTCGTCGACCCGGTAAAAGGCGGCAAGGCTGGCGGGCACCTGCTGGCTGAAGGCGTGCAGGCAGTAGTCACCGAGTTCGCGGGCAGCGTTCATCGTGGCATCCCTCTCAGCGGGCGTTGTCCAGCAGTTCGCGAATCTTCTCCACGGCGGCCTGGGCGCAAGCGGCGTCCTGGGCTTCCGAGGCGCCGGACACACCGATTGCACCGATCACCTGAGCGTCCAGCAGGAAGGGTTCGCCCCCGCCGAACAAGGCCAGGTTTGGCTGCAACGGCAGGCCCTCGCGTACCGCCGCCGAGCATTTCTGCAAGCGCTCTTCCCAGACCTGGGTGGAGACACCGAAACCTGCGGCGGTCAGTGCCTTGTTCAGCGCGATGGCCTGGCAAGGGCGTGGCGCGCCGTCCATGTGCGCGCTGTTGATCGGCTGGCCACTGGCGTCGAGGATCGCCACGCTGACGCGCACGCCAGCCTGTTCGGCGAAGCTGACCGCGGCGTCCAGGGCCTGCATGGCCAGGCGCAGGGTGATGGTCTGTTGCTGACGCAGCAAAGGATTCATTAGGCGGTTTCCTCGATGGGATGTTCAGGGCGTTTCCGGCGCAGCAGAAGCAGTTGCCAGAGACAGTAGACCGACAGCAGCGCGGCGGCGATGTGCATGGCCCAAGGGCCGCCGATATGGGCGGCGAGCAGCCCGGCGAGCAGGCCGCCGATGGCGTCGAAACCGAAACGGGTCGAGGTGTAGATCGATATCACCCGGCCGCGCAGCGCTTCCGGCGCCTGGCTTTGCAAAAGGATGTTGGTGCCGACGTTGTTGATGGTCACGCCGAAGCCCAGGATCATCATCGCCAGCAACGACAGCGGCAGGGTGCGGCTGCTGGCGAACAGCAGCAGGCCGATGGCGCTGGCGATGGCCGAAAACAGGATCAGCCCGCGCAGCTTCGCCGCGCTCTGCCGCCCGGCCAGCAGCACCGTGGAGAGCAGCGAGCCGAGCCCGGCGGCGCCCCACAGCCAGCCGAGGGTGCGGGCGTCACCGGCGAAGATGTCGCGGGCGAACACCGGCAGCAGCACCGCGTAGGTAGAGGCGGTGAGGTTGACCATCAGCACGCCGATGATCAGTGCGCGCAGCGAGGGCGAGCGCAGCGTGTAGTCGAGGCCCTCGCGGAACATGTTGCGCATACTGCCGCTGGCTTTTGTGCCGGGCGCGAGGCGGATCGCCAACAGGCCGAAGATCAGCCCGGCGTAAGACAACGCGTTCAGCGCAAAGCACAGCGCCTCGCCAGTGAGCGCCAGCAACAGGCCGGCCAGCGGCGGACCGACGAAGCGCGAGCAGGTGAACAGCATCGCGTTGAGGGCCAGGGCGTTGGGCAGGTCGTCGCGGTCGTCCACCAGACGGCTGAGCAACGACTGGCGCAGCGGGGTGTCCACGGCGTTGAGGATGCCGAGGGTGGCGGCGAGCACCACGATCAGCGTCGGCGTGATCAGCTCCAGCCAGGTCAGCAGCGCCAGCCCCAGCGCCTGCACCGCGAGCAGGCTTTCGATAAACATCAGCAGGCGGCGCTTGTCGTGGCGATCGATCCAGGCCCCGGCGATCGGCCCGACGAACAGCTGCGGCAGCAAGGTCGCGCAGGTGGTGATACCGAGCAGCGCGGCCGAGTCGGTCAACCGATAGACCAGCCACGACAGCGCCACCGTTTGCACCCAGGTGCCGAGGGTAGAGACGGCGTGGCCGATGAAATACAGACGGAAATTGCGGTGATGCAACGCCCGCAGGACATTGGGCCAGCGGTTTGGCCCGGAAGGTTGCGCAGCTTTCACGATCGAGGACGCCAGTGCATGGAAAAGGACAAGGCAGCCCGCCGCCAGCGAACGCCGCGCCCGACTCTACCCGGTTGCGCGGGGGGCGTCTTGCCTGAGGCTGTCGATTGCATGTGTTTGCCTGCCAACTGTGTGGCATGGACGTCTACCTATCTTGCAGGCCATGAACCCATTACTTAGTAAACATGAGCAATTCCAGCCATAAATCTTCCATCGATCACGCCACGTTCGAGTTCATCTGGCTGAAATATACTTGGCGTAATTCACGAGGTTCGACTTCCAGTCGAAATCAGCACCGCCTTGGGCTGCTGCATTCATTATTAGAAGTATGTTGCTGCAATACACCAGCAATGTACTCCAGCGACCAAATATTATCGACTCTCTCATAGATAGCTCAAAGCCATACTTCGAGAGCCCCATGAACTCTTTCAAGGGGACATAGAAGGCTGGTCGTGAGGTATGTAACTGAAGAATGCCATTGAATATGATCCGGCTAGTTCTCCCGTTGCCGTCTTTTAGTGGATGTATACAATTGAACGCGCCCAAGAAAACTGCTGCCTGAAAGACAGTACTGTTGACGCTCTGGCTCTGCTTTATGAAAGCGTGGAGATTAAACAGCTCGCGCTTTACAAGCCTCCAGTTCAAATACTTCCAATGATCGCCTTGGCTATCCGGCTTCGTCATCACGTTGAAGCCTCTTCGGACCTTTATATCTTCAGCATGTATGGACGAAGCGATGTGCTCGATGAGTTCTATGAACTGCTTGCTGGTTAGATTTACGACATGCCTGAGGTCAGAGAAATGTCGCTTGAATATGTCTTCCTCCACAACCGTCCTCTCGATCACTAACGGGGGCGGCCCATATTTTTCAGTCATACTCTGCGACAACGGCCTTTCCAGGACTTTCAGAACGCCCGTTGTCCGGGCGCGTCTATCTGGGCTAGACAGCGTAAGCTCAATAGGTGCGTCCAGCAGCCCTCTATGGAAATTCCTCAAACTGGGTAGTGATTGTTGTGCTTTTAAAACCAGTGAGCGCGTGTATGGAGATATGTCATCCCACGCCGGGTATCTGGGCGGACAAAAACGCTGAGCTCTCATGGCTTTCCTTTAGGCGCACGCAAAGCGTAAATCTCGGTGGGGATGCCACTCTGCTTGGATTCGCCCCATGCCCTCAGCATCCTTCTAGCGTTACTGTCACTCAACGAAATAGGATTGTGTTCAAAAATCGTAAGCGTTGACGTCGCGTCACATGATGTTTTCCCTGCGGTCTTAGCGCACTTATTGCTTATGATCGCTGCACCGACTACTTTAAGATCCTGATAAATGACAGCCGCTTTTTCGGTGCATGAGTGTGGTCTGCATCCCTGCAGAAGTTTTAGCGAGCCAACGTCAGAAAAAGTTGGGACCGGGGCGTCCTTGGGGTTGCCAGGAACCTGTAGGGATTCATATACCTGTCTGGATAACAGCCATCCCGGGACGACGTAATTGCCCTTTTCATCGCCCAAGTACTGCTTGATCCCATTTTCTAGCCTTGGCGCTGCATTGGGGTCATAGACCTCAGAAGCAGTAACAGAACCAGTTACCAATACGCCTGTTAAAGCAAGGATGAAAGGGCGCATATTTTTCCTTTAGCAGGGGTTGTTTGGAGTTGGGAGTATAAACTGATTTAAATCATTCTCTAGCAGCGCAGCTTCTCTAAGCCTTCGCGTGGTATAGGGGTCATTGAAATCCTGCAAGTTCGCCAATGCAGCGTTCCAGTCTCCAGTAGTGATTTGTTGCCAGAAATTGGGCGTTCTTACCCTCAGGTTTGGCCCATATTGGTAAGCGATGTCAGCGATCACTGTCTGGGTTCCAGGAGGAAGCTGGTCGAAGTCAGCGAAAGAAGCTGCCGCGTCAAAACGACCGGCGATATCATTAACAATATCTTCGAACACCGTGGCGTCCATCAGACTGGCGTTGTCGGCGGATATCGTAAGTGGATTGGCTGAGAGATAATCGCGTGCAATCAGTCCTTGTTGTGTTGTGTATGGCAGAAGCTGATTTATCAGCGATTGGGGCCATCCAAGTGAAGCCATGCTTTGTTGCGTGCGCCCAAAAAGATCTACACCAGTAGCGACAGTTACACCACTGTCACCGCCAGGGGTATACGCATTAAGCCGCTGACCGTCTTCGTTTTCTGATAAAAAACTACTATCCACAGCTCTCGCGGGTGTAATGCAGTATGGGTTTTCTACAGGGCCAGACTGACCACCACCCCCTTCATCAGGCACAGTCCCTTCAGGAAGCGTTATAGGGTCAAATGGTTGAGTATCGATGATCGAAAGAGTGCCAAGCGTCAGGGTCGAATTTGTGCTCTGCCCTCCGCAAATTAGAAAGGACTCTTTCGCTGTTAGTTCACGCATTTAGTTTCCTTACTGGGTAACATGGCGAGGGTCAGTGCGGCGCCCCCAAAGAGAATTGAGAGCGAGGGATGTGAGATTCTAAACTTCCCTCTTCTAGGGTCTAACAGAATCAAGTACTCACTTGTGACTTCTGCCAATATTGCAAAGTGACTTTCTTTTAGAAAAACTATGCTCGGAACTCGTAGCCCAGATATTTCATGAGCCTCAAGGCAGTAACCTACAGTAATTACTCTGTAAGACTGCAATACACGCTTCAGATCCATAAGGCTGCAAGGGGCGCAGCCGCTGGCCAATTTGTGCTCGAGGGGGCATTTGATCGAAGGCTTAATATCAAAAGCACACAATAACATCCTGATGCATGCCCAGCCGCAACCGTATCGCGTAGTTTGATAGATCAAAGGTATTTTTGCCTTCACCGAGATCCTCTGACCACAGCGAAGCGAGAGGTTGAAGTTTTTTCAAGGCCTTTCAAGATTGATTGTTGATACTGTAAATAAAACGCGTCCATACTCATGCCTTTATAGCTGAACTCTTCATGAGTCCCCTGTAATTCATCCATAACCCGCTCGTGAGGTCATGGTTCAAAAAGCGTGTCAAGGCAGGAATTCTGGAGATATCCTGTGCTTGACCGTCCGCTCTGGAAGGCAACCCTAAAACCATTGAGATAGAGCCTTCAAGAGAAGTTTTTGTGACATTTCGGCTACTGACCGATGGTGCCATTTACCGCTATGTATGAGTGGGTTAGTGGCAAACACGCTCTGTATAAGCATTGCAGTTCCACCCTTCGTAAGCGGCCAGCGAACACACCTTGCGCTAGTTGAGCATTATCAGCGTTTGATCCTTACGAAGATTCTCTACTTCGAATGAAGTGCCGTAGGCTCTGTATGAAAAGCCGTGATACTCGCTTTCCGGCTCGCGATACCGCTCATCTTTGTAGCTTTATGCAACACCTGGCAGGACCATCACTCCCCTTGTTCCTTGGCAGGGACGGTCAAGCACTCGGCACCCGCGTGCAAGACGCCACTGCGCCAATCCGGTCAACTCGGGGTTTCACTGCCGAACGGTGTGCGCTGATGTTTTTCAGGAACGATCATTGGGTGCGGGAGCTGGAACAAGGACTGACGCAGATCAGCCAGGGTCAGCGCTGGGACGGGCCGCGCAGCGCGCAACTGGAGCGCCACCCGACGCTGCTCCTGGCCCTGCGCGAGCTGGCCGGCGAACGCCAGCAGGACCAGCGTTTGCTGGCCGAGGCCCGCGCCCGTTGCAGCGAACTGACCGACCAGCTCGAACACGCCCACCGCCAGGACGAGGCCGCGCGGGACGAAGCGCGGCAACTGCAACAGCGCTGCCAGCACCTGGAAGACGCACTGCGCGAACAGGCGCAGCAACTGCAGGCGCACCAGCAGCAGGCGGCGATCTGGGCGCAACTGCAATCCACCCTCACCGAAGGCACCTGGGACATCAGCGTGGTTCAAGGCGATGTGCAGCACCCCGACAGCAACATGCGCATTTCCAACCAGTTCCGGGCGCTGATGGGCTACAGCCCCAGCGAGTTGCCCGACGGCTGGAACGCCCAGGTCAGCATCACCCACCCGGACGACCTGCCGCTGATCATGGCGGTGTTCGACCGCGAAATTCTCAAGCCTGGCGCCAGTGGCGAGTACGTCTTCGAGTACCGTATGCGCCACAAGTCGCGCGGCTATATCTGGTGTCGTGAGCGCGGCTGTGCGGTGCGTGACGAGCGTGGTGTGTTGTTGCGGGTGATCGGCGCAGTGCGCGACATCAGCGATGAACGCAGCGCCCAGGCCAGTCATGAGCAGATGCTGTCGCAGAACCAGACCACCTACGCGCAGATCGCCACGGTGGTGGGGGTGATCAAGAGCATTGCCGAGCAGACCAACCTGCTGGCACTGAACGCCGCGATCGAGGCGGCGCGGGCGGGGGAGGTTGGGCGGGGGTTCTCGGTAGTGGCCGAGGAAGTGAAAAAGCTGGCCGACAGCACGCGGCAGGCGACGCAGCAGATTCAGGCGATGTTGAGCTGAGGGCGCGCAGGCAAGCGGAGCGCCGCTTGCCCTTCGCACGTAGCGCTACGCGTACTCCGCGCCAGCTGCGGTGAGGTTGCAATATTGCCCTTTGAAATACAGCAATGGCTGCGTCGCCGCAGTTTCTTGCAGGCTCAACGCTTTCACTTCTCCAATCACGATCAGGTGATCACCCGCGACATGTTCCGCGTGAATCTCGCAATCAAGCCAGTGCAGGCTGCCGGCAATGATCGGGTTACCCAGCGGCGATTCCTGCCATTCGACGCCATGCCACTTGTCCGTGCCTTGCCGGGCGAACTGGTTGGAAATCCTGACCTGTTCACCCGACAGGATATTCACCACGAATCGGCCTGCCTGGCGGATTTTCGGATAGCTGTACGCGCTGGACTTCACGCTGAATGAAACCAGCGGCGGACTCATCGACACGCTGTAGAACGACTGGCACGTAAAACCAACCGGTTCGCCCTCAACCTGGGAGGTAATCACCGTGATACCGGATGCGTAGTGCCCGAGCGCTTCGCGAAAGCGCAAGGGCTCGATAGCCGTACTGGAAAGCGACATGACAGATCCTGAATAGTGAGTGCAGCCGTTCAACTCAGCGCTGGTTGGCGAGTTCTCTTCGGACGATTTCCGCACCTGCGCTCAACGCATTCAGCTTGCCTCGTGCAACGGGGCGGGGCAGGGGCGCCATGCCGCAGTTGGTGCACGGATAGAGCTTGTCGGCATCGACGAACTGAAGGGCCTTGCGCAGGGTATTGGCCACTTCCTCCGGGGTTTCGATAGCGTGGTTGGCCACGTCGATAGCCCCGACCATCACTTTCTTGCCCCGAATGAGTTCAATCAGGTCCATGGGCACATGGGAGTTGTGACATTCCAGCGACACGATATCGATGCTGGATTTCTGCAGCTTGGGGAAGGCTTCTTCGTATTGCCGCCACTCCGAGCCCAGGGTCTTTTTCCAGTCGGTATTGGCCTTGATGCCGTAGCCATAGCAAATATGCACGGCGGTCTCGCACTTCAGGCCTTCAATTGCCCTTTCCAGAGTCGCGACGCCCCATTCATTCACTTCATCAAAGAAGACATTAAAAGCGGGCTCGTCGAACTGGATGATGTCGACGCCGGCCGCTTCCAGTTCCCGGGCTTCCTGGTTGAGGATCTTGGCGAATTCCCAGGCCAGTTTTTCGCGGCTTTTGTAGTGGTTGTCGTAAAGCGTGTCGATCATGGTCATCGGACCTGGCAACGCCCACTTGATGGGTTGCCCGGTTTGCTGACGGAGGAATTTGGCGTCTTCGACAAACACCGGCTTTTTCCGGGCTACCGCGCCAACCACCGTCGGTACGCTCGCGTCATAGCGGTCACGGATTCTGACGGTCTCGCGCTTCTCGAAATCGACGCCTTCGAGGTGCTCGATAAAGGTGGTGACGAAGTGTTGGCGCGTTTGCTCGCCATCGCTGACGATATCAATGCCGGCCTGTTGTTGTTCTTGCAACGACAGGCGCAGGGCATCTTGTTTGCCCTCGATCAGTTCTTCACCTTGCAGTTTCCACGGTGACCAAAGCGTCTCCGGTTGGGCCAGCCAGGAAGGTTTTGGCAAGCTGCCAGCGGTTGAGGTGGGAAGCAGTTTTTTCACGGTGGATAGCCTTGTGTAGTCGAAAGGTCAAAGAGCGTAATTAGCGGAAAATTGCTCAAGGGCAGCGTGGTGCGGTTTGATGAAGTGCTCCTCGGCAAACTTTCCTTGCTCGATAGCCAGGCGGCTACGTTCTTCCCGGTCGTAAACAATACGTGTCAATGAGTAATCCTGGTGCTGCAGGCTGGGTTGATAGGATTTGCCGGCAGCAGAGTTCGCATTGTAGATTTCGGGCCGGTAAATCTTCTGGAAGGTATCCATGGTGCTGATGGTACTGATCAACTCCAGGTTGGAGTAATCACCCAGCAAGTCGCCCGCAAAGTAGAAGGCCAGCGGCGCAACGCTGTTCGGCGGCATGAAGTAGCGAACTTTCAAACCCATTTTATTGAAGTACTCATCGGTCAATGAGTATTCATCCTGCAGGTATTCGATACCTAGGACAGGGTGCTGGTTTTCAGTTCGGTGGTAGGTTTTGCTGCTCGAAACACTCAGGCAAATGACCGGCGGCTTGGTGAAATGCTCCTTGAAAGCACTCGAATTCACGAAGTGCTTGAACAGCTTTCCATGAAGATCGCCAAAATTGTTGGGGGTGCTGAAACCCTGCTGATCTTTGTTGTGCTCCAGCAGCAACACGCTGAAGTCATAGTCTCGCACGTAGGAGGAGAAGTTATTCCCGACAATGCCTTCGATGCGCTCGTTGGTTTTCAGATCAACGATGGTTGTCTTCAGAATTTCGATCAGGGGCAGCGAGCTACCGCTACTTTCAACGCCAACATTCATCTCGACGGAAATGATCTCGAGTTCGACGGTGTAGCGATCGCCTTTGGGGTTATCCCAGTGCGCCAACGCATTGAAGCGGTTGTCGATCATGGTCAGCGCATTGCGCAAGTTTTCCTGGCGATTCTGACCTTTGGCGAGGTTGGCAAAGTTGGTTGTAGTGCGGGTGTTTTCGGCGGGGCGATAATTTTCGTCGAAACAAATACTGTTGACGGTAAAAGTAAACGCGTTGTTCATCGGGGGCGGATGTCCTTATTTCCGAGTGAGCGCCTGAATATATTCAGGCGCTCACTCAGTGGTATCTATGTGCTTTCCAATTGAGAATAATTCTATCCTCAGCCCCTGGATGAATGGAATTGAATTGGTTTCACCGCATCTTTAGTCATATTCATGATCTGGTGCGCGGTTGATTGCAGCGAAGCCTTCAACGCCGCCCGTTGAAGAACCCCGACACCTGATGCACCGTCTTCCCTGCACTGAGAATCAGCGGCCGGAAATTGTCCTTGCCGATGATCCGCGCATGTTTCACCGAGCTGATCAGGTCATAACGGCTCGAGCCTTCCGCCATGCCCTCCGCGAGGATCTTGCAGATGATGTGGCTCGGGGTTACGCCAAACCCGGAATAGCCCTGCACATAGAACGCATTCGGCCGCCCGCTGAGCGTGCCGATCTGTGGGAACAGGTTGGCGCTGGTGGCCATCGGGCCGCCCCAGGCGAGGTCGATCTTCACGTCCTTCAGGTACGGGAAGATCTTCAGCATCAGCGCGCGGTTCCAGGCTTTCAGGTCGTTGGGGATGTGCTCGATGAAGGGCGTGGCCGCGCCGAACAGCAGGCGGTTTTCGTTGGTGACCCGGTAGTAGTCGATCACCGGTCGGATATCGCTGTAGGCGCCGCGGATCGGGCTGATGCGCTGGATCATCTCGTCCGACAGCGGTTCGGTCATCAACTGGAAGGCGTAGGTGTTGATGGTGCGGCTGTGCAGTTCCGGCTCCAGCTTGTTGAGGAAGCTGTCGCAGGCCCACAGCAACTTGCTGGCCTTGACCGAACCACGGCCGGTACGCACGGTGATTTTCTCGCCGTAGGTGACTTCCAGCGCGGCGCTGTGTTCGAAGATGCGCACGCCATGGCCGACCAGGGCCTTGGCTTCACCGAGCAGCAGGTTCAGCGAGTGCACATGGCCGCCGCCCATGTGCAGCAGGGCGCTGCCGTACGCGTCGGAGCCGATGATCTGCTTGACCTCGGAGCCGCCGAGGAAGCGGATTTCGTCCTTGTTGTTGACCTTCTTGAATTCTTTTTCCCAGGTACGCAGGGTCTTTTCCTGGCGTGCGTTGAAGCCCATGTAGCCGTAGCCGTGGCAGAAGTCGGCATCGATGTCGTACTTGGCGATCCGGTCCTTGATGATGCCGGCGCCCAGTTCGCTGATCTCGAAGATTTCCTGCAGGCCCTTCTCGCCGACGCTGCTCCTGATTTTCTCCAGGTCGTGGCCGATGCCCGCCATGATCTGCCCGCCATTGCGCCCGGTGCCGCCGAAGCCCAGGTAGCGTCCCTCCAGCACCACGGTGTTGGTGATGCCTTTCTCGGCCAGCTCCAGGGCGGTGTTGATACCGGAGAAACCGCCGCCGATCACCACGACATCGGCCTCGATATCGTTTTCCAGGATCGGGAAGCTGAGGTTGTATTTCTTGGTCGCGGTGTAATAGGTGGGCGTTTCGATGTTGATCATGGGGGCGGCCTGAATAGTTGGAGTTGGCTGAGGCAGCAAGGGGCGTCTGGAGCGCCAGTTACACTTTGCATTAAATGCCTAACGAACGATAGGTTCTTGATTCAGCCTGCTGGCAGTTTTGATCGGGGCTGCCAGATTTTTTGTGGGGAGGGCGAGGAGGAGGGCGTGACGTTGCGGGCTGAGAGAGAGCCCTTCGCGACAGCCCGGCGTAGCGGACTGTCGCGCTGACGGTGTTACAGGCGGCCGACGGCGGCCAGTTGGCCCGAGGAAGCCTGGGCTGCCGGAACGGCGGAGCCGTCCTGCGGGGTGACCGGGAAGATCGCGTTGATCTGGCCGGTGGCGGACGAGCCGAAATACGGGGTGACCACGTCGGCCTTGCCGTCGTACTTCGACCAGCCCAGCGCACCCAGCAGCATCGCGGTGTCGTGCATGAAGCCTTCGCCGTGACCCTTCACCGCGTACTCCGGGAGCATGGTGCAGAAGGCGTCCCACTCGCCGTTTTCCCACATCTGCACGACACGGTGGTCGAGAGTTTCCAGGAACGGGCTCCAGACCTTGTCGGCGAATTCCGGCGCCTGGCCGTTCTGGGCGAAACGGTGCGACAGCGACCCGCTGGCGAGGAACGCCACGGTGCCGTCGTAGTGCTCTTCCACGGCCTTGCGCATCGCCCAGCCCAGGCGCGCGCTGTCGTTCAGGTAGTGGGAGGTGCACAGGGCCGAGACCGAAACCACCTTGAAGTGCTGGTCGGCGTTCATGTAGCGCATCGGCACCAGGGTGCCGTATTCCGGGCCGAGGCTGGTGGCGTCGTGGGCCATGGTTTCGACGCCCTGGCGGTTGCATTCCTCGGCCAGCAGGCGGCCCAGCACGTCGTTGCCCGGCACTTCGTAGTCCATGTTGGCGATGAAGTGCGGCAGCTCGTTGCTGGTGTAGGTGCCCTTGAAGTGCGGCGCGCAGTTGATGTGGTAGTTGGCGTTGACCAGCCAGTGCGTGTCGAAGACCACCAGGGTGTCGACGCCGAGTTCGCGGCAGCGGCGGGAAATCTCTTTGTGGCCGTCGATGGCGGCCTGGCGATAGCCCTGGCGCGGGCCCGGCAGTTCGGACAGGTACATCGAAGGGACGTGGGTGATCTTGGCAGCCAGAGCAAGTGTGCCCATGACGGTTCTCCTGGTGGCAGACGCCCTCTTTGGCGGGGCGCGTCGATTATCGGGATGTTGGCACGCAGGCGATACCGGCCATTGGCACCCGCGGCGGGGTCATGGCTCTCGTCGATTGGGCCTGGCACATCCTTCGTCTGGAAATGCGGGCTGCCCATTGGACGCCATTGCCGCAGGTGTTGCTTGCCTGCCTCTGCCAATCATTTGATTCAGCTTGCCAGCTGCTTCCCGTGCGGTGCACGGGAAGTCGCCGAACGGCAGCTGCCCTGAAAGGGGCTTTTCATACAGAGCTTAGGCCCACCAGTAACGCACGAAATGAAAGAAGATCGGCGCGGCGAAGCACACCGAATCCATGCGGTCGAGCATGCCGCCGTGGCCCTCGATCATGTGCCCCCAGTCCTTGACCCCGCGATCACGCTTGATCGCCGACATCACCAGCCCGCCGAAGAAGCCCATGACGTTGACCACCAGCGCCATCAGCGCCGCCTGCCACATGTTGAACGGGGTGATCCAGTACAGCGCTGCGCCAATCAGCGTCGCCAGGAACACGCCGCCCAGCAGGCCTTCGAGGGTCTTGGACGGTGACAGCCGCGGCGCCACCTTGCGCTTGCCGAACAGCTTGCCGCAGACGTACTGCAGCACATCGCTGATCTGCACCACCAGGATCAGCCAGGCGATCAGCAGCAGGTTGCGGCCTTCATAGCCGGGGATATCGAGGGTCATCAGCGCCGGCACCGAGGACACGCAGTAGACCGCGATCATCAACCCCCACTGGACCTTCGAGGCGCGTTCGAGGAAGCGCGTGGTGTCGCCGCCGAGGCTGGCCAGGATCGGCAGCAGGAGGAACAGGTAGACCGGGATGAAAATGCTGAAAAGCCCGTACCAGTCGAAACCGATCAGCAGGTATTGGCCGGGCAGCGCGACGTAGAACGCCAGCACCAGCGCCGGGTAGTCGCTGCGGCGGGTCGGGGTCAGGGTGATGAACTCGCGCAGGGCGTAGAACGACACCAGGTAGAACAGCACGATCACCCCGGTCTTGCCGAAGATGAAGGCCAGGCCGATGACCAGCACCATCACCCACCAGGCGTCGATGCGGGCGTTGAGATTGTCGATCACCGCGTGCGGGCCGGGGCCGGCGCGCCATTTCAGCAGGCGGCCGATCAGGCTGGCGAGCAGGAGCAGGGCGCCGATGCCGGCGAACAGGGGCCAGGTGTTGTGTTCCATTTCAGACCTCCTTCGGCGCGAGGGCCAGCAGGGCGTGGCTGGCGCGCTCAAGAAAAGCCTGTTTGCTTTCGTCCGGCGCAAGTTGCAGCGGTTCGCCGAAGCTCAAGGTGCACAGCAGCGGCAGCGGCAGGGTGCGGCCCTTCGGCATGACGCGATTGAGGTTGGCGATCCACACCGGCACCAGTTCGACTTGCGGCTGCGCGGCGGCGAGATGAAACAGGCCGCTTTTGAACGGCAGCAACGGCTCGTCGCCGAGGTTGCGCGTGCCTTCGGGGAAGAAGATCAGCGAGTCGCCCTGGGCCAGGGCATCCTTGACCGGTTGCAGCGGGTCGGCCTCGGGCCCGCTGCGCTGGCGGTCCAGCAGCACACCGTTGAACACCTTGCTGATCAAGAAATTGCGCACACCGGGTTTGAGCCAGTAGTCGGCGCCGGCCACCGGGCGGGTGCGCTGGCGCAGCGGTTCGGGCAGCGAGGCCCAGATCAGCACGAAGTCGCCGTGGCTGCTGTGGTTGGCGAAATACAGCCGCTGCACCGGCAGCGGGCTGCAGCCCAGCCACAGGGCGCGAGCGCCGGTGACCAGGCGGGCGAAGGAGGTGATGAGGAAGGCGGTGAAGGCAGCAAGCATGAAAACGTCCTTATGCGGCCGGAAGCCAGGGCAGGGAAAGCAGCGTGAGCACGGCGAGGAAGACCTGCAACCCCACGCACAATGCCTGGCCGCGCAGCAGGCGCAAAGCGCCGCGGCAGCGTGACGGCCAGTCGCGCTCGCGGCCGGCGGCGGGTTTCAGGCCGAGTTCGTGAAGGGCCTGGTCCAGCGCCCGCGTGCGGCTGCTCAGGCGCCCGGCGTCGTTGGCGAGGTTGGCGATCAGGTCGGCATCGAGGGCGACCCGCAGGGCGAAATACTTCTGCGCGATACCGAGCAGCACCAGTACGGCGCAGATCAGGCTTGCCAGTTGCGGGTGGTTGGCGGCGATCAGCAGCGGCGCCAGCCCGTAGGCCAGGGCCAGCAGGCTGATGCCGTCGGACAGACGCTCGATCTGTGGGCCGCGCGCGAGCAGGCGCGAGGCCAAGGCAAGCTGGGCATCTTCGCTCATGGACAGGCTCCGGGTTGCAGGCTTTCCAGTAGGCGCCGGTGCGCCGGGTGCAGGACCACACCGGGACGGGCGCGGCGAATCACGATTTCGGCGCCGGCGACATCGGCGCAGCGCCCGCTGAGCAGCAGCCACGCCGCCACGGCGCAGGCGCTGCGCGAGTAGCCCAGGGCGCAGCAGACCAGCAGCGGGCCGTGGCCGCGCAGGGTTTCGATGACGGCCGCTGCTTCACGGCACAGCGCCTGTTCCGGCGCCACCAGATCGAGGTTCGGCAGGCTGCGGTAGTGCTGACCGGGGATGACCCTTATCGGCAGCTCGGCGCACAGGTCGACCACTGCGGCGAATGCCGTGGCTTCGCCCCGCGCCGGCAGGCGTCCGAGGAACACCCCGTCGCAGACCTCGTCGGCTTGCGGGTGACGCCGGGTCCACAGCCGCGAATTGATCCAGGCCACCGCAAGGTACGGCGCCAGCAACCAGCGCACGGCGCACGGCTGGGTGCCATCGGCGCGTTTCTGAAAGCCGCCGGCGCCGAACAGCAAGTAATTCAGCGCCACCATCAGCGCCGCCAGTCCGGGCCACAGCAGCCACAGCCAGCCGCCCTTGAGGACGAATGCCGCGCCCGCCAGCAGCGCGGCACCGAGCGCATAGCGCCAGGCCAGACGATAGTGCTCCGGCGTGTCGGGTAAACGAGTGAGGTGCAGGGGCGAGGGGCCTTCCCGTGGCCACAGCCAGAGGCAGAGGAAACCGGCGAGCGCGCCGGTGGGCAGGTCGATGAAATGGTGTTGCCAGGTGGTCAGTACCGACAGGCCGATCAGCACCATCCACACATGCAGCGTCCCGCGCAGCAACACGCCGCGGGTATGCCGGGTGAACATCGCCCAGATCACCACTAGCAGGGCGATGTGCAGCGAGGGCGCCTGGTTGTAGGGCTTGTCGAAGCCCATCAGCACATCGAACAGCCAGCCGAATACGCCATCCAGTTCCGGGCGTTCGAAGGTGAAGCGCAGTGGCCAGAGCAGGAAGCAAACGATGCAGATGAGTTGGGCGCTGAGCAGGCGCAGGGCGTGACGGTCCATTTCGCCACGGGTGCGCGGCACCAGGAAGGACAAGCCGTAGAGCAGGTCGATGGACCAGTACGGAATGATCGTCCACGACCACAGCGGCACGTGCCGCTCCCAGGCGAACACCAGGCTGCCGACATCGTCGCGTTGGGCGGTGAAGCTGTTGCTCAGGCCGTAGCTGATGAAGAACAGCGGGCCGAGCAACAACAGCCAGAGCACGCCACGGCGAATCAGGCCGGGCTCGCGGGGTACGCTCATTCGCGCACCCGCTGGGCGAGGCTGACGCTGAAGATGCCCCATTCATCGATGCGCTGTTCCAGCTTGCGAAAGCCCGCCGCCTGGACCAACTGATCCATTTCCGCCTGGCTGCGCCGCCGCATGACCCAGGCTTCGCCGCCGCGATGGCTGGTCAGCGCGCGGGCGATCATCTCCAGTTGCGGGTGCCACGGCTGGCCGGTGTAGACCAGGTAGCCGCCGTCTTCGATCGCCTCGGCAAGGCCGGCCAGCGACGTGCGCACCAGGTCGTTGTCGGGGAACAGTTCATACAGCCCGGAAACCACCGCCAGGGTGGGTTTGGGGTCAAGGGCGGCGAGCGAGGCGCGGTCGAAGGCATCGCCCTGGACGAAGCGGGCAATGTCGCCCAGACCTTTCTCGCTGATCAGGGCATTGCCCTGGGTGACGTTGAGTTCGCTGTAGTCGCGCAGCAGGATCGAGTCGGGGCGTTGTTCCAGCCCTTGAAGCGCTTCGAGGATGTAGCGGCCATGGCCAGCGGCGATATCGACGATATGCACCGGACGGCCCTGCTGGCGCAGGCGTTCGATGGCGTTGCGCAGCAGCTCCTCGGCGTGCAGCTTGCGCTGGCGGATGCCGCGCCAGCCGATGGCATCGAGGTAGTTGCGGTCCACCAGCTGGCCGAGCTTGCCCTTGCCGGTGGGCTGGTTGCGGTAGACGTAGTCCAGGGTGCTGCCGGAGTCGAAGCCGGTGTCGAAACCGAGCTTGACCCCTTCGGACAACTGCTTGCCCAGGCGCAGTGAGGCGCGGGTGGCTTGCCAGTAGAGGTTGCGCGGTGAGTACTTGGGCAACGGTGCGGCGAGGCTTTCCGCCTCGGCGCAACTGGCGCCCTGGCGGTCGGCATCGAGCAGCGAAGGTCGCTCGACCGGCTGCTGGAAGCACTGGCTGACAAAACGCCGGATCCGCGCCAGGGCATGGGCGCGATCGCGCTCGCCGAGGGTGTCGTGGAAGAAGCCGGGGAGGATGTGCTTTTCCTTGTGCAGGGTGCCGAGGCGGTCGAAAAACTGTTCCTGCGGTTTGCGCCGGACCACCACGTCGGCGCCGGAAATCAGCACCTGGGTCGGGATCTGGATCGCCTGGGCATCGGCCACCACACGGTCGGCGGCTTCATACAGCCCGAGCAGCATGTTCACCGAGATTGGCCGGGTGATCAGCGGGTCACTGGTGTAGGACATCACCCGCTCCGGGTCATGGCTGAGCAGCGCTGGCTTGACGTAGCTGTTGACGAAGAAGTTGCCGCGCCAGGCCCGCAGCAGTTTCAGGCCGGGGCGGGCGAAGGGCACGTAGAGCTTGATACTGAAGGCCGGCGAGGCGAGCACCAGGCAGCGCACCTTCGGCGCATAGTCGTGGGCCCAGGTGGCGATCAGCACCGCGCCGACGCTTTGCGCCAGTATGGCCATGTCTTGCTCGGCGATGTCGTGCTGGCGGGTGATGTGTTCGATGAAGGTCTGCACGTCGCGCACGCTGGTGGCGAAGCCGGGGCTGTCGCCGCGGGTGCCGGGGGACTGGCCGTGACCGCGGGCGTCCCAGGCGAAGAAGTCGTGGTCGGGCAGGTTGAGCTCATCCACCAGATGGGCCATGCGCCCGCCGTGTTCGTGGCCGCGGTGGAACATCACCAGCGCGCGTTTCGGCTGGCCCGGCTCGCGTTGCGCCGGCCAGTGGCGGTAATACAGCTCGACGCCGTCATGGGTGGTGAAGTGCAGCGATTGCGCCTGGCGCATGGGACAGATCCTTATCCGGCGAGAGAATCAGCGGGTTTCGTCGAGACCTCGGCGCACCCGGTTGTAGAGGGTATAGAGGGAAAGCAGCAGGACCACCAGCAGCACGCCGTTGACCCAGGCGGCCGCAATGGCGAAGGCCACGGTCAGGCCCAGCGCACCGAAGACGAAGGCCCGGTCGCTTTTGCCCATGGGCCCGTCGTAGCGCCGCGAGGCACCGGCCAGCGGGCCCATGACCCCGGCGTATTCGCTGATGAGCGCGGCGAACACCACGAGCACCACCAGCAACGGCGAGACGCCGGGCAGCAGGGCGAACGGCAGGTACAGTGCGGCATCGGCGATCAGGTCGCAGAGTTCGTTGAGGTAGGCGCCCAGCCGCGACTGCTGGCCGAATTCGCGGGCGAGCATGCCGTCCACCGCATTGAGCGCCATGCGCAGCAGCATCCACAGCGGCAACAGGGCGAACAGCCAGGCGTGCTGACTGCCCCAGGCCAGCAGCAGGCCGAGCAGGACGGAGACGAGGGCGGCGACGACGGTCACCTGGTTGGCGGTGACGCCGCGCTGATGCAGGCGGCTGACACCCGGGCGCAACAGCGCCTGGAAGCGGGGTTTGAGTTGGTAGATGGAGGGCACGCGGCGACTTCCTTGACTGACACGACACAGGGTTCGGCGGGGCCGGCGGCCCTGCCTGTAAAGCGTAAGCGTGAAACTGTGCTTTTCCAGCGCGCTGCCGTACAGCGGATCAAGCGGGAAATGTTACCTAGCGCAAGTTTTCAGCTAATATACGAAACGTCAGCGTTTCATATAGGAACTTTCCGTGGGCATCGTAAAAATCTCAGAATCAATGCATGAGAGCCTTCGCGTCGCGAGCAACGCGCTCAGCCGCTCCATCAATGCGCAGGCCGAACACTGGATGCGCATCGGCATGCTCGCCGAGCTGCACCCCGACCTCAACCACAATGAAATCTGCCGTCTGCTGATCCAGGCCGAGCAGCAGGGCGGCCTCGACCTCAAGCGGGTTTGCGCGCTGGACAGCACGCCGCTGTCGACCGGCATGGGAGCGCAGCATTGAGAAACGTCACCCTTCATACCCGTGAGCAGATCGCCCAGGCCCGCGTCGCCGCCGAACTGGCCGCCGATGTACTGGCGATGATCAAGCCCCATGTGCAGCCCGGTATCACCACCGATGAGCTGGACCGCATCTGCAACGACTACATCGTCAAGGTGCAGAAAGCGATTCCGGCCAACGTCGGTTACCACGGTTTTCCCAAGACCATTTGTATCTCGGTCAACGAGGTGGTCTGCCACGGTATTCCGTCGAACCGGGTGCTCAGGGACGGCGACATCGTCAATATCGACACCGCCGTGATCAAGGACGGCTGGTTCGGTGACACCAGCCGCATGTACTACGTCGGCGAGGTCAGCGACGAGGCGCGCCGACTCGTGGACGTCACCTTCGACGCCATGTGGGCCGGCATCAAGAGCGTACGGCCGGGAGCCACCCTGGGTGATATCGGTCACGCCATTCAGTCGGTGGGCGAGGGCGCCGGTTACAGCGTGGTGCGCGAGTATTGCGGCCACGGCATCGGTCAGGTCTATCACGGCGAGCCGCAGATCCTGCACTTCGGCCAGCGCGGCCTGGGCATGAAGCTCAAGCCGGGCATGATCTTCACCATCGAGCCGATGCTCAACGCCGGCAAGCGCCAGACCCAGACCCTGGCCGACCAGTGGACGGTGGTTACCCGCGACAACTCGCTGTCGGCGCAGTGGGAACACATGGTGGTGGTCACCGACGACGGCTTCGACGTCCTCACCACCTGGCCAGAGCTGCGCTGAGCACGCTGACGTCGCTTGAACGATGGCCTCGCGAGAGGCCATGCAGCGCTGTCGAATGATGGCTGTTTGCTATTTATCCGTTTGAGCCTTCCTCCTACAATCGGTCCTCGCAGCCGGTTGGGTTGTCCAGCCGCACAGGGAGAAAGGCATCGATGATCAACTCACCGCTTCAGTACGGCATATCGATTTCCGCCCGGGAGCTTGCCGAGCAGACCGGTCTCGCATTCGTGCCGCAGGCCGTCAACGGTGTCTGGGATGTGTTGCTCGCCAATCACGGCAACGCGCCGTTCGATGAGGTCGACCAACGCCTGCAACGTGACCTTGACCTGCTGGACACCGCCCGCCTGAATATCACCCGGGTCGACAGGCAGGTTGACCTGTATCGCCTCGACCTTTCGAAGTATGCGATTGCCCCCGCCCTGACCTCGATCGAGAGCATTTATCGGGAATACGAGGGCTTGCTCGAAATGCTGGCCAGGGCGATCCGCGAGCAGGCGGCGGGTGGCCTGCAAGGCGCGGCTGATCGGGTGGTCGCGCTCGGTCGTCTCGGCCTGCTGGGTAGCCGGGTTGCCACTGAGGTGCGGGAAAACCTCAAGGTCGTTCAGGGGTTGCTGGACAACCGCTACGGATTTGAATTTCTCTCCCCCTTCCAGGAAGACCAGGGCCTGCGCGACTTCGTGTCGTTCTTCTATGCGACCAAGTACACCTATGCCCGTTTCTACCTGGCGCAGGTCAAGGCGGCGCTGTTGCTGCACTTGGTGGACCAGGACCCGTGCACGCCTTACAAGTTGGGGGATGAGCTGGACAACCTCGAGCGTGACTTGGGCAGGCAGGAGATCGAGATGACCCATGTGCTGCCTGCCGAGGTCAAGGCGCTGGTCCAGGAGTTGGTGCTGGACACGCAGACGCTGCAGGTGTCGTTCCGTTCCGGTGCGGGCGAGTTCGGCATGCGCTTTGGTAGCGACAATCAGGTCCGCCTGTGTTCGGTGATCCAGGAGTGGCGCCTGGAAGTGATCGAATCGCTGCTGTTCAACCCGTTTATCGACCACCGCTTTCGCGTCACGCACGCGGTTTCCGGCAAGGTCCTGCAGTTTGGCGGGAAGCCCGGCGCCGTCGAGGGCAAGGACCGCAACCTGGCGTGGAAGATCAGTTGGAACCGTTCGACCAAGATGTTCAACCTGCAATACAAGACCAGGTCCGATGATCAGTTCAATGACAGCCGCCTGATCACCCGGACCGGCAAGTCGGTCACTGATTGCCGGCTGGACGGCCGCCGCGCGGAGCATCCGTACGACAACGATCAGCAGTTCTACATCGACCCTTATGTCAGCGCCTTCGCCGAGCGCGACCGCCTGGAGGTCGATGAGCACCTGATCCCGGGCTGTTTCCTGACCTCCGACATGGGCGCCTATCGCTTGTACTACCGGCATGAAGGCCCCCTGGAACTGGTCAGGACCCGGGACCAGAAAGTGGTCTGGTCGGCGGGTACCGAAAGGAAGGTCCACGCGGGGCGGTTGATGCTGCAGCCGGACGGCAACTTCGTCGCCTACGAGGACAAGGGCGGGCCCTACTGGGCGACCGACAAGTACTTCAAGGACGAGCAGGCGGTCTACAAGAACTCGGTGTTGCGCGTGCGCAAGGACGGGCGGGTGGAGATCCGGGTGAAGAGCAAGGACATCTTCTGGATCACCCCGGCGTGAGGGGCTGGCGGAAGCCTGGATGCAGCATAATGCCAGTCAGTTAGGCCAGCTGGGGCCTTCGCGAGCAAGCTCGCTCCTACAGAATCGACACTGAACCTGTAGGAGCGAGCTTGCTCGCGAAGGGCCCTAATCGCTTTAACTGACTGGCATTAGGATGCAGCATGTTTTTGACGGATTATTCAGGTGCCGGACGGCCGAAAAACGGCTATAAGGCGTGTCACTGTCCACCAGGAAGCGACAATGAACCCGTTCGAAGACATGCGCATCTTTTCCCAGGTCATGGAGTCCGGCAGCTTCACTGCTGCGGCTGACAAGCTGGGTTTGTCCAAGCAGTTCGTCAGCCGGCGGTTGATGGCGTTGGAAGAGCGCCTGGGTGTACGCCTGCTCAACCGTTCGACCCGGCGCCTGGACCCGACCCCGCTGGGCCAGAGTTACTACGAATCGGCCCAGCGTCTGCTGGCCGAGGTGGAACAGGTGGAGCAGGGCATCGCCGGGCAGACCAGCGAGCCCCGCGGCACTGTGCGCCTGAGTGCGCCGTTGTCGTTCGCCGTGGCGCATCTGGGCACGCTGTTGCCGGAGTTTTTGCAGCGCTATCCGCAGGTCAGTGTCGAGGTGGACCTTAGCGACCGCTCCGTGGATCTGCTCGGTGAGGGTTACGACCTGGCACTGCGCATCGGCGTGCTGGAAGACTCGACGCTGATTGCCCGGCGCCTTGCCGCGATGGACCGGGTCTATTGCGCCAGCCCAGACTACCTGGCGCGGCGCGGTACCCCCGCTCGGCCGGACGATCTGGCCGAACACGATTGCTTGCCGTACGGCCATGGCCGCCAGGTGCAATGGCGTTTCGTTGAGCAGGGCAAGGCACGGGTGGTGACGGTGAGCGGACGGATGCGGGCGAACAACGGCGACTTGCTGCGCGAAGCGGCAGTTGCCGGAATGGGCATCACCTACCTGCCGACGTTCATCGTCGGTGATGCGCTGGAGGACGGTTCGCTGGTGCCGGTGCTGGCGGCGTTCGCCCCGGAGCCGTTGCAACTGTCGGCGGTTTACCCGCAGCACCGGCAGAGCGCCCGGCCGGTGCAGGCGTTGATCGAGTTTCTCAAGCAGCGCCTGGGCTGAGCGTCAGCGGATGAAGTGGACCTTGCCGCTGTCGTCGTTGCCCATGTAGATGCCGTAGACCCCGGCCTGGCGTTCCTCGATGTAGCGTTCGAGGATCTGTCGGATCGCCGGGTAGTAGATGGCGTCCCAGGGGATTTCGTCAGGGGCGAAGAAGCGGCAGTCTAGGGTTTCCGGGCCGTACTGGCCGGTGATTTCCACCGCTACGGCGCGGAAGACGATGTACACCTCGCTGATTTTCGGCACGCTGAAGATCGAGTAGGGCGAGACGATATCGGCGCGTACGCCGGTTTCTTCCCAGACCTCGCGCAGGGCCGCCTGCTCGGTGGTTTCCCCGGCCTCCATGAAGCCTGCCGGCAGCGTCCAGGTGCCGGGGCGCGGCGGGATTGCGCGCTGGCACAACAGGTACTTGCCGTCGCGCTCGATGATGCAGCCGGCGATGATCTTCGGATTGACGTAGTGGATGTAGCCGCAGGCGGCGCAGAGCAGCCGCTCGTGGGTGTCGCCTTCGGGCCGTCCAGCGTGCAGCGCGGCGGAGCATTGCGGGCAGAAACGCGGGACGGCGGGCATGATCAGCGACCTATGCGGGGCTCTTTTAGAGCGATGGGGGTGGCGATTTCACGGATCTTGCCGGCGTCGTCCTGTTTCGAGCGCAGGTAGTCCAGGGCCACTTTGGCGGCGGCGCGGACGTGGTCCACGGAAGCCTGGTGTGCGGCCAGTGGATCGCCGCTCTTGATCGCTTCGACGATCTTTTCCATTTCCTGGTTGCTGGCGCCGCGACGGTTCTGCTGGGACACCGAGGTGGCCCGCAGGTAGCTGATGCGCGCCTGCAACTGGCGCAACTGGGTGGCGGCGACATGGTTGCCGGAACCTTCCAGCAGCACGTCATAGAAGCCCTGCACCGAGTCGATCACTTGTTGCAGCTCGCCGTCCTTGAGGGCCTCGCGGTTTTCTTCGAGGGCCTTTTCCAGGGCTCGGATGTCCTTGGCCTTGGCATTGAGGGTGAACAACTGGACGATCAGGCCTTCGAGCACGCAGCGCAATTCGTAGATATCGCGGGCGTCTTCGAGGGTGATGATGGCAACGCGCGGGCCCTTGGCGTCGGCAAATTCCACCAGGCCTTCGGATTCGAGGTGGCGCAGGGCTTCACGGACGGAGGTGCGGCTGACGCCGAGGCGGTCGCAGAGGTCGCGTTCGACCAGGCGGTCGCCGGGCAGGAGGTGGAAGTTCATGATCGCGCCGCGCAGTTTGTCGAGCACGATTTCGCGCAGAGTAACGGGGTTGCGGTTGACCTTGAAGCTGTCATCGAGGGGCTGGCGTTTCATCGTCTGCGCTCTGCAATTGGCTGTTGCGCCAGCGACATCGGAGCACTCGATAACCGGGTGCTCCCTGCGGTGGTTTCGAACAGCCAGTATTTAACTGGTTGACTCCGAGTCGGCCTCGGCGAAGGCTTCGCGGGCCAGGCGAAAGCTGTCCACGGCCGCGGGTACACCGCAATAGATACCGACCTGAAGGAGGATTTCACGTATTTGTTCACGACTCAGTCCGTTACGCAAGGCGCCGCGGATGTGGAGTTTGAGTTCGTGTGGCCGGTTGAGCGCCGAAATCATGGCCAAGTTTATCATGCTGCGCTCTTTGAGCGACAAACCGTCTCGGCCCCAGACGTGGCCCCAGCAGTACTCGGTGACCAGTTCCTGCAGCGGCTTGGTGAATTCGTCGGCGTTCTGGATCGAGCGGTTGACGTAGTCCTCGCCCAGCACCTGGGTGCGGATGGCCAGGCCTTTTTCGTATTTTTCGTTGTTCATGCCGGAGTGTTTCTCCACAGGTGGAAAAAGGGCAGGCCTTATCGCCGGCTTGCCGGTGATAAGGCCCTGAAAATCAACCCAGGGGCGGCAGCGCGCCCAGCTTGCCCTTGTGATAGATCATCGGCGTGGCCGGCTGCTCAGGCAGCACCAGGTTCTTCACCTCACCCACGATGATGGCGTGGTCGCCACCGTCGTATTCGCGCCACAACTCGCACTCGATGATCGCCGTGGCGTTGTCCAGCAGCGGGTTGCCCAGCTCGCTGAGGTGCCAGGCGATGCCTTTGGCCTTGTCCTTGCCTTTGCCGGCGAAGGCGTAGGCCTCGGCGGTTTGCCCCGCCGCCAGCAGGTGGATGGCGAAGCGCTTGGCGTCGCGCAGGATCGGGTAAGTGTCGGAGGCGTAGTTGGGGCAGAACAGCACCAGCGCCGGGTCGATCGACAGCGCGCTGAAGGCGCTGGCGGTGATGCCGACGATGCCGCCCTCGGCGTCCAGCGTGGTGACGATGGTCACGCCGGACGGGAAGGAGCCCATCACGTCTTTGTAGATGCTGGGTTCGATCATTTCAGTTCACCTGTCAGCGCATGACGAAGGGGTCGGGCATGGGCGCGGTCGAGAGGTTGATCCAGACCGTTTTCAGTTCCGTGTAGGCCAGCACCGAGTCGATGCCGCTTTCGCGGCCATAACCACTGTTCTTGAAGCCACCGATGGGCGCCATCGCCGAGACGGCGCGGTAGGTGTTGACCCAGATGATCCCCGAACGCACGTCACGGGCCAGGCGGTGGGCGCGGCCCAGGTCGCGGGTCCAGATGCCGGCGGCGAGGCCGAATTGCGAGTCGTTGGCCATGGCCAGAGCTTCTTCTTCGGTCTTGAAGCGGATCACCGCGGCGACCGGGCCGAAGACTTCTTCCTGCATGATGGTCATCGAGTTGCTGTCGCATTCGAACAGGGTCGGCTCGTAGTACCAGCCGTCACCTTCGACCTCGGCGCGCTTGCCGCCCAGACGCAGGCGCGCGCCCTCGGCGCAGGCGGCGGCGACCAGGCCTTCGACCACGGCCAGTTGCTGGGCAGTGGCCATCGGGCCCATTTCGCTGCCTTCGTCCTGCGGGTTGCCGATGCGGATGCGCTTGGCGCGTTCGATCAGGCGCTCGACGAACTCGTCGAAGATTTCGTCCTGCACCAGCAGCCGCGAGCCGGCCACGCAGCTTTGCCCGGAGGCGGCGTAGATGCCGGCCACGGCGCCATTGATGGCGCTGTCGAGGTCGGCGTCGGCGAAGATGATGTTCGGCGATTTGCCGCCCAGTTCCAGCGACAGCTTGGCGAAGTTTTCCGCGCTGCTGCGCACCACATGACGAGCGGTGGCGGCGCCGCCGGTGAAGGCGATCTTGCGTATCAGCGGATGACGGGTCAGCGCCGCGCCAGTGCTCGGGCCGTAGCCGGTGACGACGTTGACCACGCCCGCCGGGAAGCCGGCTTCGAGGGCCAGGCGGGCCAGTTCGAGGATGGTCGCCGAGGCGTGTTCGGACGGTTTGAGCACGATGGTGTTGCCGGCGGCCAGGGCCGGTGCCAGCTTGATCGCGGTCAGGTACAGCGGGCTGTTCCAGGGGATGATCCCGGCGACCACGCCGATCGGTTCGTGCACGGTGTAGGCGAACAGGTCCGGCTTGTCCAGCGGCAGGGTGCCGCCTTCGAGCTTGTCGGCCAGGCCTGCGGTGTAGTGGAAGAACTCCGGCAGGTAGCCGACCTGGCCGCGGGTTTCGCGGATCAGCTTGCCGTTGTCGCGGCTTTCCAGTTGCGCCAGGTGTTCCTTGTTTTCGCTGATCAGGTCGCCAAGGCGGCGCAGCAGTTTACCCCGGGCAGTGGCGGTGAGGCCGCGCCAGGCTTTGCTGTCGAAGGCTTTCTGGGCGGCCTGGACGGCGCGTTCGACGTCGGTTTCATCGGCATCGGGCAGTTGCGCCCAGGGTTGCGCGGTGGACGGGTCGAGGCTGTCGAAGGTCTTGCCGCTGTGGGCATCGAGCCATTGGCCGTCGATGCACATCTGGAAACGAGTGAGCGTCATGCAACGATCCCCTTGGCTGAGTCGGAGAGGGCCCGGGCGTGCCCGAGGAAGTCCAGCAGCATCTGGTTGACCAGGCGCGGCGACTCCACCGGCATCATATGCCGCTGTTCGGCCAGCACCACGCTTTGCGCGCCGGGAATGCGCTCGGCCAGTTCTCGGGTCATGGCCGGGGTCGAACCGAGGTCGAATTCGCCGGTGGCGATCAGAGTCGGTACCTGGATGCTGTCCAAGTCCGCGGCGCGGTACATGTCCTGGGTGGCGAACAGTTCGTAGGTGGTCAGGTAACCCTGCGGGTCATTGCTGGCCAGGGTCTGGCGCAGCGCCGCGACCTGCGCCGGGTTGGCCGCCTGGTATTCGCGACTGAACCAGCGCGCCAGGGCCGCTTCGGCATTGGCGTCGGGGCCGTGTTCGGCGGCCTGGGCGGCTCGGGCGATAACGCCGGCGCTCTGCTCGGGGCTGCGGTTGAACACACTGTTGAGCACTACCAGTGCCGACAGGTTGTGCGGGTAGTGCATGGCGAAGGCGCGGGCGACCAGGCCGCCCATGGAAAAGCCGATCACCGTCGCCTGGGGAATCTGCAGGTGTTCCAGCAGTTCGGCCAATTGCGCGGCGTAGCCTTGCAGGTCGGTGCCGGGCGCCGGACGCGGGCTCTGGCCGTGGCCGAGCATGTCATAGGCGATGACGCGGTAGTCGCTGGCGAGGCCGACGAACTGTCCGCCCCACATTTCTTTATTCAGGCCCACGCCGTGGATCAGTACCACGGGATGGCCCTGGCCGCTGGCCAGGTAACTGGTTCCGGCAGGTGTACGTTCAGCAACAGGCTGAATCATGGTGGGGCGCTCCTTGAGAGTCGGGCGTGCTGCGGTCTGGACCGAACGCACGCCCCGGCCCGATGGACGTTGTTGTTATTGGTTTTTTTCCGCAGCCAGCTCTTCCAGGTCGATATAGCGGTTGCCAATGCGCGGGTGCAGGCGACCGCCGTCGGCAGCGCCCAGGACCACGACGATTTCGTCGGCACGCGGGGCGTCTTCGATCTGCATTTCCAGGGTGATGTAGTGCGAGCGCAGGCCTTCGTCGTCCTTCTGCATCATCGGGATCTGGATCGAGGTGCCCGGGCCGCCGCGCTTGTTGGTGAAGCTCAGGTAGCTCTTGGCCTGGACGGCTTCGCGGTAGTGGTTGCCGAAACGCAGGGTGTGGATCACTGCGGAGGCGTGTTCGATCTCGCCGTCGGCGCCGACCACGGCGGCTTTGCCGTAGGCCTCGATCTTGTCGGCACCACCGATGGCGGCGGTCAGGCGCTCGACCATCAGCGCGCCCAGCTCGGAGCAGTTGGCGCGGATTTCAGGCTTCAGGTCGTCGACGAAACCGCGGCCCGCCCAAGGGTTCTTGATCACGACGGCCAGTCCGACCATGGTCACCGGTTTGTCGGTGGCCTTGCCGCCTTCGATGCGGGTTTCTTCGGAGTAGGTGACGATCTTGCGGATTTCGAAACTCATGAGCGGCTCCTGCGGAGTGTTGATTAGGTCTTGTTGTCTGATGGTATACCATAATATTTGATGTGCAAGAGGTTGCAGAAAATTTCTGCGGGGAGGGGATAAGTGGTTGGGCAGCGCATGCCCCCCGCGCGTGATCCGCACATGAACAGCTACGCCTGCCCGCTGCCTTCCCGAACTGTCATGGTCCCGCGACCAGACAGTTTGGCGCGCGCCCCTCTCGCTGTACCGGTACATCCCGCCTCGCGCTTTCTAACCTGCACGTGTTCATCAGGCACGGACGCTTCTGTAACTGCAATTACCCATCGAAAAGTGCAATAAAAAGGAGCACCACTTGAAAACTGATGAAACGGTCGTCGTCACTGGCGTGACGTCTGGCATTGGGCTGGCTTGCGCCAGACTTTTGATAGAGCAGGGAAGTAAAGTTGTAGGAATCGGACGACGGGAAGAGCGTCTTGCTGCACTGGCGGATGAATTCCACGGACGTTTTTATCCGCTGAGCTGTGATGTTCGCGACAGCCAGTCAATGACTAAATTGATCAATCAACTACCCGACGAGTTCGCCGCCTTCAGCAAACTTGTCAACGGTGCCGGCTTGCTTCAAGGCCAGGGAACGTTGCTGGATATAACGGACGAGCAAATAACTACCATGCTCGATACCAATGTCCACGGGCTGATCAACGTCACCCGTGCGGTATTGCCGAAGTTGATCGAAAGCGGTCGCGGGCATGTGGTCAACCTGACGTCGATCGGTGCCCATGTGCACTACAAGGGCGGCCATGTGTACGCCGCTTCAAAAGCCTTTGTCGATCACTTCGGGCGCTGCCTGCGCACCGAGCTGGTGGGCAGCAAGGTGCGGCTGACCAGCATTGCGCCGGGCAAGACCCGTTCGGAGTTCGCTCTGGTGCAATGCGACGGCGACCAGGAAAAGGCCGACCGGGTGTACAGCACCCTGACCCCGCTGGAACCGGTTGATGTCGCCAACTCTGTGCTCTGGGCATTAAGTCAGCCGGAACACGTGAATATCAACCTTATCGAACTAATGCCTGCTGACCAGGAACTTTCGTACCGGTGATGCCATGAGCCAGACTCTCGCGAAGTATTACGTCAGAAACAAACTTACTCATAAGTTGATCAGCAAGCGTGTGTTGTCGCCAATCTCTCTGTCGCAACAACCGCCGGCCGATCTGGTCAAGGCACTTTGCATTGAAGATGAAGTGTCCAGGTTGTCGGCCGTGTATGCCCGCTTCCAACAGGAAGGCGATGAAAGTACGGGGTTGCCACGTTATATGCCGTTCTATCGTTTCATTCAGTCGAAGTTTCCCGGCTTCCAATGGCAAGTGCGAAACAGCGAAGGCAAGAAGACACTTATTCTGGACAAGCCGTATATCAACCAGAGTCGTCCGTCGTTGCTGAGCCTGCTGTTGTGTGCGGTCAACGACAACACCGTGACCACGCCGGCACTGAAGGTCCGTTACCCGGCCATGCGTGAGTTGCCGGACGATTTGGTAGTTGACCTGGAGCGGGCGTTCGAGCGCCTGTCCTTCACCACCTCCGCGCCGCACTTCATGGCGCGGTTCGCCGAGACGCTGGTCAAGGGCCTTGCGGGCGAGACCATCACCCTGGTGTCGCCGGTGTGCCCGGACTACGGCTACGAGAACAAGAACGGTCGGCTGCGCTACACCTTCGACTACCTCGGCGAAGGCATCGGGCTGGTGGCCGGGCGTGTGGTCAAGACCCTGCCTGACCTGCAGGCGGTCCTGAGAAAGCACGGCATCGATGCACGGATTGCCATCGGTGCCGGCGACTTCGAAGGGTTCGACGCGTCCACCCTCGATCGCCTCAAGGAAACTCGCGAAGGCTTCGCCCACAAGCTGCGCATCAGTCAGCAGAAGATTCTCGATGCGCTGGGACCGCAGACCGAGTCGATCATGATCGCCGGGGCGGTGGGCGGCGAGGCGCAATGGCGCGCGCTGACCGCAGATGCCGAGCAGCGCCTGGCCAATCGCGACAACGGTTGCATCGTCGACAGCGACCTGGATTACGCCGCGATCTTCAATGCCCGGTTGCCGCTTTATCAGGCCTGGCATCAGCAGCGCAGCAATGAAGAGCTGATGCAGATCCTCTACGCCCAGGGTGCGGAATACGCCGCCATCGGCCAGGTGTTCGCCCGGCAATGGCGCAACCCGATCGTGATCGGCGCCGACCACAACCGCATGCAGCCGTTCTATTGGCTGTACAGCACCATCCCTGTCCTTTACCTGACCAGGGTGTATTGATGAGCACTCAAGAACGTGCCAATCAAGGCACTCACTACTGCCAATACGGGCCGCAGGGCAACGTGCGCGAAAGCTATGCGCACCTGCCGTTCCAGCCGCTGTGGACCTGGCTGACCGGCAAGGGCAGGGCGCTGGCGCCTGAGGTCCTGAAGGCGCAAATGGACAAGACCGGCGAGCCGTTCCTGGTGGCGCACCTGCTGTTCACCTGGGGCACGATGATCGGCCTGGTGCTGCTCGGCCAGGCCGTGCTGGACGGGGCTTTCCATCCGCTGGTGTCGGTGTTGCTGGTGCTCGCCGCCTGGGTGTTGATGGTCAATCGGCTGCGCAGCATGCAGGCGACTTTCCATTACCTGACCCACGGCGCGGTGCTCAGGGACAAGGCACGCGCCCAGCGCTACGCCCGGTTCTTCCTGACCACGCCGCTGCTGTATCAGGACTGGGACACCTACAACCAGAGCCATGTGCGCGAGCACCACAACATCCATGTGCTGTGCACCGACATCGACCCGGACCAGCGCTTTATCCAGGCGCAGGGTTTCTACCCGGGCATGCCGGAGCTGGAGTACTGGTGGCGGGCGTTCAGCACGCCGTTTCGTCCGACGTACCTGCTGCACCGCTGGCGCGCCACGCTGAACGACTGCTTCGTGCGGCCGCCACAAGGTGAAGTGCGGTTCCGCCTGGTGTTCTGGGGCGTACTGCTGGCGCTGCTGTGGGCGACCGACATGCTGGCGGCCTTCGGCCTGATCTATGTGATCCCGCGTGCCGTGCTGTTCGAGCATTCGATGTGGCTGCAGTTGTTCACCGAGCACCTCTGGTTCTATCACCGCGATGCCGAACGTGGCGACAAGACTCACTACGGCCGGCTGACCTGGGGACGTTTCCAGGGTCGCACGCCACCGTCGCACGGGCTCGTCGCCTGGACCGGATGGCTGCTCAAGTGCCTGCTGCTGGACGTGCCGGTACGCCTGTATGTCTACCCGCAAGACTTGCCCAACCACGACGTCCACCACCGTCGCCCCAACGTGCATTACCGGCATATCGCCAACTACCGCGCCAGCTTCGAGCGGCAGCCGTCGACCTACGGCCCGTACCTCGAAGTCTGGGGATTCATGGCGGGCCTGTACCTGATTCGCGACCACCTGTGCCGCGGCATCCGCGAGCCCTTCGGCCCGCTGCAAGCCGCTTCGACCGACCTTCAAGACACCCTGTACCCCACGCCCAGTTCTCAAGGAGCCTGATCATGCAAGAGACCATTCAAGCGGCAAGCCAGCAACTCGGCAGCAGCGCCTACGCGGCCCTCAACGCCTCCCAACTGTTCTCCCGGGAAGACCTGGCGTACATGGAAGAGGCCTGCCAGGTCATCCCCAAGACCATCATCGAGATTGGCGACGTGGGTGAGCAGAACTACCTCTCGGTCGGCCGCTTCATGGAAGACCTGAAAGGCGAGTTGCCGGTGTACCGCAACGATCCGTGGGGCCAGCGTGTGGTGGAGATTCTGTCCTCGGGCAAGAGCCGCGAGTTCTTCAACGGGATCATGGGCGGCGAATGCTTTATCCGTCGCTGCCAGGCCAACCTGCTGGAGTCCGGCAACTTCATCGGCAAGCACATCGACACCTACAGCAACCTGGAATACCGCTACTCGGTGGTGATCCAGTTCGGCAAGGAATACGAGGGCGGCGAGTTCTTCATCGAGCATGAAGGCCAGTCGAGCCAGCTCAAGACCGGTTACGCCGATGTGCTGGTCAACCGCTGCGAGATCCCTCACGGCGTGCGCAAGGTTGAAAGCGGTACGCGTACCTCCCTGGTGTTCTTCCTGAGCACCAGCCCGCTGGACAAACCGAACCTGAACAACAAACAGATCTGACCGGCGTGCGCATCCGCCCACGTCGGGCGGATGCCTTACCGGCCAAGCCAGAAGGAACCGTTGCAATGACGCAAAGCACTGTAGCCAGCTTTCAAGAAACAAAGAATCAGGACCTGCAAGCCTATTTCCTGGGCCTCATTTCGGTCGCGGCCTTCGCCATGACCCTGCCGGCGGCGAAGATGCTCGCTGGCGACCTCAGCGCCTTGCAAGTCGGCTTTTTCCGCTCGGTACTGGCTGCGTTTGCGGCGATTCCGTTCCTGATCATCGGTCGGGCAACACTGCCCAATCGCTCCCAGGTCAAGCGCATGCTGCTGACCTCCACCGGTATCGTCTACGGTTTCCCGATCCTGACCGCACTGGGCATGCAGCACGTGCCGGTCAGCCACGGCGGCGTGGTGCTCGCGGCCTTGCCGCTGTCCACCGCGATCTTCGGCACCCTGATCACCGGTACCCGGCCGTCGAAGCTGTTCTGGGCGGTGTCGAGCCTCGGTTTCCTCGTCGTGCTGGCCTACACCGTGATCAAGTCGAATGTCGAAGACATTTACATCGGTGACCTGGCGCTGCTGGGCGCGGTGCTGCTGGCCGGCTTCGGCTACGCGCAAGGTGGCGCGTTGTCCAAGGAATTGCCGGGCTGGCAGGTGATGTGCTGGACCCTGGTCATCAGCCTGCCGGTACTACTGCCGGTCAGCCTCTGGCTGTACGACGGCGAGACCATCGCCAACCTGCCAGGTCAGGGCGTTGCCGCGCTGCTGTTCCTCGCGCTGATCAACTCGCTGCTGGGCTTCTTCTCGTGGAACCGTGCCCTGGCACTGGGCGGTATCCAGCGCATCAGCCAACTGCAACTGCTGCAACCGTTCTTCACCTTCGCCTTCTCGATCTGGCTGATGGGTGAAGCCTGGAACTGGTTGACCCCAGCGGTGTGCGCCATCGTGATCGTTCTGGTCTGGCTGTCCAAACGCATCTGAAGTCTTTTTCCCGCGCCAGGCGACTGGCGCGACTTTTCATCCTGATACCCAGACGGAAACCATCAGATGAGTGCTCCGAGTTTTTTCCGCCCCAGCACCGAATCGCAGGAGAGTCCTGTGCTTTGCGCTGCCCAGCGCACCGATGATGTCGTGGGCCTGCTGGCCCTGAAGACGGGCGAGCGGCTGCTGGACATCGGTTGTGGCAATGGCTACCTCAGCGCGCAACTGGCAAACCAGGGCGCCGAGGTGGTGGGTTTCGATATCAACCCGGAGCGGGTGCTGGCCGCACGCGCCTGGGCCTGGAGGTGAAACGGGGTAATGCCGAGGAGCTGTATTTTCATCAGGAATTCGATGCGGTGTTCAGTCACAACGCACTGCACGAAATGCATCAGGCCGATCAGGTGGCCAGCGGTGCCTTCATGGCACTCAAGCCGGGCGGGCGCTTTGTCGGGGAATTTCCCGGCCGCGGTCACGCTTTGCTGATTCGCCGGGCGCTGAGTGGCGCGCTGGAACGCAGGTCCATCAACCTGATGGGCATGGAACGCTGGTATCTGCCCAGTGCCCATGAGTACCAGCGGGTGCTGGAGCGGGCCGGCTTTCACGTCAGCCACATCAGTTGGTTCGAACAACCGATGTCGGCGGAACTGTCGATCGGCGACTGGATCAGAAATAACTGCGGCCATTACCTGCAGGCAGTGCCGATGGAGATGCGAATACCGTTCCTTGAGGAAGTCACCGAAGAACTGGTCAGCGACCTGCTGGATGGCAGCGGGCGCTGGACGGTGGATGCAACACGGCTGCGTTTCAAGGCTCACCGAAAAGCCTGAGCGGTAGCCACACCTTCATTAGTCGAACCGGGATCAACGATATGCCGATGAAAACCAATGGATTGGCGCTGAAATCCTTCTATGCCGACACCCGGATATGGTCGGGGCAGGACGGTAAGCCACTGTACTGGATTGATGACCTGAGCCTTGCGGTCAACGGTCTGGAGATCCTCGAGGACTCCGTCATCCCCGCCTTGCGCGACAACGACGTGGTGCAGATCCTCAATGGCGTCATCTATTCCTATGAGGATCTGGGTGAGGTGAGCACGCTGGCGGATTACTTCAAGCGCTGGCAGTTTCGCTGCATAGATGGGCGTCGAGGAACTGCCTGAAACGAAGGTCGTTGCAGTGACTGACGTTCAGGCGGATGTACTGGTCGAACTCGCGGGTATTGCTGAACAGTGAGCCGGGGGCCAGGAAGATCCGTGCATCGTGCGCCTCCTCGACCAGGCGGCGAAGATCCACATGCGCAGGGAAGCGCGCCCAGATAAACAGCCCCTCCGCGACACCCTCGTCGGACTCTACTCCGACCTTGCCCAGCCAGTCGCGGGCCCTGATGCGTTCCTGCATCACCCGTTGGCGCAACGCATCCAGATGGTGCTGGTAGCGCCCGGACTCCAGGGTGTAGGCCACGATCGTCTCGTCTATGGACGAACCACACAGCACGTTGTACATCTTCTGCTCGATCAGCCGCTCGACGAACGCCGGCGGCGCCACCACGTAGCCGAGCCGCAGCGCCGGGCTGAGCACCTTGCTGAAACCACTGAGGTAGAAGGTGCGGTTCCACTCGTCCAGGCTGGCCAGGCGCAGCATCTGCCGGGTGCACAGTGCGCCGAAGATATCGTCCTCGACGATATGGAAGTCATATTTCTGCGCCAGCGACAGAATCCGGAAACCCTTGGCCGGCGAAGTGTTGCCGCCTGTGGGGTTGTGGATGAGGGTCTGGGTCAGGAACAGCTTCGGCCGGTACTCGGCCACGATCGCTTCCATGGCTTCCAGGTCCGGGCCGTCGGCCGTTCTCGGGACGGTGATGATGTTGAAGTCGCGGTCCTTGATCAGCTTCAACTGCAGCAACAGGTAGCTGGGGTCTTCCACCAGCAGGTAATCGCCGGGCTGGAGCATGACGCTACGGATAAGCGAGAACGCGTGGGTGGCGCCGATGGTCACCACGATCTGGGTGCTGGAGGCGTTGATCTGCAGCTCCCGGAGCTTCTTCGCGATCACCGAGCGCAGCTCCTGGCTGCCCGCAGCGGGTGCCGGAACGCTGCACGACAAGGTGTTGCGGATCAGCCGGCCGGTGACCGACGCGGGAACGGCGTCCGCCAGCCAGGAAGGCGGCAGGTAACCGGAGCTGACGGGGGTGTCGTACTGCGAAGGGTCCAGCGCCCGGTAGAGGAACCCGGCATGCAGGCTGGAAGGGGGGATGATCTTTTCCAGGTCTTTGCTGGTGTCGGCGGGGCCGGAGGCGAGAATGTAGTAGCCGGCGCCGGGGCGGGACTCGATGATCTGCTGCGCGACCAGGTCTTCATACGCGCTGCTGACCGTGAAAATGCTCACGCCCAACTGCTTTGCCAGCGCCCTGACCGAGGGCAGGCGACTGCCGCGAACCCATTGGAAGGCCTCGATGCGGCTGATGATTGCACTGCGAATCTGGTCGACCAACAGCACCTTGCTGTTGCGATCTATCTCAAACATTTTTTGCGTCCCTACTGAACCTTGCCGCCTCGAAACCTTGTGGTTTCTGCAGGCAGGTTACACCAGTCCTCCCATTTTCCGGATCAACACCAAGGTTTAATTTGCCCTCGACAGCCAATGAAGGTGGCGTATTTCGTGGGGAAGGCGGTAGAGCGGGCCTCGCCGTGCTTTTTGGTCCGGCGAGCCCGTTCTTGTCTCAAGGCTGTCAGCGGAACGCCGGCACCACCTCGTTGATGAACAGCTCCAGCGACTTGCGCTTGTCTTCGTGCGAGAGGCTGTTGTCGCACCAGAAGCTGAACTCGTCGACGCCCAGTTCCTGGTAGTAGCGAATACGTTCGATGACTTCCTGCGGGGTGCCGATCATGGCGGTCTTGTGCAGGCTTTCCAGTTCGAACTCGGGACGTTCGGCGAACTTCGCTTCCGGGCTCGGCGCCAGGAAACCGTCTACCGGGGTCTGCTTGTTGCCGAACCAGGCGTCGAAGGTGCGATAGAAGCGGTTGATGGCCTGGGCGCCGACCTTCCAGCCGTCCGGATCGGATTCGGCGTGGACGTGGGTGTGGCGCAGCACCATCAGTTGCGGACGCGGCACGTCCGGGTTGTTGGCCAGGGCTGCTTCGAACTTGTTCTTCAGGTCGACCACTTCCTCGTCGCCTTTCATCAGCGGCGTGACCATGACGTTGCAGCCGTTTTTCACCGCGAAGTTGTGCGAATCGGGGTCGCGGGCGGCGATCCACATCGGCGGCATCGGCTTCTGGATCGGCTTGGGCACGCTGGTGGAGGTGGGGAATTTCCAGATGTCGCCATCATGGGCGTAGTCGCCTTGCCACAGGGCGCGCACCGCCGGGACCATTTCCCGCAACGCTGCGCCGCCTTCGGAGGCCGGCATGCCGTTGGCCATGCGGTCGAATTCGAACTGGTAGGCGCCGCGGGCCAGGCCCACTTCCATGCGCCCGTTGCTGATCACGTCGAGCAGGGCGCATTCGCCAGCGACGCGGATCGGGTGCCAGAACGGCGCGATGATGGTGCCGGCACCGAGGTGGATGGTTTCGGTGCGTGCGGCGAGGTACGCCAGCAGTGGCATGGGGCTTGGCGAGATGGTGTATTCCATCGCGTGGTGTTCGCCGATCCACACGGTGCTGAACCCGCCTTTCTCGGCCATCAGGGTCAGCTCGGTCAGGTCTTCGAACAGTTGCCGGTGGCTGACCTGTTCATCCCAGCGTTCCATGTGTACGAACAACGAAAATTTCATGAGGCGTTTCCTCGGCTCTTGTTATCGGTCGCCTGTCGGATCAGGCAGCGAGTGTCTGGACGGACAGGGCGGCGCCTGTCACAAGCATAGGGGCTCAGGCGAAGGCCGGCAGGCTGGCCATCTTGCCGCGGCAATAGACCAGCGGGCTTGGCGCCTGCTCCGGGACGATCAGGTTCTTCACCGCGCCGACCATGATGGCGTGGTCGCCACCTTCATATTCGCGCCACAGTTCGCACTCGATGATCGCCGTGGCGTTGGCCAGCAACGGATTGCCCAGCGCGCTGAGGGTCCACTCGATGCCTTGGGCCTTGTCCTTGCCTTTTTTCGCGAAGGCATAGGCCTCGGCCTGTTGCTGGCCGGAGAGCAGGTGGATGGCGAAGCGCTTGTTGCGGATCAGCACGGGGTAGGAATCGGAACTGTAGTTGGGGCAGAACAGCACCAGCGGCGGGTCCATGGACAGGGAGCTGAAGGCACTGGCGGTGAGGCCGACCACCTGGCCGTCGTCGTCTAGGGTGGTGATCACCGTAACGCCGGATGGGAAGGAGCCCAGAACGTTCTTGTAGACGGTGGCGTCGATCATGGCATGGTCCTCGGAATGCAGCGGTTTTGTCCGCGTTTTTATCGTTGATGTGTCTGATGGTATACCGTAATACCTATTTTGCAAGGGGAATTTTCCGCCCCGGACGAACGCGACGATTCTGGTTGAGGCCCAATGATTACGGGACTTTCTTGCTAATAAGGGAGGAAGGGGAGCAGGCAAAAAGCAGATCAGTTGGTCGGTAAAAAGGCGAATCAGTGTTGTCAAAATGTTGGAATACCATAATATGGTCTTCAGCTTCGACACCGCTTGCCGCGTGCCGCAAGTGGTTTCCTACAAAGATAAAAACGGAACCTTTCGAGCTTATTGCCCATGTCCCAGCCGTCTTCGCAACACCAGTTGATCGAAAACCATACGGTCGATTACGTACCGCCAGCAGAGCGCCACGGGAAGGCGCGGGATTTGTTCACGCTGTGGTTCAGCACCAATATCGCACCGTTGCCAATCGTTACCGGGGCCATGGTGGTCCAGGTCTTTCACCTCAATCTGTTCTGGGGGCTGATCGCCATTGTCCTCGGGCACCTGCTCGGCGGCATCGTGATCGCCCTGGCCTCGGCCCAGGGGCCGCAGATGGGGATTCCGCAGATGGTCCAGAGCCGCGGTCAGTTCGGGCGCTACGGTGCGCTGCTGATCGTGTTCTTTGCGGCGCTGATCTATGTCGGCTTCTTTATTTCCAACATCGTTCTGGCGGGCAAGTCAATCCATGGCATTGCACCTGCCGTGCCAATGCCGGCGGCGATCATCCTCGGTGCGCTGAGCGCCACCGCCATCGGGGTCATCGGCTACCGCTTCATTCACACCCTCAACCGTATCGGCACCTGGGTCATGGGCTCGGCGCTGCTGGCCGGCTTCATCATGATGTTCGCCCAGGACCTGCCGGCAGACTTCCTCACCCGCGGCAGCTTCAACCTGTCAGGCTGGATCGCCACGGTATCGCTCGGGGTGATCTGGCAGATCAGCTTCTCGCCGTACACCTCCGACTATTCACGCTACCTGCCGCGTGAAGTGGGGATTGCCCGGCCGTTCTGGGCAACGTACTTCGGCGCGACTCTGGGCACCATCCTCTGCTTCAGCTTTGGCGCCATTGCGGTGCTGCTGGTGCCGGAAGGCACCGAGGCGATGGACGCGGTGAAACAGGCCACCGGCTGGATGGGGCCGATCCTGATGGTGCTGTTCCTGCTCAACATCATCAGCCACAACGCCCTGAACCTGTACGGCGCGGTACTTTCCATCGTCACCGCGATCCAGACGTTCGCCAGCACCTGGACGCCCAGCATCAAGGTGCGTGTGGTGCTCTCCGGGGTGATCCTGTTCGGTTGCTGCTTGACGGCGCTGGGTGCCACGGCCGACTTCATCTCGCACTTCATCGGTTTGATTCTGGCGCTGCTGCTGGTGCTGGTGCCGTGGGCGTCGATCAACCTGATCGACTTCTACCTGATCAAGCGCGGCAACTACGACATCGCCTCGATCTTCGCCGCCGACGGGGGCATTTACGGGCGCTGCAATCCGCACGCGATCATCGCCTATGCCTGCGGCATCCTCGTACAGTTGCCGTTTGCCAACACGGCGCTGTATGTCGGGCCGTACGCCAACCTGGTGGAAGGCGCGGACCTGTCGTGGCTGGTGGGATTGCTGGTGACCATTCCGCTGTATTACTGCCTGGCGACTCGTGGGCGGGAACAGGTGCAGGTTGCCGCCTGGCGGACTCAATAAATAAACGCTGCTGCGCAAAAAGCCCCTGGACCGGCGACGGCCCAGGGGCTTTTGCATGGGCGAAGCGTCAGGCGAAGGAGCAGGCCTGCTCAAAGCTCAGGCGTGGCAACCGCAGATACAAGCGGGCGGGGTCGCCATAGCCAAGATTGCACAGGAAGTTGGCGCGTACTCCGGTCCCGGCGAAGAACGTCTGGTCCAGGCGCTCGCCATCGAAGCCCGACATCGGTCCGCAGTCCAGTCCCAGCGCACGGGCCGCCAGCATCAGCCAGGCGCCTTGCAGGCTGCTGTTGCGAAAGGCGGTCAGTTCGGCGATCTGGGGATCCTCGCTGAACATCGCCCGCACATCGGCGTGGGGAAACAGCATGGGCAGCCGCTCCCAGAACGCCACGTCGTAGCCGATGATCGCCGTCACCGGCGCAGCCATGACTTTCTCCACGTTGCCAGGGCTCAGGCACGGCTCCAGGCGTTGCTTGCCTTGCGCCGAGGTCACGAACACCAGCCGCGCCGGCATCCCGTTGACGGCCGTCGGTGCGTAGCGCACCAGTTCCCAGAGCTGGCGCAGCAGCGGCTCGCCCACTTCCCGGGCCAGCCAGCCGTTGTGGCTGCGACCCTGGCGGAACAACAAGTCGAGTCCCTGGTCGTCCAGGGTTTGCAAGTGCCGATGCAGTTGCCCGGCGGTTTCCATCGTCGAATTCATCTTGGGCCTCGCTCGGTTGAGTGGCCGACCCGGTGCGGGCCGGCCAGGGCGTCTCACCAGGGGTTGGCGCCGAAGGTGCGATCGAGGACGCTGACCACCTCGTCCACATGGTCTTTGGTGAAGGTCAGCGGCGGCGAAATGATCAGCTTGTTGACGATGGTGCGGATCATCACGCCCTGGCTCACGCAGCCTTCGGAGATCGCCTGCGGGTAGGCATCCTGCGGGCCGAACGGCTCGCGGGTCTGGCGATCGCGGACCAGTTCGATCGCCAGCATCAGGCCCTTGCCGCGCACGTCGCCGATAGCCCGGTGCCGGTCTTTCAGCTCGTTCAGGCGTTGCAGGAAGTAGTCACCCACGACCCGGGCATTTTCCGCCAGGTTCTCCCGCATCACGATATCGATGGCTGCCAGGCCCGCGGCGCAGGCGACCGGGTGCCCGGAGTAGGTGTAGCCGTGCATGTACACCGAGGTGAATCCGGCGTCGCGGTCCCAGGCGCTGGCCACCCGAGCATTGACCAGGGTGGCGCTCAGTGGCACATAGCCGCTGGAAATGCCCTTGGCCAGGCACATGATGTCCGGCTTCACGCCCCAGCCACGGGCGCCGAACAGCGAGCCGCTGCGGCCAAGCCCGGTAATGACTTCGTCGGCGATCAGCAGCAGGTTGTACTTGTCGGCGATCTGGCGCAGGCGAGGCCAGTACGAGGCCGGCGGCACGATGACCCCGCCAGCGCCCTGGATCGGCTCGGCGATGATCGCCGCCACGGTGTCCGGGCCCTGGATTTCGATCTGCCGCTCCATGAGTTGCGCGCAAATCTGCGCCAGCTCTTCGGGGTCTTCGGTGAAGGGGTTGCGGTACAGGTGCGGGCCTTCGACCTGGAAGAAGCCAGGCATCAGCGGCTCGTAGCTGCTTTTCCAGGCCACGCCGCCGCAGGCCGACATGCCGCCGAAATTCAGGCCATGGTAGCCGTTGTACAGGGAGACGAACTTGAACTTCTGCGGCTGGCCTTCCAGCTTCCAGTACTGGCGAGCGATTTTCAGTGCGGTCTCCACCGCGTCGGAGCCACCGAGGCCGAAAGAGGCTTTGACCATGCCTTCCGGCGCGGCAATTTCCGCCAGGCGGGCGGCCAACGCGATGGCGGGCGCGTTTGTGCTGCCGGGGAACAGCGAGTAATAGGGCAGTTGCTCCATTTGCCGGGTCACCGCCTCGATGATTTCGCGCCGGCCGTAGCCCGCGTTGACGCACCACAGGCCGCCCTGGCAATCGATGAAGCGGCGGCCGTCGATATCGGTGATGTGTACGCCGTCGCCCGACTCGATGATCAACGGCGGGTTGTCGTGCAGCGCTTTGGGGTCTTGCATCGGGTGCATCACGTGCACGGTGTTGTGTTCTTTGAGCCACGCGCTCGAAGGGCTTGTCATGGTCGACTCCAGGTTCATGCGAAAAAGGCAGAGGTGCCGCGTTTGTGCGGCCCTGACTGCGACTCTAGGCAGTGCCGACGTGGGCGTATCTACCCTCAACGGGTGAGGTGCTGGCGCTTGAACCCAGGCCCAGAGGTTCTTTACGGAGTGGCGGGGGTAGTGGGTTTGGGCGTGGGCTTTGGTGCTGTGGTGCTGTTGGCTTATCCATTTGATCTGGCGACGCTGCAGGGGCCGTCAGCCTCGCCACATCGAATGGATAAGCCCACCGCGCCCAACTCAAAACCCAAGCCAAACCCCATAAAAAAACCGCTGACACTACTACCTGCGTCAGCGGTAAAAAACAGTGGCAAGAACGGACTCAGGTACGCTGATAACCGTGCGCAGACCCGAACAGTTGTTCCCGTTCGGACCAGTTGTGCCGGGCATCCCAATGCTGCAGAACGTCCATCGCCTCCTGTTTGAACTGCCGGTCCATCTCTGCGGTGGAGGTGTGCACGCTCAGCTCCAGGCGGTGCCCGGACGGGTCGAAGAAGTAGATCGACTGCAGGAAATCGTCGTGATTGATTGGTCCGATCACCTTGACGCCCTTGGCCAGCAGGTCATCCCGGGCCGCCAGCAGGGTGTCCATGTCTTTCACACGGAACGCGAAGTGCTGGACCCAGCCGGGCGTCTCGGGATCGCGTCCGCTGACCGCGCCAGGATCGTTCGGCAGTTCGAAGAAGGCGATGCAACTGCCGTCTTCCATCTGGAAGAAAATATGGATGTGCGGGCTGTAGGCGCCGGTCGAGGGCACATGGTCCTCGCCCATCGCGTGGATGAAGTCGAGGCCGAGGATGTTGGTGTAGAAGTCCACCGTCTCCTTGGCGTCTTTGCAGCGAAATGCGGCGTGATGAAGGCTTTTGCACAACATGGGCTTGCTCCTTTGCGGGGCTGGGAGGTCAGGCGTTGCTCGGGGCGACTTCCTGGTCGATGGGGCCGAAGACCGAATGGCCCTGGCGGTCGAAATGCTCGATACGCACCCGATCGCCGAACTTGAGTAGCGGCGTGGCAGGCTGGCCATCGCGGATGGTTTCCAGGGCTCGTTGCTCGCCGATGCAGCCGCAGCCGACGCTGTCGTCCTCGTTGGAAACGGTGCCCAGGCCCACCAGGGTGCCGGGCTCGAACGCGCGGGTACGGGCGACGTGGGCGATCATGTGGCCGTAGTGGAAGGGCGTGTCGATGCCCGTTTCTATCGCGCCGAACAGCGTGCCCCGTACCCAGCACTTCATCTTTCCGGACACCAGCCGGCCATCCCACAACTCGCCCAGCTCGTCCGGCGTGACCGCGATCGGACCGAGGCTGGAGGCAGGTTTGCCGGTGAGGAAACCAAAGGTGCGCTTGAGTTCGGCAGGAATCAGCGCGCGCAGCGAGACATCGTTGAGCAGGACGAACAGGTGCACGTGGCGTGTCGCCTGTTCGGCATCGACACCCATTGGCACATCGCCGGTGATGGCAGCAATTTCGGCCTCGAAGTCGATGCCCAGGGCTTCGCTCGGCAGGCGGATCGGATCGTTCCAGGCCATGAAACCGTGGGAGATGCCCTGGTACACCAGCGGCGCCTGGAGCAGGTCGTCCGGCAGGCTTTCACCCCGCGCCTGGCGGTTGCGGCGGATATGACTGAGGTAGCAGGCACCGTCCAGGTATTGATAGCTGCGCGGCAGCGGCGCGGCGAGGCTGTTCAGCTCGAGGTCGAATGCGTTCGCCGCCAGGCCCTGGTTCAGGGCCTGATACAGCGCATCGAGTGCAGGCTGGACCGTCGCCCAGTTGTCCAGGGCGTTTTGCAGGGTCGGGGCGATGGCACCGGCTTCCACGGCGCGGCTGAGGTCGCGGCTGACCACCAACAGTGCGCCATCGCGGCCGGATCGGCGTGAGGCAAGTTTCATGAGTTCTACTCCGTAGTGCGCGCAAGGGTTCCCGGAGCCGGGAACAGTGGGTGCAGGTTGTTGTGGTTGAAGAATGTCTCGGGGTCGAACAGCCCGACTTCCAGTGACAGCGCCACGTAGCGCCGTTGCTGGAGCGGCGCCAGGTGCTGCTTGAGCACCTCGAATACACCTGCAGCGATCTCCCTTCGCAGTTGCGGCGGTCGCGCGGCGCTGAGCTTGAGTTGCGCATGCACGCCGGCGAAGGCCTCCCGTCCATCGGCGAAGCGGTAGTGCTCGATGCGCCGCCCGCGGCTGCGGATACCGCCGGTGGGGAACAGTTGCAGGCCGATCAAGTAGTCGTGGACTTCCGCGAACAGCGGTGCCAGGACCAGCTCGCCTTCAAGGTTGGCGCTGTACTCGACGATGAAATGCGGCACGCTCAGGACGCCTGGATCAGTACGGTCTTGGTTTCCAGGTAGCCGTCCAGTCCTTCCCGGCCCAGGTCGCGGCCAAAGCCGGACTGACGCGTGCCACCTTCCGGCAGCGCCGGGTAGGGGAAGCCTGCGGTGTTCACCGACACCTTGCCGCACTTCAGCCGCGGCAGGACTTGGTGCACCCGGCTCAGGCTCTCGCTCCACAGGCTGGCGGCGAGGCCGTAGCGGCTGTCGTTGGCCAGGGCGATGGCTTCTTCCTGGTCGTCGAAGGGCAGCACCGCCAGTACCGGGCCGAAGATTTCTTCCTGGACCAGGGGATCGCTCTGGCGCACGTCGACCAGCACCGCCGGCGCGACGAAGTAACCCTCGCTGTCGGGGCTCGCGCGGCGGGTCAGGAGGGTCGCGCCGCTGGCCCGGGCCCGGTCGACATAGCCTTGCACCAGCTCGCGCTGCCGGGCATTGATCAGCGGGCCAAGCTGGCTGGCCGGATCCAGGCCGGCGCCGAGGCGCAGGCTGTCGGCGTGCCGGGCGACGCCTTCGGCCACTTGTTCGAAGCACTTGCGCTGTACATACAGGCGCGAGCCGGCGACGCAGATTTGTCCCGAGTTGGTGAAGATCGCATTGGCGGCGCCGGTGATTGCCTTGGGCAGGTCGGCGTCGGCGAACACCAGGGTGGGGGATTTGCCGCCCAGTTCCAGGGTGACTTTCTTCAGCGTCTCGGTGGCCAGCCGGTTGATCTGCTTGCCGGTGGCGGTGGAGCCGGTGAAGGAAATCTTCGCCACCAGCGGGTGGGCCACCAGCGCCTGGCCCGCGTCACGCCCCAGGCCTGTGACGATATTCACCACCCCGGCGGGAATACCGGCTTCGGCGACCAGCCCGGCCAGGGCCAGGGCGGTGAGCGATGCGTCCTCGGCGGGCTTGAGCACCAGGGTGCAGCCCGCCGCCAGCGCGGGCGCCAGCTTCCACACGGCCATCATCAGCGGCACGTTCCACGGCACGATGGCACCGACCACGCCAACCGGCTCGCGACGGGTGTAGCCGAAGAACTGGCTGCCGGGGAACGGCATTTTCACTTCCGGGGTTTCGCCGCAGATCCGCGAAGGCCAGCCGGCCATGTAGCGCATCACGCCTGCGGCGCCGAACACATTGATCCGGGCAAAATCCAGCGGCATGCCGTTGTCGAGGCTTTCCAGTTCGGCAAGGAGGTCGGCGTCCCGTTCGATAAGTCCGGCCAGGCGCAGCAGCAGTGCTTCGCGGGCCAAAGGGGTGAGGTCACCCCCGGCACCGTGGTGAAAGGCGCGGTGAGCGGCCTGGACCGCCGCGTCGATGTCCGCTTCGCTTCCGGCACCGATGGCGCTGAAGGGTTGGGCGCTGGCGGGATCGATCACCGCGAGGGTGGCGGAGGCAGCGTTCCACTGGCCGTCGATGAAGTGACCGTGGCTGCGCTCGATGAACGCGCGGGTCGTGCTGCCCAGCCGGCTGTAGTCGTTGGCGGAAATCGTCATGGGTGTGGCTCCCTGGCCGCTAGCGGCTCGTTGAATACGAGCTGATGCTAGATCGGACGGGGAGGCTGACCCATACCCGTGCAGGGTGACCCCTGTGGGCATGTCTGGGGCGTTGCCGTGTGATTCAGACCGAGCGCCGCTCGCGCGGCGCCCGGTCTCAAGGCGCCAACATCCGCCAACTCTCCGTGAGCTCCCGACCCAATCGCCGCAGCTGGGAACCCTCACTCACTTTGGGGCGAACCGCTCCCACCAGCCGGGCCGGCTGGTTTGCTGTTGATAGGTCTGCACCTGCTCGGCCGCGCTGCCCAGCAGTTGCGCGACGGTCGAGCCGCGTTTGGCAACGTAGTCATCCAGTTCGGCGATGGCCTTTTCCAGCACCCCATAACCACCGGTAAACACCGCCGAGGTCATCTCCGTAGCGCTGGCACCGGCCAGCAGGAAACGCGCGACGTCCAGCCCGGTGCGGGCGCCGTTGGTGGCGATCAGCGGGTAGTCGTCGGCCATGGCCTTGCGGGTCAGCATCAGCCAGCGCGCCGTCAGCGGTAGCGCCCAAGAGCCGCCAATCGCGGCGCTGGTGCCGAGCAGCGGCAGACCGCTGTCCAGGTCCGGCAGGAATCCCATGAAACGGCCCATCATCACCACGCTGTCGGCGCCACCACGCCGCGCCGCCTGGGCCAGGCCGACCACGTCTTCGCTCTGGCCGGTGAGTTTGATCCACAACGGCAAGGTAGTCGCCTGACGGATGCGCCGGACGATCGCTTCGATACGCTCGGCACCGCGTTCCAGGACGATTGCGCCCTTGGCCGCTTCTTCGCCGTGGGGCGCGCCGATGTTCAGTTCCAGTACCCGCAGCCCGGCCTGTTCGATCTGTCGGGCGTAATCCGCGCATTGCTCCAGGTCGCTGAGGATCAGGCTCGGTATCACATACGCGTCGAGGGTGCGGGCGTAGTGGTCGAGCTGGACCAGTTCGTCGAGCCATTCGCCGAAGTCGCGCTGGACCAGGCCCGAACGGCCGAACAGGCTGGCGTCGGCTGGCGGGTTGAAGTCCCAGGGCAGGGGATTCCACTGGGCGTCGAGCAGCACGTAGTCGGTCTTGTCCAGTTGCGCCTTGGCCGCCGCAGATTCGTTGGTGGACTTGGCCACCACCGCGCCGGCGCCGGTGTCCAGCGCGGCACGGATCGCCGCGGCGGTCATGGTCTGTTCACCCGCGCCGCAGATCACCGGGTTTTTCAGGGTGAGCTGGCCGAGGGTGGTGGTCAGTCGGGTCATGGGCGCGCTACTCACAGGTTCATCAGGCGGGCGGCGTTGCCCGAGATCATTTTGCGGATGTCGGCGTCGCTGTATTCCAGGTCCAGAAGCTGGCCGATAACGTTGCGGAAACCGTCGGCGATGCTCGGGTTGCCTTGCTGGCCGAGGTCGGAGCCGAGGATGGTGAGGTCGATGGTGCCGGCCTCGATCACTTCGCGCAGGAAGGTGTCGTCATAGAATTTGAACTTCGAACCCGGCACCCACATGCACATCGAGTGCTCCATGAACACGCCTTCGCGGGCCAGTTGGCGCATGTCGTCGAGGGTGGCATCGACCACGTAGGTCGGGTGGTTGACCAGCAAACGCTTGACCCCGCGATTGCGCGCTTCCTCGAACAGCGGCCAGATTTCGCGGATGTTCAGGTGGCCGGCGGAAAGCACCACGTCCTGGGCGGCAATCAGGTCGAGGATGGCCTTGACCTCTTCCTTGAGCTTGCCGTCATCGTCGAGCACGGTCAGCGGAATGGGCTGCAGCATGCGCTGGGTGGTCTGCGGGAATTTGTCGACGAACTTCACGTCCTGGTGGTGATGGGCGATGTGGTTGGCCGAGGAGAAGGTCGGCATCCACACCAGCTTGGCGCCGAGGTTCAGGCCGTGCTCCACCGCGTGGACGTTGAGGCCGCCCACCGAGTTGTTCAGCGGAACCCCCGACAGCATGTGCACGTTCAGTTCGCTGAAGTGCTTGTTGAGCAGGGTGGTGACCGGCGTGCAGCTGTAATAGTGGTCCTTGAGCAGCACCGCTTTCAGGCCGGCTTCGGAGGCTTCGCGCATGGCTTCGATGTGGTCGCAATAGCGCGGCATCACCGACGGGCCGCTGTGGCAGTGCAGGTCGATGGCGCCGACCAGCAGCTCATTGATGCGGGCCTGGCGTTCGTCGTTGGCGGTGGGGGTGAGAATGGCGTTCATGGGGCAACCTCTTTGTTCTTGTCAGGTGGTGGCTCAGTGAGCGGAACCGCGGAAATGTCGGGCGTGCTGGCTCCAGCCGGCGCGCAGCAGCGCCTGGTCCGAGCCGAGAATGAAAAAGCTCACGCCGCGAGCGGCGAAGCGGTCGAGGTCTTCGAGGCTGGCGACGAAGATGCCGCTGGCCTTGCCGGCGCGCGCGGCGGCGTCGAGCACGCGGTTGACGGCGGCCTCGACCCGGGGATCGTCAAGGCGCTCGGCGCCCAGTGACACGGCGAGGTCGGCGCGCCCCACCAGCAGGCAATCGATCTGCTCGACACTGGCGATGGCGGCGAGGTTGTCCAGCGCTTCGCGGTCTTCGATCTGGGCGACGATCGCGTGGCGGCCGTCTTCGGCGGCGAGGTGTTCGGCCAGGTTGGCGCGGCCGTAGCCGCCGGCTCGGGGCGAATTGGAGAAGCCGCGATTGCCGTCGCGATAGCGGGTGCCTTGCAGTATTTGCCGGGCCTGGCCGGCGTCGATGATGTGCGGCAGCACCAGCCCGTCGGCACCGAGATCGAGGGCTTGCAGCAAGGTCGCCGGACGCGCGTCGGCGACCCGCACCAAGCCACTGACGGACGCCGCGCGACAGGCCAGCAGACCGAGGTCGAGGCTGCCCTGGTCGAAGGGCGCGTGCTCGGCATCGAGCACCACCGCGTCGAGGCCGGCGTCTCCGGCGATCTCCACCACGGCATGGCTGGGTGTCTTGATGAAACTGCTGAGCAGCGGCTCGCCGGCGCGCAGCCGGGTGGCGAAGGTGGCGGTGCTCATGCTGGGACCGCTGCGTCGGCGAACTCGCCGGCCTGGTATTCGATCAGGTGGCGGTAGTCGTCACGGATCGGCGAGAACACATCCAGGTTCATCACCACTTCAGTGCCGAGCGGTTCGGCGTAATGCACCACGTGCGGCGGGATGCGGATCATGCTGCCGGGGCCGCCTTCGACCACTTCGTCGCCGAGGTGAAAACGCACGCGGCCCTGAACGATGATCACCAGTTGTTCAAAGGTGTGACTGTGGGGGAAGACATCCATGCCGGGGCTCAGCCAGTTCATGACGCACAAGGTGTCGTCGCCACGAAAGGCCACCCGTTCCACTCCCTTGCGCACGACTTCCCGTGGCAGGTCATTCCAGTTATGCAGCAGTGCCTGGGCGAGGCTCATCGGCGAATCTCCTTTTTGTTTTCTTTTAGGGGAACAGTGTTTCGCTGTGAGATAAACCTACGCCTGCCGTATCCAGGCGGTCAAGCCCCTTTTTCAACCTTGACAGCAGCTTTTGATCGGCCCTAGGATTGTGTCGTTCAAAAGAACAACATTTCGTTGTAAGAAATATTAGCCTCAAGGAATCCACAGATGCGTGTAATCGAGTCTCTTCTGATTGACGGCCAGTGGTCGGCTGGCACCCATGAGCGCCAGGCGGATGTCTTCAACCCCGCCACTGGCGAGCTGATCGCTCATCTCGGCCTGGCCTCGACAGCCGACCTGGACCGCGCCCTGGCCGCCGCTCAGCGGGGCTTCCAGGTGTGGCGCAAGACCTCGGCCTACGATCGCTCGAAAGTCCTGCGCAAGGCGGCCGATCTGGTGCGCGAGCGCTCGGACGAGATCGCCGCGCTGATTACCCTGGAGCAGGGCAAGCCGCTGGCGGAAGCCAAGATGGAAGCCTTTGGTGCCGGTGACCATATCGACTGGTACGCCGAAGAAGGTCGTCGCGCCTATGGCCGGGTGATCCCGCCGCGTGCCCGCGGTGTTCGGCAAACCGTGCTGCGCGAGCCGATCGGTCCGGTGGCGGCGTTCAGCCCGTGGAACTTCCCGGTCAGCCAGTTGGTGCGCAAGATCGCCGGCGCGCTGGCGGCGGGCTGTTCGATCATCGCCAAGGGTCCGGAAGAAACGCCGTCCTCGTGCATCGAACTGTGCCGCGCGTTCCAGGATGCCGGCGTACCGGCCGGGGTGTTGAACCTGGTGTTCGGCGTGCCAGCGGAGGTATCCGATTACCTGATCCGCTCCGAAGTGATCCGCAAGGTGTCGTTCACCGGCTCCGTGCCGGTCGGTCGCGCCCTCGGTGCGTTGGCCGGCCAGTACCTCAAGCGTTGCACTCTGGAACTGGGCGGGCACGCACCCTTTATTGTTTGTGACGACGTCGATGTCGAGGCTGTGGCGGCGTTGGGCGCTGGTTTGAAATTCCGCAACGGCGGGCAGATCTGCGCCTCGCCGACCCGCTTCTACGTGCAGTCGGCGGTGTACGAGCAGTTTGTCGCGGCCTTCTGCCGGGCCGGCGCCAGCCTGAAGATGGGCGATGGCCAGGACCCGTCCAGCCAGCTTGGCCCGCTGGCCAACCCGCGTCGGGTGGCGGCGGTGCAGGAATACGTGGACGACGCCCTCGCGGTGGGCGCGCAACTGGTGCTGGGCGGCGAAGGGGTCGACGGAAGCGGCTTCTTCTATCCGGCCACGGTGCTGACCGACGTACCGGAAAACGCCCGGGTGATGAGCGAAGAACCCTTCGGCCCGATCGCCTCGATCGTGCGGTTCGACAGCCTTGATGAAGTGATCGAGAAAGCCAACAGCCTGCCGTTCGGCCTGGCGGCGTTTGCCTTCACCCGTTCGATCCAGCGCGCCACGCTGCTGGCCGACGAGCTGGAGTCGGGGATGGTGTCGATCAACCACTTCGGCCTGGCAGCGCCGGAAACGCCGTTTGGCGGGGTGAAGGACAGCGGTTACGGCAGTGAGGGTGGCAGTGAAGGGCTGGATGCCTACTTCACCACCAAGTTCGTCAGCCAGATCGGCTGATCCAGCACACCCCTCATTGAATTGAGCAGAGGCCCTGTGGGAGTGCCGTTCGGCCATCTCCCACGGGGCCAGCGTCGAGAATAAAAACAATGCAGAGTTTCGACTACATCGTCATCGGAGCGGGTTCGGCTGGCTGTGCGCTCAGCGCGCGGCTGGCGGCGGCCGGCAAGCAGGTATTGCTGCTGGAAGCCGGTCCCGCCGACAACCATCCCTATATTCATATCCCCGGCACTTTCATTCGTGGCCATGGCACCCAGCGCACCTGGATGTACCGTACCGAACCCGAGCCGTTCGTCAATCAGCGCCAGGTCTTCATCCCCCAGGGTCGCACCCTCGGCGGCGGTAGCTCGGTCAACGCGATGATCTATATCCGCGGCCAGGCCGAGGACTACGACGAGTGGCAAGCCAACGGCTGCCCCGGCTGGGGCTGGGCGGATGTGCTGCCGGTGTTTCGCCGCTGCGAGGCCAACGCCCGTCTGGGCGGCCAGTTGCACGGTCAGGACGGTCCGCTGAAAGTCAGCGATCCGCGTCACCGTCATGCCTTGAGCGAGGCCTTTGTGCAGGCGGCGGTGGAGGCGGGTGTGCCGGCCAACGACGATTTCAACGGTGCGAAACAGGAGGGCGCCGGCTTCTACCAGACCACCACCGCCGAGGGCCGCCGCGCCAGTTCTGCGGTGTCGTACCTGCGCCCGCTGCGCCATGACCCGCGCCTCAAGGTGCTGAGCAACACCCATGTCACCGAACTGCTGTTCGAGGGCCAGCGCGTAGTCGGCGTGCGGGCCACGGGGCAGCAGGGCGACGAACTGCAGTTCAAGGCCCGCGCCGAAGTGATCGTCAGCGCCGGGGCGATCGCCTCGCCGAAACTGTTGATGCTGTCGGGCATTGGCCCGGGCGAGCATCTGCAGTCGCTCGGCATCCCTACCCGGGTCGATGCGCCGGGCGTCGGCGAGAATTTCCAGGATCACCTCAGCGCCTCGGTCTACGCCCAGACCCGCCAACCGGCCAGCCTGCTGGGGCATGACCGCGGCCTGCGGGCGATCGGTCACGGGCTCAAGTACCTGGCCACGCGGCGGGGCCTGCTCAGTTCCAACGTGGTGGAGAGCGGGGCGTTCGTCGATGCCACCGGCTGCGGCCGGCCGGACGTGCAGTTCCACGTCGTGCCGGCGCTGGTGGGCGACATGGACCGGCTGCCGCCCAGCGGCCACGGTATTTCCATCAACCCGTGCGCCTTGCGCCCGCGCTCCCGTGGCCGGCTGCGCCTGAAGAGCGCCGACCCGATGCAGGAGGTAGCGATAAATGCCAATTACCTGAGTGACCCCGAGGACATGCGCACCATGGTCGCCGGGGTGAAAGTGGCGCGGCGCATCCTGCGCTCGCCAGCGCTGGCCAGCGTGGTCGAGAAAATGCTCCTGCTGCCCGACCACGACGATGTGCCGGACTCGGTGTTCGAGGACTATGTGCGCACCGTGGCCAAGACCGTGTTCCACCCGGCCGGCACCTGCCGGATGGGCCAGGACCCCGGCGCCGTGGTCGGCCCGGACCTGAAAGTGCATGGAGTGGAAGGCCTGCGGGTGGCCGACGCGTCGATCATGCCGACGATTGTCAGTGGCAATACCAACGCACCCAGCATCATGATCGGTGAGCGCTGCGCGGACTTCATCCTCGCCGCCGGCTGACCGCTCATCGAATCTTCGCCAATACAACAATTACAAGAGTGCAGCGATGAATCTCATAGCCCGTAGTACCTTCGACAACGAGCAGGACAGCACCCTCTACAACCGCATTGCCTGGCGTCTGTTGCCGTTTCTGTTCGTGCTTTACATCGTGGCGTTTCTCGACCGGGTCAACGTCGGCTTCGCCAAGCTGCAGATGGCGGCGGATATCGGCCTCAGCGACATGGCCTTCGGCTTCGGCGCCGGGGTGTTCTTCATCGGCTACTGCCTGTGCGAGATCCCCAGCAACATGATGCTGCAGCGGGTCGGGGCGCGGTTCTGGATCGCCCGGATCATGGTGGTGTGGGGCATCCTCTCGGTGTCGATGCTGTTCGTCACCACACCCAACCAGTTCTACGTGCTGCGCTTTTTGCTGGGCATGGCTGAGGCCGGGTTCTACCCCGGCGTGGTGCTGTACATGACGTACTGGTTCCCGTCGTATGCCCGTTCCCAGGGTATGGCCTGGTTCAACCTTGGTATCGCCATGGCCGGGGTGATCGGCAGCCCGCTGTCGGGCTGGATCATGCAGACCTTCGCCGGCGTTCACGGCATGGCCGGCTGGCAATGGCTGTTCCTGATCGAGGGCATGCCGGCGGTGATCCTCGGCGTGGTGGTGTTCTTCTACCTGGATGACCGTCCCGGCAAAGTGCACTGGTTGACGCCGGAGCAGAATGCGCGGGTGGTCAAGCAACTCGCGGCGCAGCGCGAGGCGCAGGAGCAGGCGGGGGCCGGGCACAACTTCCGCGCGGCCTTCGTCAACAAGGACCTGTGGTTGCTGATCTATGTGAACTTCGCCTTGCTGTGCGGCACCTACGGCGTGTCGTTCTGGTTGCCGCAGATTGTCCAGAGCCTGGGGGTCAAGAGCCTGGCGCAGACCGGTCTGGTGGCGGCTATTCCGTTCGCCGTGGCGTCGGTGTGCATGCTGTGGGTCAGCCGTCATTCCGACCGCACCCGCGAACGGCGCTGGCACGGGACCCTGTGCAACCTGGCGTCCGCGCTGGGCCTGGCGATCGCGGCGTTTTTCCACGATCAGCCGGTGATGTCGCTAGCGGGCCTGAGTTTGGCGATGTCGGGCGGGCTGGCGGGTTTCTGCGTGCTCTGGGCGCTGCCCGGCGTGCTGCTGACCGGCACGGCCGCTGCGGCGGGCATCGCGTTGATCGCCACCGTGGGTAACCTCGGCGGCTATGCCAGTCCGTTCATGATGGGCTGGATCAAGCAGAGCAGCGGGCACCTGGAATATGGCCTGTATGTGCTGGCGGTGATGACCGTGCTGGGCGCCTGGGCGATGTTCTCGGTCAAGCCACCGAGCGCGCGGCAGCCGCAGATTCTGGCGAAAACTGCCAACGCCTGATGTCGTGGAGCAATACAAGCGTTTCGTCGAGCGATACAATCGGGGCTTTCCACAGCTCGACATGAGGTGATCGCTTGGACCAGGAAGACGAAAAACCCAGCAGCGGCCCGGCGCTGCTGGAATCGGTGGAGATGGTCTTTCGTCTCCTCGATGAACTCACCGCAGCCCGTCGCCCGCTGGGGGTGACGGAGCTGGCCCAGCAACTGCAGACGGCCAAGCCGCGCACCTACCGCCACCTTGCGTCGATGCGCCAGTTGGGCATCCTCGAACAGGACCCGGCCACCGAGAAATACATGCTCGGCGCACGGCTGGTGGCCTATGGCGAAGCCGCTGGCGAGCAGTTCGACCTGCGCGCCATCGCCGATCCCTATCTCACCCGTATTCGCGACGCCACTGGCCAGACGGCCTTGCTGGCGGTCGCCACCCATGACACCGCGCTGGTGGTGTCGTGCGTCGAATCCAAGGCCAACGTGTGCATCTCGGTCAAGCCGGGCAACCGCGTGTTGCCGTATTGCTCGGCCCAGGGCCGCACGGTTCTGGCCTTCGCCGATGCTGCCAGTCAGCAACGGGTAATGCGCCGCAAGATGCCGCAACTGACCCCCAACACCCTGCACGACCCCGAGCAATTGGCACAGCGCCTGGAGCTGATCCGCCAGCGTCTGTACGACGATGCGGACGGCGAAGTGACCCTGGGTATCAATGCGTTGTGCTGTCCGCTGTTCAGGGAAAACGATCAGATCGTGGGGACTATCGGCATTGTGGGTCCGAGCGCGGCAATCCCGTCACCACCGCCTGCGGCGATGTTGCGGGAGTTGCAATCGGCGGCGGCGGAGATCAGCGAGCGGCTGCATGCGGGGACTTATCAGCGGTTGTAGCTGGGGAGCCTTGGGCCTGCTTTGCAGGCCTTCGCGAGCGAGCTCGCTCCCACATGAGTCGGGCGTAGAACTGCAGCTTTGGGTACGACACCGATTACTGTGGGAGCGAGCTCGCTCGCGAAGGGCCGCAAAGCGGCCCCAATACGGCAGACACATCGCGAGCAAGCTCACCCCTACAGGTTTTCAGGATCAGAACAGATTCAACGGATACTCGGTAATCAACCGCACCTCATTGAAATTCACCCCCCGGTCCGGGCTTCTGAAGCTCGCCTGCCGTACGCGGAACGACAGGTCTTTCGCGCTGCCCGACTGCACCACGTACTTCACATCGATATCCCGTTCCCACGCCCGGCCATTGTCGGTCCGTGCGGTATGGAAATCAGTGCCACGCAGATAGCGGGTCATGAAGGTCAGCCCCGGCACGCCCAGCGCCGCGAAGTTGAAGTCGTAGCGCGCCTGCCACGAGCGTTCGTTCTCGTAGTTGAAGTCCGAGTACTGCACCGAGTTGGCCAGGAACACCGTGCTGTTGCCGTCCACGCCGTAGGTGTAGTTGCCGGTCCCGCTGACCCGTTGATGAGCGATCAGGAAGCCGTGCGGGCCGGCCGTCAGCGAGGCCGCCAGGCTCCAGATGCGGTTGTCCAGTTCGCCGGCGCGGGCCTGGCCCTGGCTGCGGGTGTCGTAGCCGTTGAAGTCGAGCTTGAAGGCGTAGCCGTCGGACAGCGGCAGCACGGCGGTGGCGCCGACGTAGTACTTGCGCCAGTAGTCATCGACATCCGAGTGGTAGGCCCGCAGGTTGAGGTTGCGGTTGAGCTGGTAGTCCGCGCCGATCAGGTCCAGCGAAGACAGCCGGCCGCTGTCGTGCTCGCTCTGGTCACGGCTGCGCATGGCGGTGAAGTGGCCGGCATGCATCGTCAGGCCGTCCAGCTCCTTGCTGGTCAGCAGCCAGCCTTGGGTGGTCTCGGGCAGCAGGCGGTTGTCGGTGGTGGCCAGCACCGGCAGGTTGACCAATTGCTCGCCGAACTTCAGTTCGGTTTTCGACAGCCGCACCTTGAGCGCCGCGCCGCCTTTCGAATAGCTGTCCTTGGCGCCGTCGCTGTCTTCTTCCAGCAGCAGGGTGCCGCCGCCCTTGCGGCCATTGCCGGTGTCCAGCTTGATCCCGAGCAGGCCGATGGCATCGACACCGAAGCCGACCGTGCCCTGGGTGAAGCCCGACTCGAAGGTGGCGATAAAACCCTGCGCCCATTCTTCGGAGTAGTTCTGCGCCGTGCGGTCATCGAGGAAGTTGCGGTTCATATAAAAGTTGCGCGCTTTTATTGAAAGGTGTGCGTCTTCGACAAAGCCCCCCGTGTCGGCCTGAGCGGTGAACGGAACAGCACAAGCCAGTGCAAGCAGGTTTTTGATTTTCATTATTGTTTTTCCATGCAGGTGCGCGAGTCACAGCCCTGTTGCGAAACGAGGACGTGGCTTCAAGGGCGTGACCATGGGTATCCGAAGAATCAGCTATTTGTTCTTTTGATAGAAACACTGTTTCTCTGGATGGCTGATGCTATTGATCCTGCCGGCGTGCTGTCAAGCCGCTTGAGCGGTGCTTTCGGCTTTTCTTCAGGGCAGGAATCGCAGGCATGCGAAAGCCCCGACCGCACGACCCGCAATGCGGGTCATGCGGCCGGGGCCTTGGTAGTTGCGATCAGCGACGGGTGAGGGAGCGGGACAGCAGCAACAGCAGCGAGGCGAACACCACCATGATCGTTGCTGCCGACAGTAGCACCGGGCTCAGCGCTTCGCGGGCGGTGGTGAACATCTCCCGCGGAAGGGTGCGCTGGTCGGGGCCGGCTAGGAACAGGGTGACCACCACCTCGTCGAGGGACGTGGCGAAGGCGAACAACCCACCGGAAATCAGCCCCGGCGAGATCAGTGGCAAGGTCACTTTGCGCAGGGTCATCCACGGCGTCGCGCCCATGCTCGCCGCCGCCCACAGCAGGCGCTGGTTGAGGCCGCCCAGCGCCGAACCGACGTTGACCACCACGAACGGCACCGCCAGGGTGGTATGCGCCAGCACCAGGCCGGCGAAGGTGCGGGTGATGCCCGCGCTGGAGAACACGAAGTACATGCCCACCCCGACGATGACCGCGGGCACGATCATCGGTGCGATCAGCAGCACTTCGATCACCCGTTTGCCGGGCATCGCCGGGTGACGCAGCCCCAGCGCTGCCAGCCCGCCGAGGACCACTGCGAGCACGGTGCTGGTCAGGGCGATGGCGAAGCTGTTGAACAGCGCGCCGAGCCATTGCGGCGAGGCGAAGAACTCCTCGTACCAGTGCAGGGTGAACTGCCCCAGCGGCAGCGACATGTAACGGCTGTCGCTGAACGACAGCGGCAGCACCACCAGGATCGGTAGCAACAGGAACGCCAGCACCAGCCAACCGCTCAGGGACAGGCCAAGGTTGCCGAACCAGGCCAGCGGCCCGCTATTGGGATTGCGAATCATCGGTTCACTCCTTCGCTTCCGCGGCGGGCCAGCCAGGCCTGGATCAGGTAGAGCAGGGTGGTCGCCACCAACAACACCAGGCCCAGGGCCGAAGCCAGGCCCCAGTTGAGGGTGCCGGTGGTGAACTGGGCGATGTAGAAGCTGATCATCTGGTCGGCCGGGCCGCCCAGCAGCGCGGGCGTGATGTAGAAGCCGAGGGTGACGATAAACACCATCAGCGCACCCGCCGCCAGCCCCGGCAACACCTGAGGCAGGTAGACCTGGAAGAACACCCGCAACGGCCGCGCGCCCATCGAATAGGCAGCCTGGACCAGCAGCCGGTTGCAGCCGGCCATGGCCGCGAGCAGCGGGAACACCATGAACGGCAACATCACATGAACCAGCGCCAGGATCACCCCGAAGCGGTTGTAGAGCAGGTGCACCGGGCTGTCGATCAGGCCGAGGCGCAGCAGCAGCGCGTTGACGATGCCTTCGTCCTGCAGCAGCACCATCCAGGCGGTGGTGCGCACCAGGATCGAGGTCCAGAACGGCAGCAAAATCATCAGCAGCAACACATTGCGGGTGCGCGGCGTGCGCCGGTCAAGGAAGGCGCACAGCGGGAAGGCCAGCAGCACGCAGAACAGCGTGGTCATCGCGGCGATGCCGAAGGTGCGGCCGAGGATCGAGCGGTACAGGCCGGCTTCATCCTTGGCCACCAACCCCTGCTGGTAGTCGTACTTGACGTCTACCGCCGACAACAGGTGATAGCTGCCGACAGGTCCGGCGGCGCGCTTGAAGGTCTGCCAGGTGCTGTTTTCCAGCCAGCGCGGGTCCAGGGCCTGGAGTGACGCGGCGCTGCCGTCCAGCCGCTCGGCTTCGCGCTTGGCGGTCATCAACAGGGCGCGCAAGGCCGGTGCCTCGTAGGCCAGGCGCCGGGCCGCCGCTGCCAGGTCACGCGGGCTCACCGCACGCAGGTCTTCAACCAGCGGCTTGAACAGGCGCTCGTCCGGCGCCGAGGTGCCATCCCAGTCGGCAACCGCTTGCGCGGTCGCCGGCAGGGCCTGGGGCAGTTCGCCGTCGGCGACGGCCCGCCACAGCAACGTGCCGATGGGGCCGACGAACGTCAGCAGGAGAAACACCACCAGCGGCGCCAACAGGCCGTAGGCCCGCCACAGGGCGGCGCGGTCCTTGCGCGCGACCACGGGCGGGACGGTGTCGAGGGCGATTGCACTCATGTCGAATCCTCGATCGGATCAGCGGGCGGACCAGGCGGTCCACTTGGCGTTCAGTTCGTCGATGCGGTCCACCCAGAAGCCGTCGTTGAGCACCAGCACGTTGGCGCTGTTCTGCGGCGCGCTCGGCGAGTCGACCATGGCGGCGGGATCGGTGTCGGCGATGCCCTGAACCGAGGTGATGCCGGTGGGTTGCAGTGCCGGCCAGGCTTTCTGGTGCTCGCCTTTACCCATCACGTCGAGCAGCGCGTAGGCCTGGTCGACGTTGGGCGAGTTGGCCAGGATCACCCAACTGTCCATAGTCTGCAGCGACTGGTTCCAGACCAGCCCGAACGGTTTGTGGTCCTGGCGGATGGCGTTGGTCACCCGGCCGTTGTACGAGGTGGTCATTGCGACTTCGCCCGAGGCCAGCAACTGCATGGGCTGGCCGCCAGCTTTCCAGAACAGCAACTGGCCCTTGAGGCTGTCGAGTTTCTTGAAGGCGCGTTCCACGCCGCCCGGCGTGTTGAGGGTTTTGTAGACGTCGGCGGGGGCGACGCCGTCGGCCATCAGGGCGATTTCCAGGTTGCCCTTGGGGCCCTGGCGCAGGGCGCGCTTGCCGGGGAAGGTCTTGGTGTCGAAGAAATCGGCCCAGTCGCTGGGGGCGCGGGAGACTTTGCTGGTGTCGTAGCCGAGGACGAAGTTGTAGACCGCATTACCGACCCCGCACTCGCTCACCGCGCTGGGAATGTAGTTGTCCTTGCCGCCGATGCGTTTGTAGTCCAGGGCGACGAACAGCCCTTCGCCGCAGCCCAGTTGCAGGTCTTCGGCCTCGACCTGGACCAGGTCCCAGCCGCTGTCGGCGCCCTCGGCGCGGGTGCGCAGCAGGCCGATGCCGCCTTCCCAACTGTCCTCAACCACCTTGCTGCCGCTGGCCTGGCTGTAGGGCTGGAAGAAGATTTTGCGTTGTACATCCTGATAGGCGCCGCCCCAGGAGGCGACGGTCAGGTCACGGGCTTGCGCAGTGCCGGCGAGCAGGGCCAGACCGCACAGTGCAAGGGTGAAGCTGCGGACGGTACGGGGTGTATTCATGATGTGACTCCCAGCCTTTTGGAATGATTGTTCGTTGGCAGTGAAAGAGAAACTCATCGTCTCGATGCGCTTGTTTTTATGGTTTGGCGTTAACGCAGGATCATTGCCTGAGACGAGGGCAGGGCCAGGGCGACCTTCTCGCCCGGCAGCGGCGCGGCGCGCCCGAGGCTGCCGGGGTTGTAGGTCATCGCCAGCTCCGTGCCGCGGCCCATGCGCAGGCGCAACTTGCAGTGCGCGCCGTGGAAGATGCTGTCGATCACGAAGGCGTTGATCGCCGGCTCACCCGGCGCTGCCAGGCGCAGGTTTTCCGGGCGGATCGCCAGCGCGGCGGCGTCACCAACGGCCAGGCCCTCGTCACTGCAATGGGCTTCGTGCAGCGTGCCGCTTTCTTCGAGGCGCACCTGAGCCAGGTTGCCGGAACGGGATACCAGCGTGCCTTCGAGCAGGTTGGTCTCGCCCAGGAAGTTGGCGACAAAGCGCGTGGCCGGACGGCTGTAGAGGGTTTCGGGGCGGTCGATCTGGGCGATCTTGCCTTCGTTGAACACTGCCACCCGGTCGGACATGGTCATTGCTTCGTCCTGGTCATGGGTGACGTAGACGAAGGTGATGCCCAACTGTTTATGGATGGCCTTGAGTTCCAGTTGCATGTGCTCGCGCAGGGCTTTGTCCAGCGCGCCCAGCGGTTCGTCCATCAGCAGAATGCGCGGCCGATAGACCAGGGCGCGAGCCAGTGCCACGCGCTGTTGCTGGCCGCCGGACAACTGGCCGGGGCGGCGGTCCTCGAAACCTTCGAGGCGCGCCAGGGCCAGGGCTTCCTCGACCCGGGTGCGGGATTCGGCGGCCGACACCTTGCGCAGGTTCAGCGGGAAGGCGACGTTCTGCGCCACGCTCATGTGCGGGAACAGCGCGTAGCTCTGGAACACCACGCCCATGTCGCGTTTGTAGGCCGGCAGCTTGCTGATGTCGTTGCCGTCCATGAGGATGCGCCCGCGATCCGGGGCATCGAACCCGGCCAGCATCATCAGCGTGGTGGTCTTGCCTGAACCGCTGGGGCCGAGCAGGGAGAGAAACTCACCCTGGCGGATGTCCAGGTGCAGGTCGTTGACCACCCAGGAGCGCTCGTCGTAGGTCTTGTGTACCTGCTCGAAACGCACCAGCACCGGGGCGTTGGACAGGGCGGATTCAACGGTGGGTGGTGGGGGCATATCGGCCTTGGGCAATGGACGAAGGGTCTGGAGGTTCATGGACGAATACCTGCCAGCACTTCGTCCAGCGCCTGGGACAGCGCTTTGAGAATAGTCTGGATCTGGTCGGCATCGACGATCAGCGGCGGCGCCATGACCAGGGTGTCGCCCAGGGCCCGCAGCAGGATGCCGTTGCGTTGCAGGACGTTGCTCACCTGCTGGGCGATCTTCAGCGCAGGCGCGAAGGGCTGGCGGGTGTCCTTGTCGGCGACGAACTCCAGCGCCGCCATCAGGCCGATGCCGCGGGCCTCGCCCACCAGCGGGTGACTGGCCAGCGCTTGAATACCGGCCTGGAACGCCGGGGCGACTTCGCGAACGTGGGCGATGATGTCCAGGTCGTCATATAGACGCAGGGTCTCCAGCGCCACCGCCGCCGCCACCGGATGACCGCCGTAGGTGTAGCCATGGCCGAGGCCGCCGAGGGCCTGGCTCTGGTCGGCGATCACCTGATAAATGCGGTCGCTGATCAGCAGCGCCGAAATCGGCTGGAACGCGGCGGACAGGCCCTTGGCGCAGGTCAGCATATCCGGCTCGATGCCCATGGCCTGGCAACCCCAGTAATGGCCGGTGCGACCGAAGCCGCAGATCACTTCGTCGGCGACCATCAGGATGTCGTACTTGCGCAGTACCGCCTGGACCTTGGCGAAATAGCCCGCTGGCGGAAGGATGACGCCGCCGGTGCCCATCACCGGTTCGGCGAAGAACGCGCCGATGGTCTCCGGGCCGGCTTCGAGAATGCTCTGCTCCAGTTCTTCGGCCAGGCGCGTGGCGAAGGCTTCTTCGCTTTCGCCGGGCAGGCCCTGGCGATACAGATGTGGGCAACGGACATGAATCACGTCGGCCAGCGGCTCGCCCCAGCCGGTGTGCATGTTCGGCAGGCCGGTCAGGCTGGCGGCGGCCAGGGTGGTGCCGTGGTAGCTGCGCTGGCGGGCGATCAAGCGGGTTTTGCCGGGTTTGCCGATCGCCGTGTGGTAGTAGCGCACGAACTTGATCGCGGTATCGACGGCTTCCGAGCCGGAGCTCTGGAACACCACCTTGTTCAGGCCGGCCGGGGCGCGTTCGGCCAGCGCTTGCGCCAGGTCCGCGGCCGGGCCGTGGCTGCGGTGGGCGAAGGTCTGCTGATAGGGCAGCTTGAGCAACTGCTCGTAGCCCGCCTGCGCCAGGCGCGGCTGGCTGAAGCCCAGCGTCGCGCACCACAGGCCCGACATCCCCTCGATGAAACGCTGGCCGTGCTCATCGAACACATAAATCCCCTCGCCACGTTCCATTACCAGTGGGCCCACCTGTTCGTGCAGGCGAAGGTTGGTCTGGGGGTGGAGATGGTGGGCGATATCTCGTTGTGCCAGATCCGAACCACGAGCAGTCATGACGTCATCCTCTTGTTTAGCTGTATGCGTATGCGTTACGTGGTTTCATTTTTACGAGCATTTTTTGTCGGCGTCAAATGTTTTGTGTTTCGTTCAGAGGAACAGTGTTTCTTTGTATCGTTCTCGGGTATGCCGTTTGAGTTGCAGTGCCCATGAGATCGAGCGCCGTTGTCACGGCGCATCGCGAGCAAGCTCGCTCCTACGGCGGTTTGCGATGCGGCATGTATGGCCTGGCAGATATATACACGTTGCCACCAACGTAGGAGCGAGCTTGCTCGCGATGCGGCAACTCGATTTCAAAAATGCAAAAACGCTAAAAAACCAAAACCTGCAAGAACCAAGCCTTTTCATAAAGTCGTTTCGCCTGTGCGAACAGCTACTTTATCTCCGCACCGCTTACCGCTACTCTCATGCACTTGAACCAGGCAGCAAGGATCTTCGATGAGCGAAGAAGCGAAACAAGGTGGCGTCAGGTCGGTGCAACTGGCCCTCGACGTGCTCGAACGGGTGGCCGGGGCCGATGGCGAAATCGGCGTCAGCGAGTTGGCCGTGCAATTGGGGACCACCAAGGGCTCGGTGTTCCGTCACCTGAAAACCCTGGTCGATCGTGGCTACCTGAGCCAGAACCCGCAGAACTCGCGGTATCGGCTGGGCATCCAGGCGTATGTGCTGGGCCGGGTGGCGGCAAGCGGAGTCGATGTGCTCAGCGCCTCGGCCGACGCGATCCGTGATCTGCGCGACGAACTCGGGCTGTCGGTGGTGCTGTCGGTGCTGCAGGGGCGTCGGCTGATGGTGGTGGAAACCCAGTTGGGCAAATCCACCCTGGAAATCGGCGTGCGCCATGGCACCGAACTGCAGTTGCATTGCAATGCCCAGGGCAAGGTGGCGCTGGCCTTTGCCCGGCACTTGAAGGTGGAACAGCTCGGCGCGCAATTACCGGCCGTCACACCCTTCACCATCACCGACCTGCCGACCCTGATCCAACAGGTGGAACAGGCCCGCAATCAGGGCTGGGCGGCAGCGATCGAGGAAGAAACCCGGGGCATCTCGGCAATCGCCGCACCGATCATGGGCATCAATGGCGAACTGATCGGCACCCTCGCGCTGGTGGCCACGGTGCAGGACATCCATCGCGAAATCGATCCGGAGCAGGTGCGGGCGCTGAAGAAGGCTGCGCTACGGACCTCGTGGAACATGGGCTTCAAAGGCGAGTTCTGATACAGGATGGGTTGGGATATGGCATCGGACAGCGGCGAAGTCCGCCACGGTCCGATGCCAGGTTCGGGGAAGGATCAGGCCGAAGGCGTTGGCGCGTACTTGATGTAGTACAGAATGTTCGCGTTGATTGGCCGCGTTTCGGCATCTCCGCCGCCTACCGTGGGCGCCTGGGCACCATCCCATTCCGCCACGCTGCTGCAGCAGATGGCCGCGGCGTTATCCGCATCGTCCGTCGGCATGTGATTGATAGGGCCGGTAATATCGCCGGACTTGGGTCGGCCGGTGGCGTCATCCTGCAGTGAGCCTACCGTGCGCGAGCCGCCCTCCGGGTCTCGGTTCGCATTGTGATCGGTGCCCCTGAGGAAATAACCCCGGTAATCAGGAATAGTGAACGTGTCATTCAGGCCTCCGGTGATGGCAAGTTCGAGTTCTTGATATTGACCAGAGCTCGGGTAAGTGGACCCGTCACACAGAAGCCACTGCGAAGCAGAGGGTGGCACATTCCCCGGGAATCCGATGATTGCGCCAATAGGGAACAAGTCGCAGGTGTCTGAGTCTTCAACGCTCAGCACATAGAAGTCTACGGCGACGTTGACCGGACGCGACTCCTCATCACCGCCACTGGCGGTGAACGATACACTGCTGGAGTTCTGGCTCCATTCGGAGTTGTCGTGTCCTGAACAGTGATCCGAGGTCTTTTCCGAATCGCCAATATTCACAGCTACCGTGAAAGGATTGACCGGCGCCGCCGTCGCCCAATCCTGCACCGATCCCACGGAGTTGCCTGTTGCACCTCCTTCGGCCATTGCAATTCGCGATTGCGCATCCGGGTCGCGCCCTGTTCCGTTGTCTACGCCTCGCAGGAAGCGCCCCCGATAATCAGGTACGTTAAACCCTCTTGCATCGCCTCCGTGAGTAGTCCCGATAGCGTTGTACAGTTCCGCATACATGGAATTGAACAAGAGCTGTCCATTACATAAAAGGAATGATGATGCGAGATTGGCGCTGCCCGACTGGTTCGGACCTGCGAAGGCTGCAATAGCCCCGGTAGGCAGGGCAGCAGTGCCAACGAGCTTGATAATGTAATTGACGTAGGCATTGAGCGGACGGGTTTCGGCGTCTCCACCTCCGGTTGACGAAAACATCTGGGCGCTGCTCGGTTCGAGCATATCCGCGTTGGTGCCGCTGTAGGCACAGTGGTCATCCGTTGGAACGTGGGGTATCAGGGCATTGAACGGAACGGTCGGTGTGGCCGTGGCAAACGCCTGGACACTACCGACGCGCGCGCCCGTTGCTGCGCCACTGCGAGGCGCTGTCCGGGTGGCAGCGTTCTTGTCGACCGTGCCGCTTTGATCGACACCGCGCAGAAAATACCCCTGATAGTCCGGGATATTGAAGTAGCTGTTACCATCTCCGCCATTGCAAGTACCGATCACCGAAAACAGATCGGAATAGAGTGAAATTGCTAGCTCACTGCCATCGCAAATTGACCAGCCTGCCGAGAGGAGTTGAGTGTTGTTCAAGTTGCCTGCATACGGCAAAACTGCGCCGACCGGCACGGAAAGTCCCTGGTTGTTCATGCGTTTCTCCTATTGAGGACGGCATTGGCCATCCGTTGCGTCAAAGCGAGACACTTGAAGTTTCAAGTTCGAGTGGGCGCGCCTGATGAATACCGAGCTGTTGAAAGCTAGTTTTTCCGGATCATGCAGATTCAATAAAAAATAACGCTTGGCGTATGCGCGATAAATGGAGAAGTAATGTCTTGGGTACAACCGATAACGTATTTATCGCCCAACGTTCAGGCCAACAGGATTGTGTGTTGACTACTTGAGTTCAACGTGTCCAAGTGCTCGCTTTTGCTGAATACGGTTACTTGTTCAAACGTCGTGGTAATAACGACACTGTCGAGTAATGCCGTGCTCTGCCTGATTTGATGTATTGGCACTCCATCGCCTGATTGAACAAGGTCAGTCTGGCACGCGGTAGTGGCGTTTGAATATCACCAAAATCAGGTATATCGATACCCAAAACCGCTGAATCGTCAGGTGACGCTTGCATCTCGGCCGGCCTCGAAATACTGTATGGATATTCAGTATTTCGAGAGCGGTCCCATGCAACTCATCGCCAAGCTCGGCATCCTCGCCGACGCCGCCAAGTACGACGCCTCCTGTGCCAGCAGCGGTGCGCCCAAGCGCAGTTCGAAGGGCCGCGACGGTATCGGCGCCACCGACGGCATGGGCATCTGTCACAGCTACACGCCGGACGGGCGCTGCGTATCGCTGCTCAAGGTGCTGCTGACCAACTTCTGTCTCTACGACTGCCAATACTGCATCAACCGCCGCTCCAGCAATGTGCCGCGGGCGCGTTTCACACCCGAGGAGGTGGTGCGCCTGACCCTGGATTTCTACCGGCGCAACTGCGTCAGCGGGCTGTTTCTCAGTTCCGGGATCATCCGCTCGGCGGACTACACCATGGAGCAACTGGTGCGGGTGGCGCGGCTGCTGCGGGAAGAGCACAACTTTCGCGGCTATATCCACCTCAAGACCATCCCCGACGCCGACCCGCTGTTGATCGAGGAAGCCGGGCGCCTGGCCGACCGGCTCAGCGTCAATATCGAGCTGCCCAGCGACGCCAGCCTCAAGCGCCTGGCGCCGGAAAAACAGATCGCCACCATTCGCCAGGCCATGGGCACCATTCACCAGGGGCAACTGGCGGTGGCGGGCGAGGCGAAGGCGCCACGCTTCACCCCGGCAGGGCAAAGCACCCAGATGATCGTCGGTGCCGACGCCTCGGACGACCGCACCATCCTGAGCAACGCCGAGTCGCTGTATCAGGGCTATGGCCTGCGGCGCGTCTATTATTCGGCGTTCAGCCCGATCCCCGACAGCCCCGACAGCGTGCCGCTGGCCGCGCCGCCGCTGTTGCGCGAGCACCGTCTGTACCAGGCCGATTTCCTTATGCGTGGCTACGGCTACAAGGCCGGCGAGCTGCTCAGCGAGTCGAGCAACCTGGCCCTGGACATCGACCCCAAGCTGGCCTGGGCGCTGTCCAACCGCGAGGTGTTCCCGGTGGACATCAACCGCGCCGAGCCGGCGCTGCTGGCGCGCATTCCCGGGATCGGCCTGCGCAGCGTGCAGCGGTTGGTGGCGCTGCGACGCGAGCGGCGGGTGCGCTACGACGATCTGATCCAGTTGCGTTGCGTGCTCGACAAGGCCCGGCCCTTTATCGTCACCAGCGACTATCGCCCGGCCGTGGCAGAGATGCGCAGCGGCCTGCTGCGCGCCCGTTTGCGCGAACCGCAGGCGCCGGTGCAGATGGGGTTGTGGGGATGATCGCGCTGGATTGCGACGACCACTTCGACACCTGGCGCGAGCAGGCGCGCAATCTGCTCGGCCATGGCATCGATCCCGCCGAGGTGACCTGGAGCCAGGGCCCGATGCAGGACCTGCTGGCCACTCCCGAGGCGCTGCCCGCCGGGTCCGGGCCGTTCCGGGCGCGGGTGCCGGCGGAGTTGCTCGCGCAGTTGCAACTGGCGGCCCGCTACCAGGGCGAACAACGCTGGAGTCTGCTGTACGAGGTGCTCTGGCGCGTGGCCCATGGTGATCGCACCGCGATGCTGGCCGGAGATCGACTGGGCAGCGAGCTGCAACGACGGATCAAGCAGGTCACCCGCGAGGCCCATCATCTGCATGCGTTCGTTAGGTTCGTGCCGCTTCCCGCAGCCCTGGCCGAGCACCTGCAACTGGATCTGGTAGCCTGGCACGAGCCGGCCCACGACATCCTCGAAAGCGCCAGCAGTCACTTCGCCGACCGCCTGGGTCGCCAGCGCTGGTTGATCGCGACGCCGCGTGACGGTATCCGCTTCGATGGCGAGGCGTTGGATTATCGCCGTCAGTGCCCCGACGACTGGCGGCAGTGGGCGCAGCATGCCGAGGACCCCGACGCCGAGTTGTGGCGCACCTACTACCGACACACCTTCAACCCGGCCCGGGTCAACCCCGATGCCCTGCGCCAGCACATGCCCGGACGCTTCTGGCGCAACCTGCCGGAAGGTGACCTGATTCCACGGTTGGTGGGGCAAGCGCGGCAGGGCAAGCAGCGCGACGGCCAGGCGCAGGAAGTGGCGGCGCAGGGTGGCAAGCGGATTGCCCGCGGGGTCGTCTCGCCTCAACCGACTCCAGGCAGCGAGTGAACAGCGCCTAGTCACCTGCCAGGCCTTCGCGGTTGGTCAGTTCGTCGAGAAGGTTGCGTTCATCCTGCTGTAGCTGTGTTTCCAGCGCCTGGATCCGCTCGCTCGAACGCTGCGGCGTGTCTTCCGGATACAGGTCGAGCAGTGCCAGCACGCGCGACTCGAATGCCTCTTTGAGCACCTTGAAGCGATCGGCATTGACCTCACGCAGGTACGCCACCCAAAAGTCCCGCTGCGCGGCGTAAGCCAGAAATGTCTGTCCGCTCTCACCTTGGCGGACCATTTCCAGCGCCCGCCCCAGCTCTGCCTGTCGGACATTGGCGGCGGTGCGGTACAGCATCCGTCCAGGCGGCAGCGGCAGCTCAAGTTCTTCCGCCCAGTGCAAACGATAGGCCAGGCGCACTTCGGCTTCGTCCCGGGTTCCGGCTTGCTCGCGGGCAATCCGGTCCAGCTCCTGCAAGCGGTACAGACGCCGCGTCAGTCGATAGAGCATCGGTCCGCGCTGGTTCTCCGGCACCTCCAGCAATGACTGGCGGATGAAGACCTGGATTTCCATCTGGTTGAACTCCAGGTGGATACCGTCGGGGCAGGTGTCGTAGCTTCTGAGTTGACGCAGTGGCTCCTCCGCCATGCCATTGAGGGTCTGGCGCAGCTCGATATCCTGAGCCGTGGCATCGAGGACGCGCCACACACGTGCGACCAGTTCAGGCCGCGAGCCGACGCTGCGATAGTCGGCGGTGTGGCGCAGACGTCCGATCATCTGCAGCAGGTCGACGGCATCGCCGGCCAGGTCAAGCTGCTGCCAGGTGGCACGGCGCGCTTCGTTTTCGTCCACGTTGTCAGTCAGCCAGTAACTGACCGTGTGTTCCTCGTCGTCGGAACTTATCCCGGTGCTGTGGGAGTGCCCTGGGCTTGCGGTCATCTCGTCCGAATCCGACGAGTGTGACTCGACGCGGAGCTGCCGGATGTCCTCGGGAAAATCCATTTCGAACAAAAAGGGCCGGTTGTCGGCGATCGAGGTATAGGCGCGGCGCAGCGTCTCGTGGTTCAACGGATTGTTGAACAGGGAGATTTCCGTGAACGCGTAGGGATTGCGATGATTTTCCAGCAGGTATTCAGGCAGCTCGGTGATCCCGTTGTCATCCAGGCTGAGGAAATCGATCCGCCCTGGCAGCAGTGAGTCGAGCCACGCCGGCCAGGTGTCGATGCCCATTGCGCTCAGGCTCAGCAGGTTGAGTTCACGGCCAGTGAAGCCTGCCACGTTGCTGATTGTGCCGAGGGTATTGCCGTCGAGTTCGAGGGAGGTGAGTCGCGGCATCCCGGTGAGCATGTCCATCACGGCCTGGTTGACGTGCAGGCCGAGGTCGGTCAGGGCCAGGCTGGTCAGGCCCGGCATTGCTCGCAATGCGTCAGGGAGTTCGGTCATAGGGTGTTCGTGGCCGCTGAGGATCAACTGTTCCAGTTGCGGAAATCGTAGAAGGAAGCCATTGAGCGCCTCGGGTGTGCCGATGGGGCAAAGCATTTCCATATGGCGCACACGCGGATAGAAAAACGCCGGCAAGCGTTGCGGGAAATCATCGAGCGCGAACGAATCCAGGTGCAGCATCGGGGGGGTGTAGCCTTGCAGGGTCTCTTGCCAGAAATCCAGAAGGGCCGCAGCCACTCGCTGGCGCTCGGCTATCCGCTGCGCAGTCAGCGGTCGCGTAGAACTTGAAGTATCGCGCCACATCTCAAGCGCTTCGCTCAACAAGCCGCGCTCGTACAGGTGCAGGTCCAGTTCGGCCTGGACCATCGTGGGCAGGTTCAGCTCGAAGCTGAAGCGATGGCCCCGGCCCTCGCTCAATCGGGCATTGAGCATCGCCTGGCGGGAGAACACATTGCCGCGCAGGCCGATGCGGGTGTGACTCAGCGCATTGGCTTGGTTTTCCAGGATATGCGTTGGCAGTTCGGCAAGGTGGTTGTCGGCTAGCGACAGCATGCTGATCTGACTGAGCGCCTGACTGTCGAGCCATTGCGGCCAACGGGTCATGCCAACGCGGTCCAGCGCCAGGTAGTTCAGGTTCGGGCCCAGGAAGTGCGGGCTTATGCCCGGGAAGTTGAGGGTCGGTGCATCGACGCACAGATTGCCGCTGAGGTCCAGATGCTGCAATTCGCTCAGGCCACTTAGTTCCCGCAGCAGATGCTGGTTGAGGCTCAATTGCAGGTCATTCAGGTGCAGGCGCCTGACGCGTGGGCAACTCATTGCCACTACCCGAGGCAGGGTCGCCACCGGCCAGCCGGTGCCCTGACTGATTTCCAGGGTGCGAACCTCGGTAAAACGCTGGAGAAACTGTGGCAGCATTTCTTCGAACCTGAGCCGGCCGTCCGGCTCGGTCATCAGCCTAGGCCCCTCCACGGTGAAGCTGCGCAGCACCAGTTCCTGGACGCGGTCGTAGACGAACGACGGCAACTGTTCGGGAAAGTCCGCCAGCGATATCGACCCTAGCCGTAGCGCCTGTCCGGTCCGACCAATCTCCGGCAGGTTGTTGCCACGCCAGTGCGTCCACAACGCCTCGGCAATGCGCTCCCGGCTTCTGGCGCGGGTGCCGGGCGGACTCGCAGTCGTCAGGGCCTGTCGCCACTGGACCAGGCAATAACGTAACGCCTGTTGTTCACTCAACAATTGATCCAGCCGTTCGCTGATGGCGGCCCGGCCGAAGCCTGCGCTGTTGAACTCACGAAGGATGTCCTCGGCAAAGGCGTGCTGGAATTCGAGCTGGCGGATTTTGTCCAGCAAGCTGTCTTCGCTGATATAGCCGCCAGGGCGCCACGTCCGCTCAGCAGGTAGCCGAGCCGGCCATCGGCAAGGCGCATCGGTGAGCGGGCATCGGGCTGGGCGGGTTGCATCTGCAACACCTGCCGTGCCCGCTGCCGGGGCAGCGGTGGTTGCTCCCGCAGGTGGCGACGAAGCGCCGTCTTGTCGACCGACGTGATGCCCAGCGCTTCGCGTTGCGCCAGGGGGAGCGCCTCGAACACCGCGGCAAGCAGATCATCCGGCAGCGCTTCGGCGGACGAGCCGTCCTGGCTGGCGACCCGATAGCCTTCGGCGTCCTTGAGCAGCACCCGGCGAATCGCGGCTTCTGCCGGGCCCAGGTTGTCGAGCAACGGGCCGTCGAGGGGGCGGGAGCGGATTTCGAGGCGAACGTCCGGCGACCATCCCGGCAGGGCTTCAAGACTGTGCAACACCAGCCTGTCGCTGTCGGCGGTGCTTGCCGAGTTCAGGTAAAGCCCCTCGTACGCCCGCGCCAGACGGACTTTCTGCTGATAAGCCCGGGCCTCTTCGGTCAGGCGCAGTGCCACCTTGTGCTGGTCCCTCAGTTGCGCCCATTCACCCGGCTCGGCATGGGCCAGCAGTTCTTCGGCCACCGCTACCGGCAAGCCGGTGAACGTTTCCATCAGCAACCGTGCTTCGACGGACACCCCCGTCTGCAGCACGTCATACCAGGACGCGAACAACGCCGCCCGCGCCGCGTAATTCAAACCCTCGCTGGCCGCGTCCAGTTCCTCGTCAAGTCGCAGGCGCTGAAGTGCATCGATGAGCAGCGCCGGTGTCCGTTCACTGTCTGTCAGGGCACGACGCAATTGCGCGGGGTGGGTATCGCTGGCGATAAGCAGATGGCGGGCGGTCTGTTCCGACAGTCCGCCCGCCAACGGCCCCAGGCGCTGGAACAGGGCTAGCCCCTCCCACTCCAGCGGCCGGTCTGCCTCATGCAACCAGGCGCCGGCGCCATTGCTGCGTAACACCGGTCGATAAGCATTGGCGCGGGCCGGATGTTCCAGCGAATGCGCGGAATTGTGTTCGTTGGAATTGACGCGAAAGGTGCGCCCCTCCAGAGCCAGCCACTGTTTGTCCTGGTAGTTGTAGAGCCCGAGAGCGTTGGGCTTGAGCCCGGCTGGCAGGACGATATCGTGGGCGAAGGGCCGCAGGTCGGGTTGCCACAGCCGGTGACTGCCGTCCTCCAGGCGCACCGCCCGCATCTGCTCGACTGCCACGGGCACTTCCAGCGCGGGCACCCCGCGCCCCGCGCCGGCGACCGCCCCGAGCGCGGCAATCTGGGCCAGATTGTCGACCACATCCATCAGGTAACTGAACGCCTGCTCGCGATCACCCCGGCCCAGGCTATGAAAACCTTCGTAGATTTCATCGGCCAGTTGCGCGGCGGTGACCGCCATCATCGCCCACCCCAGCCCCGGCATGACAAAGGCGGCAAGATTGAGCACATCGACGCTCACTTCGGCGAAGTAGCGCAGCCTGTCCTGGCGGGTCTTCTGGTCTTCGTTCGCGGTTGGCACCGCGTGAAACACGGCATCGTCCCGGAGCACGGCGATCTTCTGTTTCGCGATCGCCGTGGGCACCGCGCCAGAAAACGGCCGGGGTTGCAGGTCGAGGCGGGCATGGCTGTCCTCGCGTTCTTCGTAGTAGCCGAGGCTGTTCCAGACCTTCGGGTAGAAGGCCGAGCGGATCTTGGCAAACACCTCACTGCGATGCCGCGCGGGCACGAAACGCTCGAAGAACTTCAGGTATTTCGGCTGGCGCAGGTTGTCGTGCAGGGCATCATGAAACTGCTGGAGCGACGCGTACTCTTTGAGTGGGTGGGCCGGGTCATCCGGTATATAGACGATGACGGCCTTCTTGCAGACATCACGTACCCAGTCCGGTTGGCCCAGTACCCTGCGGGTGTGCTGCCGGCATTCCTCCGCAATCACAATGCCCGTCAGCTCGATGTTCCATAGCGTCAGAAAACTGCAGCGCAGCGATGAGCTCAGCTGCTGGGCTTCACCTTGAGACAGGCGCCTCAATAGCCTGTTGTACAGCGGCTGGCCAATGTCATTTTTGAAGTACGCCGTATGCGCCTGAAGCACCAGCGCCGATTCTTCGAAGCGCTTGAAGACAATCTGTTTTCTGTCGGTATCCGCTGCAGCGTGATCAAGCACCGAATCGATCAGCTTCAGGTATTGCCCGCCCAGGTCCAGGTTGCGGGCGAGGGCGGCGAATGCTTCAGGCTGAATCTCGACGACCAGGCTGTGGTGTGTGGTCGGATCCTTGATGTAAATGCTCGATTTCAGCCTGGCCTGCTGCATGCCACCGGGCTCGGCTTCCCAGGACTCGAAATTTTGCAGCGCGGCGCGCAGCAGCGTCTGGGTTGCGCCGCGCATGGCCCTGGAACTTTCAACAAGCGGGTCCCGGGAGATGGCAATGAACGAGCTGTCGGCCTGCACGCGACTGGCATTGAACAGCCAGGTGCTGCGGACATCCAGACTCAGGTTGAACTGCTGCTGGATTGCGGCGTTGAGCAGGGGTTCGGCAAACGCCTCAATGTCGGGAATCCGCGCCAGCAGGGTTGTCAGCGCGCTCTCCAGGTGGCGATGTTCCAGGTAGGTCCGCTGCAATAACCTGGCAAGTGGCGGGTGCTCGGTCATGGCTTTCACGAACCAGGGCGCCGCGTCAGGCCCCGCTGCGCGTAGGTTTCGGTGCACTGCGCGGGGGGCCGCCGCCAGCCAGGGCGGAACGATGCGTTTGACCACCTCGTAAGGCGTGGGTCCGGCTGCCGGGGTTTCGCCCGGCACGGTGACAGACTCGATCGGGTTCGACATGGGGGCTGCCTCGATTGATCAATAGGCAACCGAGCCTAGCGACAACGATCGGGCAAGAAGGAATACAGGAGTATTTACCCGCAGAGGGCGGCCCCGCACGTCACCACCAGCGTCGAAGGTCGACGGCGAAGCCGCCAGACCGACGCCGGCTCAGGCTTTATCAGGCTGCCGATGCCTGGCATAGATGACCGAGCCGCCTGTTCCCGTGGTTGTCCGCGTTTGTAATTCAAAGTGCTCCGGGTGGCCCTTGATCAGGTCGCTGAGTTTCTTGTAGCCGTGGGTGCGCGGGTCGAAGTCGGGTCGCAACTTGCTGATGTTGGTGCCCAGCGCGCCGAGTTGAATCCAGCCATCCTCGTCGGCGATGTCATCCAGAATCTTCGCGATGAAGCCCACCGGGGCCTTGGGTGGTTTTCGGGTGGCGGGTTTGCTGTCGTTTTTCGGCGTTTCCGGGGCGGCGACCGCTTCTGGCTCGGGGCGGCTGTTGCCATTGCCCGCCGCGACCGGAACGCTGTCGTGCAGCAGTTCCGTGTAGATGAACTTGTCGCAGGCGACCACGAACGGCTTCGGCGTTTTTTCTTCGCCGAAGCCGTAGACCGTCAGGCCTTCCTCACGCAGGCGCGAGGCGAGGCGGGTGAAGTCGCTGTCGCTGGATACCAGGCAGAAACCATCGAAGCGCCGGGTGTACAACAGGTCCATGGCGTCGATGATCAACGAACTGTCGGTGGCGTTCTTGCCCTTAGTGTAGGCGAACTGCTGGATGGGCTGGATGGAGTGTTCGAGCAGGACCTTTTTCCAGCCTCCCAGTTGCGGGCCTGTCCAGTCGCCGTAGATGCGCTTGACGTTGGCAATGCCGTATTTGGCGATTTCCTCGAACAGCCCCTGGACGATGCTCGCCGCAGCGTTGTCGGCGTCGATCAGGACGGCGAGACGCTTTTGGTTGTGGGAAGCGTGGGTGATGGCCATGGATCATCCTTGGGTCTGGTGTCTTCAGTGCCGAACATTCTGGCCTGCATTGTTCTCGAGTGAGGCCGTATAGTGGCGGTTTGATGTTTGCCATACAGGAGTTGGCCGATGCCATTCGTTCCCGCGTTTTTCGATTACCTGATCACCCATTTCCAACAGGATGAGCGGCGGCGGATGTTGTCTTCGCTGGCTGTCACTGTAGCTCCCGAACTCTGGGTCAGTCTTGAGTCTGCGGCATTGCTTGATATCAATCGCGAGCGGTTCGGGCTGGGCGAGCGGTTGGGCGAGTGGAGCAATGTGCCTCGTTGGCTGATCGCTGCGGAACGCTACAAGGTGGATGTGTGGGTGCAGGACCTGCGCGATGAAGAGCCGTCGGTTTCCATCGAATTCAAGGTGGTCCACAACAACAAGAACGCTTTTACCAAGGTTCTGGAGATTCGCCGCGACCTTGCCAAGACCATCCCGCGTATTGCCTGCAATGACAGCGTGGAGCGCTGGGGCATCGTCATGCTGGTGTTTTCGCGCTTCTATGACGGCCAGTCGGGCTCTTTCGTCTACCACCCGGAATTTCATTCCCGCGAAGACATGTTGAGCGCGTTCTCGGCAGCGCTGGACGACGAAGATCCTTGGTACGGCGGTGCTCCACGTCTTGAGCTGGCGATGGAGCCGGTACTGGTGTGCGAGACAGCGACGGCGAACTTCATCGATCCGGACAAGGCACCCTCGGGAATCTATCTGGCGCTGGTTCGCTGCAAGCCCCAGGCTCTGTATGAAAAGCCTTGAGACGAAGGTCAGGCAAGGCATTTCATACAGACCCTGGGCACGTTGGTTGTAGGTGCCCCGCCCATCAAGGCTGAGCCAGACCAGAATCAGGATTGCTTGCGCTTGAACAGCTTGCCGAGGACGCCGGCGATGGCCACCAAGCCGAGGATGATGAACTTCTTGAACGCCAACAAGGCAACACCGATCTTGGCGAACAGGCCCGCCTTGGCGGCGATGCCACCGGCGACCATGGCGGCCAGGCCGTAGGGCGCCAGCTTGTCGGTCTTGGCGTCGTAGTCGGCGTAGCGGTTGCCGTCGGTGAAGTTGGTGAAGGCGAGGATCTTCGGCGTTTCCTGCTTGATTGTCTGCAGGTCGGCCATCGCTGCCACGGCGTTGAGTTCCAGCACGCCTTCGCGGCCCAGCACGCGGATACTGTAGTTCAGCGTGGTCTGCTCGGCGTCGTCGGCCTTCAACTCTCGTGCCCAGTACATCTTGTGGGTAGCCTGGTCGTAGCTCGGCGGCTCGGCCCAGCCCAGCAGTGTCAGGCCGGCATAGCCTTCCTTGCGACGCGCCTTGTTATCTTCCTCGTCATCGGCCTTCATCTGCTCGAGCAGGTCGGCGTAGTCGATCTTGGCGGCGTCATCGTCGGAAATGTGGCCGTCGTTCTTGTAGCTGATGATCACGCCCCAGCCGTTTGCCTCCAGTGGGCTGACGGCGGTCGGGATGATCATGCCGAGGGTTTTGAAGCCCCGTGGGTTGCCCCAGGCTTCGGTCAGCAGGCGCTCGGTGTCGTCTGGCGACAGGTAGTAGAACTCGTTGTTGAGTTGCAGGCTGGCGATGCCGCCGGGCAGGGTGATGTTGCCGTGCTGTGGCTTGAGCGTGGCCAGCCACTGTTCGGCGGTCTGTTGCGGTTGTTCGCTGGCGGTTGGTGCAGACGCGGGAGTGCTGGCGGCGATGGCGGGCAAAGTGGTTGCGCAGAGCAACACTGCCGCCAACAGCTGGCGCAGATATTTCATCGTAATCCCTTACAATTTGAATTAATTTGGTCGCGCAGGATAGCTTAGGGGACTGGTAAATCGCCAGGGTCTCGTGTTAGCGCGCTACTGCGGCGACAGCTCCGGGCCGTCGACGGAGTTCATGAGCACCGGGGTTTCGGGGCCTTCGATTGAGTGCTACTTGTCCACTTGCAACGCCAACCCTCGACCGCTTCGCTGGTATCGAAAGGCCGAGGACCTCTTGGCGAGCGTCGGCCGGGCAGCCGAGGCAATAGGCCGAAAAAATATGAGCGTTACTTGCGAAACACCACACTAGCAGGCCCCAAGATAAGCATTGCTAGCAATTAGCCATACGGTTAGATTGCCAATCGCTTGTGCGGCTGCTTTTGGTGCGCTGCGGTATCGGGTGCGAACGGGCCGTCACTGTTGGGCATCGGATAGCCACCTCAAGGACCGCGCAGTATGAAAACCTCGATCACCGGCAAGAACGTCATCAAGGAAATGAAGGACCTGGCCAAGGCCAACTTTGCCGAACACGGCAATCCTTCCTGTGTCTGCATCGGGGTCTCTACGTTGGGCAGGACCGAGTCCAGTGGGCGGACCCGCGACGCTCAGGAGCGCAAGACCTATATCGGCATCAGCGGCGATACCGGGCGCAAGCTGTTGTGCGCCACGCTCAACGCCGAAGGGCACGGCGGCGGCGCCCTGACCATGCCTGACGTCAAGGCCCGGCTCATCACCATGGCCAACCAGCATCTGGTGACCTACCGCAGCCGGCTCACCGGACCTGCGATCGTTTCCGCCGAAACCTGGGCCACCCACAACTGCGCCGAAGGCAACCTGGCCCTGTACCTGATGATGAACGGGGTGCGGGCGAATGTGATCACCATCGCGTCCTACGAGATCATCGGCAATTCCGTGCAGTACAAACCGCTGTGCAAGCAGTGCCAGCAGTGGGTTCGCCAGCATTTCAAAGTGCTCGAGGACTTCGACGCGCACACCAAGGGTCGTTGAGTCCTTCGCTCAGACCATCACCCGCTCGATCACCACGCCCGGCATCATCGAACGCAACCCTTCCTCCAGCCGCTCGCCCGCTTCGTGCAGGGCATCGAGCGGCATTTGCGGCAGGCTTTCGAGGATAAACCACATGTGCCGGGCCTGTTCATCCAGGCGCGTGCGCACACCCTGACGCCAGTTCCAGCGGCGGCAGGTGACGCCGCTGTCATCGCGCCAGACCACTTCGCCGGGCTCCGGGGCTTCGTTGAACGGCTGGCCGTCCTTCACCGTGTCGAACGACTCGCTGCCATCGGCGATCACCAACTGCGGCGTACCGTTGTAGGCGGCGAGGTTCTCGCCGCCGACGGGAATGGCGTACTCCAGGCTGATGGCGTTGTACAGATTGACAAGCGGGTCGATGCTCGGCAGTTTGCCGTCCCGCTGAAAGCGCTTGCGTAGCGCCTCGGCGGAGCAGGGTGTGCGTTGCGGCTTGGCGCCGAAACTGCGGAACACCTCAGCCCAGGCGGCGAGATGAGCGTCGGCCCAGACCGGGCCGTTGCCGGCGAGTACTTGCGCGGCGCGTTGCATGGCGGCGTCGGCGGCGTTGGGGTTGATCAGCGGCGCAGCCTCGACGGTGATGCTCAGGGCGCGGAAACCGGGGCGAGGCGGTGACGTCGGGGGCCACCTGAGGGATAACGCAGAGCATCGAATTCGGTTCTCCAGGGCAACGCTTGATAGGGCAGAGCAGGCCGGTATTTCTACCACCGGCCGGCATTAGCCATGATGAATAGCGCGAATGCGAAATCAGTTTTTCTAATAACGATTCAGGAAGATTCCGTCATGCGTGAAAGAAAGTCGGCCCGGTTGCTGGTGATCAGCCCCGGTCAGGAAGTGCTGCTGTTCAGGTTCGTCCATACCGACGACGCCCTGGCCGGCAAGGAGCACTGGGCCACGCCCGGCGGTGGCCTGGAGCAGGACGAGAGCTTCCGGCAGGCGGCGATTCGCGAGTTGTTCGAAGAAACCGGTATCGAAGTCATTGATGTTGGCGAACCGGTGGGTGATCGGCGCTTCGTCATGCGCCTGCCCAGTGGCGAGGACGTGATTTCCGTGGAGCAGTATTTTGTCGTGCGGGCGTCTTCGCAGCAGTTGTCCCGTGCGGGCTGGACCGAGCATGAGACACGGGTGATGGCGGAGCATCATTGGTGGTCGGAGGAAGAGTTGCGCACGACTCAGGCGACGGTTTATCCGGAAAGATTGCTGGAGATGATGGCGCTGGCGCAGGAACGTGGCGGCTGAGCGGCCAGCCTCAGGCAATCACCGCCGCCCTCAACGTCTTGATCAACAGCCCATAAAGACTGTCCACCGGCTTCGACCCCTGCGAATTGCGGCTGCGGTACACCGCCACTTCCATCGGTTCCAGCGGTCCGAGGTTGTGCTCCGCGCCGAGGATTTCCAGGTGCTCCGGCGCGCTGCAGCGGGTCAGCACGGCGACCGCCAGGCCGCTTTCCACCGCGGCAATCTGCCCGGCGAGGTTGGAGCTGTTGTAGACCACCCGGTAATCACGGCCCTGCAACGCCAGGGAGTGAATGGCGCAGCGCCGCGCCAGGTTGGTGCTCTCGTAGGTGGCGATGGGCAACGGATCGCGGCGCCAGACGTCGAATTGCGGCGAGCCGACCCACACCAACGGTTCATGAAACAACAAAGTGCCGCGGCGGGGGTGATCGCGGGAGATCAGCGCGAGGTCGAGCTCACCGCTCTCCACCCTGGGAATCAGCGCGGTGGACTGTTCGCAGTCCAGCTCGATGTCCACCGCGCCATAGCGCAGGGCGAAGCGTTTGAGCACCGGGGTCAGGTACCTGGCCGCGTAGTCGTCGGGGACGCCGAGGCGGATCCGGCCGGTCAGTTCGTCGCCGCTGAAAGCGTTTTGGGCATCGCTGTGCAGGTCGAGGATGCGCCGGGCATAGCCCAGCAGCACCTGGCCGTCGGGCGTCAGTTGCTGCTGGCGCGAATCGCGCACCAGCAGTTGTCGGCCCACTGCGGCTTCGAGTTTTTTCAATTGCATGCTCACCGCCGACTGCGAGCGGTGCACTTCGGGCGCGGCATTGGACAGCGAACCGGTATCCACCACCGCGACGAAGCATTTGAGCCAGTCGATCTGCAGGTCCTGCATGGGAGGCCGCCTCTCGTATTCGATTAACAAATAGCTGCGGCGAATAATATGCGCTTTTCGCGAACGTGTGTCTGGGGGATAGTGGCCGGCGTCCGTACAGGCTTGAACGTAGCGTTCCATCCAAGAGATCGCCAGAGGAGGTAGTTGTGTTGTCGGTTGCCAAGGGCTCCACGGAGCTGGGGTTGAATGAAGTCTGGGGCGGGTTTAAACAACTGCTGCCCATTTCCATGTTCGTCGTCGTGTTCGGTCTGGCCTTTGGCCTGGCTGCGGCGCAGACAGGGCTGGATGGTGTTTCGATCATGTGGATGAGCACCCTGGTGTTTGCCGGCGCGTCGCAATTCGCCGCGCTGGATTTGTGGGGCGATAAGGTGCCGCTGGTGCCGTTGATCGTCACCGTGTTCGCCATCAACGCCCGCCACCTGCTGATGGGCGCCACGCTGTACCCGTGGCTGCGCGAACTGCCGCGCGCGCGGCGCTACGGGGTGATGCTGGTGGTGTCGGACGCCAACTGGGCGATGTCGATGCAGGCGCTGTCCGCCGGCAAACCGGGACTGGGCATTCTGCTGGGCGGCGGGCTCGCGCTGTGGAGCACCTGGATTCTCGGCACCTGGCTGGGCCTGTATTTCGGCAATCTGGTGAGCGACCCGGTGAGCTGGGGCCTGGACATGGTCATGGGCTGCTTCCTGCTGGCGATGGTGGTGGGCGGGCAGAAGAACCTGCGCATGCTGCTGATCTGGGCCATCGCTGCCGGTTCTGCGCTGTTGGCCTACTGGTATCTGCCGGAAAACAGTCATGTGGTGGTCGGTGCGCTGGCCGGCGGGATCGTCGGGGCGCTGTGGATGGAGAAGAAAAATGAACATTGAAACCAGCGGCGACGGGCCGCTGTTGATCATTCTGGTCATGGCGCTGGTGACCCTGGCGACACGCTGGGGCGGAGTGTTCGTGATGTCCTTTGTGCCCATCAGCCACCGCGTGCAGCAGTTTATCGGCGCGATGTCCGGCTCGGTGCTGGTGGCGGTGCTGACGCCTCTAGCGGTGAGTGGCGACAACGGCGCGCGGGTGGCGCTGGCGAGCACGGCCCTGGTGATGCTGCTGGTTAAGAAGCCGCTGCCGGCGATTGCTGCCGGGGTTGTTGCGGCGGCACTGTTTCGTCAGTTGGCGGGCTGAAAAAGGGTTCTTCGCGGTATTTCGGGGCGGAAGGGGCCGGCAGCCTCGCCACATCCAATGGAAAAGCTCGCAAAGCCTAGCCCCCAAACCCAAGTCAAAGCCCCGCATCGATACTGGCGACTGGATATCTAGCCAAGCCTGATTATGCTTCAAGCGTGCGTGCAAAAAAGCGAGGCCGCCGCCTGTTCCAAAGGCCCGGCGCAGTCCGTGATCCGAAGTCATCAGCCTCTCTTGGCCAGAGTGCGTGCGAATGGATCGCGGAAAGCTCCGGCCTACCAGAACAAGACGGAGAACATCATGGCGGCAGTCGACAGTACGACCCCTGGCAGCGAACCCAGGCGCGGTATAACCAAAGAGGAACGCAAGGTGATCTTCGCCTCGTCCCTCGGTACGGTGTTCGAGTGGTACGACTTTTATCTCTATGGCTCCCTCGCGGCGATCATCGCCAAGCATTTCTTCGCCGGCGTCAATGAAACCACTGCCTTCATCTTCGCCCTGATGGCGTTCGCCGCCGGCTTTGCCGTGCGACCGTTCGGCGCGATCTTCTTCGGCCGCCTGGGCGACATGATCGGGCGCAAACACACCTTCCTCATCACCATCGTCATCATGGGCGTCTCCACCGCAGTGGTGGGGCTGTTGCCCAGCTATTCCACCATCGGCGTGGCGGCGCCGATCATTCTGATCACCCTGCGCCTGTTGCAGGGCCTGGCGCTGGGTGGCGAGTATGGTGGGGCGGCGACCTACGTGGCGGAGCACGCGCCACCCGGCAAGCGCGGTTTCTTCACGTCGTGGATCCAGACCACCGCGACCCTCGGCCTGTTTCTCTCGCTGCTGGTGATCCTTGCCTGTCGCACCATCCTCGGTACCGAGGCTTTCGAGGACTGGGGCTGGCGGATTCCGTTCCTGTTGTCGATTCTGCTGCTGATCGTCTCGGTGTACATCCGCATGCAGCTTCACGAGTCGCCGGTGTTCAACAAGATGAAGGCTGAAGGCAAGGCGTCCAAGGCGCCGCTGACCGAATCCTTCGCCCGTTGGGACAACCTGAAGGTAGTGATCATGTCGCTGCTCGGCGGTACGGCAGGGCAGGCAGTGGTCTGGTACACCGGGCAGTTCTATGCGCTGTTCTTCCTGCTGCAGATGCTCAAGATCGACCCGCAGACGGCCAACCTGCTGATCGCCGGCTCGCTGCTGATCGGCACGCCGTTCTTCATTCTGTTCGGCAGTCTGTCGGACCGCATCGGCCGCAAGAAAATCATCATGGCCGGCTGCATCCTCGCGGCGCTGACCTACTTCCCGATCTTCAAGGGCCTGACCGAGTTCGGTAACCCCGACATCTACCGCGCTCAGGCGCAGAACCCGGTGACGGTGATCGCCGATCCCGCGCAGTGCTCGTTCCAGTTCGACCCGGTGGGCAAGGCGCGTTTCACCAGTTCCTGCGACCTGGCCAAGACCGTGCTGGCGAAAAAAGCTATCCCCTACGTGAACGAGAAAGCCGCGGCGGGTACGGTGGCGCAGATCCGTATTGGCGACAAGGTGATCTCCAGCTTCGAAGGCACCGGCATGCCGGCGACGGACTTCAAGACCACCAACGACGCCTTCACTGCCACCCTCGGCACCGCGCTGAAAGACGCCGGCTACCCGGAAAAAGCCGACCCGGCCAAGACCAACTACCCGATGGTGCTGTTGCTGCTGACCATCCTGGTGCTGTACGTGACCATGGTCTACGGACCGATTGCCGCCTGGCTGGTGGAGCTGTTCCCGGCGCGGATCCGCTACACCTCGATGTCACTGCCGTACCACATCGGCAACGGCTGGTTCGGCGGGTTCCTGCCGACCGTGGCTTTCGCCATGGTCGCGGCGACCGGTGATATCTACTACGGGCTGTGGTACCCGATCGTCATCGCGGTGATGACGGCGATCCTCGGCACGTTCTTCCTGCCGGAAACCAAGGATCGCGAGATTCTTTGAACTGACGTTTTCGGGCCTTATCGCGCAGAACTGCTGCGATAAGGCCCGCAAGCTTCACACGCCTTTGGTCGACGGCAACAGAATCGTCAGGATCCCCAGCAACGGCAGGTACGAGCACAAGGTGTACACCTCATTGATGCCGTGGATATCCGCCAGATACCCCAGCAGCGCCGCGCCGATCCCGCCAAAGCCGAACATCAGGCCGAAGAAAATTCCCGCAATCATCCCCACATTGCCCGGCACCAGTTCCTGCGCATACACCACGATGGCCGAGAACGCCGAAGCCATGATGAAGCCGATTACTACGCTCAGCACGCTGGTCCAGAACAGGTCCACGTAGGGCAGCGCCAGGGTGAACGGCGCGGCGCCGAGGATCGAGAACCAGATCACCGCCTTGCGGCCGATGCGGTCACCGATCGGCCCGCCGAAGAAGGTGCCCGCCGCGACTGCGCCGAGGAACAGGAACAGATAGAGCTGCGAGCTGGCCACCGACAGGTCGAATTTCTCGATCAGGTAGAAGGTGAAGTAGCTGGTGAAGCTGGTCATGTAGAAGTATTTGGAGAACACCAGCAGCGCCAGCACCACCAGGGCGAAGGTCACCCGGTTTTTCGACAGGCCGTGGGTGGCCTGGCTGCCGGCCTTGAGCTTGAACAGCGTCAGGTGCTCGCGGTACCAGCGGCTCAGGCCGTAGAGCACGCCGATGGCGAACAGCGCGAACAGGCCGAACCAGGCGGTGTGGCCCTGGCCATACGGAATGATGATCGCTGCCGCCAGCAACGGGCCGAAGGCGCTGCCGGCATTACCGCCGACCTGGAAGGTCGACTGCGCCAGGCCGTAGCGGCCACCCGAAGCCAGCCGGGCGATGCGCGAAGCTTCCGGGTGGAAGGTCGACGAGCCGATGCCGACCAGCGCCGAGGCGAGCAGGATCGACTCGAAACTGCCGACGAAGGCCAGCAACAGGATGCCGATCAGCGTGCAGATCGAACCGGTCGGCAGCAGCCAGGGCTTGGGATGGCGGTCGGTGTGGTAGCCGACCCAGGGTTGCAGTAGCGAGGCGGTGAGCTGGAAGGTCAGGGTGATCAGGCCGATCTGGGTGAAGCTCAGGCCGTAGTTGGCCTTGAGGATCGGGTAGATCGACGGCAGCACCGCCTGGATCAGGTCGTTGATCAGGTGGGCGAGGGCGCAGGCGCCGATCACGCGCATGACCAGGGGGCTGGCCTGGCTCGCGACCGACGCGGTGGAAAAGGATGACGCGGTGGTACTGGTGGACATGCTGGACCTTCCGGGGCAAGGCGCGGCGCATTCGCTGCCGGCACTGCGGCCGGCGAAGAAATGCGCTCACGGGGGTTCAGGATCGAGTGGAGCGAGGGCTATGCTAGGCGCCGGGCGAATGCCTGTCTCACGCGATTCGGGAGACGACTGTCGAGAAAAGGGCAAGATGATCAGACCACTGGATGAATTTCTCCGCGCCATCGACCAGGCCGACTGGATGGTCAGCAGCAGCGCCACCGATTACCCGGAGAACTGGCAGATCCCGCCGCACGCCCACGAAAAGCACCAACTGATCTACGCCATCGAAGGCGTTATGGTGGTGCGCTCGGCGCACAGCCAGTGGACCGTGCCGCCGAGCCGGGGTATCTGGATGCCCAGGGGCGAGGTGCATTCGATTCGCTGCGTCGGCGCGGTGAAGATGCGCAGCGTGTTCGTCCAGCCCGGCGAGCACCTCGACCTGCCTGCCGAGACCTGCGCGGTGAGCGTTTCGACCTTGCTCAGTGAGCTGATCAAGGTTTCGGTGGGCATGCGTCATCCCCATGCAGCGAACTCCCGCGAGGCCCGGGTGATGCGCCTGATCCTTGATGAGCTGGAAATCCTCCCGACCTTGCCGCTGAACCTGCCGCAACCCAGCGATCCGCGGTTGTGTACCGTGTGCGCGGCGCTGCAGCGCAAGCCCGGTGACAGCTCCACCCTGGCCGACTGGAGCGCGCACCTGGGCCTTGATGAAAAAACCATCCAGCGCCTGTTTCGCAAGGAAACCGGCATGACCTTCGGCCAGTGGCGGCAGCAAGCGCGGTTGCTGCTGGCGCTGGAGCGGATTGCGGTGGGTGAGAAGATCATCGATGTGGCGGGGGAGTTGGGTTACGACAGCCCGAGTGCGTTTACGGCGATGTTCAGGAAGCATTTCGGGCGGACGCCGAGTCAGTTTTTTCGTTAGGGGGGATGTGTTTGGCGACGGACCGAGTAGCGGCGGCGGGGTGTTAGTCGACGATTTTTCAGCGCTCTCGAGATCGAGCGCCGCCCGCGCGGCGCTTCGCGAGCAAGCTCGCTCCCACATTTGCTGCAACGCGCCATGGCCTGTGGGATAGGCGTTGCCAGCCTTGGTGCATGGCTGGAGCGTTTTAGGCGGCGGGGGCGCCAACCTTTAAATCGAGTCGAGCCAACAAGGCAGTCAACCATGGCCTGACAGACATAGGCTCGTTGCAACAAATGTGGGAGCGAGCTTGCTCGCGAAGCGCCGCGCGGGCGGCGCTCGATCTCGAGGGCGCTGAAAAACCCTCGGCTAGCACATGACCGCCATCACATGACCGAAAGACAGCCACACACCCACGCCCAAAACGACCGAGCCCTGATCTCCAAAACCTACCAATCCAACCACCCAACCTCCCACCAAAATCCCCAAGCAGAGCCCCGCAAGCCGTCTATGCTTGGCCTTTCACCGGAGGCTCTTCATTGGGCGGGTCGCCTACGGTAGGCGGAACGGTCGGCTTGACCGGCACGCCTTCGGGCTCCTGCACCGGATCCGGTGGTGGCAGGTTCGGGTCGTCGATATTCGGATCGGGCGTTTCTGCCGGAATAGGGATATTCATTGGCCTTACCTCTAAAGGACGTTGATTGCGGCGTTCAAGGCTTCGACCTCACGCTCCCGGCATCGCTCACTTTTTATTGAACCCCCGCGCCAGCCATTGCTCTGAACCATTACCGCCAGCCGTAACGGAGCGATGTTCGATGACCCGCAATGAGCCTTTCGAAACCGAGCGAATGGCCGGTGGCGACAGCCCCGCCGACGAACCCCTGAGCCTGTCCCAGGCCTTGTTGCTGCCGCGTGTGGTGATCGAGAACACCAGTCCCGTGCTCGACGCCGGGCTGTTTCCGGTCAAGACCGAGGTGGGCAAGACGGTGACGGTGAACAGCTCGGTGTTCGCCGATGGCCATGACGTGCTCGCGGTCACCCTCAACTGGCGTCAGGCCCGCAGCCGGCGCTGGCACAGCATTCCGATGGCGGCGCTGGGCAATGACCGCTGGCAGGCGGCATTCAGCATCAACGAGGTGGGCCGGCACCTGTTCCTGATCGAGGCGTGGATCGATGGCTATGCCACCTTTTGTCACGATCTGGAGAAGAAATTCAGCGCCGGCGTGGACATCGCCCTGGAACTGAAGGAAGGCCGCCTGCACCTGGAGCACGGCGCCGAACGCAGCGCCGGCCCGCTGCGCGAGCAATTGCTGACGATCGCCAAGCGCCTGCGCAAAGGGCTCCCGGCGCAGGCCCAGGTGGAACTGCTGATGGCCGCCCCGACCCGGGTGCTGATGGCCCAGGCCGAACCGCGCAGTTACCTCAGCCGCAGCCCGGAATTCCCCCTGGAAGTGGAGCGCGAGCGGGCGGTGTTCGCCAGTTGGTACGAGCTGTTCCCGCGCTCGATCACCGACGATCCGCAGCGCCACGGTACCTTCAATGACGTGCACGAACGCCTGCCGATGATCCGCGACATGGGCTTCGACGTGCTGTACTTCCCGCCCATCCATCCCATCGGCAAACAGTTTCGCAAGGGCCGCAACAATGCATTGCAGGCCGGGGCGGACGACCCCGGCAGCCCCTATGCCATCGGCAGCGCCGACGGCGGCCATGACGCCATCCATCCGCAACTGGGCAGCCGCGAAGACTTCCGCCGGCTGGTGGCCGCCGCCGCCGAGCATGGCCTGGAAATCGCCCTCGACTTCGCCATCCAGTGCTCCCAGGACCACCCCTGGCTCAAGGAGCATCCCGGCTGGTTCTCCTGGCGCCCGGACGGCAGCATTCGTTACGCGGAAAACCCGCCGAAGAAGTACCAGGACATCGTCAACGTCGATTTCTATGCGCCCGACGCCATTCCCTCGCTGTGGCTGGCGCTGCGCGATGTGGTGCTGGGCTGGGTGGAAGAGGGCGTGAAGCAGTTTCGCGTCGATAACCCGCACACCAAGCCGCTGCCGTTCTGGCAATGGCTGATCGCCGATATTCGCGGCCGTCACCCGGAGGTGATTTTCCTCGCCGAGGCCTTCACCAAGCCGGGGATGATGGCGCGGCTGGGCAAGGTCGGTTTCAGCCAGAGCTACACCTATTTCACCTGGCGCAACACCAAGGCCGAGATCGAGGAGTATTTCCAGACCCTCGACCAGCCGCCGTGGTCGCTGTGCTACCGGCCCAACTTCTTCGTCAACACCCCGGATATCAACCCGTTCTTCCTGCACCACAGCGGGCGCGCCGGCTTCCTCATCCGCGCCGCCCTGGCGACCATGGGTTCGGGGGTGTGGGGCATGTATTCGGGCTTTGAACTGTGCGAAGCGACACCGATCCCCGGCAAGGAGGAGTACCAGGACTCGGAGAAATACGAGATCCGTCCGCGCGACTTCACCCAGCCCGGCAACATCATTGCCGAGATCGCCCAGCTCAACCGCATCCGCCGCCAGCAACCGGCGCTGCAAAGTCACCTGGGCGTGCGCTTCTACAACGCCTGGAACGACAACATCGTCTATTTCGGCAAGCCCGATCCCGATGGCGAGGGCTTCATTCTGGTGGCGGTCAGCCTCGATCCGCACAACGCCCAGGAAGCCCACTTCGAATTGCCGCTATGGGAACTGGGGCTGGATGACAACGCCACCACCCGCGGCGAAGACCTGATGACCGGCCACCGCTGGAACTGGCACGGCAAGACCCAGTGGATGCGTATCGAGCCCTGGCACCTGCCGTTCGGTATCTGGCGTCTGGACAAAGCGAACTAGAAAGGGAACCGACCATGGCGAGAAAAAACCGTCCCGCGGCCTTCATTGATGATCCCCTCTGGTACAAGGACGCGATCATCTACCAGATCCACATCAAATCCTTTTTTGACTCCAACAACGACGGTATCGGCGATTTTCCCGGCCTGTTGGCCAAGCTGGACTACATCGCTGACCTGGGGGTGAACACCCTCTGGCTGCTGCCGTTCTACCCCTCGCCGCGGCGCGATGACGGTTACGACATCGCGGCCTACAAGGCGGTGCACAGCGACTACGGCACCCTGGCCGACGTGCGCCGCTTCATCGCCGAGGCGCACAAACGCAACTTGCGGGTGATCACCGAGCTGGTCATCAACCACACCTCCGATCAGCACCCGTGGTTCCAGCGCGCCCGGCATGCCAAGCGCGGCTCCAAGGCGCGGGATTTCTATGTGTGGTCCGACAGCGACCAGAAATACGACGGCACGCGGATCATCTTCCTCGACACGGAAAAGTCCAACTGGACCTGGGACCCGGTCGCCGGCCAATACTTCTGGCACCGCTTCTACTCGCACCAGCCGGACCTGAACTTCGACAACCCGCAGGTGATGAAGGCGGTGATCGACGTCATGCGCTTCTGGCTCGACCTCGGTGTCGACGGCCTGCGCCTGGACGCCATCCCGTACCTGATCGAGCGTGACGGCACCAACAACGAGAACCTGCCGGAAACCCATCAGGTCCTTAAGCAGATCCGCGCCGAAATCGACGCCAACTACCCCGACCGCATGCTCCTCGCCGAGGCCAACCAGTGGCCGGAAGACACCCAGTTGTATTTCGGCGAAGGCAAGGGCGATGAATGCCACATGGCCTTCCACTTCCCGCTGATGCCGCGCATGTACATGGCGCTGGCCCAGGAAGACCGCTTCCCGATCACCGACATCCTGCGCCAGACCCCGGAAATCCCGGAGAACTGCCAGTGGGCGATTTTCCTGCGCAACCATGATGAGCTGACCCTGGAAATGGTCACCGACCGCGAGCGCGATTACCTGTGGAACTACTACGCCGAGGACCGCCGGGCGCGAATCAACCTCGGCATCCGCCGGCGCCTGGCGCCGCTGATGCAGCGCGACCGCCGCCGCGTCGAACTGCTGACCAGCCTGCTGCTGTCGATGCCCGGCACGCCGACCTTGTACTACGGCGACGAAATCGGCATGGGCGACAACATCTACCTCGGCGACCGCGATGGCGTGCGCACGCCGATGCAGTGGTCGCTGGACCGCAACGGCGGGTTCTCCCGTGCCGATCCGGCGCGGCTGGTATTGCCGCCGATCATGGACCCGCAGTACGGCTACCAGACCATCAACGTCGAATCGCAGATCGAAGACCCGCACTCGCTGCTGAACTGGAACCGTCGCCTGCTGGCGGTGCGCAAGCAGCAGAAGGCCTTCGGTCGCGGCACTTTGAAAATGCTCGCGCCGAACAACCGCCGCATCCTCGCCTACCTGCGTGAATTCACCGGGCCCGATGGTGTCAGCGAAACCGTGCTGTGCGTGGCCAACGTGTCCCGCGCCGCCCAGGCGGTGGAGCTGGACCTGGCACCGTGGGTCGACCGGGTGCCGGTGGAAATGCTCGGCGGCTGTGCCTTCCCGCCGATCGGCCACTTGCCGTTCATGCTGACCCTGGCGCCTTACGGCTTCTACTGGTTCCTGCTGGCGCCGAAGGACAGCATGCCCAGTTGGCACGTGGAAGCCGCGCAACCGCTGCCGGAGTTCACCACCCTGGTGCTGAAGCAACGCATGGAGGAACTGCTCGACGCCCCGGCCCGCGGCACTTTGGAACAGAACATCCTGCCGCAGTACCTGCCCAAACGGCGCTGGTTCGCCGGCAAGGACGCGGCCATCGAGCAGGTGCATATCGCCTACGGCGTGCGTTTTGGCTCGCCCACCAGCCCGGTCCTGCTCAGCGAGATCGAGGTGGACCGCGGTGGTCAGCGGCGTCGTTACTTCCTGCCGTTCGGCCTGATCGGCGAAGAGCAGATTCACACCGCATTGCCGCAACAACTGGCGCTGGCGCGGGTGCGCCGTGGCCGTCAGGTCGGCTTCATCACCGATGGCTTCAGCCTGGAGACCTTCGTTCGCGGCCTGCTCGACGGTTTCGCCCAGCACACCCGGCTGGCGGGCAGCGACGGCGAGCTGCAATTCGAATCCACCCCGCAACTGGCGGAACTGAACCTGGGTGCCGACGCCGAGGTGCGCTACCTGTCCGCCGAGCAGTCCAACAGCTCGGTGGTGGTTGGCGGCAAGCTGGTGCTCAAGCTGATTCGCCGGGTCAACGGCGGGATCCACCCGGAACTGGAAATGGGCGCTTACCTGACCGCCGCCGGCTTCGCCAATATCTCGCCGTTGTTGGGCTGGTTGAGCCGTGTCGATGCGTCCGGCGAACCGCACCTGCTGGCGATTGCCCAGGGTTACCTGAGCAACCAGGGCGATGCCTGGGACTGGACCCAGAACAACCTCGAACGCGCCGTGCGCGATGAAATGGATGCCCCGCAACTGGGCGGTGAAGGCCACGCCGACGCGCTGGAAGACCTCACCGGCTTCGCCGCGTTGCTCGGCCAGCGCCTGGGCGAAATGCACCAGGCGCTGGCGCTGCCAAGCGACGATCCGGCGTTCCAGACCCGCATCAGCGATGCTCAGGACAGCCAGCGCTGGGGCGAGCAGATCGCCGAGCAACTGCGCACCGCGCTCGACCTGCTGGTGCAGCACCGCGATCAGCTCGATGGCGATAGCCAGGCGCTGGTCGCCGACCTCGAACAGCAGCGCGAAGGCCTGCTGCGCGAAGTCGGCGAACTGGCCAGGCAGGCCGAAGGCGGCCTGGTGATGCGCGTGCACGGTGACCTGCACCTGGGCCAGGTGCTGGTGGTGCAGGGCGATGCCTACCTGATCGATTTCGAGGGCGAGCCGGCGCGGCCGCTGGACGAGCGTCGGGCCCGGCACAGCCCGTACAAGGACGTCAGCGGCGTGCTGCGTTCCTTCGACTATGCTGCTGCGATGGCGCGGCGCGGCGCGGCGGGAGCCGGTGCGCTGCCCGACAATTTGCAGGCGCGACAACGCGTCACCCGCCGCTACCTGCATCAGTCACGCCACGCCTTTGTCCAGGCCTACGGCCTGGCCACCGCCAGTCTTCCCCATGCCTGGGCGCGAGACGGCGGCGAGCAGGCGGCGCTGGAACTGTTCAGCCTGGAGAAGGCTGCCTACGAAATTGCCTATGAAGCCGAAAACCGCCCGAGCTGGTTGGCCGTGCCCTTGCATGGTCTGCACGGGCTTGTCAGTACCTGGGGAGAGCAGTAGATGAGCGTGCACAAGCGGGAACAGGGCGGGCTGAGCCGTACCGATGTCGATGACCTGGTGAATGCCCGGCACAGCGACCCATTTTCGGTGCTCGGTGCGCACGGCGATGGTGCGGGAGGCACCTGGTTGCGCGCCTATTTGCCCGATGCGCTGAGCGTGCATGCGCTGAGCCGCGGCAATGGCGCGGAACTCGCCGAGCTGGAGAAGGGAAGCGTGCCAGGACTGTTCATCGCACACTTCACCCAGCCACCGGGCGATTACCTCTGGCGCATCCGCTGGGCCGGGGGCGAGCAGGTCACCGAAGACCCTTACAACTTTGGTCCACAACTGGGCGACATGGACCTTTACCTGTTCAGCGAGGGCAACCACCGCGACCTCGCCAACCGCCTCGGCGCGCAGCCGATCGAGGCCAATGGCGTGCACGGCGTGCGGTTCTCGGTGTGGGCGCCGAATGCCCGGCGCGTCTCGGTGGTGGGCGCCTTCAACAACTGGGATGGCCGTCGTCATCCGATGCGCCTGCGCCATGCCAGCGGGGTCTGGGAGTTGTTCATTCCGCGCCTGGGCGCTGGTGAAACCTACAAATACGAAGTGCTCGGCCAGGACGGCGTGCTGCCGCTCAAGGCCGACCCGCTGGCCCGGGCCACCGAATTGCCGCCCAGCACCGCCTCGAAAGTGGCCGGTCCGTTGGGGCACGAATGGCGCGACCAGCAATGGCTGCAGGAGCGAGAAGCGCGCCAGCGCAGCAACGCGCCGTTGTCGATCTACGAGTTGCATGCCGGCTCCTGGCAGTGCGAGCTCGGCGAGGTCAGCCGGTTCTTAAATTGGCGTGAGCTGGCTGAGCGCCTGGTGCCTTACATCCAGGAAATGGGCTTCACCCATATCGAACTGATGCCGATCATGGAGCACCCGTTTGGCGGCTCGTGGGGCTATCAGCCACTGTCGATGTTTGCACCCACGGCGCGTTACGGCTCGGCGGAGGATTTCGCCGCATTCATCGATGCCTGCCACCAGGCCAGCATCGGCGTGATCCTCGACTGGGTGCCGGCGCATTTCCCCACCGATAGCCACGGCCTGAGCCGCTTCGACGGCACCGCGCTGTACGAATACGAAAACCCGCTGGAAGGCTTCCACCAGGACTGGGACACCCTGATCTACAACCTCGGCCGCACCGAAGTGCATGGCTTCATGCTCGCTTCGGCGCTGCACTGGCTGCGGGAATTCCATATCGACGGGCTGCGGGTCGATGCGGTGGCCTCGATGCTCTACCGCGATTATTCGCGCAAGGCCGGCGAATGGGTGCCGAACCGCCACGGCGGCCGCGAGAACCTCGAAGCCATCGACTTCCTGCGCCACCTCAACGAGGTGGTGGCGGTCGAAGTGCCGGGTGCGCTGGTCATCGCCGAGGAATCCACTGCGTGGCCCGGCGTCAGCCAGCCGGTGCAGCAGGGCGGGCTGGGCTTTTCCTACAAATGGAACATGGGCTGGATGCACGACACGCTGCACTACATCCAGAACGACCCGATCCATCGCCAGCACCACCACAACGAAATGAGCTTCGGCCTGATCTATGCCTATTCCGAGCATTTCATCCTGCCGATTTCCCACGACGAAGTGGTGCACGGCAAGCACTCGCTGATCGACAAGATGCCCGGCGACCGCTGGCAGAAATTCGCCAACCTGCGCGCCTACCTGGCGTTCATGTGGTGCCATCCGGGCAAGAAGCTGTTGTTCATGGGGTGCGAGTTTGGCCAGTGGCGCGAGTGGAACCACGACAGCGAACTGGACTGGTACCTGTTGCAGTACAGCGAGCACCTTGGGGTGCAGCGCCTGGTCGGTGACCTCAACCGCCTGTACCGCGAAGAGCCGGCCCTGCACCAGCAGGATTGCGTACCCCAGGGTTTCCAGTGGCTGATTGGTGATGACGCGCACAACAGCGTCTATGCGTGGCTGCGCTGGAGTGCCAGTGGCGAGCCGCTGCTGGTGGTCGCCAACTTCACCCCGATTCCTCGCGAGGGCTACCGGATTGGCGTGCCGTTCGGCGAGCGTTGGGATGAGGTGTTCAACAGCGATTCGCAGCGCTATGCCGGTTCCAACTACGGCAATGAAGGGGCGGTGGTCGGGCAGGCGTTGCCGAGTCATGGCCAGCCGATTTCGCTGGCGTTGAACCTGCCGCCGTTGGCGGTGCTGATTTTGCGGCCGGCTTGACCGCGTTGCGGGACCGCTCTTGCGGTCCCGCTTTCTTTCTAGGCAGGGTTTTGGCCAAACACCGCCCGCAAATGCCCGCGATAGGCATCGAACGCATTGATCGCACCCTTCACCGCATGAGCCTCTTCCTCGCTACTCAGCTCCAGCGCATCCACCAGCGCCACGAACTGCCGCCAGTGTGGCGCGCGGCCGTCCGGGTGGGCGGCCAGGTGGCGGGCGCCTTGCTCTCCGTCCAGGCCCAGGCGCTGGGTTTCTTTGAACAGAAACGCTGCACCCAGGTTCGAGCCTTCACTGCAATACAACCAGCCCAGGGCTTCAGCGGGGTGCGCCAGTTCCACCAACGCCGGCGCGGCGGGCGTTTCCAGACCGAGGTCACGCAGGTCCGATTCCACCGCCGCGAACCGCGACAGCAGTTCCAGGCCGGGCAGTTGCGCGTTCAGGTCGCTGTCGCGGTACAGCCCCAGCAGGCTGCCGTGAAAACGGTGTTGCAGGTGCAGGAATAGCGCGTAACGCTCGCGGCTGGCGAACGGTTGCGCGGCCATGACCAGTGCGTCAACGCTGTCGTGGTCGCTACTGCTGGCGGCTTTCAGGCGCTTGCAACGGCTGGGGGATGGGGCGGAAACGGCGGGAGCATTCATCGGGCATTCCATCGAAGGTGACTGTGCCGGGAATGATGCGCAGCGGGGTGGGAGGGGGACAATCGTGGCTCTATTAAGATCGCTTAAGGTCGGATGGTTGGGTCCGCCTCGCGAGCAAGCTCGCTCCTACAATGGATCTCGGCTCAGGCCCCTGTAGGAGCGAGCTTGCTCGCGAGGCGGTCATAACACCCTCAACTGAAAACTCAGAACGCCGACTCCCGAATCACCACCGCCACCAGATTATTCACCCCCCGCCACAACAAACTCTGCCGCTCTCCCTCCAGCACCACCGTGCCCCGCAGAACCATGGCGTTCTCCGGTGCATCACCGCTCACCCGCAACGTCGCCCGGTACAGCGCTTGTTCGGGCTTGGGCGGTTCGTTGCCGTCGAGGCTGGCGGCGATGCTGCCCTGGTAGGGCGAGGCGAGTTCTGGCGCCGAGCCGAGGCGGCGGCTGGCGGTCTGCGCCAGGTGTTCGAGTTGCACCGGCCGCGCGGCGCGGCTGAAGGTCTCGGGGTAGAACCAGCCGCGGCTGTCCGGTGGCAGGCGGTGCAGGTCGTGTTCTTCGACAAACGCCTCGACCTGTTGGCCAGTTCCCCCCACCAGCGTGCCCAACCATTGCCCCGCCGGCAGCCATTCGCCGACCGCCAACGGTTCGGCCACTTCGCGGACTTCCCCTGCAAACGCCGCACGCACGGTGAGTTCCTGCCATTGCTGGCGCAGCACCTGCTGGCGCTGTTGCGCGGCAGTCAGTTCCTGGCGCACCACGCCCAATCCTGCAGCGCTTTCACGATCAAGCAACTGGAAGCTGGTCTGCCATTGCAGGATCAGGATGCGCCGTTCGACGCTGTCCAGTTCATGCCGCAGGTCCGGCGCATCAAGCGTGAACAGCGGCTGCCCGGCCAGCACCCGGTCGCCGGGTTGCACCAGCACCTGCGCCAGCCGTCCGGCCACCGGTGTGTACAGGCTGCTCTGCTGCGCGGCCTTGAGCAGCGCCGGGGCTTCGACGCTGCTGCGCCACGGCAGGCACAGCAGCACCAGCGCCAGCAGGCAGGCGGACAGGCTGATCACACTGTTGCGGTTCATGCGGTAGTCCTTGCGGCGGGCGTACCACTGGCGGGCTTCGTTGACCAATGGCATCAGGATGAAATAGCCGATCTCCACCGCGAACAGCAGCAGGCCGAGCAGCTTGAAGGCGAAGTGGTAGACCAGCAGGGCGATGCCCAGAAACAGGAAGAACCGGTAGATCCAGGTGCCGATGGAGTAGCCGATCAGCAGGCGGCGCAAGCCTGCGGGAAACGGCTCCGGCGCGGCATCACCGAAGCCGAACAGCATTTCGCGCAGGCGCCAGCGGGTCAGGGCGAAGGCCCGTTGTTGCAGGTTGGGCACGCCGAGCAAGTCGGACAACAGGAAGTAGCCGTCGAAGCGCATGAACGGGCTGAGGTTGACCGCCAGGGTGAGAATCCAGGTGGTGCTGGCCAGGGTGAACACGGCGCTGCGCAGCATGCCGTCCTGCAGGAAACTCCACAGCAGCGTGGCCCAGCAGGCCAGGGCCAGTTCCGCGGCCATGCCGGCGGCGCCGATGGCCAGGCGCTGACGACGACGGGCCAGGCGCCAGGCGCCGGAGGTGTCGGTGTAGAGCACCGGCCACATCACCAGCAGCGCCACGCCCATGGTTGCCACCCGCGCACCGTAGCGCTTGCAGGTGTAGGCGTGGCCCAGTTCGTGGAGCACCTTGGCGAGGATCAGGGTCAGCCCGGCCAATGCCGCGCCCTGGAAGGTGAAGAAGTGCAGGAAGGTGTGGGTGAAGGTGTCCCACTGGCGCAGCACCAAAGCCAGGCCGAGCAGGCCGGCGGCGACGGTCAGCAACAGGAAGGTGCGACTGAAGAATGGCGCAACCCAGGGCAGCGTGCGTTGCAGAAAGGCGTCCGGGCGCAGCAGCGGTACGCGCACGAACAGGTAGTTTTTCAGCAGCCAGCGCGCCCAGCCGGTCTTGCGGCTGTGCAGGGCTTCGAGCAGGCGCCCGCGGTCTTCGTCGTCGCGGCATTGCAGCAAATGGTTGTGGCGCAGGAAGGCGCGCAGGCGTTCGACGTCTTGCGTGTCCAGTTGCAGGGTGGTGCTGGCGCTGACCTGCTCGGCGATGCGTTGCGCGCAGCCCAGGCTCCAGCGCTTGAGGATCTCCAGTTCAGCCCAGCCAAGGCGGAAGAACTGCCCGCTGGCCGGGTCTTCCAGGGTCCAGCCGGGCGCGCCGCTGGCGTCACGCGGGCCGGGGTGCAGGCGCAGTTCTTCGCGCAGTTCGCCGAGGGTGGCGCTGGCGGCGGTCACAGGGCGAACCAGATGCGCAGGGTCGCCAGCGGGCGGCGCAACAGGTAGGTGAACAGCGTGGTGCGTTCGCCGTAGACCTTGGCCGTGCCTTTGAGGCCGATGCGGATGCGCGGGTCGGCCTCGCTGAACGCGGCTTTCAGCCGATAGGCCATGCCGCCTTCGGCGGTGGCCGTGGCGCGGTAGCCGAGGCGCTTGAGGCTGCCTTGCAGCGGCGCCGCTGGATCGGTGTTGAGGAACAGCAGCACCTCGGCGCCGCTCTGCAGTTCAATGGCGTCATTGACCGGCAATTGGATCTCCAGTTGGGTGTGTACCGGGTCGGCCACCTGCATGATCTGTTCGCCGAGGGACACCGGTCGACCCTGCCATTGCGCCGGGTCGTCGAACAGCGCGACGCCGTCGTGCGGGGCGAGGATCCGTGTGCGCTCCAGGCTTTGTTCGAGAAAGCGCACTTCGGCCATGGCCTGTTCGCGACGGCCTTGCAGCACCGCCAACCCGGCCTTGCTACGGGCGTCGCTTAGGGCCTGTTGCTGGGCCTGGCGGAACTCGCCTTCGGCGATTGCCATGGCCTGGCGCGAGGCTTCCAGTCGGCTTTGCAGTTCACGGGCATCGAGCTGGATCAGTGGTTGGCCGGCTTTCACGCTCTGGTTCGGTTCCACCAGCAGGCGTTCCACCACACCTTGCAGCGGCGCGCGCAGCACGCTGGGTTGCAGGGCGACGATTTCTGCCGGGGCGAGGGCGGCCTGGCGGATCGGCAGCAGCAGGATCACCAGCAATGCGCCGGCACCGCCCAGCCACCAGCGACGATCACGGCGCAGGCGTTGCAGCGGACGCTGGCGCGCCGGTTGCAGGCTGGCCCAGGCGTGACCGAAGGCGTCCTGCATCAGCGGCAGCAGGCTGGCGTCGTTGCCGTCCAGCGGCTGGTCGCGGGCCAGCAGCAGCGTGCCGAGCAATTGCCCATGACGGTCGGCCAGCGGCAGCCAGACCAGCCATGACGGCAGGTATTCGGCCCATTGCGCCTGATCGGCAGCGTCCAGTTGGCTGGCATTGAACTGCGCCAGTTTCGGTCCCGGGTGTTGCTGTTGCCAGGCGCGGCAATGGCTGGCGAGCCAGTGATTGAACGGCGCGTCGGCTTCCACCGTGGCCAGCCCGGACAGGCTCAGCAGCCGTTGCTCTCGCGCATCCCAGAGCATCGCCTGGCGATAGGGCAGCAGGCGTCGACTGTCGTTGACCATGACGAAGCCCAGCGCCGCCATGTCCTCGGCGGCGCGGACCTGGCGTTCGAGCTGGACCAGACCGGCCAGCGCAGGCGTCGGCAGGGCGGCGCTCATGTTCGCGGCGCCGCGGGCGGATCGATGCGCGCCGTGCCGCTCATGCCCGGCAGCAGTTGGCCGGGTTGAGCGTCAAGGCGGCCGAAGACTTTGAGGGTCTGGCTCAGCGGATCGATCACCGAGCCCAGCCGTTCGACCTTGGCCGGGTAATCACTGCCGGTTTCTTCCAGGTGCACATCGAAGCGGTAGCCCGGTTTGAGCCAGGCCATCCAGCGCGACGGCACGATCAGTTCCACCTCGAAGGCGCTGTCGTCATACAGCGCCAGCAGTTCCTTGCCCTCGGCGACGTATTCGCCCGGCTGTACCTTGCGCTCGGCGACCCGACCGGAGAACGGCGCGGCGATGCTGCAATGCTGCACCATCACCTGGTTCACGCCGTTCTGCGCCCGCGCCATGTTCAGTTCGGCCTGGGCCTGGCTGAGGTCGGAGACGCTGATGGACTGCAACTGATCGAGTTTCTTCGCCACCCCGAGCTTCTTGTTCGCCGCTTCCTGGGCGGCGCCGGAGTGTCCCAGGCGCGCCCGGTGAATGGCGCAGTCGAAGGCTACGAGGCGGTCGCCCTTGCGGAAACTGTCGCCTTCCTTGACCTTCAGTTCGGTGATCTTGCCCGCCAGTTCGCTGGAGATCACCGTGCGCTGGCTGGCACTGAGCTGGACCCGCAGGTCCGGCTGGTTGATCGCGTTGGCCGGTGGCGCCTGCAACGGTGCAGGCTCCTCGGCCAGGGCCGTGGCGCTGCCGAGCAGCAGCGCCAGCAGCCAGGTTTCAGCGGCGGGCCGGCGCATGGCTGACCTCGACCACTTCGGTGCCCTGCAGCGAACCGACGCTGCTCCACAGGTCCATGTTCACCGGTTGCAGTCGTTTCGGGGTGACGTAGTCGGTGCTGCTCACCGCGTAGCGCACCATCAGCGGTGCCTGGATCGAGCCTTGGGCCAGGGCCGCGCTTTTCTGGCCGATGGCGCGGGCCAGTTCGGCGACGCTGTCGCCCGCCAGACGCTCCGGCAGCGGGTCGAGGCCGGCAGCCTGGTAGATCGCGCCGTAGGCGGTCTGCAACTGGGCGAAGCTGCGGTCGCGGCTGCGCAGGGCGAGGACTGTTTCGGTGCTGGTGCGCACTTGTTCGAGCACGGTCTGGGCGTCGCTGCGCACGGCGTTTTCGGTTTGCAGCAGGATGCCGTTCTGGATCCGTTGCAGCTCGTTGGAGCGCTCGAACAGTTGCGTCGCCTGATGGTATTGCTGCCAGGCCACGTTGACCTGGGTCAGCACCGCCATGCGCATCGCCTGGCGGCGCATTTCGCCCAGCGCTTCGCGGGCTTCGCCGGTGCGGCTGATCGCCGGGTAGGCGAGCACGTTGAACAGGTTCCAGCTCACTTGCACGCCCGCATCGGCCCAGTGGTTGTTGGCGGTGTAGCTGTTGCTGTCGTAGTTGCCGCCGACGAACAGCGAGGCCCCCGGCAGCAGGCGCAGCAGCGCGGCGCGGGTTTCCAGCACGGCGTTGCGCGCCTGGTAGCTTTCTTCGCGGACTTCCGGGCGGCGGACCATGGCCATGGCTTCCAGGTCGTCGAGGCGGTAGGCCAGGTTCGGTGCCTGAAGCTGTTGATCGCTCGGTACCACGACGTCGAAGCGGGTTGCCGGCGGCAGGTTCATCAAGCCGGCCAGGCGCGCCTTGGCGGTGGCCAGTTCGCCGTCGACGGTTTCCAGTTGGCGGACCATCTCCAGCAGGCCTTTCTGGTAGCGCAGGGCGTCCACCGGGGCGAGCAGGCGCTGGCGCTCGGTCTGCCGGGCCTGTTCCAGTGCCTGGCGGGCGTCGGTGAGGGCGCGCTGCACTTGCGGTTGCAGGCGCTGGGCGGTGGCGGCTTCCCAGTAGGCGCTGCGCACTTGCTGGATGATGTCGGCGATCACCCGGCGGCGGCGCTCCTCGGCGGCCAGCACCTTGTTGGCCTGGGCCTTGGCGCCGAAGTAGCCGATGCCGAAGTCGAGCACGTTCCAGGACATCTGCAGGTCGGCGCTGCGCACTGAGCGGTCCTGGCTGGTGGACGGCTCCAGCGACTGGTTGCCGGTGCGGATCGACTCGCTGGAAGAAGCCAGGGTGTTGTCGCGGCCACGCCAGCCGGCGCGGGCGGCCAGCTTGGGCAACATGTCGAAGCTGCTCTGGTCCAGCAGGTTGTCTTCCAGGGCACGCTCCATCAGGCCCAGCCGCTGTTGCAGGTTGTACTTGACCGCGCGGGCCATGGCCTGATCCAGGTCGATGGCCTGGGTCACCGGCTCCTGGTTGTCGAACATCTGGCTGCGGTCGGCGCTGGCCTGGGCGAGTTGCTGGTCGAGGGTCAGCGGCTCGGGGGTGATGGCACATGCACTCAGGCCCATGGCCATGAAGCCGACGGCGAGGTTCAGCGGTAGCCGTTTCGGCGAGCCGGGCAGTTGCTTCTTGATCACGTTATTTCCCTTGAACGAATGGTAAGCGGCGAACCAGCGGCGGGCGGTCGGCTTGGCGCTGGCGAGGATAAGAATCATTCCCAATATTGGGCAATTGCGGGTTCATTAAGATTGCTTAAGGTGGGGCGGGAGCGGGGGCCGCGCGGCGGCCCCCTTGGCGTTACAGAGCGGCCAACAGCTGCGTCAGCGACTGGCTACCGGGCAGTGCCGCCTGTTGCGTCTGCCCTTCGGCGCTGAGCTGCACCTTGATCGACGCCTGCTGCCCCTGGGCATCCAGCCCGCGCAGCATCAGATCCAGCTGGCCGAAGCGTGCCAGTTGCCGGTTGTCTACCCGCAGCTCGCCGCTGCGCGGGTCGAAGCGGATCCAGCCCGGCAGGTCGAGGCCGCTGGCCAGACGCAGGCCGACCTGGGCCCGACCGTCACGGCCCGCCAGCAACCCCGCCGGAAGCTGTGCCACGCCATCGACGCCGGCCTGCACATTGACCTCGGGGTAACGGCGGCGCTGCCGATCACCAGCGGATCGGGGTAATGACCGTGCTGGCGACGGCATCAGTCGTCGGGCTCGGGCAGGTCGTCCGGCTCCGGCAGGCGGGCGATGGCCTGGCTTTCCTCGGTGAAGGCTGTCTGGCTTTGCTCGGTCTGTTGCAGTACCTGTTCGGCACTGGCCGGCGTTGCTTGTGGCGAGGCGGGTGCCTGGAAGTTGATCGGCTGACTGCTGAACGGGTCCGGTTGCGACCAGCGCTCGGTGCTGTCCTGCAGGATTACCGGGGCGACGGTGTCGATCATGGGTGGGGTGACCGGGTCTACCGGATCCACCGGGTCAACGGGATCGACAGGGTCTACCGGATCCACCGGGTCGACGGGATCGACAGGGTCCACCGGATCCACCGGGTCGACGGGATCAACAGGGTCCACCGGATCTACCGGGTCAACGGGATCGACAGGGTCAACCGGATCCACTGGGTCAACGGGATCGACAGGGTCAACCGGATCCACCGGGTCAACGGGATCGACAGGGTCAACCGGATCCACTGGATCAACAGGATCAACAGGATCAACAGGATCAACAGGATCAACAGGATCCACGGTCCCGGCAGTCCCCGTAAGCCTCAGATCCACCGTGAACGTGCTGCTGGAAAGCGCGCCATCGTTCAGCTGGAGAATCAGGCTGACGCGCTCATCGCCGCTGCCCGTTGTATTGGCGTAGGACAGTTGCCGCAACAGCGTGTTGACCTGGGCGCTGCTCAGCGCGGCGTCGATAGTCAGGGTCATGGCGCCGTCCGCCGACTGCAGCCGGGCCACAGCGACGCCGTTGAGCAGCACCACGCCGTTTTCCAGGCTGAAGCCGTTGCCGGCGATCAGGCCGAACTGGTCGGCGGCGGAGGCGTCGAACTCGCGGCGGATGGTCAGGCTGGCGCCCTGGTAGTTGCCCTGGCCGTTATTGCCGGCGTCCAGTTCGTAGTCGCTCAGGCGCAGGGTCGGGGCCAGGGCCACCGGCTGGCCGTTGCGGTTGTACAGTGGATCGGGCGTGCCGGCGGCTTTCAGCACCGCCAGCCCGTCGCCGAGCACCAGCGCGCGGCCATCGCTGCCGAGCAGCAGTTGCCCGGCGCTGTTCAGGGTGGCCAGCGAGCCGGCCGCCTGCAAACCTTCCACCGTGCTGCAGCGCAGCACCGTGCCGTCGGCCTGGCTGATGTAGAGCAGCCGGCCATCGCCGGACAGCCGCAGGCCGCTGATGTCTTTCAGCGCCAGGGTTTCGGTGACTTTCAGGGTCTTGCCGGCAGTATCGAGGGTGAGGCGCTGCACCCCGTTGGCGTCGGCGATGTACAGGGTCTTGCCATCGTTGCTGACTTGCAGTTGTTCTATTTTGAAAGTGATTGCCACCCCGTTGGCGTCGGCCTCGCCGTTGCTCAGGTTGGTCACCAGGGTCAGTTCGCCATTGCTGTTGCGGCTATAGACGATCACCCCCGCGTTCTGGGACTCGGTAGTGACGATCAGGTAGTCACCGCGCACGCTGAGGGCGGACGGCTGCCAGAGCCACGGCTCGCCGAAGGCGGAGGTGGGCAGGATGCGATTGAGGGTCAGGCTGCCGTCGCTGCCACGGTTGAACACCGCAATGGTGTATTCGCCGACCACATACGCCAGCTTGCCGTCGGTGGACAGGTCGAGGTCCTTGAACTGGGTAATCTCGCTGTTCATTTCGTCGGTGGCAGTCACCACTTGCACCAGGCTCAGCGCACCCAGGGCATCGCGCTGGTACACCCGCAACTGGGCGTTGTCGTTGGCCGACACGTAGAGGTTCTTGCCGTCGCTGCTCAGGCTGATGCGCTGGATGCTGGTCAGGTCGTCGGCCAGCGCCAGGTTGCTGACCAGCGTCACCTGGCCATCGGCGCCAAGACTGAACAGGGCCAGGTGACCTTTGGCGTCCGCCAGGTAGAGCAGCTTGCCGTCGGCACTCAGGGCCGCGCCGCTCAGTTCGCCGAGACCGGCGAGGCTGGCGGTGGTGCGGGTCACGCTGAAGTCGCCGAGGGACAGCAGGGGATGATCCTCTACTACTGGTGTGTCGTTGATCAGTTGGGTATTGATCTGCACTGGTACCGCCGCCGAGGTCAGGCGACCGTCGCTCAGGCTGACCGTGAAGCGCTGCACTTCATCCGGGCTGTGGCTGGTGCTGGCGTATGTCAACTGATGCAGGACGTTATTGACGTCCTCCGTGGTCGGAATGGCCCCGGCATCGTCGTTGAAGCGCACAGTGATCGTGCCGTTGCCACTCTCCACGCTGCCGATGACCACGTTGCCCTTGAGCAGTTTGCCGTCCACCACCTTCAGGCCGTTGCCTTCCTGGAAGCCCAGGGTGTCGCCGGCCTTGACGTTGAGCAAAGTCACTTCCAGCGTGCTGCCCTGGTAGTTGCCCAGGCCGCCGTTGAGGGCGTCCATCTGGGCGTCGCGCAAGGTGGCCGACGGTGCCAGCGCTACGGCACCTTCACGTTCGCGATAGAGCACCGCCGCGCCCTTGTTTTCCACCACCGGCGCGGTGTTTGCCGCCGCCGGCCCGAAGGTCACCATGACCGCGCTGGCCAGCGTGGTGAGGGTTTCGCCCTGGACGCCGTGTTCGACGTATTCGTCGATCGCCAGGTTGATCTGGCGGCTGCCGCTGTTATCGCTGCCGCTGTTGTAGAAGGCCAGGCTGTCGATCAATGCGGCGGCTTCGGCGGCCGGTTTCATGGCAAAGAGAGTGAGGATGGTCGTGCCGTTCTCGTAGCGCACCTGGTATTGCAGGTTGTCGCGCAGAGTGCCGAAGCCTTCGCTGTCGAGGTAGATCTTCTGGTCGCCGACCACGATCACGTCATGCTGCTTGGTCGCATCCAGAGTCAGGATGATCCGCTGTACGAGTTGCTCCGCCTCGATGGTATCGATGCTGGTCTTGTCGAACAGCTTCACCGGCACGCCGAGGTCGATCAGGGTCGGGTTCAGCGGGGTGCTGTCGAGGATTGCGGGGTCGTTGATGGCGACCAGGGTCACACCGATGTTCTGCACCGCGCGGTTGCCATCGCCGTCGAGGAAGACCATCTGCATTTTTACCTGGGCGCCGTCACGGGTCGGGTCCTGGCTGACGTTGCGGTAGTCGAGCTGACGCAGCACCTGCTGGGCATCGGCCTGGCTGACCGTAGCGGTGAAGGTCAGGGTCAGCTTGCCGCCTTGTTGCAGTAGCGTGGCGATGACCGTGCCGTCCTTGAAGAGCTCGCCGTTGACCAGGCTAAAGCCGTTGCCTTCGCTGAAGCCGAACAGGTCATCGGCGGAGGCGCCGCCCTGGCGGGCGATTTCCACCGAGGCGCCGTTGTAGTCGCCCAGTGTGTCCAGTTGCAGGTCGCTGACAGTGGCCGAGGGCAACAGCGCTACTGCGCCGTCGCCTTCGGTGACGGTCAGGCCGGTGAGGCCCGGTTGCAGGGTGTAGAGCTTGCCACCGTCGTTGTTGCCGCCTACCAGGTAGAGGCTCTTGCCATCGGCACTGAGGCTGAGGCCGGTCAGCTCGTTCAGGCCGCTCTGGTCATTGCCGTAGCGGCGACCCTCGCCGTTGAGCAGCCCGTTGCTGTTGCGGGCGTAGCCGGTCAGGGTCTTGCCGCCAGCGATGAACAACGCGCTGCCATCGGCACTCAGGGCCAGGTCAACGGCGTCGTTGGCCACCGCCCGGCTGGCGAGCAGTTGCAGGCTGCCGTCGCTGCCGAGGGTAAGGATGCGCAACTGGACGTTGCTCTGGTCCACCCGGTCGATGGCGTAGATGAAGCGGCCATCGGCGCTCTGGGTCATGGCGGTGAGCGAGTGCAGAGTGGTGCCGTCGCCAAGGCCGGCGCGCGCCACTTCGGTGAGGCTGCCGTCGCTGCCGATGCGCAGGCTGACCAGCAAGTCGCTGGCGCCCAGGCTGCTGGCCAACAGGTATTGGCCGTCGCTGCTCAGCAGCAGGTGGCTGGGGTTTTCCAGGCCCGGCAAGGTGGCGAACAGCGCCTGCTGGCTGAGGCTGCCGTCTGCGGCCTGGCGCAGTTGGAGGATGCCGGCGCTGGTGGCCAGGTACAGGTTGTCACCTTGCTGGACGATGTCCTCAATGCTGGAAAAATCCCCCAGGCCGCTGCTGGAGAAGCTCGACGCCAGTTGCAACTGGCCGCTGTCGCCATTGCGCGAGAACACCAGGACGCTGCCGTCGCTGTCGTTGCGGGTCAGTACGTAGAGCCATTGCTGGTCGGCGGACACCAGCAGCTTCTCGGCGCCGGTGAGGCTGGCGCTGTCGTTGCCGAGGGTTTGCACGAAGGCCAGGTTGCCCTGGTCATCACGGCTGAACACGATCAGGTGCGGCGTGCTTTCGTTGGCCCAGTCGGTGCCGTCGCTGACCACGTAGAGGTACTTGCCGTCGCTGCTGAGCAGGGTGTCGCGGGAGGCGAGCAGGGCCCGGTAGTCGTAGTCGATGTTATCGATGGTCTCTACCAGTTCCAGGTCGGTGCTGGAACCGCCGAGGCTTGGCCGCTGGTCGGGCTGGGCCTGCACTTCCAGTTCGAGGCTGATGACCTGTTGCGCGCCACGGGCGTCGGTGGCGGTGAAGGTCAGCTTGTACACACCGACGGTGCCGTCGGCGGGGCTGCCACTCAGTTCGCCCGTCAGCGGGTCGAACACCAGGCCCACGGGCAGGCCGTCGAGGGTGAAGGTCAGGGCGTCACCATCGCTGTCGCTGAAGCGCTCCAGGGGCAAGGTGAGGTTCAGGCTCTGGCCGATCTCGATCGGCGCCAGCGCGGCCAGCGGTGCGCTGATCTGCGGCGCGTGGTTGACCAGCACCACGATTGGGCGCTCGGTCTGCTTGACGCCGTCGTTGAAGCGAATGGTCAGGTTCAGTTGCTTGTCCGTGGCGGTGGGCCCGGCGACGTAGTTCAACTGGTGAAGAATCTGGTTGGTGATCTGGCCGTTGACCGCAGCGGTCAGGGTCACGGTGAGGGTGCCGGCGCTCTGCACGAAGGTCGCCACTTGCTGGCCATCGAGCAGGATGCGCTGGCCGTCGAGGCTCAGGCCGTTGCCGGCGCTGAAGTCGAAACGGTCGGCGGCGTTGGTGCTGGTGGTGCGGCCGAGGGTGATGACCAGGCCCTGGTAGCTGCCCAGCGCTTCGTAGTCGACGTCACTCAATTGCATGCCGGCGGCGACGTGGGTCGGGGTGTTTTCGTTCCACTGGCTGTTGTAGCGGGCAGAAATGATGTCGATGCCGTTGTTGACGACATAGGTGCCGTTGTAGAGGTGCTGGCCGTCGGGGCTCAGGGCCAGGTAGCCGCTGTTTTTCGACAGGCCGCTGATCATGCTGTTGTAGGTCAGCTTTCCGGTGACGGGATCACGGTTGAACAGCATGACCCCACGGTTGTTGGCGGTTGCGTAGACGGCGGTGCCATCTGCCGAGATCGCCAGCTCGCGCATGTTGGTGGAGTTGCTGAAGGTGTGGGTGTAGATGGCGCCGATAAAGGTCAGCTTGCCGGTGGCGGCATCGCGGCTGAAGGACGAGATCATCGTCGCGTCGATGGAGTTGACGTACACCGAGCGGCCGTCGGCGGAAATCACGATATCGGTGGCGTTCAGGTAGCGCGTGTCACTGTCCGCGCGAGGAGCGCTGGCGGGGTCGGCATTGATGCTGGCCACGGTCACCCGCTCGACGAAGGTCAGGCGCCCGGTGTCGGCGTCGCGGGCCAGAACGGTGATGCTGCCGTTGCTGTTGGAGACGTACACCGAAGCGCCGTCGCTGCTCAGGACGATACCGCTGGGGCGGGGCATCTGCGTGGTGTCGTAGTAGTGACCGAGGTAGGTCAGCGCGCCGCTGGCCGGGTCGCGGGCGTACATGCCGAGCACCGCCTTGCCGGTGCTGGCGAAGCCGGCGGTCATGCCGTTGATGGTGTACAGCGAGGTGCCGTCGGCGGAGATGACGATGTCGGTCACCGGGCCGTCCAGGCGAATCTCCGTCACGTTTGGCGTAACGCTGGTGTCTGCGGCGCGGACCACGTCGTTCTGCACCGCAGCGATGCCGGCGTAGGTCAGCAGGCCGCTGGCCGCATCGCGGCTGAAGCGCACCAGGGTGCTGTAGCCCTTGCTGCTGTCGAAACCGGCGACGTAAACCGAGAGGTTGTCGCCCGCCGCCATGACGCTGGTGATGCGGCCCAGGCCATCGACTTCGATGTCGCTGGTGGCCGGGTTGTCGCTGGCGCCCTGGGTGAAGCTCTGCAACAAGGTCAGCGCACCGCTGTTGGCATCGCGGGCGTACACCCGCAAATAGCTCGTGCCGCTGAGGTTGTTGCCGGTGGTGCCGGCCAGCAGCAGGGTCTTGCCGTCGCCGCTGATCTCGATGGCGTTGACGTAGTCGCTGTAGCCGCTGAGGGTGCCGTTGGCGTAGTACAGGGTGGCGACCGGGTCGATCTGTTCGGTGACGGTCGGCGCGGTGCCGGTCTTGACGGTCAGGCTGCTGCTGATCTGCAGGGTGCTGGTGTCGCTGCCACCGCCGCCGCTGCCGCCGTTGTCCTGCACGCTGGAAAGGGTGACGCTGCGCTGGCCGCTGACGGCCACCGGGTTGTCGTTACGGTAGCCGATGCCGTTGACCAGGGTTTGCAAGGCCGAAGGCGCAAGGCCGGCGGCGCTGCTCAACACCAGCGTCGCGTTGTCGCCGTCGACGCTGTAGACGTACGTCATGCCGTTGGCCAGGGTGCCGCTGGCAGACTGGCCGAGGGCGATGGCGGTGTTATCCACCAGCACGAACTCGTTGCTGGCGCCGGCCACGCCGGCGAGGGTCAGGGTCAGGCTGCTGATGCTCTGGCCGGCCTCGCCGGTGTTGACCTGGGCGTCCTTGAACAGCTTCACCAGGGTGCCGTAGGTGTCGTAGACCGGGTTGACCACCGTGGTGGCGGTCAGTTGCGGGGCGCTGTTGACGGTGATCATCAGGCTGACGCGCTGTTCGCTGCTGTCCAGTTGACCGTCGTTGGCCACCAGGCGCAGTTCCACCTGGCCGCTGTCGCGGGTGTTGCGGTAGATCACCTGTTGCAGCAGGGCATTGGCTTCGGCGCGGGTCAGCGCGGCGCTGATGCTCAGGGTCAACTGGCCGCCGTTCTGCACGAAACGACCGATTTCCACGCCGTTGCGCATCAAGGCTTCGCCATCGAGGCTGACACCGTTGCCGGCAGCGAAGGCGAACTGGTCAGCAGCATTGGCGCCGCCGACCCGTTCGAGGGTGATGCGCATGCCGCTGTAGTCGCCGGCGCCGGAGGCCAGCGCATCGGCGTTGCTGTCGCTGAGTTTCAGGCCCTGGCCGATCACCAGGTCACTGGTGCTCAGGTAGGTGCGCACACTTGTGAAGCGGCTGACCCCGCTGCCGGCCACCAGCATCGACTGGCCGTCGGGGCTGGCGACTACGGCCTTGGCGCCGGTCACGCTCTGGCTGCCGGTTTCACTGAGCAGGCCGCTGCTGGCGTTGACCTGGTACTGGTGCAGGGTGCCGTCGGCGCTGGTGGCGTAGAGCTGGCTGCCGTTGGCGCTGAGGCTCAGACCGTTGACCTCTGCGAGGGCGATGCTGTCGATACGCACCAGGCCGTTGCTGCTCAGTTGAAAGACCTGAATCACCCCTTGTTCGCTGTCGCCCAGGTAGATGAAGCGGCCATCGGCGCTGGCTGCCAGGCTGTGGTCGGTGGTGCCATCGAAGCTGCCGTCGGTAGTGTAGGCCCAGCCCAGGTCGATCACCGACAGGCGATCGTTGCTGCCGCGCTTGAGCACGGTCAGGGTGTCGCGGGCGACGAATGAGTCCGGGTCGAGCACCACGTAGACATAGTCGCCGATGCTCTGCACCAGTTTGGCCCGGCCCGACTGCAGCGTGCCTTCATCGAGGGTCTGCAGGGCGCTGGTGGCGATGGCGCCGGTCAGCGCGTCGCGGCTGCGCACTTCGAGGCCGCCGTACAGGGTGGTGAAGTAGACCTGCTTGCCATCGTCCGACAGCGCCAGCCCGCGCAGGCTGCCGACGCTGGTGCCCTGGATGCGGCTGAGGGTGCCGTCCGCCGCCACCTGGAAGGTGTGGATGGTGTCGCTGCTGGCGCTGTAGAGGAATTTGCCGTCCTTGCTCAGGGCGACATCCACCAGTTCGGTCATCCCGCTGGGCGCGGCGAGGTTCTGCACCAGGCTGAGCATGCCCTTGGCGTCGATGCCATAGACCAGCAGCCGGCCGTTGTCGGCCGCGGCATAGAGGAACTTGCCGTCGCCGCTGTAGATCGCCTCTTTCAGGGTGATACCGCTGGTGGTCAGGGACTGCGCCAGGTCCAGTGGGTTGTCGCGCTCCAGCACCGGCGCGCGGTTGATCCCGCTGACCAGATTGACCGTCGCGCTGATGTTCAGCGCGGTGCTGTCGCCGCCGCCGTCGTTGCCATCGTTGATATCGCTGACCTGGGTCAGGGTGATGGTGCGGCTGCCGTTGTCCGGGGTGCCGTCGAGGGTCTGGTAGCGGATGCCCTCGACCAGCGCCTTGACGTCGGCGGCGCTGTTGGCGGCGCTGGAATCGAAATTGATGTCGATGGTGGTTGTGCCACCGGTGCTGCTCAAGGTGTAGCTGTAGAACTTGTCCGCCGTCTCGCCGCTCGGGGGGCCGTCGAGCAGGATCTGCGTGCCGTCGATCAGCAGGGCTTCGTGGCTGCCGCTGCTGTTGATGGTGATGCGCAGGTTGTTGAAGTGCTGGCCGCTGTCGTTGGTGTCGGCCAGCACATTGCTGAACAGCGGGCTGCCGCTCACCGCGCCTTCGGTCACGGTATGGGTGACCTGCGTTGCCTCGGCGCTCAGGCTCGGCGCATGGCTGGCCGCGGTCTGCTGGGCATCGGCCTGGTCGGCGGTCTGCACCGCGGTGGTCACCGCGGCGGCGTCGAACATCATCCTCGGTTCGAGGGCCAGTGCCAGGCTGGTGTGGGGCTTGCGGTTGCTCATGGCGTGTCCTTGTCGGGAAGCGGAAAGAGGGGCGGTCAGTCGATCAGGCGCACGAAGCGTTCGTGCTTGATCTTGTTGGCGATGTCGAGGAGCAGGCTGCGTAGCTGGGCTTCGCCGTCGCCGAAGTTCTCGGCATTGGCGAAGGTCATGCTGCCGTCCTGGGCGCAGACCCGCAGGCCGGGGCCGGCGACGCGGTCGAAGAGGCGGCGGCCGAAGTCGTTGGGGTCACCGGGGCGAACCCCGAGGAAATGAAATTTCAGGCCACGGGCGACGAAGCTGTTGCACAGGCTCATGAAGCGCCGGCCGGCGATGTCGTTGGACGACACCGTGGAGTTCTCGCCGTCGATGGCCTGGCCGACCTCGGCGTTGTAGTCGTCGGTGTCGAACCAGTTGCCGCTGGTGTTGGCCAGCATGACCATGATCTTCACGTTGTCGCCCTGGCGGTCGGCGTTGAAGTCCAGCGGCAGGCGGCTGTCGCCCCAGCCGGCGGACCCGCGCATTTGCGGCGAAAGGCTGGCGGCGGCCCAGCCCATGGCGATGGCGTAGTTGGTGTTGAAACGGGTCGAGAACTCCTGCACGCGGCGTTCGATGCGGGTCATGTCGCGGGTCAGCGGCAGCAGGGCGGCGGCCGGGCAGCCGCGGTCAGCGACCATCCAGCGGATGTCGTTGACCCCGCTGGCCTGGCCGAAGTCGGGGTTGGGGCCGGTCCAGGAAATCCCCGGCGCGCCGGGGCTGCCGTTCTCCAGCAGGTCGTGACGGTAACGGATCTTGAATTGCCCGGACGGCGGTTGGTCCCAGAAGTAGTTCTGGCCCAGGCTGAGGCCGCGGTAAACGCACAGCAGGTTGGCGCGGCGGTCGGGAATGCGCTGGTCGGCGAGGCCGCTGTAGCCAGTGCGGAACAGCGAGCGCAGTTCCACCGGGGTCAGCGCACCGGGCGCGGCCCAGCGGCGGATGCGCCCGCTGTCTTCGCTGCTGTAGACATTCACCGACTGGCTGTAGGGCACCAGGGAAATCCAGGTCTGGCCGTCGGGGCGGGTGCCCAGCACCTGCTCGGCGAACTCGCGGACCAGACGGCGCAAGGCCGCAAGGTCCCGGGCCTGTTCGCTGAGGGTGTTGGGGATCACCAGGGCGACTTCCACCGGCCGATTGACCACTTCCACCGTGGAACTGACCTGCATGCGTTGCGTGGGTGCTTGCAGCAGTTGCGACTCGGCGCTGTAGGCGGCGCTGACGGTCAGGCGCACCACGCCTTCGCCGTCGCGCTCCTGAGTGACGTTGATGGCGTCGCCAGCCACCTGCTCGCGCAGGGCCAGGTCGGTGCCGAGGTTGGCCTGCACCATGCTCGTTGCCAGTTGCTGCATCTGCTGCTGGCTGAGGCGGTCATCGAGCAGGCGCTGATTGCCCACGGCCATGGCGGCGGCGTCGGTGGCGCGTTTGAGCTGGGCGGTGTTTTCCAGGGCGCGGCTCTGGTCGATGACATAGGCGGTGGCCATCAGCGCACCGCCGAGCACCAGAATCGCAAAGGGCGCGACGGCCCCCTGTTGTTGCCGGGCGAAGTGACGGAGCCGGGTGGCGAAGCGGGGGAGAGCGGGCATGGCGGGACGGGTTCCTGCGCAGTGAGTGGGCCGGAGGTGCCTCGGCCGAGGGTGGCGACAAAGATAAGAATCGTTCTTGTTCGCGGCAATTGGCGCATCATTAAGATTGCTTAAGGGTGGGGGCATCGCGAGCAAGCTCGCTCCTACAAGGTCCGCGGCACGTCGCCTCTGTAGGCGCGCGTTTGGCGGGGTGCCGAACCCTTGGGAGGTGGCCCTCTAACCCCGCTCCGGCCGCGACCAGATAAACACCGCCCCACAGCCCATCCCGCCGCCTGCGCACAACACCAGCCACAACGGCGGCTGGTGCCACAGCAGCAATGCCAGGCACAGCAGCATCGCCACGCTGGCGACCACTTTGCTCCGCCGGCTGATAAACCCGCCCGCCTGCCAGTCGCGCAGCAGCGGACCGAACAACCGGTGCTGTTCCAGCCAGCGGCTCAGGCGCGGTGAGCTGCGTGATGCCGCCCATGCGCTAAGCAGGACAAACTCTGTGCAGGGCAGCCCCGGCAGGATGGCGCCGAGCACCGCCATGCCGAGGCTGGCCCAGGCCAGCAGCAGGTACGCCAGGCGTTTGAGCCCTCGCGCCTGGGGGACGGTCTGGCTCATTCGTCTTCCTGTGGGTCGAGTTCGCGGGTCAGGACGTCGTCCAGGGTCGGCGTGCCGTGTTGCAGGCGGCTGATGGCCTGGACTTCGATCTTGTCGCTGCCCAGCAAGGCGTAGCTCAGGGCCAGGGCATCGACGCTGGCGCACACCTGTACCACCACCGTGGGCACGCTGGTCAGGGTCTGTTCGTCATCGGCGCGCAGCGCATCGGGGAATTCGCCGGTAAAGCGCGAGCCGGCACTGTGCCGTTCACACACGCCCTGGGCCTCGCCGCGGTACAGCGGTCGCCAGTTCATGCTGCGGTCGCTTTCGACCTTGCTGATGATCAGCTCGACCGGTGTGCGGTTCATGCTGGTGGCGCGCTCGACCAGGGCTTGCAGGCCGTTGTTGTCGAGGGTGCTCTGCACCCCCAGCACCGAGGCGATGGTGTGCGCCGACTGTTCCATGTAGCTGCGCGCCTGGTGCAGGTTGTAGAGGTCGGCGGCGAGCAGGGTGACGCCGATCAGCACCGGGAACACCAGTACCGTTTCCAGCAAGGCACTGCCGCGTTGGGATTGCTTGCGCTTCATTGGCTGTCCTCGTTGTCCGGGTCGCTGGGCAAGTTGCCGAGGAGGTGACGGTATTGGTACTGGTAGCCGTCGCCGAGGCCGAACAGGCCCGGGAAGACGGTCATGTAGTCCTGCTTGAGGTCCACGGTGACGCTGAGGATCGGTGGCGAAAACACGGTGTCCAGCGGCGTTTCAACCGTGGCCTCACCGTCGCTGTCGGTCTCACTGGCGCTGCTTGAGGCGCTGGCCCCCGGGCGCGATTCGCCGTAGCGGCGCAGGTTGTCGAACGGCAGCACATCGACCTTCAGTTCGCCCGCCTCGATCAGGCCGAAGCTGCGCGCCTGCATGCTTTCGGCCAACCGCTGCTGCAGGTCGCTGGCGCCGAGCCGGTAGTAATCCGGCATTTCCCGCAGGCGCTGCACGGCATGTTCCAGCGCCAGGTTGCCGGCACCGATGACCAGGGCCATGTGCGCCAGTTCGAACAGCATCATCAGGCCGAACAGCAGCACCGGCAGGATGAACGCGGTTTCCACCGCGGTGACGCCGTCATCGGCGCCGCGCAAGCGACGCAGGGCAACGAGCAGTTTCATCGACGCTCTCATCGACAATCAGTCCTGGCTGGCCAGTTTCAGGGGTTGCTGGCTGGCGGCGAGCAGTTCGCTGTCGACCGGCGCGCCGTTGACGATGCGCTCGCGGGTGGCGCGGAAGCGTTCGAGGATGTCCTGGGCGTAATGCGGCTCCAGGGTTTCTTCGAGGATGCGCAGGGCGGTGTCGTCGTGGCCGTCCAGCACCCAGGCCAGGGCCAGGTTCAGTTGCAGGGCGACTTCGCCGCTTTGCCGCGCACCGTTGAGCAGGCCGATGGCCTTGCTGCGCTCGCCGTCGGCCAGCCAGCTCAGGGCCAGGTTATTGGTCGCCGGGCTGTAACCGGGTTCCAGCGCCAGGGCTTGCTGGAACGACTCGCGCGCCGCCGGGCGCTGGCCGAGCAGGGTCTGCGCCACACCGAGGCCGTTGAGCAGTTGCGCGCGCTGGCTGTGTTCGCCTTCCACCTTCAACGCGCAACTGAAGTTCTGTTCGGCGCTGCTGGCGTTACCCAGGGCCAGCGCGGCGCGGCCCAGTCCACCGCACAGGGCCTGACGCTGGGCCGGGTCGAGGGCGGCGAGGTCGCTTTGCTGGCGCGCGCGGTCATACAGCGCCCAGGCATCGCGCGGCGGGCGCACGGCGGCGGCGACGCTCGCGTATTCCAGCAGGTAGGCGCCGGTAAGCGGGCTGCGCTGGTCGAGTCGCTGGTAGACCTCGAACGCGCCTTCCAGGCGGCCGTTGTCGCGCAGTACCCGGGCCAGTTTCAGCGCTTCGCGGTTTTCCTTGCCGGACAGCGTCGGGGCGCCGCCGGGCAGCGCCGAACCGAGGCTGCTGCAACCGCTGAGGGTGAGCAGGGCCAGGAGGGTCAAGGTGGTCAGGGAGCGGGGCATGGCGGTCACTCGAAAAGGGCAGTCGATAGGTTCAGTTGGACAGCAGGCGAACGATGCGCACCAGCGCCGGCGCACCCATCATCGCGATGATCGGCGGCAGGATCAGGGTCATCAGCGGCACGCTGAGCTGGGCCGGAAGTTTGCCGGCGCGCTCTTCCAGGGTGAGGATCAGGGTCTTGCGGCTCTCGTCGGAAATCGTCCGCAGCGCCTGGGACAGCGGCGTGCCGTAGCGCTCGGCCTGGATCAGGGTCGAAACCATGCTGTCGATGCCGCTGACGCCGGTACGTTCGGCGAGGTTGAGCAGGGCGCGCGGACGGTCGGCGAGGATCTGCAGTTCGGCGCAGGTGTAGCGCAACTCGTCGGCCATCTCCGGCGCCGACAGCGACAGTTCTTTGGCCACCACTTGCAGCACGCGGCCCAGCGGCAGGCCGGCTTCGGCGCAGATCACCATCAGGTCGAGGGCGTCCGGCAGGCTGCGGGCCAGCCGGCCACCACGGCGGGCGGCGCGCCATTTCAGCCACAGTTCGGGGATCAGTCCGCCGACGAACAAGGCCACCAGCGAAGCGGCCACGCCGTTGAGGCCAAAGCGCTTGCCCGGCTCCATCAGCACCATCACCAGCGCCACCAGCAGCAGGCCGAGCAGGTACTTGCCGGCCACCAGCAGGCCGAGGGCCTCGCGCTGGCGCAGGCCGGCCATGGCCAGCAGAACGCCGAGTTTTTCGCGGTCACGCGGGCTGCCGGCGGCCTGTTCGCCAACCCGGGCCACGGCTTGCAACACGGCGAGCAGGCGCGGCGGCACTTGCAGGCCCTGGTCGCGGAGAATGTCGGCGCTGCTGCTGGTGGGGCTGCTGGCCGCACGCCGGTTGAGGCGCTCGTGCAGCACCGGCTGGCGCTGCTGGCGGTACAGGCCGATCAGACCGATGCCAAGGCCACAGCAGAGCAGGCCGAGCGCGGCCTGGATGAACGGATCCTGGAGCAAGCTGTTCATGCGATCTTCCGTACCATCAGGTGGGTGATGACCAGGCCCAGCGTCACGCTGCCGAAGGCGTAGAACAGCACGTTGTTGCCGGTCGGGTCGTTGAGCAGGAACTGGAAGTCGCGCGGCGAGTTCAGGTACATGTAGCCCAGCGCGCAAGGCACCAGCGCCGCGACGATCTTGGCTGAGGCACGGGCCTCGGAGGTCTTGGCCTGGACCTTGAGGTGCAGTTCCTGGCGCTCGCGCAGGGTCGCCGAGAGGCGATCGAGGGTTTCGCCGAGGCGCCCACCGGCTTCCTGGTTGATGATCAGGATCACCGCGAAGAAGCGGTATTCATTGAGCGGAATGCGGTTGGCCGAGTCCTGCATCACCTGGCGCAGCGGCAGGCCGAGGCGCAGCCAGTTGTCGATCTCGGCGAACTCCACCGACAGCGGTCCGCTGATGTTCTGCGCGACCAGGGTGAAGGCGTTGCTCACCGGCACCCCGGCGCGAGCCGCGCGGGTGATCGCATCGATCGCCTGCGGCAAGCTCAGTTTGAGATCGTGCAGGTAGCGGTTCATCGCGTTGCGATAAATCACTGCGGCAACGCCAACGAAGGTCAGCACCGCCAGCAAGCTGCCGTACAGCCACGGCCATGGCATCTGCCGGCCCAGCACCACGCCGACGATCAGGCTGGCGACCGCCAGCAGACCCAGGCGTGAACGCAACGTGCCGTGCCAGCCGAGGCTGCGAGTGCCCAGCCACAGGCGCCCGAGAGGGGCGCCGATTAACGGCCAGCGGGTACAGGCCGGGGCGTCCTGGCCACGCAGCAGGTCGGGGCTTTTTTCCAGGGCCAGGGCCGCGCCCGGGTGTGCCGCGAAGAAGCCGGCCTTGAGCGCGGTCAGCCGCTCGGCCTGGGCCTCGGCGCGCTGGCGCTTGCGGCTCAGGCTGCGGACTGCGAAGAAGCCCAGCAGCACGCAGAGGAACACCAGCAGAGTGAACAGATCGAGCAGCGCGTCCATTCACTGGCCTCCCGTGAACAGATGGGCGTGCCGGGTGTAGAACTGCGGCCGCTGGCCGCTGGCGTTGAACTGGCCGACCAGGCGCCCGTCGGCATCCACGCTGCTGGTGGTGAAGCCGTACAGTTCCTGGGTCTGGATCACGTCGTTCTCCATGCCGCAGACCTCGGTGATGGAGACGATGCGGCGGCCGCCGTCGCGCATCCGCTCGACCTGGACGATCAGGTTCACGGCACTGGCGATCTGTCGGCGGATGGCTTCGAGCGGCAGTTGCATGCCCGCCATCATCACCATGTTTTCCAGACGCATGATGGCGTCCCGCGGGGTGTTGGCGTGGACGGTACAGAGCGAGCCGTCGTGGCCGGTGTTCATTGCCTGGAGCATGTCGAAGCTTTCGCCGCCGCGAACCTCGCCGAGGATGATGCGGTCCGGGCGCATCCGCAGGGCGTTGCGCACCAGGTCGCGCTGGTCGACCTTGCCGGTGCCTTCGGCGCTGACCGGACGGGTTTCCAGGCGCACCACGTGACGCTGTTGCAGTTGCAGCTCGGCGGCGTCTTCGATGGTGATCACCCGGTCCTCGTCGCTGATGTTCTGCGACAGGGCGTTGAGCAGGGTGGTCTTGCCCGCGCCGGTACCGCCGGAGACGACGATATTGAGTTTGGCCAGCATGCCGCGCTTGAGCACCTCGGCCATCTCGAAGGACAGCGCGCCCCGCTCGGCGAGTATGTCCAGGGACATGTTGCGGCGCATGAACTTACGGATCGAGATGGTGGTGCCGTCGATCGCCAGCGGGTAGGTGATGACGTTCACCCGGCTGCCATCGGCCAGTCGCGCATCGACCATCGGGTGGGTTTCGTCGATGCGCCGGCCCACCGCTGCGGCGATGCGCTGGGCGGTGTTGAACACGTGCTCTTCGTCGATAAAGGTGATCGGCGACAGCTCCAGCTTGCCGTAGCGCTCGACGAACACCTGCCCGGCACCGTTGACCAGGATGTCGTTCACCGAGTCGTCGCCCAGCAGCGGCTGGATCGGGCCGATACCGACCATCTCGTTGAGCATTTCCTCGCCGACCGCCTGTTCTTCCTGGCGGGACAACTGCAGGCGGCTGTCGTCGCAGATCTTGCGGATCACCGACTCGACCTGTTGGCGTAGGGCATCGCGGCCGAGGGCGGCGGCTTTCAGCGGATCGATCTGGTCGTAGAGCTGGTTGCGGATCAGCCGACGGTTCTGGGTGCCAAGGGTGTCCACCGGGCGGGTGGGGCCGCGCGCTGCACCGAGGTCGGCTCGGTGCTGGCGCGGGGGCTGTGGGTCGGCGCGGGCACGTCGCTGACGGCGACGGCGGCGAGGTTCTTTTTCGGGTGTCGGATGATCATCGGCCGGTTCCTCGCTTCAGGCGGCGCGACGGCCACGGCCCGGGCGCCTGGCGCAGACGCAGGATCAGGTTGCCGCTGGCTGCCGGGACGTTGCTCGGGGCGCGTCCGCAGGCCAGATCGGCGAGGTCCAGCAGGGCCTGTTGCAAGGCCGGGGCGCGCGCGGTTTGCAGCGGGCCGGCGAGCAGGCTGTCGGCGATCACGCTGCCGGCGTGGGGCAGGATCAGGTCCACTTTGTGCCCGACGAAGTCTTCGAACTGCTGGCGTTCCACCAGGTCGAGGTGGCCCGGCCGTACCGGGTTGCCCACCAGCAGCAGGCGTTGGCCATTGCTCTCGTCGCCGATCTCGCGCAGCAGACGCAGGCAGTTTCGCGCGTCCTGCACGCTGAAGTCGCAGAGCAGGATGCGCGTGTCGGCATGCTCCAGTACCTCCAGGGCACCGTGGCAGCGGCCGCTGGGCAAATCCCAGATCACCTGGTTGAACAGTTGGCAGAGGCTGGCGCCGAGGTTGAGCAGGTGTTCGCCGCTGAAACCGTCGGCGGCGCGCAGGTCGGGTTGCTGGCCGAGCAAATAGAGGCGCTCGTCGATCCGCGCCAGCGCCCGTTCAAGGAAGCGCGAGTCGATCTGCGCGGTGCTCAGCGCCGCAGCGAGGCCGGCGTCGCCGTCATGCCCGAGGAGCAGGGCCTGGTCGCCGCGACCGCGGTCGAAGTCCACCACGGCGCTGCTGCTGTGACGCTGGCTGGCGAGTAACTGGCCGATGCCGGCGACCACGGTGCTGGTGCCGCGGCCACCGCTGACGCCGGTGATGGCGATGGTGCGGCCGGTGCGGCTGCCGGGGTGCTGGCTGTCATGCGGATCGCGGGCGCGGCGCAGGGTGTTGGCGAACTGGTCGAGGGGCACCGGTTTGCACAGGTAGTCCTGCACGCCGTTGTGCAGCAGCGCACGGTAGAGGTTCAGGTCGTGGGTGCTGCCGAGGGCGATCAGGCGGCAGTCCGGCGGGCAGACCTGGGCCAGTTCGGCCACCGCTTGCAGCGGCGAGGCCTGGCCGTCGAGATCGACCACCAGCACTTCGGGCGCGGCGTGTTCGCGGCAGCCTTCCAGGGCGGCGGCGAATCCGCCGGCGCGGGCAAGTTGCGCCGGCAGGCCGAGGCGTTGCAGGTACTGGCCGAACAGTTCGGCGTCGGCGGCAGTGGCGGCGTACAGCAGCACCGGTTGCACGTCGTTGCCGGGCGGGGTGACTCGCGTGGTGTCGTTCATGGCTCGCTACCGGTCAGTCCTTGTTGAAGTTGATGTCCAGCAGTTCCACGGTCTCGTGGCGCTGGTAACGCTCGACGGCGTTCACCGCGGCGACGCCGTCGGCGCCTTCGAGGCTTTGCGCTCGGTTGAGGTCGCGCGGGTCGGCGACCATGCGCGCGATGTTGGCGCGGTTGGCGCAGCCCAGGTCGCCGATGGCGCGGTACGGCTTGACCGCCGAACGGCTCGGGTCGCTGATGGTGCAATCGGGGATCTGCGCCACCAGCGCTTCGGAAACCACTTGCAGGTCGGCGCCCTGGGCTTTGTCCAGTTGGGTCGGGGCGACGATCACCTGGCGGGCGCCGAGCTGGGTCAGCACCTCGTTCAGGCGTTTGGCGACCTGCTCGCCAACCGGTGTCGACGGGCGCAAGGTCAGGGTCTGCTGGCTGAGGCGGCCCTGGCGGGCGAGCAGGGTGTTGAGGTCAGCCAGCGACTCGCGGCTCATGCCGCCACCGGCGGTGGCGGTGAGGTGCGCGACCATCGCCGACGGCACGGCACGGATCGGTGCCTGCGGGCTTTGTGGGGCGTAGGGGGCGATACGCTGGTTGTTGACATTGCGGTCGCAGGCGCCCAGCAACAGCGCGAGGGACAGGGCGACGAACAGGGGTTTGGCGGCGTGCATGCGAAGTGCTCCGAAACTTAGTACAGGTAGCCGGCGGAAGCCTGGGCAGGCAGTTGCGCATCCAGGGAGCGCAGGCCTCGGCCCGGGGTTTGCAACTCGCCCGCAGTGGTGGGCTCGACGACGTAGGCGGTGGCGATGATCACCAGCTCCGTGTCGGCCTGGCTGGAGGTGTGGGTCTCGAACATGCGGCCAAGGCCGGGGATGCTGCTCAGGCCGGGAACGCCGCTGACCTGCTGGGCGCTGTTGCTGCGCAGCATGCCGGCGAGGGCGAAGCTCTGGCCGCTGGCCAGTTCCACCGTGGTGTCGGCGCGGCGCACCTTGAACGCGGGGATCACGTTGCCTTGCAGCTCCACCGCGCCTTCGTCGGACAGGTCGCTGACCTCCGGGGCCACGTGCAGGCTGATGCGGTTGGGCGAGAGCAGGGTGGGGGTCATGCGCATGATCACGCCGTACTGCTTGTACTCGATGGTGATGTTGTTGTTGGTGGTGATGACGATCGGCACCTCGCCACCGGCGGCGAAACCCGCCGTCTCGCCGGACATGGCGGTCAGGTTGGGTTCGGCCAGCACCGTGGCCAGGCCGTCCTGGGACAGGGCGGTGAGCAGGCCGGAAACGGTGGTCGAGCCATAGCGGTGGAAGCCGCCGGCTACCGCGTTGGTAGCCGTGCCGCCGGTAAATGCGCCGGTGGTGGCGTCGAACAGACTGCGGGCGTTGCGGAAGAAGTAGTTGCCGTCCTTGAGGGTCGCTTCCCAGTTCAGGCCCAGCTCGGAGCTGAGGCTGCGCGAGACTTCGACGATACGCACGCTGAGGTTGACCTGGGCCGACAGCTCGACCTTGAGCTGGTTGATCACCCGTGGTCCGTCGCTGCCGGCGGCGCCGCCGCCGTTGGGGCTGCTGCTGGGCGAGCCGAGGTAGGCTTCGACCGCGCTGATCACTTGGCGCGCCTGCTGCGGCGTGCGGACATTGCCGCGCACCACCAGGCCCTTGGCCGAGGACGGGCCGAACTCGACCTTGGCTCCCGGTACTTCGGCGCTGATCTGCTTGCTCAGGGCATCCAGGTCGTAGTCGGCGATCACCCGGATCGCGGCGATCACCTGGTCCTGTGCATCCAGGGCGTAGAGCGTGGTGGCGCCGGCGCTTTCGGCGAACACGAAGACGCTGCCGGGAGTCGGCACCTGATAGCTGGCGATCTTCGGATCGGCCACCAGCACTTTGCTCGCCGCCTTGGGCAGTTGCAGCAACCGGCCCTGTTTGAGCAGCAGGTGCAGGTCGCGGGTTTCGCGGACTTCGGTCAGGGTTGCCGGCAGGCGTGGCGCGGCGACTTTGGGTGCCGGCGCGACAGGGTATTCGGCCTCGCTGGCGTAGGCTTCGGTGTCCACCGGCTGGGCCACTTCTTCATATTGCGGCGGCAGTTGCAGCGGCGGGTCGAGCACCACGACCTCGGCGCGCAGCGGCAGGGCGCAGAACAAACCGAGGCCCAGCGCGCAGGACAGCGACAGGGGGGAGCAGGCAGGGGCGAACTTCATCGTCAGGAATTCCGGAAAGGCCAGTCAATGCCCGGGGTGCGGGCACGGTCGGGAGGGGCGGGCGCCTCAGTGGATGGGCAGCACGATCTCGGTGGTGCCGCCGCGATAGAGCATGACCGGGGGCGCGGCCTTGGCCGGGTAGAGGTCGGTGGTCTGGGCCAGGCGGGTAACCTCGCGGCTGCCGCTGCGGGGCAGGCTGTCGCTCTCTTCGCGGTTGCTGCGCAAGGCCAGTTGCAATACGCCGATTTCCTTGCTCAGGGACAGGCGCTCGGCCTGGCGCGGCGTGACTTCGACGGTGACGCTGTCGAAGTACGGGTGTTCTTCTTTCTTGCCTGGCGTGGCCGGGGTCTTGGCGCGGTCGTTGCGCTGGGTCAGGTCACGGGCGCTGCGGTTCAGTGCCAGTACGCGGACGTTGCGCAGCAGGGTCTGGGCTGCGTACGGCGGCGGGAAGATTGGCGCGCCAACGGATTCGCGGCCTTCGAGGGCTTCCTTGTTCAGCGCCAGGATGATGTCGACGCGGTCACCCGGGGCCACCAGGCCCTGGCCGGCAGCGACTGCCGACGTGGGCAGGGTCAGGGCGCGCATGCCCGGGGTCAGCGCGGTGGCCAGGAAGCCCGCCTCGCCGGGACGCACCAGGGCGTTGGCGAACACCGGCTGGCCCTCGGCGACGGTGCGCCGCACAGTGGCGCCGACCACCAGGCCGAGGTCGTCCTGGCCACGCAGGTAAACCTGTTCGGCCGGCAGTTCGGCCTCGGTTTCCTGCCAGCGCACAAGGCTGCTGTCGATGAACTGGCCGGGCTTGAGTTCACGGGTAGCGACCAGCACCGCCAGTTTGCTCACGGAGACGGGGGCGGCTTCAGGGGCCTTGGCTGCGACGGGCGCGGCGGGCGGTGCGAGCAGGACGCGCGCCAGCAGGGCAGCGCCGCCAGCCAGGGTCAAAGCGCCTGCCAGCAGGAGGACGGAAGGGGTTTTCATGGTTCAACCGGTCGTCAGGAGTGAATGGGAAACAGCAGGGTGTAGAAGCTGCCGGTCGCGATGGCCAGGCCATAGGGCAGGCCTTGCGGGCGGTCGCTGGTGAGTACCGTGGGCGTGGCGATGGCCAGCACCGGGAAGCGTGCGCCGAGGCGTTGCCAGAGCAACGCGACGATCTGTTCCAGTGGCGTCAGCAGCGGCATGGCCAGGGCGAGGATGCCGCCGGCCAGGGCCGTGACGATCAGGAACGCCATCTGGTTGCCGCTGCTCCACAGGCACAGCACGGTCATCAGCTTGACGTCGCCGGCGCCGACCTGGCCCAGGTTGAACAGCGTGAAACCCACCACCAGTACCAGCGCCGCGCCGAACAGCGCGCTGCCGGTTTCGTTCAGCAGCGCCTGGCCGGAGAGCCCGGCCCAGGGCCCGAGGCCGAGAGCCGCGAACAGCGGCAAAGCGCACCAGACCAGCAGCAACAGCACCACCAGCAGGTTGTGGATGCGGCGATAGAGCAGGTCCGAGCAGATCACCCAGCACAGTGCGGGGAGCAGGACGATTAGGGCGTAAGTGCTGTTCATCTGGACTGGCTGGCCGGCTTACTGCGCGGCGCCGCCCTTGTCGCCGTTGATCTGGTTGCCGATGGCGGCGAAGCGATCCTTGAGCGCTTTGATGAACACCCCGTCCTCGCCAAAGATGATGCCGATGGCCGCGGCCATGGCGGCAGCGAGGATGCCGTACTCGATGGCGGTCACACCGCTTTCGTCGTTGAGGAAGGCACGGATGCGTGGGGTCATGAACAGTCTCCGGGAACAGGGTTGGGGGGAGGAAAGCCCCCGGCGGGGCGTGGCGATATTAAGATTTATTCTCAATTGGCGAGCAAGGCGACAACCATTAAGAATGCTTAACGAACCTCGCCCGCCGGGCCGAGGCGCTGACGGCGTACGCACAGGGTGGCGATCAGGCCGGGGCGGTTGTCGCCCAGGCGCAGCTCGCCGCCGTGCAGCTCGGCGATGGCCCGCACCAGAGTCAGGCCGAGGCCGTGGCCGGGGGTCTCGGCGCTTTCGCCGAGGCGCTGGAAACGCTCCATCGCCCGCTCGCTCTGGGCGGCGGCGATGCCGGCGCCGTGGTCGCGCACCTGCAGTTCGCCATGGCCGTTGCGCGACTGCGCGCGCAGGGTGATCGGCAGCCCTGGTGGCGCGTACTTGAGCGCGTTGTCGATCAGGTTGGCGAGGGCCTGGAACAGCAAGGCGCGGTCACCGTAAAGCTGACAGTCACGGGCCACGTCCAGGCGCAGCGGACAGCCGCGTTGCTCGGCCAGGGGCTGGTAGTAATCGGTGACGTCGTGCAGCAGTTCGTACACGTCGATGGTCTGGAAATGGCAGGCCATGCGCCCGGTTTCCACCTCGGCGATCCGCATCACCGCGCGGAACAGGTTCTGGATCCGCTCGCTGTCCTGCACCGCGCAGAGCAGTTCTTCGCGGGCCGGGCCTTCGAGCATTTCACTGGCGGTGAGCAGGCGGCTTTGCAGGCGGGTCAACGGCGTGCGCAGCTCATGGGCGATATGGCTGGTGATGTGCTTGACCTCGTCCATCAGCTTGTTGATCCGCAGCAGGCCGTGGTTGATTTCCATGCCCAACTGATCGAATTCGTCGCCTTGCTGGGTGGTCGGTGCGCGGGCGGTGTAGTCGCCGTTGGCGTAGCGCACCAGCGCATCGCGGATGCGGTTGATGCGGTAGAGGTTGTGCAGGCCGAAGGGCAGGGCGGTGATCAAAATCGACAACAGCAACAGCAGCAATCCGGCGCCGGTGGCCAGCGGGATGATCCGCGTGCGCTCCAACATCGGCCGCAGATCGAAGGCAGTGAAGTACTGGCCGCCGTCTGGCAGCGGGATCGACAGACCGAGAATTTCTGCGGTGTAGCCGTTGCGGTTGGTGAGGGTCGTGTGGTGCCAGCGCGGCTTGCCGGTGGCCGGACGGCTGGTGTCGGGCAGGTAATCGGGGTTGCCCAGCAGCAGTCGGCCGTCGCGGTCGATGACCACCGCCTGGTGTTCCTTGCGCACCTCCAGCGACTGGCGATGCTGCAGCGACCAGGCCAATTGCGCGGCATCGTCGAAGCGGCCCTGCAATTGCCCGCTGCGCACCTCGTTGAGGATCATGTCGCGCACATGGCTGCGCATCACCACCTCCAGCAACTGGTTGCTCAGCACGATGGAGATCAGCGAGAACAACAGGCAGATGAAGGCGATAGTGGTGGCTTGGCGCAGGCTGCTGGTGGCGAGGAGTGGGCGAAAGCTAGCCCAGGACATAGCCGATCGCCCTTACCGTCTTGATCAGTGGGTGCTCGAAGCCTTTTTCCAGCTTGGTGCGCAGCTTGGACAGGTGCACGTCGATGAGGTTGGTCTGCGGGTCGAAGTTGTAGCCCCAGATCTTCTCCAGCAGCATGCCGCGCGTCACCACTTGCCCGGCGTGTTCGGCCAGTACCTGGAGCAGCTTGAACTCCTTGTCGGTGAGGTCGATGGTTTTCTCGCCGCGCTGTACCCGGCGGCTGGCGAGGTCGATGCGCAGGTCCTGGATCTGCAGGATCTCGCTTGGCACCTGGCGCTGGTGACGCCTTGCCAGCAGTTCCAGGCGCAGCAGCAGCTCGTTGAAGTCGAAGGGCTTGCCCAGGTAGTCATCGGCGCCGGCCCGCAGGCCCTCGACGCGGTCGCTGCTCTGGTCGTTGGCCGACAGGATCAGGATCGGCGGACGATTCTGGCCGTGCAGCCGTTGCAGCACCTCGATGCCGTCCATCTTTGGCAGGATCCGGTCGAGAATCACCACATCGAAGACTTCGCTGCCGATCATCTGCAAGGCACATTCGCCGTTGTCGATCAGTCGGCAGTTATGCCCGCACGCATGCAGCTTGCACCCAAGCCAATGGCTGACCGAAGGGTCGTCCTCTACTACTAATACCCGCATTCACCGCTCCTTCACTGGAGATTCGCGTTTGTTCTATCAGCCTGCTGATTCATCGTTCAGTTAAGAATTATTAAGATTAGATACTGAGAATCATTACCAATAATTGTATGACAACTCATTTCACTTTGGAATCGATTGATGGCATTTCCCTATCAGGCTGAAACCCCATCGGGAAAAGCCTTACTCCATTTACGGTCTTCCAGTGAGCGGTGGTTAGCCGGGTAAAATGAGCGACTTTGCTGTCGGATGACCGACCTTAATCTGGTAGACCAACTTCTTGCGTGGGGCCCATTCATGCACACCCTTTCGCGGACTTTCGCCGGCGCGATCCTTGCCGCGCTTGGTGACTCTGATCCTGCCGTTGCTGCGCTTTGCCGGCGACTGGGCGAGCCGCTGCTGGCGGCGTCCGGGCCGGCGTTCATTTCACTGGCTTCGCTCACCGCGTTGTTCGAGCAGGCCAGTGCCCTGAGCGGCGACCCGGACATCGGCCTGCGTGCCTTCCACCATGCCCATCCGGCCAACCTTGGGCCGTTGGGCTATGCACTGATGTCCAGCCCGACAATCGGCAGCGTATTGACGGCCATGGCCGAGTTTCACCACCTGATTGGCACCGGCTTTTGCTTGTTCGTTGAAGAGCGGATCGAGGGCGTGCGTCTGGTGGGCGTCGTGACCGACCCCGAGCAGCAGCCGCTGTCGCGGGTGTTCATCGATGCCATCGCGGCCATTACCCTCGGCTTGTTGTGCTGGCTGGTGCCGGGGCGGGCGATCCGGCCGTTGCGGGCGGAGCTGAGCTATCCGCGCCCGGCCGACACCCGCGCCGCCGAAGCGCTTTACGGTGCTGAAATCCACTACGGCGCGGCGCAGAACGCTTTGCTGTTCAGCCACGCCGATGTCCAGTTCGCAGTGGCCACCCACGACCCGGCGCTGCACGCGGTGCACAGCCAGTACCTGGCGCAGTGGCAACGGCAGCTGGACAGCGACGCCTTCAGCCTGCGGGCCCGGCGGGTGATCAGCGAACACTTCGCCCTAGGCCGGCCGGTGACCCTGGCGGGGGTAGCCGAGAGTCTCGGGCTGAGCCAGCACCAGCTCAGTCGCGGCCTGGAAAATGAAGGCCACGGCTTTCTACGCCTGCTCGATGAAGTGCGCCTGCGCGACAGCCACAACCTGCTGCGCAGCAGCACCCTGAGCTTCAAGCAGATCGCTTATCAGGTGGGTTTCCGTCATCAGAGCGCGTTCAACAAGGCCTGTGAACGGTGGTTCGGGATGGGGCCGGGGCGGTATCGGGACGAGGGAAACCGCTAGTTTCCTTTATCCACGCAGCCCTTTCATTTATCCCTCGGCCGGCGCGGGGTTAAAGCTCGCCGCGAAAGTGCGGACAATAGTCCGCACACGTTTGCGCCCCCGCCGAGGTTTCCCATCTCCATTCCACGCGTTGCCCTCCTGCTTGTCCTGTCCGTCGTGGTGTTGAGTGCGCCGCAGGTGATTGTGTTCGGCAAGACGGCAGGCCTGTGCCTGTTGTTGCTGGTGCTGGCGTACTGGCAGGCCCGGCGCCTCCGCGCGGGGCAGCGCGAGGTGGAACGGCTGCGTCAAACCCTGTCCGCGCTGCATCACGATGCGCTGCTGTTGGCGCAGTTGGCCGCGCGCCTCAACGTCCTCACCGACGGTTGCGACATCGCTTTGCAACAACAGCAGCGCAAGCTCGAACACACCGCGCCGGCCTTCGCCCGGATCAAGGCGCAAGCGCTGAAACTGGTCGGCACGGCGCAGCGGGTCGACAACGAATCACGCCAGTCGCTGCGCCTGGCGCGCAAAGGCCAAGCCGGGCTCAGCGCGACGCTGATGGCGTTCCGTTCGATGGACAAATCGGCGAGCGGTGCCGAAGCCGAGGGCGCGATGATGGTGCAGGACGTGCGGGCGCTGGCCCGGGAAAGCCGCGACCAGACCTACAGCGCCAACCTCGCCCTGGCCGGGATCAGCGATGCGGCCAGCAGCATCAGCCAGTGCGGCACGCTGATTGCTCGCGACTGTGAGGCCCAGGGCCAAGCGGCTGATGAGCTTGAAGGTGCCCTGGCAAGTATCGAACAACTCGCGCAGACCTCGGCCTGGCGTTCGCGCCAGGTCAGCGCCGCCAGCCAGGAGCTGGCGCGCAAGGCCGCGCGGCTGGAAACACGATTGAAGGCTTGTCCACGGCCCGAGGGCCTCCACGCGTAGTGCCGGAGGTAAGAGTGATCCTGTTCAAAACGCTGATGCGTCGTTATCACGACCTGATGAAATGTGTCGCCCAGCGGCCCGAGCCGGTGGATGCCGAGTCCGCCAAGCCACTGCTTGAGGCCCTGGAGCAACTGGCGGCGGAAGCCGAGCGGCTGGAGGCGCGGTTGCGCGTGCTCAGCGAGAACCGCCAGCGCCTGCAACCGCCCGAGCCGCACCTGCGGCTGGTCTGGCCGCCACGGGACGACAAGGACAAAGCCAACGGTTGATTTCTTGATCGCGAATACTGTTATGAATGTAAATCGATTTAATGAGTCGCAAATTCGCTAATCCTTTTCTATTTTCCTCGTTTCTTGTGAATGCATTGGTGTATGTTTGCCGCCGCAGGCCATACCCCTGCCATCACTATTACAAGAACGAGGCATTCCATGTCCGGGTTGAGAAAACTCCGCATCAGTACGCGTGTCACCTTGTTGGTTGCGTGCATTTCCCTGTTTGTCTTGTGCCTGAGCGGCTGGCTGGGACTGACCCTGCAGCGCACCTTGCTGAGCGAAAAAATGGCCGGTGTCGGCACTGCGCTGAATACCGCCTCGAACATCCTCGGCCACTACCAGCGCCAGGCCAGCGAAGGCCATCTGAGCGCGGAAGAAGCACAGCGCCAGGCGCTGCAGGCGGTGAGCACCATCCGCTACCTCGGCGACAACTACCTGCTGGTCCTCGACCTCGACCACCGCATGCTCATGCACCCGACCGCGCCGACGCTGGTGGGCAAGCAACTGGCGGACTTCAAGGACGTCAACGGTAAGCTGTTTTCCCGCGAGATGATCGACAAGGCGCGCACCCTCGGCCGCGGCACGGTGGAGTACTGGTTCCCGCGGGCCAATGGCGCCCAGGCCGAGTTCAAGGTCTCGGAAGTGCTGCTGTTCAAGCCGTGGGGCTGGGTGTTGGCCAGCGGCATCCATCCGCAGGACGTGCGTGATGAAGTCAATCAGGTACTGCGGGTTCCGGCCTTTATCGTCGGCCTTGCCTTGCTGGCCATCGGGTTGTTCGCCTGGCTGCTGATCCGCAGCATCACCCGGCCGTTGAACGACACCGTCGATGCACTGGCCCGTGCAACCCAAGGTCACACCGACCTGACCCTGCGCCTGCCGGTGGATGGCGACGACGAACTGAGCCAGGTGTCGCGCAGTTTCAACAGCCTGGTGCTGGCGGCCCATGACGTCACCGCCAGCGTGGTCGATGCCAGCCAGGCGATCGCCAAGGCCACTGACGACCTCGGCCGCATCACCCGCACCGCACAGGACAACATGGCCGCCCAGCAACAGGAAACCGATAGCGTGGTCGCGGCCATGACCCAGATGGTCTGCACCGTGCAGGAAGTGGCGCAGAACGCCAGCGTCGCTGCCCGCGCCACCGAAGAAGCCGAGCGCCACGCCAGCGAGGGGCGCGGCACGGTGGACGAAACCGTCAGCGCCATTGGCGTGCTGGCGGACGGCCTGAACGACAGCCGCCGCGTGGTGGACCAGCTGGCTGCCGATTCCGGCAGTGTTGGCCAGGTGCTGGAAGTGATCTCGGCCATTGCCGAACAGACCAACCTGCTGGCGCTCAACGCCGCCATCGAAGCCGCCCGCGCGGGCGAGCACGGGCGTGGCTTTGCGGTGGTCGCGGACGAAGTGCGCAGTCTGGCCATGCGCACCCAGAAATCGACCCTGGAAATCCAGCAGATCATCACCCGGGTCCAGGCCGGCGCCAGTGAAGCGGCGGGCCAGATCGGCACCAACGTCGCCGCCGCGCAGCACCCGGTACAAGCCTCGGCCCGCGCCGGCCAGGCGCTGGAGCGCATCACCGTGTCGGCGGCGACGGTCAGCCAGATGGCCTTCCAGATCGCCAGCGCGTCCGAGGAACAGGCGGCCACGGCGGACGAAATCAACCGCAGCATCACCCGCATTCACGATGCCGCCTCCACCGGCACCCAGACCTTGCGTCAGACGGGGGAGGCGTGTGAAGGGTTGAAGCGGGTGTCGCGGCAGTTGCAGGAGCAGGTGGCGAAGGTGGTGATTTGAGGCAAGGGTTAACCTGGATCCAAGATGTGATATCGTTCTGGCATCACCGTTAGACTTGAAAGGAATATCAAATGTTGAAAAGTGCCGGATTGCTTGCGTTGGGCGTGGTGTTTGCCGGTTCTGCCGTGGCCGCCGAAAACAAGCTGTTCAAGGACTTTGCCTACGACGCGCCGAAGGCCAGCTTCGCCAAGACAAAAGGCATTTATGACTGCAGTGCAGACATCGGCGGTGATGCCCCGTGCATTGATGATGTCGATTTCATTGGCCACAAAATCGTGCAAGTGCTGGCCTTTACCGGCGCGAAGCTCAAGGCCGTTTCGCTTGTCTCCATGCCGTTCGAGCAGGAGGTCTATACCTCCTCCGTTGCGGCGCTCACCAAGTCGTTCCAGCTGGTGGCGATGGCTAACAAGCAGGCACAACTGGACCTGATCGAGTTGGCAAAGAAATCGAAAGACAAGAACGACTATGTCACTAAATTGACCAATTTCGAGAACCAGAGCCTGCAAGCGGGCAACCTGACCTACACCCTGTTTGAAGGTGTGGAGATGAAGTCGTCCTACACCAGCGCCGCGGTCATGGGGATTGATATGCCGGAAACCGTGCGCGCGGCCGAGCTGGCTATTACCGAGGAAGCCGACGATTCGGCACTGGTCATTCGTTTCTCCTTCCCGAAACTGGACCAGAAACAGTTCGCGGAAGCCGCCAAGAAGCCTGTCGAGTCGTTCTGATCCGGGCTTGCAGGTCGAACCCCGCCGATGGCGGGGTTTTAGTTTGCGTGGATTTTTCCCAGCGCGACGCCAGCAGCCTGGCAACCGCTTGACGACCCAAGGAAAAATATCTTCCACGCACAGGAAAAACCTCTCCTGGCGGCCAAGCCGTCATCCGGCGTCTACGGTAAGGTGACAGCTTCATCGACCACACCGCTGCGGGACGGAGCCGGCAGCCGGCCAGGAGAGGTTCACGTGGCTTCCTACACCCTGCGACAACTCAAGTACTTCGTCACCACGGTCGAGGCCGGTAGCGTTGCCGAGGCCTCGCGTCAGCTCTACATTGCGCAGCCGTCGATTTCCACGGCGATCAAGAGCCTGGAAGAAAGCTTTGGCGTGCAACTGTTCATCCGTCACCACGCCCAGGGCGTGTCCCTGACGCCCAGCGGCAAGCGTTTCTACAGCAAGACCAAATTGCTCTTGCAGATGGCCCGCGAGTTCGAGCAGAACGCCCTGGCCGACAACGACACCGTGGCCGGTCAAATCGATATCGGTGTGTTCGAGACCGTCGCGCCGCTGTACCTGCCGCGACTGATCGCAGGTTTTCGCCAGCGCTATCCCGGGGTGGATATCCGCATGCGCGACGGCGAGCAGCAGGAGCTGATCCAGGGCCTGACCTCGGGCGCTTTCGATCTGGCGTTTCTCTACGATCACTACCTCGACAACACCATCGAAACCGAGCCGTTGATGCCGCCGCAGAAACCCTATGTGTTGCTGCCGCAGAAGCACCGTTTCGCCAGCCAGAGCCAGGTCTCGCTGCGTGACCTGTGTCCGGAACCGATGATCCTGCTGGACGTGGCGCCGAGCCGGACCTACTTCGTCAGCCTGTTCAACGACCTGGGCCTGACGCCGAATATCGTTTTCAGCTCGCCGTCGATCGAGATGGTGCGCGGCATGGTGGGGCAGGGGTTCGGGTTCTCGCTGCTGGTGACCCGGCCGAGTTCGGAATGCACCTATGACGGGCAGAAAGTGGTGGCGGTGGAGATTGCCGAACCGGTGGAAATGTCCGGGCTGGTGACCGCCAAGCTGAAGCGGGTGCAGTTGACCCGGCCGGCGCAATTGTTTGTGGATTTCTGTCGGGAAGAGTTGGCGCGGTTGAGCTGATGGATGCTTTGCGGTCCATCGCGAGCAAGCTCGCTCCTACAGTTCACAGCACGCACTGTAGGAGCGAGCTTGTCGGGACGCCGAACCGTCGCGATGGATCACAAAGCAGCCCCCAATAAACGGTTACTCCGGAATTACTGCGATCACATCAATCTCCATCAGCCACTCCGCCTGCGCCAATCCCGCCACCACCAGCCCGGTGGAAATCGGGAACACGCCCTTCAACCATTTGCCCACTTCCCGGTAAACCGGTTCGCGGAAACGCGGGTCGGTGATGTAGGTGGTGGTCTTGACGATATGCGACAGGTCCGAGCCCGCTTCTTCAAGCAGTTGCTTGACGTTCTTCATCGCCTGTTCGGCTTGCGCTTGAGGGTCGCCGAGGCCCACCAGGCGGCCCTCGAAGTCGGTGCCGACCTGGCCGCGGACATAGACGGTGTTGCCGGCCCGCACGGCCTGGCAGAGGTCATTGTCCAGGGTCTGGTTGGGGTAGGTTTCCTTGGTGTTGAACATGCGCACGCGGGTGTGAGTAGGCATCAGTTGACTCCCATGAGGTCGGCTTTGGCAGTGGAGGATTCGCTGGTTTCAGGGGCCTGGCGCTGGTCGCGGTCGCGGTAGGCCAGGTAGGTGCGTTGGGTGGCGATGTGTCCGGCGACATGCTTGGCGTCGTGCCACACACCCCAGATGAACGACGAACCACGACGCGACAGCCACGGCAGGCCGACGAAGTACACGCCGGGCTCGGCGGACACGCCGCGCTGATGCTTGGGCTTGCCGTTGGCGTCGAAGGCATCCACTTTCAGCCAGTTGAAATCGACGGCGTAACCGGTGGCCCAGATGATCGAGGTGACGCCGGCGGCGGCCAGGTCCAGTTCGAGGGTCGGCGCCGTCACGCACTCGGGGTCGGCCAGGCGACGACGGGCTTCCGGCTCCAGTGGCAGGTCCAGACCGTTGCGCTCGACGTAGGCGTCGGCGGCATCCAGCAGGGCCAGGTAGTTTTCGTCGCCACGGCGGATGTTGTCGGCCAGGTTGTCTTCGAAGTACGCCACGCCGTTGTCGAACGAACGGGTCAGGCCGACCAGGTTCATACCCTGGTGGGCGAGGGCGCGGAAGTCCACGGTGTGGCCGCCGCGGGCGCCGCTGACGGCGATGGTCACGTGCTCGCGACCGGGCTTGGCGATCTCCGCGTCCCACTCGCCCAGCACGCCCAGCCACCAGCAGAAATCACGGTTGCGGTAGCTGCGCGGCGGCCGGTCATGGGCGCCGACGGAGAGGTAGACCTTGCGCCCGGCGCGCATCAGCTCGTCGGCGATCTGCACGCCGGAAGAGCCGGCGCCCACCACCAGCACGGCACCGTCGGGCAACTGTTGCGGGTTGAAGTAGGCGGCGGAATGGATCTGGTGCAGGCCGGCGTCTTTCGGCGCGATCGGCGGGATCACCGGCCGCTGGAACGGGCCGGTAGCGGCGACCACGCGGTTGGCGCGGATCACGCCTTCGCTGGTGTCGATGGTGAAGCCTGGACGATCGGCGTTGCGCACCACGGATTTGACCTCCACACCGGTGCGGATCGGCAGGTCGTACTTGCGCACATAGGCTTCGAAGTAATCGGCGACCTGGTCCTTGCCGGCGAAGGCGTCCGGGTCGAGGTCGAATTCAAGGCCCGGGAAGCGGTCGTGCCAGACCGGACCGTTGGCTACCAGCGAGTCCCAGCGGCCGCTGCGCCAGGCTTCGGCGATGCGGTTGCGCTCCAGCACCAGGTGCGGCACGCCGAGCTTGCTCAGGTGTTCGCTCATGGCCACGCCGGCCTGTCCGGCGCCGACGACGAGGGTGTCGATTTCGAGGTTGTTCAAAGTCATGTCCATGCCCTGTTTGGTAGGCGTTGTTGTTCGGGACGGTCGTGGGAGCCGTCGTTGCCTGGGGCCAGACTAGGGACGGGCGGTTTTTCGCGAAAATAGTAATTAGCGAGGGATTGCCGACAAAAAAGCGAAGGCCCGGCGCCACGGGCCTTGCGCCGGGCTAGGCAGGTTTTTCCTATGCCCGAAGCATATTTTTAATCGTTTTCCTGTTGCCGGACGTCCCGCACCATCTGCTCGAACAGCCGCAACCCGTGGCCGCGAGGGCGGCCCTCAAGGAGCACACATGACCTTTTCCATCATCGGACGCTGCGCGGAATCCGGGCAGCTCGGCATCGCCATCAGTTCTTCCAGCATCGCCGTCGGCGCGCGTTGCCCATGGGTACGCGCGGGCGTGGGCGCGGTGTCCACGCAGAACATCACCCTGCCGGCCCTAGGCCCACAGATTCTCGACCTGCTGGAGGGTCAGCAACTCGCGCCGGGCATTGCCCTGGAGCGGGTGTTGGGAACCAACGGCTGGAGCGAATATCGCCAGGTCACGGTGATCGACAGCAATGGCCAGGTGGCGCTGTTCACCGGCCAGGAAGCCCTTGGCGTGCACAACGCCGTGGCCGGCGAGCAGTGCGCGGCGGCGGGCAACCTGCTGACCAGCCGCGAGGTGATCGAGGCCATGGTGGCCGCCTTCGAAAACAGCCACGGCCTGCTCGCCGACCGCCTGCTGGCGGCCATGCACGCGGCGATGGCGGCGGGTGGCGAGGCCGGCCCGGTACATTCGGCGGCGCTGAAAGTGGCGGGCGAACTGACCTGGCCGCTGGTGGACCTGCGGGTGGACTGGGCTGACGAAGACCCGATCGGCCAGCTCGATGCGCTCTGGCAGGCGTACCGGCCACAGATGCAGGATTACGTCACCCGCGCCCTTGATCCCACCGCCGCGCCCAGCTACGGAGTGCCCGGCGATGAGTGACACCCGCAGCCGTGAGCTGTTGGGCCGCTTGATCGGTTTCGTCACGGTCAGCCGGGAGTCCAACCTCGAATTGATCACGTTCATCCGTGATTACCTGGCCGGGCATGGCGTGGACAGTGAACTGTTCCTTAACGCCGAAGGCACCAAGGCCAACCTGTTCGCCACCTTGGGTCCGCGGGACCGGGGTGGCGTCGTGCTGTCCGGGCATACCGATGTGGTGCCGGTGGACGGCCAGGCCTGGACTGTTGACCCGTTCGCCATGACTGAACGCGAGGGCCGCCTGTATGGCCGCGGCGCCGCCGACATGAAAGGCTTCATCGCCTCGGTGCTGGCGGCGGTGCCGGCGTTTCTCGCCGAGCCGTTGCAGATTCCCGTGCACCTGGCGTTTTCCTATGACGAAGAAGTCGGCTGCCTGGGCGTGCGTTCCATGCTCGCGGCACTGGAACAGCGCCCTCACAAGCCAGTCATGTGCCTGATCGGCGAACCCACTGAACTCAAGCCGGTGCTGGGCCACAAGGGCAAGCTGGCGATGCGTTGCCAGGTGCAAGGCGCGGCCTGCCATTCGGCGTACGCGCCTTACGGGGTGAATGCCATTGAGTACGCGGCGCGTCTGATTGGCAAGCTGGGTGAGATCGGCGAGCGACTGGCCCGTCCTGAACAGCATGATGCGCGTTTCGATCCACCGTTTTCCACGGTGCAGACCGGCGTGATCAAGGGCGGCAGGGCGTTGAATATCGTGCCGGCGGAGTGCGAGTTCGATTTCGAAGTACGTGCTTTGCCGGGTTTTGATGCGCAGACGGTGGCGGACGAACTGAGCGTTTATGCCGAGGCCGAACTGCTGCCGAAGATGCGCGCTGTGCAGGCGCAGACGTCGGTGCGGTTGCAGCCGCTGAGTGCCTATCCGGGGCTGGCGACGCCGGCTGACAGTGAAACGGCGCGGGTGTTGGCGCTGCTCAGCGGCTCCAGTGAGTTTGGCACTGTGGCGTTTGGCACTGAAGGCGGGTTGTTCGATCAGGCGGGGATTCCCACGGTGGTCTGTGGTCCGGGGAGCATGGATCAGGGGCACAAGCCGGATGAGTTTGTCAGCCTGGAGCAGTTGCACGGGTGTGATGCGATGTTGATGCGGCTGGTGGAGTATTTGCGGCAGCCTGCTTGAGAGACAAAGCGCCGCTTGCAGTAATGCCAGTCAGTTAACCTTTCAGCACCTATATTGGGGCTGCTCTGCAGCCCTTCGCGAGCAAGCTCGCTCCCACAGGTCCTAGGCTCTGTATGAAAAGCCTTGAGACGAAGGTCAGGCAAGGCGAAAACAGCCGAGGAAGCGGAGTTTACGGGTTGTAAATGAGCATTCCGAGGCTGTTTTCAACGCAGCATCACCGAGTATCAAGGCTTTTCATACAGAGCCTAGCTAAGGTGCAGGTTGTGGGAGCGAGCTTGCTCGCGAAGGGCCGCAAAGCGGCCCCAATTGGTTTAATTGAGTGGGATTACCGCAAGCAGCGCTTTTTTATGGAGTGTTTTACTACTCCGACTGGAGCGGCCCTTCGCGACGGCTCGGCGCCCCGACAAGCTCGCTTCTACAGGTATATCCGCTTGGCCTTCTGGTGACGCTGTAGGAGCGAGCTTGCTCGCGAACCCCACAAAAAAACACCCGCCCTCCATCACAGAAAGCGGGTGCCTTGACTACCTGAAGGCTACCTCAAACCCCGGCCACCAGCTTTGCACTCACCTGCCGCCGCCGATACGCGCTGTCGCGGTTCCCCAGCCAGTAATACAACGGCGAAGTCACCACCAACCCCACCAGCCACGACAGATCAGCACCGTTGATGTACGCCGACACCGGCCCGACATACAGCGGCGTGTTCATGAATGGAATCTGCACCGCGATGCCGATCGCGTAGGCCAGCAGCGCCTGCGGGTTGTAGCGGCCGTAGATGCCGCCATCGACCTTGAAGATCGACTGAATGTCGTAGTCACCTTTGTGAATCGCGTAGAAATCGATCAGGTTGATCGCCGTCCACGGCACCAGAACCACCAGCAGTACCAGCACCATGTCGACGAAGTGGCCGATGAAGTCTTTCGAGGCGAACACCGCGACGATGCTGCAACCGAGCAAGACGATCACCGACAGCACCGCACGGCTCTTGGCCGTGGGAATCCAGCGCCAGGCGAAGGTCTGCACCAGGGTGATCAGCGACAGCACCGCGCCGTACAGGTTGAGGGCGTTGTGGCTGATCACGCTGAGCAGGAACAGCACCAGCATCAGCGGGCCGATGGCGCCGGTGGCGAGTTTGACTGCGTCCATGGTGTCCATGCCCGCCGGGGTCGCCAGCACGGCCACCGCGCCAAACACGAACGACAGGCTCGAACCCAGCGCCGACCCCAGATAGGTGGTCCAGAAGGTCGACGCCACCGGCACGTCGGCCGGCAGGTAGCGCGAGTAGTCCGAAACATAGGGCGCGAAGGCGATCTGCCAGAGCGCCGCGAGGGACACTGTGGCCAGCCAGCCGGAGAGGTTGAAGCCGCCCCGGGTGAGGAAATCGTCGGTCTGGATATGCGTGAGGATGTAGCCGAAGCCCAGCACGATGCCGATGCCCAGCACCCAGGTGCCGATGCGGTTGAGCACGTGGATGAAGCGGTAGCCGATGATGCCGATGATCCCCGAACCGAGGGCGCCGATGACGATGCCCACCGGCACCGGCACGCTGTCCACCACGCCATGCAACGACTTGCCGGCGAGGACGATGTTGGAGGCGAAGAAGCCGATGTACATCACCCCGGCGATCACCACCACCAGCAGGGCGCCGAGCGAGCCGAACTGGGCGCGGCTCTGGATCATCTGCGGAATGCCCATCTGCGGGCCCTGCGCCGAGTGCGGGCCATCAGCACGCCGCCGACCGGTGGCCGACGAGGATGGCGACGATGCCCCAGACCAGATTCAGGTGAAACAACTGGACCCCAAGGGCCCCGGTGACGATCGGCAGCGGGGCGATGTTGCCGCCGAACCAGAGGGTGAACAGATCCCGAACCTTTCCATGGCGATCTTCGGGCGGCACGTAGCCGATCGTGTGTTTTTCGATAAGCGGTGCGGATGACGCTGCGTTGGTCATGACGGACTCCAAGGCAAGGATGAGTACGCTGCGGTACTTCGGTTGGCATCGGCGAGGCCGGTGCCTTTTCTTGTTGGAGCGGATCTTGAGCGGTGCCGGGCGCGGGATAAATTAGTAAATATGTGCTCTCAGGCCTTAAAAAAACTGGGGTAGCGCGTCGGGTGAGGGCGACCGGTCGGCGCAAGCGAGGAATGACACCAGGGTTGCCAAGGGTAATATTATTCCTGTTAAATGAGATTCATTACCACTTGTTACCGCCTGGTTTCCTGCCATGTCTTCCGTCGACCTCTCGCTGCAAAAAGCCGTGCACTCGCTGTACGAGGATCATCATTCCTGGCTCTGCGGCTGGCTGCGCAACCGGCTGGGCTGTGTCGACCACGCGGCGGACCTGGCCCAGGACACCTTCATGCGCGTGCTCACCCTGCGCAAGGCCGCCGCCCTGCGCGAGCCGCGGGCGTCCCTGAGCACGGTGGCGCGCAGCCTGATGATCGACATGTTTCGTCGTCGTGCGCTGGAGCAGGCGTACCTCGATGCCCGGGCGGCGCGCCCGGAGCCGGTGGATATTTCGCCGGAAACCCGCCTGCAGATCATCGAGACGCTGATGGACATCGACCGTCTGCTCGACGGCCTCGGTGCCCGCACCCGCGAAATTTTCCTGATGGCCCAGCTCGACGGCCTGAGCTACGTCGAGATCGCCCGGCGCCAGGACCTTTCGGTGACCACGGTGAAGAAACACGCCGTGCGCGCCCTGACCCATTGCCTGCTGCTGGTGGAGGAGTAGGCCATGGCCGCCTTGCTGGAGCGCAACATCCTCGAAGCCGCCGCCCACTGGTATGTGGAGTTGCGCTGCGAGCCGGACGCGGCGACCCGCGCCGCACACCAGCACTGGCTGCTCAGCGACCCGCTGCATCAGCAGGCGTGGGAACGGCTGGGGCGTCTGCAAGGCAAGTTCGAGCAGGTTTCGCCGCAACTGGCCCGGACCACGTTGGCGGGCGCCAGGGCCAGGCGTCGTGAGGTGCTCAAGGTCCTGTCGATTCTGCTGGTCGCGGGCGGGGCGGGTAGCCTGGCCTGGCGCAGCACGCCGATGCAGACGCTGCTGGCTGACCAGCGCACTGGCACCGGCGAACGTCGTTCGCTGCGTCTGGATGACGGCAGCCAGTTGCAGCTCAACACCGCCAGCGCGGTGGATATCCGCTACAGCGCGCAGGTCCGCCAGGTGAACCTGCTGGATGGAGAAATCCTGGTCGAGACCGCGCGCGATGCGCTGTCGCGGCCGTTCATCGTGCACACCGCGCAGGGCAGTGTGCGGGCGTTGGGCACGCGGTTTATTGTCCGCCGCGAGGGTGAGCGCACGCGGGTTTGTGTGCTGGAGCACGCAGTGGAAGTGCGTTGCGCCGACGCGCAGGTCGCGGTGCGAGTGGAGGCGGGTCAGCAACTCAGCTTCAGCGCCGCGCAGATGGGTGACCTGCAATCTGCGCCATCCCAGGCCGACGCCTGGACCCGCGGCATGCTGGTGGCCAACGACTGGCGGTTGGGCGACTTCATCACCGAGTTGCAGCGCTATCGACCGGGGCATCTGGGCTGCACCGAGGCGATTGGCGACTTGCGTATTTCCGGGGCCTTTCATCTGACGGACACCGATATCGTCCTCGATAACCTGACCACCACCTTGCCGGTGCGTATCCGTCGTTTCAGCCGGTTCTGGACCCGGGTCGAGGCGGCCTGAGAATTATTTTCACTCAGGGGTTATCGATTCTCATCCAGCTTCGACTTGTAGGTAGAGGCGCCACAGAGACGCCGTTCATCACTGCCACAGGGCGAAAGGAAACCGCATGTCCCGTTCCACTGACCGCACTTCCGCTGCACCGAAAACTTCCGCGCTGAGCTGGGCCATTCATGGCGCGCTGCTGGGCGCCGCATTGGCCACGCCAGCGGTGATGCTGGTGGGCGTCGCGCCGGCCATGGCTGAAAGCCGCGCCGAAGCTGCCTTCGATATTCCGGCCGGGTCGCTGGACGCCGCGCTGACTCAATTTGCCGCCACCGCTGGCATCACCGTGTCCTTCGACCCGGCCCACGCTCGCGGGCTGAAATCGCCGGGCCTGCGCGGTCGCTACGACGTCGACGCCGGCCTGCGCCAGTTGCTCGCGGGCAGCCGCTTGCAGGTGGTGCGCCAGGCCAACGGCAGCTACTCGCTGTTGCCGGCGGTCAGCGACGGTTCCCTGCAACTGGACAGCACCAGCATCAACAGCACCGCGGTCGAGTCGGCCTGGGGCCCGGTGGACGGCTATGTCGCCACCCGCAGCGCCACCGCCACCAAGACCGACACGCCGATCCTGGAAATCCCCCAGGCGATCAACGTGGTCACCGCCGAGCAGGTGCAGAACCAGGGCGCGCGCAACCTGACCCAGGCCCTGCGCTATACCCCGGGCCTGAGCACCGGCGGCTTCACGGACCGCAACGCAATCGCCGACGAAATCACCAGCCGTGGCTTCGCGCCGACCCCGCTGTACTTCGACGGCGCCTATGTGCCGTATGCCGGCAGCCTGGGCGGCGCGCCGCAGATCGATCCGTACACCCTGGAGCGCATCGAAGTGCTCAAGGGCCCGTCCTCGGTGCTGTTCGGCCAGAACCAGCCGGGTGGCCTGATCAACTTGGTGTCCAAGCGCCCGACCCGCGAAGCGCGCAATCAGATCAAGCTCGGTGCCGGCAGCTACAACCGGGTCAACGGTGCCTTCGACAGCAGCGGTCCGCTGGACGAGCAGGGCGCCTTCAGCTATCGGCTGATCGGGCTCAGCAGCAAGGGCAACGATCAGGTCGACCACACCCATGCTGAACGCCTGCTGCTGGCGCCCAGCCTGACCTGGACGCCGAACGACAGCACCTCGCTGACGCTGCTGGCGCAGGTCCAGCGCGATGACGGCCTGGCCGACTACCAGTCGCTGCCGCGCATCGGCTCCCTTGATCGTGGCCCGAATGGCGAGCGCATCGACCGCAATTTCTTCTCTGGCGACTCGCACTACAACGACTACAAGCGCAACCAGTACATCGCTGGCTATGACTTCAGCCACGCCTTCAGCGACGACCTGAGCTTCCGATCCACCGCCCGCTACACCGACGTGCGCGACCGCTACAAGGGCTTCTACCTGCGCAGTTTCGTCACCGACGCCAACAACGTGACCGACTACACCCAGGCCAACCGGGTCAAGCTCGACTGGCGCCAGCACAACACCGCCTACACGGTCGATAACAACCTGGAGTACAAGTTCGCCACCGGTGCCCTGCAGCACACCACCCTGACCGGCGTCGACTACCGCCACTTCACCCGTCAGTACGATGGCTACAACGCCTACAACGTGTTGCCGGTGAACCTCTACGGCAAGAACAACTTCGACAGCTCCAGCGTCACCCCGGTGCTCGACACCAAGTGGGACAACACCGTGCGCCAGACCGGCCTGTACTTCCAGGACCAGATCCGCCTCGACCAGTGGATCCTGACTGTGGGTGGTCGCCAGGACTGGGCCGAGATCGACAACAAGGACCTGCTGGCCCACTCCATCGCCTCGCAGCGTGACAACAAATTCACCGGGCGTGTCGGCCTGACCTACGTCACCGAATTCGGCCTGGCGCCGTATGTCAGCTACTCGCAATCCTTCCTGCCAACCATCGGCACCGCCGCGCCTGAGCGGGGTGGCAAAGCCTTCGAACCGACCGAGGGCGAGCAGTACGAAGTGGGGCTGAAATACCAGCCGCTGGAGAAGACCCTGATCACCGCGTCGGTGTTCCAGGTCAAGCAGAAGAACGTGCTCACCGGCGACACCGAGTACCCGCAGTACCAGGCACAGAGTGGCGAAGTGCGTTCACGCGGGGTGGAGCTGGAGGTGAAATCCAGCATCGAGAATATCGACCTGCTGGCGGCGGCGACCTACATCGACTCGTTCTACACCAAGAGCACCTACGGCGATCAAGGCAACCGCAACGAGTCCCAGGCGCCGGTGTCGGCCAGCCTGTGGGCGGATTACCACTTCACCGGCGTCGGCGTCGACGGCCTGACCGTGGGTGCGGGCGCGCGCTACACCGGGCGCAAGCCGGGCGATTCGGCGAACTCCTTCGACGTTCCGGCCTACGTGGTGTACGACGCCACCGTGCGTTATGACCTGAGCCGCTTCGACCCGAGCCTGCGTGGTTTGCAGGCCAGCCTGAACGTGCAGAACCTGTTTGACCGAGAGTATGTGTCGGACTGCAACTACTCGTTCGGCTGCTACTACGGGCAGGAGCGAGTGGCTTCGATGCAGATGACGTATGACTGGTGATTGAGGGGTAAGGGGCATCGCGAGCAAGCTCGCTCCTACAGCTTTTCGGTGCCATGGGTCGTTAAATGGAACTGTAGGAGCGAGCTTGCTCGCGATAAGACACCTCGGCTACCCAAACCACCGCGCCAACCCACTCGGCGTCAACCCCGTCCAGCGCTTGAACGAGCGCCGGAAATTGGTGGTGTCGCTGAACCTCAGGTAGTTGCACACCTCTTCGTTGGTGTAGCCCTTCATCTGATACAGGTACAACGCCACATGCCGGCGCACCAGGTCCAGTTGCTGCTGAAAGTGGGTGCCGTGCTTGTGCAGTTTGCGCTTGAGGGTGGTCGGGCTCATGCCGAACGCCGCCGCCACGCGATCAAGGTTGATCGGTTCGTGAATGTGGCTGTGCAGGTGATCGTACAGGCGGTCGAGAAAGCTCGCGCCGCCCTCCAGCGCAGCCAGTTGCTCCAGGCAGGCTTGACGCGCCACCAGCCCCGGGGTGGTGGCGACGTCGGGCAGCGGCCGGTGCAGGTATTCGCGCGGCAGTGACAGCAACGTCAGCTGCGCATCGAAACGCACCTCTTCCCCCAGGTACACCCAGTACTGCTCGATATGTCGCGGCTCGCTCCAGGCGCACTGAATGCGCCACGGCAGGTGTTCGCCGGTCAGGCGCCGACTCATCGCCAGCACCGCGCTCAGGCAGGCTTCGCCGAGAAACTGCCCCTGGTTGCCGGCACCGCAGCCGTCTTGCCAGTACAGGTGCAGATAGTGTTCTTCCAGCAACAGCCGCGGCGTCAGCAACGGGCTGAGCAGGCTGTGGAATTCGCAGAGATTTTCCAGCGCCTGATACAGGTTGCCGGCGTGCAACAAGGTCTGGCTGGCTTCGCCGTAATGCCCGGGAAGCAGGCGCTGGCCGAACAGGAAGGCGCTGTCGTCGGCATCCAGCAGGCGTCTGGCGTTGTCGATCAGGGTCAGGAATTGCTCCTGGCTGAACTTCGCCCGGCCCTGGCTGATGTCCTCGTAGAACACTTCGCAACCGCGCAACAGGCGGTGGCTGTCGATACCCCGGGACAGCGCCAGGTCGATCAGCGCCGCGGGCTGGAAGTGCCCGATGATAAAGCGCTGGTCACGCTCGTAGCCGGTCATGCCGCCCCCTTGTGCGGCGCTTGCCGCTTGGCTTTGGCAATGCCCAGGTTGACCCGTTTGAGCAGGTTTTCGACGTCGTCCTCATAGGCCATCGCCACCGCCACGCTGGCGCGCAGGTGCAGGCGCTCGCCGTGGCGGCGGGTCTTGTGGGCCAGGCTCGCCACCGCTTGTTGCAGCTCATCGGCCAGCCAGCGCGCCTGGGTTTCGCCGGTGTTGGGCATGACCACCACGAAGCGGTCGCCGGCCAGGCGGCACAGCACGTCCTGCTGGCGCAGGTTGAGCAGCAGGAGTTGCGCCAGCACTTGCAGCAGGTGATCGCCCTCGGCTTCGCCGTGGAGCAGATTCACTGCGCTGAAATCGTCGATATCCAGCACCACCAGCGACAACGGTTGTTGCTCGCGGCTGGCCTGTTCCAGCGCCCGATGCACATGCTGGCGCAGGTACTGGGCGCCGCCCAGCGGGGTGAGTTTGTCGAACAGCAGGTGCTCGCGGAAAAGGCCCTCGCGCTTGCGCATCTGCGCGTTGATCGCCTGTTGTTCCTGGTGCAGGTGATAGATGCCGAAGGTCACCAGCACCAGGCCCACCGGCATCGGCGCGGTTTCCAGCCAGTTGTCCCAGACCGCGCCGGGCGCCAGGCGAATGAATTCGTCGAGCACGTCCATCCACCAGGAAAAACATACGCAAGCCATGCCCACGGCGAGCATGCGGGTGACCCGCCCGGCAGGGCGGCTGCGCATCAGCATCACCAGCCAGATCAGCCAGATCAGTCCCGAGCCGCCTTCGCCGATCACGTCCATCCAGTTGATCTGCTCCCACGGTTTTACCTCGCCGAAGGCCAGGTAAAGCTGCAGGCCGAGGTTGGCCGCGACGGCGAGGCCGACGAAGGTGAGGGTGTGCAGTTTCAGCAGTGATTTCATGAACGTCTCCGGGCCGGGCCCGCCCAGCGTGCCCGACCGATATCACAACGCTGTTACAGACTCTTGTCCCGCGACTTGCACGGCAATTGGTCCGGGCCTTGTGCGCCGTTGCAGAAGCGCTCCGCCGGCAGTTGTCTGGCCGGCTCGCTCAGGCGGTTGCGGCCCTGCTTGTCGCGGGTCAGGTCGAAGGCGTCATACAGCCGCCCGCTGGCGGTGAAGCTGCGCACTTCCAGGCGCGAGGCGCCGACTTCGACGGTCTGGTAGAGCTGGGTTTCCTCGGCGCTGCGGTCCGGCTGTTTACGCGCGCGGTCGTTGACGCCGTACATTTTCGACCCGGCCACCGAGACCATGTACACCGGCCCCTGCACCTTGCCGGCGGCCTGCGCCTGTTTTGCTGCGGCGCGACCGTTTTCGTTGCTCAGGCGGCTGTAGCAGTGGTCGTGGCCTTGCAGCACCAGGTCCACCGAATAGCGTTCGAACAGCGGTTTCCACGCGGCTTTCAGCGGTTCGGTGTCTTGCGGGCGGGCGCAGGTGAAGATCGGTTGATGGGTCACCACCACCTTCCAGCGCGCCTTGCTTTCCTTGAGGCGTTGCTCCAGCCACTGGCTCTGCTGGTCGAGGGTGTTCAGGTCGAGGGCGGCGGTGCCGTCGAGGACGATAAAGCGCACACCCTGGTAGTCGGTGACGTAGGTGGTGCTCTTCAGCCCGGTGACACCGTTGTCCGGCAGGGCGAACTGTTTTGCCCAGTGCGGGCCGAGGGTGCGGCTTTCGCTGCCGTCGGGGTTGAGGCTGTCGAGGTATTCGTGGTTACCGGCGGCGACCACTTGCGGCACGCCGGCGTAGTGGAAGCCGCCGGCCTGGTTCCATTCGCCCCATTCGTCGTCATGCACCAAGTCGTCACGCTGCGAGGTGAGGTCGCCGGCATGCACCACCAGCGCCGGGTTGGCGGTGGCGTGCAGGGCCTGGCGGACGCTGCGCGAGGCGATGGAGAGGATGTCGTTCTGGGTGTCGCCGAGGTAGATGAAGCGGAACGGCTTGAAGCCTTCGGCGGCGGTGCGGAACTGCAGCCACTCGCTCCAGCCCTCGGCGCCCTTGACCCGGTAGACGTAGGCGCTGTCCGGCTGCAGGTCGCTCAGGCGAATCTGGTGATAGAGAGCCGCGCCGTTCTCGGTGTCCAGCGCCTGGCTGCTGCCTTCCAGCAGGCGGGCGCGTTTCTCCAGTTGCGGGCCGTCCAGGGCCGGGGCCAGTTGCAGTTGGCTGGCGTCCTGGCGGGTGTCGGTGCGGAAGGTCACGGCCATTTCCCGCGCCGGGTTGGCGCCCGGGGTCAGCACGATGCGATCGGCCAGGCCGCTGGCGGCGTAGGGTGCGCCGGGGGAGTGGGGCAACGGGTCGGCAACGGCGTGGCCGAGGCAGGTGGCGAGGGCGAGGGCCAGCAGGCTCAAGCGGGACATGAAAGATCCTTGATCGATGAGTAGTGGCGGCCAAGGAAACAAAGGCGAATGACGGTTGGGTTACAGGGGAGGGGGTCTATTTGGGTGGTGGCAGATGTGAAAAATATGTTGGTTTTTTGCGGGATCTGTTCGGGCCGCATGGCTGGCGAGCCAGCGCCCACAAGGTTCTGAGCATGTCCGTATTGTGAGGGAGCTGGCCTGCCAACGATGAAGCGCTAATCCAGAAGGAGGTCATTTCAGCCCAGAACACCGGCAAAATCCGGTAAAAAAGCCCCGATCCGACCGCCACAAAAATCCCTGTCACAGATCTGCCACACACCACCCCTAGCGTGCCCTGCAGTTTCCGCCCCGACGTGGCGGATGGACTTCAGGGGGAGCGTTATCGTGGTTACCGTCAAGCCCGCAGACAACCGTCGGCGATTCAAGATCAGCCTGTTGAGCCTGGCCATCGGCGCCAGCCTGCCGGCCTTCGCCGAAGACAAGGTCGAGCACGTCAATGTGGTCGGTCAGGCCGCCAGCATGGACCAGGCGCTCAAGGAGCAGAAAGCCTCCGACACCGTGCGCAGCGTGGTCCACGCCGACGCCGTCGGCCAGTTGCCCGACGACAACGCCGCCGAAGCCTTGCAGCGTATTCCCGGCCTGTCGGTGGAGCGCGACCAGGGCGAAGGCCGCTTCGTCAGCGTGCGGGGCATCGGCCCTGACCTCAACAGCGTGACCATCAACGGCACCCTGCTGCCGGCCCCGGAGGGTGATCGCCGCGCCGTGGCGCTGGATGTGCTGCCCACCGAGTTGGTGCAGTCACTGTCGGTGGTCAAGACCCTGACCCCGGACATGGACGCCAACTCGCTCGGCGGCACCATTGAGGTGGAAAGCCTCTCGGCCTACGACCATCCGGGGCTGTTCTACACCCTCAGCGGCGAAGCCAGCCACGACAAGAATACCAGTCAGGACAGCCCGAAATTCTCCGGCGCCTTCAGCAACAAATTCAGCCTTGGCGACGGCATCGACAACTTCGGCGTGGCCGCAGCCTTCAGTTGGCAGCAGCGCGATTTCGGCTCGGACAACGTCGAAACCGGCGGCGCCTGGGACTTCGAAGACGGCCAGCCGCGTCTTGAGGACGCCGAGCAGCGTGACTACCGCATCCGCCGCGAACGCACCGGTGCCGGGCTCAACTTCGATTACCGGCCGGACGATTTCTCCAGCTATTACCTGCGCACCCTCTACAGCCGCTTCAAGGACACTGAGACGCGCAACGCCGCCGGCATCGAATTCGAAGATGCGCAAGTGTCCGGCGAGCGCGGTGACGGCGAAGGCTGGCGCTCGCTGAAGTCCCGTGAAGACACCCAGGAAATCCAGTCCTACGTGTTCGGCGGCGAACGCCTGATCGATGCCTGGACCCTCAGCGGCCAGGTCGGCTACAGCAAGTCCAGCGAGAACGATCCGGGCGGCATCGCCAACGCCAAGTTCGAAGGCGACTTCGCTGACGTCGGCTTCGACGGCACGCGCAAGCCGCGCCTGAGCACCGGTTCGGCGTTCTACGACCCGCAGTCGTTCAACCTCGACAAGGTGGAGTGGGAAAAAGCCAACTCCAGCGACGAGGAAAAGAACATCCGCCTGGACCTCGTCCGCGACTACGAACTGAGCGGCAACAGCGCCCAGGTCAAGTTCGGCGCCAAGGCCAGCCGCCGCGACAAGCGCAGCAACACCGACGTCTGGGTCTACGACGACTTCGACGACCTCAGCCTCGACGGCTTCCAGAGCGGCAAGGTCGATTACGCCCTCGGCAACTTCGGCAACGGCATCAGCGCGGGCGCGATCAAGGATCTGATCGGCGGCCTCGACCGCAACGCCTTCTACGACGAAGAAGAATCGCGCATCAACGATTTCCAGATGAGCGAAGACATCAACGCCGCCTACCTGATGAACACCCTCGATGTGGACGCCTGGCGTTTCATCGCCGGGGTCCGCTACGAAGGCACCGAGTTCGAGGCCAAGGGCACCGGCCTGCGCGACGGCGAATACAGCCCGACGCAAAGCCGCAAGCGCTACGACCACTGGCTGCCGGGGCTGCACGCCCGCTACCAGTTCACCCCGCAGACCCAATTGCGCGCGGCCTGGACCCACAGCGTGGTACGCCCGACCTTCGGCCAGTTGGCGCCGGGCTTCATGATCGATGACAGCGAAGGCGAGGCGAGCTTCGGCAACCCGGACCTCAAACCGCTGGAGTCGATGAACCTCGATCTTGGCATCGAGCATTACCTGGGCCGCGCCGGCGTGCTCTCGGCGTATGTGTTCTACAAAGACATCGACAACTTCGTCTACAGCACCGACCTCGCCGGCAGCGGCGAATGGGTCGACTTCGACGAAGCCAAGACCTTCGCCAACGGCCAGAGCGCAAAACTCTACGGTCTTGAACTGGCCTACTCGCAGAAATTCGACTTGCTGCCGGCGCCGTGGAACGGCCTGCTGCTGGGCAGCAACCTGACCTTGAGCAAGTCCCGCGCCGAGATCGAGGGCCAGGGCCTGACCCGGCGCATCGACCTGCCGAACCAGTCCAACACCGTCGGCAACCTGACCCTCGGCTGGGAAGACGACAAGCTCAGTCTGCGCCTCGCGGCCAACTACAAATCCAGCTTCCTGGCCGAAGTGGCTGCCGCGGATGACAAGGCCCACGACCTGTATGCCGACGACCAATTGTTCGTCGACTTCAAGGCCGGCTACTTCATCACCCCGGACCTGCAACTGACCTTCGAAGCGCAGAACATCACCGACGAGTCCTATTACACCTACACCGGACGCCGCTCGTTCAACTCCCAGTACGAAGAGTACGGCCCGACCTACAAGCTCGGCCTGACCCTGACCCACTTCTGACCGCTTCGCCCGCGCCGCAGCCCTGGCGGGCAGTGGTGCGGGCTGCCCATGAGAACCGCACATGTTCAACGCACGACCCTACACCCTGCTGAGTGGCCTGGTGCTCGCCATGGCCGTGGCCCAGGCCTCGGCGCAACCGGCGCTGACCCTCGGCGAGCGCCTGCCCGGCAGTCCGGAAAATGCCCGGCTGCTAGCCAACGATGCGTTCTGGCCCGGTGCCGACCGCCTTGTGGCCGGCAAGCACGGCCTGCAACTGCTGAAAGCCGACGGCCAGGTGCTGAGCCAACTGGACGGCCGCTTCAAGGGCCTCGACCAGCGCCTGGTCGATAACGGCCTGCTGGTCGCCAGCTTCGACAGCAAACGCCAGCAGGCGTTGCTGGTCCGGCTTCAGCGCGACAAGGGCTGGAGCACGCCGCTGTACCTGCCCAAGCGCGATTTCGCCATCGAGGGCCTGTGCCTGTACCGCGACAGCGCGCGCAACAGCTTCGTCTTCCTGCTCGGTGCCGAGGGCGTCGGCGAGCAGTGGCTGGTGGCGAGCGATGACCAGCCGCTGGCGGCTGCGCAGCGCGTGCGTGGCCTGAGCCTGCCGCCGCTGAGCGAGTACTGCCAGAGCGACGACGCCAGCGACAGCCTCTACGTCAACGAAGAAAACCTCGGCCTGTGGCGCTATGGCGCCGCCGCCGAAGCGCCGTTGCAGCGCCGCCCGGTGGACCTGCGCGCGCCCTTCGGCGGGATCGGCAAGCGCAGCGCCGGCATGGCCCTGGTGCCGGGCGGCCTGCTGGCGCTGGACCCGGTGAGCGCGACCCTGCACCTGTACCGCCAGACCGGCATCACCTGGCAGGCCGACGCGGTGCTGCCGCTGGCAGAACTGAAAGCGCCCGAGCAACTAAGCGTGCGGCCTGACGCCAAGGGCCTGGAACTGCTGATCGTCGATGACCAAGGCCAGCGCCGTGCGCGCCTCGACTGGAGCCTGCCGGCCGTCACGCCAGCGCTAGCCATCCCGGTATTGCCGGCGCAGGTGCAGACCGAGCCGGTGCCGAGCTTTGGCGACGCCGCCGATGACCCGGCGATCTGGGTCAACGCCGCCGACCCGGCACTCAGCCGGGTGCTGGGCACCGACAAGAAGGGCGGGTTGCTGGTCTATGACCTGCAAGGCCGGCAGTTGCAGGACTTGCGTATCGGCCGGGTAAACAACGTCGATGTGCGCAACGGCTTCCACCTGGGTGACCGCGAGGTCGATCTGGCGGTGGCCAGCAACCGCGACAACAACAGCCTGCACGTCTTCGCCATCGAACCGAAGACCGGCGAGGTCAGCGTGCTCGGCGAGGTCGCCACGCCGCTCAAGGACATCTACGGCCTGTGCATGCTCAAGGACAGCGACGGCGCCCTGTACGCCATCGCCAACGACAAGGACGGCAGTTTCCTCCAGTACCGCCTGAGTGCCCCGGCGGGCGAGTTGCGCGGTGAGCTGGTGCGCCGTTTCGCCACCGCTTCGCAACCGGAAGGCTGTGTCGCCGACGACCGTGGCCAGCGCCTGTTTATCGGCGAAGAAGACAAGGCGGTCTGGGCCCTGGACGCCCGCGCCGACGCGCCCGCCACGCTGGAAAAAGTGATCGGCGTTGGCGGCCCGATCAAGGCCGATATCGAAGGGCTGGGCTTCTATCAGGGCAAGCAGCGCGACTACCTGATGATTTCCAGCCAGGGCAACGACCGCTATGTGGTGGTCGAAGCCAGTCCGCCGTACCGCCTGCGCGGGGCCTTCAGCATCGGCCTCAATGCCGGGCTCGGCATCGACGGCGCCTCGCAGACTGACGGCCTCGACCTGACCTCGGCCAACCTCGGCGGCCCCTGGAGCCAAGGGCTGCTGGTGGTGCAGGACGGGCGCAAGCGCATGCCCGAGGGGCGGCAGAACTTCAAGTACATCGGCTGGAGCCAGGTTGCCGAGGCCCTGAAGCTCGACTGAGCGCCTGTCATCAGCCGGTAACACGCCGGACATCAAATCGAGTGATCGCCCCGCCGACGCGGGGCCAAGGAGCAAGACATGCAAGCTGCAACCGAACACATGAGCATCTGGGGCCTGGTCAGCGACGCCAGCCTGGTGGTGCAGGCCGTGATGCTGTGCCTGGTGCTGGCCTCATTGCTGAGCTGGTACCTGATCGTCCAGCGCGGGGTCAGCCTGCGCCGCAGCGAGCGGCAGTCCGACGCATTTCTCCAGCGTTTCCGCGCCAGTGGCGACCTGGCCCTGCTGTACCGCGAAAGCCAGACCAAGGGCAGCGATGGCGAAGAGGAAACGCCGTTGCAGCGGATCTTCGTCGATGGCTACCAGGCTTTCTCGCAATTGCAGCGCCAGCCGCAGATCGCCAGCGACAGCGTGCTCGAAGGGGTCGAGCGCAGCCTGTACGTGGCGCTTGCCGAGCAGGACGAACGCCTCGACAAGGGCCTGGCGTTTCTCGCCACCGTCGGTTCGGTGAGCCCGTATATCGGCCTGTTCGGCACGGTGTGGGGAATCATGAATGCCTTCCTTGGCTTGTCCCAGGTGCAGCAGGCGACCCTCAACACCGTGGCGCCCGGCATTGCCGAAGCGCTGATCGCCACCGCCATCGGCCTGTTCGCGGCGATTCCGGCAGTGATGGCCTACAACCGCTTCAGCGCCCGCGGCCAGACTCTCAGCGCGCGTCAGTACAGCTTTGCCAACGAATTGCAGGCGCGTTTGCACAAACGCCTGCACTGCACCGCGAACATCGCCGCGGTGGCCTGAAAGGAGCGTCCCCATGTTGGTCAAACCCCAGCGCAAACACGCCGCCAAGGCGGAAATGAACGTAGTGCCCTATATCGACGTGATGCTGGTTCTGCTGGTGATTTTCATGGTCACCGCGCCGATGCTGGTGCAGGGCGTCAAGCTTGATCTGCCCAAGGTCGCCGCCCAGGCGCTGCCGGCCGACAGCGAGCGACAAGTGCTGACCCTCTCGGTGAAAAACGACGGCAGCTTCTACTGGAACATTGGCCCCGACCTGAAGATCGAGGGCCAGAGTGACAGCGCCGTGAGCCTTGAGGAAATGCGCGACAAGGTCGGCCAGATCATTGCCCTGCGCGGCGATACCCAGGTTTATGTACGCGCCGACCATGGTGCCGACTATGGCCGGGTGGTGGCGGGCATTGCCGAATTGCAGCGCGGGGGTGTGACCAGCCTCGGGCTGATCACCGAGGAGCCTTGAGCATGAGCAGCCTGAGCCTTGCGCTGCCGGTCAGCGCGCCGTCCTTCAACCTGCCGCGCTGGCGCGGCCATGTCGGCGCCGCAGGCATTGCCGTTGCCCTGCATGCGGCGCTCGCGGTGGTCTTGCTGGGGCATGACTACACGCCGCGCTTGCCGACGCCGGTGGTTGCGGTGATCACCACCCAGTTGGTCAGCCTGCCGCCGTCCGCGCCGCCGATTGAGCCGGTTGAAGCGGTGGTGCCAGCGGTGGCCGTGCCCGAGCCTGCCGCGATCGAGCCGCCACCACCGCCGCCGCAAGTACTGACGCCGCCAGCCCCGGTGCCGCCCAGCGCGGCCGAACTGGCCTTCAAGCGCGAGCAGCAGCGTGAAGTCGAAGTGCGCCGCCAGGAGCGTATCGCCGAGCAGCAACGTCGTCGCGACGAAACCCGGCAGCGTGAAGAACAGGCGCGAGTGCAACAGGAGCAAGCGGCGCGAGAAGCCGCCGAGGCGCGGGAGACCCAGCGTCTGGCTGCTGAACGGCGCGCCGCCGACGACCGCGCCCGGGCCGCTGCTGCCAGTTCACAGTACCTGCCCCTCAGCAAACAGGCGCCGGACTACCCGCAGCGCGCGCTGGACAAGGGCGTGCAGGGCGATTGCACGGTCAGCTACACCGTCGACACCCAGGGCCGCGTCCGCGATCCCCGTGTGCTGGACGGTTGCCATCCGTGGTTCACCCAGCCGTCGCTGCAGGCGGCGAGGACGTTCAAGTACCAGCCCCGGCTGGTCGATGGCCGGGCGGTGGAAGTGCCCGGCGTGAAAAACACTTTTCACTACAGTATTGAGCAGGGGGTGAGGTAGGTGTTGGGGGCTGGGATTGGCCGCATGGTGCTAGCCAAGAGACCTTCAGCGCTCTCAAAATCGAGCGCCGCCCGCGCGGCGCATCGCGAGCAAGCTCGCTCCTTGTATGTTCTGAGCGTACCCAAAGGGATTCTGAATTCTTGAAAGGTACGCCTACCTAAGTAGTTCCAAGGGGGAGGCCGGACGCTCCTGGAGACGGGCTTTGCACCCGATCTCGTATGTAGATAGGCCCCCCCGCCTCATTGCCCACTACGAAGAGTATCCGGAAGCCGACGAATCGGACTTCGCATGACAAGGTTGTAGCGGCATGAAGTTCGAGGTCGGGGGAACCTTGGGAGATTCTGTCTTAAAAACCGGGAGAGCGAAACCATGTCGAGGAGTGCCGGGATCGACGTTGCAGCCAGGACTGCAGTGCTGACCATCCTTCACGAAGATCGTGTCGAAACCACCAAGATCATCGAACAAACAGCCAAGGGACATCAGCAGGCCGTTGCGTTACTGAGCAAGTGCAATCCCGATCGTGTCGTTTTGGAGGCCACCGGGATTTATTACCTGGATCTCGCCTTGGCCTTGGCTGAAGCCGGACTACCCGTGTCGGTGATCAACCCCAAAAGTAGCCACCACTTCGCCAAAGGCATGCTTGAGCACAACAAGACCGATCAGGTTGATGCGCGTCTTTTGGCTCAGTACGGAGAGCGGATGCGACCTCGTCTGTGGACTCCACCGACGGCTACTCAGTTGAGTTTGAGAACTCTGGGGCGACACGCCAATCGGCTGGTTGCCGCACGAACCCGTGCGAAGAATCAGTTGCACGCCTACACGGCGTCCAAAGAGCAGGTTGATTTGATTGTTGAGGATTTGAAAGACGAGATCACAGCATTTGACCGCCGCATTGAGCGCATACGTAAAGCGGCGATTGAGCAGATCGAATCCGACCAGAGACTTCAACATGTCGCCAAAGCAATTCTTGCTGCACCAGGCATTGCCGAGGTCTCGCTGATCTCAATTTTGGCGGAGCTGACAACTCTTCCCGATACCCTGAAGTCCTCGCAGGTGAGTCGCCACGCGGGGCTTGATGTGCGACTGACCCAGTCAGGAACCAGCGTGAACAAGCCGGGGCGTTTGGGAAAGGCTGGCAACATCTATTTGCGCTCGGCGCTCTTCATGCCCGCGATGTCCGCTGTACGTTTCGACCCATATGCGAAGGGTTTCTACGACGTATTACTGGGAAGGGGGAAGAAGAAAATGCAGGCAATTGCGGCTGTCATGCGGAAATATTTGACGGGCATATGGGCCTGTATGAGAAGCGGAGAACCCTTCGACACGGCCAAGCTTTTTAGCGAAAAGCACCTGCTGAAAGCTTGACCGCGAACAGAGTATCTACATCGGTTGCAACGTACCCATGCCTGTCAGGCCATGGTTGACCGCCTTGTTTGTACGACTCGATTTCGAGGGTGGTGCCTCAGCCGCCCTGTACTCTCCAGCCATGCACCAAGGCTGGCAACGCCAATCCCACAGGCTATGGCGCGTTGCAACCAATGAGCGAGCTTGCTCGCGATGCGCCGCGCGGGCGGCGCTCGATCTTAAGGGCGCCGCAAAAACACCGACATGCACCCCTGCCCATCGCCGCCCAGATTCTTGAGATGTTCCCCACTCAACTGTTCACCCACCAACACCCGCCCAACACTTTGCTGCCCAACAGCCCATTCCCATCGCCTTGAAATTTTCCTAACCATCTGAAAATAAAGGCTTTATGCCGTTGGCATGGCTTGTGCTCTAGCCCTTGCATCCATGTAATCAGGATCAAGGAACATTCATGTCCACACCTGCCGTTTCTGCCCACTACGACATCCGCCAGCCGGATGCGCACCTTATCCGCGACGACGCCGAAGCCATCGCCGTCGCCCACCGTATCGCCGCGCTGCTGCGCGAAGGCGCCTCCGAGCGTGACCGCACGCGGCAGGTGCCGGCCGATGTGGTCGATGCCTTTTCCAACAGCGGGCTGTGGGGCATTACCGTGCCGCGCACCTACGGCGGTGCCGAGGTGTCCTTCGCAACACTGGCCAAGGTGATCGCCATTGTCTCCGCCGCCGACCCGTCCCTCGGCCAGATCCCGCAGAACCATTACTGCCTGCTGGAAGACATCCGCCTGCAAGGCAGCGAGGAGCAGAAGCGCTTCTTCTTCGACCTGGTGCTCAAGGGGCATCGCTTCGCCAATGCGTTGTCGGAAACCGGTGGCAAGACCGTACAGGACATCCGCACCCGCCTGGTCGCGGAAGGCGATGGCTACCGCATCGACGGGCGCAAGGGCTACTGCACCGGCTCGCTCTACGCCCACTGGATCGGCGTGCTGGCCCTCGACGAACAAGACCGCGGGCAACTGGCCTTCGTTCAGCGCGGCACGCCGGGGCTGGTGGTGGTGGATGACTGGGACAGCGTCGGCCAGCGCACTACCTCCAGCGGCACGGTGATCGCCGACGGCCTGCGGGTGCCGGCCTTCCATCTGTTCGCCAGCTACCGCTCCTACGAAAGCCCGACCCTGGCCGGCCCGTTCGCCCAGTTGACCACCGCCGCCATCGACGCCGGCATTGGCCGCGCTGCGCTGGACGACACCATCGCCTTCGTCCGCGAACACGCCCGTCCGTGGGTCGATGCCCAGGTGGAAAAGGCTGGCGATGATCCGCTGACCATCATTCAGGTCGGCTCGCTGGAGATCCGCCAGGAAGCCGCCGAAGCGCTGCTGGAACGGGCCGGCTGGGTGCTCGACGCGGCCAAGCCGGCGCCGGACGAAGACAATGTCGCTGCCGCCTCGGTGGCCGTGGCCAAGGCCAAGGTGCTGACCACCGAAGCCGCCATCGAAGCCACCAACCGTCTGTTCGAACTGGGCGGCACGCGCTCGTCGCTGGCCAAACACAATTTCGACCGCCATTGGCGCAACGCCCGGGTGCACACCCTGCACGACCCGGTGCGCTGGAAGTACCACCTGGTCGGCAACTGGGCGCTGAACGGCATCAAGCCGCCGCGTCACGACTGGAACTGAGGTCCGCCCATGTCCAAGCAGATTCGTCTCAACGCCTTCGCCATGAACACCGTCGGGCACTTGTCGCCCGGCCTTTGGCGGCACCCCCGCGACCAGTCGCGGCGCTATACCGATATCCATTACTGGGTCGAGCTGGCGAAAACCCTGGAGCGCGGCCGCATCGACGGCCTGTTCATCGCCGATGTGCTGGGGGTCTATGACGTCTATGGCAGCAGCGCCGACGCGGCCCTGAGCAGCGGCGCCCAGGTGCCGGTCAATGACCCGCTGCAACTGGTGCCGGCGATGGCTGCGGCCACCAAACACCTGGGTTTTGGCGTGACCGCCTCGGTCTCGTTCGAGCACCCGTTTCCGTTCGCCCGGCGCATGTCCACCCTCGATCACCTGACCCAGGGCCGCGCCGGCTGGAACATCGTCACCTCGTACCTGAGCAGTGGCGCACGCAACCTCGGCCAGCGCGAGCAGCTCTCCCACGACCAGCGTTATGCGCTGGCCGAGGAATACCTGCAGGTCTGCTACAAGCTGTGGGAAAACAGTTGGGAAGAGGACGCCGTGCGTGCCGACCGCGACAGCGGCGTGTATGCCGACCCGGCCAAGGTCCACGGCATCGACCATGACGGCACCTACTTCAAGGTGCCGGGTTTCCACCTCTGCGAGCCGTCGCCGCAGCGCACCCCGGTGCTCTACCAGGCCGGCGCATCGAGCCGTGGCCGGACCTTCGCTGCGGCCAATGCCGAATGCGTGTTCGTCGCCGCGCCAAGCAAGGCGGTGCTGAAGAAACAGGTGGACGAATTCCGCGCTGCCGCAGTGGCCGCCGGGCGTGCGGCGGACGATATCGTCATCCTCGAACAGCTCACGGTGATCGTCGCCGAGACCGACGAGGCGGCCCTGGCCCGCCTGCGCGAGTACCGTGAGTACGCCAGCGCCACGGGCGCGCTGACCCTGATGTCGGGCTGGACCGGTATCGACTTCGCCCAGTACGACCCGGAGCAGGTGCTGCGCGAAGTGCCGAGCGACGCCATCCAGTCGGCGGTGGAAGCCTTCACCCGTGCCGACCCGACGCGCACCTGGACCACCGCCGAAATCGCCGATTACTGCGCCATCGGCGGCGACGGCCCGGTGTTGGTGGGCTCGGCGCAGACCGTCGCCGACCAGTTGCAGGAGTGGGTCGAGGCAACCGGTGTCGATGGTTTCAACCTGGCCAGTGTGGTCGCCCCGGAAACCTTCGTCGCCGTGGTCGATCTGCTGGTGCCGGAGTTGCAGGCCCGCGGCCTGTTCAAGCGCGAGTACGCCGAAGGCACCTTGCGCAACAAGCTGTTCGGCCAGGGTGACCGCCTGCGCGCGCCGCATCCGGTTGCTGCGCTGCGTCGGGAGTCCGGCAAATGAACGAGCTGCTGGTCAACCTGAACTGGGGCGAGGTCGGCGAGGCCAGCCTGGAAACCCTGAGCATGCTCGGCGCGGCGCTGGCCTTCACCGTGCTGCTCGGGCTGCCGCTGGGGGTGCTGCTGTACCTCACCGGGCAGCGTCAGTTGTTGTCCAGCCCGCTGTTGTACCGCTGCCTGTCGCTGGTGGCGAACGTGTTGCGTTCGCTGCCGTTCATCATCCTGCTGATCGTGCTGATCCCGGTCACCACCCTGATCACCGGCACCTCTCTGGGGGTACGCGGCACCATCCCGCCGTTGGTGGTGGGTTGCACGCCGTTCTTCGCCCGGCTGGTGGAAACCGCGCTGCGGGAAGTCGATCGCGGGCTGGTGGAAGCCAGCCAGGCCATGGGCGGCAGCACCTGGCAGATCATCCGCTACACGCTGTTGCCGGAATCACGTACCGGCCTGATTGCCGCCGTCACCGTGACCGCCATCGTGCTGGTGGACTACACCGCGATGGCCGGAGTGATCGGCGGCGGCGGTCTCGGCGACCTGGCGATCCGCTTCGGTTACCAGCGTTTCCAGACCGATGTGATGGTGGTCACCGTGCTGCTGCTGATCCTGCTGGTGCAGGCCCTGCAAATGAGCGGCGACCGCCTGGTGCGGCACTTCACCCGCCGCTGAATACCGTTTTGCCCAACCCGGCCCCACGTTCGCCCTACGACGGCCAACCCAAATCCCAAAGGAGCACATCATGTTCAAGCAGTCTCTGGCGGTCCTGGCCGCCGCAATCATCAGCCTGTCGGCCCACGCCAACGAGAAACTTACCGTCGGCGCGACTCCGGTCCCTCATGCCGAGATCCTCGAGTTCGTCAAACCGGTGCTGGCCAAAGAAGGCGTGGACCTGGACATCAAGGTCTTCACCGACTTCATCCAGCCCAACCTGCAATTGGCCGAGAAGAACCTCGACGCCAACTACTACCAGTACCGGCCGTTCCTCGATGACTTCAACAAGACCCGCCACACCGACCTGGTACCGGTGGTGGGCGTGCACATCGAGCCGTTCGGCGCGTATTCGACCAAGATCAAGGACCTCAAGGACCTGCCCGACGGCGCCAGCGTGGCCATTCCCAACGACCCGGTGAATACCGGTCGCGCCCTGGTGCTGCTGCACGAGGCCGGGCTGATCAAACTCAAGGATCCGAGCAACACCCTGGCGACCCAGCGTGATATCGCCGAGAACCCGAAGAAACTGAAAATCCGCGAACTTGAAGGCGCCTTGCTGGCCCGTGCGGTGAACCAGGTGGACCTGGCGTTCGTGTTTGCCAACTACGCCCTGGAAGCCGGGATCGACACCAACAGCGCGCTGATCGTCGAGAAGGGCAAGGACCTGTACGTCGAGTACCTGGTGGCCCGCCCGGACAACCTGCAGGACCCGGGTATCCAGAAACTCGCCAAGGCGCTGAACTCGCCTGAAGTGCGCAACTTTATCCTGACCCGTTACAAGGGTCAGATTGCGCCGGGCTTCTGATCTTTCGGGGCTGCTGAGGGCTCATCGCGAGCAAGCTCGCTCCTACAGGGGCGTATTTGAACTGTAGGAGCGAGCTTGCTCGCGATGGATCACACAGCGGCCCATAGCGTTCAACCAACCAGGGTGTTCAGATCGTGACCCGCTTCTCCCCGGAAATCCTCGCCTCCGTCATTCCTCTGCAACTACGCGGGATCGGCAAACGTTACGGCAATCTCACCGCCCTCCAGGACATCGACCTGCAGGTCCAGCGCGGTGAAATCTTCGGCATCATCGGCCGCAGCGGCGCCGGCAAGTCCTCGCTGCTGCGCCTGATCAACCGCCTCGAAACCCCCAGCGCAGGCCAGGTGTTGATCAACGGCCAGGACATCGCGGCCTTGAGCACCACACAACTGCGCCCGCTGCGCCGGCAAGTGGCGATGATCTTCCAGCACTTCAACCTGATGGCCACCCGCACCGTCGCCGAGAACATCGAACTGCCACTGCGCATGGCCGGTGTGGCGGCGGCGGAACGGCTACGTCGGGTCGATGAGCTGCTGCAACTGGTGGGTCTGGTCGAGCGCCGCGATGCCTACCCGGCGCAGTTGTCCGGCGGGCAGAAACAGCGGGTCGGTATCGCCCGCGCGCTGGTGCTGGAACCACAGATTCTGCTGTGCGACGAAGCCACTTCGGCGCTCGACCCGGAAAGCACCCAGGCAATCCTGCAACTGCTGCGCGACATCAACCGGCGCCTGGGCCTGACCATCGTGCTCATCACCCATGAGATGGAAGTGATCCGCGACCTCTGTCACCGCGTGGCGGTACTGGAGCGCGGGCAGGTGGTGGAGCAGGGCGAGGTGTGGCGGGTGTTCGGTGATCCGAAGCATGAAGTCAGCCGGATTCTGCTGGCCGGTTCCGAGCACGTCGAAGACAGCGCACGGAGCGCCGAGGGCGAGGTGTTGCTGGATCTGCATTACACCGGTGAGCGCGGGCTGGAGCCGGATCTTGCGGCGTTGTCGGCGGCGTTGCCGGGGCTGCGCCTGGTGCAGGGCGGGGTGGAGCGGATTCAGGGCGGCGCTGGGGCGGTTGCGGGTGGCGGTGGGCAAGGTGCATCTGGAAACAGTCAGGGGCTGGCGGACCGGGTGGAGCGAATTCAGTGAGCCAACTCGCCAAACCAATAAAATACCGGCCATGCGCTAATGCCAGTCAGTTAGCCATGGGGCCGCTTTGCCGCTTCAGGAAGCTCGCCCACATAATCTGCACCTTGGCCAGGATCCTGTGGGAGCGAGCTTGCTCGCGAAGGGCTGCAAAGCAGCCCCAACATAGGCGCCAAAACGCTAACTGACTGGCATTAGGCCATGCGCCGGGTTTTTTTTGGGTGTCCAGCGATCAGGGCATCAATGCGCCCCCGCCGCCTTGTTCAAATCACTCTCCTGCCACTCGGTGTACACACAGGCATCCGCCACCGCCCAGCGCACTTTCACTTCATCCCCCGGTTTCATCGACATGCCTGCCGCCGACAGCGCTTTCACGGTCATGGCAGTGCCGCCTGTAGTCACCACGCTGCAGGTCTGGCTTTCGCCGAGGAACAGCACTTCGCCAACCTTTGCCGTGACTTCGTTCCAGCCCGCCGGCAGCGCCTCGGTGGCGGCCTGTTCGCGGCTCAGGGCCAGGGCTTTTTCCGGGCGGACCATCAGCAGCACGTCCTGGCCTACCGCCAGGCCCGGGGTCAGGCGCATCGCCACCGGCTGGCCTTCGAAACTGGCCGCGCCGTTGCCCTGAGCCTTGACCCGGAGGAAGTTGGAGTTGCCCAGGAACGAGGCGACGAACGCATTCGGCGGGTTCTGGTAGAGGTCGTAGCCGGTACCGAGGCCGACGATCTTGCCGTGGCTGAAGATGGCGATGCGCTGGGACAGGCGCATGGCTTCTTCCTGGTCGTGGGTCACGTAGACGATGGTGATGCCGAGCCGACGGTGCAGTTGACGCAGTTCGTCCTGCAGGTCTTCACGCAGTTTCTTGTCCAGCGCGCCAAGGGGTTCGTCCATCAGCAGGATCCGCGGTTCGTACACCAGCGCCCGGGCAATCGCCACACGCTGTTGCTGACCACCGGACAATTGCGCCGGACGGCGGTGGGCGAATTTGTCCAGTTGCACCAGCTTGAGCATGGCGTCCACTTGCTTGTCACGCTCGGCGGCGCTGCGCTTGCGGATCGCCAGGGGGAAGGCGATGTTGTCGCGCACCGACAGGTGCGGGAACAGTGAGTAACGCTGGAACACCATGCCGATATCGCGTTTGTGCGGCGGCACGTTGACCAGCGACTGGCCGTTGACCAGGATCTCGCCGCTGCTCGGCGTCTCGAAACCGGCCAGCATCGACAGCGTGGTGCTCTTGCCCGAGCCGCTGGAGCCGAGGAAGGTGAGGAACTCGCCGTCCTGGATGTCGAGGCTGATGTTGTCCACTGCGGCGAAGTCGCCGTAGTGCTTGTTCAGGTTGCGCAGGCTGACGAGGGTCTTGGCCTGGGCGGCATCGTTGATGACTGCACTCATTGTTGTTCTCTCCGGGCGCTCAGGCGCTGACTTCGTTGCGCCGGCGCAGGGCGGCGGCGATCACCATGACCAGTACCGACAGGCCGATCAGCAGCGTCGAAGCGACGGCAATCACGGGTGTCAGGTCCTGACGCAGGGTGGTCCACATTTTCACGGGAAGGGTCTGCAGGTTCGGGCTGGCCATCATCACGCTGAGTACCACCTCGTCCCACGAGACGAGGAAGGCGAACAGGCCGCCGGCGATCATTCCCGGGCGAATCCCCGGGAAGGTCACCTTGACGATCGCTTGCAGGCGCGAGGCGCCGCAGATCACCGCGGCGTCCTCGATCGACTGATCGAACAGCTTCAGCGAGTTGATGATGGAAATGATGGTGAAGGGCAGGGCGACGATGACGTGGCTGACCACGAAGGAAAACAGCGTGCCGGTGTAGCCCAGTTTCAGGAACAGCGCGTACACCGCCACGGCGATGATCACCAGCGGCACGATCATCGGCAGGGTGAACAAGCCGTAGAGCATTTCGCGGCCAGGGAAGCGCCCACGCACCAGGGCGAACGCGGTGGGCAGGCCGAGGGCCACGGCGACCACCGTGGTCAGCAGCGCCACCTTGAGGCTGGCGAAGGCGGCGTCCATCCATTCGGCGTTGGAAAAGAACTGGCCGTACCACTTCAGCGTCCAGCCCGGCGGCGGGAATACCAGCCACTGCGAGGAGCCAAACGACAGCAGCACGATGAACACGATCGGCAGCAGCAGAAACAGTGCGATCAGCCCGGTGGTGGTGTAGAGCCCGAAACGCAGGCGCCGGCTCATGGCATTGGGGGTCAGGAGCATGGTCGCTTACCTCGCGTTGCTGTTGCCGACCGGGGATTCCGGTTGCAGCTTCAGGTAGAAATAGAACAGCACCAGGGTGATCGCGATCAGCAACGCCGCAGCGGCACTGGCCAGACCCCAGTTGAGGAACGACTGCACCTGCTGGACGATGAATTCCGGCAGCATCATGTTCTGCGCGCCGCCGAGCAGGGCCGGGGTCACGTAATAACCGAGGGACATCACGAACACCATCAAGGCGCCGGAGAACAGCCCCGAGCGGCACAGCGGCAGGAACACTTTGAAGAAGTTGGTCCACGGACTCGCGCCGCAGATCGAGCCGGCCTGCAGGACCATCGGGTCGATGGCCTGCATGGTCGCCTGTAGCGGCAGGACGATGAACGGGATCATGATGTAGCTCATGCCGATCACCACGCCGGTGAGGTTATGCACCATTTCCAGCGGGGCATCGATGATGCCCATTGCCATCAACGCCTTGTTGATCACCCCCGAGGCCTGCAGCAACACCAGCCAGGAATAGGTCCGGGCGAGCAAGCTGGTCCACATCGACAGCAGCACGATGTTCAGCAGCCAGCGGCCCCAGCCACGCGGCACCAGGGTGATCGCCCAGGCCAGCGGAAAGCCCAGCAACACGCTGATCAGGGTGACCAGACCGGCCACCGAGAAGGTGTTGAACAGCACCCGGGCGTAGGCCGAGTTGGCGAACAGTTGCTCGTAGTTGCCCAGCCCAGGCACCGGTTCCAGCACGCCGCGCAGCAGCAGGCCGATCAGTGGCGCGAAGAAGAACAACCCGAGAAACAGCAGGGCCGGTAGCAGGTTGCGGCTGCCGCGCCAGCGTTGGCGCAGCGACGGCGTGGGGTTCATGGCCGCTCCCTTGTTGCCGGTGCCAGGGGCACCGGTTGCCGATTGCAAGGCGTTGATGGCGACTTTCATTTGACCAGCCACTCATTCCAGCGGGTAGCGATGGCTGGACCGTTCTTCGCCCAGTAGGCGAAATCCAGGGTGACCTGATCTTGAGCGTAGGCGGTGGGCAGGTTCGGTGCGAGGTCAGGCTTGAGCAGGCTGACGCTGTCCAGGTTCACCGGCGCATAAGCGGTCTGGTTGGCGAACTCGGCCTGGCCCTTGGCACTGGCGGCGTTGGCGATGAACTTCATGGCCGCGTCCTTGTTCTTGGCGCCTTTGGGCACCACGAGGAAGTCCGCCATGACCAGGTTCTGCTTCCAGCTCACGCCCACTGGCGCGCCGTCCTGTTGCAGGGCGTAGACGCGGCCGTTCCAGAACTGGCCGAGAGTGGCTTCGCCGGAGGCCAGCAGTTGCTGCGACTGGGCACCGCCGCCCCACCAGACGATGTCTTTCTTGATGGTGTCGAGTTTCTTGAAGGCGCGGTCCAGGTCCAGCGGATAGAGCTTGTCGGCGGCGACGCCGTCCGCCAGCAGGGCCAGTTCCAGTACGCCTGGGCTTGGCCATTTGTACAGGGCGCGTTTGCCGGGGTAGGTCTTGGTGTCGAACAGCGCGCTCCAGTCCACTGGCTTGTTGGCACCCAGCTTGCCTTCGTTATAGCCGAGGACGAAGGAGAAGAAGAACGAGCCTACGCCGTGGTCGGAAACGAAGCGGGGGTCGATGCGATCACGCTGGATGGTATTGAAGTCGAGGGGTTCGAGCAGGCCTTCGCTGGCGGCGCGCAGGGCGAAGTCGGCTTCGACGTCGACCACGTCCCACTGCACATTGCCGCTTTCGACCATGGCTTTGAGTTTGCCGTAGTCGGTGGGGCCGTCCTGCACGACCTTGATGTTGCTGCTCTTGCTGAAGGGCTCGGCCCAGGCGGCTTTTTGCGCGTCCTGGGTGGTGCCGCCCCAACTGACGAAGTTCAGACTGTCGGCGGCCTGGGTGGCCTGACAAGCCAGGGTCAGCAGGCTGATGGACAGCACTGCGGTTACACGTTTGCTAAACAGCATGGTTACGCCCTCGTTGCTTTTGTTATTCGAGGCGGGCTTTCTGTCGCCCGCCAATCAGTTCGGGGAGCAGCTTTTACAAAGTGTGAGTGGCCGTTTGTGATTGTAGGTGCCGGCCTGCAGGTTTTAAGGTCTACGGGATATCATATTATGGTATTCCAAACTTTTGGCAAGTGGTGCGGGGTTACCGGCTATCACTCGAGGGTGTGGGATGCGCCTGAACCGCAGCGATAAGGCCATCAGCAACCCCCGCAATTTTCTACCTGTGCGCGCACCGCAACGGTGCAACCATTCCTCGGACAGGGCTTTGCAAGTGCAACCTTTCAGCGCACAATCGCGCCCCTCTTTGATGGCCGGGGTGCGTTGAGGCGTCTGTTTCGCCACTTCCGGCGCTGTTGCAGTCTTGCGTGTGGAGTTGCACCCGGAATGAATGAGCAGGCCCCAAGCGTTGAACAACGCTTTGAATCGACCCCAGCCGCGACCCTCGGTAGCTGGGCCCGTCAAGACACCACCTGGATGCTCGGCCTGTTCGGCACCGCCATCGGCGCCGGTACACTGTTCCTGCCGATCAACGCCGGCCTCGGCGGTTTCTGGCCGCTGCTGATCCTGGCGCTGCTGGCGTTCCCGATGACGTATTACGCCCACCGCGGCCTGACCCGCTTCGTCCTCTCCGGGCGTGGCGACGGCGATATCACCGAAGTCGTCGAAGAACACTTCGGCCTCAGCGCCGGTGCAATGATCACCGTGCTGTATTTCCTCGCCATCTTCCCGATCCTGCTGATCTACAGCGTGGCGCTGACCAACACGGTCGGCAGCTTCATGGAACACCAACTGCACATCCAGCCGCCGCCGCGTGCGCTGCTGTCGTTCGTGCTGATCCTCGGCCTGCTGGCCGTGGTGCGTTGCGGTGAACAGGCCACGGTCAAGGCGATGAGCCTGCTGGTCTATCCGTTTATCGTGGCCCTGGCGTTTCTCGCGGTATTCCTGATTCCGCACTGGAACGGCGGCATCCTCAGCACCGCAAGCGAACTGCCAGCGGGCAGCGCCTTCCTGCACACCCTGTGGCTGGCGATCCCGGTGATGGTGTTCTCCTTCAACCATTCGCCGATCATCTCGGCCTTCGCCGTCGACCAGAAACGCCGCTACGGCGAGCACGCCGACCAGCGCAGCGGGCAGATCCTGGCTCGCGCGCACCTGTTGATGGTGGCGATGGTGATGTTCTTCGTGTTCAGTTGCGTGCTGACCCTGACCCCGGCGCAACTGGCTGAGGCCAAGGCGCAGAACCTGTCGATCCTGTCGTACCTGGCCAACCACTTCAGCAACCCGACCATCGCCTTCGCCGCGCCGTTGATTGCCTTCGTCGCGATTGCCAAGTCGTTCCTCGGCCACTACATCGGTGCCAGCGAAGGCCTCAAAGGCATCATCCTCAAGACCGGCAAGCGTCCTCAGGCCAAGACCCTGGACCGGGTGACTGCCGCGCTGATGCTGGTGGTGTGCTGGATCGTCGCCACGCTCAACCCGAGCATTCTCGGCATGATCGAAGCCCTAGGCGGCCCGGTGATCGCGGCGATCCTGTTCCTGATGCCGATGTACGCGATCCGCCGCGTGCCGGCGATGCGCAAATACGGTGGCGCGATGTCCAACGTATTCGTGACTCTGGTAGGGCTCGTTGCGCTGTCGTCGGTGGTGTATTCGCTGATTCCGTAAGGCTTCATCGCGACGGCCCGGCGTCACGCATGCCGGGCGTTGCGATGGATTGTTCGGTTTCTAGAGCCTGTTTTGTCCACAAAAATTGTCAGGCAATTTAACAATTTGCATTCGGACCATAGGTGGACGCCCACTTTCGTGCTTAACTCTGGGTCCTTTTATCCTCTCGCATAAGGACTCCGTTCATGGCTCAAGTGACTCTTAAAGGCAATCCGGTTCAGGTCAACGGCGAGCTGCCAAAAGCCGGCGCCCAGGCGCCAGCGTTTTCGCTGGTCGGCGAGGGCCTGGCTGATGTGTCGCTGAAGGACTTCGCCGGCAAGCGCAAAGTGCTGAACATCTTCCCAAGCGTCGACACCCCGACCTGCGCCACCTCCGTGCGCAAGTTCAACGCCCAGGCCAATGAACTGGCCAACACCGTGGTGCTGTGCGTATCCGCTGACCTGCCGTTCGCCCAGGCTCGCTTCTGCGGCGCCGAAGGCCTGACCAACGTGAAGAACCTGTCGACCCTGCGCGGCCGCGAGTTCCTGGAAAACTACGGCGTTGCCATTGCCGACGGCCCTCTGGCCGGCCTGGCCGCCCGCGCTGTCGTTGTGGTCGATGAGAACGACAAGGTGCTGCACAGCGAGCTGGTTGGCGAGATCGCCGAAGAGCCTAACTACGAGGCAGCCCTGGCTGTCCTGAAGTAAGTCGCTCGCGGGGCCCGCCCGCAAAAACCTGAAACGTGATCACGGCCTGGCTTTGTCCAGGCCGTTTTCATTTAAAGTTCAGGGTCTTGGCTACGTCAGTGATCAGTAAATTGCCGGTAAAGGCGCTTTGCTAATCCTTCTCAAGTGCTTATCGTTCAGCCTCCTTCAAAGTTTCCTGCGCAGATATGGTCGGTCAACCCATGCAATCTTCCTCCCGTTCTTCCCGTCGCTGGCTGTTCAGCCTGTTGATTCTGTTGCTGGTCGCTGGCTTGTGCTGGTGGCTCTGGCCGGCATCGACGGCTTCCAAGGCCCCGGCCAAAGGCGAAACGCCGGCTGTTGGCCGCCGTGGTGGCGCCGGCCCTATGGGCGGTCCGGGGCGTCCGGGCTTCGGCAACTCGACGGCTACGGTGCCGGTGCGCGTAGCGCCCGCCGCGGTGGGCGACTTCCCGCTGTATTACAAGGCGCTGGGTACGGTCACCGCGACCAACACCGTCAATGTGCGCAGCCGGGTAGCGGGGGAACTGGTCAAGGTGCACTTCCAGGAAGGCCAGCAGGTCAAGGCCGGTGACCTGCTCGCCGAGATCGACCCGCGCAGCTACCAGATCGCCCTGCAGCAGGCTGAAGGCACCCTGGCGCAGAACCAGGCGCAATTGAAAAACGCCCAGATCGACCTGGCGCGCTATAAAGGCCTGTTCGCCGAAGACAGCATCGCCAAGCAGACCCTCGATACCCAGGCCGCGCTGGTGGCGCAGTACGAAGGCACGATCAAGACCAACCAGGCGGCGGTCAACGACGCCAAGCTGAACCTGGACTTCACCAGGATCCGCGCCCCGATCGGTGGCCGCCTCGGCCTGCGCCAACTGGACCTGGGCAACCTGGTGGCGGCCAACGACACCACCGCGCTGGTGGTGATTACCCAGACCCAGCCGATCACCGTCGCCTTCACCCTGCCGGAAACCGACCTCGACACCGTGCTCGCGCGCTTCCGCAGTGGTGCGCCACTGCCGGTCGAAGCCTGGGACCGCGGCGATACCCGCCAGCAGGCCGTCGGTGTGCTGCGCAGCCTCGACAACCAGATCGACATCACCACCGGCACGCTGAAATTCAAGGCGCGTTTCGAGAACCAGGACGAAGCGCTGTTCCCCAACCAGTTCGTCAACGTGCGCCTGCTCGCCGACACCCAGAAAGACGTGGTCACCGCCCCGGCGGCGGCGATCCAGTTCGGCACCAACGGCACCTTCGTCTATGTGGTGGACGCCGAGAACAAGGTGCATATTCGCACCCTCAAGCTGGGCGCCAGCGACGGCGAGCGCACGGTCATCAAGGAAGGCCTGGCCAAGGGCGAGCGGGTCGTGCTGGAAGGCACCGACCGCCTGCGCGACGGCACCCTGGTGGAAGTCGTCGACGACGCCGCTGAAGTACCGACAACGCCCGGTCAGCACCTGCAAGGCCAGGACAAGAAAGATGTCTCGGCTGCGCCCGAGCGTCCGGCCCGTGAAGGCAAGGCTGGCGCATGAATCTCTCGCGGCTGTTCATCCTCCGTCCGGTTGCCACCACGCTGAGCATGCTGGCCATCGTCCTGGCCGGCCTGATCGCCTACAAGCTGCTGCCGGTGGCAGCCTTGCCCCAGGTGGATTACCCGACCATCCGGGTCATGACCCTCTATCCCGGCGCCAGTCCGCAGGTGATGACCAGCGCCGTGACCGCGCCGCTGGAGCGCCAGTTTGGACAAATGCCGGGCCTGACCCAGATGGCCTCCACCAGCTCCGGTGGCGCGTCGGTGCTGACCCTGCGTTTCAGCCTGGAAATGAACATGGATGTCGCCGAGCAACAGGTGCAGGCGGCGATCAACGCCGCCAGCAACCTGTTGCCCAGCGACCTGCCGGCACCGCCGGTGTACAACAAGGTCAACCCGGCGGACACCCCGGTGCTGACCCTGGCGATTTCCTCGAAAACCATGCCGTTGCCCAAGCTCAATGACCTGGTCGACACCCGCATGGCGCAGAAAATCGCCCAGATCAGCGGCGTCGGCATGGTCAGCATCGCCGGCGGCCAGCGTCAGGCGGTGCGGATCAAGGTCAACCCCGAGGCGCTGGCGTCGGCGGGCCTGAACCTTGCCGATGTGCGCACCCTGGTCGGCGCCTCCAACGTCAACCAGCCGAAAGGCAACTTCGACGGTCCGACCCGGGTGTCGATGCTCGACGCCAACGATCAACTGCGTTCCCCCGAGGAATACGCCAACCTGATCCTCGCCTACGCCAACGGCGCGCCGCTGCGCCTGAAGGATGTCGCCGAGATCGTCGACGGCGCCGAGAACGAGCGCCTGGCCGCCTGGGCCAACCAGAACCAGGCCGTGCTGCTGAACATCCAGCGCCAGCCGGGCGCCAACGTCATCGAGGTGGTCGACCGCATCAAGGAGATGCTGCCGTCGATCACCGACAACCTGCCGGCGGGCCTTGACGTGGTGGTGCTCACCGACCGCACCCAGACCATCCGCGCCTCGGTCAAGGACGTGCAGCACGAACTGCTGATCGCCATCGCTCTGGTGGTGATGGTCACCTTCCTGTTCCTGCGTCGGGTCAGCGCGACCCTGATTCCGTCGATCGCCGTGCCGCTGTCGCTGATCGGCACCTTCGGCGTGATGTACCTGGCCGGTTTCTCCATCAACAACCTGACCCTGATGGCGCTGACCATCGCCACCGGGTTCGTGGTGGACGACGCCATCGTCATGCTGGAGAACATCGCCCGCCATATCGAGGAAGGCGAGACGCCGTTGCAGGCGGCGCTCAAGGGCGCGCGGCAGATCGGTTTCACCCTGATCTCGCTGACCTTCTCGCTGATCGCGGTATTGATTCCGCTGCTGTTCATGGCCGACGTGGTGGGGCGGCTGTTCCGCGAATTCGCCATCACCCTGGCGGTGGCGATCCTGATTTCCCTGGTGGTGTCCCTGACCCTGACGCCGATGATGTGCGCGCGCTTGCTCAAGCGCGAGCCTAAGGAAGAAGAGCAGGGCCGTTTCTACCGTGCCAGCGGCGCCTGGATCGACTGGCTGATCGAGCATTATGGTCGCGGCCTGCAGTGGGTCTTGCGGCACCAGCCGCTGACCCTGCTGGTGGCCGTGGCGACCCTGGGCCTGACCGTGCTGCTGTACATGGTGGTGCCCAAGGGCTTCTTCCCGGTGCAGGACACCGGGGTGATCCAGGGCATTTCCGAGGCGCCGCAGTCGATTTCCTTCACCGCCATGAGCCAGCGCCAGCAGGAACTGGCCGCGCTGGTCCTCGAAGATCCGGCGGTAGAGAGCCTGTCGTCGTATATCGGCGTCGATGGCGACAACGCCACGCTCAACAGCGGCCGCATGCTGATCAACCTCAAGCCCCACGGCGAGCGCGACCTCACCGCCGCCCAGGTCATCGCCCGCCTGCAGCCGCAGGTGGACCGCCTCAGCGGCATCCGCCTGTTCATGCAGCCGGTGCAGGACCTGAGCATCGAAGACCGGGTCAGCCGTACCCAGTACCAGTTCAGCCTCTCTTCGCCGGACGCCGATTTGCTGTCGACGTGGAGCGACACCCTGGTGCGCACCCTGCAACAGCGGCCGGAACTGACCGACGTCGCCAGCGACCTGCAGGACAAGGGCCTGCAGGTTTACCTGGTGATCGACCGCGATGCTGCCAGCCGGCTTGGTGTGACCGTCTCGGAAATCACCAACGCGCTGTATGACGCCTTCGGTCAGCGGCAGATTTCCACCATCTACACCCAGGCCAGCCAGTACCGCGTGGTGCTGCAGGCTGCCGCTGCGTCGAGCATCGGGCCCAAGGTGCTGGACCAGATCTACGTCAAGACCACCGATGGCGCGCAGGTTCGGCTGTCGGCGCTGGCCCGTGTCGAGGAGCGTCAGGCGCAACTGGCCATCGCTCATATCGGCCAGTTCCCGGCGGTGATGATGTCGTTCAACCTAGCCGAGGGCGTGTCCCTGGGCGAGGCGGTGCAGGTTATCGAGCAGGTGCAGAAGGACATCGGCATGCCGCTGGGCGTGCAGACCCGCTTCCAGGGTGCGGCCGAGGCCTTCCAGGCGTCGCTGTCGAGCACGCTGCTGCTGGTCCTCGCAGCCGTGGTGACCATGTACATCGTGCTCGGCGTGCTCTACGAGAGCTACATCCACCCGATCACCATCCTTTCGACCTTGCCCTCGGCAGCGGTGGGCGCCTTGCTGGCGCTGATCCTCACCGGCAACGACCTGGGGATGATCGCCATCATCGGCATCATCCTGCTGATCGGTATCGTCAAGAAGAACGCGATCATGATGATCGACTTCGCCCTCGAAGCCGAACGTCACCAGGGCATGGACCCGCAGACCGCGATCTACCAGGCCGCGCTGCTGCGTTTCCGGCCGATCCTGATGACCACCCTGGCGGCGTTGTTCGGCGCCGTGCCACTGATGCTCGCCAGCGGTTCCGGCGCCGAGCTGCGCCAGCCGCTGGGCCTGGTGATGGTGGGCGGGCTGCTGGTCAGCCAGGTACTCACGCTGTTCACCACACCGGTGATCTACCTGTATTTCGACCGACTGGCGCGCCGTTTCAAGCCTGAACAGAACGTGGTGGAGGAGCCGGTGTGATCAGCCTTCGCAACCCTGCTCGTAGCGTGCAGCTTGTCACCTGGAGCTGCCCTTGAACCTGTCCGGCCCGTTTATCCGTCGCCCGGTGGCGACCATGCTGCTGAGCCTGGCGATCCTGCTGCTGGGCGGTGTCAGCTTCGGCCTGTTGCCGGTGGCGCCGCTGCCGAAGATGGACTTCCCGGTGATCGTGGTCTCGGCCAGCCTGCCGGGCGCCAGCCCTGAGGTCATGGCGGCCACGGTGGCGACGCCGCTGGAGCGCAAGCTGGGCACCATCGCCGGCGTTACCACGCTGACCAGCAGTTCCAGTCAGGGCTCGACCCGGGTGATTCTCGGTTTTGACCTCGACCGTGACATCGACGGCGCCGCACGGGAAGTGCAGGCGGCGATCAACGCCACGCGCAACCTGTTGCCCAGCGGCATGCGCAGCATGCCCACCTACAAGAAGATCAACCCGTCGCAGGCGCCGATCATGGTCCTGTCGCTGACGTCCGATGTGCTGCAGAAGGGGCAGTTGTACGACCTGGCGTCGACCATCCTGTCCCAGAGCCTGTCCCAGGTGTCCGGGGTCGGCGAGGTGCAGATCGGCGGCAGCTCGCTGCCGGCGGTGCGCATCGAGCTTGAGCCGAAGCGGCTCACCCAGTACGGCCTGTCCCTGGATGACGTGCGCGAAACAGTGGCGGCAGCCAACCAGCGCCGGCCCATGGGCTTTGTCGAGGATGCCGGACGCAACTGGCAAGTGCGCGCCAATGACCAACTGGAGAAAGCCAAGGACTACGAGCCGCTGGTGATCCGTTACCAGAACGGTTCGGTGCTGCGCCTGAGCGATGTGGCGAAAGTCAGCGACGGCGTGGAAAACCGCTACAACAGCGGCTTCTTCAACGACGACGAGGCGGTGCTGCTGGTGATCAACCGCCAGAGCGGCGCCAACATCATCGAGACGGTGGAGCAGATCAAGGCGCAGTTGCCGGCCCTGCAGTCGCTGCTGCCGTCCAACGTGCAATTGAACATCGCCATGGACCGCTCGCCGGTGATCAAGGCGACCCTCAAGGAAGCCGAGCACACCCTGTTGATCGCGGTGGTGCTGGTGATCCTGGTGGTCTACCTGTTCCTCGGCAACTTCCGCGCTTCGCTGATCCCAACCCTGGCGGTACCGGTGTCGCTGGTGGGCACCTTCGCGGTGATGTACCTGTGCGGTTTCTCGCTGAACAACCTGTCGCTGATGGCGCTGATCCTCGCCACCGGGCTGGTGGTGGACGACGCCATCGTGGTGCTGGAGAACATTTCCCGGCATATCGAGGACGGCCAGCCGCCGATGCGCGCGGCCTACCTCGGCGCCAAGGAAGTGGGCTTCACCCTGCTGTCGATGAACGTGTCGCTGGTGGCGGTGTTCGTCTCGATCCTGTTCATGGGCGGTATCGTCAATGCGCTGTTCCGCGAGTTCTCCATCACCATGGCGTCGGCGATCATCGTCTCCCTGGTGGTGTCGCTGACCCTGACGCCGATGCTCTGCGCCCGCTGGCTCAAGCCCCATGCCCACGACGCCGGACAGACTCGCCTGCAACGCTGGAGCGACAGCCTGAACCGGCGCATGATCGCCGGCTACGACCGCAGCCTCGGCTGGGCGCTGCGCCATCGCAAGCTGACCCTGTTCAGCCTGCTGCTGGCCATCGGCGTGAATATCGCGCTGTATGTGGTGGTGCCCAAGACCCTGATGCCGCAGCAGGACACCGGCCAGTTACAGGGCTTCATCCGCGGCGACGACGGCCTGTCGTTCACCGTGATGCAGCCGAAGATGGAAATCTACCGCCGTGCCTTGCTTGCCGATCCGGCGGTGCAGAGCGTGGCCGGCTTTATCGGCGGCAACAGCGGCACCAACAACGCGATGGTGCTGGTGCGCCTCAAGCCGATTGCCGAACGCAAGCTGGACGCGCAGAAGGTGATCGAGCGCCTGCGCAAGGAAATGCCGCAAGTGCCCGGCGGCCGGCTGTTCCTGATGGCCGACCAGGACCTGCAACTGGGTGGCGGTGGCCGCGACCAGAGCACTTCGCAGTACCTCTACACCTTGCAGAGCGGTGATTTGCAGGCGCTGCGCGATTGGTACCCGAAAGTCGTGGCGGCGCTGCGAGCGCTGCCGGAACTGACCGCCATCGACGCCCGTGACGGCAGCGGCACCCAGCAGGTGACCCTGGTGGTGGACCGCGAACAGGCCAAGCGCCTGGGCATCGACATGAGCATGGTTACCGCGGTGCTGAACAACGCCTACAGCCAGCGGCAGATTTCCACCATCTACGACAGCCTCAACCAGTACCAGGTGGTGATGGAGATCAACCCGAAATATGCCCAGGACCCAAGCACTCTGGAGCAGGTCGAGGTGATTACCGCCGATGGCGCGCGGGTGCCGCTGTCGACCTTCGCCCGTTACGAGAACAGCCTGGCCAACGACCGGGTCAGCCACGAAGGGCAGTTCGCCTCCGAGGACATCTCCTTCGATGTCGCCGAAGGCCATAGTCCCGACCAGGCCCTGGCCGCGGTGGAACGGGCGGTGGCCAAGGTCGGCTTGCCGGAGTCGGTGATCGCCAAGCTCGGCGGCACCGCCGACGCCTTCAGCAAAACCCAGCAAGGCCAGCCGTTGATGATCCTCGGCGCTCTGGTGCTGGTGTACCTGGTGCTGGGCATCCTGTACGAAAGCTACATTCACCCGCTGACCATCCTCTCGACCTTGCCGTCGGCCGGGGTAGGGGCCTTGCTCACGCTGTACGTCACCGGTGGCGAGTTCAGCCTGATCTCGCTGTTGGGGCTGTTCCTGCTGATCGGTGTGGTCAAGAAAAACGCCATCCTGATGATCGACCTGGCGCTGCAACTGGAGCGTAATGAAGGCCTGGACCCGGAAGAATCGATCCGCCGCGCCTGCCTGCTGCGCTTGCGGCCGATCTTGATGACCACCCTGGCCGCGATCCTCGGCGCCTTGCCGCTGTTGCTCGGCACCGCCGAAGGCTCGGAAATGCGCCAGCCGCTGGGTGTGACCATCATCGGCGGCCTGGTCTTCAGTCAGATGCTCACGCTTTACACCACCCCGGTGGTCTACCTCTATCTGGACCGTCTGCGCCATCGCTTCAACCGCTGGCGCGGAGTGCGGACCGACGCTGCCCTGGAAACCCCGCTATGAGTCAACCTGTCTTGCTTTCCGATTCTTCGCTGTTGCGCCTGCTCGGCGCCCGGGGCTCGCGCCTGCTGGCTGCCAGCCTGTGCGTGGCGATGCTCAGTGCCTGCACCTTGAGCCCCGATTACCAGCGCCCGGAGATGAACACCGCGGTGCCGTTCAAGCATGCCGAAGGCTGGACCCAGGCCAACCCGTCCGACGCCCTGGCCCGTGGCGCCTGGTGGGAGCTGTACGGCGACGCGCAACTGAACGGGCTGGTCGAGCAGCTCAATGCCAGCAACCAGACCGTACGCCAGTACGAAGCCCAGTACCGTCAGGCCCAGGCCCTGGTGCGCAGCTCGCGGGCGTCGCTGTTCCCCAGCCTCGACCTGAGCGCCGGCAAGACCCGTTCGAGCCAGGGCACCGGCAGCAGCAGTTCGAGCCTGAGCAACAACAGCAGCGGTATCCGCGACACCTACAGCACCCAATTGGGCGTCAGTTGGGAAATCGACCTGTGGGGCAAGCTGCGTGAAGGCCTGAATGCCGACGAGGCCAGTGCTGAAGCGAGCCTGGCCGACATGGCGGCGATGCGCCTGAGCCTGCAGTCCGAACTGGTGCAGAACTACCTGCAACTGCGCGTCATTGACGAGCAGAAGCGCTTGCTCGAAGCGACCCTGGCGACCTATCAGCGTTCGCTGAAAATGACCCAGAACCAGTACAAGGCGGGCGTGTCCGGCAAGGACGCAGTCGCCCAGGCGCAAACCCAGCTCAAGAGCACCGAGGCTGACCTGGTGGACCTGGTCTGGCAGCGCGCACAACTGGAAAACGCCATCGCCGTGCTGATGGGCAAGCTGCCGGCGGAGTTCGCCCTGGCGCCGACCACCACTATCCCGGGGTTGCCGCAGATTCCGCTGGAATTGCCGTCGCAACTGCTGGAGCGGCGTCCCGATATCGCCTCGGCCGAGCGCAAGGTCATGGCGGCCAATGCCGGAATCGGGGTGGCCCGCGCCGCTTACTTCCCGGACTTGAGCCTGAGCCTGAGCGGTGGCTACAGCAGTAGCACCTTCAGCAACTGGATCAGCTTGCCGAACCGCTTCTGGTCCGTGGGCCCGAGCCTGGCCATGACCCTGTTCGATGCCGGCAAGCGTTCGGCGGAGGTCGACCGTACCGTGGCGGTCTACGACCAGACCGTGGCGCAGTACCGGCAGACCGTGCTGGATGGTTTCCGCGAAGTGGAAAACTACCTGGTCCAGCTCAAGGTCTACGGCGACGAGGCGAATGTGCGCCAGGAGGCGCTGGAATCGGCGCGTGAATCGCTGCGTCTGACCGAGAACCAGTACCGGGCAGGGCTGATCGGTTATCTGGACGTGGTCAACGTGCAAACCACTGCCTTGAGCAACGAGCGCAGTGCCCTGACCCTGTTGCAGGGTCGGCTGGTGGCCAGCGTGCAGTTGATTGCGGCCTTGGGTGGCGGCTGGGATGCGCAGCAGGCGTTCACCGAGGAGTGATTCCCCGCAGGCCGGTGCCCCCAAGGGCACTGGCTGAACGCAATTTCAGTGCCTGGCGCGGGACCCTGTGGCAGCCGGTCTTGCCGGCGATGAGTCCGGCTGGAACGCCACAAAAAATGGTGAAACCCCACCTCAGGCATCCCCTGATGGCCCTCAGAAAAATCCCCCTGCCAACCGGCTGAAACTCCGTGCGTTTCGCGAAAGGTTGAGTACAATCATCGGCTTTTATGGGCTGGAAAATTGCCCTATCCAGCCCCATTCGTGGAAAGCCTCATGTTGATTGGCAGTTACTCACCTACTCTGGTCGTCATCTCTCTGTGTGTGGCGATCCTGGCTTCCTACACCGCTCTTGACCTCACCGGACGCCTGGCCACGGCCAAGGGGCGGGCGGTCTATCTGTGGATGGGCGGTGGCGCGCTGGCCATGGGCATGGGCATCTGGTCGATGCACTTCATCGGCATGCTCGCCTTCAGCCTGCCGATCCAGTTGGGCTACGACCTCACCCTGACCTTGCTGTCGCTGGTCATCGCGGTACTGTCTTCGGGCTTTGCCCTGTGGCTGGTCAGCCAGACCAGCCTGCCGCTACACATGTTGCTGCTGGGCGCCGGGATCATGGGCGCGGGCATCAGTTGCATGCACTACACCGGCATGGCGGCGCTGCGCATGCAGCCGGGTATCGAGTACGACGTGGCGCTGTTTGGCCTGTCGCTGCTGATCGCGGTCGGTGCGTCGATGGCGGCGCTGTGGATCGCCTTCCGCCTGCGCCGACACACGCCCTATGTGCGTCAGGTACGCGGCGGGGCGGCGGTGGTCATGGGCGTGGCGATTGTCGGCATGCACTACACCGGCATGGCTGCGGCGAACTTCCCCGAGGGCAGTTTCTGCGGTGCCTTCAACGAGGGCGTGAGCGGCGATGGCCTCGATTATCTGGTGCTGATCACCACCCTGGCGGTGCTCGCCGTGGCCCTGTTGACCTCGGTGCTGGACGCCCGGCTGGAGGCGCGCACCGCTGATCTGGCGCGCTCGCTGACCCTCGCCAACCAGGAACTCACCCAACTGGCGCTGCACGACACCCTGACCGGCTTGCCCAACCGCACCCTGCTGGCTGACCGTATCGACCAGGCGATGAGCAAAGTGGCGGAACATGGCGGTTGTTTTGCGCTGATGTTCATCGATCTGGACGGCTTCAAGCCGGTCAACGATGCCTTCGGCCACCACACCGGTGACCAGTTGCTCAAGGAAGTCGCCCTGCGCCTGCGCGGCCATCTGCACAGCCAGGACACCCTGGCGCGGATTGGCGGTGACGAATTCGTTCTGCTGGTGGAGCTGGAAGACCCGGACGACGCGGTCAGCGTCGCGGCAAAACAGGTCAATCTGGTCTCCCGTTCCTTCCGCGTGGCCGAGCAGAGCCTGCAGATTTCCGCCAGCATCGGCATCGTGCTCTATCCCGGCAACGGCAACGACCAGCACGAGTTGCTGCGCAATGCCGACGCCGCCATGTACCACGCCAAGAACGCCGGCAAAAACGGCTACAGCTTCTTCGACGTGTCGATGAACAGCAACGCGCGCCTGCAACTGCAATTGCTCCAGGACCTGCGCACAGCGGTGGAGCAGAAGCAGTTCCGGCTGTTCTACCAGCCCAAGTTCGACGCCGTGGGCCGCCATCCGATCGGCGCCGAGGCGCTGGTGCGCTGGGACCACCCGAGCATGGGCCTGCTGCTGCCGGACCGCTTCATCGTCCTCGCGGAAAAGACCGGCCTGATCATTCCCATTGGCGAGTGGGTGCTGGAAGAAGCCTGCCGGCAGATGCGTATCTGGTTCGACCAGGGCCACAGCGACTGGCGCATTGCGGTCAACCTCTCGGCTATCCAGTTCTGCCATGCCGGACTGGTCGACAGCGTGGCCGCGGCGCTTGAGCGCAACAACCTGCCGCCCAACAGCCTGACCCTGGAAATCACCGAAACTACCGCCATGCACGATGCCGACGCCAGCCTCTGCGTGCTGCAGCGGCTGTCGGACATGGGCGTGGATTTGTCGATCGACGACTTCGGCACCGGCTATTCGAGCCTGATGTACCTCAAGCGCCTTCCGGCCAACGTGCTGAAGATCGACCGCGGTTTCGTCCGCGACCTGGAACACGACAGCGATGATGCGGCGATCGTCTCGGCAATCGTCGCCTTGGGGCAGGCTTTGGGGTTGCGGATCGTTGCCGAAGGCGTGGAAACCGACCGTCAGCAGGATTTCCTGACGCGGCTGGGTTGTGATTCGTTGCAGGGGTATCTACTCGGTCAGCCGGTGCCGCCCGAGCGTTTTCTGAGTGATATCGAGAAAGTGATGGCTAGCCAGGCCCGACCCTGACGGTCAGGCGGTGCGCTGCAGGGCGCAGGACGGCTGGAAGGCTTCCAGTTCGTCCTCCACCGCTTCGATGATCCGTTCCACATCGTGGGCGGCCATGACGGTGGAGCAGGGGATGCCGGCAATGGCCAGCAGGGTCTCGCCGGTGGCGCGGTCGAACAGACGGGCAACCATGCTGCGCGGGGCATCCATGGTGGCCTCGAAGCCCAGCGGATGGAAATGCCAGCGCATCATCTGGCATGCGCCTGGAAACGTGAGCTTGTTCATACAGGCCTCCTTGTATCGTGCTGCCGATAACCCTGAATGACATCCCGAATCTGGGCCTTTGGGGCCAGTGACTAACCATAGCAGCAATGGACAGCGTGAACGGGAATAATTCCCGGTTGTTTTCCCTGTTCCTTGATGGTTGTCACATTCCGCTTGGTCCGGATGGGCAGCGCAAACGTTTTACCTGATGTTCGGTGTAGGTCGACCGCTAGTCGGGTTTGTGGCGTGGCGGTTGGTTTTCCGACCGGCGGATGTGCCACCCATTGGTGCTGTGAGCTTATCCATTGGATGTGGCGCCGCTGCCGGCGCTTTCCGCCTTTACGGCGTCCTACTTTTTTCTTGGAAAAAGTAGGACGCCGTAAAGGCGGAAGGGGCCGGCAGCCTCGCCACATCGAATGGATAAGCTCACAAAGCCCAAGCCAAAACCGATGGCCTCGGAACTCCGTGAAAAACCTTGTTTCAGCTCAACAACCCAGCCGCGATATTCAAGGTAAACCCAAGAATCGCTGTGTTGAAGACGAAACCGATCACCGAATGAGCCAGCACCACCCGACGCATCCCGCGCCCACCAACCCCGATATCCGACGTCTGCACCGCAACACTCAAGGTGAACGAAAAATAGTGGAAGTCCCAATAATCGGGATGGCGTTCACCGTCGGCGAAGCGCAGCAGCGGTTCACTGCTGTCGCTGGTATAGAACAGCCGCGCGTAATGCAGGCTGAAAATGGTACCGATCAGCAGCCAGGAGCCCGCGACCGTCAGCCCGGTATAGCCGTAATGCAGGACCTTCTCCTGCCCGTGCAGATCACCGCTGCCGGCCAGTTGCAGGGTCACCGCGGCGAGGCTGGCCACGGCGGCGATACTGACCACGAACAACACCAGCGCGGCGTTTTCGTCTTCGACATCGGCAGTGCGGCGCACCTTTTCAGGCGTGGCACCAAGAGTCAGCACCAGCACCAGCGCCAGGTACAGCCAGACCGCGAGATTCCAGCCCGCCAGCACATGCTGCACGGTGTCGCCAGCGGGGATGAAGAAACCACCGAGGATTCCGATCAGGGCGGCGGCGCTCAGCCGCGGATGGGTATGGACCAGCTTGTGAAGTGCCATATGAACTCGCTGCGGGGAAGGGTGCGCCAACTGTAGCCCTTCGCTGGCATTGTCGTCAGGCAAAAGGGCTTGCCCGAGCCGGTGGGCTCGGTCATCCTGCGCGCCTTCGGTTACCGCCCCTGTCGTCGAGGAACCCCACGGTTTGCCTGAGTCACTGCCCAACCCGCTGCTGCAATACCTTGCCCGACTGGCGCCTTCCAGCCAGTTGACCATGAAGTACATCCTTCAGGACGCCGCCGACCGCCTCGGTTTCGACGGCATCGATATCGTCGACGTCCCTTGGCACCAGCTCGATCCCGCCCACGTGACCGATCTGGTCGCGGTGTTGCGCAGCGATGGCTACGCGCCCAACAGCTCGTCGTTGTACGTCAACGCCATTCGCGGGGTGATGAACGAAGCCTGGCGCCTCGGCCTGATCGACCAGGAGCGGCTGTTGCGCATCCGTGAAGTCAAGGCGGTGCAGGGCACGCGCCTGCCGGTGGGTCGCAACCTCAAGCGCACGCTGATCCGCGAACTGATGGACGTCTGCGCCGCCGACCCACGGCCCCAGGGGCTGCGTGACGCGGCGGTGATCGGCTTGCTGTACGGCACCGGCATGCGCAAATCCGAGTCGGTCAACCTCGACCTCGCCCAGGTGGATTTCGCCGAGCGCAGCCTGCGGGTGCTCGGCAAGGGCAACAAGCAATTGATCAAGTACGCGCCGGTCTGGGCCTTCGAAAAGCTCAACGCCTGGCTGGCCTTCCGCCGAGAGCAACTGCCCGCGGGCCAGGAAGACGACAGCTTCCTCTTCAACCGCATTCGTCGCGGCAGCCACATCACCCGCGAGCGCATCACCAAGCACGCCATCTATTACATCGCCCGCCAGCGCGGCCAGCAGGTCGGCGTGAAGATCATGCCCCATGATTTCCGCCGCTCGTTCATCACCCGGGTGATCGAAGAACACGACCTGTCGATTGCCCAGAAACTGGCGCACCACAGCAACATCCAGACCACCGCCAACTACGACATGCGCGACGATAACGAGCGGCGGCGCGCGGTGGATCGATATGACTATTGATGCGGCTGCTTGCAGCACACTTTGACGTGCTCGATAAGTTGGCCAACGGTGGCGAAATCGATGCTGACCTCGTCGGGAATCTCAATGCTGAACCGGTCCTCGACCATGATCAGGATTTCCAGCGCATCCATTGAGTTGACGGCGAGGTCATCGCGAAAGCGCATTTCTTGCGTGACCCGGTTGTGGGGAAGGTGCTTCTTGTCGGCAACGATGGAATAGATGAGGGTTTCGGGATTGTCTGGTATGTCCATGATCATGCTCCGCGGGCCCCTGGGGACAAGGTCATTCCAGCAGAACCATCGTTGAAGCGAAACTGACAAAAATATCAGTAGCGCCATCAAGATCATCATCGGCAAACCTGCTGACGCGGCGTGCCGTACATCAAAAAAGACCTCTTCGTTTCTCTCGCACTCGAGTTGCACCTGACATTTCTATCAGTATCTGAGTTGGGGGGCGCGGCGTAGCCTGAAACCGCTATCACGAAAATCAGTGGAACTTGTGATAACGCGTTCGACTACATCACGACGATGAGGAATTGAAGATGAGTGACATTATTCGCAACGGCAGTTTCACCGAGGGGCTGGATCTTTGGGAAGCTGACCCCGCGGTGGAGGTCGGCACGTATCATCAGACCAACTATGCGCACCTCAAACCGGGCACCTTTATTTCCCAGGAGTTTGGTAGCGTCGAAGGGGGTATCGGCTGGGTTTTCAAGCTGGATACCGCACTGTTGCCGCTGGTTGGTGTGCCAGACCTGCCAGCTTCTGAGCAGGCCGCGCCACTGCAAAAACGTGAGGGAAAGAAGACAAAGTCAAAACCATCCATCCCCGTACGGGCAGAGGATGATTACAGTGGAATTATGTTTATTACCATGACGGACGGCGAATTCTACTGGTCGTGGAGCGAGCCAATCCCGGATTATCCCTGGTTTGGCATGACCGGGTTCCTGTTTGAAGCTCCCGTCGGCGCCAAATCTGGACAAGTCCATATTTCGCTTTTCCACAACGATAGTCCGCTGGGAATTGACAAGGCTATTACCAAGGTCGAACTGGTCAAGTTTTAATTGTTTACGCATCGGAGCCCGTCAACGGAACCGCTGATGGGCTCCGATACAGCTGATCACCGCATGCAGTACAACGCCTAATGAATACTCGATGCCAGTTCAAAGATCGGCATATACATCAGGATCACGATCAGCCCGATCAACAGCCCGATAAACGTCATCAGCAGCGGCTCGAACAAGCGCACGAACCACTCGATCCAGCGACCGATCTCGGCGTCGTAGAAGTCCGCGCTGCGTTCCATCATCTGGCCGACGTTGCCCGACTGTTCGCCCGCCCGCAGCAGGCGCAGCGATACCGGCGTCACCAGTTCGCCCGCTTCCAGCGCCGCCGACAGCGATACGCCTTCGCGCACCCGTTCGCCTGCCTGATCCAGGCGAGCGGCGGCGCTGCTGCCGAGCAGGCCGCGGGCCATGCCCATGGCGGTGAGAATCGGGATGCCGCCTTGCAGCAGGATGCCCAGCGAGCGGTAGAAGCGCGCCAGTTCGTACATCACCAGCCGCCGATGTAACGCGGGCAGGCGCTGTAACTGGCGACCCAGCCAGCGCCGTACCGGTGGCTGGCGCTGCAGCAGGGCGACGGCCATCGACAGTCCGGCGCAACCGGCCAGCAGTTCGACCTGGTGCCGTTGCAGAAACAACCCGCCGTACATCAACCACTGCGACAGCCACGGCAGGTTGCTGCCCAGCCCTTCGAACACCGCGCTGAAGCGCGGCACCACGTAGCCCAGCAGAAACAGCACCACGCCGCCGCCCACCAGCAACAGCAACAGCGGGTAGATCGAGGCGCTGACGATCTTCTGCCGCACCTCATCCAGACGTTGGCGATAGCCGACATAGCGGCGCAAGGCTTCGGCCAGTGCGCCGGTCTTTTCGCTGGACTGCACCAGCGCCACGAACAGGGGCGGGAAGACTGCCGGCAACTGCGCCAGCGCCTGGGAACAGGACTTGCCCTCGTAGAGCAGGCGCACCAGGGCATCGAGGGTCTTGCGTGCCTGCGGCGCAGTTTCCTTTTCCGCCAGGCTTTGCAGGGCGTCGATCAGCGGCAGGCCGGCGTCGAGCAGGGTGCCGAGCTCCTGGCTGAACAGCAGCAGGTCGAAGTGTTCGCGTCGCGTTCGGCGCAGGCGGGCGAAGCGTTCGGCGCTGTTGGCGCTGAGTACCCGCAAACCTTGCCGTTCGACCTGTTCGCGGGCCTGGGCGAGGTCCACGGCGTCGATCTCCAGGGCGACCACCCCGGCCTTGCCCAAGGCCTTGAGCTTGTAGCGCATCGGCGTATCCCCCGTGATCAGTTGACGATTTCGGCGTTCTCGCCGTCGCCGCCGGGCTGGCCGTCCTTGCCCAGGGAGAACAGGTCGTACTCGTTGTTTTCGCCGGGGTAGCGGTAGATATACGGGTGACCCCAGGGATCGTCCGGCACCTTCTTCTGCAGATACGGGCCTGTCCAGCGAGATTCGTCGCTCGGCGCGGTGACCAGTGCCTGCAAGCCTTGTTCGGACGACGGATAGCGCCCGACCTCCAGGCGGTACAGGTCAAGCGCCTTGGCCAGCCCTTCGATCTGCGCTCGTGCCACCTTGGCTTCCGAGCGGCCCAGCTGACTGAAGTAGCGGGGTGCGACGATCCCGGCCAGCAGGCCCAGGACCACCAGCACCACCAGCAGTTCGAGCAGGGTAAAGCCGTGTTGCGTGCGACGTTGTCGGTTCATGGCCGGGGCCTCCTCCAGAGCGTGTGCGAGGGCTTATGCAAAGGCCGTGCGCGTCTGCGCCGGGGCCCGTGGCGCTGCGGCCCGGCGGGCGGCACAGTGCTTGCGTTGACCTCTCCACGCCCGCCCCGAACGGGGCATAACCCCCACTTTCTGGGGAAAACCGGGAGGAGACGATCATGCGCATCGTGACCACCGCACTGCTGGCCTGGCTGGCCACCCTCCAGCCGGCCCAGGCCGACGTGTACATCTCCGTCAGCGCCAGTGGCGCCTACGTCCTGTCCAACGTTCACCGGCCGGGCCGGCAGTACCAGCGCGTCGTCGCCGAACCCGGGCTTGTCGCGACCCGCCCGGAACTGGTGACCGGCAAGCCCTACGCTGAACTGATCGCGGCGGCGGCCAAGGCCAATGACCTGCCGGAAGCCTTGTTGCACGCGGTGGTCCAGGCCGAATCGCGCTACGACGCCAATGCCCGCTCAGGTGCCGGGGCCATGGGCTTGATGCAGTTGATGCCGGATACGGCGAAGGAGCTTGGGGTGAGCAATGCCCTGGACCCAGCGGCCAACCTTGACGGTGGCGCGCGGTATCTCAAGCGCATGATGAAGTTGTTCGACAACGACATCGCTCTGGCCGTCGCCGCGTACAACGCCGGGCCGGATGCGGTGTTGAGTCGGGGGCGGGTGATACCGCCGTTTGCCGAGACACAGCGGTATGTGCCGGAGGTGTTGCGGCATTACCGGCTGTTGCGGGGGGAGTGAGGGGGTTTGGATGAAGCCCATGAGGTGCCCGCCAGTGGAGCGGGTAATTGCGACCGGGCGCATGTCGGGAATTTTCTAGCGCTCTTGAGATCGAGCGCCGCCCGCGCGGCGCATCGCGGATGAATCCGCTCCTACATTTGCTGCACCGTACCTATGCCTGTCAGGCCATGGTTGACCGCCTTGTTTGCACGACGCGGTATCGAGTCGGCCTCAACAGCCTCCCCGCGATTTATCGCCAAACGCAAAAGGCGGGCAACCCACTCTCACAGGCCATGGCACGTTGCAACCAACTGTAGGAGCGAGCTTGTCGGGGCGCCGAACCGTCGCGATGCGCCGCGCGGGCGGCGCTCGATCTCAAGAGCGCTGAAAAACTGTCGGCTAGCGCTTGGTGCCCATCAGTTATCCAGCAACAACCACTGGCCTCTCGACTTTCCCCAGCAGCGACTCAACCAGCGCTTCGCAAATCTCCAGCGAGTGCCAAGTCGACCACGCGAGTCCCCCAAGGGGCTTTTCAATCATCTCGCAAAGCTGAGCGTTGGTTTCGAATGCAGCTTTCAGAGACATGGACAGATGCATCAGCGCATCTTCGATATCCACGCCGTCGCAGATGGCGAATAAAGGCTTGTGCCCGCTGTTGCAGGTGCTGAAACGGGTGTGGAGAGTACAGCGACGAGGGGTGGAGGACGGTGGGTCGGGGACGATTTTTATCATCTTGAAGTTCCTTGATCAGTGGAGCTTCCGCCCATCGCTGCTAAACGAAAGGGAGGCAGCTGTACGCGGGTTAGCAGACCAGGGATCAAGGAACCCGGCGCGCACGAATGCGCCCCGCGCACAGCCGCCATGACACACGCCAGCCGGCCAGAAACGACCGCTGAACGAGGTAGAGCGCCAAGTGCACTTGATCCGAAACGAGCTGCTAAACCCGACCGCTGAATTGGCAGCGGCCCGCGAAGACTAGGTGCGGATTTCCCGGAGTGCAACGACTGGCGAGGGGCGGAAGTATGATTGGGAAATTACCTACAGGAAAGTCGTACGGAGCGGCGTTGTGTGGCGTCATGCGACAGCGGTCCTGTGCGGTCGGATGACTAATTCAGCACTCATGTGCGCTCGGATGACTAATTCAGCACTCATGTGCGCTCGCCGGGGTCATCACTAAAACCGCTATCACCCGCCATCCCCCAATTCCCAAAACCGGGTAATCCCGGGCCCTTTCCCCAATCCCCTTCACAACCCGCCGCTATCCCCTTGAAAAACAACATCTAAAAACTCTGGCGCGGCCCTTGCACTCCCGTCGTAAACGTCCCGACCGAGGCGCGCCACGATGATCACTGTCAAAGGCACTCTGTTGCCCTCTCTGTTGTCCCTGGCCTTAGCTGTATTGGCCATCCCGTTGTCCGCGCAGGCGGCGATCCGCTGCGAGCGAACGCTGGTGGCGAATGTCGTCGCGCTGGACCAGCCGCTGATGTTCAACCGCCTCGGCGCGCAGAACGCCAATGGCATGATGTTCGCCCTGCGCCGCGATGTGGTGGACGAGCACGATGTGCTACTCAGCAAAGGCGGGGCGGCGGTGCCGGGCAAGGTGTCGCTGCGCCCGGACAAGCGTCCGCGGCCGATCGTGCTGCGGGTCGCGGCGGGGGACTGTCTGACCATCAATCTGCAGAACCTGCTGGCCTATCAGGCCAACCCGAACAAGGACCTGACCGACGCCGAGCACGACCCGATCGTCGATGATCAGGTCAGCGATCGCCATGTCGGTTTCCAGGTCAATGGCCTGCAAGCGGTCAACGGTATCCAGGACATCGCCGCCTTCACCGGGCGCAACGGCAATTTTCTGGTGGCGCCGGGCAATACCCGCTCCTACACCCTGTATGCCGAGCGCGAAGGCGCTTTCGCCGCGACCAGCAAGGGCGCAACCTTCGGTGGCGAAGGCGCCGCGGGCAACGTCGCCAATGGCCTGTTCGGCCAGGTGATCGTGCTGCCCAAGGGCGGGCGCAGCTACCGCAACACCCTGACCGAAGAGGAAATGCGCATGGCCACCACCGGCCGCGCACCGACCGGTCAGCCGGTGGTGGACTATGAAGCGCGCTATCCGCAGCGCGAACCGTGGATCCGCGAGGGCAAGGCCGGCGCGCCAATTGTCGCGATGGTCGATGGCAGCGAGATTGTTTCCAGCGAAGCCGACGCCGTGGTCATGGGCCCCAACACCGACGGCAGTTTCCCGGCCTCGACCTACCCGCTGGAAAGCCTCGGCAAACGCAACCCGGCGCTGCCCAACCGGCTGGAGGCGTTCCGCGATTTCTCCTCGATCTTCACCGATGAAGCCGCCGCGACCCAGGCCTTCCCCGGCTATTGGTCGGACCCGGTGATGGGCCACGTGCTGGAGCCGGCGCGGGATTCGTTCATGATCAACTACGGTTCCGGCGGCATGGGCGCCGAGGTGGTGGCCAACCGCTTGGGCGTGGGGCCGATGCACGATTGCCTGTCGTGCGCCTACGAGGAATTCTTCCTCAGTTCGCACACCGTCGGTGATGTGGCGATGCTGGTGGACGTGCCGGCCAACGTCGGCCTGGAGAACATCCGTCCCGGCGAGATCCCCGACCCGCGCGATACCGGGGTCAAGGCGACGATGGCGCTGTACCCGTCGGAGCCGGCCAACGTCAACCACAGCTACATCGGCGACTTCATCAAGTTCCGCAACAGCCACAACGGTCACGAGCAGCACATCTTCCACCTGCACGGGCACCAGTGGTTGTTCAACCCCAATGACGACAACTCCGACTACGTCGACGCCCAGGGCATCGGTCCGGGCATCGGCTACACCTACGAAATCGCCAACGGCGGCTCGGGCAACCGCAACCGGGTAGCCGGCGACGCCATCTATCACTGCCATTTCTATCCGCACTTCGCCCAGGGCATGTGGAGCATGTGGCGGGTTCACGATGTGTTCGAAGAGGGCACCCGCCTGGAAGTCTCGGGGCAGGGCGCCGACAGCTATCACACCACGCCGTGGGCCCTGCGCAGCGGCAAGCCGGCCACCGGCGCTCGGGCCTTGCCCGATGGCGAGATTGTCGCCGGCACACCGATTCCCGCCGTGGTGCCGCTGCCAGGCAAGGCCATGGCGCCGATGCCGGGCAAGGTCGCGGTGATTCCGAAAATGGCCGCGGAACTGGTCGCCCGTCATGACGACGATGAGCCGGAAGACGAGGACGATGACGACGATTCGGCCCACGACGGCGAACTGCGCGCCATTGGTTCGGTGGTCCTGGTCGATCGCGGCGAAAGCAACCGCAACGCCGATGGCAGCCTGAAAAACCCCGGCTATCCGTTCTGGATCGGCGGGATGGAAAGCACCGTCGGTCAACGGCCACCGACCCCACCGCTGGACATGCTCGACACCGACAAGGCGCGCAGCCTGCGTGACAGCGGCAACAGCCTGTGGGCCAACCTCGATCCGGCCCAGTCCGCCGGCTGGGATGGCGGCCTGCCGCGGCATGCGCTGGACGGCGTGGCGGCGGGCGGTGAAGCCCACGCCACTACCACGGCGCTGGATTTCTCCAAGGAAATCACCCGGGCCAAGGCAGTGTTCATGCCGGAGGAGGGCACCGAGGTCGAACAGGCGGCCATGCGTTTCCACTCCAGACCCGAGCACCCCAGCTACGCGCTGTTGCCGGGCCGCCAGGTGGTGGCCAAGGCGTTCCGCACCAACGGCGCCTTGCCGGTGGCCGGCGCGCCGTACTACGAACCGTGCATGGATGACCGCGCCAAGCGCCTGACCCAGGCCTCGCCCCTGGGCGAATACCACAGCGGCGAGCGTCTGGACGGCATGAGCTTCACCGGTTCGTCGCCGTTCACCGCCGACCGTCCACGCATCTACAAGGGCGCCAATATCCAGTTCGACGCCGTCTACAACAAGGTCGGCTACCACTTCCCGCAGGCGCGCATCATCGCCCTGTGGGAAGACGCCTGGCCGGTGATCACCAAGCAGCGTCCGCCAGAGCCGCTGGTGATGCGCATGAACACCTTCGACTGCGTGATGTACCAGCACACCAACCTGATCCCGGCGTTCTACGAGATGGATGACTATCAGGTGCGCACGCCGACCGACGTGATCGGCCAGCACATCCACCTGCCCAAGTGGGACCTCACCGCCGCCGATGGCTCGGCCAACGGCTGGAACTACGAGGACGGCATTCTCTCGCCCGGCACCGTGGTCGAACGCATCCACGCCATCCGCGCGTTCAACCAGTGCCTGGGCAGCGACCCGCGTGACGGCAGCGCCGAATGCCCGAAAGCCAAGGCGCATCCGTTCTTTGGCCGCTATGGCCGCGCCGACTGGCTGGGCGCGCGCACGCAGATGCAGCGCTGGTTCACCGATCCGGTGGTCAACATCAACAACGTCGACCGTGGCCTGGGCACCATCTTCACCCACGACCACCTCGGCCCATCGACCCACCAGCAACTGGGTCTTTACGCCACCGTGCTGGCCGAGCCGGCCGGTTCCACCTGGTTCCATGCCGAGACGGGCGAGGCGCTGTACAACACCGCGCAACGCGAAGACGGCGGGCCGACTTCGTGGCAGGCGGTGATCGCCACCGGTGACCTGGACAACGACGGGCGCAACGACAGCTACCGCGAGTTCTTCCTGGAATACAGCGACTTCCAGCATGCCTACGAGGCGGGCGTCTATGTCGGCGCCGGACCCAACGGCATCCCCAATGCCCAGGCCTATCCGGCCAGTGCCGACAGCTTCCGCTATGCGATCAACCCGCCGGTGCGGCAGAAAGCTTCGAACCTGCTGGAGTCGGTGGTGGAATCCCGTGGCGGTCTGACCCCGGGCTGCCCGAGCCGGCCATGCCCGCAGGCGATCTCGGTGGATGACCCCGGCATGTTCGTCGTCAACTACCGCAACGAGCCGCTGGCCCTGCGGGTGTTCGACCCGAACAAGGTCGCCCCGGACGGCAAGCGCGGCATGCAGGCCGACGGCCTGGCCGGCGATCTCGCCTTCGCCATGCAGACCCGTACCGACCGCGCCATTGCGGCGATGAACCTGTCGCCCGCAGCGATCACCCAGGCAGTAGGCCCCACCGGCGGCACCACGCAATTCCCGCCGCATATCAACAAGGCCGGCGCCGAGCCGGGTGACCCGTTCACGCCGATGCTGCGCACCTATTCCGGTGACAACGTGCGCCTGCGCATGCACGCCGGCGGTCATGAGGAGGAACACAACGTGACCCTGCACGGCGTCAAGTGGCTGCAAAGCGGCTCGGGCTTCGGCAGCAGTTCCAACTCGGGGTGGAAAGCCTCGCAGATGGTGGGCATCTCCGAACAACTGGGCTTTATGGCGCCCGTGTCGATGGTCTCCAGTTCGGCTGCGCCCAACGGCGACTACCTGTATTCACTGGATGCTTCGCTTGAGGGTTACTGGAATGGCATCTGGGGCGTGATGCGCAACTACACCAATAGCCGCAGCGACCTGTTCGCCCTGCCGAACAACCCGCAGCCGATGGCCGCGCGCAACACCGTGGCGTTCGACGGCATCTGCCCGCGCTACACCGCCAATACCAACGGCATCGGCACCCGGCCGACCGTCACCCGCAGCTATGAAATCGTCGCCGCGCTGGCCAACGACATCCTCGGCAACCCGCAAGCGGTCAGCATCACCGACCCGGCCGGGGCGGCCCAGCATGTCGGCGGGCCGCTCAAGGCCAACGGCGGCACGCTGACCTACAACACCCGCACCACGGCGATCCCGCAGGTCAGCGTGATGGACCCGGAAGACGGCGAGGTCTTCACCATCGGTGGCCACGCCGGGCCGCTGCATGACCCGACCGCCGTGCTCTATGTGCGCAAGGCCGACCTCGATGTCAGCACCGGCAAGCTCAAACCCGGCGTGCCGATCGAGCCGCTGGTGCTGCGCGCCACTGCCGGCGAATGCATCAAGGTCACCCTGGAAAACCGCCTGCCGCTGGTGATGCCGGACCTGGCCAGCACCGCCTCGATGCAGAACGTGGTCAAGCGCGACCGCAACGGCAGCGAAGGCTCCACCGCCTTCAACAACAACCTGATGCGGCCGTCCAGCCATGTCGGTTTCCACGCTCAGTTGCTGGCCTACGACATCACCAAGTCGGACGGCGTCAACGTCGGCCAGAACCCGGTGCAGACCGTACCGCCACGGGCCGGCAACAGCGGCGCCTGGCCGAACAAGGTCTATCAGTACTACGCCGGTCACCTGGAACGTGAAGGCAAGCCGGTGTCGCAACTGGGCCGCGCGGTGGACAACATCAACACCACGCCGATCGAGTTCGGCGGGCTGAACATCACCCCGGCGGACGTGATCAAGCAGGGCCAGAAAGGCCTGGTCGGCGCCATGAGCATCCTGCCGCTCAACGCCACCTGGACCGAAGACGCCGCCAGCCGTGCCTCGGCCACCGTGCAGGTCAGCGGGCAGGCCGCCTACCGTGATTTCGCCACGGTCTGGCAGCGCGCCCTGAACATGCGCTGGGCCGATGGCCGGCCGGTGGAAGGCATCAACACCGAGGGCAATGGCGTGCCGGGCGATCCGAAGGACAACTCCGGCATGGCCATCAACTACAAGAGCGAACCGCTGTGGTTCCGCTTCGGCCTGGCGCCGGACGCGCCGTTCGGCCACGCCGATGGCAGCGGCTGGGCCGACGTCGGCAACGCCCATATGGCCTACGCCAACCTGCTGGTCGGCGGCGATCCGCAGACTCCCGTGTTGTGGGCCAAGCCCGGTCAGCCGTTCCGCACCCATGTGCTGATGCCGACCGGTGGCAGCCGCGGCGTCACCTATCAGCTCGACGGGCACCTGTGGCCGTTGCACGCCCTGCAAGCGGAGAAATCCGACACCGGCGGCTACCCCATGGGCCTGCCGGGGATCGGCTCGGTGCGCTTCGCCTACAACCCGATGGCGATGTACATCGGCGCCCAGGAAAGCGTGTTGCCGGCGGCGCACTTCAGCTTCATGCACCCCAGCGCCGGCGGCGGCAACGCCATTCCGGGCGACTACCTGTTCCGCGACTACGCCGCCTACGGCAACGCTTCGGGACTCTGGGGGATCCTCCGGGTCACCAACGAAACCCCGCCCGCCACGGCACCGGCGCAGTAATCAGGGAGCAGGCGCATGAACAAGAAGAACAAGTCGCTGTACCTGGGGCTGATGACCGGTGTGCTGCTGATGGGCATCGGTGTCGCCTACGAAAGCCTGTGGTGCGACCCGCGTGCGCCACTGGCGGTCGGCCCCGACCTGGGCGCCAGTCGCCTCAGCCGCGATGGCATCACCGTGGAGTTCGAAGCCACGCCGCTGGGCGGCAGCGGCGGCCTGACCGAAGGCGCCTACGCCAGCATCCGCTTCAAGGTCACCGACCAGAACTCCGGACAGCCGCTGTCCGGGGTGGCGCCGGGGGCCTGGATCGACCCGGCGCTGAGCGGCGACGCGGCCCGGGACCGGGACAAAAGCTGCAAGGCACGGGTCGCGCTGTTTCTCAAGAGCAGCATCGGCGCCCGGCCGCTGATGGACCTCAACAGCTACTTCCTGCTGGTGCTGAACAAGGACGCCAGCCTCACCGTGATCGACCCGTCGGTCTCGGTGGGCGGTGTCACCAGCACCCTGGCGCGCATCGGCCTCAGCGACACGCCGATGGACTGGGTGGCCAGCGGCGACGACAAGCAGGTCTACGTGTCGATGCCGGCGGCGGGCAAGGTGGCGTTGATCGACACCACCACCTTCCAGCACGTCGAAGACCTGCCTGCCGGGCAGCAACCGGTGCGCGTGGCGTTGCAGCCCGACCAGCGCCTACTGTGGGTCGGCAACAACGCCACCGACGACGCCCACAGCGGTGTCAGCGTGATCGACACGCAGAAGCGCGCGCTGCTCAAGTTCATTCCCACCGGCAAGGGCCATCATGAAATCGCCTTCAGCCACGACTCGCGCTACGCCTTTGTCAGCAACCGCGACAGCGGCACGCTGAGCGTGATCGACGGCAGCGACCTGAGCCTGCTGAAAACCCTCAAGGTTGGCCCGCACCCGCTGTCGGTGGCGTATTCGGCGCTGTCCCAGGCGGTGTACGTGGCTGACGGGCGCGACGGCAGCATCAGCGTCATTGATGCCCGGAGTCACACGCTGCGCAGCCGCATCCAGGCGCAGCCGGGGCTGGGGCCGATGCGCTTCAGCCGCGACGGGCGTTTCGGCATTGTCCTCAACACCCTGGAAAACCGCGCCGTGGTCATCGATGCCGGCAGCGACCGGCTGCTGCATAACCTCGACGTCTCCGCCGAGCCGTATCAGGTGACCTTCACCCAGGCCTACGCCTACGTGCGCGGCCTGGCCTCGTCGAAGGTGACCATGATCAACCTGTCGAGCCTGGGCGAGGGGCGTACGCCGATCACCCAGGGCTTCGACGCCGGCCCGGCCGCGCCGCGCCAGGCCGGCGACTTGCCGCTGGCCCAGGGCCTGGCGGTGGCCCGTGACGAGAACTCGGTGTTCGTGGTCAACCCGGTGGACAACACCACCTATTTCTACGCCGAAGGCATGAACGCACCGATGTCCGGCTACGCCAACCGCGGCTCCAACGCCCGCGCCGCGCTGGTCATCGACCGCAGCCTGCGCGAGGTGGCGCCGGGGGTCTACAGCTCGACGGTGAAGCTGCCAGCGGCGGGGGATTTCGACGTCGCCTTCCTGCTCAACCAGCCGCAGATCATCCATTGCTTCAGCACCGAAGTGGCGGCAGCGCCGGACGCGGCCCACCGGCGCACGCCACGGGTGGAATTCCTGATGGATCGCCCGGTGGTTCATCAGGGCAGCCCGTTCGTGGCGCGTTTTCGCCTGCTCGAAGGCAGCGGCGAACCGCGCAAGGGCGTACGCGATCTGTCGCTGCGTTACTTCCTCGCGCCATCGTCGCGGGCCCGCAGCAGCGAAGTGGAAGAAGTCGGCGAGGGCGTCTACCAGGCCGCGCTGCAGTTGGGCGAGGCCGGCGCCTGGTACCTGCATGTGCAGGCGCCGTCGTTGGGCGATGCCTTCGCCGAGAAAAACTACACCAGCCTGCGGGTGCTGCCCGCCAAGGCGCAATGATCCCAGCACGAGGAACGCGCGATGAAATCCGTCAAAGCCCGCAGTTTCCTGGCCCTGTGCCTGTTGGCCGGCGCCATTGCCCAGGTTCACGCCCATGGCGGCGTCGACCACAGCGCCCATGACGCCCCCGCGGCCCATCAGGAAAAGACCCAGGTGCGTTTCGCCGATGTCGCCCTGCTGGACCAGGACGGCATGCCGGTGCGCCTGGAAAAAGACCTGGTCGCCGACCGCATCACCGTTATCGGTTTCATCTACACCCGCTGCACCACGGTGTGCCCGGTGGTGTCGTCGATCATGGGCAAGGTCCAGCAGCGCCTCGGCGGGCGGGTGGGCGAGGAGGTGCAGTTGGTGTCGCTGAGCGTCGACCCCCAGCACGACGATCCGAAACGCCTGAACGATTACGCCCGGGCCTTCCAGCACGGGCCGGGCTGGAGCTGGCTGACCGGCACGCCATACGCGGTGACCGAAACCCTCAAGGGGCTGGGCAGTTTCAGCGCCGACCTGGGCAACCACCCGCCGCTGATTCTGGTGGGCGATGGCCGCACCGGTCACTGGACGCGGTTCTACGGCTTCACCGACCCGGACAAGCTGGTCGGCGAAGTGGATCGTCTCAGCACTCGCCGGGTGCATGCCCGCCACACCGCGATTGCCCAGGAGCACAGCCATGAGTGAAGTCAGCGTGCGTCGCCCCGGCATGAAACCCTTCGACTGGCTGGTGCTTGGCGCCTGCTTGTGGATTCTCGCCAGCGTCGCCATGGCCCATGACGGCCATGCCCCATCGGCGCCCGCTGAGTCAGCGCCCGCCGCGCCGCCGCCCAGTGTCGGCACCCACGATGCCCAGGCGTATTTCACCGACACCGAACTGCTGGACCAGAACGGCCGGCGCCTGCGCTTCTACAGCGACGTGCTGAAAGACAAGGTGGTGCTGCTCAACGTCATCTTCACCCACTGCAACGACGCCTGCCCGCTGATCACCCGCAAGCTGCGCGAGGTCCGCGAGGCGCTGGGCGAGAAGGCCGGCGAGGTGACCTTCATTTCCATCAGCAGCGACCCGGCCAACGACACGCCACAAGTGCTCAAGCGCTTCGCCGAACAACAGGGCGTGGACGGGCCGAACTGGCTGTTTCTCACTGGCGCCCAGGCCGATATCGACCGGGTGCTGGCGCGCCTGGGGCACATCCTGCCCAGCCCCGAACAGCACTCCACCCAGTTGATCGCCGGTGACGTCGCCGGCAAGCGCTGGAGCAAGATCCGCCCGGACGCGCCGCCCACGGCCATCGCCCAGCGTCTGCAATTGATGACCCTGCCACTGGCCGGGCGCTGAATCATGAACCGCCTGTGCGCCACGCTGCTGCTGGCTGCGCTGACTCTGGCCCAGACTGCGCTCGCGCTGGAACTGAACCCGCAAGAGTCGGCCGGCAAGCGCCTGTACCGCGAGGGCGTGGCGGCGGCTGATGGGCAGGTCACGGCGTTGGTCGGCGCGGCGAACATGCAGGTGCCGGCCAGCGTGGTGCCTTGCGCCAACTGCCATGGTCGCGATGGCCGCGGCCGCCCCGAAGGCGGGGTCCGTCCGCCCGAGTTGAGCTGGCAGCGGCTGGTGCTGGCGGGCGGTGAACGTCAGCTCAATGGCCGCCACTACCCGGCTTACAACGATGCCAGCCTGGCGCGGGCCATTCAGCAAGGCGTTGATCCGGCGGGCAACCGCCTGGACCCGGCCATGCCGCGTTTTTCCCTGTCGATGGCCGACCAGCGCAACCTCACCGCGTACCTCAAGCGCCTGGCCGAGGACCACGATCCCGGCGTTGAAGAGCGGTTTCTGCGCCTCGGCACGCTGCTGCCTGCCGAAGGCGAACTGGCGGACGCGGCGCGGGTGGTGCGGGCCATCGTCTCCGGGCGCATCGAGGCGATCAATGCCAGCGGCGGCATTCATGGCCGCAGCTTGCAGTTGTCGGTGATCGATCCCGGCCCGGACTGGGCCAGCGCCGAGGCGGCGTTGACCCGCTTGCTGGATGAAGAACAAGTGTTCGCCCTGGTCATGCCGCTGGCGCCGGCGCTGGACGACACGCTCGCCGCGCGCCTGGAGCAGGCCGGGGTGCCACTGATTGGCGCCCAGGCGCAGGAAAATGACAGCCGACAGATCTTCGATCCGCTGCCGGGGCTGCATGAGCAACTGCTCAGCCTGGCCGACTACGGCGCAGCGTCCCTCGACCTGCGTCAGCGTCCGGCGCGCATCCTCTACAGCGACCCGGCCCACGCCGCGCTGGCCCGGCTGCTGCTGGCCGACCTGCAACAACGCGGCTGGACGCAGCTGCAATTGCAGCCTTTCGAAGGCCGGGCGGTGGAGGGCGAGGCGGTGTTTTTCCTCGGGCTGGCGCCAGCCTTCAGCGAACTGACTGCCGCGCTCCAGGCGGCGGGGCGCACGCCGTACCTGTTCGCGGCGTCCAGCCAGGTCGCCGGTGAACTGATGCAGGTGCCGGAGCAGTGGTCGCGGCGGGTGTTTCTGGCCTATCCGTTCGTGCCCGGCGACTGGAGCCCGGCCGGGCGCGCGGCGCTCAACGACCTGCGCCGTCGCCAGGGGCTGGACGGCCGGCAGGCGCTGCTGCAGGTCGGCGCCTGGTGTTCGATGGTGTTGCTGGAAGAGGGCCTCAAGCGCGCCGGACGCGACGCCAGCCGCGACAAGCTGGTCAACGCCCTGGAAAGCCTGCACGACATCGACACCGGCCTGACCCCGCCGTTGGGCTTCGGCCCCGGTCGGCGCCAGGGCCTGGCGGGCGCCCATGTGGTCACGCTGTCGATGCCGGGGCCGCTGTTCTACCCGGTGGCGCCTTATACCCGTCCGGCCGATCGGCCATGATGAGATGTGCCATGAGATGTGCCAAGAGAGGTGTGCGATGAAAATCTTTCTGTTGATCCTGGTGCTGATCGCCGCAGCCCAGGCGTTTATGCTCAAGGCCGAGGAGGGCGGCGAGACGGCGGTGCGGGTCAACGGCGTGGGCATCAGCGCGCTACGCGTTGAGCGTTATTTCGCCGAGTACCTTGAAGACCAGGGCCGCGCGCTCACCAGCATCCGCAGTCCGAGCCTGTACCAGCGCCTGCGCGAACAGGCGCTGGAGCAATTGATCGCCAAGGAACTGCTCTGGCAGGAAGCGCGTCGGCGGGGCATCGAGGTTGACGAAAGCGCCGTGCAGGCACGGATCGAAGAGCTGCGCCGGGCCTTCCCCGACAGCACCGGTTTCACCCGCGCCTTGGCCGATGCCGGCTTCGATGAGGCTTCGTTCGCCGACTACACTCGTCATGAGATCGCCGCGCAGCAGGTGTATTCACTGCTTGGCCAGGTCTCGCCGCCCACGGATGAAGAGGTGTTGGCGTTCCATCGGGAGCGCCGACAAACTGCGGCAACTGGCTCGAACCAACAGGACGAAAGTCCGGTCGAACGTGAGCAGGGACTCGCAGTGACTCAAAACCTCCTCTTCGAACGACAGCAGGCGCAGGCCCGCCAGGCGGCGTTGCAGCGTCTGCGGGCAGACGCCCGGATCGAGCGGGCCGATACCCGCTGAGCGACTTCCCCAGTGTTGGGGGAAGCTTAGGGGCAAAGTGCCATGCTGCCCCCGGGGTTGGGGGCAGCCGTATCGGGATGAATGGGCAAAATCAACAGAATCAACGGGTTAACAGCGTCATAAATCGCCGTCCGGGTCTGGCATGAAGCGTGCGTAAGCCTCTACAAGGCCGCACTCAGCCGGATCGGGAAACCGCACCAGCATGTTCTTGGAGTCGACCTTGGTGAAGACAGTTCTGGTAGTCGATGACGAACAGACGCTTGCGCAGAATCTCAAGACATATCTGCAAACACAGGGTCTGAGCGTCCATGTTGCCCACGACGGAACGAGTGCCATCGGCCTGGCCGAGCGCATTCAGCCCGATGTGACCGTGCTGGATTATCGTTTGCCCGATATGGAGGGATTTCAGGTTCTGGAGGCCGTGCGCTCGCACAGGGACTGCCACTTCGTGTTGATCACCGCGCACCCGACCGCCGAGGTCCGTGAGCGCGCCGCCCAGCTCGGAGTCAGTCACATCCTGTTCAAGCCTTTTCCGCTGGCGGAACTGGCCCGCGCAGTCTTCGACCTGATGGGTATCGCGCGCACGTCCAGAGCGGGCAGCAACACGGACACGGGTTTCGTCGAACGCCGTCAGAACGCAAACCAGAGTTTCCCCTTGCAGTTGTACGACGGCACCTGGGTTCTGGCGGATAGACGGCGTAATGGCTCGCGACCGCCCCCTCCCGACGACGACCAACTGCTCACCGGGGAGTAGGCGCGAGCACACCGATCCCGGCTCGCCGCGCCTAGTGCGTTGGAGAGCAGGCCATGCAACCCGTGTCGCTCGCTGTACCCCCGGCTACCGCCGCCACCCCGGCAATCCTCGACCGCGCTGTGCTCGGCCAGGCCCGCGAACAGGCCGGGCACAGCGGCGAACGCCTGCTTGATTGCCTGCGGACACTGGCCGCCCTGGCCCCCACCGACTTCGTCGCGGCGCTCGGCAGCCACCTGCATTACCCGGTGCTGGACAGCCAGCGCCTGCTCGCCGCCACCCCGTTGTTCACCCACGTCAGCCTGGCCCAGTGCCTGAAGCGCGAATTCATCCTTGTTGAACTGGACGGCCAGCGCGCCGGCGTGTTCGCCGACCCGTTCGACGGTGAGCGTCTGGCCTGGATCGACGAGCACCTGCACGGCGCGCCGCTGTACCTGGCGCAAGCGGCGGACCTGGCGCTGTTTCTCGCCCGCCAGGAAGAAAACTTCCACGCCGTCGATTCGCTGGGCAGCGAGGCCGAAGGCGGCATTGAAACCGAGGCGTTGCAGAGCCTGTCGCTGACCAGCATCAGCGAAGACCAGAGCCGGGTGGTCAAGCTGGTCAACTCGACGCTCTACGACGCGCTGAAAATGCACGCCAGCGATATCCACCTCGGCGTTACCGGCAGCGGCCTGGTGATCAAATACCGTATCGACGGCGTGCTCACTGCCATCAGCAAGGTCAGCGGCAGCGAGTTCGCCGATCAGGTGATTTCGCGGATCAAGGTCATGGCCGAGCTGGATATCGGCGAGAAACGCGTGCCCCAGGACGGCCGCTTCAAGATCGGTATCAGCGCCCGGCAGATCGATTTCCGGGTGTCGATCATGCCGAGCATCTTCGGCGAGGACGCGGTGCTGCGGGTGCTGGACAAGCAGGACCTGGCCGACCGCGTCAGCGGCGTGCAGCTCCAGGCCCTCGGCTTCGAGGAACAGACCCTGCGCAGCCTGCGCCGGCTGGCGAGCGAGCCCTACGGGATGATCCTGGTCACCGGTCCCACCGGCAGCGGCAAGACCACCACGCTGTACGCGATGATCAGCGAGATCAACCACGGCCACGACAAGATCGTCACCATCGAAGACCCGGTGGAATACCAGTTGCCGGGGGTGTTGCAGATCCCGGTCAACGAGAAAAAGGGCCTGACCTTCGCCCGCGGCCTGCGCTCGATCCTGCGCCACGACCCGGACAAGATCATGGTTGGCGAGATCCGCGACCCGGACACCGCGCAGATCGCCGTGCAGTCGGCGCTCACCGGGCACCTGGTGTTCACCACCATCCACGCCAACAACGTCTTCGATGTGATCGGCCGCTTCAGTCAGATGCAGGTCGATCCCTACAGCTTCGTTTCCGCCCTCAACGCCGTGCTCGCCCAGCGCCTGATCCGCCTGGTCTGCCCGCACTGCGCCCAACCCCACCAGCCGGATGCCGAAGAACTGGCCGCCTCGGGCCTGGGCACGACGCCGGTCGATGGCTGGCAGTTCGTCCAGGGCCCGGGTTGCGGCCAGTGCCGCGGCAGCGGTTACCGCGGACGCACGGCGATTGCCGAACTGCTGCACCTGGACGACGACCTGCGCCAGATGATCGTCGAGCGCCAACCCCTTTCCCGGATCAAGGCCCATGCCTGTCAGCGCGGCCTGCGCCTGTTGCGCGGCTCGGCGCTGGAACTGGTTCGCGAGGGCCGCACCACCTTGGAGGAGATCAATCGTGTCACGTTTATCGCCTGATCGATTTGTCGCCGTGCTCGGCGCCCAGGGAGTCGGCCTGTGCCGTCGCCAGGGCCGCCAGCAGCACTGGCTGGCCAGCGTCGCGGTGGAAGCCGGACGCGAACAACTCGCCGAGGTCGCCCTCGACGCCCTGGCCACGCTGCTCGCCAGCCACGCCTGCAAAGGCGGGCGCCTGAGCGTGGTGCTGGCGGCGCAGTACTGCCGCTTCTGCCTGGTGCCGTGGAGCGAAGGCATCACCCGGCCGCAGGAGTTCGAGGTGTATGCCCGGGCCTGTTTCGAACGCTGCTACGGGCAGTCGCTGGATGACTGGGCCATCGTCCTGTCGCCAGAGCCGGCCGGTTGCGCGCGAATTGCCGCGGCCTTGCCCGACGCGCTGTTGCAAGGGCTCGCCACACGCTGCCGCGCCGCCCAGCTGAAACTGGAGGCGGTGCAGCCGTACCTGATGGCGGCCTGGAACCACTTTGCCGGGCAGGTGCCGGGCAACGACTTCCTGTTTGCCCTTGCCGAGCCGCAGCGCTGCGTCTACCTGCTGGCACGCGCCGGCGGCTGGCAGCAGATCCGCAGCCAGGGCGTTGGCGACAGCGACCCGGAACTGGCGGCGCTGCTGGCCCGCGAGTGCAACCTGCACGCCGGGGAGGGCGACCTGCGCCTCTTCGTGCATGCCCCGGCACGCCGCGAACCGAAGCCGTTGCTGGACGCGGTGGAATTGCTGGAACTGGACGAGCCCGCCGCGCTGTTGCCCAGCATGGCGCGGGTGGTGGCCTGATATGGGCCCCCTGCAGCTCGACTTCATCCCGCCTCGCCGTGGCCCGCTGAGCTGGGCGCCGCTGCTGCTCGGCGCCGGCTTGCTGGCGGCCAGCCTGGCCTGGCAACCACAGCTCGACGCGCAACAGGCGCAACTGCAGCAACAGGTGCGCCAGGGCGAACAGCAACTGGGCTTGCGGGCTCGCGACGTCCCGGCGCTGAGCCCGGCCCAGAGCCGCGAACAGGCGCAGAAACTGGCGCAGATGCGCAACCTGTCGCAGCAGTTGCAGCGCCCTTGGGACAGCCTGTTCAGCCTGCTGGAAGGGCTGCCGCAAGAAGACATCGCGTTGCTCAGCCTGAGCCCGGATGCGCGCAAAGGGCAGGTGCGGATCAGCGCCGAAGCCCGCGACCTGGAAGCCATGCTGGCCTTCCACAAACGCCTGGAAGCCAGCGCCGAGCTGCACGACGTGTCGCTGCTCAACCACGAAATCCTCGTCAAACAGCCGGAGCGTCCGGTCCTGTTCAACCTGTCGGCCCATTGGGAGAGCGGCGATGCGCGTCTCTAGCCTGCGAGTTCATGAATACCTGCGCCAGCTTGGCTGGGCGCCGCTGGCCGGCGTGGTGCTGATGCTCGGCGCGGCGCTGCACGGCGTCGGCCAGCTCGGTCAGTGGCAAGACCTGCAAACCCTGCAGGCACGCAGCGAGAACGTCAGCGAACAACTCGCCCAAGTCCGCCGTGGTGAACGCCCGGCCGTCGCCGCCAGCGTCGATCCGCTCCAGGGCCTGCAGCAGCAATTGCCGGCTCAACCGGAAGCCACCGAGGCCATCGAACGCCTGTACCGCCTGGCCCGGGACGAGAAGATCAGCCTGTCCCGTGGCGAATACGCCCTGGGCGTAGACCCGGACACCAAGCTTGCGCGCTACCAGATTCTCCTGCCGCTGCGCGGCAGCTACCTGCAGATCCGCCGCTTTCTCCAGGCCTTGCTGGCGCAGATGCCGGCGCTGGTGCTGGAAGACATCGACCTGCAACGCAAACGGATCGGCGACAGCGAGCTGACCGGGCGCATCCGCATGACCCTTTACCTGTCGAGGTCGTGATGAACACTCAGCGGCTGTTGGGCTGGACCGCTTTTCTCGGTGTATCGGGCGCCCTGGCCTGGGCACCGGGGTTTTTCTTCGAAACGCCGGCGCCGGAGGCTGACGCCGCGGTGATCGCCGCCCCGCGCAGCGCCGCCACCGCGGCAAAGGCCCAGAGCGCTGCGCGCGAGACGCTGAAGACGCCGCTGCGCGATCTGTTCGCCAGCAAGCAGTGGAAACCGGCCACGGTGCTGGCGACGGTCACCGAGCAGCCGTTGGTGGTGGCGCCGGTGGAGGTGCTGCCGGTTGCGCCGGCGCTGCCGTTCCAGTTCGTCGGGCGCCTGGATGATCGCGACGACCAACGCGTGTTCCTGCAAGCCGGGGAAAAACTCTACGTCGTGCGTCGCGGCGATGTGATCGACGAGACCTACCGGATCGAACAGATCTCCGCGACCGAGCTGAGCCTGGTCTACCTGCCCATGCACCTGTCCCAGACCTTGTCTGTAGGGAGCGCACCATGATTTCGTCAGTCGTTCACAAACCCGCGCCATTTCTGCTGCTGGCGCTGTTCGTCGCCATTGCCGGTTGTGGCACCAGTGCCGTGCGCAAGGACGGCCAGGCGCTGATCGCCGAAGGGCAGTACGAAGCCGGCATCGCCGTGATCGAACAGGCGCTGGTCGAGTCGCCGCGGGATACCGAGCTGAATATCGCCCTGGCCCAGGGCCGGGCCAAGGCGGTGGAAGCGCTGCTGACCCAGGGCGACAGCGACCGCTCGCGTCACGACTTTGCCGGAGCGCGAATGGCCTACGGCCGGGTGCTGACCCTGGAACCGAACAACCGTCGCGCCCAGGACGCGGTGCGCGAGATTGAGCAGCTGCGCAACATCGATGAACGCACCGCCCTCGGCCAGGCGGCGCTGCGCCGGGGCGACCTGTTCGGCGCCGAACGGCATATGCGCGAAGTGCTGCTGCTCGACCCACAGAACCAGGGCGGCCTGGCCCTGCGCAAGGACATCGAGCTGGTGCAGGCGCGCACCGCCCAGCCCAACCCGCAACTGCGCGGCAAGCTGGAGCGGCCGGTGACCCTGGAGTTTCGCGACGCCAACCTGAAGACCATCTTCGAGGTGCTGTCCCAAGTCGCCGGGCTCAACTTCATCTTCGACAAGGACCTGCGCCCGGACATGAAAGCGACCATTTTCGTCCGCGAAGTGCGCATCGAAGACGCCGTGGCGCTGCTGCTGGAGCAGAACCAGTTGCACCAGAAGGTGGTGAATGAAAACACCCTGCTGATCTACCCGGACTCGCCGCAGAAAACCAAGGATTACCAGGAACTGGTGATGCGCACCTTCTACCTCACAAGCATCGATGCCAACACCGCGCTGAACATGGTCAAGACCATGCTCAAGACCCGCGACGTGTTCGTCGATGAGCGCCTGAACACCCTGACTATGCGCGACACCCCCGACGCCGTGCGCATGGCCGAGAAGCTGTTGCAGTCCCAGGACCAGTCCAACCCCGAAGTGGTGCTGGAAGTGGAAGTGATGGAAGTGGCCCGCTCGCGGATCCTCGACCTCGGCCTGCAATGGCCCAACACCTTCGGCGTGGTCAATAGCGACGGCACCGGTGTTGGTCTGCTCAATCAGTTGCGCGGCATCAACTCGTCGCGGATCTCCATCGCGCCGTCGCCGCAACTGAAGATCAATGCCCAGGACAACGACATCAACACCCTGGCCAGCCCGGTGATCCGCGTCAGCAACCGCGAGCAGGCGCGCATCCACATCGGCCAGCGGGTGCCGATCATCAGCGCCACCTCGGTGCCGTCGACCCAGGGCCCGGTGATCACCGAAAGCGTCACCTACCTGGATGTCGGTCTGAAACTCGAAGTGACCCCGGTGGTGCACCTGAACAACGAAGTGGCGATAAAGATCGCCCTTGAAGTCAGCAACGCCACGCCGCTGGAACCGACCCGTCAGGGCACCATCCCGGTCCAGGTCGATACCCGCAACGCCCAGACCAGCCTGCGCCTGCACGATGGCGAAACGCAGATCCTCGCCGGGCTGGTGCGCAACGACCACGGCGCCAGCGGCAACAAGATCCCCGGCCTTGGCGACATCCCCGGTCTGGGCCGGCTGTTCGGCAGCAACAAGGACAATGTCGGCAAGTCCGAACTGGTGCTGTCCATCACCCCGCGCATCGTGCGCAACCTGCCGTACCAGAGCCCGTCGGACATGGAGTTCGCCACCGGCACCGAAACCAGCCTGCAGATCCGCAACCTCAACCGTGCCAGCGACATGGCCGAGCCGGCGCCGGATGCGGCGGTCAGCAACACCTCGATCGCCGGGAGACCCTGAGCCATGAAACGCGCGCAAGGCGGGTTCACCCTGATCGAGGTGGTCATCACCCTGGCCCTGATCGGCCTGCTGGCGGCCATCGCCGCGCCGCTGACCGAAACCGTGATCCGCCGCGGCAAGGAGCAGGCGTTGAAGACCGCGCTGTTCCAGTTACGTGACGGCATCGACGCCTACAAGCGCGCCTGGGACGCCGGCTACATCGAGAAAAACCTCAACGCCAGCGGCTATCCGCCGAGCCTCGAGGTGCTGGTGGAAGGCGTGCGCGACGTGCGCAGTGCCAAGGGCGCGAAGTTCTACTTCCTGCGGCGCATCCCCCGCGACCCGCTGCGCCCGGCAGGGCGTGACGACGACAGCGGTTGGGGCCTGCGCGCCTACGACAGCGGCGCGGACAACCCACGCCCTGGCGAGGACGTGTTCGACGTGTATTCCCAGGCCCCCGGCAAGGGCCTCAACGGCATCGCCTACAGCCAGTGGTGACGACAATGCGCCAGAGCAAGGGCTTTACCCTGATCGAACTGCTGGTGGTGATGGCGATCATCGCCACCCTGGTGACCATCGCCATGCCGCGTTACTTCAGCAGCCTGGAGCAATCGAAGGAAACCACGCTGCGCCAGAGCCTCGCGGTGTTGCGCGAATCCCTCGATCACTACTACGGCGACACCGGGCACTACCCCGAGTCGCTGGAGCAACTGGTGGAGCAGCGCTACCTGCGTGCCGCGCCGCTGGACCCGATCACCCAGCGCCGGGACCTCTGGCAACTGCTGCCGCCGCCTGAGGGCGTGGCCGGCGCGGTGGGCGATATCAAGAGCGGAGCAACCGGGAGGGCGCATGATGGCAGTCTTTATGCCGAGTGGTAAAGCGGCCGAGGCCGGCTTTACCTACCTGGGCGTGCTCCTGCTGATCGCCGTCAGCGGCATGGCCCTGGGCGCCGCCGGGCAACTGTGGTCGAGCCAGGTGCTGCGCGAGCGCGAGCAGGAATTGCTGTGGGTCGGCAGCCAGTACGCCCAGGCCCTGCGCAGCTACTACCGCGCCTCGCCGGGGCTGGCCCAGTACCCGCAAACGCTGGATGAACTGCTGGAGGATTCGCGCTTCCCCAACCTGAAGCGGCATATCCGCAGGCTGTATCCGGATCCGATCACCGCCAGCGACGACTGGGGCCTGGTGCGTTCCATCGACGGGCGCATCACCGGGGTCTACAGCCGCTCCCAGGGTGTGCCGCGCAAACAGTCCGGGTTTGCCGCGCAGTGGGCGGATTTCGAAGGACTGGGGCATTACGCCGATTGGCAGTTCGTCGCCGAGCGGGCCTTTACCGGCGAGGCGCCCCAGCGTGCGGCGGCCGGGGCGGCGCCATGAACCGCTGGCTGCGGGTTGCCGTGCTGTCGCTGGCCCTGATCGGCGCGCAGGCGCGGGGCGGCGAGGAGGACGAAATGATGGGTTTTATCGTCGACGCCACCATCAGCCATATCGGCCACGACTTCTACTACAGCTTCGCCGAGCGGCTGCGTGCCACCAGCCGCCTGGATTTCAACCTGGTGGTACGGGAAAAGCCGGACCCGCGCTGGGGCAGCCTGGTGTCGGTCGAGTATCAGCAACGGGTGGTGTACCGGCGGTTCCTGCCACCCAACACCGTAGAACTCAAAGACGCAGCCTACGAGGCTGCCGATCTGGTCAAGGCGCAGGTCATCCAGCGCAAGCTGGAGTCGCTGCTGCAGGACACCACCGATCTGGAGAGGGACGAGCTATGAACACCACCATCGCCCACCGTCTGGCCTGCGCCGTATTCCTCGCAGCCTGCGCCCAGGCGTCGGCCACCGAACTGGTGCACACGCCGATCAACCCGTCGTTTGGCGGCAACCCGCTCAACGGCACCTGGCTGCTGAACAACGCCCAGGCGCAGAACGACCATGACGACCCGTCCATCGGCGGGCGCTCGGCCTACGCCGGCACCACCGCCCTGGAGCGCTTCAGCAACCAGTTGGAGTCGCGGATGCTCTCGCAGTTGCTGGACAACATCGCCAATGGCAACAGCGGCAGCATGTCCACCGACTCGTTCATCATCAACGTGATCGACGACTCCGGGGCCTTGAGCATCCAGGTCACCGACCGGGCGACGGGCGAAGTGTCGGAAATCCAGGTCAACGGGCTGAATCCTTGAGCCGTGCCGAAAGGGGAGTGATGAACATGAAACGTCTACTGGGCACCCTGCTGATTCTCGCCACGTTGCAAGGTTGCGGTCTGCGTGAACCGATGTCGGCCGAAGACACCGAGACCCCGACCCTGACGCCGCGGGCCTCGACTTACTACGACCTGCTCAACATGCCGCGCCCCAAGGGCCGGCTGATGGCGGTGGTGTACGGCTTTCGCGACCAGACCGGGCAATACAAACCAAGCCCGGCCAGCTCCTTTTCCACCAGCGTCACCCAGGGCGCGGCGAGCATGCTGATGGATGCGTTGCAGGCCAGCGGCTGGTTCATGGTGCTAGAGCGCGAAGGGCTGCAGAACCTGCTGACCGAGCGCAAGATCATCCGCGCCTCGCAGAAAAAGCCGGATACCCCGGTGAACATCCAGGCCGAGCTGCCGCCGTTGCAGGCGGCCAACCTGATGCTCGAAGGCGGCATCATCGCCTACGACACCAACGTGCGCAGTGGGGGGGAGGGGGCTCGCTATCTCGGCATCGATATCTCCCGCGAGTATCGGGTGGACCAGGTCACCGTCAACCTGCGGGCGGTGGACGTGCGTAGCGGACAGGTGCTGGCCAATGTCATGACCAGCAAGACCATCTACTCGGTGGGGCGCAGTGCCGGGGTGTTCAAGTTCATTGAATTCAAGAAACTGCTGGAAGCGGAAGTGGGCTACACCACCAACGAGCCGGCGCAGCTTTGCGTGCTGTCGGCGATCGAATCGGCGGTGGGGCATCTGCTGGCCCAGGGGATCGAGCGGCGGCTGTGGCAGGTGGCGGGGGATGGCAGTGGCGACAAGGCGGTGCTGGATCGGTATCTGGGGCAGTACCAGCGTCCTTGAGATCGAGCGCCGCTTGGGTATCTACACCTCTCGCAGGTAATCGCGAACTGTCAGCTACTTGCAATCCTGTGGGAGCGGATTCATCCGCGAAGGGCCGCACAGCGGCCCTAGATCCATCCAGTACCTTGTTTCTGGCTGGTCTGGATCTCACATTCAGGCATCGTGAGGTCGAAATAAATACAGAGCATAGACAGCCACCTCGTGCCGGATGGTTTTGGGGCCGCTGTGCGGCCCTTCGCGGATGAATCCGCTCCCACCGGTCGTTTGTGATCTGACGCTTTTTGCTTGCCAGCGATGCACCGCGCAAAGCGGCACCCCGGGGTCACTGCCTCTGCATATAACTCAACGTCATCCGACTCAACGCCCGAATCCCCACCGCCAGACTCGGGTCATCCACCTGAAACCCCGGCGAATGGGTCGGCCACACCGGCTTGTCAGCCAAGGCCGGCGGGGTGACGCCCATGCGCATGAAGATGCCAGGGATCTCCCGGGCGTACTCAGCGAAGTCGTCCGCGCCATAGGTCCCGTTGTCGATCTTCACCGGAGTAGTTGAAACCTGCTCCAGCACCGGCAACAAGCTATCCACCAAGGCCGTGTCGTTATGACCAGCCCGGTAGTTGCCGGGCAAATAATCGATCTCGGCACTGGCGCCGGACGCTTCGGCGATCTTTTCCGCAGTACGGCGCATGCGTTGCAACACGTCTTCGCGCTGCTCGTCACTGACGGTACGAATCGAGCCCTCCAGTCGCACTTCAGCCGGGATGATGTTGTGCCGGTCGCCCGCTTCGATGCGGCCGACCGAGATCACCGGCGCTGGCAGCACGCTGAGGTTGGACTGGCGGCTGGGTATGGTCTGCCAGGCGAGGATGGTCTGCGCCGCCACCGGCACCGGGTCGATGCCGGTCCAGGGGAACGCGGCGTGGGTCTGGCGCCCCTTGATCCGCGCTACGAAGGTGTCCGCCGCGGCGGTGGTGCGGGTGCGGCTCAGGGTGAAGGTGCCGGCCGTGCCCGCCGTGACGTGGATGCCGAAGATCACCGCCGGCGCCGGGTTTTGCAGCACGCCTTGTTCGATCATCAGCTTCGCCCCTCCCGTCTCACCCAGCGGCGGGCCTTCTTCGGCCGGCTGGAAGATCAGCTTGAGGGTGCCGGGCAACTCGTCGCGACGGGCTGCCAGCACTTCGGCCACACCCAGGGCCATGGCCATGTGCGCGTCATGGCCACAGGCGTGCATCACTCCGATTTCCTTGCCGCGGGTGCGGAAATCGCCGCTCTGGTCCAGCACGCGGACGGTCGAGGCGAAGGGCAGGCCGGTCTGTTCGGTCAGGGGCAAGGCGTCCAGCTCGGCGCGGATCGCCACCACCGGCCCCGGCTTGCCGCCGCGCAGGATGCCGACCACGCCGGTGTGGGCGACGCCGGTCTGCACCTCCAGGCCCAGCTCGCGCAGGCGTTTGGCGATGCGCTTGGCGGTCTCGACCTCGCGATTACCGAGTTCCGGGTGTTGGTGGATTTCATGGCGAAGCGCGATGACTCCGGGCAACGCCTTGGCGATACGGGCATCGAGGTCGCCCCAGTCCGCCGTCGGCGCGGCGCTGATCGGCCCCGCGAGCAAGCCGAGAAACAGGGCAACCAGCGTTTTACGGTACGGCGGCATGGGGGTTTCCCGTGGTCAGTAAGTGAAAGCGATCGGCGGGTAGTTGCCGTTCACCAGGTAGTCGCCGATGGCCTTGTACTTGTAGGCCACGGCGTCGTGGGTGGTGTGGGTGCGGGCGTTGCGCCAGTGGCGGTCGAAGTTGTAGCGCGACTGGGTAGTGGCGGCGCCGCCGACTTCATAAAGGCGCTCGCAGACCAGCAGCGCGGCGCGGGTCGAGGCGATCTTGGCTTCGGCCACGGCAATCGAAGAACGGGCCAGCAGGGCGTCGAGCGCTTCGCCGGCGAGCAAGCCTTGCAGTTGCGTGCGTGCGGCCAGGTCGACGGTCAGCGCAGCCTTTTCCACCAGTGCTTCGGCGCCATGGATCGCCGCCGACAGATCGCCCACGGTGTGCAGGATGTACGGGTCGTTGCGCGCCTGGTCGACACCGCTTTCACGCACCGGACGGGCGCCGGTGCGCGACCACGCCACCGCATCGTCCAGCGCCGCCAGGCCGATGCCGATATCGATGGCGCAGTGGATGAGTTGCGCGCTGGCGCCGATGTAGTTGCGGCGCTCGTACCACTGCGCCAGGGGGATCACCTGCTCCGGCAGCACCGTCACGTTTTCCAGCAAGGTGGTGCCGCTGGCGGTGATGCGCTGGCCCATGCCGTCCCAGTCGTCGAGCAGGGTGATGCCGGGGGTGTTCGCCGGCAGCATGACGTAGACCGCGTGGCCGTCCTCGTCCACCGCCTGGATTTTCAGCAGGTCGGCGAACAGGCAGCCGGTGCTGTAGAACTTGCTGCCGTTGAGCACCAGCCGCTCGCCCTGGCGCTCCAGGCGGGTGTGGATCTCGCCACGGAATTTGCCGCTGCGCTCGGCGATGGCACCAGAGGACAGTTGCCGCTCGGCGAAGGCGCCGAGGTAGCGCCGTTGCTGGTCTTCATCGGCGATCAGGCGCAGGTGCTCGACGGTGGCGAAGTGCGGGAACAGCGCCTGGGCCACGCTCGGGTCGGCCTTGGCCAGGGTGATGAAAATCCGCGCCACGTCCAGTTGGCTGACATCGCCGCCGCCCAGTTCGACCGGGACCCGCGCAGCGCCCAGGCCGGATTCGCGGATCAGGTCCAGTTGCTCGTGGGGCAGGATGCGCCGGGCATCGCGTTCGGCGGCGCCAGGCTGGATGTGGGTGGCCAGTTCATTGGCCAGTGCCAGGTAATCGGTCATGAGTCAGTCTCGAAAGTGGAATCAGGGTGCATCGCGCAAGGCCTGGCGAGGAACGCCGAACAACAGGATCAGGGTGCCGCAGGCCACAAGGGCGGCGACGATGTACAGCGCCAGGCTGATTTCGCCTGTGTTGGTCTTGATCGTGCCGATCATGATCGGCGTCAGCAGGCTGCTGATCTGCCCGCAGCAGTTGACCAGCGCCAGGCCGGCGGCGCGGGCGCGATCGGACAGGTAATAGGTAGGAATGGTCCAGAACACCGCCGTGGCCACCAGGTATCCGCTGGTCATCAAGGTCAGCAGGGCGATGGCCGACCAGGGGCCGGCGATCAGGTTGGGCAGCAGGGTCATCGCCAGCGCCGCCGTCAGCCCGCCCACCGCGAAGTGCCAGCGGCGCTCCTGATGCAGGTCGGAGTGACGGCAGGCCCAGAGCATCACGCCGACGCCGACCACATAAGGCAGCGCCGAGAACAGGCCGAGCTGACCGAGGTTGCTGACCCCGGCATCGCGGATGATCGACGGCGCCCAGATGTTGGTGACGTTGCCGGTGCACATGATGGTCAGGCAGTAGGCGAGGGTGATGAACCAGACCTTGCGGTCTTTCAGCGCCTCGACAAAACGTTGATGACCACCGGGTTTGCGGCTCGCCCGTTCATGGGCCAGGGCCGCTTCGATGGCGCGTTTCTCGTCCTCGCTGAGCCATTTGGCGTTGGCCGGTTTGTCGTCCAGCCAGTACCAGGCGAACACGCCGGCCAGCACCGGCGGGATGCCGGTAACCACGAACAGCCACTGCCAGCCGCTGAACCCGCCGACACCGCCGAAGTGGCCCATGATCCAGGTGGACAGCGGCCCGCCGACGATGCCGCAGACGGCGATGGCCATGATGAAGCGCGAGGTGATCCGCGCCCGGTATGCGGCCGGGAACCAGTAGGTCAGGTACAGGATCACCCCCGGGAAGAAGCCGGCCTCGGCCGCGCCCAGCAGTATCCGCAACACGTAGAACTGCCCCGGCGTCTGGGCGAACGCGGTGGCGATGGTCACCAGTCCCCAGAGGATCATGATGCGGGTCATGGTCTTCTTCGCACCGAACTTCTCCAGCAACAGGTTGCTGGGGATCTCGAACAGCAGGTAGCCGATGGAGAACACCCCGACGATGATGCCGAAGGTGGCATCGCTGATGTTCAGGTCGGCCTTGAACTGCAAGTGGGCGAAGCTGATGTTGACCCGGTCGAGCCAGTTCAGCACGAAGCACAGGAACAGGAACGGCATGATGCGCCACGCCAGCTTGCGGTACAGGCGCTGGTCGAAGGCGGTGGCGTCCGCCGCGAGGGCGGCGGACGGGGCGGTGGGCTGGGCTGCGGACAGGGTGCCGGGCGTGTTCATGGGATTACCAGCTCACGTCGACTTTGCCGAAGAAGTACGCGCCTTCCAGCCCGTACGGCGAGTACCAGCTATAGGTCGGGTTGTCGGTCGGGAAGAAGTAGAAGCGCTTGGCCTCGTCGTTGAGCTGCTGCGGACGGCGGTCGAAGATGTTCTCGCCGCCGACGGTGACTTTCACCGCGTCGCTCAGCCAGTAGCCAACGCTCAGGTCGGTGAGGAATGCCGGGCGGATTTCTTCGTCGCGGCTGGCGGAGATCTGGTTGCGACCGGTGACTTTCGAGTAGCGCGTGCCCTTGAGGGTCACGTCGAAGTCGCCCAGTTGCCAGGCCGCCGTCAGCGAGGTGACGTTCTTCGGATAGGCGGTGGTCAGGTTGCCCTGGCGGTCGCGACCCACGGCGCTGACGCCGGTGCCGGCCAGTGCGTCGGGTTCCTTGATCTTCTCGATGGTCTGCAGGCTTTGGTTGCTCAGCAGGGTCCACTTGGTCTTGCCGTACTCGCCGAGGTCGTAGCGATAGTCCGCCACCAGGTCGATGCCGCGGGTGCGGGTGTCGGCCAGGTTGCCGAAGTAGGAGACGATCTGGTTCGGGTCCAGGCCGTTGGCCGCCAGCACGTTGGAGACGGCGGTGCCTTGCAGGTTACTGGTCTGCAGGATGCGGTCCTTGATGTCGATCTGGTAGAGGTCGACGGTGACGTTGAGGTTGTCGGTCGGCGTGGCGACGAAGCCGAGGCTGTAGTTCAGCGATTTCTCGGGCTTGAGCTGCTTGGCGCCGAGCGCCTTGCCGGCCGCGTCGTCGACGGTGACGTAGCGGGTGGTGGCCTGTTCCAGCACGCCGGTCAGCGGGCTGGTGCGCCAGGCGGTGAGCGACGACGAGTAGTACTGCTGTTGCAGCGACGGCGCGCGGAAGCCGTTGCTGATGGTGCCGCGCACGGCAAACGCCGGGGTGAAGGCGTAGCGGGTGGAGAGCTTGCCGCTGGCGGTGTCGCCGAAGTCGCTGTAGTGCTCGAAGCGGCCGGCGAGGCTGACGTCCCACTGGTCGGTGAGGCTCTGGCTCAGGTCGATGTAGCCGGCGGTGTTGGTCCGCGAATAGTTGTGCGCATCGGCCGGGGTGAAGCCCACCAGGCCCGGGGCGCCAGGGTTCGGGCGCTGACCGGCGAGCGGGTGGCCGGCCGGGAATACGTAGCGGCCATCGGCGTAGGAGGCGTATTCGCCTGCTTCGATCTCGAAACCGTCGCGGCGGAATTCCAGGCCGGTGGAGATGTTCAGCGGCTTGGCGAACAGGCCGGTGTCGAAGGCGCGGGTCAGGTCGAGGTTGTTGGTCCACTGGCTGGCGATCAGATGGCCGCCGTCCATGTCGCGCGGGCTGTCCGGTCCGAGGGACGGGTTCAGCGACTTCTCGTTGCGGGTGTTGGCGTCGTTGCGGCCGTAGCTGGTGCTGAGGTCGAGTTTCCAGCCCGCCACGTCGTCATTGCGCAGGCCGACCACGGTCTGGAAGTCGTCCTCTTCCACCACGAAGCGCGGCGAGAAACCTTCCGGGTACACCGAGACGATGTTCTGCGGCGAGTTGGCGGTGCGGTAGGTGCCCCAACTGGTGGAGTTGCGGTGGCTGAGGGTGGAGAAGGAATACAGGCTGACGGTGTCGTTCAGCGGCAGTTCGGCGTTGTAGCCGAAGTTGTAGGTTTGCGAGCGCGGCTGGCCAAGCTGCTGGCGGTAGCGGCTTTCGCTGGTCTCGCGCGGGTCGGCGGCGCCGTTGACCGGGAAATAGATGCGGGTGCGGTCCGGCACTGCGCCGGCGACATTGGAGCTTTCCTGAATGCCGATATCGGCGCTGAGGCTGAAGAAACCGTCATTGGGCAGGGCGAAGCCCTGGTTGATCTGGCCCTGGCCGCGGGCACCGAAGTTGCCTTTGCCGCCGACGCGGTTCTCGTACTGGCCGTACAGCGCGCTGGCGCTGCCGCCGGTGTCGTTCTTCTTGAGGATGATGTTGATCACCCCGGCGATGGCGTCCGAGCCGTACTGCGCAGCGGCGCCGTCGCGCAGCACTTCGATATGGTCGACGGCGCTGACCGGGATCAGGTCGAGGTCGGCCGGCGACTGGCCGCTGGAGGTGGCGGCGGTCTGCACGAAGATCAGCGAGGTGTTGTGCCGGCGCTTGCCGTTGACCAGCACCAGTACATGGTTGCCGCCGAGGCCGCGCAGGGTCGCGGATTTCACCGACAGCCCGGTGCCGCCGGTAAAGCCGGCGGCATTGGTGTAGGAGGGCACGCTGGCGGCGAGGGCGTCGCGCAGGTTCTGTTTGCCCGAGCGCGCCAGGTCATCGGCGCTGATCACGTCGATCGGTGCCAGGCTCTTGGCCACGGTGCGGCCGCTGTCGCGGGCGCCGGTGACGACGACGGTCTGCAGCGCGGTGTCGCTGCTCGGGGTTTCGGCGGCCAGGGCCAGCGGGGTGACGCACAGTCCGAGGATGCCCGCGGTCAGCAGGTTGAGCCTGGGATGGAAAGTGTTGGGGCGAGACATGGTGAGGCTCCGGTGAGGTGCCGCTTTCCATTCCTGGTGGTGGGTGTTCCTGACAGTACTGGCGAGGCGATGTTGTGTTGGCAGTTTCTGGTTATCGGTAACGCATGACGTCCTGGCGGGCCTGGTCGACCAGAGCCATGTGGTGTGTCAAATGGCGCTTGCGTTGCGCCAGGAGCAGGGCCTTGGTCCATTCCATGGCCTTGGCCGAATGCCCGGCCAGTTGCGCCGCCAGCTCCAGCGCCGCTGCGTGCGGGTCTTCGGCGATGCGGTTGATCAGGCCCAGGCGCAGGGCTTCTTCGGCATCGAAGCTGCGGGCGCTGAGCATGATGTCCAGCGCGGCTGCTTCGCCAATCAGCGTCGGCAGGGTGATCGCGCTAAAACCGGAGAGCATGCCGTGGCGCACTTCCGGGAAGCTGAAGCGGGTGTCGGGACGGGCGATGCGGAAATCACAGTGGATCGCCAGGCTGATGCCCAACCCGAGGGTGTGGCCGTGCAAGGCGGCGACCACCGGCTTGTTCAGCTCCAGGCCGACGCCGGGCAGGGCGCGGGCCAGCAGGTCGCTGGGGACGGCTTCGCCGGTGGCTTGGATTTCCTTGAGGTCGGAACCGGCGCAGAAGGCGCGTTCACCGGCACCGCGCAGGACGATGGCGCGCACCGCGTCGTCTTCCGCAGCACGGGCCCAGGCCTCGGCCAGCTCGCGCTTGGCCTGGCCATCCAGCGCATTCAGGCGCTCGGGGCGGTTCAGCGTGACCTGCAGAACCCCGTCACCCAGGTGTTGATACTCGACTGTCATGACTTCGTTTTCGCTAAGAGTGAAAGAAAGACGCTTTGCCTCTTGCAGGTCGGCGTCAAAGTGGGGAAAACTTAATTGATGTTCACAATGCAAACAACATGTTTGCTATATGAACATCTTCTTAGCAATTAGAAAATGGTTATAAAAAATGAAAGCGATAGTACTAAAAGCCTTCGGCGGGCCGGAGCAATTGCAGGTGGAAGAGGTCTCTACGCCGACGGCCGGTCCGGGTGAAGTACTGGTTCGCGTGCACGCCGCAGGCGTTTGCCACCACGACCTGCTGCACCGCGCCGGCCATTTGCCGGGTGCGCATACCGGGGTGGTGCTGGGCCATGAAGTGGCCGGCGAAGTGGTCGAAGTGGGCGCGGGCGTGTTGCAACTGAAGGTCGGCGCGCGGGTGGTGGTCTATCAGCGCCGATTCTGCGGCCAGTGCCGCGACTGCCTGCGCGGTCGCCAGGACCTGTGCCGGGCGTTGGGCCTGCCGTCGGTGGACACCGAAGGCGCCTACGCGGAATACCTGCGAATCCCGGCGATCTCGGCGGTGGAACTGCCCGACGGCCTGGACTACACCCTGGCGGCGCTGGCGTCCTGCCCGATTGCCACCAGCGTGCGTGCGCTGTACGGCGAGGCTGGCTTGCAGCCCGGCGAGACGGTTTTGATCAACGGCGCCAGTGGCGGCCTGGGCGCGCACCAGATCCAGTTGGCCCGGGCGCTGGGCGCACGGGTGATTGCGGTCACCGGCAGCGCAGACAAGCGCGAATTCCTCCAGCAACTGGGCGCCCATGATGTGGTGGTGGCGAGCGCCGGCTACAGCGCCGAAGTGTGGAAACTCACCGGCAAGCGCGGCGTCGACGTGGCGATGGAAAACCTCGGCCATACCCTCGAAGACACCCTGCGCAGCATGACCCTCGGCGGTCGCGTCGTGGTGCTGGGCAATGTGCAGCCGGGCGCCGTGGCGGTGAATCCTGGCTTGCTGATCGGTCGTCGGCTCAAGGTCCAGGGTTCGGGCAGTGCCACGCTTGAGCAACTGCGCACCGCGCTGGCGCTGATTCATGGCGGGCAGGTGCGGCCATTGATCGACCGCGTGCTGCCGTTCCCTCGGGTGGCCGAGGCCCATGCGCTGCTGGAATCGCGCCAGGTCAGCGGACGTATCGTCCTGAGCGGGTGGTAAGCATGGACATCAGTACCCTGCTGGCCCAGGCCTCCAGCAAATGGCCGCAGGCCGCGGCCCTCAGCGAGCCCGCGCGGGACCGCCACCTGACGTTCCGGCAACTGGACCAGGCACTGACCGCATTCGGCCAGGCGCTGGAGCGGCTCGACGTGGGCGAGGGCGAGCGGGTCGCGCTGCTGGCCGATGCCGGCATCGACTACCTGATCGCCGACTATGGCTGCATGGCCAACGGCCGGGTGCGGGTGCCGCTGGACCCGACCTTGTCCCCGGTCGAACTGCTGGCCCAGTTGCGTGACGCCGGCGCGGCGCTGTTGTTGTTCTCGCCGCAGTACGCCGATGTCGCCGAGGGCCTGCGCGGCGAAGGTATCCGCTGCCGTGCGCTGGAAGAGCTGACCGTGGCTGCGGACGTGGATTTGCCCGACCGCCCGGCGCAGCCGCCGCAGTCGCTGGCTTCGCTGAACTACACCGGCGGCACCACTGGCGTGCCCAAGGCGGTGATGCACCGCCATGCCAGCTTGTGCGCGGTGTTGCAGAACATCGTCATGGCCCGCGGCGCGGTGTTGGGGGACGTGCTGCTCAATGTCCGTCCGCTCTGGCCGATCGCCGCGGTGGCGGTGCTCGCCCATCTGCTCAGCGGTGGGCAGGTGGTGCTGGGCGGGCGCTTCGACAGCAAGACCTTTATCGATCAACTGGCGCAGCAGCGAGTGGCCTTCAGCTCGCTGGTGCCCACCCAATTGCTGCGCCTGCTGCGCGAGACCGGCAGCGCACCGGCCGACCTGCCGCTGTTCAAGAGCCTGGACATCGGCGCGGCAGCGCTGACCGGCGAGGTGCTGGACGGCGCCTTCAGCCTGTTCGACGGGCGCATCGCTGTGCTCTATGGCATGACCGAAGCACCGTGGAGTTGCTACTTGGCGGCGGCGCAGATGAAAGCGTTGCGTCAGTCTGGCGAAAGCGCCGAGGGCGTGGTGGGCCGATCGTTGTTCGCCGCCGCCTTGCGCATCGACCGCGCCGATGCTAACGGTATTGGCGAAATCCTCCTGGCGGGTCCGCAACTGATGGCGGGCTATTGGCAGCAGCCGGGCTTGACCGGCGAAGTACTGGTGGACGGTTGGCTGCGCAGCGGCGACCTGGGTCGCTTGCGCGCTGACGGCCAGCTTGAAGTGCTGGGCCGCTGCAAGGACATCATCCGCAGCGGCGGCAAATCGGTGCAGCCCGGCGAAGTCGAACAGGCGCTGCTCAGCCACGCCGCCGTGCGCGAGGCCTATGTGTTCGGCCTGGCGGATGTGGAGTGGGGCGAGCAAGTGTGCGCGGCGGTGGTGCTGGAAGGCGGAGCGTCGGCGTCGGTGGAGCTGTTGGTCGAGCATTGCCGCGAATTGCTGTCCCGCTACAAGGTCCCGCGGCGGCTGTGGTTCATCGAGGAACTGCCGCGTTCGCATTATGGGAAGGTGCAGAAGAAGCGGTTGTTGGAGGTGTTGGGGGTGGTGGCTTCCTGAAGGGGGATGCGGGCCTCATCGCTGGCTTGTCGGGGCGCCGAACCGCAGCGATGAGGCCCCGAAGGTCAGCCCACCAACCCCGGCTCGAACGGAATGCTCTGCACCACCTCCAGGTCATACCCCGTCAGCCCGGCATATTTCAGCGGCGGCCCCAGGTGACGCAGTTTGCCGACCCCCAGGTCCTGCAGAATCTGTGCCCCGGTGCCCACTTCCGAATAGGTTTTCGACTGCCCACGCTGATACGGCCGAGGCGGCTGGGTCAGGTGTGGCACGCGTTCCAGCAGGGCCTGGGACGATTCATGGTTGGCCAGCACCACGACCACGCCGGTGCCTTCGGCGGCGACTTTCTGCAAGGCCGCCCACAGCGTCCAGTTGGCCGGCCCGGCATATTCAGCGCCGACCAGATCGCGTAGCGGGTCGATCACGTGCACCCGCACCAGGGTCGGCTGGTCGCGGCGGATGTCGCCCATGACCATCGCCATGTGCACACCGCCTTCGATGCGGTCTTCATAGGTCACCAGGCGGAAGGTGCCGTGCACCGTCGGCAGCTCGCGTTCGCCGATGCGTTTGACGGTCTGTTCGGTGCTCAGGCGGTAGTGGATCAGGTCGGCGATGGTGCCGATCTTGATGCCGTGGCGGGCGGCGAAGATTTCCAGGTCGGGGCGGCGGGCCATGGTGCCGTCGTCGTTGAGCACTTCGACGATCACCGAGGCTGGGGAGTAGCCGGCCAGACGCGCCAGATCGCAGCCGGCTTCGGTATGGCCGGCGCGGGTCAGCACGCCGCCTTCACGGGCGCGCAGGGGGAAGATATGGCCGGGCTGGACGAGGTCGTCCGCCGTGGCATTCGGCGCCACGGCGGCGGCGACGGTACAGGCACGGTCGGCGGCGGAAATGCCGGTGGTGACGCCGTGCGCCGCTTCGATCGACACGGTAAAGGCGGTGCTGAAGGCGCTGCCATTGGCCGGCACCATCTGCTCCAGGCCCAGGCGCTGGCAATGTTCGTCACTCAAGGTCAGGCAGATCAGGCCGCGCGCCTCGCGGGCCATGAAGCTGATGGCGGCGGCGTCGCACCGCTCGGCGGCGATCAGCAGGTCGCCTTCGTTTTCACGGTCTTCGTCGTCCACCAGCAGGACCATCTTGCCCTGGCGGTAGTCTTCGAGAATCTCTTCGATGCTGTTGAAAGCCATGCTGCGCGCTCACTGTGGTTCGGTAGAAATTATGGTATACCATAATACGAATTTACCCCATTGAGGAGCATGAGCGATGAAGGCCTACTGGATTGCCCACGTCGATGTGACCGACCCGCAGCAGTATCAGCAATACACCCAGCGCGCCCCGGCGGCCTTTGCCGCGTTTGGTGGCAAGCTGCTGGCTCGTGGCGGGCGCAGTGAGGCGATGGAAGGGCGGGCCACGCCGCAGCGCAGCGTGGTGATTGAATTCGAATCCTACGATCAGGCGGTGGCGTGCTACCGCTCGCCGCAGTATCAGGAAGCCTGCGGCTTTCGCCAGGGGGTGGCGAAAGCCGAGGTGATTATCGTGGAAGGCTACGAGCCCTGATTCCAGGGCTCGCTGCGGTTCAGGCCATGCCCGGCAGTTCGTGAGGGCGCAGGTCGAACACCAGCACTTCGGCATCCACGCCGTGGCTCAGCTCGATCAGTTGCTCCTGGCGCAAACGCACGCCGTCGCCTTCCTGCAGGGCCACGCCGTTGAGCTCGACACTGCCGCGGGCTACGTGGACGTAGGCATTGCGACCAGCGGGCAGCTTCAGGCTGGCACTTTCATCGGCGTCGAACAGGCCGGCGTAGATCCGGGCGTCCTGGCGGATTTCCAGCGAGCCGTCCTTGCCGTCCGGCGAGATGATCAGTTTCAGCCGACCACGTTTGTCTTCAGCGCTGAAGTGCGCTTGCTGATAACGCGGTTCGGCACCGCCGACCGCTGGCACGATCCAGATTTGCAGGAAGTGCACCGACTCGTCGTGCGAATGGTTGAACTCGCTGTGGGTCACGCCGCGGCCGGCACTCATCAGTTGCACATCGCCAGGGCGGATCACGGAACCGGTGCCCATGCTGTCTTTGTGTTCCAGCGCGCCTTCCAGCACGTAGGAGAAAATCTCCATGTCGCGGTGCGGGTGCTGGCCGAAGCCTTTGCCGGCGCTGACGCGGTCATCGTTGATCACCAGCAGGTCGGAGAAGCCTTGTTCGTCCGGGTTGCGGTATTGAGCGAACGAGAAGGTGTGGAACGATTTCAGCCAGCCATGATTGGCCAGGCCACGTTCGGAAGCTTTGCGCAGGGTAAGCATGGTGGTTCTCCTTGTGAGGTGGCGGCTGCTGGAGCAACCGTCTATTCGATGGGAGTAGATTAATGGTTACCGGGCGAAGCAATAAGTAGCTACAAATGGAATGACTGTCCTGTAGAAGTGGACAATGCATCAGAACATTCCGATCACGCGGTAGGCACGGTCATAATGCGTCGCGCGTTATTTACTTGAACTTGCGGTGACCCGATTCGATGAAAAATGTGGCCATGGTGCTGTTTGCGGATTTCCTCCTGCTCGACATGGCGGGCCCGATGGAAGTGTTCTCCATCGCCAACCGCTATCTGAAGGCCGAGGACCATTACCGGCTGACCACCCTCGGCGCGGTGCCGGGGGCGATACGCGCGTCCAATGGCGTCAACCTGCTGCCGGACCGGGTCATCGCCCCCGATGACGCCGGCTGGGACTTGCTGCTGGTGCCGGGCGGCCCCGGCGCCTACAACGAAATCTGCCCGCCGCTGAGCCTGTGGCTGCAAGACGTCGCCGGGCGCTCGCGGTGCTACGGCTCGATCTGCACTGGCTCGTTCATCCTCGGCCATGCCGGGCTGCTGGATGGCTACCGGGTCACCACCCACTGGCACTACACCGAGCGCCTGATCCGCGCTTTTCCCACGGCGCAGGTGGAGACGGACCAGATCTACGTGCGTGACCGCCAGTTGATCACCTCCGGCGGCGTCACCGCAGGCATTGACCTGGCGCTCGCGGTGGTGGCCGAAGATCACGGCAAGAAAGTCGCCCAGGACGTGGCCAAGGTGCTGCTGGTGGTCATGAAGCGCCAGGGCGGCCAGGCACGTTTCAGCCCGCTGGCCGGCGCCGTGGCCAAGGAAGAAACGCCCATTACCCGCGTACAGAACCATGTGCTGGAGCATCTGGAAGAGCCGTTCGGCATCCCGCGCATGGCGGCGCTGGCGGCGATGAGCCCGCGGCATTTCTCCCGGGTGTTTCTGCGTGAAGTGAACATGACGCCCATGGCCTTCCTGCAGAACGCCCGTATCGACCGCGCGCGCGAGTTGCTGGAAAGCAGCGACCTGCCCTTGAAGACCGTCGCCTACCGCAGCGGATTTGGCAGCGTCCGCTATATGCGGCAGGTCTTCAGCGAGCGATTGGGGGTGACCCCGGCGGAGTATCGCGAGCAACTCAGTTAACTCATTGCGGTTGTCCGTCCCCGACACTCATTTGGCCGCCTGGCGCCCCTTCGCACGGTTGTCCTGAAAGCTTGCCCTGCCACTATTCCCTATCAGGTCTTTCAGTGGCAGGAGGTGGATGGTTTGGGCGCACTCGCCAGGGTTTCCAACAACGATGAGGTGCTGCGCTTCGGCCGCTATACCGTGCACACGGGCCAGCGCTTGATGCTCGCCGACGAGCGTCGGCTGCCCATCGGTGGCCGGGCCCTGGACATCCTTCTGGTGTTGCTGGAGCGGGCCGGTTCGCTGGTGGACAAGCCCACGCTGCTGGCGCGGGTCTGGCCGGACACGGTGGTCGAGGACATCAACCTGCGGGTGCATATCGCCGCGCTGCGCCGGGTGTTGGGTGATGACCAGCGTTTCATCGCCAACGTGCCCGGTCAGGGCTATGCGTTTGTCGCGCCGGTACAGCGCGAAGGCGCTGCCGCATCCGCATCTGCGACGACCCACAACCTGCCCACCCGCCTGAGCCGCATCATCGGCCGCGACGAGGAGTTGGCGGCGCTCGGTCTGTTGCTGTCGCAACGCCGGCTGGTGACGCTCAGTGGCCCGGTCGGCGTGGGCAAGAGCGCCCTGGCCCTGAGCGCCGCCGAAATGCAGACGCCGCGCTGGCGCGACGGTGCCTGGCTGATCGACTTCGCCGAGGCGCAATGCCCACGCGAGGCGGTCACCCGCCTGCTGCGCGATCAGGGCCTGGCGCCTTGCGATGAGTGTCCGCTGGCGGGTTTGCCGGGCTATCTATTGAAGCGGCAACTGCTGCTGGTGCTGGATCATTGCGAGGCGATGCCGCAGGGCAGTCGCCGGTTGGCCGAAGCGCTGCTGGCGTTGGCGCCGGGGGTGACGATTCTGGCGGTCAGTCGCGAGCCGTTGCGCATTCGCGGTGAAACCCTGTTACCCGTGGCACCGCTGGCGGTCCCGCCCAGCAGCGACGCGCACAGCGTGGAGCAGTTCATGAGCTACGCCGCGGTGCGCCTGTTCGTCAGGTGCGCCCAGGCCCGGCAGGCGGATTTCGTCCTGCGCCCGCAGGACCTCAAGGCGGTCTGGGAAATCTGCCGGCAACTCGACGGACTGCCGCTGGCGCTGGAGCTGGCGGCGGCGCAGATCGATGTGTTCGCCCTGGTCGGCTTGCGTGCGCAGTTGAGTGAGGGGCTGCAGGTGCTCAATCGGGGACGGCGCACCGCCCAGGCCCGGCATCAATCGCTGAAGGCTGCGCTGGACTGGAGTTTCCAGCGCCTGCCGGCGATCGAGCAGCAGGTCTTGCGCAGCCTCGCGCTGCTGAGCCGGTCTTTCAGTCTGGAACAGGCGGTCGCCCATGTCGCGGCTGACGGCATCGGCCCGCTGCCCGCCGTACGGGCGGTGGAGCGACTGGCCGCCAAATCGCTGCTGGCGGTGCATTACGCACCGCTGCGTTACCGGGTGCTGAACAGCACCGGCTGGTATTTGCGCCAGAGCGTCGAGGACGGCGCGCTGCTTCAGCCGGCCTGAGTGCTTTCGTAGCGGCTGCGCGGTTGTTCACGGGCGGGCAGTTGCTCCAGCAACTGGCGCGCCCGCAGCACCTGCGGTGTGGCGAATCCTTCGCTGAAACGGGCAAGCACCGGCGCCAGTAGTTGCCGGGCGGGCAGCGGTCGGCCGTCTTCCAGCCAGAGCTGCGCCAGGGCGCTGGCGCTGCGCAGTTCCCAGGCCAGCGCCTGTTGTTTGCGGGCGATGCCAAGGGCCTTGAGCAGCAGGGCTTCGGCTTCCTGACGAGCATCCGCGCCCGCCAGCATAAGCTGTTCAGCCCTTGAGCAGAGCAGGGCGGGGCCGGCCCAGCCGGCGTCGCCGCTGTGTGCTCTTTCCAGCAGCGCGGTATCGACCCGCCCTGGCACCAGCGTCGCCAGCAGGTCGCCGATCAGGCCGGTGACCGGCTTGGCGGGTTCGCCATCGAGTGCCCGAGCGTAGTGCTCGGCCCAGTCCTGGAACACGCCCACGGAATGGCGGATGGACTGCTCGCGAAGCTGCGCCACGCGCGCTCGCGCCTGTTCCGCGTCGCCGTTGTACCAGGGAATGACGCAGCCGCTCAGGGCGAGGGTGTAGCACAGCGTGGTGCCATGGTTGATCTGCCGCGCCAGGTCCAGCGCCTGCTCGGCGGTGCACGCGGCCTGGTCCGCCAGCCCCTGCAACCAGAGAATGCGTGCCAGCAGGGTGAGGGCGGCGACGCTCTGGTCGTATTGCACGCCAAAACCGTGGGTAAAGCGGTTTAGGCGGCCGCTGTGGGCCATGCGTTGCAGGGCGTCGTCGGCTTCGGCGCGGGCGCCGGCCTGATCGCCGCTGAAGTGCAGGCCAAGTCCGCGCAGGCGCTGGGCGCTGAGGGCCAGGTGCGGGTCGTGACTGAGGCCGCGCTGGTCGAAGTCGCGGCTCAGTTGCAGCGCCTGCTGGTATTCGCCGCGGCTCAGGTTGACCGCCATATGCCCGGAGATTGCCCGCAACTGGCCGGGCATGTCGCCGTGGCGCTCGGCGAGTTCACGGGCACTGCCGAAGGCGTCGAGGGTTTCCTGGTTGCCGCCCTGGCCGTGGTAGCTGAAGGTGCCCATCGCCAGCTTGAGGTTGATGTGCAGGTGTGCGGCGGGATGGGCGTCGGCGTCCAGGTGCAGCAGCGCCTTGCGGATGTGCCGGCCATGCTCCGAGAGCAGCGACAGTTCCTGCCACAGCGGTGCCGACGCGGCGGTCAAGCGGGCGCCGAGCAGGCCCGCGTCGCTGCTGGCGAAGCCCCATTCCAGCGCCGCGCGCAGATCGTCGAGGGCCCGCGAATAGCGCTCCAGCCACTGCTCGGCGCTGGTCTGCGGCCACTCGCGTTCGGCCTGCTGCATGATTACCAGATAGCGCTCGGCATGGCGCTTGAGCGCCGCCGGCAACTCGCCGGCCTGTTGCAGCCTGGCCATGGCGTAGCTGCGGGTGGTGTCGAGCAGGCGGTAGAACACCTCTTCATCACCGACATCGACGTTGAGCAGCGACTTGGTCACCAACTGGCTCAGCGCATCCAGTACCTGCTCGCGGCCGAGGCGCTCGTCGGTGACCAGGGCCAGCGCCGAGGCCAGGGTGAAGCCGCCGCGAAACACGCTGAGCCGGCGCAGGCAGGTGCGTTCGCTCTCATTGAGCAACTGGAAGCTCCAGTCCAGCGTGGCGCCGAGCAGGTGCTGCGGGGCCGCGTCAACCTGCGGCTGGGCCAGGTGCTTGCGCAGATCGCCGAGCAGGCCGTCGAGGTCGAGGGTCGCCAGTTGCGCCGCGGCCAGTTCCAGGGCCAGTGGAATGCCGTCGAGCTGGCGGCAGATGGCGAGCACCGTGGTCAGGTTGGTGGTGTCGAGTTCGAAGCTGTCCTGGCTGGCGATGGCCCGTTCGACGAACAGTTGCACAGCGCTGTAGCGCAGGGCTTCGGCGGGATCGAGCACGGCGTCGAGCGGCGGGCAGTCCAGCGCGTCAAGGCGCTGCAGCCATTCGCCTTCGGCGCGCAGGCTCTCGCGGCTGGTCACCAGGATCTGCAAACGCGGGGCGCAGCGCAGCAGGTGTTCGCAGAGGCTGGCGACCGAGTCCACCAGATGCTCGGCGTTGTCGATCACCAGCAGCACCTGACGTTCGCTGAGGTAGTTGCACAGGGCGTCCAGCGGCGCCTGGTCGGGCAGGGCCAGGCCGAAGACGCCGGCCAGGTTGCTGACGATCATCGACGGGCTGCTCAGCGGGCTCAGGTCGAGCAGGCGGACGCCGTCGCGGTAGTGCCCGAGCAGTTGCTCGGCGACCCGCAGGGCCACGGTGGTCTTGCCGATGCCACCGGGGCCGGCGAGGGTCAGCAGGCGTTGCCGCGACAGGTGATCGAGCAATTGATTGACCAGCACCTGGCGGCCGATCGGGCGGGTGCGTCGCAACGGCAGGTTATGCGCGGCGTTGACCCGGCCAGGGGACAGCGGCGACGGAGTTTGCAGCGTCAGCGGCGCGACGAAGCTGTAGCCGCGCTGGGCCACGGTGACGATGTAGCGCTGCCCGCCCTGGCCGTCGCCGAGGGCCTTGCGCAGGGCGGCGATGTGCACGCGCAGGCTGATGTCTTCGACCACCGTGTCGGGCCAGACCAGCGCCATCAGTTGCTGCTTGCTCAGCACTTCGCCGGGACGCGCCAGCAATGCCAGGAGGATGTCCATGGCGCGCCGCCCCAGGCGCAGCGGTCGTTCGTTCTCGACGATCAGGCGCTGGCCGGGAAACACCCGGTATGGGCCGAACTGAATGGCCTGTTCGCTGTTGTTGCTCACATCGTGCTCCTGACGCTGTTCCGACTACCGGCAGCGGCCCTGAAAGGGCTCTGCCGCGTGGCTTTGGCGCATGTTGGGCAGGTTCGGGCGGCAACGCAATGGCGGCTTCGCCGGTGCGCCTCGGTACGCGGTCTACGCTTGTACAGCTTTGCCCGGCGCAGGCCCTGTTTCCGGGCGCCTGCTGCCCTGCGAGGGAAAAACACTACGTCGAACAGGGGAATAATTAACAACGATTAACTCGTCCACGATCGCCTCACCCCCAAGAATCCATGGGATCAAGCGCCAGGGGAGCCCGACAATGACTGAATCATCCACAGTGCGGCCCGGTGAACGCCACACCGTCGCGACCGACGGTGACAAGGGGCGCGGCCATGACTGACCGCGATGACCACACCGACCCGGCCCGCCGACGCCTGCTGGCCGCCGGCTCTCTTCTGACCGCGGCGGCGACGCTGCTGCCGCGGTTGTCCTTCGCCTCACTCACTTCTGACCAAGGACCTGCAATGAATGCCGACCTGATTCTGTTCAACGGCCAGTTCCACACCGTGGACCGGGAAAATCCGCAAGCTACCGCAGTCGCGATCAAGGATGGGCGTTTCATCGCCGTGGGCACCGATGCCCAGGCCATGGCCGCGCGCAGCACCGGCACCCAGGTCATCGACCTCAAGGGCCGCTGCGTGATTCCCGGTCTCAACGACTCGCACTTGCACCTGATCCGTGGCGGCCTCAACTACAACCTCGAACTGCGCTGGGAAGGCGTTCCGTCGCTGGCCGACGCCCTGCGCATGCTCAAGGACCAGGCCGATCGCACACCGACGCCGCAATGGGTGCGGGTGGTCGGTGGCTGGAACGAATTCCAGTTCGCCGAAAAACGCATGCCGACCCTGGAAGAGCTGAACCAGGCCGCGCCCGACACCCCGGTGTTCGTCCTTCACCTGTATGACCGCGCCTTGCTCAACCGCGCCGCGCTGCGTGTCGCCGGCTACACCCGCGACACGCCTAACCCGCCGGGCGGCGAAATCGTTCGCGACAGCAAGGGCGAGCCCACCGGCATGCTGGTGGCGAGGCCGAACGCGATGATTTTGTATTCGACCCTGTCCAAGGGGCCGAAGCTGCCGCTGGAATACCAGGTCAACTCGACCCGCCAGTTCATGCGCGAACTCAACCGCCTCGGCCTGACCAGCGCCATCGACGCTGGCGGTGGTTTCCAGAACTACCCGGACGACTACGAGGTGATCGAGCAACTGGCCAAGCAGGACCAGTTGACGGTGCGCATCGCCTACAACCTGTTCACCCAGAAGCCCAAGGACGAGCTGGCCGACTTCAAGAACTGGACCAGCAGCGTCAAGCTGCACCAGGGCGACGACATGCTGCGCCACAACGGCGCCGGCGAGATGCTGGTGTTCTCCGCCGCCGACTTCGAGGACTTCCTCGAGCCGCGCCCGGACCTGGCGCCGAGCATGGAGCAGGACCTCGAGCCGGTGGTGCGCCACCTGGTTGAGCAGCGCTGGCCGTTCCGCCTGCACGCCACTTATGACGAATCCATCAGCCGCATGCTCGATGTGTTCGAGAAGGTCAACCGCGACATTCCGTTCAACGGCCTGCCGTGGTTCTTCGACCACGCCGAAACCATCACCCCGCGCAATATCGAGCGGGTGCGGGCGCTGGGCGGCGGTATCGCGATCCAGGACCGCATGGCATTCCAGGGCGAATACTTCGTCGAGCGCTACGGCGCCCAGGCCGCCGAAGCGACCCCGCCGATCAAGCGCATGCTTGCCGAAGGCGTGCCGGTCGGCGCCGGCACCGACGCCACCCGGGTTTCCAGTTACAACCCGTGGACCTCGCTGTACTGGATGGTCAGCGGTCGCACCGTCGGCGGCCTGGCTTTGCATGAGGAAGGGCTGTCGCGCCTCACCGCGCTGGAGCTGTTCACCCACGGCAGCGCCTGGTTCTCCTCGGAGCAGGGCAAGAAGGGCCAGATCAAGGTCGGCCAGTTGGCGGACGTCGCGGTGCTCAGCGCCGACTACTTCAGCGTCGATGAAGAAGCCATCAAGTGGATCGAGTCGGTGCTGACCGTGGTCGGCGGCAAGGTGGTGTTCGGCGCCGACGACTTCCGCAACCACGGCCCGCTGGACATTCCGGTGCTGCCGGACTGGTCGCCGGTGGTCAAGGTGCCGGGTCACTGGCGTCCGGCCTCGCCGTTGCAGGCGCAGGTGCACCAGTGCAGCGGCCCGTGCGGCGTGCATGCCCACGGCCATGAGCGGGCGCGCCTGTCCAACGTGCCGGTCAGCGACTTCCAGGGCTTCTGGGGCGCGTTCGGCTGCTCCTGTTTCGCCTTCTGATTTCACCTCGGCGCGGGCTTCACGCCCGCGCCATCCCGCGTCATTCAACCCCTAGGAGTCATGTAATGAGCGCCAACTACAAACGCCTGAACAAAGACGATGCCGTGGTATTGCTGGTGGATCACCAGACAGGTTTGATTTCCCTGGTGCAGGACTTCTCGCCCAACGAGTTCAAGAACAACGTCCTGGCCCTGGGTGACCTGGCGAAGTTCTTCGGCTTGCCGACCATTCTGACCACCAGCTTCGAACAAGGCCCCAACGGCCCGCTGGTGCCCGAGCTGAAAGAACTGTTCCCGGACGCGCCGTACATTGCCCGCCCTGGTCAGATCAACGCCTGGGACAACGAAGACTTCGTCCAGGCCATCAAGGCCACCGGTCGCAAGCAACTGATCATTGCCGGCGTGGTGACTGACGTCTGCGTGGCGTTCCCGACCCTGTCGGCGCTGGCCGAGGGCTTCGACGTGTTCGTGGTGACCGACGCTTCCGGCACCTTCAACGAGACCGTGCAGCAAGCGGCCTGGGCGCGCATGACCGCAGCCGGCGCGCAGATGATGAACTGGTTCTCGGTGGCTTGTGAGCTGCACCGCGACTGGCGCAACGATATCGAAGGCCTGGGCAACCTGCTGTCCCAGCGCATCCCCAACTACCGCAACCTGATGAACAGCTACGCGGCGCTGACCGCCAAGTAAGCGCATTCGGAGGTTCTTCCAGCGGGCTTGTCGCGGATGCGCCAAGCCCGTTGTCGTTCACGGGATATCAGCTCAGGCAACGCTGCCAATGAAGTTCGCCAGCTCCGGCGTTTGCGGCGCGTCAAACAGCACTTTCGGATCGCCCATCTCATGCACCTTGCCCTGGTGCATGAACACCAGCTTGTCGCCGACCTCGCGGGCGAAGCGCATTTCGTGGGTGACCATCACCAGGGTCATGCCTTCGCGGGCCAGTTCACGCACCACGCTGAGCACTTCGCTGACCAGTTCCGGGTCCAGCGCCGAGGTGATTTCGTCACACAGCAGCACCTTCGGCGACATCGCCAGCGCCCGGGCAATCGCCACCCGTTGCTGCTGGCCGCCGGACAACTGGTCGGGGTAGGCGTCGAAGCGATTGCCCAGGCCGACCCGATCCAGCATCTGCTGCGCCAGCTTGCGGGCGTCGGCGTTGGAGGTCTTCTTCACCAGTTGCGGCGCGAGCATCACGTTCTCGCCAACGCTCAGGTGCGGGAACAGGTTGAACTGCTGGAAGATCATCCCGACTTTCTGCCGCAGCGAACGCAGGTCGGCGCGCGCGGCGTCGAGGTATTCGCCGTCCACTTCGATCACTCCGTCGTTGATCGACTCCAGGCCGTTCAAGGTGCGCAGCAGGGTGCTCTTGCCCGAGCCGCTGCGGCCGATGATCGCCACCACCTCGCCCTGTTCGATGCTCAGGTCGACGCCCTTGAGCACGTGGTTGTTCCCGTAGTACTTGTGCAACGCAGACACTCTAACCAGCGGCATGCAGCCTCCTCTCCAGGTAACGGGCACCCAGTGACAGTGGAAAACACAGAATGAAGTAGCCCAGGGAAACCAGGCCGTAGATCAGGAAGGGTTCGAAGGTGGCGTTGGCCAGCATGCCGCCGGTCTTGGTCAGCTCGGTAAAGCCGATGATCGACGTCACCGCAGTGCCCTTGACCACCTGCACCGAGAAGCCCACGGTCGGCGCCACGCCGACGCGCAGCGCTTGCGGCAGGATCACGTGGCGCAGTTGCTCGTAACGGCTCAGCGCCAGGCTCGAACTGGCTTCCCACTGGCCACGGGGAATCGACTCCACGCAGCCGCGCCAGATCTCGGCGAGAAAGGCGCTGGTGAACAGGGTCAGCGCCACCGCTGCAGCCACCCAGGCCGAGACATCGATGCCGAACAGGGCGATGCCGAAAAACACCATGAACAGCTGCATCAAAAGCGGTGTGCCCTGGAACAGCTCGATATAGCCGCGGCTCAGCACCCGCAGCGTGGTGTTCTGCGAAATCCGCCCGACCAGCATCAGCAGCCCGACCGCGCCGCCGCAGACAAAGGCCACCAGCGACAACAGCAAGGTCCACTGCAAACCGGTGAGCAGGTTGCGCACGATGTCCCACAAGGTGAAATCCATCAGCCTCTCCTCACGATCAGGCGCCGGCCCAGCAGGTTGAGCAACTGCCGCACGGCGATGGCCATCAACAGGTAGATCAGGGTGGTCAGCAGGTAGGTTTCGAAGGCACGGAAGTTGCGCGACTGAATGAAGTTGGCGGCGAACGACAACTCCTCGGTGGCGATCTGCGAACACACCGCCGAGCCGAGCATGACGATCACCACCTGGCTCGACAGCGCCGGCCAGACCTTGGCCAGGGCCGGGCGCAGGATCACATAGCGGAAGGTCTCGAACCGGCTCATCGCCAGGGCCGCCGCCGCTTCCAGTTGCCCGCGCGGGATCGCCTGGATGCCGGCGCGGATGATCTCGGTGGAATAGGCGCCGAGGTTGATCACCATCGCCAGCACCGCGGCCTGCCATTCGCTCATGCGCACGCCGAGGGCCGGCAGGCCGAAGAAGATGAAGAACAACTGGACGATGAACGGGGTGTTGCGGATCAGCTCCACATACACCGCGAACAACCAGTTGAACGGTCGCAGGTTCCAGGCGCGGACCGCCGCGCCGACGATGCCCAGGGCAACGCCGACCACGGTGCCAATCAGCGTCAGCTCCAGGGTGAACGCCGCGCCCTTGAGCAGCAGGTCACCCTGGGCCAGTACCGCGGCGAAATCGAATTGATAGGCCATGCGCAGGGGCTCACTGGAAATCGGCGGGCAGCGGCTGTTTCAGCCATTTCTCGGCGTTGCGGTTGAGGCTGCCATCGGCGACGGCTTCGGCGAGGATGCCGTTGACCTTCGCCAGCAGCGCCGGCTGTTCCTTGGCCATGCCGACGTAGACCGGGGAGTCCTTGAGCTTGACCTTGAGCACCGGGACTTTTTTCGGGTTCTTCTCGGCGATCGCCGACATCACCACGCTGCCGCTGGCGATCAGGTCGACCTGGCCGGAGAGGTAGGCGGCGATGGTCGAGTTGTTGTCCTCGAAACGCTTGATGGTGGTGCCTTGCGGGGCCACGGCGCTCAGTTCCATGTCTTCGATGGCGCCGCGGGTGACGCTGATGGTCTTGCCGGCCAGCGCCTCGACACTGTCGACGCTGCTGTCCTGCGGGCCGAACACGGCGAGGTAGAAGGGCGCGTAGGGTTTGGAGAAGTCCACGACCTTCTCGCGCTCCGGGTTCTTGCCGAGGCTGGAGATCACCAGATCGACCTTGCCGGTGGTGAGGAAGGGAATGCGGTTGGTGCTGTTGACCGGGGTCAGGGCCAGCTTCACGCCAAGCTTGTCGGCCAGCAGTTGCGCGGTGTCGATGTCCAGGCCGCGGGGCTTGAGGTCGGGGCCGACCGAGCCGAACGGCGGGAAGTCCTGGGGTACGGCGACTTTCAGGACGCCGCGCTGGGCGATGTCGCCCAGCACATCGGCCTGGGCGCCGACGGCGCTGCCGCACAGGAGGGTAGCCAGCAGAAGGGTACGCAGTTTACTCATGGTCAGGTCCTCGGGGCGGATCAATGGGCTGAATCGTTTCGAGCCCATTGCAGCCGGCGTGCCATGCACGGAAAAATCTTCAAAAATTTCCCGGAGGCCCGGTTTTACGCGGTATTACTGGTCTGAACAGTTGTCGGGTTCGCGATAACCAAGTAAACCCATTTTGCCCCGAGAAAAGGCAATGTTTCCGGGCCTGCGCCAGGATGGGGCCAAACTTGCGTGGTAGCGGGAAAAGGACGTAAAACAGCGCATTCTTCGTTCTGACGGGTCTGACCACATGCTCGATATTCCACCCCGCAGCGCCGTTCCCGAGCAGGCCTTGCAGGCCATCCAACGGCTGATCCGCGAGGGCGACTACCAGCCCGGCGATGCCTTGCCCTCGCAGCGCGACCTGGCCGAACGGCTGGGGGTGAGCCGCGCGTCATTGCGTGAAGCCTTGTCGTCGCTGAGCGCCCTGGGCGTGGTCAGCGTGCAGCCGGGCAAAGGCGTCTTCGTGCAGGGCACCAAGAGCGAGCCAGCGGCGGAATCGTCGTGGTTTTCCTGGCCGTTCGCCCAGCAGATCGGCGCGGCGGACACCTTCCAGTTGCGCTACGTGCTCGAAGGTTTCGCCGCCGGGCAGGCGGCCAACGCCCTGACCGCCGACGACCTGGATGAACTGGCGGTGAACGTCGAAGCCATGCGCGAGCAACTGCGCCGCCAGTTCGAGGCGGCGGCAAAGCTCGATTTCGCCTTCCACCGCCGCCTGCTTGAAGCCAGCGGCAACCGGGCGATGCTGCACATCGTCACCTCCAGCGAAACCATCTTCGCCGAGAGCCAGAAACTGCCGTTCATTCGCCCGGAGCGGGCGATGGAAACCTGGCAGGAACACCGCAAGATCCTCCGTGCGCTGAGCCGCCATTCGGCGAGCGCGGCGCAGAAAGCGATGCAGGAACATATCCGCAATGCGGCGGCGCGCACGGGGATCGTGTTTGGTGGCTGAACTGTGCGATTACCGGCAAGTGTGTTACGCGACATGTCTGAAAAGGTGCGACAATCGCGCCCGCTTTCGTGCGTGACTCCATCGAGCGTTGCCGACGTCAAGACTACGTTCGTCGTGCGTTCACGCGCTGAGCGATCGTGTTGATCCCGTGCAATCCCATTTGAGGTAGCAAGCAAGATGGCCAAGGCCGCCGATGTCGTTGTGCAATGCCTGGAAAACGAAGGTGTCGAGTATGTGTTCGGCATTCCCGGTGAGGAAAACCTCGACCTGCTGGAATCCCTGCGCAAGTCGAAGATCAAGCTGGTTCTGACCCGCCACGAGCAGTCCGCGGGCTTCATGGCCGCGACCTATGGCCGCCTGACCGGCAAGACCGGCGTCAGCCTGGCGACCCTCGGCCCTGGTGCGACCAACCTGGTGACCGCCGGCGCCTACGCCTACCTGGGCGGCATGCCGATGCTGATGATTACCGGCCAGAAGCCGATCAAGAAATCCAAGCAGGGCCGTTTCCAGATCATCGACGTGTGCGGAATGATGGACCCCATCACCAAGTACACCCACCAGCTCGCTTCCGCCGACAACATTCCTTCGCGCATGCGTGAAGCTTTCCGTCTGGCCGAGGAAGAGAAGCCGGGCGCGGTGCACCTGGAGCTGCCGGAAGACATCGCTGCCGAGCAGACCGATGCCATGCCGATCCCGCCGAGCCTGCACCGTCGTCCGCTGGCCGAGCACGTCGCCATCGACGCCGCGATCAGCAAGCTGCGCACCGCCCGCAGCCCGATCCTGGTGATCGGCGCCGGCGCCAACCGCAAGATGACCGCCAAGGTCCTTAAGCAGCTGATCGACCTGACCGGCATTCCTTTCGTCACCACCCAACTGGGTAAAGGCGTGGTCGACGAGCGTGATCCGCGCTTCCTCGGCAACGCTGCGCTGTCCTCCGGTGACTTCGTGCACCGCGCGGTAGAAGCGGCCGACCTGATCATCAACATCGGCCACGACGTGATCGAGAAGCCGCCGTTCTTCATGGTCCGTGGCGGCACCGAAGTCATCCACATCAACTTCCGTTCCGCCGAAGTCGATGCCGTGTACTTCCCGCAGATCGAAGTGATCGGCGACATCGCCAACGCTGTCTGGCAGATCGCCGAAGGCCTGGGCGACACCTCGCACTGGGACTTCACCCGCCTGCTGGCGATCCGCGAAGCCAACGAACTGCAGATCGCCGAAGGCAAGGACGACAACCGCTTCCCGATCTACCCGCAGCGCCTGGTCGCCGACATCCGTCGCGCGCTGCCGTCCGAAGGCATCGTTGCCCTGGACAACGGCATCTACAAGATCTGGTTCGCCCGTAACTACAAGGCGCACAAGCCCAACACCGTGCTGCTCGACAACGCTCTGGCGACCATGGGCGCAGGCCTGCCGTCGGCCATGGCTTCGCACCTGGTGTACCCGGACCGTCCGGTGATCGCCGTGTGTGGCGATGGCGGCTTCATGATGAACAGCCAGGAACTGGAAACCGCAGTACGCTTAGGCATGCACGTCACCGTGGTGATCCTGCGTGACGACGGCTACGGCATGATCCGCTGGAAGCAGGCCAACATGGGCTTCACCGATTTCGGCCTGGACTACGGCAACCCGGACTTCGTCAAATACGCCGAAGCCTACGGTGCCAATGGTCACCGCGTGGAAAGCGCCGAAGGGTTGCTGTCGCTGCTGGAACACTGCATCAAGACCCCGGGCGTGCACGTGATCGACTGCCCGGTCGACTACAGCGAGAACGATCGCATCCTCAACATCGAACTGCGCGAGCGCGCCCTGGCGGTCTAAGGGTTTGACGCGGTTTCGTTGAAGAAGACAAAGAACCGCCGCGTTCCGGGTTTCCGGAGCGCGGCGGTTTTTTATTTGCTGCTGGAAAAACCGGCGAAGCGCTTGTTGAAGCCTGCGACCCGGCCTTCGGTCTTGGCCTTGCGTTCCTGGCCGGTGTAGACCGGGTGCGAGGCGCTGGACACGTCGAGGGTGATATAGGGATAGGTGTTGCCATCGCTGTGGGCGAAGGTCTTGTCGGTGGCGGCGGTGGAACCGATCAGCCAGAACGCATCGGCGGCAACGTCGTGGAAGAGGACAGGGCGGTAGTCGGGGTGAATGCCGGGTTTCATCGGGTGCTCCAATTGAGATGATATAAAGTAACGAAAGTTAATTGATATCGAATCTCATTTCAAGTCCAGATGAGTGTGTGGGTTTCAGGACGCCATCGCTGGCAAGCCAGCTTCCACAGAGGCTGTGCATGGCGGCCTCAAGAGCACCCCCTAGTTCGGCGAGAACAGCCGCATCTCGCGAATCTCGACTGTCTCCCAGACCTTCTCGTTTACATAGGGCTCATCCTTCAGCCACAGCTCCAGCGCCTCCCGCTGCTCGAAACCCAGGTGCACATTCGAGCCGATCATCTTTCCTTGCTCATTCAGCAACACCCCGCCACCGAGAAACAGCCCGTCGGCGGCCAGCGCCCTGAGCCGGGCCAGGTGCTGCTCGCGGCATGCCAGGCGTCGTTCCAGCGCGTCATCGTAGTCGTGGGCGATCAGTGCGAAAGCCATTGCGGTACTCCTGTCAGGTCATGCAGAAAAAAGCCCCGCGAAAAAGCGGGGCCGGGTGTGATCAGGCAGTGCGGGCCTGTAGCGCCGATTCGGTCTCGCCGGCCGGGCGCGACAGCATCGCCGCAATCGCTGCGACCAAGGCCATGCCGCCGATAAAGCAACCCACTGGCAGCCAGTCGTTGCTGTCGCTCATCAGCGCGTAGCACAGGCTGGGTGAGAAGCCGGCAATGATGAAGCTCAACTGGGTCGCCAGGCCGACGCCGGTATAGCGCACGCGGATGCTGAACATTTCGGCGTAGAACGACGGCCACAGGGCGTTCGGTGCGCTGTAGAACACGGCCTTGAGCAGCACGGTGCTGAACATGATCAGGCCGATCTGGCCGGTGCTGATCGACCAGAGGAACAGGAACACACCGGCGCAACAGGCCAGTGAACCGGTGGCGAAGATCCGCTTGCGGCCGATGCGGTCGGCCAGCAGGCCGAACAATGGCTGGCAGAGCAGGGCCACGGCCTGGCTGGCGGCGATGGCGCCGAGCATCGCCGGGCGGTCGACGTTCTGGTTGTTGGTGGCCCACGACAGGCCAAAGATCATCACCAGCGACGACACCGAGCAGATCAGCGCACAGCAGAACACGGTGATGAAGGCGCGCCCTTCCTTGCTGAACAGCTCCGCAACCGGCAGCCGTTGCGGGATCGGTTTGCTGGCCTTGAACTCCGGGCTTTCCTCTACGCCGCGGCGGATCAGCCAGGTGATGATCACCATCACCGCGCTGAGCAGGAAGGGAATGCGCCAGCCCCAGGCGAGCAGTTGTTCCTGGCTCAGCATCGACAGCGGGATGAACACCGAGGTGGCGAGGATCGAGCCCATCGAGGCGCCATTGATCAGCCAACTGGTGTAGAACGCCTTACTTTTTCCAGGGGCGTGTTCCATGGTCAGCAAGCTGGCGCCGACCTGCTCGCCACCGGCGGAAAAGCCCTGCAGCAGGCGGCAGGCCACCAGCAGTGCCGGGGCCCAGGCGCCGATCATGTCGTAGGTGGGCAGCAGGCCGATGGTGAAGGTGGCGATGCCCATCAGCATCAGCGTCATCATCAGCACTTGTTTGCGCCCCATGCGGTCGCCCAGGTGTCCGCAGACCAGCGCGCCGATGGGCCGGGCGATATAGCCGACGCCAAAGGTCGCCAGCGCGGCGAGGGTGCCGGCCATGTGATCGCCGGACGGAAAGAACAGGGTGCTGAAGACCAGCGCGGCGGCGGAGCCGTAGATAAAGAAGTCGTAGTACTCGACGACGCTGCCCAGGAAGCTGCCGAACGCAGCCCGGCGGGCCATGCGCCGGTTATCGGGATGGTGAGTGTTCATGTGCAACCTTTGTTGTAGTTGTGATGGTTGGGTGTCGCGTGTTCAGTTGCCGAAGGGTGCCAACTGGCTGCCGCCGCAGACGTGAATGACTTCGGCGGTGACGAAGGCCGCGTCCGTGGAGGCCAGGTATGAGGTGGTGCCGGCAATGTCTTCCGGGGTCGCCAGGCGCTTGAGCGGGGTGTTGTTGATCGAGCCATGGGCCATGCGCTGGAAACTCTCCGCGTCGCGCCCATCGAGGGTGAACGCCGAGGGCAGCAGGCCGGGGGCGATGGCGTTGACCGTGACATTGTGCGGCGCCAGTTCGCGCGCCATGGAGCGGGTCAGGCCGACGAGTCCGGCCTTGCACGCGACATAGGCGGGCGGACCGCCGGCGACCCAGCAGCGCGAGACCATATTGATCACCCGGCCGTTGCCCTGGGCCTTCCAGTACGGCGCGACCTTCTGGCAGAGCAGGGCGGGGCCGCGCAGGTTGACCGCCATCATGTGGTCCCATTGCGCTGGGTCGAAGTCGTAGATCGAGCTGCGATGATTGACCGCGGCGTTGTTCACCACCACATCGATCCGCCCGAAGGCGGCACCGACTGTCGCCACCAGCGCGCTGATGGACGCCTCGTCGCCGAGGTCGGCGCGCACGGCGAGGGTGCGTTGGCCGGTGGCCAGTTCCAGGCTGTCGAGCAGTGTCTGACTGGCATCCAGGTCGAGGTCGGCGGCGACCAGGTCCAGTCCGTCCCGGACCAGGCGCCGGCAGATGGCGCGGCCGAGCTCGCCGGCGGCACCGGTGACCAGGGCCACGCGGCGCGGTTGAAGGGCAGTTGTCATGGGCAGAGCACCTCAGGCTGTGAAACGGCGGCGGCCGGCGTATCCAGGTTCATGTAGCGGCGGACCAGGTCGCGGTTGCGGGAAAGCTTCTGTACATCGCGGTAAGTGGTGGAGAAGTCCTCGATCGACAGCCAGTCGGCAAAGCCGCTGGCACGCAGGGTCGCCAGCATCGGCTGCAGCGGCAGCACGCCCTGGTCGGGCGGGCACCACTCCCACTGCCAGCCCTGGCCCGGATCCTGGGCGATCCATGCGACGTTCTTGACTTGCACATGGGCGAGGTGGTCGCCCATCAGGTCAAGGGACAGGCGCACATCTTCACGGCCTTCGATGGCCAGGTTGCCCAGGTCGTAGATGATGCCCAGATGCCGCGCCGGGTAATGCTCGGCGACGCGCATGGCCAAAGACGGGCTGGAACAGATGGTGCGCTGGTGCACCTCCAGGGCCAGACGCACGCCGGCGGCTTCGGCGCGGGGCAGCAGTTGATCGAGAAAGCGGCGCATGCGGGCATAGGCTGCCGGGTAGCGCTCCTGTTCATAGCCGGGTGCCCAGAGGCGCAGGCGTGTCTGTCCGGCGAGGCCGGCCAGGTCGATCAGGCGAAAGGCCTGTTCAAGGTCGCCCACCGCAAGGTAGGGGCTGAGCCCGAAAATCTCCAGACCCAGTGCCTGGCAGTGCTGGTGGATGCGGGCGATTGCCTGCTCGGTGGGCGCGATAGTGCAGCGGTTGTTGCTGCGCGCATCCCAGCCGCGACTGGCATCCAGGCTGTCGGTCTCGGCCACCCGCCATTCGACGCCCTGGTAACCCTGGCGAACGAGTTCCTCGGCCAAGGCGTCAGGAGCGAGGCTGGGCAGCGAGGCGCTGGAGACACCCAGGCGTGGGCACGGTTGAGTCATGGGGGTTGGGTCCTGTGAGCGAGAAGCGTTGAAGAGAATGCTAGATGAAGTTGTGGGTTGATTAAATTGATATAAAATCGCGCCTTGGTTAACTTGCAGGTTGATTAACTCAAGGGCTGTGGCGGTGAATCTCTCAACCATCAACCTGCGTCACTTTCGTGTCTTTCTCGCGGTGGTCAGCTCGGGCAGCCTGGTCACGGCCTCGCGGCTGCTGCATATCACCCTGTCGGCGGTGTCCAAGAGCATCAAGGAACTGGAGCAGGAGCTTGGCGCGCAGTTACTGGTGCGCGGCCGCAAAGGTGTGCAACTGACCCAGGCCGGCGAGGCCTTTCACAAGCATGCGGCGCAGGCGATGGCGAGCTTTCGCATGGCCATGGACGAGGGCCAGGCGCAGGTCCAGGCGCCGCAATTGCTGCGGGTCGGCGCGCTGCCGACGGCGGCGGGCTACATGCTGGCGCCGGTGGTTGCGCAGATGCGCCAGCGTTGTCCGCAGATCCAGGTCCAGGTGCTGTCCGGGGTCTATGATTTTCTGGTCGGCAAGCTGCGCACCCACGAGCTCGACCTGATCGTCGGCCGTCTGATCGGTCGCGACATGCTCGGCGTGGTGTTCGAGGCGTTGTACGAGGAAGACCTGCTGCTGGTGGTGCGCAGCGACCACCCGCTGGCGTCACGCGAGCGGCTGGTGCTGGAGGACCTGCGGCCTTACGTGCTGCTGGTTTCGCCGCAGGGCACGCTGGTGCGCATCAGCGTCGACAACTTCTTGCTGTCCAGTGGCGCGGGCGAAGGTTTCCACATTCAGGAATCGCTGAGCGAGACGTTTTCGCGGGTCTATGTGCAGGACTACGACGGCGTGTGGTTCGTGCAACGGGGCGTGGTGGATCTGGATTTGCGGCTTGGCATCGTCAAGGCGCTGCCGTTCAGCAGCACCCTGCTGCGGGCACCGATCGGCCTGACCACCCCGACGGATCGGCCGCTGTCGGAGGCGGCGCAGCAGTTTGCCGGATTGTTGCGGGAGTGGTGTGGGCGGGTGGGGTGAGCGGTGGGTTTGAGGTTGCCGGTCCCTTCCTCCACCTGCCAGCTCCCACAAGGGCTCCAACAAGTTTCACTGACTGGGCTGTCTGCGGCCCCTGATGCCCATCACTCCAGCACCGGCCGCAACAACGCCTGCGCTTCATACAACGGTGTCAAAAACCGCTTCCGCATGTCCTCGACACTGATCCGCGACGCATGGCTGGTGATCGCCAGCGTCGAGCGCAGCACGCCGTGGCGGTCCTGCAGCGGCACGCCAAGCACGCGCATGCCCACTTCGAATTCCTGATCCACTTCGGCGTAGCCCTGGCGCGCGATAACCCGCAATTCCTCGCGCAATGCCTGCTCGTCAACGCAGGTGTAGGGCGTCAACGCCCGTAATTGAGTGCGGGCGAAATAGGCATCCAGCGCCTCGGCGCCCAACGCCGCCAGCCACAGCCGGCCGCTGGCGGTGCAGTACATCGGCACCCGCGAGCCGGGGCGGATCGACAGCGAGGCGACGTGGCTGTAGCGGCTGCGGACGATATGCACCATCTCGTCGCCATCGCGGGTGCCCACCTAAACATGCTCGGTGGTCCGCGCCACCTGTTCCACCACCGGCCGCAGCATGCGCGGCGGCAGTTGCGCCGAATCGACGTAAGCCTGGCCGATGCGCAACGCCTTGGGGGTCAGCCAGTAATGCCGGCCATCGGTCTCGATAAACGCTTCATGCACCAGCGTCAGCAAGAAGCGCCGCGCGGCGCTCTGGGTCATGCCCGACAGCGAGGCGGCCTGGGGCACGGTGAGTTTCGGCTGGTCGACGCTGAACAGTTGCATCAGCGCCAGACCCTTTTGCAGGCCGGCGATCAGGTCCCGCGGGTGGATGGTGGGGTGGGCCATGGCGATTCCGGGGAATATGAACGAAGAGTGCGATTATCGCAGTCGCGCTGCGAATAACAACTGAAAGGACGATCTCCAGCATTGGCCGGTGCGACGCCAGGACGCACCCTTGGCGCACAACAAAACGGACCCTCTGGAGGTCAGCATGCTGCACGGATCCACCGAACTGGTGGCGATCGTCGGGTCGCCCATCACCCAGGTCAAATCCCCGGAAAACTTCAACCGCTGGTTCCAGGACAACAGCCGGAACCTGGCGATGTTGCCCATCGATATCCGCGAAGACGCCCTCGACGCTTTCATCGATACCCTGCGTGGCTGGCAGAACCTGCGCGGCGTGGTGGTGACCGTGCCGTACAAGCAGGTACTGGCCGGGCGCCTCGATGAGGTCAGCGAGCGGGCCGGCGCGCTGGGCTCGGTGAACGTCATCCGCCGCCAGGCCGATGGCCGCCTGCTGGGCGATAACGTCGATGGCGAGGGCTTTCTCAATGCCGCTTGCCTCAACGGTTTCCAGGCCCGCGGCAAGCGTGCGCTGGTGATCGGTGCCGGTGGCGTCGGCAGCGCCATCGCCTGGTCGTTGTGCCAGGCCGGGGTGGCGTCATTGGTGCTCAGCGATGCCAGCCTGGCGCGCTGCGAGACGCTGGCCGCGCTGCTGCGCAAGGCGTTCGGCGAGGTTCGCATCGAGATCGGCTACGCCACGCTCGCCGGCTTCGATTTGCTGGTCAACGCCACTCCGGCCGGTATGGGCGGCACCGGCGAACTGCCGTTGCCTGCCGCGCAACTGGATGCTCTGCAGGCCTCGACCCTGGTCGCCGACGTGGTCACCTCGCCGGAAATCACGCCGCTGCTGGCTGCCGCCCGCGCTCGTGGGTGCAGCATCCAGACCGGGCCGCAGATGGCTTTCGCCCAGCTCGGCAACCTCGGTCACTTCATGGGCGTCACGCCCTTGCAGTTGTGAGGGCCGGGCGATGAACACGGCAACCCGTTTTCCCGCTGACGGCGACGCGCTCGTCGACCTGATCGTGCTCGGCAGTGGCGCCGCCGGTTTCGCCGCCGCCGCGACTGCTGCGCGCAAAGGGCTGAAGGTCGTGCTGGTGGAGAAGGCCGCGCAGTTCGGCGGCACCTCGGCGATTTCCGGTGGCGCGGTCTGGCTGTATGGCACCGACCAGGCCCGCGCCGCAGGCGCGCCGGACAGCGCCGACGCCATGCGCCGCTACCTGCAAAAGACCATCGGCCCCGGCTACAACGCCGCGCTGGTGGACGCCTATATCGACCAGGGCCATGCCGCGCTGCGCTGGCTTGAAAGCAATACTGAACTCAAGTACGCCCTGCGCCCGCTGTCGCCGGATTACTACCCGGACGAAGAGGGTGGCACCGACCGTGGCCGCGCGCTGGAAATGCTCGAATACGATGGCCGCCGCCTCGGCGCGCACTTCAAGGAGCTGAAGATGCCGCCGGCGGGCATGCTGTTGTTCGGCGGGATGATGGTCAACCGCGTCGATATTCAGCACTTCCTGAGTTTCCGCCGTTCGCCGCGTTCGCTGCTGCACTGCCTGAAACTCATGGGCCGCTATGCCATCGACCGCCTGAGCCATCCGCGCGGCACGCGGCTGACCACCGGCAACGCACTGATCGCAAGGCTTGCGACCAGCGCGTTCGCCGATGGCTTGCAGTTGTGGCTGAACAGCCGCACCGACTCGCTGATCGTCGAGAACGGCGGGGTGGTGGGCGCAATGATCACCCGCGACGGTCGCCAGCATCGGGTGCTTTCCCGTGGCGGTGTGGTCTGCGCCACCGGTGGTTTCGCCGCCGGGCCGGACGCGGCGGCGCAGCGCCCGCACAGCGATGCGGCGCACTTGACCATGTCGCCGGAGACCAACGTCGGCGACGGCCTGCGCCTGGGTCAGGCGGCCGGCGCGGTGGCGGGCGAGAAGCTCGCCGCCAACTTCTTCTGGGCACCAGTCTCCGAGGTGCTGCACAAGAACGGTGAGCGCGAGCGGTTTCCGCATCTGGTGACTGACCGCGCCAAGCCGGGCGTGATTGCGGTCAACCGGGCCGGCGAGCGTTTCGTCAATGAATCCAACTCCTATCACCACTTCGTCCAGACCATGTTTGCCACCGGCAACACACCGTGCTGGCTGATCTGCGATGCCGATGCCCTGAACAAATACGGCCTCGGCCTGGCCCGGCCCAAGCCGGTGGACAACAGCGCGCTGATCGACGCCGGCTACCTCTATCGCGCCGACACGGCCGAGCAACTGGCCGCGCGCATCGGCGTCGATCCCCAAGGCCTGCGCCGCACCCTGGAACGCTACAACCGCGATGCCCGCGACGGAATCGACCGTGAGTTCGGCAAGGGCGGCAACAGCTACAACCGCTACATGGGCGACCCCGACCACCAACCCAACCCGTGCAACGCGCCGCTGCTCAAGGCGCCGTGGTACGCGATCCGCCTGCACACCGGCGACCTCGGTTCGGCCCGTGGCCTGGCCACCGATGGTCAGGCGCGGGTGCTGGACGCCAGCGGCGCGCCGATCCCCGGCCTGTATGCCGCCGGCAACGACATGAACTCGCTGATGGACGGCACCTATCCCGGCCCCGGCATCACCATCGGCCCCGGCCTGACTTTCGGCTGGCTCGCGGCCTGCCATGCCGCCGAGCGGCTGGCGAATCTTCCCTCACCTGTCCTGGAGCAATAACCATGTACTACGAACTGCGCACCTACACCCTGAGCCCGACCCGCATGGCCGACTGGCTGGCCCTGTACCAGAGCGACGCCCTGGCGGTGCAGACCGAGCACCTGGGCAATCTGGTGGGCTTCTTCACCACCGAATTTGGCGAGGCCAATCAGGTCGTGCACATCTGGGCCTACGAGAGCCTCGACGACCGCGCCGCCCGCCGCGCCAGCATGGCCGCCGACCCGCGCTGGGCCGAGTTCGGCCGCAAGAACAAGGAACTCGGCGCGGTGCTCAAGCTGGAATCGCGGCTGATGCGCCCGACCGCTTTCTCGCCGCTGAAGTGACCCCGCAGGCCGGCCTCGCGCCTTTCTCCTTGATAGGCGCGGGCTGGCTGGCGAAGTTTTTTCGATCCTCCCGAATGAAGGCAATGCGTGATGCAACAGCTTGAATGCGACGTGCTGGTGATCGGCTCCGGGGCCTCGGGCCTGGCGGCGGCGGTCACTGCGGCGCAACGCGGACTGAAGGTGATTGTCGCGGAAAAAACCGCGCTGCTCGGAGGCACCAGCGCCTGGTCCGGCGGCTGGTTGTGGGTACCGCGCAATCCGCTGGCGCTGGCCGAAGGAACGGTTGAAGCGGAGCAGGGTGCCGAGCGCTATCTGCTGGAGCAGGTGCGCGGCGAAGCACTGACCGCGCAGCAGCAGGCGTATCTGCGCCGTGGCCCGGAAATGGTCGAGTTCTTCCAGCGTCACACCGCCGTGCAGTTCTATTCCGGCAGCACAATGCCGGACATGCGCGACGGTGACGGCGCGGCAAAAGGCGGGCGTTCCTTGTGTGCGCAGCCGTTCGATGGGCGAGTGCTCGGGGCGTGGATCGACAAGCTGCGCCCGCCGCTGGATATCGTCAGCCTGTTCGGCATGGGTATCGCGGGCGGCGCCGATATGAGCGCGTTCTTCAATGCCCGGCGTTCGGCGAAAGCCGCGTGGCATGTGGGCAAGCGCCTGCTGCGACACGGCGCTGACCTGCTGCGCTATCGGCGCGGCATGCACCTGGTCAACGGCAATGCGCTGGTGGCGCGTCTGCTGAAAAGCGCGCTGGACCTGCAGGTCAACCTGCTGACCGACAGCCCGGCGCTGCGCCTGCTCCGCGAAGGTGGCCGGGTGAGCGGGGCGGTGCTACAGCGTGAGGGCGTGGCGTGCGAGGTGCGCGCCCGGCGTGGTGTGGTCCTCGCCTGCGGCGGTTTCGCCCACGACCCGCAGCGCCTGCAACAACGTCTTGGTCATGACCATCACTGCGCGGCGCCCTTGAGCAACAGCGGCGACGGCTTGCGCCTTGGTGAGCAGGCGGGTGGCCTGATGGGTGATGACCTTGCTCACGACGCCGCCTGGGCACCGGTGTCGCTGGTGCCGCGGCGCAAGGGGCCCCCCGGACGTTTTCCGCATCTGATCGACCGGGGCAAACCCGGCTTTATCGCCGTGGGGGCTGATGGCCGACGGTTCACCAACGAAGCCGACTGCTACCACGACTTCATGAACGACCTGTTCGCCCGCACCCCGGCCGGACAGGCGCCCGAGGCGTGGATGATCTGCGATCACCAGGCGCAGCGCCGCTTCGGCATTGGCTGGGCCAAACCGTTTCCGTTTCCGACCGGGTATTACCGGCGCTGCGGTTACCTCGTCAAAGGGCGCGACCTTGCCGAACTAGCGCAGCGTTGCGGGATCGATGCAGCGCAGTTGCAGGTTACGGTCGAGCGGTTCAACCAGCATGCGCGGGTGGGGCATGATCCTGAGTTCGGCCGCGGACAATCGGCGTACAACCGCGCTTCGGGTGATCCGTCGAACCTGCCCAATCCTTCGTTGCGAGCGCTTAGTGGGCCGTTCTACGCGGTGCGGCTGGTGCCCGGCAGCCTGGGCACTTTTGCCGGGTTGAAGACGGATGAACAGGCGCGGGTGCTGGATGGCACCGGTGCGGTGGTTCCGGGGTTGCATGCTGTGGGCAATGATATGAACAGCATCATGGGCGGGTATTACCCGAGTGGCGGGATCACTCTTGGGCCGGGGATGACGTTTGGGTATCTGGCGGGGTTGGCGTTGGCTGGGGGGAGTGATCGGAGAGAAGGGGGTTGGTAGAGGATCCGGTCATGGCCGGCAGGTGCTAGCCGACAGGTTTTTAGCGCCCTCAAGACCGAGCGCCGCCCGCGCGGCGCTTCGCGAGCAAGCTCGCTCCCACATTGGTTGCAACGCACCATGGCCTGTGGAATTGGTGTTGCCAGCCTTGGTGCATGACAGGAGAGTGCGGAGCGGCTGGGGCGCCAACCCCTAAATCGAGTCGAACAAACAAGGCGATCAACCATGGCCTGACAGACATAGGCTCGTTGCAACAAATGTGGGAGCGAGCTTGCTCGCGAAGCGCCGCGCGGGCGGCGCTCGATCTCAAGGACGCTAGAGATCTGTCGACTAGCACCTGGTGGCCATGACCGAATCCTCTGACAGGCACTCATGGTCTTTGCCCAATATCTCTCCCACCCAAACACCTTTCCTAACCCCCACAAACCTCATCTAAACTGCCCCCCCCACCGCCGCCCACGGACCCCGCGCAATGCTCGAAGAAGGACTTTCCCGCCTCAGCGCCTACCTGCTCTACCTCACGCCCGGCTTCCTGCTCTGCGCCTTGTGGTTCTGGCTCACGCCAAAGCACCAGGCCGGCATGCGCATTCTTGTTCTGCTGCTGACCTTCGTGCTGCTTCGCGACGCGATGACGCCCCAGGGCCTGTGGTCGCTGTCGGATCAGGTCCAGATCGCCTTCATCGCCAACCCGCTGGTGCTGGCTGCGCTGGGCCTGCTGTCACTGGCGCTGATCGCTGTGTTGGCGCGGGTGGCGCCGGAGTTATGGGCGCTGTTGGTCTGGCGCAGGGGAAATGTTGGCCTCGGGCTGTTCCTCGGCCTGTTGGCCGGTCTCGCCATCGGTCTGCCGTTGCGGCTGTATCAGGGCAACGGATTCGACGCTGGCGGTCTCTGGTTCGGCGGCCTGCTGTTGCTGGCCTATGGCGGCAATGCGCTGGAAGAGGTGCTGTTTCGCGGGATGCTGCAAGGTCACCTCGAGCAGCACACCAGCGCCCTGCGCGCCGCCCTCGGCAGCGCCGTTGCGTTCGCCGCCTGCCATGCGTTTCTGGCCTTGAGCGTCACGCAAGTGGGCTGGCCGATTCTGGCGTTCACCTTGATCGAGGGCCTGGTCTGCGCACTGCTGCGGATGCGCTACGGCATCCTCGCAGCCATCGCGGCGCACGGCACGGCGATCCTGTTGATCGCCGTGCCGATGAGCCAGGGCTGAAGCGACCCAGGTTTACGACGCAACGGTCACCGCCAACGCCTCCCGCAACCACTGGCTGAACGCCCGGGTCATCGCGCTTTTTTCGCTGTCCTGATGAATCAGGCACGCCCAGGTCGCGCCGGCCACGCTGCGTTCGCTCAGCGGTTGCAGCAAGCCTTTGTCCCGCGCCCGCGCTGCCAGCAACTGGCTGACCAGGGCGATCCCGTGGCCCTCGCAGGCGGCATCCAGCAGCAGCCCCGGATCGGAGAAGTTCAGGCCGTTGCCGCGCTGGCCGACATCCTCGCCGCCCAGTACCTGCCAGCGGCTCCAGTCCATGTTGCGCTCGCCATGCAGGGTGGTGCGCTGCGCGGGCGGCTGGTCGATCAGGTCAGGGTGGCAGGCCGGATACAGCCGGTCGTCGAACAGCGGCTGATAGCTGCACTCCACCTGCGGTTCGAGGTCATCGCGCAGGCTCAGGTCGATGGTCTGGGTGGCCATGTCCGGCGCTTCGAAGGTGGTGAACAGCCACAAATCCACCTCCGGGTGCTGGCGATGGAAGTCACCCAGGCGCGGCAGCAGCCAGTGGCGGGCGAAGGCCGGCGTGGTGTTGACCACCAGTTGGTTGGGTTTGCGGTACTGCTCCAGGCGGCGGATGCCCACCGACAGGTCCTGCAGCAGCGCCTGGGTGGTGCTGAGCAGATCGTGGCCGGCATCGGTCAGGCTGACGCTGCGCCCGGTGCGGAAGAACAGCGGTTGTTCGAGGAAGGTTTCCAGGCTGCGGATCTGCTGGCTGATCGCCGACTGGGTCAGGTGCAGTTCGTCCGCAGCCTTGTGGAAGCTGCCGAGGCGGGCAGCGGCTTCGAAGCCGCGCAGAGCGTTCAACGGGGGCCAGTGTTTCAGCATTATCGATAAGCTCGGCTAATCAGTTGTGCGCTAAATCTATCGTTTGTTGCGCCGTAGTTGAAGCCATAGCATGAACTCCATTCCGCACTCAGCGGATTTCAGTCATAAAAAATACTTAACTGAAAGGTGAAGAACATGCTGTGCAATGGCGTTGGAACGAGCGGCTGGACCATGCCCGCGGAATGGGCTCCTCATGCGGCGACCTGGATGGTCTGGCCGCACAACCAGGCGCTGTGGGAAGGCATCTGGGGTGTGACCCTGGCCGATGTGCAGGCGGATTTCGCTCGGGTCGCCAATGCCATTGCCCGTTTCGAACCGGTGAAGCTGGTGGTGGACCCGAGTGGCCGGGCCAGCGCCGCCGATCTCTGCGGACCCAACGTCGAGCTGATCGAACACGCAGTCAACGACAGTTGGTGCCGGGATTCCGGGCCAAGCTTTGTCTGCCACCCGACACACGGCCTGGCTGGAGTCAGTTGGCGCTTCAATGCCTGGGGCGGCAAGTCGGCCCATGACCTCGACGAAAGCCTCGCCCGCCGCGTGCTCAACCAACTCGGCCTGGACTGTTTCGGCACGCCGCTGGCCAACGAAGGCGGCGCCATTCATGTCGATGGCGAAGGTACCCTGATCACCACCGAGTCGGTGCTGCTCAACCCCAACCGCAACCCGGGGGTGAGCAAGGCGGAGATGGAAGAGGTTTTCAGCCGCCTGCTGGGGATCACCAAGACCATCTGGTTGCCGGGCGATCCCGACTACGTCACTGGCGATATGACTGACGGTCATGTCGATGGCGTCTGCGCCTTTGCCCGCCCCGGCGTGCTGCTGGTGGACGCGACCCGCGAGCAGGATTCGGTGTACGCCGAAGTGGTGCGGGAAAACCGCCGCGCCCTGGAACTGGCGCGGGATGCCAAAGGCCGCTCGTTCGAGCTGATCGAACTGTATGAAGCCAGCGCCGCAGTGGATCCGTCCGCCGAAGTGTTCTGCGCCTCGTACACCAACTTCTACATCGCCAACGGCGCGATCATCATGCCGGCCTACGGCATCGACGCCGACCGCGAAGCCGCCCAGGTACTGGCCGCCGCATTCCCGGGTCGCGAAGTGGTGCCGGTGCAGATCAACCACCTGGCCCACGGCGGCGGCGGGGTGCACTGCATTACCCAGCAGCAGCCGGCCTGGCCGGTAGCGGGGGTGAAACCATGAGCCTGTTGACCGTCGCTACCACCCAGATGCACTGCACCTGGAACCTGCAGGACAACCTCGACCGCGCCGAGCAACGGGTCCGCGAAGCCGCCGCGCAAGGGGCGCAGGTCATCCTGTTGCAGGAGCTGTTCGCCACGCCGTATTTCTGCATCGAGCAGGACCACAAGCACCTCGCTCTGGCCGAGGAATACCGCGACAGCCGCGTGCTCCAGCGCTTCGCCGCGTTGGCCCGCGAACTTGGGGTGGTGCTGCCTTTGAGCTGGTTCGAGAAGGCCGGCAACGCCTTCTTCAATTCGCTGAGCGTGGCCGATGCCGATGGCCGCCTGCTGGGGGTCTACCGCAAGACCCATATCCCCAACGCCGTCGGCTATCAGGAGAAGGAATATTTCAGCCCCGGCGATACCGGCTTCCGCGTGTGGGACACCGCTTTCGGCCGTCTCGGCGTGGGTATCTGCTGGGACCAGTGGTTCCCCGAAACGGCGCGCTGCCTGGCGCTGATGGGCGCCGAGGTGCTGCTGTTTCCCACCGCGATCGGCTCGGAGCCCGGCGCGGCAGCGCTGGACTCCCGTGACCACTGGCAGATGACCATGCGCGGCCACGCGGCGGCCAACCTGTTGCCGGTGGTGGCGGCCAACCGGGTCGGGCGTGAAGTGGCGACCGGCGACCCGGAACTGCACATGGATTTCTACGGTTCGTCCTTTATCAGCGACCACAAAGGCAAGTTGTTGAGCGAAGCCGATCGCCAGACCTCCGGTGTCTGGGTGCAGACCCTCGACCTCGCCGCCATGCGCGACGAGCGCCTGACCTGGGGCATCTTCCGCGACCGCCGTCCGGAAATGTACGGCACCTTGCTGGGCCTCGACGGCCGCCAGAACAGCATCTGGGGTCAGGGAGGTGCGCGATGAATCGCCACTGGCTGTGCGCCGCATTTCTGGGCCTGGCGGTTGGCTCTGCTCAGGCTGACGACCCGGGCAAGACCCTGCGCCTGTACAACTGGGCCGATTACTTTGCCGAAGACACCCTGTCGCGCTTCACCGCCGAAACCGGGATCAAGGTGATCTACGACGTGATGGACGGCAGCGAGGTGCTGGAGGCCAAGCTGATGACCGCCGGCAGCGGCTACGACCTGATCTTCCCCGGCGACACCGTCGCCGAACGGCTGATGCGCGCCGGCAGCCTGCAGGCCCTGGACCCTGCGCGGATCACCGCGCTGGCAGATATCGAGCCGGGCCTGCAGCAACTGCGCAAGCACTATCCCCACTCTGCGGGCGCTACGGTGCCGTACACCTGGGGCACCATCGGCCTGACCTACAACGAGGAGATGGTCCGCCAACGCCTCGCCGACGCGCCAGTGAACAGTCTCGACCTGCTGTTCAAGCCGGAGCTGGCGGCGAAGTTCGCCGATTGCGGGATTTCCATCATCGATTCACCTGACGAAGTACTGGCGGTGGTGCTCAACTACCTGGGTCGCGAGCCGCGCAGCGCCAAACCGGAAGACCTGGCCGCGGCCAGTGAACTGCTGCTGAAACTGCGACCGTATATCCGCAAGTTCCAGTCGCAGCCGGTCACCGACCTGGTCAATGGCAACCTGTGCCTGTCCCTCGGCTACAGCGGCGACATGACCCAGGCCCAGCGCGCCGCCGATGCCGCCGGCAAGCCGGTGCGTTTCCAGTACCGCATCCCGCGCGAAGGCACCACGGTGTGGATGGACAACATGGCGATCCCGGTGGATGCCAAACATCCGGAGTACGCCTACGCCTTCATCAACTTCGTCATGCGCCCGGACAACATGGCGGCCATCAGCAACTTCACCGGCTACCCGACCTCCAGCGCCAAGGCGCGACCGCAGGTCGATCCGGCGATGCGCGACAACCCGGATATCTATCCTGATGAAACGGGCTTCCAGCGCCTGATTCCCGGCAAGGACATCGCGCAGTCGGCGATGCGTGCACGGATGCGCACCTGGACCAAATTCAAGACCGCCAGCGGCGGTTAGCCCCACGTACCCCCAACCCGAAGTGAGAGACAAAGAAATGCCGACACGCCGCCAGTTCATCCGGCAGGTTTCCGTGGCCAGCAGCCTGGGCCTGATCGCCAGCAGCGGTTTGCTGCCGTTGCGGGCCTTTGCCGCCCGCGACGACGACTGGTTCATGCCCGACGAGGGTGAACGCCAACGTCACGCCTTCATCGCCTTTGGTGCGCAGGAGGCGATCTGGGAAGACTTCACCGCCGATGTGCAGGCGGCCCTCGGCCGTATCGCTCGCGCCATCGCCCGTTACCAGCCGGTGACCGTACTGTGCCGTGAAGACGAGCGCGAACTGGCCGAGGAACTGTGCGGCAGCGACAACACCCGGTTCCTGGTCACCGAACTGGACGACATCTGGATGCGCGACATCGGTGCCAACTTCCTCACCACCGAGGAGGGTGGCCTGACCGCGCTGGACTTCAACTTCAACGGCTGGGGCAACAAACAACGCCATTCCAAGGACGCGCGGATCGCCGCGTTACTGGCCGGGCAAAGCGGGGCGCGGCATCTGCGCAGCGAGCTGGTGGGTGAGGGCGGCGGGATCGAAGTGGACGGCCACGGCACCGGGATCATGACCGAGAGCTGCTGGGTCAACGGCAACCGCAACCCCGGCTGGAGCCGGGACGACGTGGAAGCAGAATTGAAAGCCTGCCTGGGCCTGCGCAAGATCATCTGGCTGCCGGGTATTCGCGGCAAGGACATCACCGATGCCCATGTGGATTTCTACGCCCGCTTCGTCAGCCCCGGCGTGGTGATCGCCAACGTCGACACCGACCCGGAGTCCTATGACCACGAGGTGACCCGCGCGCATCTGGAGATCCTGCGCAACGCGACGGATGCGGAGGGCCGCAAGCTCACCGTACACACCGTGTCGCCACCGCTGAAACCGCGCAAGAGCCCGTTCAGCCGCAACAACCCGGATTTTGCTGCTGGGTACATCAACTACTTCGTCATCAACGGCGCGGTGATCGCGCCGCAGTTTGGTGATCGTGAGGCGGACAGGGCGGCGTTTGAATTGTTGTCGGGGCTGTACCCGGACCGGGACATCGTGCAGGTGGAGATCGACGCGATTGCTGCGGGTGGCGGGGGGATTCATTGTGTGACGCATCAGATGCCTTGGGTGTAGGTCGCGTCTTCAAGTTCGGGGACCGGTTGCGCGGCCCATCGCTGCATGGGTATCTACACATCTCGCAGGCAAGACGTGGAACCTGTAGGAGCGGCCGTTAGCCGCGATGGGCCGCAAAGCGGCCCTAAATCCATCCAGCACCCGGTCTCTGGCGGGTTGGGATCTCGCATTCAGGCATCCTGAAGGTCGAAAGAAATGCCGGATGTATCCAGCCACGTCGTGGGGGATGGTTTTGGGGCCGCTTTGCGGCCCATCGCGGCTAACGGCCGCTCCTACAGGTTTTGTGTCGCCCACCCTGCTCCAACAACCACTCCAACAACACCCCAACCCGCGCCGGCAACACCCGGCACGGCGGATGCAGCAGGTAATAACCCAACGCCCCCGGCTGCGCAAAACCACCAAAAGGCGTCACCAGCAATCCCTCATCCAGATAACGCTGCACCAGACGCTGGCGCCCCATGGCGATGCCGGCGTGATGGATCGCGGCATTGGCGCAGAGGTCGGCGCGGTCGAAGGTCATGCGTCGTTCCGGCAGGCAATCCGCCAGGTCGCGGGCCTCGGCCCAGCGGCGCCATTCCGCATCGAACGGCGCGTGCTCCCAGGCCAGCGCATCGTGCAGCAAGGTGCACTGGCGCAGGTTGTGCGGGGCGTCCTGCAACCCGTGCTCTTCGGCATAGCGCGGGCTGCACACCGGGGTGACGGCTTCGTCCATCAGGTGATGATTGACCAGCCCGGCCGTCTCGCCGCGGGCGTAGACCAGCGCGAGGTCGAGGTTCTGGGTGCGGAAGTCCACCGGGTCATTGCCGACCCGCACATCCAGGGCGATGCGCGGATAACGCCGGTGGAAATCCGCCAGCCGCGGCACCAGCCAGTCACTGGCGATGGACGGGCGGGCATACAGTGCCAGCGGGCCGCTGAGGTCCGCGTCGCGGCTGTGCAGGGCGGTGTCCAGGGCTTCAACGGCGTCATCGAGGATGGCGAAGATCCGCTCGCCCTCGGCGGTCAGGCGGATGCGCCGGGTCAGGCGCTCGAACAGGCGCAGTTCCAGCGCCTGTTCGAGCCGGGCGATGCGGTGGCTCACGGCGCTGGGGGTCAGGCACAGCTCCTCCGCCGCCAGGGCAAAACTCAGGTGCCGGGCGGCGACGAGGAAGGTGTGCAGGTTGGCGAACTGGCTGCTGCCCAGTCGCGTCGCCAGCCGCGGCGGCAGGTTGAGCATCAGTGCGCGCCCAGGTACTGGCGGCCGGTGGCGAGGTAGGCGGCCATTTCGGCCTCCGGCACCATGCTGCCGCCCGTGCCCCAGACCAGGTGAGTGGCGTTGGCCAGATGACGCGCGGTCAGACCGAGGCGCTCGCGGTAACCCTGTTGCTCGTGCAGCACCCGCAGGATGCCCGGCACGCCGGCCAAGGCCGAGGGTTCCAGGCGCCGGCCTTCGCTGGCGTCCAGTTGCGCCAGCAGGCGGTAGAGGTTTTCGTCGCTGACGGTGTAATAGCCGTCGATCAGGCGCTGCAGGGCCCGGCCGACGAAGCCCGACGGGCGACCCACCGCCAGGCCGTCGGCGGCAGTGACGTTGTCGATGCCGAAGTCGTACACCGACACCGCGTCATGCAGGCCGGTGTAGACCCCCAGCAGCATGCACGGCGAATGGGTCGGCTCGGCGAACAGGCAGTGCACGGCGTCGCCGAACACCTGCTTGAGGCCGAACGCCACGCCGCCAGGACCACCGCCAACCCCGCACGGCAGGTAGACGAACAACGGGTGCTCGGCATCGACGCGGATCCCGGCCTGTTGCAGTTGCCCGTGCAGGCGCAGGGCGGCCACGGCATAGCCAAGGAAAAGCTGATGGGAATTCTCGTCATCGACGAAATGGCAATACGGATCGCCCTCGGCCTGGCGGCGACCCTCGGCGACGGCGACGCTGTAGTCGGTGGGGTACTCCACCACGGTCACGCCGTGGGCGCGGAGTTTGTCCTTTTTCCATTGCCGGGCGTCGGCGGACATATGCACCGTGGCCTGGAAGCCCAGCCGTGCGCTGATAATGCCGATCGACAGTCCAAGGTTGCCGGTAGAACCCACGGCGATGCGGTACTGACCAAAGAACGCCCGGGCGGCGTCGCTGTCGAGCGTCGCGTAGTCGTCGCCCGGCTGCAGGAAACCGGCCTCCAGGGCCAGGCGCTCGGCGTGGGCCAGCACCTCGTAGATACCGCCGCGGGCCTTGATCGAGCCGGAGATCGGCAGTTCGTTATCGGCTTTCAGCCAGAGCTGGCCCTGGTCGGCGCCCAGCAATTTCTGCAGGGCGGGCAGCGGATGCAATGGTGATTCGATCAGGCCGCCGGCTTCGCGGGTCTGCGGGAAGGCGGACTGGATAAAGGCCGCGAAACGTTGCAGACGTGCGCTGGCGTCATCCATATCGGCGCGGGTCAGCGGCACATCGCCCAGCGCTTCGGCGCACGGGGCGATGGCGGGGTTGAACCAGGTGCTTTCCTTGAGGGCGACCAGGTCGGCGAGCAAGGGGTGAGCGTTGCACCAGTCTTGAGCGGTTTTTTCCAGGGGCATCGGATTCTCCGGTAGCGCTGGCAGGACCGCCGCGCAGGCTCAACATTTAGCGCCAGTGCACCGCCAGAGAACAAGGGATATCCCGGCAGCGGACAGGTGATTTCACATCATCTGTCCGCCGCAAAACACACTCAGGCCAGCTCTGCCTTCGGCACCGGTGCCGAGCGCGGTGCGCACAGCGGTTTCACCCGCGAGCCGCTGTACTGGCTGTGACGGAACAGCTTCCAGCGCCCGAACAGCCCGTACACATGTACCACGCGCCCTTGTTCGTGGTAACCCATGCGCAGGTGCAACTTGAGCGCCGGCACGTTGTGGGTCTCCACCACATCCACCACCCGGGTGCAGCCCTTGGCCAGCAGCGCGTTCCACAGGTTGACCTGGGCATCCACCGACAGCCGGCTGCCGAAGAAGGCGGGGATCATTTCGCCGCCGAATTCGAAGAAGTCCCCCGGCGCCACGGGGAAGGTGCAGCCGTAGTAATGCCGGTCGTGGTAGTCGCGGGTGCTGGCCCAGATAAACGCCACCGCATCGCCGGCTTCGTCCAGGTACATGTGCCCGGTGTGGCCCTCGCGGGCCAGTTCGCGCATGGTTTCCACCCGGTCGCCGAAATGACGGGCGAAGGCGCCGGCGTTGGCTTCGGTGATCTGGGCAAGGCGTACCGGCGGGTGCTCCTTGAGGTTGTGCGGGCCGACCGGGATGGTCAGGTCGCGTTCCATCCACAACAGCTCCCAGTGGAAAAACACATAGCGTTGCCAGAGGGTGACGAAGGTCCGGCGCAGGCCTTTTCGTTTGATTCGATCGTGGATTTCGCTGAGTGCACGCATGTTGCCTCCTGCCCGGATTCAGGGCTGTTCGGGTGTATCGATGCGGGCGAGGGCGGCGTGCTTGAATGTCAGCGTTGGCGGTGGCCCGGCAAGGGAACGCGGCGAAGATGAAACTTTTTTCATGGTATAGCGCAGCGTTTTGCCATCGTGTCAAAAAGCCAACGGGGTAGTTGTTTCAAATTATGTAATTTCTTAGTGATGGCTCTGTTGTGCGGCTTTCGGTCCTGCTACAGGTGGTCGGAAAGTGATGGCGGTTTTTTGACGAGAATCTGGCGCTTGTTTTTCTGTGTCGCTGGCTAAGCGCGGTGCAAGCGTTTGCGACGCGGGTTCGGCTCACGTAGACTGCGGCCTATTCACTTTTCCTTACAAAGCCCGCTTGGCACACCCGAACCACCGGTTCATGGGTGCTTTTGTCACGTCCGTGTTTTGCCCAGCTTTCAGGAGTTCCAGTCACCGCATGAATAGCCCCGTTGAACCCCGTAACGGCAGTTGGCTCAGCGTTTTCGCGCTGGCCCTGGGTGCCTTTATTTTCAATACCACCGAGTTTGTCCCGGTCGCGCTGCTCAGCGATATCGGCCGCAGTTTCGATATGCCCAGCGCCCAGGTCGGGCTGATGCTCACGGTGTATGCCTGGGTGGTGTCGCTGACGTCGCTGCCGATGATGCTGCTGACCCGCAATATCGAGCGCCGCCGGCTGCTGGGCTTTCTCTTTGTGTTGTTCATCCTCAGCCATGTGATGTCGGGGCTGGCCACCAGTTTCGGCATGCTGCTGGTCAGCCGGGTGGGGATTGCCCTGGCGCATGCGGTGTTCTGGTCGATCACCGCATCGCTGGCGGTGCGCGTGGCGCCGCCGGGCCAGCAGGCCAAGGCGCTGGGGTTGCTGGCTACGGGCACCACACTGGCGATGGTATTGGGGATTCCGCTGGGGCGGGTGGTCGGTGAGGCGCTGGGCTGGCGCACCACATTCTTCGGTATCGCCGGGGTGGCGGTGCTGACTCTGCTCTGGCTGCTGCGCTCGTTGCCGCTGCTGCCGAGCCAGAACTCCGGCTCGTTGCGCAGCCTGCCGGTGCTGCTCAAGCGTCCGGCGCTGTTGTCGGTGTATGCGCTGGTGGTGCTGGTGATCACCGCGCAGTTCACCGCCTACAGCTACATCGAGCCGTTCACCCAGCAAGTGGCGGGCATGAGCGGTGAAATGACCACCATTCTGCTGCTGGTGTTCGGCGGCGCCGGGGTGTTCGGCTCGATCCTGTTCAGCCATTTCAGCGAGCGATTCCCCCACAGCTTCCTGATCGCCTCGATCGCTGCGCTGGGTTTCTGCCTGCTGATGCTGCTGCCGCTGGCCGGCGTGCCGTGGCTGTTGTGCGCGATGAGCGCGCTGTGGGGCATGGGCATCATGTGTTTCAGCCTGGCGTTGCAGTCGAAAGTGCTGAAGTTGGCGTCGGATGCCACCGACGTGGCCATGGCAATGTTCTCCGGCCTGTTCAACGTCGGTATCGGCGGCGGCGCGCTGCTGGGCAGCATTGTCGCGACCCACGTCGCCCTCAGCGATATCGGCCTGGTCGGCGGCGCGCTGGCGGTGGCCGGGCTGCTGCTGTGCCTGTATGCCACCCGGCGTTATTTCGTGGTGGCGGGCGCGCCGGCTCAGCAGGGCCTGAGCGAGCGCTCGGCGAAGTAACGCTCCAGCACCGCAGTGGACGATGACGTCTCGGCCAGCGCCACGTAGCTGTCCGGGCGCAACAGGTACAGCGCGTTACGCGCCAGCCCGGCGGCTTCATGCGCCGGGCTCCAGGCGAATACCTGCAACGGGATCTGCCGCGCCGCGCACCAGCCCACCAGGTCCTTGCTGGCCAGCCCGTAAACCTGCACCTGCCAGCATGGCCGTCGCAGTTCGGCGAAATTGTCTCCCGTTTCACAGTTCACCCAGGGCATGCGGTCGCCGCCATGCACATGGCCGGCGCTGCCGAAACTCAGCGGCATCAGCCGGTAGTTCAGGCCGATCTGCGAGACGGTGCGGAACATGAAGTTGCGCACCGTGCCCATGGCGGTCAGCCGCGACAGCAGCGCCGGCGCGAAGCGGGTGCGCAACAGGCTGGCCAGGCGGTTGTCGGCGGTGATGAAGTTGAAGACCTGGTCGGTGGTCGCCACCAGCCGTTCGGCGAAAGCCTTGCGCTCGATCTCGTAGCTCGCCAGCAATTCCTCACTGGCTTTGCCATGCAGCACGCTGGCCAGTTTCCAGGCCAGGTTGATGGCGTCGCCAATGCCGGTGTTCATGCCCTGGCCGCCGGCCGGGCTGTGCACGTGGGCGGCATCGCCGAGCAGAAAGGCGTTGTGGCGGCGGAATTGCTGGGCGACGCGGTGATGGACGCGGTAGGTGGAGAACCAGTTGACCTGCTCGACCGTGACTTGCATGTGCTCGATGGCGCGGCGGCTGATGTCTTCGAAACGCAGGGCTTCAGGGTGTTCGGCGCGCTCGTCGCGCACCGTGCCGATCAACCGCGCGCGACCGTCGCCGGCCAGCGGGAACACTGCCAGAAAGTCCGCTTCGTCGAGGTCCACATGCAACTCGCCATTGATCGCCGGCCCTGATGCCTGCACGTCGGCGACATAAAACACCTGCTGGTAGGTGCCGCCGGGAAAGCCGATGCCCAGCGCTTTGCGCACTGCCGAGCGGGCGCCGTCGCAGCCGCCCAGATAACGCGCCTCACAGTCTTCTTCGCTGCCGTCGGCCAGGCGCAGGCGGGCCTGGACCCGCTGCTCATCCTGGCTGACCGCAAGCAATTCGGTCTGCCATTGCACCTCTACGCCGAAGCCCTGCAGACGCTCGATCAGCAGGCGTTCATGTTCGTCCTGGGGGAAGATTTCGAGGAAGGGGTAGGGCGTCTGGCCGGCGCCGATGTCCTGCAAGGACAGGCGGGTGGCCTGCCGGCCCTTGACCCAGAGATTGGCGGCCGGGGCCTGATGGCCGCGTTCGACCACCGTGTCGGCGAGGTCGAGCTGGCGGTACAGCTCCAGGGTCCGCGCCTGCACCGCCAGTGCGCGGGAGGTGGTGCCGGGGCCGTTGGCCTGATCGATGATGCGGATGCTCACGCCCAGCTTGCTCAACCACAAGGCCAATGCCAGCCCAGTAGGACCGGCACCGATGATCAGGACTTCAGTGCTGCTCATGCCACACCCTCCGCGCTGGGATCGTCAGCTCAGTGTAGAGGGGCGGTGGGAATGTGCCGTTGTGATGGCTGGGAAACGACGCGATCAGGCTTGCGTAGGTGCCTCGCCGTCGCCGCCGAAGCTGTCGAGCAGAAAGCGCTGCACGGTCGAGAGGATTTCCAGCGACAGCGCCTCGTCGGCCACGCCGCGGGCCAGCCCCAGGGCGCCAACCATCGCGCTGAAGGCGACGATCGCCTGCGCGCGCTTTTCGCTGTCCTGGGCGTCGCCCAGCAGGGCGGCGATGCCGCTGAAATTCGCCCTCAGCTTGCGCGTGTACAGCTCGCGGGCCTCGCCTTGCACCCGGCCGATATCGCTGACCAGTGCGCCGACCGCGCAACCCGTGCCGACGCCGTCGCGGTGTTCGGGGCTCAGGTACTCGTCGACCAGGCTGGTGAAGTCTGCCCGATGGCTGCGTTGCGGGTCTTCCGAGCGGCGGAACGCTGCGGTCAGCGCCTCGGCCACCAGTTGATCGCGGGATTCGAAGTGCTTGTAGAAGCCGCCGTGGGTGAGGCCGGCTTCCTTCATCAGGTTGGCGATGCTCAGGCCGTCGATCCCCAGCTCGCAGAAGCGTTCGGCCGCGATGCTGACGATGCGGTCATGGGTGGTCTGTTTGCTGGCTTGGGAATGGCCCATTGTCGCTGTCCTTCAAGCGTGATCCGGGGGCGGGATGATAACACCCGTCCCCGGCGCCCGGTTTACCTCACCAGGTCTCGCCGTATGGGCGCACTTCGGTGAGGAACGACCAGGCACTGCGCGGTTGCTGGATAAGGTGGCCGACTTCGGCGGCGATGTCCGCCGGCTGGATAAAGAAGCTGTCCGGCGCGGTGGGGTGCAGCTTGCGCGTCCAGGCCACGTCGATCACCGCATCGATGACCAGATAGGCGACGTGCACGCCCTTGGGGCCCAGCTCGCGGGCAATCGATTCGCTGAGAATGCGCTGCGCCGCCTTGGTCGGGGCGAAGCCGGCGAAGTGGCCTTTGCCGCGCAGCGCCGAGGTGTTGCCGGTGACGATGATCGCGCCCTGGCCTTTCTCGACCATGGCTGGCGAGAGCTTGCGGGCAAGGTGCAGCAGCGCGAGGACGTTGGTCTGGAAATTGACCTCGAGCGCCTGCGGATCGATCTCCATGAAGGTGCCGAAGGTTGCGCCCACGGCGTTGTGCACCAGCACATCGGCGTGGCCGAGGCGGGCTTCGATCTGCTCCAGGGTCCGCTCCAGTTGCGGGATGTCGGTCACGTCGAGGGGGAAGGCATGGGTGTCCGGCAGCTCACGTGCCAGGTCGTCGAGGCGCTGGGCGTCGCGGGCGATCATCGCCACCTGGTAACCGTCCGCCACCAGGCGGCGCACGATGGAAGCGCCGGTGCCTGGGCCGACGCCGGTGACGATTGCGGTTTTCTTCGAAGTCATGGTCAAGCTCCTGTTGCCTGTTGGAGGGCGGCGCGAACGAACTCTAGGCGGTCGTTACCGAAAAACATTTCGTCATCACAGAAGAACGTGGGCACCCCGAACACGCCGCGTTGCGCGGCGGCGTCATCGTTGGCGGCCAGTTGTTCGCGGATCGCGGCGCTGTCGGCGCGCTGCCAGATATCCGCGTCCACGCCCAGGGCGCGGAGGAAATCGGTGCGGCCGTGGGCGCTTGCCAGATCGTCGTTGCCGGCCCACACGGCCTTGAACAGCGCCGGGTGCAGCACATCGAACACCCCGGTTTCGGTCGCGGCGAGCGCGGCCCGAACCAGCAGCGCGCCGTCGAACTGGCCGTCACGCATGGCCTGGAACAGCGCGCCATTAGGCGCGAACGGCACCTGATACAGCGCCGCCCAGCGCCCGGCATCGACGCCCGAATAGCGGGCTTTCGGCGGGCAGGCGGGGGGAGGCTGGGTATTGACCTGTTTCATCACCGCGAGGATATCGGCGGGCAAGTAGCTGACCGGGTGATTCAGGCCCGGCAGGCGGGTGTTGGCGAGGTACGCGTAGGGACTGCGGTAATCGAAGACAGACTGGAGATTCATGGATCTCTTCCTGTGCAGGTGGGGGAGTGTTGCTGGGTGTGGATGTTAGTTGTCATCCTGATTGGATGTCAATCGACATCCTGATAGGTAAAAGCAAGGGCCTCATCGTTGCCGGGTCGGGAAGCCGACCTTGGCGATGAGGCCCTCAAGAGCACCGCACTGTCCTATGTCGTCAGAGATCTACCCAGGAAACAGGAACGGACTCACACCACTACGCCCAAACCCTTCACGCTCCACCTCGGCATCCAGCCCCAGCGAAGCCAGGTCGTCGGCGAGCACTTCCAGGTCTTTGTCATGTTCCGGGTAGAACACTTTCAGGTAGCTCTGGCATTCGCCGCAGCTCTCGGCCTTGACTGGCGCTTTCTCGGTGTCCAGCGACCAGTAATCCAGCGCGCCGGTCGCTTCGCAGTTGCTGCATTTGAGCCGGACCATATGCCAGCGGCTTTCGCACAAGCCGCAATGCAGGTAGCGCAGCCCGGAATGGGCGCCGGTGAGGATGCTGCTGGCCACCGGCGCGCTGGCGCACACCGGGCAGTGCTGGCGCTGTTCGCCATGGGCCTTGCCGCTGGCCGGCAAATGCGCGGCCATCTGGCTGAAGTACAGCGACAGCGCGCTCCAGAGGAACAACGCCTGGCCGCTGTCGACCTGCTCGTAGTCGCCGGTGAGCAACGCATCGGCGGCCGCTTCCAGGCTCAGCGCATTCTGTTGCAGCAGACCTTGCAGGGTCGGGTGCTCCAGGTGCTCGCCCAGTTGCCGCAGCACGGCCAGCCAGTAAGCACCCCGCGGGAAGGTGCTGCACTCCAGCGGCGGATGGTCCTGGCCAAGCCGCTCGGGCAGGGCGTCGATCAGCGCGGACGGCAGCGGCAACGTGTCCAGCACGCGCTGTTGCGCCTCCACCAGTCCGGCAACGAAGCCCAGGTAGTCGGCCATCGGGTGGCCTTCAGCCAAGTGGCGCAGGCGCGCGGCCCGTGCGGTGTAGCGTCCGGCATTGAGCGGCAGGAACACCGGCGGGATTTCGCCCACCGCGGCCTTGACCGGTTCCACCGGGGTCATCTGGATACTGCTCATGGGTTTTTCCCGCTTCCGCTCTGCTTGTTGCTGATTTGCCGATACCAGCGGTCATGGTGGGTTTTCGCCCAGCGATGGGAGACGTAGCCGGTGACCATGCCGCGGATCGAGCCCTTGACCCAGAACGCCAGGTACGCGTGGCCGATCACCAGCAGAATCAGACCGATGCCGGCCAAGGCGTGCACCAGCAGGCCGATGCGGATGGTCGGGATGGAGAATAGCGGCGCGAAATACGGCCGCCAGATCACCACGCCACTGAGCAGCAGCAGGCTGATCAGCCCCATGATTCCCCAGAACAGCACTTTCTGCCCGGCGTTGTATTTGCCGATCTGCAGCGCCGGCTCATGCTTGCCGGACAGCACCTGCGGCAGGTTCTTGAACCAGATGCGGTCTTCGGCCTCGGGCAGGTTGTAGCGCACGAAACGCACGAACAGGAACATCAGCAGCACGAACACCACCACGCCGAAGAACGGGTGGAGGATGCGCGCCATCTGCGGTGTGCCGAACACCGCGTTGAGGCCGTTGAGCGACGGGAAGAACCACGACAGCCCGGACAGCGCCACGGTGAAGAAGCAGATCACCATCAGCCAGTGGCTCGCGCGTTCGATGAAGCGCGTGCGCAGGATCAGTTTGTCCTTGTTCATGCGTGGGTCTCCTCGTCGTGTTTTTCTTCCTCGTCCACTTCATTGGGACCGACGCCGACATAGTGGAAGATGGTCCCGGCCAGGGTGGCGAAGAAGGCTGCCGCCGCCACCGGTTTGAGCCAGCCTTTCCAACCTTGTACTGCGCCGCTGATGCGCGGGTCGGTGGGCAGCTTGTGGTACAGGTGCGGTTTGTCGGCGTGTTGCAGCACGTACATGACGTGGGTGCCGCCGACGCCTTGCGGGTCATACAGGCCGGCCCCGGCGAAGCCGCGACCGTGCAGTTCCTCGACGCGCTCGGCGGCCAGGTGCTTCATGTCGTCCTTGCTGCCGAAGTTGATCGCACCGGTGGGGCAGGTCTTGACGCAGGCCGGTTCCTGGCCGACCGACACGCGGTCCACGCACAGGGTGCACTTGTAGGCCTTGTTGTCCTTCTTGTTGATCCGCGGCACGTCGAACGGGCAGCCGGCGATGCAGTAGCCGCAGCCGATGCAGTGCTCGGACTGGAAGTCGACGATGCCGTTGGCGTACTGGATGATCGCCCCCGGTTGCGGGCAGGCTTTCAGGCAGCCGGGGTCGGCGCAGTGCATGCAGCCGTCCTTGCGGATCAGCCATTCGAGCTTGCCGCTTTCGCTCTCGACTTCGTCGAAGCGCATCAGCGTCCAGGTTTCCGCCGTCAGGTCGGCGGGGTTGTCGTAGACGCCGACGTTGTGGCCAACCTCGTCACGCAGGTCGTTCCACTCGTTGCACGCCACCTGGCAGGCCTTGCAGCCGATGCAGATGCTCACGTCGATCAGCTTGGCCACTTCGGCCTGGTGACTGCGCGCCTGGGGCGGCGGCGTCAGCGCGCTGGTGGCGGAGCGTTTGATGATGTCCTGGGATTGGTATGACATGAGTGCTCCCTCAGACCTTTTCCACGTTCACGAGAAACGCCTTGTATTCCGGCGTATGGGTATTGGAGTCGCCGACGCCCGGAGTCAGGGTGTTGGCCAGGAAACCCTTGCGCGCCGCACCTTCGTAGCCCCAGTGGCAGGGGATGCCGATGGTGTCCACGGGCTGGCCGTCGATGGTCAGACGCTGGATGCGCTTGGTCACCACGGCCTTGGCCTTGATGTAGCCGCGCTGGGTGCTGACCTTGACCCGATCGCCCTGCTTGATGCCTTTTTCCGCCGCGAGTTTTTCGCCGATCTCGACGAACTGCTCGGGCTGGATGATTGCGTTCAGGCGAGAGTGCTTGGTCCAGTGCCGGAACAACTCGGTGATCGAGTAGGTGGTGGCGACGTACGGGAACTGCTCGCGTTTGCCCATCCGTGAGCGGTCGTGGTCGTAGATCCGCGCGGTCGGGCTGTAGGTCACGGCCGGGTGCAGCGGGTTGCTCGCCAGCGGGCTTTCGGTCGGCTCGTAGTGCTCGGGGAACGGCCCGTCGTTGAGCGCGCCCACCGAGAACAGCCGGCCCACGCCTTCGGGCAGCATGATGAATGGGCAGGTGCCAGTGCCGGGGGCAATGGTCGGGGCGAAGTCCGGGACATCGACGCCGCTCCAGCGCGTGCCGTCCCAGCCGATCAGCTTGCGCTTCGGATCCCACGGATTGCCGGCAGGGTCGGCCGAGGCACGGTTGTACAGCACGCGACGGTTTTGCGGCCAGGCCCAGGCCCAGCCCGGCGTGTTGCCCAGGCCCGAGTCGGTGTTGTCACGACGGGCCATCTGGTTGCCTTGCTCGGTCCAGCAGCCGGCGAAGATCCAGTTGAAGCACACGGTACTGCCGTCATCGCGCAGTTGGCCGAAGTCATTGAGCAACTGGCCCTTGCGCAGGATCAGCGCGCCCTTGTCGTCGAACAGGTCGACCAGTGCGCGGCCGTTGGATTCCTTGGCCACTTCTTCGGGCTTGGGGTCCAGCGGGTCGGCGTAATCCCACGCCATGTTGAGCAGCGGCGCAGGGTTGGCGCCGCCTTCCTTCTGGTACAGCTCGCGCAGCTTCATGAACAGGTGGCCGAGGATCTTGCCGTCGTGCCAGGCCTCGCCGGGTGGCGCGGCGCCCGCCCAGTGCCATTGCAGCCAGCGCGAGGAGTTGACGATCGAACCGTCTTCCTCGGCGAAGCAGGAGGAGGGCAGGCGGAACACCTCGGTCTGGATCGACGCGGTGTCGACGTTGTGCTCTTCGCCGTGGTTCTTCCAGAAGCTCGAGGTCTCGGTCGCCAGCGGGTCGATGATCACCAGGAACTTGAGCTTGGCCAGGGCTTCCTGGGCCTTGTTCTTGTCCGGGAACGCTGCCACCGGGTTGAAGCCCTGGGCGATGTAGCCGTTGACCTTGCCTTCGTACATGCGGTTGGTGAAGTTGATGACGTCGTAGCTGTCATCCCACTTCGGCAGCCAGTCGAAGCCCCAGTCGTTTTCCTTGGTGGCCTTGTCGCCCCAGAAGCTCTTCATCAGGCTGACGAAGAATTTCGGGGTGTTCTTGTAGTAGTTGACCTGGTCGGGCAGCACCGCGCTCGGCGTGGTCTGCTTTAGGTAGGTGGCGAGGTCGGTCTGGGCGTCGGAGGGCAGGTTCATGTAGCCCGGCAGGCGCAGCGACAGCAGGCCGAGGTCGGTGTAGCCCTGGATGTTGGAGTGACCGCGCAGGGCGTTGACGCCGCCGCCGGCCATGCCGATGTTGCCCAGCAGCAACTGGAGCATGCCCGAGCCGCGGATCATCTGTGCGCCGTTGGTGTGGTGGGTCCAGCCCAGCGCATAGAGGAAGGTGGCGGCCTTGTCCGGGGCGCTGGTCTCGCCGAGGATTTCGCAGATCTTCAGGAAATCTTCCTGCGCGGTGCCGCAGACATTGCTGACCATTTCCGGGGTGTAGCGGGCGACGTGGGCCTTGAGCAGGTTCCACACGCAGCGCGGGTGGCTCAGGCTCATGTCGCGCTTGGCGAAGCCGTTTTCGTCCAGCTCGTAGTTCCACGAGGCGCGGTCGTAGCTGCGCTTGGTGGCGTCATAGCCGCTGAACAGGCCCTCGTCGAAGTGGTAATCCTCACGCACGATCAGGCTGGCGTTGGTGTAGGCGCGTACGTATTCGTGCTGCACTTTGTCGTGGGTGATCAGGTAATTGACCATGCCCATCAGGAAGGTCACGTCGGAGCCGGCGCGCACCGGCGCGTAGATATCCGCCACCGCAGCGCTGCGGTTGAAGCGCGGATCGACCACGATGACCTTGGCGCCGTTGCGGATCTTCGCCTCGATCACCCACTTGAAGCCCACCGGGTGCGCCTCGGCGGGGTTGCCGCCCATGATCATCACGACGTTGGCGTTCTTGATGTCGACCCAACTGTTGGTCATCGCACCGCGGCCGAAGGTCGGCGCCAGCGCGGCGACGGTCGGCGCGTGGCAGACCCGGGCCTGGCTGTCGGTGCCGAGGATGCCCAGGGCGCGGGTGAAGCGTTGGTCCAGCGAGCCGGTTTCGCTGCTGGCCGCCGAAGAGCAGAGCATGCCGGTGCTGAGCCAGCGGTTGACAGTGGTGCCCTTGGCGTTCTTCTCGATGAAGTTGGCGTCGCGGTCGTCCTTCATCAGGCGCGCGATGCGCTCGATGGCGTAGTCCCAACTGACCCGCTGCCACTTGTCCGAGCCCGGCGCGCGGTACTCGGGGAACAGCAGGCGCTGGTCGCTGTGGATGTAGTCCACCAGCCCCGCGCCTTTCGGGCACAGCGAGCCGCGGCTGACCGGGTGATCCGGGTCGCCTTCGATGTGGAAGATGCGCGCCTTGGCGTTCTTCGCGCCGTCGCCGAGGCTGTACATCAGCAGGCCGCAGCCTACCGAGCAATACGTGCAGTTGTTGCGGGTTTCCTTGGCGCGCAGCAGTTTGTACTGCCGCGATTGGGTGGCTTGGGCCATGCCCGGCGCAAATCCCAGGGTGGCGCAGGTCGCGGTGGCCGCGCCGACGGTGCACAGTTTGAAGAACTGTCGTCTACCCAGTCCCATGATTATCTCCTTATTACGGACGACCTCACGAAACGGCCGTGCACAGGAGTGCCCGCCGGGAAAAGCGTCAGGATCGGTAAGTGGTCTTCAGGCAAAAGCATGCAGGGAATACGCCGCTGTCCCTTCTCGGGGGAGGACTATTTGTCGCATTCGCGGGGGAGTGTATTCCCGCGTTTTTTGTGTGACTAATCAACCTTGTTGATGGCGTGATCGATCCTGTCTATTGGCGCACAAAAAACAGGGTTTTCGGGGCTGGCCCGGCCAGTGCTACAGTCGCTCCCTTTTGCGTTCACAGAGGTGAAACATGCGCACTGTATTGGCGATCGTCGCCGCGACCCTGCTGGCGGGCTGCGCCTCGTCGGCCATGAACCAGGCCCGGGTTGGCCAACCGGACAGGATTTTCAATTCGACCAAAGACGTAGCCAAGGTCGCCGAGTGCACCCAGTTCTCCTGGCAGGACGAGGCTTCCTTCGGCGTTGACGCCAGCGGCTACCTGGAGCAGGCGAACGGCGTGGTGACGGTTTCCACCCGTGGCGGCGAGTACTTTGCCGACATCACCGCGGCCGGCGGCGGCAGCCTGATCAAGTTCTACGCGCAGAAAGACGACGCCCTGGCGCAACGCCGTATGGCAGCCCTGGCCACCTGCCTCTGAGAGCGGGCATATACTGAAGTGACGATACCGGCGCTCTGCCGGTATCGCCCGCCCTTGGCTAGGCTCTGTATGAAAAGCCTTGATACTCGGTGATGCTGCGTTGAAAACAGCCTCGGAATGCTCATTTACAACCCGTAAACTCCGCTTCCTCGGCTGTTTTCGCCTTGCCTGACCTTCGTCTCAAGGCTTTTCATACAGAGCCTTGACTGGCCGGGCGCGTTGATCAACCTCGCCATTTGTGGGGGCGCGAGCGGACAACCTGTTTGGAGGTGTCTCATGAGCCAGTATCAACGAATCTTCATGATCGCCGCGCCCAGCCTGCGGCATACCCCGGCCCTGGAACGCGCCGTGGCGATTGCCAAGGCTACCGACGCGGCGCTGCACATCGCGGTGTTTATCGAAGAAGGCGATCTGCTCGGGCGCATGGCCAGCGGTTCGGCGCTGCGCCAGTCGATGGAGCAAGAGGCCTGGACCTGGCTGCGCGACGAAGCCGGCCAACTGCGCCACGACGGCCTGGAAGTGACCTGCGAAGTGCAGGTGAGCCGCGAGGTGCTCAAAGACATCATCGAACATGTTGAAGAGATGCAGCCGGACCTGGTGGTCAAGGACGTGCATCACGAATCTGCCCTGCGCCGGGTTTTCCTCACCCCGCCTGACTGGCATTTGCTGCGCGACTGCCCGGTGCCGCTGCACCTGGTCAGCGAAGTACGTTGCCCGTTGCCACGGGTAATCATCGCCGCCGTCGACACCCTGCACCCGGACAGCCAGCACACCCGCATCAACGAACGGGTAATCCGCGCCGCCAACGCCATGGCTGTGCAGTGTGATGCCGAGCTGCACCTGCTGCATGCCTGGGACGTGGCCGAGACGCACATCGCCGACTTTGGGGCTGGCGCGGTGACCATGCCCGGCTTCAACAGCGAAGTGCGGCGCTCGGCGCAACTGGCGTTCGAGCACCTGGCCGACAGTCATGGCGTACCGGAAGCCAACCGGCATTTCGTCAGCGGCCCGGCGAGCCATGCGATTGGCGAATATGCCGGGCATCATCGGGCGGATGTGATCGTCATGGGCAGCAGCCAGCGGCGTGGCGCGAGCGGGTTGCTGGGCAGCACGACCGAGCATGTGTTGCAGCATTTGCCGTGCAATGTGCTGGCGGTGCGCGGGGAGGGCTGATCTGCTCTTGGTGATCTCTGCAACGTGTAGGTGTAGGTGTAGGTGTAGGAGCGAGCAAGCTCGCTCCTACAAGGGGTGGTGCTTTTACCACCTCACCCGCACCCCCAGATTGCCGATCAACCCATTCAAATCGTTGTCATCCACATCACTGCTGTAGTCCGCGCTGACGAACAGCGCCACCTTCGGCGTGACCCGCGCCACCAGTCCCAAGCCCAGTTCCACAGTGGCCGAGTTGCGTCCGCTGCTGATCTTGTCGACCTTGTCCAGCGTCACGGTGTCGGCGTTGGAGAAGTCGTACCAGACGTTGGTCCGCACATAGGGTTCGATCGGCATGCCGCGCACTTCATAGTGCCCGGACAATCGCGCACCGACCCGGCCGCTCCAGCTCGGCTGGCCGTCCAGCGCCTGCAAGGCATCAGCCTGCGCCGGGTTGCCGGCGAAGTACTGCTGGTTGATCAACTGCGCCTGTGGCTCGATTACCCAGTTCTTGCCCAGGCCGATGGGGAAGCCACCTTCCACCGAGAAGGTCAGCGCATGCCCGTCGCCATCGATGCGCTCGCCTGCAGCATTGCGCCCGCTGGCGTCGAAGCGGGTGCCCATGGCCACGGCGTCGACATGCCAGCCCTGGTCATGCTGCACACTCCAGTACATCCCCAGGCTTTCACCTTCCAGGCGGACATTGTTCTGCCGTTCGCCCACGCTCGGGCGCTTGCCGTCGAAGCCGCTTTGCAGGGTACTGTGCCCGACGAAAATCCCCGCCCGGTGGGTATTGCCGCCCGCAGTTTCGCGGATGAACAAGTCAGGGCTCATGCGCAGATCGCTGCCCGGTGCCTGCAAGCGGGCATCGTTTTGCGCTGGCTTGCTCGCGGTCGGAAAGAATTGCGCCCATTGGCTTTGCATCATCTCCGGTTGCGCCAGGTGGCTGCGTTCGGCCATGCGCTCGGAAAACGCGCTCAGGGTGTCGCGCCCAAGCCCCGGAAAACTCACCGGTTGCAGGGACAGAGTGGGGACGTCGAGTTTGAACAGCGGGTCCTGGTCTTCCAGGCCGATTGCTTGTGATTCCACCGGGGTTGCCATGAGCAGCGACGTGGAAACCGCAAAGAAAATCGACTCAAGGCCTGTGGCCGTCGACGGTTTTTTCATGGCGGATCTCCTCTGTGTAACAGCCAAGGGTCTGGCCTGATGTCACGGCCTGCAAACCAGCACAGAGGGGCGACCCAAACCAGCAAAACGATCCCCGGCCCGCGCGCGAACGCGCGAGCTAGAGGCTCGGATTGAGTTTTCACGGGTGAAGCTAAGTTTGAGTCAAGGAGACGGGAGGCACCGCGTCAAGATTGTGTGAAACCCGTGTGAAGAGATCGGTGATCCACCTAAGTGGCTGAATAACCGAGGACTTGGGCGCCGCATAGGCAGAGAGTGAATTTACAGTGGCCCGGCTATTTCGAATGGTTGCAGGTGGCGGCTCAATTGCGCGTCACGCCTGATAGTGGCGGCCGAGGAAGTCATCAAGCAGTGCGTTCACTTCGTCTGGTCGCTCGTTTTGAATCCAGTGACCGCAGCTCTCCAGCACATGGTGTTCCAACCGGGGAACCACTTGGTTCATTCGCTTGAGCGTGTGGCTTTCCAGCTTGCCGACCGGGTCGTGATCGCCAAGCAGGAAAAGTGTCGGCGGGACGATTGACTGGCCGGCCAGTGCTTCTGTGCGCTGCCAGGTGCGACTGAAGTTCCGATACCAGTTCAGCGGGCCGCGAAAACCTCGGGACAGTGTGTGCTGGTAGACGCTGAAGTCCTCCTTTGTGCACCAGGCAGGAAAGCCCTGCGGCTCTGGCATCCCGTCGAACAGGCGGGCATCGGCCGACTTGTCCTGCAGGAACATCTCCCCTGTACCGCCGAGCAATAGCTGAAGACTGCGGGTGATGTCTGCGTCCAGCTCCGATTCTGCAACACCGACTTCCTGGAAATAGACGATGTAGTTGAAGCGGTCTGCATTTGCCTCGCGCATGATCTCGATAGCGGAGCGCTTGGGGCGCCCTCCGAAGGGAACCGACATGGTGACGAGCGCCTTGATCCGTTGCGGCTCGAGCAGTGTCAGATACCAGGCGAGTCCCGCCCCCCAGTCGTGACTGATCACACCTGCCTCGGTGTGACCAAGAACATCCATTGCCGCCTGGATGTCACCGCACAAGGTAATCAGGTCATAGGCTTCAGGTTCGCTCGGGGCACTGCTCTGGCCGTAACCGCGCATCTCGGGCACAAGCACACGATAGCCACAGCGTGCCAACGGCTCGATCTGGTGTCGCCATGAGTACCAGCATTCTGGAAATCCATGCAGCAGCCAGAGCGGCCGGCCGTCAGCAGGGCCAGCACTGTAAATGCTCAGGGTGATGTCGTTGACAGCAAGCAGTTGGTGCTCGACAGCCACCTCTGTGTTTTGCCCGGAACTGGCTTTGATGATCACGTTGGTCTTGCCTGTTTGTGTCATGGGGGCCTCGGAGTGCACGGCCATTAGCGCTGGATGAGTAGATGATAGTGGCCACGAGAACCGAGGATACAACGTTCAAAAAGATCAACTCGGATCAAACCCGTACTCACCGTGAAGCAAGAAAGAACCGGGTAACGGCATGACCCGCCGCGCCGCCCGGTTCGTGGGCGGCGAGCTGGGTCATGGCGTCAGTCTTCGTCCCGCTGCAATTCCAGCAGCAACAGGCTGCGCCCGGTGACCTGGAATTCGCTGCCGAAGTCGAGCTTGTGACCCTTGCGCAGGGTCGGCCGATCGGTGTCGATCAGGCAGTTCCAGTATTCGCCCTGGGGTACTTCGGGCAGGGTGAAGGCGACGGTGTCGTGGTGGGCGTTGACGATCAGCAGCAAGGTGGCGTCGGCACCCGGCTTGGGTATCCCGCTGGCCTGCGCGCGGCCGTCCATCAACATGCCGAGGCAGCGGCCCTGGCTGTCTTCCCATTGCTCCACGGTCATCTCGTTGGCATCGGGCGCCAGCCAGGTGACGTCCTTGACGCCGATGGCCTCGTTGTAGTCGCCGACCAGGAACCGCGCCCGGCGCAGGATCGGGTAAGCCTGGCGCAGGCGGGTCAGGCGCTTGACGAACTTGAGCAGCGCGGCGCCGTCTTCGTCCAGGTCCCAGTTGATCCAGCCGATCTCGCTGTCCTGGCAGTACGCGTTGTTGTTGCCGTGCTGGGTGCGGCTGAATTCGTCGCCGGCAACGATCATCGGCGTGCCCTGGGCCAGCAGCAGGGTGGCGAAGAAGTTGCGCATCTGGCGCAGGCGCAGGGCCTTGATTTCAGGGTCGTCGGTGGGGCCTTCGGCGCCGTGGTTCCAGGACAGGTTGTTGTTGCTGCCGTCCTGGTTGTTTTCGTCGTTGTCTTCGTTGTGTTTGTCGTTGTACGAGACCAGATCGCGCAGGGTGAAACCGTCGTGGGCGGTGATGAAGTTGACCGAGGCGTAGGGCCGCCGGCCGCGGCGGTTGAACAGCTCGCCGGACGCGGTCATGCGCGCCGCGAAGTCCGCAAGCTGGCCTTCGTCGCCTTTCCAGAACGCCCGCACGGTGTCGCGGAAACGGTCGTTCCATTCCGCCCAGCCGGGGGCGAAGTTGCCCACCTGATAACCGCCGGGGCCGCAGTCCCAGGGCTCGGCGATCAACTTCACCTGACTCAGCAACGGGTCCTGGCGGCAGGCGACGAGGAAGCTGTGACGCTCGTCGAAGCCTTCGTGGTAGCGCCCGAGAATGGTCGCCAGGTCGAAACGGAAGCCATCCACGTGCATCTCGCCAGCCCAGTAGCGCAGCGAGTCGGTGACCAGTTGCAACACGCAGGGGTGGCTCAGGTCGAGGGTGTTGCCGGTGCCGGAATCGTTGATGTAGTAGCGCTTGTCGTCGGGCATCAGGCGGTAGTAGGAGGCGTTGTCGATACCGCGCATCGACAGGGTCGGGCCCAGCTCGTTGCCCTCGGCGGTGTGGTTGTAGACCACGTCGAGGATCACCTCCAGGCCAGCGTCGTGCAGGTGCGCGACCATTTCCTTGAATTCGGCGATCTTGCCCTTGGCCAGGTAACGTGGATGCGGCGCGAAGAAGGCAATGCTGTTGTAGCCCCAATAGTTGTTCAGGCCCTTTTGCAGCAGGTGCTGGTCGTTGACGAAGGCATGGATCGGCAGCAGCTCGATGGCGGTCACGCCCAGTTGCTTGATGTGGTCCAGCAGTTCGTCGTTCATCAACCCGGCGAAGGTGCCGCGGGCGGCATCCGGTACGCTCGGGTGACGCATGCTGATGCCGCGGGTGTGGGCTTCGTAGACGATGGTCTTTTCCCACGGGGTGCCGACGCGGCGGTCGCGGCCCCAGGTGTAGGCGGGGTCGATGACCTTGCACTTGGGCACGAAGGGCGCGCTGTCGCGCTCATCGAAACTGAGGTCGCCGTCGGGGTGGCCGATGGTGTAGCCAAACAGCGCTTCTGACCATTTCAGCCCACCCACCAGTTGCTTGGCGTAGGGGTCGATCAGCAGTTTGTTGGGATTGAAGCGGTGGCCGTTGCCCGGGTCATACGGGCCGTGCACGCGGTAGCCGTAGATCAGCCCGGGATGGGCGTCGGGCAGGTAGCCGTGGAAGATTTCGTCGGTGTATTCCGGCAGCTCGATCCGCTCGATCTCGGTTTCGCCGCTGGCATCGAACAGACAGAGCTCCACCTTGGTGGCATTGGCCGAGAACAGCGCGAAGTTGACCCCCAGTCCGTCCCAGGTAGCACCCAGGGGAAAGGGCAGGCCTTCGCGAATGCGCGAGGGTTCGGTGTGGGCGGTTTCGGGTTTATCGGTTCGGCTCATTGGGCACCTGAAGCGGGTTGACGGGAACGGCCAGCCGACGCGGTAGCAGGCGCTACCGCGGCGGGTGGTGAACGAAACGGGACCGGCGAAGGGTCAGAGCGGAGCGGGTTTCTTCGGTGTACGCGGCTTTTTCGCCGGCTCGCTCTTGGCCGTCGCGGTCTTGCTCGCGGTAGGCGCGGGCGCGGCTTTGGGCTTGGCGCTGACACTGGCCTTGGGCTTTTTCGCGGTGCTGGCCTTGGGCGCCAGCGCCTCGGCTTCGGCCAGCTTGCGCGCCATCTCCCAATGGCGCGATTCGTGGCCTTCGGGCTTACCCTCCGACTCCCAGATCTGATACGCGAATTCGCGAATACGTTTTTCCTCGACACTCATGGCTACGCTCCTGATGACTCAATGTGCTCAATGAAAAGATTCACGGGAAAGCGCTCCAGCGCGGTGTTCAGCCACAACTCCCGGGAGCCGGGCTCCTTGATGCTTGTGACTGCACGCTGGTCGAAAAGTCCCGTGCAATTGGCAGTGGACAAGGCGAACGGCAGGACCACCCGGGTATCGCCCCAGTTCTGCGCCGGGATCAAGGGGTGTGCGGTGTTGCCGAGCAGATTGCCGGCAAGGCGTGGAACGATGATGACGGCCCGTTGCTCTTCGCCGAGACGGGCGAAGGCGAGGACTTTTCCGGCGTGCTCGCCACGGACTTCCAGCGGTAAGTAGTCGCCCCGCAGGAACAGCTCGGCGTACTGCCGGCGACGTTCCAGTACCTGGCCGATCAGCGCCTGCTTGACGCGACCGTCGCGCCAGGCGGCGAGCAGCGTTTCGGGTGTCTGGCTGTCGTCGAGGGCCTGGCGGCGTGCAGCGAAATCCACCGGGCGGCGGTTGTCCGGGTCGACCAGGCTGAAGTCCCAGAACTCGTTGCCTTGATACAGGTCGGGCACGCCCGGCGCGGTCATGCGCAACAGGCACTGGACCAGGCTGTTGAGTGCGCCGGGGCAGGCCAGCGCGTTGGCGGCGTCCGCCAGGGAATGACGCAGTTGCTGGCACTGGCGGTCGAGCAGCAGGCCGTCGATAAAGGCGGCGCAGGCTTCTTCATAGGCGGCATTGGGCGCGCTCCAGCTGCTGTGCAACTTGGCCTCGCGCAGCGCCTTGCGTTGCCATTCGTGCAGGCGGGCGGCGTAGCTGCGCAGCCCCGGCTCATCGTCGGCGCCCAGGTCCAGCGGCCAACTGCCGAGCAGGGTCTGGTAGAGCATCAACTCATCGGCCGCGGTGGGCGCGGGGCCGTCGGCCAACTCCTGGCGCAGCGGCTCGGCCAGCTCGCGCCAGTGCTCGATGCGGCTGGCGAAGCCTTCGGCGCGCTCGCTGATCACCGCGAGGCGGGCGCGCAGGTCTTCGCCGCGCTTGTGGTCATGGGTGGCGGTGGCCAGCAGGTTGTCGGGGAACTCGGCAAGCCGTTGCTGGCAGTGGGCGTGGAAGTCTTCAACGGGCGCACTGAAACGCTCGGCCTCGAAGCCCACATCGTTGCGCGAAAGCAGCACTGCCGAGCGATAGAACGCGGTGTCTTCCACCGCCTTGGCGGCGGTCGGCGAGGTCAGTTGCTGGAAGCGCACGCAGGCATGGCGCAGTTGCTTGCGCGCCCGGCCCGGTGGCAACTGCCGCCAGGCCTGGCCGCCGAGCCAGTGTTGCAGGTAGTCGAGCACCGCGGCGTCGGCGTCGCCGAGGCTGATCCGCGCTTGTTCCAGGGCGGACTGGAAAAAACCTTCGTCCTGCGCGGGGCGACCACAAGCGGTGATGTAGGTGCGGTAGACCGGGTAGTGCTCGACTAGCGCCTGCAAGGCGCGGCGGATCGCGCCGAAGGTCAGGTCGCGGCTCATCACGTCATTGCGCGCCACCTGCAACAGCGCCTGGGCCACCGACTCGAAGTCGCCGGCGAGGCTGCCTTGCAGCACCAGTTGCCGGGCCTGGCGGACTTCCTCGCTGAACGGCGGGCGCTCAGTGAGTTCATGCCACAGCTCGGCGAGCGGTTCTGCTCCGGCCGGATCGTGTTGCAGCAACGACACCTGGTTCATGAATTCATAGCCGGTGGTGCCGTCCACTTGCCAGTCGCGGTGCAGGCGTTCGCCGACGCCGAGGATCTTCTCGACATAGATCGGCAGGTGTTCCAGCGCCGCGCTCAAGGGCCGTTGCGCCAGCAGCGCGCGGGTCCGACGGCGCAGCTTGCGGCAATAGCCACGCGGGTCCGCGAGGCCGTCGATATGGTCGACGCGCAGGCCGTCCACCAGGCCGCGAGCGATCAATTCGAAAACCTTGCCGTGGGTGGCTTCGAACACGGTGGGCCGCTCCACCCGCAGGCCGCCCAGTTCATTGACGTCGAAGAAGCGCCGCCAGTTGATATCGTCCGCCGCAGTACGCCAGCTCGCCAGCCGATAGTGCTGGCGCTCCAGCAGCCCGTGCAGGCGGGTGAAGCCGTTTTCCTGGCGGCCATCAAAGCCTTCCAGCAGGCGCTCGATGTCCACCGCGACCTGGGCCAGCCGGGCCAGGTCGATCAGTTCGCGGTGCAGCGGCTCGGCGTCGTCGGCGTCTTGCAAGGCGGCGAAGCGCCCGGCCAGGTCACGCAGGCTCGACAACTGGCTGGCGGCCAGCACCAGCGCGTAATCCGGCGGGCTGATGGGGAAGCGGTGTTCGTGGTGATGAATCTGGAAGCGCCCGGTGCTCGCCGAGAAGCGCAGCGGCGCCTCGCCGTTCTGCAGCACCTTGCCGTAGTCGTCGGCGAGGAAGGGCAGCAGCAACTGGCCTTCCAGCAGCGGGTCGGGCGAATGCCACTGGATGTCGAAGAACTCCGCGTAGCGGCTGCGTCGGCCCCAGGCCAGCAGGTCTTGCCACCAGGTGTTGTGCTCGCCGCCCACGGCCATGTGGTTGGAGACGATATCGAGGATCAGGCCCATGCCGTGCTGACGCAGCGCCGTAACCAGGCGTTCCAGCGCAGCCTCGCCGCCCAGCTCCGGGCTGACCCGGGTCGGATCGACCACGTCGTAGCCGTGCCGCGAACCGGGCCGGGCTTCCAGCAGTGGCGATGCATAGACGTGGCTGATGCCGAGTCGCGCGAAGTACGGCACCAGCGGCACCGCGTCATCAAGGGTGAAGTCGGCGTGGAATTGCAGGCGCAGGGTCGCGGTCACGGGACTCATCGATCACGCTCCCAGGCTTGTTCGCGGGCCTGGGCCAGCAATTCCAGGCGCCGTGCGGCGTCGTAGTCGTCGAGCAGGTCGCGAGCCGGCGGTGCAAAGCGCCGGCACCAGTTGGGATGGCCTTCGGTGGTGCCGGGCAGGTTCGGCTGTTCGTCGACGCCCAGCAAGTCTTCCAGCGGCAGCAGCACCAGCGGCGCCCGGGTGTGGCCGAGCAGGCGCACGGCGGCGTCGATGGCGGTGTCGTCGTTGTCCATGGGCTGGTTGTAGTTGCGTTCGAGCAACTGGCGCAGGCCACGGATTTCAGTCTGCCGGGCGTCGCGCCAGTGCCGCTCGGTCAGGGCGTCGATCAGGTGCAGGCGGTGGTTCCAGTCGATGTCCCGCGACGACAGCCAGCCGGCCAGCGGCGGCAGGTCGTGGGTGCTGGTGGTGGCGAGGGCGTTGTCCGGCCAGTCGAGGATCGGCTTGAAATGCCCGGGCGGGTCCTGTTCGAACAGCAGCACGCGCATGCCGAGAATGCCCCGCGCCGCGAGTTTCTCGCGCAGGCCGGCGGGCACGGTGCCGAGGTCTTCGCCGAGGACGATGGCGCTGTGGCGCACCGATTCCAGGGCGAGCAGGCGCAGCAGGTCGTCCAGCGGGTAGTGCAAGTAGGCGCCGGCGCCCGCTGCGGCGCCGTTGGGAATCAGCCAGAGCCGTTGCAGGCCCATCACATGGTCGATGCGCAGGCCGCCGGCATGGGCGAAGTTGGCCCGGAGCATTTCGATAAAGGCGCGGTAGCCGTTGCGGCGCAGGCCTTTGGGCGAAAAGGCGCAGATGCCCCAGTTCTGCCCGGCGCGGTTGAGGATGTCTGGCGGTGCGCCGACGTGCAGGTCGGCGAGCAGTTCGTCCTGGCGGCTCCAGGCCTGGCTGCCGGCGCCGTCGACACCCACCGCGAGGTCGGCGATCAGGCCGACCGCCATGCCCTGGCCGCGTGCTGCCTGTTGCGCTCGCTCCAGACCGCGCGCCACCAGCCATTGGCAGAAGGCGTAGTACTCGATGGCCGCCGGGTAGTTATCGGCGAACTGCGCGACCTCCACGCTGCGCGGCTCGCGCCAGCCGTCCCACCAGCGCCGCCAGTCCTGGCTGCTGCCCTTGGTGGCGGCGGCGTCGAGCAGGGCTTCATAGCGGCAATGGTCTTCCAGCGCCTGGCCACCGGCCTTGCGAAAGCTGGTGAAGTCCTCGCGTTGCGGGTGGTCGCCGCGGCTGAAGTCGCGGTACAGCACGCGCAGCAGTTTCTGTTTGGCGCCGGCCGCCCGCGGCCAGTCGATCAGCGGCAACTGTTCCAGCTCGGCGAACGGTTGCTCCAGACTTTCCCGCGCCACGCGCACGGCACGCTCGCCGAGGAGGATTTCCGGGCTGGCGTAGAGGCTGTTGAAGAACAGCCGGCTGGACGGCGAATACGGGCTGTAGGTGTGGCTGTTGTTGGCGAACATGGCGTGGGTCGGGCTGATTGCCAGGGCATCGGCACCGCGTTCGGCGGCGCTGCGGGCCAGGGCTTCCAGCGCCAGACAGTCGCCGAAGCCGCCGTCACCCTGGCGGCGCAGGCTGTAGAGCTGGGCGCCGATACCCCAGCCGCGTGGGGTCGGGTGGTCTTTGGCGTCAGCGAGGGTGAAGCAGCGCAGCGGCGCCACGGCGAGGGTGAAGCCCTGGCCGTTGATGCTCAGGCGGTGATAACCGATCGGCAGGCCAGCGGGCAGGGCGGCTCGGGCATCCGCGCAGAGCCTGTTCGCTGCCGTCTTCGAGCACGGCGTGGCACAGGTTGCCGGCGTCGAACCAGTGCGCCAGCGGCAGGGCTTCGCCGAGGTCGACGGTCAACAGCGGCGGCAGGTGCTGCGCATCCTCGGCCTGTTCCAGGGCTTTGATGCTGTGGGCGACGCTGTCGGCATCCTCGGCGGGATGGCCGAGGGCGGCGAGGATGGCACGCAAGTCCGGATCACTGACCTTTTGCGCCTTGCCGTTGGCGTCGATCCAGTCGACGGCCAGGCCCGCGAGGCGGGCCAGGTGGTGCAGATGGAGGTCACTCATTGGGCAGACTCCGCAGCGGTAGGAGGAATGCGGCTGACCAGGGCGCTGAAGGGGGGCAGGGTCCCTGGTTGTTGCACTGCTTCAGTGCATTGAAACAACGGTTGATGACGTTCGGTGAGGTCCGATTGCACCGGTTCCGGGCCGAGGTTGAGATCGATGCGCAACTCGCTGCCGTCGCCCAGCCGCCAATGGGCGCTGAGTGCCTTGTCGCCGAGCACCTGGGTGCCCAGCGCCCGGGCGCCGTCGAGGTGCGGCACGATGTGATGGCGGCGCAGCGTCAGCAGCTGCCGGTAGAAGTCTTCCCAGGCGGCGCTGTGGCTGTTGCGCCGGGGGCGGGAGTCGATAAAGGTCTGCAGCGCGTTGGGGTCGGGAATCTGCTCCCGGCGCTCGGGTTCGGTGAACGCGGCGAAGCCCTGGAACTCGGCGCGGCGGCCTTCGCGCACGGCATCGGCCAGTTCGTCGTGGTGATCGGTGAAGAACAGGAACGGCTGTTCGCTGGCCCATTCATCGCCCATGAACAGCAGCGGAATCATCGGCGAGAGCAGCAGCAGGGTTGTTGCGGCGCGCAGGGCGCGTGGCTCACACAGGGTCGACAGGCGTTCGCCGAAGGCGCGGTTGCCGGTCTGGTCGTGGTTTTGCAAAAACAGCACGAAGGCGCTCGGCGGCAAGTGCCCGCTGGGTTCGCCGCGAGGCCGGCCATGGCGGTCGGCTTCGCCCTGGTAGACGAAACCCTCGCTCAGGCTGCGGGCCAGACGCTGCGCCGGTTGCTGGCGGAAATCGGCGTAATAGCCTTCTTCCTCGCCGGTCAGCAGCACATGCAGGGTGTTGTGCCCGTCATCGTTCCACTGCGCGTCGAAATCGGCCCCGAGCAGGTGCGCCTGGTTGAACTCGTTTTCCAGCACCAGCCAGCAATGGCGGTCTGCGGCACAGTGCTGGCGCACGGCGCCGGACAATGCGCGAAGAAAGTCCGGGTCGTCGATGGCATGCACCGCATCCAGGCGCAGGCCGTCGAAACGGTAGTCGTTGAGCCACATCAGGGCATTTTCGATGAAGAAGTCGCGCACCTCCGTGCGGCGGAAATCGATGGCCGCGCCCCACGGGGTCTGCCGGTCTTCGCGGAAAAACTCGCTGGCGTAGTGGTGCAGGAAGTTGCCGTCGGGGCCAAAGTGGTTGTAGACCACGTCCAGCAGCACCATCAGGCCGAGGCCGTGGGCCTGATCGATCAACGCTTGCAGTTGCTCCGGCGAGCCGTAGCTGTGCTGCGGGGCAAAGGGCAGGACGCCGTCGTAGCCCCAGTTGCGCTCGCCGGGAAACTCGCCGATGGGCATCAGTTCTATGGCGGTGATGCCCAGTTCGGCCAGGCGCGGCAACTCGTTCATCACTCCGGCGTAGCCGCCGAGCAGGCCGACGTGCAGCTCCTGGATCACCGCTTCGGACCAGGGCCGACCGCGCCAGTCGTCGTGGCGCCAGCGGTAGCGCTGCGCGGCGATGACCTGGCTGGGGCCGTGCACGCCCTGAGGTTGCGAGCGGGACGCCGGATCAGGGACCGACAGCTCGCCGTCGATGCGGTAGCGATAGAGGCTGCCCGCTGGACAGCGCCGTTGCAGGCGAAACCAGCCGTCGGCCTCGGGGGCCATGGCGAAGGTTGCGCCATCGAGTTCGAGTTCGACGCTGCGGGCGTCGGGCGCCCACAGGGCGAAGCGGGTGCGCTGGCCATCCTCGACCAGCGCCCCATGGTTGAACCGCAGGGGCAAGGGCGGCATGGCTTACCCCCGCTGGCTAGTGGCGCGGACGACCAGTTCCTCGTACAGCCGGGCGTAGGGTTCCACCGCCTGGCACCAGTTGAAGGGCTGGGTCATGGCCAGGCAGCGCATGGCGTTGAGCAGCGGTTTCTTCTCAAAAATGTAGAAGGCCCGTTGCAGTGCCTCGCGGTAGCTTTCCACCGTGGACTCATCGAACAGGAAGCCGGTGACGCCATTCTCGATGGTGTCGGCCAGGCCGCCGGTATTGCGCGCCACCGGCAACGAGCCGAAGCGCTGCGCGTACATCTGGCTCAGGCCACAGGGCTCGTAGCGCGAAGGCATCAGCAGGAAATCGCTGCCGGCGAACATGCGCCGGGCATCGGTTTCGTTGAAGCCGATCCGCACACCGATACGGCCAGGGAAGCGTACGGCTAGCTCGCGCATGGCCTGTTCTTCCTCGGGTTCGCCGCGGCCGATGATGGCGAGCTGGCCGCCTTGCTGGACGATGAACTCGGCCACGCCCAGGGTCAGGTCGAGACCTTTCTGGTAGACCAGTCGCGATACCACGGCGAACAGCGGGCCGGTCGAGGGTTCCAGGCCGAACAGCTCGCGGACCTGGCTGGCGTTGGCGGCCTTGCCTTCCCAGTCGTTGAGGCCGAAACGGTGCTCCAGGTGGCTGTCGGTGGCCGAGTTCCAGCTTTCGTCGATGCCGTTCGGAATGCCGCTGAGCAGCCCTTGCTGGGCCTTGCTGTCGAGGAAGCCGTCGAGCCCGCAACCGAACGCTGGCGTGGTGATTTCCCGGGCGTAGGTGGCGCTGACCGTGGTGATATGGCTGGAGTAGGCCAGGCCCGCCTTGAGGAACGACAGCTTGCCGTAGAACTCCATGCCTTCCTGTTGCAGGGCGTGTTCGGGGATCGCCAGTTCCGGGCAGCAGGCGCGGCTGACCACGCCTTGGTAGGCGAGGTTGTGAATGGTGAACAGGGTCGGGGTGCTCAGGCCGCGCCAGTGCATGTAGGCCGGGGCCAGGCCCGCGGGCCAGTCGTGGGCGTGGACCAGGTCCGGGGTCCAGTGGACCATGCCTTCGCCTGCGGCGATTTCGGCGGCGGCGAGGCCCAGGCGGGCGAAGCGGATGTGGTTGTCGGGCCAGTCACGGCCATTGTTGGCGCCGTAGGGCGTGCCTTCGCGCTGGTACAGCTCGGGGCAGATCAGCACGTAGATGACCAGGCCGTCGGGGAGGTCCATGCGCCCGATCTGGCAGGGAGGCAGCGCCGCGTGGCCACCCAGTTCGCCGACCACATGGATCGGGTTGTCGCTTTCCATCACTTGCGGGTAGCCGGGGATCAGCACGCGAACATCGTGCAAATGGCGCATGGCGCGGGGCAGGGCGGCGGAGACGTCGCCCAGGCCGCCGGTCTTGACCAGGTCGGCGATTTCCGAAGTGACGAACAAGACTTTGCGTTTGTGCCGATTCTGTCTGGCGTCGGCGGCGTAGCCACGGCTCGTCGCGACGATGTCATTGCCCACGGGGGCGCTGGTGTCCGGATTGAAATGCTCGGTATGCGGTTCGACAGCGGCACTGATCATACTTCTCTCCATCCCTTGTTCTGCGGGTGAATCACCCTAATGCGATGCCTGTTCGGTCTATCTCTCTTCTGCTGTGCAGTGTTGCGTCCCTGTCACCCGTGCAAGCGCTACGCCAAATGGCGCTCCTGCCATTGGCGAACTGACGAAGTGTAGGGATGGGTGGGCCGCGCCCGGGAACGCCGGAAGCGATGACCTACTTAAATTCCTGACTGGCGCTGTGATCCGAAAGTTTCAACTTTTTTCGGTCGAGTGGTCCGGGCGGTACCAGGCAGGATTTGCCAGTGTAGGAGAGGGATCGGAGAAAATGTGACCCGCTGGTCATATTTCAGATTGAAGACAGAGTGGTGGGTTTTTGCATAAGGGGGGAGGGGAAGGGGGGAGTTCGGTTATGTGGTGGCCGCAATTTGCTAGCCGAGCGATCTTTAGCGTCCTTGAGATCGAGCGCCGCCCGCGCGGCGCATCGCGAGCAAGCTCGCTCCTACAGTGGTTGCAACGTACCTATGTCTGTCAGGCCATGGTTGGCCGCCTTGTTTGTACGACGCAGTATGGAGTCGGCCTCAACAGCCTCCCCACGATTCATCGTCAAGCGCCAAGGGCTGGCAACCCAACTCTCACAGGCCATGGCACGTTGCAACCACTGTAGGAGCGAGCTTGCTCGCGATGCGCCGCGCGGGCGGCGCTCGATCTCAAGAGCGCTAAAAACCTATCGACATGCACATGGCGGCCATAACCTGCCCCCCTGGCAAGCACCTTGCGCCCTCAAACTCAACCAAGAATCCCCTTCATCTTGTCCCGCAACTGGTCGATGGTGAAGGGCTTGCCAATCACATGCATGCCCTCCGGCACTTCCATGGTCGAGCCATAGCCGCTGGCAAACAGGATCGGCAGCAGCGGACGCAATTCGCGGGTCAGGCGGGCCAGTTCCTGGCCGTTCATGCCGGGCAGGCCGACGTCAGTGAGCATCAGCGAGAAGGGCTGTTGCGGGTCTTCGATCAGCTTGAGTGCTTCTTCGCCGTCTTGGGCCTCGGTAACCTCGTACCCCAGTTCATTGAGCACATCGACCAACAGCATGCGCACGATGTTGTCGTCTTCAACGACCAGAAGAGGGGGAATAGCGGGCATGGGTTACTCCTGCGGCAATAGGTATTACTGACTCTGTAAGCGCGACCCCGCAGGAAGTTCCCCGGCGTCGATGGTGTGCAGCATAGCGGTCGGCGTTGATGCAGGGAACGATTGGCGAACCGATGCCTCAAATACTGGCTTTGTGCCCTGTCGATTGCCGTGAACATGGATAAACTGGGAGGGGCAGCGTGGTTGCGGTTTGCATGTCAGATCGAAAACCTGAACCATAAGACAAAAAAATCAACCCAATTCTGCCGCCCGGACCTTACAGATGAATCATTCAGCCTCAACCGACCAACAGCGCTTCCGCAAGCTGCTGGTGCGCAATATCAGCCTGCCCCTCGGGGTCGGCCTGTTGAGTGCCGTGGTGTTTGTCACGGTAATCGCCTACCTGCTTTCGGTCATCCAGTGGGTCGGCCACACCGACCGGGTGATCAACAACGCCAACGAGTCGTTGAAGCTTTCCATTGATATGGAAACCGGCATGCGGGGCTACCTGCTCACGGGCGACGAGCATTTTCTCGACCCCTACGAACTCGCCAAGCCGCGGATCAGCGCGCAGATGAAGACCCTGCGCGAGCTGGTGGCGGATAACCCGACCCAGCTCGACCGCCTCGGGCGTCTGGAGGCGATGCAGGCCGAATGGGACAATTTTGCCCGGGAAATGATCCAGCTGCGCCGTGGCGGCGGTGATTACCGTTCGGATGTCGAAGCCGGTCGCGGCAAGCGCCTGACCGACCAGGTGCGCAAGGAATACGAGGATTTTGTCGCTCTGGAGCAGCAACTGCGGACCAAGCGCAACGAGCAGGTCAGCACCACCACGTGGGTGTCGATTTCCCTGTACCTGGCGTTCATCATCCTGATCAGCGGCCTGCTGGCCTGGATTGGCCGGCGTGACCTGATCAACCTGTCCACCAATTACCAGGAAAACCTCCAGGCCCAGCAACGCGCCGCCGAACTCCTGCAGCAACAGGGCTGGATCCGCAGCGGCCAGTCGCAACTGGCCGAGCGGGTGCTGGGGCAGCAGACCTTGCCGACCCTGGGCCACAACATTCTGCAGTTCTTCTCCAACTACCTGGGCAGTGTGGTCGCCGCACTGTATGTGCGGGACGAGCAAGGTGATCTGCACCGGGTTGCCAGCTACGGCTTCTCCCGCGAGCAGGAATCCCGCGAACAGGTGGTCGGCTCCCATGAAGGGCTGCTGGCGGAAGCTGTGAGCCAGGGGCGTCTGATCGCGCTGGAAGACGTGCCGGAAGATTACTTCAAGGTCAGTTCCGGGCTTGGTGAGGGCCTGCCGCGCAGCGTGCTGGTGATGCCGTCGAACAACGACGGCCAGGTCAATGGCGTGCTCGAGCTGGGCTTCCTGCGTCCGCTGAGCCCGCGCGACGGCGAGTTGCTGGAGCGGATCGCCAACAACCTCGGCACCTCCATCGAGAGCGCGCGTTACCGCCAGCGCCTGCAGGAAGTGCTGGCCCAGACCCAGCAACTCAACGAAGAGCTGCAGGTGCAGCAGGAAGAGCTGAAAACCGCCAACGAAGAGCTGGAAGAACAGTCGCGGGTGCTCAAGGAGTCCCAAGCCTATCTGGAAACCCAGCGCGCCGAGCTTGAGCAGACCAACGAGCAACTGGCCGAACGCACCGACGCCCTGGCGTCCCAGCGCGATGCCCTGGACCACAAGAACACCGAGCTGAACGAAGCCCAGGTGCAGTTGCAGGAGCGCGCCGAGGAGTTGCAGCGCTCCAGCAAGTACAAGTCCGAATTCCTCGCCAACATGTCCCACGAGCTGCGTACGCCGCTCAACAGCTCGCTGATCCTGGCCAAATTGCTGGCCGAGAACCCGCAGGAAAACCTCAGCGACGAACAGGTCAAGTTCGCCGAATCGATCTACTCCGCGGGCAACGACCTGCTCAATCTGATCAACGACATCCTCGATATCGCCAAGGTCGAGGCCGGCAAACTCGATGTGCGCGCCGAAACCACCCAGGTGGCACGCCTGGCCGAGGGCCTGCGCGGCATGTTCGAGCCGTTGGCGGCGGACAAGGGCCTGACCTTCAGCGTCTCCATCGAGCCTGATGTGCCGGCGACTCTGTACACCGACCGCCAGCGCCTGGAGCAGATCCTCAAGAACCTGCTGTCCAACGCGCTGAAGTTCACCGATCGCGGCCAGGTCGGCCTGACCGTCACCCACCAGCCTGGCAGCGGCATCGTGTTCCATGTGCGCGACAGCGGCATCGGTATCGCGGCGGACCAGCAGCAGCTCATCTTCGAAGCCTTCCATCAAGCCGACGGCACCACCAACCGCCGCTTTGGCGGTACCGGCCTGGGCCTGTCGATTTCCCGTGATCTGGCGCGCCTGCTCGGCGGGCAGATCCAGGTGCAGAGCGCGCCGGGCAAGGGCAGCGTGTTCAGCCTGGTCCTGCCGGAGGCTTACGAGCCGATCGTCGAACAGGTCGGGCCTTCGCCTATCTCGCGTCCGCAGCCATTGTCGCCGCCGATGGTGGTCGCGCCGGCGCTGATCGATCCGCTGCCGCCGACCCCGCTGGCGGCGCCGGCCAAGCGCCTGTCCTTCGAGGACGACCGACAACTGGCACCGTTCTCCAACCGCTGCATCCTGGTGATCGAGGACGAGCCGAATTTTGCCCGCATCCTCTTCGACCTGGCCCACGAACTGGGTTACAACTGCCTGGTGGCGCAAGCCGCCGACGACGGTTTCGAGCTGGCCGAGCAGTTCATTCCCGACGCCATCCTGCTGGACATGCGCCTGCCCGACCATTCCGGGCTGACCGTGCTGCAGCGCCTCAAGGAGCTGACCACCACGCGGCACATCCCGGTGCACGTGATTTCCGTCGAGGACCGGGTCGAGACCGCCATGCACATGGGCGCCGTGGGTTATGTGGTCAAGCCGACCAGCCGCGACGAGCTGAAAACCGTGTTCGCCCGCCTGGAAGACAAGCTGACCCAGAAGCTCAAGCACATCCTGCTGGTGGAAGACGACGACCTGCAGCGTGAAAGCATCGCCCGCCTGATTGGCGACGACGACGTGCAGATCAGCGCCGTGGCGACCGCGCAGGAAGCCCTGAAGCTGCTGCGCGAGAACATCTACGACTGCATGGTGATCGACTTCAAGCTGCCGGACATGCTTGGCAACGAGTTGCTCAAGCGCATGACCGTCGACGAGATCCGCGCGTTCCCGCCGGTGATTGTCTACACCGGGCGCAACCTGACCCGCGACGAAGAAACCGAACTGCTCAAGTATTCGCGCTCGATCATCATCAAGGGCGCCCGCTCGCCGGAGCGTCTGCTGGATGAAGTGACATTGTTCCTGCACAAAGTCGAATCGACGCTGTCACATGAACGGCAACGCATGCTCAGGACCGCGCGCAGCCGTGACAAGGTCTTCGAGGGGCGCAGGATCCTGCTGGTGGACGACGACGTGCGCAACATCTTCGCCCTGACCAGCGCTCTGGAGCACAAGGGCGCGCTGGTGGAGATCGCCCGCAACGGCCGCGAGTCCATCGAAAAACTGGAGCAGAGCAGCGACATCGACCTGGTGTTGATGGACGTGATGATGCCGGAGATGGATGGCTTCGAGGCCACCCGACTGATTCGCAAGGATCCGCGCTGGCGCAAGCTGCCGATCATCGCCGTGACCGCCAAAGCGATGAAGGACGACCAGGAGCGTTGTCTGCAGGCCGGGGCCAATGATTATCTGGCCAAACCGATTGACCTGGACCGGCTGTTTTCCCTGATCCGTGTCTGGCTGCCGCAACTGGAGCGAATTTGAATAGCGAACGTAACACCGACATTGAAATCCGATTGTTGATCGAGGCCATTTACCTCAAGTACAGCTATGACTTTCGCGATTACTCCGGCGCTTCGATCAAGCGCCGGATCCTGCACGCCGCGCGGCATTTCGACTGCGCGACGATCACTGCCCTGCAGGAGCGGGTGCTGCACGATCCGGGGATGTTCCTGCAATTGCTGCAGTTCCTGACCATTCCGGTCAGCGAGATGTTTCGTGATCCCAGCCACTTCCTGGCGCTGCGCCGGGAAGTGGTGCCTCACCTGAAGACCTGGCCGTCGATCAAGATCTGGATCGCCGGGTGCAGCACCGGTGAAGAGGTCTATTCCATGGCCATCCTGCTGCGCGAGGAAGGCCTGCTGGAACGCACCATCATTTACGCCACCGACATCAACCCCAAGTCGCTGGAGAAGGCCAAGCAGGGCATCTACTCGATGGACGCGATGCGCGACTACGAGCAGAACTACATTGCCGCCGGCGGCCAGCGCGCCTTCAGCGACTACTACACCTGCGCCTACGGCAACGCCATTGTCGACAGCAGCCTGCGCGAGAACGTCACCTTCGCCGACCACAGCCTGGCCACCGACAGCGTGTTCTCCGAGACGCAACTGGTGTCCTGCCGCAACGTGCTGATCTATTTCAACAAGGGCTTGCAGGACCGCTCGTTCGGGCTGTTCCACGAGTCGCTGTGCCATCGTGGCTTCCTGGTGCTGGGCAGCAAGGAAACCCTGGATTTCTCCGCGTACGCCGATCGCTTCGAAGCGCTGGTCAAGCCGGAACGGATCTACCGCAAATCATGAAAAGGGTCGAAGCGATCGTCATGGGCGCCTCGGCGGGTGGCGTCAGTGCGCTGCTGTCGGTGTTGGCGCTGTTGCCGCGCGAGTTCGCGATTCCGGTGATCTGCGTGCTGCATTTGCCGGACGACCACGACAGCCAGCTTGCCGAAGTCTTCGAGCGCAAGCTGAAGCGGCCGGTGCGCGAGGCGCGGGACAAGGAACACCTGGAGGCGGGGATGATCTATTTCGCCTGCCCCGGCTATCACCTGTCGCTGGAGTACGACCGTAGCCTGTCCCTGAGCCAGGAAGAGCGGGTGCATTACTCGCGGCCCTCGATCGACATCCTCTTCGAATCCGCCGCTGACGCCTGCGGCCCGGCCCTGGTCGGCGTGCTGCTGACCGGCGCCAACGAAGATGGTGCAAGAGGTTTGGCACGAATCAGCGAGTACGGTGGTCTTACCGTCGTTCAGGACCCGGCTCAGGCCCAGGTTGCGATCATGCCCAGCGCTGCGCTGGCGCTGCACCGGCCCGACCACATACTTCCTTTGAACGGCATCGGGCATCTGCTCGCCAAGCTGGAAAAACAAGAATGCTAAGCCATATCCAAGCCAAACTGCTGATCGTCGACGATCTCCCGGAGAACCTGTTGGCGCTCGAAGCGCTGATCAAGGGCAACGATCGCGCGGTGTACCAGGCAAGCTCCGCCGACCAGGCGCTGTCGCTGCTGCTGGAACACGAATTCGCCCTGGCCATCCTCGATGTGCAGATGCCGGGCATGAACGGCTTCGAACTGGCTGAACTGATGCGCGGCACGGAAAAGACCAAGCACATTCCCATCGTCTTCGTCAGCGCCGCCGCGCGGGAGATGAACTACGCCTTCAAGGGCTACGAAAGCGGCGCGGTGGATTTCCTGCACAAGCCGCTGGACACCCATGCGGTAAAAAGCAAAGTCACGGTGTTCGTTGAGCTGTACCGCCAGCGCAAGGCCCTCGACCAGCAGTTGCAGGCGCTGGAGCGCGGCCGTCAGGAGCAGCAACTGCTGCTGGAGCAGTTGCAGGTCGCCCGCGGCGAGCTGGAGCACGCGGTGCGCATGCGCGATGACTTCATGTCCATCGTCTCCCACGAACTGCGCACGCCGCTCAACGGCCTGATTCTCGAAACCCAGTTGCGCAAGCTGCACCTGGCGCGGGACAACGCCGATGCCTTCGCCCTGGACAAGATGCGCGCCATGGTCGAGCGCGACGAGCGCCAGATCAACAGCCTGATCCGCCTGATCGAAGACATGCTCGATGTCTCGCGGATCCGCACCGGCAAACTGTCGATCCGGCCGTCACCCTTCGATCTGGCGCAACTGGTGAGTGGCCTGGTGGAGAACTTCGCCGCCCAGGCCGCGGCCGCCGGGTCGTCCATCGAGCTGACGGTCAACGATGGGGTGGAAGGAATCTGGGACGAATTCCGCATCGAGCAGGTGATCGCCAACCTGCTCACCAACGCCCTGCGGTATGGCGCCAGGCGCCCGGTGCATGTGCGGGTGGCGACGGAAGCCGGCATGGCCTGCGTCGAAGTCCGCGATGAAGGGATCGGCATCAGCCCGGAGAACCAGCAGCGGATCTTCCAGCAGTTTGAACGGGTCAGCTCCAAATTCAGCGTCGCCGGCCTCGGCCTCGGGCTGTATATCTCCGAGCAGATCGTCCAGGCCCACGGCGGCAGCATCCTGGTGCAGAGCGCCGAAGGCGAGGGCGCGACGTTTAGCGTGCGCTTGCCGCTGGTATGCGATGTGCAAGGAAATGCGCCGGAAAATGAAAGTGATCGGCAACAGGCAACCTCTGCGTAAGCCAGGGGTCTATGAACGAACGACACCACCTGAATGAATCGAATCAAGGCGTTGGCATGAGTGAAGATGCACAAGATGTAGTACTGGTCGTCGAAGACGAGCCGGTTATCCGGATGGTCCTCAATGACTATCTGTCGGGCGAAGGCTACCGCGTTCTGCTGGCCGAAGACGGCGCGCAGGCGTTCGAGATCCTCGCCAGCAAGCCGCACCTGGACCTGATGGTCACCGACTTCCGGCTGCCGGGCGGGATTTCCGGGGTCGATATCGCCGAGCCTGCGGTCAAGCTGCGGCCTGACCTGAAAGTCATTTTCATCAGCGCCTACCCCGCGGAAATCCGCGAGTCGGGCAGCCCGATCGCGTTCCGTGCGCCGATCCTGGCCAAGCCGTTCGACCTCGACAGCCTGCGCGAGCAGATTCAGCAATTGCTCCGATAACGTCAGGCGATTCATACGAATTAAGGGAAGTTTTCCTGCATCCCGTCTTTCAGCGGGATGATCCGATCGGTTCCTTGTTTTCTCGACACAGGAACCGTCATGAATCCGTCACCACCTTTCGACCCTCACGCTATCACCCTGCACCTGGGGCTGTTCTTTGACGGCACCGGGCTCAACCTGCACAACCACGAGCAGGGTGCCGCTTCCGGCAACAGCTCAGGCAGCTACGCCACCGGCAAGAGCAATGTGGCGCGGTTGTTCCAGCTCTATCCGCAACAGGCGCGACAGTGCCTTGCTCCGGGCGCGACGCGGGCGGCGATGGCGCTCTATATCGAAGGCGTTGGTACGCGGCGCGGTGAGGCGGATTCGCTGAGGGGCCAGGCGACCGGCCTTCATGAGCTGGGCGTGTGGGCGCTGCTGGAGCCGCTTCCCGCACGGATCAGCGGGTTGCTCGACACGTTCATCCAGCACAACCCCCGGCGCGGGATTCGCGGCGTCGAACTCGATCTGTTCGGCTTCAGTCGGGGGGCGGCGGCGGCCCGGCACTTTGCCAACGGGCTCGCAGGTGTCTGCCTCGGCTATCCGCTAGCCCTGAATTTCATCGGTCTGTTCGACACCGTGGCCGCAATCTGGGCGCCGCTCAAAGGCAACTTCAGCGCCGCCAACCGCGACTACGACGGGCTGCAACTCGGCCTGCGCGAAGGACTCGCGCGTCAGGTGGTGCAACTCACGGCTGCCGACGAGCAACGGGTGAACTTCCCGCTGGTGGCCAGTGACAACGACCTGCAACTACCGGGTTCGCACACCGACATCGGAGGCGGCTATCTGCCGGAGGAGCAGGAACTGCTGCGCCTGGAACGCCCTTTCAGCAGTCTGGAGCCGCGGCATCTGCCCGAGCGCCAAAGCCGCGCGTGGTTGCAGGCCAACCAGTGCCTGGAACAGCAGTGCGGTGAATGGCAGGCGAAGGGGTTCGAACTGAGCATTGACCTTGAGAGCACCGACCAGCCTTTCTTGCTCAAGCGCGACCTCCGTCCAGAAAAGCGCGTGCGGGCGCAGATCCTCGGTGCTCGGCGGGTGCGGGGGGAATTGTCGCTGGTGTACCTGAGGCTGATGCATGCCTTGGCCGTGCGCGGCGGCGTGCCACTGGCGCCTGTGCCGGACTGCGCCGAGTCTCGGCTACCCAGTGAATTGCACGAAATTGCCGCGAAACTGCAAGCCTACGCGCTCGGCCAGACGCCGACGCATGGGCTGGATTCGATGGAAATGGCCTTGTTGCGGCGTCGCTACATTCACTGCTCCGCGCACTGGAACGCGCCGCTGCACTCGAATAGCCCCTGGCTCGACGGGTTGTTCGTCCATCGGCCTGACGCCGAGGGGCAGCGGGTCATTCACCCGAATCGATGAACCTCAGGCCGCAGAGCTGATGCACTCCGGCAGCGTGCGTTCGATGGCGCCCAGCAGCATGTTTTCCATCAGCGCCAAGCGCTGGGCCTGGGGCAATGGGGAGTGCTGCAGCCAGCCCGGCAGGCTGTTGAGCATGCAGGCGACGACATGCGCCGCAGCCTCCAGGGCCGGGCCGGTGAGGCGGGTGGACGGGGCGATCGCCAGCAGCAGGTGGCTTTCGTACTGCCGGCGCATCTGCGCGATGTGCGCCTGTTGCTCATCGCTGAGGCAGCACAGGTCGCGCTCGGCAAGCCGGAAATGCAGCGGCCGTTCAGCGTGCAGCGCCCAGTGCGCACGGATCACCACCGACAGGCGTGCCGTGGTGTGCTTGCCCCGGCCAACTGGGTGCAGGGTGGCAAGCAGCTCTTCGTAGAGTTCTTCGATCAGGTCGAACAACAAGTGCTGCTTGCTCGGGAAATGGTGGTAGAGCGAGCCGGCGGTGAGGCCCACATGGGCAGCCAGCTCGCGCATGCTGACCTGGCCGAACCCCTTGGCGGCGAACAGTTCGAGAGCCTTGTCGCGACGGTCTTCGTAATCGGCGCAGCGTTCGGCACAGGTCTTGGGCATGGTGGCTTACTCGTACGTGTGGAAACCGCGACCGCTCTTGCGACCCAGGTAGCCGGCCGCAACCATCTCCTTGAGCAGCGGAGCGGGGCGGTATTTGCTGTCATTGAAGCCTTCGTGGAAGGCCTCGATGATCGCCAGCAGAGTGTCCAGGCCGATCAGGTCAGCCAGGGCCAGCGGGCCGATCGGCTGGTTGCAGCCCAGGCGCATGCCGGTGTCGATATCGACGGCGCTGGCCAGGCCTTCCTGCAGGACGAAGATCGCTTCGTTGATCATCGGCACCAGGATGCGGTTAACCACGAAGCCCGGACGGTTGCCGGCGGTGATCGCGGTCTTGCCGACCTTGCCGGTCAGTTCCATTGCGGTGGCGTAGGTCGCGTCGCTGGTTTGCAGGCCGCGAATCACTTCGACCAGCGCCATCATCGGCACCGGGTTGAAGAAGTGCACGCCGATAAACCGCTCCGGCGCGCTGATGGCAGCGCCCAGTTGCGTCACTGACAGCGACGAGGTATTGGTGGCGATCACGCAGTGTTCGCCGACGTTGGCCGCGACTTGCTGGAGGATGCGTTTCTTCAGTTCAAGGTTTTCGGTTGCGGCCTCGATCACCAACTGCACATCGCTGAGCGCGGCGTAGTCGGTGCTGGTGCGGATGCGGGTGACCGCGGCCTCGGCCTGGGCCGCTTCCAGGGTCTGCTTGCTGACCTGGCGATCCAGGTTCTTGCGCAGGGTCGCCACGCCACGCTCCAGCGCGGCGTCGGAGACATCGATCAGGGTGACCTGGTAACCGGCCACCGCGCAGACCTGCGCGATACCGTTGCCCATGGTCCCGGCGCCGATCACGGCGATTCTTTCAAGCGTCATCTTCATGGTTTCCTTCAAGCCCGTTCGAACAGCACGGCGATGCCTTGGCCGCCGCCGATGCACATGGTCGCCAGCGCGTAGCGGCCTTTGATCCGTTGCAATTCATGGATCGCCTTGGTGGCGATGATCACGCCGGTCGCGCCCACCGGGTGGCCGAGCGAGATGCCGGAACCGTTGGGGTTGACCTTCTCCGGGTCGAAGCCCAGTTGCTGGGCCACGGCGCAGGCCTGGGCGGCAAAGGCTTCGTTGGATTCGATGACGTCCAGGTCGGACACCTTCAGGCCGGCTTTTTCCAGCACCTTGCGGGTCGCCGGCACCGGGCCCAGGCCCATCAGTTCCGGCTCGACGCCAGCGTGGGCGTACGCCACCAGGCGGGCCAGCGGCTTCAGGCCCTGGCGCTTGACCATCTCACCGGTGACCAACACCAGCGCGCCGGCGCCATCGTTCAGGCCGCTGGCGTTGCCGGCGGTGACGGTGCCGTCTTTCTTGAACGCGGTTTTCATCGCGGCCAGTTGTTCGCTGCTGACGTCGCCGCGTACGTGCTCGTCCACCTTGAACTGCACCGGGCCTTTGCGGCTGGGGATCTCGATCGGCACGATCTGGCTGTCGAAGCGGCCTTCGGCAATGGCGCGGGCGGCGCGCTGCTGACTGGTGATTGCGACTTCATCCTGCATGGCGCGGGTGATGCCGTTCTTTTCCGCCACGTTTTCGGCGGTGATGCCCATGTGGAAGCCTTCGAACGGGTCGTGCAGGATGCCGAGCATGTAGTCGATGCTCTTCATGTCGCCCATGCGCGCGCCCCAACGGGCCTGGGTCAGCAGGTACGGGCCGCGGCTCATGGATTCGGCGCCGGCGGCAATCACGGCTTCGGCTTCGCCCAGCAGCAGGGTCTGCGCGGCCGAAACGATGGCCTGCAGGCCGGAACCGCACAGGCGGTTGACGTTGAAAGCGGGGGGTTCCTTGGGGATGCCGGCGTTCATCGCGGCGACCCGGCCCAGGTAGGCATCGCGGGCTTCGGTCGGGATCACGTTGCCCATCACGACGTGGCCGATCTGCTCGGGGGCGACGCCGGAGCGTTCGATGGCGGCGCGGGTGACCTGGGTGGCCAGGTCCGCCAATGGCAGGTCCTTGAGCGAACCGCCGAAGGTGCCAATGGCCGAGCGCACGGCGCTGACTACATAGATATCGTTGTTGTTCATGATCGACTCCAATGGGCGAAGACGTGGCGTGGAGCCACGTGGCTCTGAGAGAATGGCGCCCGGCCACGCCCGGGGTGTGTCGAGTCTAGGCACTGGCGGCGTTCGGGCCTATGCCTGAAGTGCCCAGCCGGGCTGTTACTTTTTGCCATGCCGTCGAGGTCAATGCGGAAGCTGTCATGCGGGAAAACGATTCGGTCGCGATGTACTTCGTTCACATCATGCTTTACAGCCTGCGCGACCAGCCCGCGCGGGCCGCGGCGCTGTTGCACCAGGCCGGCATCGATCCGGTGCTGATCCACGAACTCAACGCCCGCGTGCCGGCCTCGGCCTTCGCCCGGCTGTGGCTGATCCTTATCGAAGCGCTGGACGACGAGTTTTTCAGCCTCGACAGCCACGGCATGCCGCTGGGCAGCTTCGCCCTGATCTGTCGCGGGCTGATTCAGGAGCCGAACCTGGAGAAAGCGCTGCGCCAATGCCTGGGCAACTTCGGCCTGTTCCTGCGGGACATGCGCGGCACCCTGACCCTGCGCGGGCAACGCGCGGTGATCAGCCTGCACTCGCGCATCGACGACCCGCAGCGGCGCGTCTATGCCGAGGAAACCTTGCTGGTGCTGGTGATCAGCCTGCTGTGCTGGCTGGGCGGACGGCGTATCGCCATCGACCGGACTGAGCTGAGCGATGTGCGGGTGGCGCTGGAGGACGATGCGCTGCTGTGGGGGCCGAACCTGCAGATCGGTACCGGCCGCACCGAAGTGGAGTTCTCCGCCGACTACCTGAAGTTGCCGGTGGTGCAGGATCTTGGCGCGTTGAAGACTTTCCTGCGCAGCGCGCCGCAAGGACTGGTGGTGCGCTACCGCAACCAGAACGGTCTGGCGGCGCGGGTCTATCGCTACCTGCGCCTGCGTCCGTATGGAGAATGGCCGACCTTGCTGGGTCTGGCCGGGCAAGTCGGCCTCAGCCCGAGCAGCTTTCGCCGGCAACTGGAGCGTGAAGGCTGCTCGTTCCAGCAGATCAAGGACGAAGTGCGCCAGGCCATGGCCTTCGAGTGCCTTCGCGACAGCGACTTCAGCGTCGCCGAGATCGCCGAGCAGACCGGCTTTCAGGAGCCCAGCGCCTTTCACCGGGCATTCAAGAAGTGGACGGGGGAGAGCCCTGGCAGCTATCGCTTGCGTTTGCTACGTAGTCCGGGCCTCAAGTCCGCAGACTAGTCCTTGAGCTGTGAAGCCAGGGCCATGACCCGCTTCAGATCACCACCGGCCTTGCGCGTTACTTCCGTGCCATATTCGCTGTCGGCCTTGTACAGGAATGACAGAACGATGTGCTTGCTTTCATCGTCAGCCACCGCCAGTGATTGGCCGAAGCTGCTGGTCAGGTCCTTGCGTTCCTGTGGGGTGTAGGAACGGTACAGCTCACCGGCCTGTTTGAAGTTCTGTTCGCGCGTGGTCCGCTGTTGCTGGGCCTGTCCGCTCAATGGCATCGGGCTACTGCGTGCGGTGTCGCTGGAGGGGCGAGGTTGCAGCCGGCTCGGTTCGTAGTTCACGGCGCTGGCGCTGGCATCGTGATTGAGCGCGCCGTCCTGGTTGACGTTGTTGACCGTGACACGCGGTCGATTGATCGGCAGGGTGGCGGCATTGGCGCCAACACGGTGCATCTGAGTATCTGCATAGGCAAACAGGCGGCCCTGCAGCAGCCGGTCTTCAGAAGGCTCGATGCCAGGAATCAGATTCGACGGCGCCAAGGCGACCTGCTCGGTCTCCTGGAAAACGTTGCTGACATTGCGGTTGAGCACCATCTGGCCGACCCGGCGTTCCGGCACGTCTGGCCAGATTTTGGTGGCATCCAGCGGATCAAAGTCCAACTGCGCCAGTTGTGCGGGCTCGAGTGTCTGGATGTAAAGATCCCATTTCGGGTAGTCCTCGCGGGCGATTGCGCTCACCAGGTCGCGGGTCATATGGCTGAAGTCCTGGGCCTGAATTTGCTCGACGGCTTTCGGCGTCAGGTTTTTCCTGCCTTGCAAGCTTTTCCAGCGAAACTTCACGTAGGTTGTTTCGCCATTCGCATTGACGAACTTGTAGGCATGGACGCTATTTCCGTCCATGTGTCGGTAACTTTTCGGGGTGCCCTCGTTGGAGTACAGCAGGGTCAGCGTGCGCGTGGCTTCGGGCAGGTGCGACAGGAAGTCGAAGCGGCGTGCGTCGTTGTCGAGGTTGGTACGAGGGTCGGGTTTGAAGGCATGGACCATGTCCGGAAACTTGATCGCGTCGCGGATGAAGAAGGTCGGGAAATTGTTTCCGACCAGGTCCCAGTTCCCCGTGTCGGTGTAGAACCGGGTGGCGAAGCCGCGAGGATCGCGCAAGGTTTCTGGCGAGTGCACACCGTGTACGACGGAAGAGAAACGCACGAAGACCCGGGTTTTCTTTCCTGGTTTGAACAATGAGGCCTGGGTCAGCCCATTGAGGTCTTCGAATGCCTCGAACTCACCGTGCGCGCCCGTGCCGCGGGCATGCACAACACGTTCGGGAGTGCGTTCGCGGTCGAAGCGTTGCAACTTCTGGATCAGGTGGACGTCTTGCAACAGGGTGGGGCCGTGACTGCCAGCGGTCTGCGAACGCTGGTTGTCGGCGACCGGCGCGCCATTGTCCTGGGTCAGGAGGCCCGCCTGGAGGCTGGTGCTGACCACCAGGCTGGTGGTCAGCAGTGCGTAGCCCAAGCGTGATGCGGACTTCACGATCATCATCTGTTTCCTTCTTGTTTGAGGGACGCAGATGGTAGGAGGGCGGCTAGGATGCAACTGTCGGGCGCGGCCGATCAATAACGTCGGATGCGTCCGACAGCAGCGCCTGATATCAGGCCGGAACCATCGCAAAGCCCACGCCGAAGCGGTTCCAGGCATTGATGGTGGCAATGGCCAGGGTCAGGTTGACCACTTCGCTTTCACTGAAGTGCTCCAGCAACGCCTGGTACTGATGCTGAGGCGCATGCTTTTCCGGCAGCAGGGTCAGGCTTTCGACCCAGGCCAGCGCAGCTTGCTCGCGTGGCGTGAAGTACGCGGTATCGGCCCAGACGCTGAGGGTCTGCAAGCGCGCTTCGGTTTCGCCGGCCTTGCGCGCGTCATTGGCGTGCATGTTCACGCAGTAGGCGCAGCCATTGATCTGCGAGGCGCGCAGGCGGATCAGTTCCAGCAGCGAGTTCTCCAGCCCCGATTTGGCCAGGGCCTGCTCCAGGCCGATCATGGCTTTGTAGGCTTCGGGTGCGTGTTTGGCCCATTCGATACGGGTGGTCATGGTGAAAGCTCCGTTGTGGTTCCGCGTCAGGCGGGATGGAGAACACCTTAATGGGCGAGCGGCCGGTTTCAGATAGCCAATTTCGCGAATTGTCGGGAGGCCAATCGGCTTGCCGCAGTACGCCTCAGTCTTGACCTCGCGCCTCACCCAGGCTCATCAACAAGTCGCGCAACGCCACGCCATCGGCATCCAGTCCGGTCCTGGCGTACAGCGCCAGTTCCAGCCCGGTCACCGGCGGAAAACCTTCGTCTTCGCTCAGTTCCCGATGCCCCGGCAGCACGCAGCGGCTGGGAATCAGGCTCACCCCCAAGCCTGCACTCACCGCCGCGCCGAGGCTGGCCAGGCTGGTGCTGGAGTAGCTGATACGCCACGGACGACCGGCGCTTTCCAGGGCGTGGATCATTTCTTGCCGATACAGCGCGCCCACCGGAAACACCACCAGCGGCAGCGGGTCGTGCGCGACCATGCCGCGGGCGCTGCACACCCAGGACAGCGGCTCCGGCCAGCGCGCATGGCAGTCGCGGTCGGCGCCCCATTGCTTGACCAGCAGCAGGTCCAGCTCGCCGTTGCGGTAGAGGTGCAGCAGCGGGTTGCTCAGGCCGCTCTCGACTTCCAGGCGCAGGTGCGGGCGTTCGCCGATGAAGCCGCGCAGGGCTTCGGTCAGCAGTTCGCCGGCGAGGTCTTCCGGCGCGCCCAGGCGCAGGGCGGTCTGGGTCTGGGTGGGGTTGAGCGCCAGGCGCGCTTCTTCTTCCAGGCGCAGGATGCGCCGGGCATAGCCCAGCAGTCGCTCGCCCGCCTCGGTGGGCCAGACCTGGCGCTGGCTGCGGTCGAGCAAGCGGCTGCCGAGGCTCTGTTCGAGACGGATGATCTGTTGGCTGACGGTGGATTGGGTCAGGTGCAGGCGGTCACCGGCGCGGGTGAAGTTGCCGGTTTCGACCACGGTGACGAAGGCACGGAGCAGGAGGGGGTCAAGCATTCACAAATCCACTGATATGCATGAAATCAATTAATTTCATGCTACACCGCTCGCTCGGGATAATCGCGGCTCATTCGACAGAGGGAATGCCATGCGCCCGAACCGAACCCGCAAACAGCCCTGGCGTGGCGTACTCGCCGGCCTCGGGCTGGCTGCCAGTACCGCCGCTTGCGCTGATCTGCTGCAGGCGGTCGGCAGCGGTGACCGTGAGCAACTGCAGACGCTGCTGCACGCCGGCGTCGCGGTGGATCAGCGTGATGCCCGCGGCAATACCGCGCTGCTGCTGGCTACCGCACGCAACGATATCGATGCCGCCCGGCAACTGATCGAGGCCGGTGCCGACGTCAACGCCAAAAACGCCATCCACGACAGCCCCTACCTGCTGGCCGGGGCCGAAGGTCGTCTGGAAATCCTCGAACTGACCCTGGCTCACGGCGCAGACCTGAAAAGCACCAACCGTTACGGCGGCACGGCGCTGATTCCCGCCTGCGAGCGCGGTCATGTGGCGGTGGTGGCGCGCTTGCTGAAGGCCGGCGTCGATCCCGACCACATCAACAACCTCGGCTGGACCGGCCTGCTGGAAGCCATCCTGCTCAGCGATGGCGGACCGGATCACCAGGCCATCGTCACGCTGCTGATCGACGCCGGCGCCAAGGTGGATCTGGCCGACCGCAACGGCGTCACGCCGCTGCAACACGCCCGCGAGCGCGGCCAGCAGGCCATTGTCGAGCGGTTGCTGGCCGCAGGCGCCCACTGAAATCACTAAGAGAATCACCAATGAGTAACGAAGCCTTCATGCGTGAAGCCCTGGCCTTGGCCCGGGAAAACATCCAGGCCGGCGGCCGTCCGTTCGCTGCAGTGCTGGTGCGCGACGGGCAGGTGATTTCCCGCGCGGTCAATGAAATCCATTGCACCCAGGACCCCACCGCCCATGCCGAAATGCAAGCGATCCGCCTCGCCAGCCGGCAGTTGGGGCCGCGTCTGGACGGTTGCGAACTCTACGCCACGGGCCATCCGTGCCCGATGTGCCTGGCCGCCATGCATTTGTGCGGGATCGAGCGGGCGTGGTTCGCCTACAGCAACGAAGAGGGCGAGCCCTACGGCCTGTCCACTGCTGCGGTCTATGCGCAAATGGCCCGCCCGCCGCAACAGCAGTCGCTGCCGTTGCGCCCGCTGAAACCGGCGGGTGAGGACGGGCTGTACGGCCTCTGGCAGCAGGTGCGCCCGGCATGACCGAGGTTTCGTCGCGCTGGCGTAGCGCCGCGCTGTTGCTGCTGGTGGTGGCGGTGACGCTCAACCTGCGGCCGATCCTCACCAGCATCGGGCCGCTGCTGGAAGACATCCGCACCGGCACCGGCATTGGCTATCAACAGGCGGCGTTGCTGACGGCGCTGCCGGTGTTGTGCATGGGCCTGGTGCCGTTGTTGCAGCCCTGGTTGCGGCGCTGGTTGAGCGAACAGGGCGGTTTGCTGCTGGGGCTTGGGGCGATTGGTGTGGCCTGTGTCTGGCGGCTGTTGTTGGGCAACGGCACGGCGCTGATCGCCAGCGCGGTGCTGGCCGGGCTCGGCGTGGCCTTCGTCCAGGCGCTGATGCCGGGGCTGGTCAATCGCTGGTTCTCGCAGCGGCTGGCGCTGGCGATGGGCGTGTATTCGGCGGCGCTGATGAGCGGTGGCGGGCTGGCCGCGGTGCTCGGGCCGCGGGTCGCCGAGCACTTCGGTCATTGGCAGGCCGGGCTTGGCGTCTGGGTGCTGCCGGTATTGCTGGCGCTGCTTCTGCTCGGGTTGATCGGGCCGAAACTGGAGGCGGCCGTCGGACGTGGTTCGAATGGCGGCGGACACTTTTTCGGCAGTCGCCGGGCGTGGCTGTTGGCGATCTATTTCGGCCTGATCAATGGCGGCTACACCAGCATGGTGGCCTGGCTGCCGGCCTACTATCAGCAGGTTGGCGGCAGTGCCCGCGGCGGGGGCGAACTGGTCGGCCTGATGACGATCTTCCAGGTGCTCGGTGCCCTCGGTTTGCCCCTGCTGTTGCGCCGTTTGGCGGACCGCCGTCCCGGTCTGTGGCTGGCGTTGTTCGCGCAGTTGCTCGGGTTTGCCGGGCTGTTGCTGGATCCTGCGCTGTCGCCCGGTTTGTGGGTCGGACTGATCGGTTTCGGTCTGGGCGCCTGCTTCAGCCTGAGCCTGACGCTTACCCTCGAACACCGCAAAGACCCGCGTCAGGCCGGTGGGCTCGCGGCCTTCGTCCAGGGCATCGGTTTTATCATCACCGGGCTGGTGCCGTACCTGACGGGCTGGCTGCGGGACATCAGCGGCGATTTCCAGGCGTCGTGGACACTGCTGACCGTCACCGTGGTGCTGATGCTGCTGGTCACCGGACGCTTCGCGCCGAATGGCTACACCGCTGCGATGAGCCCCGCCAGCACCGTCAACTGATGCCTTGCAGGGTGTCGCGGACCCGGTCCAGTGCCGGGTCGATATCCAGCAGTTCGATGGCGCCGAAACCCAGCAGCAGGCCGTGGCGCGGTGTCGCCTGGGTGTAGAAGGGCCGCAACGAATACAGGCCGACTTCCACCTTGCGCGCCAGGGCGATCAGGAAATCCACGTCCAGTTCACCCTTGGCCAGCGCGCTCAGGTGATAGCCCGCCGTGGTGGGCACCGCCTCGAACCACGGGCTGAGGTCGCCGTGCAGGCGTTGCAGGATGCGCTCGCGGCGCACCGCGTAAAGGTCGTGGCAGCGACGAATGTGCTTGAGCAAATGACCCTCGCTGATAAAGCGGGCCAGGGTCGAGGTGTGCCAGTCGCTCAACTGCTTGGCGATGCGCACCGGTTCCAGCAGCGCCGGCGGCAGGATGGCATAGCCCAGGCGCAGCTCCGGCAGCACGGTCTTGGAGAAGGTGCCGACGTAGGCCACCAGGCCGTGTTCATCGAGGCTCTGCAGGGCGTCGGTGGGTCGGCCTTCGTAGCGGAACTCACTGTCGTAATCGTCTTCGATGATCACCGCGCCCAGCTCGGCCGCCCGCGCCAGCAGGGCGCGGCGGCGCGGCAGGCTCATCGGCATGCCCAGCGGAAACTGGTGCGAAGGCGTCACGTAGATCAGCCGCGTGCCGGCTTCGATGCGCTCGACACAAAGGCCTTCGGCATCCACCGGCACATGCTGGATGCGCGCACCCAGGGCTTCGAACAGGTGGCGGGCAGGCGGGTAGCCGGGGTCTTCCATCGCCACCGTACAGCCCGGCTCGATCAGCACCCGGGCGATCAGGTCCAGGGCTTGCTGCGCGCCGTTGCACACCAGCACGTCGGCGCCGCTGCAATGCACGCCGCGGGCGAAGGCGATGTGCCGGGCGATGGCTTCGCGCAGTTCGGGCAAACCTTGCGCGTTGCTGTAGCGGGTGTCGGTGCGCTGGCACTGGCGCAGCGCATGCAAACTGCACTGGCGCCAGGCGTCGAACGGGAAGTGGGCCTTGCTCGACGTGCCGCCGATAAAGTCGTAGCGCGATGGCTGCGCCAGGGCCGGGCGCCCCATGGGAATGCCGCGTGCGCGCCAACGGGCCAGGCTGGCTTCGCCGGCCAGCGGCGTGGCGGTCGGTGCGGGTGTGGCGCTGGTGAGTTGCGGGGTGATGAAGGTGCCGCGGCCGACCTGGCCGCTGAGCAGGTTGTCGTAGGTCAGTCGCGAGTAGGCTTCGGCCACGGTCTTGCGTGACACCCCCAATTGCTCGGCCAGCAGTCGGGTGGGCGGCAGTTGCGTGCCGGCGGCCAGCCGTCCGCTGTCGATACCGTCGCGCAGTTGCTGATAAAGCTGGTCGGCGAGGCCTTTGCGGCCATGCAGGACGATATGCAGTTCCATGGAGGGCGTGGCGTGTGGGGGCAGGAAGCGCAGGTTAACCGATTTGTTGCCGTTGATCCCCTCGGGCGGCGTGGTTCGCGGTCTGCGCCCACACTCAAAGGGCTGCATCGTTTCTCATCGCGTTGCTTATGCAACGAGGAGATTCACCATGAAACTGCGTTTGTTGCTGTCCTTTGGACTGCTGTTTGCGGCTGCCGCCCAGGCACAGGATGTCGTCACGGACTACCACTACGGCATGCGCCTCGATGTCGCCAAGGTGCTGAGCATGACCGAGCCGGTCACCGAGGAGTGCCATGTGATCAAGGCGCTCATGACCTACCTGGATTCGTCCGGGCAGGAGCACACTCTGCGGTATCTGAAGAATGCCGAGGTGTGCTCCGATCAGGGGTGAGTCAGTTCCAGACCCTTAGCGCACTTGTTCCAGCAGCGCCGCCAAGCGCCCAACCCCCGCGTCATCCAGCGGGAATACCGGCGCGCGCGGTGCGCCGCAATCCAGCCCGTCCAGCTTCAGGCCAGCCTTGATCGTCGCCGGCAAGCCGCCCTTGAGGATGAACTCCAGCAACGGCAGCTGCTTGTAGAACAAGGCCCGCGCCTGTTCCAGGTCGTTGCCCTGTACCGCCTGGTACAACTGCTGGTTCAGCGCCGGAATCAGGTTGGCCGCAGCCGTGCACCAACCGCTGGCGCCGGCAATGAAGGCTTCCAGGGCTAGAGGGTTGCAGCCGTTATAGAACGGCACCTGGCCTTCGCCGAGCTGATGCAGGGCGTGCATGCGCTGGATGTCGCCGCTGCTCTCCTTGACCATGGTCACGTTCTCCACCGCCGCGACAATGCGCAGGATCAACGGCACGGACATGTCGGTGCCGCTGGTGGCAGGGTTGTTGTAGAGCATGATCGGGATGCCGATGCTGTCGCCGATGCGCTGGTAATGCCGCAGGATCTCCGCCTCGCTGAGCTTCCAGTACGCCGCCGGCAGCACCATCACGGCGTCGGCGCCCTGTTCTTCGGCAAAGCGTGCGCGGCGGATGGCGTTGGCGGTGGTCAGGTCGGAGACGCTGACGATGGTTGGCACCCGGCGAGCGATATGAGCCAGGCTGAATTCAGCGACCTGGCTCCACTCGCGGTCATTCAGGTAGGCGCCTTCACCAGTGCTGCCCAGCGGGGCGATGGACTGCACGCCGCCGTCGATCAGGCGGTCGATGGACTGGCCGAGGGCGGCGAGGTTCGGCTGTTCGCCGTCGGCGCTGAACGGGGTGACGGTGTAGCCGATGATGCCGTGAAAAGTCGTGGACATGAAACGTACTCCAGAAAGGGCTTAGTTCAGGCAGTCGGCGTGTTGGCGCAGGCTTTGCCGGGCGAAATAGTTGAAGGCGGCGCCATGGCGCTTGGGCCGGTCGATCCAGTCATGGGCCTCGCGGCCGAGGGCCGGGTCGATGGGCTTGATGGTTCCCGCTGCCATCGCCAGCAGTTGCAGCTTCGCCGCGCGCTCGATCAGGTTGGCGGTGACGCAGGCCTGTTCGATATCGGCGCCGGTAGACAACTGGCCGTGGTGGGTCAGCAGGATGGCGCGCTTGTCGCCCAGCGCGGCGGCGATGATCTCACCTTCTTCATTGCCCACCGGCACGCCCGGCCAGCTTTCGAGAAACGCGCAGTCGTCATACAGCGGGCAGACGTCCATGTGCGACACCTGCAGCGGCACTTCCAGCATCGACAACGCCGCGACGTGGGTCGGGTGCGTGTGAATGATGCAGTTGACGTCCGGACGGGCACGGTACAGCCAACTGTGGAAGCGGTTGGCCGGGTTGGCCATGCCCTGGCCTTCGAGCACCTCCAGGTCCTCGTTGACCAGCAGCAGGTTGCTGGCGCTGATCTCGTCGAAACCCAGGCCCAGTTGCTGGGTGTAGAAGGTGCCGGGCTGCGGGCCACGGGCGCTGATCTGCCCGGCCAGGCCGGAATCGTGGCCGCGGTCGAAGAGAATGCGGCAGGTCAGGGCCAGCTTTTCTCGTACAGTCCACGTATTATCGGCAAGCGAGCCTTGCATCCGCGCAAGGGCCTGCTGGACCAGTTGGTCCTTGGGCAGTGCCATTGTGTTGGCCATTCGGGTGTCCTCGGGTGGTGTGATGTAGCGTCATGGCTTGCCCGTCCCGGTTGCCTGGAAAGTGAGCGGGGGGGGCAGTCGAATGACACAGCAAAGGCTATATGACACAAAGTGTCATAGGCAAGGGAAAAGTTGCCCAACGAACTGGAATCAAGCGCGGCGCATGTCTATCCGATTGAAATTATTGAGAAAAAAACTTGGCGTGACCCTTGAAGTGCTGGCTGAAAAATCCGGCATGACCAAGAGTTACCTGTCCAAGGTCGAGCGCGGCCTGAACACACCGTCCATCGCCGCAGCGCTGAAACTGGCGCGGGCGCTGAACGTCAATGTCGAGGAACTGTTCGCCGAAGACGCACCGCACCAGGCCCGCTACAGCCTGGTTCGCCAGGGCGAGCGCCAGTCGCTCTCGGGCAGTCCGCAGGGGCCGGGCTATGCGGTGTTGGCCAACCAGATCGGCCAGCGCAGCCTGTTGCCGTTCCTGATCAGCCCGCCGCCGGACTTCAGCGATTCCACGTTCAAGGAGCACTTGGGCGAGGAATTCCTGTTCGTCCATGAAGGCCGGGTCGAGGTTGACTTCATGACCGAACGGGTCGTGCTGGAACGCGGCGATGCCCTGTACTTCAACGCTCAGACGCCGCATCGCCTGCGCTCGCTGGGTGAAGTGCAGGCGCAGTTGCTGGTGGTGGTGCACGACGCCGGGTAGCGGTTCCCTGTCCGTGTGCGGCGGGTTGGCGCGCTAGCATCGCCGGCCTCTCCCAGCCCTCACGGACGACCCCCATGGCGCACCCCTCGCGCGATTACACCCGCCTGCTCAATACCCTGGTCGACCAACGCATTGCCGAGGCCGGTCGGCGCAGCCCGTGGTTCCACATGACCCCCGGCGAGCGCGCCGACTACCTGGCCGAAGTCGACCGGCGCCTGCTGGAAATGCAGCGCACGACCCTCAATATCCTCGCCGCGCAGTACTACACCACGCAGGACAAACCCCGCGCCATCGACGAGCACCTGGCCCTTTTGCGGCGTTATCGCGCGCAACTGGACCGGCAGGAACCGACGCCCGCGCGGGACGATTACCGCCGGCGGCTGGATGGCGAGATTTCGCTCTACGTGCGCCAGCAGGCGGCCATGCACGGCTTCGAGCAGTCCTGGCGCAAGGCGCTGAAGCTGCTGGCCGCCGGCAATGGCCTGGCCGCGCCGTGCCATGGGTTGCTTGTGCGCTTGCAGCGTCTGGGCCATCTGGCGCAGCGCAAGCTGGGCGCACAGCTTGAGCCGGGCGAGCAGCGAACCCTGTTGTTCGCCCGCGCCCAGGGTTGGCAAACGGTGATCGAACGCTATCGCGCCGTGCTCGACGCGCCGCTGTCAGCGCTGCCGGCTGCGCTGGCGGCGCTGGAGGACATTCCGGCCGACTCGGATGATTTGCCGGTCAACCTGTCGCTGTTGTTGATGGAGGAGCGCCCCGGCTACGTCCGTCTGAACGTCGCGCTCGTGGACCCGAGCGACGACGGCCGCTTCAAGGACCTGTATCTGGAGCACGGAAAGCTGGTGGCGCAGAGCAACGGGGTGATGAACTTTTCGTTCGGCACCACCGACCGCTCCCTGGCCTGGCAACAGCAGTACCGGCTCAAACACGAGCCCGCGCACGCACACTCGCCAACCTTCGCGCCGATACGCTCGGTGCTGGTTCGCACCCGGTTCGTGGTCGACTTGCTGGGGCTTTATCTGGTGTCCGAGCAAACCCTGCGCAAAGGCTTTCTGGTGCAGGTACTGAGCAATGGGGCGCGCATCCGGGTGGTCAATGTCGACCGCAAGGTGCCCAATCAGGTGGCCGTGCAGGTCTTCGAAGAGCGGCGTCGAGGGCATCAGGTGCGCAACGTGGATCTGCCTCATGCCCTGAATGAACTGCTTGATCGCTACGCCGATACCAGCAGCTTCCAGACCATCGCCCTGGACAGCTACGCCCGCACTCACTACGACCCTGACCGCGACGGCGCGTTTGTCAGCCTTCGTCAGTGGGAGCAGGCGCTGGGCTTTGGCGAACGGCTGTACCTGCTGGAACTGCACCGGGATGGCCGGTTTCTGGCGGCGACGCCCTTCGCCGCGGTGACCGAGAAGGGTAGCCATCTGCTCAGCGTCTCCGAGTTGCGGCGGGTCTGGGTGCAGAACGGCTTGTTTTTCCTCCGGCTCGAGCAGTTGCGCGAGACGGGCAGGGAGGCCTGCCCATGGTTGCGTTACCCGCTCGAACACGCGGCGTTCTGCGCGCAGTGGCTGCGCCTGCTCGAGCGCAATCACATGACCCCGGGCGGGATCCTGACGGCGCCAGACGTGGTGCGCGACAGCCTGCGGGACATAAAGGGCAATCACCTGGGCAAGGTGCTCTGGGAACGGGCGTTCGCTCATCGCGTATGGCACTGGCCGCCGCTGGAAACCTTGTTGTTCGGTCTGGGGGAAAACCTTGTCGAGCAGGGGCTGGCGAAATTGCTGGGGGATGCCTACCTGCAGGCAACCGTGGGCCGCGCCGGGCGGTTGCTGGGCGCACTGCTCGAACCGATGGGCTACCGGGTAAAGGCGCTGACGTTGTTGCGGTTGTTATTGCTGGGCGAAACGGCGCTGAGCGATGCAGATCCAGCGTTGTGCGCGCGCGCCGCAGCGTTGCTGGACAGTAACGCGGGCCGCGCGCTTCGCCGGCAGGCGGTGTGTCAGGTGCTGGTTTCCCTCGCCCGTCACGCCGATCAGTCGCACACGCCGGTCAACAGCCACCCGCCGCTGGGGGACGGCCCTTGGTCGGGCCGGCGCGGAGCGGTTGATCCCTACTTGATCCTCAACAGTCGCTCCGAACTGACGGACGACGATTGGCTGATCGCCGAGGACAAATACCGCGGCTACCACCAGTTTGTGCCCGAGCCGGACAGCCCCGCGAGCCGCTATATGGAGTCGTTGGACAGCCCCTTCGTCGCCGGCATCAGCCCGATTTGCGCGGTGCTGAGCGGGGAGTTGCCGCAATGGTTCGGTCGTGTACCCGCGCCGGAAGATTATTGGCGGTTCCAGTTGGCGATCAGCGCCTTCCTGCTGCGCAACGGTCATCACGGGTTTTTCGAGACGATCTACGTGGCCGCGCGCTACGAGCCTCCGGGGCCGGGCGCGATTGGCGCTGCATTGCTCGCGCTGTTCGACCGTTGCTGCGAACCCGGTACGGGCAGTGGAGCGCTCTATCAAGGCGCCATGGCGCTGATCCTGCCGCTGGTCAACCGCGACATCGAGCCTTGGCGACAATTGAAAGTGGCCCGCTTCGGGCTGTTCGGTCCGCAAGCCGCTGGAGAGCAGGACTGACGGGTGTTAGGCTTCCGTGCGTGTTTTCGTACGGTTACCCGGGAGTTTTCTGATGAGCAGCATTTCGCACTTCTGGCGTGATCCAGCGCTGCCCTTCATCGAAGCCCGTGGCGTCGCCGATGGCCGCAAGGTCTGCTATGCCAGACACTCCCACGAAGGCTTTTCCATCGGTGCCATCACTGCCGGGTGCAGCACTTACTTCGATGGCCAGCGCTGGCACGAAATCGAGACCGGCACGGTGGTCATGATGAATCCGGGGGTGGTCCACGCCTGCAATCCGATTGCCGACCAGCCTTGGTCCTACCTGATGCTGTATGTCGACATGCCCTGGCTGCGTGGGCTTGGTTTCGAGCCGCTGGCCCGCACCCTGAGCACTGCGTCAGGGTTGTATCAGGCCTTGACCGGGCTCTACGCACAATTGATCGACAACCAACTGGACAGCGAGCACAAGCGCAGCGCCGCCGAAGCGTTTTTCAGTCAGTTGCGTGCCCAGGTGCAGGCCGCACCGGCGTTGGCGGGGCAGGGCAATGAACGCCTCGAACGGGCGGCGTGCTATATCCGCCAGCACTGCACCGAACCGCTGAAGCTGGAAGACATCGGCGAGGCGGCGGGGCTATCCACTTCCTACCTGATCCGCGCCTTCAAGCAGCATTACGGAATGACGCCCCACGGTTACCTGCTCGATCACCGTGTGCGTTATGCCCGTGCCCAGTTGCGTCAGGGCCGGCTGATCGCCGAGGTGGCGCACGAGGCGGGCTTCGCCGACCAGGCGCACCTGCAACGCGCCTTCAAGCACCACCTGGCGGCCACCCCCGGCCACTACCGCTCAGCCCAGTAACAGGTACAACGCGCTAGCCACCAGCAGCAATGCCAGCGCGCGGTTGAACAGGCGCATGCGCTGCGGGTTGTCGAGGTAGCGCCGAATCACCGTCCCGGCCCAGGCCCAGCAGCCCACCGACAGGTAGCAGATCACCAGATAGATCAACGTGAACTGCCACAGCAGCGCCGTTTCGCCTTGCCCGACGAACGCCCCGACCCCGGCCACGCAGGCCAGCCATGCCTTGGGATTGAGCCATTGCATCAGCGCGCCGTAGGCCATGCTTGGCGGCTTGCCGGGGCTGCCATCGCCGAGGCTGCCGTCATCGGCGGCCAGTTTCCAGGCCATGTACAGCAAAAACAGAATACCGGCCCAGCGCAGCACCTCGGTCAGCCCCGGCCATTCCCGCAGCACCGCATGCAGGCCGTAGCCCACCAGCAACAACAGCAGACAGAAACCCAGGGTGGCGCCGCTGACATGCCGCATGGCCGGGCGCAAACCGTGCTGGGTGCCGGCGGCAAGGGCGACCAGGTTGACCGGGCCGGGAGAAATGGAAGCGGCCAGCGCAAAGGCGGCCATGGACAGCAACAGGCTCATGCAGCGTCTCTCTTGTCAGTGAAGAAAGTCAGGAGCCTATCGGGCGGTCGTTGGCGGGTATTGAAGAAAACTGCCCTGTTGCACCGTCATGCCTCAGCGCCGGGACCTGAAGTGCGCGATGGCGGCACGGCCACCCGGCTTTTCTTGTCGATTGCAGGTAACAGGGCGTATAAACTGCACCCCTTTGCCGGTCGCTTCCTGAACCGGCCGTTGAAACAAGAGAGTCGATATGGGCGCACAGTGGAAAGCCAAACATAAAGAACAAGCTGCCAATGCCAAAGGCAAGGTCATGGGCAAGCTGGCCAAGGAAATTCAGATCGCTGCGCGCAGCGGCGCCGACCCGGACATGAACGCCCGTCTGCGTCTGGTGATCGAGCAGGCCAAGAAAGCCTCCATGACCCGCGAGACCCTGGAGCGCGCGATCAAGAAAGGCGCGGGCCTGCTGGGCGAGCAGGTGCAGTACCACGCGGTGAAGTACGAAGGTTTCGCGCCGCACCAGGTGCCGCTGATCGTCGAGTGCCTGACCGACAACATCAACCGCACCGTCGCTGAAGTCCGCGTGTTGTTCCGCAAGGGCCAACTGGGCGCCGAGGGTTCGGTGTCGTGGGACTTCAACCACGTCGGTCTGATCGAAGCCACCCCGGATAACGCAGACGCCGACCCGGAAATGGCCGCCATCGAAGCTGGCGCCCAGGATTTCGAACCGGCTGATGAGGGCGCGACCCTGTTCATCACCGAAACCACCGACCTGGACAGCGTGCAGAAAGCCCTGCCGGAGCAGGGTTTCACCGTGATTTCGGCGAAAATCGGCTACACCCCGAAAAACCCGGTCAGCGCTGCCAGCCTGAGCGAAGAGGCTCTGGCTGAGGTCGAGGCGTTCCTCGAAGCGATCGATAACCACGATGATGTGCAGAACGTGTATGTCGGCTTGACGGCTTGATTCGAGCCTATCGCTGAACAAAAAGGCCGCTTGATGCTAATGCCAGTCAGCTAGCGTTTTGGCGCCTATGTTGGGGCTGCTTTGCAGCCCTTCGCGAGCAAGCTCGCTCCCACAGTTTGTGTGCGCACAACTGTGTGGGAGCGAGCTTGCTCGCGAAGGGCCGCAAAGCGGCCCCAATGTTTAACTGACAGGCCCCAGCGCAGCGTTACTCCCCGAGCCTAACCACCACCTCGGCAAACCCCGGCCGCCGACACACCTCAGCCTGCACACAATCGCTCTGCAAAGCCCGCAACAGCGGCAAATCCCCGTCACAACGCTCCAGCAATTCCCCAAGCAACACCCCAAACGCCCGCACCTCGATGCGTTCCAGCGCCGCCGCCGCGCTGCCGCCATCCAGCGGATGGAACGACGCCGCGCCAAAATCCCCCAGCAAGCTGTGCCCATGCTCATCGCAGAGGATGTTGTGCGCGTACAAATCGCCGTGGCTCAGCCCGCGCTGGTGCAGGTGCGCCGCGACCGACGCGATGGCCGACGCCAGCCGGCGCACGCCCTGTGGCTCAAGGCGGCGTTCGGCGGGGTAGGTGTCTCGCGTGCAGCTTTGCAGGCTGGGCGGGCCGGCGAGGCTGAACCAGGCCGGGTCGATCAGTTCCATCACCAACGCAGGAAGCTGCTGCGGATGGTTGTCGATGCGCCCCAGCAGTGGAATCAGGTGCGGATGCTGGCCTGCGGCGATGCAGGCGTTCATCTCGTCCAGCGGCGTGCCGTCGCTGGTGATCTCGCCTTTGTAGAGTTTCACCGCCACGGCGCTTTCGTGTTCGTTGAGCTGCGCACGATGAATCACCCCGGACGCGCCCTGGCCGAGCACCTGTTGCAGCGTGATGTCCTGCCAGTCCAGCCGGGCGCAGTGCCCGTCCACTGCGGGCGGGCGATAGCTCTCGGGCAGCGGGTTGCCGGCATAGGCCAGCCACGCCAGGTTGGGCAGGCCCAGTAGCCATTCCGGGAGCTGCTCCAGACGGTTGGCGGCGACCCTCACCAATTCGAGTTTTTTACAGCGGGCGAGGTTGGCCGGCAGGCTGTGCAGGCGGTTGCCGGAAAGCATGAGCTTTTGCAGTTCGGCGCATTCACCGAGGGCTTCGGGCAACTGCTCCAGGCGGTTGTCGGTCAGCACCAGCGAGCGCAACCGCGGCGGCAGCGCAGCGGCAGGGACGTCCTCGATAAGGTTGCTCTTGACCCCCACCACTTCCAGGCTGGCGCACTGGCCGATGCCGACCGGCAGTCGGCTCAAGCGATTCTCTGAGCAAAACAACACTTTCAGTTTGTGCAGCCGGCCGAGGTCATCGGGCAGGTCGGTCAGGGCGTTGCCGGTCAGGTTGAGGACTTCGAGGCTGTCGGCCAGCGCGAAGATTTCCTCCGGGAACCGCTCAAGCCCGCAGGCCAGGTCGAGGCGAGTAATACCTGCCAGACGGCCGGCTTTGAGGTCTTCAAGAGTGTGCATGGGCAGGGCCGTCAGTCAAAACGGCGGCCATGATAGCGGCAAAGACTTGACGGCATGCGACTTAAGTTCGATAGCGGGCCGGCGCCAACTGGCCATACTCGACGTTCGCCCTTTAATAACAACAAACGTAGGGTTATTCGTCGATGAGTTATCAGCACAGCTACGACCGTTCCATCGCGGCGCCCGCCGATTTCTGGGCCGAGCACGCCCATGACCTGGCTTGGTTTCGCAAACCCACGGAAATCCTTCGCGACAATCCCGATGGCACCCACCAGTGGTTCGCCGACGGGCGCCTGAACAGTTGCTACCTGGCGCTGGATCATCAGATCGACGAGGGCCGCGGCGAGCAGACCGCCCTGATCTACGATTCGCCGGTCACCAACAGCCAGCAGACCTTCACCTTCCGCCAGATGCGCGACGAAGTGGCGCGCCTGGCCGGCTTGCTGCGCGACCTGGGTGTCCAGCAGGGCGACGGGGTGGTGATCTACATGCCGATGGTCCCGCAGGCGGCCATGGCCATGCTCGCCTGCGCCCGCATCGGTGCGGTGCATTCGGTGGTGTTCGGCGGTTTCGCCCCGCATGAGCTGGCGCTGCGTATCGATGATGCACGGCCCACCCTGCTGCTGACGGCGTCGTGCGGCGTCGAGTTTGATCGCGTCATCGAATACAAGCCGCTGGTGGACAGCGCCCTGGAACAATCCAGCCATCAGCCGCGCAAGGTGCTGGTGCTGCAGCGGCCGCAGGTGCGCGCAACCTTGAAGGAAGGTCGCGATCTGGACTGGCAGGCCGCGTTGGCCGATGCCAGGCCGGTGCCGCCGGTGGAACTGGGCGCCGCCGATCCGCTGTACATCATGTACACCTCCGGCACCACCGGAAAACCCAAGGGCATCGTCCGCGAAAACGGCGGTAACGCCGTGGCCCTGCGCTTCGCCATGAAGAACATCTACGGCATGCAGCCGGGTGAAGTGTGGTGGGGCATTTCCGATGTCGGCTGGGTGGTCGGGCACTCGCTGATTGTCTACGGCCCGTTGATGAACGGCTGCACCACGGTGTTCTACGAGGGCAAGCCGATCCGCACCCCGGATGCCGGCGCCTACTGGCGGGTGGTCGAGCAATACCGGGTCAACGGCCTGTTCTGCGCCCCGACGGCCATGCGCGCGATCCGCAAGGAAGACCCGGAAGGCCTGCTGCTGCGCGGCTACGACCTGAGTTCGCTGCGCGAGTTTTTCCTCGCCGGCGAGCGCCTCGATTCCAGCACGCATCAATGGCTGGAAAGCATCAGCGGCAAGACCGTGCACGACCACTGGTGGCAGACCGAAACCGGCTGGCCGGTGACCGCGCCCTGCCTGGGCCTCGATGGCAGCGGCGGCCGCGCAGGTTCGAGCAACCGCGCGGTGCCGGGCTACCACGTGCGGGTGCTGGACGAAGACGGCCAGTTGCTCGGCGCCAACCAGCAGGGCGCCATCGTCATCACCTTGCCGCTGCCGCCGGGTTGCAGCCAGACCTTGTGGGGCGACCATTCGCGTTATCTGGATTCGTACCTCAACACCTTCCCCGGCTACTACCACACCGGCGACGGCGGCTACCTGGATGAAGACGGATTCGTCTACATCATGGGCCGCACCGACGATGTGATTAACGTCTCCGGGCACCGCCTTTCTACCGGCGAGATGGAAGACCTGGTGGCGCGCCATCCGGCCGTCGCCGAGTGCGCCGTGGTTGGTGTGCGCGACGAGATCAAGGGCCAGGTGCCGCTGGCGCTGCTGGTGCTCAAGGACGGGGTTGGGATGGGTGAAGCCCAGTTGCAGGCCGAACTGGTTGCCACCGTGCGCGAGCAGATTGGCGCGCTGGCCTGTTTCAATCAGGTGCGGGTGGTCAAGCGCCTGCCCAAGACCCGCTCGGGCAAGATCCTGCGTGCCGTGCTGCGCAAGATCGCCGACCAGCAGGCCTACACCCCGCCCTCGACCCTGGATGATCCGGCGGTGCTGGTGGAAATCGAGGAAGTGCTGGCGGGGTTGGCGCGGGCGGGTTGACCGGCATGCACCGCGTCAGGCCGGGCCCATCTGCCGTAACTGGCCCAGCCGGCTGCGGGTGCGCGCCAGGTCCGCGACGCTGCCGCCGAGGCTTTGCTCCAGCGGCAGTTCGCCGATCAGCAGCAGTTGCTTGTCGCGGTCGTAGAGCACGTCCACCAGGTTGATGAAGCGCTGTTGCGCGGCGATGGTGCAGTCTTCGAGGTTCGGCAGGTGTTCGATGGTCCAGTGTTCGAAGCGCTGCACGAGGTCCAGGTAGTCGATGACTGCGGTCGCTTGTTCGCAAATGGCGGAGAAGTCGAAAACCACGCTGTGTTCATCGCGTACTCGAGCGTGCAACTGGCGTTTGCCGACGTTCAGCAGCACGTCTTCGGTGATGTCGTTCAGGCCCAGTTGGTGGCGCTGTTGCGGGCTGCCAGGCCACAGGTACAGGCCCTGGGTGAAGCGCTGTTGGGTTCCGGCGCCGGGCAGGGCACGGTAGTCCTGATCGCCGCCGACTTCGAGGACGTCCATGCGCGCTTCGATAAGGCGGATAACCGGCTCGAAACGCTGGTGGTAGAGCGGATTGGGCAGCAATCCCTCGGGGGCGTAGTTGGAGGTCACCAAGACGAAAATTCTGCGCTCGAACAGGGCCTGGAACAGCCGGGTAAGGAGCATGGCGTCGCCGATGTCGTGGACGTGGAATTCGTCGAAACACAGGACCCGGCAATCACCGAGCAGGGCGTCGAGGGTCAGCGCCAGGGCGTCAGGGGCCTGGCGATGGTCGAACATGCCCTGGTGCAGGCGGGCGAAGAAATCATGGAAGTGCAGGCGGCGCTTGGGGATCTCGCCCAGGGCGTTGAAGAAACCGTCGAGCAGCCAGCTTTTGCCGCGCCCGACCTGGCCATGAAGGTACAAGCTGCGGGCCCGGCCAGCGGGAAGGCGGGCGACCTGTTCGGCCATCGCCGCGATCACCCGTTGCTGGCCTTGGCTGAGGGTGTAGCCCTGCTGGCTGGCTTTGTCCCGGAAGTACGCCTGGATCTGGCTGTCCGGCCCTGGCGTCGCGACCGTGGAAGCGCCAAGGCGCTGGCGCAGGGCGTGCAGTGGCGAGCGGAGCCAGGAGAAAACGGGCACGGGCAGGGTTCCTCGTAGAGCGTGAAGCCGGCAGGCAGATAACGAGCGGCGGCAATATTAACCAAATAGTGAAAAGTGCTGCCAGTCGTGTCTTTCGTGCTCGTCGGATAGTTCTTGTACATGAGCTGTACATTTCTTGAGCGGCTGGCAGCTTTGTCCTCGGCTGCTACCCTGAAATTCACGAAGTCCTGTAAGGGACAGGGAGGGCAAGTGAAGGGATGGTCACTGGCGACGCTGTTCGGGCTGTGTGCGGCCCAGGGTGTTGCTGCCACGGAGTTTCTCGTCGAGGTGCGTGTCGACGTTCAGCGCGGCTGTCTGCTGATCCATCAGCCCCGCGAAGCGGCCGCCGAGGCCTTGGGCGTGCTGGACTTTGGCCAGAGCCCACGGCTGGACGATCCTGCTGGGCCGCTGAGCAGCCAGTTGCTGGCGTTGCGTCCGCCGCGGCTGGAGTGCAATCCCGATACCGCCTATCAGATCGAAGTCGATGGCGGCCTGCACGGTGGCACCGGCGAAGTGCGTTATCTGGTGGCCGCAGATCCCAAGGCCAAACCCATTCCCTACCGCTTGTACCAGGATGCTGCCTGGCGCGCGCCGCTGTCGGTCAATACGGCCCAGCATGGGCGTGTACCGGACAGCGGATCGGTTGAACTTCCCCTGTACGCACGTATCGACACTCAAACCGAGCTTCCAAGGACGGGACGTTATTCGGACATGTTGAAGGTGACCGTCACCTGGTGATGGTCACGGTGGCACTGCTTAAGGAGTGAGCAGCATGCAAACGACCCGCATTCTTTTGCTGAGCCTTGGACCACTCCTGCTCAGCACCAGCGTCAACGGCGCGCTGAGTGGCCATATTCAGGCGCGCCTGGTGATTACGTCCGCCTGCCAGATCAGCAGCGAACAGCCCGGCGCGCCTCCTGCCGGCACTGGCGGTGTGCTCGACTTCGGCCAGCAGGGCCCGGTGTGGAACGACACCCTGCGGGCCAATCTCGACGAGCCGGGCGGCAGCAACCTGCAGGTCAGTTGCAATCCGCAGGTGCGTGCTTTCACCGTCACTATCAATGGCGGTGCCAACCCCGATGGCACCACCCGACGCCTGAGCAATGGCGGCGTCCTCATTCCCTACCAGCTTTCCACCGACCCGGCCGGGCGCGCCAACTATGGCATCGGCCAGCAGCTCAACTTTTCCGTGAGCAGTGCGGCGCAGATTCCCATCCCTATCTACGGCGTTGTAACCGCCAACCCCAAAGCCCTGCCTGCGGGCATTTACCGCGACACCCTGACGGTGACGCTGGACTGGTAACAAGGAGTGAACCATGAAACCTCGTCTTTCCCGTGTCCTCTTCGCCGGTGTCGCCCTGGCACTGACTTCCCAGGCCCAGGCGGCCACTGTCACCGGTGTGATCAACGCCACGCTGACGCTGATCGCCAGTTGTCAGGTCAATGGCTCCACCGCCACCAGCGGGGTCAACTTCGGCGCCCTCAACTTCGGCACCCAGAACGCCCTGTTCACCCAGGCTTCGGGCCAGGTGCAGAGCGGCGGCGGGGCGATCAGCGTGCTCTGTTCGAAAGGCGCGATACCGGTGATCAAGGTCGGCCTGGGTAGCCATGACGGTGCCTCGACCGGCGGCACCCGGTCTTTGTCCGATGGCACCAACTTCGTGCCGTATGACTTCTACACCGACGCGGGCACCTCCACGCTGCTGCCGATCAACGGCACCATCACCCTGCCGACCAGCACCGGCGTGGCGCAAACCGTTGACCTGTACGGCAAGGCCGTGGGCAAGGCCGGTTTGCCGCCCGGCGTCTACACCGACACCGTGGCGGTCGAACTGAGCTTCTGAGCCATGCACGGGCGGCTGGCGGTGGCGCTGGCGGCAGTGGTGGCGGCTTCGCCGACGCCACTGGACGCGGCGCTCAGCAGCACGTTCCTGGTCAACGCGACGATCCAGGCGGGGTGCCTGGTGGTCGGCGGGGTGACCACCTACGGCAACCTGGCGTTTGGCAGCTTTTCGGCGCTGTCGAGTGCGGCGGTGACCGCCCAGTTGAGCGGCACCACGGTGACGTTGCAGTGCACCCCCGGCGTGGCGATGACCATGAAGGTCGGCGGTGGGCAGAACAACAACGGCAGCCGCAACCTCAAGCGCAGCACCAGCGCAGATCTGGTGGTTTACCAGTTGTTCAGCGACGCCGGCTTCAGCCAGAGCCTGGGCATCGACCAGACGGTGAACGTCAGCTACAGCGACCCGACGACGATCAAATTGCCGGTATACGCCCGCGCCCAACTGACCGGTGCGGTGCCTGCTGGTAGTTACAGCGACGTGCTGCAAGTGACATTGACCTGGTGAGCCTGTGTTCATCGGGACCATAAGAACAAAGGAGAGTGGCATGGGCACAGAGGCTCAGCGTCGGAATACGTGGGGGGCGAGGCTGGCACTGGGATTGGCGCTGCTGGGGGCAGGCGCGGCGCAGGCGGCGACATCGGTGCTGATCTGGCCGATCGACCCGGTCATCGAGGCCGACAAGCAGGCTGGCGAGTTGTGGCTGGAAAATCGCGGTAGCGAAAGCGCCAACCTGCAGGTGCGGGTTTTCGCCTGGAATCAGGGGGAGTTTGACGATCAGTACCAGAACCAGCGCGAAGTCATCGCCAGTCCGCCGGTGGCGAATATCCCCCCAGGCGGCAAACAACTGATCCGCCTGATCCGCGCCATCGCCCCTCCTGCGGGCCAGGAGAAGGCCTACCGCATTATCATCGACGAAATTCCACCGCCCATGCCGCCAGGCGGTAACGCCGCCGGGCCACAGGCGGCGATCCGCTTCCAGATGCGCTACTCGGTGCCGCTGTTCGTCTACGGCCAGGGTCTTTGGGGCAAGCCGGACCCGAACGGGCAGCGCGACACCGCCGGGGTCGGCAAGCCGCAATTGAGCTGGCGCCAGGTGGCGGTGCAGGGGCGGCCCTACGTCGAGATTCGCAACACCGGCCCGGTGCACGCGCGCCTGACCGACGTGGTCATGCAGCAAGGCGGACAGAACCGGCCAGTGGTCGAAGGGCTGCTCGGTTATGTGCTGCCGGGCGCGACGATGCGCTGGCCGGTACCGTTGCAGGCGTCGGCGGCGACGGTGCTCAAGGGCAGGATCAATGGCAGTGAAGCGGCCCAGACCATAGGTCAGGGGAATTGAATGTGAGCCGTTAAGTGATAGACCGGGGCCACGGAGGCCCAGCCAATGGTGAGATGCAGTGCGTGATGGGCTTTCTGGCCAGTACCCGCCAGCTCGCGCTGGCGGGTGGCATGGCAATGCTCGCGGCGGCCCCGCTGATGGCCGGCGAACTGCCGCCGCCGCCCTCGGGGCTGGAGGCGGTGAGCGATGCCCAGTTGTACCTGGAGCTGGTGATCAACCAGATGAGCAGCGGTAGCGTGGTCGCCGTCCAGCAACGTTCGGGTCATCTGTACATGGCCAGCGCCGACCTGCGCGCCGCCGGCATCGAATTGCCCGGCGAGGTGCCGGAGCAAGTGGCGCTGGACAGCATCGGCGGCCTGCACAGCGACTACGACAGCCAGACCCAGCGCCTGCTGATCGAGGTGCCGCCCGGCTGGCTGCCCAACCAGCGTATCGGTAACCGGGCGTTGTTCGATGGCAGCCAGGCCCACAGCAGCTTTGGTGCGCTGCTGAACTACGACCTCTACCTGAATGACACCGATGACGTCGGCACCAGCCTGTCGGCCTGGAACGAGCTGCGCCTGTTCGACAGTTGGGGCACCTTGTCCACCACCGGCCAGTGGCGCCAGCAGCTCAGCGGCCGCAACTACGACGACAGCCAGCGCGGCTTCCTGCGCTACGACACGACCTTCCGCTACACCGACGAAACGCGCCTGCTGACCTTCGAGGCCGGTGACGTGATCAGCGGCTCACTGCCCTGGACCAGCTCGGTGCGCCTGGGCGGTGTGCAGTTGTCGCGGGACTTCGCGGTACGCCCGGACCTGGTGACCTATCCGCTGCCGGCCTTTGCCGGCGAGGCGGCGGTGCCGTCGTCGGTCGACCTGTTCATCAACGGCTACAAGAGTGCCAGTGCCGACTTGCAACCCGGTCCGTACACCCTGACCAACGTGCCGTATATCAACGGCGCCGGCGAGGCGGTGGTGGTGACCACCGATGCCCAGGGTCGGCAGATCGCCACGACGCTGCCGTTCTATGTCACCAGCACGCTGCTGCAGAAAGGCCTGAGCGACTTCTCGGTGGCCGCCGGTAGCCTGCGCCGTGACTATGGCCTGCGCGATTTTGGCTACGGCCCGGCGCTGACCTCGGCCAGCCTGCGCTATGGCGTCAGCGACAGCTTCACCCTCGAAACCCACGCCGAAGCCGCCGAATCGCTGGCCCTTGGTGGCCTGGGCGGCAACCTGCTGGTGGGCAGTTTCGGGGTAATCAACGCGGCGCTCAGCCAAAGCAGTTTCGAGAGCCGCAGCGGTCGTCAGGCGAGCCTCGGCTACCAGTACAACAGCCAGCGCGTCGGCTTCAATTACCAGCGCCTCGAACGCTACGGTGACTATGCCGATGTGTCCTTGCTGGACAGCCCCTACATCCGCCTCAGCCAGCGCAGCGAACAGGTCACCCTGAGCCTGAACCTGGAGCGCTATGGCAGTTTCGGCGCCGGCTACTTCGACGTGCGTGCCGGCAACGACACCCGCACCCGGCTGCTCAACCTGAGCTGGAGCAAATCGCTGTGGGGCAACACCAGCCTGTACCTGTCGGCCAACCGCGAAGTGGGCGGCGGGCAGTGGGCGACCCAGGCGCAACTGGTGATCCCCTTCGACCTGCGCGGCACCATCAGCCTGAGCATGGAGCGCAACCAAAGCGGCGAGCGCCTGCAGCGGGTCAACTACAGCCGCGGCGTGCCCAGCGAGGGCGGGGTGGGCTTCAATATTGGCTATGCCGGTGGCGACCAGCAGGCCTACCGCCAGGCCGACCTGACCTGGCGCCTGCAATCGGTGCAGCTGCAGGCCGGTACTTACGGCACCAGCGACGCCATGACCCGCTGGGCTGATGCCAGCGGGTCGGTGGTGTGGATGGACGCCGGGCTGTTTGCCGCCAACCGTATCGACGATGCCTTCGTGGTGGTCAGCACCGAGGGCTTCGCCGATGTTCCGGTGCGCTACGAAAACCAGTTGGTCGGTCGTACCGACAGCAAGGGGCATCTGCTGGTGCCGTGGAGCAGCGCCTACTACCGCGGCAAGTACGAGATCGACACGCTCAATCTGCCGGCCAACGTGGTCAGCCAGAATGTCGAGCAGCGCGTCGCGGTGCGCCGTGGCGCCGGTTACCTGCTCAACTTCCCGCTGAACCGGGTGCGGGCGGCCACGGTTGAACTGGTGGATGGCAATCACCAGGACTTGCCGCTGGGCAGCCAGGTCACCCATCGGCAGAGCGGCGCGCTGGCGGTGGTGGGCTGGGACGGGCTGGTGTACCTGGAAGGACTGGCCGACCAGAACACCCTGGAAGTGCAGTTGGCCGGTGGCGCGCGATGCCAGGTGGAGTTCGCGCTGGATGCCGCGCAGGACGACGTGCCGCTGATCGGCCCGTTGGTGTGCCGGTGAAACGCCTGTTGCTGGCGCTCGTCCTGTGCCTGGCCGGGGTGCGGGCCGAGGCCCAGTGCGCGGTGGTGCAGGCCGCCAACGTGGCGTTCGGCAATGTCGCCTCGACCTCGGTCAACACTACCGTGCAGTCCAGCTCCACCGCCAACGCCGGTTTGCGTTGCAGTGGCGCGCTGCTCAGCCTGTTGCGCACCGACGACTTCTTCAAACTGACGCTGACCCCTACGGGGGGCACCACGGGCATGGTCGGGCCGACCGGAGACGTGATCCTCTACACGATCTATGCCGACAACACCACGTCCTACCCGATCACCCGCGGCCAGCCCTTCGACTTCGCCCGCCATGGCATTCTCGAGGCACTGGGCCTGCTGGGCAGCATCGTGCCCAGTACCGTGCCGCTCTACGTCAAGACCCTCACAGGCAGCAACGTTGCTGCGGGCACTTACCAGGAAACCTTCAGCGTGTACTGGGATTGGGACTACTGCTACGGCATCGGTGTGCTCGGTGCGTGCATCGGTCGCCAGGTGTTGACCGGGACCACCTCGATGACCGTGAGTCTGCAGGTGACCGCCGACTGTCAGATCACCACGCCGACCATCAACTTCGGCACGGCGCCGGTGGTCAGCGGTTTTTCCACGGTCAGCCAGAGCGTCAGCCTGTCCTGCACCAAGGGCAGTGCGTATACGGTCGGGCTCAATGACGGGCTTTACGTGTCCGGCGGGCGACGGCGGATGAAGTCTACGGCCAACAACTACCTGGCCTACGACATCTTCAAAAGCGCCACCGCGGTGCGCTGGGGTTCATTGACCACCGCCCGGCGCTCCAGCAGCGACGCCGACATCAACCCCGGCAACGGCACCGGGACTGGCAGCCAGGTGTTCAACTACAACGCCAAGGTCTACACCGACCAGACCACGCCGCCGGCTGCGGCGTATCAGGACAGCGTGATTCTGGATGTGCAGTTTTGAGGGGTGGGGCTCCTGTAGAAATCGAAGTCTCCATCGCTCAAGACCCCACCCGGCACCACCTCATCTAAACCGCCACCGTCTGCGCACTGAACACCGGCGAGTTCTGCCCCCCTGCGTTCTGCACCAGCATCGCCAACGGCTGCAAACCATGGCTGTCGGCCTTGCCGCTGCGCTGGCTGAGGGTCAGGGCGCCGTAGGTGCAGGCGAGGGTGGCGGTGGTGGTTTTGTCGTTGAAGGTCAGGTAGACGTTCAGCCCGTCGGTGGTCCAGGAGAACCCCTGGCTGGCAATGATCCGGCTCGACAGCGCGTCGCTGCGGTTCAACTCCCAGGTGCCGATATTGCTGCCGCGGTTGAAGCTCAGCACGTTGTTGATCTTCGGTCCGCCGCTGCCGCCGCTGACCTGGCTGGTGGAGACGAAGGTCTGCACATAGCCCGGCACGCTGTAGACCTCCTGCGAGGCGGACGCCTGCAAGTTCTGGTGGCCGGTGACCAGCAGGTTGACGGTGCCTGGGGTGTTCAGGCCGATTTTTATGCCCGACACCCCGACCTGGCCGTTGACCGTCTGCGACACCGGGTCGGTCACTGTCCAGGTGCAGGTCACCGGCACATTGGGGTTGGCGCCTTCGAACGGGGCGACCTGGGGTTTCACCGTAAAGCCGCTGATCACCGGCGCATTGGCGATCACGGTGATGGTCTGTTGCTGGCTGGTGACCTTGGCACCTTTGCTGTCATAGCCATCCAGCGTGTAGGTCACGGTGTCGTCCGGTTGCGGATCAGGTAGATAGGCGCTGGCGCTGTCGCCCACGGGAACCGAATAAGGCGTGCCGTTTTTCGCCCAGCTCAGGGTCTGGCGGGTGAGGGCGAAGGTTTCCCAGACCAGTTGCACCGGTGTGCCTTGCTTGATGACGCTCGGCGACAGGCTGATCAGCCGCAAGATGCCCGGCTGTGGCTTGACCTTGACCAGCGCCAGGGTCTTGTAGCCGTCCTGGTAGCCGGGAATGTTGCTCCATTGCAGGTACGCCAGGGTGGTGCCGACGTCCAGTCGGGTGATGATGTTGCCCAGGATGAATTCGAAACTGGCGGCTTCGCCGGTGCCGAGGATCTGCTTGTTCTTCAACTGGTCCGGGGTCAGGGTCCAGCTCGGCGTGCCCTGGGTGTTGGCGCTGATCGACCAGAGGTTGCCGTAGTCCTGCACCGTTCCGCGGGTGAAGGCGATGGCCTTTTCCGCCGAGGTCAGGGCACCGGCGCCGCCTTTGCTGGCGTAGGCGAAGGACAGGGTGAAGCTCGGGGTCTTGCTGCCCCAGCTCACGTCGGCGGGGACGATCGGCGTGTTCGGCGACGGGTTGCTCAGGCGGAAGACCAGGGAGCTGGCCATCGGCGCGTTGTTATTTTCGGTGACGTAGACGCTGTTGCCGCCAGTCACCGCGAAGTCGATGTTCAGCGGCAGCAGCTTGCCCGGGTCGTTCTGCGCCAGCACCGGCAACTGCACCGCGTCGCCGTCGGCGAGGTAGGCGTCGATGCCCAATTGACGCGCGCCGGGCAGTCCGCTGACGCTGAGCCCCGCGAGGCTCACCGCAATGCTTGCGCCGGCCTTGAAGGTCATGCCGGCTTCAAGCGCCAGGCACCACACCGGCCCTTGCGCGGTGTTCTGGAACTGCGCCCGCCAACTGGCGCAGGTCACTTGCACCGAGGCCGGGTCGGCGACCAGGTTGCCGAGAAAGAGATAGAGCAGCGCGGTGTTGCTGTTGGCGTCGTCTTCGGGCAGCGGCAGGCTGCCCGCTAGCGCCATGTCGGCGCCGCTGGTGTTGCTCACGGTGAGCGTCAGCGTCTGGGTCTGACCGAGGTAGACGACCGGTTTGCCATCCGAGTTGACGACGTTGAAATCGAGTCCTGACATGGGTTGTTGCTCCCTTAACCGTTAGTGCGCACCAGCCGCAGCCAGCCTTCTTCGATGCGTTGAGGCGACACCAGCGTGGCGGTCGGAACCGCCGCGCCAGGCGTGTCGCTGGTCCAGGGGGGACCGGCGTTCTGGCGCGTGACCCACTGCCATGAGTAGCCGTTTTCTTCCGGCGTCGGTACCGGCATCACCCTCCCGGCGCCGACCATGGGTGTGGTCAGGAAGGTCACGGCGATGCGGTCCAGGGCCGGTTGCCATTGCGCCCGCGGAATCGAGATGGTCTTCACCGGGAGGATGCCGGAGGTGGCGTTGACCGAGCCGTGCGGGTCGATCAGCAAGGTCAATGTCAGGCCGTTGCCCGGACTGGAGGCGGCCACCGGCCTGACGGCGGTCTTGTCGATGTCTACCGGCACCACGCCGTTGCCGCCGAGCGCGGCGGGCGAATAGAAGGTGGTCCACTGACTCTCGCTGCCGTCTTCGATGAAGTAACCGACCATGCCGTCGTCATACAGACCGAAGTCGCCGAGGCGCACCGGGAAGTTGATGTTGCCGATGCCGGCACTCGGCCGTGGCTGACCCGGTTTCAGGGCGACACTGGCGGCGAAGGCATCCCAACTGCCGTCGGCGGCCGGCTGGCCTTGCAGCTCCAGGCGCAAGGACGCGCGAACCACCGCCAGCGGACGGCCGATCAGCACGCTCAGGCTCGGGTCGGCGGTGGGCGCCGACGGGCCGCTGGCACCACTGGCGTTGTCGAGCGTGGCGAGCAGCGCGTTGAGGAACGACACGCCTTTCGGCTGGTCGTAGAGTGCCCGGACGAAGTTGGCCAGGTACGGGTTGATCGAGGCCATCACCTGAGTGAACGGCAAGGTCCAGTTGTCGCTGCCCGGTGCGCCTTGCCAGCGCGGCCCGAGGGTGTTGAGCGAGCCGATCGGCGCGCCGTTGGCGTCATAGATCGCCAGCGCGTCGTCGAGGTGGTTGAACAGCACCCAGCCGGAGATCGGCGCGTGGCCCTGGTCGCCGCATTCGGCCTGGCCGTCGAGGGCGCTCAGCCAGCGGAATTGCAGGCGTGCCGGCTGGGTAAGGCGGGGCGGCAGGACGATCTTGCCGTTGTCGGCAACGCCGCCGTTGGCCAGGCGCTGCTTGAGTCGTTCGGCGATGATCGGCGTCGGCGCAGGCAAGTCCACCGCCTGGCCGTAGGCATCCACCAAGCGCAGTTTGCTGATTCGCAGCTCACCGGTGCGCAGCGGATTGAAGCCGTTGTTGGGCGCTGGCGAGGCGACGTTGGCCTCGGCGACCTGCGGCGCCACTTGCTTGTTGGTGAAGTTGCGCACGATCAGCGAAGTGCTGAGGGCGTCCATCACCGGCAGTTGCAGGCTCTGGCTGCACATCAGCAGGCCCTGGTTGAAGCCGTTGAGGCTTTGCGCCATGGCTTGCAGGTCGAGTTGCCCGAGGATGCTTTCCAGCACCGGCGCGTTGGGGTCGTCCGGGTAGTTGGCGAGCCAGGTCTTGAGCTGCGATTGCAGGTTGATCTCGGTGCGTCCGGCCAGGGTCACGGTACCGGAATAACTCTGTAGCGCCGATGACGGTTGCAGGCCGGGATTGGCGTTGAAGTCCAGGCCGCCCGGGTCGAGGGTGAAGGACCCGGTGACCGCATCGGCACTGTAGTCGCCGCCGCCGTCCGAGAGGCCGACATGCTGGTACGGCGAGAACTGCACTTCCCAGTTGAGGAAGGTCGGCAGCCACGGTTGCTGCCAGGTCTTCAGGCCCACCGGAGACGGCGCCGTGCCTTGCAGGATGACGTTCGCGTCGTCGGCGTTACTGGCGCCGCGCAAGGCGTGCTGGGCGTCGCTGATCTGTCCTTCCAGTGCGCGGGCGGTCAGCGCGTTGGCCGGTTGCTGACCGCTTGCGCTGACCAGTTGCCGCGCCAGGGCCGGCGCGTGCAGCGGATCGAGGGTCAGGGTCTCGGCCAGCAGCGCGTCCAGTTCAGGCGGGTAGCTGGCGCCGCTCGGTGCTGCTGCCAGGCTGACCTGCGGGGTCACCGTGGCGCCACGCAGTTTCACGCTGTTGACCAACTGGCTGCCGACCCGGCACGCCAGCAGGCCTTCGGGGTGGAAACGGCCGTCGCCACCGTGGCGGGCCGAGGCCTGGGTGGTTGGGCGACCGGCGAGCAGGATCACCGGGTCCGCCGGCTGCCAGTAGCGCGGTGCCGAGGATTCCTTGACCTCCCATGTCGTGCCGAGGCTGGCGCGCAGGGCGGCCAGTGCCGTGGTGATCTGCGCTTGCGTGGTGTCGATGCTGCCGGGGCTGGTCGGCGCGCCGCTCAGGGTCTTGATTGCGGCCAGGTCGTAGTTGCCGATAAAGGCGCGGGCCTGGTCGGCGCTGAGGTTGGTCGGATTGGCCAGGTTGAACTGCAACAGCATGAACTTCGCCCAGTCGATGAACAGTTGCTGGCGCAGCGCGTCGAGGTCGCCGTTCTGTCCATCGAGGCTGCGTTGCAGGCGGTTGATCTGTTCCAGTTGCGCGGCGGCGGCATCGGGCAACTGGCCGTTGCTGCCGGCCGGGGTGGCGCCCGGCGCGGTGATCTGGCGAGCCACCCATACGGTGCCGCCCGGCAGCGCCGAGAAGCCCGATTGATGCACGGCATCATCGGCGGCGGCAGCACCGCCGACCTTGCCCAGTTCGGCGAGCATGCCTTGCTGGAACACGTTGAGCAGGGTTTCCAGGTCGGCCACACCGGGGTTGCGCGCTTGCAGCAGGGCCGCCACCGCTTCGGCGGTGTTGTCGGCGATGACCACGTCGATGCCGCCGGCGCTCGGCGGGGTCAGCCAGGCGCGCTCCGGGTCCCAGCTCAGGCCGCCGAGCTGGCCGCTGCAGACGGTGCGGTCCGGCACATCAGCAGTATTGCTCACGCTCCAGTTCAGGCGCTGGGCGATAAAGGCCTGACGGGCTTCGACGCTGGTCGCTTCCTTCGGGTACACCAGCGCGCCCAGCGGATCGTCGCTGCTGTCGGCGTACCAGCCAACCACCGAGTACGACAGCGGGGTTTCCGCGGTGAAGCCCTGGGCCTGGGCATCGTCCAGCGGGTCCCAGAACGAGAACACGTTGGGGCAGTGCGGATACGCCGCTGCATAGGACGGCGTGCCGTAGCCGACCGTGGTGTTGCTGCTGGCGTAGGTCGCGGCCTTGCGCCCGGCCCAGTCGGCCTGGCGATAGACCCGCCCCTGGTACATGAACGGCTTGCCCGGGCTGCTCGGGTCCGGGGTGATCGGCACCGCCCGCGAGGCGATGTTTTGCGGCAGGCTGGCGTCGCGCTGGGTTTGCAACTGGTCGCTCTCGATCACCCAGGCATTCTGCTGGGTGCTGCCGTCGGCACCCGCAATACGGGTCACCATCCACAGGTTGGGCGCCTGAAGAAACTCGACCTTGCCCGAGCCATCGGTGCCGCCACGGTTGATGCTGTCGGGCAAGGCCCAGTGCAGGTGGATGCCGGGCTGCATGGCCTCGGTGCCATTGACCGAGTCGAACGGCCGGGGCAGCAGGGGCTCGGCCAGGTAAGGGCCGGCGTCGCCGGACCAGGGCATCAGCGAGAAGTCGCTGGCCACCGCGGCGAAGGTGTTTACCGTCGCAGCATCGGGCACGCCGATGACCAGCGCGGTCACGTCGATGGGAACGATCAGGCCGCTGCCGCTCATGCCGATGCCTCCTGGGTGGTGTTTTTGAAGCGGACCGTCTGGACGCCCTCGACCAGTTCAAGGGCGAACTCCGCAGGCGTGAAGGGGCGTTGCTGCTGGGTGCCAGGCACCAGGTTGGCGTTGTTGGCGACCAGTGCGGTTTCCAGTGCCTTGGCCAGGTCGGCGATTTTCAGTACGCGCTTGCCGCCACCGGCGCTGCGGTAGGTCACCGCTACGCTGGCCTTGTCCACCTGATCGCCGGGCCGGGTGTTGGGCTGCGCGCCGGCCGGTACGGTGACGTAGCGCAGCGACTTGCTGGTCTGGCCGATATCGACGCCGAAGTGCATTGCCTCGGACGGCTCGCCGATGTCCACATAGCTGATCTGGCCGGTGGTCATGTACAGCAGCACCGTTGGCGAGAGCACATCCTGGCGCAGTACGCCGGTCAGGCGATTGTGGTTGGCGTCATAGGCGCGGACTTCGATGCCGGGCCAGCCGGCGACCACGTTCGAGCGCAGGACAAAGCCGCTCACCGTGCCGGCAGGTGCGACCGCTGCGTACAGCTGCGCCACCAGCCGCGCATCGAGGGCAGCGTCGCGGGTGCTGGAGCGGCCGATGCTGGTGGCGCCTTCGAACAGCGCGTTGATCCAGTTGGGATCGAGCACGAAGAAGCGGATTGATTCGGCCGGCAGCATGGCTTCATCCGGCACCAGATAGCCGAACGGCACGCCTTTGAGCACCGCGAGTTTGCTCAGCCATTCGGTAATCGCGCCGGGCACCGGGGCGCTGTCGGGCGGGGCGGCCAAAAGGTTCGCGCGGCTGGTCACCGATTGCACCGAGAACAGCTGGCTGTTGCGTTGGGCGAGCAGGGTCATTGGTCTTGCTCCGCAGAAGGGCTGGAAGAGCGGGCGCACTGCGCGCTGAGGGATTCGGCGATCAGGCCGATGGCCAGGCCGCGCAGTCCGCTGCGGCCGACGGGCGCTGCTGCCGCGCCGCTGCGCAGTGCCGAAGAGGCGTGCAGGCGTTGGGTCAGGGCCAGGGTTTCGTTGTGCTGGGCCTCGGCGCGGGCTTCATTGCGTTTCCACCCATAGAGCGTGCTGGCGTAGAGGTTGTTTTGCAGGCCGAGGCCGCGGCCGATCTGCCAGGCGGCGGCGTAGGTGACGTCCATCAGGCCGGTGGCCGGGTCGAAGCTCACCGCCTGGTCGGCGACTACCAGCGGTGTGGCGGCCGGCGGTGGCACGATCACCGGCACCGAGGCAAACGGCAGCAGCGGGCCGCGTAGCCACGACACCGTGTTGTCGCCGAGGCGGGTGTGGTGGTTCAGTGCCGTGTAGCCCATGGCGAAGGCGTTGGCCACGGTCTGTTGCACGGGGCTGGTGCTGCTGGCCGGGGCCGGACGCCGCAGCGGCGCGCAGTCCACCGCTTCGAGGTAGCCGCTGAAAGTTTCCTGCGGGTCCAGCGAGGTGAACTTCCAGTTGGCCAGCGATACCAGGCGCAGGGTCTGCGCGGTGCCGCCGCTGGCCAGGGTCAGCGGCGCAGCGGTTTCGCCATCGGCGGTCGGCAGGAAGCGCGCCAGGCCTTCCAGCGAAACCAGATGGACCACGCACTGGCGGTTCGGCGCCGGCAGGCGGTTGCCCACCACCACCGAGAACGAACCTTCCTGCTCGGCTTCATCTTCGGCCTGCTTGCTGGTCAGCGATACGCTGCGCGCATGGGCCAGCCAGTCCAGTTCGTCGAGGGTCGGCGCGATGGCGGCGAACAGGTCTGCCGGCACATCGATGACCTGGCACAGGTCCCACCAGTTTTCCCCGGTGGACAGGGTGAAGGCCGGCGCCTTGCCATCGGCGCCGCTGAGCAGCGCGTAGCCGTCGGGGTAGCTGGCGGTGGTGGCCGGCAGGGTGCTGGTGGACGGCGTGCCCTGGCTCGCGGCGTCTTCGGCGCTGCGGTAAAACGGCTTGCGTTGCAGGTCGCCGGCCTGCACCGATTGCAGGGTCGGCGCTTCGTCGGTTTCGAACAGCAGCAGGGCCAGCCACGAGGCGTTGTCGGCTTCAAGTTCCGGCGAACGCTCCCAGGGCAGGGTGCGCCGGGCGAAGATCACATGGGGCAGCACATTCTGGTATTCGCCCTGGTTGTCCGCAGGCGGAAACCGCGACACCAGCTCATCGGGGTTGAGGCTGAAACGCTCGCCACGCACGGCGAAGCGCCGGCTGTTGACGAAGGCTTCATCGAACGCCGCCTTGGCTCCGGCCTTGGGGTCGGTGTTTTGCAGGTGTTGAGTGACGGTGATGCTGTAGTCGCCGGCCATCAGGGGCGGCAGCCAATGCGCGACGAACTGGACGGTGCCGTCGCTCAGGGGCGTGGTCGTGGCGCTGGTCATGGACGGGCTGCTCCGGAAGTGGACGAGGAAGGTTGGGCGCCGAGCACCGACAGCACCGGTGCGTGGAGCAAGGTGTTGGCGGCGTTGGCGGCCAGCGCGCTGACATCGACGCTGGTCGCGGTGGTCAGGCCATCGACGGCCAGTTGCGCGAGAATCGCCGAGCGCGCGGCGCTGACGGTCGGGTCGACCAGGGCCTTGGTGAACACCGGCAGGGTGTCGGTTTGCGGGTAGCCGCTGGCGGTGGGCACGCTGGGCACGGGCCAGACCACGCTGCGCTGGTCTTCGATTTCCTCGCGCAGCACACCGAGGTCGATGGGCAGCGGCGTCACGTCGGGGTTGTCGGTCTTGGCGGCGATGCGCAGGCCGGTCATGGCGTTGGGCACGCTGCGCGCCGCGGTGTCGTTGAGGTTGGCCAGGCTCGGGTCCAGCGCGGCGGTGGTCGACCAGGTCGCCGAGGGCAGGTTTTCCAGCACCGCGCTGACGTCCACACGGATATCTTCGGCGCTCATTTCGCCGTCGAGCTTGCTGATCACCACGGTGTGGCTGGAGGCGAAGTTGGCATTGTTCACGCCGACCGGGCCAACGCCGAAATCGGTGTTGCTCGCGGCGATGTTCTGGACCGCGCCGGAGCCGGTGTAGCTGGCCTGCTTGCTCGGCACTGCGGACCAGGTGGTCAGCTCGAAGCGCTCCGGGTCGAGCACCCAGTCCATGCCGCCGACGCCCTTGAGGTCTTGCAGCATGCCGTTGGCTACGCGCACCAGGCACACCGAGTCGGTCTGTTTGACCGGCGTGCTGTCGTTCAGGCTCTGTGGCAGATCGGCCAGCAGCAGGCGGTGCGGTGCGTTTTTCGGCGGGGCATCGCCGCCACCGGGCAGGAACGAACTCTTGAAGTCGCTCCAGTCGATGGGCGTGACCTGGCTGTTGGCGCTGTCGCCGAAACTGATGGTGATGCTGATGACAAACAGGTCGGCGGTGGCGGTGCCGGCGAAAACCGGGCCCCACAGGTGAACCTGCACGCCGACGTTGACGCTGACGGTGAACGAGGTGATGCCCAGGTTGACCTTGTACGACGCGCCAAGGCTGATGCCGATGCTGGCGTCATAGTGAAACGGTTTCCAGCCTAGCAGGAAGTCCACCCAGGCCTTGAACCAGGCACGCAGGTCGCCGCTCTGCCAGACCGCTTCGAGGCTGCCGCCAGCCATGACCGCCGACGGCACCAGGGCGAAGTACAGGCCGCCCTTGACGGTCAGTTCCGAGGTCACGTTCCAGTTGAAGCCCAGGCGCGGTACGTCGGGGTACCAGCTTGGCTTGCTGTACGCCGGGTGATAGCCGCCCAGCGATACCACGAAGTCGCCGGCCTTGTAGCCGTTCGGGTCGTCCGGGTTGTCCTTGGTCCAGGCCGCCACGACAAAGCCGCCGGTCAGGTGGCAGTCCTTGGCCAGGATGTACGAGTTGGCGGTCAGTTGCGCGCCGAGGAACAGCGTGCCGCGATTGAAGTTGTAGTCGGCCTTGAGCACCAGTTCGGCATAACCGATGGGCGAGGGGGTGGCCGGTGGCACCGACACCGTGGCCAGGCCCAGCAGGGCGATCTCGAATTCGTTGCCGAGCTTGCCGGTGGCCAGCAGGAAACCCTTGATCATCTGGAACGAGGCGACCCGCACGCCCAGCGCCAGGAAGTACTCGCCGTAACGGGGCGGCACGTAGTTGTGCATGACTTTCAGGGCTTGCGACGGGTCTTTGCCGGCGAACGGCGAGTCGCCGTTGACTGCGGCGATCAGCGGCATCTGGTCAAGCGTGTCGAGGCCCGGAATGACCAGGTCGCGGTTGAAACCGAAGCCCGCGGCCAGCGCGTCCACCTGCAGGAACGGCGGGCCGCCGATCGGCGCGGACAGCACCGCGTAGGCGAACAGCGATGGCGAGCCGTCGAGCGAGGCATAGGACGCCAGCGCCGATAGCTGGAACTGTGGAAGCTTGAGCAGCAACTGGCCGTCGTACTCGATCAGTTCCTGGCCCTTGTCGTCTTCGGTCACCACTTTGAGCAGGCCACCGGCGATGGTCACCGAGGCATTGCTGTAGCCGATGAACACGCCGTCGAGGCTGGCGCCGTCGGGGATCGGCGGCAGCACCGGGCGGAAGGCGATCGAGGCGCCCATCAGCTCGATATTGATGCCGCCCATGGCGAAGCCGCCGTCGAGCATCAGCCACACGCGCTGATCGCGGTAGACCACGCCGACCCGGCTGAGGGAGATCGGGCCGAAGCTCTTCTGCACATTGACCCACTTGCCCTGGGCCTTGGAGTTGCCCGCCGGGGTCGGTGCGTTGGCCGCGACGTCGGCGTCGGCCAATAGCGCCTGTTTGGGTTTTTCCGGTTGGGCGAACGCCAGTTGCAGCGGCTTGGCCGCCTTGCCGCCAAGCATCAGGTTGGCCGACAGCACCACCCGGCCCGTGGCGCTGAGCGCAGGCACCACCGGCAGTCCTTCGGGGATCACCGCGTTGACTGCGGTGATCTCATCGGCGCTGAACACGCCAGAGGCGATAACCAGGCTCATGCCGTTCAGGCCGATGTTCTCGATGGCCGCCAGGTGGCTGCCGACCACCGGCAACTGCGAGATATCGGCTTCCACCTGGATATCGACTACGGCCGCGTACAGCCGTCCGGTGGTGGCTGCGGGTACGCAGACCAGGCTCACCGCCACGCTGTCGGTGCTGGCGGTGAGCACCAGTTGCGACTTGTTGAAGTCGTAGGTGAAAGACGCCTGTTTGAGTACCGGCAACAGCTCCGCCGGTACTCCGGACAGGTCGATGGCGAAGGTCTGCGCCACGTCGACCAGGGCCAGGGTCTTGCCCGCCGTGGGCACCAGTTCGGCGCGCAGCAGCTTGACCTTGCTGTCCTGGGTGAAGGTGACCTTGAAGGTCGCGGCGCCGATCACCACTTCGCCGGTGAAGTTGCCTTGCCAGGCGGTTTTCGGTTTTGACAGTTCGATGTCGACGCTGAAGTCCAGACTGACGCCGGCAATCGGGAAGCTGCCTTCGCAGGCGAAGGTGAAGTCCGAGGCGCCGGTGTCGAGGCTGACCGCCAGGTTTTTCAGCTTGAATTCGTTGAGGGAGGCGGGGCAGGTCACGCCGAAGCTCGAGGCCAACTGGCTGAGCAGTTTGCCGACGTCGATGCTCTGGTCTTTGCCGGTGCTGCCGCTGATCTGCCAGCCCTTGCCGTAGACCGCAGCCACCTCGATACCGACTTCGGCCAGGGTCAGCTCGGCGTTCATCTTGCCGGTGGTGGCCTCGGCGCTCTTGTCGATGTTGACGCTGACCTTGTCCAGCGCCAGTGGCCCCGCACTGAACACGTCGTTCATGGCCAGGGCAAAGCCGTAGCTGCCCTCGCTCGGCACGGTGCTGAAGGCCAGCGTGGTCACGGTAGTATCGGGGAAACCGCTGGCATCGCCGAGGTACTGGGTCACGACATCGCGGATCTTCACCGGGGTGTCCGCCGACAGCTTGCCGCCCACGTCCAGCGGTGGCAGCGAGACGGCCAGCAGCAGGTCGGCGGGTTTGCTGTTGAAGGTGAAGGGCAGGGTCGCGGCGACACTGGACGACAGCAGCTTGCCTTGTTGCCAGTCGAAGGCGATGTCGACGCTGTTCAGCACCAGATTGGCCAAGGGCAGGCTCGCCACTTGTGTGGTGACCGTCGCCGCCGCGGCGTCACCGGCGATCAGCCCGGCGAGGGCGGCCAGCGCCGGTTGCTGGCCAGCGTCGCCTTTCACCGCGATGGCAACCTGGCTGCTGCCATTGAGATTGACGCTGACGGCCCACAACTGGCCGCCAATCTGCAGGCTGCCGTCGACCCTCCCACTGAGCTGGGTGACGGGTTTGTCATCCGCCACTTTGCTGTCGCTGGCCAGGGTCACCGAGGCATTTTTCAGGCTCGGCCCGCCCTGGACCAGCGTCCAGTCGCCATTGACCCCGGTGGTCACGTCGCAGCGGGTCTCGGCGGCGTCACCGTAACTGGCCTGGACCTCGATCTGGCTGAACGGCATGTTGCTGAACAACGGCAGGTCCACCGGCAGCCAGCCGCCGAAGCGATTACGAAAGGCGAAATTGCCCACCGCCAGCAACGGCAGGTTGCTGTCTGGCGGGGTCAGTTGCAGCACCAGCGCGTCGTCGTCATCGAGGTTGCCGCTGAAGCCGATCACGCTCTTGCCCTGGGTCACGCTGGCAGCTGTTTCGAGGCTGAAGGTGATGGCGGCGCCTTGCGCGGTCTGGGTGAAGGTCAGGCTCAGTTGGCTGATTGCCGCATTGGCGGCCAGCCCGGTGAGGGTCCAGTCACCGCTGGGCGTGCCGCTGACACTGAAGCTGCGCGGCCAGTCGCTGCCAACCGCACCGATATCGGCATCGGCCAGGCTGACGTTGCTGGCGCCGAACAGGGTGTCCAGTGCGCTGATGCCGGTGGTGTCGGCACCGAGGGCGAGGGTGCCGCTGGCGTCCTTTTTCTGCGTGAGCTGGGCCTGTAACTGGCTCAGGTCCGGTGAAACGTTGTTCATGGCGGTCATGCGGGGGTGCCTCCGAGAGAGATCGGTCCGCTGCAGGAAGGGAGTCCTGTACATCCTTGTGGGCCATGGCCCGGCTGATTGCCGGCGCCGAGCAGGGGCGCCGCGGTGTCAGCCGGGCTGTCGGCAGTACACCGCGCCGCTGAGGGTGTCGATCAGCGCATCGATGCTCGACAACTGGTTCAGTTGCTCCACCGGCACTTTCACCTGCAGCTCGCGCATGGCGTCGGAGACGATGGTGATGATGTCCAGGCTGCTGGCGCCCAGATGATCGAAACGCAGCTGAGTGTCGATCGGCCCGAGGTCGAGAAAGGCCAGCGCGGCTTCGGTGTGTTTGATCACTACCTCGCGAACCTTGGCGTGGATGTCGTGCATTGCATGGCTCCTTGTCATGGCACCCAATCCAGGCCACCGGTGAGGTGCATGGCCTGACCGTTAACGAATCCGGCCCCGTCCGAGGCCAAGTAGAGCACCGCCTGCGCCACGTCGTGCGGCGTGCCGAGGCGACCGCTCGGGCATTGCCCGAGCCAGTGTTCGAAGGTTTTCGGCGGCGCGCTGTCGCGGCTCAGGTCGGTGTCCACCAGGCCCAGCACCAGCGCATTGGCGGTGATACCGCGACGCCCGTATTCGCGGGCGAGGGTGGCGGCCATGGCGATCAATCCGGCCTTGGACACGTTGTAGGCGATCTGCCCGGTCATGCCGTGCGCGGCCACCGAGGACAGCAGCACGATGCGTCCGCGACGGCGGGCAATGAAACCCGGCAGCAGGGCGCGGCACAGGCGGAAGTTGCCGTCGAGATTGACGTCCATCACCGCCCGCCAGTCGGCGTCGGGCAGGCTGACGGCGAGGCTCGGGCGATTGATCGCGGCGTTGCCCACCAGCACGTCGATGCCGTCGAGGGCGCTGTCGGCCTGGTCGCACACGGCATCGATGGCGGCGGCGTCGGCGAGGTCCAGGCGCAGCGCGACGCAGCGTTGTTCCGGCGCGGTCTGCGCGGCGTGGCGCTGCACGGCGGCCGCGGCGTCGGCGTCGTGATTCCAGGTGAAGGCGACGTTGTGCCCGGCAGCCAACACCTGCTCGACAATGCAGCGACCGATGCCGCGGGTGCCGCCGGTAATGAAGAAGTTCATGGCTGCGACTCCCAGCGGCCGAGCACCGCAACACAGTTGTTGCCGCCGAAGCCGAACGAGTTCTTCAGGAGGTAGCGCACCGGGTGCATCACCGGGCCGGCGGCGCAGATGTCGAAGTCCAGCTCCGGGTCCGGGTCGTCGAGGTTGATGGTCGGGTGCAATTGCCCGGCGCGCATCTGCGCGATGGCCGCCACCAGTTCCACCAGCGGCGCCGACCAGCAGGTATGGCCGAGCATGGATTTCGGTGCGTTGACTTTCATCTGCGCCAGATGACGGCCGAAGGCGCGGCGGATCGAGCGCGCTTCGGTGATATCGCCCAGCGGCGTCGAGGTGGCGTGGGCGCAGACGAAGTCGATGTCTTCGGGGCGCAAGCGGGCTTCGCGCAGCGCAGCATTGATCGCTCGCACCTGGCCGTCTTCCTGTGGACTCGGCTGGCGGCTGGCATCGGAGCGCGCGGCGACCGCGAGCACTTCGCACAGCGGCTCGGCACCGCGGGCCACGGCCAGATCAGCCCGCTCCAGCACCAGGCAGGCACCGCCATGGCTGGGCACGAAGCCTTCGCGGCGGCGGTCGAACGGCCGGCTGGCCTGTTCCGGGCAGTCGTTGAAGGCGCGTTGGCTGACCGCCTGCATCAGCGCCAGTGCGTGCAGTTCCAGCGGCGAGTAATCCAGCACCGGTGCCAGCACCACCACCCGTTCGGCGCCGCCGTAACGGATCTCGTTGAACGCCGCCCGCAGCGCCAGTGCGCCGCTGGCGCAAGCGCCGCCAACGGTGTAGCCGGGACCACGGATGCCGATCACCTCGGACGCCACGGCGGCATGATCGGAATCCAGCCCGGCGAGGCCGAACTGCACATCGATATGGTCGGGGTCGCGCTGGAACTGGCGGTAGTTTTCGAAGTTGTAGTTCTGGCCGATGTTGTGCCCGCCGACCACGATGGCGGTTTCGCCGTCATCTCCCGGTGGGTGTTCGAACAGCCCGGCGTGCTGCCAGGCGCGTCCGGCCATCAGCACCGACAGTGCCGTGGACCACGGCAAGCGGTTGCTGGCCCGGCGCAGGCGCAGGCGTGCTGCGTCCGGCAGGCTGTCGGCCAGCGCGGCAAGCCGTGGGCGGGGTTCGAAACCTTCCAGGCTGCCGCCGACCTTGGTGGCGATATCGCCCATGTGCTGCCAGCGGCTGATGCCGGAGCGGCCGGCGAGCAGGTTGTCGAGCAGGGTGCCCGGGTCTTCGCCCAGGGCCGTGAGGACCGACATGCCGGTCACGACGATACGTGGCAGCTCAGACACGACAACCCTCCATCACCACCACCGTGCGCACCGCGCCATCGACGCTGATGCGCCCGCCGAAGACCGCGAGCATGCCGTTGTCGTCGAGCAGGCGGACTTCGATATCCATGATTTCTCCAGGACGCACCTGGCCGATGAACTGCGCCCCGAACACCCGTGTTGCCAACAGCCGCAGCGGCGCCGGCGGGCAGCCGCAGGTCATGTGCAGCAGGCACTGGCCAGCCTGGGCGATGGCCTCGCCCTGGAGCGAGCCGGGGTAGATCGGGTTACCGGGAAAATGGCCGGCGAGCACCGGGTCTTCAGGATCGACCCGGCGTTGCGCCAGCAAGGCATTGAGGTGCGGATCCCACGCGAGAATCCGGTCCAGCAACAGGAACGGCGCGCGGTGCGGCAGCACCTGTTGCAGCGGCGGGAATTCTGCGACGACGGCGGATGCCGCCGTCTGTTGCAGCAACGGACCACGGCGCAGTTGGGCCAGCGCGGCGGTGACATCCAGGGCAGCGCTGGTCCCCGTCATGTCAGGCGGCCCGTGCCTGGGTCACGGCCACGGCGTTGTCCAGCACCCATTGCAGCACGCCATCGGCTTCTGGCTTGGGCACCGAGGCCACGGCGCAGGATGCGGCGTTGCGGCAGGCGATGCCCTGGCTTTCATAGCCGGCGAACCACACGGCCTCGTAGGCGGCGATGGTTTGCAACTGCTCGCCGCTGGTGCTCTGCAGCGCCTTGCTCAGCGGTTCGGTCAGAGCCTTGATCGCGCCACGGTAGCCGGTCACCAGTTGGCTGAGTTGAGCATCGAGGGCGGCGCCAAGTTTGAGCGTGCGGGTTGCCTGCACGGCCTGCTCGTAGACCTCAAGCGTCTTGCCGACGAAGTAGTCGTTCTCCACCGTCGGATTTTCGGTCGCGGCGCGCTTGGCGAAGGCCACCGCCAGCTCGCGGAACTCTTCGGCGGTGAAGAACTCGTCCTGCAGGCCGAGGAACACCTTCACCTGCAACGGGATCGGCAGTGTAGCCAGCACATCCAGCGGCAGTTCGGTGGCGTTGTGATCGGCGAACATCTGGCGAATGGTCACTTCGGGGAAATCATCGCAACGGGCGAGCTGAATCACCCGGTCCACGGACATTGTGTAACTCATTACAAGTCCCTCTTGGAAATGGTGTAGACGGCATCAATGCAGTCTCCGGCTGTAGGTTTCGTCACGGAGTAGTTGTAAGCCGACGCGCCGCCGCCATTGCCAATAACGTTGATGGCATTGGTACCGTTCATGGTGAACGCCAGCACGAACTGGGTACCGTCGTCGGCCTGGTAGGTGATCCTGCCGTCGGGGTTCTGGCCGTTGGCGATGAATACCGACACCGGCGAGCTGTTCGCGGTGACCTGGGTCGCCGGCGTGGTTTGCCAGTTCGCACCGTTGAGGCTGTACGCGGGCTGATAGACCAGTACCAGCCTGACGTTGGTTTTCAGGTTGCCGTTACAGGTACGGTTGGGGGTTGGACTACTGCCGCCGCCACTACTCATAAGCGTTCTCCATGATGGCCTTGCTGTGTGGGTGGGTCAGGATGCCGCGGCCAGAAGCGTGCCGGACAGGATGCCCGCCGAGACACGGGTGACCGTGCCTGGCAGAGCAGATAGGAGCGTGGCCGCCGTTGGCCAGGCCACGGCATTGCGCGTGGCGCCAACCGGGCCTTTGCTGGTGGCGGCGGTGAGGAACACCGAGGCTTCGTCGCGCACGGCGCAGTTCAGATCGAGGGCCGGGACCAGGCCGCTGCTGCCGACGTTCTCCAGGCCCTGCCACTGCCGTGCACTGGTGACCTTGACGTGCTTGAGCGTGGTGCCTTGCGCTGCGAACACATGGATGAACTGGCCTTGTACGGCGGCGCCGGCGGCGAGGCAGTCGATCGCCGAGCCATTGCTCAGGCCCAGTTGCGAAGTGACTTCGCTCCACTTCGCGTCCCAGGTATTGGCGCCGTTGCGCACGCTCAGCCAGATACCCTTGCTGCCCGAGGCGAACACGAACAACTGACCGTTTGCCACCGCGCAGGCGACGCGGGTGCAGCCGGCGGGCAGGCCGGTCGAACTGATGGCCGCGAACGCGCTCCAGGCGGAGCCCGAAGGCTGGCTGGCGAGCCAGACTTGATTGGCAGACAGCGCCGTGACCACTACCACCGACCCAGAGAGGGTCGCGGCGATATCCGTGGGCACGGCCATGTTGCCGGTGTTTAGGGGAATCGGATGGGCGCTCTCCCAATTGCCGACCACGGTAGCGGAATTGTGGCTGACCACGCCGTTGGCCAGGGTGAACACGTAGAGCCGGCTGGCCTGGCTGGTGGTCGCCAGTGACTGGATCGGCGCAGGCTGCACCGGTGCGGATACCGCTTTCACTGCCGACCAGACGCCGGCCCCGTTCTGGCTGGCCAGCCAGGACAGCCCGGTGGTCTGGTGATACGGCGCGAAGGCGTTGAGCAACTCGTTGTAGCAGACCAGGCAGAAGTCGGCGGCGGGGTCACGCATCAGGCAGTTCTGGCTTGGCCGGTAGATGCCCTGGGCGTAATTGCCGCCGCCTTCGAAGGCGCCGACCATCCACGGTTGCCAGCCGCTGGCTGCCGGATTGGAGGGCAGGGCGGTGTAGCCGGGAGTGAGGTACTGCGCCCACTTCAGCGTGGCGGCGGCGATGTTTGTGGTGAGGTTGGGGCTGCTGGGCTCGATGTCCGGGTAGGTGCCGGGCTGGGCGGCGTACTCGACGCCGAGTCCGGCCGCCAGTTGGGCGATGGCCCGGGCCAGCAGCGCGACGTTGCCGCTGTCCAGGGTCAGGGTGCACTGGTTGCCGCCGAAACTGCCGCCGGCAACGGCAGTGTTGGCAATCACCACCGCCAGGTGCCAGGTGATCCCGGCAGCGTTCAGCGCGGCGTTCACCAGGCTGGGGGAGGCGGAGATACAACTGCTGGAATTGCCGTCGGCGCAGGACACCGTGCCCAAGGCGTTGTTCACCGTGACCGGCGTACCGCAACCGGTGCCCGAGCCAATGCCCGAAGCCGCCGAGACGGTATCGATCATGTAGACGTTGATTGCGTCGGCCAGACGCCAGGAGATCGGCACGATGTCGCTGAGCCCAGCGAGCAAGGTGACCACCGCCTGGTGGAATGTGGTGAGTTGGGAAGAGGTAAAGCCATCGCCGGTGATCGCGATGATGAAGCGTTTGCCATCGTCACCGTTGTCGACGATTTTCGTGCACGACACAGCCGAATCCATTCGAATCACCCTCATCCATAAGGTCGAAAATTCTTACTGGCAAACGCGAATTGTTTTACTTCGATGGCGGCATCCTGCTATCGCGTTTGAACGCCCGTCAAGGGTGTTCAGAAAAGTTTCATAGATACAAGTTGACCAATTCGTCGCTTTTTTTGGCTAAAAAGCGGGTGATAGAGCGCTTGGGTTCGGCTCGGTGCCTAACACATCTTGAGTGTGAATCAATGACCCGAATCAATGCTTTGTGCACTTAGGAGTCGGTTTCACGGTGTTTTTGCCAACCCGACAAGTGAAGCAAGGCGAATCGGCCAGAAGATCCGCCCGATAGTCCCACACTCAAACGGATATCGGCGTGGTTCAGCGTCGCGGTCCTTGCACGTGCTGGCACGGGGCTTCTAGCATGGCCGTTTTTCGCAAAGGAAAAGCCGCATGCTGGCTTCGTTGTTCGCCGTTCTGGCGCCGGTCTTCATCGTCGCCGGTATCGGCTTTATCTGGGCGCGCAAGGGCCATGCCTATCCCACGGATTTCATTGCCAGCCTGGTGATGACCGTCGGCACGCCCTCGCTGGTGCTGTCCACCCTGCACCGCACCCGACTCGACCCTGCGGCCTTCACCCACATGGCCCTGGCCTGCGTGCTGTGCATGGTCGCCATGGCGGCGGTGGGTTATGCGGTCAGCCGCGCCTTTCGCCAACACTGGCGGGTACTGATGCCGGCGTTCATGTTCCCCAACACTGGCAACATGGGTTTGCCGGTGGCGCTGTACGCTTTCGGCGAGCAAGGCTTGGCCCTGGCGGTGGCGTTTTTCCTGACCTTGTCGAGCTTCCATTTCACCCTCGGTATCGCCCTGTCCGGTGGTGTCGCCTCGTTCCGCGGGCTGTTGAAAAATCCGATTGTCATTAGCCTCGCGCTGGCATTGCCGGTGATCTTCTTCGATCTTGAACTGCCGCGCTGGCTGGGCAACACCGTCGATCTGCTGGGCGGCATGACCATTCCGCTGATGCTGCTGACCCTTGGCGTATCGCTGGCCAGCATCCGCCCGCAACACATCGGCAGCGGCATGCTGATCGGCGCGTTGCGTATCGTCATCGGTGCTGGCGTCGGCTGGGGCATCGGCGCGTTGCTCGACCTGGACCACCTCGCCCACGCGGTGCTGGTCATGCAATCGGCGATGCCGGTGGCGGTGTTCAACTACCTGCTGGCGGTGCGGGCCAATCGTGCGCCGGAGCAGGTGGCGAATGTGGTGATGTGTTCGACGGTGTTGTCGTTTGTGTGGTTGCCGCTGGTGTTGGCGGGGTGGATGTAGCCGTGTCGCTCACGCGGACGCCTTGCGCGTGCCCGCCGTCGAGATGATGTAGTCCGCCAGCGTCTTCACGGTCTGGTCCAGATGCAGGTTCGCCCGGTGGATCAGGCCTACATCGCGGTGGAACGTGTGCTCGCCCAGGTCCAGTGCGCGGACCCCGCCGGGCCATCCCTTGCGGCTGTCGGTTTCCGGTACCAGCGCCACGCCCAGGCCATTGCCGACCAGCTTGATGATTGCCTCTTGCTCGTCCAGTTCGCAGACCTCCCGGGGCACGAAGTGCATCTGGCGCAGGAAACGGTCGACCTGGCGGCCGCCGAACGAGGCGCGGTCGTAGCGGATGAAGGGGTGGGTGGTGAGCAATTCGGTCCAGTCGTCACCCTGGGTCTGCTTCGGCACGATCAGCCGGTAGGGCTCACGGGAGAGGGTTGTCCAGACCAGATCACTCTGCATCGAGAAGGGCGGGCGAATCACCGCGGCCATATCCAGTTCTCCAGCATCCACCAGGTTGACCAGTTCCATCGAGACCCCTGGGAGGATGCGCGTCCGGCACAGCGGGAACTGCCGATGGAAACGCGTCAGCGCATCCGGCAGCAAGCTGCGCTGAACCGAGGCGATGGCGCCGATATTGACCCGCATGGGCATCGGCAGTCCGGGGCTGTGGGTCCCCAGTTCGGCGTACATGCGCAGCAACTCCTGTGCCTGCAGCAACAGTTGCTGGCCGCGCCGGTTCAAGTGCGCGGAGCGTCCGCTACGGTCGAACAGTTCGAAGCCAAGCTCCGCTTCCAGGCGCTGCATCTGGGCGCTTACGGCGGCCTGGGTCAAGCCGATGCGGTTGCCGGCCGCGGCGAAGGTACCTTCCCGGGCAACGGCAATGAAGGTTTTCAGTTCGCGGATCATTCACAAATTTCCTTTGTGTTAATGACAAAATCATATTGTTTTTTTTATTGAAAGCCCACCCGTAGCATCAGCTCCATCCATAACAACAGTGCGTTGGAGTACCTGATGAGCCTTTCTCCGTTTCACCTTGCGATCCCCGTCTACGACCTTGCCGCCGCGCGTGCTTTCTACCGGGACGTTTTCGGCCTGGAAGAAGGGCGCTCCGCGACCCAGTGGGTCGACTTCAACTTCTACGGCCACCAACTGGTGATTCACGAACACCCCAAGACCTCCTCCCAGGAGAGCGTGCACAGCAATCCGGTCGATGGCCACAACGTGCCAGTGCCGCATTTCGGCATCGTGCTGCAGTGGGAGCAGTGGGAGGCCTTGGCCGAGCGGCTGACCCGCGCCGGAACCGCGTTCGTCATCGAGCCTTACATCCGTTTCAAGGGGCAGGTGGGCGAGCAAGCCACCATGTTCTTCTTCGATCCTTGTGGTAACGCGCTCGAGTTCAAGGCGTTCAAGGACATCGGTCAACTGTTCGCCAAGTGACACGACACGGGCACGGCCGATGAGCCGTGCCCATTACTTTGTGAGCTGAAAGCTCATGAATCTAGCTACTGCCTCCCACGCAGATACCTCACTCCAACAAGAAGGCTAGACATGAAACGTATTCCCCTGGTTTGGCAAATCGTTGCCGGGCTGTTGCTTGGCGTGCTCGTCGGTTGGTACTTCAACACTCACCCGGACTATCAACAGTGGGTCAGTACCGAAATCCTCAAACCCCTGGGCGACATCTTCATCAAGATGATGAAGATGGTCGTGGTGCCCATCGTCTTCTGCTGCATGATCCTGGGTATCGCCGGCGGCGGAGACAACAAGTCGTTCGGGCGCATGGGCGCCAAGGCACTCGGGTATTTCTTCGCTATCACCACGCTGGCGATCATTCTCGGGCTGTGCTTCGCCAATCTCTTCGAGCCTGGCAGCGGCACCGATATTTCCGGCCTGGCCCGAAATGCTGCGGCGTTAAACCTGGAAGCGCCCAAAGGCGCCCTGGTGGTGTTGCAGAACATCGTGCCGGACAACCTGTTGGTCGCCATGAGCGAGGCGAAACTGCTGTCGATCCTGTTTTTCGCCGTGCTCTTCGGCATGGCCCTGAACGCATTGCCTCGCGAGCGCAGCGCGCCGGTGATAGCGCTGATCCAGGGCATCTCCGACGGCATGTTCAAACTGGTCAGCTATGTCATGGCCTACGCCCCGATCGGTGTGTTCGGGATGATCGGGGCCACGGTGGCGACCTTTGGCTTTGCCTCGCTGTTGCCGCTGCTCAAACTGATCGGGGTGGTCTATCTGGCGCTGATTGTGTTCGCGTTGGTGTTCCTGGGTGGCATTTGCTACCTGATCGGCGAGAACGTGTTCAAGCTGGCGCGCTACTTCCGTGATGAGTTGATCCTGGCGTTTTCCAGTGCAGCATCCGCAGCGGTGATGCCGCAACTGATGAGCAAGCTGGAACGCTATGGGGTGCCGCGGCGCATCGTCAGCTTCGTGGTGCCGGTGGGCTATGCCTTCAACCTTGATGGAGCGTCGATTTTCCTCGGTGTCGCTACCATCTTCGTCGCCCAGTTGTATGGCATTGATCTGTCGCTCACGCAGCAGGTGCTGCTGGTGGTGACCATGGTCCTGACGTCCAAGGGAGCGGCGGGTGTGCCCGGTTTTGCCATCATCATTCTGTCCGCCACCCTGGCATCGGCGGGGTTGCCGCTGGAAGGCGTGGCATTGATCGCGGGGATCTTCCGCATCATCGAAGGCGGCACCACCACGCTCAATGTGTTGGGCAACGCGATCGCACCGCTGGTGATCGCGCGCTGGGAAAAAGTCGAGTTGCTACCACTGGCAGAAGTGCCGGAGAAGGCCTGAGGCGCAACGCAGCCAGGGGAGGGCGTAGAGAGCGAGTGGGTACCAGTGGTCGATTAGGAGTGGGTTTGCAGGATTGCTTATAGACGACTGGTCTAATCGCGTCTATGATCCGCGCCCATGAAGAAATCATCCCAAGACATGCGCCAGCACATCATCGATGTGGCCAGGACGCTGATGACCCACAAGGGCTACACCGCGGTTGGCCTGAATGAAGTGCTGAGCGCTGCGGGGGTTCCCAAAGGCTCGTTCTATCACTACTTTCGCTCCAAGGAAGAGTTCGGCGAGGCCCTGTTGCAGGAGTACTTCGCCGACTACCTGAGCACCATCGACGGGCTGTTGGCTGGGAGAAACACCGGTGCCGGGCAACTGATGGCGTACTTCGACTACTGGGTCGAGTCACAGTGCTCGCACGCATCGAACGACAAGTGCCTGGTGGTCAAGCTGGGAGCGGAAGTCTGTGACCTGTCCGACCCGATGCGCCTGGTACTCAAGGGCGGCACCCACAAGGTGGTCGAGCGCCTGGCGGCTTGCGTCGAGCGTGGCCAGGCAGACGGTTCGATCGGTTCCGCGCAACCGGCGCCAGTGTTGGCCGAGACGCTGTATCAGATGTGGCTTGGCGCCTCGTTGATGGCCAAGGTGGAGCAGGCTCCCGAGCCGTTCAAGGCCGTCATGACCATGAGCAAGCACCTGCTGGGCTGAGGTGCTTTTTTTTCGCCACTTTACTAGACGACTGGTCTAATTCTGGCGTTTTTCCACCCTTCGCTGGCAGTTGGCCGAGGGTGTTACCCGCAAGAGGAGCAATGCGATGAATCATCTGCAAGACAAGGTTGCCATCGTCACCGGCGCATCGTCCGGGATCGGCGCCGCCAGCGCCCGGGCCCTGGCGGCCCGTGGTGCAAGGGTCGTGGCCGCCGCGCTGGACCAGGACGGGCTCGACGCGCTGGTGGACGACATTCGTCAGGCCGGCGGCGAGGCGCTGGGCAAGGTCGCCGATGTGACCCGTGCCGAGGACATGCAGGCGCTGGCCGCGTTGGCCAAAGGCACCTGGGGGCGCATCGACATCCTGATCAACAACGCCGGCCTGATGCTGTTCTCCAATTGGACCGACCTCGCGGTACGGGATTGGCAAAGCATGATCGACGTGAATATCAAGGGCTCGCTCAACGCCATCGCTGCGGTGCTGCCACACATGCTTGAGCAGCAGGGCGGGCAGATCCTCAACATGGATTCCGTGGCCGGGCATCAGGTGTCGCCATCGGCGGGGGTGTATTGCGCGACCAAGTTCTTTATCCAGGCCATGACCGAATCCATGCGCAAGGAGCTGGGTGTGCAGCATGGCATCCGGGTCAGCACCATCAGCCCTGGGGTGATCGATACCGGCTGGGCCGACAAGGTAACCGACCCGGCCGGTCGCCTCGCCGCGCAGGCACTCAACCGCATTGCCATTGCTCCACAGGACGTTGCCGATGCGGTGGTGTATGCGCTGGATCAGCCACCGCAGGTCACCATCAATGACCTGATCATTTCGCCGACTCGCCAGGACTGGTGAGCGTCGCGCAAGGGCGCTACCAGCGCCTGAATTCTTACCCCATTCCCTAAGCCCTCACTGGAGTTTCTACCCATGACGACCTCGTACATCCACGATCACAACGCAATTCTTGACCTGCTCAAGCAATACGGTGAGGGCGGTGCCAAAGCCGACAGCCGCCTGATGAAACCCGCGTTCCACGAGAAGGCGACGATGTTCGGCGTCGATGACGGGCAATTGGTCGGCGGTGGCATCGACAACCTCTACCAGGTGATCGACAGCGCTTTCACCCCGTCGCCGCAGGCCAGCGGCGTGGTGGCCTACGTCGATATCGTCGGCACCGCCGCCAGTGCCCGCGTCGATACCGATGACCTCTCCGGCTTCTGCTTCACCGACTACTTCAACCTGCTGAAAGTCGAGGGCCGCTGGACCATCGTCAGCAAGATCTACCACACCCGCTCCGCAGCCTGAGGCCTACCCCATGAACAAGAACATCAAAGCGGTTCCTACCCGTGATTACGATGCCGTGATTGCCGTCGCCGCGAAGTACGTCGAAGGTCTGCGTGTTGGTAGCGCGGACACGGTCGCCGAAGCCTTCCATCCCGATGCGGTGATGTATGGCTTCACCAACGGCCAGTTGCTGGGCGGATCGGTTGACAACCTCTACACGTTCATCCGCAGCAATGGTGATGCACCTGACATCACCACCCGCCTGGATATCCTCGCCATCACTCCGACCACTGCGGTGGTGCGCGTTGACATGGAGCAGGATGCCATCGGTGCCGATTACAACGATTTTCTGACCCTGATCAGGATCGATGGCCGCTGGCAGGTCATCGCCAAGGTCTATCACCAGTTCGAAGCCTGAGGTCCGCGCCATGCCCGTAGTCGAGTTTTGTGCCCTGGTCGAGAGTGACGTTGAGCGCGTGTGGGCGGTGCTCCGGCAGTTCGGTCGCATCCAGGCCTGGCATCCCGGCATTGTCGAGAGCCATATCGAAGACCAGCAGCCCGAGGGTTTGCCGGGGTCTGTCCGTTATTTGCGCCTGGGCGACGGTGCGGTGGTTCGCGAACGCCTGCTGGCGGTGGACGACCAGGCGCGGCGTCTGAGTTACCGCTTCGAGGAGGCACCGCTGCCACTGCTCGACTATGTTGCGACGGTCCAGGTGCTGGCCCTCAGTGACGAGCCGCGTGCGGTGATTCACTGGCGTGCGGGTTTTGGCGTACCGACGGCAGAGTCCGCCACTCATTACCAAGGGCTGGTTCGCGAACTGATCGTGGCAGGCCACCACGGGCTGGCTGCATTCCTGGCCAGTCATTAAATTTTTTGATCACGAGATAGACGACCGGTCTATTCGATTGACCGGTCTTTTCAAGGAGTAAGCAACATGACTGACAACAGTCTCCTTACCGATCTTTTCTCGCCGGTAACCATGGGCGCGCTGCAGCTTGCCAACCGCATCGTCATGGCCCCGGTCACCCGCAGCCGCTATGGCGAAGACGGTGTGCCCAACGCATTGCACGCCACCTATTACGCCCAGCGCGCCAGTGCTGGCCTGCTGATCGCCGAGGCCACCAACATCTCGCCGCAGGGGCGGGGTTATGCCGCGACACCGGGCCTGTGGAGCGACGAACAGGTTGCCGGCTGGAAGACCGTGACCGACGCCGTGCACGCGGCGGGCGGCAAGATCGTCAGCCAGCTCTGGCATGTCGGGCGTTTCTCCAGTGTCGAGTTGCAGCCGGGCGGCCAGGCACCGGTTGCGCCGTCAGCGATCAAGGCCGAAGGCGACACCTACACCGTGGACGGCTTCGTTCCGGTGTCCATGCCGCGTGCGCTGGACACTGACGAGATCCCCGGAATCATCCAGCAATACGTGACCGCCGCAGAAAATGCCAAACGCGCCGGATTTGATGGCGTCGAAGTGCATTCGGCCAACAGCTACCTGCTGGATCAATTTCTGCGCGACTCGACCAACCAGCGCAGCGACCAGTACGGCGGCTCCATCGAGAACCGCGCGCGGCTGACCCTGGAAGTGACCGACGCGGTGGTCAGGGTCTGGGGCCGCGAGCGAGTGGGCATACGGCTCTCGCCGGTCACCCCGGATGCCGGCAATACACCGCCAGATAGCGATGTCATGGGGTTGTATGGGCACCTGATCGAGGAGCTGAACAAATTTGGCCTGGCCTATCTGCATCTCGTCGAAGGCGCGACCGCCACCTCGCGTCGGGTGCCCGAGGGCGTTGATCTGGATGCCTTGAGCGCGCGGTTCGAAGGCCTGTTCATCGGCAACAACAATTACGACCTGGACATGGCCATTCAGCGTCGCGCCGAGGGCCGGATTGATGCCGTAGCCTTCGGCAGGTTGTTTATCGGCAACCCGGATCTGGCGGCGCGGCTGCGTCATGGGCATGACCTGGTTGTGGCACCGCGGGAGTCCTACTACGGCGGAGGCGCCAAGGGCTATACCGACTGGCCTGTGTTCGCCGGGAAGTGAATCACTGTGAAAGGACACACAGGACCTTCTGTGTTCAGGAACGACGCGGGTTGCCGCGCCGTGGCTCAAGTGGATCCGCGCTGCGCCGACGGGTTGCGTCAAAGGTTTCAAGGCCAAGTACTTGTGGGCCAATGCCTTGTCTCCCGATGTTGAGGCTGACGCGCGACCATCTGGAACATTGTTTGAACGTCTGCGTCCGCAAGGCGACCTAAACCTGTAACCACACACAGGAGTCACGCCATGCACGACAAACCGAACGACGACCAGGGCCCGCATTCTTCGGAACATTCCAGCGGCAACGACGATCCGGGTTTTGATCCGGATTCCCCGGACCTGAATGATCCGCAGGTCGACCCGGCGGGGCCGGCGAAGGCGCCGCTGGGTGGACCGGGGAGTGAGGGTGGTAAGGAGGATTGAGTTGGCAGGTGCCTGTCGACGGGATTTCGGCGTTTTTGAAGTCGAGCTCCGCTCTGCGGTACATCGCCGGTTTGCCAGCGATGCACCGCGTCGATCAAGGCGTTGGCAGGTTCTCCATCCGCCAGTGGGAGCCGGGAAGGTGATTACTTTTTTCGGAGGCCTCAAGCGCGTTGCTGCTGGTCCGGTTCAAGTAAAGAAATTCCTTGTCGCCCGGGGTTCTCAGCTGGTCTGTGACTTGCTCCCAGGCGTAGCCTTCACTGCACACTCGAAGCACCAGGTCCCTGATCGAACCCTGGTCGCCTTTGCTCAGGCAAAGTGCCGGAACGGATTTCAGCCGGATCATGACTTTGTTTCCCGCTTGTACCCGCTCCCATTGCTGATTGGGGTTGTTCTTGTCGCATCCCCAGAGCCCAACCTTTGCCCCTCCGGTGTAACCGTGGGCATCCACGCACTGGGAAGGGGCGGCCACGCTATGAAGGAGGAACGGCGGAGTTTGAGCCACGGGCAGCTTTTTCCAGTGGGATCCGGGCTGAGAACCACCGTTTTCGGCGGCTTCAAGTGTGCCGTCGCTTTTACGGCTCAGGTAGAGAAAGTTCTGAAGCCCCAGGGTTTTGAACTGGCCAGTGACTTCCTCCCAGGCAAATCCTTCATGGCACTGAAGGAGTAAAACGTCCCGGGTCGAACCATCATGACCTTTGCTCAGGCAAAGTGTCGGATAGGCTTTCAGCCGAATCAGTATCTTGTTTCCAACCTGTACTTGCACCCATTGCTGATTAGGGTTGTTTTTGTCACACACCCAGAGCCCTACCTTTGTTCCCGCAGATTGGCCATGAGAATCCACGCACTCGGCAGAACCGGCCATGCTTTGAATGAGAAACGGTGAAGACTCTTCATAAGAGGCCAATCTGTGGGCCTGTTCTCGCCACACCCGGGCCATGTCAGCGGTATTGGCATTACCCAGGGGAGAACCGTTTATGGAGCGGTTTGGTGTTGAGTAATACGGCACGTTGTTGCCACAGAGGATGGTGCTGTATTTTCCGTCCGAGTAGCCATACCGATAACTCTTGTCACCGCCATTGCAATGTGAACCCCCAGCGCCGTGAGCCACTTCATGGCGGAAAACGATACCCCCGGTTACGTGATTGATTGAGTATCGACCGGGTGTCCACGCCATGCCGCCTATCCCGCCATCTTGATCGGTGGGCATGAAAAAACCGGCCACCAGACTGGACCGTGAGTAATTGGCAAAGATTGAAGGCAGCGACGAGAGGGTTTCGGTAGTCTGCGGATAGTTTTTCTGCGTTACGGCGATCTCTCCCACGACCAGCCTGATGCCTGTCACCCCAGAGTTCCGCAGGCCCAGATTCACGGTCTCCAACTGCGCCAGTGTGTAGGCGGTCGTGTCACTCACGTAATCGGCAGCGGCCCGTGAATAGCCCATCAGCACGGTGATCTGGAGTTCTCCGCTGCGGCTATCCAGAGGTTCTTTCAGGGCATCGGCCCTGGCTTGCTCCTGCGGGTCGAACACCGAGTCGTCTTTCAGAAAGTCTGTTTTCGTGTCCTCATTGAACGTCTGGCTGCCGTCCGCCTGGCCGAGCACCAGGCCGCTTCGGTTCGGGCCATTGACCAAGGCGAGGAAACTGCCGTCGTCCTTGTTCACGATCACGATGAAACCGCCTGGCTCGTTGTTATCGCGAACAAGATTGGCGCTACTGAGGTGATAGCCCGGCTGCGATGTTTGAGGCTCAAGCCTGGGTGCCTTGACCCCTGCGAGAAGTGGCGACGTCCTGGTCTCGGCACGGTTTTCCAGCAGCGCGGGAACATCCAGAAAGTGGCCTTGTTCGCGCACGATTGGGGTGGGGGCAACGGTTTCGGAAGCGGCTCCGGATCCTGCGCAAACCAGCGAGAATCCCAGCAGCAACACGATGCCCCCGAAGCGGGTTCGCAGTGTTGATCTGTTCACGGTAGTGTCCTGTTCGATGAGTGGAAAAACTCATGAAAATTTCAGGAATGCCTAACGCAAACTTAAGGAACCCCTCTCAACGGTATAGATTCCGCAACCTTGATCCTCAAATCAGCCAGCACTGTCTATATCGACTAATACGTAGTCATTACCGGCCTTGAAACGCCCGCCCCGAAGCCTCCCGCAACACCCATTCCATCTCCTCCATCACCGCAAAATGCCCCCCATCGATCATCCGCAAGCCGAAGTCCGCCCCGCTGACCCGCTGCCAAGCCGCCAGTGATTCATACCCCACCTGCGGATCATCGATGGCGCCAAACACCCGCACCGGAATCTCCAGCGGCTGCGGGTGCTGGTGCCGGTAGTCGAGGATCAACCTCAGGTCCGCCTGCAGGATCGGTACGGCGAGGTCCATCATCGCCTGGTTTTCCAGCACCTCGCGCGGGGTGCCGGAGAGGTCGGTGAGGTAGTCGCGCAGGGCCTGGTCGTTGAGTTGCGGCAAGCCGGCGCAGGCCGGCAGCCAGTCCGGGCTTTGCCGCGATGACACCAGCAACGCCACCGGCCGCCGCTCGCCGCCGGCCAACAAGCGCCGCGCGGTTTCGTAGGCGAGCAGGGCGCCGAGGCTGTGGCCGAACAGCATCAGGGGTTTGTCCGGCAGCGCGCGACATTGTTCGGCGAAGTGCTCGGCCAGGGCGTCCACCGAGCGGGCGAAGGGTTCGCGCAGGCGGCGGGCGCGGCCTGGCAGTTCCACCGCGTACAACTCGCACAACCCGGCCGCCGGTTTCTTCCACGGGAAGAAGCTTTGCGCGCTGCCACCGGCGCAGTGAAAGCAGACCAGGCTGACCGGCGCCGCAGCGTCGGCCAGCCATTGCACCAGCGCGGGTTCAGCCGGCTTCATTGAGCAGGTCCAGTTCCGCCGCCAGGTAGAGCTGGCGCATCTTGCCGCGCTGGATCTTGCCGCTGGTGGTCTTGTGGATGCTGGTGGGCTGGACGAAGACGATGCGGTTGAGGGTGATGCCGTGGTTGTCCACCACCGCGCTGCGCACTGCGGCCTTGAGCTGGCGCGGGTTGTCCTGCAGCCAGCGCTTGATCTCGCGGTTGAGTTCGATGGCAGCGACGATGGTCTGGCGCTGCTGTTCGTTGTCGTGGCTGAACACCGCGCAGCTCTGCGGACGCACGTCCTTGAGGGCTTCGATCACGGTGTGCTCGATGTCTTCAGGGTGCAGGTTGCGGCCTTCGCAAATGATCAGGTCCTTGAGGCGGCCACAGATGTACAGCTGGCGGTCCTGTTCTTCGACGAAACCGAGGTCGCCGGTGCGCAGCCAGGTCTGTTCGCTGCCGTCATTGAGCCGCGCACGGAAACCGGCCTCGGTAGCCTCGGGGTTCTGCCAGTAGCCGCTGGCGATGGCCGGGCCGCGCAGCCAGATTTCACCGATGCGTTGCGCGTCGCAGCGTTGCCGCGAGGCCGGATCGACCACCGCCACCTGCACTTCCCACGAGGGTTCGCCACAGCCCACCAGAACCTGGGCCGTGGCCGGGTCGGACGGTGCGCTGAGGCGCTGTTCCAGGGCCAGGGTCAGCGGGTCGGCCAGCACCGAGCGCACCGGCTGACCGTGGGGTCCGCCGCTGACAAACAGGGTCGCCTCGGCAAGTCCGTAGCAGGGCAGGAAGGCGTTGGCGGAAAAACCGTGGGCGCCGTAGCACTCGGCGAAGCGTTGCAGGCTGGCCGGGCGGACCACGTCGGCGCCATTAAGGGCGTGGCTCCAGTTCGACAGGTCCAGGCCTGCCAGGCGCTGGGCGTCGTAGCGTTCCACGGCGAGGTTGTAGGCGAAGTTTGGGCCACCGGCCAGCCGCGCCTTGTAGCGGGCAATCGCTTGCAGCCAGATCAGTGGCTGCCGGACGAAGGTCGAGGGCGCCATGATTACCGTGTGGTTGCCCAGCACGATGGGCAGCAACTGGCCGAGGATCAGCCCCATGTCATGGTGGTGCGGCTGCCAGGTGACGAAGTCGCTGGTGTGATCCAGCGCCCAGGAGTCGCGCATCATGCGCAGGTTGGCGCTGATATTGGCGTGGCTGACCATCACCCCCTTGGGGGCCGAAGTGGAACCGGAGGTGTACTGCAGGAAGGCGATGCGCTGCGGATCGCTGGCGTCCGGGCGCGACCACTGCACGTCGTCGTCGCAGGCGCTGGTCGGGCTGAGCATCGTCAGCTCCGCCGCGGCGCTGCCGGCGAACGCCTGTTGCAGCGCGGCGCGTTCGCTGTCGGCCACCAGCAGCAGGCGGCTGCCGCTGTCGTCGAGGATCTTCAGGCAGCGCTCGACCCGGCGCCGGGTCGGCAGGTTGACCGGTACGGCGATGCGCCCGGCGATCAGGCAGGCGAGGAAGCTGGCGATAAATTCCAGCCCCTGCGGGAAGAACAGCGCGATGCGCTCGCCCGGCTGGCTGTGCTCGCGCAACTCGCGGGCGATGGCGCTGGCGCGGCCGAGCAGTTGCCGGTAGGTCAGGCGCTGCTGTTCTTCGCCGTTGTCGTCGAGCAGGGTGAACAGCACTTTTTCCGGGTGCAGGCGGGCGCGCAGGGCCAGGCTGTCGTGGATCGCCAGGCTGCCGGTGGCCGAGGCCAGTTCCTGGGGGCTCAGGCAGGTCTTGTCAAACATGCGCGGGTTCCTCGCGGTTGGCCTGGCTGACGATCTCGGCAATGGCCTCGGCCAGTTCGGTGATGCTCGGGTGTTCGAAAACCAGGGTCGGCCACAGGCGCACGCCGAACTGTTCTTCCAGGCTGCCGATCAGCCGGGTGCCGACCAGCGAGCCGACGCCCAGGGCGCCCAGCGGCGTGTGCAGGTCGATCTCGTCTGCGGGCAGGTCCGCTTCCTTGCAGATGAAGTCACTGATATGGATTTGCAGGCGTTCGATCAGGCTCATGGGCGTGTCCTTGAAGGTGCGTCGGGGGCGACCGGGCACAGCAGGTCGAGCAACTGTGCCGCGGGTAAGGGAACCGCGAGGTCCGGGGCGTGTTGACGACGCCAGTGATTGAACAGCCAGAGCGAGGCATCGCCGCAGACCTGCGCCTCGCGCACGCGGGTTTGCATACGCGCGTGCAGGGCGCGGCGGCCTTCGCCGCTGTCGCCGTCGTCGCTGAGGTAGAAGGCCTGCGCGGCCTCGCTCTGTTCATGGGCGCTGCGATCGAGCACATAGCCCTGGCTGCGGCTGTGCAGTTCGGGATAACGCCAGTCGGCCAGCCATTGGTGGGTTTGCCGACCTGCCCGCGCAAGTTGCTGTTGGTGTGGCGCCGGTACGGCCGCCTCGGCGGCGAGCAGGAACACCGCGCCGGGGGCGATGAAATCCACCCCCAGTTCGAACATCGTTTGGGCACTGCTGGCGCTGCCGATCAGACCCGCAGCGCCGATCAACGGACGACGAATCTGCCGCTCGCGACGGCTCAGCGCTTCCAGCAACAGCGGCAGGTGCCGGTCGGCGGCGATCAGCAGGGCGTCGGCATGGGCGAGGCCGGCGTCGAGGTCGCGTGGGTGTTCCAGGCGCACCAGCCAGTGCACCGCCGGCCAGCGTTCGCGCAGTTGCGCGGTCAACTGGTGGGCGGCGATTTCGATGCAACCGATGCCCAGCCCGGCAACTTCGGCCAGCCGTGCCGCACCGCCGAGGCTGACGCCGAGGCGGCCGCGCAGGTGCGGGTTGGCGTTGCAGCGCTCAAGGGTTTCGCGCAGGTGTTGGTCGTCCAGGCCGTGGGCATCCAGCAGGCCCATGGCGCCATGACGGGCGAGTTCCAGCAGCAGCGTTTCGCCGCCGAGGTCCGGGGGCAGCGCCGCCACCAGCACCGGGCGTTCGCGAACCGCGCGAGGGGGTGAAGCTGGCGCCGGCACCGGCGCATGTTCGCGGATGTCCTTGAGCATGCCGGCGAGGATCGGCGGTTGGCCGATTTCAATGAATTCCTCGACGCCCGCTGCCAGCAGGTGTTGCACCACTTGCTGCCATTGCACCGGGTGGGAGAGGTGGCGCGACAGGGCGTCCACCAGCGCTTCGCGGCGGTGTGGGCGGGCGTCGATATTGGCGATCACCGGGAAGGCCGGCTCACGGAACTGATGGCTGACGCTACGCAGGAACGCCCGGAATTCGCGCTCCGCCGCGGCCATATGCGGGGTGTGGAACGGCCCGCTGACTTTCAGCGCCAGGGCGCGGATGCTGCGGCCTGCGCACAGCGTCAGCAGGTGGTCGAGGGCGGCGTGCGCGCCGCCGACGATGATCTGCCGCGGGCTGTTGATATTGGCGATGGCCAGGCCGCTGTCCGGCAGTTCCGCCAGCAGGGCGCGGACCTGTTGTTCATCGTGGCCGAGCACCGCCATCAGCCCGCCGTCCTCGACCTCGGCCATCAACCGCGCGCGCTCGGTGACGATGCGCAGGCCGAGGACGAAGTCCAGCACGCCGGCGGCGGTCAGCGCGGCATATTCACCGACGCTGTGACCCGCAGCGAACTGCGCCGTGGCGCCATCTTCCCGCGCCGCCAGCCAGCCCAGCCAGGACACCACGTAGATGGCAGGCTGGGTGTAGCGGGTCTGGTTCAGTTGCTGGTCCGGGTCTTCCAGGCACAGGCGCTCGATGGAGTAGCCGAGCACCCGATCAGCCTCGGCCACCAGCGCCGGGAAGCGCGGAAACAGCGCCGCGCCCATGCCTTTGCGCTGGCTGCCCTGGCCCTGGAACAGCCAGGCGTTCATGCGCTCACCCGGTTCAAGGCCAGTGGGATGGCGCGCATGACCAGCCCGTCCAGATACAGAGCGCAGCGGCCGTCGGCATTGCTCAGGCTGACGGCCAGTTCGTCGCCCCGGCGCACGATGCCCAGCTGCCGGGCGCCGGGCAGCGCCTCGGGGTCGAGTGACAGTTGGCGGATGCTGAAGGGCAGGCTCGGTGTGGACACCTGACCGAGCACTGCCGGCGCGGCGCACAGGCTGGCCAGCAGCGTCGCCCAGAACGGCAGGTCATCCGCGCTTTGACAGCCGAGGGCGAGGCTGGCGTGCAGGCTGTTCGGCGTGCTGCGCAGGTCTTGCAGGGCGCGGCCGAGGGCGCTGTAGCACAAGCCCTGTTCGGCGAGGCTGGCATAAAACGCCTTGGCCGCCAGGGTGGTGGTGCCGGCTTGCGGTTGCAGGGCGGCGGGCATCGGCGCGGGTTCGCCGCGTTCCACTTGCAGCAGCACCTGTTCGCCCTGGCTGACCTGCCAGCGCGGCTCGACCGGGGTAAAGCGCAGCGCCTCGGCGCTGTCCAGTTCCTGCGGCGGGCCGAAACGCAGGTCGCGCCAGGCCAGTGGTTCAGCAGGGCTCTGCCGCAACACCTGAGCGATCAGCCCAGCCAGCGCCATGACCGAGCCGGGCAGGGCGGCGGAATTTTCCCAGAGGTCGAGCCAGGCTTGCGCCGCGTTCGGGGCGCTGCGTTTGGTGGTGGTGAATGCCGGGGTGTACCAGACCCGCTCCAGGCGCCAGGGGTAGGCCGGCAACGGCAACTTGCCGGGGCGTGGCCGCTCGTCGTAGACGCTGGTCCAGTCCGGGCTGGGCACTTTGCTGCTGGCCCAGTGCGCGGCCCACTGCGCCAGTTGTCCGGCGCCTGTCGGGGCGGCGACCGTCTCTGTGCTACCGCTGCACGATAGCCCGTCGTGGTGACCCCCAAGGAAGTCGCGCAGGCGCTGGAATAGCTGTTCGCGGCTGTCGGCGACGAAGGCGAGACGTTTGGGCATGGCGTCGCGGCCCTCCTGCAGGGTGCGGGCGATACGGGCGAGGCTGGCGTCGGCCAGATGCGCGGCGGGCAGGGCGGCGAAGCTGCCCAGACGCGGTTCGGTGCTCGCCTGGGGCTGGGCTTCGGCGGCCAGGCGCTGCGCCACTTCTTCCAGGCTGACCGCACCGCGCCAGGCGTCGATCGGCACGTCCAGTTGCAGGGCGTCGAGCACTTGTTCCAGGCAGCCGACAAAGTAGCCGGCGTCGACATTCAGGGTTGCCAGTCGGGTCGGTGCGGCATCTCCCGTCGGCATCAGTCCGAGCAGATCACGCAGGCGTTCGAGCAGGGCCTGGCGCAGCGGTGCATTGCCGGGTGTGCCGGCCTCGTCGAAGGCGTCGAGCAACTGGCGGGCGCGGGCGCGCAGGCCGGCGTCGTCCTTGGCCGAGAGCAGGATCAGGCATGGCTGGCTATCAGCGTCTTTGACGTTGGGCGTGGCGGCAGCGCGTAACACCACATGGGCGTTGACCCCGCCAAAGCCGAAGGCGCTGACGCCCGCCAGCAGCGGCTCACCCGGATTGTCCGCCAATGCGGCGTTGCCGCTGGCGAGCTGGAAGGGGCTGTCGTCCAGGGTGATCTGCGGGTTGAGCTGGCGGTGATGCAGGTTGCCGACCTGTTGCCGATGGTGCAGGCACAGCAGGCTTTTGATCACCGAGGCGATCCCGGCAGCGGCTTCCAGATGACCGATCTGGCTTTTCAGCGCGCCCAACACGATCGGCGCGCCGTCGCCGGCGGGCACGGCCTTTTTCAGCGCATTGATCTCGATCGGGTCGCCCAGTGGCGTTCCGGTGCCGTGGGTTTCGATCAACCGCGCCTGGCGTGGCGAGTGACCGGCCTGCGCCCAGGCCTGCTGGATCACCTCGCTCTGCGCCTTGGGGTTGGGCGCGGTAAAACTGTGGGCCCGCCCGCCGTGGTTCTGTGCGCTACCGAGCACTTCGCCGTAGACGTAGTCGCCATTGGCCCGGGCAACGTCCAGCGACGTCAGCACCAGCGCAGCCACACCTTCACCGCGCACATAGCCGTCGGCGTCGGTGGAGAAGGTCTGGCAATGCCCGGCGTGGCTGAGCATGCCGGCCTTGGCGAAGGCAATGAACAGTTCCGGGCCGAGCAGCAGGTTGACCCCGCCGACGATCGCTACCTCGCACTCGCCGGCGCGCAGTGCCTGACTGGCACGGTGCAGCGCCACCAGCGAGCTGGAACAGGCGGTGTCGATGCTTTCGCTGGGGCCGTGCAGGTCCAGGCAATACGACACCCGGTTGGCGATGGCAGTGAGGGCGATGCCGGTGCCGCGCCAGGCGTCGCTGGGCACGCCGTCGCGGCGCATCAGCGTCGGGTAATCGGCGTGGCCGACCCCGACGAACACCCCGACGCGCCGCTTCGCCAGTTGCGCCGGCGCGTAGCCGGCGTCCTCGAGCGCGGCCCAGGCGCACTGCAGGAACAGCCGTTGCTGCGGGTCCATGCTCTGCGCTTCGCGGGGCAGGATGCCGAAGAAGCGCCCGTCGAAGCGGTCGACGTGTTCGATGAAACCGCCGTGCTGGCAATAGCTGGTGTCTTCGCCGGCATTCAGTTCGCTGTCGTAGTCGCGCCAGTTCCAGCGCTCGGCTGGTACCTGGCGCACGGCATCGCCGCCGTCGCGCAGCAGGTGCCAGAAGGCGCGCAGGTCCGGGGCGCCGGGAAAGCGCCCGGACATGCCGACCACGGCCAGGGCCGCTGCGCTCATCCCTGGCATGGATCGCTCTCCAGGGCTGTCGCCGTCGCCTGCGGCTGGGCCAGCGCGCTCACGGCGTCGTAGGCGTAGGCCTGGGCCAGCAGCGGGCTGACGCTGCCGGTAGCCTTGGCGCGGTCGTGGCCCTGGCGCAATTCCCTGGCCAGGTAGTGCATGTAGGTCGGGCCGTGCATTTCGTAGTTGTTGCGCGGCGTGGCGAGGAATTCGCGTTCGATCACCTTGCGCTCGGCGGCGATGTGCTGGCGTTCGCTGTCCGGCTCGGGGCGCAGGTACTGGCCGGCAAAGTAGTCGGCGGTCAGTTCGGCCTGGCGTTCCATCATGTCGAGGAAGCCCCAGGTCACCGCCTGGAACAGGCCGATAAAGGCCAGATTGGGCACGTCCGGCAGGAAGATCCGCTGGAACAGCGGGATGCGGTTTTCCTCGACCTTGAGCAGCTCGGTCGGCAGGAACGGGAAATCGGTGTGGTAGCCGGTGGCGTAGATCACCGCGTCCACTTCGAGCTGGCTGCCATCGACGAAGTGCACGGTGTTGCCGTCGATGCGCTGCACCTGCGGCACCACCTTGAGCTTGCCGTCGCCGACGCGGTTGGCGAAGTTTTCCGAGAGGGTCGGCAGGCTCGACATCATCAGGTGGTCGGGCTTGGGCATGCCCAGTTGCTTGCGCTTGGCGATCAGCGCTTTGTACAGGCCGGTGAACATCAGCCCGCTGAGCGGGTAGGGCAGGATCTTCTTCACCCACCAGTCGTTCAGGCACCCCATGACCTTGTCGATGCGGATGCCGAACAGGTAGTGCGGCAGCACGTAGACGCCGCGGCGCAGCGACAGGTAGGTCATGCGCGCGTCATGGCTGACGTCCACGGCGATCTGCGCGCCGCTGTTGCCGACGCCGACCACCATCACCTGTTTGTCCTGGTAGCCGTGGCGGTAGCGGTACTGCTGCGAGTGGATGGCGTCGATCGTGGTGTCGGCGGCGTAGTCGGGGAAGTTGGGCGTGTTGTGGTGCCCGTTGGCGACCACCAGGGCGTCGTAGTGACGGACCTCGCCCGAGCCGAGGGTCACCCGCCAGACGCCGTCCGGCAGGCGTTCGGTGCGCTGCACCGGGCAGTCGAGGTGGATCGAATCACGCAGCTCGAAGTGCTCGACGAAGCTGTCCAGATAGGCGTGCACCTGGCGGTGTGAGGGGAAGTCCGGGTAGTGCCGGGGCATCGGGAAATCGCTGAACTGGTACAGGCCCTTGGGCGTGTTCATGTTCATGCTGTGCCAAACCGAGGTGTGCTGCCCGCTATGGTCGAAGGCCCAGATGCCGCCGATGCGGTCGCGGCGGTCGAAGCAGTCGAAGGCGATGCCCTTGCGCTTGAGCGCGCGGGCCATGGACAGGCCGCCGACCCCGGCGCCGATGATGCAGACCATCGGGCCACGGCCCTGCAACGGACGGATGGAAGCCACGCCGGGTTCGGCGGGGCGCGACGGGTTGACGCGGGTGTGCTCAGTCACAGCGTGGCTCCTTTTTTTTTTTTGCCGGAATCAGCCCGGCGAGAAAGTCGGCGGTGCGCGAATCGCCCAGGCGCCGGTTGTGCGCGGCGCAGTCCTGAAGCACGCCATCGATGCCCAGGACCAGGGCCCGGCGCAGGTTGGCGAGCATCAGGTCGATGGCCTCGCGGTCGATAGTCAGGGGTGGCAGGTAACGCAGGCAGTTGTTGTAGATCGGGCACACGGCCGCAGCGACGCCGCCGTGCGGGTCGCGCAGCAGGCTGCCCCAGAGCAGGTAACCGAAGCTGCGCTCGACGAAGGCCGGGGTGTCGCGCAGGTCCAGCTCGACGGTGAGCAGCAGGCCCTCGCCGCGCACGCCGCTGATCAGCGGGAACTCCCGTTGCAGCGCCAGCAGGCCTTGCTTGAAGTACTCGCCCTGGTCGCGGGCCTGGGCAAGGCCGGCATCGCGGGCGATGGCGCGCAGGCAGTTGAGCGCCAGGTGAGCGCACAACTGATTGATCCCGCGGGTCTGCAAATCCAGTAGCCGTTCGGGCTGGCGTTGCGCGGCGCGTTGCCCAAGTGCGTCGCCGTAAAGCACCACGCCCATGGGCATCAGGCTGTCGCACAGGGCGCTGCCGAGGGCGACGATATCCGGCTGCGACACCTGCGCCTGGCTATGCAGAAACTGCCCGGTGGCCAGGTTGGTCTGGGTTTCATCGACGCCCACCAGGTAGCCGCCGGCCCCGCGGTGGCGCTCGATCAGGGCGATCAATGCCGGTGGAATCGGCCGCGAGGCGTTGGCGTCGACCTGCAGGGTTTCGAACCAGACCAGCGCGACTTCGCCGCTGAGCAGATGCGCCTGCAATTGGCTTTCGGCATCCGCCGCCTGCGGGTCGATAAACAGGGTGTTGGCGTGCAGCGGCTCGAACGGCTGGCGGAAGATATCGAAGGTTTCGTTGCGCGAGGCCGCCGCACTGAGCATGGAAAACCCCAGCCCGCCACTGAAGCACAGCAGCTTGCGGCGCTTGTCGGGGGCACCGAGCAGGCCGAGGGTCAGGGCGGCTTCCACCGCCGTGACCGTACTGGATGCCGGCAGCGCCAGCGGCAGGCCGGTCTGCTCGGCGAGCAGGTGGGTCAGCTCGGCCCAGTAGTCGTGGCGCGGGTCGTGTTTGCCCGCCACTTGATCGATCACATCGGTCGGGTTGAGGCCCCGTGGGCAGGTGCCGACATTGACGAAACAGTCGATGATTTCCCGCGACGGTTCGCCATCCACCCGCAGCCGCGAACGCACACCACGAGCTTCGTAGAAGCGCGCATCGAAACCGTGCATGCGGGCAATGCGCGCGTAGCCGCTGTTGCCGTGGCGCAGGTGCGCCTGGAAAGTCGCTTCGCTGCTCGATTCGACACGGCGCAACTGGCGCAGCAAGTCGCCGGGCAACTCGCCGGCAAAGCGCTGCGTCAGGTGCTCGGCCGCCAGGCGCAGCGGCAGGCCGAAGTTGCTCATCACATGGCGCACGTAGCTTTCGTTGGGCGTCATCAGCCAGGGGTTCTTTACTCGCTCATGCACCAGGCAAGCGCCGAGCGGCGCCTGGAAGCCACTGATGCCTTCGCCGAAGACCAGCAAATCCGGGCTTTCGCGCAGGGCCGCCAGCGACCAGTCACCCGCACCACGGCAGTGTTCGACGAACAGGCTGAGAATGCCGCTGCCGGCGAGGCAGGCGATCAGCGCATCGCACGCTTGCGGGCTGGCATCGGCAGCCTCGATACAGGCCACTGCCGCGAGGTGTTGCGGGCCCAGGCCGGCGAGCAGCGTGCGGGCTTCGGCGAGGCTGCCGACCACCCGCACGCCGGGGACCAACGCCTGGGCGTCGGGGCTCTGTAGCGGGTTGAAGTAGCGCGCCCAGTAGCCGCTGGCGTCCACCAGCAACAACCCGGCCTCGCCGTCCGGTGTGCGATTGCGCGCGTGGTGGCGGGCCAGGCGCAGGGCGGCGTCGAGGGCTTCTTCCAGTGAGGTCAGGAAGTAGCTGCGGTAGTCGGCGGTTTCGCGTTTGCCGCGCTGGCCCAGGTGATTGAGCAGCAGCGCGGTTTGCGCGGCAGGCGCCGAGAGAATGGCGCAATGGCTTTGGTCGCCCTGACGCACGTAGTCGCCGAGGGTTTCCAGAGTTTGCGGGGTGGCCGCCTGGAATACCCCGGGGCGCGGGCGGGGCGCCGGATTGCCAGGCGCTGGCAGCCCGGCGAGGAATTCCAGCAGCAGGCGGTTGTAGTGTTCATGGTGAGTGAAGCCCAGCAAATGCCCGGCACCGGCCACCTCGATCAGCTCGGCGTGGGGCATGGCCTGGGCGATCAGCGCCGAATAGGCGGGTGGCTGGTAGGCGTCGTCGCTACCGCAGATGATCCGGCACGGACAGCTCAGGGCCGGCAGGCGCGGGCGCAGGTCGAAGTCGCCGATCACCTGTTGATAGGCCGGCAGCGCCGGCATGTTCCAGCCGCGGTTGAGGGTCATGAAGCGTGGGCTTTTTTGCAGCTCGCGCATCAGCACCGGGAAATTGCCGGCGCCTTCGCTGAACGGCGAACTGACGGTGATGCACAGCCCGGCGCAGCGCTCGGGGTGGGTCAGGGCGAAGGCCTGGGAGAGAACGCCGCCGAAGGAATAGCCGATCACCGGCAGCGGGGCAGTGATGCCGAGTTGGTCGAGCAGGTCGGTGAGGTCGGCGACCAGGTGCGCGATATCGAAGGCATCCGGCAGCTCGGCTTCGCCGCAGCCGGGCAAGTGGAACATGATCAGCCGGTGGCGTTCACCGAGGGCCTGCATTTGCAGGCGCCACATCACGTCGTACTGCATGACCAGACCGCCCAGCAGCAGGACCGGCGTGCCCTGGCCGTAGGTGGCGCATTCCAGACGCGGGGCGGCAGGGCGCTGGAACTGGATGCGGGTTGCCTGGCGGCAGGTGAGGAGGTGGTGGTCGAGGAGGGATTGGGCGGGCTCCAGGTAGGGGGATTCTTGCCAGAGGGCTTCGATTGATAAGGCGGTGTTGCCAGAGGAATCCTTGATGGCCGCCGTTTCACCGGTGGGAGCGAGCTTGCTCGCGAAGGGGCGCGAAGCGGCCCTAAAACCGGATGATGTGATCTCCGAGGTGCTAGGTGATGTTGGCATCACCGCTTGTTTTTGAAATTTAAGGTCCGTTGTGGCAGGCGTTGGGACCGCTACGCGGTCCTTCGCGAGCAAGCTCGCTCCCACAGGGTTTTGGGGTGGGTTCGAGGCGGGGGTTTCGTAGTGGTTTTCCAACTGCCCCCGATGCCCCGCCAGCAAATACCCGCAGAAACTCTGCAAATCCTGAAACTCGAAAAACACCGTCGGCGGCACGGTGATGCCGAATTTGCGGGTAAACAGCGTGCCGATCTCGGTCGAGGCAATGGAGTCCAGGCCGTAGTCCATCAGCGGCCGGGTTGGCGAGAAGTCTTCGGGGGCGATCTTCAGTACGCCCAGCAGCAGTTCGCGCAAATCCTCCAGCAAGCGGGCTTCCAGCGTCGGCGGTGCGTCGAGGCTGTCGAGCAGGCGCAACGCGTCAAGGGCGCTCAGTTCGTTGGCAGATGGCAGGTGAGTGGGCTGGTTCATGGTCGGGCCTCGCGAAGCTTCGGATTCAGGCACTGTGGGCCAGGGGTTGCGCCGTTTGCAGGCGGGCGGTGAGGAAGTTCAGGGTGCGAATGAATTTCCACAGGTCGACTTCATGGGCATGCCGCTGGGTCTGCATGAAGCGTTGCTGGCCAAGGTCGAGCCGTTCCGGCGCGAGCTTGATCTGCTGCAGTTGCCGCCACGCCGGGCTGTCGGCGGCGCGGGCCTGGATGCAGGCGGCGATGAAGCGGCCGGTCATGTTGGCCAGGTTGCCGATGCCCGACGGCGTGTTGAGGTAGCCGACGAACATCAGGTCGTCGTGCCGGGCCGGCAGCATGCGCATGAACAACCCGTCGAAATCGCGCTTCCAGTCGAACACCTCCTGCGGCAGGAACGGTAGGTCGATGCCATAGCCGGTGGCCCAGACGATCAGGTCGATGGTTTCCACGCTGCCATCGTTGAAGTGCACCTGCTGGCCGTCGAAGCGGCTGATGTCCGGCTTGGCGTGCAGATCGCCGTGGCCGATGTAGTAGAGGATCTGCGAGTTGAGGATCGGGTGGCATTCGCGAATATCGTGGTCCGGCGCCGGCAGGCCGTAGTCGCGGCCATCGAAGCCGGCGAACTTGAAGCTGCGCTCGACATGCGCCCAGTAGGCATCGTCGTCGCTGAACTTGGGCGCCTGGTCCATCAGCCATTCCTGGGTCGGCTGGCCGTCGATGAACTTGGGCATGTAGTGGTAGCCGCGGCGGGTCGAGTGCAGCGCGCGGCTGGCGGTTTGTGCGGCGTCGACGGCGATGTCGCAGCCGGAGTTGCCGCCGCCCACCACCAGCACCCGCTTGCCGCGCAGTTGCTCGGCAGAGCGGTAGTCCCGGGCGTGCAGGCTCGGGCCGCTGAAGGTGCCGGGGTAAGCGGGGATCTTCGGCACGCCGAGCAGGCCGTTGCACACCACCACCACCTCGTAGCGCGACTGGCTGCCGTCGGCGAAGGTCAGTTGCCAGCCCTGGCGGTCCTTGGTCATGTGCGTGACGCGGGTGTTGAAGCGGGTGTGCGCGGCGAGCTGGCAGTGCTCGGCCAGTTGCGTGAGGTAGGCGAATACCTGGTTGTGCCGCGGGTAGTCGGGGTAGTCGGCGGGCATGGGGAAATCGGCGAACTGGGTGTTGCGCCGCGAGCTGATCAAGTGCACCGATTCGTACATCTTCGACGCCGGGCCGTCGGGCTGCCAGTTGCCGCCGAAGCGCGCGGTGGCCTCGATGATCTCGAAGTTCACCCCGGCTTCGCGAAGGGCCTTGGCCACGCCCAGGCCACTGGCCCCGGCGCCGATGATGGCGATTGTCGGCTGCTGCATTGCGTCGATTCCCTTTGCGGTTGAAGTGGTCAAAGCAGGGCCTTGAGCAGGGTGCGGGCCTGGTCCGGGGTGATTTCCTGGCGGGACAGGCGGTCGAGGATGTCTTGCGGGGGGTGGGTTGGGACCGCTGTGCGGTCCTTCGCGACGGTTCGGCGCTCCGACAAGCTCGCTCCCACAGTGGATGGCGAGCCTTGCGTGGTCCCTGTGGGAGCGAGCTTGTCGGAGCGCCGAACCGTCGCGAAGGGCCGCACAGCGGCCCAATACCTGCGTCGAAGAAACGCATACCCCGGCAACGGGACTTTCCGGCCCGGCTCCGCAGCAACCTCGGCATCCATCCCTTCCAGCCAGCGCGCCGCCTCATCCCGCAACCCACCAGCCCCCAACAGCGTCCGCGCCTCTCCCTCACGACCTTCCAGTAACCACTCACCAAGCAACTGCCGCAACTCATCGAAGTCCCCGGCCACCACCGCCAGCCGCGCCTCATCGAACCGCTGCCGGCCCTCGCGCAAGGTCCGGGCGACTTCGGCGGTAGTGAAGCCTTCGCGGCCCAATCGCGCCGTTGGCTGCTGTGGCGCCAGGGCGCGTTCGTGTTCCAGGTGATCGACGAAGCGCTGCAAGTACTCGCGCAATTGCCCCTGGCCACGGGCGCTGAAGACGAACACCCGTGCGTCGGTCACCGGCGGCAGGGCGCTCGGCGCGGCGTCTTCCACCAGCACATGGGCGTTGGCGCCACCGGCCCCAAAGGAGCTGATCGCCGCCACCCGTGGCAAGCCATCGCGGGGTTGCGGCCATGGCGCAAGCTGCTGCTGCACTACAAACGGCGTCTTGCTGAAGTCGATGTTCGGGTTCAACGGCTCGGCATGGATCGATGGCGCCAGTTGCCGGTGCTTGAACTGCAACAGCACCTTGGTCAGCGCGGCCATGCCGGCAGCCGATTCCAGATGACCGAGGTTGGCTTTCACCGAGCCGATCGGGCACTGCCAGTCCGCTGGCACCTGGGCTGCGATGGCTTTGCCGAGGCCGCGTATTTCGATCGGATCACCCAGGCTGGTGCCGGTGCCGTGGGCTTCGATATAGCCCAGCCGCGAGGCCGGCAAGCCCGAGCGCTCCAGCGCGCGGCCGATCACCTGGGCCTGGGCGTCGGCGTTCGGCACCGTGTAACCCGAGGTGCGGCCGCCATGGTTGAGGTCGCTGCCGCGGATCACCCCGTGGATATGGTCGCCGTCGCGCAGGGCCTGGGCCAGCGGCTTGAGCAGCACCACGCCGACGCCTTCACCCGGCACGTAGCCGTCGCCGTCGGCGCCGAAGCTGCGGCACTGGCCCTGGGTCGAGGCGAAGTTGAGTTCGCACAGGGTGCGGTATTTGTACGGGTGCAGTGACAGGTTCACGCCACCGGCCAGGGCCAGTTCGCAACTGCCGCCGCGGATCAGGTCGCAGGCCAGGTGCAGGCTGGTCAGCGACGACGAGCACATGCTGTCGACGGCGAACGACGGGCCTTCCAGGTCAAGGCAGAACGACACCCGGTTGGCAATCGAGGCGTAGGAGGAATTGGTCAGGGTCGCCGGCTTTTCTGGCCAGGCGCTGGCGCCATAGAACTGGTATTCGCCGTACATCACCCCGGCGATCACCGCCACCCGCCGCCGTGGCACGCCGGGCAGGCGCGGGCCGGACAGGGTCTGCGGGGTGTAGCCGGCGTCCTCGACGGCATGCCAGGCGGTCTGCAGGAACAGCCGCTCTTGCGGGTCCATGCGTTCGGCGTCGCGGGGCGAGATGCCGAAGAACAACGGGTCGAAACAGTCGAAGTCTTCCAGTTGCCCGCCCCAGCGGGCGTACAGCGGATCCTGGTCATCCGCCTGTTGCCAGCGGTGGCTGATGTCGCTGACCAGATCATCGCCCGCCGCCAGGTGTTGCCACAGCGCCTGAGCGTCGCGGGCGCCGGGATAGCGACCGGCGAGGCCGATGATCGCGATGTCCTGGCGTCCGGCGTCAGGTTCCATTACTGGCGCTGGCAGTGGTGGTGCTTCCGCTTGTATCACTGGGCTGGCGACTTCGACCGGTGCCAGGCGAGCGGCCTGCTCGGGGTGCTCGGCCTCCAGCAGCGCCGCCAACTCGCGCAGGCTGCGCACTTCGAACAGCACGGTTTTCGACAGGTCGGGGAAGTGCCGCTCAAGGCGACCGTTCAACTCCATGACAAGGATCGAGTCGAGGCCGAAGACTTCCAGCGAGGTGTCCGGATCGATGCGCTCCAGCGCGGTGGCGGTGACCTCGGCGAGTTGCTGGCTCAGGTAGTCCAGCAGCGACACGCCCGATTGTGTGACGGGCGCCGCGACCGGCGCTTGTGCGGCGATGCCGAACAGCGTCGCCACCGCCTCGCGCTGACCGCACACCGGCACCAGCACGGTGTGCGGCAGGGCCAGGCAACGCAGGAACACTTCTACACCCTGGTCTTCCGGCAGCAACGCCAGGCCATTGCGGCTCAACCACTGGCGTACCGGCTCCGGCGCCTGCATCCCGTGTTCGGTCTGCCACAGCGGCCAGGCGATGGACAGCGAGCGGCCAGCGCCGCCGCGCTGCTGACGGCGCTCGACAAAGCGGTCGAGCCAGGCGTTGGCCAGGGCGTAGGCGCTCTGCCCGACATTGCCGTAGACCCCGGCCAGCGACGAACAGACCATGAACAGCTTGAGCGGATCCTGCGCCGTGGCCTGGTCCAAATGCTGCGCAGCGAGGGTTTTGCCTTGCAACACGGCGTGGCGCTCGCTGGCCGGCTGGCGCAGGAAATAACCGTCGTGCAGCACGCCGGCGCAATGAATCACCCCATGACAGCCGCCGAAGCGCTGGCGGATTGCAGCCAGCGCGGCGTGCAGCGAGTCGGCATCGGCGCAGTCGGTCTGCCAGTAACCGGCATCGGCCGCGCCCAGTTGACGAAGCTGTTGCAGCCACTGTTCGCTGCTGGCATCGCTGTCGCGGCGGCCCAGAATGGCCAGATTCAAACCGCCCAGCTTCGCCAGCGCACCGGCCAACGCACGGCCCACGGCGCCCAGGCCACCGGTGATAAGCAGGGTGTCGCCGGGAGCGAAATCGATGGCTTGGCCGCGTTCGTTGGGGGCGATGAAACGCAAGGCGGCAAGTTGGCGCGAGTTGGCGCCGAGGCGAATCCGTTGCACACCGGGTTGCGCGGCGGCCAGCAATTCCTGTTCAAGGCTGGCGGGATTGCCCTCGACCTCGATCAGGCTGGCGCTCAGGCTCGGCAGTTCCTGCACCACCGAACGCAGCAGCCCTTCGATGGCGCTGGCCGGGCCTGCATCGACCAGCACCCGCACTTGCAGGCGCGGCGTGCCGAGGCCCTGGCACAGGTGACGCAGCAGGTCGGCGGCGGCGAGCACGGCGTCGAGGCCATCGCCTACGTCGGCGTCATGATTGGCTGGCGCACGCAGGTCCAGCAGCAGGCGTTCGGGACTCAGTCCGTGGGTGGTCAGCAGACGCAGCAGCAGGTCGATCTGCCTTGGGTCGTTGAGGTCGGCTTCTACCCTGCGCGGCGCCAGGTAGTGGAAATGGCTGGCGGGGTGCAGGTGCCAACTGTTGTCCAGCACGGCGGTTGGCAGGGCAAGGTCCGGGTTGGCGCGGTAGAGCAGGGTGGTGGCCGGCGATGCGGTTTGCGCGGGCGGCGCCGGCTGCCAGTACGGTTCCAGTAAATGCACCGGCTGCTCGGCGGCAACCCGGTACTGGCGGAAGGCGAAGCCGTCGATTTCCAGCAGCAGCGCGCCGGAATCGGCGAACACGCGGAAGTCATAGATACGCATCGGTCCGTTTTGCACCGGGTGCGGGCGTACCTGCACAAACAGCCGCTCGGTCAGCACGCCATGGCAGCGCAGCGATTGGCAGGCGTAGGGCACGAAGGTGGTTTCGATCGGGCCTGCGGTGATGAACGCGCTTTGCAACACGGCATCCAGCAAGGCCGGATCGAGGGCGGTCAGCGCTTCGTTGGCCCGGGAACGCAGGCGCACTTCGGTCAGCGCCTGGTCAGTGCCGCGCCAGGCGGCGTGCAGGCACTGGAAGGTCGGGCCGTAGGCGATGCCCAGGCGTTCGAGGGTCGGGTAGAGCTGGCTGAGGTCCAGCGCTTCGCCGCAGTCGCGGCGCAGTTGGGCGAGGTCCGGCGCGCTGTGTGGCACGTGCGTCAGGGCTCGGCACTCGCCGCGCAGGTGGGTTTCGCCATTGCTCTGGAAACTCAGGCGCAGTCCCCTGTCGTGGCGCTCGTGGTGACAGTCGAGGGTGCGTGCGTGCGGCGTGTCGAAGCGCACCGGGCTGGCCCAGGTCAGGGCGCGCAGTTCCAGTGGCAGGTCGAGGCCGTGGCGGCGTGCGCTGTCGACGCAGAAATCCAGATACGCCGCCGCCGGCAGCACCGGCTGGCCCTGAACGCGGTGATCGCGCAGGAAGAACTGTTGCGGATCGAGGGCGATGCGCCGGCTGTCATTCGCGTTGACGGCGGCGATGCGCGGCAGTTGATGCAGGTCGCGGGCGAACGGGTAAAGCGGCGCGGCCAGCGGGATCGGTGGCTGCGGCCAGAACTGGCTCCAGTCGGCGAACTGGCCGGCGACCCAGGCGCGGGCGAGAGCGTGGGGATCTTCGCCGGACACTTGAGCATCCGCGATCGTCCCCGCCGGCACGCGGCCCTGATAGCCCGAGGGCTCGCCGTCGAGAAAGCGCGACAGCCCGTCACGCAGGGATTGGGTGCCGCCGGCGACCAGTGCAAGCCGGTGATCGAAGGCCGCGCGGCAGCATTGCAGGGTGTAGGCGAGGGCGCAAAGGACGTCGTCGCCGTGGGGTACGAGCCAGTCCAGCAAGGCGCTGGCCTGTTCGCGCAATTGGTGTGAGCTGCGCGCCGAGAGCACGAACACCGGCACTCCGGCGCTGACGCTGCGGGCCACGGCCTCGGGTGCCTGTTCGACGATGACATGGGCGTTGGCGCCGCCCGCGCCGAACGAACTGATACCGGCGCGGCGCACATCACGGCTGCTCCACTCGCGGGCTTCGCGGACGATGCGCAGGTTGCTGTGTTCGAGCCCGGCGTCGGGGTTCAGGGTTTGCGCGTGCAGCGATGGCGCCAGCCTGCGGTGGCGCAACTGCAGCACCACCTTGCACAGGCTGGCCATGCCCGCCGCCGCTTCCAGATGGCCGAAGTTGCTCTTTATCGAGCCGACATCGCACGGCGCATTGTCGGTAGCAGCGAGGGCCTGTTTCAGTCCCTGCAATTCGATCGGGTCGCCCAGGCGCGTGCCGGTGCCGTGGGCTTCGATATAGCTGATGCTGGCTGCCGGCACCCGTGCGTCGCTCAGCGCTTGCTCGATCAGCTCGGCCTGGGCGCGGGCACTGGGCACGGTATAGCCGTTGCTGCGTCCGCCATGGTTGACCGCACTGCCCTTGAGTACGGCGAGGATTCGGTCGCCATCGCGGCGTGCCGCCGACAGAGGCTTGAGCAGCACCGCCGCGACACCTTCGCCGGGGACGAAACCGTCGGCGCCGCTGCCGAATGCCTGGCAGCGACCGCTGGGGGAGAGCATGTGCTGCTGGCACAATTGGACGTATTTGGCCGGGTGGCTATAGAGGTTGACCCCGCCCACCAGCGCCGCGCGGCATTGGCCTTTGCGCAGGCTTTCGATGGCCAGGTGCAGGGCGGTCAGTGATGACGAACAGGCCGTGTCCACCGCCAGGCTCGGTCCGCACAGGTCGAGCGCCCAGGACACGCGGTTGGCCACCGACCACGGCAGGCCGCTGGGGATCGCGGTCTGCCCGGCCTGCCACAGCGCCGGGCCAAGCAGCGGCCAGGTGTTGCTGGTGATGCCAACGAACACGCCGATATCCAGCGAACCGTTGGCATGGCGCAGTACGCGGCTGCGTTCGCCGAGGTGGCCGCTGTCTTCCAGGGCATGCCAGGCGCATTGCAGAAACAGCCGCTCCTGCGGGTCGAGGCAGGCCGCTTCGCGTGGCGGAATGCCGAAGAATTGCGCATCGAAGCGTTCGATATCGTGGAGAAAGCCGCCCCATTTGGCGTAGCTCAGGCCGCTCTCGCGGGCATCCGCCCCGGCCTGGAAAAAGCCCTCCAGCGGCCAGCGTTCGCCAGGAATCTCGCTGATCGAATCCAGCCCGTGCAGCAGGTTCTGCCACAGCCGGTCGAGGTTGTCGGCATCGGGAAAACGCCCGTGCAGGCCAACGATTGCGATATCCAGGGCGTCACTGTCCGGCCGCCGAAGGGCAAGGGGAACGAGGTGCGGCCAGGGTGCTGCGGCGTTTTCTGGCGCCGCTGGCGTTTCTTGCTGCGTCGGGTGCTGCTGTTGCAGATAGCGGGCGCAAGCCTCGGGGTGCTCGCGCAGCAGGTGCTCGACCACTTCGCCGACGCTGCGGCAGTCGAACAGCAGGGTCTTGTTCAGGCCGGGGAATACCGGCTGGATTTGCTCGTTGAAATTGAGGATCGCCAGGGAGGTCAGGCCGATCTCATGGAACGGCGCCTCATCGTGCAGCGCTGCCGGGGCCAGGCCGGTGGCCTGTTGGAGCAGGTCGCGCAGCAACTTCTTGAGTGCGGCCTTGAGGGCGGCGTCTTCCCTGGACTGGATCATGCTCACTCCTTGAACCGGCCATGGCGCAGCGTTCGGCGGACACGAGGCCACCGACGCGAGGGCGCCAGGCAATACGGACTTTCAACGGGGTTGAACGGCGACCGGCAACTGTCCGGTCGCGGTCCGGCGAAGGTTTACAGCGTGATACTGGTGGCGGGGTAGAACAGGATGTTGAGTACGAAGAGGATCATCCAGAAACCGATTTCCAATGTTTCGGTAATAGGCTGGATCTTTTTGATTGCGCCGTAGACATGCACGAAGAACATCAACGTGAACACCACGAAAAGAATATCGAAGGCATAACTGAAACTGGTGCCGGTGGTGGCCGAGCGCAACATCGCAACTTCAACCACAAGAATGAACGCACCGAGGCAACGACCGAAATAGATCGCCAGGTGTTCGTGTTCGGGGACGGTCCAGCGCATGAGCCGGGCCCATTGCAGCGGGGCGAGGAAGATGGGTAAGGCAAAGAACAGGGTGGTCACGATCATCAGGGTGGTGATGTATTCCTTGCTGTATTGCGCATAGTAACCAAGCATTCAAGAACTCCTTGTTCCGGCGCCTAGGGGCGTCATGCAGTAATTATTATTGTTGTGACTGGCTGGTTTTGCGGCTGCAAGAATTGCGATCAGCACAGGCTGGTGTCAAGCACGGCACAGGCGGGCAAGACCAAAGAAGGCGGGGGAGTCGAGAGGTTTACTACTTAAGGAGCAGTACATTGAACGCAGGGGAAACACACGCTTGGCCATGACCTGGCCCGACCTGGAAGCGCGGCACTGCATTCAATCGCCGCGCATCCGTGTTTGGCTTGAACCCGTATTACGGGCTGAGTTTGACATCGCCGTTATAGTTGCCAAGCTTCGGGACTTCGTTAAGTTTCCAGTTTTTGGAGTTGGATTTTCTGGGGGCATTTTGTGCCTGGCCTGTCTCGCACCAAACATTGACTTTGCAGAGGTCGCTGCTGATATTTTTTACCTCGCCATCAGCCTTGTCTTCCTTGAAGTGGTACACCCCCAAGAAGCAGCTATTGAACGCCGTGCTTGTTTCCCAAGCATCAGAGCAAGCGTCCGCGAATGCTGTCTGCTGAAGTCCCAGCATTGCAGTCAATAGTAAAAAGCGTGGGAGTATTTGGGACATGGCGCACCTCGTTGTTATCAGGTAGTTATTAGAAAATAAGCGACGCCATGCCATCTGTCACCTGACAAAAATATCAGTTATTTATATGGGTTCGGAATTGAAAATATTATTGTGATGTCGAGACGAAATAAGGGCTCGTTGGCGAAGCGCTCTGGGCATTATTCTAAGAACATCAACGTGAAGACCACGAAAAGAATATCGAAGGCATAACTTAACCGGTGCCGGTGGTAGCCGAGCGCAACATCGCGACTGTCACGACAAGAATGAATGCACCGGGGAAAACGCACGGTTGGCCATGACCTGGCCCGATATGCACGCGCAGCCCTGCATCCAATCACAGGGCATCGATGGTTTGGCCTGAATCCGTATTACGGGCTGATTTTAAGGTCCCCGTTATAGTTGCCGAGCTTCAGAACTTCTCCAACTTTCCAGTCTTTGGTGTTGTGTTTTTTTGGTGCGGTATCGCTTTGACCTGTTTTGCACCACATATTGACTTTGCAGCGAGCATCGTCGAAGTTTTTTACTTCACCGTCACTATTGCTGGTTCTATCATCGTATTGGTAGATGCTGCAGCTATTGCGGGCCGAGCTTTTTTTCCAGGCGTCAGCGCAGGCCGTTGGGGGCAGGGGGGACAGGTGAAGCCTTCCGTCAGTGTTAACCAGTCTGGAAACCTCATCAGCTCTCAAGGAATCAAGATCATGAAATACAGGACCACGCGTATTACTTTTACAGACGACCGAAATTTCGCATGTGTTGTTGCCGGTATCATGCGCAGTATGGGTTTCGTCTGAACTGGACACGTTGCCGCAGCTACTCGCTGCGGCGCTCTTTTTCCAAGCATCAAGGCAAGCGTCGGCGAGTGCTGTCTGTTGAGTAACCAGAATTGCGGTTAACAGTAAAAGTTTCTGGAGTGTCCGGAGCATGGCACACCTCATTGATATCCGATAGTTATCAGAGAGTAAGCGGCGCTATGCACCCTGTCACCTGACAAAAATGTCAGTTATTTATAGGTGTTCGGAATTGAAAGAATCATTGTGATGTCGAGAAGAGATAAAGGTGCTCTCTGGAGAAGCACTGCGGGGATTATTCGAGTGCCATCCTTTCAATTGGACACGTGCAAATCGCCCTCGGGCTCTTGTGCAGCTTGTTCAGTCTGCACAAGAACCGCGGGCATTACGTGGTTCAGATTCTGAATTGCCGCACCAGCGCCCGCAAATGCGCTTCCAGCGACGACAGGCTTTTCGCCGTTTGCGCACCCTGGCGGGTTTGTTCGGCGACGCTTTCCACCGCCACCGCGATCTGGTGCACGCTCTGGTTGATCTCCTCGGCCACGGCGGTCTGCTCTTCGGCGGCGCTGGCGATCTGCGCGTTCATCGAGCTGATGGTGCCGATCAACGTGGCCATGGCATCCAGCGAGGTGCCCGCTTCGCTGGCCTGGTTGCGGGTGGCATCGCCGGTTTCGCAGGAATGGCGCATCGATTCCACCGCCGAATGGGTGCCGGTGGTGAGGCGGTCGATCATCACCTGGATTTCCTGGGTGCTCTGCTGGGTGCGGCTGGCGAGCCCGCGGACCTCGTCGGCGACCACTGCGAAGCCGCGCCCGGCCTCACCGGCCCGCGCCGCTTCGATGGCAGCGTTGAGCGCCAGCAGGTTGGTCTGCTCGGCGATCGAGCGAATCACCCCGAGCACGCTGACGATGGACTGCACGTCTTGTTGCAGGCTGTCCAGTGAGGTACCGCTGCCACGGATGTTCTCTACCAGCGCGTGGATGCGCTTGATGCTGCCGTCCACCACCTGCCGGGCCTGTTGGCCCTGGGTGTCGGTTTCCTGCGCGGCATGGGCGGCGTTCTGCGCGCTGTGCGCGACTTCCTGGGCGGCGGCGGACATCTGGTTGATCGCCGTGGCCACCTGAGTGGTCTCGTGGCGTTGTTGTTCCATGGCCGCTTCCGAGCGACGGCTCTGGCTTTCCACCGACTCCACCAGGCTCGACAGCTCGCCGCTGACTTCCACTACCTGGCGCACCAGGCTCTGGATCTTCTCGACGAAACGGTTGAACGAGCCGGCCAACTGGCCCAACTCGTCATTGCCGGCGCGCAGGCGGTGGGTGAGGTCGCCGTCACCGGCGGCGATGTCGTCGAGGTTGTCCTTCATGGCCTTGAGCGGCTTGAGCAGGGCATTGCTCAGGGTCAGCCCGGCGATGCCGAGGATCACCAGCAACACCGCGGCGATGCCCAGGATACTGGTGAGGATCGACTGGATACGCTGGTCGATCTCGGCGCGCAGCTCGGTGATGCGCAGCTCGATATTGTCCAGGTTGACCGCCGTGCCCACGGCCATGTCCCACTTCGGCAGGTAATAGCTGTAGCCGAGCTTGGGCACTTGCACGCTCTCGTTGCCCGGCAGCGGCGAGCTGTAGTTGACGAAGTGACTGCCGTCCTTGGCCACCCGCACCAGCTCGCGGTTGATGAACACCCCGTTGATGTCTTTGCGCTCACTGAGGTTCTTGCCGACATCTACCGGGCTGTCGCCGCGGAACAGGCGCACCACGTTGGAGTCGTGGGCGAAGAAGTAGCCGTCCTTGCCGTACTTGATCTTCGACAGGACCGCGATGGCCTGCGCCCGGCTGGCTTCGTCGCCGTTGGCGGCGGCGTCGTACAGGCCCTGCACCGAACCGAGGGCGATCTGCATGTAGTCTTCGAGGCTCTGGCGGCTTTCATCGACCAGGCGTTGGCGGGTTTCACTGACTTCGTTTTCGGCGAGGTGGCGGAGGATCCGGTCCGCCGCGCCACTGATGACCAGGGCGAACACAAGGACCGGGAGGACAGCGAGCAACAGCATTTTTGTTCTTAGAGTCAACTGCATCTTCGTTTCCTCAGTGGCGTCGCACATTGCGAGGGGTTTACCGATTCATCGGCAGGGCTGGGGAAAGCTGAAGATGGTGGCATTTTGCTTAAGGGCTATTGTTTTCGGGCACATCCCACCCTTCATCCAACTGTCATGTAACGAGAGATATCCTCCAACCCTGGAATAGGTCAGGACTCTCGCATGAAAGGCAGCGCTTCCCTGTTTGCGGCCGTGGATCTCGGCTCCAATGCATTTCGTATGACCATCGGCCAGCAGGTCGTGTGCAACCGTCGCCTGGTCATTCGCAAGGTGAAGAGCCTGCGCGAGCCGGTGCGCCTGGCCGAAGGGCTGCAAGGCGATGCGCTGGATGCCCTGGCGCTGGAGCGTGGCTGGCAGGCATTGGCGCGGTTCGGCAAGCAGCTCAGCGGGTTCCGCGAAGGCAGCGTGCGCGCCGTGGCCACCAGTGCGGTGCGCCAGGCGCGCAATGCGGCGGTGTTTCTCGAAGGCGCGGAAGCCCGCCTGGGTTTCCCCATCGACGTGATCTCCGGCCAGGAAGAAGCGCAACTGGTCTATTCGGGCATCGCCCACACCATGCCCTGCGAGAAAACCACCCGCCTGGTGGTGGATATCGGCGGCGGTTCCACTGAACTGATCGTTGGTCGCGGCAAGCAACCCATCTTCAGCGAAAGCCTGACCATCGGCAGCGGCACCTTCGGCAAACGCTTTTTCCCTGGCGGACGGGTCGACAGCCGTTCGCTGCAACTGGCGGAGCAGAGCGCCTGCCTGGAGTTTTCCCGGGTCGCCCGGGAGATCGGTGCACACGGCTGGCACGCGGCGATCGGCTCGTCCGGCACCGCGCGCATGCTGGCGCGGGTGCTCAAGGCCAACGGCCTGAACGACGGTGGCCGTGACGGCATCACCTACGCCGGCCTACTGCGTCTGTCCCTGAGCCTGCTCGAAGCCGGTCACGTCAAGCGCGTGAAACTCTGCGGCCTGCAGGAGCATCGCCTGGGCATGCTGCCCGGTGGTCTGGCGATCATGCTGGCGGCGTTCAAGGCCTTTGGTATCGAGGACATGACTCCGTCCGAACCCGGCCTGCGCTTCGGCCTGTTGCACAGCCTGATGGACAACGGTTCGGCCCGACACTGATAAATTGCCCTTGAGTACTCGCATGATCACCACTCAGGGTCACCACCAGGACGCCGATCTCAACGGCCTGCTCTACGGCTTCGTCTTTCGCCCCGGCCAGCCGGGTCGGGAGATCGACTCGACGCAGGCCCTGGAACTGCTGCTCAATCCTGGCGAGCCGGAAGAATTCCTCTGGCTGCACATGAACCTTGCGCACGCCGCCTGCGAGCGCTGGATGAAAGGCAGCCTCGACCTGCCGGAAACCTTCTTCGAAACCCTGCGCGAAGGCTCGCGCTCGACCCGCATCGAACACACCGATACCGCTTTGCTGGCGGTGGTCAACGACGTGGTGTTCAACTTCGGCCTGGTGTCGTCGGACGTGTCCACGCTCTGGGCCTGCGCCCGCAGCCGGCTGCTGGTCAGCGCGCGCTTGCAGCCGCTGCACTCGGTGGACCGGTTGCGTTCCTCGGTGAAGCGCGGCGAACGCTTTGCCTCCACCGTCGAGTTGCTGATTCACCTGCTGGGTGACCAGGGTGATCTGCTGACGCAGATCGTCCGCGAAACCACGTTGAACGTGGACCGTATCGAAGACCAGTTGCTGTCCCAGCGCCTGAGCAACAACCGTGCGGAACTGAGCGGCATGCGCCGCGTGCTGGTGCGCCTGCAACGCCTGTTGGCGCTGGAGCCGGGCTCGCTGCTGCGCCTGCTCAACCGCCCGCCGGATTGGCTGCGCGAGCAGGACATGCGCCAGTTGCGCTCGGCTACTGAAGAGTTCGCGGTGATCATCAACGACCTCACCGCGCTGGTGGAGCGGATCAAGCTGTTGCAGGAAGAGATCGCCGCCAAGCTCACCGAAGAGAACAACCGCACGCTGTTCACCCTGACAGTGGTGACGGTGCTGGCGCTGCCGATCAACATCATTGCCGGCTTCTTCGGCATGAACGTCGGCGGGGTGCCGCTGGCGGATGACCCGCACGGGTTCTGGGTCCTGGTAGCGCTGGTGGCGACCTTTACCGTGCTGGCGGGGCGCTGGGCGTTTCGCAAGCGTGGGGATTACTGATTTTTGGGGGCAGTTGGCGCCTTATCGCTGCATGGGTATCTACACATCTTGCAGGTAATCGCAAACCGTCAGCCGCTTGCGATCCTGTAGGAGCGGATTCATCCGCTCCCACAGGATTGCAGGTGACCGAAGCTTTGCGATGCCCAGGGAGATGTGTAGATACCCATGCTCATCGCTGCGCTGCTAGATCAGAACAGCTTGCTCAACACCCAGTACAAACTCCCCGACAACAGAATCGCCGCCGGCAAGGTCAGCACCCAGGCCATCAGCAGGTTGCGCACTGTCCCCCACTGCAACCCCGAGCCGTTGGCGGTCATGGTCCCGGCCACGCCCGAAGACAGCACCTGGGTCGTTGACACCGGCAGGCCATACAAGTCAGCCGCGCCGATGGTCAGCATCGCCACGGTTTCCGCCGAAGCGCCCTGGGCGTAGGTGAGGTGGGTCTTGCCGATGCGCTCGCCGACGGTCACCACGATGCGCTTCCAGCCAACCATGGTGCCCAACCCCAGGGCGATAGCCACGGCGACCTTGACCCACAGCGGAATAAAGCGGGTCGCATCGTCGATCTGTTTCTTGAAGGCTTGCAGCTTGGCGCTGGTGTCGGCGTCGAAGCCGCCGACCTTGTCCTTGTCCATCAGGCGGATGGCTTCGGAGGCCAGGTACATGTCGTTGCGCACGTTGGCCATGGCTTCGGCCGGCACCCGCGACAGCGAACCGTAGCCTTTCACCTCGGCGCCGATCTGGCCCGACAGCACGGCCAGCGCCGGCACCAGTTCAGGCGTGACCTGCTTGGTGCGCACGTAGGTTTCCAGCACCGGACGCGGATCGGCGGGGGCCGGCAGCGGGGCGCTGCGTTGCAGGGCTTGCTGGGTCACTTCGGCCACTGCGGCGAACTGGATGGCCTGGCTCTCCGGCATGGTGCGGTTGAGCGCGTAGGCCATGGGCAGGGTGCCGATCAGGATCAACATGATCAGGCCCATGCCTTTTTGGCCGTCGTTGGAACCGTGGGCGAAGGACACGCCGGTGCAGGTGAGAATCAACATGCCGCGAATCCACCACGGCGGCGGTGCGTCACCTTCAGGGGCCTTGTACAGCGCACGGTTTTTCACGAACAGGCGCAGGGCAAGAAGCAGCAGCCCCGCGCAGACGAAGCCGACCAGCGGCGACAGCAGCAGCGAATAACCGACCTTGGTCGCCTGCGCCCAGTCCACGCCGCTGGTGCCGTCGCGGCCGTGCATCAGCGCGTTGGCGATGCCGACGCCGATGATCGAACCAATCAGGGTGTGCGACGACGAAGCCGGCAGTCCCAGCCACCAGGTGCCGAGGTTCCAGATGATCGCGGCGATCAGCAGGGCGAAGATCATCGCGAAGCCGGCCGACGAGCCGACCTGCAGGATCAGCTCCACCGGCAGCAGGGCGATGATGCCGAACGCCACCGCGCCGCTGGACAGCAGCACGCCGAGGAAGTTGAAGCAGCCGGACCAGACCACCGCAAAATGCGCCGGCAGGGAGTTGGTGTAGATCACCGTGGCGACGGCGTTGGCGGTGTCGTGGAAGCCGTTGACGAACTCGAAGCCGAGGGCGATCAGCAAAGCGATGCCCAGCAGCAGGAAGGGCGTCCAGGTGGTGACCACGGCGTTCATGTCGCCGACGTCGCGCACCAGGCTCCAGGCCGAGAACAGGATGCCGGCGGCGATGATGATGAAGAAGATCGCCGAGGCGAGCCGGCCAGGCTTGTGCACGAGCTGCGGGCGAGGGCCCGCGGCGCGTGGGGAAGGCGTTGCGGTGAGTGTGCTGGTGTCCATGTTCCGGTACCGGTGAGGGGAGGGCACCGGTGATTATCGGAAGCGGATGTTACAGGATGTGTCTACATCGAAATCAGTAGACCTCCGGTACGATCAGCGCTTCTGGCGTCGGCGTGCGGCTGTAGTCAGCCTGGCGCACCCGTTGCGGTAGCGACACGGTCGGCGTCTGCACCTCTTCATACGGCACCTGGTCGAGCAGGTGCTGGATGCAGTTCAGGCGGGCCTTTTTCTTGTCGTCCGCTTGCACCACCCACCAGCGTGCTTCATCGATATGGGTGCGCTCGAGCATGATTTCCTTGGCCTTGGTGTAGGCCTCCCAGCGCCGGCGGGACTCCAGGTCCATCGGGCTGAGCTTCCATTGCTTGAGCGGATCGTGGATACGACTGAGGAAGCGCAGGTTCTGCTCCTGGTCGGAGATCGAGAACCAGTACTTGATCACCTGGATCCCGGAACGCACCAGCATGCGTTCGAACTCCGGCACGCTGCGGAAAAACTCTTCGTACTGATCGTCACTGCAAAAGCCCATGACCCGCTCGACGCCGGCGCGGTTGTACCAACTGCGGTCGAACAGCACCACCTCACCGGCTGCCGGCAGGTGCGGCACGTAGCGCTGGAAGTACCACTGGGTCTGTTCGCGGTCGTTCGGCGCGGGCAGGGCGGCGACCCGGCAGACCCGCGGATTGAGGCGCTGGGTGATGCGCTTGATCACCCCGCCTTTGCCGGCGGCGTCGCGGCCTTCGAAGAGGATCACGATCTTGTGGCCGGTCTTGACCACCCAGCTCTGCAGCTTGACCAGCTCGCCCTGGAGCCGGAACAGCTCGCGGAAATAGCGGCGGCGTGCGGCTTTTTCCGGGCTGTCCGGGAGGTTCTCGTCGAACAGCTCGTCGAGGTTTTCGGCGTCTTCGGCCAGTTCCAGTTCGAGCTCTTCGTCGCTGTGGTCGATCAGCTCGTGGTAGATGCGCTGGATCAGGGAGTCATCGGTCAGGATCATCATCGGTCTCGCTCACGGTAATAGCGCCGATGTTAGGCAGGCTCCGTGGCAGGCAGGTGACAATCCGGGCGCTTACTTCAGTGGCACGAAAATATCCGTCTGCCACTGCTCCAGCGGCGTTGGCGGGAACACGCTCAGGTACTGGAAAAACAGCGGCTGATCGCGCAACTCCTCGCCGCTGGCGGGCAGCCAGTCGCGGTAGATCGGGTAGATGGTTTCGCCGATATGGTCGGGTGAACCGGAATGGCGCACCACGGCGTAGCGACCGCCGGGGATGATCCGCTCGCCGACGGCAAAGTCGTTGGGCCGCACCGCCTCGTCGATTTCGCCGCAAACGGCGAAATGGAATTGCTCTGGCGGGGTGGTATCGGGGTTGTTGAACGGCATGCCGAAGCTGCGGCTCGACGCCACCGGCGACTGGCCGCTGTGGATGCGCCAGTCGATAAAGCGGCGCACCGTCTCCGGCACCAGTCCCGGTGGGCCGATATGCTCCAGCGCGGCAACGCGGACTTCGGCGAAATCAACGATTCTGACCTGCATGGTGATGCTCCTGGAAAAGTGAGGGATGGCGAACACCGCGTTCCAGACCTGCCAGTTCGGCGCCTTGCGAAAGGCGCTGGGGCTCATGCCGAAGTCCCGGCGAAACGCCCGGCTGAACGCCTCCGGGCTTTCGAACCCGGCGCCCAGCGCGGCGTCCAGCACCGAATGCCCGGCGCTTTGCACCAGCCGATGCGCGGCCCGGCGCAGGCGCATCAATTGCACATAACGGGCAACCGGCACGCCGACAAAGGCCGAAAACTGGCGGTGAAAGTGGAACTCCGAGAAATTCGCCAGATGGCTCAGGGTCTTGACCGACAGATCGCCTTCAAGGTTGTCGGCGATGTGGGTCAGGACGGTGGCGAAGCGTTTGGCGTAACTGGAGTCGCTGGACATCTCGGGTACCGTGGGCTGGTTTTGCGGTAGGCACAGGATCGGTGATTGATGGCTGGGCGCGCCTAGCCGGGTTTGCTCGATGGTGGGGGAGATTAGCACCGAGCTCAAAGCGGCCCTATCAAACCCCGATCAATTGGCTCTTTATCAACCCTCGACTGGCCCCTATTCTGCTGCCCATTTGCCCGGAACCCTTCTTCATGGATTCACTGCTTCTCACCATCATCCTCGGCGCCGCCCTGGCCGGGTTCGTCCAGGGCCTGTCGGGCTCGAACTTCGGTCTGGTGGCCATGGCCGTTTGGGCCTGGGCGCTGGATCCGATCCTGACCGGGCCGCTGGTGGTCTGCGGCTCGCTGGTGGGGCAGGTACTGGCGGCGGGAACCTTGCGCCGTGGGTTGAAGCGCGAGCATCTGGTGCCGATGCTGATCGGCGGGCTGGCCGGGGTGCCGCTGGGGGTGGCGTTGCTGCATGCCATCGACCCGCTGGTGTTCCGCCTGCTGGTGGGGATCGTGTTGGCGCTGTGGTGCCCTTTGATGCTGTTTTCCAGCAATTTGCCGACGCTGCGCCGTGGCGGACGCAAGGCCGATGCCGCGGTGGGCGTGCTGGGCGGGGTGATGGGCGGCATCGGCGGCCTGACCGGGCCGGCGCCGGCGCTGTGGGCGGTACTCAAGGGCTGGGACCGCGATACTCAGCGCTCGGTGATCCAGGGCTTCAACCTGGGGATGCAGTTGCTGACGATGATCACCTACCTGGTTTCCGGCACCGTTACTGCCGAAGCCCTCGGCCTGTTCCCGGTGGTGGCGCTGGCGGTGCTGCTGCCTACCTTCGCTGGAATCCGCGCCTATCGGCATTTCAGTGATATCGCCTTTCGCAAGATCGTCCTGGGCTTGCTGGCGCTGGCGGGGGTGTTGCTGATCGTCCAGTCGCTACCGCACGTGGTTTAACGCCCGTCCACCGGCACGTTCAGCCCGACTTTCACATTGCTCATCGACACCAGCGTCTTGAAGCGCTTGACGTTGTTGCTTTCGAAGAACAGCGTCCGCGTCAGCTCGGTGTACTGCTCCATGTTGCGCACCGCCATGATCAGCACGAAATCGCACTCGCCGGCCACGTAGTAGCACTGCTGCACCTGCGGGCAGGCGAGGAAGGTGCGTTTCATGGCGTCGAGCAGGTCGAGACGTTCGTTCTCGACTTCCACTTCGGCGATCACCGTCAGGCCATAGCCCACGGAAACCGGGTCCACCAGGGCGACGGTCTTGCGCACCACCCCTTCGGCATTGAGCTTTTTCAGGCGGCGATTGACGGCGGCGGGGGACAGGTTGACCCGCGCGCCGAGGTCTTGCTGCGAGGTGGTGGCGTCCTGCTGGACGGCGTCCAGCAAGGCCAGGTCAAAGGGGTCCAGGCTCATGTAACGGTCTCCTGAGGTCAAACCCCGCGAAGGCGGGCGAATGCGGAATAAAAATTCATTTCCTAGTCGAAAATCAAGAAATAACTGCGTTGGGTTGAAATAGGATTTACCCATCAACCGAACACGCAGAGACCTCTCGATGAACCTTCAGCTCAACGGCGCGCTGCTCCTGGAGCAGATTCGCATCCTCGGTGAACTGGGCGCCGATCCGCTCCACGGCGGGCGCACCCGCATCGCCCTGACCGACGCCGAGAAGGCCGGTCGTGACCAAGTGGTGGCCTGGATGAACGCGCTGGGCCTGACCGTGCGCATCGACCGCATCGGCAACATCTTCGGCACCTTGCCTTCGGCCTCCGGCGAGCAGCGAGCGCCGCTGATGATCGGCTCGCATATCGACACCGTGACCAACGCCGGTGCCCTCGATGGCTGCTACGGCGTGCTCGCCGGGCTGGCGGTGGTCCGCGCCTGGCGCGACGCGGGTGTGCTGCCGTCGCGGCCGATCACCGTCGCGGCGTTCACCAACGAGGAGGGCGTGCGCTACCAGCCAGACATGATGGGCTCGCTGGTCTACGCCGGCGGCCTGGCGGTGGACGCGGCGCTGGACACCCTCGGCACCGATGGCACCCGCCTTGGCGACGAGTTGGCCCGCATCGGCTATGCCGGTGATCTGGAACCGGGCGCGATCGTGCCCCATGAATACCTTGAGCTGCATATCGAGCAGGGCCCGATCCTCGAAGCCGAGGGCCTGCAGATTGGCGTGGTGGAAAACCTGCAGGGCATTTCCTGGCAGCAGGTGACGGTGAGCGGCAGCGCCAACCATGCCGGCACCACGCCGACCCGCCTGCGCCACGACGCCGGTTTCGTTGCCTGCGCTGCGGTGGCCGAGGCCCGCGCCATCGCCCGGGATTCCGCCGGCAGCACGCTGGCGACCACCGGCTGCATCGCCTTCGAGCCCAACGTGATCAACGTGATTCCGCGCCGGGCCACTTTCACCGTCGATCTGCGCGACCCGGATGAACCGCGCCTGCTTCAGGCCGAACAGCGCTTCGCCGAGGTGCTTGATCGACTGGCGAAGGAAGAAGGCGTGAGCGTCAGCCGTGAGCAGCTGGTGCGCTTCGAGCCGGTGGTGTTCGACGCGGGGCTGGCCGACGCCATCGAGGCCAGCGCCCGACGCCTGGACCTGAGCCACCGGCGCATGACCTCCGGCGCCGGCCATGACGCGCAGATGATCGCCCGCATCGCCCCGGCCGCGATGATCTTCGTGCCTAGCCGTGGCGGCATCAGCCACAACCCGCGGGAACACACCGATGACGCGGCGCTGATCGAAGGCGCCGAGGTGCTGCTGGATGTGGTGGTGCGGCGGCTTTCCTGAGCTGTTTCGAAACCCTCCTGCAAAAACAGATGACAACAAATGGAATGTGGAGATGTGCTTCATGCTATTAGCCAACCCTAACGCCACCCGCCAGCCATACCCCGAGGCGCTGAAACGCATCATGAGCATCGCCCAAGCCCAGGAAAGCCGTGAATGGCTGGGCCACTGGGACGGTCTCAACCGGGGCGCCACGCCGCTGTACGCGCTGCCGGATCTGGCCGCCGAACTGGGTGTGGGCCAGTTGCGGGTCAAGGACGAATCACGCCGTTCGCCGCTGGGCAGTTTCAAGGCCCTTGGCGCGCCGATCGCCCTGGTGCGCCTGATCCTGCGGCGCTTTCCCGAACAGCGCTTCGATGTGCCGGCGCTGCTGGCCGGTGAATACCGCCAGGCCCTGGCCGACTTCACCGTGATCAGCGCCACCGACGGCAACCATGGTCGCGCGTTGGCTGCGGCGGCGCAGAGCGTCGGTTGCCGCTGCGTGATCGTGCTGCACGCCAATGTCAGCGTCGAACGGGAACAGGCCATAGCCGCCTATGGCGCGCAGATCGTGCGGATCAGCGGCAACTATGACGAGTCGGTGGAAGAGGCGGCCGCACAGGCAGATCGCAACGGCTGGCTGGTGGTTTCGGATACGTCTTATGAAGGCTACGAAGACATCCCCCGCGACGTGATGCAGGGCTACGGCACCATCGCCGCCGAGATCGTCGAAGCCCACGCCGAAGGCTTCACCCATGTGTTCCTGCAGGGTGGCGTCGGCGGCCTGGCGGCGGGTATTGCCAGCTACCTGTGGGAATTGCAGGGCGAGCAGCGCCCGACCGTTATCGTGGTCGAGCCGGAGCAAGCCGATTGTCTGTACCAGAGCGCCCTGGCCGGGCGTGCGGCGAAGGCCAGCGGTTCGGTGGACTCGGTGATGGCCGGTCTTGCCTGCGGGGAAACCTCGCCGCTGGCGTGGAAATTCCTGCAGCCGGGGGTGGATTTCTTCATGACCATCGAAGACAGCGATGCGGTACGCGCCATGGGCCGTCTCGCCGCAGGCAGCGCCCGTGACATTCCGCTGGAAGCCGGCGAGTCGGCGGTGGCCGGGCTGGCCGCGTTGCAGCGTCTGGCGGAGGCGCCGGGCCAGGCTGCCGAAATTGGCTTGAACGCCGATTCGCGGGTGCTGCTGATCAGCACCGAAGGCGCCACTGCGCCGGGCGTGTATGCCGAGCTGGTAGGCGAATCGGCCGAGTCGGTGCGAGCCCGGCAAATGCGCTGGACTCCCGGCGCCTGAGATTTCTCCCTTTCCCGATTACCCCGTCCGATCAGGCTGTCACCGGCCTGATCCGACGCCTGCTGCTCCAGACAAAAACAACAAGCGGAGAGTGACATGCACGCTACCAAACGCACTATCGGACCCTGGTCGCTGATGCTGACCGGGCTGGGGTCCATCATCGGCTCGGGCTGGCTGTTCGGCGCCTGGCATGCCTCGGCCATCGCCGGGCCGGCGGCGATCCTGGCCTGGATCATCGGCGCCGTGGTGATTCTGGCGATTGCCTTGACCTACGCCGAAATGGGCGCAATGTTTCCCGAGTCCGGCGGCATGGTCCGTTACGCCCGCTACTCCCACGGCGCGCTGGTGGGTTTCATGGCGGCGTGGGCCAACTGGATCTCCATCGTCTCGGTGATTCCCATCGAAGCCATCGCCTCGATCCAGTACATGGCGTCCTGGGACTACCCCTGGGCCCGGGCAATGGTCGCCAACGGCGAACTCAGCACTTCCGGCCTGTGGGCCAGCGCCGCACTGGTGCTGGTGTACTTCGGCCTCAACTACTGGGGGGTGAAGCTGTTCGTACGGACCAACACCGCCATCACCCTGTTCAAGCTGATCGTCCCGGCGCTGACCGGCGTGGTGCTGATCTGGGCCGGGTTCAATCCGGAGAACTTCGGTGACGGCAGCCAGGCCAGCTTCGCGCCTTATGGCTGGTCGGCGGTGTTCACCGCGGTGGCGGCCAGCGGCATCGTGTTCAGCTTCAACGGCTTCCAGAGCCCGGTCAGCCTGGCCGGCGAGGCGCGTAATCCGGGGCGCAGCATTCCCTTCGCGCTGATCACCTCGGTGCTGATTGCGCTGGTGGTGTATGTGCTGTTGCAGGTGGCGTTCATCGGTGCGGTCAGCCCGCAAAGCATTGCCGGCGGTTGGCATAGCCTGAATTTCAACTCGCCGCTGGCGCAATTGGCCCTGGCGCTGAACCTCAACTGGCTGGCGATGCTGTTGTACCTGGATGCCTTCGTCAGCCCTTCGGGCACCGGTTCGATCTACACCGCCACCACGGCGCGAATGATCCATGCCATGGAGCGCAACAACACCTTGCCGAAAGTCTTTGGTCGCCTGCACCCGCTGTATGGCGTGCCGCGTCCGGCGATGTGGCTGAACCTGGCGGTGTCCTTCGTCTTTCTGTTTTTCTTCCGCGGCTGGGGCACGCTGGCGGCGGTGATTTCGGTAGCGGTGATCATCTCGTTCCTTACTGGCCCTGTGAGCCTGATGACCTTGCGCGTCACTGCGGCGGATGTCCCGCGTCCGCTGGTGATCAAGGGCATGGCCGTGGTCGCACCGTTTGCCTTTGTCTGCGCCGCGCTGGTGCTGTACTGGGCGCGCTGGCCGCTGACCGGCCAGGTGATCCTGCTGGTGGTGGGCGCCTTGCCGATTTTCTTCTGGTTTCAGGCCAAGGCCGGCTGGAAAGGATTTGCCCGCGACCTCTACGCCGCCCTCTGGCTGATCGGCTTCCTCCCCGCCATGGCCCTGGTGTCTTGGCTGGGCAGCAGCGATTTCGGTGGCATCGGCGTGCTGCCGGCGGGCTGGGACATGCTGGTGGTAGCGCTGATGGCACTGGCCTTCTACTACGCCGGGGTGCGCAGCGGCTATCGCACCCGGCACCTTCAGGAGAGCGCGGCCTGGCGCGACAGCGCCGAGACTGAACCCGCGTCCCTCGCGATGCCCACCTCACCTTCGACCGTGACCCCGTGACAGGAATCGACCATGACTGATGCATTCGAACAGCGCCTTAAAGACTGGCGCCATGCGTTCCACCGCCACCCGGAAACCGGCTTCGAGGAAGTCGACACCGCCGAGCGGGTGGCCGGGATTCTCCAGGGCATGGGCCTTGAAGTGCACCGCGGCATCGGCGGCACCGGGCTGGTGGCGAGTCTGACCGTGGGCGAGGGCGCGGGCGTCATTGGCCTGCGTGCCGATATGGACGCGCTGAACATCACCGAACAGGCGCCATGCCGCGAGCACGCTTCGCGCATCGCCGGCAAGATGCACGCCTGCGGCCACGACGGGCATATGGCGATGGTCCTTGGCGCCGCCGACCTGCTGTGTCGCCAGCGCAATTTCAATGGCACGGTGCGTTTCATCTTCCAGCCTGCCGAAGAGCATGGGTGTGGCGCCAAGGCGATGATGGCGGACGGGCTGTTCCAGCGGTTCCCGGTAGACGCCATCTACGGTGCCCACAACATGCCGGGGATGGCGGCCGGGCATATCGCCACGCGGGTTGGAGGGATCATGGCCAGCGAGGACAACTTCGTCATTCGCATTCGTGGTCGCGGCACCCACGCGGCGCGGCCGCACATGGGTGTCGACCCGCTGGTGACCGGGGCCCAGATCGTCCTGGCGCTGCAGACCGTGGTGGCGCGCAATGTCGATCCAAGCCAGTCGGCGGTGGTGTCATGCACCGAGTTCCTGACCGACGGCATTCGCAACGCCATTCCCACCCACGTCACCATCAAGGGCGACACCCGCAGCTACAGCCCGCAGGTGCAACGTTTGCTGGAGACGCGGATGCGCGAGATCAGCCAGGGCATCTGCGCGGCCAATGGCGCCGAGTGCGAGTTCGAGTACAGCCACGAATTCGCCCCGACGGTGAACTGGGCAGCGAATACTGCGCTGGCGGTGGAAGCTGCGCGTGCGGTGGTGGGCGAGGCGGCGGTGGATGCCGAGGTGGCGCCGATGATGATCTCGGAAGATTTCGGCGCGTTCCTGCAACAGGTGCCGGGCAACTTCGTGTTTATCGGCAACGGCGCTGAGGGCGAGGTCGGGGCGACGCCGCTGCATAACGCCTGCTATGACTTCAATGACCGGATTCTGGGCGTGGGGGCACGCTACTTTGCCGAGGTGGTGAGAAGAAGCTTGTCGGTTTGATGGTTTGGTAGCGCTCCTGCATGGCCAAAACAAAGCCCCCGCACAAGGCGGGGGCTCATTTCATCAGAACAACGCCAGCGTGTAGTCGATATTCACCCTCAGCTCATTGTCATCCCGGAACGACGCCGCCGGGGCGAAGTCGTTGCGGTACCAGGCATGTCGCAGGCGTACGGCGACGTTCTTCAGCGGTCCGCTCTGCACCACATACGACAGCTCGATATCCTTCTCGCTTTCGTTCAACCCCGACCCGCCCAACGCTGTCGGCAGTTCGATATGGCTGCCGTCCAGATAGCGCAGCATGCCTTTCAGGCCGGGAACGCCCATGGCGACGAAGTCGTAGTCGTAACGGACTTGCCAGGTGCGTTGCTTGGGGTTGAGGAATTCGCTGCTCAGCGCACCTTCGCTGACCACCATCGGCTCGGAACCGGCGATGTAGGGCATGGAGGTATTGCCGTTGAGTTGCATCCAGCCCAGGCCAAGGCTGTGTCCGGCCTGGCTGTAGGTGGCCATGATGCCGAAGGTGCGGTTGTCGACTTCGCCGGCCTTGGCCGGGCCGTGTTCGCGGCTGATGTGGTAGCGCACGTCGGTCTTCAGGCGACCGCCGCCCAGCGCGCGGTTGTCGATGAAACCGACGAAGTCCTGCTTGTAAATGTCCTCCAGCTCGGCGTGGTAGTACTTGAGGGTCAGCGGCTCGGACAACTGGTAGTCGCCACCGATGTAGTTGAAGGCGTCCGACTGCGCGGCGCCGTTGAAGCGGCGGTTGGGCGCGGCGATGGAGATCTTCTGGTCGTTGGTGGAGTCGCGCTGGTTCATGCGGTCGAGGCGGCCCGCAGTGAGGGTCAGGCTGTCGATGTCCTGGGACTTGATGTTCACGCCACGGAAGGTCTGCGGCAGCAGGCGCGTCGGGCTGGCGAACAGGATCGGCAGGATCGGCATCAGCGTGCCGCCCTGCAGTTCGGTCTTGGACACCTTGATCTTGCCGGTCAGGCCCAGCTCCGAGTAGTCGTCGCGGGGATGGCGGTCGGTGCTGTCGAATGGCAGCAGACCGGTGCCGGTGCGGTCGGGGCTGGAGTCGAGCTTGATGCCGAGCAGGCCCTGGGCATCGAGGCCAAAGCCCACCGGGCCTTCGGTGTAGCCGGAATTGAAGCGCAGGATGAAGCCCTGGGCCCATTCGCGGGTCGCCGATTGCGCCGAGGTGCCTTTGTAGTCGCGGTCGAAGTAGTAGTTGCGGGCGGTGACGGTCGCCTTGCTGTCTTCGAAGAAACCCTGGGCCTGGAGGACCGGGCTGAGGGCGCAAAGCGAGCCGAGGGCGACGGCGGTGTTGAGTCGGTTCATGGTGTGGCCTTTCTTATTGTTGTTTTCGGGGTTCATTCAGGGGCGTGCAGCAGGACCCACTGTTGGTCCTTCACGGTCACCAGGGCGCGGGCGCGCTGGTCGTGACCGAAGTGGTCGGTGGCGCTGAGGTTGTAGACGCCATGGGTGCCGACTACGTCCTTGGTGCTTTCCAGCTGGTCGCGCAGGCTCTGGCGGAATTCGGCGCTGCCCGGCTGGGCGGTTTTCAGTGCGGCAGGCACGGCCGCTTCGACCAGACGCATGGCGTCGTACAGGTAGGCGCCGAACGGCGACAGGCTGCCCGCGCCGTACTGCGCTTCATAGCGCTGGGCGTAGTCGCTGGCGACGGCTTTGGACGGGTGGGTTTCCGGCAATTTGTCCCACACCACCACCGGGCCTACCGGCAGGATCGCGCCGTTCAGGGCCTTGTCGCCGATGCGCAGGAAGGCCGAGTTGGCGGCGCCGTGGGTGTGGTAGATGGTGCCCTTGTAGCCAAGGCGGCGCAGTTCGGTGTGGGGCAGCGCGGCCGGGGTGCCGGTGGCGCCGATCAACACGGCGTCGGGCTTGGCGCTCATGACTTTCAGGGCCTGGCCGCTGACCGAGGAATCGGTGCGGTTGAAGCGCTCGTCGCGCACCAGCGTGATCCCCGCAGCGGGTGCCAGCTCGCTGAGCACCTTGTGCCAGTCCTCGCCCCAGACGTCGTTGTAGCCGATGTAGGCGAGGGTCTTCACCCCGGCTTCTTTCATGTGCTCGATCAGTGCTTCGGCCATCAGCGCGTTGGTCTGGGCGATGGTGAAGATCCACTGTTGCTCGCCGCCTGGCGGCGCGTAAGGGGCGAGGGCGATCTGCGCGGTGCGGCTTTCCTTGGCGATCTGCGCCACGGCCGCCGAGGTCGGCACGGTGGTGGAGCCGATCAGCAGGTCCACCTGGTTTTCGCTGACCAGCTTGCGCGCGTTCTTCGCCGCGGCGGTGCTGTCGCTGCCGTCGTCGAGGACTACGTATTTCACCGCTTGGCCGGCGATTTCCTTGGGCAGCAGGGCAATGGTGTTGCGTTCCGGAATACCCAGCGAAGCGCCGGGGCCGGTGGTGGAGAGGATCACGCCGACGGTGACGTCAGCCTGGGCGGCGGCCGACAGGGCGGCCACCAGCAGCAAGGGAATGAACGGTTTCATGGAAGCTCCTGAGTATTGTTGTTATGGCGTTGAGCGTGTCGGGAACGGCGGGTGCTAGCCGGTAGCGCGGGCGGCCTCCGTGGCGGTGGATGAGGATTTGCGGCCCAGGTAGCTCTCGACCACCCGGGGGTTCTGCGCGAGGTCGGTGGCGTCGCCGTGCAGGACGATGTCGCCGACTTCGAGGACGTAGCCGTAGTCGGAAATCTTCAGTGCGGCGCGGGCGTTCTGCTCCACCAGCAGGATGGAAACGCCGCGTTCGCGCAGGGTCTTGAAGATGTCGAAGATCTCGCCGATCACCCGTGGCGCCAGGCCCAGGCTTGGTTCGTCGAGCATTAGCAGGCGCGGCTTGGCCATCAGCGCGCGGCCGATGGCGAGCATCTGCCGCTCGCCGCCGGAGAGGGTGCAGGCCGCCTGTTCGCGGCGTTCACGCATCCGCGGAAACAGCGCGAAGACTTCGTCGAGGGTCTGCTGGTGATCGCGATGACCCTGGCGGTGGCGGCTGAAGGCGCCGAGGCGCAGGTTGTCCTCGACGCTCATCAGGCCGAACAGCTCGCGGCTTTCCGGCACCAGCGCCATGCCCTTGTCGATGCGTTGGGCCACGCCGTGGTGGGCCAGCAGCGGCTGGCCGGCATAACTCACCTCGCCGGTGGACGGCAGCAGGCCGATCAGTGCCGCCATCAAGGTGGTTTTGCCGGCGCCGTTGGGGCCGATCAGGCTGACGATCTGGCCCTCGTCCAGGTGCAGGTCGAGGTTGCGCACCGCTTCCACCTTGCCGTGGTTGATCGACAGGTTGCGTACATCCAGCAGGCGGCTCATTCCACACCTCCGAGGTAGGCGGCCAGGACCGCCGGGTTTTCCTGGATTTCCAGCGGGGTGCCGCAGGCCAGGCGCTGGCCGAATTCCATCACCACGATGTGGTCGGCCAGGCCCATGACGAAGTCCATGTCGTGCTCCACCAGCAGCACGCCGAGGCCTTCGCCGCGCAGTTGTTCGAGCAGTTGCGCGAGGGCCTGTTTTTCGCCGTAGCGCAGGCCGGCGGCGGGTTCGTCGAGCAACAGCAGGATCGGGTCGCTGCACAGCGCCCGGGCGATTTCGACGATGCGTTGCTGACCCAGCGCCAGGCTGCCCGCGGGGGTGTGCAGGTGTTCGCCAAGGCCCACTCGCTCGATCTGCCGCGCGGCTTCGGCCAGCAGGCTGGCTTCCTCGCCGCGCTCCAGGTGCAGCATCGAGCGCAGCAGGCCGGCTTCGCCGCGCATATGGGCGCCGAGGGCGACGTTTTCCAGCACGCTCATCTCTGGCAGCAGGCGCACGTGCTGGAAGGTGCGGCTGACGCCGAGGCGGGCGATGGCGCGCGGCGCAAGGCCGTCGATGCGCTGGCCGAGGAAGCTGATCTGCCCGGCGTTGGGTGACAGCACCCCGGAGAGCAGGTTGAACAGGGTGGATTTGCCGGCGCCGTTGGGGCCGATCAGCGCGGTGACTTCGCCGCTGTTGATCGCCAGGCCCATGTCCTTGTTGGCGACCAGGCCGCCGAAACGCTTGATCAGTCCTTCGGCCACCAGCAGCGGCTGGCCATGGGCGGGCATGCTGCGCCGGGGCAGGGCGGCGGCTTCGGCGGGCAGTGCGGTGCTGCGCCGGCGCTTGGGCAGCGCCGCCTGCAACAGCGGCAGCAGACCGCCGCGGGCGTATTGCAGGACGAGGATGATCAGCACGCCGAAGAAGATCATTTCGAAGTTGCCGGCCTGGCCGAACAGGTGCGGCAGGACATCCTGCAGCACCTGCTTGATCAGCGTCAGCAAGGCGGCGCCGAGCAGCGCGCCCCAGAGACTGGCGACGCCGCCGAGGACGATCATGAACAGGTATTCGATGCCCATCACCACCGAGAACGGGGTCGGGTTGACCACCCGTTGCAGGTGGGCGTACAGCCAGCCGGACAGCGAGGCCAGCAATGCGGCGATCAAGAACACCTGCAAGCGGCTGCGGGCGGTGGGGATGCCCATCGCCTCGGCCATGCCGGCGGCGTCCTTGAGGGTGCGGATCGCCCGGCCCTGGCGGCTGTCGAGCAGGTTGTACAGCAGCCACAGACTGGCGGCGAGGATCAAGCCGAGCAGCGGGCTGAAGTCGGCGGCGCTGCTGATGCGCCAGCCGAACAGCTCGATGGCCGGCAGGTCCTGGATGCCGCCGAAACCACCAAGGCCCGGCAGGTTGCCGAACAGGTAGAACAGCGCCAGGCCCCAGGCCAGGGTGCCGATCGGCAGGTAGTGCCCGGCCAGGCGCAGGGTCAGCAGGCCGAGGCTGGTGGCTACGGCGAGGGTGATCGCCAGCCCGGCCAGCAGGCCGAGCCAGGGCGACAGGCCGTACTCGGTGCACAGCACCGCGGTGGCGTAGGCGCCGATGCCGACGAATGCGGCCTGGCCGAAGGAGGTCATGCCGCCGATGCCGGTGAGCAGCACCAGGCCCATGGCGACCAGGCTGTACAGGCCGATGTAGTTGAGCAGGGTGACGTGGAACGGCGGCAGCACGCTTGGCGCCAGGCACATGGCCGCCAGCAGCAGGATCAGGGGAAGCAGGCGACGGGTCATCAGTGTTGCTCCTCGAGATGAGGGTGTTTCAGCGACAGCCACAGCAGTACCGGGATCACCAGGGTGAACACGATGACTTCCTTGAAGGCCGAGGCGCCGAAGTTGGCGAAGCTTTCCAGCACGCCGACGAAGAACGCGCTGCAGGCGGCGATGGGGTAACTGGCGAGGCCGCCGAAGATCGCGGCGACGAAGCCCTTGAGGCTGATAAGGAAGCCGGAGTCGTAATACAGCGTGGTCAGCGGCCCGATCAGCACCCCGGACACCGCGCCGATAAACGCCGCCAGGCCGAAGGCGCTCTGGCCCGCCAGTTGCGTCGGGATGCCCACCAGTTGCGCGCCGTTGCGGTTCAGTGCGGTGGCGCGCAGGGCCTTGCCGTACAGGCTGTGGCCGAAGAAGGCGTAGAGCAGGCTGATCAGCGCCAGCGCGCAAGCGATCACCAGCAGGCTTTGCAGGCTTACCGGCAGGTCACCGAGCATGAAACTGGCGTCGGTCAGCGCCTGGGTGCGCACGCCCTCGGCGCCGAACATCCACAGGCTGATGCCGACCAGCGCGATGTGCACCGCCACCGAGATGATCAGCAGCAACAGCACCGAGGTTTCCGCCACGCGCTGGTAGACCAGTCGATACAACAGTGGGCCCAGCGGCGTGACCAGAGCCAGGGTGACGACGATCTGCAACACGCCGGGCAGGGCAGCGAGATCGAGATTGCCCAGCACCAGCCAGAGCAGCGCCGGCACGCTCAGGTAACGCAGCGCCAGGCCCGGCAGGCGCCGGTAATGGCCGTGGCGCACGGCGATCGCCGCATCCAGCGTGCAGGCCAGCAATGACAGGCCGATCAGCAGCCACAAGGTGCCGGGCAGCAGGCCCAGTTGCAGGGTCGCCAAGGTCAGGGCGCTGTAGGTCACGAAATCGCCCTGGAACACCAGGATGGTGCGGGTGACCGAGAACACCAGGACCAGCGCCAGGGCCACCAGCGCATAAATCGCACCCGTAGTGAGGCCGTCCTGGCCGAGAAACGCCAGTATCGAGAGATCCATGAGCAACCCTCAGCGAGCGATGGGGTAGGAAAGGCCGGGCCGCGCGGACGGGCTGTCGGTCAGGTCGGGGGGAGGCGGTAGATCGGCGGGGCGGCCGGTGCGCGCATGCGAGAACATAGTGAGATACCCAACTGTATTTTTATTGTCTTAGGGTCCAGCCCCGGTGTGGGCTGTGGGCGACCTTATTGGAATACACATGCGAATGTGTATGTATAGACTAGCGGGTCATGACGGAGGTTTGTCAATAGGGGAAGGGAGAAAGAGGGGGTTTTGAAATCGAAAGATACAGTTATGTATCTTTTTGCGGTTTTCAGCCGTACTGCGATGGCGTTGCGGGTCATTCATTTTGTGGGAGTTGGCAAGCCAACTCCCACTGGGTGTCTCGCATCTTTGCCTCAGGCCGGAACGGCAGCGCCGTGTGGCAACAACAAACCCGCCATGCGCTGACTACGGTCCAATCGCTGCTCGGACGTGTCGTCGCTGTGCAGCAACGACAGGCTGATCTGGTACGCATAGATCAGGTAGGCGCGGTCCTGTGCTTCATCGGCGGGCGCGCCGGCCTGGATCAGCAAGCCTTCGATGTAGTTCAGGCGGTGGCTGTCCACCTCGTCGATGGCCTGGCGCGCCTGTTTGTCGCGGCGGGCCCAGGCGCGGATGCCCAGTTCGATGGCGGCGGCTTCCTTGGCGGTCTGGCCGTGGGACGGCAATTCCAGCAGGCGCTGCAACTGCTGCAGCGGCGAGGCGTGGGCGTTGCGCAGGTTGAGAATCACGTCTTCGGTGGCGCGCGCACGCCAGTTGCCGAGGATGCCTTCGAGCAGTTCGCCGCGGCTTTTGAAGTGGTAGTAGAAGCTGCCGCGGGTGATTTTCAGTTCCTTGGCCAGGGTATCGACCCGGACCGCGTCGACGCCGCTGCTGACCAGCACATGTTGGGCGGCGTGGATCCAGTCTTCGCGGGTGAGGTTGGTGCGTGATGACATTGTGTAAGGGCCTTGTTCATCGAGCTGGAAGGCGCCAGGGCGGCAGGATCGTGGCCCGGCCCGGGGCGCTAAGGAGGGCATTCTAGCGCCCGGCGCAATGCCGAGGCTATTGCCGCCGGCGCAGCCAGAGCGCGCTCCGGGGCACCGGCAGTTTGCCGAATTCACCCATTTCTTGAAATACACATCTGTAGGTTGACCCGCATATTTTTACACCATTGCGCGTTTTTTTCGTTGACGCACGTCAAAACCATCCATAGCATTCGGATACACATCTGTATGTTAAGAATAAAAACGGAGACCTCGATGAGCGCAATTGCCAAGACGCTGCTGGCCGCAGGGCACAACACCCACTACTACGAAGCCGGCCAGGGTGATGCCCTGTTTCTGCTGCACGGCTCGGGTCCGGGTGTGTCCGGCGGCACCAACTGGGCCAAGTCAATTCCGGTGTTCGCCGACCGCTGGCGGGTGATCGTGCCGGACATCGCCGGCTTCGGTTTCACCGAATTCCAGGCCGACGCCAAGTACGACATCAAGCTGTGGGTCAACCACCTGCTGGGCATCATGGATGCGCTGGATATCCAGAAAGCCTCCTTTATCGGCAACTCCTTCGGCGGCGCCGTGGCCATCGGCCTGGCGGTGTTCGCTCCGGAGCGGGTCGACAAACTGGTGCTGCTCGGCACCCCTGCCGGCGAATTCGTGCAGACCCCGGGCCTGCGTGGCGCCTGGGAATACGAGCCGTCGCTGGAGAACATGCGTCGCCTGATGGAGCTGTTCCCCTACAACACCTCGCTGATCACCGACGAACTGGTGCAGTCGCGCTTCGAAGCCAGTGTCCGGCCCGGCGCTCAGGACGCCCTGCGCAAACTGATCCCGCGTCCGGCCGCCGAGGGCCAGACCCTGGTCAAAGGCTTCCCCGCCGCAGCGCTGGCGAAAATCACCGCGCCAACCCTGGTGGTGCATGGCCGCGAAGACCGTGTGGTGCCGCCGGAATGCGGTCTGCTGATCGCCAACAGGGTGCCGAACGCCGACCTGCATCTGTTCGGTCATTGCGGCCATTGGGTGCAGAGCGAGCAGCCACGGCGCTTCGCCGCGCTGGTCCGCGACTTCCTCAGCGAGTAAGCGCCATGAGCCGAAATGTAATGGAGCGCGTGCTCTGGCAACTGTGCGTCGAGCGCGCCGCCAAAGAGCGGTTTCGCCAGGACGCTGCGGGCTTTCTCGCCCGCTTCGAACTGAGCGAAGACGAGGCGGCGATGATCCTCGGCTTCGATGTTGCCGGGCTGCAGGCGGCCGGGGTCAACCCGATGCTGACCATGGGCTTCTGGCAGGAACTTTCCGTGGAGCGCGACATGGCGATCTACAAGCAGCGCCTCGGCTGCACCGATGAACTCAGCGCGGGTTTCTCCGCCGCGCTCAAGGGGTGATGAGATGGGCAAGATAGTAGGCGGCTTCTGGATGCCGCACGACCCGGTCATGTTCGTGGCGCCGAATGCGCCGCCCGAAGCCCAGCGCGAGGCGGTGTGGCAAGCCTACGCCGACTGCGCCCGGCGCCTCGCCGAGCTGGAACCGACCGCGGTGATCATCGTCGGTTGCGACCATTACATTCTGTTCGGCACCCACTGTCTGCCGCGCTACGTGATCGGCACCGGCGACGTCGACGGCCCGATCGATCGCCTGCCGGGCTTGCAACGCCGGGTGGTGAGCAACCACCAGGCGCTGGCCGAGCACATCGTCGCCCACGGTGACGCCACCGGCGTTGACTGGAGCGTGGCGCGCAGTTTCACCGTCGACCATTCGTTCTCGATCCCGCACCAGTTGGTGGTGCAGCCCGCCGAGCAACTGCTGGGCAAGACCTTGCCGAGCATTCCGGTGTACCTGGCTTGCGGCGTCGATCCGTACATCTCGCTGAAACGCTCGGCCGACCTCGGCCGGCAACTGCGCGCGGCGGTGGAAGCCTTCGACGCCGACGAGCGCGTGGTGATCATCGGCAGCGGCGGCATCAGCCACTGGGTCGGTACCGTCGAGATGGGCAAGGTCGCCGAAGACTTCGACCGCGAAATTCTCGAACTGGGAGTCAAGGGCGACCTGGAAGGCCTGTGCGCCTACAGCGACGAGGAAATCCTCCGTCGCGCCGGCAACGGCGCCATGGAAATCCGCAACTTCGCCTGCGCCATGGCCGCGCTGGAGCAGCCGGTGGGCGAAGTGGTCGCCTATGAAGCGGTGCCAGCGTGGGTCACCGGCCTGGGCTTTGTGCAATTAAAGGAGGGCCGGGCATGAGCCGGGTATTGCTGTGCCAGCGCGACGAACTGGCGCCGGGCGAATTGAAGAAGGTCGAGCAGGCCGAGGGCGACGCGATCTGCGTCTACAACCTGGGCGGCACCTTCTACGCCACCACCGACATGTGCACCCACGCCACCGCCTCGCTGGCCGAAGGCGATCTGGAAGACGACCTGATCACCTGCCCGGTGCACTGGGGTCAGTTCCACATCCCCAGCGGCAAGGCCGTGACCTTCCCCTGCGAGCGGCACCTGCGCACCTACAAGATCATCGTCACCGACCGCGAGGTGTACGCCGACGTCGCCCTCGAAGCCGACGAGGCCCTGGCCGCGGCCGAGAGCCCGGTCTGACGTCGTCGCTGTCCCACCGCATTCCTGTGTGAGTCCGAACCATGGATAACAATAAATACATACCGCTCAGAACCATCGAATCCACCCCGAGCCTGGATAACCTCGATCGCATCTGCGACATGGAAGAAGGCCGGCTGTCGGGCAAGGTGTTCTGGGACCAGGCCATCTACGAGCAGGAGATGGAAAAGATCTTCGCCCGTTGCTGGTTGTTCGTTGCCCACGAATCGCAACTGCCGAAATTCGGCGACTACCTGACCACCTCCATGGGCGAGGACGAAGTGCTGGTGGTGCGGCAAAAGGACGGCTCGCTGAAAGTCTTCCTCAATTCCTGCCCGCACCGCGGCAACAAGGTCTGCTTCGCCGAGGCTGGCAACGCTCGCGGCTTTATCTGCAACTACCACGGCTGGTCGTTCGGCGCCGACGGTGGCCGGCTGATGGGCATGCACGAATCCAAGTGCTACGAAGAAAGCAACTTCGACAAATCGAAACACGGCCTGCGCGAAGCCCGGGTCGGCACCTATAAAGGCCTGGTGTTCGCCACCTTCGCTGCCGACGCACCGACCCTTGAGGACTACCTCGGGCCGATGACCTGGTACCTCGACGTGATGCTCGATATGGACGAGGGCGGCAGCGAGTTCCTCGGCGGCTGCATCCGTTCCACCATCGACTGCAACTGGAAAATCGCTGCGGAAAACTTCGTTGGCGACATCCTTCATGGCGGCTGGACCCACGACTCGGCGGCCAAGGCCATGCTCGGCGGGCCGGTGACCAATGTCGGCGAATTGCCGGAATCCTATTCGGTGAACTGGAACGGCCACGGCTACGAATTCGCCACCGACGTGGTGGGCAACGCCGCGACCCTCGGCGAGCGCGATATCAACAAATACCTGCACGTGTTGCGGCCCAAGGTCGCCGAGCGCCTGGGCGAGTTCCGCTCGAAGCTGATCGGGGCGATTTCCTCGTTCACCGTGTTCCCCAACTTCTCCTTCCTGCCGGGGCAGAACACCGTGCGTATCTGGCAGCCGCGCGGGCCGCACAAGATCGAGCTGTTCACCTGGGTGATCGTCAACAAGAACGCCCCGCAGGACATCAAGGACAAATGGCGCCGCGGCGCGATGATGACCTTCTCGCCCACCGGCGTGTTCGAAATGGACGACGGCGAGAACTGGGAGTACTGCACCAAGACCGCGCGCGGCGTAGTCACCCGTTACCAGGACCTGTACGTCGGCCTGGGCATGGACAGCCGGATCGACAACAGCGAGCTGCCGGGCAATGTGTTCAAGGGCCAGCTCAACGAATGCAATGCGCGGGCGTTCTACCAGCGCTGGAAAGACCTGCTGCAAGCGCCGACCTGGGCGGATGTCCCGGACCGCAACGGCAAGATGCGCTGAGGAGAAGCCCGCATGACACTGGAACAACAGTTGACCTTCGACGAGGTGCGCCGCGTCGAGCAATTCCTGCTGCGCGAAGCGCGCCTGCTGGACAACGAATGCTGGGACGAATGGCTGCAGACCCTGAGCGAGGCGATTCACTACTGGATGCCCGGCATCGAGAACCGTCGTCGCGAGGACAAGTCCGGGCCCTACACCCTGGAACACATGGCCTTCTTCGACGACGGCATTCGCGAGCTGCAACGCCGGGTATCGCGCTTCAAGCAGCCGTCGGCCTGGGCCGAGAACCCGCCGACGCGCAATGTGCACCTGGTGAGCAATATCGAGGTGTATGCCGGCGAGGCGCCGGGCGAGTACCGCGCCTACTCCTGCTTTATCAACGTGCGCAGCCGCGGGCTTGATGAACAGTCGCAGATCACCGGCCGCCGCGAGGATGTGCTGCGGATCGAGGCGGACGGGTTGAAGCTGCTCAAGCGCAAGATCCTGATCCCCAATGCGATGTTGCTGTGCAAGAACATCAATACCTTCCTGTGACACCCCGTGTTGCTGAATTTCCGAGGATTGATTTATGGGTTGGCTAAACAACCAGGTCGCACTGGTCACCGGCGGCACTGGCGGCATCGGTAGCGCCATCGTGCGCCGCTATGTCGCCGAAGGGGCGAAGGTCGCGGTCATGGGCCGTGACGCCGCGCAACTGGCTGCGCTCTCCGCCGAACTGGGCGACGCGGTGATCACCGTACAGGGCGATGTCTCGCGCTGGCAGGACAACCAGCGCGCCGTGGCGGCAACGCTGGAAGCCTTCGGCAAGCTCGACACCTTTGTCGGCAACGCCGCGGTATTCGACTATTTCACCCGGCTCGACCGCATCGCCCCGGAAGATTTCGAAGGCGCGTTCCAGAAGCTGTTCTCGATCAATGTCCAGGGTTACCTGCTCGGCGCCCAGGCGGCGACCGAGGCGCTGCGCGAAACCCGCGGCAGCATGATTTTCACCCTGTCCAACAGCGCCTTTTATGCCGGCGGAGGTGGCATTCTCTACGTCACCGCCAAGCATGCGCTGGTGGGGATGATCCGCCAGTTGGCCTATGAGCTGGCGCCGGACATCCGCGTCAACGGTGTCGCCCCCGGCGCCACCAACACGCCGATGAAGAGCCTGGAAGGCCTGAACAGCCGCAGCGTGCCGCTGAACCAGATTCCCGGCTTCGAAGCCGGCGCCGCCCAGGCAGTGCCGCTGCAGCGTATCGCCGAGCCCGAGGACCACGCCGGCCATTACGTGCTGCTGGCCTCGCGGGAGAACGCCGGGCTGACCACCGCCAACATCATCCACAGCGATGGCGGCTGGGAAATCCGTAGCAGCGGGGCGGCCAAGCATCGCAAGACCTGAACCCAGCCAGCGTGCTCTACAAAATAAACAAGAGAGATGCGTGATGAGCAACAGAAGCCTTAGTGCACCGCAACAACACCTGCTGGACCTGGTCGCGGGCCTCAATCTGCCCGTGCTGGCCGCGCCGATGTTCCTGGTTTCCGGGCCGAAGCTGGTCTCGGCCTGCTGCCAGGCCGGGATCATCGGCAGCTTCCCGGCACCCAATGCCCGCACCGTCGAACAACTGGACCAGTGGCTCGGCGAGATCGTCGCCGAGCGCGAGGCCGCCAGCCAGCGCGGCGAGGCCCGCGCGCCGTGGATGCTGAACATGATCGTGCACAGCACCTACGACCGCTTCGACGCCGAGCTGGAACTGGTCAAACGCTACCAACCGCCAATCGTCTCCACCGCACTCGGCAGCCCTAAACGCGTGCTCGATGCGGTGCACGCCTACGGCGGCGTGGTGATCGCCGATGTGATCAGCCCGGCCCTGGCGCGCAAGGCGGCGGACGCCGGCGTCGATGGTCTGGTGCTGGTTTGTAACGGCGCCGGCGGCCACACCGGCAACTACAACCCGTTCGCCTTCGCAGGCGAAGTGCGGCAGTTCTGGGACGGTCCGCTGGGTCTGGCCGGAGCCATCTCCAACGGTCGCGATATCCACGCCGCGCAAGTGCTCGGCTGCGACTTCTCGCTGGTCGGCACGCGCCTGGTGGCCGCCGCGGAAAGCCTGGTGGAAGACGCCTACCGCGACATGCTGGTGGACTGCTCGCTGGATGACGTGGTCACCACCAAGGCGGTCAGTGGCGTGTTGGCCAACTGGATGCGTCCGTCGCTGGAGCAGGCCGGTATCGACCCGGCCACCGAAACCCGCGCCAGCATCGACTTCTCCGGCAACATCGCCAGCGCCAACAAGGCCTGGAAGCACGTGTGGTCGGCGGGGCAGGGGGTCGGGCAAATCAGCCGCCACTACAGCGTCGCCGAACTGGTGGATGAACTGCACCAGGGTTACCAGGAAAGCCGCGCTCGCGCGTTGTAAGCCGAACTTGCCTTCAGGAGAAACACGATGACTCATCCTTCCCTGCAACCGGCCGCCGAAGCACTGGCCCGCGCCCGGCAGACCCGCACCCCGTGCGGGCGCATTTCCGAGCGTTTCGATATCAACAGCCTGGCCGACGCCTACGCGGTCCAGGAACTCAACACCCAGGCCGCCCTGGCCGCCGGCCGGCGCCTGAGCGGGCGCAAGATCGGCCTCACCTCGCTGGCGGTGCAGCAGCAACTGGGCGTCGATCAACCGGATTTCGGCATGCTCTTCGCCGACATGGAAGTCCGCGACGGCGAGACCATCGACAGCACGCGGCTGATCCAGCCCAAGGCCGAAGGCGAGATTGCCTTTGTCCTCGGCCGTGACCTGCCGCACACCGACACCACCCTGGCCGAGCTGCTGCGCGCTGTGGACCATGTGCTGCCGGCGCTGGAGATTGTCGATTCGGCGATCGAAGACTGGAAGATCACCCTGGTCGATACCGTCGCCGACAACGCCTCTTCCGGTCTTTATGTGCTGGGCAAGACCCCGGTAAGCCTGGCCGGGCTCGACCTGGCGCTGGAAGGCATGCTGCTGGAGAAAAACGGCGCGCAAGCGGCCATCGGTGTTGGTGCGGCCTGCATGGGCAACCCGCTGGACGCGTGCCTGTGGCTGGCGCGGACCATGGCCGAGGCCGGGCGTCCGTTGCAGGCGGGTGATGTGCTGCTGTCCGGCGCGCTGGGGCCGATGGTCCAGGTCCGGGCCGGCGACAGCCTGCGCCTGCGTCTGACCCGGCTTGGCGAGGTGAACTGCCACTTCGCCTGAAACGAACGAGCCAACACCTTGAGGCCGGCCGCCAGGCTGGCGAACGTCACAACAATAAATCAGTGAGCGGTGGGCACCTGACCCGCCGAACTCATGAGGGCGTGCCATGTACGACATCTTCAACGACCCGACGCGGTTGGCGCCGGCGCGCGTGCTCTATGAGCCCGGCGCGGACGGCAGCTTCATCCTCGGCTCGGCCGAACCCCTGCAACCTTATGCCCGCTGCATCGGCGAATGGCTGGAGCATTGGGCGCATCAGACCCCCGACCGCGCTTACCTCGCGGAACGCCGCAACGGTGGCTGGTTCACCCTGAGCTACCGTGAAGTGCGCCAGCGTGTCGGCGCTCTGGCCCAGGGCCTGCTGGAACTGGACACTGCGCCGGGGCGCCCGGTGCTGATGCTCTCTGAAAACGATATCGACCAGGCTCTGCTGACCCTGGCGGCCATGCACGTGGGCATTCCGGTGTCCACCGTATCGGTGGCCTATGCCCGCAATACCGGCAGCGGCTGCGCCAAGCTCAAGGCGATCATCGAGGTGCTGGACCCGGCGCTGATCTTCGTCAACGACGGCGATGCCTTCTGCCGCGCCATCGAGCTGGTCGCACCACGCTGCCCGGTGGTGGCGGCACGCAACGCCCAGGAAATCCCCGACGGGCTGGCCCTGCCATTGCTCTACAAACCGGAAAGTCCGGCGGTGATGGACGCCTTTGCCCGCCTGAGCGGCGACACCCCGGCGCGCTACCTGCTGACCTCCGGTTCCACCGGTTCGCCGAAGGCGGTGATCAATACGCACGGCATGCTCTGCGCCAACCAGCAGGCCATCGCCCAGTGCTGGCCCTTCATCGAGCGGATCGACGTGGTGGTGCTGGACTGGCTGCCGTGGAGCCACGTGTTCGGCGCCAACCATAACTTCAACCTGGTGCTGCGCAACGGCGGCACCCTGTACATCGACGACGGCCGGCCGCTGCCGGGGCAGATCGACCGCACGGTGGAGAACATCAAGTCGGTCAAGCCGACGCTGTTCTTCAACGTGCCGCGCGGTTACGAGTCGCTGCTGCCGTACCTGGAGCGTGACGAAGAACTGGCCCGCGCCTTGTTCGGCCGCCTGGAACTGCTGTTCTACGCCGCCGCCGCGTTGCCGCAAAGCTCCTGGCAACGGCTGGTGGCCCGCGCCGCCGAAGTGCGCGAGGCGCCGCTGTTCTTCGCCACCGAATGGGGTTCGACCGAGACTTCGCCGGTGGTCACCAGCGTGCATTTCCAGTTGGACAAGGCCGGCAATATCGGCCTGCCGGTGCCGGGCACGCAGATCCGCTTCGTGCCCAGCGGCGACAAGCTGGAAATGCGCGTGCGCGGCCCGTCGGTGTTCCCGCGTTACCTCAACGACGAGCAGAGCACTGAGGCGGCGTTCGATGAACTGGGCTTCTACCGCATCGGCGATGCCGGCCGGCTGGTGGACCCGGAGCGGCCCGAGCTGGGCATTCTGTTCGATGGCCGGGTCACCGAGGACTTCAAGCTCAGCAGCGGCACCTGGGTGTCGGTGGGCACGCTGCGCCCGCGGCTGGTCAGCGCCCTGGCGCCCTATGCCAGCGATTGTGTGATCTGCGGTCACGACCGCGACGTGATCGGCGCGCTGGTCTACCCGACCCCGGCCCTGCGCGAATTGCTCGGCAAGGCCGGCGAGTCCATGAGCGGCGCGCAACTGGCGTTGCAACCGGAAGTGCGCTTGGCCCTGTGCGCCGGCTTGAAGGCTCTGGCCAGGGACTTCCCGGCGTCGTCCCAGCACGCGGTGCGGCTGATGATCCTCGACACCCCACCGAGCCTGAATGACGGCGAAATCACCGACAAGGGCTACATCAACCAGCGCGCCGCCCTGACGCTGCGCGCCGACGCGGTCCAGCGCCTGTACGCCGACACCCTCGGCCAGGACGTGATCCTGCTCGCCGAAGTCTACGGAGAAGCGGTATGAGTCAACGCAAACTGAAAGTCGCCATCATCGGTTCCGGCAATATCGGCACCGACCTGATGATCAAGATCCTGCGCCACGGCCAGCATCTGGAGATGGCCGCGATGGTCGGCATCGACCCGGCGTCCGATGGTCTGGCGCGGGCCGCGCGGATGGGCGTCGCCATCACCCACGAAGGGGTCGAGGGGCTGACGCGCATGCCTGAGTTCGCTGATATCGATTTCGTCTTCGATGCCACCAGCGCCGGCGCTCACGTCAAGAACGACGCCTTCCTGCGCTCGATCAAACCCGGCATTCGTCTGATCGACCTGACGCCTGCCGCCATCGGTCCGTACTGCGTGCCGGTGGTGAATCTGGAAGAGAACCTCGCTCAGCTCAACGTCAATATGGTCACTTGTGGCGGCCAGGCGACCATTCCGATGGTCGCGGCCGTATCCCGTGTCGCCAAGGTGCATTACGCCGAAATCGTCGCGTCGATCGCCAGCAAATCCGCTGGCCCAGGCACTCGCGCCAATATCGACGAGTTCACCGAAACCACCTCTCGTGCCATCGAAGTGATCGGTGGGGCGGCCAAGGGTAAAGCGATCATCGTGATGAATCCGGCCGAGCCGCCGTTGATCATGCGTGACACGGTATTCGTCCTTTCCGAGGCGGTCGATCAGGCGAAGGTCGAGGCCTCGATCATCGAAATGGCCCAGGCCGTCCAGGCCTATGTGCCCGGCTACCGACTGAAGCAGAAGGTCCAGTTCGAGGACGTTAGCGACCTGAAGATTCCCGGTCTTGGCGTGTTCTCCGGCCTGAAGACCTCGGTGTTCCTCGAAGTCGAAGGCGCCGCCCATTACCTCCCGGCCTACGCCGGCAACCTCGACATCATGACGTCCGCCGCCATGGCCACCGCCGAGCGCATGGCCCTGTCGATGATCAACGGCTGAGGAACGACCATGAAAAAGATCTATATCTCCGACGTCACCCTGCGCGACGGTAGCCATGCAGTGCGCCATCAGTACACCCTCGACAATGCGCGGGATATCGCCCGGGCGCTGGACAAGGCCAAGGTCGACTCCATCGAAGTCGCTCATGGCGATGGCCTGCAAGGGTCCAGCTTCAACTATGGCTTTGGCCGGCACACCGATCTTGAGTACATCGAGGCGGTGGCGGATGTGGTCAGCCACGCCAAGATCGCCACGCTGCTGCTGCCGGGGATCGGCACGGTTCATGACTTGAAAGCTGCTTATGACGCCGGCGCCCGTGTGGTCCGCGTCGCTACCCATTGCACCGAAGCGGACGTCTCGAAGCAGCACATCGAATACGCCCGCGAGCTGGGCATGGACACCGTCGGCTTCCTGATGATGAGCCATATGGTCCCGGCCGAGCAGCTGGCGGCGCAGGGCAAGTTGATGGAGAGCTACGGCGCCCAGTGCATCTACATGGCTGACTCGGGTGGCGCGATGAACATGCAGGACATCCGCGACCGGATGCGCGCGTTCAAGGCGGTGCTGAACCCGGAAACCCAGACCGGCATGCATGCACATCACAACCTGAGCCTTGGCGTTGCCAACTCGATTGCGGCGGTGGAAGAGGGCTGTGATCGGATTGATGCCAGTCTCGCGGGCATGGGTGCGGGCGCGGGTAATGCGCCGCTGGAGGTGTTTATCGCCGCCGCCGAGCGTCTTGGTTGGAACCATGGCACTGATCTCTACACCTTGATGGATGCGGCGGACGACATCGTGCGTCCGTTGCAGGATCGGCCGGTGCGCGTGGATCGGGAGTCGCTGGCGCTGGGGTATGCGGGGGTTTATTCGAGCTTCCTGCGTCATGCGGAAATCGCGGCGGAGCGGTATGGGTTGAAGACCGTGGACATTCTGGTTGAGCTGGGCAAGCGGCGGATGGTGGGGGCAGGAGGACATGATTGTGGATGTGGCGTTGGATCTGCTGGCTCGGCGGAATTAACCGAAATCGCGAGCAAGCTCGCTCCTACGAGGGTGGGGGCTTGCATCGCAGGTCCCGAACACAATCCCAACCTGAGGCGCAGACCATGAATTTCACCCTGAACATCCAACCGGTCGGCCTGAGCTGCCCGGCCACCCCCGACCAGACCATCCTCGACGCTGCCCTGGCCGACGGCCTGATGCTCAAGCACAGTTGCCGCACCGGCACCTGCGGCAGTTGCAAGGGCCGCTTGCTCAGCGGCGAAGTCGACCACGGCGACAGCCCGCTCGACGTGCTCAGCACTGCCGAACGCGAGCAGGGCCTGGCGCTGTTCTGCTGCGCCCGGGCCAGATCCGACCTGGTGATCGACGCCCCGGAAGTCACCGAACTGCGCGGCATCAGCATCCAGCAGATGGGCGTGCGCGTCGCCAGCGTCGGCAAGGTCAGCCACGACGTCGCCGTGCTGCGCCTGATGCTGGCGCCGGGCAGTGCGTTCAATTACTTCCCCGGCCAGTACGTCCAGGTGCTGCTCAAGGACGGCAGCCGCCGCAGTTACTCCATGGCCACCGCGGTTGCCCGCGACCAGCAACTGGAACTGCATATCCGCCATATGCCGGGCGGTGTATTCAGCGGCCATGTGTTCACCGCGTTGCAGCCCAAGGCGATCCTGCGCATGGAAGGGCCGTTCGGCTCGTTCTTCCTGCGCGACGGCGACGCGCCGATGATTTTCCTCGCCAGCGGCACTGGTTTTGCGCCGATTCAAGCGTTGCTGGAGCAGTTGCGCGAACGTGGCGACAACCGTCGGCCGGTGTACCTGTACTGGGGCGGGCGGCGGCGCGAGGACCTGTACCGGCACGAACAATTGCTGGCGTGGGAAGCCGAACTGCCGTGGCTGCGCTACACCCCGGTGCTGTCCGAGCCGACCGAGGCGTGCGACTGGCAGGGCGCGACCGGTTTCGTGCACCGCCAGGTGGTCAATGACTTTCAGAGTCTCAAGGGTTTCGAGGTGTATGCCTGTGGCGCGCCGATCGTGGTGGATTCGGCGCGGCGGGATTATGTGGCGGAGCGGAATCTGGCGGAGGCGGATTTTTACGCGGATGCGTTTGTTTAGCCGGGGCATCGCGAGCAAGCTCGCTCCTACAAGGCTCGGATCGCCGCGCACTCTGTAGGAGCGAGCTTGCTCGCGATATGCACCTGCAAATCAGGCCCAAAGTCTCTTAAAACCCGCCCCATTCAAGCGCTTGCCGGGTTTGCCATCATTTCGCCATTCCCGTAGAATCCATCGGCATTTAAAGGCGCCAAGGCCCAGCCTCGGCGCTTGATTCATCGGGCCTCCCGACCTAACTAAAAATGACCGCGCATTGCGGCAAAGCCTTTGTGTGCACCACGCCCTCGCAAGCCGGCGCTGTATCGCCGTGCCCGTGGGCTCCGAGGCTTAATCCGTCTGGCTTTCGCATCCACCCAGGCCAGCGCGGATATTTGAGGAAAGGTCAATGCGGGTCAGAAATCTATCCATCGGCGCAAGAGCCGGTTTTGCCTTCGCGATCCTGGCGGTATTGGTATTGCTGTTGGGCGCCGTCGCGATTTTCGAAGCCGAGAAGATGAACTCGGCGAATGACAAGATCACCGGCTACTGGCAACCCACCAGCCATGCCCTGAGCGAAACCGGCATGGCCCTGGGCCGCACCCGCGCCTTGACGTTGCGCTCCGTTCTGCTGCGCGACGTGGGTGATCGCCAGCACACGCTGGAACTGATCGCCCTGCGTCAGAAAGACATCCTGAGCAACCTCAAATACTACGAAGAGAACATCAACAGCCAACACAACCGTGAGCTGTACGATGCCTTCAAGGTCGCCTACGACAAGTACCACGGCCTGCAGAAACAGATCCTCGACGCCGTGCGTGGCGAACGCATGTCCGACGCCATCGACCTGATCAACGGCCCGCTGGTGGAATACGCCGACGGCATGATGAACGAACTCGGCACGCTGCTGCGCTACAACTACGATGGCCTGGCGGAATCGGGCAAGGTCAGCAATGACTCGTACAACCGGGCGATCCTGATCATCGCCATCACCCTTGTGGTCATCCTCGCCGCCATGATCGCCATCGCCGCGATCCTCACCCGCAGTATCGTCACCCCGCTGCACGAAGCCGTGGTGGTGGCGGATCGCGTGTCCCATGGCGACCTGACCCAGGAAATCATCGTCACCGGTCGCGACGAGCCAGCGCTGCTGCTGGAGTCGATGCGCACCATGCAGGAACGCCTGCGCACCACCATCCGCCAGATCGCCGAATCGTCCGACCGCCTGGCCTCGGCCTCGGAAGAGCTGCACGCGGTGACCGACGACACCAGTCGCGGCCTGCTGCAACAGAGCGCCGAGATCGAACAGGCGGCCACCGCAGTCAACGAAATGACCGCCGCCGTCGAAGAAGTTGCCAGCAACGCGGTGACCACCTCCGATGCCTCGCGCCGTGCCGACGACACCACCCAGCACGGCCGCGCCCAGGTCGATCAGGCGCTGGCCTCGATCCAGAGCCTGGTCAGCGACGTGGGCGACACCGCCCAGGAAGTCGAAACCCTGGCCAACCACGTCAACGACATCAGCCGCGTGCTGGATGTGATCGGCTCGATTGCCGACCAGACCAACCTGCTGGCGCTCAACGCTGCCATCGAGGCCGCACGGGCCGGCGAGGCGGGCAGGGGCTTCGCCGTGGTTGCCGACGAAGTGCGTGCCCTGGCGCACCGCACCCAGCAGTCCACCGAAGAAATCGAGCAGATGATCGGCGGCGTCCAGGCCGGCACTCACCGGGCGGTCAGCACCATGCACAGCAGCCAGAGCCAGGCCAGCCGCACCCTCGTCGTGGCCCAGGCCGCCGATGAGGCGCTGAAGGTGATCGCCGAGGCCATTGCCGCGATCAACGAACGCAACCTGGTGATCGCCAGCGCGTCCGAGGAACAAGCGTCTGTGGCGCGGGAAGTGGACCGCAACCTGGTCAATATCCGCGACCTGTCGATCCAGACCTCGACCGGCGCCAACCAGACCAACGCTGCCAGCCAGGACCTGTCGCGCCTGGCGGTGGAACTGAACGTGATGATTTCCAAGTTCAAGGTCTGAGCCTTTCGCGGCAGCCCCGCCGGTGGGGCTGCCGCGACGCTTTACAGCGTGCGTGAAAAAAAGTTCCCTCGTGAAACACTTGCCCCGGCGCCTGCTGGCGCTTGGAAAACCCCCGTTCCAGAGCCCTTCGTAAACCTGGGTATGCTTTGGATATATCACCAATATCCGGTTGTGACCTGGCCGCCCCGCAACTAGCCTCACAGCTCGTCACCCATACTTTTAACACCCGCAGCGCATCTGGGAGGGAGCCCGGCGCTCATCAAGGGGTTTTGCCATCATGCCGTTCAGTACCGACGCATTGAATGTCCTGGTACGAGAAATCTCCCCCACGCTGCGCTTCGGAACACTCCACCAATTGGTGCAGCAGTTGGGCTTCGACTTTTTCGGCTTCACCTGCTGGACCAGCTTCGACCACCGCCCACTGCTCTTCAGTACCTTTCCGGCGGGCTGGATCCAGAACTACAAGCGCAGGCAATACATCGACACCGATCCGCGGATCGACCATTGTCGACGCTCGATCATACCGATCTTCTGGACCGAGGAATTCTTCCGTCCGGTGGCCGGCATGTGGGAGGACGCCCAGGCGTTCGGCCTGTGCAACGGCTGGTCGCAGGGGGCTCATTCGGAAGGGGTGTTCAGCATCCTCGACGTAGCACGTGAAAAGGGCCCTATCTCCGACGAGGAGTGGTATGAGAAGGCCGGGCAGGTCTTGCTGCTGTGCAACCTGATCCACATGAACCAGGCGGACGAGCTCAAGCGCAAGATCGGCACCCTGCACCTGAGCGAGCGCGAGATCGAAGTGCTGCGCTGGTCAGCCACCGGCAAAACGGCCGAGGAAGTGGCCGACATCCTCAACCTGTCGGAGTCCACGGTGAACTTCCACGCGCGCAACACCATCGTCAAACTCGGCGTGCAGAACAAGGTCGCAGCCATCGCTCGCGCCGCCCGGCTTGGCCTGTTCATGACCCGGGAAACCCACCCGAGCGCTGAAGTCACCGACTACGGACGCCGCGCAACCGACTGGCCACTGGCTGCGGGGGCTTGAGCCAGAGCCGTTTATTGCACCTTTATGACGACTGGCGATAACGATATGCCCCTGTTTGGGGCATTTGTTTTAAGTCTGTTCAAGAGTCACTCTCATCTTCGAGCTGCTCGATAGCATAAAGCCATCCTTAAACCATTCAGTTAGTTAGCAAGCTTTCAGTTGGCCTGGTAGTTGCCTCTCAAAATCCATTGGAATGTCGTCATTGGAGAGGTCTATGTCGCTTACAAGCAACTCCATGCATTTATCAGGGGATGAGCGTCGCTGGCTGCCGTGGTTTGGCAAGACCGGCAAACTGGCGATGGGCTGGGCCTGTCGCGTCAACCGTTCGGCTTATCCGGTCATCGAGCAGACGTTCGAGGCGATCGCTGAAACCCGGGTCAAGCTGCTCAACAGTTGGGCCCTGGAACAATGGGAACACCTGGCCGAACTGGCCCAGGGCCTTGGCGACCTGAGCGGCATCGACTCTCACGCGCTGCAGGAAAAACTGCAACAGGCCGAGGACTTTTCCGAACTGTTTGTCGTCGATCCCGCAGGCAAACTGCTGGCCTCGACCTGGAACAGTCAGGACCGCCGCAGCGTCAACCCGGCAGCCCTCGCCGAAGGCCTGAAAGCGCCGTTCCTGCACGGCCCTTACAGCGACCCGCTGACCCAGGCCATCGGCCCGTCCTCGTCGCGCTTCCATGACGAAGTGACGCTGATGTTCTACCAGCCGGTGAAAGTGGCGGGCAAAGTCCTCGGCTGCCTTTGCGGGCGGGTGCCCAACGACGTGCTGGGCGATCTGATCCAGCGCGAGGCCGGGCATATCTTCGCCGAGTCCGGGGACAACTACCTGTTCATGGTCCAGTCGCGCTTCGACCCCAGCCTGCAGCCGGGCGTGGCGCTGTCGCGCTCGCGCTTCGAAGACGGCACCTTCAGCCATGGCGAAAACCTCAAGAGCGGCGTGCACACCGCCTGGAAGACCGTGCAGGTACAGCGTCACACCGAACTCGAACTGCGCTTCACTGATCCTGCGACCCAGCAACTGCACCCCGGCGTGCGTGAAACCATCCGCAAGGGCTCGAACCTGTTCGTCACCTACCCGGGCTATTCCGACTACCGCCATATCCCGGTGGTGGGCAAGGGCGTGACCTTCCAGATGCCGGGCTCGCCGGACCGCTGGGGCATGATGTGCGAGGCCGACCTGGAAGAAGTCTATCGCCGCCGCTCGCTCAGCTACGGCCTGATGAAACCGTACCTGGCGACCATGCTCGGCCTGTTCGCCTGCAACTACCTGGTCCAGCACTACAGCGGGCTTTCGCAACACCTGATCGACCTCTGCGAGGCCGGCAGCCTGGTGATCGCCGCCGTGATCTTCAGCACCCTCGGCCCGAAACGCCTGGCCGTGCGCATCAACGAAATGACCGGGGTCATCCGCACCATCGCCGAGGGCGAAGGCAACCTGCGCCAGCGCCTCGACACCTCGCGCATGGCCAATGACGAAACCGGCGACATGGGGCGCTGGATCAACAGCTTCATCGACCACCTGGACTCGGTGGTCGGGCAAGTGGTCAAGGCCAGCCACAGCGTCGGCACCACCAACCAGATGATGCTCGGCCGCAGCCGCGAAGCCAGCAGCACCTCGATGGAAGTGGCTGACGCCATCCACCGCATGATGGTCATCGTCGAAGAGCAACTGGGCGAGATCCAGCAGGCGTCCGCCGGTGCCGAACAAATGAAGCAGGCCATGGACGAAGTGGTCGAGCGCGCCCGCAAACAGTTCCACACCGTGCAGGAGGGCACCCAATCGATCCGCGATGTGGTCGAGCGCTCGGCGTCCAGCGTGCAACTGCTCGACAGCCGCATGGCCGAAATCGGCAAGATCAGCGGCCTGATCAGCGACATCACCAACCAGACCAACCTGCTGGCCCTCAACGCCGCGATCGAAGCGGCGAGGGCGGGTGAGCATGGCCGCGGCTTCGCCGTGGTCGCCGATGAAGTCCGCAGCCTTGCCTCCCGCACTTCCAGCGCCGCCGAAGAAATCCGCCTGACCGTTGAAAGCCTGCAGGGCGAAACCCAAAAGGCCGTCGGCTTTATGGAAGACGGCGTGAAGAACGTCGACCAGAGCCTTGGTCTAGCCGAACAGGCTTCTTCGGAAAACGTGCAACTGCACCAGGCCGTTGAAAACATGTTCAGCATCATCCAGCAGCTCAACCAGCGCAGCCTCGATTACGGGCGGACCATCAAGGAAGTCGACCAGTCCTCGGTGGAAATGCACCAGACCGTCAGCGTCCTGCACGCCAGCGCCGAGACCGTGCGCCTGAATGCCAACAAGCTGCAGAAACTGGTGGGCCTGTTCGAAGTCAGCCGCGCCACCGGCCAGCGCGCTGCAGCCTGACGTGTACCCTTGGAGCAGGGCGGTTACGCAGGAAAAACCGCCCGTTTCCAAGACGAAAACTTTTTTAAATCAGGGGGTTGCCAGCATGGGTGAATGCACGCATAATGGCGTCCATCGAAAGCGACGAGAAATAAAAATCTCAACGTTTTCAAAGAGTTAGAGAGATCAGTGATTTCCGAAACTCATCAGAGGCCGAGTAGCAAAGTGGTTATGCTCCGGATTGCAAATCCGTCTACGCCGGTTCGATTCCGACCTCGGCCTCCATATTCGAAAGCCCCGCAGATTACGGTCTGCGGGGTTTTTTATTGTGGGCGGAAAAGTACGATCGTTTCCGCATTATTAGGCATCGTTTCCGCATCAGGCGTTTATTTGGTAGGGCTGACCACCTCGCCAACGCGGCGGTAAACGCGCTTCGTGATCTCTTCTTTCGAGTGCCCCAGCAGCCGGCTAGCGTGGCTGATGTCCTCGATTTCCGAGGCTGCCTTCGGTCGGATGTCTCGAAATTGGAACTGTCGGACTTTGGTGGCTAGCTCCGAATTGCCATCGGCGACCAGCTTTCGCGCCGCTTTGTCTCGCGCCTCGCTGAAGCGGTTCCTTAGCATTCCCCAGCTCATGCGCAGACCGGATTCGTTGGTGATGAGGCGCGAGTTGCGCACGGCCTGTAGCTTCCGTCGCTCGATCAGCGCCTCAATGAACAAGCCGAGGCCGGTCAGCTCGCCGTTGACGTGCCGCCGAATGCGCAGTTTCTTCTCGGTCTTGTTCTGGTCGACCCATAGGTAGTCCTCGTCAAGGTCGACGGTGCTGAACTTCAGCGTGTCGGCAGGGCGCTGGCCGGCCAGATAGGCCAGGTCCATCGCATCTTTCAGGCCCTGGTCCCCTTCGAAGTAAACCGCATCCCACACCTCATCGGCCGCATAGAAGTCACGGACCTTTTCCTTGTTACGGCGAACCGCCAAGCACGGGTTGCGCTCTGAAAAGCCCCACTCCATGGCCATGGTGAAAACGTGCGAGAGCAGGGCGATCTCCCTGTTTGCCCTGGTCTTCGCGGTGCGGGCGTCCCGGTACTGAGCAATGATTGGCGGACTCAGGGCCTCGATCGGGGCGTCAGCGAACGCCTTGCGCAGGCGCTCCAGTTCATACTTGTTGTCTTTCTGTGTCCGTGGCGACTTACCTGGGATGATGTCCCGCTCGTACCGGTCAAACAGTTCCGCCATCGTCGCCATCACCTTCGGTGCCGCCTTGTGCTCCAGGCGCGCCCATTCCAATTTGGCCTCTGCAAGGTCAGTCCCAAGCGGTACCTCCTGCCGCTTCCCGTCCGCATCCCTTCCGTCGTAGTAATACCCAACCCATAGCTTGCCGCTTTTCAACTTGCGGACCCGCCGCAACATCCTTGGCGGCAGGTCCTTGTTCGATGCCTTCCTGTTGCGCATTCTTTACCCCACGCGCGATAAGTCCAATGTCCAGGTTTCAGCCATGGAATTCGTTGCCGTTGGCTTGACGCCTGCCATCTTGAGGCGGGCGTACACCCGGCCGACAATGGGCCGCCTGGATCGGGTCAGCGTGTACTGCCAGCCGTTGTTAGCCAGCCACGCAATCTGTTTGCTCGGGAGCTGATAGCCGGTGATACGCACCACCTCTTCCTCGTCGAGAAACTCGCTTGGAATGCTCATGATCTGGCCTCTGTGTCCTGGTGGCGGTCAGGGCGTAGGCCCGTCGCTTTCTGAAGCTTCTTGGCTGCCTGGTTGGCCATGACGGAAGCCCAGTGAGCGGTCATGCGCTGTTGGCGGGTCCGGCTGCATTTCGTATGGCGGCCAACTGTTCGCGCACTCCCGCATATGTCGCACATGACATTTAGATCGAGGGTGTAGGTGGCCAGCCGTGGACGGGTGCGTTCAGTCATGGTGCGCCTCGCGTGACTCCAGTCGATCAAGGCGTTCCAGCTCGGCCAGAATCAGGGCTCCCGCCTTGATGAGCATCAAGCGCTGACTGGTCGGCTTCCAATGCTCTGGCGCCCATGGCCATGTAGCTGGTGGTTTGATGCGAAGGTCGTCAAGGTTTTCGGGGTAGTGCTCGCAGTGCTCTGCCCAGAAGGCGTAGGAGCTTGCCGCCTCGGCGAGCTGCCCCTCGGTGTATTGGTCGTCATGCTCAAGGGTGTAGCCCTCTACGCGAACTTGACGTCGCCGCTCAGTCAGCAGGTCTTTGGCTCCAACACTCCAGGTGGGGCGTTGCGTTTCGAGCAGCGCCCTGGTTTCTTTGATTTGGTCAGTGAGGGTTTCGTCGCGCACCCCTGCGAGTTGCGCCCAATCCTCCAATAGAGAGCAGGAGCGCTCGGCAATCTGGAGAAGATGGAAGTTGAGGTCGGGCTGTTCGCCCTCCGCTTTGTCTAGGTCGTGCACGGCCGTCGCTGCTGTGGTGGCCTTGAGTTGATCGCGCTCGATTTCAAGTAACTCGTTCTGGCGCCAGGCGCTTTGGATCAGGTCCACCAACTCGCTGACTGCTGCCTGCTTGGATTTACGCTCGAAGCGCACCATCATTGAGCGCCGGTCGTTCCCGCCATGGATTTCGAATGTGCTCATGCAGCCTCCCGTTGAGCCACGCTCAGGCCAACCGCGACCGGCCGCACCCAGATCGGCATGCTGCTGAGCATGAAAGTCTCGCCCTGGGCGGCGAGCAATAGAGTGGTGCCCATGACATGGGCAATTGCCTCGGCGGCGGCCGGCGGAACCGCGTTGCCGATGCGCTCGCGCCAGGCTTGGTCGCTCAGGCCGTCCAGCTCCAACTGTTCCTCTGGCTCGACCAGACTCTGCAGCGCGGCCAACTCCAGCGTGGTAAATGGGCGGTGCCAGGTGCCATCGAGCGATTCGATCACGCAGGTGAGGCGGTCGTTTGCCTCGGGCAGGCGCGGGTCGGCAACGCTCCACCGGCCGTTGTCGTACATCGCGCTGGCGGATACGGCTCCGGCCGGCGTCGCCCAGGGCACGACGCCGTAATGCCCGCCAGTCAGGTAGGCATCACCTTTGCGCCGGTTCAGGCCGGGCCGGGGATCAGCGATGGACAGGGCTCCGCTGGCAACCTGCTGGGAGCCGGTGACTGTGCCGGCGGTCTGGCCCATGCCGACGACGTTAAGCTTCCTGCTCGATGCGTTGGGGTGCCAGTTGTGATACCGAGGATCCTGCACAGCGAAGGCGCCCTGACCCGTGGTGCTGCCGGCGATGACGGTACCGGCAGCGCTGTCGAACGGCGTGACCAGATACTTGCCGAAGCCACCGCCTGAACGCCGCGGATCCGCGACGCTGAAGGTGCCCTGCCCGGGGCTTTTCACGCCGATGACAGCGCCGCTGGTGTCTTCCCAGCGCCGCACACCGTACTGCTGGTACTGCAGGGCGCCGGACCTTGCGCGAGGGTCGGCAATGGAGAGCTTGCCGTTGGTTGGTCCACTGCGGGCTGCCACAGTGCCGGCCGACTCGGCCCAGTCATGCACGCCCAGGAAGCCGTCGCGGAACTGCGGGACGATGATCAGATCGCGCAGGTAGCCGTCCTCGATCTCCAAGTCGTTGAGGCTGCGCCAGTCCTTCCCGGCTTCGACCAGGGCGAGTCGCACCCACGTCTTCCACTGCAGTGCTGGAACGCGGTGCATCGGTCCTGCAGCAGCGATGTCGCCGGCCAACGGCATGCGGCCGAGGATGTCGCCGACGGCGCGCAAGGTCTTCTGCTCTGGTTCGTAGAGGAACGGCGGCACCTTTTCGACGTGGCGGGCGACCAGGAGGAAGCGCTTTCGACTCTGGGCCAGGTGACCAATACGGCCACAGTCGTGGGTCGTCTCTGCCACCGCGTAGCCGAAGCTGCCAAGCAGGCTGTTGATCTGGTCCAGCAGGTGCCGGCCGCGCGATGCAAGCCGCGGCACGTTCTCGAAGACAAGCAGGGGCACCGGATCGTCGGCCCATGCTTCGCCGAACAGCCAGATGCAGCGCAGTGTCAGCTCGTTCAGCGCCTGGTACTTGGGCGTCAGGCTCATCTTCTCGGACAGCAGCCCGCTTGCGCCCTTACAGGGAGAGCTGATGAAAACCGCGTCTGGCCGCTGACCGCTGGCTGCCCGGCGGATGTCCTCAGGGGTTGCCTCGCGCCAACCTGGTGGCGGCTCCTTGCCGTGGAAGCGGATGTACTGGTTGCGGGTGAAGAGGTCCAGCAGCGTGCCCTTCACGCCGCTGAGGCGTTCGAAGTCGGCCAGGCCGGCCGGGTCAACGTCGACGCCGCCGAGGCACTGCCACTCCGCCTGCAGATTGCCCACGATGGGCTTGGCCCGGTTGAAGCCCTTGGCGCCGCCGCCTAGGCCGCAGCACATGTGAAAGTGCTTGAGTACGTGCTTGCTGAGGGTCATACGACGGCCCCTTGTTGCTGGGCAACATGCATGGCCTGGGCGTAGGTCATCACGCGACCCTTGAAATGCCACTCCGGAGTGGGCGCGTTGGTCAGCACGAGGGTGTCCAGAAGGGGTACGGGATGGCCTGGTTTCCAGTCATCGCGGACGTGCTTGAGTCCCAGCGCGGATGCGATTGCGGTGGCGTTGTGGCTTTTGCCGCAGCCCATAGGCCCGTGGACCAGAACGCTTTTCGGCAGGCTGTTGGAGGTGCTCATGCTGCAACCTCCGCTTTAGCGCCGCTGGCTGGAGCCTGCTGACGGATCTCGGCGTGCATCAGCCCGGCCAGCTCCCGCAGCCCCTTGGCCTCATTGGCCGACCGATCCCGCCATGCCTCCGTCCCCTTGATCGCGTTGAACGTCCGGTGCGCGAGCTCCAGGGTCTCGGCGGCCTGCGTCAGCAGTTGGTGATCCTGCGCAGTCACGGCCAGGCCGGTGTACGCCCTGACCCGCGCTTCCAGTTCGTTGATAATCCCCTGCAGAGCTGCCTTCGAACGCAGGTGCTCCCGCTGCTCTTTTTCCCGCTCGATCGCCCGATCTTCCAGTGCGGCGTCGATGTCTTTCAGACGCTTCCATGCCATGGCGTCCCGCTGCTTCAAGCCGTCAGCGTGACCGTGCTCGTAGGCTCGCGTGCGAGCCCGGGCGATCAGGTAGGTAGCTACGACCAAGGTCAGTACCAGTGCGATTCCCGCGACGAGCGCGAGGTGTTGTGCGTGCATATGACGTGCTCCAAATGGATTGCCGCTGCCGGGGTTGGGTGAGAGCCGGTGGCGGACGATGCCCCTGGTGGCCGGGGTCGCCTTGTTGCTATGCGGTCTGGGTTGCCTGGGCGTCGAGGTAGGCAGCGAGGTCGTTGAGGTACACGACGTGCTGGGCCCGCGCCGAGTTGTGCAGCTTGGTCAGCTTCAGCTTGATCCGGCCGTCACGAACCAGCTCCCGAAAGTGCCGGTCCGTCTGGATGTGCGGGAAGTAGTGCTCACGTACTGCAGTCATCGTGGGGCAAGGTGTTGTCCACTGCTGCCGCAGCTGGTCGAGGGTGGTCATGCCTGCTCCCCATTCCCCTCCGAGGCCAGGCCGAGCTTGGCCTGGACCTTGGCGACGAGATCTTCCTTGTTCGATCCGCTGGCGACGGCGCACATCTGCCCGATGTTGTCGGTGATCACCGCGGCGAATGGGGTGGCCGGCCAGGGTGTTGGGGTGATGTATGCAATGTGCCCATCGGGCAGGCAGGCGCTGAGGTGGGTATGCGCCTCCATCAGGGCCAGCGCCTTCACGATGTTTTCTGACTGACCGTTGGCGAGGTCCTGGATGAAGTCGCGCAGGTGCAGGTGGTTGGCCGAGTCTCCGCGCTGAAGCATGAGCTTGCCGGTCACCGACTTGAATTCCACCTGCACGCTGGTCGAATCGGCTTCGACGGTGGTGCTGACGGTAGCGGTGTCCCAGCCCTCGAAGCGGCGGATGGGGCACACCGTGCTCCCGCCGTCCTTCAGTATCTGCTGGAGCAGCATGACGTTGCCGAGAGGGACCTGGTATGCGCTCATGCTGCCCCCTTGGTCGCAGGGACAGCATGTGCGTAGCCGCGGGTGTTGATGACAATCAGCATTCCAGTACGGTGCTGGAATGCGTTGACGACCGCCCGGGTGCAGGCAGTGGGGTGCAAGAGGATCTTGCAGGTGCTCGTAAGCTGTGCGTTGGTCATTGCTTCGTACTCAAGGTGAGAGGGGTACGCAGCAAAAATTTAGCAACGGCTAAAAAATATAGCAATAGCCGTTGCTGTAGTTTTTGGTGGGGGCACAAAAAAACCGCCATGAAAGGCGGTTTTTTTAGCGGCTAAAATTATGACTGGATCTGGCTGGGAGGGACGATTCCGCCGACATAGTGGATCGTCTCGATCTCGGAGCGCTGTATCGTTCGGCGTCCGTATGTGTCGTTGACCGCCATCAAACTCACCTCCTCTGGGTTTGAGTACAGAAGCTCCATGATCAAGCTCTCGCCTGTGTTGAGCTTCACAACCACGTACTCCCCCGGCACCAAATCGTGCAGAGGCTCGCACCAGACTACCCACCCATTCCGTATAGCCGGGGCCAGGGCGTCGCCTTTTATCCGAAGCGAGTAAACGCTGGGATCTCGGGAGGGTGTGTCTATCCATCCGGACATCGGGGCGAGGTCAGTCCAGCTGCCATCCTGTTTCAATTGGGCAATTCCTTGGATATGCACCCGCCGGAACGAAGTGGTCAAGCTTGGTCCTGGCTTGATTTCCAGCGATGAGCCTTCCTGGGCTGCATGCGCGGGCATCAAAAGGGTTCCGCCAGGTAGGCCGATTTTATCTTCAAGATTCTTGGCCGCTTTGTCGCCCAGCGGTCGGTGCCCATTCAGCAATTGAGAAAGGTAGGAGGCATCAAGGTTGTAGCGATCAGCGAACTCTTTCGTCTTGAGGTCGCCAATCAACGCCCTGAGGGCGTCGACGCGGATCTGGCTGATATTCATCCATGTATCTTATTGGCAATTAGCGTTTTGTAAATTACAACCAGCTATTGTCTGTTCCTTTAGCAGCTGCTAGTCTTCCGGCGAAATCGGAGGGCCCAAATGAGCTTGCATACGTACATCAAAGAGTTAGACAAGGCGTCGCTGGATGATTTGGCCGTGCGGTGCAACACCACGGTAGGCCAGCTCCGGCAGGTGGCATATGGGAATCGGCGAGCTAATGCAGGTTTGGCTATTAGCTTGGATCGAGAAACGGCAGGAGCAGTGACCTGCGAGGAGTTGCGGCCAGACATTGATTGGGCGTACTTGCGACAAGCAAAGCATTAGGTGCCTGCCTGAGGACTCTCACCTCCCCAGGCAGGCTACGACAGGGCGCACGCACAAATGCACAACGGTCGTGGTCGTAGGATAGGGCGTGCCCGTTCCTCTGGCTACACCGTAAAAGGAGTTTTTACGGTTATGAGCAGGACAGACCTTTTGCCGGGCGCTGGCCCGGTGCTGACCTTGCGCCAGGCGCTTTATCGCGCCGGGCGTGACTTCCAGGGGGGATTCACCCGCCTGGCCTTCGAAATGGTCCTTGAGCAGGACACTCTCCAGAAAAAACTCAATCTCGACGAAGAGCGCCGCTGGCTCAATCCCGATGAGCTGGAAGAGGTGATCCGACTGACCGCCGATCCTCGCCTGCTTGACGCCTTGGTCCGGCCGGCAGGTGCCGTCTGGTACCGCCCCGAGCCGGTTCCCGCTACGAACGAAGCCTTGAAGGCGGTCGGCAAGCTGCTGGAAGAGGCCGGCGAGTTCGTCGCCGCGATGCACGACGGTGCTGCGGACAAGCGCTGGGAGTTGCATGAAGTGCAACTGCTGGAGCAGCGGGGCATGGACGTGATCCGCCAGGTCCTGGCCGTCACCGCCGGGGCGCGGAAGTCGATGGAGGACGGGGCTCATGGCTGACCTGGCTGACATCGCGAACGACCGATCCGAGTTTCATCTCTGCCTCGCCCTACAGCAGTTGGCTCAGCGGCCTGTCAGGCCAAGTGCGCAGTTCTGCGACGACTGCGGTGCCCCCATTCCACTTGATCGGCAAGCAGCGGCGCCGGGATGTGATGCCTGCATCGACTGTCAGCAACTGCGGGAGCGACGTCGATGAGTGAGCACCCGACTACCGCGACGGCTGAATGGGCACGGCGTTACATCGAAACCTTTGGTCTGGCACTGGTCCCCATCGAGCCGGGAGAGAAGGGACCAAAGGGGAGCGGCTGGAACAAGCCTGGCGGCTACTTCACTGAAGCCGCTGATGCCGAGGCTTTCTGGAAGAAGCGCCCGAACCACAACCTGGGGGTGGTCCTCGGGCCGAGTCGTGTCTGTTCCCTGGACGTCGATGATGTGCAGTGCACGCGCCAGATTCTGCGCGAAGTACTCGGCATGGATCTGGACGCCCTGGCCGATGCCTATCCGACATCGGTGGGTAATCCGGCGCGGTTCCGGATCATGTTCCGCGTACCCGATGGCATCGATTTGAGCTGGCATCCCCTGACCTGGCCCAGCCAGGCGGACCCTGATGGTTCAATCCACAAGGCGCTCATGGCTCAGGCCAAGGTCGCCAGAGATGCTGGTGACACTGACAAGGAAGCGGTCCTCAAGGGGGCCGCCGAGCCGTTCAAGAAGATCCCCGTCTTCGAGCTGCGGGCCGGCCTGGTGCAGGACGTGCTGCCGCCATCTATTCACCCTGGTACTGGTCTGCCCTACACATGGCGCACGCCGCCATCTGCGCAAGGGTTGCCCGTACTGCCTCCCCAATTGCTCGCCATCTGGCAAGGCTGGGACGAGTTCAAGCCCAAGGCCGAAGCGGTTTGCCCTTGGCGGCCGCAGTCGGCGCCTGCGCCCCGGCCAACGCCTGCGAAGCCTCGTCGAACTGCTGGCCATTCCGGGCGGGATCTCCCGGATGTCATTCCTCTGTTCAACCAGGCGCACGACATCGCGACGCTGATCGAGGCACACGGCTACGAGCGTCGCGGCGACAAGTGGCTTTGCCCGCAGAGCAGCAGCGGTCTGGCCGGTGTCACCATCATCGACGACAAGCTGTTCTCCCATCACAGTTCCGATCCGCTGGCGAACGGGCACAAGAATGATGCGTTCGATGTCTTCTGCATCCTTGTGCACGACGGTGACCAGCGCGCAGCGACCCGGGCCGCAGCACGGATGCTGGGAATCGACGCCAAGTCTCGGCCGCCTGAGCCTCCGCCACTGGGTGAGCTTCCCCGCACCCCTTCGCCAGAGGCGAAAGCCGGGGTGGGGGAGGGCGCGGCTGGCGAGACGGATGACTCCCCATCCCCCTCGGCGGACGAGGCCCCCAGCACGGCCGGCTCCTCGGCCACCGGGGGCGGCGGGGGAAATGATCCGTTGCGCCGATTTGCCCTGGTTGAGGGCACCACCAACGTGTGGGATCTCGATAAGTGCCAGTTGATGAAAAAGTCTGGCTTCGAAGCCCTGGTCGGGAAGGACATCTCCAAGGAATGGCTGGCGAATGTGGACAAGAAGCTGATCTCGATTGACCAGGTGAAGGAGATCGAGCAGAAGCGCAAGATTTCCGGCCGCAAGGGAGGCGCACTGAACCTGGACCCGATCGACCGGTACGTCTATATCGACGGTACCAAAGACGTCTGGGACCGAGAGAAGAAGCGTCGGATCGCCGAGGGCGCGGTGAAGATGGCCTTGGGGGATGCGTATGCGCTCTGGCTGAACAGCACTCGCCGGCGAGTCGTGGACGTTGATCACATTGTCTTCGACCCCACGATGACCAAGGATCCGAACCTCTACATCAACACCTTCGAGGGGCTACCGCTGGAGCCTGTCCGTGATGATGCGGCCTGCGAGAACTTGCGCTGGTTGATTTCCTTCCTTTGCAACCATGACGACGATGCCATGGCCTGGTTGTTGAAGTGGTTGGCATATCCGCTTCAACACATGGGGGCCAAGATGGATACCGCGGTCCTGATGCACTCCATCATGGAGGGCTCCGGCAAGAGCCTGTTGTTCGCGGATGTCTTTGGGCAGCTCTACGGCCAGTACGCAGCGACCGTTGGCCAGACGCAACTGGAAGGCAGCTTCAACGCCTGGCAGAGCCGCAAGCTGTGGGCGGTATTCGAAGAGGTCGTCAGCCGAGAGCAGCGGTTCAACCAGGTGGGCAAGATCAAGCACATGATCACCGGCAAGACGGTGCGGATGGAGTCCAAGTTCATCAATGGCTGGGAAGAGGCCAACCACATGAACGCGGTGTTCCTGAGCAACGAGATCATGCCCTGGCCCATCGGTGATGATGATCGCCGGATGCTGGTCATGTGGCCCATGGAGACGCTCCCGGTGAAGCGGCAGAAGGCGATCAGTCGCGAGCTGGCCAATGGTGGTGTCGCTGCCCTATATGGATGGTTGCTTGATGTCGACCTGGGCGACTTCGATCAGCGCACTCGCCCACCGAGGACAACGGCCAGGCAGCGTCTGGTTGCCTTGAGCAGAACGGCGTGGCAGACGTTCCTGCACCTTTGGCGTATCGGCGAGCTGGGACACAAGCTCTGGGCGTGCTGCCTGAGCAGCGACCTTTACGCGATGTTCTTGGAGTGGTGCTCCCGGAACAAGGAGCACTCGATGAGCCAGACGAAGTTCTCGCTGATGATCAGCGCGACGGTGATGAAGACGCCGTCGCTCCCCTGGACTGATGGCAACACACGACGGTTCGCCGCGTTCTTCTTCCCCGAAGTTGAAGAACCTTCCCCAGTCCCATCCTTGAAAGCGACCGAGCTGGGCAGGCATGTCGTCGAATGGCGGGCAGCTGCGAGGCTGGCCGGTTGGAACGTCGACGGTTGGGACCACATCAAGGGGCTTGCCGCATGACTATGACTGTTGATGAGGTGGGTGTGTTGGGTTTGTGTCGGGGTGCCCGGAGGGGGGCGCCACACCTGAATGCCGCGATTTTCGCGGGACAGCGGGAGTCTGTGTTGGGTGTGGTGGGTTTGGCGTCGCGCGCGCGTACGCGAGCTTTTTTTCTCGGGGTATCCAATGAGCAAAAAAGCTCCCATGCGAACCCTGAAAAAGTCACCACACCCAACACACTCACCACTGCTCTTGAAAATCCATTGAATTCATTGAGTTTCTTTTGTGTTGGGTTTGTGGTGGGTTGGGCTTTTCTGTGTTGGGTTGCCATCGGGGGGCGTTGGGCATGATGAAGGACATCGATTGCTTGATGCGGCACTGGGCCGAACGGCGCACCCAGCTCGGCCAGTCCAGCCTGGGTAGCCAGATGGGCAGCATCATGGAGTGGAAGGGACTGGCCCCGCGGACTGGGGCTTCTGGGGCACGCATCTTGATCGCCGGGGCGGGGCTGGATCACGCCGCAGCGGAGATCGACGCGGCAGTGGCCGAGCTGGCCCGGCGCGACGCTCGGGGGAAGGTCCTGGCCCGCTTGGCTGTTTTTCGCTACATCCACGGAGCCACCATCCGCGAGCAGATGCGGGAGGTGGGGTTGCAGGAACACGCAGAGCGGACCTACTGGAACTGGGTCGCTGCGCTGCACTTGCAGGTCGCCAGGATCTTGGTGAGCCGTGCAGGACCGAACCGGAGCAATACCGTTCGTCGGGTTGGTATGCGCCGAGCGTGCGCCGAAGGTGCGCCGAAGTAGCGTCGAAGCGACGAACCGAAAATCACCCCTTTTCGGTTTTGCAGTTCGTCGGTAAAAAGTCCCCACGATATGACACCTGCGCATTAAGCGCTCTCCCAAGCACCTAACCACACTCACCGAGAACCCTGCCAGTTGGCGGGGTTTTCTGTTTCTGGTGCCGTGCTTCTGACCTGCGAGGACCGTATGACCAACGAACAACAAGCGTTAATCGAAATGCCCCTGTGGATGGTGATCGTACTGTCCTTGGTGGGCGGGGTATCGGGCGAGACCTGGCGGGCAGACAAGGCCGGCGTCCACGGTTGGGCGCTGGTTCGCCGGGTGGCGCTCCGCTCCGGTGCTTGCATCGTCTGTGGGATGGCCACGTTGATGCTGTTGCACTCGGCAGGGTTGTCGATCTGGGCGGCGGGCGCGTTCGGCTGCCTCACGGCGGTCGCGGGTGCGGATGTCGCCATCGCCCTGTACGAACGCTGGGCAGCGAAGCGGTTGGGCGTGTGCGAAGTGCCCCCATCGAACGGCGGATCGGGTCAGTGAATCTGGCCGGCAGCCCGCGCGGGCCGGGGACCCTGGCGAATTTCGGGGGGTACGGGACGGGGAACCCGCGGGACTTTGTTAGCGGGGAGTTCACCAGCTTAGTGAACTGCGGTGAACTGGTTAACCCCTTGAGTTCACTGGGTAAACAGAGCACTTAGCCATGACCCATTTGAGCAAGTCAGAGTTCGCCGCCCGGCGCGGATGGTCAAAATCATACGTCTCCAAACTGGCGAGTCAGGATCGCCTGGTGCTCACCGACACCGGCAAGGTCGATGTCGAAGCCACCGAGGCGTTGCTGGCTGAGTCCGCGGACCCCAGCAAGGCGGCAGTCGCGGCCCGGCATGAAGAAAGCCGAGTCGAGCGGGATGTTCGTAGCCACCTGCAGGTGGGTGCGGACACACCTGCGGTGCAGCCGTTGGAACCACCGCCCGCCAAGGGCATGGACTTCCAGAAGGCGAGGGCGCACCGAGAGCACTACCTTGCCCAGCTCGCAGAGGCTGAGTTCCACAAGGTCCAGGGCAACCTGGTCGAACGCAAGCCGGTGGAGGATGCCGCGTATGCCGCCGGCCGGATGGTGCGTGACCTGATGCTGGGCCTGGCCCCGCAACTGGCGCCTGAGATTGCTGCCATGAGCGATCCCTGGCTGATCGAAAAACATCTGACGGGTGCCTTTCGCCGTGTCTTCCAAGACGCGATCCGCATGAACGGTGCCGACCTTGAGCAAGCCATGACACAGAGCTAAGCCTATGCCCACCGGATACGCTGACGGTGCGAAGGTGTACCGCGATCAGTATTGCCGTGGGCTAGAGCCAGACCCAGAGTTGTGGGTCGATGAATGGGCTGACGAGTACATGCGGATTCCGCGTGATACCGGCGCAGCCGAGCCCGGCCAGTACCGCACCGCGCGCACACCTTACGCCCGAGAACCCATGCGCTGCCTGTCACCTGCCCACCCGTGCAAGCGGGTGGTGACCATGGTCGCCTCGCAGTTGATGAAAACGCAGATCGCCCTGAACTGGATCGGGGCGCTGATCCACATGTCGCCGTCGAACATCCTGACCCTGCTGCCCAGCCTCACCCTGGCCAAGCGGGTATCGAGCCGGATCGGCAAGACCATCGCCGCAACGCCAGTGCTGCGCGAACGTGTCGCGACTTCCCGTTCTCGGGATGCTCGCAACACCATGGATACCAAAGAGTTCGAGGGTGGCACGCTGTACGCCACCACCGCCGGCTCCGCGGCCAACCTTGCGGAGCTGTCGGCGCGCTTCGTCTACGGCGACGAAGTAGATCGCTGGGACGTCGACGTCGACAAAGAGGGCGATCCTATCGAGCTGGCGGAGACCCGCGGCAACACCTTCGGGCGCAACGCCAAGTTCTACTTTTCCAGTTCGCCGACCATCAAGGGCGCGTCACGGATAGATGACCTGTTCCAGACCAGCGACCAGCGGCATTACTACGTGCCGTGCCCCACCTGCGGCCATATGCAGGTGCTGGAGTGGGAGCGTCTGCTGTACTCCGCCGACTTCTCCACGGTGCATTACCAGTGCGCTGGCCCTGAGTGTGACGTCCTGATCGAGGAGCATCACAAGGGCCAGATGCTCGCCCAAGGCGAATGGCGTGCCCACGCCCAGGGCGATGGCGAGACGGTCGGTTTTTACCTCAACTCACTGTATGCCCCGCTGGGGTGGGAGTCCTGGGCGGCTCTCGCCAAGCGCTTCGAGAAAGCGAAACGTGCCCTGGATCGGGGTGACCTTGAACCCATGCAGGTGTTCTACAACACACGGCTGGCAAGGGTCTGGGACAGTGCGGTCGAGCAGACCAAGTCCGAGGTACTGCAGGCGCGTGCTCTGCTGGAACACTACGTCTTGGGCACCGTGCCGGTTGGTGTGCTGGCCTTGACCGGGGCTGTGGACGTACAGGCCAACCGACTTGAAGTGATGATCCTTGGCTGGGGTACCGGCATGGAGCGCTGGGTGGTCGATCACCTGGTGATTCCCGGCGACCCAGCGGACGACCGCACCTGGGCGCTGCTGGATGAACGCCTGAAGGTCCGCTATCGCCATCCGTGTGGCGTCGGTATGGCGGTCCTCGCTGTGGGCGTCGACTCCGGTGGTCACCACACCCATGAGGTGTACCAGTTCTGCCGCGTCCGTCGCTGGCGAAACATCTTCGCCATCAAGGGCGCGAGCAAGCCAGGGCGCCCGGTCATCGCTCAGCGCCCATCGCTGGTGGACGTGACCTGGCGGGGCCAGACGGAGCGCAACGGTGCCGAGCTTTGGCAGATCGGCACCGACACAGCCAAGGACTGGATCTACAACCGCTACAGCTTCGAGACGGGGCCCGGCGCGCTGCACTTCGCCAAGGACCTGCCGGAAGACTTCTTCAAGCAGTGCGTGGCCGAACGCAAGGTCGCCCGCTACGTGAAGGGGTACAAGCGCATCGAGTGGGTCAAGGGCAAGGCCGACCGAAACGAAGCGCTCGACCTTATGGTGTACAACCTGGCGATGGCCTACTACCTCGGCCTGCACAAATACGGTGAGCACGACTGGGACCGATTGCGGCAGGCGTGGCGCAGGCCAGCCTCTTTGACGAACCGGCACCGGCCACGCCGGAAATTGCTGAGTCGCCGGCCACCGCTGAAGTTGAAGACGATCAACCTGCTCTCGCTCCGCCCCCAGCCCGGCCCCGGCCCACCGGTCGCCCGTCCAGCACCTCAACCAATGCAACGCCGCGCCTCAACCAGCGGCTATCTGAAGAGACGTTGACATGGCCTACACCCAGAAGCACCTCGACCTGGTCGAGCGGGCGATTGCGCGCGGCGAAAAGGTCGTGCGCTACGAAGATCGAACCGTGGAATACCGCACTGTCGCTGAACTGATCCAGGCCCGCGACCTGATCCGCACCGAGCTGGCCAGCGCCAGTGGGCCGCGCTCCCGCGTGGTCCGCCTCTACCACGGAGGGAAGGGCCTGTGAGCACTCGTTACCCCACGCTGTCACGGTCGGGGTTTCTGGTGCCGGAGCGGATCAAGGCCAGCTACGAGGGCGCCGCCGACGGTCGCCGCTCTTCCAGTTGGGATGCCCCGGACACCGGAGCGAACAGCCTGATCATGCCGGCGCTGCGCAACCTGCGCTCACGCTCGCGGTCGGCCGTTCGCAATGACCCTTACGCGGCCAACGCGATTACCCGCCGCGTCAGCAACCTGATCGGCACCGGCATCACGCCACAACCGCGGCTGGAAGATCCCGCGCTGCGGGCTCTGTTCCAGGACCTTTGGGAAGACTGGTGCGACGAGTCGGACGCCGATCAGCTCACCGACTTCTACGGCCAGCAGTCGCTGGTGGCGCGAACGGTTGAGCAGTCGGGGGAATGCTTCGTCCGCCTGCGGCCACGGGGCATTGAGGAAGGTTTGGCGGTCCCACTGCAGTTGCAGTGTCTGGCCCCTGAGTTCGTCCCTCACGACAAGTTCGAGATCACCAAGGGCGGCAATGTCATCCGCGCTGGCATCGAGTTCAACCCGCTCGGTCAGCGCGTGGCCTACTGGTGCTACCGCTCGCATCCCAGTGACCTGTCCGCGTTGAACGCTGGCTACAACATGCTGGTGCGGGTGCCCGCGAGCCAGATGCTGCACATCTTCGAGCCCGTGGAGCCCGGCCAGTTGCGCGGTGTTCCACGGCTGGCTCCGGTGCTCAAGCGCCTGCGCAGCCTGGACAACTATGACGATGCCGTGTTGTTCCGGCAGGAGGTCGCCAACCTGTTCGCCGGCTTCATCCGCAAGCCTGCCGATACGGGGCCACCAGTGCTGGATCCGGTAACCGGTGCGCCGATCCGGGTTGGGGGCGATGGCTTCACGCCAATGGTCGCCCTGGAGCCGGGCACGATGCAGGAGCTGCTGCCGGGCGAGGAGGTGGAGTTCTCCAATCCACCGGACGGCGGCAACAACTACCCCGACTTCATGCGGCAGCAACTGATGGCCGCTGCGGCTGGCGCCGAGCTGCCCTATGAGCTGATGACCGGGGACATGCGCGACGTCAACGACCGAGCGATCCGCATCACCCTCAACGAGTTCCGGCGCCGGTTGGAGCAACTGCAGTTCGCCGTCTACGTCCACCAGTTATGCCGCCCGGTACGTTCGGCCTGGCTGGACATGGCGGTGCTGTCCGGCGCGCTCGACCTGCCGGACTACGCACAACGTCGCCGCCAGTACCTGCGTACCCGCTGGGTGCCGCAAGGCTGGGCCTACATCCACCCGGTGCAGGACGTGCAATCCCGAATGCTGGAAGTCAACGCCGGGTTCGCCTCGCGCCACGAGATGTGCCTGCGCTCCGGCACCGATGCCGAGATCGTGGATCGCGAGAACGCCGCGGCTGCGACAAGGGCCCGCGACCTCGGCCTGAACTACACCACCTTGTCGGCCATCGATGAGGACCCCGATGAGAAGGAGAAACCATGAAACCGCTGATGCCGTTCCGCATCTTCAACAAGGCCGACGTTCTCACGCCGGTCCAGGACCAGCAGTGGTACCGGATCAAGGCTGAAACCCAGGCTGAACAGACCGTCATCGAGATCTACATCTACGGCGAGATCGGCGACTGGGGTATCACCGCCAACACGTTCATCCAGGACCTGAAGGCACTGGACGACGGTGTGTCGCCGGTTGTTGTGGCCTTCAACACCATCGGTGGCGATCTGTTCGACGGCTTGGCGATTCACAACGCGCTGAACCGCCTCGGTGAGCGCTGCACGGCACGTATCGATTCACTCGCGGCCAGCGCCGGCAGCGTTGCCGCGTGCGGTGCGCACCGGGTGGTGATGGCCTCCAACGCCATGATGATGATCCACAACCCGTGGACCTGGACCAGTGGCGATGCCGAGGCCCTGCGCCGGGTGGCGGATGTTCTCGACCAGACACTGGAAGCGATCATCGCTGCCTATAAGGCCAAGTCACCGGACATCGATGACGCCGAGCTGCGGCGCATGGTTAACGACGAAACCTGGCTCACCGCTCAGGAGGCGCTGGCGCTGGGGCTGGCCGACGAGATCGGCAATGGCGTCGAGGTCAAAGCCTGTCTGGGGCAGGGCGCGGCCATGAAGCGCTACCGACAGACGCCCCAGGCGCTGCTGGACCAGCTCAACGATCCGCCAGTCATCGAGCCAGAGCCAGAGCCTGAACCGGAACCCAAGCCCAACCCGCCCGCTGACCCTGTCGTTTTCGATGCGGCAAAGCTCGCGTTGATGATCACCCAGGCATGTGCCAAGGAGGGGATCAGTAACCTCGTCGATCCGTTGATTGCCTCCACCAAGCTCGCCGACGAAGCGACGGTTCAGGCCGCTCTGACCCGTGCCAAGTCGGTACGTGATTTGTGCGTTGCGGCGCGGTTACCGGAGCTGGCCAAGGAGTACGTCCAGGCCGGGCTTGATGCCAGCGCCGTGCGCGCTCGTTTGTTCGACAAGCTTGTCGGCTCAGGCAAGGGCTTCGAGATCGACAACAGCCTGCCACCTGCAGGCGACGACCCGGAGAAGATCAAGGCGCAACTGCCCAACCCCACCAGCATCTGGAATGCACGACGGCAGACCACACGTAAAGGAGCATGACCATGAGCAACATCAAGCGCGAGCCCATCCACGCAGGCGAGTTCCTGCTGTCCGAAGGACCGGGCACCATTTCCCGCGAGGCGATCAGCGTAGCCGCCGGCTCGGCCTTGGTAGCGGGCCAGGTGCTCGGCCTGGTCACCGCCACTGGCGAATTCGCACCGTACGACTCCACTGCCGAGGACGGCAGCGAGAACGCCGCCTGCATCCTTTTCGCCTCGCTCGGTGAGTCGGATGTGGTCCGCCGCGGTCGTGCTGTCGTACGCCTTGCCGAGGTCAGCGAAGCATGCCTGACCGGCCTGGACCCCGACGCCGAGAAGACCTTGGCCACCCGCTCGATCATCGTTCGCTAACCCCATCAGATTCACCTTCGGACCCCGCCAAGTGCGGGGTTTGTCCTTTCTGGAGTATCACTCATGGCCGAAATCGGCATTTTCCAAGACGACGCCTTTGGCGTTGCCGCACTGACTGCTGCCATCAACGAGCAGGAATATGTCCCCGGCCGGCTGGCCAGCCTCGGTCTGTTCGAGGAAGAGGGCGTCACCACCCTCACCGTGCAGATCGAAAAGGACGGCGAAAAGTTGGTCCTGGTACCGGCTGGAGAGCGCGGCACTTCGGGCCTGGTCGTCGGCGGCAGCAAGCGCCTCCTGATTCCTTTCAACACTGTGCACTTGCCGCAACGCTTCACCATCAAGGCTGACGAGATCCAGGGCATCCGTGCCTTTGGTACTCAAACCGAGCTGCAGGCGGTACAAGACGTGGTCAACAAACGGCTAACGAAGGCTCGCCGACAACTGGATGCGACCCATGAGTTCCACCGTATGGGGGCGCTGAGTGGCAAGGTGCTCGACGCCGATGGGAGCAGCGTACTGCTGGATATCTACAAGAGCTTCGGTGTTCAGCGGCAGAGCTTGTCGATGGGGCTGAACGATCCTGAAACCAACGTGCAAGTGCAGTGTGTTGATGCGCTGGATATGCAGGAAGATGTGCTCGGCAATGTCACCACGTCGGGATCGCGGGCCTTCTGTGGCAAGACCTTCTGGAAAAAGCTCATCGCTCACAAGTCGGTAGTCGACACCTACAAGGGCAGCCAGCAAGCCGCCTCCTTGCGTGGTGATGCCCGTGAAGCGTTCGAGTTCGGCGGTATCGTTTGGGAGCGTTACCGCGGTAAGGTCGCCGGGGTCGCGTTCGTAGGCGACGACGAGGCCCGTCTGGTGCCGGAAGGCGTTCCGGAAATGTTCCTCTCGGCCTATGCCCCGGCCGACTACATGGAAACGGTCAACACCCAAGGCCTGCCGTACTACAGCAAGCTGGAACCGCTGCCGTTCGGCAAGGGCGTGGCCGGTGAGGCGCAGTCCAACCCGCTGCACCTCTGCACCCGTCCTCGGGCGGTCATCAACCTGAAGCTCTGACCATGAACTTCCGCGAGCTGATCGAGGATGTGGACGACGCCGTATTCGAAGTGTTGGCGGATACCGCGTACATCGAAGGGCGAGAAGTCCAGGGCATGCTCCGCGTGCCCTGGCTGCAACCGAAGGTCGGCCGGATCGTCACTGCGTTGCGTGAGCCGCACCTGGTCATTCGCGTTGGGGATGCCGAGGGCGTCACCGAGCGGCAGCAGGTGCGGGTCGATCTGCCTGAGCAAGACGGTGGGGGCAACTACACCATCGTGCGGCCCGAGCCGGGCGGTGATGGCCTGGTCACCCTGGTGTTGAGGAAAGCACCATGAGCGTGGGCAGCTACATCAAGCAGACGGCCGACAGCGGCATGCTCACGCTGCAGGTGTCCAGCGCCGACAAGCAGCGGCTCAGCCGCTTCACGGTGCTGGCACCGAAAGCGTTCGCGGCAGCCGAGCGTCGGGCCATCAACAAGACCCTGCGCTGGATGCGCACTCACATTGCCCGGTCTGTGAGTCAGCAGGAGCGAATCGCCCAGGCGGCTGTTCGGCAACGCTTGCGGGCTTACCCGGTCACCGGCTCGGGCCCAGGCAAGCTGTGGTTCGGTGTCAACGCCATTGAGGCCAGCCGCGCCGGTCGTGCTCGGCAGAACCGGTCGGGCGTTTCGGTGGCTGGCCGACGTTACCAGGGCGCGTTCTATAAGAAGGTCTACGGTGGCACGCCGGACATCTGGATCCGCACAGCCAGCAAGCACTTCAAGGCGAGCGACTACCCGGAGAGCACGTTCGGCGGTCGGAGCAGTGGCTGGGTTCAGGAAAACGGTGACCGTTTCCCCGTGGCCAAGGCGATGCTCTCGCTCGACAGCGTTCGGCCGCACTTCGATGAGTGGTCACGGAAGGCCCACCAGCGGCTGCTGGAGATACTGGAACAAGAACTGAACTACGAAGTGCAGAAGCTGCTGCGAGGATCCGCCCGTGTCTGATCAAACCTTCAGCCTCGACGCGCTGTATACGGCGATTGAGGATCATATCCGCGATGCGATCCCCGGCCTTGAAGCGGTCTGCTTTCCACCGGGCCTCGTCACCAGCATTCCGGTACCGATGGTGCTGCTGGAGCTGGCCGAGCTTGAGCCCGGCCAGGACCAGGGCACGGGCGAAACTGCTGTAGTCGCCCACTTCGAAGCGCGGGCTATCGTCGGCGCTGAACAAGTGGACTGCTACCACCAGGCGGCTTTCATTGCGTCCCGGCTTGCCGTCCTGTTGCGGGTGCAGCACTGGGGGCAGGAAGTTGGCCCGGCTGAGTTCGTCCGCGCCGCGCAGGACTTCACCCGGCCAGAGCTGGACGGATACGTTGTCTGGGTTGTGGAGTGGACGCAGGAACTCCACCTCGGCGCTGAGGAGTGGCCGTGGCCCAACCAGCCGCCCGGTAGCCTGCTGCTCGGTTTCAGCCCGAACATCGGTAACGGCCAGCAAGGCCAATACATCGCGCCAGAGGAAATCTCATGAGCCAAGTCAGCGCAGCACATGACCGCATGATCGCTGGCCTGATCATTCCGTGCCGGGTTGTGGCGGTGGATCTGGCCGCGGCGATGGTGCGCGTATCCGATGGCTCCGGCTGGACCAGCGCCTGGGTGCGCTGGCATAGCCAGGCAGCGGGCAAGGCGCGGCATTGGCGGGCGCCGAGCCTGAACGAGCAGGGCGCCTTGATCAGTCCGTCTGGCGAGCCCGCGCAGGGCACGTTCGTGCCGGGGCTGTACGGCAATGCCGGAGCGCAGCCGGACAATCGCGACCACGTCGAGGTCTGGCGCTTCGATGACGGCGGGTCGCTGGTCTACGACTGGGAGGCCAAGACCTACACCATCAACGTGCCCTCGGGCACGGTGACGGTGCAGGTCGGTGGCAGTTCGGCGGTCGTCACGGATGACACGATCACCGCCACCGCTGCGAGCATCACGCTGACCGGCGCGGTGCAGGTCAACGGAACACTGCAGGTGACCGGCGACATCCTTGGTGGTGCTCGCATCATCGATACCGCTGGCAATACGTCGAACCACAAACACTGATCGCCAGGTTCTCTACGTCTTTGGCTTGTAACGGTTACTTGACGTTGGATTCATAGGGGTTAACGCCGGCTCGAATCAACCGCTTCTGCAAATCAAATAACAATTTGGCAGCGGCATCCTCACTTGATGAGCCTTCGATTGCTTCCTGGTCAGAAATCTCGTCCTCACGCATTACAACCTGATGCGCCCCAGCGTCGTAGCGAACAAAAAAACGATCTCCGCGAGCCCAGATTTCCATATCGCTGAACTGGCACATCTTCGTGTCCATATCTCTTCCTTACTCAATCCGTAGCGATGCAAAGGTGGCAGATCGAATCCAAACATTGCTCAAGTGGAATGCAGTTTCACACCACACGCTGGAAATCGTAAATCCCGAACTGGAGAAAAACCCAATGGCAAGCAAGGCCCCCATGCCCGCCACGGTCAGCCCGTGCCTGCGTTATCGAGATACCCGCTTCACCTCACGGGTCCTGATCCTTCCGGACGGTCGCCCTCTGTCCGTCGCTCAAGGCGTTGTCGCGGCTGATCCCGATGACGCCATCGCGCAGGACTACCTCGCGAACCACCGGGATCTCATGCCAGAGGGCTGATCATGCTTGGAATGGATCGCCACACCGGGCAGCCGCTGTCGGGCCTTGCCCACCTGCGGCAGTCCATCGAAGACATATTGACCACCCCGGTCGGCAGCCGGCGCATGCGGCCGGAGTACGGCAGCAAGCTGCGCCGGTTTGTCGACCTGCCAATCAACGAGGGCTGGAAAAGCGCCGTCCAGGCCGAAGTGGCTCGCTCGCTGAGTCGCTGGGAACCGCGGCTGAAACTGGAGCGAGTCCGGGTGCTGTCGGTGGTCGGGGGGCAGATCACCCTGCAACTGACAGGGCAATACCTGGGCGATAGCCAGATTCTGGAGGTGAGCGCGTGAGCACTATCGAACTGTCGGCGTTGCCTGCGCCGCAAGTGCTGGAAGACCTGGACTATGAGGCAACCTACCAGCAGGAACTTGCGGGCTTTCGCTCGTTCATGGGCGACAACTGGGACGCCTTGCTGGAAAGCGATCCGGTCACCAAGCTGCTGGAGCTGGGCGCGTACCGGCGCATGCAGAATCGGGCTCGGGTCAACGATGCGGCCAAGGCGTTGCTGTTGGCCTTCGCGCAGGGCAGCGACCTTGATCACCTGGCAGCCAACGTGCGCCTGAGTCGGCTTGTTGTACAGGCTGAGAACCTGAGCGCATCGCCGCCCACTGCAGAAGTGCTCGAGGCAGACGACGCCCTGCGCGAGCGCATTCAGCTTGTCTACGAGGGTCTGACCACGGCCGGGCCGCGCAACAGCTACATCCTGCATGCGCGCAACGCCTCGGGTCTGGTGGCCGATGCCACTGCCGAAAGCCCCTCCCCAGCGGTGGTGGCGGTCGCCGTGTTGAGCCTCAATGATGCCGGTGAAGCCGACGCTGAGCTGCTGGAAACGGTGCGAGCCAGGCTCAGTGATGACGATGTTCGCCCTGTTGCGGACAGGCTGCTGGTGCAGTCCGCCGAGATACTGCGCTACCGCATCGATGCTGTCGTGCACATGGCCGGTGGCGGTCCTGAAACCGAGGCCACGCTAACCGAATGTCGACGCCGGCTATCGGCCTGGATCAACCCGCGCCGCCGCCTTGGCGTCGAAGTGGCCCGCTCTGGCATCGATGCGCAGTTGCACATCGCAGGGGTGGCGCGGGTTGATCTGACGAACTGGGCGGATATCCGCCCGACCAAGGCCCAGGCTGCATGGTGCGTTGACTTCAGCGTCGAGCGGGGTAGCTGATATGAGCAGCCTGCTGCCCCTCAACAGCACCCTGCTGGAGCGCGCAATTGAGGCGGCGAACGACGAAGTCACCGTCGTGCCGCTGCGCACGCTGTACAACCCCGACACTTGCCCGGCGCACCTGCTGCCCCAGCTTGCCTGGGCCTGGTCGGTGGACCGCTGGGACGAGAAATGGTCGGAAACGGTCAAGCGCTCGGTGATCCGCTCGGCGTTCTACGTGCATTCCCGCAAAGGAACGATCGGAGCGCTTCGCCGCGTGGTCGAGCCGCTGGGCTACCTGATCGAGGTTCTTGAGTGGTGGCAGACCGTGCCAGAGGGCGTACCCGGCACCTTTGCGCTGCAAGTCGGTGTGCTCGACCAAGGCATCACCGAGGAAATGTATCAAGAGCTGACCCGGTTGATTGACGACGCCAAGCCGGTCAGCCGCCACCTGACGGGCCTTGCGATTGCGCTTTCCAGCAGCGGTTACCTGCGCCTCGGCATCGGCTTGGCCGAAGGCGAAGAAATCGACGTTTACCCGCCGACGTCGCGAGACATCGACGTCAACGGCACTTTCGGCCATGTCGGCCGTGAACATCAAATTGAATACCTGGACGTTTACCCATGACTGACCAGAACAGCCAGTTTTTTGCCATCCTCACTGCTGTGGGTGAGGCCAAGCAGGCCAACGCGAACGCGCTCGGCGTGCCGTGGACCTTCGCGCAAATGGGCGTAGGGGACGCGAACCTGACAGACCCGATCCCCTCGCGATCCCAGACCCGGCTGATTAACGAGCGCCGCCGGGCGCCGCTCAATCAGGTCAAGATTGACCCGAACAATGCCAGCATCATCATTGCCGAACAGGTGATTCCGCCGGATGCCGGGGGGTGGTGGATTCGCGAAATCGGTCTCTACGATACTGACGGTGATCTGGTGGCGGTCGCCAACTGCGCGCCGAGTTTCAAGCCACTGCTCAGTCAGGGCACCGGCAAAACCCAGGTGGTGCGGCTGAATATCATCGTCACCAGCACTGCCAACGTGCAGCTCAAGATTGACCCGGCAGTGGTGCTGGCGACACGGGAGTTTGTCGAAACCCGGATCGCAGAGGAGCTGGACAAGCTAGACGGCAAGAACAGTGTGCGGGCGGCGACCGTCGCGGCCATCACGCTGTCGGGCCTGAAAACGATTGATGGCGTCGCTCTGCAACTGGGTGACCGCGTGCTGGTGAAAGACCAGCTCTTGGGCAAGGACAACGGTATCTATGTCGTCGCGGCGGCTGCCTGGCTCCGCGCGCGTGATGCCGACGGCAATGCTGACGTGACGCCGGGCCTTACGGTGACGGTGGAACAGGGGGAGTTGCAGGCCGATACCCTGTGGAAGCTGGTCACCGATGCGCCGCTGTTGCTGGGGGTTACGGCGTTGCAGTTCCGCAACATCACGGCGGGCTACAACGGAACTTCCCCCCGCGATATCAGCGGTGCGATCAGTCCGGCCGAGGCCGGGAAGATGATCTACTACTACGGTCAGCGGGCTGACCAGACCCTGACGCTGCCGGCAGCGGCAAGCCTTCCTTTGGGGGGCACGATCAATGTTCAGAACGTGTCGAGTGCCCCGGTCACGATTGCCAAGGTCGGTACGGACACGCTGCAAATCGGCGGTGAGGGCGGGCGGATTGACTCCCTGGTGCTCTACCCCGGTAGCGAACTGGAATTCACGTGTGCCAGTGGCTACGAGTGGTTTGCGCAGGGCACTGGTGCACTGCACCGCATGAATGGTTTGCCGACGCTTCCCGTCGGGACGTCGAACGGGCAGCTCGCGACGGCCGGATTCGTGCAGCAAGAACTGGCGGCCGTGCGTGGGACCGGCGTTCCGCTGATGGATGGAGTGGCTACACCGGGCGTCTCGGCAAAGACCGCTCGCGAGGATCATCGGCATCCGACTGACGTGACACGCGCGCCGTTGGAGTCGCCAGCGTTCACGGGCTGGCCCACGGCAAATACCCCGGGAGTGGGGGTGAACAACGCGCAAATCGCCACTACGGCTTTTGTGTCGGCGGCAGTTGCAGCCCTGGTCAATGCTGCCCCGGGCGCCCTGGACACGTTGAACGAACTGGCGATAGCGCTGGGCAATGATCCGAACTTTGCCGCGACGATGAACTATTACCTGTCGCTCAAAGCGCCGCTGGCTTCGCCGGTGTTTACTGGCGCGCCGTCGGCGCCGCTGGCTGCCACGGGACAAAGTACCGGCCAGCTCGCCACCACGGGGTTTGTACAGCAAGAGCTGGCGGCGGGGCGAGGGAGCAGTGCCCCTCTCATGGATGGGGTCGCGGCGCCGGGTGTTTCGGCAAAGACCGCTCGCGAGGATCATCGACATCCGACTGATGTGACGCGGGCGCCGCTGGAGTCGCCCGCGTTCAGCGGTGTGCCCACCGCGCCAACGCCGGCGCTGGCCGTGAACAATTCGCAAGTCGCCACCACGGCGTTTGTGTCGGCGGCGGTTGCCGCGTTGGTCAATGCGGCTCCGGGCGCCCTGGACACGTTGAACGAACTGGCGGCAGCGCTGGGTAATGATCCGAACTTTGCAGCGACGATGAACTATTACCTGTCGCTCAAGGCGCCGTTGGCTTCGCCGGTGTTCTCGGGAGCGCCTACGGGGCCTACGGCGGCGCTGTTCGATGACTCGAAGATCCTCGCTAACACAGAGTTTGTGAGGCGCCATGGCGGGCAGTACGCCGGTGTCGCCGGATACACGGCCAGCAAGCAGCTACTGGCTACAGATGGCGGCAAGCTTGTGTACTTTGCGGGCTCTACGGCTGGCCAGTATTTCGTCTTGCCGGCGGCTTTGGAGCTGTCTCTTGGGGGCGGATCGCGGTTCAAAACGTCTCGGCTTTTCCTCTCTCCGTGTTGCGGGCGGGTGGGGATTTTCTACGTCGGCGGGGAGCAATTGACGACGATTTCGATTCCGCCAGGCGGGGAGGCGGTCTTCACTCGCGCGAACGTCTCGGCCTGGTATGTCACCGGTTCTGCGACGCTCAGCAGGATCTCCAGCTTTGCGAGCTTGAAATCTGCCTCCGGCTGGGAGCAGTTGCCCAGCGGGATTATTCGCCAGTGGGGCACCGCCGCGAATGGCGAAATGGCTAACGGCACGATGATCGTGCTGCCGACGACGTACCCGAACGAGCACTTCGTCACGGTCGCATGCGCGGTGAATACCACGGGTGAAATCGAGTCGGCTTACACGGGCGATCTGACGCAAAACGCTTTCCGTCTGTTTACTCAGTCGCAAGCCTGGGCGGGTGGAGCATGGAATAACAGCGTCGTATCGGCGCGCTTTATTTCTATCGGGTGGTGATAAGCATGACAGCGAGAACTTTCTATAGCGCGTCGCTCGGTGGATTCATCGACAGAGCACTGTTTCCTGAGCTGCCGGATGATGCTGTTCCTGTGACGCAAGAACAGCATCAAGCCTTGTTGGCCGGGCAATCCCAAGCGAAAGCGATTGTTGCGGATGATGAGGGGCGCCCTGTCCTGGCTGAGCCGCCGCCGCCTTCGGCCGAGCAGTTGGCCGACGCTGAGCGGCTGTGGCGAGACAACCGACTCTCATCCGTTCAGTGGTTGCGCGAGCGCCATCGCGATGAGCTGGAGCTGGGGCGCGACACGACGCTTTCGGTCGCCCAGTTCGAAGAGCTGCTGACCTACATACAGGCGCTGCGTGACTGGCCGCAAGCAGATGCGTTTCCGGCGTTTGATCAGCGACCTGCGGCGCCCGGCTGGATCGACCAGCCAACCTAATGACGCCCCGGATCGCCGGGGCGTTTTCATTTCTGCTGCACCACTTGGCCCTGCTCTGCGGGGCCTTTTCGTATCTGGAGACTTGCATGAGCGGTTTTTTCCACGGCGTTACCGTAACGAACGTAGACACAGGGGCGCGCAACATCGCGTTGCCGTCGTCCTCGATCATCGGCCTGGTCGACACGTTTACCCCTGGTGCTGATGCCACGGCCAAAGCCAACGACCTGGTGCTGATCACCAGTGAGCGTGAAGCCGTCGCTGCGTTCGGCCCGGCCTCGGCCATTACCGCCGCATGCCGGGCGATCTACACCCGCGCGAAGGCGGTGATCGTCGCGTGCGGCGTGGCCAAGCTGGTCGACCCGGCCGAGCAAACCTCGGCGATCATTGGCGGCGTGCTGGCCGACGGCAAGCGTACCGGCCTACAAGCGCTGCTGGACGGCAAGAGCCGGTTCAACGCCCAGCCCCGTCTGCTGGTGACCCCGAAGCACAGCGCCACGCAGGCGGTGGGCACGTCGCTTGTGGCCCTGGCTGACAAGTTGCGCGGCATCGCCATCATCGACGGCCCCAACACCACCGACGAGGCCGCCCTGGACTACGCCGAAAACTTCGGTGCCAAGCGTGCGTTCCTGGTCGATCCGGGCGTGCAGTACTGGGATACGTCGACCGACGCCACGGTCAACGCGCCGGCCTCGGCCTGGGTCGCCGGCCTGTTTGCCTGGACAGACAACGAGTACGGCTTCTGGGCCTCGCCGTCGAACAAGGAGTTCGTCGGCATCACTGGCGTGACCCGGCCGGTGGAGTTCCTGGACGGCGACGAAACCTGCCGGGCCAACCTGCTCAACAACGCGAACATCACCACCATCATCCGCGACGACGGCTACCGCCTGTGGGGCAACCGCACGCTGAGCAGCGATGCGAAATGGGCGTTCGTCACCCGCGTGCGGACCATGGATATCGTCATGGACGCGATCCTGTACGGGCACAAATGGGCGGTCGACCGCTCGATCACTGCGACCTACGTCAAGGACGTGACCGAGGGCCTGGAGAACTTCATGCGCGACCTGAAGGCCCAGGGCGCAATCATCAACTTCGAGGTGTTCGCCGATCCCGAACTCAACACGGCCAGCCAACTGGAGCAGGGCAAGGTGTACTGGAACATCCGCTTCACCGACGTGCCCCCGGCCGAAAACCCTAACTTCCGTGTCGAGGTCACCAACCAGTGGCTGACCGAAGTCCTCGATCAGAACGCATAAGGAACCCCGCACATGGCAATGATTCCGCAAACCCTCGCCAACCTGAACCTGTTCGTGGACGGCGTCAGCTTCCAGGGTGACGTCACCAGCCTGACGCTGCCCAAGCTCGCGATTAAGACCGAAGAGCACCGCGTCGGTGGCATGGATGCGCCGGTCGAGCTGGACCAAGGCATGGAGAAGATGGAAGCCGGGTTCTCGGTTACCGGCGTGCGCAAAGAGTCGCTGAAGTTTTTCGGTCTGGCCGATGGCACTGCTTTCAACGGCACGTTCCGGGGCGCCTTCAAGGGCCTCAAGGGCGCGATCACACCAGTGGTTGTCACCCTTCGCGGGCTGCTGAAAGAGGTCGACATGGGCGACTGGAAAGCGGCCGACAAGGCCGAGTTCAAGCACAACATCGCGGTCACTTACTACAAGTTCGAAATCGACGGCCGGGTCATGTACGAGATCGATCCGCTCGGCATGAAGCGCGTCATCAACGGCGTTGACCAGCTCGCCGCCCAACGCTCGGCCCTCGGCCTCTAATCCCACTAGCACGCAAGGAACCCACACATGATCAAGAAAACCCCGAGCTGGCTGGCCATTGCCGGTGACCGCGTTACCGTAACGCTGACCCGCCCATCCGAGGCCAATGGCGTGCAGGTCGACAAGCTGAACCTACGAGCCCCGACCGTGCGCGATATGCGCACCGCCCAGCAGACTGGCGGTACTGATGACGAGCAGCGCGAAATGAACCTGTTCGCCTCGCTTGCCGAAGTCAGTACCAAAGATCTGGAGGGGCTGACGTTGAAGGACTACACCCGCCTGCAGACCGGATACTTTCGCCTGGTGCAAGACGACGAGCTTTAACCCGGCGCTGCAAAAACTGGCGGCAAAGCGGCTCGCGACGGAGTTGGGCTTTTCCGCCGCCGAAATCATGACCATGTCCTACGCCGACATGGTCTGGTGGCTCACGGACTGAGCCCGACGAGGGGTAAACGATGGCAAGCAAACTGGCGCTATCGGTAGTGATCGGCGGCGCGGTCGCGTCGTCGCTCGGCTCGGCTTTCAAGACCGCTGAAAGCGGCATTGCGAAGCTTGAGCAGAAGGGCAACAAGGCGAAAGTGCTGAAAGGCATGATCGGTGAAACGGTCAAGCTGCGAGACGAGTGGAAGAAAGCGCACGACAGCGGCTCGGCCTCGGCCGCTGGCCTGTTGCGCAAGCTGGATAAAAACCTGGATAGCCTGCGCAAACAAGGCGTCCAGGTGGGCAGGTTGAACCAGGAGTACCAACGCCTTGGCCGAACTGCTAAGGCGACTGACCTGCAGATCAAAGGTCGGCAGCAGATGACCGCTGGCAAGGAAGGGCTCAAGTCCACCGCGGCCCAAGCGACTGCAGCAGTGACTGCGGTGGCGATCCCGACAGTCATCAGCGCGAACTATCAAGACAAGGTCCGCGATATTGCGATCAAGGCTGGTGTAGCGAACCAGCCTGAAGAGCAGGCGATGTCAAAGCAGATCATTCAGGTTGCCCAGGACAACGGCATGAGCCGCGATGGTGTCGCCGATCTGGTGAACCAGCTAGTCGGTGCCGGCATGGATCTGAACAAGGCGCTGTCTTACTCGACCGTCGCTGCAAAGTTCTCGGTCGGGCAGGGCGCGGGCGGTGAGGACACGGCTCGAATGATCATGGCCCTGGAGCAGAACGCCAAGATCACTGATCCCGAGCAGATGACAAAGGCCCTTGAGGGCATCGCCCTGCAGGGGCAGGCGGGTAGCTTTGAAGCGTCCGATATGGCGCGCTGGTTTCCGGTGCTGCTGGCCGGAATGGAAAAGACCGGCAGTGTCGGGCCGGAAGCGGTTGCGCAGTTGGGCGCGATGCTGCAGGTGCAAATGAAGACTGCAGGTGGCTCGGACGAGGCGGGGAACAATCTCAAGAACTGGATCGAGAAGATCGGTTCCGGCGAAGTTGTGGATGCATACAAGAAAGCCGGTATCGACTATCAGGCATCGCTCAACACCGGCATCCAGAAAGGCATGTCGGTCATGGAGTCCAGCATGGCCCTGGCGATGCAGTACGTCGAGAAAACCGACCCGGCCAAGGCCAAGAAAATGGCCGAGGCCAAGGCGAAAATTGACAAAGAAGTTGATCCCGAAAAGGCGATCAAGATGCTGGATGCGCTGGAGCAGTCTCTGCGCACGGGCGACATCTTTGCAGACATGCAGGTCAAGGCCGCGCTCACCGCCTATGGGCAGAATCGCGGGTTCTACGACAAGCTCAAGACAGATGCCACGCAGGCGACCGGCATTCTCGACAAGAACCTCGCCGAGCGCCGCGAGACGTCGAAACAGAGGTGGTCGGAAACCGCGAACGCAATGGACGATGCGATGCGCAGCATCGGTGACGCGATTCGCCCGATGACTGACTGGGTGGCGACCAGCGTCACCGCCATGGCTCAGGGCTTCACCAAGCTCTCTGACGGCTCGCAGAGCGTGGTGGGTGGTGTCGTGGCGGTTGGCGGTGCTTTCCTGGCCCTGAGAGGGTTGTTCAATGGATTCAAGATCGCCAAGGGCATTTTCAACATTGGTCGGGGTTCCCTGATGGGCGACCCGAACAAGGTGCAGAAAGTGTTCGTGACCAACTCCGGTGACGGGGACGGGGAGGGAGGCGACGACGAGAAGGGCGGCCGGCGCGGAAAGGTAATCGATCTGCTGTCGTCGGGCCTCAAGATGTTCGGCGGCAAGGGCGAATCCGAAGGTGGCGAGGGAGAGGACGGCGCCGGCGAGGAAGAGAAGAAAGGGTTCCAGCCGGTCGAGGTGGGGCTGAAAGTCTTGGATATCTTCCGTGAGTCCAGCAATGACGACGAGGGCGGCACAGAGGGTGGCGGGTCGGAGCTGCAGAAGGTCTTTGTCGTCAATGCTGACGCCTTCGGCGGTGGGGCTGGGCCGGGTGCTGGTGATGGTCCGGGCCGACGTCGCCGGCCGCGCCCTCGACGTCCTCGGCGTACTCGCAACCCTGGTCCCGGTCCTCGGCCGGGTCCTTCGCCGAATCCACGGCCACGGCCGCCGGTGCCTCGACCGCCACCCGTTCCCCCTGTTCCACCTCCTGTGCCCCCGTCAAGGGTAGCCAGCTCGCTGGGGGCGATGGTCAGGGGCGCACGGACTGCGACCGAGATAGGTAAGCGCCTTCCGGGCGGGAACCTTCTTAGCGCAGGTCTCGGGGCCGTTGACGTTGCGATGAACGCAGAAACCCAGGATGAGAAGGCCGAGGGGTACGGTGGCGTTGCCGGCGGCTTGGCGGGAGCTGCTGCCGGTGCGGCTGCCGGTGCTGCCATAGGTTCGGTGGTGCCGATCATCGGCACTGCTATCGGCGGCTTGGTGGGCGCCTACCTCGGCAGCATGGGCGGAGAGGCTGGCGGGGGCTGGCTGGGCAAAAAGCTGTTCGGGGAAAAAGAACAGGAGCAGGTTGCCGGGTCAGACGTCGTGACCAAGCCGCCGACTTCTGTTGTGCCGTATGACCCGCGCAACCCCGGCACGGTGCAGTTGCCTGGCGGGGGAGTTGTGGCCCCGCAGGGGGCGAGCATGGGCGCCGTTGTGCGTGACTTGGATAAGACGGCTTCAGCAGCTCCCAGCGCGCAGGAGCTGGCCAAAGCGGCCTCACCGAAGTCTGAGCGGGCCCAGGTGGATCAGTCCTTCGTGTTCTCGCCGAGCATGCCGGTGACGGTCCGGGGGGATGTGAAAGACCCGGGGCGAGTGGCGCAAGAGCTCTGGCCGCATCTACAGCGGCAGATGGAAGACTTCGCCCGGCAGGCTCAGGCCCGCCAGTTGAGCGACGAACCCCACGTTTAAGGAGGGCCCATGGCCTATATGGAGCAACTGCAATCCGGGTTTAAATCCCTGGTTGCAGCGGGAGAGGCTGGCCGGCGTAGCGCCGACGAGATGCTGGGCCCTATGAACGGTGCTATCAGCGATATCACTGGTGCGGCGTCGGAGCTGGAGGGTATTCCCTTCGTTGGGCCGGCGCTTGGCGAGAAGCTGCAACGGACGATGCGCGGTATCACTGCTGCTCAAGAGGCCGTGGGGCGGGTGGCCTCGATGTACGGGCAGGCCACTACGGCGGCCGCCCAGGTGCAGGAGCGGCTGGGAACCCTACAAGAGCAGGCCGCCAAGGCCGGGGCAGCGATCAATCGGGTGGCCGGCAAGGTCAGTCCGTCCCTGGGCAACATCGTGCCGTCGTCTTCGTTCTCTCCGGAGCAGACCCCGGCCGCCGAAGCGGTGAAGCCGTTCCCGCATCTGCTGATCATCCAGTCCCAGGCGCCGAATGCGCAGCCGTACTACTTCAACCTCGACACGGCTGCGTTCGAGGAGCTGCGCCGGCAGACGGCGTTTCGCTGGGCGGGGCAGGAGCGGCTGACGCGCTCGATTGCGCAGCAGGCCGTGGGGCAGGGCGACGACAAGATCACCATCAAGGGCGTGATCTACCCCGGTCACAAGGGCGGGCTCAAGCAACTGGACACGCTGCGCAGCATCGGCCGCAACCTGCAGGCGCTGAGCCTGGTCACCGGCTATGGCGAAGTGCTGGGCAACTGGTGCTTGCTCAGTGTCGAGGAGGAGCAAAGCAGCCTTCTGGCCGGTGGCATCCCGCGTAAACAATCATTCTCGCTGGAGTTTGTGAGCTATGGCGACGACCTGCAGAACGTCTGACGGGGACCTGCTGGACACGTTGTGCCAGCACTATTACGGCCATCTCAACGGCACCGTTGAGGCGGTACTGGCTGCAAATCAGGGACTGGCCGACATTCCCCAGCCGTACCGCGCTGGGGTGCTGGTCGAATTGCCGGACCTGCCAGTGTCGACCGACGCAACGGTGCGTCTCTGGGATTGACCCTACCGCGTAACAACCCAGCCCCGCCGAGTGCGGGGTTTTTCATTTGAGGGGGATGATCAATGCAACCTGTCTTTCGTGTTGTCGCGGACAGCCGCGACATCACCGCGCTTATCAACGACCGGCTGCTGATGCTGCGCACGTCCGATAAACCGGGGCTTGAGTCGGATGAGTTCGAACTGCGCATCGATGACCGCGACCAGGCGGTGTCGCTGCCCAGTCGCGGGGCCAATGTCGAGGTCTTCATGGGGTACGCCGGCCAGGCGCTGGCCCGGCTCGGGCGCTACACCGTCGATGAGATCGAGCTGAGCGGCCCGCCCGACACAATGACGATCCGCGGCAAAGCCAGCGACATGCGCGGCACCGGCAAGACCACACGCAGCGGCAGTTGGGAGAACGTCCCCCTGCAGCAGATCGTCAGCGATATCGCCGGCCGCAATGGCTGGGAGCCTGTCTGCCCGGTGCAGACCAAGGTGCCCCGCGTCGACCAGCTCAGCGAGTCGGACTTCAACTTCATCACCCGCCTGGCAAAGCAATACGACTGCACGGCCAAGGTCGCCGAAGGCAAGCTCCTGGTCATGCCCCGGCAGGGTGGCCAGACCGCGAGCGGCAAGGTGTTGCCCGCCATCACGATTACCCGCAAGGACGTCAGCCGCTGGCAGCTCAGGCTCGGCGACAAGACGACCCACAAGGCCGTCAAGACCAAGCATCAGGACAAGAAAACCGGCGAGCTGAAGGTCATCGACCTGGCCAACGAAGACGCCCCGACAACGCTTCCCCCGGTCCACACCGACCGCCACGTCTACCCCAACAAGTCCGCTGCAGAACAGGCTGCCAAGGCCCGGCTCGCGGCATTCAATCGCAGCACTGCAGGCGTACGCCTGGACATGGCCGGCCGCACCGACCTGTTCGCTGAACGGATGATCAACGTCCAAGGCTTCAAGACCGGTCTAGACGGCGAGTACCTGGTGGACAGCGTTGAGCAGACCTTCACCGCCTCGGGTTGGACGACCTCGGTCGAGTGCAACGGTGGCAAGAAGGGCAAGGCCAAGGCCAGCGGCAAGAAGAAAAAAGAAACCAAACCACTGAAGACAATCGATCTATCCCCTTCGGCCTGACGGCCAGCCACAGGAGAACACGTATGGCCATCACCGAGCAGCAATTGCTGCGCATCCTCCCCAACGCCGGCAAACAAGCCGGCGTTTTTGTTCCTGCCCTGAACGCGGCTATGGCCAAGTACGGGATCATCACCCGGCTGCGCATTGCGGCCTTTGTCGCGCAGATCGGCCACGAAACAGGCCAGCTCCGCTACCTGCGCGAGCTGGGCGGCGATGATTACCTGAAGAAGTACGACACTGGAAAACTGGCCGAGCGCCTGGGCAATACGCCCGAGGCGGATGGTGATGGCCAGAAATACCGCGGCCGGGGTCTGATTCAGATCACCGGCAAATTCAACTACAACGCCTGCAGCGAGGCGTTGTTCGGCGACGGTCGCCTGCTCAGCACCCCGGAGTTGCTGGAGCATCCGGTGTACGCATCGATGTCGGCGGCCTGGTACTGGCAGACACACGGTCTCAACGGCCTGGCAGACCGGGAAGACTTCTTGCAGATCACGAAGAAGATCAACGGTGGCACCAATGGCCTGGCGGATCGCCAAGCCTTGTACGAGCGCGCCCTGAAGGTGCTGCAGTGAGCGTGCTGGACTGGCGTGTCGCGCTGCTGCTCGGGCTCGGCCTGGGTGGAGCGGCCGCGTGGCAGTGGCAAGCCAACAGCTATGGCGCACAGCTCTCCGCCCAGGCCAGCGCCTACGGCCGCGAACGCGAAGCTGCAGCGCTGGCCGTGATCGACTGGCAGCAGGCCGAACAGACTCGGCGCCGGGATCTGGAGTCGCGCCTGCAGGCGAGTGACCAAACCCACCAAAAAGAGATGACCAATGTCCAACAAGCTCAAGCTCGCCTGCGTGACCGCCTTGCTACTGCAGATCTACGGCTGTCAGTCCTACTCGCCGCCCCGGCCAGTGGCGGTGGGCTGCCAGCCACCACCAGCTCCAGCGGCGTGGTTCATGGAGCCACGCGAGCCCAACTTGACCCAGCGCATGCTCAACGAATTGTCGGAATCACCGATGACGGCGATCAAGGACTGATCGCCCTGCAGGCCTGTCAGGCCTACGTGCGAGGGATTGCACGCTGAAGTGAAAGGAGCGGACCAGGTGGATGCGTCAACATTCACCTGGTCCACCGAACCCGCAGACGATACCTGCAAGTCCAGCCGAGGCTCCTGCTCTGTGCACAAAGCGCAGCGAGCCTATCACCTGTTAACTCCTACAGAAAAGACTTGCTAATCAATGACATCTCCAATCATCCCTTGGATGGGTGGCAAACGCCGCCTGGCCGACCGTCTCATCCCACTGTTTCCACCCCATGAATGCTACGTCGAGATCTTTGCCGGCGGCGCTGCGCTGTACTTCATGCGGCCCCAGGCGGCACCAGTCGAGGTGCTGAACGATATCAACGGCGACCTGGTGTGCCTGTACCGGGTGGTTCAGAACCACTTGGAAGAATTCGTCCGTCAGTTCAAATGGGCGCTCAGTTCGCGCCAGGTGTTCGAATGGCAAAAGATGACCCGGCCGGAGACGCTGACCGACATCCAGCGCGCTGCCCGATTCTTCTACCTGCAGCACCATGCCTTCGCCGGCAAGGTGACGGGACAGACGTTCGGTACTGCGACGACGGGCCCCGCGATCAACCTGCTCCGGATCGAGGAAAACCTGTCTGCAGCGTGGCAACGGCTGTCCGGCACGTACGTCGAAAACCTCTCGTGGCTGGAGTGCGCCGAGCGATACGACCGGCCTCATACCTTCCACTACATGGATCCGCCGTACTGGCAAACGGCAGGTTATGGCGTGGACTTCCCCTTCGAAAACTACCAGCGCATGGCTGACTTCATGCGCCGTTGCAAGGGGAAGGTCATGGTCAGCATCAACGACCATCCGGACATCCGGCGGGTCTTTGATGGGTTCCATTTCGAGACGCTGGATATTCGATACACCACTGCCAATCAGCGGCAAGGGAAAGCTGATGTGACGGGTGAGCTAGCGATAATGAGCTGGTCTCCGAACGGTCTTGGCCAGCTCTTCTAGAGCTGCTGATGCCGCTTCAGTTTAATCAAAGCGAATGTTAGGAATTTTCTGCCTAATCTTCTCTACTAGTATCCAGTTCAAGCTCCGGTTCAGGCGCGGAAAGTACGGCCATGATAGTATCTATCGGCCGCTCGCTATGCATAAGTATACGAAGCAAAACCCCGTCCATTAGTGGGGTCTCCTTCTCCCCTAGTTTTATTTGATAGGCCTTCCCCCCAAGCCTGAATGGGGGGAAACCTTGCTGGTCCAGCTTACTGGCTTCTTTGTTGGTGGCCTCTCTAACATTCACGCCGTTTCGGCTAAGCACTTCGAGAAATTTTGGTATGTTAAGGCCTATGCAAATATTTTTTCTTCCGAATAGAATATCAAACTTATGTTTGTCGGATATGAGGCGGCTGAATATTGGCGGTGCTAAAGGGTGTGTCATGCAGTCTATCAGGCGTACTCTAGGGCAGTCATAAGTTCCGCCAAGACTATCAAACCACATGTTGAAGGCGCAGTGCCCAGCACCAAGCATCGCCTCGTTCGCATATGCACCCAAATAAAGGCATTCGTCAACTACTTCAAGTGCGTAATTTTTTGTGTCGGTCTGCTCAAGAATAGAGTTCAACTCTTCATCCCAGTTGCTGATGATCCTTGCCTCTGATGGTATATATATTTTTTTCTTGCTGTCTGGGTCTTCGGATACTCCATCGTTGAATATCTCCGCAATATGCCCCATCCTGTCTGTCTGTCTTGCCATTCTTTTTAATTGCTTGAAAGCACTTTCACCATGTTCCTGTACGAAATAGTGAAGCGAGCGAGGGCATCCACTCTTCATAAAAAACTTTAAGAATTCAAATATCTCATGATTCTTTTTGCCTTCTTTAACCTCTCCGAGGGTGAGCCGACCTTCAGCGTCAACGGTGAGCACATCACCAACTTGAACGAAAGTTGTTAGGTCTGATATTAAAGCGAATGCATTGGGATCTTTGTTGTGAATGTGTTGTGCGGTGCGGACAGTAGATTCAAAGTTTGAGTGTTTTAAGTCAATGGCTGGATGGCCCTTGTATAGTCTGCGAGCATAGCACAACTGATTTTGTATTATTTGCCATGCCATACTGTCAGCCACGCCTTGAAGCAGTATCTCACTTCCGGTCCAAACACCAGTATTGGCTGATAGTATGTCTATTATTTTGTTTTGGGAGTTGCGCATTCCTGTGTGTGCTAGAGAGATAAAGTTGCGACGAAGTGACGGTGTAAATTCGCCTTGGGTTGATGTGGCTTCTTTCCAGAGAGGCTCAGAGCCCTTATTTGCCAGTTCATATAGTTCAAAAGTTTGTGTTTCTAGAATGGGTTTGAATTTCCAAGGCTTTAAAGTGGTAGCTATATCGTACTTGGTTTTTTTGGGTTTCTTTGCTGTCATGCTTGTACGCTTCCTGCTCTATGCAGCACCTTAAATGATTCGGAATGTAGGCCGATCTGTATGGACTCGGCAAGATAATGCTCGTCTATCCGCATGCAGCACTCATCCGTTGACAAGTGGGCTATCTCCCAATCTACTGCATTAATATACATATCTTTCTTGGGGTTGACCCCTCATTAGCCCATCGCAGATCGCCGCAAAGAACCCAAACATGGCGATATCGCGATCAGCGTAAAACCCGTCTCCAAGCGACGGTAAGGCAAAACGTATGCTGACTCTTTAGTCGGAGAACTCCGCCTACTGACCGCGGTACGTTATCGACGGCGACGCTCAGCCATCTGGGGCGAGCGCTACAGCGTGCGCGACGATGTCTAATGATAGGTTTTTGCTCTGACCGACTTAACGGGGAACCACTCGAACTCATCCACGGACAGGCACAGTTCCTTCGCAATAAACTCCGCCTGTGCTGCCGTCAGATCCGGATCAATCCACTGCCGGGCATGCTCAGGGGCCAGCACCAGCGGCCGACGATCATGGATATCGACCATGCCCTGGTCACTCGCGGCCGTGATGATCACGAACCCATCCCCTTCATGCGGTTCCAAGTCCGCATGCACCTGGGCCAGTGCCGCCATGAACATCGGCGCCTGGTTCTTCAGCCGGATGAAGTACGGCTGCTTTTTCTTTGGGTCCGCTGGATCCTTCACCCATTCATACCAACCATCGGCCATCACCAAGGCTCGGCCATTGGGCCAGAGTGCCTTGAAAAACTTGCCGGTGGTCACTGTCTCTACTCGCGCATTTATCGGGTCCGGGCGTTTGCCCTTCGCCCAGAACGGAGCCCAGCCCCAGTGGCATGGGTCAATGCGTAGACCCTCTTCCACGCTATGCAGGATCAGCACCCGTGTGCCAGGCACGACGTTGTACCGGGCAATCGGTGCATTGTCGTAGCCGCTGATCACGTCCTGCTCGGCGTCCAACTCGCGTAGATAGTCGGCCAGTCCTTGGTACTGGGCGAATCTCCCGCACATGCTGCACCTCCCACCTGTCGAAATTTCCCACGTCAAAATTGACCGATTCAACACATCCGCGTTTACTGTTCTTATATACAGTATTTGGGGGTGTTCAAATGGTTTCCGTTCTGGGTCCGATTGCGTCTGGGGGCGAACCGCTCCCGCTGTATTCGTTTCGTGTGCCGGCCGGGTTTCCGTCGCCGGCCGCGGATCATATGGAGCAACAGATCTCACTGGACGAGCTGTTCGACATCCGTGCCCCGCACATGTACCTCGTCAGAATAGACGGCGACAGCATGCAGGGCGCCGGCATCTTCGACGGCGACTTGGTGGTGGTCGACCGATCGATAGAGGCCCGCCACGGTCACATCGTGATCGCCGCAGTCAACGCTGAGCCGGTGTGCAAGCGCCTGCAGAAGATCGGCCAGCAGGTTGCGCTGCTGTCGGAGAACAGGCGCTATGCACCGCGCTACATCCTCGAAGGCGATGAGCTGCTGATTTGGGGCGTAGTGACATTCAGTGTGCGCAGCCATGATCCCTGCGCCTGAGCCGGTCTTTGCCCTGGTCGACTGCAACAGTTTCTATGCGAGCTGTGAGCGTGTCTTCCGCCCGGACCTGCTGCGCACTCCCATTGTCGTGCTGAGCAACAACGACGGCTGTGTGATCGCCCGGAGTGCCGACGCCAAGACATTCATCAAGATGGGCGAGCCGTTCTTCCAGATCAAACACAAGCTCCGCCAGCACGGCATCGTGGCCTTTTCGTCCAACTACGCGCTGTACGGCGACATGAGCCAGCGCGTCATGGCCGTGATCGAGGGCATGGTGCCGGCCGTTGAGGTCTACTCCATCGACGAAGCGTTCGCCGACCTGACCGGCATGACCTGCGACCTGGAACAGCTCGGCCGCCAGATCCGTGCCCGGGTACTGCAGCACACCGGCATTCCGGTTGGTGTCGGTATCGCCGGCACGAAGACTTTGGCGAAGCTGGCCAATCATGCAGCCAAGCGTTGGCAGGTCCAGAGCGGCGGGGGGGGGGGCCTGCGCGACAAGGTCAAGCGGGATTGGGTGCTGAAAAAGTGCGACGTGTCTGACGTCTGGGGTATTGGCCGGCGGATGACGGCGCACCTGCAGGGCATGAACATCCGGACGGCGTGGGACCTTTCGCTGGCTGATCCCTGGACACTCCGGAAGAACTTCAGCGTGGTGGTAGAAAAAACTGCGCGAGAGCTGGCCGGCACCGCTTGCCTAGAACTCGATGAGCCGGATCCGCCCAAGCAAGAAATCTGCTGCAGCAGAATGTTTGGCAAGCGCCTTACCGACCTGGCGCCGCTAAAAGAGGCGGTTGCTACCTACGTCATGCGCGCCTCGGGGAAGCTCCCGGCCCAGCAGTCGCCTTGCCGCAAGATGCGCATCAGCATCCGCACGGGCATGTTCAATCCGGATGAGGCGAAGTACGCGAATGGGGTGGTGGTGCAGATGCCGTATCCCACCGACGACGTCCGCTTGATGACCTCGTTCGCCCTACAGGCGGTGGAGCGGGTTTACCAGCCGGGGTTTCGCTATAGCAAGGCAGAGGTTTTGCTGATGGATCTCTGCCAGCGCGGCCAGTTTACGGATGACCTGTTTGCGGCTTCGCAGCCTGTGCAAGCCGAGCGGGTGATGCAGGTGCTGGATCGGATCAATGGTCGATGGGGCAGAGGGACGCTTCGGCCGGCTGGCGTCCCTGCTGCTCCAGATTGGGGGATGCGGCGAGAAATAATGAGTCAGTCTTATACAACAAGAGTCAGCGACTTGTGGAGGGTGAGCGCAAGTTAAGATGATTTCCCCCTTCGCTCTGGGTAGTGGCGCAATGATGTCGAAGCGTGTAATTATGAAAGAAAGGTAGTGTCACGGAGAGATTATGAAGCCTTCTGCATTGGATACCCTGATTGTTGCTAAGTCTATATTGAATGAAGCCAAAAATCTGATTGAGGTTGGAGATAGGCATTTATCTACGGCCGGTATAATTATTCTTCAGGACTTTGTTGAATTGGTGATTCTGGCGCTTCTTGATGAGCTAGATGTTGCCAATCTTGAGTCAAAGTCTTTTGATGAGCTGCTAGGTGAGCTGAAAAAGAAGGAAGTTCCCATAGTTAAGTCGGGTACTATCAAGGCTCTCAATAAGCAGCGGGTTATTTGTAAACATTACGGTCAGTTATGTGAGCCTGTCTCTGTTGTTAATTATCTCAGTGTCGCTTTGCAGTTCGCCGACTCGGCGCTGCAAAAAGTCTATGGAAAGGTGCTTCACGAGATATTTGCAGCTGATGTTCTAAATGAAGGTGTTCTGAAAGTTTTGGTTAGTTCTGCAATAATTTCGGCTGGCGAGGAGAGGTTTCTAGAGTCATTGCAGACTCTTCGTAAAGCGTTCTTTATTGCCTACGAGGGTGAATACTGTGTCTACGGATTTAGGAATAATCTTGGTCGGGGAATAGGTTGGTTATTGCTAGAGCCTCGCGGTCACAAAGCTCCTGAACATACTAGAAAATCAGAGTGGATAGCTAATTTTGTAAAGACTCCATGTGATTATGTTCAAGTGGATGTTGATAGGTTGAAAAATGATTGTCTGGAGTGGGGCGTAAGCGCAGTTGAGGTAGAGAATTTCAGGCGTTTGACCCCCCGGATGGTCGAACTGGAAAATGATGTCTGGCATTGTGATTATGAAATTGAGTATGCAGCTAACGAGTTGAATCAGGAGAATTTTAGTTACTGCGTGGATGTACTGCTAGGGTTTCTGATAGCAAAGCAGAGGTTTGAGGCTAAACAGAAATGGCCGAAGAGAGTGAAAGTTGCGGAGGCCCCTCCCGTGCATATTGGGAAACCTATGTATGTAATGCCGCTTCAGACTTCTGACGTCGTTAAGCATGTGCCTGAGGGTTATTACTGTCAGGTGCTTAGATACGTAGGCGGGTTTATACCGGGAGAAAATTATCTCTATGTGAGTATCTGGCCGATGAATGGCCAGATTCGATTAGAAGATTATTATTGGGGATACCTGTTGGTTGATTGAGCGGAGTATGCTGCCGCTAGGCGGCGCGACGTTTCGTGAACGTTGGAGTGGCCGTTACGGGTCATCCATGGCGAAAACTCACCCAGCACAGCTTTGCTGGCAGCATGTCTCAAATGCAACAGCTCAAGGGTGTCGGCTGTGGTGGGAGCTTTTCACCCTAGGAAAGGGGCGAAAATCAGTTCCGCAACTGACTAGCAACCCATTGGTTTTATTGGCTTTCAGCCTCGCTCAAAGTGCGTCGATGCGGAACCGATGCATTTGTAAGTTGTTGAAATAAAAAGGAATACTCTCCGGATTGCAAATCCGTCTACGCCGGTTCGATTCCGACCTCGGCCTCCATATTTGAAAGCCCCGCAGATTAACGTCTGCGGGGTTTTTTCTTGTGCGTGAGAAAGTGCGAGAGTTCCGAAACTTTGGGGGTGGAGTTCCGAAACCTCCCTACTTGGAAGGCTTCGCGATGGCCCCGATTCGACGGTATACCCTTTCGGTGATGCCTTCCTTTGAGTGTCCAAGCAGCACGCTTGCGTCGCCTAGGTCGATATGGACAATGAGTACAACAGGACGATAGTTAATGAAAGCGGTGCCAAGAATTTCGTTTGTATTTCAACGCGGCGTTATTTGTTTGTTGATGAGTGTGATGCTTTCCGGTTGTGAGCGAACTTTTATGTCGACTCTTGAAATCAGAAACGACCTGCGCTCGCCGGTTGTTTACTGTTATGACCTAGATGCCACGACGTGCGACCAATCCATTAAAGCAGGGCAGGTCGTGCGCGAGGCATACATGGGGCGTACGAGGGATGAGGACAACGTCGAGATATTCGAGGCATTTGATCGACAATACTTGAAAATATGCGGAAGGAAGGTGGGTTTCGGCACTGTCAGGTCAATATCGCCTGTCATTGAGCACGGCGACAGGCGTTTCGAGATTGTCATCGACAAGACGGTTGAAGAAGCGCTTTGTCAGTAGCTAGAACACCGACTGTGTACTTTCAGGAGTCAGCCATGTCGATGCATTGAGTCCGATCCATAAACCCCACCTACCACAAGATGGGAAAGCAGGTTATCCGAGTGCGATCCACGAAACCTACATTCCAAGCCAATAGCTGACGACTAATGCTGTGCCCCCGATTCCCCTATTTCCCTTTCAAAAACTCTTCACAAGCGTTGCCAAGCTCGTCTGAGCTTAAGGAGTTTGCGATCGATTTTATCTCGGCTAGCACGCGAGCGTAGGGTTCCGAAGCCCGCAACTTTTTGAGGAGATCTGCATCCTCGTTTTTTAGGAAGTTGGCGGTCACCGCAGAGTATCGCTCCCGCATACTAGGATTCACCGAAGAGCACTTGGCCTCGAAAAAATCAAATGGTGCAACAAAGAAAGCCGATGTTTCGTTAATGCACCCATCACCTGCACATGGTGAAGTTGCACTGGCTACTGTGGCCCAAAGCATCAATAAGCAGACCAAGGTTTTCAAAGTGTATTGCATCGGTTGATCCTGGTTGGGCTTGAAGAGGCACAACTTCACACCTGCCGCTTGAACTCAACGTGGTGAATATTGAGTTGAGATCATCGTTGTCGCCATCTTAAGAGAGCTAATGTTCTCTATCCTGAGGTTTGTAGCGCCAAAATTTTAAGATACATGGCTTGATGGCATATGGCTAGTGCGTCCCACGCCGACAGCCACACCAATTGGCAGGTGGCGGCTGCATGAGGGCGGCCCGCTATAGAATGTGGCCTGTAGCCCTGTCGTGGTTGTTTTGGAATCGATTTCGCCATGCAGGCCGCATTGGTTGGGTGTTTATCCTACGGGCTTGAAACTGTTGAAGGAGCACGGCGGGTACCTAGGCTCTGTATGAAAAGCCTTGATACTCGGTGATGCTGCGTTGAAAACAGCCTCGGAATGCTCATTTACAACCCGTAAACTCCGCTTCCTCGGCTGTTTTCGCTTTGCCTGACCTTCGTCTCAAGGCTTTTCATACAGACCCTAGTGGAGGCTTAAGGTTGTTAGGGGCGGACACCCCTCAAGACTGCATCTGTGCTGGATCACCCATTATTGCGGCGTTACTGCCGCACAAGTGGGGCTTTGCTTGATTGCAGATCTGGACGGATACATTTCTATTGCGTTGATGGAGTACAACGGAGCAAATCATGGAAAAAACAATCAGGCTTGCCGGTGTGTCCGATATCAAGGCCATTTTTGATATTCGGACAAGTGTTCAGGAAAACCACCTATCCCATGATCAGTTAGCTGAAATGGGTATTACTCCCGAAGCTATCCAGCAGGCAATTTTAGAGGCCCCGTGCGCGTGGGTCGCTGAGGTCGATGGTGTCCCGGTAGGTTTTTCCATGGGTGATATTGAGGATGGCTGCGTGTTTGCCGCTTTCGTCCTTCCTGAGTTCGAGGGGCATGGATTGGGTCGCAGTTTGATGGATAGGGCAGAGGCTTTCCTATTTCAACAGCACGAGACAATATGGCTGGAAACTGCTGAAGCAAGCCGTGCGAGTGGGTTCTATCGAAAGCTGGGCTGGCAGCCGGTGGAGAACTTACCTGAAGGTGATATTCGCTTCGAAAAGTGCCTGAGCAATCACTAAATAATGTGCCGGCAAGAAGCTGGCGCTTCAGGGCGCTCCGGCCAACATATAAGGTAGGCGCGTCGAGAAAAGAGTGTTCGTCCGAACCAGTGAATACGAGGCCGTACATAAGGTGATTTGTGAACTCGCCTCCCGCTCGATTCTTTCCCGATCCTCCAGGCATCGGTTAAGCTGCGCCACTTGGCTGGGCTGGCCAGCCATATCCTCAGATCGGAATTTATGGACAGAACTGCAACTCAAGCACGGAACGCTTCCCGGCTGGCGCTGGTTATTGTCGCGGCTGCCTACTGCCTTCTTCTCACTGCAAAAATCGGTTATTGGTTGGTCGCCGAAGGATGGGGCTTGGCCAGGACTGGCGATATTGCGTTGATGCTGCTGATCCCTCCGGCGCTGACCAGCATTCTGCTGGCCGCAGGCGGTTTGCTGCTATGGGCGCGGAGCGCGAAATCGTCGTGGTGTTTGCTGGGCGCGTTGCTGTTGGGGCTGACGCTGGCACCGATCATGGCGCCGGAGGTTTTCCGGGTATCAGCCAGCATGTATGTGAAAGTTATCTGGTATGTGCTGCCGGCAATCATCCATGCGGGCCTGTTGATTAGTGTGTGGATCTATAGTCTGCGGCTGCGCCGAACTGGCTACTTTAAGTAAGCTGAAACATTAAAGCCCAGCCTTTGCTGGGCTCTTGGTTGATAGCGCAGTGAGTCGGTGTTCTCAGCACGGTCTTGACATGAGTTGGCCGAAAACTTTTACAATACGGCGCTTATCCCCTTCAATTCGATGGATCGAACATGGCGTTTTACTCCTCATCCCCCTCTGTTACCCGTCAATTACAAGCAATCTCACTGGCTGTATTGGTCGGGAGCCTGAGCGGTTGCATCACCACCCAGGCACAGCCAGATGGTTCTACCAAGGTCAATCTTTCATTGGCTGACGCGTTGGGCCTGCCGAAAACACAAACTGCGTCGCAACCAACGACCGTTGCGACGAACAGCGCTCCCTCGCAGGTGAAGCCTGCCGGGCTGCCAAACGTGCGCGCCCTGGAAACAACCAAGCTCGCCGGTCTGTTCACCAAGTACCCTTACGACGGAACCACCTCGGCTCCTTTTCCGCGTGTTGCCGTCACGGTGACAGATTGGAGCCGTAGCGACTGCTGGGTTGCGAAAGCGACTATTTGGTGGAGCGCCAAGAAATCGGAACCCGTCGCGCCGTTCTCCGTATGTTGGGGCCAATCTCTTGGCTTTGCGGTCAACAACGCCGCTGGACTGCATATGTTCATTGGCCAAAGCGCTATGAATACGTCTGGCAATGTCCGCACAGACGGCCCCAAGCCGCCAATGATGGCTGTTCCAAGCAATCAGCAGTTGGGTGAAAGCAAGATGCAGCAGGACTTCCCTGGGTTCATCTCCCAACTGGTCGTCTCTACTGGCTGGGAAGCAGGCGGAGACACCAACATGTGGTTGGTTGGGTATAAGAAACAGTAAGCACGGATAGCACCGCTAGTTTCTTGTCAGATCGTCTTTGAATACCGCAAGTACCTAACAAGCCCAGCACTATGCTGGGCTTTTTGCGTATAAGGGCGATCAATTTACATAGATGAGCCTGGATTAATCCTGAAACCGCTTTTCCATAACGATGGTGCGCTCAGCCCCATGAAACGCATCGCGGATTTTCTGATAACCCAACGTGGCATAAAACCTTTCGGCTGTAATCGAGGAGGGCACTCGCAGCGCTTTAACGCCGGCGCGGGCAGCGGTTGCATGAATGACATCCATTAAATGCCGACCAATACCGCCTTTCTGATGCACAGGGTCAACGAAAACACTCCTCACGACGTCACCGTCGAGACTAGCAGTGCCGATAATAGCTTCGCCCAGCACGGCTACGAAAACCCTGCGCTTAAGGAGTTGTGCGGTGATGACGTCAGGAGCAAAGCTCTGCTCAACCTGAGCAATAACGTCAGGTGGGTAGTCCTGTGAATTTGACTCACGCAGGGCAGCAAGAACTACATGGCTAATTGCGGCTGCATCTTGGCTCGTGGCGGGACGAACGTGACATTCCATGCTGAGACCTCAATCCTGAAGGATCACCGCTTTTTCGCTGCTTCTATCGGTTGGAAAATTATTGCCATGCCCGGCGAGCCAGCCTTACTTGGTGCTTACCTGTCCCCGCGCATACATATAAATCGTCCCATGATCCGGGATCTTGCACGTGATCACACCCGGTGCGCCCGGCATTTTTTTATCGTTCAGCGTAATGACGTTGGCGAGGTGGAAATATTGTTTGCCTTCAAGGTGCTTGGCGGATGCGGCGGAGAATACCAAGCGGCTCAGTACGGCGGTAAACGCTTCGTAGCACTGGTCTTCCTCGCTCAGTTTCATCTCGGCCAGTTTGCGATCACCCACGGACGCCATTTCGACGATCACCGGTTCGTCGGCCGTTGACTTGGGGTCAGCTTCGACGCTGTCCATTGCGTAGCTGATTTTCAGTTTGCGCGGCTCGATGTGATAGCGCTGGAACTGAGGATCCTTCAACGCATACGCCAAGCCTTTTTCCGGGTCCAGATACAGCGTTACGTCGTAATCGTTCTGGACGCGCTTGCCGATCAGATCCGATGCCGCTTGGGCGCTTTGCAGACTGGCGCTCAACATGACTGCAGTCAGCGAGCTGGTGATAAGGGCGAATTTCATTGTTTGTGTTCCGATCCGTGGTGGCGAGTATTTACGCAACTGGCGTACTTGTTTGAGCGTCTTTCGCAAGTGCGATGGCCGCGTTAATGGCGGCCCGTGCCTGCGGGCTGTTCTTCCAGCAGGTCGAACCTACTGCTGCCGATGCTTGCGCGAGGATGTCATTTGTATTCGCTTCGCTGAGCACTGCCAATGAGTCGATGCCCATCTGTTCGAGCCGCGCGATAACGGCTGGCCCCACGCCCTTCAAGGCCAGCAAGGCACTGTGTTCCGTCGGTGAAAATGGCATCCGTCAACTCCTGTTATGGGCCAATCAAATCGCCGGAGTTTGCCTTACGCAACAGCTCATCTCAATACCAGCCACTCCTGGCTGGCGTGATCCGTTGAAAACAGCTATTGCTGAATCTCCAGCCTGCCACCGATTCAGGAGTTTTCATGAAGCAATTACTGTTAGGTGCTGTATTGGCGAGCGTCGCCGGGTTCGCCAATGCCGGGATTCCATTGGTTAATGCCACCTGCCCGGGTAACCTCGAAGTGCACGCGGATGAAGGCGGCCCCATTTATATCAACGGTAAAGAAGCCACGCTGAAGAAGTTCAGTGATACCTACTTCGAGGCAAAAGGAAGTGGGGTGACCATCTCGCTGTCGATCCGGCCAGACGGCTCGCCTGATGTGTCCTACACCGGTAAAGGCGGCGCACACGGTGTCTGCGAGTTGGCCGAGGAGGATTGATGCCTCCAATAAAAAGAAAGAAGGAGCTTTCCCCAATGATTGCGAAGCTGTTGGTCACCATTGGCGTGGTCTTTTATGCCGTGCTCGTGCCTATTCTGGAAATCAATGACACCCACGTTTTCAATCAGGCCTGGGCGCCGCATGCGCGATTGCACGAGACCTGGCAGTTGTTCACCAACACGGCAATCGGCGTGTACAGCGTCTGGCTCGTTTGGGTCAGGGATGACCTCAAGCTGGCGAGTCTTCTGACGCTGTTCGTAACGGGCGGGTTCTTGATGGCCTATTGGCTCAGGGACGGTTACGGGGGCTCGATGGTACTTACCGACGGTTCGGAAAATATGATCCTGGGCATCAACCTCGGGCTCTTTGCGTATACGCTGGCGATTCTGCTGGCGGGCATTGCTGTTGCAATGGATCGAAGGAACCGCGACGCCCAGGCAGACGCTTGACTCGTTTGATCAGGGCGAATGACGACAATGGACTGAGGAACCTTTCATGGCTGAAGAAGACGCGCAGTACTCCAAAGAAATATATGAAGCCCTCCTGCAGAATCCGATGTCGGTTCTTCAACAGGTCAGTATCGTAATCAATAGCCTGGATCCCCTCAGCACTCCAATGGTCCGCACACTGGCGTTTGCTGCCAAGGGCATAACCATCGTCATCGACAAGTCGCCGATAACTGCCAGCAGCATCCTGAAGCGCGAAGTCGACGCGGCAATCGAGCGGCCGATGGTCGTCTCGCCAATGCGCGGTCACGGATTACCAGTCGGGAGCGGCGTTGGCGGTCGTCACCAGGCTGCCGAAGTGTTCGACGCGACGGTGGGAGAGGAACAACTCTGGGTCACCGAGTTGCAGACGGGATGTACCACCCTGATGCTGGACTGGGGCAGCAGCCGTTATTCGCTGGTCCATCTTCAGCCAAGCGAGGATGAGCAGTTCAATCGCGCGAGCAAGGCGATCATGTGGGTGGGCAACAAGACGACGTATGCCTACAAGAACACTTGGCTCAAACAGGAAATGACCACGGTCGTGAACAACACAACGACGACCAAGAGCACGCCGCAGCGATACATCATGGTGCAGTCGATGTTTGAGTCCTCGCGTAAACATTCGACGCAAGTGATCGGTATTCGCCGGAGAACCGAGTTCGATTTCTACCGGCAGCGGCGGGTGGGCAGCAAAAACGTGGTGGAGAAGCTGACCTGGAGTACATGGCGCTCGTACCTGCCTTATTTCTCTTACTGAACGTTATTCCCCTCGCTTGATGGACGGCCTGTAGAATCGCGAGACATTTTTGATGGGCATTCGGGAGTCAGTGTGAGAGGTCTGGAAAAGTTCGCATCAATGCGGTTCGTCCTCACAATCGCGTTCATTGCCTTGGGTGCCTCGCTTCATGGGGCGGGCAAGGTCGGTTTCTGGGGGATGTTCACCATCATGATGTTGCCGAATATCGCCTTTGCACTGCTCCGGTTCAGAAAGTCCCCGGCGAGCACATCGAGAGATCTACAGGAGTAATCGATATGGCCAGCAACACCCGAAACCCGTTCAACTTTGCCGGCGTACCGCTGATTGCAATCGGCGCCGCATTCGCGGCCGTTGGTGCGTCAGGCCAACCGGCATTTGGTTATACCGCTGTGGGGCTGCTGATTCCTGGCGCGGTCTTGCTGATTGTGGGCGCATGGCGAAATCGCAGGCAGTCGAAGCCGGCGAGCAACGGATAGCCATGCAATTCATCAATATCCTGCACGCAGACGCCATCGTTCAGCGGCAGGTCCGGGCGTTGCGTAATCATCGTGATGTCCGGCGTTTCATGTACAGCGCTCATGAGATCTCTGAAGAAGAGCATCTGAACTGGTTGAGCAGCCTGCTGGGGAGCACTCGGCAAACCGTATTTGTGGTGATGCGTGATGAGGCGCTGGCGGGGGTTGTTTCGCTTAATGCGATCAATACCGCTCACCGCACGGCGGATTGGGCGTTTTATCTCGATCCTGAGTTGCAGGGCAAAGGGCTGGGAAGTGCTGTCGAGTTCTGGATGCTGGACCATGCGTTCAATGTTGCCGGTCTGGAGAAACTCAATTGCGAGGTGCTGGAAAGCAATGCCGCGGTTGTGAAGATGCACCAGAAGTTTGGGTTTTCGGTTGAAGGTGTTCGGCGGCAGAACATCGAGAAAGATGGCGAGCGTATTGGTGTGGTGTTGTTGGGGATTACCAGGGATGAGTGGCGGGTAAAGCGTCCGGCGATGTTGAGCCTTATCGAGCGGGTATCCAGGTTATAAGCCTTGTCTCGTTCAGCAAACAGCTGGCAGGTAGTCGCTGTGTGGGGGCCCATCGCGAGCAAGCTCGCTCCTACAGTGTAGGAGCGAGCTTGCTCGCGATGGGCTGCGATTATCCGGCAGCCTGCTTTTTCGCAATGTCCGTCAATAACGCCTCAGACAACGCCTGGCAGATTTCCAGTGACTGGTAAGTGCTCCACGCGAGGTCTGCCAGCGGCCGGGAAAGCATCTCGCAGAGTTGCGCGTTGGTTTCGAATGCCGCCGTGAGCGCCGCTGAAAGGTGGGCCAGCGCGTCCTGGATATCGGGGTCCGCACGCACGGCAAACAGCGGGGCATGCGCGCCGTTGCATGAGCTGAAGTGAGTGTGGAAGGGCGTAGGAACAGGTGGGTCTGGAACGATCTTCTTCATTGTGAGGCTCCTCTGGGCTATGGAGCCGCCACATACGTGACCAAACGATAGGTGGCGACTGTACGCAGGTTGGTCAACCGGGCCCGAGGAAACCGGCGCACCCGAAGGCGCCCCGCGCACAGCCGCCATGAAACTAAATGACAGCCACAAAAAAGCGCCCGCTCAAACGGATGGGGCGCTAGTGCGCATCGGACTCAGGTGACCAAACCTGATCGCTGAATGGGCAGCGACCGCCGCAGACTAGGCACCGATTCCCATGAGCGCAACCGCTGAGAAGGCGCGAAAGTATGATTGGGAAACGGCCTACACGAAAGTCGGACGTGGACTAATTTTCGTTGCGTTATGCAACACTTGGCAGTCCGAAACTTCCCATCACACGCAAACAGGCATCACGGTTCGCCGTGACCAAGCTTTTCATTACGCAACAGTGGCATTGCTCGCCAAGGTCAGGTATTTAACCTGCGCTGGCATGTGGCCGGCTAATGGAGAGTCAAGATGACCAAAAGCAGGGCAATCATGATCTTTGGGATCGTAAGCAACGTGCTGGCGTTGGCCTTTATTATCGCCAACCTGAAAATCGATAAAGAATGCAGCACGGTCGATCAGAGCTGTGAAACGGTCCGCTACTCGCTGATGGGCGCAACGCTCTGGCAAGCGCCAGGCAAGTAAGGCGGGCGAGCAATGCGGTCGAGAAATGCTGCATTAACCTGCCCCAACGCATCTCCTTTCTTTATCGCTCAGCGCTGACGAGTACCCCATGATCGATATCCATAATGTGACCGCCTACCAGCAGCAGACCCGTGTGCTGGACGGTTTTTCCCTGCACATCGGTGCCGGTGAGAAGGTCGCCATCCTCGGCCCCAACGGGGCCGGCAAGAGCACCCTGCTCAAGCTGATCACCCGCGAGCTGTACCCGGTGGAACGCGAAGGCAGCCACTTGAGGCTGTTCGGTAGCGACACGGTGAACCTGTGGGCGCTGCGCAGCCGCCTCGGTTTTGTGTCCCAGGATTTGCAGGAAGACTACACGCCGTCCACCCAGGCGCTGGATGTGGTGGTCTCGGGGTTCTTCGGCGCCATCGGCGCCCACGGGCACCTGCAGCCGAGTGCCGAGCAGATCGAGCAGGCGCGGGCGTTGCTCGCGGTGGTGGAGATGTCAGGGCATGAGCAGACCATGTTCCAGCGCCTGTCCACCGGGCAGAAGCGCCGCCTGCTGCTGGCCCGGGCGCTGGTGCATCAGCCCGCTGCGCTGATCCTCGACGAGCCGGCCAATGGCCTGGATATGGGCGCGAGCCTGGGCATGCTCAAGCTGATGCGCAATTTCTGCGGTGCGGACCACGCGATGATCATCACCACCCACCATATCGACGAGATCATCCCGGAGATCGAGCGGGTGGTGCTACTTCAACAGGGCCGCATCGTCGCCGATGGCCCCAAGGCCGAGGTGCTGACCAGCGCCGCGCTGTCCGACCTGTACCAGACCGAACTGCGCATCAGCGAAGAAGACGGTTGGTATCGTTGCTGGCACGCGTGAGGCGTTTCGCGCCGAACCGTCGCGATAACCCACCCACCTCGATTCAAGCGCGCATCCCATGAGCCCGATTGGCGCTGGACTTCTTGCTGACAATGCACGTCCAGCGGTGATCTTCGCGGTAGGGCGCGCGGGTGAAGTCGATGTCGCAGATTCGGTTCATCCCGCATTTCTTCAGGGCTTCGGTCAGTTGTACGAGTGTCTCTGCTTCGATAGTCATCGCTGTTACCTCGTCAGATTGACTGCGTTCATAGGTCTGGACCGAGGCCCGTCTCGGCGAATTCAATCTTTTTCAGATTTATCCGGGGAACGGGGCCGCGCAGCGACCTCGGCGGCGGTCTGCTGTTTCTGGTAGTCGAGGTATTCGCGGTTCATGACGTAGGCCTTGATCTTCTCGACGTCGTCGGCGCTGAGGCTGTCGCCGAAGGCCGGCATGCCGAGCGGACGCAGGACGCCTTCGCGGACGATCTGCTGGAACATGGCGCGGCGGCTTTCGTCGGTCTTGCGCAGGTCAGGGATCAGGCCGCCGCTCTGGGCGCCAACGCCGTGGCACACCGAGCAGTAGGCGCCATAGAGTTGTTTGCCGGTGGTCAGGTCGGCGGCGCTGGCGTGGACCGCCTCGGGAATGCGGGCGGCTGCGACGGCGGGTTTCTCCGCCAGCGCCGGCAGCGAGGCCTTGCCGCCCAGTTTGAATACCAGCAGACGGCTGATGTTGCCGACCCCCGGCGCCTTCGCCGCGTCACCGCCGATCAGCGGGGCGACGCCGCCCCAGCCGGCCATGATCGCCACGTACTGCTCGCCCTGGAAGCTGTAGGTGATGGGCGCGGCGACCAGGCCGGTCTGGGCGCCGAACGACCACAGTGGCTGGCCCTTGTCTGCCGAGTAGGCGATCAGGTTGCCGGCCGCAGTGCCCTGGAATACCAGGTTGCCGGCGGTGGTCAGGGTGCCGCCGTTCCAGTAGTGCGGGTAGGGCACGCGCCAGACTTCCTTCTGTTTGACCGGGTCCCAGGCGAGCAGGGCGCCGGACACCACCTCACGCGGCACTTCCTCGCCGTCGGAGAAGCCGGCACCGGTGTTGAAGGCCTTGCGTCTGACAAAGTCCTTCGACTCGTTGCGGTACACACCGGGAATCTCCTGATAGGGGATATAGACCAGTCCGGTGTCCGGGTTATAGGACATGGAGTGCCAGTTGTGCGCGCCGAAGGGGCTTGGCCACATCACGATGGGTTTGTCTTCGTAGCGCACGCCGGGGGCTTCGACGGGGCGGCCGGTTTTCAGGTCGATCTTCTCGGCCCAGGTGACCTTGCCGAATTTTTCTGCAGAGAGCAGCTCGCCGGTCTTGCGGTCGAGGATGTAGAAGAAACCGTTCTTCGGCGCCTGCATGATCACCTGGCGCGGCTTGCCGTCGAGTTCCAGGGTCGCCAGGCTCAGTTGCTGGGTGGCGGTGAAGTCCCAGCTATCGCCGGGGGTGACCTGGTAGTGCCAGGCCAGTTTGCCGGTGTCCGGGTGCACGGCGAGGATGGACGACAAGTACAGGTTGTCGCCGCCGCCGGGGCTGCGGATTTCGCGGTTCCACGGTGAGCCGTTGCCGGTGCCGACGTAAAGCAGGTCCAGCTCCGGGTCGTAGGCCATGCCGTCCCACACCGTGCCGCCACCGCCGCCTTTCCAGTATTGATCGCCTTTCCAGGTCTTGGCCGCGTCGATCAGTTCGGGGTGCTCGTAGGGCTGGTTGGGGTCGCCCGGCACGGTGTAGAAGCGCCAGGCCATTTTGCCGGTCTCGGCGTCATAGGCCGAGAAGTAGCCGCGCACGCCATATTCGGCGCCGCCGTTGCCGATGATGACCTTGCCCTTCACCACGCGCGGGGCGCCGGTGATGGTGTACGGCTTGCTGTTGTCGGTGGTCTGCTGGCTCCAGAGTTGTTTGCCGGTCTTGGCGTCGACGGCGATCAGGCGGCCGTCGAGGGTGCCGATGTAGACTTTGCCGTTCCACAGGGCGACGCCGCGGTTGACCGCGTCGCAGCAGGCATCGCGGGCCTTACCGCGGTCCAGCTCGGGGTCGAAGGTCCAGAGCACTTTGCCGGTGGCGACGTCCACGGCAATGGCGCGGCTCCAGGACAGCGAGGCGTAGAGCACGCCGTCGTGGAACAGCGGGGTGGCTTCGAGGCCGCGATGGTTGTCCAGGTCGATGGACCAGGCCAGGCCGAGGTCTTTGACGTTCTGTTCGGTGATCTGTTTCAGCGGGCTGTAGCGGGTTTCGTCGTAGGTGCGGCCGTGGCTCAGCCACTCGTTGCCGTCGGTCTGGCTGGCGACGATGGCGGCCTGGTTGACGGGCGCCGAGACGGCGATGGGGCCCAGCAGGCACAGCAAGACGGCGGTGGCAAGGCAGGTTCGGCGGTGACGCGAGGACTGCAAACGGTTCATGTAGGCATGACTCCTTGATTATTCGTTCTTGTGCGGAGCAATGGCCGATCCGCGACGGATCGGCGGAATGTCAGAACACCTGCAGCACGCGCAGGTTGATGCGGTTGTGTTCCTTGAAACCGTTTTCCACGGACATGTCCTGCCCGTAGTTGACCAGCAACTGGGTGCCCTTCGTTACGAAGTACGAGGCGCCGACGCTGAATTTGCTGGTGTCCGGCTCGTCGTCCTGACGCACGCCGTCGACCTTGGTTTCGCCGCCCCAGAGCCGGGAAACACCCACGCGCACGTCGAAGGCATCGGTGAAGTTGTAACGCAGGAACGCCTGGCCCTGGAAAAGCTCGGACTGCTTCAGGGTGGCCTTGGCCGGGCCGTATTCGTCGTTCTTGCCGAAGAAGGTCACGTCGGCAACCAGGTCGAGGGTGAGCTTGTCGGTCAGGCCCTGGATGTAGCCGGCCTGCAGGGTGTACTTCCAGCGGTTCTCGCCAAGGTTGAGCGCGTGGTCGTTGTCGTAGCTGCCGGTAGGGACATAGACATAAGGCGTAATACCGAAGTAGCGGCGTTTGGCCGGTTCGTTCACCAGCCAGACGGTGGACGCGAGGATCAGGTCGCCGATGCCGCTGTCGTCGCCCAGCGCCTTGGTGTCGTCCTTGCCTCGCAGGCTGCCGAAGGGCAGGAGAAACTGCGGGTCGACGATGTAGTCGCCAAGCTGCATGAAATGCACGCCCCGCAGGATGCCGACATCCGAATCCAGCCGCGCATTCAGTGGCGCCTTGTGGCCGTCGGTGTACAGCGATTTGCGCTCGGCGTGCTGGTAGTAGACCAGGCCGAGGTTGGTGCCGGCGGGCATGGCGGTGTAATCACCGGCGTCCACATCCGCGGCCAGGGCCGAAGGTACTATTGCCGTCGCAAGGCCAAGCGCGGTAGACACTCCGACAACCCTGGCCAGTTTCCGTGTGTTGAAGAAAGTGGCGAGGCGCGTATCAACGCTCTTCGTCATGACATCACCTTTTATTGTTTTTGTTTAACATCGAGTGGTGTATCCCGGCCGTTACGTGCACTGTGGACCGGAGACGAAGAAGGCTTGAGCAGAACCTGTGCCAGTTATTTTGATTGAATAGAAAGTCATTCAAAATCAACGGCTTATAACAAGATCAATAGACGGCTTGAGGTGTTCCAGAACAGGCTTTCACTGCACTGTCTCATGCTGAGGCAGTTGTCTGGGGTGAGGGCTGTACCGGACTGAGACAGCCGTTTCGAGGCAATGGAATGAACAAGCCCGATGACCCTTTTTCTGCCCAGCGTGAAGTGAACGTCATTACCGCGATCGAAGCGCGCAACTGCGCCTTTGGTTCGCAACTGGTGGAGCGCTCCTGGGAGCGTTCGCAGCGCTACGGGATCCGCACCCGCGACCGGGTGTTGTTCGATGCGCCGGTGGCGGTCCGCCCCGGGCATCTGCGCGATTACGGCGGTTCGCTGCTGGACGCCGCGCGGCCGGAAATGGAGCAATTGCATGCCTCGCTCGCGCCGCGAGACTGGGTACTGGCCTGCATCGATCTGGACGGCGTGGTGCTGAGCTCCATGGGCAAGTCCAACGGCGCCAGCCAGGAGCTGAACCAAGTGTTTCGCCAGGGCGCGCAGTTTCTGGAAACCCTGGTGGGCACCACGGCGCCGAGCTGTGCGCTGGCCGAGCAGGAGTCGGTGATCATCGCCGGCTCCGAGCATTATCTGGAGGAAGCGCGCGCCTTCACCTGCATGGCGACGCCGATCTTTGGCGTCGACGGCGGCATCGTCGGGGTGCTGGATGCCAGCCGCAAAGGTGTGGAAGCCTCGCTGTATACGCTAGAGTCCCTGGTGATCGCCGCGCGCGCCATCGAACGTCGCCTGTTCAGCCAGTTGGGCAGCGTGCTGCTGGTGCACTTGCATGGTCGTCTGGATATTCTCGGCACGCCGATGGAAGGGCTGCTGGCCTTCGATCAGGCGGGCCAGCTCAAGGGTGCGAACCGGATCGCCCATCAGCTTTTCCATCCGCCGGGGCTCAAGCCGGGCATGGATTTCAGCGAGCTGTTCGACATGCCGTTTGCCCATGCGCTGTGTTATCGGCGTTATGACCTCAGCGTGCCTTTCCGGCTGCAGACCCATTGGGGCGGGCTGTTCAACGCCTGCCTGACCGCCACGCCGGGCAACGCCTCGGTGCAATCGCGCCGGCCAGCGCATCCGCCGGTTACCGCCGAGCGCGGCGAGCCTGCCGGGCACGGGCCTTGCCTGGAAGACCCGACAGTCAGCGCGGCACTGGAGCGCGGGCGTAAAGCCTTTGCCCGCAACATTCCGCTGTTGATCAATGGCGAGACCGGCACCGGCAAGGAGGTTTTCGCCCGCCTGTTGCACGACGGCAGCAGCCGCGCCACAGGCCCGTTCGTGGCGATCAACTGTTCGTCCATTCCGGCCAGCCTGATCGAGTCGGAACTGTTCGGTTACGTCGAAGGTGCGTTCACCGGCAGCCGCAAGGGCGGCGCCTCGGGCAAGATCGAACTGGCCGACGGCGGCACGCTGTTCCTCGATGAAATCGGTGATATGCCGCTGGAATTGCAGGGGCGGTTGCTGCGGGTACTGCAGGAGCGAAACCTCAGTCGGCTGGGCAGCAACAGCGTGGTGAAAGTGGACTTCGCGCTGATCTGCGCGACCCACCGCGACCTGCTCCAGCTTTCCCAGGAACAGGGTTTTCGCGAAGACCTCTATTACCGCATCAACGGCCTGCGGGTCAGCCTGCCGGCGCTGCGCGAGCGCAGCGATCTGGCGCAACTGATCCAGCACTTGTTGCTCAGCGAATCGGCCGGCTCAGCGCCACCGGTGTTGGACGCGCCGGCCTTGCGTGCGCTGCTGGCGTATTCCTGGCCGGGCAATATTCGCCAGTTGCATCAGGCGCTGCGCCTGGCTGTGGCGCTGGCGGATGAGGACGGCTGGATTGGCTTGCAGCACCTGCCGGATGAGGTACTGCGGTTTGCGCCGCAACCCGTTGGCGAGGCGCTGGAAGTCGAAGCCGAGGAGGGGCCTGGCGGTACGTTGCAGGCGTCCGGACAACGGGCGATTCGTGCGGCCATCGCCGCGTGCAACGGCAACCTGTCCGCCGCCGCACGGCGACTGGGCATTGGTCGGGCGACCTTGTACCGGAAGATGAAGGAGATGGAGCAGGGCGCTTGAGGATCGGCCCTTTCGCGACGCGCTGTCGTGAAAGGGCCGGGTAGCATTCAACCTTTGAGGTGCGGGAAGTCTTCTTCGAAGTGTTCGTGCTCGCCGCGGCTGTCGCCTTGCCGGCGCTGCACTTCCATCTGCCGCAGTTCTACCCGGCGGATCTTGCCGGAGATGGTCTTGGGTAACTCGGTGACGAACTCGATGCGCCGCACCCGTTTGTACGGCGCCAGGTGTTCGCGGGCGAAGGCGAGGATGCTGTGCGCCAGCTCCGCGCTGCCCACCTGGTCGTGGACCAGAATCAGGAACGCCTTGGGCACTGCCAGCCGCACCGGGTCATGGCTCGGCACCACTGCCACTTCCATCACTGCCGGGTGTTCGATCAGTGCGCTTTCCAGCTCGAACGGGCTGATGCGGTAGTCGGACGCCTTGAACACATCGTCGGCGCGACCCACGAAAGTGATGTAGCCGTCGGCGTCGATCTGCGCGGTGTCGCCGGTGCGGTAGTAGCCGTCGCGCATGACTTCGGCGGTTTTCTCCGGGCTGTCTTCGTAGCCGAGCATCAGGCCCAGCGGCCGTATCGCCAGCGGCAGGGCGACTTCGCCTTCGTTGCCGGGCAGGCCGTCGGGGTCGAGCAGGCTGACCTGATAGCCGGGCAGCGGGCGGCCCATCGAGCCGGGCTTGAGGAGCTGGCCGGGGGTGTTGCCGACCAGCGCGGTAGTTTCCGACTGGCCGAAGCCGTCGCGCAGGTCGAGGCCCCAGGCGTGTTGCACTTGCTCGATGATTTCCGGGTTGAGCGGCTCGCCGGCGCCGACCAGTTCCCGCAGGCGCAGGCGGCCGCGGTAGCTGGCGAGGTCTTCCTGAATCAGCATGCGCCAGACCGTGGGCGGCGCGCACAGGCTGGTGATGCCGTAGCGTTCCAGCACCTGCAACAGCGAGATGGCGTTGAAGCGCGGGTTGTTGTGGATGAACACGCAGGCGCCGGCATTCCACGGGGCGAAGAAGCAACTCCAGGCGTGCTTGGCCCAGCCGGGAGACGAAATGTTCAGGTGCAGATCGCCGGGCTGCAGGCCGATCCAGTAGAGGGTGGACAGGTGCCCCACCGGATAGCTCTGGTGGCTGTGCAGGACCATTTTCGGCTTGGAGGTGGTGCCTGATGTGAAGTACAGCAGCATCGGGTCGGTGGCGCGGGTCACGCCTTCCTCGATGAACGTGGCGCTGTGGTTTTCGGCGTTTGTATGGGGCACCCAGCCGTCTGCCTGGTTGCCGACGCTGATGCGGGTGAAGTCGTCACCGAGGCCGGCGAATTTTTCCAGGTTGGCGGCGCCGACGATCAAGTGGCGGACGTTCCCGCGCTCGATGCGGTCGCGCAGGTCTTCCGCGGTCAGCAGGGCGGTGGCGGGGATCACCACGGCGCCGAGCTTGAAGGCGGCGAGCATGCTTTCCCACAGGGCGATGTCGTTGCCGAGCATCATCAGAATGCGTTCACCGCGCTTTACGCCCAGCGCGCGCAAGTGGTTCGCCACACGGTTGGAGCGCTGCGCCATCTCATGAAAGCTGTAGCGGCGTTCGCTGCCGTCTTCCTCGACGATCCACAGGGCTGGGGCCGTGTTGTCGCTGGCCATGTGATCGAAGTAATCCAGCGCCCAGTTGAAGCGCTCAAGCCTGGGCCAGCGGAAATCCCGTACGGCGGTTTCGTAGTCGGTACGGTGGGCGAGCAGGAAATCACGGGCGGCAAGAAAGGCGTGGCGTTCTGAGTTCATGAGGGGCGTGCCTTGATTGTTGTTGTCGGTCCCGCCTGGTCAGGAAACCGGGGGTTGGGCCGAGTATAGGCGCGCGTTTATGAGAGCAGAATTCACATAAAAGCCGGTGCAATGTGCAAATTTGCAGGGTGGGCGAGGGGGTGTTTCAAAGTGGGACAGGGGCGCTCCCTCTCAAGAGTGCCCCTTGCGGCCATCACCTACTCAACGGTGCCGATGACGACGCTTGTGCTTGCGTTTGCCGGTGTCACGGTTGTCGTCGGCCAGGTGGTTGCCCAGCGCCCCCCCGGCTGCGCCGCCCAGGCCTGCGCCAACGGTAGAGCCGGTCGAGCCGCCCAGTTTGCCACCGATCAGCGAGCCGCCCGCCGAGCCCAGCCCGCCGCCCAGGGCCGCTTCGGTGCGGTTGCCCTTCTTCGCGCCGACGGCGCTGCCAGCTGCGCCACCCAGGCCGGCGCCAATGGCCGCGCCGGTGCTGCCACCGATCTGTTGACCGACGACATTGCCAAGCGCGCCGCCAAGGCCGCCGCCGATCGCGGTGGTGCCGTCACCGGCCAGTGCCGCCTGGGACATCAAGATACCTAGAGCGAGGGTAGGCAGTGAAAAACGCATGGTCGAAACCTCTGGCAGTGGGGGCAATCAGGAAAAAGTGGAAAGCAGCCGGTCAGTCGTCGTCACGGTAGCGGCGATCATCACGGCGATGGTCATAGCGGTCGTCGTAGCGGCGGTCGCGGCGGTCATCCTGCCAGCGGTGCTGGTCACGGTCGCCACGCCAGCCGTCGTTGCGGTCATGGTGGTGATGATGGGCGCAGCCGGCGGAAACCAGGATCGCGGCCAGCAGGGACAGTTGAGCAAGACGGGTCAGCACGGTCATTTCCTCTAACCGCGGGGGCGGTATTCGATGGCGTAGGTATGACCGCGTTTTTCAGGATTTGTTGCAGAGGGACAGCCAAGTGATTGGCAGATATGAAAAAAGCGCCATGAAGGCGCTTTTCTCAAAAGGTGGTGCGAGTGGCGGGACTCGAACCCGCAAGGCTCACGCCGACAGATTTTAAGTCTGCTGTGTATACCAATTCCACCACACTCGCAGGTTGATCGAGATTCACGAGGTCTCTCAAATCAAGCGCGCTTTATAACTCATCGTTATATTCGCGTCAACGGGTAAGACGAATACTCACCGCGCCATGTAACGTTGCACCCACCGCCTGGGAATCATCATCGAGGCCAGTCCGAGCATGGCTGCCAGGACGCTGCTGGCCAATAATGCGGCAAAACCCAGGTGGTGTTCCAGCCAGCCGCCGAGCACCGCGCCGAACAGCATCCCGCTCCACGGCACCAACTGCATGCGCCAGCCAGGGCGCCGCTCGCCCATCAACCAACGGCCGAGGCCGCGCCCGAAGCGTGACAGCGCGCCGGTGACGTAGGTCAGGCCGATGGGCAGGCCGTTCACTTCTTCGACTGCGGCATTGAGCATGCCCATGGACAGGATCGCCGCCAGCATCGCCAGCAGTTCCAACTGTTTACCGCACAAGGCGGCGGCGAGCAGCAGCAGGGCGGTCAGCGCCAGCAACGGCCAGGCGCGCTTGCGGCTGGAGCGGGCGATCATGACGCCCAGTGCGTTGCCGATGACGAAGGTGGCGATGAGCAGCGCCAGGCGCGCGACCAGATCGAACTGGCCGTCGCTGAATGCCACGGCCAGGCGGGTGGTGTTGCCGCTCATGAAGGAGACGAAGTCGCCGCTGGCCAGGAAGCCAATGGCGTCGGTCATGCCGGCCAATACCGAAAGGCCGCCAACGAAGAACAGCCCGACCCGGCCGCGCAGTCGGTACAAGCGCAGGGCGTGGGGTCTGCGCTGGCCTGCGGGGTGTTCTGGCAGCATGCCGGGCGGGTCAGCTGGGTTCGATGGCGCTGGCTACGGCGCGCAGTTCGTTGATCGAGGCGGTCAGGCCGCTGACCCGTTCGTTGACTTCGACCGCATCGGCGGCGTGGACCGAGTTCTGCAGGTAGACAGCATGCCCAGCCAGGCCTTTCGCCAAGCGTTCCATCCCGTCGGCCGTGTGCTCCAGATCATCATGAATACGTTGCATGCGCGTGTTTATTACCAAGATCCCTTCCTCGACCGCTTGTCTGTTGTACCTGCCGGACGGAGGGACTATAGCAACTTGCCGGCATTCTCAGGAGGCGGTGTGCAGCCAATGGCGCTATACCTTGATCCAGCGCAGTGTTTGCAGGGCCTGTTCATGGTCGGTGCAGATGTGCATGTAGGAGCTGATGAACATGGATGTAGGAATACGGCTCACTAAGAGCCATCCTCAGAGTATGCTGTAGCTACACTTCAATCATCATCAGCGGACTCAGCAATGGCTCCATCCGAGCGACTGGACCTGCACAGCATGCACACCAGTCTGTACGAACAACTTGTACAGACCGTGGTCGACTACGCCATCTACATGATGGACCTCAACGGCTACATCATTTCCTGGAACGCGGGGGCCGAGCGCATCAAGGGCTACCGTGCCGAGGAAGTCATTGGCCAGCATTTCTCGTTGTTTTTCACCGAGCAGGATTGTGCCGATGGCCGTCCGCTGTTCCTCTTGAACAAAGCGTTGAGCAGCGGCGGTGCCCAGGATGAAGGCTGGCGCGTGCGCAAGGACGGCACGCAGTTCTGGGCGCTGGTGGCGCTGGATGTGGTGCGCTCGCCGGAAGGCGAAGTGATTGGCCTGGCGAAGATCACCCGCGACATCACCGACCGCCGTGAAGCCGCCCTGCAACTCGATGCGATGCGCGCGCAACTGTTCCAGTCGCAGAAGCTCGAAGCGCTCGGCCAGTTGACCGGGGGCATGGCCCACGATTTCAACAACCTGCTGACCATCATCATCAGTTCGGCGAAGCTCGCCATGAACAGCCAGGATCCGCAACGCACCCAGCGCTTGCTTGAGCATGTGCTCGATGCCGGGCAGCGCGGCAGCCAGATGACCCAGCAATTGCTCAGCTTCGCCCGCCGCAAGGAGCTGGAAGTGGTGAGCGTCAATTTGCCGGAGGTGATCGAGGCGATCCGCGCGCTGTTGTACCAGGCGCTACCCAAAGGCATCGAACTGCACGTGCAGTGCGATGAGAACCTGCTGCCGGTGGAAGTGGATGCCGGGCAGTTGCAGATGGTGCTGCTCAACCTGGTGCTCAATGCCCGGGATGCCATGGAAGACGGCGGCGAGATCCGCCTGTGGGCGCGCAATCAGGTGTTGCTGGGCGAACGCGAAAACCTGTGCGGGCCGTTCGCCCTGATCAGTGTCACCGATACCGGCAAGGGTATTTCTGCGGAGGTGTTGCCGCGGATTTTCGAGCCGTTCTTCACCACCAAGGGCTTCGGCCAGGGTACGGGCCTTGGCTTGAGCCAGGTGTACGGATTTGCCAAGCAGAGCAATGGCGGCATCTGGGTCGACAGTGAGCCGGGACAAGGCACCTGTATGACGCTGTGTCTGCCGCTTTCGGATAGCGGGGAGGGCAGTGCACCGTGGAACAGCTCCAGCGTGTAGCGACAGGTATCAAAGGCCTCGATGACCTGCTCAAGGGCGGCCTGATCGCGGGTTCTGCCTATATCGTCCAGGGCCGGCCTGGCTCCGGCAAGACGGTGCTGGCCAACCAATTGGCGTTCAACCATGTGCGTCATGGTGGCCGGGTGTTGGTCGCGACCTTGCTGAGCGAGTCCCACGAGCGGCTGTTCCAGTACCTGTCGACCTTGTCGTTTTTCGACGCGACCAAAATCGGCGACCAGATCCAGTTCATCAGTGCCTTCGACACCCTCGATCAGGACGGCCTCGAAGCCGTGGTGCGCCTGCTGCGCGGCGAGATTGCTCGCCAGGGCGCTTCGTTGTTGATCGTCGATGGCCTGCTCAACGCGCGCTCGCGGGCCGAGACCGTGCTCGACACCAAGAAATTCATCTCCGAGCTGCAGGCCCACGCGGCCTTCGCCAACTGCACATTGCTGTTGCTGACCAGCAGCCACCTGGAGGACGACAGTCCCGAGCACACCATGGTCGATGGCGTGATCGAGCTGGGCGAAGACCTGCATGGCGCTCGCGCGGTGCGCCGCATCCAGTTGCGCAAGACCCGAGGCAGTGGCGCGCTGTCCGGGCTGCATGAGTACGAGATCACCGGCGATGGCCTGCGGGTCTATCCGCGGCTGGAAGCGCTGTACGCTCGTCCGTCAGGTATGGGCAGCGAGACCTTCAAGCGTGTCGGCAGCGGCGTGGCCTGCCTCGACCGCCTGTTGCTCGGCGGTCTGGCGCAAGGCTCGGTGACCTTGGCAATGGGCCCGTCGGGCAGCGGCAAGACCTCGCTCGGGATGAGTTTTCTCGGCGCCGCGACGCCAGAGGCGCCCGGACTGCATTTCGGTTTCTATGAGCCAGCGCCGCGCTTGCGGATGAAGGCGGCGGCTCTGGGCCTTGATTTCGCGGCGATGGAGCGCGATGGCGCCCTGCGAATTGCCTGGCAGCCAACCACTGAGGGCCTGCTGGATGATGTTGGCGCACGCTTGTTGCGCCAGGTCAGCGAGCACGGCATCAAGCGGGTATTGATCGATAACCTCGGCGGCTTCGCCAGGCTGGCAACGCGTCCGGAGCGCTTGAACGAATTTTTCCGCGCCCTGATGGGCGAACTGCGGGCCCACGACGTGACGGTGCTGGCTACGTGGGAAATGCGCGACATCTTCGGCTCGGAAATCAACGCCCCGGCGCCGGAGCTGTCGAGCATCGTCGACAACCTGCTGTTGATGCGCTTCGTGGAGCTGGGCTCGGAGCTAAAAAGGGTGCTGTCGATCTTGAAAGTGCGCGACAGCCGTTACGACCCGGCGCTACTGGAAGTGGTGATTGGTGCAGGAGGGGTGGAGCTGCATGAGGCGTTCAACGAGGCAACCGCAGTGCTCTCCGGCACGGCGCAGCCACTGGAACGGTCCTGAGGGCCGCGGTCTGAAATCATGAGCACAATTCTGGTGGTCGACGACGAGTACATCATTTCCGACATCCTCGGTTTTGTGCTGGAGGATGCGGGCTTTCAGGTCGAGAAAGCCACCAACGGTGCAAAGGCACTCGAAGTGCTGAAAAAAACACGGGTCGAGCTGCTGATCACCGACTGGATGATGCCGGTGATGAATGGCGAAGAACTCGCCCGAAAACTACGCGCCGACCCACAATACAAAGGCATGCCCATCATTCTCATGAGTGGCGCACAGAGCGATATCGCTCGCAAGAGTCCAGAATTGTTCGACGGTGTGCTGGATAAACCCTTCGATCCTGAAACGCTGATTGACATGGTTCAGGGGCTCGTCCGGCCACCTGGGGGATGAAACCCCTCAGTTCAATCCGCGGGTCCGGCGAGGTGGGACCAAGCGCATCCGTGCGACTCGATTCATGCAAACAACTTATGAATGGTCTTCTCCTTTTTCCGGCGCCGGGCTGCCGGCCTGAATGCGTTTGTAGATCTCTTCACGGTGCACCTGAACGTGTTTCGGTGCATCGATGCCGATCCTCACTTGCATCCCCTTGACACCTAGAATGGTGACTTTGATGTCATCGTCGATGACGATGCTTTCGCCAACCTTGCGGGTGAGTATCAGCATGTATTTCTCCTTGGTAACTTGAAATGCCTCGCAGGCGGTACCCACAGAGGACAGGGGCGCTGGGAGACGCTTCCCTCTTTCCCTTCATTAAAGACGCATTCGTTGAAAATTAATTCCCCGAACAAAATATTTGCGAGTGTCTTTTTTAGGTTGGGCGTCGACTGGGCAGGTGGGAATTTCGCGACGCGAGATTTTCCACCCGGCAAGCATAGGGGTGTTGAACGCATATGGGAAATTTCTCTTATAAAAAGAGAAACTTTCGACATTTAGCATTCAATTTGTGGGGGTATTAAGAAGTTCAACAAATGAGATTGATTCTTGATTGCTGGGCGCTCTTTCTCCGCAATAGCGCCGCCACGTTTTCAGGCGCGGTGACCCAGCAACGCCACACCCTTGATTTGCGCCCATAACTGCTGACCTTCGTGCAGCCCCAACTGATCGCTGGAAAACCGCGTGACCCGCGCCAGCAGCGGATGGCCTGCAGCATCCAGGCTGACCAGTACCTGCGCCGGGTTGCCGAGGTGGCTGAGGGCGCGAAGGGTCACCGGCAGGCGGTTGATGATGCTCGATTGGGTGTCTTCGGCGAGGCTCAGGCTGATGTCGCGCGCCTGGACCTTGATCCGCAATGAAGACCCCGGCGGCAGCGGCGCGTGCGGGATGCGCAGGCGCAGTTGGCTGTCGGGCAGGTGCAGGTCGAGGAGTTGGTAGGCGGCGTCGTAGGCGCCGGTACGACCTTCGATGATTACGCCGGCGTCCTCATCCTGCGCCAGCGGCAGGTCGAAGCGGGCGAGGGTCTGGTTGATCGGCCCGCTGGCCAGGACCTTGCCCTGTTCCAGCAGCACCAGATGATCGGCGAGGCGGGCGACTTCTTCCTGGGCATGGCTGACGTAGATCAGCGGAATCTGCAGCTCGTCATGCAGGCGCTCCAGGTACGGCAGGATCTCGCGCTTGCGCGGGGCATCGAGCGCCGCCAGCGGTTCGTCCATCAGCAACAGCCGCGGGCTGGTGAGCAACGCCCGGGCGATGCCGACACGCTGGCGCTCGCCGCCGGAGAGGGTGTCGGGCTTGCGCGCCAGCAAGTGGTCGATGCCCAGCAGTTCGCAGGCCTGTTGCAGGCTGATCCGCCGCGTGGCCGGGTCGATGCGGCGCCAGCCGAACTCCAGGTTGTCGCGCACCGAAAGGTGGCTGAACAGGCTCGCTTCCTGGAACACATAGCCGATCGGGCGTTGGTGCGGTGGGACAAAGACGTTGTTGCGGGAGTCTTGCCAGACCGTGCCGCCGACCTCGATGTAGGCATCTTCCGCACGCTCCAGCCCGGCCAGGCAACGCAGGCAGGTGGTCTTGCCGGAGCCGGAGGCGCCGAACAGCGCGCTGACGCCCTGGCCTGGCAGGCTGAGGTCGACATCCAGGGTGAAGTCGTCGCGGGCCACTTTCAGCCGGGCTTGGATCATTGCAACCATCATTCAGCTCCAGGCCGATTTGCCGCCGCGGCTGCCATACAGCGCCAACAGCACCAGAAACGAGAACACCAACATGGCCCCCGCCAGCCAATGGGCCTGGGCGTACTCCATGGCTTCGACGTGGTCGTAGATCTGTACCGAGACCACACGGGTCTTGTCGGGAATGTTGCCGCCAATCATCAGCACCACGCCGAATTCGCCGACGGTATGGGCGAAGCCGAGGATGCTGGCAGTGATGAAGCCGGGCTTGGCCAGCGGCAGCACCACGCTGAAAAATGTGTCCCACGGACTGGCGCGCAGGGTCGCGGCCACTTCCAGCGGACGGTCGCCGATGGCGGTGAAGGCGTTCTGCAACGGCTGCACCACAAAGGGCATGGAATAGACCACCGAGCCGATCACCAGCCCGGTGAAACTGAAGACGACCGTGCCCAGGCCCAGGGCCTCGGTGGTCTGGCCGACCAGCCCGTGAGGGCCGAGGGTCAGCAGCAGGTAGAAACCGATCACCGTCGGCGGCAGCACCAGCGGCAATGCCACCACCGCACCCACCGGGCCACGCAGCCAGGAGCGGGTGCGGGCCAGCCACCAGGCGATCGGCGTACCGATCAGCAGCAGGATCAGGGTCGTCAACGACGCCAGCTTGAGCGTCAGCCAGATTGCGCCGAGGTCGCTGGCGTCCAGTGGCATCAGAGTTCGTAACCGTAGGATTTGATGACCGCAGCGGCTTTCGGACCTTTCAGGTAATCAACCAGTGCCTTGGCGGCCGGGTTGTCCTTGCCTTTCTCGAGGATCACCGCGTCCTGGCGGATCGGGTCATGCAGTTCGGACGGAACGATCCAGGCCGAACCGTTGGTGACCTTGCCGTCCTGGTAGATCTGCGACAGCGCGACGAAGCCCAGCTCGGCGTTGCCGGTGGAAACGAACTGGAACGCCTGGGTGATGTTCTGGCCTTCGACGATCTTGGCCTTGGTGGCTTCGGTCAGTTTCAGCTTGTCCAGCACCTGGGTGGCGGCCAGGCCGTAAGGCGCGGCTTTCGGGTTGGCGATGGAGAGGTGCTTGAACTGGTTGGCCTTGAGCACGGCGCCTTTGTCATCGACATAGCCTTCCTTGGCCGACCACAGCGCCAGGGTGCCTACCGCGTAGGTGAAGCGCGAGCCCTTGACGGTGGCGCCTTCGCTTTCCAGCTTGGCCGGGGTGCTGTCGTCAGCGGCGAGGAAGACTTCGAACGGCGCGCCGTTCTTGATCTGCGCGTAGAACTGTCCGGTAGCGCCGTAGGCGGCAACCAGTTTGTGGCCGGTGTCTTTTTCGAAGTCCTTGGCAATGGCCTGGATTGGCGCGGTGAAGTTCGCCGCGACGGCGACCTGGACGTCATCGGCCCAGGCGCTGTTGAGGGTCATGAAGGCGAACAAAGTAGTCAGGGCAAGACGAGGTGCACACTTACGCATGAAACAGCTCCGTGGGTGAGTAAAGGCCAATCGCTATATAGGCGAATATATAGCGATTGTCTTGTATACGGAAAGTCCTGTTTTTAGCGACCAATCAATGCGAGAGCTTCGTCCGCCAGTTTGCGGGTCAATTGTTCGGCGGGCAGTTCGACGCCAAGACGCAGCGCCTGACCGGACCAGAGGTTGCTGAAGTCGCTGTTGCCTTGCGGCTCACTGATCGCGCGAATCGGCGCCAGTGCGCCGCCGGCGAGGGGGAAGGCGGGGGCGAGGGCGCTGATCGGGCCCAGTTCGCGCATGATCCGCGTGCTGATGCCGCGGGCCGGGCGGCCGGTAAACAGGTTGGTCAGCGCCGTGTCGCTTTCCTGCGCGGTGTGCAGCGCGCGGCGGTGGGCCGGGGAAATCTTTGCCTCGGGGCAGAACAGGTACGCAGTGCCCAGTTGCACCGCCGAGGCGCCCAGGGTGAACGCCGCAGCGATCCCGCGGGCATCACCGATGCCGCCGGCGGCGATCACCGGCAGGCGCACCGCATCGGCAATCTGCGGGACGAGGGCCAGGGTGCCGACCTGGCTGTTCAGGTCATCGCTGAGAAACATCCCGCGATGGCCGCCGGCCTCGAAGCCCATGGCGATGATCGCGTCGCAGCCGTGTTGCTCCAGCCACAGTGCCTCGGCGACGGTGGTGGCGCTGGACAGCACCTTGGCGCCGATGGCCTTGACCCGCGCCAGCAGGCGCGGCTCAGGCAGACCGAAGTGAAAACTGACCACTGCGGGCTTGAACTGCTCGACCAGGGCGCAGGCGGCCTCGTCGAAGGGCGCGCGGCTGGAGACCGGCGTCGGCGCAGTGAAATCAGCGCCGACTTCGTCGTAGTAAGGCTTGAGCGCCTGTTTCCAGCGCTCGGCCTTTTCGGCATCGGCTTGCGGCGGGGTGTGGCAGAAGAAGTTCACATTGATCGGACCCCGGCTGGCCTGGCTGAACGCCTCCAGCTCCTGGCGGATCTGCTCGGCGCTGAGCATGGCGCACGGCAGGGCACCCAGACCGCCGGCATTGCTCACGGCAATCGCCATGGCCGAGCCGGTGGCGCCGGCCATGGGCGCTTGCAGGATCGGCAGTTCGATGCCGAGCAGATCAACAATGCGGCGGTCCGGCCATTGGCTCATCGTCTGTGTTCTCCTTGCTGCGTTCGGCGGGTATCAGAGTGCCTTGCTGACCTGGATCTCGGTGATCTTGTCGGCGTCGTCGCCGTGGATCTTCCGCAGCGCTTCCAGCGCCTGCTCCTGCGAGTTGTCCGGCAAAAGGGCGAAGTCCCAGCGGCGTTCGCCGTCGAGCTTGTACTTGATGACGTACTTGATGGTTGTGGTCATGGGGCTTATCTCAGTTGCGACGACGAGCGACGAATGAATTTGATCTTGTAGCTGAACGTCGGTTTGCGCGTAACCGAAATGGCCCGAGGCGTGACGGTATCGAGGGTGATATTCCAGAAACCGGTGCTCGGTACCGTGATCTTCGCCGGGAATTGGTCGAAGGCGCCGCCGTGATAGGTGTGTCGTCCGCCATTCTTGAAACTGCGGAAGTTGGCGTCGTTCATCAGGCGGATATTGCAGCGCTGGGAACATTCGATGACGACAATATCGTCTTCATTCAGGTGTTCGCGCTGGTGTACGAATTTCATGTTACGGCTCCGCAAGGGGATATTTCGACAGGGCGAAACGATAACAGATGTCGGCCGAATGTAGGACTTCATCACAGTCCTGATGAGAAAACTGTCAATGCAGGGAGCAAAACGGCCTAATAGCGGTCGAAGTATTTTTATTTGGGAGATGGGATTCAATGAAATGGTTTGTACCTGCCTTGGCGTTGACGCTGACCGGATGCGCCAGTGTGGCCGAGTTGGAACAGAGCCCTGAAACCCTGGATGTGATTTCCGGCAAGTCGCCGGAGCAATATCTGCTGTGCGTACAGGAAAAACTCAAGGACAGCCGCGGTCCGCTGCAAGTGACCCGCAACAAGAACTCGATTCTGGTCATCGTGCCGCAGAAATTGTCCGACGCGCCTGCGGCGGTGCTGAATATCAGCGAACGCTCCAGCGGCAGCAGCATCAAGCTGCACGAACGCTTGAACAACTTCCCCCTGCGTCTTTCCGACGTGAAGAACGCGGCAACACGCTGCATTTCTGGCTGAATTCCCCCCGACTATCCGTGATTCAGCGGGTAGTTTCTGCCTCCGCTGATTAATCGATTCACTGATCTTAATGCTCCTTTTCGGTGCATTTCGCCGTTGTAGTGGCGAAAGGATAGTCCTACTATCCATAGGCTTATATTTTTTAAGTCTAAGCATATAACCAGAAGATGGAGCTCCGTGATGATTCCACTGGATCGAATCCTGATCAGTAGCCTGTTGTTGTTTTCCCTCCCGGCAGCCCATGCCGACCAAGGCCAGAAAGTCTTTACCCAAGGCGGCCAGAACCCCGCCGCCATGGCCTGCCTGGGCTGTCACGGCCCGGATGGCCTGGGCATGGCGGCCGCCGGTTTTCCACGATTGGCGGGCTTGCCCGCCGGTTACCTGAGCAAGCAGTTGCAGGACTTCCGCGACGGCACCCGCAAAAACCCGATCATGGAACCGCTGGCCAAGGCCCTCGCCGACGACGAAATCGCCGCGGTGAGTAAGTCCCTGGCGGCCATGCCGGCACCCGCGACCCCGGAGGTGCGCCGTCAGCAGATGGCCAGCAGCCCGGTGGAGCAATTGGCCTTGTACGGCGACTGGGACCGGCAGATTCCCGGTTGCGTGCAATGCCACGGTCCGGGTGGGGTGGGTGTGGGCGAGCACTTCCCGCCGCTGTCACACCAGCCGGCGGCTTACCTGACGGCGCAACTGAACGCCTGGCGCGATGGCAGCCGACACAACGATCCCAACCAGTTGATGGTCGGCGTGGCCAAAGTCATGACCGATGAAGAGATCAAGGCCATTGCCGACTATTTCGCCGGCGGACAGGGGGTCAAGCCATGAAAGCATTCATTTTTTCCGCACTGGCCCTCTCGCTGGGTTCGGCTCATGCCGCGCAGGTTGCCATGGAAGACCAGTCGCAACTGAAAGTGCCGGCGGCAAGCAAGACGCCGTTCTTCGTTCCTCCCGCACAAAGCGAATTGCCTGACAACGCTTTCGGCAAGATGGTCCGCGACGGGTACGCGCTGTTCGTCGATACCAAGCGCCTGGCCCCGGACTACGTCGGCAACGGCATGAAGTGCAGCAACTGCCACCTGGATCAGGGCCGCATGGCGCACTCGGCGCCGTTGTGGGGCGCGTACCCGATGTACCCGGCCTATCGCAAGAAAAACGACAAGGTCAACACCTACGCCGAGCGTATCCAGGGCTGCTTCCAGTTCAGCATGAACGGCAAGGCGCCCGCGGCTGACAGCAAGGAGATCACCGCGTTGTCGGTGTATTCGTACTGGCTGTCGACCAAGGCGCCGATCGGTGTCGAGCCTCCTGGCCGCGGCTACCCGGATGTGGCGCAGCCGGCCCAGGGCTACGACATCGCCCGTGGCGAGAAGCTCTACAAGGAGCAATGTTCCATTTGCCACGGCGGGCAGGGTGAGGGGCAGAAAATCGCCAATGACTACGTGATGCCGCCCTTGTGGGGAAAAGACTCCTACAATTGGGGCGCAGGTATGCACCGGATCAATACGGCGGCATCTTTCATCAAGTACAACATGCCGCTGGGCAAGCCGGGCAGCCTGAGCGATCAGCAGGCCTGGGACGTGGCGGCCTACATCAACAAGCATGAACGCCCGCAGGACCCGCGTCTGGTCGAGGGTTCGGTGGAGAAAACCCGGCTGAAGTTCCATGCCAACGATGGCGTCAACCTCTACGGCCAGACCGTCGAGGGCGTGCTGATCGGGCAGGGCACCGGGAAGTGACCGACGCGACCGCCGAGGCGGTCGCACAATGATGGCCAGGGCGCCGCTTCCGACACTGGAAGCGGCGTCTTTCTGTCAGCGTCAGGCGCCGGATTACAGGCGTCGGAGCAATATTTGCAGCGTGCGGGAACTATCTCCCGCCGGTTTTCTCTATGATGGCAACGGTTGCCGTCGGGTGGGGCATTGTAAGGTGCTCGCCGCCTGATTAGACTGCGCCGAATTTCGCACGCACAGCCCTTCGTTAAGGACTTATATGATCAAGAAATGCTTGTTCCCGGCAGCCGGCTACGGCACTCGCTTCCTGCCAGCCACCAAAGCCATGCCTAAGGAAATGCTGCCGGTGGTAAACAAGCCACTGATCCAGTACGGCGTCGAGGAAGCCCTCGAAGCCGGCCTGACTGAAATCTCCATCGTTACCGGCCGTGGCAAGCGCGCCCTGGAAGACCACTTCGACATCAGCTACGAGCTGGAAAACCAGATCAAGGGCACCGACAAGGAAAAATACCTGGTCGGCATCCGTCGTCTGCTGGACGAGTGCTCCTTCTCCTACACCCGTCAGACCGAAATGAAAGGCCTGGGCCACGCCATCTTGACCGGCCGCCCGCTGATCGGTGATGAGCCGTTCGCCGTGGTCCTGGCGGACGACCTGTGCGTCAACCTCGACAACGATGGCGTGCTGACCCAGATGGTCAAGCTGTACAAGCAGTTCCGCTGCTCGATCGTCGCCATCCAGGAAGTCGATCCGCAGGAAACCCACAAGTACGGCGTGATCGCCGGCGAAATGATCCGCGACGACATCTACCGTGTGCACAGCATGGTCGAGAAGCCGAAGCCGGAAGACGCGCCGTCGAACCTGGCGATCATTGGTCGCTACATCCTGACCCCGGACATCTTCGACCTGATCGAACAGACCGAGCCAGGCAAGGGCGGTGAAATCCAGATCACCGACGCACTGATGAAGCAGGCGCAGAACGGCTGCGTCATGGCCTACAAATTCAAAGGCCGTCGTTTCGACTGCGGTGGCGCTGAAGGCTACATCGACGCGACCAACTTCTGCTTCGAGAACTTCTACAAGACTGGCAAAGCCTACTGATCCGGTAGCGTTTGCCTGTACGAAAAAAGCCACCTTCGGGTGGCTTTTTTGTTTATGGCCACCGCCGGCGTTATGCTGGCGAACTGCCGAGGAGACTGATATGGCCTACGATTTTGATCTGTTTGTGATTGGCGCCGGTTCCGGCGGTGTGCGGGCCTCGCGTTTTGCCGCGGGCTACGGGGCGAAAGTGGCGGTTGCTGAAAGCCGTTATCTGGGCGGGACCTGCGTCAACGTCGGCTGCGTGCCGAAAAAACTGCTGGTGTACGGCGCGCACTTCGCCGACGACTTCGAGCAGGCCTCGGGCTTTGGCTGGTCGCTGGAAGACGCGCAGTTCGACTGGTCGCAACTGATCGCCAACAAGAACCGCGAGATCGCGCGGCTCAACGGCATCTACCGCAACCTGCTGGTCAACAGCGGCGTGACCCTGCTCGAAGGCCATGCGCGGATCACCGGGCCGCATGAAGTGGAAGTCGAAGGCAAGCGCTACAGCGCCGGCCACATCCTCATCGCCACCGGTGGCTGGCCGCAGGTGCCGGACATCCCGGGCCGCGAACTGGCAATCAGTTCCAACGAAGCCTTCTTCCTCAAGGACCTGCCCAAGCGCGTGCTGGTGGTGGGCGGTGGTTATATCGCCGTCGAGTTCGCCGGCATATTCCAGGGCCTCGGCGCCGACACCACCTTGCTGTACCGCGGCGACCTGTTCCTGCGCGGTTTCGACGGCTCCGTGCGCACCCACCTCAAGGAAGAACTGGAGAAGCGCGGCCTCGACCTGCAGTTCAACGCCGACATCCAGCGCATCGACCAGCAGCCGGACGGCAGCCTCAAGGCGACCCTCAAGGACGGCCGCGAGCTGATCACCGACTGTGTGTTCTACGCCACTGGCCGCCGGCCGATGCTGGACAACCTCGGCCTGGAAAACACCGAGGTGCAACTGGACGAGCGCGGCTTCGTGCGGGTCAACGATGAGTTCCAGACCGACGAATCGTCGATCCTGGCCATTGGTGACGTGATCGGCCGTGTGCAGTTGACCCCGGTTGCGCTGGCCGAAGGCATGGCGGTGGCGCGGCGGCTGTTCAAACCGGAGGAGTACCGCCCGGTAGATTACCGCAACATCCCGACCGCCGTGTTCAGCCAGCCGCCGATCGGCACCGTCGGCCTGACCGAGGAGCAGGCGCTGGAAGCCGGGCATCAGGTGAAGATCTTCGAAAGCCGTTTCCGGCCGATGAAGCTGACCCTGACCGACGTGCAAGAAAAGACCCTGATGAAACTGGTGGTCGATGCCGACACCGACCGCGTGCTGGGTTGCCATATGGTCGGGCCGGAGGCCGGCGAGATCGTCCAGGGCCTAGGCATCGCCCTCAAGGCCGGGGCGACCAAGCAGCAGTTCGACGACACCATCGGCGTGCACCCGACGGCGGCGGAAGAGTTCGTGACGATGCGGACGGTGACGCGCTAAGGCGCCCCGACAAGCTCGCTCTTACAGAGGCGTGTAGTTCAATGCAACGCCGACCTGTAGGAGCGAGCTTGCTCGCGATGAACCAATCCCTTCTATTAATACCTACCTGTTATAGCCAAAACCAATCGCCAGCATGACTTTTGCCAATGAGCATTAATCGGGTCTATTGGCTAGGATCTCCTCCATCAAGTTTTTACAAACCCTGAAGGAGAAACATCCGATGCCTATCATCAACAGCCAGGTTAAACCGTTCAACGCAACTGCTTACCACAACGGCAACTTCGTTCAGGTCTCCGAAGCCGACCTGAAAGGCAAATGGTCCGTAGTGTTCTTCTACCCAGCCGACTTCACCTTCGTCTGCCCAACCGAGCTGGGTGACCTGGCCGACAACTACGCCGAGTTCCAGAAACTGGGCGTCGAGATCTACGGCGTGTCCACCGACACCCACTTCACCCACAAAGCCTGGCACGACACTTCGGACACCATCAGCAAGATCCAGTACCCGCTGATTGGTGACCCGACCCACGTCATCTCGCGCAACTTCGACGTGCTGATCGAAGAAGCTGGTCTGGCTGACCGTGGCACCTTCGTGATCAACCCTGAAGGCCAAATCAAGATCGTCGAACTGAACGACGGTGGTGTAGGCCGTGACGCCAGCGAGCTGCTGCGCAAGGTCAAGGCTGCCCAGTACGTCGCCGCTCACCCAGGCGAAGTCTGCCCGGCCAAGTGGAAAGAAGGCGAAGCTACCCTGGCGCCATCGCTGGACCTGGTCGGCAAGATCTAAGACCGTGAAAAAGCCGAGGGCGGTCCTCCGTACCTAGTCGCTGTACCGCCCCGCAAAACGCCCGGGCGCTTTCGCCCGGGCGTTGTTATTTCTACCGTTTGAAAAGGAATCGCCCGTATGTTGGACGCCACGCTTAAAACTCAGTTGAAAACCTACCTGGAACGGGTCACTCAGCCGATCGAGATCGTCGCCTCCCTCGATGACGGCGCGAAATCCCGCGAACTCCACGACCTGCTGCGGGAAATCGCCGGCCTGTCGAACCTCATTACCCTGCGCGAGGACGGCACCGACGCCCGTCGCCCATCGTTCTCGCTCAATCGCCCGGATGGTCAGATCAGCCTGCGCTTCGCTGGCATCCCCATGGGCCACGAATTCACCTCGCTGGTGCTGGCGCTGCTGCAAGTCGGCGGTCACCCCTCCAAGGCCAGCGCCGAGCTGATCGAACAGATCGCCGGGCTGGAAGGTGAATTCAATTTCGAAACCTACTTCTCGCTGTCGTGCCAGAACTGCCCGGACGTGGTCCAGGCGCTGAACCTGATGGCGGTGCTCAACCCCAACGTGCGCCACGTGGCTATCGACGGCGCGCTGTTCCAGGCGGAAGTCGAGTCGCGTCAGGTCATGGCGGTACCGAGCGTGTACCTCAATGGCGAAGTGTTCGGCCAGGGCCGCATGGGCCTGGAAGAGATCGTCGCCAAGCTCGACACCGGCTCCGATGCGCGCCAGGCCGAGAAGCTCAATGCCAAGGACGCCTTTGACGTGCTGGTGATCGGCGGTGGTCCGGCCGGTGCTGCGGCAGCGATCTACGCTGCCCGTAAAGGCATCCGCACCGGCGTTGCGGCCGAGCGATTCGGCGGCCAGGTGCTGGACACCATGGCCATCGAGAACTTCATCTCGGTGCAGGAAACCGAAGGGCCGAAACTGGCCACGGCGCTGGAAGAACACGTCAAGCAGTACGACGTCGACATCATGAACCTGCAGCGCGCCGACGCCCTGGTGCCGGCCACCGATGGCGGCCTGCACGAAGTGCGCATGGCCAGCGGCGCGACGCTGAAAGCCAAGACCGTGATCCTCGCCACCGGCGCCCGCTGGCGCGAAATGAACGTGCCGGGCGAGAAGGAATACCGCAGCCGTGGCGTGGCCTACTGCCCGCACTGCGATGGTCCGCTGTTCAAGGGCAAGCGTGTGGCGGTGATCGGCGGGGGCAACTCCGGCGTGGAAGCGGCCATCGACCTGGCGGGGATCGTCGCTCAGGTAACCCTGATCGAGTTCGACAGCCACTTGCGTGCCGATGCCGTGTTGCAACGCAAGCTGCACAGCCTGCCGAACGTCAAGGTGATCACCAGTGCGCTGACCACCGAGGTGTTGGGTGATGGCCAGAAGGTCAACGGCCTGCGCTACAAGGACCGCACCACCGACGCTGTGCATGACCTGGCGCTGGAAGGGATCTTCGTGCAGATCGGCCTGCTGCCGAATACTGACTGGCTCAAAGGCACGGTCGAACTGACCCCGCGCGGCGAGATCATCGTCGATGCCCGTGGCCAGACCAACCTGCCGGGCGTGTTTGCCGCAGGTGACGTGACCACTGTGCCGTACAAGCAGATCGTGATTGCGGTGGGTGAGGGGGCCAAGGCGTCGCTGGCGGCGTTCGATCACCTGATCCGCACTTCGGCGCCGGCCTGACCAGGGCCGCTTTGGGGCCCTTCGCGAGCAAGCTCGCTCCTACAGGTAACCTGTAGGAGCGAGCTTGCTCGCGATGGCCCGGGAAGTGTTATGCCAGATTCAAAACCCGCGCCGCATTCCGGTAGAAGAACTTCTCCACCACCTCATCCTTGAACCCCAGCTTCTGCGCATCCTCGATGCTCTGCGCGATTGGCCGGAAGGTGTACGAAGACCCGAACAGCAACTGATCGGCCAAAAAGCCGTTGGCCGCCTGCACATACGCCTCGCTGCCGGCCTGGAACAGGTACATGTCCGGCAGCAGGTGGATGTTGTCGTAGCGGAACGCCACGCCGATCGCCTGTTGCACGTTCGGCCAGTAGCCATGGCTGGCCACGATCTTCAGCTCGGGAAACGCCCGGGCCACCGCGGCCAGGCGACCGGGGTCGTTGTAGGCCGGGTCCGGGGTGGTCGGGCCGCTCATGATGAACAGCGGCACGCCGCGCTTTTGCAGGTGTTCGTAGATCGGCCAGTACAGCGGATCGTCCGCGTGTCGCGCCGGCTCGGCGAAGCCCGGCTCAAGATCGATGGCGAGCAGGCCAAGGACGTCGATGGCGCGGTCGATCTCGGCAATTGCGCCTTCGATTTCCTGCAGTACCGGCTCCACCGCACCCACGCCGATCAGTTCGGCGTGGCCGTTCACCACGCTGTGGATCAGGTCGTTGGACAGGTGCTGGGACGGCGTGTGCCGACCCACCACCGCAGCCTTGTACAGCCCGGCCTCGCGCACCTCGCCGAGGAAACCTTCCTGGGACAGTGAGCGCTCGAAGTGGTTGTCCGCGCCACGGGTGCCGACGCGGCGGTTCAGCCAGCGTGCGGTGTCGTGCTCGGGCGAGCCCGGCACGCCGCCGAAGAACGGATGCAGATACGCCGGACGGCAGCGCAGGTCGATGATCTTCATGCCGCCTGCTCCTTGCCTTTGCCGGCACGGATATCGAATGCGCCGCCGGTGAAGGCGCCGTCCACGGTGACCTTGCCCTTGCCCGGCAGCAACGGGAACACCAGCTCGGCGAAGCGGTAGGCTTCTTCCAGGTGCGGGTAGCCGGAGAGCACGAAGCTGTCGACGCCCAGGTCGGCGTATTCCAGCAGGCGCGCGGCAACGGTTTCCGGGTCGCCCACCAGCGCCGTGCCAGCACCGCCACGCACCAGGCCAACGCCGGCCCACAGGTTCGGCGCCACTTCCAGTTTGTTGCGGTCGCCGCCGTGCAGGGCGGCCATGCGCCGCTGGCCTTCGGAGTCCATCTTGGCGTAGTTGGCCTGCGCCGCAGCGATGGTGTCTTCGTCCAGGTGGCTGATCAGTTCGTCGGCGGCGGCCCAGGCGGCTTCGTTGGTTTCGCGCACGATGACGTGCAGGCGCACACCGAAGCGCACGGTGCGGCCATGTTTGGCGGCGCGGGCGCGGACATCGGCGATCTTCTCGGCCACCGCGGCCGGCGGCTCGCCCCAGGTCAGGTAGGCGTCGACATGCTTGGCCGCCAGTTCATGCGCCGCCGGCGACGAGCCGCCGAAGTACAGCGGCGGGTAGGGTTTCTGCACGGGCGGGAAGAAGTTCTGTGCGCCTTCCACCTTGAGGTGCTTGCCTTCGAAATCGACGTTCTCGCCTTCCAGCAGGCGGCGCCAGATGGTCAGGAATTCGTCCGAGGCTTCGTAGCGTTCGTCGTGCTTGAGGAACACGCCATCGGCGGCCAGTTCGGTGGCATCACCGCCGGGCACCACGTTGAGCAGCAGGCGGCCGTTGCTGGCCTGGTCCAGGCTCGCGGCCTGGCGCGCCGAGGCGGTGGGATTGCCCAGTGAAGTGCGCAGGGCCACCAGCAGTTTGATCCGCTGGGTCACCGGCACCAGGCTGGCGGCGGTGACCCACGGGTCCAGGCAACTGGCGCCGGTGGGAATCAGCAGGCCGTCGTAGCCGAGCTGGTCGGCGGCCACGGCGATCTGGCGCATGTAGGCATTGGTCGCCGGCCGGCCACTGGCCGAGTGACCGAGGTAGCGGGTGTCGCCGGAAGTCGGCAGGAACCAGAAAATATCGAGACTCATCAAATTGTCCTCATTGCCATCGTTGATTGAGAGGCACGCGTGGCAGCGGTGTTTCTAGGAATTCAGATCGACAGATTGATCACCCGGCCATCGAAACCGCCCGGAGCGGCACGACGCTTGTTCACCACCAGTTCGCCGATGCGGATCAGGTGGGTGCGGGTGATGTTGCGCGACAGGCCCAGCAGTTGCGCGGTGTGGACCTGGTTGTAGTGACAGAAGCGGTAGGCCGCGCGCAGCAGGGCGTCCTCGACTTTTTCATGCAGCCCTTCACCCTGTTCCTCGAACAGCCGCAGCAGCGCCCGTTGCAGCAGTTCATCGGCGCTTTCTTCACGCGGACGGTTGCTGGCCTCGCGCTCGATGCGCAGGTTGGACAGGTGCAGGTCTTCGGCGCGGATCACCTTGTCGCGGCAGATCAGCAGGGTGTGGTGGATGACGTTTTCCAGCTCGCGGATATTCCCCGGCCAGTCGTAGCTGGCCAGGCGCTGGCGGGCTTCCTCGCTGAGGCTGACGTCGGCGTAGCCTAGGCGCCGGCTGTATTCGGCGATGAAGTGGCGGGCCAGCGGCAGGATGTCGCCGGGGCGGTCGCGCAGCGGGTGTAGTTGCAGGCTGACCACGTTGAGCCGGTAGTACAGGTCTTCGCGGAAATGCCCGGCGTTGATGGCCTTTTCCAGGTGCACGTTGGTCGCCGCCAGCACCCGCACATTGATCGGGATGCTTTTGCGCGAGCCCAGGCGTACCACTTCACGCTCCTGCAGGACCCGCAGCAGCTTGACCTGGATCGGCATCGGCAGGTCGCCGATCTCGTCGAGGAACAAGGTGCCGCCGTTGGCTTCCTCGAACCAGCCGGCCTTGGCCGCCAGGGCGCCGGTGAAGGCGCCTTTCTCGTGCCCGAACAGTTCGGCCTCCACCAGCGACTCGGAAAACGCGCCGCAGTTGACCGCCATGAACGGACCGTTGCGCCGCCCGCTGAGGTTGTGGATGTGCCGTGCCACCAGCTCCTTGCCGGTCCCGGTCTCACCGATGATCAGCACGCTGGCTTCGCTGGGCGCGACTTGTTGCAGGTGGGCGAGCAGCGCCTGCGAGTGCGGGTCTTCGAAGACCTGCGCGGTGGCGCGGATCGAGGTGGCCAGGGCCGGGGACGGGGGCAGGGTCAGCAGTTGCATGGACGGGCCTTATGAGTAGAAGGTCGGGGTAGGGCGCGTACCGTTCAGCGCCCACTCGCCCAGTTCGTGGATGCGGTAATCCAGCGGGTCGTGCAGGGTCTGGGTGCGCAGGTTGCGCCAGTGCCGGTCGAAACGTAGCGAGGCATGGGTGGCGCGGGCGCCGGTGACTTCGAACAGGCGGTTGCAAATATCCAGGCCATGGCGGGTGGCGGCGACCTTGGCGGTGCCGATAGCCAGTGCCAGTTGCGCGCGCTCTTCGGCGCCGAGGGCGTGTTCCTTGGCCCAGGCGCGGTCGAGCAGGTCGGCGGCGCGCTGAATCAGCAGACGAACGCTTTCCAGGCCGACCCAGAACTCGCCGTAATGGCGCAGTACGTGCGGGTCTTCGCTGCTGTGCCGGGCGGTGGACCGGAACCACGGACGGCTTTCGTTGAGGGTGTACTGGCGGGCTTCTTCGAAGGCGCCTTCGGTGATGCCGAGGAACATATTGGCGAAATGCAGTTGCGCAATCAGCGGCCGCAGGCAGGCGAACGGCGTGCTCAGCGGGCCCGGGTCAAGCAGCAGTTCGCTGTGTTCGACGCGCACGCGCTCGAAGGTGGCGCTGCCGCTGTCGGTCTGGCGCTGGCCGATGTTGTCCCAGTCGCCGTGCAGGGTGATGCCGGTACGGCCGCTGGGGATTGCGGCGATCAGCAGCTTGCCGCCGGCGCTTTCATCGACTGCCGAGGCGATCAACATTTCCGAGTCGCTGGCGCCGGAGCAGAAGCTCTTCTTGCCGGAGAACTCGCACCAGCCGTCGAAGCGCTTGACCACGGTGCGGGTGTCCAGCGGGTTGAGCGCGTTGCCCCAGAACCAGTCTTTGCGCGCGGTCAGTTCGAACCACGGTTCCCACTGCTCGGGGCGGGAGAACAGGCGCACGGTGGCGAGCATCAGATGCTGGAAACCGAAGACATGGGCGATGGAGCTGTCGACCCGGGCGAACTGGCGCACCACTTCGAAGGTTTCGCTCCAGGTGGCGCCAAGGCCGCCATATTGGGTCGGGATCACCAGGCCGAGCAGGCCGCTGGCGCGCAGCGCGTCACGTTCAGCCTTGGGCGTGCCGCCACGGGCATCGCGCTCGACGGCGGTCTCGGCGAATTGCGCGGCCAGCTCGCGGGCGATTTGCACAGGGGTTTGCAGGGTGTTGCGCGAAGGCAGGTTCATGGTCGACATCTGCCTCAGGCGATCTTGCGCAGGGCGCTGTCGGTGACCACGCCGGCCAGTGTCGCGGCGGCACGCTCAGCGGCCAGGGCGATACGCGCCTGCAGGGCCGGGCTGGTGATCTGGTAGTCGGTGAAATCGGCCTGGGCGGCGTACACGCCGATCGGCAGGGTCAGGGCCTGGAAGAAGCTGAACAGCGGGCGCAGTTGATGATCGATGACCAGCGCGTGGCGCTCGCTGCCGCCGGTGGCGGCCAGCAGCACCGGGGTGTCGATCAACGCGTCCTGGCCGATCAGGTCGAACAGGTGCTTGAACTGGCCCGGATACGAACCGCGATAGACCGGGGCGGCGACGATCAACAGGTCAGCCTTTTCGATGGCCAGCAACTGCGCTTCCACATCAGCCGGCAACTCGGCGCGGGACAGGGCGCCACCGACCGGACGGGCGATATCGCCCAGCTCGATGACCTGCACGTTGAAATCCAGATGCTGGCCGAGCGCGACGATCAGCGCCTCGGTCAAGACCAGGGTGCGGGAAGGGCGCCAGGCCCCACCGGAAACAGCGACGATGTTGAAAGCGGTGCTCATGATTCAGGTTCCTTGGCGGAGTGAGTTGCCTGGGTGGAGCAAGAGCCGTTCCAGTTTGTTTAATTCGTTGTAAATCAACGTGTTGGGTGATTTATTCGGCGACGACTGTGTTGCCTGGACGCCGCAAGTGTTGATCGGGTGTTGGTAGGCGAACAGTTGTCGGGTGAACACTGTTCGGGATGCGGGGGATTTTTAGAGTGGGATTCATATTCAGTCCAATTCTTAATAAAGATAAATTTATTCGAATTAGGAATATGCGACGCATTAGCCAATGGATGCGCGGGTGGCAAGGCGCAGCCGCTATCAAGACAGGGGTTTATCGCGCATCAAGAGCTAGGGAAATTTCCCACAAATGGGCTAAAGTCGACCCCACTCAACCTATCGGGAGAAAGGGATGTCGTGCCCCCAGGTCTGCTCTGGCGCCACGCTGCAATGCAGCTTCGGTGCCGCGCCATGCGTGCTGAATGTGCTGCCGGTCAATCGGGTGATGGCTGGCGGAATGCCGGCGGCGACGATCATGGACCATATCCCGCTGGTGAACATTGCCACCTTTGGCATGTGCATGAGCACGGCCAACCCGATGGTCATCGCCGCCACCGCCGCGGCCCTTGGCGTGTTGACGCCGATGCCGTGCATTCCCGCCACCGCCGCGCCATGGATCCCCGGCGGCGCGCCGACCGTGCTGCTGGGCAGCATGCCGGCGCTGGATGCCAACAGCATGTTGATGTGCAACTGGGCGGGGATGATCAAGATCGGGATGCCGGGTCAGGTGCAGATGTTGATTCCCTGAGGATTACGGTGTTCTCAGGATCGACATCGCGAGCAAGCTCGCTCCTACAATTGAGTTATCAACCGTTGGCATCTGTCGATCAATTCCACGTCGTACCGTAGGAGCGAGCTTGCTCGCGATCTCGACCCTGAATCACTCCTCCGCCCCATTCCTCCACCACCACTTCAGCCGCGATACCGGCTTGCCCTCCGCATTCAGCGGTCTGCCGTCTTCGGCATAGCGCTGCCCCGGATCGAGCAACTGGCCGTTGAGGTACTGCGCTTTCAACGCCAGCTTGCCGTTGGGATGAAAGCGCTGCAGCAGGCCTTCGCGGACGCCGTTGTTGTACAGCTCACGCTCGGCCACCGCGCCGTCCGGGAAGTAGGTGACCGCTTCGCCCTGCAACAGGCCCTTGCGGTAGGTGGCCGAGCGCAGCAGTTGCCCTTCGGTGGAGTAGAAGCTGGCAACGCCTTCGAGGCGATCGTTCTGGTAGGGCAGTTGCGCGGACAGCCGGCCATTGGGGTGAAACGTCTGGCTGAGGCCGTGCAACAGGCCGCCGGCGTAACTGAGGTTGGCCTGTGGCCGGCCATGTTCTTCGATGCGCAACGGGCCGTTGAGCGCCTGTTCGTGCAGGCGCCCGGTCAACTGCGCGTCGCCGCGCTGCAGGCGGAAGGCATCGCCCTTGGTCACGTTCGGGCCCTTCAATTGACCTTCACCAGGCCGCCCTTGATGGTCAGCATGCCGCCGCCATCCACGGTCTGTTCGGCGCCGCCCTTGTTGGTCAGGCTGATGCCGGCATCGTTGGTCATGGTGGTGCCGGCCTTGTTCTCCAGCGAGGTGCCGGCCTGGTTGGCGAACGAGGTGCCGGCCTTCTGCGCGATGGAGGTGCTGGCCTGCACGGCGAGGTCCGCACCGCTCTTGACGGTGAAGCTGGCGCCGCTCTGCAGGGTGATCTTGCCGGTCACCTTGATGGTCAGGTCGCCGTCGATGGTCAACGCGTAGTCGCCGGTAATCTTCTCGGTGAAGTTGCCACCGGTCTTGTGGGTCTGGTCGCCGCCGACGGTGACGGTGCGGGTGTCCTTGACGTCGAGGTTGTCACTGCCGGTCTGGATCTCGACGGTGCGCTTGCCCTTTTCCAGGGTGATGGTTTCGTCGCCTTCCTTGACCGTGCGGGTGCGGGCGTTCTGCACGGTCTGGGTTTCGTCGTGGCCGATGGTCACGGTAGTGTCGTTGAGGACGTTGGTGTTGAAGTCTTTCTGCGCCTGCAGGAAGACTTCCTCGGCGTCCTTCTTGTCTTCGAAGCGCAGGGCATTGAAGCCGCCGCCGCCCTTGGACGAGTTGGTCTTGATCCCCGACTGGGTCTGGTTGTCGGGCAGGGTCCAGGGCACCGAATTGTCGCCGTTGTAGACGCAGCCGCTGACCAGTGGCCGGTCGGGGTCGCCGTCGATGAAGGTGACGATCACTTCCTGGCCGACCCGCGGGACGAACTGCATGCCGAAGCTCTTGCCTGTCCAGGGCAGTACCACGCGGACCCAGCAGGAGCTGGTTTCGTTGTTCTTGCCGTCGCGGTCCCAAGGGAACTGGATCTTGATCCGGCCATATTCGTCGGTCCAGATTTCCTCGCCGGACTTGCCGACCACCGTGGCGGTCTGGGTGTGCATGCGCGGTTTTGGCGTGACCCGCTGCGGGCGGTAGGTGGTGGCCTTGGGGATCGCTTCGAAGCGGTTGCGGTAGCTGTCGTGGCTGACGTCGTGGGTCACCGAGGTGACCACCCAATCGATATTCAGGCTGGCGTCGTCATGGCCGCTGAGGGTGAAGTAATGACCGGGCACCAGCCAGCGGCAATCGCTGTCGCCGACAAAGCGTTTCTCCTGGGTGCGCAGGCCGTCGACGCGCTGCTTGGTCAGCGCATCGCCGCGGGACTTCTCGATGTAACCGCCGGGATGCTCGTACGCCGTGCGCGGCCCGGTCTTGGCCTCGGCCTTGCTGTACAGCGAGGTGGTCGGGGTGGTGAAGGCGTAGTCGCTGGCCGAATAGACCCCGGCCACCGCCTGCAGCACCAGTTGCCCGGAACGGATGCCATGCAGTTCGCGGCCGCCCATGGCCTGGCCGAGGTAGCTCACCGCCGCGCCGTTGGGCAGGGCCGGAAAGGCTTCGTTGTTGTCGGCCAGCACCAGGGTGTGAACGCCGTCTTCATGGGTGAAGAACCAGAAAATCCCTTCTTCTTCGAGCAGGCGGCAGACGAAGGCGAAGTCGCTTTCGCCGTATTGCACGCAGTATTCCCGCGGCGTGTAGCTGCCCGTAAGGGACAGCTTGTAGTCGCTGAAACCATGGGCGTCGAACAGGCTGGTGACGATGTCGGAGGTGGACAGGTTCTGGAACACCCGGTTGTTGCTCGCCAGGTTCAGCCACCACAGCCACGGTCGCAACACCACCTGATAGCGCTCGGCGCTGGCGTCGGCGGGCAACTGGTGAACCTCGGCGATCAGGCCGTCCAGCGGGCGCAGTTTGCTGTCGTTGTGCAGGGTGGCGGTGAGGTGGCTGGCGACCGCGTCGGTCAGGGTCAGAGCGCTGTCGGCGTACCCACGCAGCACCTGCAGCCCCAGGCCGTTGAGCATCTCACCGCCACTGAGCGACTCCGGGTAGAGGTCGCTGAGGGCACTGGCGGTGAGGGAAAGGCTGGTGTTGCTGTCGGTGGCGCGGGGCATCTAGGGTCTCGAACAATCAATGGCCTTGGCGGACTTTACAGGCTGGCGAGGGCGGAAGTCTTGCTCACTCCAGCGCCCATTCCGCGAGTTTTCCCGTGACCTGCTTCATCAGCACGTTTTCGATGTCCCGCGCGCCGGCGCCGCTGCACTGGGCGAGCACCGCCTTGACGATGCCGCGGTCGAAGTCGAACTGCTTGCCGGTGGCGGCCTTGTAGCGCTCGCGGAGTTTTTCCAGCTTGGCCAGGACGATGCCTTCCAGGGTCACCTCATCCAGCGGGTGATAGGGCACCACGGTCATGCGCGCAAGGAATGCCGGGCGGAACGCCTTGAGCAAGACCTTGTGCAGGCGCTCGTTGAACACTTCGCCGTCCAGCTCGGCCTTGGCCGTGTCGAGGATCAGCTCGGCGCCGACATTGCTGGTGGCGAGCATCACGGTGTTCTTGAAGTCGACGATCAGGCCGCTGCCGTCTTCCATCACGCCTTTGTCGAAGACGTTGTAGAAGGCTTCGAGCACGTCCGGGTGGGCCTTTTCGATTTCGTCCAGCAGCACCACTGAATAGGGTTTGCGCCGTACCGCTTCGGTGAGCACGCCGCCGCTGCCGTAGCCGACGTAGCCGGGCGGCGCGCCCTTGAGCTGGCTGACCGTGTGGGCTTCCTGGTACTCGGAGAGGTTGATGCTGATCAGGTTGCGCTCGCCGCCGTACAGCGCGTCGGCGAGGGCGTAGGCGGTCTCGGTCTTGCCGACGCCGGTCGGGCCGGGCAGGAGGAACACCCCCACCGGTTTCTGCGGGTCGGTCAGCCCGGCGCGGTAGGCCTGCAGGCGCTGGGCGATGGTGTCGAGGGCGGTTTTCTGGCCCATCACCCGCTGGCCCATGCGTTGGCCGAGGGTGCGCACGGCGTGGGCTTCGTCGGCGAGCATCTTGCCCACCGGAATGCCGGTCCAGCCGGCGATCACGGCGGCGACGATCTTCGAATCGACTTGCTCCGGCACCAGCGGATCGTCCTGGCGAATGGCGTCCAGCCCGGCTTCCAGGCGCAGCAACTCGGCGGCCAGGTGGTCGATGCGGCTGTCGGTCTCGGGGTCGCGCTTGGCGGCGTCGGCGTCGGCGCGTTCGCTCAGGGCCAGCAGTTCGCGGCGGGTGTCGAGCAGTTCGCGGACCGCTTCGCGCTCTTCGCTCCAGCGGGTTTCCAGCTCGCGCATGGCCTGCTGGTTGACCGTCAATTCGGACTCCAGGCGGGTGATACGTTCGCGGTGATCCTGGCCGGTGGCCTGTTCGCGGCGCAGGCGTTCGACTTCTTCGTTGAGGCTGTGCTGGCGATGGCGCAGGTTTTCCAGCGGCGGTGGCACGTCGTGCTGGCCGAGGGCGACGCGGGCGCAGGCGGTGTCGAGGATGCTGATCGCCTTGTCCGGCAGTTGTCGCCCGGAGATGTAGCGATGCGAGAGTTTGACCGCGTCCTGGATCGCGGCGTCGAGCACCAGCACGCCATGGTGCTGTTCCAGCTTGCTGGCGATGCCGCGCAGCATCTGTACGCAGGTGGCTTCGCTGGGTTCTTCGACCTGGACCAGTTGGAAACGGCGGGCCAGGGCCGGGTCTTTCTCGAAGTACTTCTTGTATTCCTGCCAGGTGGTGGCGGCCAGGGTGCGCAGTTCTCCACGGGCCAGGGCCGGTTTGAGCAGGTTGGCCGCGTCGCTGCCGCCTTCGGCGCCGCCGGCACCGATCAGGGTGTGGGCTTCGTCGATGAACATGATGGTCGGCATGGGCGCGTTGCGCACCGCTTCGATCACGCCTTTGAGGCGCTGTTCGAACTCGCCCTTGACCCCGGCGCCGGCCTGCAACAGGCCCAGGTCCAGCACCCGCAGGCAGACGTCCTGCAGGGCCGGGGGCACGTCACCGGCGGCGATGCGCAGGGCCAGGCCTTCCACCAGCGCGGTCTTGCCGACGCCGGGGGCGCCGACCAGGATCGGGTTGTTCTGGCGCCGCCGCAGGAGGATGTCGATGCATTGGCGGATCTCGCCTTCGCGGCCGATGATCGGGTCGATGCGCCCGGCCCGGGCGTCGGCGGTGAGGTCCTGGGTGTACTGCTCCAGCACCGGGTCTTCGGTGTTTTTCGCCGTGGCCTTGCCGCGTTGGGCCGGGGCATTGGCGGCGGGTTGTTCGCGGGAGGCGGCGGTCCATTCCTGGAACTTGCCGCGCAGGGTGTCCAGCGGGATGGCCAGCAGCGGCGCGGCGCTGTTGAGCAGCAGGCTGCGGTACTCCTCGCGCTCCAGCAGCACCAGCAGCAACAGCCCGGAGCGGATGCTCTGCTCCTCGCGCACGCCGGCTTGCAGCACGGCGTCCTTGAGCAGGTTGACGGTCTGCGCCGAAAGCGACGGCGTGCGGGTATTGCCGGACTTGAACAGCTCCAGGGCGCGATTGATCTGTTCGCCCAGGGCATCACGCTCGACCTTGAGCGGCGGCAGCAGGCAGGCCAGGTCACCGCCGGGGATTTCCAGCAACTCCAGCAGGAAATGTTCGATCTCGATGAAGTGGTGACCGCGTTGCAGGCAACGCTGCGCGGCCCGTTCCAGCGCATTGTGGGTGTCGCTGTTCAACCATCCGATCAGGCTGCCGAGTTCCATGTTCACACCTCTGCCGGCTGTTGTAGCCGGGTATTGAATACCTGACGACGGGTCGGGTCGCTCTTGAGCTGTAGCCCGTTGTTCCAGTTCAGCCGTGGGCGCTTGTCGCGCTTGAGGAACATCGGCTGTGCGCCGTCGATCAACAGCGTCAATGCGCAGTCTAGATCGGGGCCGAAATACAGGGCGGCGAGATCGGCCAGTTGGTGATGCGTGTCGCCACCGGGTAGCAGCGGCTCGGCCTGTTCGGCGCTGAGCGGGCCGATGTGCAGGCGGATGCCGGCGTGCTCGTCCCACATGCGTTTGCCGGCGATCGCCGTGTGCCCCAGTTGCAGGTTGCGCCCGCCACGTTTGAGCACGCTGCGACTCGCCGGCGGGATGTCGCACCAGGCGCCGTCATGGCCTTCGACACGCAGCGGCAGGTTGAAATGATGGCGGACGATCGAGGCGAAGCCGGCCAGCGAGCGCCGCCCGCCGGTGATCAGCGCGGTGCGCGCCAGCAGCGCGGCGTCGGGTAGTTTCTGGCGATCCTGCAGGCCGGCCGGCAGCAGACCGGCCAGGGCGCGCAGTTGCTGCTGCACCGGGGTGTCGCGGGCTTCGGCGAAGCCGAGGGCGACTCGGTGCTTGCGCAGGGTGCGGTAGAGCAGGCTGAGCAGGCGGTGCTGGAACAGGTCGAGAAATTCCGCCGGCGCGTGGTCGCGCTCCAGCGCCCGTTGTTGCAGCCACTCCTGGAAGGCGTAGGGCAGCGGACCGTCGGGGCCGCCAAGGCCGAAGATCGGCGTGCTGAGGATCGGCCGTGGATCATGGGCGTCGTGGCTGATCTTTTCGATCTGGCTGGCGGGAAACACCGGCGTCAGCGGGCCGCGCAGGCGCACCGCTTCGTTTTGCGGCACGCTGCCGCGGCCCAAGGAGGTCGCCTTCTGGTTCTCGTGCTCAAGGATCAGCAAGGCCTGGAGCAGCTCGAAGCCTTCGGGCCGTGCGCGCAACGTCTCGCTCAGAGGCACAGCGGCATGCCGGCTTGCGGGCTCCATGTCTTGATCTCCTTGGTGGCATCGTCGGCATCGACCAACACGGTGGTGATAAAGCGGTTGGCCGTGGCGTACAGCGAGAAGAACTGCGCCAGTACCGCGGAAAACAGCACGGTGCTGTGCCCGGCGAAATGTGCCGGGTCCAGTTGAATCCGCACTTCCAGGCCCTTGCGCCAGCCGCGCCAGGCGTCCTTGCCGACATGCCCGACGATGCGTTCGCAGGCCAGGCTTTTCAGCCCGTCGATCTGCCGGCCGGCGCTGGCTTCGTTGCGCAGGTTGTGCAGGGTCAGCATCTCGCGCAGGGCATCCAGCGCGTGTTCGCCTTCGACCAGCGACAGGTGATTGAGGGTCAGTTGCGACACCAGTCGCCAGCGCGACTGGCCGTCAAGGTTCGGCACGCCTTGCGAGCTGGGCGGGTTGACCAGGCGGGCGGTGGCCGGCGCGCCAGGGCGCTCGAACGCCAGCACGGTGCCGGCCGCCAGGCTCTGCGCCAGGTGCCGGTTGGTGCACAGCAGGTCGGCGCTGAGGCTGAAGTCCCAGCTTTGGCTACGCGGATTGAAGCCGGGATCGACCAGGCTGACCAGTATGTCGCTGCCGATCCGGTTCGGCGTCAGGCCATTGATGCGCCGCGCATGCCAGTACATCTGCGCGTTGCTGCTGTGCTGGCTGCCGTAGTACGGCGCCACCGGCCGCACCACGCCATCGGCGGACAGGGTGCGCATGCCGCGGATGCTGTGGATTTCCACGCTGTTTTCGCGGTGGGCATCGGCGACCAGGCGGTACTCGCTGTTCTTGCCATCCGGGCGCAGCGGCTCGGAGGTGCGGCGGAACAGGTTGATCGCCGGCACGCAGCCCAGCGCGATATCGCTGGCCTGCAGGTGCAGGTGCGGCGGCGTCGGGCGGTCGAACACCAGGTACAGGTCGAGGCTGTTGCCGTCGATGCGGGACGGGTCGAGCGGCACATCGAAGAAGTGGAATTTCTCCGGAAACGCGAAGTACTCGGTGAGCAGGCGCAAGCCCGGGTGGACGCCGTCCTCCTCGGGCAGCAGGGCCTGGTCGTCGGCGAAACCGACCACCTCGGGCAGCCGGGCCTGTTTGTCCGGGCGCTTCAGGCGTTGCGGGCGTTCGCCGGGGGCACTGTTGAACACACCGATGGTGTGGGCGCCGAGCAGGTCATACAGGGTGGCGTTGACCATCGGCGAGGCGTCCAGGTGCAGACGCAACTGGCGCACATCGAGTGCGTTGAGGGCCGCCTTGCCCTGGTAGTCGATGCGCAGGCGCAGGGCGGAACCGGCGTTGTACTGGCCGGTCAGCTTGCGGGCTTCGTCGCCGTCGAGCAGCACCGCGTCGGTGATTTTCAACGGCCACAAGGTCACTTCTGCGCCGGTGCGGAAATAGATGCTTTCGCCGCGGGTGGTGGTGACGAACAGCGAGGTGTCCCGCGCCAGGGTGTAGCCGCTGTCCAGGTTGCCTTTGCCCTCGGCGGGTTCGATCCGCACGATGGTGCAGGAGGGCAGGGGCCGCAGGGCCAGCGGGTAGAGTTGTTCGAGCAGGGCGTCGCTGAATTCGGCGTAGTCGTCGTCGAGGCGCCGTTGCAGGCGCGCCGAGAGCAGGGCGAAGCCTTCCAGCAGGCGTTCGACATGCGGGTCCTGGCTTTCTCCCGGCGACAGCTCCAGACGCCGCGCCACCTTGGGGTAGCGGTTGGCGAAGGCGCTGCCGGCGTTGCGCAGCCAAGTCAGTTCACGTTGGTAATAATCCAGTAGCAACGGGTCAATCGAGTCGCTCATGGCTGACCTCCAGGCCCGTGTCGGTCTTGTCCACCACGAACGCCACCGGCCACTGCTGGCCGCCCTGGCGCAGCAGTCCGCTGAGCAGGATGCTCAGGCTGCGGGGTTGCCCGGCCACCAGCCGCACTTCCACCTCGCCCAGTTGCAGGCGCGGTTCGAAGTGCGTGATCGCGGCACGGATTTCCCGGGCGATGCGCCGACGGTCGTCGGGGTTGCTCGCCTGCAGACCGCTCCAGTCGCCGAGGCCGTAGTCCAGCACCGTTGGCGGAGAGGTCCGCGCCGGGCCGGCGCGCCGGCTGTTGAGCAGGCGCAGCAGTTCTTCGCGGACCGACGTGGCCAGGGCGTGACGGTCCAGTTGCGGCGCGGCGTCGCCGGCCCCGGCCAGGCGTTCGAACAGCAGCGGGCGGTTGCCCGTGGAGGACATGATCGACTACCGCGACTTAGCTGCCTGCCTTGTTGAGTTTCATGTCCCAGGTGGTGGCGGCCGTGCCTTCTTTGACGCCGTCGTATTTCTGCGTGGTCAGTTCCCATTTGATCTTGGTGAAGTTCAGGGAAATGGTTTCCACCGGCTTGCCACCGGTACCGCCGCTGACGCTGACGTTGGAGAACACGACGTTGTCGAGGGTGTAGACGATGAACGGAAGAATCTGTCCGCTGCCTTCGGCGGCGTTACGGCCGATGGTGATCTTGGCCTGGGCAATCGCCTTGCCGGAGGTGCAGTACAGGTTCAGGTTGGGGGTGGACGTGTCGACGAACTTGGTCAGGGTGAACTCGCCGACATGCGGCTTGCCCGAGGTCCGCTCGGTGTTACTGACGTCGTTGGTGACCTGCATGGCGACGTTGTGGCTGTAGGACATGATCTCGATCTTGTCCTTGTAGCCTTCGAGCTGGCTGTCACCTTTGATGTCGTCGCCCAGGTCCAGAATGATCGCATCCATCGCGTAAAGCTCCTGCTGCTAGAAATTTGGAATGAAAGAGGGGGAGCGGCTCCCGCGGGCGAACCCGCGGGAGTCACGGTCAGGCGGCTGCCGAAGGCGGCAGGGTCGCGACCAGGCGGATCGAAGCGGTCAGTTCTTCCAGCTGGAAGTGCGGACGCAGGAACACGGTGGCACGGTAGGCGCCTGGCTTGCCAGGCACCTCGGAAACATCCACACGGGCTTCGCGCAACGGGTACTGGGCCTTGATTTCCTGAGGGGCGTTATCGTTGATCAGCACGTAATCGGCGATCCAGTTGTTCAGGTAGGTCTGTACGTTGTCGCGGGTCATGAAGCTGCCGACCTTGTCGCGCATGATTACCTTGAGGTAATGAGCGAAGCGCGACGATGCCAGCACGTACGGCAACATGCTCGAGACGCGCGCGTTGGCGTTGGCCTCGTTGGTGTTGTAGGCGCGTGGCTTGTTGGTGGTCTGGCCGCCGAAGAACACGGCAGTGCCGGTATTTTTCTTGTGGCACAGGGAGATGAAGCCGAGGTCGTTCAGCTCTTTCTCGCGGCGGTCGGTGATGGCGATTTCGGTCGGGCACTTCAAGGTCAGGTCGCCGGAGGCGGTCTTGAAGGTGTGCTGCGGCAGGTTGGTTACCGCACCGCCACTTTCAGCGCCACGGATCGCCGCGCCCCAGCCGTATTTGGCATAGGCGTCGGTGAGGCGTTGGGCCAGGGCCCAGGCGGCGTTGCCCCAGAGGTATTTCTTGCCATCGGCGCCGGCGACGTCTTCGTTGAAGTCCATGCCGTCGACCGGCAGGGTGTCCTTGCCGTAAGGCAGGCGCAGGAGGAAGCGCGGCAACACCAGGGACACGTAGCGCGAGTCCTCGGTGGCGCGGAAGTCACGCCATGGGCCCAGTTCCAGGCTTTCGAAGACTTTGGCCAGGTCCTTGGGAACCGACAGGTCGTTGAACTGTTTCATGTCGAACAGCAGCGGGCTGGCCGCGGCAATGAACGGCGCGTGAGCGGCAGCGGCAACTTCGGAGAGCTTGGTCAGCAGGGCGATGTCCTGCGGGTGACGGCCGAAGTAGTAGTCGCCAACCAGGGCGCTGAACGGGTAGCCACCGAAGGTGCCGTATTCCTCTTCGTAGATCTTCTTGAACAGGACGGTCTGGTCGAAGTCGACGGCGCGGGTCAGGTCCTTGCTCAGCTCGTTCTGCGAGACGTTGAGCAGGCGCAGTTTCAGACGGGTGCCGGTTTCGGTGTTGCTCACCAGCATGTGCAGGCCGCGCCAGGACGCTTCGAGCTTCTGGAAGGCTTCGTCGTGGAGGATTTCGTTGAGCTGGTCGCTGATCAGCTTGTCGATCTGGCTGATGCGGTTGTTGATCAGGGCGCGGGTGTCGGTGTCTTGACCCTGGACGGCGGCGACGGCCTTTTCCAGAACCTGGCTGGCGAACTCGGCGATCATGTCCTGGGCATAGACCTTCTGACTGTCGTCATGAACGATCTGGCCTTCCTTGATGATCTTTTCCAGCAGGGTGAGGGTCTTGGTGCTGCCTTCGCTTTGATTCTCGGTGCTTGACGCGGGCATGGTGGTGTCTCCGGGAGCAGAGGGGGGATCAGACGTGCGAGTCAGGAGGGGCGGGACCGATTACTCGGTCTTGGTCTCGGTGTTCTCGCCAGGCACTACGTCATCGTCTTTTTTCCCGGGCGGCGTCTCGTCTTTCTTGACTTCGCCAGTGGTGGCGGTGGTGCCGGAGCGGGCGGCCTTGATCGCTTCCAGGTCTGCTTCGGTGCTCTTGAGCACTTCCTTGAGCAGTTCGTCGAGCTTGTCGTTGCCGTCGAGCTTGGTCAGCAGGTCGCGCAGGCGTTCACGGGCTTCGAACAGCACCTTGAGCGGCTCGACTTTCTTCACCACATTGACGGGGTCGAAGTCCTCGATCTTGCTGAAGCTGAGCTTCGCGCTGAGGGGGGCGTCATCTTTCTTGAGGGTGTTGGTGACGTTGACGGTGATGCTGGGGGCAATGGATTCGACGACTTTGTCGAAGTTATCGCTGTCGATGTCGACGAAACGGCGCTCATTGAGCTTGGTCTCGTTCTTCGTGGCACCCGACAGATCGGCAAGAACACCAACCACCAGAGGCAATTCCTTTTTCTCGATGGCGTTACCGGTTTCTACGTCATAGGTGATCTGCACGCGAGGCGGACGGACCCTGTCCAGCTTGTGCTGAATACTTTCTACCATAGTGGCTGACTCCGATGCAGAAGGCGGGCGCAATGCAACGGTTTCCCACTGATCGCAATCCCTTGCTAGACCGCGGCGTGGACACGCTCTTGTCGAGGTTCCTGTTTTCCGCAATCACCTCAATTCGTCATGGTGGCGAATTGGCATGGATGCTATAACAGGCATGCCGAAATGCAAATAAAACTTTTCTTGGATCATCATGCGTCTTAAAAAGTTCATATCCATCAAGATTTTGGCGGTACTTTTGACAGCCTCGGCAATGGCCGGATGTTCATTGTTTGGATCCAAGGTTAGTGTCGATGGCGTCACCCTGGATGTTGCTTTGCGCGCAAACGATGATTCGCCGATCGCCGTGGATTTCGTGGCCGCCAACGATGTTGACCTGCTTGGAAAGTTGTCCGGGCTGACAGCAAAACAATGGTTTGCCACGCGTGAACAATATCAGCGCGACTTTCGTCAGTACTTGCATGTTTGGGGCATGGAACTAGTGCCTGGACAGTTGATTGAATCGTCAACTTTCCCGCTTGATGGAAAGCCGTCGGTTGGACTTCTGGTATTTGCCAATTATCAAAGTCCGGGCGCCCATCGGTTGCGTCTTGAAGACCAGCGCAGCATCCGCTTGAAATTCGACAGCCGTGAAATGACCCTGCTCGACCAGAACACACGCTGACCGCGGCCGCCGCCGCGCTTGGCCATACGCCAGATACAGGATGTGAAGGGACTTTATGAGCGTGCGACCTGATGTGGTCTGCTGGTACGAAGGCATGCAATTGCTGCCCCAGCATTTTCAGTTGCAAGGGCTGCGGGCCGAGGCCATGGCGGCCCACCTGGCGCTGGCTGCCAACCCCTGGTATTGGGGCGTAGCGCATTTCGAACACGACCCCGCCGCGCTGGTGGCCGGCAAACTGCGCCTGCTGAGCCTGGAGGCGACCATGCCCGACGGCATGCCGGTCAGCCTCGGTGCAGCGCAGGAAACCCAGCTTGAGCTGGACCTGGCCAAGCCGGTGAAAGATTCCGAGACCTCCACCGTCACTGTCTACCTGGCGTTCAACCCGCTCTGGCAAGGCCAGCGCCTGCGCCCGATGGAGGGGCGTTGGCAGTCGGAACTGAGCGAGCCGGTGCCCAATCTCGACAGCGGCCTGGACGATGAACGCGTCACCGTCTGGAAGCCCGCACCGCGCCTGGTTACCGACCGCGACAAGGCCGACAGCGTGTGCCTGCCGCTGATCCGCGTGCGCAAGGAAAACGGCGTGTTCAAGGCCTTGCCTGACTTTGTCGCGCCGAGCCCGCGGATTCCGCCGCAATCGGTGCTCGGCCAGCGGGTGCTGCAGTTGTGCGCCATGGTGCGGGAAAAGTGCGGGGTGATCGGCGTGCGCCTGCAGGGCGTCGAACTCGAAGGCGATTTGTCCCGGGCCCAGGCATTGCGCAGCCAGTCGGCGGCGCTGTGGGCGCGCTTGCCGGAAGTGGAGGGCGCGCTCTACAGCGGTATCGCCACACCCCAGGCGCTGCACGGTTTGCTGTTGGGCATGGCCGGCAGTTGGGCGGCGCTTGACCCGGTCAACGGCGTGCCGGCGTTTTCGCCGCTGGAGTTTCTCGACCTGTACCGCGGCTATGACGAAGTCCTCGACTGGCTCGAGCGCAGCCTGAAGAAAGTCCGCGAAGGCCTGCGTAGCGTACCGTTCGAACAGAAGGGCAACGTCTTCGAAATCCAGTTGCCGTCCTTCGATCCCTCTCGTCCGTTGCTGGTCGGCCTGCGCATGCCACCCGGCGCACCCGAGCAGGACGCCTCGTTGTGGCTGGGGCGGACCATCATCGCTTCGGCCGGCAATGTCGCCGACCTCGCTCGCCAGCGCCGTCCGGGCCTCAAGCACACTGCCCTGGACCGCGCCCGGCAGGCTGCCAGCGGTGTCGGCAGCGACACCCGGCTGTTCGAGATCGATACCGGCGAGCACTGGTTCAACCCGCAATTGCCGTTGCAGATCGTTTCGCCGGGGAATGGGGAAACCTTCAAGCCCTGGCAGATTGTTTTGTTGATTGACGACAACCACGAAGAAGTCGCCTGACACGGTAAGGACACCTATGCCAGAAGGGATTGCCGTATCGCGCTTTCGCGGCGTGCAGGACGCTCCGCTGACCAACGCCTTTCGCGAGGCGTGGCAGGAGTGGTTGGCAGCCTGGAACGAACTGGACAAGCGCGCCGAAGACACCGGGCAATTGCTCGAACAGGTGGTCGAACTGTCCACCCAGGCCACCCGCCGTCTGTGGCGCACCGCGTTCGCCAGCGTCGGCGACTCGGCGCCGTTGCAGATCAAGGCGATGGTCTATGCCTTTGTCGCGCTGGTGGACGAAACCCTGTTGTTCGCCGACTGGCCGGGCCAGCCTGAATGGCAGGAGCGGCCGCTGGAACTGCGTTTGTATTCCAGCCGTCAGGCGGGTGACCGCGTGCCGGTAGAAATCAAGCGCCTGCTCGACGAACAGGCGCCCACCAGCCGCGACCTCGGCAACGTTTACCTCTTGTGCCTGATCCTCGGTTTCCACGGCCGCCTGCGCGGCCCCGGCGGCGAAGCGCTGCATGCCAAATGGCGGCATGCGCTGTTCAACCTGACCCGCCAGCGTGATCCGGATTACGCCAACGTCAGCGCCTTGCTGGCCGAACCGGCCAGTGTGGTGCCGCAGCAGTTGCCGGTGCGCGAGTCGATGCCCGATGGCCTGCGCCTAGGCTTGCTGGTGCTGGGCATCACCTTGTTGCTGATCGGCGTCGGTCATCTGTTCTGGCGTGATATCGGCGACGAGCTGTCGCCGGTGCTGCACCTGGCCACACCCTTCCAGGTCCAGGAGCCAACCTCATGAGTCTGTCGACGCTGGGCTGGGTGGTCGGCATCGTCGTCATCCTGCTGCTTCTGGTACTGCTGGTGGTCTGGCTGCGTAACCGCAATGGCGCCGCCGTGCGCAGCTTCTATTTCGCCGTGCGGCAGATGGAGCATGACCAGGGCGGCGGCGGGCGCTATCAGGCGCCGTGGATGCTGATGCTCGGTGACGAGGTGCAGGGTGCGCAGTTGTGCGCGAGCTGGAACCTCAATGCCATCGACAAGCCGGCCTGGTTCGGACGCTGGTGGTCCGATCCGTCCGGCGCGGTGCTGGTGGTGCCGCAGTCGGTGTTCCTGCCCGGCGAGGGCATGAAGCAGGCCGGTGGTTGGTGGACCCTGCTCGGCCTGTTGCTGCGGCTGCGTTCGCGTCGGCCGCTGGACGGCGTGATCTGGACCGTCGACGCCGCCGACCTGCTGGATGCCGACCGCGCCGCGACCCTGGGCCTGGACGCCCGGCGCCGCTTCATCGACTTGCTGCACCGACTGGGCATGAGCCTGCCGGTGTATGTAGTGATCACCGGCATGGAGGCCGTGCCGGGCTTCCAGGAACTGGCCAATGCCCTGCCGGAAGAAACCCGTCGGCAGATGCTGGGCTGGTCGTCGCCGTATGCCGCCGATGCAACCTGGCAGTCGCAGTGGACCGAAGACGCCATGCAGCAGGTCAGCCAGGCGCTGTCCGAGGCGATCATCCAGATGGGCACCCTGTCTGGTGAACTGCACGATGACCTCGACGCGCTGCCGCAGCGCATCGATGGTTTGCGCCGCAACCTGCAGATGCTGTTGTGGCCGGTGTTCCAGGGCAATACCCATGGCGAGGCACCGGTTCTGCGCGGGCTGTACTTCACCGGAGCCCAGGCGTTCCAGGGCAATGCCGAGGCGTTGACCGCGCTGGATCAGCCGCTGCAGGAAAACGTCTTCGCCCATGGCCTCTGGCAGCAACGGATCAACGCCGAGCGCGGCCTGGCCCAGCCGATCCCGCGGCTGCTGCAACTGCGCCAGCGCTGGCAGCGGGTCGTCGCGATCGGCGCGGCGGTGGTAGGGCTGGTCTGGGTGCTGGCGATGGCCTGGGTCTGGAACGACTCGGTACGCGATGCCGGCGAGTTGTCGCGGTTGTTGCAGAACGCGCAGAACGACTACGTTGCCGTCGGCGACGACAGCCACCGCAAGGAACTGACCCGGCACAACGTGCAGGCCTTCTGGACTGTGCTGGAGCGCGCACCGCGCTGGCATTTCACCTCGCTGGCGTATCCGACCTCATGGTTCTCCTCGCTGGATGACCGTCTGGACCAGGTGTTGCAGCACACGTCCATGAGCCATATGCGCCAGCCGATCCACGACCTGTTGCAGGCTGACCTGAACGATGTCCTGGCAATCAACGACAACAGTCGCCGCAGTTCGGCGCAGGATGGCGATCCGGCGCAATGGCCGAGCTACCTCAAGGCCCGCGAACTGGTGCAGAAGGTCAACCGCCTGGAGCAGGCCGCCAGCCTCTACACCCAGGCCCTGGCCAACCAGAAAACCCCGCTCGACCAGTTGATTCCGCTGAGCAACCAGACCCTGGACCTCAACCTGAATGCCGGAACCCTGCCGCGCGAAGGGTTCTACAACCGCCTGTTGGTGTCGGAGGGCATTTCGCCGCTCAAGCCGCTGGACCTGTCGCTGCACCGCAGCACCATCACCGCCAACTTCAACCAATTGATGGAAAGCTGGTTGGGTCATTACTTCCGCACCGACGGCTTCATCAGTTCGGCCGGTTACCTCAAGCTCTACCTTGACCGTCTGGAGGCCGGTGCGCCGCAGACCCTCAAGGAACTGGAGCACATGGACGCGTTGATCGAGGACCTGCAAGCCTCCATCGACCTGACCAACTCCAACTGGAGCCGCGGCAAGGGCCAGGACCTGGTTGCCGGCTACAGCGACCTGCTCGCGCAAGTGCGCCAGAGCAAGGTGCTGGGCCCGGCAGTGGCCGAGGAAATCGAGCGCCGCGCCGAGCAAATGCAGTTCCACTTCAAGGAACAGTGGGTGGCGCAGGGCGCGTCGAGCAAAAGCCTGATGGTGCAGACCACCACCGGGCAACTGGCCTTGCAGGAACGCATCATCCACCTGCACAGCGCGATCAACCTGCTGCTCAAGCGCGACTTCGTGGCCCGTGCCCTGCGTGATGACGGAACGGGCGACAGCGATCAGTTGAGCCATGTCGACAGCGAAGGCCTGCGCCTGGCCCAGAGTTACTACGAGAGCTACAAGACGTACGCCCATGAGTCGATGGCGGGCATCCCGCCGGTGTACCGCAACGCCTTGCTCAAGACTGCCGAGAACACCGCCGCCGATGCCATGTGGCTGAGCCTCAACCGGCAGGCGCCGCTGAGCGAACTGGAAAGCCTGCCGTCGTTCCAGGTGCGCACCGATCAGGCCGTGGCGGTGCACCGCGCGCTGATGCAGTTGCAGCGCCCGGAACTGGCCGGGGGCTTGCAGACCGCACTCAACCAGAGCGCGCTGGCCGATGTGGCGCAAGCCATAGAGGAGGTGTTCCAGCAGCCGGTGTTCCGTGACCGGGCCGACATCAACCAGTGGGATGGCACCAAGGACTTCGGTCTGCGGCTGTTCCGCGCCGTCGATGCGCAAGACCTGAAGAGCAGCCTCGACCAGCAGTTCGGCGTCATCACGGTGATCACCGAGCAGACCGCGCCGGCACTGGAATGGCTGATGACCCAGTTGCCCAACCTCAACCTGAGCGAGTCGGAACTGGTCACGCGGTTCCACTCGCTGGGCGAGGAGATGACCAAGTACAAGGCGCAGAACCCGTCCAGTTCGCCCGCGTTGATCACCCAATTGATCGTGCGCGACTTCAACGACATGGACCAGAGCAGTTGCCTGAAGATCCTGCTCTCCGCCAATGCGCCGCACGCCACCGGGCAACTGACCCAGCGCTGGGTCAGCCTGCAGCAGAACGCCTTGCAGCGCTGCCAGTTCCTGCAACGCCAGGCGGTGTCCGGCGCCTGGAACGAGCTGGCTGGCTACTTCAACCAGTACCTGGCCGGACGTTTCCCGTTCGCTACCGATCAGCGCGCACCAGACGCCGACCCGGCGCGGGTGCAGTACTTCCTGACCCTGATCGACAACCGCTTGCCTCAGGCCCGTGATGGCCTCGGCCTGCTGGCTTCCCGCGATCGCGCCGCCGCCAGCGAGTTTCTCGACCGCGTGGCGCGGGCGCGGCCGTGGCTTGGTGCGATGCTGGTGCGTGACAACGCCGGGCTCTCCGGGATCGACATGGAAGTGCGCTGGCGCACCGACCGCGACAGCGAGCGCGGCGCCGATCAGGTCATCACCTGGGCGCTGGGCGCGGGTAATCGCGAGATCGTCCACCCCGGCGAGGAGCAAGTGCTGCACTGGAGCGTTGGCCAGCCGTTGAGCCTGCGTCTGCGCTGGGCGCGGGACGGCACCCAGCGGCCGGTCAATGACCCGTCGCAACAGCAACTGCATGTCAGCGGTCTGGAAGCCGAATGGCAGTACCAGGGCCCTTGGGCGCTGCTGCGCCTGATCAGTGCCCACAGCTCCATGCTGCGCCAGCCGAACGTCGACTACACCGAGTTTCCGCTGAGCCTGGAAGTGCCGGTGCACGCCCAGCCTGAGGAAGAGAACCAGACCTTGATGTTCCTGCGCCTGTCGCTGATGAGCCAGGGCGGCAAGGCACCGCTGTCCATTCACCCGTTGCCGGTCCAGGCACCGCTTTCACCGTTCGGCTATGCGCCGCGTTCGGTTGCCGACACAGGAGATTACCCATGACCTCACCCGGCTTTTCCCAGCGGGTCGGCCAGTTGCTCGAACCGATTTCCGTCGAGTCGCCGTGTGGCCCCAGCCTGACTTATGACGCGGTCTTCGCCGCGATGCGAGAAATGCGCCGCGAAGAAGACACCACGTTGCCCACCGGCGTCTGGTCCACCAACGAGGTCAAGCGCGCCGACTGGGCCGGCCTTGAGCGGCAGGCCACCCAGGTGTTGCGTGAGCGCAGCAAAGACCTGATGGTCGCCGCCTGGCTCGGCGAGGCCTGGCTGCACCGCGAAGGCATGGCCGGCGTGGTCAACGCCCTGGCGTTGCTGGGTGGGCTGTGCGAACGCTACCCCGACCAGGTGCACCCGCTGGTGGAGAACGGCGACGTCGACTGGCGAGCCGCGCCGCTGGAATGGGTGGCTACGCGCTACAAAGAGGTGCTGTTGTCGCGTCTGCAACTGCTGCCGCAGACGCCGGGCGATGTCGAACGCTTCAGCCTGCAAGACTGGCAACAGATGAAGCTTCGCCAGGTGCAGGTCAACGACAGCAAACCGGCCAAGGTCGCCGCCGAAGCGGCCCATGCGTTGCAGAAGAAAATCAGCGAGCAGGTGCGCCTCACGCCCCTGAGCTGGTGGCAGCAAGGGCTGGTGGCGGTGCAGAACGGGCAGGCGCAACTGCTGCTGCTCGATGGCTGGTGCGACCGTCACCTGGGCGATTCCGCGCCGGCTTTCGCGCAATTGCGCACGGTCCTGCAGACGCTGGAAACCCTGCTTAAAGAATTCGTCGCCCTGCATCCGCCGCAGGTTGTTCCTGTCGAAACCCCCGAGCCACAACCGGAGAGCCCACCGACGATGGATGCCCCCGTCACCGAAACCCGCCTGCCGTCCACCGAACCCCGCACCCGTGATGAAGCCTATCGGCAGTTGCTGGTGATCGCGGACTACCTGGCCCGCACCGAACCCCACAGCCCGGTGCCGTACCTGATTCGCCGGGGCGTGGAGTGGGGCAACAAGCCGCTGCGGGAATTGCTGGGGGAGTTGATCAGCTCCGATGCCGAGGCACGGCGGTTGTGGACGTTGATGGGGGTTTTGTAGGGGCATCGCTGCATAGGTATCTACACATCTCGCAGGCAATCGCAAACCGTCAGCCACTTGCGATCCTGTAGGAGCGGCCTTTAGCCGCGATGGGCCGCTCCCACAGGTTCATCCGCGTCTTACCTATGAGGTGTGTAGATGCCCATGCGCATCGCTGGCAGTCGCTAAACACCCCTCAAGCAATCCCCCCCGGCGAATCCAGAATCTGCCGCACCTTGCGCGCCAGGTCGTGGGGCAGGTAGGGCTTGGAGATCACCTCGAACTCCGAGCCGCCAATATCGGTGCGCTCGATGGAGCTCTCGGCATAGCCGGTGGTCAGCAGCACTTTGGTGGTGGGGTGGCTGCGGCGGATTTCCCGGGCGAGCATCACGCCATTCATGCCGCCCGGCATGATCAGGTCAGTGAACAACAAGTCGAAACGCTCGCCTGCTTCGAAGCACTTCAGCGCTTCGCGGGCATTCAGCACGATCTCGGTGTAGTAGCCGTAATCCTCCAGGACCATCTTCGCCAGCTCCGCCACATCCGGCCGGTCTTCGACGATCAGTACGGTTTCATGGCCGTTCTTCGCCTCCGAGGTCAGCCGCCGTTCCACCGGCAGCACGGTGCCGCTGTCCACCGGGAAATACAGGCGCAGGGTGGTGCCGGCGCCTTCCTCGGTGTAGATCCGCGCCGCGCCGCCGGACTGCTTGGCGAAGCCGTAGACCATCGACAAGCCGAGGCCCGAGCCCTTGCCTTCTTCCTTGGTGGTGAAGAACGGGTCCATCACCCGGTCGCGGATGCTGGCGGGCATGCCGATGCCGTTGTCGGTGATCGACAGGCTGACGTAGCTCCCCGGCAGCAAGCCGTCGTAGGACGCGATGGCGAGGTCGCGCACCAGCACATTGCGGGTTTCGATAAACACCCGCGGCGCCTTGCGGCCGATCAGCGCGTCGCGGGCATTGATGAACACGTTGAGCAGCGCCACCTCGGCCTGGGTCGGGTCGATGCGGCAGTTTTTCAGCGAGTGCTCCAGGTCGTATTCGACCAGCACGCTGTCGCCGAAGGTCCGGCTCACCAGCGGCTGAACGGTTTCCACCAGTTGGTTGAGGTTGAGCACCCGGCCTTGCAGTTTCTGTTTGCGCGAGAACGCCAGCAGTTGCTTGGTCAGGGTGGCGGCCTTGTCGACGGCGGAGCGGGCGTGGAAGGTGCTGCGGCGGATCCGGTCCATGTCCGGCGCGGGTTTCTCGGCGGCGGTGCGGATCAGGTCGATGTAGCCGCCCATGACTTGCAGCAGGTTGTTGAAGTCGTGGGCGATGCCGCCGGTGAGCTGGCCTAGCGCTTCCATTTTCTGGGACTGGCGCAGGGCGTCCTCGGCATCCCGGCGCCGGCTGACGTCCAGTTGCGAGGCGAAGAAATAGATCAGCTCGCCTTTCTCGTTGAAGATCGGCGAGATGAACAGCGCGTTCCAGAACGTGCTGCCGTCCTTGCGGTAGTTGAGGATCTCGGTGGCGAAGTCGTAGCGGCCCTTGATCGCATCGCGGATCGAGGTCACCACATCGGGATCGGTATCCGGGCCCTGGAGAAACCGGCAGTTCTTGCCGACGATGTCGTCGGGGGCATAGCCGGTCATGTCGAGAAAGGCCTGGTTGGCGAAGAGGATCGGGTTGTCGTCAGCGTTGGGGTTGGTGACGATCATCGGCATCCGCGTGGTTTCCACCGCCGCGAAAAAGATGTCCTTGGGGTGACGGGAGATATCGGCGGTCGAAGAGTCGTCGACCCGAGTAGGTGTGTTTGGCACTGGACAGTTCCTCTTCCTGCCATCGACCGGCCTGGCCGGTACCTTGAATTTTTGCGCGCCCCCGTGCCAATGATGGCACCGGCTGAAACGTCGCTGTGTTGGATGGCAGGTTCAAGTGCCATCATTTTTATCCAGACCGCCGTGTCGCTTGTTGGTTGCTTTGCCTGTGCGGTTTTTTAACCGATCTTGTGCGAGGTTTCCGTTAGACTCGACGCCTTTTGGCGGGGAGCAAGCATGACAATCAGCGGAACGCGGGCGGCAACGGTGTGTGGTTTGCTGGCGATCCTGCTGTGGAGCACGGCGTCCGGCTTGATCAGGAGCATCAGCGAAATCTTCGGCGCGCTCGGCGGCGCGGCGCTGATCTACACGCTGGGTACGTTGATGCTTCTGGCGTTGCTCGGGCGACCGCGGCTGCGCTCGGTCCCGCGGGTTTACTTGCTGAGCGGAAGCGCGTTGTTCGTCGCCTATGAAATCTGCCTGTCGCTGGCGTTGGGCTTCGCCAATGACGCGCAACAGGCCATCGAGTTGATGGTGCTCAATTACTTCTGGCCTTGCCTGACGGTGCTGCTGGCGATTTTCATGAACGGCCAGCGCGCCCGCTGGCTGATTGTGCCGGGCACGGCGCTGGCGTTGTCGGGGATTCTCTGGGTGGTCAGTGGCGACGGTTTTTCGCTGGCGCAGATCATCGCCAATGTGCAGTCCAACCCGCTGAGTTACGGCCTGGCACTGAGCTGCGCGGTCACCTTCGCGCTGTACTGCAACGTCACCCGCCGCTATGCCAACGGGCAGAACCTGGTGGTGCTGTTCTTCTTCCTCACCGCCTGCCTGCTGTGGATCAAGTTCGCTTTCAGCGGGGCGCCGTTGCCGGCGTTCACCGCGAGCAACAGCCTGGAGCTGCTCGCCGCAGGTGTGGCCATGGCCGGCGGCTACGCGCTGTGGAACCTGGGCATCTTGCGCGGCAACCTGACGCTGCTGGCCACCGCGTCGTATTTTTCCCCGGTGCTGTCTTCGGCGTTCGCCTCGATCTGGCTGGGCGCGCACCTGAGCGGGCAGTTCTGGCAGGGCGCGTTGCTGGTGACGCTGGGGTCGTTGATCTGCTGGCAGGCGACACGTGAGAGGGCGGTGGCAGCGTAATGGCACTTGCGGCATTTCCATGGCCAGCATTAATATGAATAATTCTCATTTGTGTGAATTCTGCCATGGACTCCAGCCCGCCACCCCGGAGCGACACCCTCGACGCGTTGTACCAGGGATACCACGGATGGTTGCTGGGCTGGCTGCGGCGGCGGATGCAGTGTCCGCATAACGCCGCCGACCTTGCGCAGGACACCTTCATTCGTGTGCTCACCGCCGGTGCCTATGTCGCGCCGCGCGAACCCCGGGCGTTTCTTGCCACGGTGGCGCGCCGGCTGCTGATCGATAACGGCCGGCGCCAGCGCCTGGAGCAGGCCTACCGCGAAGAGCTGGAGCGCTGCGCGTCGTACCTTGAGCAAGCGCCGTCGCCGGAGCAGATTCTCCAGGCGATCCAGGTGCTGGAAGGCATCGACCGGGCGCTGGCGCGCATGCATCCACGGGGGCGCGAGACTTTTGTGTTGCGCCATCTGGAAGGACTGGGCCAGGAGCAGATTGCCCGCCAGACCGGCGTGTCGATCAGAACGGTGCAGAAGGATCTGGTGGAAGCCCTGTTGATCTGCGACCTCGTCGCCCAGGAGGCTTGATGAGCGTCGCCGTTTCCGCTTCCGTGTTGCGTCAGGCCGCCGAATGGCTGGTGCGCCTCGACAACCAGACTGACGCCGCCACACGTCAGGCCTATCACGCCTGGCTGGCCGCCGACCCTCAGCATGCCGCCGCCATCGCCCGTTTGCAGGGCCATCTCAGCCCCCTTGCCGAACTGCCGAGCCAGCCGGCCCGCGCCGCGCTGCGGCGTGCGCACCAGGGCCGTCCGCGAGGGCAGGCGATCAAGGCGCTGGCGTTGGTGGGTTTGCTGGTCGGCTCGGGGTTGCTGGGGTATCAGCACTGGCAGCGCGGCTACCTGCTGGCGGACCTGAGCACCGCCCGTGGCAGCTGGACCGAGCAGCGCCTGGACGACGGCAGCGAGATCAGTCTCAACGGTGACTCGGCGGTGGACTGGCATTTCGATGCGCAGGAGCGGCGCGTCCATTTGCTGCGTGGCGAACTGCGCGTGCAGGTGGCCAAGGATGCGCAGCGGCCGTTCTATGTCGACACGCCGCAGGGCAGTATCCGCGCGCTGGGTACGCGGTTTATCGTCGAGCGCCGCGACGACGCCACGCGGGTGACCATGCTTGAATCGTCGACGCGGATCGAAAGCCCTGTCGGCACTCTGGTGCTGAACGCGGGCGAGCAGGTGCGGGTGGATGCCAGCGGCATCGGCGCGGTGCAGCGGGTGGATGTCGCGGCGCAGGAGGGCGCCTGGAATCACCATCAGTTGCTGGTCACCGACCAGCCGTTGAGCGATGTGCTGGAACGTCTGGCGCGGCATCGTCCGGGACTGCTGTCGTTCGACCGCGAGGCGCTGGCCGGCATGCGGGTCACGGTGATGTTGCCGACCGACGACAGCGACCGCGCCTTGCGCCTGCTAGAGCGCACATTGCCGTTGCAGGTCACGCATTTCACGCCGTGGCTGACCCGGGTGACACCACTGGATGAAGAAGAACGCAAATAATTTGCAATTCCGCTTCGCGTTTTCGATTTTCGCCCGTCCTCCCCTGGGCCAACACACTCAGGAGAACCGAAACCATGGCTTCATCGTTGCGCGCGCTGTCCCTGCGTCCCAGCCGTCTGTGCCTCAGCCTGCGGCTGTCCCTGCGTCCCAGCCGTCTGTGCCTCAGCCTGCGGCTGGCCCTCGGCGGCATTGCCCTTGTCGCCCCCGTATTGACCTTCGCCCAGCAGCAGGTCCTGGCGTTCGATATCGCCGGCGGCCCGCTCGGCGAAGTGCTGGGCCGCTACGCCCAGGCCGCCGGTGCGCCGATTTCGGTCAGCTCGCAGCAGGTGGCGGGGCTGGTCAGCCCGGGTGTCCACGGCCGCTTCACCGTCGCCGAAGGCTTTGCCCAAGTGCTCAAGGGCAGCGGCCTGGTCGCGCGGGCCAACGCGGACGGTTTCCAGATCGAAGCCGTGCCGGTCAGCGGTAGCGCCATGGAACTGGGCGCCACCAGCGTGGTTGCCAACCAGCTCGGCACCATCACTGAAGACAGCGGCTCCTACACGCCGGGCACGATCGCCACCGCCACGCGGCTGGTGCTGACGCCGCGGGAAACCCCGCAGTCGATCACCGTGGTGACCCGCCAGCATATGGATGACTTCGGCCTCAATTCGATCGACGACGTGATGCGCCACACCCCGGGCATCACCGTTGCCTCCTATGACTCCGACCGCAGCAACTATTACGCCCGCGGCTTCTCGATCCAGAATTTCCAGTACGACGGCATCCCCACCACCCGCACTGCGGCCTACTCGGCGGGGCAGACCCTGAGCGACATCGCCATCTATGACCGGGTCGAAGTGCTCAAGGGCGCCACCGGCCTGCTCACCGGCGCGGGCGCTCCCGGCGGCACCATCAACCTGGTGCGCAAGAAGCCGACCGCCGACTTCAAGGGCCATGTCGAACTGGGCGCCGGCAGTTGGGACAGCTACCGCTCCGAGGTGGATGTCAGCGGCCCGCTCAGCGAGTCCGGCAACGTGCGCGGCCGCGCCGTGGCGGCCTACCAGGACAAGCACTCCTTCATCGACCACTACGAGCGCAAGACCAGCGTCTACTACGGCATCCTCGAATTCGACCTCGACCCCGACACCCTGCTGAGCGTCGGCGCCGACTACCAGGACAACGACCCGAAAGGCTCCAGTTGGTCCGGCAGCGTCCCGATCTACGACAGCCAGGGCAACCGCATCAGCACCTCGCGCTCGTTCAACAACGGCGCCGAATGGAGTCGCTGGGAGCAATACACCCGTACCGTGTTCGCCACTTTGGAACACAGCTTCGCCAACGAATGGGTCGGCAAGGCGCAAGTGCACCACCAGATCAACGGCTATTACGCGCCGCTCGGCTCGATCCAGGGTCGACCCAACGCCATCACCGGCGTGACCTCGATCTACGGCAACAAGTACACCGGCGAAACCACCACCGACTCGGCAGACGTCTACTTCAGCGGGCCGTTCTCGCTGTTCGGCCGCGAGCACCAACTGGTGGTCGGCGCGGCCGCGTCCAAGGCGCACTGGAAGGGCAAGGACTACTGGACCGCGACCTACCGCGACAACAACTCCTATGACTTCTGGAACTGGGATGGCGGCAGCGGCATCGAGCCGGACTGGGGCGATGTCAGCTACCGCACCGACCAGACCACCTGGCAGACCGGTGGCTACCTGACCTCGCGCTTCAGCCTCAGCGACGAGTTGCACCTGCTGCTGGGCGCGCGGCTGGCCAACTACAAGATCACCGGCACCAGCGACACCCGCGAAACCGGGCGTCTCGTGCCTTATGTCGGCGTCACCTACGACCTCAACGATGAGCTGTCGCTGTACGCCAGCTACACCGACATCTTCCTGCCGCAGACCGACTACCGCGACCGCACCAACAAGATGCTCGAACCCGACGAAGGCCAGAACTACGAGCTGGGTATCAAGGGCGAATTCTTCGACGGTCGCCTGAATGCCAGCCTGGCGTACTTCGAAGTCCACGAGAAAAACCGCCCGGAATCGGACAGCGACTACAACGCCAACCCGACCCTGCCGAACCTTTACGACGCCTACTACGGCATCACCGCGACCACCAAGGGCGTCGAGGCGGAAATGAGCGGCGAACTGGCCACCGGCTGGAACCTCATGGGCGGCTACACCCACAAAATCGTGCGTGACCAGCATGGCGACAAGGTCTCCACCTGGGAGCCGCAGGACCAGTTCAACGTCTACACCACCTACAAATTGCAGGGTCCGCTGGAGCGCCTGACCGTCGGCGGCGGTGCGCGCTGGCAGGGCCAGTCCTGGCAAATCCTGACCAACCGCGCCAAAGGTATTCAGGAGAAATTCACCCAGGACGACTTCTGGCTGGTCGACCTGATGGCCCGCTACAAGATCACCGACAACCTGTCGGCCACGGTCAACCTCAATAACGTGTTCGACAAGACCTACTACACCAACGTCGGCTTCTACAGCTCGGTGTCCTACGGCGACCCGCGCAACGTGATGGTCACCACCCGCTGGGACTTCTGACCGGTCACGGGGGAGCGCAAGGCTCCCCCGTTTCACGGCTTTCTACGCTTCTTCTTCGCTGACCAGGAAACAGACCTTCTTGTCGCCGAGGTTATTGCTTTCGGCGCTGTAGATCGCGCCCATCTTGTCTCTCAACCCCGCGCTGTCAGCGAACTGCGAGATATCCACGTTGGCGACGTCATCGCTCGAATTGACCCCGATCATGCCCTTGAACGCCAGCTTCACATCGTGCGGCAGCAGCACCTCGTCCTCGCCCACATACAGCCCGCCGGTGCGGCCTTTGGTGGTCTGCGGGTCGATGCGGATTAGCCAGATCATCGAACGTCCAGCCAGCGAGGCGAGCTTGTCGCCGCTGCTGGTGGAGAAGGGCTGGTTGGTCTCCCAGTGGGTGTTCATGGCCACCGCTGTGCGTGCGGCAACGTCGTTGCGAAAGTCGGGAACGACCCTGTTCAGGTACTCGACCATGCTTTGCGAGTCGCCGCGCATGAGGTAGGCGGGGTGATTGCTGCCATCCTGCGACAGCACCGGCTGGGGCCGGTTGCCCAGGGCGGTCTTGACGTTTTCGATGTCGATCCAGTACTCGAGCATGGTTGCGTAGAGTTCATTGTCGATGCCCGTCAGCAATGCGTTGTGCAGCGCTTCGGAGGGCGCGAAATTCTCCTGTCCGGGCTCTTTCTGCATGGTTTTGACGAACGCTTCCATCTGTTCGTTGGCGTTGCGGGTGAACGCTGCCCTGACGTCCCCGTACTCACCCAGCAACGCGCGTGCCTTCTCGTTGCCGAACAGGTTGTTGTCGATCAGGACCTGTCGGACTTTTTCCGAGGCCGTGTCATCGCCAGGTTCTTTTTCGTGCCGCTCGAAAAAACTGCGCAAGCCGGCATTGCCGGTGATGATCCGGCACAGCGGATTCATCAGCAGATAACGGTGCTTGTAATAGAGATCGAGTGATTCGGCTGCGGTACGGGGCATGGTGGGTACTCTGGAAATCCGTTTCTAGAAGGGCCTGTTACTGGCTAGCGCTCATGCCAGCGGGCGTGCCGCCTTTTCGGCCAGCGCCGCATGGGTGTTCAGTTCTTCGGCAATGAACGCATCGATCATCGCCCGGTAGACCTGTTCCACCACCTGCGCCGAGGCACCGGTTTCCTCGGCAATGCCGCGCACCTTGGCAATCACCTGTTCGACCCGCGCCGGGGCGCGGACGTCATCGGAGGTTTTTTTGAAAGCGGCTGCTTGGGCGACCAGATTGCCGCGTCGGGCGAGGAGGGTGACGAGATCGCGGTCGATGCGGTCGATGTGTTGGCGGACTTCGTCGAGGGAGGTGCAGCATGCGTCCATGTGGGTTTTTCCTTTGGGTTGGTGTGACGTTGGGGCGAGATCATTGGGGGTGGGTTGATGCAGCGTCAAGCAGCGCAGAGTGAACCTGGGTTGTGCAGCGGTGGACCGATCAATTGCAGGCTAACGAGCCTGCCTATGTTTCGACGGGGTCAGCAGATCATCTTTGTTCAAGCAGGATGGCAACGATAAGTAACCGTTAAATACATTCATATGAAGGATTTTGTAGTGCTCGCTAGCTTATGAAAAGGAAGGTCTCAGCGCTGCCGTTTGCTTTCTTCAACATGGAAAACTCTTCCCGCATGCGGCAAGAAATAGTCCTTGTAATGATTTGAAATATCTTTGTGCGGGAGTGGCCTGTGTGGTTGGTCAGGACCTATCTTCAAGGAAAGTAACTCACTGGTTTTACCGAGCGATCATCGAAAATCATCGCAAATGTCTGCCGGTTAAGGGCGGGCATGGATCCTGTCCAAGCGATGGGTTCAAGTGAGTCCAATGTTTGATCGATCTTTATCTTCCGCAGGAGCAATAAGAAACAGATATTTTTCCTGTTTTGGAAGGGCAATATGCTTGTCAGCAATGGAATGGTGAGGGCGACAACGTACCCCTCAAATGAATGAGCGCGTTGGCGCAAGGAGCTTCAGATGAAAATCAACCCGGCGGTTGTTACCTATCCTTCTTCGGCCTCGGCGAGCCAAAAGGCCAAGGTGGATAAAGCAGATGCCGTTACTTACGATCAAGCCAAGGCAACGACTCAAACACAAACTGACGCGGGAAGTATCAAATCCTCCGCAGTGACTGAGTCGTCCGGGCAAACGCCACTGGAGGCGTATGCACTTCCTGGTTGGTTGCAAGGTTTCGGGCGCGATCTGACTAATGAAGGAAAAGTCGGTACGCCTGGTACTTATGTAGATCCCAAGAATGTCGGCTTCGCGTCGGCATCTCCGGCGACATTGTCCGAGTACTCGGAACTTCTGCAACAACATTTGAGCGACGTTTATGAAAGAAGCGGGCTTACTGACATAAATGCCCGTTACAAAGCGATGTCCATTCCGGGGCTTAACGATCGCCTGCACCAGGAATTCAATGACTCGATCAGTTCAGACGCCAGGATGATGAGCTTGATGGATAAGCTCGGCGTCAAAATGGTTACGCTTTCGTAAACCACCAGCGGTACAAAGACAATATCGTGCTGAGGCCGACAAGCAGGCGTCTCCAGTGCGCCGACGTGCCAGATCCTGAAATTCTGGTACGGCACGGCGCTGGCGGGTTCGCTTATCTGCTGACAAGCGACCCACGCGGTTGCGACCGCGCCATTGCTCCCCACTGAAGACAGGCCACACCGGCCAGAATGAAGGCGATGGCCAGCAGGGCAATGGCGTCGACCTTCTCGCCTGCAGCCAGCACGCCAATCAGCAACGCTACCACTGGAGGGATGTAGGTGACGCTGGAGGCGGCGATGGCGCCGAGGGATTCGACGATGTGGTAGTAGGCGATATACGCCAATCCGGTGCCCAGCAGGCCAAGGCCGAAAATCAGGCCAATCCAGGCGCGGCTGTCGTCGAACACCGCGCCAATCCCTTCGAGCGGCGTGACCGCCAGCAGGAGCAACAGGGCGAAGCCGATCTGGTAGGTGGTCAGCGCTGCCGCCGGCAGGCCCAGCGGGCTGACGAAGCGCCGCGCATAAACGAAGGAAACTCCGACGCTGAACGAGCCGGCCAGCATGTAGCCAGCGCCCGCGAGGCTGATGGTGCCATGCACCGACCAAGGGCGGGCGATCAGCACCACGCCGACGAAGCCGAGAATCACCCCGATGATCCGTGTCACGTTGATCCGCTCGCCGCGCAGGAACAGCGCTGCGCAGAGAAAGGTGAATAGGGGAATGGCGCCGCTGAGCACCCCGGCGACGCTGGACGGCAGTAGCGCCGTGCCCTTGGCGAAAGCGTAGTAATACAAGGCCGTCGCCAGTAGTGACATGACGATGAAGTGCGGTGCATGGCGCAGGTGTTCGCGCCGCAGCACGCCTTTGGCAGCGGCGTAGACCAGCACCGGCAGGAAGCCAAACGCTACCCGCAACAGGGTGATCTGCAGCGGCGTGACATGCAGCGCCGCCCATTTCACGAAGATGAAATTGCTACCCCAGATCACCCCCAGAAAGACGAAGGCGATCACGGCGGAAGGTGAGACTTTTTCGGCTGACACAAGCACGCTCCGGCAAGGATGAACAGGTCTCCAGCCTATCAACGCAGCGCCTTGGGAGAGAGCCAGTGCAAACTCTCTGATTCGATAGAAAAACTACTGGCTTGCCTGTTCTTCCAGCCACTGCCGTACCAGCGCCTGCGCTGCCGGGTGTCGGGACTTGCGCGGCCACACCAGCCAGAACCCGGTTTCTGCGCTCAGCTCGCCCTTGACGGCGGCCTGCAGCCTGCCGGCGCGGATATCGTCGCGGACGAAGAAATGGCTGGCCAGCGCCAGCCCCTGTCCGGCGATGGCCGCTTCGATCGCCAGTGATGTCTGGTTGAACCGCACATTTTTCGGCGTGACCTCGGCGGGATGCTCGAACACCTGGGCGATGAACTGCGGCCAGAAATTGTGGGCATCGTGCAGCAGGACGAAATTGCGCAGGTCGGCGAAGCCCTTGGGCATGCCGTGGGCCTGCAACAGTGCGGGGCTGCCCACCGCGACGATGCGCTGGTCGAACAGCAACTCGGCATTCAGGCCCGGCCCGAACGGCGGGTTGCCGTAGCGCACGGCGATGTCCACGGCGTCGGTCTGGAAATGCGACAGGCGCTCGGTGGCCAGCACCCGCAGATCGATTTCCGGGTGGCGTTCGGTGAACCCGGACAAACGCGGGATCAGCCAGCGCGAAGCAAGACTCGGGGTGACGCTGATGGTCAGGTGGGTAGGCTCCGGCCGCAGCGCACGGGTGGCTTCGTCGATCAGCTCGAAGGCCTTGCGAATGCTCACGGCATAGGAGCGCCCCGCCTCGGTCAGGGCCAGGCCGCGGGGCAGGCGCTCGAACAGCTTCAGCCCGAGGCTGGCCTCCAGCCCGCGGATCTGCTGCGCCACGGCGGCCTGGGTCACGCCTAGCGCCTCGGCGCCAAGGCGGAAATTGCCGTGGCGAGCGACCACTTCGAAGATGCGCAGGGCGTTGAGAGAGGGGGCGTTCATGGCGATGGATTTTCTACTGGCTGATGAGCGAAAGACGCCTTTCATAACACAAGTTGGCCACTGTCGCGTTCACCCGTTGAAGGCAACGTCATCCCACGAAGCAGCGGTTCCTTTCATGTCAATCGCGTCATCAGTTGCTCTATCCAGGTGCGAACCATCTCCGAATAGGGGGCTTGCGGCCTGGCCATGTCCTGCATCTCCGCCAGTGTGCGCTCCTGAAGCAGCTTCAGACGCTTTAGTACGTTGGCCAGCGTCGGTTCGGGCAACGTCGCGGGAGCGGTTTCCAGCTCATCGAGGACTGTGCCCAACTCAAGTAGCAACTCTCCCAGGAACTCCAGCCGCCGAAGCAACCGGGTCCGGTCTTGTACCAGGCCGAGGCGGTTCAGTCCGTAGGTCTGGATCGAGACCGCGCCGCGTTCGCTGGGCTGTCCTGATTCGCTGGTTGGTAGCACTAGGCTCACAGGAGAGGCGGGGTCGATATGGAAGCGCAGATGCTTTCGCGGATCATCTCGCGCAGGGTCCAACAGATAGGGTTCTTCAGCGTCGTGGCCATAGCTTTCCGCAACGAAGCGCTTGGTGTGGTCCTTGATGGGGAAACTATCCTGTTTGCCGGTTTGGGTCTGTTGAAGGCCTACATGGAATGTCTCGCTGGTGTCGTACAGCGCTTCAAGGCTGCTCGAAATAGTGGGAATGTACTGTTTGCGCCTGCGATTGCAGTCGATGCAACTCGGCAGCAGGTTGTCCCAGCTCATGGCTAGCCACCAGTACCCTGGATGCGCGGCATCTTCACTGACTGAGGACTTGGGGCGGAAGTGTTCGATATCCACTGGCGCGGAAGCGGAGAAGAAGGTTTCGCAGTAAGCACATTTGTTGTGAAACAGCCTGGCGAGCGCACGTCTGACGTCTTCGTGCTTGTAGAGGGTGAACGAAAACGTGCCTTTTTGGGGGTCAGGATCTGACTGGTGGGCGCGAGCACGGTCGCGCTCGGTCTTGCCCGTCTTGTCCGGGACTTCCAGGCAGGCGGGGGCACTGATTGGCCCTCTGTCAACGCGGCGCATCAGAGGATCTCCCGCAGGGCGCCGATAATGCGTTGTTTGACCCGATGCTTGGTGCTCGCGATCCTTTCGATGGACTCGCTGGCGCGTTCTTTCAGGTACTCGGCGACGGCTTCCTGAACCACTCGATGGGCTTCTGATGTCCCGATGGGCAATGCTGATGCCACGTCGTGGTTGAAGCGGGCGAGGGTTTGTTGCTCAGTGACCGTCAACGTCTGTGGGGGCTTGGCCAGCAGGTCTGCGACCCTGGCGAGGTGGCGATCCATCTCCGGCTAGTCGGTGGAGTGCAACTGAAAGAGGTCGGAAGTCAGCAACTGCTCGAGCCTCAGTCCGGATACAGGTGGCAAATCGATCTGGCTTTCTACCCGTGCCGGGAGGCTGGAGATCTCGCTACCCGCCTTGACGCGACGCAGCACCACGATCTCTCCGTCGTTCATGCCGCGCAAGCACAGCGGGTCATGCGTGGTGGCGATGAATGTCACGTTGGGCAATGCCAGGCGCAAGCCATGCATGATTCTCATCTTCCAGCGTGGATGCAAGTGGGCCTCGACTTCGTCGATCAATACAACGCCGCGGGCCGTTTCCAGACTTTCAAAGTTGGGGTAGACCTTCCGATCCATCATTCCGCGCATCACGTCGCAGGCCATGGCCAGAACGGACCGAAAGCCTGAAGAGGCAACATTGAGCGTACTTTGCGAGAGCACGGCACCCTTCTCGGTCATGGCAGTGACGACAAAGCACTGACGGTTGTCGGTATCTCGCCTGATGACCTCGAACCCGCCGTCTATGGACAGAATATGCCGCAGTGCTCGAACGACCATGGCAAAACGGTCCGGGCGCAGGTCGAGCAGCCACTGCTCAGGGTTGGGCAGGACGCTGCCGTCGAACAGATTGCGGATATAGGCATCGGGTGAGGGTTTGCGCTTGAGTTTGTGCTGGTATTGACGAAAGGCGCCATAGGCGAATACCGGGATGCTCTCCTGGATATGCTCGTCCGGGACATGGATGCGCCCGGGGTCGATGTGCAAAATGCATCTGGCCTCGTTCGAAAGCCGTATCTCCACTCTGGCGCCGGAACTCTTCGCTGATGCCTCGCCACCCATGAAGCGCGGGTCGAGGATAAAGTTGCGCGCTGTCAGTCCGAGTCCTTTGATTGCGGATGTGGAAGAGAGCCCAAGGGCAACAGCTTCCAGGATTGAGCTCTTGCCTGCGGCGTTCTCGCCAATGATCAAAAGAGACGGAGTACGCTGGTTGGTATTGTTGCCGTTTTCATCTTCCGAGACAGGCGTCACGATGGGCGTGGGTAGGCGTATCTCGAGTTGTTCGATGGCCTTGAAATTCTTGATGTGAATCTCGCGGATGTTGGCATCACTGGGGCGCCGGGCTCCTGTCCGGCTGTTGCTGAACTCGGTGAGGTGCTCCATGGTGATCTGTTGCCAGCAGCTCTCCAGGTGCTGACGGGCGTCCCGGGTTTGGCGCAGTTGGATGAAAATTTGATCGATCCTTGTCTTCGATAGCACTGGGCGCAAGCTTCTTTTGGCGCCAACCGACGCAGCCAGCCGGCGCAGCAGCAGGTACCAGGTGCCCCCGAACTCAAGCTCGGAAAAATTGAAAATCGGAACGGCAGTTTTACTCCCTGGATAGCCCACCCATTTCAGAAGAATCCGGTAGTAGCGTTGATAGCGATTCAGCCGCCCGCTCACACGCTCGGGGGCGTTCAACTGGAAGTGTCTGATCGTCAGCACACCGTGTTCTGAAATCCCCACCAGGTTACCGTCGCTCTGAACGTCGATGTGCTTGTGAAAGTTGTGGTCGATGCACGGGTCTAGCAGAACCGGGCGCTCCTTGAGCGGGTAGTCGGGCCAGAGTGCGGTGTTTTCCTGGGCATAGCGGGTGTACTGCTCAAGTGTGGGTAATGGCGCTCGCTTGCCGATAACGGGAAAATAGTTGGCTTCCTTGGGGAGGCAGGATTTGCAGATGGGGTACAGGTTTTCCCAGGCAATATCCAGCCAACTGTAGTAGAGGTGTGCGTGCTCACTGGCCTGGTAGGGTTGCGCCTGTTCCAGGGGGCGAAAGCGATAAGGCTGGGTTCGGGTTCTGGCCTCGCAGAATGCACAGCGGCCTCTGAACAGTTTTTCCAAGGCTTGGCGCATGCTGGAATGGCCGAGGTTCAGCGCCGAAGGTGAAATGGTCTGCTGGGAGAGCTGTTCACTGCTACCCATCATGAAATGGGCAGCCGATTCTCGGTGCAGTTTTGCCGCGCTACCCGTCAGGATCGCGGGCGGTGGTACATCTCTGGGTATGTGCTGCATGTATTTTGCACCTTGGCAGGATCAGATCTTGGGCGTGATTTTCATGTGGCCCAGTGGCTTGGGCGCGGACTCCTGAAAGTTGACGCCTCCTCCGTTAGCAAGGATCGACAACTGCTGGACGCCCACGAGGAAGTTCACCGCTACCTGCCTTTGCTTCGGGTTGTAGCCAGACAGGTGTGTGCTCCAGTTGTGATTGGCCATTGAGTGCTCAAGCGAGTCCACCGCCGGTTGCATGACGCCCAGAAAGGCCTTCAGGCGTATCTCCCTGTGCTCCTCCCAGCCTTTTCCTGTCTGAGCCCCTTGGGGGTGAAACTTGTCGATAAGGCGTTCGGCAGCCATTTTTCCTGCGTCGCCCAAGGCTGTGATATGCGCAGGTGGCATGTTCAGGTTCAGCCCGCCCTCATGTCCCTGGAGGCTGATCTGGACGATGCGGTCACGGAAGCCTGCATAGGGGAACATCAGTTCGTCGCGCCAGCTCTGCATTGTGTTGAGGATACTGCCGAAGAAACTGGCCAAGCCCGAGACCGGCTTGCTGTCGTCCGGCATCGGCCAGTAACGCTGGCGACCACCGTTATTGTCATCTGGCAGGTAGATACGGCCATCCTTGTTGTCTTTGCCGGGGACGGGCTGGATGGGATAGCTCGGGTGCTCCGGCTTCAGGTTGATCGCAAACGTGGGGTGGTGGGGCAGCATCGAATCGAACATGTGCAGGGGCATGTTGCTGCCAATGCCGCCATCGGAGAACCAGACGCGCTTGGCCTTGACCGGCTTTTTGCTGTTTTTGCTCTCGGCGGTTTCCTTGACGCTCAAGTCGATGGCGTATAGCGGGATTGCCGAGAGCAGCAGGGGAAAGCTCAGGCTCATGCGGACCGCCACGACGACTGGCAGATTGGCGCGCATGGGCAGGCGGTATAGAGGCTTGCCTGTGGAGCAATACACAACAGGCTGCGGGCTGCGACCGGCCCTCTTTGCCTGATAGTCATCCAGGTGCGCTATGACCTGCGTGGGGAACAGCCTTGCCCATTCGTCACGATCGTAGAAAAACTCGGGGGTCTGCGCGCGAAAAGGGATGGCATAGACCATTTGCTGGCTGATAGCGGAGGTCATCACTTCGAGGTTGATGGTCGGCTTTTTCCAGTCATTGCCCCACAGATCCTGAAACAATAGCGGCTTCCCCTTCGGGTCAAGCCCCGCGAGGCTGTTGAGGTAATGCGTCAGCCAGTCCGTCAAGCCTTCGTCGCCCGCCTCACTGTTGCGACCGCTGCACAGCCCGTAATGGTTGGCATGGAGCGCCTTGAGCAAACCGCGCAGGAACAGCACTACCAGCGCCCCAGCCAGCAGTGCGATGACCAGCAGCGCCACGATCGACATGGCCGCAGCCGTGCCGAGCATTTGCCAGGTGAGAGGATGGTTGGCGACGACCATTAACGTCAGCGCCATCAGCCCCCACAGGCCGAACAGATAGGCCGGATTGATCCCTCGTTTCCTTATCGCGCCGTTCAAGCCATGGGCGGTAAAACCGGCGACAACCAGCATCAGCAACAGCGCGATTAGCAGGGTTGCGCCGTACCCGAAACCCAGTTGCAAGGCGGCGACAAAGGGACTGAGCAGCACGCCGCCCAGCAACAGGCCAGCGAGCAGTAATCCCTGGTACATGTTCACCAGCGCCTTGGCAATCGCCAGCCCGCCGGCCACCTTGTCCTGATTCAGCGCTTCGGTGAGTACGGAGAAATGTTGGCGGGCCTGTTCACTAGGCTGGAACAGGCTGAAAAGTCTGGATTTGCCATCCTTGTTGAGCCTGCCCAGCTCTTCAGGTAGCGCCTCAAGGGTATCGAAGGCGTTGATGTTGCCGTTGTTCCGGCCATATTGCGCTGCCGCACAGGCTGCCGCAGCGATAGCCCCTGCGGAGGTGCCGCCGATATTCTTGAAGTCGTATTGCTTCGCCAACTGGGCAATCAGCTTGGGGTAGACGACCCCGCTGGTGATGCCTCCTTTCATGACAAGATCGCACTGTTCCCTCATGGCACGCCTCCTTGGTGTCCGGATCATGTTTCTTGAGCGATCGGCGCCGTGCCGAGGTGTCGGAACGGTCGCCCTGTGCTGGTCTATGGAATGGTGTAGGTGAGGGTTTGATGGTGATTTTGCGTGTCGATACTGTAGAGCGATTCGACCTGGTAGTTCCCTGGAGACATCGCCGAGGGTGTTGCGCTGAAGCACGAGTTGTTGGGCGTTGAACGACCGGCTTCGGGTTTGATTTCCGGCGACACGACAGGTTGCCGCGGCTTGCCGTCGACCAGTCGATAAAAGTGCGCCTGCAGTGTGCTGGCATTGACCGTCACAGGATGAAACAGACAAATCTCCCTGGCGGCATTGCTGAAGGTGTAGTTGCCGTTCTTGTCCAGTGCGGTGGCCAGCTTCAGAGTGCCTTTGTCTGCCTGCTCCTGTTGTCTGGCCGCCTTTAACGCCTCTAGCGCTGCGTCGTAATCATTGCTTGTCTGAATCCTGTTGCCCGCGGATTTACCGATGCGCTGGACGGCCTCCTCGGCACTGAGCAGAAGTTTGCGTTTTGCCCACAAGCTCGGATCGCCGCCCTTGACCACCGACAGTGTCAACCAGGTCTTGTCGCTGAAGCGGGTACCATCCTTGACATTGGTCAGGCGCTGGTCGGCGAGGCGCATTTCAGAGGGGGCAATGTCCTTTCGTGAAATGCCGTCCGGTGTATCGGTCAGCCCTTGGCGAAGCGCGACCGGTATGGCCAGCACTGCATCGCCCAGCAAGGCCACTGGATTGCCGCGCTGATCTTCACTCAGGTAACCGAAGCAAGAGGTCACCGCGCAACCTTCCTGATTGACCAGCACGTAGTTGCCAGGGGCCAAAGGAATGAGCGCACCGTTGACGTTGCTGTATTGCTTCAGGTGGCCGGAGTCGGCAACCAGATCGAAACTGACCCGCAAAACCACCTCGTCCTTGTTCAGGGCCAGCAGATTCTTGGCGATTTCTTTGGTGAAGGCGCGTTCGGTGGCGGTAACAGGGTTGATGAAGGAAAAGACCTGGCTGGCGGAGGCGATGAAGTCGAGGAAGGCGGCGGCGTCTTCATTCTCGCCCTGGTCGTACTCAATGACCGAAATCGTCACGCTGACCTGATCAGACTCCATCTTTTTGGGGCCGTAGAGCAGTTTGCTGAAGGCGGGCGCTTTGGACTTGTCGGCGACACCTTCAAACGGACCGAGGACGGTAGTGACGGTGTCGCCCTTGGTGCCGGAGCTCACTTCGGTGAACTCGGCAATGATCACGACTTCATTGACCCCGCCGAAGTCCGGCAGGTATTTGAAATAACCGTCGGAGAGGAAAATCTGGTAGACATCCTCGCCTTGCATGTCGACGTCGGGATTGGTTTTCTTCACCGCGTCCTGCATGTCCGAGCCGACGAAAACCGATCCGAGCACGCCATCTGAACCGGCCTTGAACAGCGAGGCCGAGCCGGAGGGCCCGGTGCAGCCCTGTACCAGCAAGCCCCAAGAAACCCACAATCCTGCAAGGGCCACTTGCCTGAAGAGTACGGGCAGTTTCCGTCCGTTCATGACTCACTCCTTTGAGTAAAGGCACGGCGCCTATTGCTGCTAGGGTAGATAGGCTTGGGTTAAAGTCAATGGCACTTTGCTACCGTTTTGTCAGTGTGCAAACCACTCCTTCGCTCATGCCGCTTCCTCTACACTGTTGCACCCTGCTACAGGCCATTAACCCAATGCTCCGAACCGTCACCGACCTCGACCTGCGCCTGCTGCGCATCTTCACCACTGTGGTGAAGTGCGGCGGCTTTACCGCGGCCCAGGCCGAACTGAACATGAGCCAGTCGAACATCAGCATGCATATCGGCAGCCTGGAAAAGCGTCTGGGTTATCGCCTGTGCGAACGCGGCAAGGGTGGCTTTCGCCTGACCGCCAAGGGCAAGCGGATTCTCGATGCCTCGCAGGCGATGTTCGACGCCATCGGCCTGTTCCGCGACGAGGCGCAGGCGCTGTCGGGCAATCTGGTGGGCGATCTCTATGTGGGGCTGGCGGACAACGTGGCGACGTTGCCGCAGGCGCGCTTCGGCGAGGCGTTGGCGACCTTCTATCAGCGTGAGCAGGACGTGCAGTTGAACCTGTACGTCAACTCACCCACCGAGCTGGAACTGGCGGTAATCGACGGGCAATTGGACCTGGCCGTGTCGTACTTCAGCCGCTCGCGGCCGAGCCTGGATTACCTGCCGTTGTACACCGAGGAGATCGGGGTGTTCTGCGGTGACCGGCATCCGTTGTTCGACGAGGCAGAACCGGCGTTGGAGCGTATTGCCGCGTGCAACTGGATCAGCCACGGCTTTCTTCCCGAGAACCAGGACCTGCCGCTGCGCCCCGAGCGCAGCCGGGCCACCGCCTATCACATGGAAGCGGTGGCCCACGCGGTATTGGCGGGTACTCATCTGGGCTACCTGCCGACCCACTATGCGCAGATCTGGATCGAGCGCGGCCGCATGAGGGCGTTGCAACCCGAGCGGCTGCGCTACGAGGTGGTGCACAGCATGATCACCTACACCGGCCGGCCGCGTAGTGAGGCGGCGCGGGCGTTTATCGAGGATTTGCTGGCGGTGCATGGGTTGGGGATTTAGTTGTGTGCAGCTTGAGTGCAGCGGTGGGCCCCAAGAAAAACGCTCAGATCAACTTCCCGATCACCGCATTGCGATAAATCCGCGAATAGTCGGCAGCCGTCAGCGGCAACGCATTGGTCTCTGACGACGAGATATCCGCCAGCGCCAGCTCGCCGATAAGCGCGGCATCTTCGCCGGTCAAGCCCAGTTCGGCGAGGGTGTCGGGAATGCCCACCCGGCCACGCAGTTCCAGCACCCAGGCCAGCAGCCCGTCAAAGCTGGCATCGTCCAGTTCCAGATAACGCGCCAGACGCGCGGCGTCGCTTTCGATGGCGCTGCGGTTGGCCAGCAGCACATACGGCAACAACACCGCATTGAGCAAGCCGTGGTGCAGGTGATGGCGCGCACCCAGCGGATGGGCGAGGGCGTGCACGCCGCCCAGGCCTTTCTGGAACGCCACCGCCGCGCTGGCCGAGGCCACCAGCATGCCCTCGCGGGCAACCAGGTCATTGCCATCGCGCACGGCGTTTTCCAGGTGCAGTTTCACCTGCCGCACACCTTCCACGGCGATGCCGGCGGACATCGGGTGATGCAGCGGCGAGAACAGCGCTTCCAGGTGGTGGGTCAGGGCGTCCATGCCGGTGGCAGCGGTCAGTTTTGCCGGCAGGCCGGTGGTCAGCGCCGGGTCGAGGATCACGCAGCGGGCCAGCAGTTCGCGGTGGCCGATGACCTTTTTCACGCCCTGCACGGTGTCGGTGAGCACCGCTTCACGGCCAAGTTCCGAGCCCGTGCCGGCGGTGGTGGGAATGGCGATCAGCGCGGGAAGACCGAGCGCGGGGTAGTCGGCGAGGGTCGGGAAGTGCTCCAGCATTTGCGTCCACTCGAAGCGCTCAAGGCCATGCGGATCGCGGCTGAGCAGGGCGATGCCCTTGGAAGCGTCCAGCGCACTGCCGCCGCCGAGGGCGATCAGCGAGTCGTGCTGGCCGTCGGCGAACACTTGGGCTCCAGCGCGGGCCTCGTCCAGGCTCGGGTTGCCGGACAGGCCGTGGAACAGCGCGTAATCAACGCCCTGGGCCTCCAGGTGCTCACGCACCGCGCGCAGCGGTGGCAGTTCCAGCATGCCGGGGTCGGTCACCAGCAACGGGCGGCGCATGCCGGCCAGGGCGCAGCGTTGGGCCAGCAGGTCGAGGGCGCCGGCGCCGCAGAAAATCTCGGTGGGGTAGTTCCAGTAATGCAGGGTGGACATGGCGAATTCCTCTTTTCAGGCACAAGCCCGCCCCGCCAGCAACAGGCCGGTGAAGGAGGCGGGCGGGGCAGGGGGTTGAATCAGTCGACGGCGCGGCCGGCGAAGCTGAGGCTGGTGGCGATACGGCGATGGGGCTTGGCGATCAGCAAGTACGCCAGGCCGAACAGGGCCAGGACGGAGAACACCACCACCACCGCCCACACCTGGAACCACGGCGCGCCGGGCGGAGCCAGCAGTTCCCGCGGCCAGGCCACGTTGATCGCTTCGAAAAGCAGCCAGCACACCGCGATGATATTGATCACCAAACCTTTGCGGCCCAGTTGCAGGGCGCCTTTGGCCGGGTCCCAGCGACCGCTCAGGCGGGCATACAGGGCGCTGACGCTGACGATCAGGAAGACGAAGAAGAAGCCGCCGCTGCCGAAGGCAATCAACGTGCCCACCGCCGTGGCGTTCAGGCCCAGGCCGAGACCGAGGCTAGCCACCAGGGTGCTGAACACCATCGCTGCCATCGGCACTTTGCGTCGGTCAACCCGGCGCAGCAGCGCCGAGCCTGGCAGGATGCCGTCGCGGGCCATGCCAAAGATGGCCCGGCCAATGTAGGTCTGCACCGACACCACACAGGCGACGAATGCGATCAGCACGATGGCAACGAACGGCCGCTCGGCCCAGGCGCCAAAGGCATCCACCACCGCCGGGGTCACCGGATCGATGATCTGGCCGCTGACCACTGCGGCCGGGTCCTTGAACGACAGGGTCACGGCGAAGGCAGTGAGCATCACGGTCAGGCCCACCACCAGCATCGAACGCAGGATGGCGCGCGGGGTGGAGACGCGGGCGTCGGTGGTTTCTTCGGACAGTTGCGAGCAGGCATCGAAGCCGAGGAAGGCCCAGCCACACACCGCCAGCGCGGTGAGCAGGCCGCTCGTGTAAGAGCCGCCGGACGCGCTTTCGGCGCCCATGCTGGTGAACAGCAGGCTGAAATCATGGTTGCGGAAGAACAGCAGCAACAGCACGCCGATGCCGATGGAGGCGATGGCTTCGGCGAAGATCCCGGCGTTGACGAAGTACTTCAGCGGGTTGATGCCCAGCAGGTTGACCCCCAGGCCCAGCACCAGCAGCGCCGCGCCACAGGCCACCTGGGTGTTGGCCGAGGGCGGTTCGTTGGTGATCAACAGACCGAGCCAGAAACCGCCGAGGTAGGCCACGGTGGTCAGCGACGCCAGCGCCGCGGCCAGATACAGGAAGCCGGTGAACCAGGCCAGGCGGTCACCCACCAGGCGGCGCACCCATTGATAGCAGCCACCAGCCAGCGGGAACTGCGACGACAGTTCGGCATAGACCAGGGCCACGCTCAGTTGCAGCAACAGGCACAGCGGCACGATCCAGACCCAGGACGGCCCGATGCTAATAGCACCAAGGGACATCACCGAATAGATGCCGACCACCGGCGAAATGGTGGCGAAGCCGACGGAAAACGACGACCACAGGCTCAGACCGCGATCCAGCTCCTGGCGGTAGCCGTGGCTGGCGAGCAGGTGCTCGTCTTGGTTGGACGGAAGAGGGACGGGCATTGGGGATCCTCGGCAGGTATTGGAATTGTTATCGAGATCCGGTGCCTCTGTGGGCACTCGAGGTTCGGGCCCAGAGTAAGTCGGTGTCGCGTAAGGAAAAATTCATGATTGCTGCGGCTGGCATCAGGATTTATTGATGTTTGTTTCTGTCTGGATCTGTTCGAGATATTCAACGCCTTGTTGGCCGCAGTTCAACCAATCGACACCTAGATGGCTATTTGCTAGCCTTCCGCGCGCCTGCTCAATAGACAGCGCAGATGCGGACTTCCCCGGCGCGGGACGTCATGACAAGACAGCATTCAAGGAAGAGCTACGCACAGATGTCCAAGGATGGTATGACCCTTTTCACGTTGCTTCTTTGCCTCTTCCCGCTGGTTGCCGAAGCGAAATTCATCCGGCCGATCGTCCCCGGGTTCGAAGCACCACGAGCCGAAACCCGGCTGGATGTGCACATTCTGGGAAAGATCAGTAACAACGGCTGGTACCCCGTGCATGTGGCGCCCCAAGGTCCGACCCCCGGCTTCTCGTACTCGCTGGGGTTCTACGCCAATTACGGTCAGGCGGAAGTGGTGGTGGTCGGGCTGCCGCCACTGGTTGCCCAGGAGTTCCTCGGTATTCTTGCCGAGCGCGTGATCGAGGCTGCACCGCCCTTCGAGATGTACAAGGGTTATGACGGCATTGCCGAGGGCAGCCAAATCGCCTTTGTCCCCGTCGCCATGCATCATTTCCCGGATCACTTCGATTATGGCGGGTGGTTTTACTACTCCATGGATACCGATGTGCCCTTCGTGCAGATGGTCTGGCCTGACGCCACAGGGAAATTCCCCTGGGAGAAGGGCTACGACCCCGTGTACCGGGATGCTCAACCGCTGCTGAACAAATAACGGATCGCGCCAATGCCACACTGGCTCCAAGGACACTTGCCCATGACCGATTTCGTCGCTGTGTATGGCGAACGATTCACCTGGCTCTTCTGGCTGTGGTTGCTGTTCGTCGTTGCCGGTTCGCTGTTCAACCAGTTGAGCGGGCGCCGGGCCAACGCCTCGATACCCTTCCTCGTCCTAGTTCTGGGCATGGTTGCGTTCGATGCCTCGGTGCTGCTGGCCCCCTCGAAAACCCTGCCGGCCGAGCAGTTCACCAGCGCCTTGCAGCTCTTGCAGAACTACGCCCTGGCGTTCGTTGCGGCGCTGATCCATTGCTGCTGGTTTGCCTGGCAGTACCCTCGGGGCAGGACGGAGCCGGCCCGGCGGGTCAAGGTGGTGAAGACCTTCGTCGAAATGGACGGCCTTACCGCCCTGGTGCGTTGGGCACTGTATGCGCAGATTCTGCTCGCGGTCGCGGGGACCGTCTGCAATGTCATGGGATACGGCCTGGTCAGCAACTACGAGCTAGGCGTGTATCTCTCCCTCGACGAGGCCATGCTCGATGAACAAGCCAACAGCGAACGCTGGGAGCAGTTCGGCCTGTGGGGCTTTGCCGTCATGCTGGTATCGGCGTTTCTGATGCTGCGCTGGATTCACCGCGCCAGCTTCAATGCCTGGCAGCTCAACGGTGCTGCATTGCGCCTTGTTCCGGGCAAGGTGGTGGCGGCGTTCTTCATACCGCCGATGATGCTCTGGCGGCCTTGGCAGGCCATGAATGAGATCTGGGCAGTCAGTCATGCGCCGAATGCCTCTGACTCTGTCAGGCCCGGCGCGTTACCGCTGTGCTGGTGGCTGTCCTGGGTGCTGGTGGTGGTGCTGGGCTGGCTGCTATTCCTCTCCGCTGCCGGCACCGACCTTGCCCAGCAGAAGTTGACAAACCTGCTGGGCGTCGCCTTCAACACCAGCCTGTCCTGCCTGGCGGTGGCTTCACTGGCGCTGGTGGCGCGAATTCATGCGGTCCAGGCGTTGCATGGTTTGCGCGCCGTGCCTCAAGACCCGCCTAACCTGGCGCATCCTGAATCGGCGCGAGCCTGAACAAATCCCTGCCTGTTTCGTTTCTTCTCCAGAGCAGCGGCGCTGCACCTGTGCAAACACAGCGCAGGCCGCACGGGCTCAGCTAACCTTTGAACTGTTCGTCGATGGTGGCCCTCCAAGCCTGAGGGCCGCCTTCGGGCTTCGCTTGCCTTGCGTGCACCAGGGCGCGAAGACCGCGGCACGGTCCAATGGGCAGGGAATTCACGCCAATCACATCGAGGCTCGCCTCGTGGGAGAAAACATGACGATCGGGATGAAATGGAGAGCGGCGTTCGCCGGGCTGACCTTGCTGTGCGGTTTCGCCAGCGTGCAGGCCGCCGAGGCGAAGAAGGTCGACGTGCTGCTGGTGGGCGGCGGCATCATGAGTTCGACCCTGGCGATCTGGCTCAACGAACTGGAACCGGGCTGGTCGATGGAACTGGTCGAGCGCCTGGACAAGGTCGCCAACGAAAGCTCCAACGGCTGGAACAACGCCGGCACCGGCCACTCGGCCCTGGCCGAGCTGAACTACACGCCGGAAAAAGACGGCAAGGTGGACATCACCAAGGCCGTCGAAATCAACGAATCCTTCCAGATCACCCGGCAGTTCCTCGCCTGGCAAGTGAAGAACGGCGTGTTGAAAAATCCCCGTTCGTTCATCAACAGCACGCCGCACATGAGCTTTGTCTGGGGCGACGACAACATTCGCTTCCTGAAGAAGCGCTACGAAGCGCTGCAGGCCAGCCCGCTGTTCCGGCCGATGCAGTATTCGGAAGACCCCGAGCAGATCAAGAAATGGGTGCCGCTGATGATGGACGGGCGTGATCCGCAGCAGAAGCTTGCGGTCACCTGGACGCCCATCGGCACCGACGTCAACTTCGGCGAAATCACCCGGCAGTACGTGGCCTATCTGCAGACCCGGCAGAACTTCAGCCTGAAGCTGTCCAGCGAGGTCGAGGACATCACCCGCAACGACGATGGCTCGTGGCGCGTCGAGTACAAGAACCTCAAGGACGGCAGCAAATCCACCACCGACGCCAAGTTCCTGTTTATCGGTGCCGGTGGCGCGGCCTTGCCGCTGCTGCAGAAATCCGGCATCGCCGAGGCCAAGGACTACGCGGGCTTCCCGGTCGGTGGCTCGTTCCTGGTCACTGACAACCAGGACATCGCCTTGCAGCACATGGCCAAGGCCTACGGCATCGCCTCCACCGGCGCGCCGCCGATGTCGGTGCCGCACCTGGATACCCGGGTGCTGGATGGCAAACGGGTGATCCTGTTCGGGCCGTTCGCCACCTTCTCTACCAAGTTCCTCAAGGAAGGCTCCTACCTCGACCTGTTCGCCAGCATGTCGCTGCACAACACCTGGCCGATGATGCGCGTGGGCCTGCGTGAGTTCGACCTGGTGAAATACCTGGTCGGCCAGGTAATGCAGTCCGATGACGACCGCTTTGCCGCGTTGCAGACCTACTTCCCCAAAGCCAGGAAGGAAGACTGGCGCCTGTGGCAGGCCGGCCAGCGGGTGCAGATCATCAAGAAAGACGAGGGCCAGGGCGGTGTGCTCAAGCTCGGCACCGAAGTGGTCGCTTCCAAGGACGGCACCATCGCCGGCCTGCTGGGCGCCTCGCCGGGCGCTTCCACCGCGCCGCCGATCATGCTCGACCTGATGCAGAAGGTGTTCAAGGACCGTCTCGCGTCGTCGGCCTGGCAGGAAAAGCTGAAGCAGATCATCCCCAGCTACGGCGTGCACCTGAACGACCATCCTGACCTGGTCGCCAAGGAGTGGGCCTACACCAACGAGGTGCTGCAATTGGCGCCGGCGCCGGGCATTGACCAGCGCCAGGATCCGGCCAATCCGGACAACATCGATCCGCTGGGGCAGAAGACCGGCAACGCCGACCCGGACCTGAACCCAGACGCCGGCAATTGACCGAGTGTTTGCATTCGGCAGGGCGACTGTCGGATGCAAACGTTCCACGTGCAGTTCTGCACTGAACGGTTGCACCAAGGGCATGTTCCTGCGCTCGCACTCCGGGTATCCTCGACACACTTTGTTCGATTGACCCTGTCCCAAGGAGTTGCGCGCTGTGTTCAAACATGTCGATGCCTATGCCGGCGATCCGATCCTCTCGTTGATGGAGACCTTCAAGACCGATCCTCGGGCCAACAAGGTCAACCTGAGCATCGGCTTGTATTACGACGCTGCCGGCGTGGTGCCGCAACTGGCGGCGGTGGGCGAGGCCGAGAAGCGCCTGGCCGACAAGCCCCACGAAGCCTCGCTGTACCTGCCGATGGAAGGCCTGGCCGGCTACCGTCAGGCGATCCAGAATCTGCTGTTCGGCGCTGATCACCCGGCGGTGACCGGTGGCCGCGTTGCCACCGTGCAGACCGTCGGCGGTTCCGGCGCACTGAAAGTCGGTGCCGACTTCCTCAAGCGCTACTTCCCTGAATCGCAGGTCTGGGTCAGCGATCCGACCTGGGACAACCACCGCGCGATCTTCGAAGGTGCCGGTTTCAAGGTTCACACCTACCCGTACTTCGACCAGAACACCGGCGGCGTCAACTTCGACGGCATGCTCGCGGCGCTGCAGACCCTGCCAGCTAACAGCATCGTCCTGTTGCACCCGTGCTGCCACAACCCGACCGGCGCCGACCTGAACCAGGGGCAATGGCAACAGGTGATCGAGGTGGTCAAGGCGCGCAACCTGATCCCGTTCCTCGACATCGCCTATCAGGGCTTCGGCGAAGGCCTGCTGGAAGACGCCTTCGCCATCCGCGAAGCGGCCCGTGCCGGCGTGCCGTGCCTGGTCAGCAACTCGTTCTCGAAGATCTTCTCGCTGTACGGCGAGCGGGTAGGGGGGCTGTCGGTGGTCTGCGATGACGCCGACACCATGCAAAGCGTGCTCGGCCAGCTCAAGGCCACCGTGCGCCGCAACTACTCCAGCCCGCCCGCGTTTGGCGCGCAACTGGTGGCGGCGGTGCTGAACGATGCCGGCCTGAATGCCCAGTGGGTGGCTGAAGTCGAGCAGATGCGCCTGCGTATCATGGACATGCGCCAGGGCCTGGTGGACGCTTTGGCGGTGCTGTTGCCGGGCAAGGACTTCTCGTTCTTCCTGTCCCAGCGCGGCATGTTCAGCTACACCGGCTTCAGCGTGGCCCAGGTTCGTCGCCTGCGTGACGAGTTCGGCGTGTACCTGATCGACAGCGGTCGCGTGTGCATGTCGGGCGTGCGTCCGGACAATCTGCAGCAGGTGGCTGAGGCGTTTGCTGCGGTGCAGTGATCGTTCACTGAGTTCCAGAGCCTCATTGCCGGCAAGCGGAGCACCGCTCGGCCGGCTGTGAGCGCTGGCGTTGCCAGCGAAGGGCCGCGCCTGCGGCCCCACTCCTTACAGTCTCTAGAGATTCCCCAACTGCGCCGCAATCCCCTCGCACGCCCGCCGCACATGGGCGGCCAGCGGCGAAGCCGGGTGGGTTTCTTCTTCCATGCCCAGGCCCGCCACCACCACAGCGCCCAGCGCCTGGCCGGTTTCGACGCGGATCGGGAAGGCTACCGACGACAACCCCGGCTTGAACTCACCATGGCCAAAGGCGAAATCCTGCTGGCTACGGATCAGTTCCAGCGCCGGCAACGCCTTGGCATAGCGTTCTTCACCCAGCACACCCAGCGCGGTCGCCTCGCTGTAGGTGGCCAACACCGCACGGCCGCTAGGGCTGCCTTCGATGGGGAATTGGTCCGCCAGGTCGACGATCACGTTCAGCGGCGTGGCCGGCGTCCACATGCGTTCGATCAACACCACCTGGTCGCCCACCGGCACCGACAGCGAGACGATCGCCGGGCTTTCGCCGATCACCCGTTGCAGTTCGATGGCGTAGGGCAGGGCGAGCCGGCGCAGGTTCAGGCGGTTCAGGTAGGCCGCCGAGTAGATCAGGCTTTCCGGGCCGATGTGGTAGGTGGCGCCGCGGGATTCGATCAGGCTCCAGTGGGTCAGGGTCTTGAGCAGACGATGGATGGTGGAGCGATCGATGCCGGTCAGCCGTGCCAGGTCCAGCGCGCTGGCGCCGTGCTTGAGGCCGGCGAGGGTGCGTAGCAGCACGATCGAGCGGTCGATGACCTGAACGCGCCCGCCGCTGTCCTTGCTGCTGTGCGCGGGTTGAGTCGAAGAAATTTCCATCGTGACAGTGGTTTCCGAAAGCTGGGTGAACGGTCGGCGCGACATGCCGTCCTGGCCGGTCGCCAAGGTTAGCCGTGATCCGTGGCGGGGTGAAGAGGCGCGTAGTACGGGAGCTGCGCCGCGATCGGCGATTTTTTTGCAGAGGCTTAGATCAAATATGCATCTGGGTTATGAGCATGGAAGCGTTGGCGATATCCATCGCGACGCTTTCGTCATGAAACGGGAGCCTTTATCTGTCATTGCTTCGATAGCGACGCGATGGCGTCTTCCGGTGATGTGATTGCCGGTTTTCAGGCCGTTCCGGCAGCGCTCGGCGCTGCTGGGCTGTCATCTTGTCGCGCCGCCGGGCGGGCTTAGAATCGGCGCCATCAACTCCACACCCTATCGTCGAATTTGAAGAGGATTTCACCATGATGAACGCAATGCAGATGCAGATGCCGATGAGCGCCAACATGCCGATGATGCCAATGATGGGCATGCCGATGATGATGGCGACCATGACCTGCAAGATGGTCGAAGACGGCATGATGTGCACCATGAAGCCTGCTGCCGGCATGGACATGGCGATGTTCCGCAACAGCGCGGAAATGATGCAGATGATGATGAACTGCGGCATGCCGATGATGATGCAGTGCGGCAACCTGTCGATGATGGGGATGTCTCAGGCGGCCATGGGCATGATGATGCCGATGATGGGCATGATGCCAATGAACGGCATGCCGATGATGAAGTGCATGATGGAATGCACCCTGATGGCCGACTGCATGACCTGCAAGATGATGCCGATGGCGGGCATGAGCATGGAAATGATGAACAACTGCTGCATGCTGATGATGAAGATGATGAACGACTGCAGCATGCCGATGATGATGAGCTGCAACGGCATGCCGATGATGTGCTGCACCTGCTGATGCAGCACCGCCGCGCGGTTCAGTCGCGGCGTTCGGGGTGGGTCACCACCAGGTAAGCCACGGCCTCACTGTCTACCGGATTGCGGTAGCGGTGGGGCTGGTCGGCGTAGAAAACGATCGAATCCCCCGTGGAGAGCAGAAAGCGCTCTTCGTTGACGCTGATTTCCAGCGCCCCCTGGGCCACCACCAGGTTCTCCCGCACCCCGGGTCCATGCCCGTCGGAGTGCTCTTCCCCCAGCGGACTGATCCGCAACTCGTAGAATTCGGTCTGATGCGCGGCATCGTAGGGAAACAGCGCGCGGCTGACGAATGCACCGCTGGCGCTGACCAGGCGCTTGCTGTCCCGTGCCGGCAACAGCGTCACGCCTTCGCACTCGCGCTGTTCGAGAAACGCTGCGACCGAGACTTTCAGCCCGTGGGCGATCTTGCACAGCACGCGGATGGACGGGACGCTGCGCCCGGACTCGATCTGCGCCAGCATCGCACGGCTCACGCCACTGGCCCTGGCCAGTGCATCCAACGACAACTGGCGCTTGCTGCGCAGCCGCTGCAGGTTACGTGCGACCCGCAAGCCGACACCATCGTCGTCCTGGCCGGGGATTTCCGGCAGGCTTAGCGGCGGCTCGTCCGAGGTCACCAGAAAACGGTTGGGTGTATTCATCGCCTCACGCCTGGCGCGGGGCTTTCGAGGCGGATACCGCGACGCTCCCTGGTTGCGCGGCGAAGCCGGCCTGTTGCGCGTACATCGCCCACAGCAGACGACCGGTTTGTTGCGCGTGCTTGCGTTTGCGGTAGAGGGTGAAGTCGACGATGTTGGCGGCGTGGCTCATGGAGAATTCCTTGGTCTGAAGCGTGGGGCCATGAGCGCAGACTACGGATTTCCGGTTAGAACCAGAAATAATGAATTCGTATTTATTAATAGCTTTATGGAATTGATCTTCAGGGCTTCATCGCTGCGGTTTAAAACACCCCGCTGACCGCCACGCCCACCTGCCCACTCACCTCGGTCTGCACTTGCAGCACGCACCCGGAATCCGGCGCACTGCCCAGCGCCTCCAGCTTCAACTCCTGCCGGGCGCTGGTAATGAACAACGTGCGCAGGTCCTCGCCGCCAAAACACAGGTCGGTCGGGCAGGGCACCGGCAGGCCGATCATGCGGTCCAGATTGCCCTCGGCGTCGAAGCGCGCCAGGCTCCAGCCGTCGCGCTGGGTGGTCCAGACGCCGCCTTGCGCATCCAGCGCCAGGCCGCTGAGGCTACCGCCGCCGCGGGGCAGTGAGGCCAGGCGGCGCACCGCGTTGCTGCCCGGCTGCAGGCGCAGGATGTCGCCAGTCTCGGGGGCGATGGCAAATACCGCGCTGCCGCTGGCGTCCCAGCGGAAGCTGCTGATCTGCTCGCTCAGGTTCCAGCCGTGGCGCAGGTCGCCTTCGGCGCTCATTTCGCCGATCTGGCAACCGCCGGCCGTTCGCGCACAAGCCCAGAGCCCGCCGCCGGGATGGCTGGCCAACGCCAGCAGGCGGCTGCCGAGCAGGTCTTGCATCGAGTGCTCCTGACCCTGCCAGTCGATCAATGACCAGCCACCGGCCTGGGCCACCAGCAAACCGTCGCGGTGCAGTTCCATCGCCCGCACCGGCATGTCGAGGCGGGTCAGCAGGCGGCTGGCGTGTCCGTCCCAGCAATGGATCGCCGGCGCCAGGGTGTCGGCCCAATACAGCGTCTTGCTCGGCGCATGCCAGCGCGCAAAGGCGCCATGAAACGCCCAGGGCGCCGGCACCACGCCCAGCGCCCCGGACGGGCGTTGCGCCGGTTCCGGGCGTAACTGTTCGCCCACCCGCCGCGCGGCGTCGGCAAGTTCCGGGCCGAGCAGGGTCAGGCGCTCCAGGGTCAAGCGGTACGCAGGTCCGGCGACGCTGAGGGCGCCGCGCACCACGCCTTGCTTGTCGATGATCGGCGCCGCCACGCAGCGCACGCCGAGGCGGATTTCCTCGTCGTCGAGGGCGTAGCCGCGGGTGCGGGTAATCTGCAATTCGGCCAGCAGGCGACGGCGGTCGGTGATGGTCAGCGGTGTCAGCGGCTCCAGCACCAGGCCTTTGAGAATCTCGTCGCGGGCAAGCGGGGCGAGGGCGGACAGGATCGCCTTGCCTTGCCCCGTGCAATACACCGGCTTGCCCTGGCCGAGGCTGGCGGCCGAGCGCAGGGTGTGGGCGCCGTCGCAGCGCTCCAGCGACAACACCTGATTGCCGTCCAGCACCGCCAGGTACGAGGTCTCGCCGGTGAGGTCGCGCAAGGCCCGCAATTCGGCGCTGGCGGCGGCCACCAGGTCCGGCTCCAGGTAGGCGTTACGGACCATCTCCAGATAGTTGAAACCCAGCCGGTAAACCTTGCGCGTCGGGTCGCGGCGGATCATGCCGCGCTCCACCAAGGTCGCGAGAATCCGGTACAGCGTGGTGCGCGGCAGTTGCACCTGCTCGGCCAGCCGCGCCTGGGTGATGCCCGACGGCATGGCGCCAATGGCCTGGAGCACATCGAGGGCTTTTTCGAGGGCGGCGGTGCCTTCACCTGTTTTCATCGGTAATTCCCATCAGTTGGAACGCGACTGTCATGGGGCTGATTCTGCCCCTTTCCGGGCAGTTTTTCCCCCATAGAATCGACCTCAGCGGGGCTTGAAGCCGGCCTTTGTTCCACATTGTGGGATTTTCTGCCGGCCGCCCATCGGATGAAATCCTGCCTGGAGAACCTATAAGAATGTCCGTCATCCACACCTATTCCGACGCCCACGAAAGCGCCTCGGGCAAGAAGGTCGAAGTCAGCGATGCGACGCTGGCGAAACTGGCCGCCTGCAGCAGCGGTTCGCTGACCACCCAGTTGTTCAAGCGCGGCTTCCGCCAGCCGGCGCTGGTCGGCCTGCGCGCCATGAGCCGCGACACCAAGCCGTTCGCCGGCCGTGCCTTCACCATGCGCTTTATCCCGGCCCGCGAAGACATCGACACCTACCAGACCATGACCACCAAGCCCAATGACGACAACCTGCAATGGGTCGGCGTTGAGCAGGTGCAAGCGGGCGACGTGCTGGTGATCGACAGCCGCAACGACCCGGCCGCGGCCTCCGCCGGCAATATCCTGGTGACCCGCCTGCTGGCCCGTGGCGCCAAGGCCATCGTTACCGACGGCGCGTTGCGCGACGGCAGCGAGATCGCCGCGATGAACCTGCCGGCCTATGCCCGCGAGATCACCGCCACCACCCGCATCTCCTACCACCACGTTGCCGACCTGCAAGTGCCGATCGGCTGCGCCGGTGTTGCCGTGTACCCCGGCGACATCATCGTCGGCGACGCCGACGGCCTGACCGTGGTCCCAGCGCACCTGGCCGAGGAACTGGCCGAGGTCTGCACCGTGCAGGACGACATCGAGCACTACCTGGCGATGCGCATCGCCTCCGGCGAACCGCTATGGGGCGTGTACCCGCCGAGCCCGACGTCGGTTTCCGACTACCACGCCTGGGTGGCCAGCGGCCGCCCGGCGATCCCGTCGATCATCGACAAGAAAGAGGGCTGAGCCGTGGCCGAGCACCAACACGCGCAACTGATCCGTCGCTACTTCGATGCCTGCAACGAGGCCGACTACGACAAGCTGGTGTCCTGCTTCACTCCCGACGCCGTGCATTACTTCCCCGCCGGCCTGCCGGAAGTGCCGTGGCGCGGCGCCGACACCATCGCCCGCAAATGGGTCTGGTGCGTGGAGAACCTCGGTTCGCAGTGGACCATCGAGAAGATCCTGGTCAGCCACGACAGCTTTGAAGCGGTGATCGAGTGGACCCACTGGAAAAGCAAACAAGGCACCGCGCTGCGCGGTGACGAGTGGTACGTGTTCGACGAAGCCACCGGCCTGATCAAGGAAATCCGCGCCTACTACGCCTCGCCGGCGGACAAGGAGGTGCCGATCAACGAGCTGGTGGCCTTCGACTACACCGGCCGCGGCTATCACCTCGAACCGAACGCACGCTGAAGGAGCCTGCCATGACCGATCATCAAGACCCTTCCCTGGCGATCATCGACCAGACCGTCGCCAAGGCGGTTGCCGCCGCCGGTTTCTGGGCCGAATCCAGCGCCGCCGTGCGCGCCGGCCTGCTGCGTGGGCTGGCCGATGCACTGGAACGCCAACAGGCTGAACTGGTCGCCATCGCCGACCGCGAAAGCGGCCTGGGCGAAGCGCGCCTGAATGGCGAAGTGGCGCGCACGGCGTTCCAGCTGCGCGGTTTCGCCAGCGAAGTCGAGGCTGGCGTGCCGTACCGCCAGGTCGTCAGTGAAGCCGTTGCCGGTGCGCCGCCAGCCGGGCGTCCGGCGCTGGTGCGGGTGCAACGGGCCCTCGGCCCGGTCGCCATGTTCTCCGCGAGCAACTTCCCGTTCGCCTTCTCGGTGCTGGGCGGCGATACCGCCTCGGCGCTGGCCGCCGGTTGCCCGGTGGTGGTCAAGGCTCACTCCGGCCACCCGCAACTGTCCCGCGCAGTGTTCGAACTGGCCGCCGCCGTGGTGCGCCAACAGGGCCTGCCGGAAGGCGTGCTGACCCTGATCGACAACACCTCTCGCGCTGGCGGCACCTATCTGGTCCAGCACCCGGGAATCGCCGCGGTGGCGTTCACCGGCTCCTATCAGGGCGGCAAGGCCCTGTGGCAGGCGGCCAATGACCGCCCGCGTCCGGTGCCGTTCTACGGTGAACTGGGCTCGATCAACCCGTTGGTGGCGTTGCCCGCGGCTCTTGAAAAAGACAGCGAAGGCCTGGCCAAGACCCTGGCGGCGTCGATCACCCTTGGTTGCGGTCAGTTCTGCACCAGCCCGGGCCTGATCGTGCTGCTGGCCTCGGAACTCAGCGAGCGCTTCGTCGCCCAACTGGCGACGGCCATTGCGCCGATCGCCACGCATCGTATGCTCACGCCGGGCATGCAGCAGGGCTTCGAAGCCGCCGCGGCCACGGTCGCCAGCCATGCCCGCGCGGTGTTCGAACCGGCGGCCGATGGCGTCGGTCCGGCGCCACGCTTGTTCGCGACCGAGGCGGCAGCGTTCATTGCCAATCCGCACCTGCATGAAGAGATGTTCGGCCCGGCCGCGCTGGTGGTCAGTGCCCAGTCGCCCGCGCAGATCATCGAGGTGCTGCAGGCGGTGGGCGGCAGCCTGACCACCACCCTGTGGGGCGCGGAGGCGCCGAGCGAGGACAACCGCCAACTGCTGCGCGCCGCCGAAGCGATTTCCGGGCGCGTGCTGTTCGGCGGCGTGCCGACCGGCGTTGCGGTCTGCCATGCCCAGCAGCATGGCGGTCCGTGGCCGTCGTCGACCACTCCGCAAACCACCTCGGTCGGCTATGCCGCGCTGGAGCGCTTCCTGCGCCCCGTCGCGCTGCAGGATGCGCCGGCCTGGGTGCTGGGCTGACGGAGGGCAGGGCGATGATGCGACATGTCGTGCTGTTCCGCCGCCTGGCCGGCGTCGCGCCGCAGCCAGAGCTGGAAACCCGCCTGGTCGAGCGCATGCGCACGCTGGAAGGGGAGATCGATTTCATCCGTGACTGGAAGGTCGCCGCCAACGAGCTGGAGCGCCCGATCTGCTGGGACTACATCCTCGACGCGGGCTTCGACGACGCGGCCGCAGTGGAGCGTTACCTGCCACATCCCGCGCACCAGGCCCTGGTGGCGGACTTGAAGCAGTACTTCGAGTGGGTGGCGGTGGATTACAGCGTCTAGACCTCAGAGGCGCCTGTTCCGCTGCCTCGGGGCAGGCGCTATAACAACAAGATCCGGTGGCCACTGGCGCCGGACGGAGACGTACATGAACAAGAAAAAGAACTACCGCTGGACGATCCTGACGATGCTGTTCATCGCCATGATCATCAACTATGTCGACCGGGCCGCGCTGTCCATCGCCATGCCGTTCATTACCCAGGAATATCACCTCACGCCTTCCGAGAAAGGCATGATCTTCAGCAGTTTCTTCTTTGGCTATGCGCTGTTCTGCTTCGTCGGCGGCTACCTGGCCGACCGCTTCGGGCCCAAGCGCGTGCTGACCTGGTCGATGAGTTTCTGGTCGCTGCTGTGCGGTTCCACCGCGCTGGCCTTCAACTTCTGGTCGCTGCTGATCGTCCGTGCGCTGTTCGGCGTCGGCGAAGGTCCGGTGTCCACCACCGCCAACAAGACCGTCAACAGCTGGTTCCCGATCAAGGAACGCGCCCGCGCCATCGGCATCAACCAGGCGGGCGGCCCGCTGGGCGGCGCCCTGGCCGGTCCGATCGTTGGCTTCCTCGCGCTGTGGCTGGGCTGGCGCGTGGCCTTTGTGGTGATCGCGGTCATCGGCGTGCTCTGGGCGATCGCCTGGTACCGCCTGGCAACCTCGACCCCGCAAGAGCACCCGCAGGTATCGCCGCAAGAACTGGCTGATATCAACGAAGGCCGCGAAGCGCCGGTGATGACGGCCGAGCAGGCGCCGCGCACCCCGGTGTTGCAGATCATCCTGCAGCGCTCGGTGCTGGTCACTGGCGTCTCGCTGTTCTGCTACAACTACATCCTGTATTTCTTCATGACCTGGTTCCCCAGCTACCTGATCGACGCCAAGGGCATCGACCTGAAAGCCATGAGCATCGTCACTGCGCTGCCGTGGCTGGTGGGCACCGTCGGCTTCATCTGCGGCGGCCTGCTGATCGACTGGGTGTTCAAGCGCACCGGCAAGCAACTGTTCTCGCGCAAGGTGGTGCTGGTCACCTGCCTGCTGATCGCCGCGGTGTGCATCGGCCTCACCGGCCAGGTGCAGAGCGTGACCGCCACCGTGGCGGTGATGACCGTCGCCATCGGCTTCCTGATGCTCACCGCGCCGGCCTACTGGTCGCTGATCCAGGACGCCGTGCCCGATCATCAGGTCGGCACTGCCGGCGGCTTCATGCACGGCCTGGCCAACCTCTCCGGTATCGTTGCACCGACCGTCACCGGCTTCATCATCCAGGCCACCGGCACCTACGGCAGCGGCTTTGTCCTGGCCGGCGGGCTGGGCATTCTCGGTGCATTGATCGTGGCGTTCTTTGTCGGCCAGAAACCGGCGAAGCAGGGCGTGGTTATCGCCGCGGCCTGATACTTGACCACCGGCCTTCGGGCCGGAACCCGTAGCGCGGTGCGCCGCGCAAGGCCGACCCCAACCCGGGCCGGCCAAGGTGACAGGGACGGCGGTGGATCACCGCCAGACCCTGTAAATGGCCGGCTCGCGAGCCGGCGGCAACATGATCTTCAGGAATCTGTCATGCCTACGCTACTTGTCACCGGCGCCGCCGGTATCGTCGGGACCGCGCTGCGGCCCTTCCTGCGCCAGCGCTACACGCTGCGCCTGCTGGACCGCAAGCCCGTCGAAGGGCTGGTCAGCGGCGAAAGCGCGCTGGTCGGCGACCTGACCGACCCGGCCTTCGTGCAACAGGCGGTCGAGGGCGTCGATGGCATCGTCCACCTGGCCTGTGCCCACGGCACCGACATTGCCTTCCAGAGCACCGTCGAGCCCAACTACCACGCCACCCTCTACCTGCTTGAAGCCGCGCAGCGTTTTGGCGTCAAGCGTTTCGTCTTTGCCAGCAGCCACCATGTGCTCGGCCAGTACCGCAGCGACCAGGCCGAGTATTTCGATGACATGCCGGTCGCCCCGGACAGCTACTACGCCCTGAGCAAGGTGTTCGGCGAGGCGACCTGCACCACCTTCTCCCTGCGCAGCGACCTGGCGACCTTCATCGTGCGCATCGGCAATGCCGACGCCAAAGTCTCCGATGCCCGCCGTCTGCGCATGTGGACCAGCGCCCGCGACCTGGCGCAGTTGCTGCTGATCGGCCTGGAGCATCCGGCGGTGCGCAACGAGATTGTCTATGGCGTCTCGGAAAGCCCTAACCCGCTGTTCCACAACCGCCGCGCCCGCGAACTGGGCTATGCGCCGCAGGACAACGCCGGCGAGCACCTGGCCGACAACTTCCTGCCTTACGAAGCCATGGCCCCGGTGGGTTCGGGCCGTGACCATGTCGGCGGTGCCTACGCCGGCGTTCCCCTGGCCAGTGTGCTGGAGCGCGTATGAAGATCGTCCGCATCGACACCCAGGTGGTCGAGATTCCTTTCCACGATGGCGGCAAGGGCCAGGGCATCACCCCGACCACCTGGCACAGCCTGGAAAACGTGCTGATCCGCCTTGAAGACGAACACGGCAATGTTGGCTGGGGCGAGGCGTTCGGCTACTTCGTCGCCGACGCGACCAAGGCGTTGATCGACCGCCTGATCGCGCCGCTGCTGCTGAACCGCGAGATTACCGATATCCCGGCGTTCAACCGCGAGCTGCAACTGCGCCTGCACCTGTTCGGGCGCTACGGCGTGACGATGTTTGCCATTTCCGGCGTCGACATCGGCCTGTGGGACCTGAGCGCCCGCCGCCAGGGCGTGCCGCTGCATCGTCTGCTGGGCGAATCCATGCGCGAGCAGGTGCCGGCCTACGCCAGCCTGGTGCGCTACGCCGACAACGAGGTGGCCCCGGCCATCTGCGAAAAAGCCTTGGACATGGGTTTTCGCGATATCAAGCTGCACGAAGTGACCCTCGATGAAATCGCCGCCTGCCGCCGCGCCATCGGCGACGCGGTGCCGATGGCTACCGACGTCAACTGCGGCTGGAGCGTCAGCGACACCCGCGAGTGGCTGCCGGCGCTGCGCGAGATGAAACTGGCCTGGCTGGAAGAACCGATCTTCCCGCCCGAAGACTTCGCCACCCTGGCCAGCTTGCGCGGGCAGGGCGTGCCGTTGTCGGCGGGGGAGAACTGGTGCACCGCGGTGCAGTTCGAACAGGCCATCCTCCGTGGCGCGGTGGACTCGGTGCAGCCCAGCGTGACCAAGGTCGGCGGGATTTCCGAAGCCCTGCGCATCGGCGAACTGGCCCGCCAACATGACGCCGTGGTGCTGCCGCACTGCCCGTACTTCGGTCCCGGCCTGATCGCCACCCTGCACCTGGCAGCGGTGCAGCCGTGGGTGCCGCAGATCGAGTACCTGTTCGTCGAGCCGGCGGACTGGCTGTACCCGGTCGAGGCGCTGCGCAGCGGCCACCAGTTGCAGATCCCGCAGGGCCCAGGCCTGGGCGTGGATATCGACCTGCAGGTGATCGAGCGCTTCCGCCGCCACTGATCGCGGCTCTTCATTCCATCGTCAACCTCCGCCACTGGCTTCCAGTGGCGGCAGGGGTTGGTCATGCCCGATTTCGGGTAGTGGAGGTCCCATGCAAGCCGTTGTACTGAGCAATTCGATCTGGAACCTGCGCCTGCTGCCCGCGTGGGGCGGGCGCATCGCCGGGCTGAGCGCCGAGGGGTTGGAGCTGCTGTTGCCGATCGCCAGCGACGCCTTCGATCCGCTGGACTGGCCAAGGGCGGGTGCCTATCCGCTGGTGCCGTATTCCAACCGGCTGCGTAATGCGCGGTTGGCGTTCAACGGTGTCGAGCATGCGTTGCCGGCGCATCCGGCGGCGCGACCGCACACCCTGCATGGCGTAAGCCACACGCAAGCGTGGCAAGTGCTGAGCGCCGATGCCGGGCAGGCGCTGATCCGCTGCGATTACCAGGGCGAGCACTGGCCCTGGGCGTTTCGTGCCGAGCAGGCGTTCGTCCTCGACGGTAACCGCCTGATCGTCACCCTGCGCCTGAGCAATAACGGTGACACATCGATGCCGGCCGGGCTCGGCTTGCACCCGTACTTCCAGCGCCATGCGGGGATGTGCGCGCGGTGGCGGACGGGCCGTGAGTGGCGGATCGACGAGGAATACCTGGCGACCGGCGCGTTCGACGATGCGCCGCAGACCTGGACCCTCGCCGCCGACGACCGCGCTGGACGGGCGCACTACCAGTCGCGCTGGGACGGCCAGCTTGAGCTGGACTACCCGCAAGGTCGGTTGAGCGTTGAAGCCTCGCCCGTGCTCAGCCACTTCGTCGCCTTTGCCCCGGCCGGTTCCGCGTACCTGTGCCTGGAACCGGTGTCGCACCTGGCTGATGCCTTCAATCAGCCGCGAGACGCCTGGGCTGAAACCGGCACCCGCGAACTGGCGCCCGGCGCCTCGCTGGAGGCAACCCTGACGTTTACCTGGCAAGGCCCTTGAGACCTGCCGCGCAACCTTGATCCAACACCACAAACGAGAACAAAAACAATGAAAGACTCCTCGAAAGGGGCGGGCTTCGCTCGCACCGCAAAACCCCTCACCCTGCTGCTCGGCCTCGCGCCACTGGGCGCCCACGCGGCGTTCTTCGACGACGCCAAGGCCAACCTGACCCTGCGCAACTTTTACTACAACCACGACCTGCGCGACTCCACCGCGCCGGCCCAGTCCAAGCTTGAGGAGTGGGCCCAGGGCTTTATCCTCAAGGGTGAGTCGGGCTACACCGAGGGCACCATTGGTGTCGGCGTGGACTTCTACGCCGGCCTGGGCCTGAAGCTGGATTCTTCGCCCTCGCGCAGCGGTACCGCGCTGCTGCCAGGCGCCTACGACCGCGCCGGTGGCCCGCGCAACGCCGATCCGCGTTCGGTGGATCAGTTTTCCGAAGCCACCGCGGCCATCAAGTTCAAGTACTCGAAGAGCGAGCTGAAGGTCGGTGGCCTGTTCCCGAAAATCCCGCTGGTCAGCTCCGGTGATGCGCGGCTGCTGCCGCAATTCTTCGAAGGCGCCATGCTCGATGTCCGCGAGATCGACAACCTCGACCTCAGCGCCGGGCAGATGCGTCAGGTCAACCAGCGGGAATTCGCCGGCGCCCGGGATATCCAGGTGGGCAACTACTACAGCGTGTTCAGCGACCGCTTCAACTACCTCGGCGGCACCTGGCGCATCACCCCGCAGTGGTCGGCGGGCCTGTGGGGCGGGCGTCTGGAGGATGTCTACCAGCAGAACCTGGCTACCGTCACCCACAGCCGCAAGCTCGGTGACTGGACCCTCGGCGGCACCCTCAACTACCTCGACACCGGCGAGTCCGGCGCCGAGAAGGCCGGCAAGCTGGACAGTCGCATGACTTCGGGCATGCTCAGCGCCAACCTCGGCCCGCAGACCTTCCGCCTCGGCTACCAGTACAACGCCGGCGACAGCGCCTTGCCGTTCATTCACGACACCGACTTGCCGGCGGCGGCCAACGCCGTCCAGGTGCTGCGCTTTGACCGCGCCCAGGAGCGTTCCTGGCAGGCCCGCTACGACCTCGACTTCGCGCCACTCGGCGTGCCCGGCCTGAGCGCCTTCGCCCGTTACGTCAAGGGCGACAACTTCAAGGTTGCGGGCGAAGACGGCAGCGAGTGGGAACGCAACATCGACATCACCTACGTCGTGCAAAACGGCCCGCTGAAAAACCTCGCCCTGCGCTGGCGCAACGTCCAGTTGCAAGGCGACGCCACCGGCCGGCGCGATGAAAACCGGGTGATCCTGGCGTACACCTTGCCGCTTTTCTAGCGGCGAGCTTCAAGTTGCATGCTTCAAGCGGCAATAGAAAAGCGGCGGCGACACGGCCTGCCTTTACTTGCGGCTTGTCGCTTGCCGCTTGCAACTGCTTCTCCGGAGTCCCAATGAAAACGCTTGATCCTGATATCCGTGCTTACGTCGAAGCCGCGCAGCGCTTTGCTCCCGTCAGCGGCGACATCAACGCCCGCCGCGAAGCTTTCCTGCGCGCTTGCCTGGCCTGCACCCCGGCAAAACCGGCGGGGTTGCGGGTGGCCGATCACTCGCTCGATGGCCTGCGCCTGCGGCTCTACAAACCACAAGGCGAGACTCCCGACGGTGGCTGGCCGACGCTGCTGTACCTGCATGGTGGCGGCTGGGACCTGGGCAGCCTCGACACCCACGACTGGTTCGCCTACGCCCTGGCAACCCGAGTGAAGATCGCCATCGTCGCCACGGATTACCGACTGGCGCCGGAGCATTGCTACCCGGCGCCGCTGGACGATTGCCTGGCGGCTTGGCACGGGCTGCGTCGTGGGCTGATCGATGTCGAGCTGAGTCGCGAGCGTCTGGTCGTCGGCGGCGACAGCGCTGGCGGCAGCCTCGCGGCGAGCGTGTGCCTGGCCCTGCGTCGCGATGCCCAGCCCCAGCCGCTGGGCCAGATGCTGGCCTATCCGGTGCTGACCGCGCGGGACCACCTGCCGTCGATGCACCAACACGCCCAGGCGCCGATGCTCAACGTCGTGGGCTTGAACAAATCGCTGGCGGGCTACCTGCCAAATGCCCACCAGCGCCTCGACACCTGCGCCATGCCGCTGGAAGCCAGCGACTTCAGCGCCTTGGCCCCGGCCTTTATCGGCGTGGCCGGGATCGACCCTCTACGGGATCACGGGGTCGCCTATGGCGAGGCGTTGCGGGAGGCGGGTGGAGAAGCCGAAGTGCGGGTGGTGGAAGGGCTGGTGCATTCCGGGTTGCGGGCGTTCGGGGTAGAGCGGGTAGAGCGACTGTGGGACGACATTGCCCATTGGCTGCACGCACGCCTCCTCCCGTAGGAGCGAGCTTGCTCGCGATGACAGTATCGCGAGCAACACCGACTACGCCTCGTGAACCCGCTTCAACGCCCTGAACAACGCGGCAATGTCTTCGATTTCTCTCATGAGATCACTCCCTCCCACGGAGCCGCCCCTCAACTGGCGCTGATAGATGTTGAGAAAGGTATTCAGCGTCAGCCGGGTAACGTCGATCGTCGATTTGACCGCAGAGACGACCACGATTTTCTCCGCGGCCTTGTGCAGGGTGTGGGACGGTACATCGGCGTACCACATCTTGATGTCCAGCCTCACCAGCGACTGCCCATCCGCCAGCACCACATATAGCGCTTTGCCCTCGGTGTGGGTGTTGGGGTCTTGCAAGGCCGACTTCAGGCTCTCGGCAAGCAGGACGCTGATGCTGTCGATGGCCCTGAAACGCCCAACCGTCACGGCCTTGGTCAGGGCGTTTCTGAAGGTGGCGACGATATGATTCGGGTCTGTATAGCGGGTCATTGCGTGAACGTGCGAGTACGCACCAATGATGCTCGACACAGGAATGCTCTGGTCGCCGTCATCGTTCGCCAGCAGGGCGTTCAGGTGTTGGTTCAGTTCAAGTTCCATCAGCGCGGCACGCGTGGCGCCCAGTTCAAACAGCGTCTCTACCTGCTCCCGTGCTTCTGAAAACGCATCACCGTTAAACGAGCTAAGTACTTCTTTGAGCTGACCCATTTGCACGTCCTTGCTGAGTGGAGGGGGCTTTCTCGCCGCGAGGCGCAGCATGCAGGTTAACGGCGGGCCGTGCGCGGACTCAAGAGGATGATGGCAACTTGCATCCCAGGCAACACACCGCTGCTGGCACACTGCTTCTGACGCAGCAGTCAACTTCATCACGCCGGCCGAACCCACGGCCTGCTTGGCCTGCAGCGCTTGGCACGGGCCTTGCCATACGGGCAGAAACTTGAAAAAAGAGATCTGCCCACATGAATGTTCCGTTCCGTCGCCATAGCCTGGCGTTGTTGATCGCTGCCGCCGTGCTGCCTGTCCAGGGGGTGCTGGCCGCTGAAAGCGAAGACGCTTCGGTGAAGAACCAGGACGCTTTGCCCACGGTCACGGTGACCGCGCAGAAGCGCGAGGAGTCGCTGCAGGATGTGGCCTCCGCAGTGTCTGCGGTGTCCGGCGACAGCATCCGCAATACCGGCGGCGGCTTCACTGCCGGCAAGGCGCTGCAGGATGTGCCCAACGCCATCGCCCCGGAGTTCGCCGGCAACCAGCGGCCGCGCTGGTACATCCGCGGCATGGGCTCGGGCGATATGGCGTCGACCACGGTCTACCCGGTGGGCATCTATGTCGATGACACCTATATCAGCCCGCATATCGCCACCGGCGGTCCGCTCTATGATCTGGAACGGGTGGAGATCCTGCGCGGTCCGCAAGGCACGCTGTGGGGCAAGAACACCACCGGCGGGGCGATCAACTTCGTTTCGCGCAAGCCGGCTTTCGAAGAGGGCAATGGCTACTTCAAGGTAGACGCCGGCAACTACGATTCGCGGCTCTACGAGGGCGCCTACGGCGGCACCCTGGTGGAGGACCGGCTGGCAGCGCGAGTGGCCTTCGTCGATCAGAGCAAGGATGGCCAACTGAAGAATCTGGTGGACGACCATACCTATGGCGACGTCCACGACCAGGCGGTGCGTGCGCAGATCCTCGCGCGCCTGAGCGACACCTTGCAGGCCACCCTGCAAGTACGCGCCCGCGACTACAAGGGCCAGGGCATTCCGACCCGCGCCTGGGGCGCAGGCCCCGGCGGCACCACGCTGTTCGGTCCGGCGCCGTCGTTGAAGGACGATGAAGCGGCGTACACCGGCAAGGCCGAGGACCGCGTCGAGCGCAACGGCGTGCAGTTGAACCTGCAATGGGAGCTGGGCGAGCTGACGCTGGACTCGATCACCGCCCTGGATGATGTCCACGAAAAGGCCCAGGGGCCGAACATGGGCATCTACGAATTCGGCCGATCCTATGCCGATGACCACTGGCGCCAGGTGTCGCAGGAACTGCGCCTGTCCTCGCCGAAGAACCAGCCGGTGAGCTGGATCGTCGGCACCCACCTGTTCCACGAAAGCCTCGACAGTTCCAGCAGCAGCGCCATCCTGCCGACCGCCTACAACGCGCCATTCGGGGTGGCCAGCTATGGCCGTACCGACCTCGACCAGACCACCACCAGCTACGCGCTGTTCGGCAGCAGCACCTGGCAGGCCACCGACGACCTGAGCCTGACCCTGGGCCTGCGCTGGACCCGCGAGACCAAGGACATCGACCTGCACCGCGTCTCCGCACCGGGCGCCGATTCCGTTGCCTTCGGCAGCAGCGATCATTGGTGGAAAAACTACAGCGGCGACCTCGCCACCGTGGCCGTGCAGGACGAGAAGCGCACCTGGAGCAAGCTGACGTACGATTTCACCCCCGAATACCAGTTGAACGACAACGCCCGCGTCTACTTCCGCTACGCCAAGGGCTTCCGCTCCGGTGGCTTCAACGGCGGCGCGACGGTGCAGGCGGAAACCTCGGTGGTGGCGCCGGAGAACGTCGATGCCTACGAGCTGGGGATCAAGAGCGAGTGGTTCGACGAGCGCCTGATCGCCAACGCCAATGTCTTCTACTACGACTACGCCGATATCCAGGTGAACAACGTCATGGTGAGCAACGGCGAAGTGGTGTCGTTGCTGACCAACAGCGGTAGTGGGGTGATCCGCGGTGCCGAGTTCGAGTTGCAGGCGTTGCCGATCCAGAACCTGCAAGTGCGCGGCTCCCTTGGCTTGCTGCATACCGAGCTGAAGGACTTTGCTTCGGAAGGTGGCCCGGATTACTCCGGCAACCGCATTGCCCGTTCGCCGTCGCGCACGTTGTCGGTGGGGGCGAGCTACCGCATTCCGCTGTCAGGCGGTGATGCACTGACCCTCGACAATAGCTGGCGCTACCAGAGCCGGATCTTCTTCCTGCCGACTGCGCAGGAAGACCACAGCGTTTCGCAGGGCGGCTACACCTTGGGTAACGCCAGCCTGACGTACCACTTCGGCGGGCGTAATGACCTGGACGTCAGCGGCTACGTCAACAACCTCACCGACAAGCGCTACAAGACCGACAGCGTGCCGCTGCCGTTCGATATCGCCTGGGATGCGCGGGGTGATCGGCGCACGTATGGGGTGTCGGTGACGACGCACTTCTGATTGGGGCAAGGGCCACGCGCTTTGCGGCGCGTGGCTTGCCAGCGCTGACCATCTCGCAGGCAATCACAAAGCGGTGGCCATTCACAATTCTGTGGGAGCGGATTCACCGGGCGCCGGACCGCCGCGAAGGGCCGCAAAGCGGCCCCAAAGCCATCCAGCACGAGGTGGCTGTCTATGTTCGGTAATTCTTTTCGACCTCAGGATTTCTGAATGTAAGATCCAGATCAGGCGGGAAATAGCGTGCTGGATGGATTTAGGGCCGCTTTGCGGCCCTTCGCGGCGGTCCGGCGCCCGGTGAATCCGCTCCCACCGATCGCAAGTGGCTGATACCCATGCAGCGATGAGGACTAAACCTCAGGCCCCACCCTTCAACCACAACTGATCAAACCGCCACGTCGGAAACAACGTTTTCTCCGCCGCCGCACCCCCCACCCGCTGCGAGAAACCATCCAGCAAATTGGCATAGCCCCACACCAACAACCCACCCCGGTCGTACTGGATGCGCTGCGCTTCATGCACCAGCGGCTTGCGTTTTTCCAGGTCGGGCTCGGCCAGCGCCTTGAGGAACAGTTCGGAGAAGCGCGGGTCGTCGAAGTGGGTCTTGTTTGCCACCGACACCGGCGCATCCGCATGCAGGGCGCAGGTCAGGAACGGCGCGCCGATGCTGCCGCCAGTGCTGAAGGTCCATTCGGTGTGCTGCGGGCCATTGAATGTGGCGCTATCGACCTGGCGCACATTGATCTCGACCCCGGCACGGCGCGCCTGTTCGGCGTAGACCAGCGCGGACGCAAGGGCGACGCTGTTCTGCTCGGCCACCAGGTCCAGCTTGAGGTGTTCCTGGCCAGCTTCGCGCAGCAGCGTCCGGGCCTGCTCCAGGTCGTGTTTGCGCGGTGGGATGCTGTGGTCGAAGGTCGGGTCGTTCGGTGCGTACAGGTCGTTGGCCACCCGGCCCTGGCCATTGAGCACGCGCTTCACCAGCTCATCGCGATCCGCCAGCAGGCGGAAGGCCTGGCGTACTCGCGGGTCATTGAACGGGGCTTTCTGGGTGTTCATGTCCAGGCTCAGCCAGTTGCCGGTGACCGAGCTGATCAACTGCAGGCGCGGGTCGCTTTCGATCACCTTGAGGTGCTCGTTGGCCAGGGCGTTGGCCATGTCGATCTGCCCGGCCTGCAAGGCGGCGAGGCGGGTGGTCTGGTCCTTGAACTCGATGATTTCCAGCTCGTCGGCATAGGGCCGGCCGGGCTTGTAGTAGTTCTCGAAACGGGTGAACAGCGAGCGCTGGCCGGGGTTGAAGCTCTTCAGCTTGTACGGGCCGGCGCCGACCGGGTTGCTGACCGGGTGGTAATCCACCGGCACGATGCCGCCGAAATTGACCCAGGTTTCCGGCAGCGGCACAAAGCCGGCGCCGTCCTTGAAGCGAACGCGGATCGTGCGGTTGTCGAGTTTTTCCAGGTTGTCGCGGTCGATCCAGTGCAGCAGCGCGGCGTAGGGCGAGGCGAGTTGCGGGTCGGTGAGGCGGCGGATCGAGAAGATCAGGTCGTCGGCATCGATGGTCTTGCCGTGATGGAATTCCAGGTCCTTGTGCAACCGCAGGGTCCAGACCTTGCCGTCCGGGCTGACCTCGGCTTCCTCGGCCAGGGCCAGGCGCGGCAGCATGTTTTCGTCCCACTCCCAGAGCTTGCTGTACAGCGCGAAGCCGCGAACGATGCCGCTGCCGGTCGGCTTGTGGGCGTCGAGGTTGCCGCTTTTGCTGCCATCAAGAATGCCCAGGCGCAGGCGTCCGCCCTGGCGCGGGCCACTGCTGATCAGGGCTGTTGCAGCGGGCTGGCTGTCGTCGCCGCAGCCGGCGAGCAGGCTGCCACCGAGGGCCAGGCCACCGAGGGCCAGGCCACCGAGGGCGAGGCTGTTGCCGATAAAGCGGCGGCGGGAGAAGGGGGCGTTGTCGTAACTCATGAGCGGGCCTTTTGACTGTCCAATCGATGGGTCAGAGCAGGTTTCGCGCCATGTGCCGCAAAGGCCGGCGGGGCAGGGTTTTCAGGCGCAAAACGGTGGCTGATTGTTGCCTGGCAAGCAGTGCGCTGTTGCTGCTGGAGCAGTGCATCAACAGTTCAGCGGGGCGGCTGCTTGCCTCTGAATCAATGGACAACCCCGACCTGCGCTCCTTATCCTCCCCGCCATCACATGAAAAACAATTACAAATCCCATGGATATCGAATTCCCCGCCAGCGCCTTCTGGCGACGGCTTGCTCGCCCGCGCCGCAGCCTGGTAGCGCGCTATACCTTGTTGTCCATCGTGGTGATGAGCGTCGCGCTGATCGCCCTGGCCGTGCTCTATGAACAGCTCGCCAAGGACCTGCTCAACCGCCTGACCGGCGAACGCCTCGATGCCCAGGCGCTGTCCACGGCGAACCGAGTGTCGTCGTTTCTCGACGACCGTTTCTACCAGCTCTCGGCCCTGTCCAATCATCCCAACATGCCGGATTTCATTGCCGACCAGGCGCACCCGGCCGGCGATGTCGACGCGCTGCTCAAGCTCGAAGGCGAGCTGCCGTTTCTCTACGGCGTGCTGTTTTTCGACGAGAACGAACGCCTGCTCAAGGTGATGCCCGGACAGGCCGCCTCGGGAGCGCCGTACTGGGGCCGTGAGGGCTGGTCGCTCGACGGTCTGCCGCGGCAGATGGTCGGCGATATCGAAGTGATCGGCCCGGTCACGCCCCAGGCCGGACGCTCCGGCTGGCTGCTGATCCGCAAGACCATCCGCAATGGCCGGACCGATCACCGCGTGCGCATCGGCCTGCACCTGCGCCTGGCGTCGGTCACCGAACTGTTGGTCAGTTCCGGCCTGGGCGGGGTGGTCACGCCGCTGCTGCGGGTGCCCGGCGGGGCCTTTATCGATGCCACCGGGCGCCAGGTCGACGCCCCCGCCGACTGGCGCGAAGGCCCGGTGATCCTGCCCGGCTGGCAGGTGGTTTTCAGCGTCCAGCCCGACGCCGTGCTCAAGCCGCTGGACGACGCCCGCTGGTGGCTGTACCTGGCGGCGGTCGGGTTTATCGGTTTCATCCTGATCGTGTTTTTCACCCTGTCGCGGCAGTTGCGCGCGCGGGTCGGCACGCTGGTGGACGGCGCGCATCAACTGTCCTCGGGCGACCTCGGTTATCGCCTGCCGGAACAGACCCACAACGACGAAATTGGCCGGGTGACGCGGGCCTTCAATGTCATGGCCGGGCGCCTGGCCGACGTCATGGAGCGCACCGTGCGCTCGGAAAACCTCGCGGTGCTCGGCACCTTCGCCACCGGCGTGGCCCATGAGGTGCGCAACCCGCTGGCGACCATGAAAACCACCGTGCAAGCCTTGCTGCGCCGCGAACAGGAAGCCGAACGGCGCCTGTTGCTGAGCGACCTGTGCCAGGAAATCGATCGGCTGTCCCACGTCACCAGCGACCTGCTCGAATACGGCCGGCCACACCCGGCCAACCCGCAGGTGGTGGGCCTGGCGGCGCTGTTCGAGCGCACGGCGCGGCTGATCGCGCCCGAGGCCGACGCCAAGGGCATCAGATTTTCCGTCACTTGCAAAACCGGTCTGCGCTTGTGGGTCGACCCGGACCAGGCGCAGCAGATCCTGCTCAACCTCTGCCTCAACGCCGTGGAAGCCAGCGCGCCGGGGCAGGGCGTCGCCATCGTCGGCCAGGCCTGGGCCGAGCGGGTCTGCGTGACCGTGGCCGATCAGGGCTGCGGCATTCCCGAGGCCACGCTGCAGCAGGTGCGCCAACCGTTTTTCACCCTGAAAGCCCGCGGCACCGGGCTGGGCCTGAGCATCTGCCAACAACTGCTGGAAGCCAATGCATCGCGAATGGAGCTCGCGAGTACCCCGGGCGAGGGCACTGTGGTGACCCTGGATTTCCCCACGCCCGCAGCGATCTATCTGAAGTGAGCGACCGATGCCTGAAATACATGTACTGATCGTCGATGACGAAGAAGCGCTGGTGCGCTCCCTGAGCTACGCCCTGCGCGGCGAAGGCATGCAGCCCCGCGCGGTCTACAGCGGCGAGGCGGCGTTGGCGCTGCTGGCCGACAGCAAGGTAGACGTCGATATCGTCCTGCTCGACCTGGGCCTGCCGGGGATGGACGGCATCGCCACCCTCGAAGGCCTGCGCAAATGCCGGCCGGACCTGCCGGTGATCATGATTTCCGCTCACGGCGACACCCGCGCCGCAGTGCAGGCAGTGAAGGGCGGCGCCACCGATTACCTGACCAAGCCGTTCGAACTGGACGACCTGCTGGCGACCATCCACAACACCCTCGCGGTGCCGGCCAGCGACGAGATGGCGGTCGCGGAGCAGGGCGCCTTGCTCGGGCAGAGCCCGGCGATGCGCGGCCTGCAAGCGGCGGTGCAACGGATCGCCAATAGCTCGGCCACGCGAATCCTGCTACTGGGCGAGTCCGGCACCGGCAAAACCCTGGTGGCCCAGGCGCTGCATGCCAACAGCGCGCGGTCCGCGCACCCGTTTATCGAGGTCAACTGCGCGGCGCTGCCGGAGCAACTGATCGAAGCCGAACTGTTCGGTTCGGAAAAGGGCTCGTACACCGGGGCCCATCAGAAGCGCGTCGGTCTGGTGACCCAGGCCAACAACGGCACGCTGTTTCTCGACGAGATCGGCGAACTGCCGCTGGCCCTGCAGGCCAAGCTGCTGCACTTCCTGGAGAACGGCAGTTACCGCGCAGTGGGCGCGAGTCAAGCCAGCAGCGCCGATGTGCGGGTGGTGGCGGCGACCAACCGCGACCTCGCCGACGATGTGCGCCAAGGCCGTTTCCGCGAAGACCTGTTCTACCGCCTCAATGTCATCACCATCGACATTCCGGCGCTGCGCGAGCGCGGCGACGACCTGCTGCTGTTGGCCCGGCACTTCGCCGCGCGCCAGGCCCGTGAGGAAAAGGCCGCGCCCATCGACCTCCAGGCCGATGCCGCCGCCGCGCTGGTGCGGCATCGCTGGCCGGGCAATGTGCGCGAACTGAAGAACCTGATCGAGCGCCTGACCATCCTGCTGCCGGGCCAGGCGATCAGCGCCGCCCAGCTTCCTGCGCACCTGCAAGCGAGCGAGCCCGCACCCACCTCGCTGTCGGCGCTGGACGACCAACTCGAACGCGCCGAGCGTGAACTGGTCAACGATGCCCTCAGCCGCAGCGCCGGCCACAAGGGCCTGGCCGCCGACCTGCTGGGGATTTCCCGGCATGCGCTCAAGCGCCGTTTGCAGCGCCTGGGCATCGAGCGGGGCGATGAGCGCTAACCGCTCAACCGCTCGCGCGCACTGAGCGCAAGCCGCTCAACCTCTCTCCCCAAGCGTCGCGGCAGACCTCGCCGCGGCGCATCGAATACGTCACACAACACCGCGAAAAGCCTTGTTCCAGAGCGCTTTGGCGGTTTCTTATGCACGTTCGCGCAGAGGCTGGCACAGCCTTTGCGATAACCCATTTCGCAAACTGACAAGAGGGCGTCCACGAACGCCCCAAAAGGGATTCTATGCAACTGCCGTTTTCCCACCTGCCCACCGTTATCGCCCTGAGCGGCCTGCTGCTTGCCCCTGTCGGCAATGCTCAGGCCGGCCGCGTCGAGCTGGGCGCGGCCGCCGCGCACGCCGACCTGACCCTCGGCTGCCTATACCCGATGACCGAGCGGGCAGCGATCTACGGCCAGGACAGCATCGCCGGGATTCAGGTCGCCTTGGGCGAGTTGCAGGCCCAGCGCGAAGCCGGGCAGCAGGTGCCTCGCATGCGCGTGATCATCGACGACGACCAGTCCAAGGCCTCTTACGGCACCAGCCTGGCCCGGTCCTTCATTCGCAAGGACGGCGTGCAGGTGCTGTGCGGCATGGTGTCGTCCGGGGTGGCGATCGCGGTGAGCCAACTGGCCCGTGAAGAGAAGGTGCTGATGATCGGCACCGACCACGCCTCGTCGCGCATGACCCTGGAAAACGGCCACCGCTATTACTTCCGCGTCACCAACGACACCTGGACGTCCATGGCTGCCGGCGCCCATTACCTCAAGGCGCTGCAGGCGAAAACCGGCTGGAAGCGTCTGGCGTTTATCGGCCCCGACTACGAATACGGCCATGTCTCGCGGGACGACCTGCACGAAGCGCTTCGGCAACTGGGCGTGGCGTTCGAGGACGTCACCGAACTCTGGCCGCGCCTCTACGAACCGGACTACTCGGCCTATATCGCCGCACTGGAGCAGGCCAGGCCCGACATCATTGTCTCGGCCCTGTGGGGCGGCGATTTCCACGCCTTCGTCAAGCAGGCCGCTGGCACCCGGCTGTTCGAAACCTCGCGCCTGGCCAACTTCGACACCGGCGGCAACTACGACTTTCTCGTCGCCCTCGGCGACAAGGCGCCGCCGGGGTTGATCCTCTCGGCGCGGCACCATAACAACTGGCCGCAGACGCCGCGCAACCGTTCGTTCGTCGAGCGCTTCCACACCCTGACCGGGCGCTACCCGACCTACGCCGCCGAAGGCGCCTACACCGGCGTGATGGTGCTGGCCAAGGCCAGCGAGAAGGCCGGCGGCGCCACCGACACCGAGTCGCTGGTCAACGCCCTCGAAGGCCTGGAAATCGCCTTGCCGGAAGACCCGCCTGGCTTTGTCTCGCGCATCGACCCGCTGACCCACCAGATCCAGCAGACCCAGGCCATCGGCACGCCAGTGCGCAACGACGATTACCCGCCGGCGCAACTGATGCTCGGCGAGTGGTCGGTGTATTCGGCCCAGGACCTGTTGCCCGACCCGGCCGTGCGCATGCGCCGGCAAGCCCAGAACACCCGTAATCCCCAGGGGCATGCCCCCTAGACCTGTAAACCCGTAATGGAAATGACCATGAACAACTATAAGAAAAGCGTCCCGCAACACCGTAAAGCACTGCCCCTGGCTTTGGCGATCGCCGCAGCGGGGATGTCCACTGTCTTCACTGGCGCAACCGTTGCCGCCGAGAACGGCAAGTTCCGCATCGGCGTGGTGACCTTCCTCTCCGGCCCGGCGGCTGGTCCGTTCGGCGAGCCGTCGGCCAATGCCGCCAAGGTGCTGGTGGAAGGCCTCAACCAGGGCAAGCTGCCCGCGCCTTACGACAAGCTGGGCATCAATGGCGCCGAGATCGAAATCGTGATGATCGATGAGGCCGGTGGTGCCGCCAAACAGGTGGAAGAATTCCGCAACCTGGTGCAGCGGCAGAAGGTCGATGCGGTGGTCGGCTACATCTCGTCCGGCGACTGCCTGGCGATCGCGCCGGTGGCCGAAGAGCTGGGCGCGATGACCGTGTTCTACGATTGCGGCACCTCGCAACTGTTCAGCGAAGACAAGACTCCGCAATTCGTCTTCCGCACCAGCCTCGACGCCGCCGTCGACAACATCGGCGCCGCCCGTTACCTGGCCAAGATCCGTCCGGACGCCGTGCGCGTCGGCGGCATCCAGCAGAACTACGCCTGGGGCCAGGACAGCTGGAACGACTTCACCTTGTCCATGGCCCAGGTCATGCCGAAGAGCCAGGTGGTCGAATCGCAGATGCCCAAGGTGTTCCAGGGCCAGTACGGCGCGGAAATCTCGGCGCTGTCGGTCAAGCGTCCGGAAATCATCCACTCCAGCTTCTGGGGCGGCGACATGGAGGCCCTGGTGCTCCAGGCCAACTCCCGCGGCCTGCTGGAAGACGCCACCGCCGTGCTGACCTGCGGCGAATCGGCCCTGGCCCGCTACAAGGACCAGGCACCCAACGGCATGATCATCGGCGGCCGTGGCCCGTTCGGCGCCTTCGCCCCGGAAAACCCACTGAATAACTGGTTCACCGAGGCTTATCAGTCGGCCTACAAAGCAGCGCCGACCTACCCGGCAAGCAAGATGGCCCAGGCCATCCTCGGCCTGAAATTCGCCGCGGAAAACGCCAAGGTCGAGGCTGGCAAGATCCCTGCGCCGCTGGAAATCGCCAAGGCGTTCAAGGGCGCCACGTTTGAATCGGTCTCTGGCACCGTGCAAATGGCTCGCGCTGGCGGTCACCAGGCCATGCAGGGCATCGCCTACGGTGAATACCACTACGACGCGGCCAGCAAGAAAGGCAGCGTGCAGAACGTCATCGCCTTCTCCGGCGAGTGCGTGACGCCACCGGACGGCACCACCGCCCATGAGTGGATCAAGGCCGGTTTCCCTGGCGCGCAGTGCAACTGATCGCATTGCCCACACCTGACTGATCGTGGCGGCCGGTCCTGGCCGCCACTCTTGCCTGGGACACACTTATGCTGAGTCTTTACGCGGTGCTGATCGACGGCGCCATCTATGCCTCGTGGCTGTTTCTGGTCGCGGCGGGGCTCACCGTCATCTACGGTGTCATGCGCATCCTGAACATGGCCCATGGCAGTTTCTATGCGATCGGCGCCTATGCCGCCGCCTCGCTGGTGGGCTGGTATTTCAACAACGGGGTCGGGCCGGTCTGGATCGGCTACCTGATGATGCTCGGCTGCGCGCTGGCCGCAGGCCTTGTGGTCGGCCTGCTGATCGAGCGCGGCCTGCTGCGCTTCATGTACGGCCGCGATGAAGTGCTGATGGTGATCATCACCTACGCGCTGCTGCTGATTCTCGAAGACGCCATGAAGATGATCTGGGGCGTCAATCCGTACTTTGCCTACCAGCCTTACGCGGAAATGGGCCGCAGCGTGCTGGCCGGGCTGAAAGTCTCCAATTACGACCTGATGCTGGTGGGCGTTTCGCTGGTGCTTGGCCTGAGCCTGTGGCTGTGGCTGGAGCGCACTCACCAGGGCAAGGTGCTGCGCGCGGTGATTCATGACCGCGAAGTGGCCCTGGCCATGGGCGTCAACGTGCGCCGGGTGTTCACCCTGGTGTTCGTGCTCGGCACGGTGCTCGGCACCCTGGCAGGCGCGCTGACCGCCCCGGCGATTTCCGTCGCCCCCGGCATCGGCGTGGAAATCATCGTGCTGGCCTTCGCCGTGGTGGTGATTGGCGGCATGGGCAGCATCGAAGGGGCCGCCCTCGGCGCCTTGCTGGTGGGCCTGAGCCGCGCGGCGGCGGTGCACTACGCGCCGCAATTCGAACTATTCGTGATCTATGGCGTGATGGCGCTGGTCCTCGCGGTGCGTCCGCAGGGGCTGTTCGGCCGCGTGCTTGCGAGGAAAATCTGATGCGCCTGGATAAAACCGAACTGATTCTGCTGGGCGTCGCCGTGCTGCTCGCCCTCAGCGGCCTGATCGCGCCGCAATGGCTGGTATTCCTGCTGACCATGGCGCTGGCCAAGTCGATGGTGGTGCAAGGGGTGGTGATGCAAATGCGCGCCGGCCTGGTGACCTTTGGCCAGGGCCTGTACTTCTGCATCGGTGGCTATGCCGTGGGCATGAGCGGCCACTTTCTCAACATCAGTGATCTGCCGACCCTGCTGCTGATCGGTGTCGCCGCCGCCGTGGCGCTGGCGATGATCCTCGGCCTGCTGATGACCCGCTACCGCGAGATCTTCTTCGCCATGCTGTCGCTGGCGTTCTCGATGATCCTCTACGGCATGTTGGTGAAAAGCCCGGCCCTGGGCAGCACCGACGGCTTCAACGTCAAGGCCTGGACCCTGTTTGGCTGGAGCCCGGCGTCAGGCCAGGCGCCGCTGGCGCTGTTCGTCATCATCGTTGCGGTCAGCGCGGTGCTCGCCGTGTTGCTGCACCGCTACGGCCGCAGCAGCGCCGGGGCGATGTGCGAGGCAATCCGCGAAAACGAAGTGCGGGTCGAGTACCTCGGCCAGTCGCCGCGCTGGGTGCTGTACATGAACTACGTTGCTGCCGCCGGGGTATCGGCGCTGGGCGGCGGTTTCATGGCCCTGGCCGCCGGGCACATCGACCCGGAAATGGCCTACTGGATCACCTCCGGCGAGTTCGTCTTCATCGCCTTGCTCGGCGGCACGGCCCACGTGGCGGCGCCGATCATCGCGGCGGTGCTGTTCGCCGTGGTGCGCACCTACGCCATCGAGCTGGTGCCGCATAGCTGGCAGATGATCCTCGGCATCACCTTGCTGGCGATCATCGTGTTCCTACCCAAGGGCTTGTGGAGCCTGTTCAGTGGTCAGGCCCGCCGGGCCAAGGCAGTGGAGGCCAAGGCATGAGCTGCATTCTCGAAACCCGTGGGCTGTACAAGGAATTCGGCGCGGTTACCGCCGCCAAGGACGTCAACGTCAGCATCAGCAAGGGCGAAGTGGTGGGGGTGATCGGCTCCAACGGCGCCGGCAAGACCACCTTCATCAACATGGTGACCGGCTACCTCAAGCCGAGCCGGGGCGAAATCCTCTTCAACGGTCAGTCGATCATCGGCCGCACGCCGCGGGCGATCACCCGCGCCGGCATGGCCCGCTCGTTCCAGGTCGCCCAGTTGTTCCCCGAACTGACTGTGCTGGACAACCTGCTGATCGCCCTGGCCGCCGCCGAATCGCCGTTCCCGTCGCTGCTGCGACCGCTGCGCAATGACGCACGGATCGTCCGCGCCGAGGCGATTCTCAGCGAGTTCAGCATCCTCACCTGGCGCGACAGCAAGGTCACCGCGGTGCCGCAAGGCGTGCGCAAGCTGATCGATATCGCCATGGCGCTGATTGGCGACCCGCAGATGCTCCTGCTCGACGAACCCACCAGCGGCGTCAGCGCCGAGGAAAAGACCCAGTTGATGGACACCGTGATGCAGGTGGTGTCGCGGCATCAGGTCACCGTGCTGTTCGTCGAGCACGACATGGACGTGGTGCGCCGCTACGTGTCGCGGATCCTCGCGTTCTACAGCGGTGAAGTGCTGGCCGACGGCCCGCCGCAAACGGTATTGGCCAACGCCCGGGTCCAGGAACTGGTTACCGGCGGCCAGCGGGCACACAAAGGGGCAACCGCATGAGCCTGGAAATTCGCAACCTCAATGTCGCCATCGAATCGGTGCCGATCCTGCACGACGTCTCGCTGGACGTCGGTGCCGGGCAGATGGTCGGCCTGATCGGCCACAACGGCGCCGGCAAGACCACCCTGATCCGCACCCTCATGGGCCTGCTCGACGCCACCTCCGGCTCGATCCGTTTCGCCGGCAACGACCTCTGCGCACAGCCCGGTCACGAGCGTGCGGCGGCGGGGATCAGCTACCTGCCGGAAGACCGCCGGCTGATCCCGGCGCTGACCGTGGAAGAAAACATCCTGCTGCCGGTGTGGGCCAACAAGCTGCCGGGCAGCGCCGAGCGCCTGGAGTGGGTCTACGGCCTGATCCCGGAAATTGCCCAGTTCCGCGATCGCCGCGCCATGCAGTTGTCCGGCGGCCAGCAGAAATTGGTGGCCCTGGCCCGGGCGCTGATGCCGGGCAACCGCCTGCTGATCCTCGACGAGCCGTTCGAGGGCGTGGCGCCGGTGCTGTCCCGGCGCCTCAGCGAAGTGATCGCCCAGCTCGGACAGGAAGGCCTGTGCGTGCTGATCTCCGAATCCGATGACACCCATTCCGCTGACCTGGTCGATGCCGTCTACCGCATCGAACGCGGCAGCGTGCGAGCAGGATAAAAAGCCATGTCGACCTTTACCTTTGAAACCACGCCACGGGTGATCTGCGAAGTCGATGGCGCCTTGCGCCTCGGCGCACTGTGCCGCGAACTCGGTGCTGAACGCGTGCTGCTGGTCAGCGACCCGGGTCTGCAACGCGCCGGCCTGCTGGAGGCGCCGATGCAGGCGCTGCGCGACGCCGGGGTTGAAGTGACCCTGTACAGCGACGTCCAGGCCGACCCGCCTGAAGCCTCGGTGCTCGACGCCGTAGCGGCGGGGCGCAACTGCGGTGCCCAGGCGGTGATTGGCCTGGGCGGCGGCAGTTCGCTGGACACCGCCAAGCTGGTGGCGCTGCTCTGCGGTCATGAGCAGGTACTGACCGACATCTACGGCATCAACCTGGCCAAGGGCCCGCGCCTGCCGCTGATTCAGGTGCCGACCACGGCCGGCACCGGCTCGGAAGTCACCGCCGTGGCCATCGTCACCACCCCCAGCCACGAGAAGAAAGGCGTGGTCAGCGCCTTGCTCTACCCGGACATCGCCTTGCTCGATGCCCGCCTGACGGTTGGCCTGCCGGCGGCGGTCAGCGCCATGACCGGCGTCGACGCCATGGTTCACGCCATCGAGGCCTACACCAGCAAACACAAGAAAAACGTGCTGTCCGACGGCCTGGCCTTGCAGGCCCTGCGCCTGTTGGGCGGCAACCTTGATCGGGTGCTGGCCGAGCCGGGCGACCTGCAGGCGCGCTCTGACATGCTGCTCGGCTCGATGCTCGCCGGCATGGCGTTCGCCAACGCGCCGGTGGCGGCGGTGCATGCGCTGGCCTATCCGCTGGGCGGGCACTTCCATGTGCCTCACGGCCTGAGCAATGCGCTGGTGCTGGTGCCGGTGCTGAACTTCAACCGCAGCGCTGCGGAGCCGCTGTACGCCGAACTGGCCGCGACCGTGCTGCCCGGCCAGCGTTTCGACACGCCGGCGCAGGCCTGCGAAGCGTTTATCGGCTTCATGACCGCGCTGGTGGAACGCATGCCGTTCGCCCAGCGCCTGGCGGAGGTGGGCGTGACCGAGGCGGACCTCGACCGCCTCAGCGAAGACGCCATGAAAGTCGAGCGCCTGCTGATCAACAACCCGCGTCCGGTCAGCCGGGAAGATGCCCGCGCCATCTACGCCTCGGTGCTGTGAGGAAATCGCCATGAACCACGAATTCAGAAGTGTTCCGCGTATCGTCTGCGAGGCGGGTGCCTTGCAGGGCATCGGCCAGGTCTTCGCTGGCCTCGCGGCCCGTCGCGTGCTGCTGGTGTGCGACCCCGGCATCGTCAAGCTTGGCTTCGCCGATCAGGCCCGCACCGCGCTGGAAGCGGCGGGCTGCACCGTCGCGGTGTTCGACCAGGTGGTGGCCGACCCGCCGGCTGCGGTGGTCGAACAGGCCGTCAGCCAGGGCCGCGCCTTCGAGGCCGACGGCGTGCTTGGCCTTGGCGGCGGCAGCTCGCTGGACGCAGCCAAGCTGGTGGCGTTGCTGATCAACAGTGACCAGCCATTGGCCGACCTCTACGGCACCGACAAAGCGCGCGGCCAGCGCCTGCCGCTGGTGCTGATGCCGACCACGGCGGGGACCGGCTCGGAAGTGACCTGGGTGTCGGTGATCACCGATGCCCAGCAGCGCAAACAGGCGGTGTACTCGGCGCAACTGATGCCCGACGTTGCCGTGCTCGACCCGCAACTGACCCTCGGCCTGCCGGCCCAGGTCACTGCGGCGACGGGGCTCGATGCCATGGTCCACGCCATCGAGGCCTATACCAGCCGCACCCGCAAGAACCCCATTTCCGACGGCCTGGCCACCACCGCGCTGCGCCTGCTCGGCGGCAACCTGCGCAAAGTGCTGGCCGACGGCAGCGACGTCGCGGCGCGGGAAGCGATGTTGCAGGGGTCACTGATGGCCGGCATGGCCTTCGTCAACGCTTCGGTGGCGGCGATCCACGGGTTGGCCTATCCGCTGGGGGCGCGGTTCCACATCCCCCATGGGCATGCCAATGCGCTGGTGATGGCGCCGATGATCCGCTTCAACCTGAGCGCGGCGCAGCGGCTGTATGCCGAGTTGGCGGAGCATCTGTTGCCGGGTGAAGTGTTTGCCGGCGAGACGGAAGCGGCGGAGGCGTTCGTCCGGGCGATCGAGGATCTGGTGCGCGATAGCGGGCTGGAGACGAGGTTGTCGAAACTGGGGATCGATGAAGCCTCGATCCGGGGCATGGCGCAGGATGTGGTCGGTGGGTTGAAGCGGTTGATCGACAGCAATCCGCGGGATATGACGGTGGAGGAGGTCGAAGCGATCTATCGCGGGATCTACTAAAGCGTCTCAGGCTGGCACAAAACCCTGTGGGAGTTAGCTCTCACAGGGTATGCGTCATCTGGCATCAATGGGTCTGGTTCAGCTCGGCCCGAACCTGCTCCAGCAACTTGCCGAGCATGTTCTTCCCTGTGCCGTCGCCTCCATCCGCCCAGTACCGGTCGTTTTTGGTGTGTTCCACCAGTTCCGCATCGCCGGTACCCAGCAGCGTTTCACGCAGGTCGGCATGCTGGGTGAACTTGGCGCGCAGGGCTTCCAGCATCACCGGATCGCGGGCCTGATCCCAATCGCTGCGGAACGAACGATGCCGCTCGCGGCCGATCTGTGCGGCGAGGAAAGGCGTCTTTGCCTCGCGCACGGCATCGATATCGACCTGCTCGGTGAACTTGCAGGCCTGGAAATAATGTTCCGTTGTTGGCCAGAGGATGTCGTCGAGGGTGATGGGGTGCCGGGAGAAATTCGAGAAGCAACCGTAGGGCTTGTCGGTTTCGTAGAAGAGGATCTGCATGTCGGTCCTTGCGTCATGGCGGGAGGGGCCGAGGATAGCAGCGCGGCATTCTCTGCAAAACCCGATTTCAGAGCATCGGCTGCGGAAAGCAGGGTAAACGCTTTCGGCACCTGTGTCTGATCTGCCACAGCAAAAACCGAAGCTGAGCAACTACGGTGGGTGAATGGACTGGCGCAATCGCTGCGGTTCGGCGCCCGACAAACCCGTTCCCGCAGGCTGGATGTCCGGCCTCGATTGTGAGACCGGTCACCACCTTGTGTGAGTCATCAGCTCACTCAGAAGGTATACGCAACCCCCGCCTGCACTGTCCGCGGAGCACCCGGATAGGCGTAGGTGTTGAACGCACCCTCGTCATACCCCTTGTTGAAGACGTTCTTCACATCCAGGTTCAGCCGCACGTGCTCGTTGACCTTATAGAAGCTCAACAGGTCCACCACGCTGTAGCGTTCCATGGTGTAGGTCACGGCTTCGGTCTGGCCGTTGCGGTCGCCGACGTATTTCACTCCCACACCCAGGCCCAGGCCCTTGGCGACGCCGTCCTGGAATTCGTAGGTGTTGAGCAGGCTGAAGCTGTTGCGCGGGATGTTGGCCAGGCGGGTACCGGTCGGCAGGCGGTTGTCCTTGGTCACTTCGGCATCGACGTAGGCGTAGCCACCGATCACGCGCCACTCGGGGGTGAGGTTGCCGGCGATGTTGAGGTCCAGGCCGCGGCTGCGTACCTCGCCTGCGGCGATGCTGTAGTTCGGGTCGGTCGGGTCGCGGGTCAGCACGTTTTCCTTGACGATGTGGTAGATCGCGCCGTCGACGCTGAGCTGGCGGTCCAGCGCTTCCCACTTCATCCCCAGTTCATAGGATTTGCCTTTCTCCGGCTCGAAGCCGTCGCCTTGCAGGCTGGCGCCGCTGTTGGGCTTGAACGAGCGCGCGGTGTTGGCGTAGACCGCGAGGCTGTCGGTGAGGTCGTAGATCAGGCCGAAGCGCGGCGTCACCGCGTTCTCCGCAGCTTCCCAACCCTTGGTGCCCGGCAGGTAGTTGTCGTAGTGGTGCTCGAAGCGTTCGATGCGCACACCCGCCAGCGCCTTGAGACGCTCGGTCAGGGCCACCTGATCCTGCAGGAAGTAGGCCCAGGTCTTGAGGTTTTCCTGGTCGTGGGTGGTGGTGCGGGTCAGGGCCGGGCGCGGCTGGCCCAGCACCGGGTTGTAGATATCGATCGGGTAAGTGCCGGCGGCGGTCGCCGAACGCAGGATGATCGACTGGTAGTCGTAGTCTTCGTACTCCACGCCGGTCAGCAAGGTGTGGGCGAAGCCGCCGGTGTCGAAGTGGCCGGTGAGGTTCAGTTGGTAGTCGCGGTCGGTCCAGTCCAGCTTGCGCCAGTTGAAGTTGCGCTGCAGGGTGCGGCCGTCCGCCGGCGCGCCGTTGGCTTCGACAGCGTTGCCTTGCAAGGTGCCGTCCAGCCACTGGAAGCCGCCGCCGAGGGTCCAGTTGTCGTTCAGGGCGTGTTCGAAACGCAACTGGGCCATGTCGTTGTCGTTGTGCAGCAGGTTGTCGCTGCCTTTTTCCCAGATGTTGGTGTCACGCGAGGCGCTGCCGGTCTGGGTGGTGTAGCGGGTCAGGCCGCGGTCCAGCGGGTGGTTGTTCCGCATGAAGTCGCCTTCGAAGATGATCTTCGTGGCGTCGTTGACCTGCCAGCTGAGCACCGGCGCGACTTCGTAGCGCTCGCTCTCGACATCGTCACGGAAACTGTCGCCGCCTTCGCCGAGGATGTTCAGGCGATAGGCGAGGCTGCCGTCCTGGTTCAGCGGGCCGGTGGCATCGAGAGTGGCGCGGTGCATGCCCTGGTCATCGAACTGGCTGCCGAGGGTGACTCGGGTTTCCGGCAGCGGCTGCTTGCTGACCACGTTGAAGGTGCCGCCAGGGTCGCCACGGCCGTACAGGCTGGTGGCCGGGCCGCGAATCACTTCCAGGCGCTCGACGCTGTTGGCGTCCGGGGCGTTAGGGTAGCCGCGGTTCATCGGGAAGCCGTTGCGGTAGTACTCGCCGGTGGTGAAGCCGCGCACCGTCACGGTGGTCAGCCCCTGGCCGCCGAAGTTGTTGGCCCGGCCCACGCCGCCGGCGTAGTCGAGGGCGTCCTGCAGGCGGGTGGACGCGGTGTCTTCCAGCACATCCCGCGGCACCACGCTGATCGATTGCGGGGTTTCGTGTAGCGCCGTGTCGGTGCGCGTCGCGCTGGCGGAACGGGTGGCTTTGTAGCCTTGCACCGGACCGTCGGCGCGCTCGTAGTCGGCGGCGTCGGCGTTGATGTTCACCGCGTCGAGCTGGACGTTGCCGGTGGCGTTTTCGGGGGACTGGGCAGCCAAAGCCAGCGAAGGAATGGCGTGGAGCAGGCACAGCGAGACGATCGTGCGACGCATCGAGTTTGAAATCCTGGCGGGAGGTTGTAGGACAACGAGAAAGGCGGGCGATAGTATCTGCGTGTAATTCGCATTTGCAAATACTTTTTAAACTGATGGTATGCCAGGAAACTTGATGGATCAGACAGAAAAATGTCTTGGAATAGAGGGTCTTACGCGGTTCTAGCGTAGAGATGCCAGGCCGGATTGCCGGCCTGGCGGGAGGCTTTTTGGCTTAGTTGCTTACAGCGGGCGCCATCGAACGGGCTACGTCAGCCGAGCGCTTTTCGTTCAGTTCGCGGATCGCCTTGATCGGCTTGTTCAGTTGGTCCAGCAGCGCGCTCATCACGCTCAGCGTGTCCACTTCTTCTGTGCTGCGGTGCTGCTTGAGCAGGTCTTCGATGCGTGCGGCAATCACCGGTTCCCAGCGGTCACTTTCTTCGAGCAGGGCGTGCAAGGTATTCAGGCCGCGTTGCGCGCTCGAGGTAATGGCTTCAACTTCCGCGGCGCCGGGTGCGAAGACGGCGACTTCGGCCTCGATTTCATCGTCGAAATCGACGTCCTCTTCGGCCTCCTCCAGTTGACCGATCGCCTGGTCTACCTGACGCTCGGCGATATGTTCGACCAATTCCCGGGCTTCTTCGCTGAGGAAGCGCAGCGTGCCGAAATGGGTGTTGCGGCCTGGCGACTGCGGAAGCAGAAAACGCACGGACTCGCCTTCGCCGAGCACCCGGTCACTCCAGTCCTTCAACGTTTGCCAGGACGTGATCCGCGGGTAGTTGATCTTCTTGGCCAGCCGCTGGACCACCTCGTCGCTCAGTGAGGAGGGCTCGACCAGCACGCCATATTTACGGTGTAGCGTGGCGGCGATATCAACGTTCGTAGTCATTGCTCAAGACTCTCCAGTCCTTGGTTTTGGACAATGATATCAAGGTGATGCCTCTTCGGCTGCCTCGGGAATTTTGAGCGGCGGTGCACGAGGCTGAAGCGGGCCGCCCGGAGTGAAGCACCTTCAGGGTGAAGTGCACTTAAAAGTTGCACAAAAAGAAACTAACTTTCCCTTGGGGAAATACTAAAAAGACCGTCTTCCCGCCGAAATTTCAAATAAAAGTCTTTTAAATCATCTGCTTGAATCTTGATGAAAGCTGCGCGAAGAACTTGGCAGGCCAATTGCCTTGTCCATGGGGCAACTCAACAGCCACGTGGAAGGATGCTCTTCCCGAGGCACCCGAATGCCGACCCGTCATCCAAGCACGGGGTGCAGGCATCCCCATCGATTGGAGGCAGTGGGCAATGATCCGGTTTTCACCTGTGGTCCGCGGTACCTTGGGCCTTTCCATGATGTTGAGCGCGACTGCGGCCCTGGCCGAGGAAGCGCCGCCCGCGATCAACAGTGGCGACACCGCCTTCGTGGCGTTGTGCTCGCTGGTGGTGCTGTTGATGATGCTGCCGGGCCTGGCGCTGTTCTATGGCGGCATGGCGCGGAGCAAGAACGTGCTGTCGATCATGATGCAGGTGTTCTGCACCTCGTCACTGATGGCGGTGCTGTTCGCCGTCTATGGCTACAGCCTGACCTTCGCCGACGGCGGTTCGCTGCAAGCGGTGATCGGCGGCCTCGACAAGCTGTTCATGAGCGGTGTGACCAAGGACACGGTGGTCGGCACCATCCCCGAATACCTCTACTTCCTGTTCATGCTGCTGTTCGCCGCGATCACCCCGGCGATCATCGTCGGCGCTTTCGCCGAGCGCATGAAGTTCAGCGCGGTGCTGGTGTTCATGGCGATCTGGCTGAGCATCAACTACATCCCCATGGCGCACATGGCCTGGGGTGGCGGCTGGGTGTTCAACCTGGGTGTACAGGATTTTGCCGGCGGCAACGTGGTGCACCTCAACGTCGGTATCGCCGCGCTGGTCGGGGCCTGGATGTTGGGGCGTCGACGCGGTTTCGGCACCTCGGCGCTGGCGCCGCACAACATGACCATGACCTTCACCGGCGGCTGCATGCTGTGGGTTGGCTGGCTGGGGTTCTGCGGCGGTTGCGCGCTGGCGGCCAACGGCTTCGCGATGCTGGTGATGGTCAACACCATGCTCGCCAGTTGCGCCGGGGCACTGGGCTGGATCCTCGTCGAGTGGCAGCACCGCGGCCGGCCGAGCCTGTTCGGCGCGATCTCCGGCGCCATCGCCGGGCTGGTGGCGATCACCCCGGCGTGCGGTTACGTCGGGCCCATGGGCGCGATTCTGCTGGGCCTGATCGCAGGTCCGGTGTGCGTCTGGTCGGTGGACAAACTCAAGCCGATGATCGGCCTGGACGACGCCTTCGATGTGTTCGGCGTGCATGGCGTGGCCGGCATTCTGGGTGGCCTGCTGACTCCGGTGTTTGCCCTGACGGCGATTGGCGGCCAGGGCTTCGCCGAAGGGCGCGGCCTGATGGAACAGTTGTCGATCAACGCCGGCGCGATCCTGTTCAGCATCAGCGTTTCGGCGGTCACCAGCTGGATCGCCTTCAAAGTGGCGGCGACGCTGTGCGGTGGCCTGAGGGTTGATGAAGAGGCCGAGGTCGATGGCCTGGACCTCTCCGCCCATGGTGAGGTGGGCTACAAATACTCGAATTGAGAGCTGCAAAACCCCGCGCCGACGCCTTGCGTCGGCGTTTTCATTGGGATCGAGGGAGTTGTGCGATGGGCGGGTTGAATGGATGGGGCTACCTGATTTTCGCGGGCGTGTGCGAGGTGTTCTACGCCTCGATCATCCCCCGCACCGAAGGCTTTACCCGGCTGTGGCCGAGCCTGTACTGCGGGTTCTTCCTAGCGCTGAGCATCTACCTGCTGAGCCTCTCGGTGCGCGAATTGCCGCTGGGCCTGGCGTATGCGGTATGGGTGGGGATCGGCACGCTGGGGACGGTGGTGTATGGCAGCCTGTTCCTGGGGGAATCGCTGGGGGTGTTGAAGGGGTTGTGCTTGTTGATGATTGTTGGCGGGATTGTCGGGTTGAAGCTGGTGGGGGAAGGGCAGGCTGTTTGAACGATGCTCTGCGGGGCTTGGCGGCGATTGGATCTTGGGCGACCCAGCCTGTTTCCAGCGTCGATGGATGATCTGATCCCGGATGCTCGAGATGCTGGCCTGAGAGGTTCTTTTCGGGGTGCTTGGACATCGCTACAAGCAATCAGCCTTGACGGACTGATTGCTTGATTTGGGTTTTCACACGGTCTGCACAAGGTTCAAAACGCGATCTCGTACGCTACGATCACCCGGTTCTCATCCACACCGTCCTGGACACTCGAGCGCGCGGTAGCGTTGCGCCAGCGCAGGCTCAGGTTCTTCAGCGTGCCGCTCTGGATGACATAGGTGAGGTCGGTGGTGCGCTCCCATTCCCGGCCATCTTCGTCCCGCGCCCGCAATCGCGCGGCTTTGCCTGTGGCGACATGACCGGGATTGACGCCATCGCCTTTCACATAGCGCAGAGTGAAGGTCAGGCCTGGCACGCCGAGGCTAGCGAAGTTGTAGTCGTAGCGGGCATGCCAGGCACGTTCGTCCTGCAGGGCGAAGGTGTAGGCCTGCTGCTCGCTGAACAGGTAAGTGTCGCTGCCGCCGACATAGGCATAGGCGGTGTTTCCCGCCAGTTTCTGGTAACCGCCACTGAGCCGATGCCCGCCAAACTGGTAGCCGAGGTTGCTGCTCAGGGCGCGGTTGTCCACCTCACCGATGCGCCTTGCGCCGGTGTCCCGCGCGCTGAAGTAGCGGACCTCGCTGAATGCCTTGCCTGGCCCCAGCGGCAGGGCGTACTTCACGCCGAAGAAGGTGCGTCGGTAGAAGTCCTCCAGTTCGCTGGCATGGGCACTGAGGGTGAGGTCGGCGAACGGCTGGTAATCGACCCCGCCATAGCGGTAGCCGTCGCTGCGTGCCGAGGCCGACCAGGCGCCGAGCTGGCCCATGGTGGTGAGGTCTTCGGCGTCGGTGGAGTCACGTTGCCTGACCTTGTCGACCCGACCGGCATGCACGGTGAAGTCCCCCAGGTCCCGGGAGATCAGTTGCCCGCCACTGAAATACTGCGGTAGCAGACGGCTGGTGTTGGAGGCTAGCAGCGGCAACTGCGGATTGAGGCCGCCATAGAGCAGATCGGTCTTGCCGATGCGCAGCTTGGCGGTCAGCAGCAGCTTCGAGTAGGCGTCCTCTGCCTGGTTGTCCGAATCCCGTTGCAAAAGGCCGGTGCCCGAGCGGCCGGGGCCGGAGTCCAGCTTCAAGCCAAGCATGGCCACCGCATCCAGGCCCAGGCCAACGGTGCCGGCGGTGAAGCCCGACTGCCAGTTGAGCAAGAAGCCCTGGGCCCATTCCTCACGCTTCGACTGGTTGGGAAAGCCGTCACGAAAGTCGCGACTGAAGTAGTAGTTCTTGAGTTCCAGACGGCCCTTGCCGTCGTCGATGAAGTCTGCCGAAGCGTACTGGGCGAACAGGCCGAGGCCCAAGCCAGCGCCCACGACGAGGCGCAACCGGTAGGTGGTGGTTGTCATTGTTGTTACCTGTCGGGAGGTGATGGAACTCGCCGCGAAGAGCCCGCGGCGAAGCCAAGCTCAGTCCTTGGCCGGGTCTTTGACGTACAGCGCGATCAGCACGACGCTGGCGAGGATCAGCGGCACGATAGACAGCATGCCCATGTAGCTGACGCCAGTGAGGTCATTGACGAAGCCCACCATCGCCGGCGAGACGATGCCGCTCAACTGCCCGAGGGAGTTGATCGCCGCAGTGCCGGTGGCGATACCCAGTCCGGAGAAGGTGGACTGCGGGATGGTCCAGAACACCGGGATGGCGATGAAGGTGCCGGCGGTGGCCAGAACCAGCGCAAGCATCAGGGCAATGGAGTTGTCGGAGAAGCTGCAGGCCAGGATATAGCCCAGCGCCGAGGCTACCATGCACCAAAGCAGGTAGCGCTTGCGCTCGCCGGTGCGGTCGGAGTGGCGGGTGACGATCAGCATGCCGATGCAGGCGACGATATAGGGCGAAGAACTGAGCAGGCCCACCAGCAGCAGGTCTTTCACTCCGGACATCTGGATCAGGTTGGGCATCCAGAAATTCAGACCGTAGGCGGCGCTCTTTACGACGAAGTAGATCATCGCAAACACCGCCACCTCACGGGTGAACAGCACCCGCCAGAGCGAGCCGTGTGCACCCTTGGCGCTGCCGCGATCGTTTTCCAGGTTGGCCTTGAGCTGGTGCTTTTCTTCCGGCGTCAGCCATTTCGCCGAGTCGATGTCCTTGTCCAGCTTCCACAGCACCGCCGCGCCCAGCAGCACACAGGGCAGGCCCGAGAGCAGAAACAGCCAGTGCCAGCCGGCAAGCCCCAGCAAGCCGTTCATCTTGCCCAGAATTAGCCCCGCAACGGGCGAGCCAATGGCACCGGCCAGCGGCACGGCGAGAAACCACAGGCCGTTGATCCGTGCCAGGTAGCGCTTGGGAAACCAGCACGCCAGGTAGAACAGGATCGCCGGGCCGAAACCGGCTTCCATCACGCCGATCAGGAAACGCAGGAAGTACAGGGTGTACTGGGTATAGGCGAACACCAGCGCGGCAGTGGCCAGGCCCCAGGAAATCATGATGCGGCAGATCCACGCCGGCGCCCCGTACTTCTTCAGGCCCCAACTGCTGGGCACTTCGAACAACACATAGCCGATGAAGAACATGCTCGCGGCCAGGCCGTAGGCGGCGTCGCTCAGGCCCAGTTCGGCCTGCATCTGGGTTTTGGCGAAGCTGATGTTGATGCGGTCGAAATAGGAAAACAGGAAGCAGATGATCGCCAGCGGCATGATGCGCCACGCCACCCGGCGGTACAGCAGCAGTTCATTCATTTGCCCAGATGCACGGGGAATTTCCAGCGTCGTCGAGGACGTGGTCATGGTGTTCTCCATTTCTTGTAATTGTCGGAGAGTGGCCGCCAGTGTGCGGCGGTTGGGTCATTTTCCGGGTTCGGTGGTCAGCCGATGCGCACCAGGGTGCGCTTGTGGATCTGTGCGCGGGTCACGTAGTCCCGGGCGTTTTCCTGAAAGGCCTTGATCGCCCCGTCGGTGAGTTCGCGTACCACCTTGGCCGGCGCGCCGAGGATCAGCGAGTTGTCTGGAAACACCTTGCCCTCGGTGACCACGGCGCCTGCGCCCACCACCGAGTTGTGGCCGATGACCGCGCCATTGAGGATCACCGCCTGGATGCCGATCAGGCTGCCGTCGCCGATGCTGCAACCGTGCAGCATCACTTGGTGCCCGAGGGTGACGTCGTTGCCCACCCGCAGCGGAAAACCTGGGTCGCTGTGCAGTACCGCGCCTTCCTGGACGTTACTGCCGGCGCCGATCTCGATCTGCTCGTTGTCGCCGCGCAGCACCGCTTGGGGCCAGACACTGCTGCCTTCGCCCAGGACCACTTTACCGATTACCGTCGCGTCTTCGGCCACGTAGACGCTGTCGTGCAGTTCCGGCCGGTGGCCGTCGTATTCGTAGATTGCCATGTCGATTGTCTCTTGGTCTGGTCAAGGTTCGCTGCGCAACACGCCGGCATCGCTCAAGCGGGCGATGTCGCTGTCGCTGTAGCCCAGGTCGCGCATGACCTGTCGGGTGTTCTCGCCGATGCGGGCAATGGCCCGGCGCGGCACCAGCCGTTCGCCGTCGAGGGAGAAGGGCAGTAGCGGCATGCGTGTGTGGCTGCCGTCTTCAAGTTGCAGGTCGGCCAGGCCGCCGCTGTGCAGCAGGTGCTCGTCGTCGAACAGTTCCTCGGGCTTGCGGATCGGCGCGAAGGGTATGCCGTGGGCTTCCAGTTGTGGCGCCAGGGTCTGGGCATCGACGGTGACGAAGATTTCCGCCAAGTGCGACAACAGGCGCGGGCGCTGCAGGACCCGGTCGTTGTTACTGGCCAAGGTCGGGTCGTTCATCAGTTCTTGCTGGCCCAGCAGGGTACAGAGGGTGCGCCACTGGCCGTCGCCGGTGGCGGCAACGAACATCTGCTCGCCGCCGGCGAACGTGAACACGTCGTAGATGGCCCAGGCGCTGATGCGGTTTGGCATTGGCGCCGCTGCTTCGCCGGTGACCACGTACTGTTGCATGTGCTGGGCGGCCAGCAACACGCAGTTCTCGTACAGCGCGCTCTGCACCTCGCGGCCCTGGCCGGTAGCCCGACGCTGGAACAGCGCGGCGAGCACGCCGATGGCGCCGAACATGCCGCCCATGATGTCGTTGACTGAACTGCCGGCACGCAGGGGGCGACCCACCGGACCGGTCATGTACGCCAGGCCTGCCATCATCTGCACCACCTCGTCGAGGGCCAGGCGCTGGTCGTAGGGACCGGCGAGAAAGCCTTTGTGGGTGGCGTAGATCAGTTGCGGGTTGCGCTGCTTGAGGGCCTCGTAGCCGAAACCGAGGGCGTCCATGCGACCGGGCTTGAAGTTTTCGATGAACACGTCGGCGCTGTCCAGCAGCTTGAGGACCGCGTCGCGGCCCTCGGCGCTCTCGACGTCTACGGCGATGCTCTGCTTGTTGCGGTTGAAGGTGCGGAAGAACCCGGCGCCGGCACCGAGCAGGCGCCGGGTGCCGTCGCCCTTGAGCGGTTCGACCTTGATCACCTCGGCCCCAAGGTCGGCAAGGATCATCCCGCAGGTGGGGCCCATGACCATATGGGACATTTCCACGACGCGCACACCGTCGAGTGGCAACTGTTGCATGGCGGATCTCCTCAGTGCGCAGGCGCGGCGAAGTGCTTGGGCAGGCCGGCACGGGCGATGTAGCCGTACAGCGGCTCGCCGGGCAGGGCGTGGGTGAGCAGCTCGCGGCAGGCGATCAGGCGCTCCAGGTCGATGCCGGTGATGTAGCCCATGCTCTGCAACATGAACACCAGGTCTTCGCTCACCGTGTTGCCGGAAGCGCCCGGGGCGAAGGGGCAGCCGCCGAGGCCGGCGAGGGACGAATCCAGTTCGCTGATGCCGTGCTGCACCGCTACCAGGCTGTTGGCCAGGGCCAGGCCGCGGGTGTCGTGGAAGTGCGCGGCCTGGAGCTTGCCGCCGGCGATCTCGCGCACCGCGTCGAGGGTGCGGCCGACCTGGCCGGGGGTGGCGTAGCCGGTGGTGTCGCCAAGGGACACCTGGTCGCAGCCAGCCTCCAGCACCCTGCGGGTGAGGGCACAGAGGTCATCGAGGCTGACCTCCCCTTGGCGGGTGCAGCCGAATGCGGTGGACATACCGGCCACCATCACCACGTCATGGCGCCCGCTGCTGCTGCGCAGGTCGCACATGCGGGCGAACTCCTCGACCATCTCTTCTGGCGAGCGGCGCACGTTGGCCTGGCTGTGGGCGGCGCTGACCGAGATCGGCGCGACGATGCGCTGGGCGCCTGAGGCCAGAGCGTTTTCTGCACCGCGCAGGTTGGGGGCGAGCACGGTGACAGCAAGGTCAGGGAAGGTCAGCGCATGGGCCACCACTTCGGCGGCGTCGGCCATCTGTGGCAGCAGGCGGGCGGGTACGAAGGAGGCGACTTCCATGTGGCGCACGCCGGCGGCGTAGGCCAGGTCGATCCAGCGCTTTTTGTCATCGGTCGCCATGATGCTCTGCAGGCTCTGCAGGCCATCACGCATGCCGACCTCGTTGATGATTATTCTTGTCATGGTCTTCTCGTATGGCTACGGGTCACGGTCGGGGCATCAGCACCGACAGGTCCTAAGGTAGGCAGCGAGCAGAGCGGGGAAAAGACGTCTTTGGAGGGGCTATCCATCGCCAACCACGATGGATAGGGGATTGCCTCACTCCTGCGACGGGATTTCCGCCAGCAAATGATTCAGCAGGCGGCGCGCGGACGGTGACAGAGCGTCCTGGTCGCGCACGCAAATGACGAACTCGCCCCGGGCCCAGGGGTCGGTCAGCGGGATGATGCGCAGGCCGAACAGCTCGGCATACCGCGACACCGCCTCTCGCGGCAGGATGGTCTGGGCGGTACCGGCCTGGACCATGCGGTAGGCGGCATCGAACGACGGCACATGGGCGCGGATACGCAGTTCGCGGCCCAGCTCCTGGGCGGTGTTCTGCATGAAACTGTTGAGCGTGGCGAAGGCCGAGTGGCCGATGTGTTCGTAATCCAGCGTCTCGCCGAGGGTCACGCTGGTGCGGTTGGCCAGCGGGTGGCGGGCGTTGACCACCAGCGAAAGGTGATCATGGCGGTAAGGGATGAACTCCAGCTCGCCCCGGGCCATGGTCTTGCGGCAGATGCCGATATCCGCTTGGCCTTCGAGAATGCCCCGCACCACGTCGAAGCTGAAGCGTTCCTCGATGTCCACGCGGATGTTCTCGTGGAGAGTCATGAACGACGACAGCGATTCTGGCAGGAACTCCATGATCGACGAGATATTGGCCAGCACCTTCACCTGGCCACGGGCGCCTTCGGCGTACTCGCTGATCTCCCCTTGCAGGCGCTCCATGCTGCGCATCAACTGGCGGGCATGGCGCAGCAACACTTGGCCGGCGGGCGTAGGCGTGACCCCGCGCTTGCTGCGGCGCAGCATCGGCACGCCGAGGTCGGCCTCTATATCGGCGATGCGCTTGCTCACTGCCGACGGCGCGATGAACTCCCGCTCGCTGGCGCGTGCGATGGTGCCTTCCTCGCAGACCGCGATGAACAGGCGAAGGGAAATCGGGTCGATGTGCCACATCGGGCGCGGGCCTTGGAGTTAGTGGTGTGCGGGGGAGGATACGCAGCGGGCCGGATTGGCGGCAACCGCTGCGGTGGTCGGTCAGGGGCCGATGAGCGCCGTCAGATCCTCGTCGCAATCCGCGGGTAGCAGCAGCGTTTTGTGTTCCAGGCAAAACGGTACGACCCATAGCTTGAAGCGCTTCTCTAACTGAAATTCGAAGACCGGCAGCGCTTGGTTGAACAGGCGGGTCTTGGGGGAGATGAGCATCACATGACCGCCTTCTGGCATGTAGGCCAGGCAGTAGGCCTGCATCTGGTAGAAATCACTCTGCGACAGCCCGTACTTGTGCTTTGCCTCGGTCTGGTACTGGTTGAGCAGTTTCCACTTGGTGTCGAGTACCACCGGATAGCGTTTTTCCTGCTGGAGCAGGAAGTCAGGCTTGAGGCGAAACCACTGCTGCGTCTGGTGCTGCACCAGGTGTTGCTCCTGCACCTGTTCGCGCAGGACCGCCCGTTGCCCGACCTGCCGTCGCAGATGCTTGCCAACGAAGGCTTCGAACACCGCCTCCATTGGAAACAGCATCGAGGTGGCGAGATTGCCGCCGCTGCCGGTCAAGGGCGAGTGCCCGGTCAGGATCAGGCGTGCCCAGTCCAGCGCCGGTTCGTAGTAACCCATGCCTCTGTCGATGCGGACCTGGCGAAACGCCAAGGTGACGTCGGTGGGCAGCGGGATATCGGTGAATACGAACAACAGCTCCCTGGCCAGGCGCTGATGCTCTGGCGAGCGAGCCTGCGCCAGTACCCTGCGCAACGCGGCATGGAGAATGCGGTTTTCCGGGCGATGGTCGCAGAACTCGTCATGTTCGGTATGGAAGCGATCGGCGCGGACCAGGTTGTCCCGCAGATGGGCTGCAATCATCAACTTGCCGCGCAAGACCGGCAGGTTGCCCTGCCTGGCCAGGTAATCCCGGCGCAGCCCGTGCTTGACCACGTCCCTGACCGACAGCAGGAACTCGCCAATGAAGACTTCAAGCAGCGGCATGCGTCGCGCGGCCAGTGAGGCCCGATCCACACGCAGGTGCCTGAACTGCCGCAGGCAGCCCAGCATGCCCAGCAGTAGGTCGCGTTGGTACCCCGGATCGTTGCCTTCGTCCTTGCCGATCTTGGGCAGCACTTCGATCTGATAGCCGCACGGGGCCCGCAATACGCCGACGTATCCGCTCAGGCGGATGGCCCGGCGGCCGCGGTACTGCGCCAGGCGCGACCAGTTGGTTGTGCCGTCTTCACTGGCCCGCAGACTTTCCTGCTCCAGCCATGCGAAGACCGGCTCGGGGATGGCGTGCACATCGGCGGCCTCGACCGCGCCCTGGGCGTCGCCGACCAGCAACTGGAACTCGAATACGGTGAGACTGGCCATCTTCAGCGTGGTTGGTACGTGGTGATGTAGGCCTGCGGTTCGAGGAGCGCGGACAACTGCAACTCATAGAACTGGCCCTGACCGTAGCTGTCCCGCTCTTGTCCGGTACCAAACAGCAGCGCCCAGTCGCTCTCGGGGCTTTCGACGAGGAAGCGGTGCGCCGGTGTCTTCTTGCGCTGGTCTCCCAGCACCAACTGCACTTTGTGGCGGTCTTCGAAAAAGTACTCCTCGAGCAGCGGCAGGATGCGGTGTTGGAAGATGTTCGCCAGGGCCGTCAGGCGCTCCTGGCCGTCGGGGACCTTTGCCAGCGACACGAAATAGGCGTGGCCGATGCAGTGGTCGTCGTCGTACAGCACGCGGATGCGTTGGTTGATGACGCTCAGCAGCTTCGGTACGTCGATTTGCTGGCCGTGCACATTGACCCGCAGCCCTGCCAACGGCGCGCCGACTTCGTCGCGGGCATCGGGCATGACCGCGACGAACTCGAAGCGTCTGCGCAGCGCTGTGTCGAGCAGGGCCAGCGAGCGGTCTGCGGTATTCATGCTGCCGATGATGTCGACGTTCGCAGGGATACTGAACGGCAAGGGCGAGTGAGGCAGTGCGACGCTTACTGCGTGTTCGGCGCCTTCGCGCTTGTCGGCCTCGATCAGGGTAATGAGCTCGCCGAAGATCTTGCTGATGTTGCCGCGGTTGATCTCGTCGATCACCATGGCGAAGCGCTTGTCAGGGGTTTCCCGAGCACGGCGACACAGTTCCTTGAACACGCCGGGGCGAATCTCGTAGCGGATTGACTCGGCCTCGGTGTCATCGAGGACCGGGCGCAGCCCCTCGACGAACTCTTCGTAACCGTAGGACTGGTGGAAGGTCACCATGCTGTAGCGGCGGACTTTTTCGCCGGCTGCCGGGGGCTGGTGGGCTTTGTCCATGAGGGAAAGCAGCTCGGTACAGCTCTCTTTCCAGTCGCTCGTCAGCGTCCATGTGCCCTCCGACGCTTTCTCGAAAACCAGAGGCGCAAGGCGCCGTTGCGACGGGGCCAGGGGCAGATTCCCCACCGCATGGCAGAACAGCATGTTGCGGATGGTCTGGTAGACGCTCTGGTTACTTTTAGCCTGCTCGAGCGCCTGGATGATCTTGTGCTTGCGAATGTCGGTGATACTCGCCTCATTGCCCAGGTCGTGAAGCGCCCAGGCGATGGCCTCCCACCAGGTCAGCGAGGCGACCTGTTCGGCGATCACCTGTTGCTGCCATTCCTGCGCTTCCACGACCTCGGCGCCGTCCTCGTAGTCGCTTTTCAGCAACTGCAGCAGCGTCCACGTCTTGCCCGTCCCCGGCGGACCGTAGTAAATCCGGTTGATCGGCTTCATCACCTCGCCGTCCTTCTCCATCTCTTCGTCCTCATCCTGTTGGTCGCCCGAGGCGTCGTCGATCAGCAACTGATCGGGCCAGTAGCCTTCGCGGTTGGTCGGCCACAAAGCGCTCAGGCCGTTCTCGTTGCGGTTCTCCAGCGCTTCCTCCAGCTCGGCCATCCGCGGGTCGTCGAATCGGGCCCGGCGGAAGGTGTCCATGCCGTCCACCGGCTTGATCCATGAAACCCGGAGCGCCTGCTGGCCACGCACCACACCCAGCAGGCCGATGGCACGCCCGGTTCCCGGTTGCTTGCGCCCGAAGCGCAGCACGCCGGTCTTGTTGGCGTGCCACCAGTCGAGCCCGGCCAGGTGCACCGCTCGGGCCAACCGGCAAAACAGCGCGGCGTCTGCGCTACTCCAGTACTTGCGTCGAAACGCGGCAAACTCCGGGCGCTTGTCAAAGCGTGCGAGCACTTCGTCATCCGTCAGGGGGCGGCGCAGTTCAAGGGTTCTGACCAGGCTCGGGTAGTCCAGCCTGAACTGCTGGATGGCATCGACGGACCAGGCGACCAGTTCATCGAAGTCTTTCGCCAGCCCTTCTTCCATTGTCAGCATCGCGGCAACGGGAGAGCTGGCGTGGTCGTTCCCGACTTGCTGCTCGAAGCGTCGTTGCAGCGCGGCGTCGGGAAAGACCGTGTCGATCTTGACGATGAAGCCCAGCTCGCTGTCGATACCGACCGTGTAGGCCAACTCGACGGGAGAGTCCGCCGCCGGATAGATGCGCGCCCAGTTGTAGGCGTGAAAAAACTGTGCCTGGTTGAGCGGGGCCCTGCGTACCTTGACATGGCCTTCGGGGAACAGTTGGCGCTGCAGCGCCTGGGCCCAGGAGGCGGTCACCTCGTAGGCAGCCTTGAGCTGCGGCCAGGCGTTTTCGTGCAGAGGGTTGCCAGCTTCTCGGCGCTGGTTTGCACAGGATTGCAGCGCGGTGAACTGCTCTCGGTTGAAGTAGGCGTTCATGGTGGTCGTATTCCTGACTGCAGAGACCCGAGAGGGTTCGGGTACGGTTGCTAGCGCTCGTTGCGTGGACGGGCGGGGTCCATGATTTGGGCGGCATGATATCAAAGTGATTGTGCGCTGGGCGTTTTTGCACGTTCGCTGAAATCCACCGCCAAAATCGGAGCAGAGTGCAGTCGGCATGCACTTTAAAATTGCATATAAGGAAACTGAATTTCCCTAGGGGAATTGATGGTTCGCCTGAATGAAGTCTCTTTCAAAAGTAAGAGTTCTTTTTTCAACCGGTTGAAATTAAATCGGTAGCACGTTGGCGACTTGGCAGGGTGATTGCGTTGGCTGCAGGGCAACTCAACAGCCACGCGCAAGGATGCTCTTCCCGAGGCACCCAAATACCGACCCGTCATCCGAGCACGAGGTGCAGGCATCCCCATCGATTGGGTGCACCTCAACGTCGGTATCGCCGCGCGGTTTCGGCACCACTATCAAGCGGTGAACAATGACCTTCTACTGTACACTTCGGAAGGCGTGGATCAGAATGGACTCATTCAGCATGGGGTCATTATTCAGGGCTTCTACCTGAACAGTATCAATACCCAATACCTGGCAGACAGCACTGGTGCCGGGTTCGATCTGTCCCAGTTGCTGCCCACTGACCAGGCTTCGTACACCGAGAACTCGTTGCAGAACCTGGCGTTGGCGTGAGTTTTCTCAGACTGGAAAGCATTTAACACAAGGAGGTGTATTTCATGGAAATTTCCAAAGGCATACCTTTGACGACAAAGTCGCGCAGCATTGCAGACTTGAATCTTCCGCTGGTCAAACCGAACGCCAACTTCGCTCATGACCTGAAGGCCGCAGTTGAAGGTCTGCGTAAAGCCGAAGAACTGGAACGAGGCATAGGTCGTATTGATGCCGATAACGCTCCCCACAATGCAACCAACGTTGTCATGAAGGGTGATCAGCTTGTTGCGACAATTTACAAGTCTGGCGTGGTAGCGGTTACCGACGCCTACGCCGCACAGCTGAAAAACCTGAATCTCCCTGGTGATAACTCTGGGGATTTGGGCTCGCTTCGCGCCGCAATGATAGCGAAGGCTGTAGGCGGGGTAGTCATGGATGCAAACACATCTTCCTCTGCTTCCTGGCAATCTCGGTTTTCAGCAAAAGCATAGAGCCAACTGAGCCTGTCTTTAACCGTGACCGTCCCAAGTATCGCCAACGTAACTCCACAGGCACCAGGCCGCAAGGCATGGTGCCTGTGAAATCCCCCGTCACTTCAGCTTCGGCAATTCCTCATCCGGCATCGCATAGCTGTGCTTCTCATGCACAAACGTCGTCACCAGGGCATACAGGGTTGCGGCCACCACCACCAAGGTGATGAAGCCGAGCACGACCGGTTTGTCGGCGAAGGTGAATACGGCGCTGGCGCCTTCGTAGGTACTGATGCTCATGGCGTTGCTCCTCAGACTGTGGCTTTGCTTTCGGCGATCAGGTTCGCCTTGGGTTTGCTGACCGGTTCACCATAGATCCCGCTCCATTCCGGGTAGGCCTGGGCCGGGACTTCGGTGAGGTCCAGGCCACGCTCTTCGGCATGCGCCGGAACCCGCAGCACGCCAGCCTTCTTCAGCCCCCAGGAAACCAGATAGCCGGGGATGAAGCCGAGCGCTGCCATCACCACCGCGCCGCCCAGCTGGCCGAAGAAGCTGATCGGCGCCATGCCGTTCATGTTCGGGTAGCCGGCAAGGAAGATGCCGCTGATGACCAGCCCGGCGAAGCCACCGAAGCCGTGCACGGCGAAGGCGCCAACGGCGTCGTCGAGGCGGAATTTCAGCAGCAGGTTGTTCACCAGTGGCGCGACGGCGGCCACGCCCATGCCGATCAGGTAAGCCAGGCCGGGGTGGTAGAGGTCCAGGCCGGGGGCCACGGAGATGATCCCGACCAGGCCACCGGACATCATCCAGTACGGTTCGCGGCTGGTCAGGTAGGCGCCGATCAGGCCGCCGGCGAAGCCCATCAGGGTGTTGAAGGCGAAGGCGGAGAGGGTGGTGGGCGCCCCGTAGATGTTGATCCACTGCGCGCCCGAGCTGTAGATGATGCAGCCGCCAAGGAAACCGAAGAAGCCGACGATGATCAGCATCAGGCCGACCACGCTCATCGGCATGCTGTGGCCGACGATGGCGTTGGCGCTGCCGTCGGGGTTGAAGCGGCCGATGCGGGCGCCGAGGTTGATCACCACTGCCAGGGCGAAGAAGCCGGCGATCATGTGCACCACACCCGCCGCGCCGACGTCATGGTAGCCCCACTTCACGGTCAGCCAGCCTTCCGGGTGCCAGCCCCACGCGGCGCCGAACAGCCACAGCACCGAGCCGAGCAGGATGGTCATGATGATGAAGGCGCTCATGCGCGCCCGCTCGATGATGGCCCCGGAAAGAATCGAGCCGGTGGTTGCGGCGAACAGGGCGAAGGCGCCCCAGAAAATGCCGGTGGCGTTGTCCTTGATGTTCGGGCCCATGCTCTGGCTCCAGGGCATGGCTGCGGCGAGGGCGTCCATGCGCGGCACGATGCCGTCGGGGAAGGCGTTGTAGATGGCCCAGCCGAAGAGGAAGAAGGTGGGGACGATGAAGCCGAAGGCGAGGATGTTCTTCACCCCGGCGGCCAGGGCGTTCTTCAGGCGCGAGGCGCCGATTTCGTAGGAGAGGAACCCCGCGTGGATCAGGATCATCAGGGCGATGCACCACCAATAGAAGATTTCCATATTGAGGGTGTTGGTCATCTCGATCAGACCCTTGAGTTCCTCCAGGGTCGGCGTTTTCTGTTCTTCCATCACTCAATCCTCGATGCGTTGTCGCTGGAATAGTTGTGGTGGGCAGAGGGAAGGGGACTGCTTGCCTTGGGGCTTTTGTTGTTGTGTTGAAGACAAATGATCTTGGGTGACGTGGGGCCTTCATCGCTGGCGAACCAGCGATGCCTTTCTACTGACTCTGCAACATGGTCTGGATCTGCTGCACCGACTCCTGTGTCCTGCGCGCCAGGTTGCGCACTTCGTCGGCCACCACCGCAAAGCCGCGGCCGCCTTCGCCTGCCCGGGCCGCTTCGATGGCGGCGTTCAATGCCAGCAGGTTGGTCTGCTCGGCAATTCCGCGAATCACCCCGGCGACCTGGGCGATCTGCCCGTAGGTGGCCTGGATGCTGGCCTGCTCGCGGTCATGTAGCGAGGCGGCGGTTTTCTCGTCGCTGATTTCCCGCACCGCACCGGTCACCCAGGTCAGCCGCCCCTGGGCGTCGCGCAGGCAACGCCCACGCTCGCGGAACCAGACTTCGCCACGGGTCTTGTGGCGCATGCGGTATTCCACTGCGTACAGGCCGTCGCCCTGGCTGTCGACCATGGCGCTGTTGAATACCTTCATCACGTTCTTCAGGTCGTCGGCATTGACCACGCCGAAGTAGCTGTCCCAGCCATCGGGGAACGTTTCACGGTTGTAGCCGATCAGGTTGCGGAACTGCTCGGACCAGCGGATCACGTTCTGCGGATGGTCCGGGTCGCCGTTGACCACATTCATCGCCCAGCAACCTTCGGTGAGGGTGCGCTTGGTCAGGTCCCAGACCTGGCGTTCTTCGTCCCAGCGCTGCCGCTCGGCTTCCAGGGCCAGGCAGCGTTGTTCGGCATCGTCCCGCTCGGCGACGAGGCTCGCCGCCCGCGCCTCGGCCTGGGCCACGCGACGTTCGAGGGCGGCGTGCTCCTCGGCGGTGCAGGGCGGCGGCGGTTGGCGCTCGGCCTGCTGGCGTACCCGCTGGAGCTCCGTCCAATCCCGTTGCAGGTGCTGCAGGGCGCCGGCCAAACGCGGCTGACGCTGCAGAACCGGCGGATTGAGCTCGCCGCCGCCGTTGCTGGACAGGTGTTCGAGCCACTGGATGACTTCATTGGCCAGTTCACTGGACGCTTTGCTGAACCACATCGCTCGCTACTCCTTGACGGTGGGGACAGTCCCTCGGCTTACACCTAGCAATTTCTCCTCCAGTTTCGTCCTCACGCCCGCACGCGGCTTTTGTCCGGGTCATAGGCCACGGTGCCGGCGGCTACGGTTGCGCCGATGCGCTTCTGCTGACCGTCGAGCTTGCCCACTTCGACGCGGGAGCCCGGCTCGCAGTGGGCGACGTCGAGGCGGCACAGGGCGATGTTCTTGCCCAGCACCGGCGAGCGGGTGGCGCTGGTGATCACCCCGACCTGGGCCCGGCCGACCCGCACGCAATCGCCATGGTTCGCCGGTTCGTTGCCGTCCAGTTCCAGGCCCACCAGTTTCTGCTGCGGATGGGCGGCCCGGCGCAGCAGCGCTTCGCGGCCGATAAAGTCGGCCTGCTTGCTTTTCAGCGGCACGCAGAAGCCGATGCCGGCCTCGAACGGATCGGTCTGGTCGCAGAACTCGTAGCCGGCGAAGATCAGCCCGGCTTCGATGCGCAGCATGTCCAGCGCCGCCAGGCCGAGGGGGACCAGGCCCAGCGGGTCGCCCAGCTCCCAGACACGGTTCCACACGCGCAGGGCGTCGCCGGGGTGGCACCAGATTTCGTAGCCCAGTTCGCCGGTGTAGCCGGTGCGCGAGACCATCAGCGGCGGGCCGTTGTAGTCGTCCAGGCGCCCGGTGAGGAAGCGGAACCAGCCGAGGTCTTCGAGTTTCGGCTGGGTGCCCGGGGTCCAGATCATCTCCTTGAGCAGGGCGCGGGCCAGTGGGCCTTGCACCGCGATGTTGTGGATCTGCTCCGAAGCGGTCTTGATCCACACCTTCATGCCCAGCTTGGCCGCCTGCTCGCGCAGCCAGTCGCCGGCATGGTCCTCGCCGCCGATCCAGCGGAAGGCATCGGCGCCCAGGCGAAGCAAGGTGCCGTCGTCGAGCATGCCGCCGTGGTCGTAGCACATCGCGCTGTAGACCACCTGACCCACCGCCAGCTTGCGCACGTCGCGGGTCAGGCAGTGGTCGAGCAGGGCTTCGGCGTCGGGGCCGAGCACCTCGAATTTGCGCAGGGCGGAGAGGTCCATCACCGCCACGCGTTCGCGGCAGCCGTGGTATTCGGCCAGGGTGCCGTAGCCGTCGTATTGGGTCGGGGTCCAGAAACCGCGGTATTCGCTGAACTGGCGGGTGAGGGCGGAGGTGCCGGGATGGAAGCCGCTTTCGCGGGTCAGAACCGGGTCGGCGTCGGGCGATTTTCGGGTGGCCATGGCGATACTGAAACGCTCCTTTTCGCAATACACACGGATATGGATGTCGGTGGGCAGCCAGCCGTTGGCCGGGTCGATATCGTCCGGGCAGGAACTGCTGGCGCAGACCAGGTCGGTCATGGCGCGCAGCAACACGTAGTCGCCGGGGCGCGACCAGGGTTCGTCGAGGGTCAGGTGCTGGTGGGCATCGACCCCGGTGTTGAAGAAGAAATTGATCGCCGGCCAGCCGGCGCGGCCCGTCACGCCGTGGGCGGCGAGGGCACGGCTGAGGTTGTCGCTGCAGTTGTCGTGGCCGAAGTAACCCTGCGCTTCGTAGTAGCGCGCGGTGCAGGCCAGGGCGAAGGTGTCGTGGCGGCCCACGGTGTCGCGCACCACTTCCAGCATCGGTTGTAGGTCGCGGTCGTAGAAGCGGCTGTACAGGCCGGGCCCCGGGTAGGCGCTGCCGTTGAGGGTGCGGGTCACGGTCGGGTCGAGGTCGATTTCGCGGCCGGCATCCAGGCCGCGACGGTCGAAGGCGACGAAGTCCGAGCACTGCCGCCCGGCGACGTCCAGTACCTGGATGTACTGGCCGGCACTGACTGAATAGTCCCGCGCCGAGCCTGGGCGAATGGTGAACTCGTCCACCACCTCGCCCAACGGTGCGGGCAGCGGCGGCGCCAGGGCATTGCGCGGATTGGCCCGGTGGATCAGCAGGCGCAGCTCGCTGGCCCGCGTCTGGCTGTCGACGGCGGTCGGCCCGCCGGGCGCGGCGACCATCACCAGCAGCGCCTCGGCGGCATGGAAACGGCGGCTGTGATTGGCCGGCGTACCGGCGGGCCACAGTCGCGCGGCCTCCGGCAGGTGCCGGCAGTCGATACCGCGGCGCACCAGGCCCTCGGTCATGTACGCGGCTTCGCGGCTGCCGTCGTGCAGCAGGTGGCTGATGAAACCGGTGTCGGGGCTTGGCCGCAGGCCGAGGGCACCCAGCGCCGGGCGGCTGCCGGCGAAGGCCAGCAGCTCGGCGCGCTGGTCGCCTTCGAGGTCGATCACCTCCAGCCGGTCGCCCGGCTCAAGGCCAATCACCGTCAGGCCGCCGGGGGCGACGCGGTGGCGTTCCAGGCTCGCCGCGCGGGCGAACAACGCCGGCTCCAGCGGTCGGGATATCACGGGGGTTTGCATGCAAGGCTCCTTGGCTGACGGGTTGCGCGCTTACGAGGTGGTCATCGCGCCGGGGATCGGCTCCAGCGTCTTCGATGCAGTGCGCGGGTCATCGGCGAGATAGGCCGTCAGGGAATCGTCCAGCGCTTCCAGCCAGGGCGTGTGGTGGGACGTGGCGAGGGTGCCGGTGATCAGTGAGCGGTGGCATTTGTCGCGGTAGCCCATGATGTTTTCGTACTTGTCTTTCTTCCATTTCAGGAAGGTTTCGTTCACTGCGGCGATGTCGAAACTCGGGTAGTCGGTGGCCTCGATCAACTGGCGGATGTACTCGCCCTGGAACTCGAACATCTGCTGGGCGGTTTGCAGGTTTTCTTCTTCGTCGCGCCAGCTCAGGTCTTCGGCCTGCATGAGCGTCGCGTCGGGCAGGGCGATGCGCCCGAGGATCACGTCGCGGGCGTACCAGGCCTGGGCGTCGAACATGTTGAAGCTGTACCACTGGTCCTGCATGCCGAGGTAGATCAGCCGCGGGTTCTGCTCCCAGAACACGCCTTTGTAGAGGTTCAGCGGCCACAGGCGGTTGTCGGTCTTCAGGCGTAGCGCTTCCGGCAGGAACGGGAAGTGGTGCTTGTAGCCGGTGCAGAGAATGATCGCGTCGACGTGCTTGCTGCTGCCATCGACAAAGAACGCGGTGCTGCCTTTGACATGGGTGAGCAGCGGCTTTTCTTCCCAGTTCTCCGGCCACTGGTAGCCCATCGGTGCGCTGCGGTAGCAACTGGTGATGCTGCGGGCGCCGTACTTGAAGCATTGCGAGCCGATGTCTTCGGCCGAGTAGCTGCCGCCGACGATAAGCACGTCCTTGCCGCGAAATTCCAGGGCATCGCGGAAGTCATGGGCGTGCAGCACACGGCCGGCGAAGCTTTCGAAGCCGGGGAAACAGGGCACGTTCGGCGTGGAGAAATGCCCGCTGGCGACCACCACGTAATCGAAGGTTTCGCTGTAGGTGAGGTCTTTCTCGTAGTTGTGGGCGGTGACGCTGAAGGTCTGGCGGTCGGCGTCGAAACGCACGTCGCGCACGGCGGTGTTGAAGCGGATCCACGGACGGACGCCGGCTTTTTCCACGCGGCCCTGGATGTAATCCCAGAGCACCTCGCGCGGCGGGTAGGAGCCCATGGGCCGGCCGAAATGCTCGTCGAAGCTGTAGTCGGCAAACTCCAGGCATTCCTTCGGGCCGTTGGACCAGAGGTAGCGGTACATGCTGCCGTGGACCGGTTCACCGTGTTCGTCCAGGCCGGTGCGCCAGGTGTAGTTCCACATACCGCCCCAGTCGGCCTGCTTCTCGAAGCAGACCAGTTCGGGGATTTCGGCGCCCTTGGCATGGGCCGACTGGAAGGCACGCAACTGGGCCAGGCCGCAGGGGCCGGCGCCGATGATGGCAACACGCAGTTTCATGGGGGGTACTCCATCTCAGGTCATGGGGGACGGCGATGAGCAGAACGCCTGTCAGCGGAAAATCACGGTCCGTTCGCCGTTGAGAAACACCCGGTGTTGCAGGTGGTATTTCACGGCGCGGGACAAGGCCACGGTCTCGGTGTCGCGGCCGATGCTGACCAGGTCGTCGGGCAGCCAGGCGTGGTCCACGCGCTGAACTTCCTGTTCGATGATCGGGCCCTCGTCGAGGTCGGAGGTGACGTAGTGCGCGGTGGCGCCGATCAGCTTGACGCCGCGGGCGTAGGCCTGGTGATAGGGCTTGGCGCCCTTGAATCCGGGGAGGAACGAATGGTGGATATTGATGGCCCGGCCAGACAGTTGCCGGCACAGGTCATCGGACAGAATCTGCATGTAGCGCGCCAGCACCACCAGTTCGGTGTCGGTCTCTTCCACCAGTTGCAGCAGCGCGGCTTCCTGTTGCGCCTTGGTGTCGCGGGTCACCGGCAGGTAGACGAAGCGGATACCTTCGCGCTCGGCCATCGGCCGCAGGTCGAGGTGGTTGGAGACGATGGCGGTGATGCGCATGTCCATCTCGCCTTTCTGGTGGCGATAGAGCAGGTCGGCCAGGCAGTGGTCGTATTTGCTGACCATCAGCAGCACCGGCATCGGTCGGTTGCCTTCGAACAGGTCCCAGTCCATGGCGAAGGGCACCGCGACGTCGACGAAGCCCTGGCGCAAGGCGTCCAGATCGGGCTTCACGCCGTCGTTGAAGCGGAACACGGCGCGCATGAAAAAGCGTCCGGCAAGTTCGTCGTCGAACTGCGCGAGTTCGCTGATGTAGCACTCGCGGCCGGCGAGGTACGTGGTGACCGCCGCGACGATGCCGGAGGTGGCCGGACAGCTGATCTTGAGGATGTAGTGGGTCATGTCGGTGGTTCTCGTGCAGGCAAGGTCGGAAGCGTTCAGCCTTTGGCGGTGCGCTTTTTCTTTTCCGGGTCGTCGAACGGCAGGCTGTGGGCGATGGCCCTGGCACTGAGGCTGCCGCGCACTTCCAGGGGCAGGCCCTGGCTGGCGATGTGCGGCTCGACGCGGGCGATGGCCATGGAGCGTTCGGTCAGGCGCGAGTACATGGCGCAGGTGATCACGCCGACCTGGCGGCCGTCGTGCCACAGGGTGTCGCCGTTCTGCGCGGCGCTGTGGCCGTCGAGCAGTACGCCGAAGATCTTGAAGCGCTCCTGGCCCTGGCGCCGGTAATGCTCGCCGGCGCCGCGAAAGTCGCGTTTGCCGGGTGACACGGTGAAGTCCAGGCCCAGTTCCCAGAGGGTGTCGCCGGCTTTCTGGTCGGCGAAGGGGTACATCTGCGAGTTGTCGTAGGGGAAGAACAGCAGGTAGCTCTCGACCCGCAGCCAGTCGAGGGCGGTGAAGGCGCAGGGGATGATGCCGTGGCCCTGGCCTTTTTCCAGGATGCTGTCCCAGATCAGCGGCGCGTCGGCGGCCTTGCAGAAGATCTCGTAGCCGCGCTCGCCGGTGTAGCCGGTGCGGGAAATCATCACCGGGCGATCGAACAGCTTGGTCTGCAGGTGGTGGAAGTACGGCAGGTCGCGGATGCCGGGGACGTGTTCGGCGAGGAAGTCCACCGCCTTGGGCCCTTGCAGCGACAGGTCGTGGAGGTCGTCGTCGAACAGCACCGCGACCTGGCGGCCCTGGGCCGAGCGGATCAGCATTTCGTGGCCGATGCCGGCGCCGTGCACCACCATGAAGGCGTTGGGTCCGGTGCGGTAGACGATGCAGTCATCGGCGAAGGTGCCGTCTTCGTCGAGCAGGCTGGCGTACACCGATTTGCCCGGATAGAGCTTGCTGATGTCGCGGGTGGTGGCGTACTGCAGCAGGCTTTCGGCGTGGGGCCCGACGTAGTGCACCTTCTTCAGCCCCGAAACGTCCATCAAGCCGGCGTGGGTGCGGATGGCCTCGTGGTGGTCGGCCAGGTCGCTGGCGTAGGTCCAGGCGGTGCCCATGCCGTTCCAGTCTTCCAGGTTCGAGCCGAGGGCCAAGTGGCGTTCGCGGAGCGCGCTGATGCGCCATGAGTTGCTCATGGGTAATTCCTCTTGTGGTGAATCGGGGTTCAGGCTTGCGGGTCGAAGCGGCTCAGCCACTGGACCAGCGGCTGGCGGTAACGGGTCATGCCCTTGTAGTCGGCGATGGCCTCGGGCAGGTCGCGGATCACCCGGTGCAGGCGCTGCGCCCAGGCCGGGTTGGTGACCAGCTCATCCAGGCTGATCAGGTACGTGCGGATGCCGAACAGCAGCGCGTTGGAGCGCGGCAGGCGCAGCATCAGTTGCAGTTCCACCCGCAAGTGCACCAGTTCGCCGGCGTTGTCGGCGGTGACCTTGCCGCGGTCGCTGCCCCACTGGTGGAAGGTCTCGGGCGAGGTGTCCAGGCGCGGGTTGATGGTCAGGGTCCAGTTCAGCCGACGTACCGGCTGGCCGACCTGAAGGTTCAGCAGGTACTTGAGGGCGCGGTCGAACACGCCGATCTGGTTGGCGATGGGCACCGGTGAATGCCATTGCTTGAAGCTCATGCCGGCGTCGAAACGCAGCGACCAGTCGGCCGGGCAGGTGACCATGCCGGCGTCCATGAACAGGTCGTTGTCACGCTGGTCGAGCAGGGCGAAGTCGCCCTGCATCTGCCGGGTGATGTATTCCAGTGGCTCGCAGGGCAGGGTGGCCGGGTCGCCGTAGGTGAAGCGCTGGTCGATGCCGAGCGCGAGGTTGCGCCAGTGCCAGGCGTCGCCCTGGCGGGACAGTTGAAAGTGTTCCGGGTAGTCGCGGGCGAGGTGCTCCATCAGCACTTCAAGGATGTCCCAGGCCGCCGGCACCATGTGCGGCATGACCATGCAGCGCTCCGGGTCCTGCTCCAGCACCCGCGCGCGCTCGGCCATTTCCGAGACGTAGTGCTCGTCCACATCGAAGGTGTGTTCGAACACCGAGCCCGGATCGCGGGATACCGCCGGCTCGATGTTCACCGAATACATGTACTGGTCTTCGGGGAACGGGAAGGGGAAGCGCGCGATCGCCGCCGCGCTGTTGTGGAAACTGAAGTCGTCCCGGTAGGTTTCGTTCGGCGTGAAAGTCAGGGTCATGGCGTGGCGTCTCCGGGGTCAGATATCGAGCAGGATCGGGCTGCCGCAGCCGCGGGATACGCAGGGCATCAGGCTGCTGGCGCGCTCGGCGGCGGCGAGGACGTGGTCGCGGTGTTCCACATCGCCTTTCAGGTACGGGGTCTGGCACTGGCCGCAGACCCCGCCGCGACACAGGTTGGGTACCTCCACACCTGCCGCTTCGAGGGCTTCGAGCAGGCTTTGCTCGGCGCTGACCTGCAGGTGCCGGCCGCTGCGCAGCAGCTCGACGCGAAACGGCTGGCCGGGTTGCGCCGCGGCGAAGGCTTCGCTGTGCACCCGGCGCGGGCTCCAGCCGAAGGCGGCGGCCTGCTCCTGGATCGCCAGCAGCAGCGATTGCGGGCCGCAACTGTAGACGTGGGCGCCCAGCGGGCGATCGCGTAGCAGGACGGCGGGGTCCAGGCGCCGGGTGCCGCTGGGGTATTCATGCAAGCGCGGGCCTAGCAGCGTGCGCAGTTCGGTCAGGTAGGCATCGCTGCTGCCGGCGCGGTAGGCGTAGTGCAGCTCGAAGTCTTCGCCGCGACGCAGCAGTTCGCGGCCATGGGCGAGGAACGGCGTGATGCCGATGCCGGCCGCCACCAGCAGGTGCTGGCGGGCTTTGCCGTAGAGCGCAAAGAGGTTGGCCGGGGCGCTGATGGCGAGCTTGTCGCCGGCGTTCATTTCCTGGTGCAGAAAGCGCGAGCCGCCTCGGGAATCGTCCTGATGACGCACGGCGATGCGGTACTGGCGCCGGTCGGCCGGGTCGCCGAGCAGCGAGTAGGCGTTGCGCCGGCCATTAGGCAGGCGCACTTGCACGTGGCTGCCGGCGGAGAAACCGGGCAACTCGCCGGTCAGGGCTTCCAGGCAGTACTCGCGGATCACCGGGGTGAGTTCGCGGATGGCGGCGATACGGACGTCGATCATGGGTGCACCTCGGCGAACGGTTGCTCGGCATCGGCGCAAACGCCGAGGTAGGCGCCCAGCCGTTGCGAGAAGTGGCGGCGCACCTCCAGGTGCACGCCGCAGTGACTGCAGACCAGGGTGTCTTCCGGGCTGGCGGGCTGGCAGCGGGCGCAGTGCACGCAGAACACCAGGCGGCTGCCTTGCACATGGCTGAGGACGATTTCGTCGTCTTGCAGGCCGGCTTGCCGTGCCACGGCGTGCAGCGGCCAGATAAACGCTTCGTCACCGCGCAGTTCCAGACGCAGGCCGCAGCGGGCCTGGGCCAGGCGGCTGCTCAGGGCGTGGTGCAGGGCGGCGCTGTCGGCGAAGTCGGTCAGCACCAATTGGCGTTCGTCTGCTATCTGGGTGTCCCTGGCGCGGGTCACCAGCAGATCGATGGCCGGGCGCGACGCACTGGCCGGATAGCACGGGACGCTGAACGGATGGACGGTGGCGACACTGCTCATGGGCACCTCGGCGGATAAAGTCGTGTTTCTTCGTGGGGTAAATAATTTCCCCGGAAGAAATTTCGCTCAATCCGCTAGAGGAGGTATGCCAAAAGGGGTAGTTGCCATGAAAGGGCATGGAAGTTGCTGCCCCTCAGGCAATTCCCCAGGGTTGCAGGAGTAGAGGGATGGACAACGCCATGCTGTCGACGCCCGGCTGGGACGCACTTACCGAGCGCGAGGGCCAGACTCTGACGCTGATCGGCGCGGGGCTGAGTAACAAGCAGATCGCCCGGGAGCTGGGAATCAGCGACGGGACCGTGAAGATCTACGTGCGTAACCTGTTGCGCAAATTCCGCATGGAATCACGCCTGGCACTGGCGACACGGGTGCACCGTGGCGTGCCCGCTGAGCGTGCAACCACGGCGCCGGCTGCACCGATTCCGTTCGCCCTTGGCCTGCTGAATGAATTGCCGGGCCTGATCTATCGCGGCAAGAACGACCGCAGTTGGTACATGGAGTACGTCAGCGCCGGCTGCATGCCCCTGACCGGCTACCCCGCCGACTACCTCACCAGCAACCCGCAGCGCAGTTTCGGCTCGCTGATTCTTGATGAGTACGCCGATTACATCTGGTACTGCGTGCAGTGCGCGCTGCTCAAGCACGAGCCGTATCAGCTCAGCTACCGCATCCGCTGCGCGGAGGGGCGGATCAAGGATGTCTGGGAGACGGGGGTGGGGATTTACTCCAGCAGCGGCGAGGTGCTTGGGGTGGAGGGGGCGATTTTCGAGCGGTTGGTCTAGTGGGACCCGTCTGGCCTTATCGGTGCGGTTCGCAGGGTTTTCACCAACCATCTCGCCGGCCATAAACTGCCCCAGGCAATCACCGCCAACCCCGCCAGCAACGGCCCATAACCCACCTGATGCGCCACCTGCATCGCCGCCAGTGAAGCGAGCATCGCCACCGCTGCGTCCGCCGATTGAAACAGCGCGTAATCCGACGCCGGTTGATGCGGCCGCACCTGGCCCATCAACAGGTTGTACAAGGTGACGAAGCCGATCGCCGCAGCGACATTCACCAGGGCGAACACCACCAGCCACAGTTGCAGGTCGAACAGCCGCACACCCAGCGCCGCCGCCAGGGTGATGCCGGCATGGATCAGCATGCTCGGCAGCAGGCAGCGCCAGGTGCCGAAGCGCCGGGCCATCCAGCTTCCGAGCAGGATGCCGAGGCCGCTGGCGACGGTGCCGTAGAGCGTGGTGACCAGCCCCAGTTGGCTGAAGTCCAGGCCCTTGTCCAGCAACATCACGGTTTGCACCGCCATCAGCCCGCGCATCGCCAGGTAATAGATCGCCACCAGGCACAGTGCCGGCCACAGCGTCCGCAGGCTGTCGCCGTCCAGGCGTGGCGGTGGCGCGTGTGCCGGTCGCGCTTGGCTGGCCGGCAAGCCGCGCAGCGGCAGCAGCAGGCTCAACGACAACAGCGCCATGCCCATGAACCCGACGCGCCAGCCCCAGTGTTCGGCGAGGTACAGAAAGGCCAGGCTGCCGAACACCACGCCGAGGTAGCTGCCGCCCACCTGGGCGGCGTTGGCGAAAGGCCGTTCGTGGCTGTCGCAGGTGGTGATGGTGATGGCATCGGCGTACACGTCGTGGCTGGCCGACAGCACTGCCAGCAACATCAACGCCATCAGGATCGGGTACAGCGCGTGTTCCGGGTTCAAGGCGCTGACCACCAGCAGAATCAACGCCATGCCCAGTTGCAGCAGCACCAGGCTGCCGAGGTAGCGGTTACCCCGCAGCCCCAGGCAATGGCGCTCGCACCACGGCGCCCAGAAGCATTTACCGATCCACGGCAGGAAGGTCAGCGACAGCAGGCTCAGGCTGGCGAGGTCCAGCCCCTGGTGACGAAAGTACCCCGTCACCCCTTGCAGCATCAGCGCGGCGAGCATTCCCTGGTGCAGGTAGTAGCACCAATAGGGCAGGTAACGCCGCATGTCAGAATGTCGCCTTCATGCTCAGCCCCAGCTCCCGGCCATGGCCCGGTTGGGAAAACTGTTGGCCCGGCGCCGATTCATAGGCGTAGGTGCGGTAGAGCTTGTCGCCGAGGTTGTTGCCGTACAGCGCCAGTTCCAGATCGGGTTGCGGCAGCCAGGCGAGGCGCGCATCGAGCAGGCTGTAGCCGCTTTGCGCGACCTGATTGTCGACATCGAAGTAGTGCTTGCCGGTGTAGCTCAGGCCCACGCCCGGGCGGATTTCACCCAGCAGGCCGTCGAAGAACAGGCTGTGCTCGGCCGAGACGCGCAGGGTGCGCTGCGGCGTGAAGGTCAGGTGATTGCCTTGGCGCGCCGAATCCAGCAGGCGGTTGCGGTTGACGGTGCCGGCCACCCGCACATGGGTGGCGTCGGTAGCCTGCCAGTCCAGCGACAGTTCCGCGCCCTCGCTGCGGGCCTTGCCGATATTGGCCAGGGACTGGGTGCCGGTGCCGGCGTTGCCGACGAATTGCTGCACATCCTCGATATCGATGCGGTACAGCGCCCCGTTGAGCCACACCCGCTTGTCCAGCAGGCTGGCCTTGATGCCGACTTCCATGTTCAGCGATTTCTCCGGCGAGTAGGCCACGGCATCCGGGGTGATGGCGCCGATGCGGTTGTAGCCGCCGGCCTTGAAGCCGTTGCTCACCGAGGCGTACAGGCGCGTATCGGGAGTGGCCTGGAAGCCCAGGGCGATCTTCGGTGTGGTGCTGGTGAAGGTGTCATCGCCGCGGTACTCGAAGCCCGGCGTGTACAGCACGTTTTGCTGGAGGTAGCGCGTCTCGGCCTTTTCCTGGCTGTGGCGGGCGCCGAGGGTCAGGTCCCAGCGGGGCGCCAGGTGCCAGGTGAATTCGCCGAACACGGCTTTCTCGGTGTTTTCGATGCGGCTGTCCGCGCGGCCGTAGAGGCCGGACAGCGGCGCGCTGGCGTCGGGCTCGCGCTGCGAATGGCTCTTGCTGTTCTGCCAGTACAGGCCGGTGACCAGGTCCCAGTCACGGTTGGCGCCCTGGGTGGCCAGCCGCAATTCCTGGCTCAGGGTGCGCTGGGTTTCCGGCCAGAGGAAGCCGAGGTCGCCGAACAGCCGCTCATGACGGTAGTTCTGCAGGGCGCTGATGGCGGTCAGGCGCCACTGATCATTGAGGCTCCAGTCCAGGGTCGCGCTGCTGCTTTCCACGCGTCGCACATACACCGACTCCATCAACGGCACGCTGGCCCGGCGCTGGCCGTAGGTCGCGTCGGCCAGGTACTGCTCGTCATAGGAGCGCAGTTTGTCCCGGGCATAGGCCAGACGCAGGCTGAAATCTTCATTGGGCTTGAACAGCAGGCCCGCGCGAGCGCCGCCGTTGTCGCTGTCGCCGTGGTGCTCGCTGCGGGTCAGTTCGCCGTCGGTGTCGTCGTGGTAGACCGTGCCTTGAACGTACAGCGTGTCGCTGATCAGCGGCGCCGAACCGCTGGCGATCACCTCCTGATGCAGGTTGCTGAAGCGGCTTTGCAGGGTGGCGGTCGGCGTCTCGCCGGGCTGGCGGGGGGGGATGTTCAGCGCGCCGGCATGGGCGTTGCGACCATACAGGGTGCCTTGCGGGCCTTTGAGCAGCTCGATCTGTTCGATATCCAGCAGTGCCTGATTGAAGGTGCCGAGGTACTGCGGCACGCCATCGACATAGATGCCCACCGGGGCGTTGTACGGGTCCGAAGACGAAATACCGCGCAGGCTCAGGCTGGGGAACAGGTCGGCGCCGGTATTGCGCACCAGCAACTCGGGAAACACCCGCTCCAGCTCGCCGCTGCGGTAGACATTGGCCTGCTCCAGGTCCGCCGGGGTGGCGACGGACAGGGCCAGGTCGGTCTGGTTCTGCGCCTGGACGCGCTTGCTGGCGGTCACTTGCAGTTCGGGCAGGGTCAGGGTCGCGTCGGCGAAGGCGCAGGGGGCAATGGCGAACAGCACCGCGAGGCTGAGCAAGGAGCGTTGCATGGAAATAACCTGAGGATGGGAGATGGCCAGATGGTCGCGAACTGGCTGCTGGCCTGCGCGCGCGATCAGGGTGTCGGCGCGCGCGATCGGGTCATTTGTTGATAGTCATTATCATCTATGTGGCGCAGCGGTTACGGAAGTCGCTGGGGCTGATGCCGTGATGGCGGCGGAACAGCTTGGCGAAGTGGCTGGGGTTGGAATAGCCGACCTCCAGCGCCGCATCCACCACCCGCTCGCCGCGTTGCAGGCGCTCGGCGGCGAGTTCCATGCGCAGGTCCTGGAGCAGGGTGTAGGCGCCTTTGCCATAGACCTGGCGAAAGCCTTGCTTGAGTTTGCGCACGTTCAGGGCCACGGCGTCGGCCAGTGCTTCGAGCGTCCAGGGCTCGGCGGGGCGGGTTTTCAACAAGCCGTAGGCTTGCTCGATCCGCGCCCGATCACGCGCACCCACCGACGGCTGGGTTGCGCCGCTTTGCAGGTAGCCGACCATTTCCCCCAGCATTTCGAACGCCTTGCCGCGCAGGAAAATCTCCCGCGCCACGCCCTGCAACGGGCAGTCGAGCATGGCCAGGCCGACCTTGCGCAGCACCGTCGGCGCCGGAAATTGCACCAGCCGCGCCTGACCATCGCCGGAGATCCGCCGTTCCCACAGTCCGGCCCGATCCAGCAGGTGTTCATCCAGGCCGATACGGCTGAGTACCTGCGGGGCGAAGCTGATATTGACCCCGCGCACCCGGGTGTTGGCCGCCAGCATGCCTTCGCCCTGAATCGCCACCGTGCCGTGGTACAGGCAGCAGGTGTCGGGGCTCAGCAGCATGAACGGCGTATCGGCGAACTGGCGCCAGCCGCCGCCCTCGGCATAGTAGGCGATCGACAGCGACGGCGCGCTGTTGGCCTGAATGCGGCAGTCCTCGGTTGTCAGCAGGTCGAGAACGCGGATGTCCAGTTCCTCGTCGGCGAGGTTGGCGAAGGAGGGCGAGAGCGGCTGGTCGGCGACGTAGTGGTTGATGGACATGGAGAAGTCCCAGGGTGAACGATGTCGAAATGATAACACTTATCATTAATGTGCTGATCGCGCGCGTTCCATCCCTGATCGCGCGCGCGCGGTTGCGGCGCTCGCGGCAACCTGCGTCGGGCCTGATAACCCAAGGGATAGACCGTGACAGCGAAGATTCTGATTCAAGGCGCCGGTATTGCCGGCCTGGCCGCCGCCTGGTGGCTGAAACAACGCGGGTTTGCCCCCGTGATCGTCGAAAAGGCTACAGACCTGCGGTGCGATGGCTTCGTCCTCAGCCTGGGCGGTGCCGGTTACCAGATCGCCGGGCGCATGGGCATCCTCGAAGGCCTGGAAGCCAAGGGCGTGGAGCTGGGTCGCACCCAGTTCCGCGACAGCCAGGGCCGCGACGTGCTGCTGATCGACCACCGCAAGCACCTGCGCCAGACCAACCTGCTGCCGGTGTGCCGGGATGATTTGGTGATGGCGCTGCACCGGGCGTTGAACGATGCCGTACCCATCCGCTTCAACACCCAGGTGCAGGACCTGCAGCAGAGCGAGGACAGCGTCGAGGTGGGCTTCGATGATGGAACCCGTGAACGATTCGATTTCGTCATCGCCGCCGATGGCTGCTTCTCCAGCCTGCGCCAACGCCATTTCGCCAGTGATGAGCAGTGTCTGAAATCCCTCGGCTACAGCGCGGCGGCCTTCACCCTGGAAGGGCCGCAAGCGCGGGGCGGGGAGCGGCATGTGTCGTTCTCCGAGCCGGGTTACACGGTCGAGCTGTACGGCATGCGCCAGGACCTGCTGGCGGCGCTGTTCGTCTGGCAGGACGACAGCGGCGCGCGGGTGCCGCGTGAGCAGCGGGCAGCATGGTTGCGCGAGGTGTTCGCCCATGCCCATCAGGATATTCAGGCCGCGCTGGCGGCGCAGCCCGACGGGTTCTATCTCGACCATTTGATGCAGGTGCATCTGCCGACATGGCATCAGGGAAGGCTGGTGTTGCTGGGCGACGCGGCGCACTGCCTGACTCTGGCCTCGGGCCGTGGTGCGAGCATGGCCATCACCGGCGCCTGGCTGCTGGCGGAAGAGCTGGCCCGCAGTTGCGATGTGGCGGCCCTCAGCCGTTATGAAGCGCGGCTGCGCCCGGACATCGAAACCCTCCAGGCGCTGGCGCCGCGCATGGCCAACTGGTACGTGCCGCTGACCCGCCGAAGCTGGCACCTGCGCAACCTGTTCATGCGCTACACGCCGGACTGGCTGGCGGGATGGATGTTGCGCCGGACGTTTGCGCAGGTGGATAGCAGCGCGTTGAGTGGGGCAGTGCGGCGGGCAGGTTGAGATGGCCCGACGCACCTTCCCCTTGGGGGTTACCCCGCCAGCGTCGCGTTATCAATCACGAACCGATACTTCACCTCGCCCTTGAGCATCCGCTCGTAGCTGTCGTTGATCTGGTCCGCGCGGACCAGTTCGATGTCGGCGACGATCTTGTGTGCGGCGCAGAAGTCGAGCATTTCCTGGGTTTCCGGGATGCCGCCGATCATGGAACCGGCGATGGCGCGGCGTTTCATGATCAGGTTGAACACGTTCGGTGACGGGTGGCTGGTGGCCGGGGCGCCGACCAAGGCCAGGGTGCCGTCGCGCTTGAGCAGGACGAGGAAGGCATCCAGGTCATGGGGTGCGGCGACGGTGTTGAGGATCAGGTCGAAGGACTTGCCATGCGCTGCCATTTCCGCGGCATAGCGCGACACCACCACTTCGTCCGCGCCCAGTTCGAAGGCAGCTTCGCGCTTGGACTCGGACGTGGTGAAGGCCACCACGTGGGCGCCCATGGCGTGGGCCAGTTTGATGCCCATATGGCCGAGGCCGCCGATGCCGACCACGCCGACTTTCTTGCCAGGCCCCGCACCCCAGGTGCGCAGCGGCGAGTAGGTAGTGATGCCGGCGCAAAGCAGGGGAGCGACGGCCGCAAGCTGTGCTTCCGGGTGGGTGATGCGCAGGACGTAGCGTTCGTGGACGACGATCTGCTGCGAGTAGCCGCCGAGGGTCCAGCCGGGTGCGTCCGGGGTCGGGAAGTTGTAGGTGCCGATCATCCCGTCACAGTAGTTTTCCAGGCCGTCGTCGCAGTCGGCGCAGTGTTTGCAACTGTCGACGATGCAGCCGATGCCCACCAGGTCGCCGGGCTTGAAGCCGCTGACGTGGGCGCCGACGTGGGTCACGCGACCGACGATTTCATGGCCGGGCACGCACGGGTACTGGGTGCCTTCCCATTCGGAGCGGACCTGATGCAGGTCGGAGTGACAGATGCCGCAGAAGGCGATGTCGATCTGCACGTCGTGGGCACCGGGCTCGCGACGGGTGATGGTCAGCGGTTCCAGTGGTTTGTCGCTGGCGTGGGCGCCGTAGGCGATGACTTGCATGAAAGGACTCCTTGGAAGGGGTGAAGACAGCTTCATGTTCCGCGCGAAGCGGCGAGCGCCGGTAACCCATTTCGACCGTGTTCTTGCCTGATCCTCGCGATCAGCCCTTGAACGCGGCCTCGATGGTGGCGATGTCGATCTTGCTCATCTGCATCATGGCTTCGAAGGCGCGCTTGGCTGCGGCGCGGTCCGGGCTGGCGATGGCGGTGGTGAGGACGCGCGGGGTGATCTGCCAGGAAATGCCCCATTTGTCCCGGCACCAGCCGCAGGCGCTGGCCTCGCCACCGTGGTCGATGATGGCGTTCCACAGGCGATCGGTTTCGGCCTGATCGTCGGTGGCGATCTGGAAGGAAAAGGCTTCGTTGTGGGTGAAGACGGGGCCGCCGTTGAGGCCAAGGCAGGGGAGGCCCATGACGGTGAATTCCACGGTGATCACATCGCCTTGCTTGCCCGAAGGGTAATCGCCGGGGGCTTCGTGCACGGCGGTGACGGCGCTGTCCGGGAAGGTGGCGGCGTAGAAAGTGGCGGCCTCCAGGGCGTCGTGGTCGTACCAGAGGCAAATGGTGTTCTTGGCGGTCATGGCGGGGGCTCCCGAGTCGTGAAGACTGAGTCTAGACCCTGGGTCATGACTGCCAGGCGCATGGCGGAGGTTTTCTAGTGCTCTCAAGATCGAGCGCCGCCCGCGCGGCGCATCGCGAGCGAGCTCGCTCCTACATCGGTTGCAACGTGCCATGGCCTGTGAGATGTGGGTTGACCGCCCTTGGCGTTTGGCGATGAATCGCGGAGAGGCTGTTGAGGTCTACACGATACCGTGTCGTACCAACAAGGCGGTCAACCATGGCCTGACAGGCAGAGGCACGTTGCAACCGATGTAGGAGCGAGCTCGCTCGCGATGCGCCGCGCGGGCGGCGCTCGATCTTGAGAGCGCTGAAAACCTTTCGGCTAACCCCTGGTCGCCATTCAGGTCGCCACCCGCGACGTCGAGCCGATCACCGCCTCCAACACGCTGAAATCAATCCAGTCGCGCACATCGAAATGCCGCGGGATGAACTGCCAGCGGTAGAGGAAATCGGTGAAGTCCTGCAACGCCGTGATCGAGCGGCTGTCCAGGGTGGTGCGCAGGCGCCGGTGCGCATCTTCGCCATAGGCCGCCGCGACCCAGTATTCGCTGGTGTTCAGCTCACGGGCCAGGTAGCGCCGGGTTTCGTCCGGGTTGGCCCAGGCCCATTGCTCGGTGCGCAGCAGCACATCGACGATGCGTTTACACGCGCCGAAATGCTCGTTCAGCAGGTTGATGTCCACGGTCAGCGTGCGCGGCGTGCCGTTGTTGGCGCGGATCAGCGGATCGGGGTGGGAGCCGGTGTCGATCACCACATGCAGGCCCAACTCGTAGGCCAACTGCAGGGCCGAGGCGCCCTTGAGGAAGATCGCGTCGATATCGCCGCGCAGCAGGCCGATCAGTTCGTTGTTGCGCCGGCTGATGCGGGTGCCGCCAAGGTACACGGCGGCGCCATGCACATGGGTGACTTGCTCGTCGCTGTGGGTGCCGCCGTAGGGGTAGTCCACCAGTTCGACGTCGGCCACGTTCAGGCCTTCCAGGCGCAGGGCGTTTTCCAGCCCGCGCAGGGCCTGGGCGCGGGTGAAGTCGATTTGCACGTTGGCCCATTTCGGCAGACCGAAGCGTCGGTTTTTCAGGTCGCGGACGGTTTTCACGCCGCTTTCGGCGGTGGTCAGGATCAACTGCACTTCATCCGCCCAGCTCAGGCCGAGCACCCGCGTATCGACCCCGGCCGAGTAGGCCCAGATGGCCGGGATGTTGCCGCCGTGGCGGACCGAGTTGCGCAGGTGGTGGTCGTAGTGCGCTTCTCGCACTTCCCGTTCGCTGGATTCACGCAGGGACTGGATCGAGGTGCCCTGCGGGGCGAAGGCTTCGGCCAGGCGACCGGTCTGCACGGCAATGCCGAGGCCGGTGGGCACCGGGCTATGGGTGTACCAGAGGGTATCGAGGGGTTTGCTCATGTGCGGATCTGGTCCTTGCAAAGTGGCCGGTTATCCGGCCAGTGGTGTATTCGGCCTGTCCTTGTGGGCGTGCGCTCAGGCGCTGGCCTTGAGCGCTTCGGGCTTGCGTTCGCGCAGCAGGGGCAACACTTCCTGGCCGATGCGCAGGGCTTCTTCCAGGTGTGGATTGCCGGCCAGGATGAAGGTGGAGAAGCCGGCGTCGCGGTACTCCGCCAGGCGTTCGGCGATGTTCTGGTGGCTGCCCACCAGGCCGACCGTCGGCCCCGGCTTGGCCTTGGCGAAACCAGCCCAGAGGTTCGGCCCGAGGATCAGGTCGTCGAAGCGCTGGATGTTCTGGTGGTAGGCGGTCTGGCGCGCCGCACCGACCGAGTCGCTGGCGCGGGTGAACGCGCTGGAAACCACGCTGGGCTTGCCTTCGATCCGCTCGAACTGGCGGCGCAGGTCGGCCCAGGCGGCTTCTTCGGTTTCCCGGGCGAACAGGTCCACGCGCAGGCCGAAGCGCACGCTGCGGCCTTGTTTGTCCGCCAGCTCGCGCACGCGTTCGATGTGCGGCTTGAGCTGGTCCACCGGTTCGGCCCAGTTCAGGTAGACATCGGCATGCCGTGCGGCGACGTCCAGCGCCGGGTCGGAGAAGCCGGAGAAATACACCCCCGGCTTGCGCTCGTTGCCCAGGCCCGGCGGCAACGAACCGTTTTCCAGTTGATAGACCTCGCCGTCGTAGCTGAAGCGCTCGTTGGTCCACAGGCCCTGGATGATGTCGAGGAACTCGCCGGTGCGCTGGTAGCGCTGGTCGTGGTCGAGGTAATCGCCCTGGGCGCGCTGGCTGGCCGGGTTGCCGCCGGTGATGATGTTCCAGTCCAGGCGGCCGTGGCTCAGGTGCTGGAGAATCGCCGCCTGCTGCGCGGCATAGGCGGGCAGGGTCCAGGTGGCCTGGAAGGCGATCAGGAAACGCAGGCGCCGGGTTTCCCGGGCCAGCGCGGCGGCGACGATCCACGGCTCTGGTCCGGTGGGCAGCAGCGCACCCTCGAAGCCGGCGAGTTCGGCGGCCTTGGCCACCTGGGCGATGTAGTCGATGTAGGTGAAACCGTCCGGCGTGCCGTCGGCCAGCAGGCCCGGTGCGATATGCCCGTGGCGGCCGGCGAAACTGCCGCGGTTGTGCTTGTCGGTGGTCAGTTGCGGGCCGTCGGTGCCCAGTGGCAGACGCCAGAAGAATTCGGTGCTCATGGCAGGTCCTCAGTGGATATGGAAGGGGTGGTGCAACCGGCGTGCCACGCTGGCTGGAGGGCCTCATCGCTGACAACGCCAGCTCCCACAAAGTCATGCGCAGGCCCGCAATCCCGGCACGACACCGACCCGGTGGGAGCTGGCGTTGCCAGCGATGAGGCCGGTGAGACGCTCACCAGTTGCTGCCTGAGCAGCACTTCAAACGCAGTCTCTGTGGGAGAGGCAACATCAGCCCTCCACCAGCTCGCCGCGCTGCTCGTAGCTGCGATACAGCGCCGCATACGCGCCATTCGCCTCCAGCAACTGCCGATGGGCGCCTTGCTCCTGCACCTGGCCGTGGCGGATCACCACGATGCGGTCGGCGTCGCGAATGGTCGCCAGGCGGTGGGCGATGATGATCGCCGTGCGGCCTTCGCAGAGCCGGCGCAGGGCGCGCTGGATGCGCCGTTCGGTGTGCACGTCGACCGCCGAAGTGGCTTCGTCGAGCACCAGTACTGCCGGGTTGGCGAGGTAAGCGCGGACCAGGCACACCAGTTGCCGCTGGCCGTGACTGAGGTGGCTGCCGAGGCTGCCGACCTGGGTCGCGTATTGATGCGGCAGGCGTTCCAGCACTTCATCGGCACCCAGTTCCCGCGCGGCGGCGATCAGGCTCGCGTCGTCGGCGCCGGGGGCCGCCAGGCGCAGGTTGTCGAGGATGCTGCCGGCGAACAGCACGTTGTCCTGCAGCACCACGCCCACATGCCGGCGCAGTTGCTGCTGGCTCAACTGGCGAATGTCCACGCCGTCGAGTTTCACCGCGCCGTCGTCGACCTCGTAGAACCGCGTCAGCAACTGCACCAAAGTACTTTTGCCATGCCCGGACGGGCCGACGATGGCCAGCACCTCGCCGGCGCGAATGCGCAGGTCGAGGTTGTCGATCACCGGTTGCGCGGCCCCAGGCTGGTAGGCGAAACGGACCCGTTCGAAATGCACCTCGCCCTGCACCCGTGGCAACGGCAGCGGGTTTTGCGGGTCGAGGATCTGCGGCGCGGTGTCGAGCAGCAGGAAGATCCGCTGTGCCGACGCGGAACCCGTGGCATAGCGCTCGAACAGGTCGGTGAGTTCCTGCAGCGGGCCGAGGAACAGCATCACGTAGAACAGGCTTTCGCCGACCTGGCCGACGGTCACCGTGCCCTCGGCCAGCGAATAACCGCCCACCAGCACCAGCACAGCCATGCCGGTGGCGGCGAGCAGGGCGGTGAACGGGGCGAACCAGCCGGAGCGGATGCTGCCGGTGATCAGGGCATTGTTGAAGTCGTCCAGCAGGCCGCGATAGCGCTGCTGGTTCTCGCTTTCGCGGCCGCTCTGTTGCAGCAGGCGCACGCCGCTGACGCTTTCCACCAGGTGCGCGGTAAAGCGGCTGCGCTGCTCGGCGACCTTCGCCCAGTTGCGCTGGGCCACCCGCTTGAACGCCCAGGTGGCGATAAACAGCAGCGGCACGCTGGCGATCAGGCTGAAGAAGAACAACGGCGTGATCAGCCACAGCATCAAGCCCGCCAGGGTGCAGCGCAGCAGGGCGCCGAGCAGTTCCGGCGGGCCCTGGATCAGCAGCGGCTCCAGGGCATCCACATCACGGTCGGCCCGCGACAGGATGCGCCCGGCGCGGGTGCGGTCGAAGTAGCCGACGCTGAGCGACTGGACATGGGCGAACACCCGCACCCGCAACTGGTTGAGCACTTCAATGGCGGCGCTGCCGGCGATGTACTGCGACAGCCCGCCGAGCAGGATGCGCCCCAGCCAACTGGCGGCCAGCCCGGCGCCGAGCCAGAGTACCAGCGGCAGGTCCAGCAGCCAGGCGTTGCCGTTGTGGACCAGGCCACGGTCGAGCAGTTCGCGGACAAACCACGGCCGCAGGAACACGGTGAACACCAGGATCAGCTCCAGGACGATCACCCAGCCGACCTGGCGCCGCACCGGTTTGAGCAGCGGCAACAGGCGTTGCAGCATGCTGCGGTCGAGGGACTTCTTGGCCAGACGCTCTTCGATCTCGATGTCGCTCATGGCGGTGTTGTTGGCGGTCTTACTCATGGTCGATCCCCAGCAGGTCGCAGTAGGCCGGGTTGCGGCGTTGCAGTTCGGCGTGCGGGCCGCTGTCGACGATGCGGCCCTGGTCGAGCAGCAACACCCGGTCGGCGCGCTGCACAGTGCTGGCCTTGCTGGCAATCAGCAGCAGGGTCGGCCCGCCAGGGCGGCGCAGGTTGTCCAGCACATGGCGTTCGCTGATGGCGTCGAGGGCGCTGGTGGCGTCGTCGAGACACAGCAGGTCCGGTGCGGCCAGCAGCGCGCGGGCCAGGCACAGGCGCTGGCGCTGGCCACCGGAAAGGGTGACGCCACGGTCGCCCAGCGGACTGTCGAGTCCCAGCGGCAGGCGTTCGAGGATGTCGTCGGCGGCGGCGCGGTGCAGCGCGTCGAGCAGTTCGGCGTCGCTGGCGGCGGGCGCGCTCAGGCGCAGGTTGGCGGCCAGGGTGTCGGCGAACAGGAAGCTTTCCTGCGGCAACACGTGAACGCGGCGGCGCAGGTCGGCCAGGTCCAGGGCGCGCACGTCCTGCCAGCCACCGGCCTGATTGCCGATCAGCACCCGGCCGCTGCCGGCGTCGGTCAACCGTGGCAGCAGGCTGGCCAGCAGGCTTTTGCCGGTGCCGGTGGCGCCGACCAGCGCCACCACTTCGCCCGGTGCGAGCAGCAAGGAGCACTGGCGCAGAATGTCGCGCTCGCTGCCCGGCGCGCTGACGTTGACCTCTTCCAGTTGCAGCCCCAGCGGCCCTTCGGGCAAGCGCCGCGGACCGCTTTCAATCTCCGTCGGGGCATCCAGCAACTGCCAGATGCGCCCGGCCGAGGCGCGGGCGTCGGCGAAGGTCTGCATCACCCGCCCAATGCCTTCGATGCGGAACACCAGGGTCGTGGCGATCAGCAGTGAGGTCACCAGTTCGCCGATGCCGATCTTGCCGGCGGCCACCAGTTGCGCGCCCACCACCAGAATCCACACATGCCCCAGCGCCACCAGCGCCTGCGGCAGCGGAATCCGCGAACTGGCCCAGGCCAGCGCCTGGCGCGCCAGCCCGGAAAACTGCCGGACCTGTTCGGTAAAGCCGTCGATGCGCTGCTGTTGCAGGCCGAACGACTTGATCACCCGCACCGCGCCGATGCCTTCGGCGAGGTCCTGGTTGACCCGGTCATAGGCGGCGCCAACGGCGCGGTCGAGTTCCACCAGACGCTCGGTCTGCAGCACGAACAGGTACAGCCCGAGCAGGGTCAGCAGCAGCGGCCCGACCGCCAGCAGCGGGTGATACCAGCCCAGGAGGCCGACCGTGGCCAGCACCACCAGCGGGGTTTCTACCAGTTGCCGCCAGAAACTCACCAGGGCATCGCGGACCTTGTCGGCGTCGCGGGTGGTGCGGGTGACAATCTCGCCCATGCCGTGCTGCCAGTGGTAGCCCAGGTGCAGGCGCAGCACTTGTTCGAGAATGCGCTCGCGCAGGCGCGTCAGCAGCGCCTGGCCGAGGATCAGCGAACCGAGCCCGGCGGCGTATTGCAGCACGGCGCGGCCGAAGGCGACGGCGAGGATCAGCCAGAACCAGGTCCAGGCGATGTGGCTGTCGAGGCTGCCATCGGCCTGACGCTGTACCGCGACGCCATTGGTGACGTCGTTGAGGGCGTGGCCGATCAGCCATTGCTGCCAGACCAGGCCCAGGTTGATAAAGACGAACAGCCCGGCGACCAGAGCGAAACGCCAGGGCATTTCGCGGTAGATCGCCAGGCTGCGCAGCAGCGGGTGTCGATGGCTCATGAACGGCTCTATAGCAGGGTGAAGAAGGGCGCGGCGCCGGCGTTGTTCGCCGGGGCGCCGCGCCAGCGGGTCAACGGCTGGCACCAGCCTTCTGCTTGGCGGTGAGGATGGCGGTGTACTCGCCCGGGTCCACGCCATTGAGGTAGTAGTTGCCGACGTGGTGCAGGCGCCAGCGGATCGGGTCGTGGGTGGTGTGGACCCGCGCGTTGCGCCAGAAGCGGTCGAGGTTCCATTTGCTCAGGGAGGAACTGGCGCCGAGCAGCGAGAAGATGTCGCTGGAAATCTTCAGCGAGGCGCCATCGGAATGGGCACGGGCGGTGGCCACGCTGAGGATCAGTTCGTCCTGCAGTTCCTTGTTTTCCGGGTCGCGCTCATGGGCGTCGAATACCCGCGCGGCGTCGCGCAGCAGCGATTCGGCGGCGCGCAGGGCGACCGCGTATTCGCCAACCTGACGGATGATGTGCGGCTCGTCGCTGGCCCGCTCGACCTCGCTCTCGACCCACGGCCGGGCGTGCTGGTTGAGGTAGTCGATGCCGGCCTGCAGGGCGCCGGCGGCGATGCCGGTGTCGATGGCGGCGTGGAGGATCTGCGGGAAGGTCAGGCCGGTGCGTTTCATCGGGCCCTGGCGGCGCAGCACGTAACGCTCGTCCAGTTCGATATTGTCGAAGCGCACGGTGCCGCTCACCGAGTTGTGCTGGCCGAAGGCGTCCCAGTCGTCGACCAGGGTCAGGCCGGGGGTGTCGCGATGCAGCAGCACGCCGGCGCCGCCGTCGTCACTGGCGGCAGTCAGCGAAATCCACTCGGCCAGGAACGAACCGGTGGAGTAGAACTTGCTGCCGTTGAGCACCAGTACGCCGTCCTCGCGGCGCTCGACCCGGGTCTTCAGGGCGAACTTGTTCTTGCCGCCGACTTCAGCCAGGGCATTGCCCAGGCGCTTGCCGGCGAGCACATCGCTGACCAGGCGCTGGCGCACTTCTTCCGGGTAGCCATTGAGCACGCCGCGCAGCATGACGTTGTGGATCTGCAGCAACTGCCCGACGCCGCCGTCGGCGCGGGAAATGATCCGCACGGTCTCGACGATGGTTTCCACCGAGGCGCCGAGGCCGCCGTCGGCATGGGGCACGCCGATGGCGGTGAGGCCGCTTTCGGACAGCAGTTCGGCCTGGCGGCGCGGCAGGGTGTGGTTGTGTTGCGGGTCGGCGGCGATCGCGGCGATGTGCTCGGCGATCTCATGGGCGACGGTAATGGCCTGGGCTTCGCTTTCCAGACGGCGGGGCAGGGTAGTCACGATTAACGCTTCCTTGAATGAACAGGTGCGTGGACTGGAGCAGGTTCTGTGCCATCAGCCTGCAGCCCTTGTGCGGCGTGGCTTTCAGTGAAATCGACAGGCGCGGCTGCTGCTCCAGCAGCAGTCGGCGGGTGGTTGTTGCTCAGGCAGCAGCAGGTCCGTTGCACGGGTGTTGCCAGATCAGCAGTCCGCGTCTGGCTCCATGGCTAAAGCCCAATGAAATCAAGGGTTTGACGAGTTGGCACGGGCGCTGCAATGACACTGGCAAAGGCCACCCGGCCCCTTCGATCCGCTTGATGGAGTCTGTTCATGTCACTTGCCGCCGCTCTTGCCTCCACTCAGCCGTTGCCCGCCGCAACGACCCTGGAGCAACTCTGGTTCACCCGCTGCCCGGTGCCGACCGCTTCCGGTATCGCCTACACCCTGGGCTGGCTCGGCGAAGAATTCGCCGCCGAAGGCCTGCCGGTGCTGACCCTGCAGGAAGCCCGTCAGTTGGGCCATCACCACTACGATCATCAATTGCCAGGCCTGTTTCGCGAAGGCGGCAACGTTCCGGCCCTGGCCGCCCGCGCCGCCGGTTCGCCGAGCCGCCTGATCGGCCTGACCTGGATCGAGGAATGGCAGACCATTCTGGTCCGTCCAGGCTCGGGCATTCGCAGTGCCGCCGACCTCAAGGGCAAGCGCCTGGCCCTGCCGGCCTGGGGCGAGAACCGTCCGGGCAGCATCGCCCGGGCCATGAGCCTGCACGGTTATAAAGGCGCGTTGAGTTCGGTCGGGCTGAGCTTCGACGACGTCTCCCTGGTGGAAGTGGCGCTGGCAGATCAGGACGCCGCACCGACCCCGGAGCAGGGCCTGCAACGCCTGTGGTCGGGCCTGGAATATCTGGTGCGCGGCGAAGTCGACGCGGTCTACGTCAAGGGCGCATCCGCCGCCGACGCCGCCCGCCGCCTGGGCCTGGAAGTGGGCATCGACCTCGACCAGCTGGAGCCGCGCTTCCGCATCAACAACGGCACGCCACGGCCAATCACCGTGCACCAGAGCCTGCTGGACGACCACTTCGACCTGGTGGTGCGTTTCCTCGCCCAGACCCTGCGCGCCGCCGAATGGGCCAAGGACAACCGCGAAGGCCTGCTGCGCATTCTTCAGGACGAAACCCGCGCCGGTGCCGAAGGCGTCGATGAAGCCTACCGCGGCGACTTCCACACCACCCTGGCGCCGGACCTGTCCGAGCAGCGCCTGGCCTTCCTTGATGTGCAGAAAACCTTCCTCAACCTGCACGGCTTCCTCGAAGCCGATTTTGCCCTGGCCGACTGGGTCGACCCGCGTCCACTGCAAGCTGCCCATGAACTGTTGGCCGAGCGCACGAAGCGCGTCTAAAGGAGCAAGACCATGACCGTATTGACCACTGAACACCTGATCGATGCCGAACTGAAAGCCTTCGTTGACCAGGTCACGCACCTGGCCGGCGAGGCGTTCCGCGTCTACCGCGAAACCAACACCATCACCGCCAACGGCACCGTCGGCTTTATCGAGCGGGTGCCGGGCCGCGACCTGCTGGTGTCGGTCAACTACCCGGGCCCGTGGAAAAAGGACCAGCCGCTGAAGGCCAGCGTCACCGACTTCGCCGGCAATCTGGTGTTCGGCCAGGGCAAGGGCGGCCTCAACCGCTACACCCGCCTGTTCATCGAGCAACCGAAGATCACCACCGTGTCCCACGTGCACAGCCCGTACCTCGGTGCCTGGGCACAGACCCAGCGTTCGCTGCCGATCAGCTATGTGCCGGTGCAGCGCTTCCAGTTGTCCCGCGAGCTGCCGGTGTACATCGACCGCCGCCAGGACGAAGTCGACTTCATCCTCGACAGCCTTGCCGAAAACCCGTTCACCACCGCCATCCTCGAAGCCAACGGCGGCTCCACCGTGTGGGGCACCGAGGGCCTGCAGGCCACCGCCGAATTCATCCTGTTGCTGGAGGAGGGCGCGCAACTCCAACTGCTCGCCGAGGCCCTTGGTGGCTCCCGCGCCTACGGCCCGGGCGTGCTGACCCAGCAATGGACCATGAGCAAGCTGCTCGGCCAGGCCCGTGAGCTGGGTCTGGTTCCACCGAACGACAGCCCGCGCGCATAAGGACATCCGATCATGGCAGTAAAGATTCTCTGGTACCTCACCAGCCCCGATGGCCCGTATCCATGGGAAGAAAAGGGCCGCTGGGTGACTGATTTCTCCCACCTCAAGCAACTGGCGGTGACCGCTGACCGTCTTGGCTACTACGGTTCGCTGCTGGGCTCCAGCCCCAACGAAAGCCTGACCGTGGCCGCCTCCCTGATCGACGCCACCGAGCGCCTGCGCTTCCTGGTGGCGCAACATCCGGGCGAAGTCTCGCCGGCGGTGTTGGCCAAGTGGGCGCTGACCTTCGACGAGTTCTCCGGTGGCCGCCTGCTGTTCAACGTGGTCAACGGCAGTGACGCCGGCCTGGCGACCCTCGGCGTGCATTACCCGCACGACGAGCGCTACCAGTTCAGCCTGGAATACTGGCGCGCCTTCCAGAACATCTACGCCGGCGGCACCGAGGGCTTCGACGGTCAGTACGTCAAGCTGGCACCGCGTCCGGCTGCGGCGGCGCGTCATCCGCTGGGTGGCTGGCATCCGCCGAAACGCCTGGCGGTGCCGCTGTGGGGCGCCGGCACCTCGGGTCCGGGCGTGGCGCATTCGGTGCAACTGCTCGACGTTTACCTGAGCTTCGCCGATACCCCGCCGAAGCTGGGCGACAAGTTCCGCCGCGTCGGTGCCGAAGCCGCCAAGCTCGGCCGTGAGCTGAGCTATGGCACGCGCTTCCAGATCATCGTCCGCGAAACCGAAGAAGAAGCCTGGGCCCACGCCCAGAAGCTGCTGGACAACACCTCGCTGGCGACCACCCGCGCCGCCCTCGAACGGCAACTGCCGGCGGGCCAGACGCTGGACAGCTTCCACAGCGACGACCCGCGTATCGAAGCCAACCTGCAGGCGATCCGCGAAGGCCGCCTGCCCAAGGCCCGCGACCTGGAGATCTACCCGAACGTCTGGACCGGGCCGAGCCTGTTCGGCTTCAACCTGCTGGGGCCGGCTGCCGGCACCTACCTGGTGGGCAGTGCCGAGCAGGTCGCGGAGCGGATTCGCGAATACGAAGCCCAGGGCACCAGCGCCTTCATCCTCTCCGGCTTCCCGCTGATCGATGAAGCGCACCGGGTCGCCGACCTGCTGTTCCCCTTGCTCGACCTGGACCACGGCTTCGAGGTCCCGCGCCTCAACGCCCGCACCATCGCTGAAACGGCCGCCCAACCGGCCTGAGGAATGACCCATGCCCAACGAATTTTCCCGCCGGATCTTCCTCGGCAACAGCCTGACCATCGGTGGCGGCCTGATCCTCGGCTCCAGCCTGCTGACCGGCTGCGGTGGCGGTGAACCCGCCGCCGTGGCCGGCGCCAAGGCCATCGCCAGCACTCCGGTGCGGGGCGGACGGCTGCGCGTCGGCATCATTGACGGCGACCAGGCCGGCAACCTCGACGCGCACAAGCCGTCTGGCGGCGGGATCATTCGCGGCTGGGCGCTGTACAGCAAATTCTGGGAATGGAACGACGACGTCAGCACCCGCCTGGGCCTGGCCGAGTTCGCCGAACCCAACGCCGACGCCACGGCCTGGACCATCCGCATCCGTCCGGGGCTTGAGTTCCACCACGGCAAGACCATCACCTCCGATGACATGCTGTTCTCGATCCTGCGCCTGACCGATCCGAAACTGGCCTCGCCCTATGCCGGGCTGGTTGGCGCCATCGACCGCCAGGCCCTGCGCAAGCTGGACGACCGCACCATCGAGATCCGCTTCAAGGAAGGCCGCAGTTTCTTCCCGCTGGACGAAACCCTGATCGCCTTCGGCGGCATCGTGCCGACCGACTATGACCCGAACAATCCGGTGGGCGCCGGCCCGTATCGCCTGAAGCGCTTCGTGCCGGGCCAGCGTGCGCTGTTCACCCGTTTCGAAAACTACTTCAAGCCCAACCAGCCTTACGCTGACGAGCTGGAAATCATCGAATTCAAGGACCAGGTGTCGCGGGTCGCGGCCCTGCGTGCCGGGCAGATCGACGTCGCCAGTGGCGTGCAGGCCGAGCACAGCGCCTTGCTCAAGGCCGACCCACGGCTGCAACTGGTGGTCTCGCCGACCACCTCGTTCACCGGCTTCAACCTCAACACCGCCAAGGCGCCATTCCAGGACGAGCGTGTGCGCCAGGCCTTCCGCCTGCTGGCCGACCGCCAGGAGCTGGTAGACCGCGGCCTCAACGGTTTCGGCCGGGTCGCCAACGACCTGTATTCGCCCAACGACCCGACCTACAACCACGCCATCGCCCAGCGCCCTTACGACCTGGAGCAAGCTCGTTCGCTGCTGCGCCAGGCCGGCGTCAGCGACCTGCGCCTGGAACTGACCACCACCGCCAACGAGGTCAACGCCGCGCTGGTGTTCGCCCAACAGGCGAAAAAAGCCGGGGTGGAAATCAAGGTCACGCCAGTGGACGGCTCGGTGTTCAACGGTCCGCAGAAAGAGCAGTGGCTGATGTCGCCGGGCTCCACGCCGGCCCGCGGCTTCCTCGCCACCGGCCTGCACAACGACGCGCCGCTGGCGATTTACAACCGCAGCAATTTCCGCGACGAGCGTTTCTCGCAACTGTTCACCCAGGCCCTCGGCCAGCCGGATCTGGCCAAGCGCCGCGAGCTGGTGCATGAAGCGCAGACCATCCAGCACCAGCGCGGCGGCCTGCTGATCTGGGGCTTCAGTGACGTGCTCGACGCCGCTTCGAACAAGGTCGGCGGCCTGCACGGCGAACAGACCACCTTCGCCTCCTGGCGCTTTGACAGCCTGTGGTTGAACCATGCCTGATCGCCTGAAAACTCCCCGTTTGCCTGCCTGGCTGCCGTGGTTCATCGGCCGCCTCGGTTATGGCCTACTCACCGCCTGGGTCATCAGCCTGGTGGTGTTCCTCGCCACCCAGGCGCTGCCGTCGGACCCGGCGCGGGTCATCCTCGGCCCCGACGCGCCGCTGGAAAGCATCCTCACCCTGCGCCAGCAACTGGGCCTCGACCGGCCGATCCTGCTGCAGTACCTGAGCTGGCTGGCCCAGTTGCTGCGCGGCGATCTCGGCGTTTCGCTGGACTCGGCGCAGCCGGTGGCGGCCATCCTCTTCGACCGCTTCGGCAATACCCTGGCGCTGCTGCTCGGGGTGTTGCTGCTGGTGCTGCCGCTGGCGCTGGTGATTGGCGTCGGCCTGGCCCTGCGCCGTGACAGCCGCCTGGACCGTTGGGGCCTGGCGGCGTTGATCGTGCTAAAGGCCACCCCCGGTTATTTGCTGGCTATCGGCCTGGTGCTGCTGTTCTCCATGCCGCACTTCGATCTGCTGCCGGCAGTGTCGCTGGTCGACCCGGACCGGCCGCTGTGGCAGCAACTGCATTACCTGGCGCTGCCGGTGATTGCCCTGAGCCTGACGGCGCTGCCGTACCTGGCGCGGCTGGTGCGCTCGTCGATGATCGAAACGCTGGATTCCGACTTCGTCGGCGCCGCCCGCCTGCGCGGTGTGCCGGAGCGGCGCATCGTCTGGCGGCACGCCTTGCCCAATGCGCTGGTGCCGGCGATCCAGGGCGTGGCGTTGACCCTGCGAGTGCTGATCGGCGGCGCGCTGCTGGCGGAAGTGGTGTTCAGCTACCCCGGCATCGGCACCTTGCTCAACAGCGCGATCCAGATGCGCGACCTGCCGCTGATTCAGGGCGTGGTGCTGGTGATCACCCTCGGCGTGGTGCTGATCAATTTGCTGGCCGACCTGCTGACCGTCTTGCTGACCCCGAAACTGCGTACCGCACGCCGCCCCGGACTGATCGCGCGCAATCGCCGCGGCATCCAGAGCTGGTGGCGGCGTCCGGCGGCGAAAGCCCCTTGAAAGGAGTAGAGCATGTTCACTGCACGATTCTGGCGTGAGCCGAGTATTCGCCGCGGCGCCCTGGTGACCCTGGCGGTGGTGCTGCTGGCGCTGTTCGGCCCGTGGCTGGCGCCCCATGCGCCGACCGATATGCTCGGCGGCGTGTACGGCGCGCCCACGGCCGCCGCGCCGCTGGGCCACGACTTCCTTGGCCACGACGTGCTGTCGCGGCTGCTGGCCGGCGGCCTGTCGATTCTCTGGATGTCCCTGGCTGCGGCCGGGCTGGCGCTGGTGGTGGGCAGCGTGCTGGGCATGCTCGCCGGCCTGTCGCGGCAGCGCCTGGACCAGGTCATCACCTGGCTGGCGGATGTCTGGCTGGCGTTCCCCGACCTGATTCTGGTGCTGCTGATCGTCTCCATGCTGGGTCGCGCGCCGTGGCTGATTGTCCTTACCGTGGCCATCGCGTTTATTCCCGGGGTGATCCGACTGGCGCGCGGCAGCGCGGTGTCGGTGGCCAGCCAGGAGTTTGTCGAGGCAGCGCAGATGATGGGCTTTTCCCGGACCCGCATTCTCTTGCGCGAGATCCTGCCCAATGTCCTGACGCCGTTGCTGGTGCACTTCGGCAACATGCTCACCTGGGGCATCGGCATGCTTTCGGGCCTGAGCTTTCTTGGCTACGGCGTCGCCCCTCCGGCGGCGGACTGGGGCCTGATGATCAATGAAAACCAGGCGGGCCTGCTGGTCCAGCCCTGGGCCGTGCTGGCCCCGGCGCTGCTGATCGCGGTGTTCGCCTATGGCACCAACTTGCTGGCCGAAGGCATTGCCCGGTACAGCGCGGGAGCGCGCTCATGAATGCATTCGTCCTGTCCGAACCGGTGCAGACCGGCGCCAGCGCCGATGAGGGCCGCATTGCGGCCCTGCAGGTCGAGGGCCTGCGGGTCGACCTCGACAACGGCAGCGATGTGATCGACCACATCGACTTCAGCCTGGAACCTGGGGAAATCCTCGGTCTGGTGGGTGAGTCGGGTTCCGGCAAGACCACCCTCGCCACCGCCTTGCTCGCCCACGCCCGTCGCGGCGCACGCATCACGGGTGGGCGAGTGCGGGTCGCCGGCACCGACTTCCTTGCCCTCGACGGCGAGGGCTTGCGCCGTGCCCGGGGCGGGCTGATCGGCTACGTCGCCCAGGACCCGGCGCTGGCACTGAACCCGGCGATCCGCATCGGCAAACTGCTGCTGGAAACCCTGCGCGCCCACGAACCGACACTGGGGAGCGAGGCCTGGGAGCAACGTCTGCAACAGACCCTGGTGGATGTCGGTTTGCCGGGCGACCGCGAGTTTCTCCGGCGTTTTGCTCATCAACTGTCTGGCGGCCAGCAACAGCGGGTGATGCTGGCGCTGGCGTTCATTCTGCGGCCGAAACTGATCGTGCTCGATGAGCCGACCACTGCGCTGGACGTCGGCACCCGCGCGCACATCCTGCAAACCGTGCGGCGCCTGTGCAAGGAACAGGGCGTGGCGGCGGTGTACGTGTCCCATGATTTGGGCGTGATCAAGGACCTGGTGGACCGGGTGATGGTCATGTACGCCGGGCGCATCGTCGAAGTCGCCAGCCGCGAACGGCTGTTCGCCCGGCCTGGCCACCCGTACACCCTTGGATTGCTCGCGGCGATTCCGGAAGTCGGACGCCAGCGCGTGCTGCGCGCCATCGCCGGGCATGCCCCGGCGCCGGGGCAGCGTCCGCGCGGTTGCGCCTTCGCGGGCCGTTGCGAACGGCGTACTGCCGCGTGCGAGCAGGCGGAACCTGCTTTGCAAGCGCTGGACGGCACCCAGCAGGTGGCGTGCCTGCACCCGCAACTGACCGTGTTGCCAGAGGCGGAAAGCGCTGCGCCACGGCTGTTTGTCGAAGGGCGCACGCCGTTGCTGGAACTGCGCGAACTGAACCTGACCTATGACCGCCAGGTGCTGTTCGACCTGGATTTGCAGGTGTACCGCGGCGAATGCCTGGCGGTGGTCGGCGAGTCTGGCTCGGGCAAGACCAGCCTGGCGCGGACGCTGGCCGGCCTTGGCGACAACGCCACTGGCAGCCTGAATTTCGAGGGCCAGCCGCTGAGCCTGCTGGCCCGCCAGCGCCCTGCGGCGACGCGGCACCGGATCCAATACATCTTCCAGAACCCGTACCGCGCGCTGAACCCGCGCCAGACCGTCGCCCAGTGCCTGCAAGCGCCGCTGGAACACTTCTTCGGCCTCAAGGGCGCCGCCTGCCGGGCCCGCATCGATGCGGCGCTGACGCGGGTGGCATTACCGCTGGAAACCGCGAACAAGTACCCGCATCACCTGTCCGGCGGCGAGCGCCAGCGCGTGGCGATTGCGCGGGCGTTGGTCTGCGAGCCTGAAGTGCTGATCTGCGACGAAGTCACCTCGGCCCTGGACGTGTCGGTACAGGCCGCGATCCTCGCGCTGCTGCGCGAATTGCAGGCGGAGGGCATGACCCTGGTGTTCGTTACCCATGACCTTGGCGTGGTACGGGCGATTGCCGACCGTATTGTGGTCGTCAAGGAAGGCCGGATCATCGAGGCCGGGGCCAGCAGCGAAGTGCTGGACCGGCCGCAGACGGGGTATGTGAAGGGGTTGGTGGAGCAGGCGATGTTTTTGCGGTAGGTGCTTCTGCTGAGGGCCTCATCGCTGCATAGGTATCTACACATCTCACAGGGCATCGCAAAGCGTCGGTCACCTGCAATCCTGTGGGAGCGGATTCACCGGACGCCGGACCGCCGCGAAGGGCCGCAAAGCGGCCCCAAAACCATCCCGCACGAGGTGGCTGTCTATGTCCGGCATTTCTTTCGGCTGCCAGGACGCTTGAATGTGATAACCAGTCCAGGCAGAAACAGTGTGCTGGATGGATTTAGGGCCGCTGTGCGGCCCTTCGCGGCGGTCCGGCGTCCGGTGAATCCGCTCCCACAGGATCGCAAGTGGCTGACGGTTTGCGATGCCCTGCGAGATGTGTAGATATCCATGCAGCGATGAGGCCACCAGCTCCACCCTCAATCCAAGATCCAAACCCAGTGCACCACCAACGCACGAATTCCCCTACATGCGCCATTCTGGCCCGCAATGTGCACTTACACCTTCCATCGATTACTGATCGATCGATCAGGTCTGCGCGACGGCCCGCAACCCGCGCCCGCGCAGACGTTCTTTAACCGCCGCGTGTGCCTGGGACTGCCCGTCAGCCCCAATAAACGCGGTGTTTGCCGGAACCGCTGGAATGTCCCTACCCGAACAGCTTCCGCTCGCGAATCCCACCGCAGGCTGGAGCGCCGAGCTGATGCTGCGCTTCGTTGAACGAGGCGGCAAGACCTGTATTGGTGCGCGACGTCATTTCGGACCTCTTTTGGTGCAACGGCCGTTCTACCCCGAGGGCGCGCCGTGCCACGTTTATGTGCTGCACCCGCCCGGCGGTGTGGTGGGCGGTGATCGCCTGACCCTCGACGTGCACCTGGAGCCCGGCAGCCACGCACTGTTGACCATGCCCGGCGCCACCAAGTTTTACCGCAGCGCCGGCCCTGTTTCGGTGCTCAAGCAGCATTTCCACCTGGCCGAAGGCAGCACCCTGGAGTGGCTGCCTCAAGGCAATATCTGCTTCGACGGCGCCCGGCTCAGCCTGGAAAGCCGCTTCACCCTGGCGCCCGGCGCGCGCCTGCTGGCCTGGGAAACCCTGTGCCTGGGCCGTCCGGTGATGGGCGAACGTTTCAACCACGGCACGCTGGACAGCCGTCTGCTGATCGACATGCCGGACGATCCCGGCCTGCACGAACGCCTGCGCATCGACGGCGGGCAATTGCACAAGCTCGCCGGTTATCCGCTACAAGCCACCTTCTGCGCCGCGCCCGCCACTGCCGAACTGCTGGAACAGGCGCGGGCGCTGCTCGACGAACTCACTGTACCGGCCGGGGCGACCCTGCTCGGCCACTTGCTGGTGGTCCGCCTGCTGGACCACGACAACCAGCGTCTTCAATCCACACTGGCGCGGCTCTGGCACGCGCTGCGTCCGGCCATCACTGGCCTGGCGCCGTGCCCGCCGCGTATCTGGGCCACCTGAGAGAGCGACCATGGAGCTGACCCCGAGAGAGAAAGACAAACTGCTGCTGTTCACCGCCGCGCTGCTCGCCGAGCGCCGCCGTGACCGTGGCCTGAAACTCAATTACCCGGAAGCGGTGGCGCTGATCAGCGCGGCGGTGATGGAAGGCGCCCGCGACGGGCGCACCGTCGCCGAACTGATGAACATGGGCCGCGAGGTGCTGACCCGCGAGCAGGTGATGGAGGGCGTGCCCGAGATGATTCACGACGTCCAGGTGGAAGCCACCTTTCCCGACGGGACCAAGCTGGTCACCGTCCATGACCCGATCGTCTGAGCGGCGTAACAGGAGAGCAGGATGATTCCCGGAGAAATACAGGTCGCTGCTGGCGACATCGAGCTGAATGCCGGACGCGAGACGATCAGCGTCAGCGTGGCCAACCACGGCGACCGGCCGGTGCAGGTCGGCTCGCACTATCACTTCTTTGAAGTCAACGACACCCTGGTGTTCGAGCGCGAGGCCAGCCGCGGCTATCGCCTGGATATTCCCGCCGGCACCGCGGTGCGCTTCGAACCGGGGCAGTCGCGCAGTGTCACGCTGGTGCCTTACGCCGGCAAGCGCGAAGTCTACGGCTTCCAGGGCAAGGTCATGGGCAAGCTGGAGGCGCAGGCATGAGCCGGATTTCCCGTCGGGCCTACGCCGACATGTTCGGTCCTACTGTGGGCGACCGCGTGCGTCTGGCCGATACCGAGTTGTGGGTCGAGGTCGAGAAGGACTTCACGATTTATGGCGAAGAGGTCAAGTTCGGCGGCGGCAAGGTGATCCGCGACGGCATGGGCCAGGGCCAGATGCTCGCCGCCGAAGCCATGGACCTGGTGCTGACCAACGCGCTGATCATCGACCACTGGGGCATCGTCAAGGCCGATATCGGCGTGAAGAACGGTCGCATCGTCGGCATCGGCAAGGCCGGCAACCCCGATGTGCAACCCGGCGTGACCCTGCCGGTGGGGCCGGGCACCGAGGTGATCGCCGCTGAAGGCAAGATCGTCACGGCAGGCGGCATCGATTCGCACATTCACTTCATCTGCCCGCAGCAAGTGGAAGAAGCGCTGACCTCCGGGATCACCACTTTCATTGGTGGCGGCACCGGGCCGGCCACTGGCACCAACGCCACCACCTGTACGCCAGGGCCGTGGTACCTGGCGCGGATGCTCCAGGCGGCGGACGAACTGCCGATCAATATCGGCCTGCTGGGCAAGGGCAACGCGTCGCGACCGGAGGCCCTGCGCGAGCAGATCGCCGCAGGCGCCGTGGGCCTGAAATTGCACGAAGACTGGGGTTCGACCCCCGCAGCCATCGACTGCTGCCTGGGCGTGGCCGAGGAAATGGACGTGCAGGTGGCGATCCACACCGACACCCTCAACGAGTCCGGCTGCATCGAAGACACCCTGGCCGCCATCGGCGACCGCACCATCCACACCTTCCACACCGAGGGTGCCGGCGGCGGTCATGCGCCGGACATCATTCGTGCGGCGAGCTTCGCCAACGTGCTGCCGTCGTCCACCAACCCGACCCTGCCGTACACCATCAACACGGTGGACGAGCACCTCGACATGCTGATGGTCTGTCACCACCTGGACACCAGCATCGCCGAGGACGTGGCGTTCGCCGAATCGCGGATCCGTCGCGAGACCATCGCCGCCGAAGACATCCTGCATGACCTCGGTGCCTTCTCCATGACCTCATCGGACTCCCAGGCCATGGGCCGGGTCGGCGAAGTGGTGCTGCGTACCTGGCAGGTGGCGCACCAGATGAAACTGCGTCGCGGGCCGCTGGCCGGGGACTCTTCGTACAGCGACAACACCCGGGTCAAGCGCTACATCGCCAAATACACCATCAACCCGGCGTTGACCCACGGCATCGCCCATGAAGTGGGCTCGCTGGAAGCCGGCAAGTTGGCTGACCTGGTGCTCTGGGCGCCGGCGTTCTTTGGCGTCAAGCCGGCGCTGGTGATCAAGGGCGGGATGATCGCCACCGCGCCGATGGGCGATATCAACGGCTCGATCCCGACGCCGCAGCCGGTGCATTACCGGCCGATGTTCGGCGCCCTCGGCGCGGCGCGGCATGCCACGCGGATGACCTTCCTGTCGAAGGCCGCCTTCGATGATGGCATCCACCAGCAACTGGGCCTGCGCAGCCTGATCGGCCTGGCCCACGGCTGCCGCACGGTGCGCAAGGGCGACATGGTGCATAACGGCCTGATGCCCAACATCGAGGTGGATTCGCAGACCTATGAAGTGCGCGCCGACGGCGAACTGCTGGTGTGCGAGCCGGCCAGCGTGCTGCCCATGGCCCAGCGCTACTTCCTGTTCTAACCCCAAGGAGAACCCATGATTCTGTTGACCCGCCGGGTGACCGAAACCGATGCCGTGGCGACCGCCACGGCGACCCTGAACCTGGACACGCGGATCAAGAGCCGAGTGCGCATCACCCTCGATGACGGTCGCGATGCCGGCTTGCTGCTGGAGCGCGGCCAGTTGATTCGCGGCGGTGAATTGCTCGCCGATGGTGAGGGCAGGGAGGTGGTGCGGATCATCGCCGCCGCCGAGGACGTCTCGACGGTGCGTTGCGACGACGCGCTGCTGCTGGCCCGCGCCGCCTACCACCTGGGCAACCGCCATGTGCCGCTGCAGATTGAAGCGGGTTTCGTGCGCTACCAGCATGACTATGTGCTGGACGACATGGTTCGCGGTTTCGGCCTGGAGGTGACGCTGGAGCAGGCGCCGTTCGAGCCCGAGGCCGGCGCCTACCAGAGCGCGCCGCACAGCCATGCACACAGTCATGGCCAGGTTCAGGACCACCCCTTCATTCGCCTGCCTGCCCAGGCCCACTGATTCCAACAAGGAGCACCCCATGAAGAAATACCTCGCCCTGGCTTTGCTGCTGGTCGCCGTACCTGCCCTGGCTCACCCCGGCCACGACGCCAACCCGCTGCAGGACGGCCTGCTGCACCCGCTGACCGGCCTCGATCACCTGCTGATGCTGATCGGCACCGGCGTACTCGCCGCGTTGACCCGCAGCCGCCTGACTCTGCCGCTGCTGACCCTGTGCGCGATGTTCAGCGGCGCTGTGCTCGGTCACCTGTTCGGCGGCGTGATCGGCATGGAAGCCATGATCCTCGGTTCGCTGCTGGTGGCGGGCGCCGCGCTGTTGCTGCCGCGCCGCCAGGTGCTGCTGTCGCTGGTCATGCCGGTGTTCGCCCTGTTCCACGGCTGGGCCCACGGTGTTGAATCCAGCCCGGGGGCGTTCTGGGTATTCAGCGCGGGCTTTGTCACCGTCAGTGGCCTGCTGTTGCTGGCCGGCTTTGGCGTGGGTTGCCTGCTGCGTCGCCACACCCGCCTGCAACAAGCCTTCGGCGGCGGTCTGCTGGCCGGCGCCGCCGTGATGCTGGCGGGCTGATGAGCGCCGATCTGAAGCTGCTGCGCCTGCTGCAACTGGCCAGCCCGAACCTGCCGGTGGGTGGTTTCACCTACTCGCAGGGGCTGGAATGGGCGGTGGAGGCGGGCTGGGTGCGCGGTGCCGCGGGCTTTGCCGACTGGCAGCGCCAGCAGTTGCACGACACCCTCGGCTACCTCGACTGGCCGTTGTTGGCGCGCTTGTACCGCGCCTGCGAGACCGGCGATGTCGCCGCGTTCACGCAGTGGAGCCAGTTTCTGCTGAGCAACCGCGAAACCGCCGAGCTACGCACCGAAGAACGCCAGCGCGGCAAGGCCCTGATGCGCCTGCTGGATGGCTGGCAACTGGGCCAGGACCCGGCGTGGCGCGCCAGCCTGGAACTGAGCCAGCTCGGCGGCATGGCCTGGCTCGCGGTGCACTGGCAGATCCCGCTGCGCGACCTGGCCTTGGGGCATGGCTTTATCTGGCTGGAAGGCGCGGTGATGGCCGGGGTCAAGCTGGTGCCGTTCGGCCAGCAGGCGGCGCAGACGCTGTTGCGTGACCTGTCCGAAGAGCTGCCCGCTGTCCTGGAACAGGCCCTGGCTGTGCCTGACGACCAAATCGGTGGCGGCCTGCCGCTGCTGGCAATCGCCTCGTCCCGGCACGAAACCCAATACACCCGATTGTTCCGATCCTGAGGAATTCCCTATGCAAAGTTACAAGCAACCCCTGCGTGTCGGCGTCGGTGGCCCGGTCGGGTCTGGCAAGACCGCGCTGCTCGAAGCGCTGTGCAAGGCCATGCGCGACCATTACGAAATCGCCGTGGTGACCAACGACATCTACACCAAGGAAGACCAGCGCATCCTCACCGAAGCCGGCGCGTTGGCGCCGGAGCGCATCGTCGGTGTGGAAACCGGCGGCTGCCCGCACACCGCGATCCGCGAAGACGCCTCGATGAACCTGGCGGCGGTGGAAGAACTGGCGCGCACCTTCGGCAACCTCGACGTGATCTTTGTCGAAAGCGGCGGCGACAACCTCAGCGCCACCTTCAGCCCGGAACTGGCGGACCTCACGGTCTATGTGATTGACGTCGCCGAAGGCGAGAAGATCCCGCGCAAGGGCGGCCCGGGGATTACCAAATCGGACTTCCTGGTGATCAACAAGATCGACCTCGCGCCGTATGTCGGTGCGTCGCTGGAAGTGATGGAGCGCGACACCCAGCGCATGCGTCCGGAGCGGCCGTGGGCGTTCACCAACCTCAAGACCGGGCATGGCTTGCAGACGCTGATCGACTTCATTGTCGATCGGGGCATGCTGGATGCGGCGAAGGCGGGGTAATCCGACAGGATTTCGGCGGTTTGCCCACCTTGTAGGAGCGGGTTTACCCGCGATTGCGATAGTGAATCCACTGACGCCATCGCGGGTAAACCCGCTCCTTGTATGTTCTGAGCGTACCCAAAGGGATTCTGAATTCTTGAAAGGTACGCCTACCTAAGTAGTTCCAAGGGGGAGGCCGGACGCTCCTGGAGACGGGCTTTGCACCCGATCTCGTATGTAGATAGGCCCCCCCGCCTCATTGCCCACTACGAAGAGTATCCGGAAGCCGACGAATCGGACTTCGCATGACAAGGTTGTAGCGGCATGAAGTTCGAGGTCGGGGGAACCTTGGGAGATTCTGTCTTAAAAACCGGGAGAGCGAAACCATGTCGAGGAGTGCCGGGATCGACGTTGCAGCCAGGACTGCAGTGCTGACCATCCTTCACGAAGATCGTGTCGAAACCACCAAGATCATCGAACAAACAGCCAAGGGACATCAGCAGGCCGTTGCGTTACTGAGCAAGTGCAAACCCGATCGTGTCGTTTTGGAGGCCACCGGGATTTATTACCTGGATCTCGCCTTGGCCTTGGCTGAAGCCGGACTACCCGTATCGGTGATCAACCCCAAAAGTAGCCACCACTTCGCCAAAGGCATGCTTGAGCACAACAAGACCGATCAGGTTGATGCGCGTCTTTTGGCTCAGTACGGAGAGCGGATGCGACCTCGTCTGTGGACTCCACCGACGGCTACTCAGTTGAGTTTGAGAACTCTGGGGCGACACGCCAATCGGCTGGTTGCCGCACGAACCCGTGCGAAGAATCAGTTGCACGCCTACACGGCGTCCAAAGAGCAGGTTGATTTGATTGTTGAGGATTTGAAAGACGAGATCACAGCATTTGACCGCCGCATTGAGCGCATACGTAAAGCGGCGATTGAGCAGATCGAGTCCGACCAGAGACTTCAACATGTCGCCAAAGCAATTCTTGCTGCACCAGGCATTGCCGAGGTCTCGCTGATCTCAATTTTGGCGGAGCTGACAACTCTTCCCGATACCCTGAAGTCCTCGCAGGTGAGTCGCCACGCGGGGCTTGATGTGCGACTGACCCAGTCAGGAACCAGCGTGAACAAGCCGGGGCGTTTGGGAAAGGCTGGCAACACCTATTTGCGCTCGGCGCTCTTCATGCCCGCGATGTCCGCTGTACGTTTCGACCCATATGCGAAGGGTTTCTACGACGTATTACTGGGAAGGGGGAAGAAGAAAATGCAGGCAATTGCGGCTGTCATGCGGAAATATTTGACGGGCATATGGGCCTGTATGAGAAGCGGAGAACCCTTCGACACGGCCAAGCTTTTTAGCGAAAAGCACCTGCTGAAAGCTTGACCGCGAACAGAGTATCTACACGGGCACAGTCATCAAGCCTTGTAGAACACCGCCAGCCACACCGTGGGCTCTTCACTGCTGGTCCATTCCACCCGATGCCGACAATGTGCCGGTATCTCCAGAAAATCCCCCGGCTTGAGCACCCACTCGCTGGCTTCACCTTCCAGCCGCAACCCCGCCGAACCCCTCAGCACGATCACCCACTCGCCCTCGTCCTGGTCGTACCAGAAGTCAGGCGGACTGCTTTGTCCGGTGGAAACGATGCGCTCGATGCGCAGGCCCGGCCGGGTCAGCAGGTCATCGAAGCGTTCTTGCGCGGCCGGGGTGTTTAGATCAACAAACAGATTGTTCAGCATGGAAGGGGCTCTCGTATCGTCTTGCAATGTGTTCTAAGGTTGCCAGTCCCTGTGAGAGAAGGAACTCATGATGAAGCACCCGCACCTGCTTTTCGCCGCGCTGTCGCTCGGTGCCAGTCTGCCGGTCCAGGCCGCCTTGCCCGGCGCGCCGGCCTACATCGATGACAGCGGTTACCTGCAAGCGGCGAAGCAACGCATTCTGCCGGCGATGTTCGAGCAGCAGATCACCAGCACGCAGTACATCGCCAAGGCCGACAATCCGCTGATCACGGTGGCCGAATCCAGCGATTTCCGCCAGACCAGCACCTACGAACAAACCCGCGCCTGGCTGAAAAAGCTGGCCGCCGCTTCCGGTGGCCGGGTGGTGCTTGCCGACCTGCCGGAAAAGAGCGCCGAAGGTTACCCGATGCTGCTGGCGGTCGCCTCCACCAGTGCCGACAAGTCGCCCGCAGGGCTGAAGAAATCCGGAAAGCCGACCATTTTCGTTGAAGCCGAGATCCACCCCGGCGAGTCCAACGGCAAGGACGCCATGTTCATGCTGCTGCGCGACATGACCAGCGGCGACAAAGCGCTGGCCGGGCTGCTGGAGCGGGTCAATATCCTGTTCATTCCCACCGTCAATATCGATGGCGACGTGCGCCGCAGCCCCTACGGGCGCATCAACCAGAACGGCCCCGATGTCAGCGGCTGGCGGGTCAATGGCCTGAACTACAACCTCAACCGCGACTTCACCAAGCTCGACAGCGCCGAAATCCGCAACGTCGCCTGGGTGTTCAACACCTATGAATTGAGCTTCTTCGCCGACACCCATTCCACCGACGGCGCCATGTACCCCTACGACAGCTCGTACTGCCACAACGGTAACGGCTGGTCGCCCGCCAGCAGCGCGTGGATGGACGAGGGGATGCGGGCGCCGGTGTACCGCGCGTTGCAGGACGCAGGCCATGTGGTTCACGAGTGCATCAGCTTCAACGACAACTAGGACCCGACCCAGGGTTACTACCCGTACCGCACCGACCTAGCGCGGTTCTCCAACCAGTACGGCGATATCCGCAACGTGCCGTCGATCCTGATCGAGCAGCACGCCTTGCATCCGTACAAGACCCAGGTGCTGGGCAACTACGTGATGCTCAAGAGCATGTTCCAGGTGATTGGCGAGCAATCGGCCTCGCTACGCGCAGCCATCGCCAAGGACCGCGCCCGCCTGGCGGCGCAGAAAGACGTGATCCTCACCTGGAAGGCGGGCAAGGCCGAAACCGTGCCGTTCACCGTGGGCGATTACCGCTACGACACTTCGCCGATAACCGGAGCCAAGACCATCGTCTGGAGCAACCAGCCGAAGAACCTCGAGGTGCCGGTCACCGGCAACACCGAGCCGGACCTGATCACCAAGCGGCCGAAGCAATACATCGTGCCGGCCCAGTGGCGCGAGGTGATCGCGCGGCTCAAGGCCCATGGCATCGACATGCGCACCCTGGACAAACCCACTGCCGTGGCCGTGACCCTGTTCCGTATGGACGAGGTGAAGGTGGCGGGCGGCTTCGAGCCGGACCGGGCCAAGTCCAACGAAATTCCCGGCTACGAGGGGCATCTGCTGGTCAGCGGCGTGGCGAAGCCCTTCGAACGCTTGCAGACCTTCCCCGCAGGTTCGGTGGTGATCAACCTCGATCAGCCGCTGGGTGTGCTGGCGGTCAACCTGCTGTACCCGGAAAGCCCCGACTCGTTCTGGGCCTGGGGCTTCTTCAATTCGACCCTGGTGGTGGCGGAAGAGCCCGAGGAATACGTGATGGAACCGATGGCGCGGAAAATGCTGGAAGAGAGCCCGGCACTGAAGGCCGAGTTCGAACAGGCGCTGAAGGCCGACCCGGCGTTCGCCGCCGATCCACAGGCGCGCTTGAGCTGGTTCTATCAGCGCACGCCGTTTTATGACGTCAACGCCTTCGTCTACCCGGTTGGCGTGGTGTATTGAAGCGCGCCGGTCCCGTTGCGGGACCGGCATGGCTTACACCGAGCGGGTGATCCCGCCGTCGACCCGAATGTTCTGGCCGGTGATATAGGCTGCGCCCGGCGAGGCGAGGAAGGCCACGGTAGCGGCGATTTCCTCGCTGCTGCCGTAGCGCTGCAGCGGCACGCTGGCGCGGCGTTCTTCGGTGGTCGGCAGGCTGTCGATCCAGCCGGGCAGGACGTTGTTCATGCGCAGGTTGTCGCGGGCGTAGGTGTCGGCAAAGATCTTGCTGAACGAGGCCAGACCTGCGCGGAACACGGCAGATGTGGGGAACATCTCGCTCGGCTCGAACGCCCAGGCAGTGGAAATATTGATGATCACGCCGTCGCGCTGGCGCTGCATGATCGGCGTCACCAGGCGGGTCGGGCGGATCACGTTGAGCAGGTAGGTGTCGAGGCCGCGGTGCCAGTCTTCGTCGCTGATTTCCAGGATCGGCGCCCGCGGGCCATGGCCGGCGCTGTTGACCAGCACGTCGATGCGGCCCCAGCGCGCCTGGACCTGATCCACCAGTTGTTTCAGGTCGTCGTTGGACTGGTTGGAGCCGGTCACGCCGATGCCGCCCAGTTCCTCGGCCAGCGCCTGACCCTTGCCGGAGGAGGAGAGGATACCGACCTTGAAGCCGTCCGCCGCCAGTCGACGTGCTGCCGCTGCGCCCATGCCGCTGCCGCCGGCGGTGATGATCGCCACTTTTTCTACCGTCATTGATCGTGCTCCCGTGGTTCGAGGTTTAAGCTGACCAAGGCTAGCAGGCACGCGCCCGGCCAGAGAGTCAGTTTTCCATCGTCAACCCAGTAGAAAATCTATCGCCATGTCCACGTCGTCCCCAGTCGCGCTCGAGGTTAGTTACGGTCACACCCGGCTGTTCGCCGATCATCATTCCGGTGCCGGCTCGGCCCACCTGCTGGCGATTCACGGCGGCGGCGCGGCGCACTCGGGGATTTATGAGGGTGTGCGCGCGGAACTGGCGCGGCACGGCGTGGGTTGCACCGCGTTCGATTGCATCGGCCATGGCCGGACTGCGGGCGACAAGCTCGGCTCCTCGTTGCAGGACCGCACCGCCCAGGCGCAGGCGGTGATCGAGGCGATACAGACCCCGACGGCTATCATCGGCGCCAGCATGGGTGCCTATAACGCCATCCGCCTCAGTGAAGTCTTCGACCTGCGCGCGCTGGTGCTGGTAGTCCCCGGCGTTTATTGCCCGGAAGCCTACGATGTGCCATTTGGCCCCGCGTTTTCGGAATTGATCCGCCAGCCACGCAGTTGGGCCGACAGCGATGCCTGGTCGATGCTTTCGCGCTTCCGCGGCCGTCTGCTGGTGATCGCAGCCGGCGAGGACGAGGTGGTGCCGTTGGAGATTCCGCAACGGCTGCATGAGGCGGCGGTCAACGCAGAATGGCGCTCGCTGTTGGTGATTCCGGGTGCGCCACACAGCGGTCTGCTCCAGAGCATGCTGGCTGATCCGCAGTGGCGCGAGGTGTTTCTGCGGCAGTTGAGCGACTGCGTGGTCATCTGAGCTGGGCAATTGTTGCAACTCTTTTCCGGTTTCACTGGAAATCGCCGTGCTTACACCGTCGTTTGCAGCACCTGTCTCTGCGATCTATCCACCGTGGACGAGCAGCGGGGCATTCCATTCAAGGGCACGGGAAACAGCTCGTTTCGCGTGTTTACGTGTATCGATAAAGCCATGATCAATAAGGTCTTTTGCCTCTAGCGTGAGTGCTGTTCGAGCACCGCAGGCATACAGTTCCGAAGGTTGTGCGGGCAGGTCTTCAGGGGACTGGGCGCAACTGCATTCGGCTCGGGGCAGGGCGACCAATAGCGGCAAACAGACATTAGTGTCATATTGAGATCAATCGTTTGCGAATGTTACTATTCCCTTACTGAAAGTATGGGCAAAAACAGGGCAACGGATGCCCGGATACACCCGGTTCCCACTCGCGGGGAACTGCATGGATGCCAGTGTGAATCCCTCCGGAACACCTCTGCGCACCTGGGTCTGTACGGGCTTTTCGTACACGGCCTGATCCCCCACGGCTTCAGCGTCATGACATTACTCCCGGTTTTTTGGGCTTGCCGATTACCGTTACCTGCGGACCGGTGAGGATGAATTCACAGGTTGGAGAAAGCTATGTCACAGGCATTCACGCTGAAGAACCTCAGCGTTACCCGCAAACTCGGCCTGGGTTTCGGCCTGCTGTTGTCGTTTGCCTTGCTGTTGTCGCTGCTGGGGGGCTTTGGCCTGCAAAACAGCAGTGCATCGCTGCAGCGCATCAGCTTTATCAGCAGCCTGTTCGACGAGATCGTCTTCACCCGTGAAGCCAACTACAACTTTGCCCTGAGCAGCGATGCCCAGCATCAGACCCTGCACCAGGAACACCACGCCAAGCTCAAGGAAGGCTTCGACCAGTTGGTGCTGGATGCCCGCGAAGGTCGCTGGCCGGCCCAGGACCTGGGCGCCGCGCAGAAGCTGCGCGCCGATCTGGACACTTACTCCAAGGCCCGCGACCAGGCCCGCTCGGTAGCTGAATTGACCGAGGCCAACCAGTTGTTGTCGCAGTTGCAGGCCGGCGTCAACGAACTGTATTACGCCGAAGAGGCACGCGCCTCCGAGCAGGTGAAAAGCACGCATATGGGCCTGGCCATCGTGACGCTGGTGGCGATCCTCTGTGGCATCGTGGTCGCGTTGCTGATCAGCCGGCAGATCGTCTCCCCGCTGCGTCGGGCGGTGCAGGCCGCGCAGCGTATCGCTGGCGGCGACCTGACCGCCGATATCAAGGTCGAGCGCAGTGATGAGCTGGGTGTGTTGCTGGGTTCCCTCAACACCATGAACGCCAGCCTGCGCGAAGTGATTTCGCAGATCGGCTGCGGTTCGCAGCAACTGGCGGCTTCGGCCTCGCAATTGGCGGCGATCACCAGCACCACCCAGGAAGGTATCGACAGCCAGCGTAACGAGACCGACATGGTCGCCACCGCGATGAACGAGATCGCCATGACCGTTCAGGAAGTCGCGAAGAACTCGGAAGAAGCGGCCAGTGCGGCCAAGGGCGCCGATCAGGAGGTCAGCAGTGTGCTGGCGATGTCGCAACAGGCGATCCGCCAGATCGAAGAAATGGCCAGCGGCGTCGGCACCTCGGCCGAATCCCTGGGGCGCTTGCAGCAAGAGTGCGGACGCATCGGCGCGATTCTCGACGTGATCAAGGCCGTGGCCGAACAGACCAACCTGCTGGCGCTCAACGCCGCCATCGAAGCGGCGCGGGCTGGCGAGGCCGGGCGAGGGTTTGCCGTGGTCGCGGACGAAGTGCGCAACCTGGCGCAACGCACTCAGGCGTCGTCCAGCGAGATCGAGCAACTGATCATCACCCTGCAGCACATCGCCGACGAAAGCACCGGGATGATGAAGACCAACCTGCAGCAGACCAGCGCTTCGGTCACCGGCGTGCGCGACACTGGCATGGCCCTGGAGCACATCACTCGCCAGGTATCGAATATCCAGCAGATGAGCGAACTGATCGCCACCGCCGCAGAAGAACAGGCGGCGGTGACCGAGGAGATCAACCAGAGCGTGACCCGCGTGCGCGAAACTGCCGAGGAATCTGCCACGGCCAGCGCGGAAATTTCTGCGGCGAGCACCGAACTCAAGCACCTGAGCAACCGGTTGCACGGGATGGTTGGGCATTTCCGCTTCTGATCTGTGTTGCACGGACGCATCTGATCCGTATTTTTCAGTGCTTTCTGCATCTGTTATGCAAACAGCCGCTTGCCGACAATACGCTTCGTAAAGGCGTGGTTGGCAGCGGATGTTCCGCTGCTCCCGTCTGAACCGTTGTTCAGGTAATCGGAGGCAGTGATGGGCAAGATGGCGATTTTTCTGTTCGGGTTTCTGGTGCTGGCGATCGTGATCGGCGCTTTGGGGACGATTTCTCCGGTTTGAGTATTCAAGAAGCCCCGGCAATGTTGCCGGGGCTTTTTTTCAGGCGGATTTTTTGGGTGGGCGGCAGCCTCGCCACAGGGGATGGATAAACTCACAGCACCAACGTCAACACTCCCGGTCACACACAATGGCCATCATCTTTCGAGGGGAGTACCGATTCATGACCAACGTCGATCCGGGCCTGAATGAGCCGTTCAAGCGGCTGTTCTTCGCCGTGCCTTGCTCGGTGCAGCAGAGCAGGGCGATATCCCGTTGGCGGGGTGGCCTGGGGCTGCGCAGCGGGCGTCCGGTGCCGGCGGAAAACTTTCACCTGACCCTGATGTTTCTCGGCGCGGTCGGGGTCGATCAGTTACCGACGATCCTTGATGCCGCAGGGCGCTTGCCGCCGCTGGGGCGGCCGGCAACCCTCTTGCTGGATCAGGTCGAGGTATGGCGGCGCAGCCAAGCCCTGGTGCTGGCCTCGAAACAGACAGCGCCAGCCCTGCTGCGCTGGGTCTACGCCTTGCAGCAGGCGATGCTGCCGTTGGGCTTCGAGGTCGATCCGCGCGAGTTCCGTCCGCACTTGACCCTGATGCGCGACTTCCGGGGTGGTGTCCCGGAGACGGCGCTGGATACCGAGTTTCGGCTGGTGGCCGAGACGTTCGTGTTGTACGAATCGGTCAAGGGAAGGTATCAGGCTGTGGCGCAGTGGCCTTTGCTGGCTGGATAAGGCGTCTTTGTCGCTACCGTCCTCACAGGCCACTTCTATACTCGGAAAACGGACGCTGAACGGCGTCCGGGGCGGGTGCCCGTACGGGGTGCCCCGGTGTTGTCCCTCGATTCCGGCGGGGCGCGATCGTGAACCAGCCTGTGCTGCCTGTCGCTTTGTTGGTCGGCGTGTTGCTGGCGTTGGGCGGTTGCGGCTCCAGATCCCGCACGCCGGAGCCGCCGCCGGTAGTGCTGTCCCAGGCCGCATGGCAGCAGGTGGATCGCGAAATCGTCATTGCCTCGCGTGGCGCCACCGGCTCGGCGGGGGATTATGCGCGCCGCTCCATGCGCGTTTGGCGCGAGCAAGTGCAGGCCCGCACCGAAGACGACTTCATCCCCTGGTTCACCGGCTATTGGACCCAGCAATGGCTGACCCTCAAGGTCGCCTGGTACAAGATGAGCCAGAACAACGCCCAACCGGACAATCGCCTGGCGCTGTACCTGCAGGAGCAGTACCGCGAGCGGGTGCTGGAGCCGGTGGCGAAAGAGATCAACCCCGATCTGATCCGCGAACGCGCCACTGAACTCTATGTGCAGTTGCTCGGCCAGCAGTTGCAGGGCATCGCCCAGCGCTACCGTGCGGCGCCGGACCAGTTCGCCCTGCACCTGAACCGGATTCCCGCCATTGCCCTGGGCCCGCCGCCGGCACGGGACGCCAGTATTCAACAGGTCCTCGCGGCCCGACCCTTCGTGCAGCTTCCCGCCTGGCTCGCCCTCGATGAACAGGTGCGCAAGGCCGCAACCAACAACGCAACGGCCTCGGACACCGGCCTGTCATCGGTGGCCAGCAAGGCCAGCACCCGCCTTGAAGCGACACTGGCCCCGCGTGGCGCGGCCAGTGCGGTGGCGGCGGCGGTGGGCAAGGCGGCCGGTCTGCTGATCTCCGTCGCTTCGGCTGGCATCGGCGCGATGATGCACGAGAGCGAGCGGCCGGAAATGGTCGAGCAGTTGCGGGTGATCCTCAATGTGGCGCTGAACGAGGAGTGGCAGAGCCTGATGGAGAATCATGCCTCTGGCGTCATGGCGGGGGTGTGGTCGATGGCGGGAGAGATCGAGGGGCGCCTGGGCGCGCAGTCGGAGATGGCGCCGAGAACGGATGCATTTCCTTAGTAATCTCATTAAAAACAATAGCTTATGGTGTTTTATTGATTTCTTTTGTTAGGTTTTTTGGTGCGAGTGATTTGATTTTTGTTTTATAAAAAATACATATATTTCAGTGGCTTACATTATATATTTGATGTTGTTTGTTTTATGTGTGGCGCAAAAAAGCCGCATCAAGGAGTCCTTGGTGCGGCTTTTTAAATTGCAAAAAACCAATTAAATCATCGTCTTGCGTGTTTTTTCTCAAGCAATGCTTTGAGTCTTGCTCTGCTGCCGTTTGGTCGCCTGAGTACGGCAGGCATTGCCGAACGCTTCGAACATCCTGACCGAATCAGGGTTCTTCGCGGCTTGCCATTCCGGGTGCCACTGCACCGCGAACAGGAATGGCGACAGGCTTGGCGCATGGATCGCCTCGACCAGGCCGTCTTCGGCACGGGCCAGCGGCTCAACGCCTTCACCCAGGGTTTTCAGGCCTTGGCCATGCAGCGAGTTGACGCGAATCTCGTCGCTTTGCAGCAGTTCCTGCAGCCAGCTTCCTGGCTCGATGCGCACGCTGTGCACCGCGCTGTACTGCACCTCCACCGGATCTTCCGGGTTTTCCCGGTGATCGTTGAAGCCAGGCTCGGCGTAGACCTTCTGGTAGATGTCGCCACCCAGCGCCACGTTGATTTCCTGCATGCCGCGGCAGATACCGAAGATCGGCAGGCCACGCGCGATAGCCAATTGCACCAGCGGCAGGTCGAAGAGGTCGCGGTTGCGGTCCTGACCCTTGCCTGGAGTCTGGTTTTCCTGGCCGTAGAGGGCCGGGTCGATATTGCTGCCGGCGCCGGTCAGGTACACACCGTCAGCCATGTCCAGATACTGTTCGAGGTCTTCGGTGCCGCAGCAGGTCGGAACCAGGAGGGGGACGCAGTCAGCGTGTTCGACCAGCGGCACGATGTACTTGTGGGTCATCACTTGATAGTCGTGACCCTTGCGCTCTTGAGAGCCCATGGTCATCAGGACGACAGGTTTGCGGGCTTTTTGATTCTTATTGCCAATGTTGCTGTTGGGCATATGTCACCTTGGGACAGGCGCGGCCTGTCATTGTTGTGCAGGCGCGCCGATTGCTGCAGGGCGCTACCCGAGGTTTCGAGCACTGCCGGGTGTGCACGCGAACGTCGATTCCCGGTCGAAACCTGCCGCATAGCTTGCCAGAGCCGTTAAATATATCAAGCGGATTAACCGTTCCGTGTGCATATTTTTTAACGTAAGACCTTTGATTTATCGTTTAACTCTCTGATTGACCTCAGGTAAATGTGATTTTTAGCGGACACGGCAGTTCATTATATTTGACGAGTCTTTCACCGCTGTCCGCACCGTGGCCATTACGGGCCTTGCGGCCCGAAAGCCCCGCTCTTAAGCTTCAGAACCTCCGTTGATATCAGCCTGCCAATGCCTACTCCAAGACCGTCCCTGACCCTCACGCTGTTGCAAGCCCGCGAAGCCACCATGGCCTTCTTCCGCCCGTCGCTCAACGAACACGGCCTTACCGAGCAGCAGTGGCGGGTGATCCGCATCCTGCGCCAGCAAGGCGAGCTGGAAAGCCATCAACTGGCCGAACAGGCCTGCATTCTCAAACCGAGCATGACCGGCGTGCTGAGCCGCCTTGAGCGCGACGGCCTGGTGCGGCGCAAGAAATCCGTGCAGGACCAGCGCCGGGTCTTCGTCAGCCTCACCGAGCAAGGCCAGCAGTGCTTCGTGGACATGAGCGAAGACATGGAGCGCAACTACCAGCGCATTCTCGAACAGTTCGGCGACGCCAAGCTGCAAACGCTGCTGGGGTTGCTCAACGAGCTGAAGAACGTCAAACCCTGAGGGGCCTGGCTGTTCGCGCAACTGAAAAGTCCTACATATACTGTCGGTTATCCGCAACAGCTTGCCGTCGTTGGTCGGACCACGACGTCTCAACGCCGGTGGTAGTGGCTGTATCCGAAGTAACCTGCTCGCGAGTCGTCATTTCAGGCGCTTAAGAGAGGCTATGGCGATGGATATCATCAGTCTGATCATTCAGATCATCAGCGGTGTGGTAGGCGGCAACGCGGCGGGCATGAGCAAACAAGGCATGGGGCCGCTGCTCAATTCGATTCTTGGCGGGGTGGGTGGCGTGGTGCTGGGACAGATCCTGGCGTCATTCACCGGCGATCAGAGCCTGGCCCAGGCTGGCGCGGCAGGCACCCTGGATTTGCCCGCGATCATCAGCAGCGTGGTGGGCGGCGGGGCTGGTGGGGCGGTGCTGACGTTTATCGTCGGGCTGATCAAGAACAAGCTGCAGCCGCATTAGCCATAAAAAAAGGGCCTGCATTGCAGGCCCTTTCTTCAATGAGTCGGGCAACCCTCGGCTTTCACCGTGCGCACTGTCGTTGCCGGATTGCGCGCCAGCTTCTCGCCCACCCTGGCAGGCCTTGGCTGCAACTCGCCGCCGCAGTTCGGGCACTTGCCCTTCAACTGACCTTCCGCACAGCTGCGGCAATAGGTGCATTCGAACGAACAGATCAGGGCATCGCGGCTGTCGCCTGGCAGATCGGTGGAGCAGCATTCACAGCAGGGGCGCAGTTCAAGCATTGAAGGTAGTCCTTTGAGGTATGCCGAAGCGTTAAATTGAAGCAACGCTGATGGCAATGCAATAGCGCGCTCAGGGACGGTAGAGATGCGCGTGGCCCGCCCGGTACAGCGCGGACTCACTGAAACTGTCGCTGGCCAACACCCGGCCCACCAGAATCAGCGCCGTGCGGCGGAAACCTTTAAGTGCCGTCTGCTCGACGATGTCGTCCAGCGTGCTCAACACCCAGTCCTGATCCGGCCAGGTGGCACGGTGGACCACGGCGATCGGGCAGTCGCCGCCGTAATGCGGGCGCAGTTGCTCGACGATCTTTGGCAGATGCCGCACCCCGAGGTGAATCGCCATGGTTGTCTTGTGGCTGGCCAGGCTGGCGAGGGCTTCGCCTTCGGGCATGGGCGAGCTGTCGGCGAAGCGGGTGAGGATCACGCTCTGGGCGATGTCCGGCAGCGTCAGCTCGCAGCCGAGCAGGGCGGCGCTGGCAGCGGTGGCGGTCACGCCGGGGATGATCTGGTAAGGAATGCCCAGTTCACGCAGATGACGAATCTGCTCGCCGATGGCGCCGTACAGGGCGGGGTCGCCACTGTGCACCCGGGCCACGTCCTGGCCCTTGGCATGGGCGGCGCTGATCGCCGCGATGATCTGCTCCAGGTGCAGCTCGGCGCTGTTGATGACGGTCTCGGCCTGGTGCCCTTCGAGCACCGCGGCGGGGACCAGGGAACCGGCGTAGATGATGACCGGGCACTGGCGGATCAGGCGCTGGCCCTTGACGGTGATCAGCTCCGGGTCGCCGGGGCCGGCGCCGATGAAATAGACGGTCATGGCAAATCCTTGAACGAGAGGGGGCGGATTATCCGCCAAACGACGGCGCCCAGGCCAATGCCAGGGTCATGTCGTCGTGGACGATGCGGGTGACCCGCAGTTGCGCGGGCTGTCCGCTGACTTGCTCGGCCAGCGCCAGGGCACAGCTCTCGGCCACGCCATGGCAGCCGCTGTGGCGAAAGGCGACCGGCGAGCGGTGGCTGAGGCGGGTGGCGAAGGGCGCCAGTTGCGCGGCACTGAAGAAGGTCAGCGGCAGGTCGAGGTGCGCGGCCAGTTGCAGCAAGCCGGGTTCGTCGTACTTGAGGTCGATGCTGGCAAGGCCGGCGAGGGCTTCGAGAGGGAGGTCATGGGCTTGCAAGGTCCGCCGTAGCAGCCCGGCCAGATTATCGGCCGGACTGCCGCGGCGGCAGCCCAGCCCGGCGAACAGCGGGGTTGCGCCGGGCGGGAAGGGCATCAGGCAGCCTGGCGGCGATACAGCCAGGCGCTGATCAGGCCGAGGGCGACCCAGAACGCCGCATTGGTCAGCAGCGAAGCAACGATGAACTGCGACTCCAGCGCTTCTGGTGCCAGGCTTTCGTGCACTTCCGGTTGCGGAGCGCCGATCACATGCGGCAGCACCAGCAGCACCAGGCCCATGGCCTTGAGCAGCCAGTTACCGGCGAACACCATCAGCGCCAGGCCAACGGCGGTCGCTGCGGCGGTGCCAATCCACCAGTACTGACGCAGGGCCAGGTCGGCGGCGGCGGTACCCGGCAGTTCCGGCGGCAGGCCCAGGTTCGGCGCCAGGCAGAACACGGCGAAACCACCGAGGCCCCACAGCGCGCCGGTAGTCACGCGGCCTGGACGACGCAGGGTGTACATGGCGGCGAGCAGCAGGGCAAAGCCGACTGCGACCACCAGATTGCCGCCCGTGGTGGACAGCACGCGCTGCCAGCCATCTTCCGGCGACCAGGCTTCGGCGTCGTGATGATGTTCCGCGCCGGCGGCGGCGTCGGCGTGTTCGTGCTCCTGGACGGCCGGGGCCGCGGTTTCATAGGTTTCCGCCTGGAGAATCAGCGGCGCGACCCAGAAGCTTTGCAGCAGGGTCAGCAGCAGTGCGGCCAGCAGGCCGGCGAAGCCTGCAGTGCGAGCGATGCGCATGAACATTGGGGCAGGCCTCAGTGGCAAGGGAAAGCGGCGCTGTGACGGGTATCGTGCGCGGCATTGTGCACCGCTTCGATGTGCGAGAAGCCAGCGAAGTAGACCAGGCACAGGCCCAGCACCGAAGCGCTGACGGCAGCGACGATGCGCTGGCTGAGGGTGGTCGGAGTGACGATGGCGTGACTGGCGATGATCGGCATGGCGCTTTCCTCTTGGTGTTGTCGGCAACAGGCAAGCGCGAAGAACCCCTGGCCGGAATCGCCCAGGGGTTGCAACGTCGCCCGCCCACCGCGGGTTTGGTCAATGCTGTTGTTCAGGCCGGTCTCCGGGCTTGCGAGGGCATTTCGCCGTGGCGTCACCTTCCCATGCCCGCAGGCACAGTGGTCTTGACGCTTTCCTCGCTTACCGTTGCGGGGGCAGCACCGGAATTTACCGGTTTCCCGTTTCACCTTGTAACAAAAAGGCACCCAAACGAATCGCGCTAGGAAATCACGCGCGTTGACATCCGTCAATACAGCGGTTGACCGGCTTCGGGGCACTGCGTAGCCTTGCCGGTTCGAGGTTCTCCGGCAAGGGCCGGAGCTAAGACGGGAACGCGGTGCGCCTTTTTCAGGCCAGGCCGCGGCTGCCCCCGCAACTGTAAGCGCTGCCTTCATCGACACAGCCACTGCCAAACCGGCGGGAAGGCGTCGATGCTGCCCTTGAGGGGCACAGCGCGAGCCAGGAGACCTGCCTCGTTCAGTTTCCGACTTTCAACCGGGCGGGGTGATCCGGTGGCGAACGCGCCCAGGCTGCAGGCCTGCGGCTCCCGTCCCGCATGCCCGCCATCCTGCCAAGGGCATCCGACATGAAAACACTGGCCAAACTCCCCGTCACCATCGTTACCGGCTTTCTCGGCTCGGGCAAAACCACCTTGCTGCGGCACATGCTGGACAACGCCCAGGGCCGCCGCATTGCGGTGATCGTCAATGAATTCGGCGAGCTGGGCATCGACGGCGAAATCCTCAAACAGTGCAGCATCGGCTGCACCGAAGAAGAAGCCAGCGGCCGGGTCTACGAACTGGCCAACGGCTGCCTGTGCTGCACCGTGCAGGAAGAATTCTTCCCGGTCATGCGTGAACTGGTCGCCCGCCGTGGCGACCTCGACCACATCCTGATCGAAACCAGCGGTCTGGCGCTGCCCAAGCCGTTGGTGCAAGCCTTCCAATGGCCGGAAATCCGCAACGCCTGCACCGTTGACGCGGTGATCACCGTGGTCGACAGCCCGGCGGTAGCGGCCGGCACCTTCGCCGCCTTCCCTGAGCAGGTCGATGCCCAGCGCAAGCTGGACCCGAACCTGGATCACGAATCCCCGCTGCACGAACTGTTCGCCGACCAACTGGCCAGCGCCGACCTCGTCGTCCTCAACAAGGCCGACCTGATCGCTGCCGATGCCCTGGCCGCCGTGCGCGCCGAAGTGGCTGAAGAGCTGCCGCCTGCCGTGAAGGTGATCGAAGCCAGCAAAGGCGTGCTGCCGCTGGAAGTCCTGCTGGGCCTGGGCGCCGAGTCCGAAGCGCATATCGACGGCCGCCGCACGCACCACGACAGCCATCACGACGACGATGGCGATGATCATGACGATCACGACCACGACGCCTTCGACTCCATCTCCCTGGAACTGCCCGAAGCTGACGAGGCCTTGCTGCTCGACGCGCTGACCCAGTTGGTGGTGGACAGCGGCATTCTGCGGGTCAAGGGTTTCGCGGCGATTCCCGGCAAGCCGATGCGCCTGCTGATCCAGGGTGTTGGCACGCGTTTCGACAAGCACTTCGACCGCGCCTGGCGCACTGACGAAGCGCGGGTCACGCGCCTGGTGCTGATCGGTCAGGAACTCGACGCCGAGGCGCTGCAAGCTCGTCTGCGCGCGGCCCTGGGCGCCTGATCCATGCACCTGCTGCGGACCCAGCCCGGCGGCTTCGTGCCGGACGACAGCATTGCCGACCTCGGGCAGTCTCCCGCCGAGCTGGTGATCCTTTGCAGCGGTGACTCGCACCTGGCGCTGCTGGCGGAAACCGCCCGCGAGTTGCCGGACGACTACCCCAGTCTGCGCTTGGCCAACCCGATGCAGGTGCAGAACCACGCCTCGGTCGACCTTTATGTCGATCAGGTGCTGCGCCACGCCAAGGTCATCCTGGTGTCGCTGCATGGCGGCATCGGCTATTGGCGTTACGGCGTCGAGCAACTGGTGGCTCTGGCCGAGCGCGGTGTGCAACTGATTCTGGTGCCGGGCGACGACCGCCCGGACCCGGAGCTGAGCAGCCTGGGCACGGTTACTGGCGAGCAAGCCGAGCGGCTCTGGCACTTTCTGCGCCAGGGCGGCAAGGCCAATGCCCTGAATTTGTTCAACTGCCTGGCCAGTCTCTGGCTGGGCCGTGATTACCCCTGGGACGAGCCCCGGCAACTGCCGCGTACCAGCCTTTATCACCCGGATCACGCCGAGGCGGACCTCGCCGATTGGCGGGCCGACTGGCGTGCCGGGCAACCGGTGGTGTCGCTGCTGTTCTATCGCTCGCACCTGCAGGCGGCCAACACCGGCTTCGTTGACGTGTTCTGCGAGCGTTTGATCGGCGCCGGGCTCAATCCGCTGCCGATCGCCGTCGCCAGCCTCAAGGAGGCCGGTTGCCTGGCCCAGGTCGAGGCCTGGCTGGACGAAACCGACGCGGCGCTGATCCTCAATACCACCGGTTTTGCCCAGTCCAGTCCGGAACAGCCGCACCTGCGTCCGTTCCGCCGCGACATCCCGGTGCTGCAAGCGATCTGCGCCCAGGACAACGAACCCGGCTGGCAAGCCAGCGAGCAGGGCCTGGGGGCCCGCGACCTGGCGATGCACATCGCCTTGCCGGAACTGGACGGGCGCATCATCACCCGGCCCATCAGCTTCAAGGACCTGGCCTGGCGCAGCGAGCGCAGCCAGTCTGATGTGGTCTGCTACCGCGCGCATCCCGAGCGCATGGATTTCGTCGCCGAACTGGCGCGGCGCTGGTGCGAACTGGCGCGGCTGCCCAACCCGCAGAAGCGGGTGGCGTTGATTCTCGCCAACTACCCGACCCGCGATGGCCGTATCGGCAATGGCGTCGGCCTCGACACCCCGGCGGCAGCGCTGAATATCCTGCGGGCGCTGAAGCAGCAGGATTATCCGGTGGGCGAGTTGCCGGACAGCGGCACCGCGTTGATCCACGACCTGCTCGGCGGCGTCAGCAACGACCTCGACAGCCTCGACCAACGCCCCTGCGCGCAAAGCATGGCGCTGGATGACTATCTGACGGCGTTCGCGCAACTGCCCGAAGCCAATCAGCAGGCGGTGCGCGAGCGTTGGGGCGAGCCGCAGCAAGACCCGATGTTCCGTGGCGGACGGATGATGGTTGCCGGCTTGCGCCTGGGCCTGACTTTCGTCGGCATTCAGCCGGCGCGGGGCTACCAGCTTGATCCGAGCGCGGTCTACCACGACCCGGACCTGGTGCCGCCCCACGGCTACCTGGCCTTCTATTTCTGGCTGCGCCACGCCTTCGCCGCCGATGCGCTGATCCACGTTGGCAAACACGGCAACCTGGAATGGCTGCCGGGCAAGGGCGTCGGCCTTTCCGAACAATGCTGGCCGGACGCGCTGCTCGGGCCGCTGCCGAATATCTATCCCTTTATCGTCAACGACCCGGGCGAGGGCGCCCAGGCCAAGCGGCGCACCCAGGCGGTGATCATCGATCACCTGATGCCACCGCTGACCCGCGCCGAAACCTACGGGCCGCTGCGCAACCTTGAGCTGCTCGCCGACGAGTACTACGAAGCGCAACTGCTGGACCCGCGTCGCGCCATCGAATTGCAGAAAGAGATCCTGCAACTGGTGCGCGACAACCATATCGACCGTGAGCTGCAACTGGACGGCGCGCTGGATGACGCCAATGTCTGGCTGCCGCGGCTGGACACCTACCTCTGCGACCTCAAGGAGTCGCAGATCCGCGATGGCTTGCACGTCTTCGGCGAATCGCCCGGCGGGCGCCTGCGCATCGACACCTTGCAGGCCCTGCTGCGGGTCGCCCGTGGCGATGGCCGCGGCGCCAATGCCAGCCTGCCGCGTGTGCTGGCCCGAGCCCTGGCGCTGGGCTTCGATCCGCTGGACTGCGACCTTGGCCAGCCGTGGGACGGCCCGCGCCCGAAGCGTCTGGCGTCGCTCGACACAGCGCCGTGGCGCACCCAGGGCGACACCCGCGAACGCCTGGAATGGCTGGGCGCGCAATTGATCGAACAAACGCTGGCCGGCGAGCCGGACGTGCCGGCCGAACCTCAGTGGGACGAGGTGCGGACCTTGCTGGCCGCGCTTCGCGACCAGGTGGCGCCGCAACTCGATGCCTGCGGCGAAGCCGAAATGCACGGTGTAATGACCGCCCTCGACGGACGTTTCGTCCCCGCCGGGCCGAGTGGCGCACCAAGTCGTGGGCGCCTGGACGTGCTCCCCACCGGACGCAATTTCTACACCGTCGATGTACGCAACCTGCCCACGGCTACCGCCTGGCGCCTGGGTTTTGCCTCGGCCAACCTGATTCTCGAACGGCACCTGCAAGACCACGGCGACCACCTCCGCCAGCTCGGCCTGTCGGTGTGGGGCACGGCGACCATGCGCACCGGCGGCGACGATATCGCCGGGCCCGGCTGATGGGCGTGCGCCCGGTGTGGGCCGCTGGCAGTCACCGCGTCGATGACTTCGAGATTCTGCCGGTGAGCCTGCTGGACCGGCCGCGGGTGGACGTGACCCTGCGTGTTTCGGGGTTCTTCCGCGATGCCTTCGGCAACCTGATCAAGCTGTTCGATGCCGCGGTACAGGCGGTGGCGGCGCTGGACGAGCCGGATGACCTCAACCCGCTGGCGGCGCGGGTGCGCAGCGAGCGCGCCGAATTGCTCGCCAGCGGGCTGGACGAGGAGCAGGCGCGGCGTCAGGCGGGCTGGCGGATCTTCGGCTCCAAGCCCGGGGCCTATGGCGCCGGGGTGCAGAACGCCATTGACGGACGCCTCTGGCACAGCCGCGAGGACCTTGCCGAGGTCTACCTGAACCACGGCGGCTACGCCTATGGCGGCGCCGACGACGGCACCGAGGCCCGCGGCCATTTCGCCAAGCGCCTGAGCCAGGTGCAGGCGGTGCTGCAGAACCAGGACAACCACGAGCACGACCTGCTCGATTCCAATGACCACTATCAGTTCCAGGGCGGCATGCTCGCGGCGGTGGAAAGCCTCGGCGGCGCGCCGGTGGCCAGCTATCACGGCGACCACAGCCAGCCGGACCGTCCGCGCATTCGCACCCTCAAGGAAGAACTGAACCGGGTGATCCGTGCCCGAGCGCTGAATCCGAAGTGGATCGACGGGGTCAAGCGTCACGGCTACAAGGGCGCGTTCGAACTGGCGGCGACGGTGGATAACCTGTTCGCCTTCGACGCCACCACGCACCTGATCGATGACCACCATTACCAATCGCTGGCCGACGCCTATGTGCTCGACGCCGCGACCCGCGAATTTATCCGCCAGCACAACCCCGAGGCGCTGCGCGATATCACCGAGCGCCTGATCGAGGCCCAGCAGCGCGGGCTCTGGGAGGAGCCGGGTGAATACCGCGAAGCCCTCGAAGAACAGTTGCTGGACGGCGAAGAAGAGACTTGAAATGACCGAACCCGTGCACTTTCCCCTGGCCGCCGTGGTGGGCGCCGAGGAACTGAAACTGGCGCTGTGCCTGACGGCCATCGACCCGAAGATCGGCGGCGTGCTGATCGAGGGGCCGCGCGGCATGGCCAAGAGCACCCTGGCCCGTGGCCTGGCGGACCTGCTCGGTGAAGGGCCGTTCGTCACGTTGCCGCTGGGCGCCACCGAAGAACGCCTGGTCGGCACCCTCGATCTGGATGCCGCGCTGGGGCAGGGCCGGGTGCAGTTTTCCCCCGGCGTGCTGGCCAAGGCCGATGGCGGCGTGTTGTACGTCGATGAAGTGAACCTGTTGCCGGACCATCTGGTGGACCTGCTGCTGGACGTCGCCGCCAGCGGCACCAACCGTATCGAGCGGGATGGCCTGTCGCACCGGCACAGCGCGCGCTTCGTGCTGATTGGCACGATGAACCCGGAAGAAGGCGAGTTGCGTCCGCAATTGCTCGATCGCTTCGGCTTCAATGTCGTCCTGCACGGCCAGCCGCTGCCAGAGGCGCGTGGGCAGATCCTGCGCCGCCGACTGGCCTTCGACACTGACCCGGCGGCGTTCTGCGCCGAGTGGGCGCCGGCCCAGACCGAACTGCGCCAGCGCTGTCAGGCGGCGCGCCAGCGTCTGGCCTCGATCGAGCTGGATGATCGTTCGCTGGAGCTGATTACCGCGCGTTGCTTCGCCGCTGCCGTGGATGGGCTGCGCGCTGATCTGGTCTGGTGGCGCGCGGCCCGTGCCCATGCCGCCTGGCGTGGCGCCAGTGCTATTGAAGACGAGGATATCGACGCGGTAGCCGAGTTTGCCTTGCGCCATCGCCGTCGCGAGCCGGAGGCCGGCAGCAGCCAGCCTCCGGCGCCACCACCGCAAACCGGCCAGCAACCCCCGGCACAAGACGCGACAGGCGCCGGCCAGTGGGGTGAAATGCCGGCGCAGCCGGTGGCGGTGGGTGCCCGGCGCGAGGTGCCGGCCTGGCCAAAAAAGCCCTGAGCATCCGCGCCCGCGCCGCCGCGGATGCCAGGCCCAAGGCCGGCCGGCTCGACCAGGGCCCGCGCGGCCGTGGACGCAGCGCCGGGCAGGGCAAGGTGGCCTGGCCGGCGACCCTGCTCAAGGGCCGGCCAAGGCAGCGTGCCGATTTATGCTGGAGTCAGCGCAGTGCGGCCAGTCCCGAGCTATGGCTGGTGATTGTCGATGCCTCGGCCTCGACCCGCCGTTATCAGGCGCTGAGCCGGGCCAAGGGGTTGTTGGCGAGCTTCTTCGATCAGGCGTACCGCGCCCGTGCCCGCCTGGCCTTGCTCACGGCCAGCGGCGCTGCGCCACGCTGGCAGCGCCATGGGCTGAAAGCCTCCGCGGCATTACAGCCGTGGCTGGCGGGGTTGGGGGCGGGTGGCGGTACGCCGTTGCTGGCGGCGCTGGAGGAGGCACGGCAATGGTTATTGCGCCGGCAACGGCAGTTCCCGGGTGAGCAACAGCGCTGCCTGCTGCTGACCGACGGTCGCCTGAGCAAAAGTGCGGCGCTGGCGCCGCTGCCTTGTGCCAGTGTGCTGATCGATATGGAAAGTGGGCCGGTGCGCCTGGGCCGTGCGCGGCGACTTGCGGAACAACTTCAGGCCGATTATTGGTATATGGATCAATTGGATAGCGCGGCCTGTGGCGCATTGTCGCAGCGACAATAAAGTACAACTTGGCGACAACAAAAAGTGCACCCTGAGGTGCACTTTTTTATTGGCCTGAAAATGTCCGAAGTTACTTCGGCATGGTCCAGGGTTGCAGGTCGTAGCCTTTCAGACGCAACTCGGCGCGTACTTCTTCGAGCAGGTGCGCCCACTGCGCCGGGTCGGAGTAAGTGCTGCTGGACACTTGTTTGCTGCCAATCCGGGTGCTGGTCCGGTCGATCACTGCCAGGCTTAGCTCACCGGTACCGTTTGGCGCGTCCCAGGCTACACACTGGAAGGGTTCGAAGGCGTGGTCGGCAATCAGCAGTGCTTCGTTGACACGCAGCGGAGCGTTCATGGGTTCGGTCTCTCTATGGTCCCAAACATCAAAATGAAAGTTGCCGGCGGTTGTTCGCAGCGGCAGGTTACTTGTACTGATGTCCGAAGTAACAGGTGAAGTCACACCGTTCGCGAAAATTTTTTATTCGCGCTTCGCACATTGTTTTTTTCCTGGCGCTTGAGACGTTGAAATAACAGGAAAATTCCCGCGGGTGAAAAATAACGCCAGTGCTCGACGGACAGACGGTAGTGGGCCAACAGTCGTTCATTGCTACTGTTACAAGCGGGTCTGCCAAGATGCTGTTTCTACTCACTTTTCCAATAATTGGCGTCAAGGAACGGTCATGCTCGAACCCGCACAGAACCGTCGTTTGCTGGTGGTCGATCCTTGCGATGATTGCCATCGCCTGTTGCCCGGATTACGCAGTGTTGGCTGGGATGTTCATAGCTGCACGTTGAGCAGTGCCCTGGAGCATCCCTGTGATGTCGGGCTCCTGCGTTTGCAGGCGTCGCACCTGCAGCACCCCGAGGCGGTCAAGGACCTGATCGGGCGCAGCGGCGCCGAGTGGATCGCCGTGCTCAGCCCTCAGGAGCTGCGGGCGCAGAAGATCGGCGACTTCGTTTGTGAGTGGTTCTTCGATTTCCATACCCTGCCGTTCGATGTGTCCCGGGTCCAGGTGACCCTGGGGCGGGCGTTCGGCATGGCGCGCCTGCGCGGCAAGGGCCCGGCACCGGTCGATGAGCCGGAGCATGAACTGCTCGGTGATAGCCGACCGATCCGCGAGCTGCGCAAATTGCTGGGCAAACTGGCACCCACCGAGTCGCCGGTGTTGATTCGTGGCGAGAGCGGGACCGGCAAGGAACTGGTGGCGCGGACCCTGCATCGCCAGTCCCAGCGTCACGACAAACCATTCGTGGCGATCAACTGCGGGGCGATTCCCGAGCACCTGATCCAGTCCGAGCTGTTTGGTCATGAGAAGGGCGCGTTCACTGGCGCGCACCAACGCAAGGTCGGGCGGATCGAGGCGGCCCATGGCGGCACCTTGTTTCTCGACGAAATCGGCGACCTGCCGCTGGAGTTACAGGCCAACCTGCTGCGTTTTCTTCAGGAAAAGCACATCGAGCGGGTTGGCGGCAGCCAGCCGATTGCCGTGGATGTGCGGGTGCTGGCGGCCACCCACGTGGACCTGGAAAGCGCCATCGTCAGTGGCCGGTTCCGTGAAGACCTGTATTACCGGCTCAATGTGCTGCAGGTGGTGACCGCGCCGCTGCGTGACCGTCACGGTGACCTGTCGATGCTGGCCAGCCATTTCTCGCGCTTCTACAGCCAGGAAACCGGCCGCCGCCCGCGCACATTCAGCGAGGACGCCCTTGGCGCCATGGGCAAGCATGACTGGCCGGGCAATGTCCGTGAACTGGCCAACCGTGTGCGCCGTGGCCTGGTGCTGGCCGAGGGGCGGCAGATCGAGCCCGGTGACCTTGGCCTGCAAGAACAGACCGCAATGCTCGCGCCTATCGGCACGCTGGAGGACTACAAGCACCAGGCGGAGCGCCAGGCCCTGTGCGATGTGCTCAATCGGCACAGCGACAACCTGAGCATCGCAGCGAAGGTGTTAGGGGTTTCGCGGCCGACGTTCTACCGTTTGTTGCATAAGCATCAGATTCGCTGAGGCCAGCACCGCTGTTCATTCCCTGCCAGAAACCAGAAAAGCCCGTGACTGCAACAGCAGCCACGGGCTTTTGTGTGTGAAACCGATCAGAAGTAGTACGGGAATTTCAGGCTGAAGGTGAAGTCCGGCGCATCGTCGGTAAGACCGATCGACAGGTTCGGCACGATGGTCAGCTTGTCGGTGGCAGCCAGGGTCATGCCGACGTTGAAGTAGGCGGCGTTGGCATCGCTGCCGGTGACGGTGGTCCAGTCGCCGCCGTCCTCCTTGGTCTTGGAGCGCCGTACGATCAGGTCGGAGACGGAGAACGACATACTCATCTTCTCGTTCAGGGCGAACGCGACGCCAGCGCCAAGCTGGAAGCTGTCACCCAGTTTGACCTTGCCCGGGATTTTCTGGTTTTCGGTCGAGCTGATGTCGCTGAACGAATCCTCGAGGTTGTGGGTGTACGACAGGCTGCCGAACAGCACTGCCGGGTCGAAGGTCTTGACCAGCGAGATACCGGGGCTGATGGACCAGACGCCGTTGCCGGTAGGCAGGCTTTCCGGGTATTGCAGGCTGCTGTTCTGCGGATCGGTACGGAACTTGATGCCGAACGGGTCCTTGCCGGTGGGCGCCTTGACCCGCAGGGTGAATACCGCATCCGGGGCGTAGTCCGACTCGTCCATGAATTTGTAGGCAACGCCGACGTTGACGTCGCCAATGGTCGGATCGCGGGTAACGCTTCGTTCGGACAGCGCAGTACCGGCGCCCCCAGGTTGGTCAGGCGTGCCACTCGCACCGCCGGACTGGAAGGTCGACTCGCGGTAGACCACCGGCACGTTGACGTCGAACTGCCAGCGCTGGTTGAGGTTGTAGCGCCCGGTCAGGTCAAGGGTCCAGGTGTCGGATTTGATCCGGTCGAGGTTGATGTTGCCGAGGAAGATCGAGTCCAGCGCCAGAAAGCCGTTGAGCAGCAGTTGCTTGGTGTCGTACCGGGCATAGGTGATGCCGGTCTCGACACTGAACTTGCCGCCGCCGAAGAAGCCGCTCGCTTCGTCGTACAGGTTGGTGACGCTCTGTGCCGGGGCCGAGTCGTCTTTCAGCGATTCGCCGTAGGAAGCGCCACTACCCGACGCCGCGACCGCCTGGCCTTGCCCGGAAGGCTGGCTTGGCTTGGTTGCGGGGGAGCGCACGAGGCGTTTGGGGGCGGGGGCTGCGGGCTGATCTTCGACCTGACGGACCCGCTGTTCGAGGACCATCAGGGCTTGTTGCTGTTGTTCATAACGTTGTTTGAGGGCTTGCAACTCCTGTTTCAGCGCCTCCACTTGCGGATCCTGTGCCGCGAAAAGCATCGTTGAAGGAACCAGGGTGCTCAGACATACGACTGCATTGAATGAAAACTTCCGGTGCATAGGTTAGCCATCCTTTCCAACTGCGCAATAAGTTGAAACAGAGCGTAGATCAATATCCAGAAATACGAAGGCCCTTCAACTGATCCAGATTGCAGTTAAGTGCGCCTGCTGTCGGCATGTTGTCGCGCAGCACCACGTTGAGCTGAGTGATGTTGCTGACAGCGTTGCTGCCGCCTAGCAAAGTGGTGGCCTGCATCAGTCCGCCATCAGCCAGTCGCTGCAGGCTGGCGCCCTGATTATTGGCGGCCTGGATGCTCATCTGGATGCCGGCGGAGGTTGACGCGACGCTCAGGGTGCCGGCGTTGTTGCTGGCGCTGATGGTTGCGCCGCTGGCCAGTGCCTGGCCTTGTTGGGCGGCCATTTGCGGTGCCTGGCTGGCTTCGCTGACATTGACCTGGAAGTTGTTGGACGTGCTGTTGCCATCGCCTGCGGAGCGGTTTACCTGAATCACGCCCTGGCCGCTGCCGAGTCCGGCGCCACCGGTGACGATGCCGGTGCCTTGGGCAGTGGAGGTGCCCGTGCCGTTTTCACCGGTCAGGGAGACATAGAATTGCGGTTTGAAGGTCGACTGCTGCACCTGCAACGAGGCCGTCGCGCCGATGCGGTCGCCATTGGCGTTTTGCCAGGTGCTGTTCATGACCACCCCGAAGCTGATGATGCGCCCTGGCATCACGTAGCGTCCGCGTAGTTGAGACAGTTCCTGATCCTTCACTTCGATGGGTTTGAACACCTGCGCTTGCGCAGGAAGGCTGGCCGCGAGACAGGCGGCGATCAGCCAGCGTGAAGTCTTCATCGGGTGCTCCCGGAGCTCCATGCTCGCTTGTTGTTAGAAGAAGTCGCTCTGGATGAATCCAAATTCCATCAATTGCGCATCGTCGATGGGCTGGAAGTTGTTGACGCGGTTCTTGGCGGTCAGCGGGTCCGGCGGGTTGAGCAGGGCGTTGGCCTTGTCGTAGCCGGGGCCGATGACGGCGAAGATGATGCCGTTCCAGCCTTTGACGAAGTCATCGAACTTGTAGCGTTTGTGGCCCAGTACCGGGTCGCCGACGTAGGCCCAGTCCTTGTCGGTGCGTTGCAGCACGACGAAGTGTTTGTAGCCACGGATGTCCATCAGCACCACGACCGGAATGCTCACGTCATGCAGGCTTTCCGGCGGGATCTTGTAACCCCGGGCACGCATGCCGAGGCTTTCCACGTAGCGTTTCATGTCGAGCATCGAGAAGCCCTGGACGCGGACGATGTCCTGGTCGGAGTGGGCGAGCATGCCTTCGATGATGTGGCTTTCATCCACGTCCAGCCAGTAGGCCTGTTTGAGGATGGTGCCCAGTGCGGCGGCGCCGCAACTGAAGTCGGTCTTTTGTTGAACCAGGTTGGCGAAGCGGCGTTCACGGATGCTCTGTACTGGCTTGTAGATCGTGACTCCGCCTGGCAGGGCGGCGACCGCCATCTGTGCGGCGTTTGCCGTGTCGATCTGACCACTCAGGACTACCAGCAGCGTTAGCAGGAGCGCACGCATGATCTTCCCCATCCCTTGAATTAGGAAAGGGGCCCCGAAGGACCCCGATCAAGGCTGTTACATGCCAGTGCAGGCACGGCAGCCGGCGGCGATGGACAGCGAGTTGCTTTGTTGGTTGCCCGAGCCTGCCGAGACGTTGGCCCCGACGTTGCCCGACACGCCGTTCAGCGAGTTGGTCAGCGACGCGGTGTTGGTCACAGGGTTGACCCAGCCACTTGGGGTCAGCACTTGGTAGGAGGCTACGCCGTACAGCGCGAAGTCGCCTTCTTCGTGGAACTTAAGCGGATCTTTCTGGGTTTGGCCACCACGGTCATGGCTGTCATGACCGCCGTCTTTCTTGCTTTCTACGTAGCCAACGCCGTTGCCTTCGTACTGGCCGTAGGCAGCAAAGCTGGAGTAGAGGGTTTTGGTGTCGTAGGTACGATCGGCTTCGTTGGTCACTTTCAGACCAGTGGTGTTCTGGTTGGCAGCGGCGCTGGCTGCGGCGACGCGGCCGCCGGACACGGCGATGGCCAGGTTGTTTTTCTGTTGGTTGAAGTCGCCGGCGGTGACGTTTACCCCAATGTTGCCGGAGCTGCCGTTGGCCGAGCTGTTGAGGGTCGCGGTGTTGCGGGTGGAGTAGTTCTTGACCGTGTTGCCGACGTTGTTCTGGGTAGCGCTGGAGACGGCGAGCGCGCTGCCGAAGATGAAGCTTTCGTCGGCGGTGGCGATTGCAGCGACGTTGTCTTGTTGGTTGCCGTCACCGGCTGCGGTGTTGGCGCCCAGGTTGCCTTGCGAGCCGTTGGCCGAATTGTCCATCTTGGCGTCGTTGCGGGTGGCTTCGTTTTTGACCCAGTTGCCGCTGTTGTTTTGAGTGTCGATCACCGTCGCGGCGGAGCCGGCGTTGATCAGGAGGGACAGCAGCAGGGACTGGGTGCTGTCATGATCGTTATGGTGTCCGCGACCACCGCCATGGTCATCGTTACGTCCACCTGCTTGTGCAGCAACTGCCATGACCGCTGCGAGTGCGAATACCAGAGGCTTGAGTGCCATTGTGGGTTTCATGGTGTTTCTCCGCATTAATTATGATTGTTAAGTGTTGTGTTGCCTTATCGGGTCAGTCAGCGACCCGGACGCTCAGGGTGTTGGCCATTCGGTTTCCCACCCCTGCGCTCTGATTCAACTGAACCACGCCACGACTGCCGGTGAATGCCTGGTCGCTGGTGCTGACCTGGCGACTGCCGGGTGTGTGGTCGGTTGAGCCGGAGCTGTTGGACAGCGCCACGTTCTGCTGGAGCAGGACGCTGTCATCGATGCTTTGCGGTACGGCGCTGATGCTGATGCGCACCGCGTTGGCTTGTTGAGTACCGGCACCGGCGGACTGGTTGATGCCCAGGATGCCGTTGCCGTTACTGAAGGAAGTGCCGCCGATACTGGCGTTGGCATCGATGGCGCGGCTTGCGGCCGTATCGATGCTCTGGTTGATCCGGGTGGTGGCCTGGGCTTCGTGGCCGATGGCGATGGCCCGGCTGTTGTTCTGTTGTTGCTGGTCGCCGGCAGCCTGGTTGATCGAAAGATTGCCCTTGTAGCCTTGGGCGCTGCTGTCGATCCGGGCGTTGTCCTCGACCGGCGAGGCGGCCAGTGCGGTGCCCGTGCAGAACAGGGCGATGAACAGAAGGGAGGCTTTCATCTCACTTGCCTCCGGTCAGGATCTGCAGCGGGGCGAGGCCGCGCTGGATACCGGAGTTGACCGAATTGGAGATGCTGTTGCCTGCGCCACCGCCGCCACCGGTTGCATTGCCGAGACCTGGCAGGGTGGTGGGCATCGCATTGATTCCGCGCACACCGCCCGAAGCGGCATCAGGGATCAGCACCCGGTTGATCGTGGCGCCACTGGCGACGCTGGCAAAGTCACCGTCGCTGAGTTCGTTGTTGGTCTGCGAGACGATGCGATTGGAGGCGTTGGTGTTGACGGTGGTGGGGCTCGGATCCGGGTGGTCGTTGCGAATGGCCGGGCGGGTCTTGACGTCACGGGTCAGGACGACCACACCGTTGCCACCAGCCTGGACCTGGGCAGCGAGCAAGGAAGCGCTGAGTGCGCATCCGATGACCATAAGGCGAAGCAGGTTATTGTTGTGATTCCCCACGGCGGCGATTCCTTCTTTCTATTCGCTGGCCCTTCAGCGTTGCGAGAGAGGGAGCAGAAGCTGTGCCGCTTTTTGTTTATCGCGTGGAATCAACGACTTGAGTGAAGTACCAGAGAACGCCTCGCGCTGGCTGTAACGCCGGTGAGACAACCAGCGGCGATAGGGGCGGGGTGTGGGGCGGATGCCGACAAACCGGGGCGGGCGGCCACTGTATCAGCGGCGTGACAGTCCCCTTGCAGATCGCGCGGCGCGGCTCTGCGCCGCGGGTCGGGCTGGCGTCGGGTGTATCAGCGGGTTAACACTCGGTCGCGCAGGCGGCGGCTTTACCGTCCAGCAGGCGCTGGACCGTGGCGAGAACGATAGCGCGGCGGCAGGTCCAGTCGCCTTCGATGATCATCAGCGGCTGACGATGCTGTTCCAGCCATTGCCGGCTGGAGTCGAAGAAGGCCCTGCGTTCATCCAGGTCCGGCTGGCAGCGCTGGCCGTCGCCGATCCACGGCACGCCGTCGGGGCTGAGCAGCAGGTGCAGGTCATAGTGCCGTGCCAGCAGCGCCTGCTCCAGCCAGTCGGGGCAATCGGCGAACAGCGTCTGGCTCCAGAGGATATTGCTCAGCAGGTGGGTGTCGAGAATCAGCAGTTCCGGCTGGCGCTGGCGGGCGGCATCCTCCCAGGCCAACTGGCCGCGGGCGATGTCCGGGATATCGGCATAGCAGGTGTCGCGCTGCTGCTCGTCGATAAAGTGGCGGACATATTCGCCAACCAGCTCACCCCCGAAGTGCGCCTGGATTTCGCCGGCCAGCCAGCTTTTGCCACTGGACTCGGGGCCCGCCAGCACCAGGACCTTCATGCCGCCACCACGGCGGGGTCGCGGCGCCATTCGCGCAGCCCCTGAACCGCCATCAGGGTGAACAGCGCATACAGGCCCGCCGTCAGGTACAGCTCCTGATAGAGGAACAAGCCGACGCAGACGGCATCAATGACGATCCACAACGCCCAGCACTGCACGCGCTTCTGCGCCATCCACCATTGCGCCACCAGGCTGAAGCCGGTGATGGTCGCGTCCAGCCAGGGCTGGGCGGCGTCGGTCCAGGTGCTCATGGCGCCGCCAATCAGCAGGCTGCCCAGCATGCCGAAGAGCAGGCCGAGATTGACCTGGCCGGGTGCCAACAGGCTGACCTTGCGCGCTTCGCGCACGCTGTCTGGCCGCGTCCACTGCCACCAGCCGTACAGTTGCAGCACGGCGTAAACCCCTTGCAGCAGCATTTGCGAATAGAGCCTGGCATCGAAGAACACCCAACTGTAGAGCAGCACCATGGCCAGGCCGATGGGCCAGCACCACGGATTCTGCTTGACCGTCAACCAGACGGAGAGGGCGCCAAGTACGGCGGCGAACAGTTCGAGGCCGGACATCGGCGCTCCTTATACAGCAAGGAAAGAGGGGCGGGGATTGTACCTGTTGGGCCGGTAGCCGCCAGTCGGGTTTATGCGTGTACCTGATATTTTTGTCAGTTTCGCCCTGTGACGTTTGCGGGCAGATTACTTCTACGGCGTCGAGTTGTGGCTGTTCAGTCGTTGTTACGTCGATTCACTCATTGAAGAAAGATCCCGACGAATTCAGGAGACACGGCGATGAGAAGGCGTATGAACAGGCTTGTTCCGCTAATGGCTCTACCGTTTTTGATGCAGGCGACGTTGGCGCACGCGCAAAGCTGTGCTGAAGCACTGAAAACAGTTGAACAGTTGTATAACAACACCGTCGACCAATGCGTGGGGGCTAATGGTGAGCCGACCCCGGCATCTGACTGTTCCGGGCTTATGGTAAGGGGCACCGAGCGCCCGGAGGCCAGTGGTGGGAATGCCGGCGACTGGTATGTGTGGAACGACAGCCCGGGGGTGAAAGAACGAGGTACCACGGCAGCAACATTCGTACGTAAAGACATCCTGAATAGAGAGATCGTGGTATTCAAGGATGGTTGGCGGAATTATAACAGTGGATACATTGTCAAGTCGGGACCGAATGAACCCAAAACTCGCGCAGCCTGTGCTGCGCCGGCGGATCTGTGGGGTGATGAGCGGGCTGACCAGGGGTGTGGCGATAACAAAAAAACGGCTGAAATCGAACAGTTCTGCCAGGACGCGCTCAAAGATAACAAAACCTGGGTCGACACTTACTTCAAACCGAATATGACAGAGAATACTGAGTATATCGGTGGAAAGTCCTGTACCTACAACATGCGAAATATGAGCGACGCCGAGCGCGCACAAGCATTCAAGTCATTCCTTGAGGCGCGTAGGGACTTTCAAAATGTCCCGAATCAGGATATAGCGTTCAATTCGTATACCGAAGTGCGCATTCCGAGCACCGCCGATAATGAGCGGCCGATCCTGGCGTTCCATTGCACCGACAACGATAGCTGCGCCGATGCTGTAAAGAATCAGACTGAATACAAGCAAGTCACCGGTAAAGATGTGCCGATCATCAAGATAACGTTCCCCAAGGACAAAAACACTGCTGCGACGTTTTCGTGTGATGCGGATCCTCGACCTGCACCCGTGCCCGCAACTGGAGTAGGGCTCACCGATGCTCAAAAAGAAGCAGGTGGCTGGGGGAAAGGCAGCGATCCGAAGCAGTGTGCTCGTTACTTCGACTCGGTGACCTGGATCAACCGCTGGGACGATTACCTCAAAGCCTTTGTCGATTCGGTCTCGGCAGTGCCGTCCGAATGCGGTCGCATTATCGGACCTGATCAGACCGATAAAGCGTTCCGTGAACTGGAACAAAAGGGCAAGGCAGCGCCCGGTGGAGCGAAAAAGTGGAGTGACAGATCGGAGACGCTACGTCGTCAGTATGTTTGTCATCTGGCGCTGACCGTCAAGGATGCAAACGGCAGTGATTCCGAGGTGAGGTACAAGCACGAGTACAACCTGGAGCCGGTCAGACCGTACGTCTCGCATGAGCAATCGATCAGGGATAACTGCAACTCCATCAAGGCCGATGCGCCCGTTGGTGGCGGCGGGGGCGGTACGCCAGCGCAATGCCCTGATTACATCAAGTCGGTGAAATGGATGGACCGGACGTATGCCGAATACCCCGGCAGAAAGATCAAGGCGCTGGAGGTGACGTACAACGACTGTGCATTCGGATTCGGGCCTGATAAAACCGCTGCGGTAATGGCGGAGATGAAGAAAAAAGCCTTGGCGGCAGATCCACAGGGCGCGAAATACTGGGGCGACAAAGATACAACGATGCGTCGCCAGAGTATTTGCCTTGCCCAGAAATACGCCAAGAAGAACCCGGTGTATGTGGAGTCGGTCAGGCCGAACGAAGCTACTCAGGAGCAAGTCAACGCAGCCGACTGCAACCCCAAGTGATGAGCGTCGATGCCTGTTGATTGAGACAACATTTTGTTGATCCATCTGGACTGCCGATATCCCGCGGGTATCGGCAGTTTTTTCATGTCCGAACGGCTTCCGCCGACAGGACGGGCCGGCGGTGTTTTCGAAACCCTCCTGATATTTCTGTCAGTTTCGCAAACGAGGGGGGTGTGGCAGTTTTCGAGGCAGGCGGTCGGTAGTGGCATTCAGTCGTTTTCACGCCAATTCAATGAGCGGAGTACTCATCGTTCCTGGAGGCGCGTGTCATGCGAAAGACTGCTGAAAAAATAGTCCCGTTACTTATATGTCCCTTGCTGTTCGGGATGTCCCTGGCCAATGCGGAAACCTGCGAGGAAACGCTGAAGGTTGTCCAGACGCTCTACAACAAGACGGTCGATAAGTGTGGCGACGATCCGGCCTCGGACTGTTCCGGTCTGCTGATCAGAGGCACGCACCGGGCGGATCCTGCAAAGGGCGAGAAATGGGATATATGGAGCCCGAGCCCGAGAGCAAAGGAGCTGGATAGCGAGGCGTTTTCCTATATGCGCAAGGACATCAAGTACGACAACCCTGGCATGCAGACGCAGAACGGTTACATCACCACGCCCTTTGATCTTCTCTGCCAGGGGAAACAGGGCGGTCATCTGCAGTGTGCCTTTCCGAATGATGCCTGGACGGACATGCGCACGGACAAAGGCTGCCGAGACAGCTACAAGCGTGGCAACAGCCCGGGTACAGCCGAAATTGAAGGCACTTGCAAGGAAATGGGCGTCAACAGTGGCACCCAGTGGCTTGCACATTTCAATAAATACAACGGTCAGACTTACCAGGACATCCGCCAATGCGGGTTCGACATGAGAAAGGGCGTGACCCGAGCCGACCGCGCCACTGCCTTCAAGAATTTTCTGGACGCGCGCAAGTTGATAAACACCCGGGAGTTCCAGACCCAGACAGAGCTGCGACTGTCCCTCACCGATCCTGATCAACGTGCCGTGCTGGCTTTCTTTACCAGTGATGCGCGTGGCGATGCCGCAGCCCGGTTAAATCAGGAGGACTACTTGAAGAAGACCGGTAACTACCGACCGATCATCAATATCAAGTTCCCGGCGCATGCAAATGATGTGGCCACCTTCTCTTGCGCCGCCAACCAGATGGCGCCTCCGGCCCAGAGTGCAAGCCCGGGTTTTTGTATTACGGGTAAACCACCGAGCCCTGGCTTCGGGCCGGGTACCGGTTCAGGACCGACCCAGACGCCGGCTCAGTCTCAGGCCAGCCAGGCGGCCGCGGCCGCTGCTGCTGCCGCGCTTGCCGACGCGGACCTCGCCCAGAAGAAGTACTGCACGCCTTACTTCGAGAAGAGTGAGTGGATTTCTCGCGATGATCCGGTTTTCGGGCCTAACACTTGGTCGCTTTCGCTGACGCCCAATCCCACCTGTTCCATTAAAAAGCTCAATGCAGTCGGGTTGGAGCGCATGTACGCCGATTTGTATGATAAACACAAGAATAGTCCGCACTGGCAGCAGTACGCCCAAAACGGCGGGTCCATGCGTGAGCAGTTTTATTGCCATGCGTACGAATATCCGGACAAAAAGGTCATGAACCTTGAGCCGGTTCGCCCGATGATGCCTTGGAAGGAAGCGGTCAAGCAGCCTTCGCCATGTAACCCCGGCAAGTAACCGCCGTTTGGGAAGTGTTGGACCTGCCGCCACCGGAGAGTAGCGGCAGGTTTTTTTATACCCGGAACTGCCCCAATACCTGCTCCAGATGCGCGCTCAGGCGATTGAGCGCGTGACCGGAGTTGCTGGAGTGCTGCGCGGCGACGGCGGTCTGGCGTGACAGGTCGGCGGTTTCGGTGACGCTGCGGTTGATTTCTTCCACCACATGGGCCTGCTGCAAAGTGGCGCTGGCAATCGAGGCGTTGAGGGCGGTCAGGTTGTGCAGCGCCTGGCTGATGGCATCCAGGCTGGCGCCCGCTTCGCTGGCCTGCTCGACGGTTTCCCGCGAGGCCAGGCTGCTGGCGTCGATGGCCTTGACCGCCGCTTCCGACTGGCCTTGCAGGTGCTCGATCATGGCCTGGATCTCGGCGGTGGACTGCTGCGTGCGCTGCGCCAGCAGGCGCACCTCGTCGGCGACCACGGCAAAACCGCGACCTTGCTCTCCCGCGCGAGCGGCCTCGATGGCCGCGTTGAGGGCCAGCAGGTTGGTTTGCTCGGCGATGGCGCGAATCACTTCCAGCACGCTGCCTATCCGCGTGCTCTGGTTGGCCAGGGCCTGGATCACATGGACCGCCTGGTCGATGGTGGCGGACAGTTCGTCGATCTTGCGCAGGCTGCCGTGAATGCTCTGCTGACCCTGACGGGCGCGCTGCTGTGCCTCGCTGGTTTCGCTGGAGGCCTGCTCGGCGTTTTTCGCCACGTCCTGGACGGCGTAGGTGACCTCGTTGATGGCGGTAGCCACCTGTTCCATTTGCTGCGATTGCTGGTCGCTGCGCTGCTGGGTCTGCCCGGCGTTGTCACCGACCTCGCCGGCCGAGTGGCCCAGCTCGCGCGCGGCGTCCTGCAGGCGCACGACCACCTGCTGCAACTGCCCGGTGAAGCTGTTGAAGTGCTGGCCGAGGCGGGTGATTTCGTCGTTGCCGTGGGTGTCCAGGCGCTTGGTCAGGTCGGCTTCGCCACTGGCGATGGTGGCCATGGCCTCAACGGCTTCCTGCAACGGGCGGACGATACTGCGGGAAATCAGCACCACCAGCAGCGTCAGGATCACCGCGATGGCGGCGCCCAGCAGCGAGGCGTCACGCAACTGCCGCAGGAACTCGCCTTGCATGTCGTCGATGTACACACCGGAGCCAATGATCCAGCCCCAGGGCTTGAACAACTGAATGTAGGAGGTCTTCTCTACCGGCTCGCTGGCGCCGGGCTTGGGCCAGCGATAGTCGATGCTGCCGGCGCCGCGGGTCTTGGCCAGGCTGACCATTTCATTGAACAGGGCGAAGCCGTCGGGATCGCGAATGCCGGAGAGGTCCTGGCCTTCAAGCTTGGGATTGGTCGGATGCATGAGCATCTTCGGGCCCAGGTCGTTGATCCAGAAATAATCATTCTGGTCGTAGCGCAGCGCCCGCACCGCGTTCAGCGCCTGTTGCTGTGCGGCTTCGCGGCTGAGGCTGCCGGTGGCTTCCTGACCCTGGTAGTACGTCAGGATCCCGGCGGCGGTCTCGACCACATGGCGGGTTTTTTCCGCCTTGGCCCGGTACAGGTCAGAGTGAATCTGATTGAGCATGAGCAACCCGAGGGTCACCAACATCGCCACGGCCAGCACCAGGATGAGCCACAGGCGCCGGCTGATCGACATACTGCGTAAAGTCTTCATGAAGGTCATCTCAAGTTCTTGTTATTTTGAGCATCCAAGCATGCTTTGCCGCTTCCACCTACTCGACCAATGGCTAAGTGGTTGATTCAGCTGGCTCCATTACGTGCGACCGGGCAGCGTTTATCCCACATGTCTGATAGGATTTCGGCCTTCCTGCGCCAAACCTGAAGGGCATGTCGCGATTTAAGTGGCCGTTTCCGTTTTATGGTCGCCGTCGCATGCCTGGGCCTTGAACAACCAAAGCGTATCGAAAACTAGTAAAGGGGCATGCCACGCGCATCGCCCTACGGGGGAATGATGGATTTTTGGACCGCCATGCAGGCAGTGATTCTCGGCATCGTCGAGGGTCTGACAGAGTTTTTGCCGATTTCCAGTACCGGCCACCAGATTATCGTGGCCGACCTGCTGAACTTCGGCGGTGAACGGGCCATGGCCTTCAACATCATCATTCAGTTGGGTGCGATCCTGGCGGTGGTGTGGGAGTTTCGCCGCAAGATCTTCGACGTGGTGGTGGGGCTGCCACGCCAGCGTGAAGCGCAGCGCTTCACTGTCAACCTGCTGATCGCCTTCATGCCCGCCGTGGTGTTGGGCGTGGCCTTCGCCGATCTGATTCACGAATACCTGTTCAACCCGATCACCGTGGCTGCGGCATTGGTGGTGGGTGGCGTGATCATGCTCTGGGCCGAGCGTCGCGAGCATGTGATCCGTGTTGCCGAGGTGGACAACATGCACTGGACCGACGCCCTGAAAATCGGTCTGGCCCAGTGCCTGGCGATGATCCCGGGGACTTCGCGTTCCGGCTCGACCATCATCGGCGGCCTGCTGTTCGGCCTGTCGCGCAAGGCGGCCACCGAGTTCTCGTTCTTCCTGGCCATGCCGACCATGGTCGGCGCTGCGGTGTACTCGGGCTACAAGTACCGCGACCTGTTCCAGCCGGACGACTTCATGGTCTTCGCCATCGGCTTCGTGGTCTCGTTCATCTTCGCCATGATCGCCGTGCGCGGCCTGCTCAAGTTCATCGCCAGCCACAGCTACGCGGCGTTCGCCTGGTATCGCATCGTCTTCGGTCTGGTGATCCTCGGGACCTGGGCCTTCGGTGTGGTCGACTGGTCGGTAGCCCACGGCTGATGCGCTATCCACGGCTCAAGCTGCTGGCGTTCGCCATGCTCTGCCTGCTGCCGCTGGGCGGGGCCCTGAAAACGGGCCTCGCCGAACAGTTCTGGTTCCCTGCGCTGCTGTATATAGCGGCGAGCCTGGTGTGTGCCGGACTCTACTGGCACGACAAGCGCCAGGCGCAGGTGCAGGGCCCGCGCATTCCGGAAAAGCTGCTGCACCTCAGCGAACTGCTCGGCGGCTGGCCGGGCGCGCTGGTGGCGCAGCAACTGTGGCGGCACAAGACGCGCAAGCTGTCCTATCAAGTGGTGTTCTGGCTGATCGTGCTGGTGCATCAGGTGGTGTGGGTGGACGTGCTGTTTCTGGGGCAATGGCGGCATATCTTTTAGCCGCCGCCTCAACGCCCCGATTCAATCCAGCAACAACCCTACCTGCAGCCGCTTCGGCAACTTCCTCACCACCAACTGGTGCGACCGCCTCAACATGTCCTCAAGCGTCCCGCGTCCCAATGCGTAGGGCGGGGCGACGCTGATCCAGTGTGCCCTGGCCAGATACGGCGCGGGGCGAACCCCGGGAATATCGACGTAGCCGAGGAACAGGTCCTTGTCGACCTTGAACGACAGCCCAGCCCCCGCCAGGTCGAGCACCGCGAACATCTTGTTGCCCGCCACGGAAAACACCCGCACGCCGCCCCATTTATAGTCTTCCCGCGCGCCAGGCAGCGTCAGGCAAAACTCCGCCACTTGGTCTTCGTTCAGGGTCTTTTCAGACATAACGCTCTCCACATTCCTCGAAAGACGCGACCAGATGGTCGATCCACGCCCGCACCGCCGGCAGTACGCCGCGCCGATGCGGATAAACCGCTTGCAGGTAACCGCTGGGCATCGACCAGTCCGGCAGCAGCCGCACCAGCTCGCCGCTGGCCAGTTCGGCTTCGCAGTGCAGCAAGGGCAGGGCGGTGAAGCCCAGGCCGGCGAGCACTGCGGCCTTGCGCACTACAAAATCGTCGATCCCCAAGCGGGCTTCCAGGCTCAGCTCTTCACGCTGGCCGTCCTTGTCCATCAGGCGCAGGTGCACCAACCGGTCGGCCTCTACCGCGCCGAGGACCGGTAGCACGGCCAATTCGCTCGGGTGCTGGACCGGGTGCTGGCGGGCAAAGTCGGGGGAGGCGACCAGTTGCATCTGCGCGCGATTGAGGCGGCGGGTGACCAGTGCCGGGTCTTCATCGCCCAGGTCGCGTACGCGCAGGGCGACATCGATACCTTCGTTGATCAGGTCGACGCGGCGGTTGACCAGCACCATCTCCAGTTGCACGTGCGGGTACAGCGCCAGGAAGCGAGTGATCACCTCCGGCAGAAAGGCGTGGGCCAGGCCCACCGGGCTGGACACGCGCAATCGGCCGCGCGGTTCGCTGGTCATGCTGGCGACCGCTTCGTCGGCCATTTCCGCTTCCAGCAGCATCGCCTGGCAGTGGCGCAGGTAGCGTTCGCCCACGGCAGTCAGCTTCAGTTGCCGGGTGGTGCGCTGCAGCAAGCGCGTGCCGAGACGCTCCTCCAACTCGGCGATTCGCCGCGACAACCGTGACTTGGGAATCCCCAGTTGGCGCCCGGCAGCGGCGAAGCCACCGGCTTCAACCACGCGGGCGAAGTAGAACAGGTCATTGAGGTCTTGCATGATTGTTCCATCAGTAGGACGAACTAACGCAATTTTGCGATCTTATCAGCTATTGGTTATGCCGTTAGGATTGTCTCCATCGTGACCGCCGACCAGTGGTCCTCATTCAGGAGAGCCCCATGAAACTGTTGCATATCGATTCCAGCATCCTCGGCGATAACTCCGCTTCGCGCCAACTGAGTCAGCAAGTGGTTCAGGCCTGGCAAGCCGCCGAGCCATCGATTCAGGTGGTCTACCGTGACCTAGCCGCCGATGCCATCAGCCATTTCTCCTCCGCCACTCTGCTGGCCGCGGGCACTCCGGAAGAAGCACGCGACGCCGCCCTGGCCCACGAAGCCAAGCTGAGCGCCGATACCCTGCAGGAGTTTCTCGACGCTGACGCCGTGGTGATCGGCGCGCCGATGTACAACTTCAGCATCGCCAGCCAGCTCAAGGCCTGGATCGACCGCATTGCCGTTGCCGGCAAGACCTTCCGCTACACCGAAACCGGCCCGGAAGGCCTGTGCGGTAACAAGAAAGTGATCGTGGTATCCACCGCGGGCGGTCTGCATGTCGGTCAGCCTACCGGTGTCGGCCATGAAGAGTTCCTCAAGGTGTTCCTCGGTTTCATCGGCATCACCGACATCGAATTCGTCCGCGCCCACGGTCTGGCCTACGGCGACGAGCCACGCAACAACGCGCTGCAGGCTGCCCAGGCTCAGATCGCCAACGACCTGTTCGCTGCGGCCTGAGTCTCCGGCCTTCGCGGGCAGTAGATGCCCGCCCTGGCTGTCAGGATTTTCATCGAGCTTTCATCTGCACCAATGTGGCCCGCTCTATGCTTTGCATTAGGCGGGTCATCGCCATTGGGTCAGGGTGAAAGCAAATGCGGGTTCTTCGGACGTTGTTGGTGCTCGGTGCGTTGTGCTGCAGCCTTGTGGTGCAGGCCGAGCCCGCGCAACAGTGGAACGTCGGCCTGCACCGCATGAGCATTCCCGATCCGCTCGACGGCCAGCCCATGCAGGTGCTGGTGTTCTACCCCTCGAGCGGCCTGGCGCACTGGCGCCGGATCGACGGTTATCGCCTCAATGTCGCCGCTGAAGCGCCGGTGGTGATGGGCCGTTTTCCCTTGCTCGCCTTGTCCCACGGCAACACCGGCACGCCCCTGGCCTTGCATGACCTGGCCAGCGCCCTGGCGCGGCGCGGCTTTGTGGTGGTCGCGGCGGTCCATCCCGGCGACAACGCCAAGGACCACAGCCGGCTCGGCACCCTGAGCAACCTCTATGGTCGCCCGCTGCAAATCAGCGCTGCGATCAGCGCCACGCTGGAGGATTCGCTGCTGGCGCCCTATGTCAGCGGCGAACAGGTGGGCATGATCGGTTATTCGGCGGGCGCCGAAACCGCATTGATTCTTTCCGGAGCACGTCCCGATCTTCAGCGACTGAAACGTTACTGTGAGGAACGTCCGCTGGATGCCGACGCCTGCACACGCCACGGCGAACTGGTCGCAGACCGCGACGACCTGCTGCCCGAGGCCGATCCGCGGGTGAGGGCGCTGGTACTGATGGCGCCGTTGAGCCTGATGTTCGGTCGCCAGGCGCTGGCCGAGGTGAAGGTGCCGTCATTGATCTACAGCGGTGACCACGACCAGTTGCTGGCCATCGACAAGAACGCCGAGGCCCTGGCGCGCAAGCTGCCGGTGACGCCCAACTACCGGCGACTGGCCGGTGCCGGGCATTTCGTCTTTATGTCGCCCTGTGACGCAGCCCAGCGCGAGCGCATGGCAGCGCTGTGCACCGATGCCGACGGCGTCGATCGAGTGGGTATTCATCTGTCGTTGCAGTCCGAAACGTCGCACTTCTTCAATCGCGCCCTGGGGGGGCCCAGTCGCGCGGGGCTGCATACCGCCGATCAGTGAGCGGGAGAGCGACGTAGCAACGTGAGGGTCAAGCCAACGCCCAGCAGCGACAGCAGCGCCGCCACGCAGAAAATCCAGGCATAACCCAGCTGGGCCGCGACCGCGCCCATCACCGGCCCGGCGATCGCCAGGGCGAGATCGAAAAACACCGCATAGGCACTAAGCCCGGCACCGCGGCTGGTCGGCGGCACTTGCTTGATCGCCTCGACACCCAGTGCCGGGTACACCAGCGACAGCCCGAAGCCGGTCAGCCCCGCACCGAGCAGCGCCAACAGCGGCGACGGTGCCAGCCACAGCAGCGTCAGGCCGAGCGTTTCCACCGCCATGCACGCAATCGCCACGCGGTAGCCACCCCACTGGTTGACGGCATTCACAAACATCAATCGGGAAACGATGAAGCACACGCCGAAGGCGCTCAGGCACCAGGCCGCGCCGGTCCAGCCGCGTTCCAGGTAGAAGAGGGTGACGAAGGTGGTCAGGGTGCCGTAGCCGATGGACGCCAGGGTCAGCGCCACTCCGCACGGTGCCACACGAGCGAACGCGGCCCAGAACGGCAGGCGTTCGCCGCGCATGACCGGCAGCGAGGGCTGGGTGCGGATCACCAGCAACGCCAGCACGGCCATCGCCGTCAACGCCAGGCCGATGCTGTAGAAGCCGGTTTCCTGCGCCAGCAGCACGCCGACCGGCGCACCGATGGCGATTGCGCCGTAGGAAGCGATGCCATTCCAGGAAATCACCCGCGCCGTATGTTCGGCGCCCACTTGGCCAATGCCCCAGCTCAGCGTGCCGACGCCGATCAAACCCTGGGCGATGCCCAGTAGCACGCGCGCCACCAGCAACAGGGTCAGGCTCGCCAACGGCACACTGATCAGCAGCGCGGAGCCCCAGGTCAACAGGCCGCTGACGCCTATCCCGGCCAGTCCATAGGCGATGGTGCGACGGGTGCCGAGGCTGTCGGCCAGGCGCCCGGCCATTGGCCGGCTGAGCAGGGTGGCCAGGTACTGGATGCCGATGGTCAGGCCGGCGACTATCGCGCTGTAGCCCAGCACATCGTGGACATGGCCCGGCAATACCGCGATCGGCAGGCCGATGCAGAGGAACGCAATAAAGGTGTAGAAGACGATCGACAGGATCTGCAGGGTGACCGAGGGCGCTTTGGGAGTCGCGGAGGGTGAAGCAGGCATGGGGTTTCGTTCGCAGGCAAGCGGTTGAAGCGTCACATCATGGCGGCAGGCGGGGGGAAAAGAAAGCAGGCTAACGAATGATTCGACAGCCGAAAACAACAGCGGGCCGGCCTGTTCCCACTGAATGGGACGGGCCGGCCCGCTGTATTACCGCTAAGCGAGGATCAGACCACGACGCCCTGGCTGCGCAGGTAATCGTCGTAGGTGCCGCTGAAGTCCACCACGCCGGTGGCGCTCAGCTCGATGATGCGGGTTGCCAGCGACGAAACGAACTCGCGGTCGTGGCTGACGAACACCAGCGTGCCCGGATAGTTTTCCAGCGCCAGGTTCAGCGCCTCGATGGATTCCATGTCCAGGTGGTTGGTCGGTTCGTCCATCACCAGCACGTTCGGCTTTTGCAGGATCAGCTTGCCGAACAGCATGCGGCCCTGTTCACCACCGGAAATCACCTTCACCGACTTGAGGATCTCGTCGTTGGAGAACAGCATGCGGCCGAGGGTGCCACGGATCACTTGTTCGCCCTGGGTCCACTGGCCCATCCAGTCGAACAGAGTGACGTCGTCTTCGAAATCGTGGGCATGGTCCTGAGCGTAGTAGCCGACTTCGGCGCTCTCGGTCCACTTCACCGCACCGGCATCCGGGGTCATTTCACCGACCAGGGTGCGCAGCAGGGTGGTCTTGCCGATACCGTTCGGGCCGATGATCGCGACGCGCTCGCCGGCTTCGATGGTGAAGCTGAAGTCCTTGAACAGCGGCTTGCCGTCGAAGCCCTTGGAGACTTTCTCCAGGGTCACGGCCTGGCGGTGCAGCTTCTTGGTCTGTTCGAAACGAATGAACGGACTGACCCGGCTCGACGGCTTGACCTCGGCCAACTGGATCTTGTCGATCTGCTTGGCGCGGGAGGTAGCCTGCTTGGCTTTCGAGGCGTTGGCCGAGAAGCGGCTGACGAAGGTCTGCAGCTCGGCGATCTGGGCTTTCTTCTTGGCGTTATCCGACAGCAACTGCTCGCGGGACTGGGTCGCGGCGGTCATGTACTCGTCATAGTTGCCCGGGAACAGGCGCAGCTCGCCGTAGTCCAGGTCGGCCATGTGGGTGCAGACGCTGTTCAGGAAGTGACGGTCGTGGGAAATGATGATCATGGTGCTGTTACGCGCCGTGAGGATGCTTTCCAGCCACCGGATGGTGTTGATGTCCAGGTGGTTGGTTGGTTCGTCGAGCAGCAGCACTTCCGGATTGGAGAACAGCGCCTGGGCCAGCAACACCCGCAGTTTCCAGCCCGGGGCGACTTCGCTCATCGGACCGAAATGCTGTTCCAGCGGAATACCCAGACCCAGCAGCAGTTCACCGGCGCGGGATTCGGCGGTGTAGCCGTCCATCTCGGCGAATTCGGTTTCCAGCTCGGCGACGGCCATGCCGTCTTCCTCGGTCATTTCCGGCAGCGAATAGATGCGATCGCGCTCGGCCTTGACCTTCCACAGCTCCTCGTGGCCCATGATCACCGTGTCGATCACGGTGAACTCCTCGTAGGCGAACTGATCCTGGCGCAGCTTGCCGAGGCGGGTGTTCGGCTCGAGCATGACCTGGCCGCCGCTCGGCTCCAGATCGCCACCGAGAATCTTCATGAAGGTGGACTTGCCACAGCCGTTGGCGCCGATCAGGCCGTAGCGATTGCCGTTGTTGAACTTGACCGAGACGTTCTCGAACAGAGGTTTGGCGCCGAACTGCATGGTGATGTTAGCGGTAGAAATCAAGTGCTTGTCCTGCGGGGGTTCCAGAGGTGTATTTAGTCGCTCGTGTCAGCTTTTGGCCAATCTTGGGCCAATTCGACGCTAGGCGGCAGCTTCTCCAGCTCCCTCCAGTCAGACGAGGAGCTGATCCATTTCGCGTAGGTAGCAGGCAACATCCAGACGCTGTGCCCAAGCTGATTCGCGATGAACACAGGGTTCATCGCGGCCATCAGGCACGTGGTTGCGTAGGTGTGGCGGGTGTCTTACTGACGGCGTTCACGGATGCTCAGCGCCTTGAGCGCTGATTTGAAGGCGCGGATTGTAACACCTGGCTCGTTGATCCACAGCCCACCTTTGCTCGGTTGAAGCACGAAAGGGCTGATCAGGTGCGCCGACTTGGAGGTCATGCGATGCAGCGTTGCATCCCTCAGGCGCATTATTTAGCTTTCAGTATGGGGCGGAACGGGGAATCGAGGCTTTGTGCTATACAAGCCTTTTGCCAAGGACGCTCCCATGTCGACTAACTATCAAGCGCAGTACAAATCCTCTGCAAATCAGCAGTGGCAAACTAAAACCCACGGCTCCGAAATGGGATGTATGCAAGAGCTATCTCGGCTGAGGGCAAAGTATCCGTTTGCCCGGGTAATTGATCCGGCAGGTCGAGTTGTAAGCTAACTATGCAAAGGGCTTTCACTGGTGTGTTGCGCCCGCATCGTCACTAGTGAGAGTCGCTCATTTGTGGTTCACCCCTCTCCCTGATACCGTCGCTCCCTGGCCTATTAGGAGGAATGGATGAGTAAGGTTAAGTATTGGGTGTTCACCGTTGGCGCAGTGCTGTCGGCCTTGTCCGGCGCCGCGGTTGTTTGGAAGGGGTTCACCGAAAACCATTGGTACTTGGCGGCAACGCCGATTTATTTGGTGATTGCCGTGTCGCTCTGGAACATGGCCTCCAGGCTTCGGAAAGTATAGGGAAGACGCTGGTGCTCCTTGAGTAGTTCAGTCTGCTAGCATCGCGGTTTTGCAGTGAAGGACCACATCATGAAGATCAACAGGGTATCTGCAGTGTTGGCCGGTGCCGCCCTCATGACGTGCACCCATGCGTGGTCCTGGTACATGAAGGGCGACACCATTCAGTTCAATGCGGCTGAGCGGAACTTTTGCGAGGCGGGGGCGATGGATGCGGCGGCTATCATGTACAGCAGGCAAATGGGTACGCCGCTGTCATATGCCTATGAAGCGTATTCCGATACTCATGCAAAGATGAGGGAAAAGGTCAGCAAGATGGCCGAAGACTACCCCATAGAAAGCACGAAAGAGAAGAAAATGGCAGTCGCCGATAAATTCACTAATGACATGCACAGAGGGTGCTTTCTATACCTGAAGGCGTCCCAGCCAGAGTCGTTTGCCGAGTAAGTTCAAAACGTTGTTACGATTGCCAGCGCAAGTTGCTCGTCGGTCATGTGTGGCGGTGCGTAGGCTGCATGGTAGTGGCGAGTCGCTTGTTCGAACTGCGCGCCACGGATCTCGCCACTTGAGCCGATGAAGGCCAGGGCATCGGCCTTGGCAGGCTTGAAGTTGTTCATCGCCAGTTCGCTAAACCCGGTGGTTCCTGAAACGAGCATGGTTGGGGCGAGTAATATCACCAACATCGACCTGTTGTACGAGCCCCTGTTCTCATCCGCCAGGACTTGAGGACTGAACATTACCAGGGTGGCGATGATCAGCGTTTTCCATGAGTCCATTGCGTGCCGCATCCTTGGTTGCTATCGAGGGGCATCACCATAGCAAGGTAGGCGCTCGCGAGAAACAGCAAGCCGGCACTGGCCGCCATGGGTGTATTTCACTGCAAACGGATTGACTTAAGGCATCTTGCCATTATCGTGCAGGGACAATCATCGCGTGCGGGGAACGGAACATGGCGAATCTGCTGGTAAAAGGCGCTCGGCTACTGGCCGTTGGGGCGGCATTGTCCAGCCTGCATGGCTGCATGCTCGACCCCGCGGGCATTGGCCTGACCCTGGCGCAGGCCGCCTATATCCCGGATGACCCGGAGCCCATCGACCACCTGACCCCGCTCAAGGACATGTATCGGGCGCAGGACTGTCCGCAATTGGACCGCACTGATGGAGCATTGAGATTCACCTTGGCTCAGCCCGGCGATCACACCGTCGTGCCGACGGCGCTGGAAGCCATCCGCCAGGTCAAGGCGGAAAAAGGCTGCCCGGCCGAAGCCCAGGTCGCCGCGACAGTGGCACCGGCCACGGCACCGGCTGTAAATACGGTGCCTGCCACCAATACGGCGTCAACTGCAAACGGGGCGCCGCTTACCGTCAATGTCGCTCCGCCAACGTCCGGAAGGGGCTGGCTGGGCGCCTCGTTGCTTCCTGCCGACAAGCTGCACGACGTCCTCGTCCGCGACCTGGGCTTGCCCGACAGCCACGGCGTGCTGGTAACCGGTGTCATCCCGGGAAGTGCCGCGGCCCAAGCCGGGATCAAGGCCGCTGACGTGATCCAGTCCATCGATGGCCAGGTGTTCGACCAGACCACCCAGTTGATCGCCTACCTTGCCTCGAACAAGGCGGGCACTCCGGTGACCCTGAAACTATGGCGCAACCGCAGCAGCATCACCCTTGTCGCGACCTTGGCAGGCACCCAGCCACCGCCGATTTACGCGGCGACGGGTTCGCTTATCTACTGCTATGCCATGGCGATGCCCGGCACACTCATCCCCGGCGGCGGCAGTTACTGGTTGAGCACGCCATTCGCCTTGCCGGGCGCAACGGTCAGCAATGCCGCCGAGCGCGGGAAAGTGGTGGGTCAGCAGTTCAAGCAGTACCTGCTGAGCCAGGGCGTGAATCCCGAGACGGTCAAGGAGGCGTTCGGCATCTGCAGCCAGGGCATTGCCAACGCAAACACCTTCCTCGAAGCCGAAGAGAACTCGCGCAAACACCCTACGTTCCTGGCCTCCAACTCCACCAGCGTGAAGATCCTCTGGCAGCCCTGAAACGCAGGCCCGTCGCCAAGGCAAGGAGACCTGGTTGAAATTCATTGTCATGGAGCCCCATCGCAGCGAGTTCCCCGAACCCATCACCTTCACGGAGGGCACCTCGCTGCAGGTGGGCGAGGCCTATGAGGGCGATGAAGGTTGGGAACACTGGTATTTCTGCGAGACCGCAGGGCAGCGTGGCGGTTGGGTGCCGGCGCAGGTGATCCGAATGCTGGCGCCGGGGCAGGGCGTGGCGCGGGAGGATTACACGGCGCGCGAACTGGACGTCGAGGTGGGGCAGCGGTTGCTGGGCGGGCGGCAGCTCAATGGTTGGGTCTGGTGTGCTCGGGACAGCGAGTCCGGCTGGGTGCCGCTACGCAATTTGCAGGCCGACGGCGACTGACACCTCAATCGAGCTGCTTGACCAGCAGCTTGCTCTCGTTCATCCGCGCACGTTCGCTCCAGGAGGCGGTGTGGCTGGCCTTGTTCCAGCGCACTTTGCTGATGCCATTTTCTTCGGCGCGGGCGATGGCGTCGGTGATGCAGCGCAGGCCCACGGTGGCGCCGACGCAGGCACCGTCGATCAGCAGCGCGGCTTTCCAGGCTTCCAGCCAGCTCATGCCGTTGCGATCAGTAACGACGACCTTCTTCAGACCGTTCTTTACATAGTGAATCTCGTACTTGTCCTGCATGTCCCTGCCTGTAGGCTGAACGTCCTTGAATTGCGAAATATTATCATTAGCGCTGACGTAATGACATTGGCGCATGGTCTTACACTAGTCGCGAATTGCCTGTGATAGAGCGGCGCAGATCAATTGCCCAGCGTTTACAGGGCTTCGCCGCTGTAGTTAACTGACTTGCCGTGGCACCTAGCCACTCGCCTTGAGGCAACTAGCTGTGACCTTGAGTTTCCGCCCCGTGGAGGCCAGCGATATCCCGACCCTCTGCACCTTCGCCCAAAACGCCGACGAGGCGTTTTTCTTCTTTCCCAAGTGCACGTTTCCCGTCACGCCTGAACAAATGACCGCAGCCATCGCTCAGCGCAGCGACTCATCAGTAGTGGTCGAGGGCGATGAGGTGCTGGCGTTCGCCAACTTCTACCAGTGGGAGCAGGGCGGCACCTGCTCGCTGGGCAATGTGCTGGTCTCGCCCGCCGCGCGTGGACGGGGCGTGGCGCGTTACCTGGTTCAGCAGATGATCGAGGTGGCGCGCAGCCGCCATCAGGCGCGGGAAATGAAAGTGTCCTGCTTCAATCACAACACCGCCGGCTTGCTGCTCTACCCGGCACTGGGCTTCGTGCCGTTCGGCATCGAGGGGCGCCAGGACCCGGCCGGCCAGCGCGTCGCGCTGGTGCAGATGAAGCAACGGTTGGCGCCGGCAGACGACGCGCCGTTGACGGCATGACTGCGACGGCCTATACAGGCCCGGTCAATTCGTACCCGTAGCAGGACACTTACCCCCCATGCATGATGAAGACGACGTTCACGAGCCGGAGCACGATCACCTGCTCGACCATGAATTTCATGACGATGACGAAAGCGAAACCCACGCCGACCCGATGTTCGACGACGTCGAGGACGAGGAATACGGCCTCGATGTGCTTGACGACGAGGACCACGAAGACTGGTGAGCAACCCTCAGTCTAGGGGCGGAAGCGCGGTAGCGGTCGCTCCAGTTGCAGGCTCGTCAGGGTGCGTTTGACCAGCACTTCGTCAGCCTCGACAGCCCGCAGGCTCTCGCGGATCTTGCCGGCTACCGGGTCATCGCCTTGACGGTCGATCCAGTCGGCAATGTCCTTGCAGGCACTGGCCAGCTTGTCTTGCCGATGGTTGATGACGGTCAGCAGGGTTTTGATGTCTTTGTCGGACATGACTCATTCCTCCTGTAAGCGAATTCAGTGTAGCAGCACCCTGGTGAACTGGCCGGGTGCCAGCCGTCGGCACGCAACCGCGCTGCGTCAGTACTTGACCAGGTTACGGAACCAATCGTTGAGCATCGCCTTTTCCGAATACAACTGATCACTTGTGCCTACCCGCCCGGGGCGTTGCAGGTAGAACTTGTCGTCCACTCGCACGTCGGCCTGCTTCACTATCTGCCCCTGTTGTTGCAGGGTGTAGTGAAGGTCGATGCTTGGCCAGGTGATGTCGCGCATGAAGCGCACCGAGTTGGCGTTGGTTTGCCAGGGTTCGTAGCGTCCGGCCAGGTCGATATCGCGGATATCGATGCGCAAGGTTTGCCCGGCGGTCAGGTAGCGCGTGCCGAGTGATTCCAGGTAACTGCGCAGTGCTTTCATGACCTGTTCGTCGGCGCCGCGCTCGTAGCCGTTGCTTCTGAGGCTGGCGTCGCGGAATTTCTCCGGCTGGATGAAGTTGACCTCGACACTCGGCGAGGCCGCGTAGGCCATGCTGTTTAAAGCCAGCATGACGAGGGTGGCGAAAGTCAGGGCCAGGCGCATGATGACACCTCCGGGAGCGCAGGACTGCGAAGCGCAGCCGCGTTTATTGTACGCCGGTGATCCTCGGATGGAGCAGGAGAGAGGCGATGACCACTGTTGTTCGTGTAGCGCGCAATCCACTTGGGCGGGACTTGGCAGTCGGTGATGTGCATGGGCATTTTTCCCGCCTGCGCGAGGCGCTGGAGGCGGTGGCTTTCGACCCGGCGCGGGACCGGCTGTTCAGCGTCGGTGACCTTGTCGATCGCGGGCCTGAGTGCGAAGAGGTCCTGGAGTGGCTGGCGCAGCCTTGGTTTCACGCCGTGCAAGGCAATCATGAAGCCTTGGCGGTATCGCATGTGCGTGGCGAGTGGCTGGACTACGCGATGTACCGGGCTGCCGGCGGTGCCTGGTTTCTCGATCTGGACCCGACGCGGCAGGCACATTTCGCCGAGCGTTTCGCGTTGATCCCGCTGGCACTGGAAGTCGACACGGCTCAAGGGCCGATCGGCATCCTCCACGCCGATTGCCCGCGCCTGCGCTGGAGCGATCTGTTGCCACTGCTGGAGCAGACGCCTGGGCCGCCCAAGGTGCAGGAGGTTTGCCAATGGTCGCGGCAGCGCTTGCGTGATGAAGACGCACGTGGGGTCGAAGGGCTGCGCGCCTTGCTGGTAGGGCACACGCCGCAGCAGACGGTACGGGTGCTGGACAATGTCTGGCATATCGACACCGGTGGCTGGTCCAAGGGGCATTTCACCTTGCTGGACCTGGCCACGCTGGAAATCACTCAGCCGATCCGTCCCAGATAGTCGATGACCTTGGCAAGAACCCGCGCCGATTCCTCGCGGTGCGGCACGTGGTGGCAGCCTTCGAGAATCACCGCTTCGCCGCGGTCTCCGGCCAGCGCGGCGATACGTTGCGGGTGCAGCACCGAGCCGTATTCGTCCAGATCGCCGTGCAGCGCCAGCAGCGGACAGTGCACGGAGCCCACGCTGTGTTTCAGCGTCCAGCTGCTGAAGGCCGCCGACAGCCAGGTTTCGGTCCAGGCATCCAGCACCCACTGCGCCTTGTCGCCGTGGTATTTGCCCAGTCGCTCCAGTTGGCCGGGCGCCTGGAACTGCTGCTTGGCGGTGCGGATGCCTTGCAACGTGCGGTCCTCGACGAAGGCCTGGGCCGATTCGGTGATCAGCGCCAGGCAATCGCGTGGGTTGTTTGCGGCGCAGTGGCTGGCCATGGCCCCGCCGACGCTGTGACCGAAGGCAATGAAGCGCTCGATGCCCAACGCTTCACGCAATTGCGGGAAGAAGCGCTCGGCTTCGTCCTGAATGAAGGTCAGCGGCAGGTGGCCCGGATAAGGCGCCGACTGGCCGAAGCCGAGCCGGTCATAGGCCACGACGTCCAGTCCGGTGGCTTCGCACAGTTGCTGCGGGAAGTCGCGCCACAGGTCGACCGAGCCCAGCGAGTCATGAAACAGCACGATGACCGGTTTGTCCGAGACGTTGGGAGTGGCGAACCAGCGCCGGGCAAACAAGCGACCCTGCGGGGTTTCGATCCAGAAGACTTCCGTTGTAACAGGCGACATAGGGCGTTCCGATTCAGGTTCTTGTTCCAGACAAGTAACAAAACCTGGCCGCGCTCGCAAACGGATTTTGTACGCAAGTGTCACCCGCAACGAACAAATCAAACCCGGAAAGTTTGACTGTTCCAACAACTTTTTCGCCAAATTGCCGCCGCCAGAAATTCAGTGTTTTCAATATATTCGATGGCTTTTTCAGCGTTGTTACGAAATATGTAGCCAAGTGCTATTAGCCAGTGCGATGCTCCGCCAAAATCCAATAAAACCGGGGCCGTCAGGGTCTTTTTCATTTCGGGGAGCAGCATGAAGTTCGCAATCAAACAGTTTGCCTGTGTGGCAATGCTGGCAAGTTCGTTCGCCCACGCGGACAGCCTGCTGCGCGTGACGTGCGCTGATGAAGATAGCGATGCGGTCGTATCGATTGATAACAACGCGGTGGGCAACTGCCCGGTAATTACCGCGATGCCGGCGGGTACTTACCAAGTGCGCGTGGTCAAGACGGTAGGCAGCGACAAGGAACAGGTTTTCGAGAAACAAGTGACCCTGGTGGACGGTCGTCCGCAATCGGTGGACGCCGAACTGTCGGCACCGAAACTCACCGCCGGTGCGGTGAAGGCCAAGGCCCAGGCGAATGCCGCGCAAGTGCTCGAGTCGGCGCAGAACGGCGACGTCGATGCCATGAACGCCATGGCCGCGCTGTATGACGCGGGGCAGGGCGTGGACAAGAGTCCGACCAAGGCTGAGCACTGGAGAACCATGGCGACCCAGGCAAAACTCAAGGTCGCCCAGGACGAATTCCTCGCCACCGTGCAACGCGCCAGCGGTGGCGACGTGGCTGCCATGTACGCGGTCGCCAATGCCTACCAGTTCGGCAACGGTGTCCCTCAGGACCCGGTCAAAGCTGCGGCCTGGCGCCAGCGGGCCAAGGACACCTCGCTGAACCAGCAATTGCAGGCCAACGGCTTCTTCAATGACGTGAAGCACTACAACTTCAACGACCCGGGCATGTTCACCTCCAGCACCACCCTGGTGCCCACCTCGCTGTTTATCGGCGTCATTGAAAGCCCCAGCGTCACCAGCCGGCAAATGCGCATTCGCAGCGAAGCGGTCATGCGTCCCGCGACCTTCGGCAACCCGGACTCGATGATCGCCCGCGCGGCGCAACGCCAGGAAGCGGTCCTCGCCAGCCAATGAGGCCGCTGCTTGTCCTGCTCGCGGTGCTCGCGCTGTCGGGCTGTGCGCTCAAGCCACAGGCGGTAGACCCGGAATTCGCTGCGGTTTCCGCCGTGGCGACCGGCGCAACGGCGCCTTCGCCTGCGGACTACCAACACGAGTTGCAACGCTACCAACACGATCCGGCCTACACCTGCCGCCAGCCGCTCTACGCCGCGTGGTTTCTACGCCAGGGCGTTGCTGCGGCAGCGCCGGCGCCGTGCGCGTCGAGCGTGCCGTTTGCCGTGCAGACGCCGGACGAGGGCGTGCGGGTGGTCTGGGTCGATCCGGCGCGGGTCAGCGCGGTGCACTTGTTATTTGCCGGCAACAGCCCCAGCCCGGCGTCGCGCTTCGGCCATGTAGCGCTGCGCCTGGTGATTTGCCCCGCTGCGGACAGCTCGCCGGCCAGTTGCGACAGCAACCTGGCGGAGCATCTGGTCCTGAGTTTCCAGGCCCATGTCGACGACTTCACCCTCGATGTGCTCAAGGCGCTGGGCGGCGAATACCAGGCTCGCCTGTTCGCCAGCCGCTTCATGGACAGCTACGAGCAGTACGCCATCGGTGAGTTCCGCGAGCTGTATTCCCTGCCGTTGCGCCTGGATGCCGGGCAGCGACAGGCGCTGGTGCGCGACATGGCGCAGATCCATTGGCAGTTTTCCGGCAGCTATGACTTCTTCACTCGCAACTGCGCGACCCTGTTGCAGCAGGCGTTGCGCGCGACCTGGCGTGAGTACGCCGAGGATCCGCGCATGGTCGAGCGCTTCCTGCGCCCGGACACCCTGTTCGCCGCGCTGCGCGATAGCCGGTTGGCCGAAGGCGCCACGCTGGCTTCGCTGGAGCAGGCGGAACGCGACGGTTTCTACTTCTCCAGCACTCGGCCGTTCTACGAGCAGGCGCTGTCCCGCGTTCGGCAGCGCATGCCGGGCGATGAATTTTCCAGCCTGCAGGACTATCTCGAAATCGCGCCGCAGGCCCGCCGCCATGCGCTGGAAGATCCGGCCTACGCCGAGCGCCTGACGACGGAGTCGCGGACCCTCGACGCACAGTTGATGCTGGAGGAGTACGCCTTGTTCAGCAGCCAGCGGCTGCTGCTTGGGCAGGCGGCGCAGTACCTGCGTCGGCAGGATTTCTCAACGCGAGCCACGGTGCTCGACCCGGCCCATGGCGAGGTCTTCGAAACTTGTTTCCTGCGCCCGTTGCGCCAACGCACCGGCCCGCCACGGCGCACATCGGGTATTCCCGACAGTGCCGACCGCTTCAGTGATCTTCCCGCGTTCGCCGCCCAGTGCCGCTCAGAACAAGCCCGCCGCCTGTTGACCGAGGCCATGTTGACGGTCGCGGACGACGGCAGCGAACAGTGGCAACAACTAAATCGCCTGACCCGTTACCGGGCAGACACCCTCGACAACATCGTATTTCTCCGACAACTTCGCCCCTAGCCGGCAGGACAGCCCATGCTTACAAGAACAACCCGCGGATTTGCCCTTGCGCTCTGCCTGTCGGCGGTAGCGCCGGCGATGGCCGCTTCCACCGCCGAGCAACAGCAGATGCTCGACCAACTCGCGCAACTCGATGAGCTGGACCATCAGGACTTCCTCGAACGCAATGCCAAGGCCAACGCCTGCGTCCAGCAACAAAGTTTCGACTGCGCCGAGAAATACATCGCCCAGGCCAAGCGCGTGGCGAAAAACGCGCAAGACAAGGCCGCACTGCAACTGACCCGCGACAACCTGCAAATGGAGCAGGAACTGGTCGCGTCCGAGGCGCGCTCGCGGCGCGAGCAGAAGGAAGCGGAAGAGGCCGACCGGATTGCCGAGGAACGGGCCGTCCGCGCCCAGGAACTGGCCGAGGAGCGCGAAGAGGAGCGGCAGCGCACCAAATACGCGGCGATGGCTGCCGGGCTTGCGTTGGGCGGTGGCGGGCAGTTGTCGCCGGAGCGTCAGGCTCAATTGATGGCCGCGATCCAGCGCGACAGCTACTCCGAAGGCTCCGATGCGAGCAACTTCAACTCCGCCGTGCAAGGCATCCGCGAAGACCAGAGCCGCCAGGCACAGGAGCGGGAGAACCTGCGCGCCCAGCAGCGCGAGCTGCAACAACGCCAGCAGCAACAGCAACAACAGGCCCGCGCCGACGCGCAGGAGCAGTCGCGGTTGCAGGCCGAAGCCCGCCAGCAGGCCCGGCAGGATCAAGCCACGGCAGCGGCCGCTGCCAGCAACTCCGCCAGTAGCCGGCCGCAGCCGCAGATCGTCCAGTACGTTCCGCAGCACGTAACGCTGCCGACGTGGCGCGAAGAATGCCCGGCCGGCTCGTCGCCCGCCCGCAATCCCAATGGCACCACGGTCACCGCCGGTTCCGGCGCCGCGTATTGCGTCAAGGACGACAGCAGTGGTTCGGGCCAGCAGGTCGCGAGTGCGCAGACCGAGCAGGGCAGTGGCGGTGTCGGACATTCTGGCGCGGGTTCCAGCTCGGGCGGGTCGAGCACGGCGCCGGGCAAGAAAGGCGGCACTTCATCTACTGACGCAGGCGGCCAGAAGAGCCAGTGGGGCGCAGTGCAAGAGGAGGCGCTGGCGATCTGTCGCCAATCCGAGAAAAGCAAAATGTGGGAATGCAATGGCGCCCTGGACAATCAGACGCTGGTCGACGAGCCCACCGTGGAAAGTGCCCTCGCGCGGCAGCGTTGCGCGGGCGGCACGCCGACCGTCGGTGGCCCGGTGATCAAAGGCCAGCAATGGCAGGCCTACCAGTGCGGCCACGGTGTTGGACCGGGCGACTATGACGTCGCCAAACGCTACAACATGGTCACCCCGCGCCGCTCCTATATCTGCAAGGCCTTCTCCAGCGGGCGTTGCGACATTCCCTACACCGGCCAGGACAAGCAGTAAGCGATCAGCCGTTCATTGCTGCAATCTGTGCAGCAATGAACTGCAAACCGGCTATCTTGTTGCCTATTCCGTCAGTTCACATACTTCGCCCCATCGTGAACGCAGGCCCGCATTAGGGCGAAGGAGTATGGCAATGGTGGCAGCAATTCGGATCAACCAGACAGGCGGCCCTGAGGTGCTGGAGCTTCGTACGGTCGACGAAGCCGCACCCGGTCCTGGCGAGGTCTGGCTGGAGCAGGACGCCATCGGCGTCAACTTCCTCGATGTCACCCAGCGCAAGGGCGCGGCACCGCTGCCGTTGCCCGGCGGCCTTGGGCTGGAAGGCGCTGGCCGGGTGGTGCGGGTCGGCGCCGGGGTGAGAAACGTGGTCGAGGGTGATCGCGTTGCCTACGCCACCGGTCCGCTGGGCGCCTACGCCAGTGCACGACTGTTTCCCGCCGAACGGCTGGTGAAGTTGCCGGATTCGCTGTCGTCGGAGGACGCCGCGGCGGTGCTGTTTAAGGGCATTACCGCGCAGTACCTGCTCAAATCGACGTATCCGGTAGGGCCGGGCACCACGCTGCTGCTCTACGGTGTGGCGGGCGGGTTGGGCTCGATCATGGCGCAGTGGGCCAAGCACTTGGGGGCGTTCGTTATAGGCGTGGTTTCGCGGCCGTCCAGCGTGGACAAGGCCAGGGCGCTCGGCTGTGACGAAGTGCTGGTGTTCGACCCCGCCACGCTGGCCGCCGAGGTCGCCCGTATTACCGATGGCAAGAAGGTGGATGTGGTGTATGACCCGATCGGCCGGGTGTCCTTCGAAGCCTCGCTGGACAGCTTGCGGCCGCGCGGGCTGATGGTGTCGTTCGGCGCCTCCAGCGGCGCCCCGGCGCCGGTGGAGATGGCCACGTTGAACGGCAAGGGCTCGTTGTTCATCACCCGGCCATCGCTGGCCGCCCACACCGCCACCCACGCGGAATACCAAGAGCGTGCCGCCGATGTGCTGGCGGCGGTCAGCGCCGGTATCATCACGCCGCGGATCTGGGCTTGTTACGCCCTGGCCGATGCGGCGCGGGCCCATGCCGATCTGGAAAGCGGGCGATCTAGCGGAGCGATCATTCTTAAACCATGACTAGCGATGTGCTGGACAACACCCACAGCGACGAGATCGCCGCGTTTCTTGCCGTGGCCGGGCAGGGCTCGTTCGTCGCCGCCGGGCGCTTGCTGCAACGCCACCCCACGGTGGTGTCCAAGCGCGTGGCGGCGATGGAAAAACGCCTCGGCGTACGCCTGATCGAGCGCTCGACCCGGCAGGTGCGCGTCACGCCTGTTGGCGAAAAGCTGGAACAACGCCTGCGCGCGGCCTTCGGCATGATCGCCGAGGCCGAGCAACAGGCGATTTCCGGGGCGAGCGAAGTGCGCGGCGTCTTGCGCCTGGCGTTGCCGGCGGCCATGGGCCGGCTGTGTATCGGGCCCATGCTGCCGGCGTTCCTGCGCGAGTACCCGCAGGTGTCGATCACCGCCGACTACAGCGAGCGGCTGGTGGACATCATCGAGGAAGGCTTCGATATCGCCATCCGCATCGGCGAACTGGACGACAACCGCCTGATCGCGAAAAAGCTCTGCGATCACCGAAGGATCCTCTGCGCTTCACCGGGCTATCTGCAACGCCACGGCATACCGCATTCACCGCAGCAACTCGCCGAACACAACTGCCTGCGCTTCAGCGGGCTGGCGTCGTTTCCGCAGTGGCGGCTGTATGCCGGGGACCAGCAACACACGGTGACGCCCAAAGGCAGCCTGACCGCCAACGACAGTGAATCGCTGCTCGCCGCTGCGTGTGATGATGCCGGCATTCTTGGCGCCGGGGAGTGGCTGATGAGCCGCGATATCGCCGCCGGGCGCCTGGTGCGGGTGTTGCCGGACTGGCAGTTGGACCCCACGGGCGGGGTGTTTCTGGTCCGGCCTTCGGCGCGGTTTCCTGCGGCCACGGTGTTGGCCTTCAAGCACTGGATCGAAGCGCGATTCAGCCCGGTGGCGCCGTGGATCGAGACAAAGGGCTCGGAGTGAGTACTCGGCCAGCACACCCATCCCGACACAAGCCTATTCAAATGAAATAGATTCGCATTTATACTCCTGCACCCAATGCCCACCCCGGGCCTTGCTTCCCCGTGCAGGTCATCGTGCAGGCCGATCCCCCGAAACCCTCGTTGTTGTCCACCCTGGTTCGTCATTACGACGAACTGGTGGAGCATGTTCGCCGCCGTTTCGGTGAGCGGGGTTTCGCTCGCGAAGTGGTCCACGACGTGTGCGTGCAACTGCTGGAAAAGCACGAGAAAGAGGGCGTGCGCACGCCGCTGGCGCTGTTGCGCAAGATCACCCACGACAACGCCGTCAACCGCTACCGCAGTGATCGCCGCCGCCAGACCTGGCTTGTCGCGGTGCCTGAGCTGCCCGAGGTAGATGCCGGGATCGCCAGCCATGAGCGTCAACTGGACGCCGCGCAAACCCTGGACCGGCTGATCCAGGCCGTCGAGAACCTGCCGCCGCGCTGCCAGATGGTGTTTGTCATGCACAAGATCCATGAACTGCCGCAAGCCGAGGTTGCGGAACGTCTCGGTATCTCCCTGAAGACTGTCGAGAAGCACCTGCGCCTGGGCATGGCCGCCTGCCGCGAGCATTTGGGCAGCGAGGTGGCTTTATGAGCGGCAACCCCAAACCGGGCAAGTACGCCGAGGAAGACCAGGCCATCGCTCAACTGCGTGAGGCGCTCAAGCAGCGCTTCCCGATGCCGGACCCGGCGCCACGCAAGAAGCGGCTCAAGACGACCCACGTCGGCCTGTTGTCGTTGGCGCTGTTGGCGGCGGTGGCCTGGCTCGATCCGGCGTATCACAGCGAGCATTACCTGACTCAGGTCGGCCAGCGGCAGACCTTGCAACTGGCCGACGGCAGTCAGGTGGTGCTGGACAGCGCCAGCGAGCTGGATGTCAGTTGGCACCTGCTCAGCCGCCGCAGCGAGCTTCGCCGTGGGCAGGCGCTGTTCGAGGTGTCGCCGAGGGTCTACCGACCTTTCCTGGTGGACGCAGGGCCCGCGCAGGTGCGGGTGGTGGGCACGCGCTTCAATGTCAGTCGCTACGACAGCGACGTGCGCGTGACTGTCGCCGAAGGGCGGGTCGCGGTGCGCGCTGGCGAGGCGTCCAGTCTGCTTGAGCCGGGCCAGCAGGTGCGTGTGCATGAGGGGCGTCTGGAGCCCGTGGCGCAGGTCGACGCCCATGAGGTGGGGGCGTGGCGCAACGGCCAACTGATCTTCGAAAGCACGCCGCTGACCGAAGTGATCGGCGTTATCCAGCGCTACCACCCACAGCCGATCCGCCTGACTGGCGCAGGGCTGGACAACCTGCCGGTGTCAGGGGTGTTCGACAGCGCGCATGTCGAACGGCTGCTGACCTTGTTGCCAGTGATTCTGCCGCTGACCGTGAACACTGCCGCCGACGGTTCGGTGCTGATCGCCCCACGGGTGAAAAAATAATGTCGGCACGGGGTAGGGTTGTGCGCGTCTGGTAACGGCTATCTCCATGTCCCCTTATTTCGTGGAGTGCAGTACGTGAGTCAGTTCCTTTTACGCGCGCCGTTGCCCCTGTCACTGCTGGCTGCCGGCCTGCTGTCGAGCCCGTTCGCCCTGGCGCAGTCCGCGGTGCTGGAGGTCGACATGCCGGCGGCATCACTGGAAAAATCGCTCAACACCCTGGCGCGCCAGGCCAATGCGCAGATCCTCTTCGCGGGCGATGCGACTGCGGGCAAGGCGGCCCCAGCGCTGAAGGGGCGCTACACCCTGGAGCAGGCCCTGCGCCAATTGCTGGGCAACAGCGGTCTGAAGGCGCAGGAGCGTGACGAGCACACCTTTATCGTCGTGCCGGGCACTGTCGAAGCCGTGGAAGTGCCGGCCAGTGCGGGCGCTGCCGTCGAGTTGTCCAGCCTGGAAATCACCTCGTCCCGGACCAGCAGCAACCTGGTGCCGCAGGCCCGTCAGGTCAACGTGCTCGAGCGTGAGCAACTGGAGCAACTGCGCCAGGGCTCGGACAGCCTGGCGACCGTGCTGGCCAGGAGCATTCCCGGCATGGCCGACTCCAGCCGCACCATTACCGACTACGGCCAGACCCTGCGCGGGCGGACCATGCTGGTGCTGGTGGACGGCGTACCGCTGAACACCAACCGCGACTCTTCGCGCAACCTGGCGAACATCGACCCGGCGTTGATCGAGCGTGTCGAAGTGATTCGTGGCAGCAGCGCGATCTACGGCGCGGGCGCGACCGGCGGCATCATCTCCATCACCACCCGGCCAGCGGGCGGCGAAACCCGGGCCGAAACCAGCCTGACGGCGGTGTCACCCCTCAGCCGGCTGGGCCGCGACGGTCTGGGCGGTCAGGTGCAGCAGCATTTTTCCGGCGCCCAAGGCCCGGTGGACTACGCGCTGGACTTCGGTGCCCGGCATATCGGCGCGTCCTACGATGCCAACGGCAAACGCATTGCCCCCGAGCCTAGCCAGGGCGACCTGTTCGATGCCAACGCCTTCAATATCGGCGGCAAGCTCGGCCTGCGGATCGATGACGAGCAGCGCATCCAGCTCTCCGCCAGCCACTACAACGCCGACCAGGACACCGACTACACCGCCGATCCTTCCGTCTCGCGCCTGCCGCCCGGCTCGGTTGCCGCGCAGCCGCTGTCCGGGCTGTCGCTGGATGACCAGAACCAGATCAATAACACCTTGCTCAACCTGGAATACGCCCACGCCGATGTGCTTGGCAGCACGCTCAACGCGCAGATTTACTACCGCGACTACTTCACCCGCTTTACCCCGTTCGACGCCCGCGGCGTGGCCACGCGCGGGCGCAATGTCGACCAGGTGACGCAGAACAGCGAAGTGTTCGGCAGCCGCGTGACCCTGCGCACGCCGCTGGGTCAAGCCGGCGACACCGAACTGCTGTGGGGGGCGGACTTCAACCATGAACGCAGCGACATGCCCATCGATATTTTCGATCCACGGGTGTTCGACGCCAGCGGCGGCCGGGTCTTCGAGAAGATCGGCAAACTCAGCTACATGCCCGACCTGACCACCCGCAGCCTGGGCGGCTTCGCCCAGCTGCAGCACAAATTCAACGAGCAATGGTCGGTGGAGGGCGGCATTCGCTACGAGTACGCCACGGCGCGCTATGACGACTTCGTGCCGCTCTCGGAATCCACGGCTACTTCGCCGGTGACCGTCGCCGGTGGCGAGGTCAACTACGACGCCTTGCTGTCCAACATCAGCCTCAGCTACTCGCCAGTGACGGGGCAGACGCTGTACGCGGCCTTCAGCCAGGGCTTCCAGTTGCCGGACATCGGCGTGCAGATACGCAACGCCCGACGCGGTTTCGATATCGACTCCTCGAACCTGGAGCCGGTCAAGACCAACAACTACGAACTCGGCTGGCGTGGCGCCGTGGGTGAACAAACCTTGGCGAGCCTGGCGCTGTTCTACACCACCTCCAAGCTGGGAGACGTGCAAAGCTTCAACAATGGCCTGATTCTCACCCGTACCCAGGAGCGCATCTACGGCGTCGAAGGCAGCGCCGACTGGCTGACCGCCGATGAACGCTGGGGCGCAGGCGGCTCGTTCAGTTGGCTCAAGGGCCGCGAGAAACCGGACAACGGCGACTGGCAGGACATGACCGGCTACCGCATCCCGCCGCTGAAAGTCACGGCCTACGTGCAGTACAAACCTGATGAAGACTGGAACCACCGCGCTCAGCTGACCTGGTTCGACAGCGACGACTATCGCCTCGACGGTGTTGCCAGCTTCGGCCGGCGCAAGGTCGACGGCTACGCCACCGTGGACCTGATCAGCCAATACCGGCTGAGCGCCGATGACCAGGTCAGCGTCGGCATCCAGAACCTGTTCAACCGCGACTATTACCCGCTCTACAGCCAGTTGATGCGCAACAGCACCAACACCAGCCACCTGCCGGCGCCGGGCACGGTCCTGACGGCGAGCTACACGCATCAGTGGTGATGACTGCGGCAGGTGCATGACGCGTTGGCCACACCGCACTTGACGGTGGGCCAACGCGCCGGGGAAGCTTGGCCATCACCCACAGGAGCCTGTCATGGACCTCGCCACCCTTGCGCTATTTATCCCCGCCTGTTTCGCCCTGAACATGGCCCCCGGCCCGAACAACCTGCTGTCGCTGAACAACGCCAGTCGCTACGGCTTGCGCACCGCCTGCGCGGCGGGCGTCGGTCGGCTGTTCGCCTTCGCCGGGATGATCGTGCTGGCGGCGCTGGGTCTTGCGGTGCTGCTGCACACCAGCGAATACCTGTTCCTGGCAATCAAGGTGGTGGGGGCGTTCTACCTGTTCTATATCGCCTGGCAACTGTGGCGGGCGCCGGTCGGGCAGGGTGGACCGGTGGGAGAGCGCAAGGGCGGGGTGTTGCGGCTGGCGCGGCAGGAATTTTTCGTCGCGGCAGGAAATCCGAAAGCCATCCTGATCTTCACCGCCTTCCTGCCGCAATTCGTAGTGATAGACAGCCCAGTGCCGGTCAGCGAGCAACTGCTCTGGCTCGGGGTGATGTTCCTGATGCTGGAATGGCTGGCGATCGGCATCTACGCCTGGCTCGGCGCCTATCTGCAACGCTGGTTCAACCAGCCCGGGCCGCGGCGGGTGTTCAATCGGGTGAGTGCCGGGTTGTTGGGTTGTGCGGGGCTGGGGTTGTTGGCGGCGCGGCGGGGCTGATATTCGCTTGGCTTCGACCCTTTCGGGGCCCATATTCGTTGGTTCGCTACCCTGTGTTCCCCGCAGGAAGCCGTCCTCGACACTTCAACGCGCCGAGCTATTCTGCTCTGGTGGCTTTTCGCCGCACTCCAGTTTCAATCAAGCTCAGGTATGGCGTGCAAGCTCTATAGGCTTATCAATCTTCCAGGACGGTGTTGATGAAGTGGACAATCAAAATACTGGGACAAACCGCTAGCTTCTTTTCTGTAGCGGTATGTGCGTTTCAGGCTCATGCATTCCAACTTTCTCCCAACGGAACCGTTGCTGAACGGGAAATGGCCAAGACACAGGGGGTCATTTATAAAGCGTCCCTCCCGTACATTGACGCCGCAGTGCACAGTTTTGCCGATCCTGCGCATGAGGCGCTGACCCAGCGAATCTTCGGCTGTGATGGCGACTGGAAATATTGCAATACACCGGATCTGGAGAACGCTGGCCCCTATGTGATCGCAGGCGTGCGCTGGAATGACGATCCGGTGTTTATGCCCAGCCTCGAAGATGGAAAGACACGAGGTTGCAATGGCAAATATTCGGTCGGCTTTATCACCCAGACGCGCTGCTGGATCAATCTGTTCAACAAGGCAGAAGAGGAGAGTGCGAGCAACCCTCAAGCGTATATGGGAAAGGGCAATTACATAAGCCGCTCGCATTTTGGTGATCTGCAATTTCTGCATGCCATGGCTTCGCAGGAGGGTGTGCCAGCAGAGGTCACTCGCGCAGAGATCTTGATGTGGGCTGAGTTTGCCTGGGGTGTGGCGGACGGCACTTATTCGCTCGGAACCTACTTGAAGGATATTTCCATTGAGGGCTGGGACCGGCACTTCAGTAACGACCAGACGGTGCAGGATCTGTTCACTGTAGGTCGTCCGTGGCTACGGGCCCATGTCAACGAAGTTGCACTCGGCAGCCTGATGCATCTTGTTCAGGACAGTTTTGCCGAAGGCCACGTGGATCGTCGTGAGGAAATCAACGGAGAAAAATGCGCGGACGGCACGCAGGCGGTCTTCGGGCGAATCAGAGAGTTTCATTCTTATGCGGGACAGGACCATGGCAAGCACAAGGATGACGATGCGAGCGAAAGCGCCAGGCAATCGCTGATGAGGCATGATCCTGATGTGGTTGACGCTGGAAAGAGGCTAAGAGGCCTTTTTGCCGATAAGAAATCCTGGGCCGAGGTTAAGCCTTATCTGGAGGGTTGCGTATTTGCCTTGGCCATAAAAACCCGCGTCTCTTCATCTGGCGATAATTATCTGAAGTCAGCGGGGCGTTGAAAGATGATCTGCAAAGACGGTGCAGGCAGGAAATATCAGGTGAGCGGAAAAACCATATTTCTTATCGGGAAATGTTCTGAGTCCAAACGAGACGCTGGCCTATCCTAGAAGACGCACTGCGAGCTCGGAGCTGCAGTCCTTCAACAGTCAGGGAGTCATGGACATGCTATCTACGCTGGAACTGCGCGATATCGTCGAGAAGAGTTTTTTACCGGTTCGCTGCCGCTGCACCCTGGCTGCCGATCATTCGTTGACTGTGCAGTTGTTCGATCGCAGCCAGCGCGTCGACTTGCAGGTGAGCGGGATTCGTGTCGAGCAGTTGAACAGCAGCCGCGCCATTTCCAGCCTGGTAAGCAAGTTGCGCTGCGATCTGCTGGACAAGCAGAACAATGTGGTGCAATTGCGCGACGCAGGCTAACCGTATTCTCCCGACTTTGTAGGAGCGAGCTTGCTCGCGAAGGCTGCTGGGGCTGCTTTGCAGCCCTTCGCGAGCAAGCTCGCTCCTACAACCACGGAAGTCTTTCAATCGCGATAGAACGTCTGCACCAAGTGATAGCCGAATTTGCTCTTGATCGGACCATGCACGGTGCGCAGGGGCTTTTTGAAGATCACCTGGTCGATCGCGCCCACCATCTGGCCCGGACGCACTTCACCCAAATCGCCGCCGCGCTTGCCCGACGGGCAGGTGGAGTATTTCTTCGCCAGCACGTCGAAGGCTTCGCCCTTGGCGATGCGCTGCTTGAGCTGCTCGGCCTCTTCTGCGGTCTTGACCAGGATGTGTCGGGCCTGTGCTTTCATGATGCGGGTGCCTCGGGGTTGCGGGTAAAAGCCGGCGATTATGCCTGATCGCGCAGCTCGATGCGGTCGCGAAAATGCTCCAGCGCCTGGGGATTGGCCAGGGCGTCGGTGTTTTTCACCGGCAGGCCGTGAACCACGTTGCGCACCGCCAGCTCGACGATCTTGCCGCTGATGGTCCGCGGGATGTCCGCTACCTGGGCGATCACCGCCGGGACATGGCGGGCGCTGGTGTTGTCGCGGATCACTTTGCGGATCTGCGTCTGCAGGGCGTCGTCCAGTTGCACACCGTCAGCCAGGCGGACGAACAGCACCACGCGCACGTCGTGCTGCCATTGCTGGCCGATGGCGACGCTGTCCAGCACCTGCTCGACCTTTTCCACCTGACGATAGATCTCCGCAGTGCCAATGCGCACGCCACCAGGGTTGAGCACGGCGTCCGAGCGACCGTGGATCGTCAGGCTGCCGTCGCTGAATTCCTCGGCGTAGTCGCCCTGGCACCAGACGCCCTCGAACTGGCTGAAATACGCAGCCTTGAAGCGCTCGCCGTCGGGATCGTTCCAGAAACCGAGGGGGATCGCCGGGAAATGCCGGGCGCAAACCAGCTCACCTTTTTCGTCCCGCACCGGCTGGCCCTGGTCGTTCCACACCTCGACGGCCATGCCCAGGCCCTTGCACTGCATCTTGCCGCGGCGCACCGGCAGGGTCGGGTTGCCGAGGACGAAGCAGGAGACGATATCGGTACCGCCGGACATCGAGACCAGGCAGATATCGGCCTTGATATCGCGGTAGACATAGTCGTAGCTGTGCGGTGACAACGGTGAGCCGGTGGACAGCAGCAGGCGCAGGCGTTCCAGGCGGTGGCTGTGGCGCGGCTGCAGGCCGGCGTGTTCGAGGGCCGCGAGGTACTTGGCGCTGGTACCGAAGACGCTGATGCCCTCGGCGTCGATCAGGTCCACCAGGCGCTGCGGCGCCGGATGGAAGGGCGAACCGTCATACAGCACCAGCGTGGCGCCGAGGGCCAGGCCGCTGACCAGCCAGTTCCACATCATCCAGCCGCAGGTGGTGTAGTAGAACAGGCAGTCGTCCTCGCGCAGGTCGTTGTGCAGGCCGTGTTCCTTGAGGTGCTGAAGCAACACGCCGCCGGCGCTGTGAATGATGCACTTGGGCACGCCGGTGGTGCCGCTGGAATAGAGGATGTACAGCGGATGAGCGAAGGGCAGGGCGACGAATTCGGGCTCGCCGCCGCGTTGATAGAAGTCCTGCCACAGGCTGATGCGGGCCGAGGTGCGGAAGGCGTCCGGGCGGACATCGTCCTGGCTGTACGGCACCACCAGTAACTGTTCGAGGGCGGGCAGCGCCGCCAGCACTTCGTTGATCTTGTCCACCTGGGACAGGGATTTGCCGGCGTACTGGTAGCCGGCGCAGACCAGCAGCAGCTTCGGCTCGATCTGGCCGAAGCGCTCGACGATGCCCTGGGTACCGAACTCCGGCGACGAGCTGGACCAGATCGCGCCGAGGCTGGTGCAGGCGAGCATCGCCACCACGGTCTGCCAGGTGTTGGGCATGCACGCCGCGACACGGTCGCCGACGCCGATGCCGAGGGCCTTGAAGGCGCGTTGCAGGCCGGCGACCTCGGCCGCCAGCTCCGCGTAAGTCAGGGTGATGCGCTGGCCGTCTTCGCGCACGGAAACCAGTGCCGTGCCGTTATCGCGACGGCGCAGCAGGTGCTCGGCGAAGTTCAGGGTGGCGCCGGGGAACCAGCGCGCGTCGGGCATCCGCGGGCCTTCTTCCAGCACTTGCGTGGGCGGTTGTTGCCAGCGCACGCCGAAGCGCTCGGCCAGCGCCAGCCAGAAGGCCGGGCGCTGTTCGATGCTCCAGCGGTGCAGGTCGTGGTAGTCGGCCAGTTCGAGGTTGAACCGGCGATTGATCTCGCCGCGGAACTGATCCATGTGGCTTGCCTGAATACGCGCCTTGCTTGGGCGCCAGAGCACATCGTTCATGCCGATTCCCCTCGTTCAACGGCCTGTTCTGAGTTTATTCGACGCTGGCGGTTTTCACCTCGGTGGAGGCCGACCAGATCCGGTAGCGGACCTCGACCCCTTCAGGAACGTAGACCACCACCGGCAGCTTGCTGTTGTAGCGCAGCAGGAAGCCGTCGCCGATCACCGGGACGAAGGCCTTGGTTTTGCTCTTGTCCGGGCAGGCCATCAGGGTCGAGGCCGGGCCGGAGACTTTTTCCAGGCGGTAGTAGGGATAGCCCCAACCCTTGAGGTCTTTCTCCACGAGGTGGCCGCCCAGACGCTGGCGGTTGCAGTCCACTTGCAGCTCCTTGCCGGCCAGCACTTCTAGCTTGAAGGCGTTTTCGTCTTCCTGGGCGGGCAGGTGGATGACCTGGCGGATGAAGCCTTTTTCGGCTTCAGGGTAGGGCGCGACATCCTTGAGGCTGGCGGCCACGGCGAACGGGCTGATCGCCAGCGACAAGGTGAACAGGGCAGTCAGGGAAAACGGGCGCATAGCGGCTCCTTGCTTGATTTTCGGGTCAGTCATGCCGGTCAGCCGCAGGCGTCGCTCGCCCCGTCGATCACTGGGCGAGCCAGCCGCCATCGATGTTCCAGGCGGCGCCGCGCACCTGGCTGCCGGCTTCACTACAGAGAAACAATACCAGCTCACCCAGATGTTGCGGTGTGACGAAGGCCACGGATGGCTGCTTCTCGGCCAACAGATCGTGCTGTGCCTGTTGCGGATCGGTGCCGCTGGCGATGCGGTCGTCGATCTGCTTCTGCACCAGCGGCGTCAGCACCCAGCCGGGGCAGATGGCGTTGCAGGTGATCGGTGTGGTGGCGGTTTCCAGGCCGACCACTTTGGTCAGGCCGACCACGCCGTGCTTGGCTGCCACATAGGCGACCTTGCCCACGGAGCCGACCTGGCCGTGCACCGAGGCGATATTGACGATCCGTCCCCAGTTGCGTTCGCGCATGCCGGGCAAGGCCAGGCGGGTGCAGTGGAACACCGCCGAGAGGTTGAGGGCGATGATCGAGTCCCAGCGTTCCACCGGGAATGCCTCCACCGGGGCGACATGCTGGATGCCGGCGTTGTTGACGAGGATATCGACACCGCCGAATTCCGCCTTCGCGTAAGCGAACAGCGCTTCAAGCTGGGCCACGTCGCCGAGGTCGGCGGGGTGATGAGCAACCCTGCCGCCATGGCTGGAGACCTCGGCCAGCGCTGCGGCCGGGTCGCCAAAGCCGTTGAGCAGCACGTTGGCGCCGGCGGCTGCCAGCACCTTGGCGATGCCCAGGCCGATGCCGCTGGTGGAGCCGGTAACCAGTGCAGTTTTTCCGTGAAGACTCATGGGTGGCTCCTCAAACGATGCCAGTAGCGTAGAAAGTAGCGATCACGACGAACACCGCCAGGGTCTTGATCAGGGTAATACCGAAAATGTCCTTGTAGGCTTCGCGGTGGGTCAGGCCGGTCACCGCCAGCAAGGTGATCACCGCGCCGTTGTGCGGCAGGGTGTCCATGCCGCCGCTGGCCATGGCGGCTACGCGGTGCAGCACTTCCAGCGGGATATTGGCGGCGTTGGCCGCGGCGATGAAGCTGTCGGACATCGCCGCCAGGGCGATGCTCATGCCACCGGAGGCAGAACCAGTGATCCCCGCCAGCAAGGTGACGGTGATCGCCTCGTTGACCAGCGGATTGGGGATGGCCTTCAGTGCATCGGCCAGCACCAGGAAGCCCGGCAGCGAGGCGATCACCGCGCCGAAGCCGTATTCCGAGGCGGTGTTCATCGCCGCCAGCAAAGCGCCGCCGACCGCACTCTTGGTGCCTTCGGCCAGGCGGCTCTTGATCGCCTTGAAGCCCGCCACCAGCACCAGCAGGATGCCCAGCAGCAACGCCGCTTCCACCGCCCAGATCGCGGTGAGCTTGGCGATATCGGTCTGTACCGGCGCGGCCATGCCTGGCAGTTGCAGGCTGTGGGTCTTGCCGTACCACTCGGGAATCCAGCGGGTGAACAGCAGGTTCATGATGCCCACCAGCAGCAACGGCGACAGTGCCAGCAACGGGTTGGGCAGGCTCAGGTCGTCGGCGGTTTCCGGCTCGTTACGCAGCTCGGTGCCATAGCCTTCGCCGGCGCGCAGGGCCTTGTTGCGCTGGCGTTGCAGGTAGAGCATGCCGGTGCAGAACACGAACAGCGTGCCGATCAGCCCCAGCCAGGGCGCGGCCCAGGCGGTGGTGTTGAAGAAGGTGCTGGGGATGATGTTCTGGATCTGCGGCGTGCCGGGCAGGGCGTCCATGGTGAAGGAAAACGCGCCGAGGGCGATGGTCGCCGGAATCAGCCGCTTGGGGATATTGCTCTGGCGGAACATCTCGGCGGCGAACGGATAGACCGCGAACACCACCACGAACAGCGACACGCCGCCGTAGGTCAGCAGGGCGCAGACCAGCACGATCACCAGCATCGCCTGGCGCGTGCCGAGCAGGCGAATGGCCGCGGCGACGATGGAGCGGGAGAAGCCCGACAGCTCGATCAGCTTGCCGAACACCGCGCCGAGCAGGAATACCGGGAAGTAGAGCTTGATGAAGCCGACCATCTTTTCCATGAACACCCCGGTAAAGGCGGGTGCGACGGCGGACGGGTCAGTGAGCAGGACCGCGCCGAGGGCGGCGATGGGGGCAAACAGAATGACGCTGTAACCGCGATAGGCAGCGAGCATCAGCAGCGCCAGGGCTGCGAGGGCAATGATCACACTCATCGAGTGTCTCCTTGGTGAATCTTGTTTTTGTTGGGTGCAAGGAGAGTGCGGGAATCGTGCCAATTGGTTAAGTGGCTAATTTATAAGGGGAAAATATTGTTATTTGGTCTGGGCGGACGAATTTGTCTCTTAAGTGAGACTTTTTAGGGTTTGAGGGCCTCATCGCTAGCAAGCTAGCTCCTACAGGGAATCCGGTGCCCGCACCCCCTCTGTAGGAGCTAGCTTGCTAGCGATGAGGCCAGAACGCCCAATCCCAAAAAAGAGACATGAATCTCTTTATGGAGACGAAATCCCCAGCGCCACCAATTTCTTGTACAACGTCGACCGCCCCAACCCCAACTGCCGCGCCGCCTCCGGCACATTCCCCGCGCACCGCGCCAGCGCGTTCTGCAGCAATTCCCGCTCGAACGCCTCACATGCCTCGCGATACCCCTGCACCGGCGCATCCACCACCGCCAGCGGCTGCAACGGTCCCAGCGCCGACTGGATATCCGCCACCGCCAACCGCGCCTGATCCGCCAGCAACGTCGCCCGCTCCAGCACGTTGCGCAGCTCGCGGATATTCCCCGGCCAGGCATGCCGGCCCAACAGGGCGAGGGCGTCATGTTCCAGCTCATGGCGGCTGCCCAGTTCTTCGAGGATGGTCTCGCTCAAGGCCGGCAAATCGTCCAGCCGCTCGCGCAACGCCGGGACGTCGATCGGCAGCACGTTCAGTCGGTAATACAGGTCGGCGCGGAACTCGCCCCGGGCCATGGCCGCCTGCAGGTCCCGCGAGGTGGCTGCGATGATGCGCACGTCGCTCTGCAGCATCTGGTTGGAGCCCACCGGCTCGTATTCCTTTTCCTGCAACACCCGCAGCAGCTTGCTTTGCAACGGCAGCGGCATGTCGCCGATTTCGTCGAGGAACAGTGTGCCGCCCTCGGCAAGCTGCAACTTGCCGGCGCGGCCCTTGCGCTCGGCGCCGGTGAAGGCACCCGGCGCGGTGCCGAAGAACTCGGCTTCCAGCAGGGTTTCCGGAATCGCTGCGCTGTTGATGCTGACGAAGGCTTTGTGCGCCCGCGGCGAGGCGGCATGGATGGCGTGGGCCAGCAGCTCTTTGCCGGTGCCGGTCTCGCCCAGCAGCAACACCGCCGAATCACTGCTCGCCGCGCGCCGGGCGCGGCGTTTGACTTCCAGGCTCTGCGCGCTGGTGCCGATGAACTGGTTGAAGCTGTATTTGGCCTGGCGGGCACGCAGCAGCGAGCGGGTCGAGGCCAGTTCCTGCTGCATGCTGGCGTAGCGCTTGAGCAGCGGCGACAGGCTGCGCAATTCGTCGAACAGGGCAAAGCCAATGGCGCCGATCACCGCGCCGCCGGCGTCATGAATGGGCAGGCGCATCACCACCAGCGGCTCTTTCGGCGTGTCGAGCATGTCCAGCAGCGCCGGGCGGCCCTGGGTGACCACGTCGCGCATCAGGCTGCCGGGGATCACCTGCTCGCACGGCTGGCCGATGGCGGCGCTGGCATCGGTCAGGCCGAAGCGTCGCGCATAGCGCTCGTTCATCCAGACGATCCGCGCGTCGCGGTCGACGATCACCGTGCCTTCGCTGGACTGCTCGATGATCTCGAACAGCGATTTGATCGCCAGGCTGCGCACCCGCTGGTAGTCCTTGAGGCTGTCGCTGTCGTGCATGAGGTGTTCCGTCAAAGGAAAAGGTGATTCAGGCCCGTGGATCGAAGGCCTCGCGCAGGGCGTCGCCGATAAACACCAGCAGGGTGAGGATCAGCGCCAGGGCGAAGAACGCGGTGAAACCTAACCAGGGTGCTTGCAGGTTCTGCTTGCCCTGGTTGACCAGCTCGCCCAGCGAGGCACTGCCGGCGGGCATGCCGAAGCCGAGGAAATCCAGCGCAGTCAGGGTCGAGATGGCCCCGGTGAGGATGAACGGCAGGTAGGTGAGGGTGGCGTTCATGGCGTTGGGCAGGATGTGCCGGATGATCACCAGCCGGTCCGGCAGGCCCATGGCCCGCGCCGCCTGCACGTACTCCAGGTTGCGCCCGCGGAGAAACTCGGCGCGCACCACGTCCACCAGCGCCAGCCAGGAGAACAGCGCCATGATCCCCAGCAACCACCAGAAATTCGGCTCGACAAAGCCGCTGAGGATGATCAGCAGGTACAGCACCGGCAGCCCCGACCAGACCTCCAGCAAGCGCTGGCCGATCAGGTCGACCCAGCCGCCGTGATAGCCCTGCAAGGCGCCGGCGGTAACGCCGATCAGCGTGCTGATGACGGTCAGCGCCAGGGCAAACAGGATCGAGATGCGCGTGCCGTAGAGCACCCGCGCCAGCACGTCGCGGCCCTGGTCGTCGGTGCCCAGCCAGTTGCTCGCGCTGGGCGGGCTGGGGGCCGGCACCTGCAAATCGTAATTGGGCGTGTCGGCGCTGAACGGCACCGGCGCAAACAGCATCCAGCCGCCGTCGCCCTCGATCAGTTCGCGCACGTACTGGCTGCGGTAGTCCGGCTGGAACGGCAGTTGGCCGCCAAACTGCTGCTCGGTGTAGCGCTTGAACGCCGGGAAATACAGGCTGCCCTTGTGGCCGAGCAGCAGCGGCTTGTCGTTGGCAATCAGCTCGGCGCCGAGGCTCAGGGCCAGCAAGGCGACGAAGATCCACAGCGACCACCAGCCGCGCCGGTTGCGGCGGAAATTCTGCAGGCGGCGCTGGCTCAGCGGCGACAGGCGAAACATCAGCGTGCCCTCGTGGCGAAGTCGATGCGCGGGTCCACCAGCATGTAGCAGATGTCGCCCAGCAGGCGGATCAGCAGGCCGAACAGGGTGAAGATGAACAGCGAACCGAACACCACCGGATAGTCACGGCTGACCGCCGCGTCGTAGCTCATGCGGCCGAGGCCGTCGAGGGAAAAGATCACTTCGATCAGCAGGGAGCCGGCGAAAAACAACGTGATCACCGCCTGCGGAATGCCCGCGACCACCAGCAGGATCGCGTTGCGGAACACATGGCCGTAGAGCACGCGGCGTTCACTGAGCCCCTTGGCCCGCGCGGTGACCACGTACTGGCGGGTGATTTCGTTGAGGAAGGCGTTTTTGGTCAGCAGGGGGAGGGGGGCGAACCCGCCGATCACCAGCGCGCCCACCGGCAGCACCAGGTGCCAGAAATAGTCGGCGACCTTGCCGATCAGGCTCAGCTCGGCGAAGTTCTCCGACACCAGTCCGCGCACCGGGAACCAGTTCAGCGAGGTGCCGCCGGCGAACAGCACGATCAGCAGCAGGGCGAAGAGAAACGCCGGCAGTGCGTAGCCGATCACGATCAGGCTGCTGCTCCAGGCATCGAAAGCGCTGCCATGACGCACCGCCTTGCGGATGCCCAGCGGGATCGACACCAGGTAGGTGATCAAGGTCGCCCAGAAGCCGAGGGAGATGGTCACCGGCATCTTGTCGAGGATCAGGTCGGTGACCTTGGCGCCGCGGAAAAAGCTGTCGCCGAAGTCGAGGCGGGCGTAGTTGCCGAGCATCAGCCAGAGCCGTTCCGGTGCTGATTTGTCGAAGCCGTATTGTTTCTTGATGGTCTCCAGCAACGCCGGATCGAGGCCGCGACTGGCCCGCGAGTCCACCTGCAGCGACGACGAGCCGGGCGCACCGCCGCCGATACCCTGCAAACGCGCCACCGCCTGTTCCACCGGTCCACCGGGGGCGGCCTGGACGATGACGAAGTTGACCAGCAGGATCACCAGCAAGGTCGGGATGATCAGCAGCAGGCGCCGGAAGATATAGGCGGTCATTTCGCGGCTCCCCTGCGTTCGGCCATCTCGGCGTTGGTCAGCGGTGTCGGGCTGACTTCCCACCAAGTGTCGAGGGCCGGGTCATTGGCGGCGGGGATTTTCGGCAGGCCGAAGCGGTTCCACCAGACGCTGGACGTGCCCGGCGGATAGTAGTTGGGGATCCAGTAGTAATTCCATTGCAGCACCCGGTCCAGCGCATGGGCGTGGCGCTGCATGTCGGCCTGGGTGGCAGCGCGCACCAGGCCATCGATCAGGCCATCGATCACCGGGTCCTTGAGCACCATGAAGTTGTTCGAGCCGGGATCGTTGGCCGCCGCCGAGCCGAAGTAGCTGTACAGCTCCAGACCCGGCGAGGGCGACACCGGGTAGCCGGTGACGATCATGTCGTAGTCGCGGGCCATCAGGCGGTTGACGTACTGGGCAGCATCGACGCGGCGGATCTGCATGTCGATGCCGATCTGCGCCAGCGTGCGTTTCCACGGCAGCAGCAAACGTTCCATGCCGTTCTGGCCATTGAGGAAGACGAAACTCAGCGGCTCGCCCTGGGCATTCACCAGGCGATCGCCGTCCGGGCGCCAGCCGGCCGCCTGCAACAGCGCCAGGGCCTGCAACTGCTTGTCGCGGATCAGGCCGGAACCATCGGTTTTCGGCGCCACGAACACCTGGGTGAAGGCTTCATCGGGGACTTTTCCGCGTAGCGGTTCCAGCAGCTTCAACTCGTCGGCGTCCGGCAACTCGCGGGCGGCCAGCGGACTGTTGGCGAAGTAGCTCTGCTGGCGGATATACACGTCGCGCATCATCCGCCGGTTGCTCCATTCGAAGTCCCAGAGCAGGGCGATGGCCTGGCGCACGCGGCGGTCCTGGAACATCGGGCGTTCCAGATTGAACACATAGCCCTGGGCGCTTTGCGCCATGTCCTTGGCCAGGTGCGCGCGTTGCAGGCGGCCGTCGTCGAGGGCCGGGCCGTTGTAGCCGATGGTGTAGCCGGTGGCCGAGAACTCGCGGTTGTAGTCATAACCGCCGCCGCGCAGGACTTGCCGGGCAACGTCGGTGTCGCCGAAGTACTCGATGCGCAACTGGTCGAAGTTGTAGCGGCCACGGCTGACCGCCAGGTCCTTGCCCCACCAGTCGCGCTCGCGTTCGAAGGTGATGCTGCGGCCATTGTCGATCCGCGCGACGCGGTACGGCCCGCTGCCCAGCGGCGCTTCGAAGCCGCCGCCGTTGGCGAAATCGCGGTCGCGCCACCAGTGTTCCGGCAGCACCGGCAGGGACGCGAGGTCCAGGGCCAGGGTGCGGTTCTGGTTGGTCTTGAAGTCGAAGCGGACCTGGGTCGGCGATTCCACCACCACATCGGCGACATCGGCGAACTGGGTGCGGTACTTCAGGTTGCCTTCGCGCAACAGCAGGTCGTAGGTGAAGCGCACATCTTCGGCGCGGATCGGCTTGCCGTCGGCGAAGCGGGCTTTCGGGTCGAGGTAGAAACGCAGCGACAGACCGTCGGCGGCCCGTTCCATGCGGCGGGCAACCAGGCCGTAGACGGTATAGGGCTCGTCCAGCGAGCGTACCGCCAGCGGCGAGTAGAGCCAGCCGTCGATTTCACTGACGCCGATGCCTTTGTCGATATACGGAAGAATATGGTCGAACTGGCCGATCTCGATGGCCGAGCGGCGCAGGCTGCCGCCTTTGGGGGCGTCAGGATTGGTGTAGTCGAAGTGACGGAAATGCTCCGCATAGCGCGGGGCTTCGTCGTAGACGGTTAGAGCGTGGGAAGGGGCGGCCTGGGCAGTCAGGCAGAGCGCCGTCGCGAGCAAGCTCGCTCCTACAGTGACGGTTTTTCGCAACATCAACTGTAGGAGCGAGTTCACTCGCGAAGGACCGCAAAGCGGTCCCGGGTGTCGGCGCAAGACCGATCAGTCCTGGCGGCTGGTCACTTCCAGCAGGTGGTAGCCGAACTGGGTCTTGACCGGACCCTGCACGGCATTCAGCGGCGCGCTGAAGACCACGGTGTCGAATTCCTTGACCATCTGGCCTGGGCCGAACGAACCCAGGTCACCGCCCTGGCGGCTGGACGGGCAAGTGGAGTTGGCTTTGGCAACGTCCGCGAAGTCGGCGCCGGCTTCGATCTGTGCTTTCAGTTCGTTGCACTTCTCTTCGCTGCTGACGAGGATGTGGCGTGCGCTGGCTCGGGCCATGGGGGGTACTCCTATTGGGAAAAGCCAGAGCCTACCGTAATTGCGCGCTGATTTCTCCGGTGTGTGCGTAGGAAATTCATCTTTCTGCCTAGCATTTCTGTCAGTTGTGGCTTTTCTCCGCCGGCTTTTCAATAAGCCCGGTCACCTGTGTCGAAAGGCACATTCCAGTGTCCAGGGGAGAGCCGCCGTGATTATCTTCGAAAAGATCCAGAATCGGCCTTTACGCCTTCTTCCGCGCCTGATCTGCGCGCTGCTGCTGTGTCTGGTTTCCATCAGCGGCTGGGCACTGAATGGCCCGGACACCGCACGACAGCTCAACCAACGTCTGGCGGCGACCCCGGCGCAGTGTGTCGGTGGCAACCCGGTCTACGCCTGTAGTGGTGTGCTGGTATTGCCGATGTCCGAGGGGCATCCACAACCGTTCTGGCATCACGATGCCGAAGCCGAGGCGCGGGGGACGGAGCGCTTTCAGTTTCTGCGCAGGGACGGCTTTACCGGGCCGTTGCCCGGCAATGTTGGCTACATTCTGTACGACCGGTTCACCGCCATTGGCCAGGGCAAGGCTTATGACGTGGTCACTGATGGCGGCGGGGCGCCCGGTGACGTCATGGTGCGCAACTGGGACAAGGACCAGCCGCAGTCGCTGGCCGTGCAGGCGCTGTATTACGACATCAGCCAACCCGACAGCTTGTTGCGCGCCCAGCGTGGTCAGCGCGAGTACTTTGACGCGACCGGGGACTGGCTGCCGCTGGTGCGCTTCGCTCCCGGTGACGCTGATGCGCTGTTTGGCTTCGCCACGCAGGAGCAGCTCTACAGTGGCTATCAGGTGGCCGATCGGCTGAATGCCCGCTACGCGAGGACATCTCCCACCTGCGCCGACGGCGGGGCGGCCTACCGCTGTAACGGCGTGCTGTTGCGCACGACTGACGTGGGCAATTTCCACGCCTGGGACCCGAGCCCGATCTCCGTCAAAGGGAATGGTGTGTCGTTCATGTACTTTCGCGCCGATCTGAAAACGGTTCGATTCTATAAAGCTCAAGGCTTCGTGGTTCGCGAACTGTCCTATCCCGTTGCGCAACCGCTCAGCCTGCGCTGTATTTTTCCCTTCGACGCACATACCGGCGGCTCAGTGGATTACTGCAACTTCCGACCCTCCTGCGCAAGCCGAGGCATCACCAGCGTCGCGGCCTGGGATGCCGCATATGTTTCGGCGCCCCATACGAGCTGTTTTTTTGATAACTCAGCGGGCGAGTATCAACTGGCGCTCGATATCCGTAACCAGAGCGGTGCGCCATCCCCGTATCACTGGTCGGAATTGATCATCGCCGCCTGGCCATCGAACGTCGGAGAGCAATTGCCGCTGGAAGCATTCGTCTACAGCGCTGGTGCTGGCCTTTCCGGCGCGAAAGGGTTTCAGCTCGATTACCTCAACACTCACCGGCGCTACCTGCCGGTGCTGGAGGTCGTTCCTGATGCCGCCGATGGCAGGCCGTTTGTCTTCAAGCCTGAAGACCAGAGCATTGAATAATTGGCGCCAGGGCGTTGCAAGCTCGCGAGGAGCATCGCGTTCGCGGTCTGGCGCATCAGGCTGCGCACTCAGCGGGCTATATCACTCACTTCCTGCAACCGTGAGGCGGCGTCGAGCAACATCGCTTCGGTGCGGTCCCAGCCCAGGCAGCCATCGGTGATCGACACGCCGTACTTCAACGAGCCCTTGCCCAGCGCCTGGCAGCCGTCGAACAGATGGCTTTCAATCATCACTCCCACCAACGAGCGGTCGCCATCCACCCGTTGACGCAGCACGTCATCGAACACCGCCGGCTGTTTCAGCGGGTCTTTGCCGCTGTTGGCGTGGCTGCAATCGACCATGATCCGCGCCGCGATGCCGGCCTTGGCCAGCCCCTGACGGGCTTGCTCGACGCTGGCCGCATCGTAGTTCGGGCCTTTGTGGCCGCCGCGCAACACCAGATGAGTGTCCGGGTTGCCGAGGGTTTCGACGATGGCCGGATGGCCCAGGGCGTCGATGCCGAAATGCCGGTGCGGGTGCTCGGCGCTGCGGATCGCGTCGCAAGCGATGCCGACACCGCCGTCGGTGCCGTTCTTGAAGCCCACCGGCAGGCCGAGGCCGCTGACCATCTCGCGGTGAATCTGCGATTCGGTGGTGCGTGCGCCGATCGCCGCCCAGCTCAGCAGGTCGTCGAAGTAGCCCGAAGCCATGGGTTGCAGCAGTTCGGTGGCAACCGGCAGACCGAGTTCGAGCATCCCCAGCATCAGTTCGCGGGACAGGCGTAGGCCGCCGTGCATGTCATCGCTGCCGTCCAGGTGCGGGTCGTAGGCCAGGCCTTTCCAGCCGACGGTGGTTCGCGGCTTTTCGACGTAGGCGCGCATCACCAGCAGCAATTGGTCGCCGACACGTTGCGACAGCGCGGCAAGGCGTTCGGCGTATTCGAGGGCGGCGCGGGGATCGTGCAGGGAGCAGGGGCCAACGATCACCAGCAGGCGCGGGTCGTTGCCGTCGAGGATGTTCTTCACCGCCTGGCGGTGGTGCTGGACCTGGGCCGCGAGGGCCGTGGAAAGTGGCAACTGCTGTTTGAGTTGTACGGAGCTTGGCAGACGCAGGCTGACCGGAGTGTTGGCCGCGGCGTTGGTGTTCAGGGGCAGTGCTTGGCTGGACGCTTGCATGTTCGGATTTCCCTGGGCGGAAGGCGGGTTCTGTCCCGCGCCTTCGGCCCTATCGCTGTGTTCGACAGATACGTGTAAGTGTGTGATTGCCACCTGTACTGGACCGGTCGGAGGCGGCTGGCTGGCCCGAACGGCAGTGGCTAAATCGCCAGGCAGAGCGTTGGTAACGGTAGTCAGTGGTGGTGTTCATGTGTCGTTCCTCAATGGTGTCGGTGTGGTCGGGCCCAAAAAAACAAAACCCCCGGAGGGCGGGGCCGACCGGGGGTTTGAGTATTCTCGTATTCGGCGGCCCCTTTGAGTGGGCGCCGGTGTGGGTATCAGCGGCGCCTTTGGCTAAACCAATACCCAAAATAAAAGCCGACTGGAGCCGCAGTCCCGCAGGCAGCCACGGACACGACGGAGCGCGCGAGGCGACCGGTGTGTTGTACGTGGTTGTGAGGGGTAGGTTGCATGCTGTGCTCCAGTTGAATGCGTTCGAGCTTACTTCAGCGTAACTGCGTGTTTCAACGATTAATTTCAATCGAAACGATTAATTTAAAGTTCTTCTCGGAGTGGTGGGGGGGATGTTTTTGGGCTTGGGCTTTGGTGCGGTGAGCTTATCCATTCGATGCGGCGCCGCTGCCGGCGCTTTCCGCCTTTACGGCGTCCTACTTTTTTCTTGGAAAAAGTAGGCAAAACCGCTCGCTCCTGCATACGGCCCTGCGCTGCGCTCCGGGTCCCCTCCCTCCGGCGTCTTACGGGGGCACGCGGCCTACGACTTGCAAGCAAGTCTACATCTCGCGTCTTCGGCTGCGCCGAAGGGTGCTGCGCACCTGCCCCCTCCAGACGCCTCCACTCGGCCTCCTGAAGTCGCAATTTGCGGCGCCTGAACTTGCGTGCATGAAGAGCAGAATCAAGATCAAGGGCAAAAAAGAGCACAAGCAAAAAAGAGCAAGTCGGTGGTTTTCCCTGCTTCTGATTTCGAAGAAGCGTCATTACAGGCGCCGCCCGTAACTTCGCGACTTCAGGAGGCCGAGCGGAGGTGCCTGTAGGGGCAGTGCGCAGCACCTTCGGCGTAGCCGAAGACGCGAGATGTAGACTCGCGAAGCGAGTCGTAGGCCGCGTGGCCCCGAAAGGCGCCGTAGCGAGGGGACCCGGAGCGCAGCGTAGGGCCGGATGTGGGAGCGAGCGGTTTTGCCTACTTTTTCCAAGAAAAAAGTAGGACGCCGTAAAGGCGGAAGGGGCCGGCAGCCTCGCCACATCGAATGGATAAGCTCCCAACACCCATGCCCGAGCCTAAGCCCAAACCCCAAAGATCATGTCCGTGAAAAACCGCAATCAAGCCTAACGCCGCAGGTACGCCGTGAAGTCGATATCACCGGCACTGAGGATCGCCTGCACCCGGTTATGCACATTGAGCTTGCGCAGAATCGCCGACACGTGGGCCTTCACCGTGGTTTCGGCGATATCGAGGTTGTAGGCGATCTGTTTGTTCGACTCGCCCTTGGTCATGCGTTCCAGCACTAGCAGTTGCTTGCGGGTCAGCGCTTGCAGCAGTTCCGGGGCAAAGCCCTGGGTTTCGTTCTGGCTGCGGCGGCTGCCGCTCTTCTGGGTGCGGATGATGTCCGGCGGCAGGTAGACGTTGCCGTTTAGGATCTGCTCGATGGCATCGGTCATCTGCGAGCGCGGCGACGACTTGGTGATGAAGCCCACCGCGCCGTAGGTGATGGCTTGCAGCACCACTTGCTTGTCTTGCTCGGCGGAAACGATCACCACCGGGATGGTCGGCGCTTCGTTGCGCAGGTTGATCAGCCCGCCCAGGCCGTGCATGCCGGGCATGTTCAGGTCGAGCAGGATGAGGTCGAGGTCGTCGTGCTCGCCCGTCAGCGCCAGGGCGCTGTCGAGGTCGGCGGTTTCCATGACTTCACTGCCGGGGAACCCGTCACTGATGACGTTGTGGATGGCTTCGCGAAACAGCGGATGGTCGTCGGCGATCAGAATCTTGTACATGGCTTTGCACCTTATTGTTTTTGGCGTTGACCGCAAGGAAGTCGTCGTTCAGGGAAAGACCTCGGGCGTGGCGGCAACCACGGGCAGGCCCGCGGCTTCCCAGGCATCCAGGCCGTCACGGTACCAGTACAGGCGTGTGTAGCCCAGCGCCGTGGCGCGCTTGACCGCGTTCCAGCTCAGCCAGCAATCGGAGCGGCAATAGAACACGATCGGCCGCTGCCGGTCGCCGTTGCTGAGGCGTTGCAGGTGGTGGCTGAAGTACTGCGACCACTGCGCATCCAGCTCACCGTCGCCGGTGTTGGCCAGCCAGTGGCTGCCGGGCAGGTTGGCGTGGGCTTCGCTGTCGATGAACTGGCCGTGCAGCCACTGGCGTTTGTAGACGTCGATCAGCAGCGGCTGCGGCTGGGCCGCGAGCAGCGCCTGGACGCCGGGCGTGTCGAGGGTTTGCGCGCCCTCGGCACTGGCCGGGGTCGGGCTGCGGTAGAGGGTGGCGCGGTAGCCGTCGGCGGAAAACAACGGGGTGTCGGCCAGGGCAGTGCTGGCGAGCAGGCCTGAAAACGTCAGGCAGGCGAGGGCGGACAGGACGCGGGGCAGCATAGTCGGCAGTCTCATTTTTGTTATGCCGGTATTACAGGTCAGTAGCGCAGCTTTGTGAATGCGACCATCGACAGCAAAAGCGCTACCAAAGTAGTAGCTGGGCAGGCCGGGCAGGGCTCTAGCATGGGGTTTGGCGAACAACAACGAGAACGACGCCGATGGACATTCTGCTGGTTGACGATCACCCCATGCTGCGCCTGGGCCTCAGTGCCGTGCTCGCCGAGGAACTGCCGGTGCGCGAAGCCGCCTCCGGCGAAGAGGCGCTGCAACGGGTTCATGAACAGGTGCCGGGCCTGGTGCTGATGGATTTCGACCTGCCCGGCATCAGCGGCCTGGAAACCACCCGCCGCTTGCGCCAGCGCCTGCCGCAACTGCGCGTGCTGTTTTTCAGTGAACATACCGAGCTGGGCCTGGTGCGCCAGGCGCTGGACGCCGGCGCCTGCGGTTATCTGTCCAAGTCGGTAACGCCGGCCACGCTGCTCGAAGCAGTGCGGCGGGTGTTGTCCGGCCACGCCTATATCGAACAGGCGCTGGCCACGCAATTGGCGACCCAGTCGCCGCGGGCGCAGGACAAGGATGCGCGATTGAATGGCCTGACCCAGCGGGAAACGGAAATCTTCCTGATGCTCGCCAAGGGCACCTCGATGCGCATGATTGCCGAACACCTGTGCCTGAGCGGCAAGACCGTTTCCAACTACCTGACCCTGGTCAAAAGCAAGTTGCAGGTGAGTTCCCATGCGGAGCTGGTGCATCTGGCGATCCAGACCGGGCTGCTGCGCGAAGTGGCGAGCTTCAAGCTGCAAGCTGCAAGTTAGGAGTGTTTCACCTACCGCTTCGCTTGCAGCTCGAAACTTGCCGCTTGCAACTGCCGTCTTAGTCCCAGGTCTTGGGGCAACCCTCGCAGCCTTCCATGTTGGCATCCTGGAAATTCGCGTAATGCTTGCGGGTTCCGCGCAGATCAGCCTTTTCCAGGTTGCTTTCGCCGAACTTGGCTTCTTGCAGGTTGGCGTCGGCGAGGATGGCGCCCTTGAGGTCGGCGCGGCTCAGCCAGGTCATTTCCAGGTCGGCGGCTTGCAGGTTGGCGTTGTGCATCTTGGCCCCGGCAAGGCGGGCGAATTCAAGGTAGGCGGCGCTGAGGTTGGCGTCGTTGAACTTGGCGCCCTGGGCGAACATGCCCCAGGCCTGCACGGCCACCAGGCTGGCGCCGGTAAGGTCGGCGATGCGCAGGTTGGTCTGTTGCAGGCTGGCGCGGTTGAGGTTGGCGCCCTGCAATTGGGCTTTTTCCAGGTTGGCCAGGTCGAGATTGGCGTGACGCAGGTTGGCGTTGCGCAGGTTGGCGCCGGCCAGGTTCATCTTGCTCATGTCCTGATTGTTGAGGTCAGCGCCTTCGAGGTTGGCGTTGGGGCACTGGCTGCCTGACTGGATCACGCAGCCATTGATGGTCAGCGGCTTGTCGTCGCCGGCGTCGTCATTGGCGATGGCGGCGAAGGCGGGGGAAATGGCAATGGCGAGCAGTAGTGGAAGGTATTTCATGGACATCTCCTGAGGAGGCGTGCCCCGTGCCTTCCCTGTAGGAGCGAGCTTGCTCGCGATGGCGTCAGATGATGGCCATCGCGAGCAAGCTCGCTCCTGCAGAGGTGGCGGGTGGCGAGCCCTGAAGTCGAAAGCGAAAGGGGGGCTGTCAGGCCCCCCTCGTTCAGCTCAGATCAACGCTGTGCGGTCTTGGTATCCCAGGCAGGGATCTTGAATACCCAGAACGAACCGCCTTGTGCCACTGGCTTGGTCAGCTCAGCCATGTCGCCGCCCCACAGTGGAACAGCACCGCCGTAGCCGACGGTCACGCCGATGTACTGCTCGCCGTCTTGTTCCCAGGTGATCGGTGGCGAAACGATGCCGCTACCGGTCTGGAATTTCCACAGCTCTTCACCCGTCTTGGCGTTGAACGCCTTGAAGAAGCCGTCACCGGTACCGGTGAACACCAGGTTGCCCTTGGTCGCCAGCACGCCAGCCCACAGCGGCAGACGCTCTTTGTGTTCCCAGACCATCTTGCCGGTGGTCGGGTCCATGGCGCGCAGCGAACCTACGTGATCTTCGTACATCCGCTTGATGCGGAAGCCCATGCCGAGGTACGCGGAGCCTTTCTTGTAGTTGACGGTCTCGGTCCAGTATTCCTCTTTCCACTGGTTGGACGGCACGTAGAACAGGCCGGTGTCCTGGCTGTAGGCCATCGGATTCCAGTTCTTGCCACCGAGGAACGGCGGCGAGACTTCGACCGACTTGCCACGGGTTTCGCCTGGCTCTGGCTTCGGCGGACGCTGGCCTTCGTTCTCGACCGGGCGACCGGTCTTGAGGTCGATGTGGCTGGCCCAGGTGATGTTGTCGGCGAACGGGAAGGCGTTCTTCAGCTTGCCGTTGGTACGGTCGACCACATAGAAGAAGCCGTTACGGTCAGCGTGGGCGGTGGCCTTGTACTGCTTGCCGTCTTTATCCTTGTAGTCGAACAGCACCAGTTCGTTGTTGCCGGAGAAGTCCCAGGCATCGTTCGGGGTGTGCTGGTAGAACCACTTCACTTCACCGGTGGTTGGGTCAACGCCAACCTGGCCGGAGGTATAGAGGCTGTCGTAGTCGTGCGGGTTGCCGTCTTTCGAGGTCCGTGCCCAGGTGTTCCACGGGCCAGGGTTACCGGCACCGACGATGATGGTGTTGGTCTCGGCGTCGAAGCTTGCGCTCTGCCAAGGGGCGCCACCGCCGTGGCTCCAGGCCTCGACCTTGCCGGTTTCGGTGGTCGGATCATCCGGCCAGGACGGTGCTTTCACATCGCCAGTCGGGGTGCTGTCCTTGCCGTTGATGCGGCCCATGTGGCCTTCAACGAACGGACGCATCCAGACTTCTTCACCGGTGTCCGGATCGCGGGCGAACAGTTGGCCGACAACACCGAATTCGTCACCGGAGCTGCCGTGGATCAGCAGAACTTTGCCGGTCTTCTGGTCTTTGATCAGGGTCGGCGCACCGGTCATGGTGTAGCCGGCACTGTGGTCGCCGAATTTCTTGTTCCAGATGACCTTGCCGGTGTCCTTGTTCAGCGCGATGACGCGCGAGTCGAGGGTGCCGAAGTAGATCTTGTCGCCGAAGATGGCGGCGCCGCGGTTGACCACGTCACAGCATGGACGGATGTCGTCCGGCAGGCGGTGGTTGTAGGTCCACAGGCGTTTGCCGGTCTTGGCGTCGAGGGCGAAGACCCGCGAGTAGGAACCGGTAACGTAGACCACGCCGTCATGAATGATCGCTTGCGACTCCTGTCCACGCTGCTTCTCGTCGCCGAACGAGTACGACCAGGCCGGGGTCAGCTTGAACACGTTCTTGTCGTTGACCACAGCCAGCGGGCTCCAGCGCTGGGCGTTGGTGCCCATGCCGTATTGCAGCACGTTGTTGGTGGTCTTGTGGTCGTCGGCGATGTCTTCCCAAGTCACAGGCTTGGCCTGGGCAGGAGCCATGGCCAGGGTGCTCACCAGCAGCACGGCCTGGACGGCCACGGACAGAGGAGAGAGTGCGGCGGGTAACGATCTTATTGTCATGTTGGTGTTTCCCAATGGAGGTTTTGGCCTGCATAGACTGGAACGCCAGCGCCCTTCGAGAAACGGAAAAACTCCCGCCCTTGCCGGGAAAACTTCCCGGTCCGGACATGATTTGGCACTGCCTCACAAGCGCTACTACCAAAGGACTGGGTCGCGACCACCAAAGCAGCATGGGGGCTGTACGGCGCGCTTCCTAAGATGGCCGGCAGAACCTTTCGCCAGAGAGGTTTTCGCGTGCAACCGTGCAACCAAGTAGTCGAGGGCAAAACAATGACAACAGTTAAGAACGCCTGGATGAGCGCCATCTTCATGGCGGGTCTGATGAGCGCAGGGGCGGTCATGGCCCACGGCAACGTGACGCCGACGGCGGTCAATACCGGGAACCTGGAGAAGCTGGGTGAAGAATGGCGTACGGAAAACCCGTACCGCACGGGCAAGAACCACGATGAAGCCTTGAGCATCGGTGCGTCGGCCTATAACCAGAACTGTGCGGCCTGCCATGGCCTGGAAGCCAAGTCCGGCGGTATCGCACCTGACCTGCGCATGCTGGACGAAGGCGCGGTGGGTGATGAATGGTTCGTCGAGCGTGTACGTCACGGCTCGGTCCGCGACGGTCGCGTGTACATGCCGAAAATGGCGGACTACCTGAGCCAGGAAGCGCTCTGGGCAATCCGTACTTACCTCGACAGCGTGCACGTCGAGGAGTGATGCCATGGGCCGGGTGCCGTTCCTGCTGATGGCGCTGCTCGTCGGCGCCCCGGCATACGCCCTGGATCCGGGCCCCGACCCGGTGCCCTCGGTGATGTGGGAGTTTTACCGAAAACAATGGATTGGCGATGAACCTTACCGCTTCGACGAGCGGATCAAGGTCGTCGCACCGCCGTTCGCCGAGGACGCCCGGCAGGTACCGCTGCAGATCGATGCACGCGGCCTGCCGGGGAAGGTCAAGCGCATGCTGGTGTGGGCTGAGCTCAACCCGATACCGAGAATTGTCGATTTTGCACCAGGGCCGGAAGTACTGCCTTGGCTGGCGATCCGTGTGCGCATCGAACAGGCCACGGCGTTGCGGGCTGCGGTGCAGACCGACGATGGCGTCTGGCATGTCGGCTCGACCCTGATCGAAGCCGCCGGTGGTGGTTGTACCGCGCCCAGCGTGGCGCGCAGCCAGCCCGGTTGGGAGCAGCGGCTGGGCCAGGTGCTCGGTGGTCGCTACCCGCGCGAAGACTACAGCCGCCTGCGCCTGTCGGTCTCGCACCCCATGGATAACGGCCTGATGGCCGGGATTCCGGAATTCTTAATCGAACACGCCGAACTGTTCGACGCCCAGGGCCAGTCGCTGGCGACCCTGGAACTGTTCCCGGCCGTGAGCGAAAACCCCAGTCTGTCGTTCGACCTGCGCCGTCCGGGCCCGGTACGCCTGAGCCTGCGTGACAACAACGGCAATGCGTTCGACGCCGCTATCGAATGAGGTCGCTGATGCGTGCTTTGTTGTGCCTGTTGAGCCTTGTCAGCCTGCCGAGCCTGGCGGAGCTGGACTACCGACTCGAACCGCGCCAGGTGGCGGCGGACACTTACGTGCTGGAAGGCAGCACCGACAATTTCTCCCGCGACAACGGCGGCAACATCGTCAATACCGGGTTTATCGTCAGTGAGGACGGCGTCGTGGTGATCGACAGCGGCCCCTCGCTGCGCTATGGCCAGGCCCTGCGCCAGGCCATCGGCAAGGTCACCGACAAGCCGGTGGTGCAGGTGTTGATCACCCACCATCACCCCGACCACGCGCTGGGCAACCAGGCGTTCGCCGACGTGCCGATTGGCGCCTTGCCGGGCACCCGCGAGCAACTGGAGAAAGAGGGCGACGCCCTCAGCGAGAACATGTACCGCATGGTCGGCGACTGGATGCGCGGCACCCAGGTGCGCCTGCCGGACCAGACGTTGCAGCCGGAAGTGAAGACCTTTGGTTCGCATCCCTTGAAGCTGCTGGCGTTCAGTGGGCACAGCGGCGCGGACCTGGCGATTCTCGACGAAAAGACCGGCGTGCTGTTTGCCGGTGACCTGCTGTTCTACCAGCGCGCCCTGACCACCCCGCACAGCCCGGGCTTGAACCAGTGGGTCGATGACCTGCAACAGTTGCAGCGTCTGCCGTGGAAAGTGCTGGTGCCGGGACATGGCCCGGTCAGCCACGACCGCGCGCCGTTCGACCAGATGGTTGATTACCTCGGCTGGCTGGACGACCTGCTACGCGACAGCGCGGTGCATGGCCTGGACATGAACGAAGTGATCGCGACGCCGATTCCCGAGCGCTTTGCGTCGGTCAAGCTGAGCAAATACGAATTGATTCGCAGCGTGACGCATCTGTATCCGCGGTATGAAAAGGCGGTGATGAGTCGGGTGGAGCAGTGATTCCATACCCCGTTTTGACGATGCCCAGCTAATCCGGCCCCCGTATACCTCTCAGGGTTATTTACCTAGAGGTAACCGCTGTGAAACAAGCTCCCCCTTATGTACCCGGCCATCAGTTGCTGGCCGGCAAATCGGTGTTGATCACCGCCGCCGCCGGCGCCGGGATCGGTTACTCGGCGGCCCGGCGCAGCGCCGAGGAAGGCTGCCGGGCGCTGATGATCTCGGACATCCACCCGCGCCGTCTGGAGGAAGCGGTCGAACGCCTGAAGGCGGAAACCGGCCTGCAGGCGATCTACGGTCAGTTGTGCAATGTTACCGTCGAAGCCGAGGTCCAGGCCCTGGTCGACGCCGCCGAACACCAGCTCGGCGGCGTCGATGTGCTGATCAACAACGCCGGCCTCGGCGGCCAGAAAACCGTGGTCGAGATGAGCGACGAAGAATGGTCGCGGGTGCTTGACGTGACCCTCACTGGCACCTTCCGCATGACCCGCGCCATCCTCCCGCACATGCAGCGGCGCGGCGCCGGGGCCATCGTCAACAACGCCTCGGTGCTCGGCTGGCGCGCGCAGAAGGAGCAGGCCCATTACGCCGCAGCCAAGGCCGGGGTCATGGCGCTGACCCGCTGCAGCGCGCTCGAAGCCGCCGAACACGGCGTGCGGATCAACGCGGTGTCGCCGTCCATCGCCCTGCATGACTTCCTCAAGAAAGCCTCCAGCGAAGAACTGCTGGCCAGCCTCGCCGGGCGCGAAGCCTTTGGCCGCGCGGCGGAAGTCTGGGAAGTGGCCAATGTGATGATGTTCCTCGCCAGCGACTACGCCTCGTACATGGTCGGCGAAGTGCTGTCCGTCAGTTCGCAACAGGCCTGAGGAGTCCGCCATGAGCCATACCTTCAGCAGTGCCCAGGCGCTGCTCGACGCCGAGGGCCTGGACCTGGGCCGTACCGCGTGGCTGCAGATCGAACAGGCGCGCATCGACCTGTTCGCCGAAGCCACTGGCGATCACCAGTGGATTCACGTCGATCCCGAGCGCGCCGCCAGCGGGCCGTTCGGCGTGTGCATCGCCCACGGCTACCTGACCCAGTCGCTGGCCAACCTGTTCCTGCCACAACTGATGACCCTGGAAAACATGGCCATGGGCGTCAACTACGGCTCCGACCGCGTGCGCTTTCCGGCGCCGGTGCGGGTCGGTGCGCGGGTGCGCGGGCATGGCGTGATCCTGCGCGTCGAGTCGTTGGGCGAGGCGGTGCAGGCGGTGGTCCGCGTCAGCGTCGAAATCGAGGGCGAAAACCGCCCGGGCTGCGTGGTCGACACCATCAGCCGCTACACCTTCAATCCTGTTTGAGAGAGCCCGTCATGAGCCTGAATGAAGTCGTAATCGTTGCCACGGCGCGTACCGCCCTGGCGAAATCCTTCCGTGGATCCTTCAACGACACCGAGGCCCCGGTGCTGGGCGGCCATGTGGTGCGGGCGGTGGTGGAGCGCGCCGGCATCGAGGCTGACGCGGTCGAAGACGTGATCATGGGCGCGGCGGTGCAGCAGGGCACCCAGGCCTACAACATCGGCCGCTTGTGCGCCTACACCGGCGGCCTGCCGGACAGCGTGCCGGGCATGGCCCTGGACCGCATGTGCGCGTCCGGCCTGATGAGCATCGGCGTGGCGGCCAAGGGCATCATGGCCGGGGAAATGAACATCGCCATTGGCGGCGGCGTGGAATCGCTGTCGCTGACCCAGACCAAACACAAGAACACCTACCGCGCCCAATCCCAGGCGGTGCTGGAAGTGATGCCGTCCGCCTATATCCCGATGCTGGAAACCGCCGAAATCGTCTCGCGCCGCTACGGCATCAGCCGCGCCGCCCAGGATGACTACAGCCTGCAAAGCCAGCAACGCACCGCCGCAGCGCAGCGGGCCGGGCTGTTCGATGAAGAGATCGTGCCGCTGGCTGCTGATCGCCTGCTCTTCGACAAGGAAGGTCAGCCGGCTGGCCACGAGCGGGTGATCGTCGGCCGCGACGAGTGCAACCGGCCCGCCACCACCTTGGACGACCTCGCTGCGCTCAAGCCGGTGTGGAAAGACGGCAAATGGGTCGGGCAGGGCGAGTTCATCACCGCCGGCAACGCCTCGCAGTTCTCCGATGGCGCCGCCGCCAGCCTGCTGATGAGCAGCGCCGAGGCCAAGCGTCGTGGCCTGACACCGCTGGGCATCTACCGCGGGATCGCCGTGGGCGGCTGCGGGCCGGAAGAAATGGGCATCGGCCCGGTGGTGGCGATTCCCAAACTGCTCAAGCGCTTTGGTCTGGGTGTCGCGGACATCGGCCTGTGGGAAATCAATGAAGCCTTTGCCTGCCAGGTCCTGCATTGCCGGGATGCTCTGGAGATTCCACCGGAGCGCCTGAACGTCAACGGCGGCGCGATTGCCATCGGCCATCCGTTCGGCATGTCCGGGGCCCGAATGGTCGGGCATGCGCTGCTGGAAGGCCGGCGGCGCGGGGTGAGGTATGTGGTGATTGCCATGTGCATTGGTGGCGGGATGGGGGCGGCGGGCCTATTCGAGCTCCCCTGACTGCAGTCGCAAGTTGCAAGCTGCAAGCGGCAAGAAAAAGCGGTCCTGCATCACCGCTGCATTTGCTTGCAGCTTGTCGCTTAAAACTTGCAGCTCACCCGGCTAAGCCATTTGGACGATGCCCCCGCGACCACCCGGTCAGATGATCCGCTGACAAGAAAAAACCAGAGGATCACCCGATGAAGCCTGCACCGTGCCCGCACCTGTCGTCATGGAGTCCGTCATGCGCAATCTGATCGGATACGCCATGAGCGCCATCGTCATCGCCGCCGTCGCGTTGGCTTTCTCTCCACGCCCGCCAGCGCCGCTGGCGGTTTCGCAGATCAACGCCGACCGCGTCCAGGTCAATGCCTTGTTGGCCGACGGCCCGCAACTGCTGGGCGTCGGCGAACGCGGCACGATCCTCACCAGCAATGACGGCGGCCTGTCGTGGCAGGCCCGCCAGGTCGGCGGCGAGCGTGAAGCAACGCTGACCGCAGTCACCGCCCTGGCGCCCGGTCTGCTGATCGCGGTCGGTCATGACGGCTGGATCCTGCGCTCCACCGACGGCGGCCAGCAATGGCAGGAAATGCACTACGACGCCGAACTGGGCGAGCCGCTATTGGGCGTCTGGAGCAGCGACGGTCAGCACGTGGTGGCCTACGGCAGCTACGGCAAATACCTGGAATCCAGCGACGCCGGCCAGCACTGGAGCGCCCGCGAAATGCCCGGCGACGGCGCGCATTTCAACGGCCTGGATGGCGGTGCCGACGGCCGGCAGATGCTGGTCGGCGAGCAAGGCCTGGTGCTGCGCTCCAGCGACGCCGGCAAGCATTGGCAGAGCCTGACGCCGTTCTACAGCGGCTCGCTGTTCGGCGTGGTGCGGTTGTCTGCCGAGCGCTGGCTGGCCTACGGCATGCGCGGCAACGTGTTTCTCAGCAGCGATTTCGGCGAGAGCTGGAAGCCGGTCGATGTCGGCAGCACTCAACCGATCTACGGTCACGCCCTGTTGCCCGGCAATCAGGGCCTGGTGCTGGTGGGCGCCGGCAGTCGCTTGATCCGCCTGGATGCCAAGGGCACTCTGCTGGACAGCTCGCAGCGCATGGGCCTCGGTACCCTGACCTCGGCGCTTGTGCTCAATGCCCGCCACCTGCTGGTGGCCGGCGAGCGCGGGGTGTTCCAGGGCAGTGGCGACAATGCGCTCGCCACCGTGAAGTAAAGCCACCTTGATGACCCGCCTGGCGTTTCCCGTGCGCCAGTGCCGGCGTGCTGCTCCACCACAATAAAAACACTGTTGCGGGCTCCGGGGGGCCGGGCCCGTTGGGGGATTGACCATGCAAACCGTGATGCCCAACGCCCGGGTCCTGGACGCAATGGGGCTGGAGCTGGCCGAGTACGAGCGGCTGATCGGCAACATGTACGACGCGGCAATGGATACCCGCTGCATGACCGAGTCGCTGCAACAGGTCCGCGCCTTGTTCCAGGCCAATTTCGTCACCCTGATCCTGCGGGTGGCGGACGAGCCGTTCCTGTCACCGATGATGGTCGCCGGCGATATCGAACTGGGCGAGGGCGGCGTCAACCATTACGCCTACTACGCGAAATCGACCCTGTTCGACCGGCTGCCCACCGACCAGGTGTTCACCATCGACGACCTGATGACCGAGGCCGAATGGCTCGGCTCGTCGTTCTACCTGCTGTACTGCGAGCCTTACGGCTGCCACCAGATGCTCGGCGTCGATATCAGCATGCCGGACGGTGGCATCCTGCGCCTGCGGATCAACCGCACCCGCGAGCAAGCGGGCTTCGGCGAGACCGAGCGGGCCATGTGCGCGATGCTGATCCCGCACCTGCGCCGGGCCCTGCACATGCATTCGCTGCTGGACCGCAGCGAGTCGCTGGGCAGCCTGTATTGCCAGACCATCAGCCGCCTGGCAGTCGCCACCATCGTGCTCGACGAAAGCGGCAGCGTGCTGCAACTCAACCCGGTGGCGCGGGAAATCCTCGACAGCAATGACGGCCTCAAACTGGTGGGCGGCCGGCTGGAAGCGACCTACCCGAGCGACAACCGCGAGCTCAGCCGGCTTGTACGCAATGCCTTCACCCGCGCGAAACAGGGGGAGGGCAACCGCCAGGGCGCCGAGGCGATGTCGGTGTCGCGACCGTCCGGGCAGGTCAACCTGGGCGTGGTGGTGGAGCTGATCCCGTCGCAGGAACTGCTGGAAGGCAAGGGCAAGCCGACAGTGATGGTCTATGTGCGCGATGCGGTGGGCAAATCCCTGGTCAGCACGGTGGTGACCTCGCAGCTCTATCACCTGACGCCGGCGGAAACCGCGTTGGCGCTGGAACTGGCCAACGGCCTGTCGCTGGAAGAAGCGTCGGAGCTGCTCAATATTCGTCGCAACACTGCCCGGGCGCATTTGCGTTCGATCTTCTCCAAGACCGGTGTGCGGCGGCAGACCGAGCTGGTGCGGATCATGCTCAACAGCGTGGTGGCGCTGGGTCAGCCGGGGACGCTGCCGTTGCCGGCTAGCGTGGTGTGAGCGGCGTTGTTGCGGATGTGGGGCGATCGCCTGAGAAAAGCCGATCAACGGTCACCGTTACCGCTGAAAACTGTCATTTTTGTCAGTAGTTGAGTGTCTGGATATCTCCCATATTGATTTCGTCTACCAGCGGACAGCGTCCATTGGCGCGCTGTCTGGTTCCGTCTGGTCACGGCCATCGAACCTGGGAGACCACCATGAAGTCTGCGATTTGCTTGTTGTTGCTTGCTTTGCTGGGTACTCAAAATGCTGCACTGGCTACAGAAGACCTTCAAGGCAATACCGCCGGTTCACGTAACGACGGTGGTGACGAAATCATCCTGCAAGGGTTTCACTGGAACTCCAGCCGTGTTCCGGGCCAAAGCTGGTACGCGATCCTGGCGGCCAAGGCTGCAACAATCGCGCAGGATGGCTTCACCGCAATCTGGATGCCACCGCCCTGGCGAGATGGCTCCAAGTGGGCGGATGCCGCGTCGGGTACCTCGGGCGGCGGCGAAGGGTACTTCTGGCAAGACTTCAACAAAAACAGTCAATACGGCAGTGATGACCAGCTCAAGCAAGCCGCAGCGGCGTTGAACAAGGTCCACGTCAAGCCGATCTATGACGTGGTTCCCAATCACATGAACGGCAATTTTCCGGGCCAGGAAGTTCAGCTACCCAAAGGGCAGAGTTTCTGGCGCGACGATTGCCAGCCCGTCAGCCAATGTGATGACGGCGAGGGGTTCATGACGGGAGACGCCGACCTCAATACCGCCAATCCGCGTGTGTTCGAGATGTTCAAGGATGAGTTCGCCAACCTGCGGGATCACTACGGTGCGCAGGGGCTGCGCTTTGATTTTGTCAAAGGCTACGCGGCCGAGCGTGTCGACAGCTGGATGCAAGGGTTTGGCACCCAACGCTTCTGCGTGGGTGAGCTGTGGAAGGCACCGAACGAATACGCCAGCGATGACTGGCGTAGCAAGGCCAGTTGGCAGGATGCCTTGAAGGACTGGTCGGATCGCGCCCATTGCACGGTGTTCGACTTTGCCTTGAAGGAGCGCATGCAAAATGGCGCACTCGCCGACTGGCGCCATGGGCTCAACGGCAATCCTGACCCACGCTGGAGGGAGGTAGCCGTCACGTTCGTCGACAACCATGACACGGGCTATTCGCCAGGGCCCAATGGCGGGCAGCACCATTGGGCCCTGCCTGAAGAGCGCCGCAATCAAGCGTATGCCTACATCCTGACCAGCCCCGGCACACCGACCGTGTACTGGCCAGACATGTACGACTGGCCACGGGGCGAGCTGATTCGCAAGTTGATCAGGATTCGTCGCGACGCCGGTGTCAAAGCCGACTCGGCCATTTCGTTTCTGGGCAACTACTCCGGATTGGTCGCCAGGACCACCGGAAGCAAAGGCACGCTGCTGATTGCCCTGGGATCAAACCTCAGCGCTGCAGGTTCTGGATTCACCTCAGTGCTCGATGCCGACGATGGTCAAATCCGGGTGTGGCGGTCTGCGCAGTCCCACGCTGGTGTCGAGGTCACCTTTATCTGCAATCAAAGCGTCACTCAACCTGGCGAAAGCGTCTACGTAGTGGGCACTGGTGCGGAACTGGGTGAGTGGAAGCCTGCACATGCCATTCGCTTGACCGATACGAGTGCTTACCCAAGCTGGAAGGGGGTAGTCCGTGTACCGGATCAACAGAAGCTGGAGTGGAAGTGCATGGTGCGCCGGGAGGCCGACGCCAACAGCGAGCCGCGTTGGCAACCGGGTAACAACAATGTGCTGACGGTTGGGGAAGGAGCCAGCAGCACCGGCAGCTTTTGAACGATGGATGCCAAATGGGCCGCCCCACCACAGGGGCGGCTCCCCACCCCCTTACCACCCAAAATGCGTTAGTCCGCACGGACGATGCTGTCGCCTCCGGCGCCTGCCGATACTGGGCTCCCCGCTATCGGTATTCCAAGGAGAACAACAATGACCGGCAGTAACCTGGCCCCCCGTGGCCTGGCTTCGTGGACTTTTGCGGCCCTGCTTGGCTGCACCGCCATCGCCCCCGCCAGCGCCGCCCCTGAAGACGTGCCGCGCCTGGGCACCGAGCTGACCTGCCTGGGTGCCGCCAAGAGCGGTAACGCCGATGGCAGCATTCCAGCGTATTCCGGCAAGTGGCTGGGTGTGCCGCCTCAGGTGGACTTCAAGGGCACCGGCAACCACCCGATCGATCCGTACCCCGACGAAAAGCCGCTGTTCGTCATCACCGCCGCCAACCTGGCGCAGTACGCCGAGCAGTTGTCCGACGGCCAGAAAGCCCTGTTCAAGCTGTACCCGGCCACCTTCAAAATGCCGATCTACCCCAGCCACCGGGATTTCCGCCCCAGCGACACGGTGTGCCAGGCCACCAAGGAAAACGCCGCCATCGCCAAGCTGGTGGACGACGGCGAAGGCGTGGTCGGCAAGACCGGCGGGACGCCGTTCCCGGTACCGCGCAGCGGCCTGGAACTGCTGAAAAATGCCTCGACCTTCACCCTGCGCGCCTGGACCGAGGAGTACATCTCCGACAACGCCTACGTGCTCAAGGACGGCAACATCAACTGGGGCCGCGTGCATTCGCGCAACCTGGCGCCGGCGCTGGAACCGGGCCGGATCGGCGATACCACCGGCAACTCATCGTTCTACCTCAACGAAACCCTGCTGCCGCAGCGCGACAAGGGCGAGATCAACACCGGCACCGAGTTCTGGAACGACAAGACCGAGCCACGCCAGGCCTGGCGCTATGACCCCGGCACCCGCCGCGTGCGCCAGTCGCCGGGCTACGGTTTCGACATGTCGTTCCCGGGCAGCGGTGGCTCGATCACCGTCGACGAAGTGCGCCTGTTCAACGGCTCCGGCCAGCGTTACGACTGGAAGATCGTCGGCAAGCGCGAGATGTACATCCCTTACAACGCCTACCGCCTGCATTCGCCGCAACTCAAATACGCCGACCTGCTGACTCCGGGGCATATCAACCCCGATGCCATGCGCTACGAGCGCCACCGCGTGTGGGAACTGGAAGGCACCCTCAAGCCCGGTTATCGCCACCTGTACGGCAAACGCAAACTGTACATCGACGAAGACACCTGGTTCCCGATGCTCGCGGACAACTACGACAACCGTGGCGAGCTGTGGCGCACCTCGATGGTCAACTACTTCTACGCCTACGAGTCCTTCGGCCAGCAGGCCGGGGTAGGGCTGTACCACGACCTCAACGCCGGCAGCTACCTGGCGTTCAACCTGATCAACGAACAGCGCAACGGCTACCAGTTGAACAAGCCGGGCTTCAGTCCGAAGGATTTCGGACCGGAGGCGGCGCGGCGTTTCGGGCAGTGATCGCCTGATTTCCAAGGGCCTCATCGCCGGTTTGCCGGCGATGAGAACGCTGCAAAACCGCCTAGTCCAATTGGAGGATGAAGCCCCTGGCGCATCTGCCCAATCATGGCGGTCATGAATTCACCCATTCAGAAAGGGGGTATTAGCCGACCCCCAGGTTTTCACCCGAGGACAACAACAAAATGACCAAACTCGCTGAAATCTCCCTCGACAATGCCCAGCGCACTCACCGCTATGCGCGCGGCTGGCATTGCCTGGGCAACGCCGCTGACTACCGTGACGGCAAGCTGCACACGCTGAACATCTTTGGCACTCGTCTGGTGGCGTTTGCCACCAGCGAAGGCAGCATCAGCATCCTCGATGCCTATTGCCCGCACATGGGCGCCGACCTGTCCCAGGGCACCATCGAGAACGACCGCGTGGTGTGCCCGTTCCACCACTGGAAATACGACACCGCCGGCAAGTGCGTCGAGATCCCGTACTGCAAGCGCATCCCGCCGAAAGCCAAGACCCGCGCCTGGCTGACCTGCGAAGAAAACAACCTGCTGTTCATCTGGAACAACCCGGAAGGCAAGGCGCCGAGCGAAGGCGTGGTCATCCCGCACCTGGACGTGATGGACAGCCCGGACTGGATTCACGACTGGAACATCGACACCATGCTGATCGAGACCAACCCGCGCGAGCTGGTCGACAACCTGGTGGATGCCCAGCACTTCGGTCCGGTGCACGGCACCCCGACCAAATTCTTCTCCAACATCTTCGAAGGCCATATCGGCCACCAGATTTTCCACGGTGACTCCGAGCGCCTGGGCGGCGACCTGATTGCCGAATCGGCCTACTACGGCCCGGCGACCCACTTCACCCACCTCAGCTCGATGTTCGGCGAAGTGCGTATCCACGCCATCCTGCTCAACAGCCACGTGCCGGTTGGCCCCAACAGCTTCGAGCTGCGCTTTGGCTGCATGGTCCAGCGCGTGCCGGGCTGGACCGAAGAGCAGAACCAGGAAGTGGCCAAGGCCTACGTCATGGGCAACCGCGCCTCGTTCTACCAGGACGTGGACATCTGGAAGCACAAGATCCGTATCGACAAGCCGGTGCTGGCCGAGACGGATGGCCCGGTCTACCAGTTGCGCGAGTGGTATGAGCAGTTCTTCACCGACGAAGAGCAGGTGCCGGCGAGCATGGCCGAGCGTCGCGAGATCGTCACCGTCGATGAGCGTTGAGTGACCCCAGGGCCCGCCGCCACGCTGGCGGGCCTGACCGAACCACAGGTCCGGAGAATGCCGACAATGAAAATAAAAAGCCTTCTTGCCTACAGTGTTCCTTTTTCCATTCTGTTTTTCGTGGTGCTGACGGTGCTGGTGTCGGTGCCACCTGAGCCACGCAGCGTCAAGGCCTGCCGACAGATGCCGGGTTGCGTCAGTGTGGTGGCGTCGTTTCAGGGGTGGCCGAGTTTGCGATAGGTTGTTGTTTTGGGTGTTTGAGCTGTGAGCTGACCTAGTGCCAGGCGATGAGCCCGTACATGACAGCGGGTAACCACCGATTTGTTCTTGATCCAGCTCTTGCTTTTGCTCTTCATGCGCGCAAGTTCAGACGCCACAAGGTGCGACGTCAGGAGGCCGAGTGGAGGTGTCTGAAGGGGCAGGTGCGCAGCACCCTTCGGCGCAGCCGAAGACGCGAGATGTAGACTTGCTTGCAAGTCGTAGGCCGCGTGGCCCCGCAAGACACCGGAAGGAGGGGACCCGGAGCGCAGCGTAGGGCCGGATGCAGGAGCGAGCGGTTTTCGTCTATTTTGCCAAGACAAAATGGACCCGCCGTAGAGGCGGAAGGGGCCGGCAGCCTCGCCACATCGAATGGATAAGCTCACAGCACCCAAGCCAAAACCCCAAAAAAAAGACCGCGACCAGCCCATCGCCAGCCGCGGCCAAGCGGGAATCTCACTGCTGCAGCACGCTGGCCTGGTTGCCAGTCCCGAACTGCTGAAGGGTAGCGGTCTGGTTCATGCCACTCTGGTCCACCGTCGCCTGGTTGGCCGTCCCGCCCTGGGTGACATAGGCGACATTGACCCCATCGGTCTGCTTGATACTCGCCTCGTTGCCCTGCCCATAAAGCTGCCAGGTGTAGCTCTGGTTACCGCTGCCGCTCTGGTCGAGGGTCACGCTGTTGCCACTGCCAGTACTGCTGCCGGTGGCGTAGTTGAGCGTGCCGCGCTGGTCGGCGATCAGCAGGTTGTCGCTGCCGTTCTGTTCGAAATACAGCTCGTTGTTGCTGTCGGCCTGGTCGATCCGCGCTTCGTTGTCCGTGCCGTTCTGGTTGAGGCGGGCCAACTGGTTGCCGCCGTTCTGGGTCAGGTTGGCGCTGTTGCCGGTGCCGTTCTGGTTGAGCTGGGCTCGTTGCTGGGTGCCGAACTGGCCGCCCAGACGCTCGCCTTTCCAGTTGCTGGCGAGGATACGGTTGCCGCTGCCGGTGGAGTTGACGCTGAGCTGGTGGCCGTCGCCGCTCTGGTAGCTGAAGCCGACGTTGCCTGAACCGGTCTGGTACAGGGTCGCCACTGATTGCAGCGATTCGAATTGATCGACGTAGAAGGCGTTGAGGTCGCCAGCCTGGATCACGCTGGCCAGGTTGCTTTCGCCGAAGGTCTGGTCGACCACGGTTTCGTTGGTCTGGCCGTACTGTGCGACGTTGGCCTGACTGGAAACCTGGGTGTCCTGCCAGACTTGCACGCTGTTCCAGCCGCCGCTCTGGCCGATATTGACCTCGCCACCCTGTCCCGAGCTCTGCTCGCCGTAGGCCCAGTTGCCTTCGCCGGACTGCTGGATGTTGATCTGGCCGTTCTCGTGGAGCATGTGTTCGGCGGCGCTGTAGTTGTCGTTGCCCATTTGCAGGGTTTGCGACTGGTTGGCGACGCCGCTGAACAGTTGCTCGGCATAGGCGCGGTTGCCATTGCCGAACTGTTGGGTCACGGCCTGGCTGCCTTCCTGGGTGTCCTGGTAGATGAAGGAGAAGTTGCCGCTGCCGGACTGGATCTGCGTGGCCTGGTTCTCGTAGCCGATCGACTGGCTGGCGTGGGTGGTGTTGAGGCTGCCGGTCTGCTGCTGGTTGATCTGGCTGCCGGACTCGAACAACTGCTCGGCGTAACCGGCGTTGTACTCGCCCAGGTGCTGCTGCAGGATTTGCCCGGTGGCGCTGTCCTGCAGGCTGGCGGCGTTGTTGCCCAGGCCAGTCTGCTGTTGGTTGCTGGTGCTGTTGGGCGCAGCGAGTTGTTTGACCTCGGCGATGTTCTCGGTGCCGAGCTGGTTCTGGTTCGATACGCTGTCGTCGGCCATGGCCTGGCCGGCAAGGGCCAGAACAATGGCGGCGCTTAAAGGAGCGAGCTTGAACATGGTGATGCCTCCAGGGTTTAGCGGTATTGGTTGACGGACACGTTCTGGCCATTGCCGGCCTGGACCACCGCGCTTGAGAGCCCGGTGCCGGTCTGCTGGATGGTCGCGTTGTTGCTGTTGCCGGCCTGGGATATCTCGGCGCGGTTGTTGCTGCCGTTCTGCACGATGGCCGCCTGGTTGCCCTGGCCTTGCTGGCTGATGGCAGCCATCAGGTCAGCGCCCTGTTGCAGGATCCAGGCTTCCTGGGCGCTGCCGGACTGGACGATGGTGCCCAGCAGGTTCTGCCCGTTCTGCTCGATGGCGGCCCGGTTGAGCTGGCCGTTCTGTTCGATCAGCGCATGCTGGCCTGACGGTGCCATCTGCGGCAGCAGCGATTCGCCAAGGTCGACGCCGGGTGCCAGGTCGGCGTTGTCCATCAGGTCGTCGGCTTGCGTGGCCTGGCCGAGCAGGGCCAGGCACAGCAGCAGTGGGGTCAGGCGCGGCATGCGGCGATCCTCCGGGTTACTGCACGACAACCGGGACGGTACGCACCGTGCCCTGGCTGCTGCGGATGGTGGCGGTCGGGTTGGCGTTCGGCACGACGGTGGTGCTGTTGGACACCACCAGCCGCCAGCGTCCGGTCACCGGCACCGTGGTGGTGCCGAGGGTCACCAGGCCACTCGGCGTGGTCACTTGCACGGTGATGGTGTTGCCAGTGGTCACCGAGGACGTGCCCGAGATATCCCAGTTGAAGCGGTTATTGGAGCGGGCCTGAACCACCGCGGCGGTGACCGCGAAGGTTTCCTGGGCTGGTCGCGGCGACACTTGCACGCTCACCGTCGCCTGCCCCGACAACGCACCCAGCGAATCGCGGATGGCATAGCTGAAGCTGGTACTGAACGCGGTGGTGACGGTGGCCGGTGGGGTGTAGGTGACCTGATTGCCGGTGATTGCCACGCTGCCGCGTCCTGCGGGTGGCTGGCTGACGCTGGCGATTTCCAGCGGCAGGTTGCCTTCCGGGTCGCCGTCGTTGGCCAGCACGTCGATGGCCAGCGGTACGCCGAGGGTGGCGACGCTGTCGTTGACCGGCACGGGCGGCTGGTTCGGCGCGACCGCGATGGTCACCGTGGCCACCGCAGACTTCAGGCCTTTGTTGTCCTGGGCGCGGTAGCTGAAGGTGGCCTGCATTGGCGCGTTGACCACGGCGGGCGGGGTGTAGGTCACCGAGGTGCTGCCATTCAGCACCACGCTGCCCTGGCCGTTGGCCGGCTGGGTGAGGTCGGCGATGCTCAGCGGCAGGTCACCGTCCGGGTCGCTGTCGTTGGCCACCAGATTGAGGGTCAACGGCACGCCGAAGCTGGTGCTGCCGCTGTCGGCTACCGCCAGCGGGGCCTGATTGGCCACCGGCACTGGCGCGCTGCCGACCACTTGCACCGGCTCGCTGTCGCTGCCGCCGGCGGCGGATTTGATGGTCACGCTGGCCGGTGGTTGCGCCAGGTCATTGACCGTCAGGGTCTGCACGGTGCCGGACTTGGACAGGCGGCCGTAGCCCTGGGCGACCAGATCCGGCACCAGCACTTCGTCGCTGGAACTGGCCTGCAGGGTCAGGCGTTTGTTGGCCCAGTCATAGCGCGCGGTCTGGATCTTCACCACGTCACTGAGCTTGCTCGACAGCGAGGTCGGCCGGGTTGTGCCGGTCGGGCTGCTGGCTGTGAGCACCACCACGGCAGGCGGGGCGCCGGGCATCAGCCGTTGGCTGAAGAACAGGCCATTGTTGTCCGCGAGCAAGTTGTACTGGCAGGGCGACGGCGGGGTGCCGGGCACCAGCGCGACGCTTTCGCGCAGGCACAGGCTGGCGCTGTTGGCCGAGCGGGCGAACACTTCGACGCGGCTGCCGGCGGCGGTGCGCCGGTAGGTGGCGCGGTCCAGTTCGGCGGCGGTCTGGGTGCGGGCGTCCAGCACTTTGCCGGAGACGCTGAACAGGTTGGTCTGGATCGTCCCGGCCGGGCCCTGGATACGCACGAAGTTGGTGTTGTTGGGGCTGCCGGTCACCGCTTCGGTGAGGTTCGGGTCGCCGACATAGGTTTCCGACGCCCCGGTGTCCGGGTTGATCTCGGTGTACGGCCCGTTGACGCTGCGCAGGAACGGCCCGATCGCGCCGTTCAAGGCGCCACTGAAATCGCCCGGCGCGCCGATGCCGATATCACGGGTGATGTTGATCGCGCGGCGCCCGCCGTTGCCACGGTGACGGTTTCGACGCCGTAGGGGTGGGTCACGGTGTAGGTGCCGGCAGTGGGCACCGCGGCGCGGATGCGGATGCGGGCGAAGCTCTGCTGGTCGCCGTCCACCGGGTTCTCGGCGGCAAACGCGGCTTCGATACCGGCGACATAGACCTCCAGCTCATACCCGCTGTTGCCCACGGCGGGAATCGAGGTCTCGGCCAGGAACCAGAACATCTCCGGCGGCCAGTTGTCGGGGAACACCAGCGGCAGGGCGTCGTCGTAGATGCCCGGCTCCGGGAGTAAGGTGCACATGTAGTTGGGCGGGGTGGCCGCCGGCAGCCGCGAACTGGCGGCGCGCGACTGGCACAGCTCCAGCGACAGGTCGCCGTCGTCCTGGTACCACATCGGGTAGCGCCCGGTGGCCAAGGTGTAAGGGCCGGGATCGACCGCGGCGAGTCCGGCCCAGGCGCTGTTGCCGAGGGTCAGGGTCAGTCCGGCGGCACACAGCGCCAGGCGGGGCCATCTGTTCATGTTGCCTCCTGCGGCGGGTCTTGGCGTGAATGCGTTCATGGCAGGATCACCACTTCTTCGCTGTCGCTGCCGCCATTGCTGCTGGTGACCGTGACGGTCGCCGGCGGAATCGGCGACAGGCCGGTGGTCAGGGTTTTCACCGCGCCTTCGCCACCCAGCGCACCGATGGCGGCGCCATGGCCGGTGTGGGCGGTGAGGGTGGGTGGGGTGACTTCATCGCTGGTCGCGGCAATCAGGGTCAGTTGCCCGGAGCCAAGGCTGTACTCGGCGCGCTGGATCGTGACCAGGTCCACCAGCGGCAGGCTGGCAGTGGTCGGCGTACTGCTGGGGATCGCCGGGGTGTTGTCGGCCGCCACGGTGAGCAGCGCCGGCAGGGTCGGATTGAGCGCCGACTGCGCGTACCAGGCACCGGTGTGGTTGGCCTCGCTCAGCGGCAGGTTAGGGCTCTGACTGGTCAAGGTGACTGTGGCCGGCTGTGGCGGGGCCTGGACGAACACGTCTTGCTGGGCCACCGGGTTGCCGTTGACCGTGCGCCGCGAGTAGGTGCTGCGCTGCGGGATCAGCGGGGTGGGCCGGTTGACGCTGGACAGCTTGCCGGACACCGAGAACACCTCGGTGCGCAGGTCCAGGCCGTTGGGCCCTTCGATGCGCACGTAGTTGGTGTTGAACGGGCTGCCGGTGACGGCTTCTTCCAGGTTCGGGTCGCCGATGAAGCGCTCGCTGGCGCCGGTCAGCGGGTTGGTTTCGCTGTAGGGGCCGTTGACGCTGCGCAGGAACGGTCCGACATCGCCTTTCAGCGCGCCGTTGTAGGTCTGCGGCGCACCGATGCCGATGTCCCGGGTCATGTTGATCGCCCGGCGTCCGGCGACCGGCACATCGAACACATCGACGCCGTAGGGATGGGTGATCACGTAGGTGCCCGGCGCGGCCACATCGACGCGGATGCGCACCCGGGCAAAGCTGACCTGATCGCCGTCCACCGGCTCTTCGGCGGCAAAAGCGGCTTCGATTGCCGTGCCGAAGCTCAGGTCGATACCGCGGGCGGCATCGACCAGGGCAGCATCGGCGGTAAACCAGAAGGCTTCATCGGGGAAATTGCTGGGGAAGTTGATCGCCTGGGTGTCGTCGAACACCCCGGGGGTGGGCAGCAGGGTGCACATGTACGAAGGCGCCGCGGCGGTGCCGGGCACCCGCGAGCTGACCGCCTTGGACAGGCACAGGTCGAGAACCCGGCCATGGCTGTCCTGATCCCAGGCGGCGAAACCGCCGGTGGCGTGCAGGTAAGGGCCCGGGTCGACATCGAACAGCGCCGCCTGGGCGGGCGCCTGGAGCAGGCCGGCCAGAACCAGCAAAGCCAGCGGATGAGGCGTTGGACGGTGCATGAGCGTATTCCTCTTGCAAGCGGGCCCAGGAAATTGGGTCGTCTGCACGAGCATCGGCAACATCCGTACCAGCGCGACGAAAGCCTTGCCGCGCGTGGCCTGCAGCGGATTTCCCCGGGTTTCCCCACTGCCGTCTGGCGGGGCACTGGCCCCAGCATTGGGGAATGTGGCGTGGGGCAGATTCCGCATTCATGGCATTGCGCTATACCTAAAGGCATCCGCCCGGGGATTCGCCATGACCCTGCAGCCGCCCGCCGCCCAATCGTTGGAAACTGCCGCCCTCGACGGTGAAGGCGAGCGCCCGGCATTCAACCTGCTGCGCTGGTACGCGGTGGTGAGCCTGGCGGTGATTCTCAGCGTGGCGATTGGCCTGGGCCTGGTGTCCAGCCGCTTCATCATCAACGAGAGCGTCGAGCGCGACGCGCTGCTCACCGCGCAGTTCATCCAGTCCATCGCCGAGGCGGAGGTGCGCCACGTCGCGGTGCCGAACATCCGCACCATGGGCGAACTGCTCGACCCGCGGCTGGACGCCTCGTTCAGCATCGTGCCGGCGCAGGTCCGGCAGATGGCCCGCTGGGAATTCCTCGACCATATCGCCCACTTGCCGGACATGCTCCTGGCCAATATCTACGCACCAGACCGCATGGTGATCTGGTCCAGCAACCCGGCGCTAGTGGGGCGCATGATCGAGTCCGACGACGACCTCGAACGGGCTTTCGATTACAAGATGCGCGTCTCGGCCAGCTACCACGACATCGATGACGCCCGCTCCGAACAGAAATTTCTGGTGCCGCCGCAGCGCCTGTTCATCGAGAACTACATCCCGCTGTTCGACGCCAGCGGCGAGCAGGTCACCGCCATGGTGGAAATCTACAAGGAGCCCCGCGATCTGATCGCACGGATCGAACGCGGCTTGCTGTTGCTCTGGCTCGGCACTGCGCTGGGTGCCAGCGCGGTGTATTTCGGGCTGTTCCTGATCGTGCGGCGTGCGGCCAGGGTGCTGGCGGCGCAGCACAAGCAATTGGTGAACAACGAAACCTACGTGGCGCTGGGCGAGATGTCCTCGGCGGTGGCCCACAGCCTGCGCAACCCGCTGGCGAGCATCCGTTCCAGCGCTGAACTGGCCCAGGAGTTCGACGACGGTGCGGCGCAAAAGAACATCGACGACATCATCGGCCAGGTCGATCGCATGTCGCACTGGGTCCGCGAGCTGCTGCAATCGCTACGCCCACTCAGCGACGAGGCCGAGCCGGTGGCGCTGGACGGCATCCTGCGCGAATGCGTGCAGGCGCATGCCGCGCAGATCATCCGGGCGCGAGTCCAGGTGGAACTGGACGACCTGAGCGGCATTCGCGTGCTGGGCCAGCCGGTGATGCTGGCGCAGGTGTTCAACAGTTTGATCAGCAACGCCCTGGAAGCCATGCCCGAAGGCGGGCGGCTCAGCATGCGGGTGCAGGCCCGCACGCGGCGTCTGGTAAGCGTGCGTCTGACCGATACCGGCAAGGGCATGAGCAGCCAGCAGCTGCGCATGGCCTTCAAACCGTTCTTCACCACCAAGCGCGGTGGGCTGGGCGTGGGCCTGGTGCTGGTGCGGCGGATTGTCGAGCGCTTTGGCGGCACGGTGAAACTGGGCAGCCGCGAGGGGCAGGGGACCTGGGTGACGGTGGCGTTGCGGCGGGTGAAAGGCTGATCCCGCTGACTGCAAAAAGGCAAATTGGCATCACCGTGCGTCGCACTGGCGGCACGGCAGATACGCGCCACGGAGTGGCTGGGCTATAAGTTCCTGACACGGGCATCCTGCGAGGAAGCAGTCCGATGGTGCTGAACAGCGATGACGCGGCCGTGACCGGCCCGCCCGATGCACGCCTTGCCCGGCACCAGCAGCCGTTCAACCTGCTGCGCTGGTTTTCGCTGGTCAGTCTGTTGATCATCGCTTCCGTGGCCGCTGCGCTGGGTTATGTCTCCACCCGGTTCGTGGTCAACGACAGCGTCGAACGCGACGCGATGCTCACCGCCCAGTTCATCCAGGCCATGGCCCAGGCCGAAGTGCGCCATGCGCGGATTCCCGCCAGCGTGACCATGGGCGAACTGCTCGACCCGCGACTGGACGCCCTGCACCCAGGCCTCGAAGCGTCGGTGGTGGCGGATGCGCGGATCGAGTTCCTCGACCATGTCGAGCACCTGCCCGACACGTTGCTGGCCAATGTCTACGCGCTGGACCGGACCATCGTCTGGTCGACCAATCCACAACTGATCGGCCGCAAGATCGAGGGCGATGACGATCTCGATGAGTCTTTCGCCTCGCGCACACCGGTGTCGGCCAGCTACCACAAGGCCGCCGACGAGCGCGAAGAGCAGCAGTTCGAACGCGAGCCGCGCTACCTGTTTATCGAAAACTACATCCCGATGTTCGACGCCTCGGGCACTCAGGTGGTGTCGATGGTCGAGGTGTACAAGGAACCCCAGGACCTGGTGCGGCGAATCCAGCGCGGCTACGTGCTGATCTGGAGCAGCAGCATCATTGGCGGCGTGCTGATTTACCTCGGGCTGTTCTGGATCGTCCGTCGCGGCGCCGCCATGCTCGCCTCGCAGCAACGCCGGCTGGTGGCCAGCGAAACCTTCGCCGCACTGGGCGAGATGTCCTCGGCGGTGGCCCACAGCCTGCGCAATCCGCTGGCCACCATCCGCTCCAGCGCCGAGCTGGCCCACGAGGTTGCCAGCGAGCCGGCGCAGAAGAACATCGCCGACATCATTGGCCAGGTCGATCGCATGTCGCGCTGGGTGCGGGAGTTGCTGGTGTCATTGCGCCCGGCCAGCGACGAGGCCGAAGCGGTGGACCTGCTCGGTGCGATCGACGATGCCCTGGCCAGTTTCGCCGGACAGATCGAGCGTTATCGGGTCGAGGTGGCGGTCAATACACCGTTGGCCGCCAGCGTGTCGATTCAGCCGATGCTGCTGACGCAGATCCTCAACAGCCTGTTCGCCAACGCCCTGGAAGCCATGCCCAAGGGCGGCCTGCTGGGGGTCGAGGTGACGCCGGAGCAGGGCGGGCGGCAATGGCGGATGGTCGTCAGTGACAGCGGCAAGGGCATGAGCCAGCAGCAGGAACGGATGGTCTTCAAACCGTTTTTCACCACCAAACAGGGCGGCCTCGGGGTCGGCCTGGTACTGGTCAAACGCATCATGGAACGATTCGGTGGCTCGGTCAGCCTGGCCAGCCGTGAGGAGGAAGGAACCCGTGTCAGCCTGATTTTCAATGTTGCCGGAGGGGACCATGGAACACAGCATCCTGCTGGTCGAGGACGATGAACTCCTTGCGCAGAACATCCAGACCTACCTTGAACGCAAGCAATTCGAGGTGACCGTCTGCCACAGCGCCGAAGACGCCCTGGAGCGCTTGCAGCATATCCAGCCCGACGCGGTGCTGACCGACAACTCGCTGCCCGGCATGAACGGTCACGAGTTGCTTCGGACCCTGGTTGCCCAGGCCCCGGAGCTGAAAGTCATCATGATGACCGGCTACGGCAACGTCGAAGACGCGGTGGCGGCGATGAAGGAGGGCGCTTTCCACTACCTGACCAAGCCAGTGGCCCTGGCCGAACTCAAACTGATGCTGGACAAGGCCCTGGCCACCGAGCGAATGGAACGGACCTTGTCGTTCTATCAGGAGCGCGAGGCGTCGAAATCCGGAATCCAGGCGTTGATCGGCGAATCGCCGGCGATGCTCGGGCTCAAGCACACCGTGCGGCAGTTGCTCGATGCCGAGCAGCGCATGACCGGTGGCGACCTGCCGCCGGTGCTGGTGGAAGGCGAAACCGGCACCGGCAAGGAACTGGTGGCCCGCGCCCTGCATTTCGACGGGCCGCGCAGCAAAGGGCCGTTTATCGAATTCAACTGCGCCTCGATTCCGGCCAACCTGCTGGAAGCCGAGCTGTTCGGCCATGAGAAAGGCGCGTTCACCGATGCCCGCGAGCGCCGGGTCGGCCTGGTCGAAGCGGCTGATGGTGGCACGCTGTTTCTCGACGAAATCGGCGAAATGGACCTGCTGCTGCAGGCCAAGCTGCTGAAACTGCTGGAAGACCGCACCATCCGCCGCATCGGCGCGGTCAAGGAGCGCAAGGTCAATTTGCGGATCATCAGCGCCACCAACTGCAACCTGGAGCAGATGGTGCAGCAGGGCAAGTTCCGCCGTGACCTGTTCTTTCGCTTGCGGATCATCTCGATCAAGGTGCCGCGGCTGTATGACCGTGGCGAGGACATCCTGATCCTGGCCCGGCATTTCCTCGCCCAGCATGCCAAGCGCTATGGCAAGGGGCCGTTGCGTTTCAGTGGTGAGGCCGAGGACCTGATGCTCAGTTATGGCTGGCCGGGGAACGTGCGCGAGCTGCGCAACATGCTGGAGCAGACGGTGTTGCTGGCCGGTAGCGATGTGATTGGGCCGCAGCAACTGAATGTCTGCCCGAGTCTGGTGGAAGAACCGTTGGCGATGCCTGCGGCCCCGACCTTCAACGCCCGGCCGCCGGCGGATCCGATGGAATCGATGAACCTGCCGGAAGTGGAGCGCGACATGGTGCGCAAGATGCTCGACCGCACCGACTGGAATGTCACCAAGTCGGCGCGGTTGTTGGGGTTGAGCCGGGATATGTTGCGTTACCGGATTGAAAAGCTGGGGCTGACCCGGCCGGATAAGCGGCAGTGGTGAAGATCTTATGCTGTGGGAGCGAGCTGTCTTTTGGGCCTGCGTTGCAGGCCTTCGCGAGCAAGCTCGCTCCCACAGGGTAGGTGTCAAGCTGGATATTTGAATACGACATCAGTTCACTGTGGGAGCGAGCTTGCTCGCGAAGGGCTGCAACGCAGCCCCAAAGACAGTTGCACCATCACTGCCCACTACCGGCCCCACCACCACCGGTATTGCTACCGCCAGTCCCATTGATCCCACCCTTGCCCACACCGTTTTCCGCCCCGGTGCCATCAATGGCATTAGGCTTGCTGCGATCAGTACCGTCAGTAGTCGCGCCACCCTGACGCCCCGGATCACTGCCCTGGGTACGCGGATCGGTACCGTTGGGCATCGGCACATCGGCGGCGTTGGTACCGACGCCCGAAGACGGCGGGTTCGGATTGGTCGGCCCGTTGTCAGCCAGGGCATGAGTGCCGAGCAGGGCGCTGAACAGCAGTATGGCAAAGGCAGAGCGCTTCATGGTCAAACTCCTTTTCACGGGGATACCTGGCATTGGGCCGCCTCCTCGCACAAGGGTGCGATCCAGATCATCCCCGCGGCGACCAGCGGCGCTTACTCGCGCCCGCGCATGAAGAAGCCCGCCACGTACTTGCGGAAGGTTTCGAGGCTCTTGAAGTCGGCATAGCGGCGGAAATTCTCCACCTCCGGCTCCGGCCCCAGCGGCTGTTCGGTCAGGGACACCGAGAGCACCCGGTCCTGGTCGGAGCTAAGCACCAGCTCATCCATCACCTGACCGCCAATCACCGGCCGGCGCATGATCACCCGCACGCCCTTGCTGGCCATCCAGTCGATCAGCGACACCAGCATTTTCAGCGGCTCGCGCTCTTCATCGCGGTACACCGGAAACAGGTGTCCGCGGGACAGCACCGGCACGCTGGCGACATGGATCAGTTCGTAGAAATGGCTGCCGGCGTTGGCCGGCGAGTAGATCGCCAGGGCCAGCAACGGCCCGGGCGTGCGACTGCCGCCCCAGAGCAGGTGGTGGCCCTGGAAGTCGAAGCCGTCTTCGCTGCGCTCGTTGTAGACCTTGCGCCCCTTGATCTGGCTGACGCAATCCAGCAGCAGGCCGTGGCGCCGGTGGTTGCCGAACACCGTGGATTCCCGCAGGCGCGCCTTGAGCATCATCATGTGCTTCATGTCGAGGCGGGTTTCCAGGTAGTTGCTGGCCGGCACCCGGTCGATCAACGGGTAGCGCCCGGCCACGCCGCGCAGCTCGGCGAACTGGCCGGTGAGGTCCTTTTTCAGGTGGGTGGCGTAGACGTTCAGGCCGCTGGCCTCGATCAGCGTCAGCAGCAACGACAGCAGGCGATGCTGCTCGCGCTTGTCACCCGCGCCGGCACCGGCGCTTGCGGACTCATCGCTGCCGGCGCGGCGAAAATCGCCAATCAGCCGCAGCGGGGTGTCCGGGGCCAGCCAGGCAGCGGGCGGGGTGTCGGGATTCTCGCTGTCGCCGGCTTCGCGCTCGTCCTTGCTGAACGGGCAGTCAGCGGCGTGCTCGGCGGTGCCGGGGTTGTTCTTCAGGAACAGCGTGCCGGTGTGGCTGTTGAGGGTGACGTTGAGCACCGGCATGGCTTTGGCCTGACAGTCACAGGCCAGCCAGTGACCGGCGGCGCGGACCTTCATCAGCAACTGGTTGGCCTGCAACAGGCGCGGGCCTTCCAGGGTGCCTCGGTTGAAACCGCGCAGAAGATCGTCTTCAGCGGGAGTGAGGGTGCGCACCAGGGTGGCGCTTTTTTCGATTATTCGCATTGCCCATTCCATGAGGGACTGCTTTGCAGCCCATCGCGCCGAACCGTCGCGATGGGCCGCTGAAGCGGTCCCGGCACACTATCAAAAAGCCGGCGATCAGCCACCAAACAACTTCGCTGCCCGGGCCCGGATTTCTTCCACCGAGAGGTCTTCCTTGTGGGTGGAAATGAACCACAGGTTACCGAACGGATCCTTCAAGGTGCCACTACGGTCGCCGTAAAACTGGTCCTGCACCGGATTGACCTCGGTGGCCCCGGCCTTGATCGCCTGGGCGTAACGGGCGTCGACGTCTTCGACGTAGAGGTGCAGCCCCACGGAAACACCGGGTTGCGACTGGCTGCTGACCAGTGCGGCTTGATCGCAGGGCTCGGCGAGCATGATCGACGAGTCGCCGATCTTCAGCTCGGCATGGCCGATGCGGCCGTCCGGGCCTTCGAGGCGGAACATCTCGACGGCGCCGAAGGCGGCCTTGTAGAAATCGATGGCGTGATGCGCGTCCTTGATGCCCAGGTACGGCGTGATGCTGTGGGCACCTTCGGGAATGGGTTTTGCGGTCATTGCGTGTTCCTCCTGTAGCCAATGCCAACGGACGACCCGGGCAAGATGCCCGGGCGTATCGCTGTATGTTTGTACAGGAATGGTAAAAGCGCAAATCCGTCGCCGCTTGCGCTGGACGGATGGTAAGCGATGCGCCAGACGGTCCTTAGAAAATGTAATCAGTGGTCAGGAAACTCGACTGGCGGTTGCGGATGATTTCGCTGATCAACTGCTTGTTGCTGTCCTGGAAGCGCGTGGCCACCAGCGTGCGGATGGAGAACACCCGCAGCGCGTCGTGGACCGAGAGGGTGCCTTCGGCGGAGTTCTTGCGGCCATTGAACGGGAACGTATCGGGACTGCGCTGGCATTGGGCGTTGATGTTGATCCGCCCGACCTGGTTGGCGAAGGTGTCCACCAGCCGGCCGATAGCCTCCGGGTCATTGCCGAACAGGCTCAGTTGCTGGCCAAAATCCGAGTCCAGCACGTAGTCGACCACCGTTTGCAGGTCGCTGTAGGGCACTACAGGCACCACCGGGCCGAATTGCTCTTCGTGGTAGACGCGCATCGCCGGGTTCACCGGGTAGAGCAGCGCCGGGTAGAAGAACGAGCCGCGGCTCTGCCCGCCACCGGGGTTGAGCACCTGCGCGCCCTGGCTGACGGCGTCGCTCACCAGGCCGTTGAGGTAATCGATCTTGCCCGGCTCCGGCAGCGGCGTCAGGGCCACGCCCGGGGTCCAGGGCATGCCGGGCTTGAGGGCGGCGAGTTTGGCCTGGAATTTTTCCAGGAAGCTGTCGACCACCTGTTCGTGGACGAAGAGGATCTTCAGCGCGGTGCAGCGCTGGCCGTTGAACGACAGCGCGCCGGTAATCGACTCGCTGACCGCGTTGTCGAGGTCGGCGTCGGGCAAGATGATGCCCGGGTTTTTCGCATCGAGGCCGAGGGCTGCGCGCAGGCGGTGCGGGCGCGGGTGGAGTTTTTTCAGGTCGCTGGCGGCCTTGTTGGTGCCGATGAAGGCGAACACGTCGATCTTGCCGCTGGCCATCAGTGCGCTGACGGTCTCACGGCCACGGCCATAAATGACGTTGATTACCCCGGCCGGGAAGCTGTCGCGGAAGGCTTCGAGCAGCGGCCGGATCAGCAGCACGCCGAACTTGGCCGGTTTGAACACCACGGTGTTGCCCATGATCAGCGCCGGGATCAGGGTGGTGAAGGTTTCGTTCAGCGGATAGTTGTAAGGGCCCATGCACAGCGCCACGCCCAGCGGGGTGCGGCGGATCTGGCCGAGGGTGTCTTGTTCCAGTTCGAAGCGGCTGGAGCGGCGGTCCAGCTCCTTGAGGGCGCCGATGGTGTCGACGATGTAATCGCAGGTGCGGTCGAATTCCTTTTCGGCGTCCTTGAGGTTCTTGCCGATTTCCCACATCAGCAGCTTGATCACCGCCTCGCGTTGCAGGCGCATGCGCCCGAGAAATCCTTCGACATGACGGATGCGCTCGGCCACGCGCATCGTCGGCCAGGCGCCGCGCCCCTTGTCGTAGGCGTGCACGGCGGCGTCCAGGGCGGTGAGGGCGGTGTCGGCATCGAGCAGCGGGGCGCTGCCGAGGATCACCTGGCGCTCTTCATTGCCTTCGCGCAGCCACACCGGGCTGCGCACGGTGGCCAGCGGGCCGTCCCAACGGCGCAGTTCGCCGTTGACCAGGTAATCGCGCTGCTCCAGCGGCTCACCCAGGCGGTACGCCTCGGGAATGTCCTCGGCAGTGGGAAACAGCGAATCCAGCAGACGATCCATGGCACGACACCTCTTTGTTCTTCGAATGGTGAAACGGATAGATGAAGCGTTTCAGCCGAGAATAAACCCAGGCCGCAAAAAAAAGCCAGCCCGCCTCAATATTGCCGTTCGTCCGCCGATAACCCGAGTAATTCGATGCAAGCAGCTCGGCGTATGACGACAAGAATTTTCGCCCTCGAAGCCCCCCGCAGCCTCCCCACCAGCGTGCGCTCTACCGCTTACCGCCTGCTTCCCATTGGCTTTGCCGTGATTGGCATCGGGCTGTCCATCGCCCTCGGCCGGCTGGACGTGCAGCGCCAGGAAAGCGAAATGATCGCGACGGCGAGCATGCGCCTGTCCGGTATCCGCGCCAGTCTGGAGGCGCAGATGCGCTCGGCGTTTGGCGAGACTGAAGGGATAGCACAGTTGCTCAGTGCCGACGGGGATATTTCGCCTGAGCATTTTCACGACATGGCGAGCCAGGCCATCGAGTCGGTGCGCTATATCCGCCATGTCTCGCTGGCGCCCAATGACGTCATCGCCGACGTCTACCCGCTGCACAACAACCAAAGCATCCTCGGCCTGAACTACCGGACGCTGCCGGAGCAATACCCGCTGGTGCAGCGTGCCCGCGACAGCGGCGAACCGGTGCTGGCGGGGCCGGTGCAGCTTTACCAGGGCGGACGGGCGCTGATCTACCGGCGTCCGGTGTTCCTCAAGGGCCACAAGGGTGTGCGCCTGTACTGGGGCAATGTCTCGGTGGTGGCGGATATCGACAGCCTGCTGCGCGCCTCCGGGGTTGGCGAGGACGCCAGCTTCCACCTGGCATTGCGTGGCGGTGACGGCGAAGGCGCGGCCGGGGCGATGATCTGGGGCGAGCCTGGGATGTTCAAGCAGCCCTCGGTGACGCTCAATGTCGATGTGCCCGGCGGCATCTGGCAACTGGCGGCGACCCCGCGTGAGGGCTGGTCGTCCATGAGCCTGTTCAGTTCGCCGCTGTTTCTGTTCGCCTTGGCCACCACCGGGCTGTTCAGCCTGTTCGTCGCCCAGTTGAACCGCAGCAACCGCCTGATCAACCTGCGTAACGGCGAACTCAAGCATTCCCAGGCGCAACTGGAACACCTGGCGCATTTCGATGCGGTCACCGGCCTGCCCAATCGCGTGCTGTTCCAACACCGCCTGCAACAGGCGCTGGCCGCGCCGAAGGTGCAACTGGCGGTGCTGGTGCTGGACATCGACGGCTTCAAGCTGGTCAACGACAGCCTCGGCCATGACCTTGGCGATCTGCTGCTGGCGCAGGCCGCGCAGCGGTTGAAGGACGGTGTCGGCATCGATGACACCATTTGCCGCCTTGGCGGTGACGAATTCGCCTTTATCCTCACCCGCATCAGTACCCCGGCACAGGCTTGCCAGGTGGTGGATGGCCTGCTGCGTGCCTTGCAGCAGCCGTTCGACCTCAAGGGCAACGCCGCGCTGGTCACCGGCAGCATCGGCATCGCCGTGGCCCCCGAACACGGGCACAGCGCCGAAAGCCTGCTGCGCCATGCCGACACTGCGATGTACGCGGCCAAGGAAAGCGGGCGCAATGCCTGGCGCCTGTACCACGGCGACATGACCGAGCGCCTGCAACAGCGCCTGTCCCTTGAACGGGCGCTGCGCCGCGCGCTGGAACAGCATGAATTCGAACTCTGGTACCAGCCGCGCATCGACCTGTTCAGCGGTCGGGTCGAAGGCGCCGAGGCGCTGCTGCGCTGGCGCGATCCGCAGAAGGGACTGGTCTCGCCGCTGGACTTCATTCCCCTGGCCGAGCGCACCGGGCTGATCATTCCGTTGGGTGAGCACGTGCTGGAACTGGTCTGCGCGCAGGTCCGCAAGTGGCGCGACCGCGAGCTGTTGCCCGGGCCGATCGCGATCAACGTGGCGGCCTTGCAGATCGAACGCAGTGATTATGTGCGCAGCCTGACCGAGGCCCTGGAGCGCCATGGCCTGAGCCCGAACCTGCTGGAAGTGGAGATCACCGAAAGCCTGCTGATGGAGAGCCAGCAGCATGCGTGTGATGTGTTGGCACGCTTGCAGAAACTCGGCGTAGCCACGGCTGTAGATGACTTCGGCACTGGTTACTCGTCTTTGGCGTACTTGAAATCGCTGCCGATCAACCACTTGAAGATCGACCGCGCCTTCATCAAGGACCTGCCCCATGGCGTCAACGATGTGGCGATCACCCGCGCGATCATCGACCTCGGCCATGCCCTGGGTTACCGCATCACTGCCGAAGGTATCGAGACCCACGCCCAGCATCAGTTCCTGCGCAATGCCGGCTGCGATCACGGCCAGGGCTACCTGATCGGCCGGCCGATGCCGGCCGACCTGTTCGAGCACTGGTTGGCGGGAGAGCGCTTTACCGCCGTCGAGTATTGAGTTCCCGGCCAGTGCGGCTGGCCGGGGCGGGTTACCAGCGGGTCTGGGTGCCGTCGGCGATGGCGCGGGTCAGGTCGTCCAGCAGTCTGCGCTGGTCGGCCTCGAACTGCAGACGCAGGCGATTGGCTTCGACCACGTAATCCCCCTCGTTCATCTCTCTTTCGGCGGTTTCCAGCAGCGTATCCGCCTGCTCCTGCAACTGTTCGAAATCGGCGGCATAGCGTCGGCGTAGATGGCTGACCCAGAAGGCATAGGCATATTCGCCGTCCGGCCGCTCGGCCAACAAGGCTGCGCGGCCAGCCATGGTGCTGGGGTCGAGCTCGCGCAGTTGTTCGTGGAGTTGCGTGGTCCAATTGGCGTCGAGCGATTCCAGCCGCCCGCCGGCGAGCCGGGTGTAGACGATTTCAATCGGCGTCGGTGCGAGGCGCATCGGCATATCGACAGAAACCCGTTGCAGCGTGCGGGCGCGGAAGATTTCGAACTCGAGTTCAGTGATGATCGGAAACCGCAGGCGCAGTGCATCGTTGACGGCCAGGTAACGAATAGCGCCTACCGCCACGCTGAGAACGTGTTCGGTCTGCTGGCGAGGAGTGAGTTGCAGCCCCGGAAACGCCACCTCTTCGCAGAGGTCGGCGGCCAGCTCGAACGACAGCAGGCTGCGGGCATCGACGCTGGTCGCAGATTCCATTGCCCTGGGCGTCTCCAGCCAGCGCAACATGACCCAGATTCGACGTCGCGTGGTGGTCGGGGCTGTCTGGAACACGTTGCTCCCGACCAGCTCCCGCAAGTCGCGACGATACTGCAGCGGCATCAGGCGACTGACCCGTTCCCAGCACGCCATGATCTGCGTACTGGCGCCGAGCAGCAGTTCTTCGTAGTCCGCCGCCGAGACCATCAGGTCGATGCCGGTTTCCCGAAAGTGCGCCTCGATCCGCTCGACCGTAGCCGCGCTGAGCTGGTTCTGCTCAAGGCTCAGGGCCAACTGCGCCGCCTCGCTCATCCCCAGCGGCTCGGGCAGGTCGGCGATCTGGTTGGCGCCCATTTCGAGGTGTTCCAGGTTATCCGCCAGGTCAAGGCCGGCCGGGAACTCGTGCAGATCGGTGTCGAACAGCCCAAGGTCGCGCATCGCCAGGAGCCGGGTGATGTCCGGAGGGGTTTCGAGCGGGTTGCCGGCGAGGTTGAGCACCTGCAGGCTGGTGCATTGCTCCAGGGCCGCCTGCGACGCCGGGCTCCAGGTGATCTGGTTGTCGGTCATTTCCAGGGTGGTCAAGCGCGGTCCGAGCCCTTCGGGCATGTGGCGCAGGCGCATAGACGCCGCCCACAGGCAGCGCAGCCCGGGCAACTGGCGGGTCAGCAAGACGGGAATGCCCTGGAGTTCGTTGCTGTCCAGGCTCAGTTCACTGACATGCGCAAAGCCCTCGGCCAGATGGGGAAAGTCCGTGAAGTCAGTATCGACCAGGTTCAATGCGGACAGGTCGAGCACTGACGGGATGGCGGTCTGGCGTTGCCAGTTGTCGAGCAGGGCGTCGCGGATACGGGTGCGCGCGGGCCGGTTGTCGGCCCATTGGCCGAGCGTGGTGCGCAGGTATTCGAGTTGGCGCTCCAGCGCGCGCAGTTCCAGGTGCGGGGGCCGGGCAGAGGCCCGCCATTGATCCAGTTGTATTTCCGCAGAGGCGTCGCTGGCGCGCGGGTACAGCCGACGGTAGCGGGTGATCAGCAGATTGCCGCTGGTGCTCGGCAGCGGGTACACGTCCGGTCGGTCGGTGCCGCCGAACAGACGGCCATCGTCAGTCCAGCCGTAATCGTGCCCGGACCACAGCCAGCGCTGGGTGCTTTCACGGTCCGCCAGGGCGTGTTCGGCTATTCGTGCCTTGAGCGCCTCGGCGTCGCCGCTGAACTCGGGCATGACCTGGGCCAGCGCCGCGAACAGGTCTTCGGTGACCGCCAGTGGCTGGTCGTTGAGTACCGGGCGATAGCCATCGGCGGTTTTCACGATCAGGCGCAAGTCGCCGGCCTGACGTTCGCCGGCCCGTTCGAGTAGCGGACCGGAAGGCCCACCGTTGCGCAGTTCGAGCCGGGTGTTGGCGGGCCAGGCGCTTTCCCGCGGCAGACTCCAGAGGGTCAGGCGGTCGCTGGCAGTGCAGCGCCGTCGCGGCAGGTAAAGGCCTTCGAGCGCGGCGTCGAGACGGTCCTCGGCCGGTACGTCGCCGCGCAAGCGCTGCGCGGTGTCGATCAATCGGGTGGGGGCAGGGGCCCTTCGCAGGTAGATATCCAGCAGTTCATCGCGGCTGATGCCACTGACCCGGCTGGCGATTTCCAGTTCCTGGTCGCTGTACGCCTCGACCTGATGGCCGATGCGCCGCAGCAGCGTGCGCCGCGACCAGTCCAGCGGCGATTCGTGCGCCGCGAGCCAGGCGCCCTGGTCGTTGTGCTCGACGATCGGCCGGAAGGCGTACGGGTCGTCGGGGTGGACGATTTGCCAGCGCTGGCCGTCGGCATGCGGCGCTATCTGGTAATGCGCATCGTCCAGCGGCAGCAGGTGATTCGCGTCCACAACCCGTTTGCCCAGCGGGTCGAGGGGAATGTCGGTTGGCGGTGCGGGCACCTGGTAGGGCGTCAGGTCGGCGTTCCACAACCGGGGAGTGCCATCGGGGCGCATGACCTCCAGCCACTTGCCGGTGAAGGTGTTGGCGTAGTGAAACGCCACGCCCCCGCCCACCGCCATGACCCCGTCCAGGGCCACGGCCTTGACGCTGGCCAGCGCCGCGTCGATATCGCCATGGCGCCAGGACTTCACCCCTTCGTAGACGGTGTCGAGGACCTGGGCGACGAACACCAGGGTCATCAATTGCCCGGCGGCGGGGATGAAGAACGCGGCGACGCCCAGCAGGTTGAGCCCGCGTGACTCCCAGTCGTGCAAGCGTTGCTGGCGCGCCGCTTCGTCGGCGTCGGCGCTGGGCACCGCCAGTTGCCGGGCCTCGTTGAGCAGGCGACGGTGGTGGCGGTCTTGCAGGTAGCCGAACAGCTCGCCGTCAATGCCGTTCTCGCTCCAGCGCAGGTCGGTGTCGGCGGCCGCCTGCCAAACGCTGTCGCGATCGGCCGGCAGGGTTTGCCCGGTGAGGTTGCGCTGCAGGACGCTGGCGAAGTGTGGCGCGTTGTCATGCTGGATAAAGCGCATGAAGCGCTGGCGGAAGGCCGGCTGGCACAGGCGCCGAACCAGATCGCGCTGGCAGGCGCCGAGCGTGGGATAACGGGTCAGCGCGCCATCCTCGACCCCGGGCAGGTACAGCATCACCGCCTCTGAGTCGCGGGCGGGGTAGATCAGCACCGCGTCGAGAATATCGATGTCAAACAGGTTCAGGCGCTGACAGCGCGGCGAGTGCGGGCTGGCAGTGTTTTCGGCGATCAGGCTCAGCACTGGATCGCAGTCATCGCGCAGGTTGTAGCAGATACGGGCGACCAACAGGTCCCGGTGAAACTGCAGCTTGCGCACCTCGATGCCCAGGTCTCGAACTTGCGTGCGCCCCAGCACGCCATCCAGATGCTGCTGGTAGCGCTGGCCGAGGTCCAGGACATGGCATTCCTGGGCAAATTGTTGCGCCGTGAAGGGCAGGCCCTTGTAGTGATAGCGCGGGTAACCCAGGTGGGAACCGACCACGAAATCACCGTCGATGGCCACGCTCTCCGGTTGCCACTCGAAGTCTTTCGGGAAGTTCTGCAGCGCTGCCTGCAACAGCGGTTCGACCACGTGGTTCAGCTCGGCCTGCATCAGCATCCAGTTCCAGTCGCGGCTGAAGCGCACCAGCTTCAGCCGGCTCAGATCGGCTTGCAGGTCAAACACACGGTGCAGGCGATCCTCAAGCAGCGGCGTGGCGAAATCGGTGATCAGCTTGAGGCCTTGCATGGCTTTGGCCAGGTCGAAGGTCGAGGCATGCAGGCGGCGTTGCAGCTGCTCGAACTCTTCGCGCAGCGCGGGCAGCGCATTGAGCAGCCAGGGCTGTTCGCTGTCATTGCTGAGGTACTCCAGGCGATTGATCTGTTCGGCGCTGAGGCGCTGGGTCCAGGCCGGCAGGCGTTCCTTGATCACCTGTTGGTGGAAGTCGGCGGCGGGCGAAACGGTGTGAGGGATTTGCGGCATGACGGGCGCTCCATGTGAGGGAGCGCAAGCACACCGCGAAGTGCGAATGGAGCGGTGGCAAATAGTTATCTATGGTTTGAGCAATAGCCCGTCACCCGAGGAAATCGACCATGGCCCTGATCAGCCGCGAAGTCTGGTGGTTCGAACCGCCCAAGCCCGGGCAGACCGAAGCCGACCTGCGTTGGGGTTTCCTGGAAATCCATAGCGATGGGCCGCCGCGTTTCGTCGATGAGCGTCCCACCGACCGGCAGATGGCCGAGCGCAAGAGTTGCCGGCATTTCCCGCAGATCGGCGAGGGCGAAGGCTGAGGGTCAGCTCCCCGCCAGCACCCGATAGCCCACCCGTGGCACTGTCTGCAGTTGCTGCTCCAGCAACCTTGCCAACGACTCTCCGGAACCCAGATAGGCATCGCCAAAATCATTGCTGCCCAAGGCGCTGGGGTGCGCCACCACTTCCAGCAAGCCGTGCCGTGGCGCGAGGCCGTCGCGCAGGTCCACCGGGGTGCAGACGTAGTCGGCGGTCGCGCCGGCCAGATGGCGCAAACGGCGGTTGAGCAAAGTCTTGAACACGCGCTTGGCCGGGCCGATGTTGCGCCCCAGGTTGCGCGCGAGCCTCACCGGTACGCCCTCGCGGGCGGCGAAGCGGGCGACGATTTCGCCGATTGGCCAGATGTTGTGTACGTGCTGGTGCGAATCCAGGTGGCTGGGCAACAGGCCCAGGCTCAGGCAGTGCTGCCATTGCGCGAGCAGTTCCTGTTCCACCGCCTGGCGCGCGCGGCGTCCGAGCCAGAGGCTGTTGCGCGACAGCCTGAAGGCGAACTCACCGGCGGCGTTGCAGAACAACGGCTGCTCACGGATGGCGTCACTCAGCGGCTGGCCATGGCTGAGATTGAAATGCAGGCCGATGCGCCCGCGCAGCGCCGGCAGCCGGGCCAGTGCGCAGGCGCCGCGAAATGCCGGCATGTTGGCCATGGCCGTCGCCGAGCTGATCAGCCCGGCATTGAAGGCCCGCAGAATCACCGCATTGACGTGTTCACTGAGGCCGAAATCATCGGCGTTGACTATGACCTGGAAGGACATTCCGTGGCTCCTGTGGCGGGGCGGTGTGGGGCTGGCGGGTGTTCGGTGGCGGGCATCTTCGGTTGCCGGCCCGGCCTGTTTGAGCGTAGCCACGGCTGGCAGTGGCGCCACAGGCGCAGTGCCAGGCCCAGGCCCAGGCCCGATACCCGCCAGCTATAGAAACTGTGGCGCAGGTGCTCGACCTGGCCGCTCATGCGTTCATGCAGTTGGTGGCTGGAGTTCTCCAGGCTGACCCGTGAGGCGTCGATCCACTGCCAGCCATCGTCCAGGCCCCAGTCGATCCACTCCTGCAACAACACCCGGCCACTGCCCAAGTCCGCGTGTTGCGGCAGGAAGGCCAGGTTGTAGTCGTACAGCCGGCCCTGTTCCAGAAGGCCGAGGCGGTAGCTGATGCACTGGCCGTGCAGTTCCAGCACCACCAGGCGCACGCGGCCTTCGCCGGCCAGCGCGCTGAGGGCCTGGGTCATCCAGGCGCGGGAGGCGGGGGTACTGAAGATGCCGACGCCGTCGTCGCCTTTCCAGCTGGCGTCTTCCACCTTGGCGATGCGCGCGAGCCAATCGCTCGCGTTATCGGCATCCAGCACCACGCGGCGAACCTGTGCGTCGCAGGCGGCGATGCGCTTGCGCGCGCGACGCAGTTTGTAGCGCGGATCACCGCTGACTTCCTGGCGGTCGGCCGCGCTGAGTTGATGCACCGGCACATTGCAGGCACGGCGCCGTTCGTAGGTCGAACTGCGCCAGCCCCAGTGCAGCAACCACGGCTCGCCCTGGGTGACTTCGTTCAGTTGCAGCAGGGCGTGGGGCAGGTGCCGGCGAACCTCGCGCAGCACCTGGGGTGCGTCGCTCTCGGGCAGGTCGATGAGCAGGCCGATACGGTCGCTCAGCGGATAACCCAGGTGGCGCACCACGCGCAAGGTCAGCGGCCCGACCCGCCAGGGCATGCGCACCAGCGGCAGGCACAGGCACAGGTGGTCGCGGTCGAAGCCGAGCAGCACCTGCAAGCTGTGTCCCGGCTCCAGTGCCGCCTCGGCCGCGCGCAACCAGCCGAGGCTGTTGAACGGCGTGGCCTGGGGCAGGCGCTGGCGCAGTTGTTCGTAGGCCTGCGCCGGGAAGGCGGGCGCGTCCAGCGAGTCGAGCCAGCTCAGGCGCAGGCCCATCTCAGGCCACCCCTACAGAAGGCGCCACGGTTGCGGGCTTGCGCAGCGCGGCCAGGCGCGAGCCTTCGTAGCGGCTCTGGCGAAAGAACTTCCAGCGCCCGAACAGGCAATAGACGTGGGTGACCCGGCCCTGCTCGGCGTAGCCCATGCGCAGGTGCAGCTTCAGCGCCGGGATATTGTGGCTTTCGCAGACATCCACCACCTTGTCGCAGCCCTGTTTGCTCATGGCCTTCCACAGGTTCAGTTGCAGGTCTACCGACAGCGTGGTGCCCCAGTACGCGCGGGTCAGCTCGCCGCCGAACTCGAAGAACTCACCGCTGTTCACCGGGAACCAGCAGCCGTAGTAGTGATGGTCGTGGTAGTCCCGCGGGCAGCCCCAGATAAAGGCCACCGCATGGCCTTCGGGGTCGCGGTGGATGATCCCGGTATGACCTTCGGCGAGCAGCTCGCGCATGGTTTCCAGGCGATCGCCGAAGTAGCGCGCGAAGGCATGGATGTTTTGCACGGTGATCTGTTCGGCCTGGGTCGGGCTGCTGGGCTTGAGATTGTGGGGCGGTACCGGGCTGACCAGGTCGCGCTCCATCCAGAGCAGTTCCCAGTGGTAGAACATGTAGCGGTGCAATGCCGTTTGCAGGGTCGAGCGCAGTCCTTTGTGCCTGATGTGCGTTTGAAGCTGGTTCAGTACACGCATGATTGCCTCCAGAGGCGGGCAAGGCGGGTGGATCAGCGCGCGCGGTTCACGACGCGCTCCAGCTCAGGGCAAACAGCGTCTGCCCTGGCAGATCGAACCCGAGCCGGCCATCGCGACAGACCAGATTGGCCGTGCGTGGCTGGTGATCGGGCCCGAAAAGGGTCAACAGTGGATTGGCCGGGCAGCGCGCTGCCACGCTGGCGAAACGCACCCGCTGGGTGCGCTCGCCCTTGTTCACGCCGAGCAGGCTGCGGGCGGGGCCGCGGGCCATGGCCAGGGCATCGACCTCGAAGGCGTCGTTGTCCAGTTGCAGCACCTCGTCCAGCCAGTGCTGCTGGATGAACTGCTGGGCCAGGCCCACCGGCTTGAGCACGAAGTGCTGCGGGTCGAGCACTTGCAGCATGCCCTTGGGATAATCGGGTTCGTCGGCGGCCTGGAACCAGTTGAGCATGTCCAGCAGACCATCGGCGCTGGCGTTGATCGCCACCGAGGCCCACCACAATGCGGCGTAATGGCCGTTCTGCTCATACAGGCTCAGGTTTGAGCCGGGCGACAGGTTGGTCTGGTCCAGCAGCAACGCCTTGCGTGGTCGGCCGCGCTCATTGAGGCCGACCAGCGCAGCGGCCTGGCGCACGTTGTCGCGGTAGACCCGGGTCGCCAGCAGGTCGCGGACCATCCATTCGTGCCAGGCCAATGCGTCGATACGCGGGCCGAATTCCTTCAGCAGACGCTGCGCCCAGTCCAGCCCACGGCGCTCGGCGCTGTGCTCGGCGAGCGGGCCGTTGACCAGTCGCGAACTGGCCGGCATGGCGATGCGCACCCCGGCTTCGCGGGCGCCGGCGTAGTCCTCGACCTGTTGCAGACGCTGCGCGAAGAAGGCGCGGAAGTCTTCATAGCGGGTGTAATTCAGGTTCGGTTCGTCGGCGAAGGCGATGTAGTGCCGGCCCGCGCCATCCAGCGTGACACTGGCCGCCAGCCAGGCTTGCAGGCCCTGGCGGCTGGTGACGTCGTCGCTCAGGTCGGCGCGGCGGCCGGTGGCGGCCAGCAGGGTGATGTCGTCCTCGATGGCGAAGCGTTCGCGATAGAGGCGGCGAAAGGCGTTTTCGTAGTCCGGCTGCCGGGCCAGCACGTCGACAAAACTGTAGAAGCCCGCCGCCCGTGGTTTCAGGGCATCGAGAATCGGGTGGCTGGCCACGGGGGGCAGCAGGTAGGGCAGGTTCAGCCCGAGTTTCGCCGTCGGGCCCAAGCGTTGCTGGCCGAGGTGCAGGTTCACCGTGCCGGCTTGTTCATCCAGCGGGCCAAGGTCGGCGACGCGGCGGGCGAACAGGTTGGCCGTGCCGTCCAGCCAGAACGCCGCCTTGCCACGGCCTTGCAGTTCCAGGCGCCAGATTTGCGGTTTCGGACTGACCGGCAGGGTGCCTTCTTCGTATTGCCAGTACGCCGGTTGCGCCACCAGGTTCAGGCTCAGCGCCTGGCCGTCATCCAGGCGCACCGCGCGCAAGCCGCTGACGCCGCCGTGGTACTTGCCGGCGAGAATCGCCTGCTCGCCAGCGGCGACGCGGAAATACAATTGCGTCCCGGCCTCGACCTGCAGGCTCACATGCACCCGCGCCGGGGCGAACTGGGCGCGGGTGCTATCGCTGAAGGCGGGACGGTAGCGGCGGAAGCTGTAGCCGGGAATCTCCAGCCGATAGCTGCCGTGGCCGACCGGCAATGGCCATTGCTGTTGACCGCGGGCCTCGGTGGCGGCGATATCGCGGCGCGCGGCCAGGCGGCCCTGGCCGTCGAGAAGAAACACCTGCTCAGGATTGGCATCGGTCTGCCAGGCGCCGACCCAGTCGAGGCGCAACTGATCGGCGCGGCCCGGGGTCAGGTACAGGCTGCCGTCGCGAATATCTGGCCAGCGCAGTTCGGCGGCGCCGGCCGCACCGCTGAACAACATCAGGCCGATAAGCAGGCGCACGGCGTTCATCCGGCCACCCGACCCGGCAACATGCGCCACAGCGGCAGCAGGTCGCCGGGCAGGATAAACAGCGTGCGCCACCAGGCCACGCCGCTGAGCCGGCAGTACAGCACCAGCATCGCCAGGGTCACCGCGAGGTAGGCGATCGACGACGCCAGCGCCGCGCCGAAGATCCCCAGAGGCGGGATCATCAGCACGTTGAGCAGCAGATTGAGCGCGGCCCCGGCGCCCATCATCAGCGACACGCTGCCGGGGCGGTTCTTGCCCAGCAGGTCGAGGCGCAGGATGCTCGCGTAGCACAGGCCGAACAGCCCCGGCAGCAGGCCGAGCAGCGCCGGGTAAGCGGGTTGGTATTCGGCGCCGAACAACGTGATGATCAGCCATTCGCCCACCAGCGCCATGCTCAGGCAGGCGCCAAGCATTACCGTGGCGGTCAGGCGCAGGGCCAGCGGGGTCAGTTTGTCCATGCCGGCGTCCTGTTGCAGCAGGCGCTTCATCAGTGGCGTGGTCACTGCTTCCGGGACGATCAGCAGCAGTTCGGCGGCGGCGCTGGCCATGGCGTAGTGACCGAGGGCGGCACTGCCGAGCAGGGCGCTGATGAAGAGGTAGTCCGAGCGCAGGATCACTTGCTGGAACAGCAGGTCCGGATGGCTCTTGGCGCTGTAGGCGAGCAGTTCGCGCTGGCCGGCGCGGTCCCAGCACAGGCGCAACGGATGACCGCGTCGCAGCCAGATCAACCCCAACAGCACCACCAGGCCCAGCCCCAACAGCCAACTGGCCAGCGCCGCCGACAGCGCCGCTTCGGGCCACAGGGCATAGAAGACGAGAAACAGCAGCAGTGGCGCCAGTGATTCGCTCAGGCGCAGGGCATTGAAGGCGCCGACACCACCGGTGGCGTTGTGCAAGGTGAGCAGGCCGCTCTTGAGCACGCTCAGGGGCACCGCCAGCAACAGCAGCCAGGCCAGCAGGCCAAGTTGCTGGCTGACTTCCAGTTCGATGCCGAAGCCGCGCAGCGCGGCAAGGCAGATCAGGGTGAGCAGGGCGGCCAGCAGGCAGCCGTAGACCAGCACCTGGGTCAGCAGCAGGCCGACATTGCGCTGCTGCGCCGCCTGATAACCGATGGCGCTGTTGAGTCCGCCGCTGGTGGCGGCGGCAATCAGGTCCGGCAGGCTGCTGAGCAGGGCGAACAGCCCGCGCTCGCTGGGGCCGAGCAGCCGCGCCAGCAGCACATTGCGCAGCAGGCGCAGGGCGATCATCGCCAGCCGCGTGCCCATGCTCAGCAGCAAGTGGCGCAGATAGGAGGGGCGGCTCATCAGTGGCCTCCGCGGCTGATGCGCCAGGCCAGCAGCGACGGCCGGCTGGCATTGCGCTGGCTGACGCCGATGCGCGGCAGGGCCAGCGGGTCGTCGCTGTCCTGGCAGAGCCCGGCGCGGGTGCTCAGGGCCCACGGATAACGGTGCGCTGCCAGACGCTGGCGCACGCGCAAATCGTGGTCGCCATTGGGGTAGCAGTACACCGGCAGCGGGTTGCGGCAGCCATTGAGCAGGGCGCGGTGGCTGCGCAGCAGTTCTTCTTCCAGGCGATGGTCGTCCAGGCCGGGCAACAGCGCGTGGCTGGCGCCATGGGGGCCGAAGCGGATCAGCCCGGAGTCTTCCAGTTGCCGCACTTGCTGCCAGTCGAGGGCCTGGGGCAGGGATTCCGGTGGGCAGGCATCGGTGAGCAGGTGCAGGGCCTGCGGCGCCAGGGTCTTCAGGCTTTGCAGGTAACGCGCCAGCGCCAGGCTGCGGGCGCGTGGCGCTTCGTTCATGAAATAGGCGACCGGCAGCGGCCGGCCGACCCGGCGCAGTTGTTCGATCAGCAGGTGCCGCGGCGCCTCGCCGTGGCTGCCCCAGAGCGTCTCGCCGAGGCTTTCCCACCAGAAGCGCTGGCGGCTGCCGATGTAGTCGGTGGAAAGAAAGATGCTCGCCGGCACCTGGTACTTCGCCAGCAGCGGAAAGGCGTGCAGGGCGTTGTCGCGCCAGCCGTCATCGAAGGTCAACGCCACCCGTGGGCGGTTGCTGCCGTGGCCTTGCAGCAGGTCCAGCAGCGGCAGGCAGTCGAAGTGCTGGCGCAGCCGGCGCAGCGGCCGTTCGAACGCCAGCGGGCCGACGCACAATTCGTTGCGGTGCGGCAGTTCGGCGGCGCGATCGTCGGCCAGCACCCGGTGCAGCATCAGGATCAGCCCGGCGCCGTGCAGCTGCCGGCGACCTACCGGCGAGTTCAGGTAGATCCAGCCGCTGGCACGCTTGATGGTGGTCTTGATCGGCATGGTCGATCCCTCAGCGGTTCTGGTCGGGGTTCCATTGCTGATAACTGTGCCCGCGCAGGAACTGCCACAGGCCGACACTCATGCCGGCCAGCGTCACCAACACGTACGCGGCCAGGCGAAACGGTTTCGGCAAGCGGTGCCCGGCGTCGAGCAGGCCGACCAGCGCCACGGCGTAGCCGAGCAGTTGCATGCTGCAGGTCCAGCGATAGAACGCGCCGTCATCCAGCAACCAGAGGTTGCTCAGCAGCAGCGGCAGCAACAGCACCGGGGCCAGCCGGCGCAGCAGCTTGTGGCTGATCAGGGCGATGGCGTACAGGCCGTGGCGCAGCGGGTTGAGCAGTTGCCGCCGTGCGGCCAGGCTCTGCAGGCCGCCGACGGTGACCCGCTGGCGCCGGCGAAACTGCTTGCCGGCTTCGTCCACGCCGTAATCCAGCACCACCGCCTCGGGCACATAGACCAGGTGCTGGCCCGCCGCCGGGGCGCAGGTGCTGATAAAGAAATCGTCGTTGACCTGTGGCGGAATCGGCTGGAACAGCTCGCGGCGCAGCGCCAGCAGCGCGCCGTCGGCGGAGACCATGCAACCGGTGCGGTTCTCGACCCGGCGTACCCAGCCTTCGAAGTGGCGGTACAGGCTGTCGCCCAGGCTCAGGCCCTTGCCCGGCCGGGGGATGATCATCTGCCCGGCGCAGCCGCCGACGCCCGGGGTGGCCAGCGGCACCAGCAACTGGCGCAGGGTGTCGTCGGCCCATTGGTTGTCGGCGTCGGTGAACACCAGCACGTCGCCCTGGCACAGGCTGACCGCGCGGTTCAGCGCTGCGGCCTTGCCCAGGCGTGGCAGGTCGAGCACCTGGATGCGCGGGTCGTTGACTGCCCGGGCGCAGGCCACGGTGCGGTCGTTGGAACCGTCGCTGGCGAGGACGATCTGCAAGGATGCGGCGGCGTAGTCCTGGTTCAGCACGCTGCGCAGCTTCTGTTCGATATGCCGTTGTTCGTTGTGCGCGGCGATCACCACGCTGACCGTCAGCGGCACTTGCGGGCCCGGCTCACGGCGCGCGCAGAAGGGCGCGGCGAGGCTCAACAGCAGCGGGTAGCCGAGCCACGCATAGAGCGGCAGCAGCAGGCACAGCCAGAAGATGAATTCAGCCACGGGCTGGCCTCCTTGCAGTGAAGTTGAACAGGCTCAGGACGAACGCCATGCCGGCCAGGTGCAGCCGGATGAAATGCAGCCCCCAGAGTTGCAGCGTCAAGGTCGGTTCGCGGTGCTTCAGGCTCTGCCGCAGACTCAACGCCAAAGCCGGCAGGCTGGCGACCAGCACCATCAGCAGCGCCAGGTGCGGGAAACCGTCGAGCAGCGCCGACAGGGCCATGGCGTCGAGCACCCAGGCGCCCATGGACAGCGCCGGAAAACGCAGCAGGCGCAGGCTCGCGCCGTTGCTGCGCAGCAGTTGCAGGTGGCTGCTCTGGCGCCACATTTCCTTGCCCAGCCATTCTTTCCAGGTGCACTCGTAACCCCAGTGCATGACCACCGGTTCGCGCAGCACCAGCAGGCGCGCGCCGGCGTCGCTCAGGCGCAGGGTGAAGTCTTTGTCTTCGCCGCTGCGCAGGCTTTCGTTGAAGCCGCCGACGCTGTCGAACCAGTGCCGTGGCATCAGCAGGTTGGGGCTGGGCAGCCATTGCTGGCGGTGCAGCAGCGGGCCGGCACGCAGTGTGCGGCGCTGCCAGGCGATGGCGAACCACGGCGCCTGGTGCGGGGTGTCGCAGTCGAGGGCGAAGACATCGCCCAGGCCCTGGGCGTGGAGGTCGAGCAGGCGCCGGAGCCAGTTCTCCGGGACTTCGATATCGGCGTCGAGAAACGCCAGCCAGTCGCACTCGCACGCGGCCGCGCCACGGTTGCGCAGGGCGCCGATGCTCAGGCCCGGCAGGTTCAGCACCCGTGCGCCGAGGGCGCGAGCGATTCGCGGGCTGTCGTCGTGGGAGCCGTTGTCGACCACGATCAGTTCGCAGTCGACACCGGCTTCGCGGGCGGCGCGTTGGGCCGCAGCCAAGGTCCGGCCGATGTGCCGGGCTTCGTTGAACATCGGAATGACGATGCCGACCCGGTTCATGCTTGCGGCTCCGGCCGGCCCGCAGCCTCGGCCTGGCTGCGCAGCACCCAGGACAACGCCAGCATGATCCACAGGTATTTGTGGTTCGGTGCGCTGAGGAACATCAGGAACAGACCCAGCGACAGCATGCTCATGCACAGGTGGGTGAGCAGGTCGGCGCGGGCCACTTCATGCTGCTGCAGCCAGGCGGCGCGCGCGATCCACAGATTGCGCAGGGCCAGGGCGATCAGGCCGACGAACAGCACGCCGCCGGGAATACCGATCTCGCTGAACAGTTCCAGGTAGGTGTTGTGCGCCCGCCGATAGAGGTCTGTGACCTTGCGGTTGGCGGAGAACGCCTTGGCGTAGCCGGTGGTGGCGTAGTGCAAGGGGAAGGTGCCGGGGCCGGAGCCGAGCAGCGGGTTTTCGCGGATCATCTTGCTGCCGACCACGATGTACGAGGCACGGCGCCCAAGTGAGTCGTCCTCATGGGCATTGACCCCGGACTTGAGCACGCTCAGCGACGCGATGCGCTCGATGTAACTGGCCGGCATCACCGCCGCCGCAACCGGCAGCAGCAGGGCCAGGCCCAGCATCAGCACGCCGAGATGGCGCGGCCGCAGGCGGGTCAGTTGCACCCGGTAGTGATAGAGGCCGATGCCGAGGCTGATCAGGAGTACCACCAGCCCGGAGCGCGATTCGGTCTTGGTCATCCCGGCCAGCAACAGGCCGGTGCACACCAGCCACAGCAGCCGTTGGCCCAGGCTCCGGCTGTTCAGCAGCAGCCAGATCGCCAGGGGCACGGCGAAGGCGATCAGCAGGGCGAACACGTTGGGGTCGTCGAGCAGGCCGGAGGCGCGGCCCTGGTCCTGATATTTGCTGGAGAACATCGCCATCACGCAGGTGGCGGCGACGCTGAGGCAGACCAGCCGGGCCAGCCAGGCCAGGTTCAGCTCGCGGCCAATCAGCAGGGTCATGACGAACAGCAGCAGGCCGATGGACAGTTCGCGCAGGTGCTGGGCCGACATCAGCATGCTTTCGCTGGCCCAGAAACTCAGGCCGTAACAGGCCATGAAGGCGATCAGCAGCGGCCACAGATTGCTGCGCAGGCGTTCGCCCTTGAGTTGGCCGCTGGCCAGTTGCAGGCCCAGCACCAGCAGCAGGCCGGCGCCGATCAACTTGGCGGCGGACAGGTCGCTGTCCTTGAACAGGCCTTCGAACGGCACAAAGGCGATGATCGCCAGCAAACCCCAGGCCGGGCGCCGGTACAGCAAGAGCAGGCCGCCCAGCGCGGCGACTGCGCCGGGCGCCAGGTACGGCCAGGGACTGACCAGCAGGATCACGGCCAGCAGACCGAAGAGGCCGACCAGCGAAAGGGGCAGGATCATGCGCGGACCTCCGTTGCGGCGCCCAGGTAAACCTGGGCCCAGCGTTGCGCCAGGGTAGGCAGGTGGTAGCGTTCGCGTTGGATGTGGCAGGCCTGGGCGGTGAGTTCACTGGCCTGGGCCGGGTCGTCGATCAGGGCGCTCAGTTGCGCGGCCAGTTCGTCCACCGCCAGCGGCGCGGCCAGCAGACCGCTGCGGCCGTGTTCGATGACATCGGGAATGCCGCCGACGCCGAAGGCCACCACCGGCACGCCGTCCTGCATGGCTTCAAGCAGGATCATCGGCGTGCCTTCGGTGCGCGAGCTGATCACCAGGGCATCAAGGCGGCTCATCCACGGCCGCATGTCGTGCTGAAAGCCCGGCAGGCGAATCCGCTCCACCAGCCCGGCGGCGTTGATGCGGGCCTGCAGGGCGACGCGTTCCGGGCCGTCGCCGAGCATCACCGCGTGCAACTGCGGGTAGCGCCGGCACAGTGGAATCAGCGTGTCGAGAAACAGGTCCGGGCCTTTTTCACTGCTCAGGCGTCCGACATAACCGGCCAGCCACTCGCCCGCATGGGTAACGCGAGGCGCCTGGCCGGAGGTTTCCGGCAGGCCGTTGGGAATCACCCGGATCTTCTGCGCCGCGACTCCCGCACCGCGCAGAATCCGCGCGATGCTCTCGGCCACGCACACCACCTGGCTCACCACGGCGGTGCGGCACAGTTGCAGGGTCAGCCAGGTGTAGAAGCGCTGCTTGAGGTTGCGCGGAGTGAAACCGTGTTGGGTTGCCACCAACGGCAGGCGCCACAGGTACGCCGCCAGCCAGCCGAGCAGCAGGCCCTTGAAATTGTGCGCATTGAGCAGTGGCCGCTGGCCGTGCTGCTCGCGCAGGTACAGCAGCGGTTGCACCAGCCCCGCGCGGCACTGACAGTCCACCCCGGCGGCGCGAAACCGCGCCAGCAGTTCTTGCGGCGCATCGAGAAACAGCACCCGATGCTGACCGGGGGTGGCCAGGCAATGATCCAGCAGCATGCGCTCGGCGCCGTAGAATCCACCGCTGTTGAGCAGGTGGATGATCGGCTGGCGCGGGGCCGGGGCGTTCAATTGCGCACCCAGTGCCACAGCCGTGGCAGCGTCCATTGTTTGTACGGATTGGTGTGTTCCGGGGTCTGGTCGTTGATCACCAGCAGCACTGGCAGGCCCAGTTCGTGGCCGATTTGCGCCGGGTGTTTGAAGCGATGGTCGAAGAACTCGCGGACATAGACCAGGGCAATCGCCAGCAGCAGGCCGGTGAGCAGGCCGAACGGAATGATCAGCATCGGCCGTGGGAACGCGGCTTCGGTCGGCTGGTAGGGCGCGCTGAGAATCCGCGCGTTGGACATATTGTCCAGTTGGCCCTGGCCGCGGCTTTCTTCATAGCGCTGGGTGTAGGTGAAGAAGGCCTTGTGCAGGGCGTCGATCTCGGTGTCGAGCTGGCGCGCCTTGCTCATGGTCTCTTGCAACTGGTGGATGCGCCCCTTGAATTCGCCGATGCGCTGGGTTTTCTGGCCGATCACTTCCTGCACCACAGTCAGGTCTTTTTCCCGCTCCTGAATGCGGTTGTCCACCACCTTGAGGAACTGCTGGCGGCTGCGGGAAATCTGCTCGCGCTGCAACTGCATCGGTTCGCTGTTGGGCTGGAACACCGCCAGGTCGTTGCCGTAGCGCGACACCTGGGTGGTCAGTTGCTCGCCCAGTTGCTTGATTTCGCGGTCTTCGAAGGCAACGTTGTCGACGGTGGTGGTGAAGGTGAACGGGAAGCTGTAGTCGTTCATCTTCGCGCTGTTGGCCGCAGTCAGGGCCGACTTCAGGTAGTCCAGCCAGCGCTGGCTTTGCAGCAGGCGGTCACGGTACTGGTTGAGCGCCTGTTCCTCGGTATTGATCGCATTCAGGCGGAAGGTGATTTCCTCCTTGGGATCGGACGAACCTGCGGTTTCCAGCAGGGCGAGGCGCTTGCTTTCCAGGTCATCGAGGCGGGCCTGGTACTGCAGTTTCTTCTGTTCATAGAAGGACTGCGGCAGCTCGTTGGATTGCAGGTCCTGGCGGTTTTTCAGGTAGTTGTCCAGCAACTGGCTGACAAACGCCGTGCCTTGGGCCGCGTCGCCGAAGCTGTAGGTCACCGAGATCACGTTGGAGCCGGGCAGGGTCTCGACCTTGAGGTTCTTGGTGGCCTGTTCGGTGAGGGCGTCGAGTTGGGTATCGCGGGCCGATTCGACCTTGTTGCCCAGCGCCGAGCGCAGCGGATCGAGCACATGCTCGCGCAACGGGTGGAACAGCAGCTTGTCCATCACGCCGGGCTCGACCTGATAGCGGCCTTCTTCACGCAACTGGCTGATGGTCTGGCGGATCAGCGTCGGCGAGCGAAGGATATTGCTCTCGGTTTCCATGTCCGCCAGGGATGGCGGGATGAACTTGTCGGTTTCCTGGGCGAGGGCGGTATTGGTGTCGCTCTGCGACAGTTTTTTCGACTGCACGATGACTTCGGCACCAATGTCGTAGCTCTGGCGCAGCATCAAGGGCAGGACCAGGGCGATCACCGCGAAGGCGAGGAATATCCGCTTCACCCATTGTCGATTGGCAAAGAAGATCCGGAAGAATTCGTGCAGGTAGTTCTCTTTGGGATTCATGAGCTGATTCATCACGCGATACCCCCGAGGTCAGTTGCTGCTGCCTTTGTTGTCGACGCGGTAGCCGAAGCTGAAGCCCACGCCCTGGAACAGCACGACGTCTGCCAGTTGCCGGGCCAGTTCGCCGGCGCTGGCCAGCTTGGTCTTGGGCACATAGAGCATGTCGTCCGGTTGCAGGTAGGCCACCTGAGCGGCGCTGGCGTCCAGCGCCTGGTCGATGTTGTAGGGCATGGCCTGCACCTGGTTGCCGTTGCGCCGCATGATGATCACCGAGTCCAGCCGCGCCTTGATGCTCGGGCCGCGGGCCAGGGTCAGGGCTTCGAGCACCGAGACCGGACGGCGGATCGGGTAGGCGCCGGGCTGGCCGACTTCACCCAGCACGTAGATCTCGTTGACCGCGGTGGACTTGAGCATCACATCCACGCTCATGCGTCCCGGCAGGTCGGCGTAGCGCTTGTTCAGGTACGTCTCCAGCTGGGTCACGGTCATGCCCTGCAGGGCGACCGAGCCGACTTCCGGGAAGTTGGCGTGGCCGTCGCTGCCCACGGTGATCTCCCGGCTCATGCCGGTGGCCGGGTGGTTCAGCGCGCTTTTCAGGTTCTGCTCGTTGGTCAGCGGGCTCAGCACCTGCACCGTGAGCTGGTCGCGGTTGGGCTGGAACAGGCTCTTGTTGCGGTAGGCCTGCTGGATTGCGGCGCGGGCCTGTTCGGGGGTCATCCCGGCGACGTTCACCGAGGTGTTGGCGGCCGGCAGTTCGATGCGCCCGTCGGGCAGCACCAACTGGTTGCCGTTGAGCGAACTGGCGGAAAGGAAGCTCAGGCCGATGGTGTCACCGGACTGGATACGGTAGGCGTCGGAGCCGCTGGTGCTGATGTGGAAGATCACATCCAGCACGTCCTGCGGGCGCAATACCTGTTCCTGACTGGAAAGCTCGGAGGCCTGGGCATTGGCCGGCGCGGCGGTGAGAATCTGTACCGGCATCGTCCGGGCGTCCTGCTGAGTGGTGCAGGCCGCCAGTGGCAATAGCGCGAACAGGGCGATCAAGGGCGTTTTCATAAGTGTTCCCTCGCACGATCGGCTTAAAGGTTGTTGTAGAGCCACTTGGGCATGTAGTAGCGGCGCCGGTTGAACACGCTGCCGACCAGCCGCGCGCCGGCCTGGAGCAGGCGCTGGCTGGCGGCCTGGGCGACTTCACGGCGGGTGTCGTCGGCGTTGATCACCAGGATCACGCCGTCCACCAGCGGGCCCATCACCAGGCTGTCGGCACCGGCGTACACGGCCTCGCCGTCGATCACCACGAAGCGGTACTCGGCCGACAGCTTGAGCAGCAGCATGCGCAGCATTTCCGGGTCGAGGCGTTCGCCACCGCGCTCGTGCAGGCCGCCGGGCAGCACGTCGAAGCGCTGGTCGGACAGGCGCACGATGCAGTCCTGGGCCAGGGGCGGGGTCTGGTCATCGAACAGCAGGTCATGAAAACCACGCAGCTTGTTCAGGCCCAGTTGCTGGCTGAGGGTGTTGGGGCCGTTGCTGCCGTCGATCAGCAGCACCGTTCCACCGCTCATCAGCGCCAGTTGGCTGGCGAACGCCAGGGCGCTGGTGCTGGTGCCGCTGCCGCTGTTGGCGGCAGTCAGCAACAGGGTGCGCTGTTCCTGGTCGAGCACGGTGGAGGTCAGGTTGGTTTCGCTGGGCACAGCGATGCTCATGCTTCTTGAAGTTGAACCGTCCATCTCAACGTGCTCCGTGGCCACTGAAGACTTTGAAGGGGGTCTTGAGCAGGATTTTCAGGTCCAGGCTCAGGCTCTGTTCGGCGATGTAGCTCAGGTCCAGTTCGACCCGCTGGTCGAAGTCGATGTCGCTGCGCCCGGAGATCTGCCAGAGGCCGGTCATGCCGGGGTAGATGCTCAGGCGCGCGAGGTGGTTGTCCTTGTAGCGGTAGGCGTTGAACGAGGTGGGCCGGGGGCCGACCAGGCGCATGTCGCCGCGCACTACGTTGAACAGGTTGGGTAGCTCGTCCAGGCTGCTGCGCCGTAGCCAGCGACCGATCGGGGTTACCCGCGGGTCATCGTCGATCTTGAAATCGATGGACTGGGCGCCGTGCTTGTTGAGGTGGCGCAGCGACTCTTTCAGCGCCTCCGCGTTGGCGACCATGGTGCGGAACTTGAACATGCCGAACGTGCGCCCCCGGTAGCCGGTGCGCTTCTGCACGAAGAGCACCGGCCCCGGGCCGCTCGCCTTGACGATCAGCGCCAGCACCAGTAGCAGCGGCGACAGCAGCACGATCAGCAGCAGGGCGCCGAAGGCGGCTATCCAGCGGTTGGTGCGCGACAGGGTCCAGGGGCGACCGCCGAGGCGGCCGGTGAACCAGCCGCGGCCCTGTTTGTGGACCGCCGAGTCGATGCGCATGCGGTGTTTGGGGTCCATTCGTTTGTCTTGGCTCAGCGCCTGGATCTGGGCGCTTTTCGGTTGTCCGGTCATACCGACCTCCGTTGCTCGTCGGGCGATGCCCGGTGGATCTGCGCTGGCGTCCCGTGCAGCGGCAGGTAGTGATCGAGGAACCAGGCGGCGAAGCGCCCGAGCCCTTCATCGAGAGAGACGACAGGGGTGAAGCCGGTGGCGTCGGCCAGGTCGCCGGCTTCGGCGCAGGTGTCCAGCACATCGCCCGGCTGCAGCGGCAGCAACTCGATGGCGGCGCGGCGGCCGAGGTGTTTTTCCAGCAGGGCGACGTAGTCCAGCAGCGCCACCGGGCGTTGCCCGCCGATGTTGTACAGGCGCCAGGGCGCGTGGCTGCTGGCCGGGTCCGGGGTCATCGCGTTCCAGTCCGGGTTGGCTTGCGGCGCCAGGGGAATCAGCCGCACCAGGCTTTCGACGATGTCGTCGATGTAGGTGAAGTCGCGCTGGTGCTGGCCATGGTTGAACAGGCGCAGCGGGCGGCCTTCGACGATGGCGCTGGCGAACTGCACCGGCGACATGTCCGGGCGACCCCAGGGGCCGTAGACCGTGAAGAAGCGCAGGCCGGTGGCCGGAATGCCGTACAGGTGGCTGTAGCAGTGGGCCATGGCTTCGTTGGCTTTTTTGGTCGCGGCGTACAGCGACAGAGGGTGGTCCACCGCATCGCGTACCGAATAAGGCGTGTGCTGGTTGGCGCCATACACCGAGCTGGACGAGGCGTACAGCAGGTGTTGCACCGGATGGCGCCGGCAGCTTTCGAGGATATTTAGAAAACCGGCGAGGTTGCTGTCGAGGTAGGCCCGGGGATTCTCCAGCGAGTAGCGCACCCCGGCCTGGGCGGCCAGGTGCAGGACCACGTCGGGGCGTTCACGGGCGAACAGCTCATCCAGCGCGTTGGCGTCCGCCAGCTCGATGCGCTGCAACGGAAAGTGCCCGGCCTGCTGGCGCACCCAGCCGACCCGTTGATGCTTGAGCGTCGGGTCGTAGTAGCTGTTGAAATTGTCCAGGCCCAGTACCTGATAGCCGTCACGCAACAGCCGCAGGACACAATGGGCGCCGATGAAACCGGCCGCGCCGGTGACCAGGACTTTCATGGTGCAGGGACTTCCGGATCGACATGGCGCAAGCCGATACCGCAGTAGTCCAGGCCGTAGGTGGCGACCTGATCGGGGTTGTACAGGTTGCGCCCGTCAATGATCAGGCGCTGGCGCAGCTTCTTCGCCAGCAGGGTGAAGTCGACCACGCGAAAGTTCTTCCACTCGGTGCAGATCACCAGGGCATCGGCGTCTTCCAGGGTGTCGTCGCGGGTGGCGCAGAGTTTCAGGTCGTTGCGGTAGCCGTAGAGGCGCCGGCATTCGGCCATGGCTTCCGGGTCGAAGGCATGCACGGTGGCGCCTTCGGCCCACAGCGCTTCCATCAGGTAGCGGCTCGGCGCTTCGCGCATGTCGTCGGTGTTGGGCTTGAAGGCCAGACCCCAGAGCGCCACCGACTTGCCCTTGAGGCTGCCAGGAAAATGCTGCTGGAGTTTGCTGAAGAGAATCTGCCGCTGGGCGTCGTTCACTTCGCTGACGCTCTGCAGCAGGCGCAGCGGCATGCCGTTGTGCTCGGCGGTGTGCAGCAGGGCGCGCAGGTCCTTGGGGAAACACGAACCGCCAAAGCCGCAGCCGGGGTAGATGAAGTGGTAGCCGATGCGCGGGTCGGAGCCGATGCCCTTGCGTACCGCTTCGATATCGGCGCCCAGGCGTTCGGTGAGGTTGGCCAGCTCGTTCATGAAGCTGATGCGGGTGGCGAGCATGGCGTTGGCCGCGTACTTGGTCAGCTCGGCGCTGCGGTTGTCCATGAACATCAGCTTTTCATGGTTGCGGCAGAAGGGCGCGTACAGCTCGGTGAGCTGGTCCTGGGCCTGGGCATCGCAGGTGCCGACGATGATCCGGTCGGGGCGCATGCAGTCGGCGAGGGCGCTGCCTTCCTTGAGAAATTCGGGGTTGGAGACCACGCGCACTTTCAGGGTCAGTTTGCCCAGTCGGTCGAGCTCTTCCCGGGCCAGTTGTGCGACCTTGTCGGCAGTGCCCACGGGCACCGTGGACTTGATGATCAGGGTGCGATCGGCCTCCATCAGCTCGGCGATCTGCCGGGTGACCCCGAGCACATGGGAGAGATCGGCGGAGCCGTCTTCGTCCGGTGGCGTGCCGACCGCGATGAACACCAGTTCGGCGTGCGCTACCGCATCGCTGGACTGGGTGCTGAACAGCAGGCGGCCGTCGCGGATGTTGTCTTCGAGCATGACGGACAGGCCCGGCTCATGGATCGGCGGCACGCCCTGGCGAAGTTGGCTGATCTTGTGCGCATCGACATCCACACACAGCACCCGGTGTCCGACATCTGCCAGCGCCGCGGCCTGCACGAGCCCTACATAACCTGTACCGAACACGCTTACGTCCATTCCGGGGTGCCTCGCATGGCGTAATGGGGATGAAACAGCGGTGTGTTTTTCGGTATAGCGCAGGCTGGGGAAAAAGTGTCAAACCAATGGCATGTTTCGTTTAACTTACAACGACTGTTCGCGAGGTCGTTTTGCCATCAACTCTTTTCCAATCCGTGATTTAGCGAAATGGACGCTGGCCAATCGCCGTAAATTTTCGCGATGAACGGTCGAAAGCCCCGCCGTTGAAGGCTTCTGTGGTTTTTGTGCAATAGCTAAATGGATACATTCCTTTAGTGATAGCGGGTAGAAACAGGCGTCAAAAACTCGCCATAAAAATGACAAGCGATAGATGGAAAGAAATTCGCAAGCTGGCTACCGTTCGAGAAACCCCGCCATCGCGGACGGAGCCTTGCCATGCGCGCATCGATCAAAAGCCTGCTGTTGCTGGCCTATCTGGCCTGCTTTCACGCCGCCATTCTCGAACGTCTCCAGGCGCTGGGCGGTCTGGCGCTGGTGCTGTACGGCGGGATGTTCGTGCTGCTGGCGCTGACCCTGTTGGCCGCCGCGCAGATTCGCCAGGGCTGGTTGCGCTGGGGGCTGGCGCTGCTGTTCTTCGCCAGCGCGGTGTTCTTCGATGCCTACACGCGCATCACCAACAGCTACCTGACCTACAGCGCCTTCCTGTCGATGGTGTATTCCGGTGGCTTTGTCCAGGAGGCCGTGGCCCAGTACCACGCCTCGATCATGCAGGCGCTGCTGCGCGGGCTGTTGCTGTTGCTCGGCATCGGCCTGCGCCCCGGTGCCTGGCCACGTTTGCCACGGACCTTGCCGTGGGCCGCGCCATTGCTGGGGTTGCTGCTGCTCACCGGCATCCTGTTCGTGCGTTCCGGTGAAGGCGCCCGTGGCCTGCCGGTGATGTACACGCCGCTGGCCTACCTGAACCTGATGACCTACGAGACGCTGCACGACCATGTCGGCGCCCGCGAGCCGGTGAGCCTGCCGCGCAGCGGCCCGGCCATGGCCCGCGACATCGTGCTGATCATCGACGAGAGCATTGCCGGCAACTACCTCGACACCGACACGCCGCTGGGGGTGAAAACACCGCTGACCCAGGCGCAACCGGGCGTGAGCATCTTCAACTACGGCTATGCGGCGTCCGTCGCCAACTGCAGCGCCGACACCAACGTCACCCTGCGCTACGGCGGCACCCGCGCGGACTACCTGCGGATCAACTCGACCCAGCCATCGATCTGGCAGTACGCCCACCAGGCCGGGTTGGCCACGGTGTACGTCGATGCCCAGCGCAACGGCGGGCACTTGCAGAACCTGATGACCGACACGGAAAAACGCGATATCGACCGTTTCATCCAGTTCGATGACACCCCGGTGCTGGAGCGCGACATGGCGGTGGCGGCGACCCTCACCGAACTGCTGGCCGACGGCAAGCCGCAACTGATCGTGGTCAACAAGGTGGGCGCGCATTTTCCGGTGCACGACAAATACCCGGACGCCTTCATGAGCTACCGCCCGGCCTTGCCGCGCGGGCAGTTCACCGACGTCACCGACACTGGCCAGCGTGACGGTTTTGCCGGGCGGCCGGAGGACTGGGTGCTGTACCGCAATGCCTATCGCAACACCTTGCTGTGGAATGTCGGGGAATTCTTCAACCGCCTGTTCGCCAAGGCCGACTTCAGCCAAGCGGTGGTGATCTACACCTCCGACCATGGCCAGGACCTGCACGAACGCGGCAATCCCGGCTTGAATACCCATTGCGACAGCGACCCGGTGGCGGAAGAAGGGCTGGTGCCGCTGGTGGTGATCCAGGGCGCAGGGCTCAAGACCCTGGATTGGCAGGCGCACCTGGCGGACAACAAAAACCGCTCCAGCCACTACAACCTGTTCCCGACCCTGCTACAGTTGCTCGGCTACGACAGCACTGCGCTGCAAGCGGTGTACGGCAAGCCGCTGAGCGTCCTGACCGAAGACCCGTTCAGCTTCAACACCCGTTTCAACGCCAGATTGGGGGCTAGTCCGGTGTTCAAGCACATTGATTTGGGGCAGGTGGTGGTGCCGGAGGATGGGCAGGTGGTGGGGAGTCGGGAGTAGATATCGCGAGCAAGCTCGCTCCTACCGTGGTGAAGGAGCGAGCTTGTCGGGGCACCGAACCGTCGCGATGCCCTTACCGCCCCAAAAACCGCGCCGGCCGCTTCTCGATAAACGCCGCCATCCCTTCCTTCTGATCCTGCGAAGCAAACAGCAGCGCATTGGCTTTGCGCTCCAGCGCCAGCCCGGTCTCCAGCGGTGCATCCATGCCCGCCAGGATCACTTCCTTGATTTGTTCCGCCGCCAGCGCCGGCATCGCCGCGATGACCTTGGCCAGTTCCAGCGCATGGGCCTGCACCTGATCGTCGTCCACCAGGTCACTGACCAACCCCGCCACCCAGGCTTCCTCGGCGGTGATCGGCTGTCCGGTCAGGGCCATGCGCATGGCCTTGGCCTTGCCCACCGCCCGCACCAGGCGCTGGGTGCCGCCGATGCCGGGCATGATGCCGATGCGGATTTCCGGCTGGCAGAACTTGGCGCCGCGCCCTGCGACGATCAGGTCGGCATGCATCGCCAGTTCGCAACCGCCACCATAGGCATAACCGCACACTGCAGCGATCACCGGCTTGGGGCAGTGCTGGATCGGCGCCCAGACCCGCTCGGTATGGCGCTGGTGAATCTCGATCGGGCCAACCCCGGCCATGCTGGTGATGTCGCCACCCGCGGCGAACACCTTGTCACCCCCGGTAAGCAGGATGCAGCGCACCTCGGGATCGGCGCCCAGTTCGCTGAAATGCTGCGACAGCAATGCCTGCAACTCCAGGCTCAAGGCGTTGCTCGCCTGGGGCCGGTCGAGGCGCAGCAGGGCTACGCCGGGGGCCGGGAATTCGAGCACGACGCAGGGACGATCAATTGCGGACATAAGCCTTCTCACGCGTGAAAACCTGGGGAATTGCCAGGCAGTGTCGGGCGTGCGGCAGGCTCGATTCATCGTCCGTTCAGACGAAGTTTGGCCACGCCTTTGTCCCTAGAGTGGACCTTGTCAGCAGAACAAGGAGCCTGAAATGGGGCAGCAACGCGGTCTTGATTACAGCGGCAAGGTGGTACTGGTCACAGGCGGCACCAAGGGTATCGGCGCGGGTATCGCGCAGGGTTTCCTCGAGGCCGGTGCGCAGGTCATCGTCTGTGCCCGCAACGCCCCTGAACAGCTCCCGGCCAGCGGCGAGCGCACGGCAGTGTTCTTTGCGGTGGATGTGCGCGACGGCGAGTCGCTGCAGGCGCTGTTCGACAGCATCCAGCGCGACTTCGGCCGCCTCGATGTGCTGGTCAACAACGCCGGCGGCGCACCGGCGGCAGATGCCGCCACGGCCTCGCCGCGTTTTCACGAAAGCATCATCCGCCTCAACCTGATCGCACCCCTCAATGTCGCCCAGCAGGCCAACCGCCTGATGCAGTCGCAGGAGACCGGCGGCTGCATCGTCTTTATCGGCAGCGTCGCCGCCCAGCGACCGTCGCCGGGCACTGCCGCCTATGGCGCGGCCAAGGCCGGCGTGGTGGCCCTGGTCACGTCGCTGGCGGTGGAGTGGGCGCCCAAGGTGCGGGTGGTCACCGTCAGTCCGGGTCTGGTGCTGACCGACCAGGCCCACCTGCACTACGGCAGCGAGGCCGGCATCGCCGCGGTCGGCGCCGGCATTCCCGCCGGACGCATGGCGGCGGCTGAGGATATCGCCAACGCCTGCCTGTACATCGCATCGCCCCTGGCCAGCTACGCCAGCGGTTGCAACCTGCTGCTGCACGGCGGCGGCGAGCGACCGGCTTTCCTTGGTGCGGCGCAGGCCGTGCCCACCTGATCGACCCCACGGCGGCGCCACCCGGTGGCCGCCCTCACTTTGCAGGAGACGACTGTGGCTGATCCACAATTGCTGTCCAACGTGCGCGCCCTGGTGGGGCGCCAATACGGTCGGGTGTATGCCTGGGACGAAGTCAACGCGCCGATGATCCGCCAGTGGTGCGAGATCATGGGCCTGGAGAACCCGCTCTACACCGACCCAGTCGCCGTGCTGCAAGGCCCGCATGACGGCATCGTCGCGCCGCCGGCGATGCTCCAGGTGTGGACCATGGAAGGCCTGCACGCCAATAACTATCCGCCGGGCTCCACCGACGAAAACCCTTATGAAGTGCTCAAGCTGTTCGAAGAGCACGGTTACGCCTCGGTAGTCGCGGTGAACTCGGAACTGACCTTCCAGCGCCCGGTGTACCTGGGCGAGCGGCTGTACTACACCACCCGCATGGACGCCGTGGGCGATGAAAAGACCACCGCCCTGGGCACCGGTTTCTTCGTCACCCTGGTGATGAGCCACTTCGTCGAGAAGCCCGAAGGCGACGAGCCGGTGGGCGAGTTGCTGTTCCGCGTATTCAAGTTCCGTCCGGCCAACGCCCAGCCTGCGGCCAAGCCGGCCGAAGCACTGGTCAAGCCCAAGCGTCCGCTGCCGGGGATGAGCGACGACACGCGGTTTTTCTGGGAAGGCTGCGCCGAAGGCAAGCTGCTGATCCAGCGCTGCACCGCCTGTTCGACCTTGCGTCACCCGCCGGCGCCGGTGTGTATCCAGTGCCACAGCTTCGACTGGGACACGCTGCAGGCCAGCGGCCGCGGCAGCCTGTATTCCTTCGTGGTCATGCACTACCCGGAAGTCCCGCCGTTCGATCACCCCAACCCCATCGGCCTGATCGAACTGGAGGAGGGCGTGCGCCTGGTCGCCGGCCTGGTCGGTGTGCAGCGCGACGAGCTGAAGATCGGCCAACGCTTGCAGGTGGAATTCCAGACCTTCGATGAACAGCAGACTCTGCCGCTGTTCCGTCCCGTGGCCGAGCCGGAGTAAGCGCCCATGGATTTCGAATTGAGCGAAGACCAGCGTGCCATCGAGCAGATGGCGGACAGCCTGTTCGTCGATTACTGCAACGATGACGCCATGCGTCAGTGGGACACCAGCGGAGAGCCGATGATGGCGGCGCTGTGGGGCTTGTGCCGGGAAACCGGCCTGCATGCCCTGGCGATTCCCGAATCCGCCGGCGGCAGCGGCCTGGGCATGACCGAACTGATGCTGGTGCTGCAGGCCCAGGGCCGTGGCCTGGGCCAGGTGCCGCTGTGGCGTCATCAATTGGCGGCGGCGACCCTGGCGACCTTTGCCAGCGACGCTTACCCGACCTGGATTACCCAAGCGGCCAGTGGCGAGGCGTTGCTGAGCCTGTCGCTGGACGGCATCAACGCCGCCTGCGGTATTGAACTGGAAGCCACACCCAATGGCGCGGTCTGGCAGGTCAACGGCCGTATCGCCGCCTTGCCGCTGGCGGCGCAGTCCGGTGCCGCGCTGGTGCCGGTGCTGTTGCACGGCCAACCCCGGCTGATGCTGCTGGAACTGCAATCCCCCAGCGTGCGCCTGACCCCGGCAGTGATGACCCACGGCGAAGCGGTGGCCGATGTGCAGGTCGAAGGCCTCAGCGTCAGCCACCTGCTGCCGGTGGATGCCCTGGACTGGCTGGAAGCCCGCGCCATCGCCGCCCAGGCGGCACTGCAACTGGGCGTCAGCCAGGAACAGATCCGCCGCACCGTCGAATACGTCAGCGAGCGCCAACAGTTCGAACGGCGCATCGGCAGCTTCCAGGCGGTGCAGATGAGCATGGCCGATACGCACATCGCCCTCGAAGCCTTGCGCAGCAGCCTCTGGCAGCTCTGCTACCGCCTTGACGCCGGGCTGCCGGCGCCATCGGAAGCGCTGGCCACGGCGTGGCTGGCCTGCGAGGCCGGACACCGCATCGGCCATGTTGCGCAGCACGTGCATGGCGGCATCGGCGTCGACCTGACCTACCCGATCCACCGTTTTCTCTACTGGAGCCGCGCCCTGGGCCTTGCCCTCGGCGGATCGGCGGCATGCCTGGAACGTCTCGGCGACTGGCTGAGCGATAACGACAAGCTGGGATGGAAATATGACCTTGAAGAACACCAAGCGCTTTGAAGACGTGCGTCCCGGCGAGTTGCTGCCGGAGCTGGCGGTGCCCATCACCGTGCCGCTGATTGCCGGCGGGGCGATCGCCACCCGCGACTACTTTCCCGGCCACCACGACCTGGACGCCGCCCGTGAACTGGGCTCGCCCCACGTGTTCATGAACATCCTCACCACCAATGGCCTGGTGCAGCGTTTCATCGAGGCCTGGGCCGGCCCGCTGGCACGCTTCGCGTCGCTGAAGATCAAGCTCGGGGTGCCCAACTACCCCGGCGACTGCATGACCTTCAGCGGCAGCGTGACTCGCCTCGATCCCGAAACCCGCACGGTCGAAGTGACCCTTGGCGGCAAGAATTCCATGGGCAACCACGTGACCGGTACGGTCGCGCTGGTCCTGCCCTGACAGCCGGAGACACTGTCATGACGCAATCGTCGATTTCCGGGCGCGCCGCCATTGTCGGACTGGGCGCGACCGAGTTTTCCAAGAATTCCGGGCGCACCGAACTGCGCCTGGCCATGGAAGCCACCCTCGCGGCGCTGCAAGACGCCGGCATCGATCCATCGGAAGTGGAGGGCTTCAGCTCCTACTCGGTGGACAAGGTGCCGGAATACGAGATCGCCCGGCTGCTGGGCTGCAAGGACGTCAAGTTCTTCTCCCAGGTGCCCCACGGCGGCGGCGCCGCCTGCGCGCCGATCCTCCACGCGGCGATGGCCGTGGCCACGGGCGTGGCCAAGGTGGTGGTGGTCTACCGCGCGATGAACGAACGTTCCTGGTACCGCTTCGGCAGTGGCAGCTACGGCTTCGCTTCGACGCCGATCTTCGAGAACGTCAACTACGGCTGGTACATGCCCCACGGTTTCCATACCCCGGCGGCCTGGGTCGGCATGTTCGCCCAGCGCTACATGCACACCTATGGCGCCACCTCCGAGGACTTCGGCCGGGTCGCGGTGGCGGTGCGCGATTTCGCTGCAACCAACCCCAACGCGTTCTTCTACAACAAGCCGATCACCCTCGAAGAACATCAGGCTTCGCGCTGGATCTGCGAGCCGCTGCACCTGCTGGACTGCTGCCAGGAGTCCGACGGCGCGGTGGCGATGGTCATCACCTCGGCCGAACGCGCCCGTGACCTACGGCAGAAACCGGTGACCATCAAGGCCGGTTCCCAGGGCATCAGCAGCGGCCAGCAGATCATGACCTCGTTCTACCGCGACGACATCACCGGCCTGCCGGAGATGGGCGTGGTTGCCCGCGAGGTGTATCGCCAGTCCGGCCTCGGCCCGGACGCGATCCAGACCGCAGTGATCTACGACCACTTCACCCCGTTCGTGCTGCCGCAACTGGAAGAATTCGGCTTTGCCGAGCGCGGCGAGGCCAAGGAATTCATCCGCGCCGGCCACCACGCCCGTGGCGGCAAGCTGCCGATCAACACCCACGGCGGGCAACTGGGCGAAGCCTATATCCACGGCATGAACGGCGTTGCCGAAGCTGTGCGCCAGGTGCGCGGCACCGCGGTGAACCAGGTGGCGAACGTCGAGAACGTGCTGGTCACCGCCGGCACCGGCGTCCCCACCAGCGGCCTGATTCTCGGCGCGGCCTAAGGAGCAGAGCATGTTCGTCGACCTCACCCCCGAGCAACACGCGCTGCGCCGCACGGTGCGCGACTACTTCCAGGCCCTGATGACCCCCGAGCTGCGCGAGCAATTGCGCGGCAAGGAGGGCGGCGACCTGTTCCGCCAGACCATCCGCCAGATGGGCCGCGACGGCTGGCTGGCGGTGGGCTGGCCGAAGGCCCACGGCGGCCAGGGCTATGCCGCCACCGAGCAACTGATCTTCTTCGAAGAAGCCAATATCGCCGGTGCGCCGCTGCCGTTCGTGACCATCAGCACCGTCGGCCCGGCGCTGATGGAGCATGGCAGCGCAATGCAGAAAGAGCGCTTCCTGCCCGGCATCGCCGCCGGTGAAATCATGTTCGCCATCGGCTATTCCGAACCGGATGCCGGCAGCGACCTGGCGGTGCTCAAGACCAGTGCCCGGCTCGACGGCGACAGCTTCGTGGTCAACGGCAACAAGCTGTGGACCTCCGGCGCCGAATCCGCCGACTTCATCTGGCTGGCGGCGCGCACCGACCCGAACCTGGCGCGGCACAAGGGCGTGTCGATCCTGATTCTCGACACCACGGCGCCGGGCTTCGCCAGCACGGTGATCCCGACCACCAGCAACCCGACGACGGCCACCTATTACGACAACGTGCGGGTGCCGAAGGACATGCTGGTGGGCGAACTGAACGGCGGCTGGAAGCTGATCACCGCGCAGCTCAACCATGAACGGCTGGGGCTCGGCTCGTGGTCCGACAAGGTCGCCGGGCTGTTCCGCCGCATCTACCTGTGGGCCAAGGTGCGTGACGAGCAGGGTCGCCGGGCGATGGACAAAGCCTGGGTGCGCAGTTCGCTGGCCGAGTGTTATGCGCGGTTGGAAGCCATGCGCCTGATCAACCTGCGGATCGCCGCCAACCTGGAACACGAGCGGATGGACGTGGCGCTGAGTTCGACCACCAAGGTCTTCGGCTCGGAGTCGGCCATCGAGATTCTGCGCCGGCTGTCGGCGGTTATCGGTGCCAACGGCTCGCTGCGCTCGGGCTCGGCGGCGGCGGCCTTGCACGGCGAGCTGGAATACGAGCTGCGCGCCTCGGTCACCGTGACCTTCGGCGGCGGCACCAATGAAATCCAGCGCGAACTGATCGCCCAGTTCGGCTTGGGCATGCCGCGCACCCAGCGCTGAGCCAACCACAACAACAATAACCAGCCCCGGGCCAAGCCTGGGGCGAGGGTCAAGTCATGAGCACGATTGAGCAATTCAGGCATGAAACCCGCGCCTGGCTGGAGGCCAACTGTCCGCTGTCGATGCGCACCGCCATGGGCGACGGCGACGTGGTTTGGGGTGCCCGCCAGCCGGAGTTTCCCAGCGAAGACGCGCGGCTGTGGTTCGAACGGATGCGCGACAAGCGCTGGTTCTGCCCCGAGTGGCCCGAGGAATACGGCGGCGCCGGGCTGAGCGCGGAACAATTGGCGGTGCTGGAAAGCGAGATGCGCCGCCTCAAGTGCCGGCCGCCGCAGATCAACCTGGGCATCTGGATGCTTGGCCCGGTGCTGCTAGCCTACGGCAGCGACGAACAGAAACGCAGCCTGCTGCCGCCCATGGCCCGCGGCGAAACCCGCTGGTGCCAGGGCTTCTCCGAGCCGAATGCCGGCTCCGACCTGGCCGGCCTGAAGATGGCCGCCCGCGATGCCGGCGACCATTTCGTGGTGGACGGCAGCAAGATCTGGACCTCCTACGGCGACAAGTCCGACTGGATGTACGCGCTGGTGCGCACCAACACCAACAAGCCCAAGCACGAAGGCATCAGCCTGATCGTGCTGGACATGCGCAGCGTTGGGGTCAACGCCGTGCCGATCGACCTGATCAGCGGCAAGTCGGCGTTCTGCCAGGTGTTCTTCGATGGCGTGAAGGTGCCGAAGAGCCAGTTGATCGGCCCGCTGGACGGCGGCTGGAACCTCGGCAAGTACCTGCTGCAGCACGAACGCAAGGCCATGTCGAAATTCGGCGAGATCAGCCTGCCGTCGCATTTCGACCTGCCGGCGCTGGTCCGCGAGTACCTGCCGCACCCCGAGAGCCAGAGCGAACTGGCCTTGCAGGCGCGGGCCGCGGCCTGCGCGATGAACGAACAGACCTACAACCTGACCGTGCAACGGATGGCCGAGGAAGCACGCGGCGGCGGCGACGTCAGCGGCCTGATGGCAATCATGAAGCTGGTCCACACCGAGCAGGAGCGCGACAAGTTCGAAGTGCTGCTGGACATCCTCGGCGGCCACGCCTTCGGCTGGGAGAGCGAGGCGTTCGACGAGCGTCAGTTGGCGGTGACCCGCGGCTGGCTCAACAGCTACGCCCTGACCATCTCCGGCGGCGCCTCGGAAATCCAGCTCAATGTCATCGCCAAGCGCGTGCTTGGCCTGCCTGACGCGAAAAAAGGAGCGACGGCATGAACCTGCGTTACAGCGAAGAACAGCGCTTGCTCGCTGACAGCGCCCGCGACTTTCTCGCCGCGCGCAGCCCGGTGGCCGCTCAGCGGCGCTTGCGCGACGAAGGCTCGGAGCAGGGTTTCGACGCGCAACTGTGGCAGGACGCGGTCGACCTGGGCTGGAGCGCGATTCCCTTTCCCGAAGACCTCGGCGGCCTGGCGTTCGGCTGCATGGGCCTGGGGCCGGTATTCGAGTCCATCGGTCAAAACCTGTCGGCGACGCCGTTGTTGTCCAGCGTGGTGCTCGGCGGTTCGCTGCTGCACCTGGCCGGCAACGTGGAGCAACAGCAGCGCTGGCTGCCGGGGCTGATTGCTGGTGGTCTGCGCCTGGCGCTGGCGGTGGATGAGCGCGCCCGGCACAAGCCGTTGGACACTGGCCTGAGCGCAGTGGCCGACGGCGGCGGATATTGCCTGAACGGTGACAAATACTGGGTGGTGGACGGCAATGGCGCCGATGCCTTTATCGTCGCCGCACGCACCTCGGGCAACGCCGGGCAAGCTGCGGGCATCAGTCTGTTCCTGCTGCCGGCCGACACCCCGGGCCTGATCTGCAGCGCCTTGCCGCTGATCGATGCACGCAACAGCGCGCGCCTGCAATTGCAGGACGTGCGGGTCGGCCGCGAGGCCTTGCTCGGCGAGGCGGGGCAGGGCTGGGCACTGCTCGACGCGGTTCTCGACCGTGGCCGCGCCTGCCTGGCGGCGGAACTGCTGGGCATCGCCGAGCACCTGTTCCACACCACCCTCGATTACCTCAAGACGCGGGTGCAGTTCGACGCCCCGATCGGCTCGTTCCAGGCCCTGCAACACCGGGCGGCGCGGCTGTATGTCGACCTGGCGCTGGCGCGCAGCGCGGTGATGGCGGGGCTTTCGGCGCTGGACGACGACAACCTCGACGCCGCTGCCCGTGGCCGTCTGGTCAGCCTGGCCAAGTGGAAGGCCGGCGACACCGCACTCAAGGTCGCCAACGAGGCGGTGCAGATGCATGGCGGCATCGGCGTCACCGATGAACTGGACGTCGGCCTGTACCTCAAGCGGGTGCGGGTGGCCCAGGCCTGTCTCGGCGACCGGGATTTCCATTGCGAGCGCTACTGGGCCCTCGACCCGGCCCGCGCCTGACGTTCAGGAGAACGACACATGAGCATTGAACAGTGGCGCACGGCGTGGCAGCAGTTGACGGCCGCAGGCGCGCCTTTTGAAGTGGTGACCCCGGCGGACGGCGCGCCGCGTTACTTCCGCCAGACGGCGCGAACCCTGCAGGAGGTGATCGACGCCGGGCGGGTTCACGGCGAGCGCGAGTTCCTGGTCTGGCAGGAGCAGCGCCTGAGCTTCGCCGATTACTTCGATCAGGTCGACCGCCTGGCCGGGCAGTTGATTGCCCGCTTCGGCCTGCAACCCGGCGAGCGGGTGGCCATCGCCATGCGCAACCAGCCGGCCTGGCTGGTTGCCTTCGCCGCCATCCAGCGCTGCGGCGCGGTGTGCGTGCCGCTCAACAGTTGGGGCCTGCGCGATGAGTTGCTGCACGGCCTGGAAGACAGTGGCGCCGGTTTGTTGCTGTGCGACGAATCGCGCCTGACGCTGCTGCGCGACGACCTCACGGCGCGGCAGCGGACCACCATCGTGGTTGGCATGACGTCGGTGGCGGGCTTGCCCGATTACTGTTTCCGCTACGAAGACCTGCTGGCTGCCGAAGCGCTGGTGGTGCCCGCGGTGCGGGTCGAGCCGCATGCGCCGGCGATGATCCTCTACACCTCCGGCACCACCAGCCGGGCCAAGGGCGCGTTGTCCAGCCACCGTGCGGTGTGCCAGGCCTTGGCGGCGCTGGATTTCCAGAGCGCGTTTTGTGCGCTCAGCTCACCGCAGCGCATCGCTCGGGTGATCGACAGCGGTTTTGCCCCGACCTCGTTGATGGCGGTGCCGTTGTTCCATGTCAGCGGCCTGCATGCGCAGTTTCTCTCCGCCTTGCGCGGCGGCCGGCGTCTGGTGCTGATGTACAAATGGGACGTCGAACGGGCCATCGACCTGATCCGCGATGAGCGTTGCACCCAGTTCAACGGCGCGCCGGTGATGATGCAGCAACTGTTCGCCTCGCCGCGCTTCGGTGGCGCCGACACGGCCAGCCTGTTCGGCCTTGGTCTGGGCGGCGGTGCATCGTCCGCCGCGCTGCTGGGCGACATGGCCCGGCGCAAGCCCGACGTGATCGGCGGCAGCGGCTACGGCCTGACCGAAAGCAACGGCATCGGTGCGGCGATTGGCGGCGACCCGTTCCTCTACAAACCGGCGAGCTGCGGCTGGCCGCTGCCGATCGTCGATGTGCGTATCGGCGACAGCCCGGCACAGCCCGTGCCCGATGGCCAGCCCGGACTGATCTGGCTGCGCTCGCCGACCTTGATGAGCGGCTACTGGAACCAGCCCGTGGCCAGTGCCGAGACCCTCTGTGACGGCTGGCTGAACACCGGCGATATCGGCTACCTCGATGACGAAGGGTTTCTCTGCATCAGCGGGCGGGTCAAGGAGCTGATCAACCGCGGCGGCGAGAAGATCTCGGCGGCGGAAATCGAAGCGTGCATCAGCGAAATGCCGGGCGTTGAAGACGCGGCGGTGTTCGCCGTGCCCGATCCGTTGCTGGGGGAGGCGGTGGCCCTGGTCATCCAGGGCGAGCGCCTGCCTTCGGTCCAGGACGCCCAGTTGTTCATCGCCGCGCGGCTGGCCGGATACAAGGTGCCGGCGCACGTGTACCGGGTAACGGAGGCGCTGCCGAGGAATGCGACCGGGAAGGTGCTCAAGGCGGAGTTGAAACAGCGGATTTCTGGTTGATAAACCGCAATTTCTTAGTCTTTCCGGACGATGTTTCCTACCCCGGAAAACCAACAATGAAGCACATCCGAAAGGCTTTATCAGCGAAGGAGGCAATACATGAAAACAACAAGAACAGGTGTCATGCTCGCGGTCGCGCTCACTGCCAACTGCATAGCGATTGCTGGCGCATGCGCCGCTGTATCGCCCGACGAGGCTGCCCGCCTGGGCAAGGACCTGAACTGTGTTGGCGGCGAAGTGGCCGGCAACGCCGAAGGCACCATCCCGGCCTACACCGGCAAATACCTGGGTGAAGTGCCCGGCTGGAACCACGTGAAATTCTCCGGCGACCAGCCGGTCGATCCCTACGCCGATGAAAAGCCGATCCTGGTGATCACTGCGGCCAACATGAGCCAGTACGAGTCGCACCTGACCGAAGGGCAGAAGGCGCTGCTGAAGAAATACCCGACCACCTACAAGATGAACATCTACCCCGGCCACCGCGATTTCCGCTACCCGGACTACGTGTGCAAGCGGGCCATGTCCAACGCCCTCAACGCCAAACTGGTGAACGACGGCCTGGGCGTCGAGGGCCTTGGCCAGGTGCCGTTCCCGATTCCGAAGAACGGCATGGAAGTGCTGTGGAACCACCAGCTTCCGGCGCGCGCCTACACCGAAGAGAAGATCTCCGACCTCGCCTCGGTCCTGCCCAACGGCAGCATCGGCTGGGGCCGGGCCCACGCCCGCAACCTGTCGCAGGCCAACTCGCCGACCGTGGAGCCGAAGACCGAGGACGGCGTCCAGGCCATGAGCTACAACACCACCCTCAAGCCGGCCCGCGACAACGGCGTGATCAGCATCGCCCACGAGCCCTACAACTTCGTCACCTCGTCGCGCCAGGCCTGGTCCTACAGCCCGTCGACCCGCCGCGTGCGGCAGATGCCCGGTTACGGCTACGACCAGCCGATGATCGGCACCAACGGCACCATGACCGTGGACGAAGACCGCTTGTTCAACGGCGCGCCCGAGCGTTACACCTGGAAGCTGCTGGGCAAGCGTGAAATCTACAGCCCGGCCAACGCGTTCAAGGCCAACTCGGCGAGCTACAAGTACAGCGACATTCTGACGCCCAACCATCCGAACCCGGATGTCATGCGCTATGAGCTGCGTCGGGTCTGGGTGGTGGAGGCGGATCTGAAGGAGGGCTTCCGTCACGTCTATGGCAAGCGTGTGCTGTTCATCGATGAAGACACCTGGAATGCGGTGATGGCCGACAACTTCGATGCCCGTGGGCAACTGTGGAAGCACGCCATGATCAACTACTACTACCACCCCGACATGAGCGGGTGGCAGGCGGGGTCGCAGTTCTTCATGGACCTGAACTCCGGGCAGTACACCGGGTACGGGATGACCAACGAAGCGAAAAAGGGGCCGATTCTTAACGAAGGGAAATACAGCCCGGATATGTACACCGCTGATGCGGCGCGGGCGATTGGGCGGTGATTTGATCTGCTGTTGAGTGTTGTTTTTGAGCCCTGCCCGGAATTGGCGGGGCTTTTTTTTGTTCTTGAGGGAATGGTGAGGGCTATGGGTTTGGGCTTTGGTGCGGTGAGCTTATCCATTGGATGTGGCGCCGCTGCCGGCCCCTTCCGCCTTTACGGCGTCCTACTTTTTCCAAGAAAAAAGTAGGACGCCGTAAAGGCGGAAGGGGCCGGCAGCCTCGCCACATCGAATGGATATGCCCGCAAAGCCCAAGTCCAAGCCCAAAGAGCATGCCCCGGCATTCCGTAAAGAATCTGTTTGGTTCTTTACAGATAGGCTCTCGGGGATTGGGCTTGGGTGCGGGCTCGCCAACCCTCAAAGAAATTGCTTGTTAAAAAAATCACCTGTACCGTCGCGCCCCTGCGCAGGCAGGATTCGCGCGCATCACGGTTAGAGAAGCCTTGGCTAGCGGGAAACCCGCACCTTTGACACGCGCGACATCGCTCTTTCGAGAGTCGATCAATATCGAGACCCTCGCCGAAGGCACCGACGTGTACTGCATGTTCGGCGTGCTGAGCGCCGCGTCCGCGCTGGCGGTGGTCGAGCAGGACATCACCCCCTGGCCGACAACGTGATTCACGCGGTTGAAGCCTTCGAAGACCATTTTGACGTTTGAGTACAAGGGTTCGTCCATGAGCATGTGGAAAAAACTGGTGACCGCCCTGCGTGGCGGCGCCTCGGAAGTTGGTGAAGCGATCATCGACGCCAACGCCATTCGTATCCTCGAACAGGAACAGCGCGACGCCGACGCGGCGCTGGTCAAGGCGCGCAACGGCCTGATCGAGATCAAGGCCAAGCACAAGCTGGCCCTGCAACGCATCGCCGGCCTCGAAGGCGATGTCGCCAGTTGGGAAGGCAAGGCCATCGCCGCGCTGAACGCTGATCAGGAAGGCCTGGCCACTGAATGCGCCGGCCGCGTCGCCGAAGTCGAGGCGCAACTGGTCCAGGAGCGCGAGATGGCCAGCCAGTTCGGCCGTCAGGTCGACCTGCTGCAAGCGCAGATCATCGAAGCCGAAAGCCGCCTCAAGGGCATCCGCCAGCAAACCGAAATGGCCAAGGCCCGCGAGACCGTGCAGCAAGCCCGGATCGCGACCGCCAGCGCCACCGGCGGTGCCAACGGCAAGGTGGAAACCGCGGTCAACTCGCTGGCGCGGATCAAGCAGCGCCAGGACGAGCAGGACGCCAAGCTGGACGCCGCCCGCGAACTGGCCGAAGTGTCCAGCGGCGATGATCTGGAGCGTCGTCTCCAGGACGCCGGCATCGGCGCCAAGACGGGCGGTGCCAGTGATGTGCTGGCGCGCTTGAAAGCCAAGCAGCAAGGCAGCGCCACCGTCGAGTGACAGCGCACGTGAGGGCATGCGGAGTGATCCGCCTGCCCTTTTTTCATGGCCTGGATTCCAAGGTGACCCATGGCATTCGGTAATCGGCTGCGCGTTGTGCTCGGCCTGGGCGTGTTGCTGGTGGTCGTGCAAGTGCTCAACTGGCTGAGCGGCTACGCCCTGGTGCAGTTCGGCATTGTTCCGAGAACCCTGCACGGGCTGGTGGGCGTGGCGTTCGCGCCGTTCCTGCATGGCTCCCTTGCGCACCTGTTGAGCAATCTCCTGCCTTTCATGGTGCTGAGCTGGCTGGTGTTGAGCGAAGGGCTGTCGCGCTTTATCCGGGTGGCGTTGTTGATCGCCGTGGTCGGTGGCGTGCTGGTCTGGGCGCTGGGACGTACCAGCGTGCATGTCGGCGCCAGCGGGGTGATCTTCGGTTTGTGGAGCTATCTGCTGGCCCGCGCCTGGTATCAGCGCAGCTTGACGAGCGTGTTGGTCGCGCTGGGGGTGCTGGTGGTGTATGGCGGGCTGGTGTTCGGCTTGCTGCCGGCGCGCGGGGTGTCGCTTGAGTCACACCTCGCCGGCGCATTCGCCGGCATTTTCGCCAGTTGGCTGATGCATTCGAAACGACTGCTGGCACACGGCACGAACTGACGTAATAAAGGACCATTGAATGAGTTGGATAAAACGCCTGCTGGGGATGCAGGCACCGCTGCCCGCGAAAGCGGACGGCCGCCCGGCGCTGGGACCCCAGGCTCCGCTGGGCCTGGCCTCGGGGCGCATGCTTTGCCTGGACTCGAAACTCGCGCTGTTGCTGGCGGATGACTCCAGCGTGGTTGTCCCGGAGGACGAGAAGGTCTGGGCCACCGGCAGTGTCGACCTCGGCCAGGGCACGCGCCTTGAGCGCTTCTATCTGGATAACGAAGACTACTTCCTGCAGGTGGTGATGCACGGCAATGGCGCCGATGACATCGAAGACATCATCCTGTTCGGCTATCACCAGGTCACTACCATTGCCAGCCGTGACGAGCTGCTGCGCCTGACCGGCCCACAGTCGAAGGTCGGCCTGCCGTTCTTCGAACTGGACGGCGTCGAGTACCAGCGCCAGTGGGGCTCGGAAGACGGCCAGACCGAGCTGGTGCCGATGCTCGAGCGGGTCAGCAACCCCGAGGCCAGCTATCAGGTCCGTCATCACTGCATGCTCTACGCCCGTGACCTCGAACTGACCAACCGCCGCGAATTCCTGCTGTTTTCTGTCGAGGAAGACGAGGAGGGCAATGTCGCCCTGTCGTCCGCCATCGGCGTCACCCTGCAACTCACCGATATCACCGTCATCTGACAAGGAAGCACCATGCTTGAAGCACTCCGTATGTCGCTCAACGCGACTGCCGTATTCGGATTCGTTCTTTATATCGTCGTCGCCGTGGCGCTGTTCGCGCTGTTCCAGTTCCTCTACACCCGGATCACCCCGCACAAGGAATTCGAGCTGATCCGCGAGAACAACCCGGCAGCGGCAATTGCCCTGGGCGGCTCGCTGATCGGCTTCGCCTTGCCAGCCAGCAATATCATTTCCTACAGCGTCAGCGTGGTGGACTTCGTGGTCTGGGTGCTGATCGCCGCCGTGGTGCAACTGCTGGCCTTCGTCGGCACCAGCCTGGTGCTCAAGGGCCTGGCGGCGCGGATTGCCCGTGGTGAACTGGCCGCGGCGATCTACGCAGCGTCCGTCGCCATCAGCGTCGGCTTCCTCAACTCGGCCTGCATGACCCCAGCAGCCTGAACCCCAAGGAGAAGCCCATGAGAGCCCGTAGTTCCGCAAAACTGCTGCTGGCCAGCGCGCTGCCCCTGGCGATCAGTGGCTGCAGCGACCCCGAGCAGACCGTCACCTACTCGCTGAAAAGCAACTTCAAGAACGTCCAGGCCTGTGTCGACGCCAGCTTCCCGGCGGATGTCTGCTCCGACGCCTATATCCAGGCGATGGTCGATCACCGCCAGGTCGCGCCGACCTACGACGATCAAGCCGCCTGTGATGCCGACTTCATCGAGGGCTATTGCCAGCCCACCTCCGACGGCAAATACATGCCGCAACTGGCCGGTTTCGAACTGGCCATGAGCGGTGACATCTCCAAGGCGCAGATGGAGCAGGTGCAACAGCAGGCCGCACAGTCGGGCGGCAGCGGTATCGGCAACGGTGTTGCCGCGGCGGCCACCGGTGCGCTGGCCGGCATGTTGATCGGCCAGGCGATGAGCAACCGCAGCGCGCCGCGCTACCAGTCGCAGCCGGTCTATCAGAGCCGCGACAGTCGCGGGTCCTATCAGACCTCGACCTTGTCCAGGCAGATCGAGCAGGGCAAGACCTTCAGCCGCTCGACCCAGGCCCGTCGCGACGACAGCGGCAGCTACAGCAGCTCGACCCTGGGCCGTAGCCTCGGTAACTCGAACAGCCGTTCCGCCAGTTCTTCCAGCTCCAACTCCAACGTTGGCTCGACCATCTCCCGCGGCGGTTTCGGCCAACAGGCCACGGCCCGCAGCGGCTGGAGCGGCAAGCGCTCGTCCGGCTACAGCTTTGGTGGTTGAGGGAGCCCGGCGGTGAAAAAGATCAGCATCGAAGAGCGCCCGGACTGGCGTCGGACCGTCGAGGCCGAAGGCTTCGACTTTCACACCATCGACGGCGAACGCTACTGGGATGAACGCGGCTATTACCTGTTCAGCGAAGCGCAGATCAGCCGCGATATCGAGGCGCCGACCAAGGCCGTGCACGAGCTGTGCATGGAGGCGGTAGAGCGGGTGGTGCACAGCGAGGAGCTGCTGACCCGCCTGGCGATCCCGCCGGCGTTCTTCGATCTGGTCCGCGATTCGTGGCGCGAAGGGCATCCGCACCTCTACGGCCGTTTCGACTTCAGCTACGACGGCAGCGGCCCGGCCAAGTGCATCGAAGCCAACTACGACACGCCGACCAGCCTGCTGGAAGCGGGTTCGGTGCAGTTGCTCTGGCTGGAAAGCCAGATTGCCGCGGGTGTCTTGCCGGCGTCGGCCACGCAGTTCAACACCATCGCCGAAGACCTGGTGCATGCATTTTCCGCATTTCCCAAGGAAGGGCCGTTTCACTTCTCGGCGATGTCCGAGTCGGTGGAAGACCGCGGCACCACGGATTTCCTGCGCAAGATGGCGGCGCATGCCGGCATCGATGCGCGGCATATCGATATCGAGGACATCGGTCTGCGCGACGGTCGCTTTGTCGACCTCGACGGCCAGTGGATTCAGCGCTTGTTCAAACTACATGCCTGGGAGCACATCTTCCACGAGGCATTCGGCAAGGCGGTGCCGGGCTGCGATACCCAGTTCGTCGAGCCTGCGTGGAAATCCATCATCAGCAACAAGGGCATCCTCGCCTTGCTGTGGGAGTTCCATGAGGGACACCCGAATCTGTTGCCGGCCTTCGTTGATCGCGAACCGCAACGGCCGGTGCCTGCCGGCTGGGTGCGCAAGCCGTATTTTTCCCGCGAAGGCGCCAATATCGAATTGCGTACCCGCGAAGGTGAGTTCGTGGCCGAGGACGGGCCGTATACCGATGCGCCGTTCATCCTCCAGGAATTCGCGCCGCTGCCGCGGTTTGGCGACAGTTATACGTTGCTAGGCTCGTGGGTGATCGGGGATGTGGCGTCGGGGATCGGGATTCGTGAGGACGACAGTTTGATCACCAAGGATACGAGCCGGTTTTTACCGCATGTGGTGATGGATTAGCCTTATCTCCTCATAGCTGGCTTGCCAGCTATGAGCATGGGTGTCTACACATCTCGCAGGCAATCGCATACCGTCAGCCACTTGCCATTCTGTGGGAGCGGATTCATCCGCGAAGGGCTGCATAGCGGCCCCAAAACCATCCAGCACGAGGTAGCTGTCTGTCCCTGGTGTTTTTTTCGACCTCAGGATGCTTGAATGTGAGATCCAGGCCAGACAGAAACAGTGTGCTGGATGGATTTAGGGCCGCTTTGCGGCCCTTCGCGGATGAATCCGCTCCCACAGTTCGCGGTGACCTAACGCTTTGGGCTTGCCTGCGAGATGTGGAGATACTCATGCAGCGATGAGGCCCAATAGACCACCACCTTCACTGCATGGTGTTTTCCTACAGCCTACTGCGCTAGCATCGACGCTTTCGCAATCGGAAGGGGACGCCGTTGGACTCATTGACCCAGGCCGTTTTGGGCGCAGCGCTTCAGGGGGCTGTGCTCGGCAAGGTGCAGGGCCGTCGCTCCCTGCTGTATGGCGCCATGCTCGCCACATTGCCGGATCTGGACGTGGCCATCCGCTACGCCGACCCGGTGTCGAAGATGACGTTCCACCGCGGTTTTTCCCATTCATTGTTCGTGCTCACCGGGTTGGCGCTGTTGTTGACCTGGCTGACCATGCTGGTGGTGCGCAGGCGGCGACCCGACGTCGGTTACAGCGGGCCGCGGGTGTTTCTCGCGTACTGGCTGGTGCTGATCACTCATCCGTTGCTGGATGCCTTTACCGTCTACGGTACGCAACTGCTGTGGCCGTTCCAGCCGACCCCGCAAAGCTGGGCGGCGGTGTTTATCATCGATCCCGTTTACACCCTGCCGTTGCTGGCTGGCGTGATATACGCCGTGGTCAAGGGCATGAGCGGCCGGGTCAGGGCGGTGCTCACCGGGCTGTTGCTGTTCAGTACCGCTTACCTGGGCTTCGGCCTGCTGTCGAAGAACATCGCCGAACAACGTTTCCACTCCGCCCTGCGGGCCGAGCAGATTGAAGTCACGCAATTGCGCGCGCTGCCGATGCCGTTCAATACGCTGCTCTGGCGGGTGGTCGCGAAAACACCGGACGGGCATTACTACGAAGGCGTCAGCGGCCTGTTCGACAGCGAACCGCCCGAATGGCAGATCCAGCCGCTGAACCTCGACGCGGCGAAGGTGTTGCAGGACTCCCCGCTGTACGAGCGGCTGCGCTGGTTCACGGGTGACTGGCTGCGTTATGACGTGGTCGGCGATGCGCTGGTGGTCAGCGATCTGCGCATGGGCATTCCCGGTAACTACACCTTCCGGTTCCGCATGGCCGGGTGTGACGGCGAGGGCAACTGGCAGGTGCAGACGCCGGGTTCGTGGCCCGGCGCGGGGGTGGATTCGATCCGCAATCCCGAGGCGTTGAAGCTGATCATGCACAGGATCTTCGAGCAGCAACCGCCGTTGCCGTTGGCCCAGTGGACGCACGAATACCTGGATGGACCCGCGCCGGTGCCGGGGTGCAACCTGTAGGCGGATTGCCTACAGGTTGATTGCGCCAACCGGAGCCGTCTGTAAGTCGCGCTCCGGTATCTCCCAGATCAGCAGTTTCGGCGGGGTCTGGGCAAACGCCGGGCTGGCGAAGTACGCCTTGGCCGCCCCCAAAAACTCGCCGCCGTCCTTGGCAAAGTTGCCGATTGGCGCCGACAGCGCCTGCTGCAGGAAACCGGTGAAGTTGGAATTGCGTGAGAACGAGGTGCCGATCAGCGCCAGGTTCGGCAGATTGTCGTCGCCGAACAGGTCGTCGAGGCTGTCGCCGGCGCTCTCGGCATTCGGGGTTTCTTCGGCGATGGTGGACGCGGCGACCTGTTCCTGCAGCGGCTGCAAGCGAGTCGACAGCCAGTCCAGCCCGGCCAGTCGCACCAGGTCGCCGGGACGTGGCGCGGCCGGTTGTGGGCTGACAGCAAAGGTGCGCTTGGGCGTGGCTTCGATGCCCATGGCGGTAATTTTCTGGCTGATCGCCATGGCTGCGGCGCGGGCGCCGGCTTCGCTCCAGTGAGTGTCGAGGCGCAGGAAGGCCTCGGCGCCCAGCGGTTGCAGGGCAGGGGTGAGGTCGAGGACGGCGACGCCGGCGCTTTGCAGGGCGCTGGTCCAGTCGCGTATCCGTGGTTCCAGGCTGGCCGGACGCTGCAGGTCGCACAACTGGCTGGCGGCGATACGGCTCTTGTCTGGCACCACGCTGACCAGCAATTCAATCCCGCGCTGTTTCAACTGATCACGCAGGGCGATCACCGCCTCGGCTTTTGCCTTGGCGTTGGCCTCGCGGTGGCGGTTGATCTTCAATTCGTCGCTGATGAACAGCCACTGCGGGCAGCCTTCACGCACTCGCGGGCCGGTGTCGCCGAGCGTCAGCCAACTGCCGCCGCGCTCCAGTTGCGCAGCTTTTTCCGGCAGCGGCGCCTTGGCCAGTTCCTTGGCGATGCGGTGGGTGATTTCGCCTTCCAGCACCGCGTCGTTGGACAGCGGTTTGCCGGGCAGCAGTTCGAGCTTGCCACTGACCAGCAGCCAGCCACAGGACAGCAGGCCGGCGGCGAGAAAGGCGGCCAGGGTGACTCCCGCCAGCGGGCTGGTGCGCAGGGCGATTTCGCTCGGTGGGGTCGGTGCCGTACTTGGCGGAGGCGTCTTGGTCGTCATCAGAACTGGAAGTACAGGAAGGGCACGGCATCACGGCTGGCGATCAACGAGAACGCCAACAGGAAACCGGCCACGGGCCAGAGGGCAGCCACCACCGCGTACAGCGCGCTGTGACCGAAACGTTGTTCGAGACGCACCTGGTACAGCGGCGCGATCACGCAGAACACGCCGAGCGCCGCCGCCAGGGCGTGCACCGGGCGCACCGTGGCGGCCAGCGCTTCACCCAGGGCGAAGGCGTGCAGGCCGAACTGGCCGGCATACATGGACAGTGCCGTGTCGAAGTCCGGCGCGCGGAACAGGGTCCAGGCCAGGCAGACGAACAGCAGGGTCAGGGTGTGCGACAGGGCTTTCGGGATCGCCGGCAGGCTGGAGCGGTTCCACGCCCGGTCGATGCACAGCGCCACGCCGTGGGCCGCGCCCCAGAGCAGGTAGTTCCAGCTATCGCCACCGTGCCAGAGGCCGGCGATGGCCATGGTCAGGAACAGGTTACGGTAGGTGTTCCAGGTGCCGAAGCGGTTGCCGCCCAAGGCGATGTACAGGTAGTCGCGCAGCCAGCTCGACAGCGACAGGTGCCAGCGCCGCCAGAAGTCCTGGATGCTGCTGGCCAGATAAGGCCGGTTGAAGTTTTCCGGGAAGTGGAAGCCCAGCATCAGGCCCAGGCCGATAGCCATGGCGCTGTAGCCGGCGAAGTCGAAGAACAGTTGCAGCGAGTAGGCCAGGCAGCCCAGCCAGGCATCGAGGAACGACGGGTTTTCCAGGTGGAACGCCACGTCCACCAGCGGCGACAGGGTGTCGGCCACCAGCACTTTCATGCACATGCCGATCATGAAACGGCGCGCGCCGAGGGAGAAGTTCTGCCAGTTGAAGTAGCGCTGGTTCAGCTCGCGGCGCACCCAGTCATAACGAATGATCGGGCCGGCGATGGAGTGGCCGAACATCGAGATGTAGGTGGCGAAGTTCACCAGGCTGCGCTCCACCGGCACGGTGTGGCGGTGCACATCGACCAGATAGGAAATGGCCTGCAGCACGATGAACGACAGCCCCGCCGGCAACGCCACACGCTGCCACTCCATCGGCAGTGCGCCGTAGTGGGTGATCATCTGGTTGTAGGTCGCGGCGAGGATGTTGGCGTACTTGTACCAGCACAACACCAGGGTGTTGAACACGATCAGCGCCGCCAGCAGCCGCAGGCGCCCCAGTGAGTCCTCGCGGCTGCGGTCCACCGCCAGGCCGCCGGCCCAGGCGATCACCGTCAGTACCACGTGCAGCAGCAGGAACAGCGGGCTCAGCCAGCCATAGAAGAACCAGCTTCCCAGCAGCAGCACGAGGTTGCGTCCCCGCGCCGGGCTGAGTGCATAGACCAGCATGAACAGCGGCAGGAACAGCGTAAGGAACTCAAGTGAGGCGAAAACCATGGCGCAGCGGACGTCCTGTCAGTTGGACAACGTGTCGGTGGTGTTCAGCAGGTGCGGGCCTTCGGCGCCCGGCAGCAGTATCACGCTGTAGCGCTCGCCGGCCTTCAGTTCGCCCAGGTCCAGCGGATTGCCGACGCTGGCGTTGGCGCAGACCAGTTGCACCGACAGCTTCACCGGGTTGATCGAGCGGCGCTGCACGCTGCCGTCGGCGGCGTCCTTGAACAGGTCGGCGTTGCGACCGGCCGGGCGCAGGCCGGGGGCCTGGCACGCGGGGTCGAGGCTGATGAAGGCCAGCGAGGCTTTCAGCGCGTTGAAGTCGTCCGGTTGCTCGCGCACCACGCGCTGGCTGATCTTGCCGCCGTCGTTGAAGGCGAACACCGTGGCGAATTCGCCCGGCGCGACCTGCAGGTCCAGCGCAGCGCTGGCGGCGCCGTTGCTGAGGGTGCCCTTGATCGCCTTGTTGGCCGGCACCGGCAGATAGGCCGAGACCTTCTGGTTGTCGTCCAGGTTGAGGCTGGCCTTGGAGCCGCTGGCTTCCATCTTCAGCACGCCCGGGGCGACGTTGACGAAGCGCAGGAACGCCGAGTCTTCGCTCGGGCCGGTCGGGTACAACGCCACATCGGCGCTGGCGACGCCGGCGGCCATGGCCAGCGGCAGGGCGGCAAGCAGTGCGCTCAGGCGGCTCATTTCTTCACGTCCTTGACCACGGGGCTGGCCAGCAGTGCGTCGGTGATGGCCTTGCTCCAGCTGATGTAGCCCATGCTGGTCAAGTGCTGGCCGTCGATGGTGGCCCACTGGCCTTGCTTGGAGAACTTCAGCGAGTCGATGTAATCGCACGGCGCGACGTTGCTGGCGAGGAACTTCGAGGTCAGTTCGACACGGGCGTAGGTCTTGCCGTACTTGCCGCCTTCGCTGCCCCAGTTCGGCCCGACCCACACGCACTTGGTGCCGGCGTTCTTGATTTCCTTGGTCAGGCTGGTGGTCTGCTGCCAGATCCAGGTCTTCGGGAAGGCCGGCTTGGTGTAGTCGGCCATGGTGTCGCCCATGACCACCACGATCAGGTCCGGCTTGTCGGCGGCGATCAGTTGGCTGATCGGCTGGGTGGTGGCCTTGTTGCCGAGGACCACGGCCTTGTCCTTGTTGCGCCGCTCGGCGCCGCCGCATTCGCCCGGCGTGACTTTGGTCCAGTCCCCGGCCTTGGAGCCGCAGACACCCAGCGAGTGCACTTGCGCGCCCTGTTGCACGAGGTTGTCGTGCAGGCTCTTGATCAGGTAGTCCGGCGTTGCCAGGTGGCTGTCGCCGATCATCAGGATCGTCAGACCAGCGAGAAGAGAAGCAGCCATTTCATTAACTCCTTTTTTGGCTCAGTTCGAATAAGGCGAACGGTAAGGGTTGACGGGCAGCGGCATGGCGCCGCCACCGTCATCAAACAGGTAGCGCAGGTACAGGCCACCGGTGAATTGTCGATAATCGCGGGCGTTGTCCATGCCCAGAGCGCCGCCGAAGAAGAAGCCGCCACCAAGTCGGTATTCGCCGCTGGCACCCAGCGAGTAACCGACGCCGCTCTTGTTCTGGTCCACGTAGTGGGTATTGACCGCCGCCCCGCCGAGGGTATTGCCGTTGCTCGCCAGTTGCTCCAGTACGGCCTGGCTGCCGCGATTGCGGTAGTAGGGCGCACCGTCCAGCTCGATGTGCTGGACGCCCAGCGAGCTCTGGATCTGGTAGCTCCAGTCGGCGCCCCGTTGTGCCCAGTTGAATGGCACGCCGAGGGAGAAGTAGTTCTGCGGGCTGAAGTAGCCGCCGTGACCGTAGGTGAAGAACGTCTGGTTGTTGTCGTAGTGCATGGCCGACAGGCTCAGGCCACCGGTCAGGCGCGCGTCTTCATTGTTGAACAGGTACCAGTAGATACCGCTGCCCAGTTCCGCACGGGCGTTGTTCTCGACGTTGTGGCCGAGCAGCTTGGCCCAACTGGCATAGGCGTAGGTGCCAAAGCGCTGATTGTCATAGCTGAGCTGGCCACGCAGGCCGTTGGCGGTGACGCCACCCCAGTCGACATTGGAGCGCTGGTCGCGGGCGCCTGCGAATGAGATCAGGCTGTCGGTCACAGAGCGGCGCGAGAGGTTGAGGTTGTAGCGCAAGTTGCCGCCGTCGGTGAACGGACGGTCCAGGCTGATGCCGCCGACAGCCTCGGTGTAGCGGAACCCCACCGGACTGCTGCCCAGGTCAGCCTTGAGCCCCAGCGACGGCATCTCGTAGGCGACGGCGACCCCCGCACCGGCATCTTTCTGCGTGCCAATGCTCTCGCCGATCAGGCTGTCGAGAGCAGCCGACTGCTGGTCGACGGGCAGGTCGAGAATGGCGTTGCCTTGTGCCTCGGTCAGGCCGCCAAAGCGCAGGTTGCCGCCACTCGGCTTGTGGATGGTCCCGGTATTCAACCAGACCGGCGTGACCCTCACGGCCATGCGGTCATCACCCACCGGGAAGCTGATTTCGAACGGTGTCTCGACGTCGGTGATCTTGCTCAGGGCCGACTCGCCGTTGTTGCCGCGAATGGTCGCGCCCTGCTTGATCTGCGGGCTGCGCGACTCGCGCACGCTGGTCAGCTCTTTCTCGATGGCGGCGCGCGGGTCGGGGTTTACCACTACTGTTTCGGCGTCGTCCAGCGCCCGTGCGCTGCGGCGCAGGCCCGGTTCGTCATCGCGGCTTGCGAGCAGCAGCGGTTCGTCGAAACGCTCGGTTTCCCGTGGCTCCTCGGCGTTACCGCGGCGCTTGTTCTGCATCCGCGCCGGTTCGGGAATGTCGTTCAGGGCCATCTCGCCCAGGCGAGAAGCCTTGCGCTGGCCGGGTTGACCGACGAAGGGGTTGGCGGCGATGGCCTGGCCGAACGGGTTTTCGATCACTTCTTCCTTCGGTGCCTGCAGGGCCAGGGCCTCGGCATACAGTTTCTGGGCCTTGGCCAGCTTGCCACGGCTGCGGTACCAGGCCGCAGCGGAGCTCAGCACCTGCGGGTTTTCCGGGGCCAGTTCCAGGCCGCGCTCGATGGCCCGTTCGGCCTCGGCGGTCTGCCCGTTCTGCTGGAAGGCGAGGGCTGCGCCCATCTGCACATCGGCGTTGTCCGCTTGCGCTGCCAGCAACGGCTGGTACAGGTCCACGGCTTTTTGCGGATTGCGGTTGTCGATGTACATGCGCGCCAGCGACGACACGGCCTGGGCGTCGTCCGGGCGCTGGGCCAGCGCCGGGGCGAGGGTGTCGTAGGCGGCCACCAGGTCGCCTTTTTCCCGCAGCAGGTCGGCCTGGCGCACGGTGTACTGGAACAGCAGGTCGTCGTAGGCGCGCTGTTCGGCAGGCTTGAGCGGTAGGCCGCGCACGTCGCGCAGGATCTCGTTGACCTCCATGTCCTTGCCGGACTGCAGCAGGGCGCTGGCGTAGGCAATGCGCAGGGCTGGCGTCGGCGTGCTGCTCTGGGCGATGGCGCTGCGCAGCATGGTCACGGCGCGGTCGGCCTGGCCGATATCGATGTAGGCATTGGCCAGTGCGGCGTACAGGTCGGGTTTGGACGGCAGGCGATTTTCCGCGCCTTGCAGCAAGCGAATGGCCTGGGAGCGTTTGCCCTGCTTGACCAGCGCCGAGGCCTGGGCGACCAGCACGCGCAGGTCGAGTTCCTCGGCGAGGCTGTTCATGGCCGCGCTGCGCTGGCTGACGGGAATGCGTTCGAGCAACTGGCGGGCCTTGCTCCACTGTTCTTCGCGACTGGCGAAGAGTGCGCCGGCGTAGAGGGCCTCGGACTTGTCCGGGTTGGCCTGGACCAGTTCGTCCATGAGCTGCCGCGCCTTGTTCGGCGCGTCGGTCTTGAGGTAGATCTCGGCCAGGTCCGAGCGGGTCCACGGGTTCTGCGGGTCGTTGCGCACCGCTTCTTCCAGAGACTTGCGTGCACCGTTCAGGTCACCACGGCGCTCGAAGTCCTTGGCCTGGCCGCTGGCGATGGCGGCGTTCAGCTTGCGCAGATTGCCCAGGCGCTGGCGCTGGACGTCGCTGAGGTTGTCGATCAGGCGCTGGGCCTCGCCGACCCGGCCGCTCTGGGCGAGCACACTGACCAGCCCGCCGAGGGCATCGGGGTGATTGGCATCCAGGCTCAGCGCGTGGCGGTAGGTGGTTTCGGCGCGTTCGAACTGGTCCTGGGACGCCTGCAGGTCGGCGAGGTTCAGGTGCGCCTGGATTTCCCGCGGGTTGGCCGCGATGGCCTTTTGCAGCAATTCGCGGGCTTTGTCCGGGCTGCCGGCATCACGGGCCTGTGCCGCTTCATCGAGCAAGACCCAGTAGCGGTTGGCTGCCAACGCGGTCTGCCAGCGGCTGGCGTTGCCTTGCTTGATGGCCTGGCGCAGCAGGGCATCGGCATCGCCCAGACGCCCTTGGCGCTGGCGGACCAAGCCCAGGCCGCCGAGGGCGTCGGCATCCCGGGGAGCCTCGCGCAGACGCGCCTGGAAGGATTGTTCGGCGGCGTTCAGGTCTTCGTCCTGCAGCGCCTTGAAACCGCGCTGCAGATGGGGATTCTGCTGATAGGTCGATTGCGCCTGGCGCAGGCCGGTGCGCATCTGTTCGCGGATTTCCTCGTCGTCCGGGTAGGCCTTCAGGTAGTCCTCGTACAGCGCGATGTCGGCCTTGCCGCCGCCGAGCCAGGACAGGCCCTGGCGCCAGGCTTCCACGGCCTGGCTGACAATGGCCGGGTCGTTGCGGTACGACGCCAGGCGCCGGATGCCCTCGGCGCGGGTGCTTTCGTTGCTCAGCAGCAGCTTGGCCAGGGTCAGCTTGATCCGGCCATTGTCGGGGTCTTGGCGTTGCAGGCGTTCCAGCCCCTGACGCGCTTCCTGCCAGCCGTTGGCGGTGTAGCCGAGGGTGCCGTAGAACTCCAGGGCCAGCTCGCCCTGCGGAGCACTGCCGTCGAACAGCCCGCGGTACCCCGCCACGGCCTTGTCGCCCTCACCGGACTCGACCTGTACCCGCGCCTGGTTCAGGCGCTCGGCGTTGTCGTCGCCGTGCAGCTTGATTTCCTGCTCCAGCAGCAGCGCCTGGCGTTCGCCGGGATGGGCTTTTTTCAATTGCTCCAGGTAGCGCTTGGCGCCGTCCGGGCGATTGGCGTCCAGTTCCAGCAGGCCGAGATTGTAGATGGCATCGGCCTGTTGCGGATCGATCAGCAGCAGCTTGCGCCAGGCTTCGGACGCCCGGGCCCGGTCCTTGCGCGCTTGCCAGTACTGACCCTGTTCGAGCAGCGCCTTGCCGTTCTCGTTGAGTTCGGCGTGGCCACTGTTGTGGATCAGGGCGGCGAGCAGGCCGACGGCTATGGTTTGGCGGCGCGAGCGCATGAAGTCTCCCAGAGAGGTTGCAGCTTCCCGTCGGCGAGGAAGCGGTAGTGCTGGTCCATGTAGCCGAGGGCGAACAGGCTGAGCACCACGTCGTAATAAGGGGGTTGTCGGGCCTGGACCGCTTCCGGGGTCAGGCTCTTGGCCAGCAGCGTATCGACGCGCGCGCGCTGCTGTTGCTCCAGCCAGGGTTGCTGGCGGGCCTTGAAGTAGGGCAGCAGGGCGGCGGAGAAACCGAAGGGCCCGTCGCCGCTGGTGGTGTTGCTCTTGACCTGGACTTTTTCCGGCGGCGTGCCTTGGGTCGCGACGGTCTGGGCCATGCCGCCGAGGCTGTCGAGCATCGGTTTGAACAGCGGGTCGCTGTTGGGGGTCAGGCCCGCCCACAGGTAGACACGGATGGCGTCGTAGCTGCCGACTTCGCCCTTGACCGGGTCGATGACGAACAGGCCGTTGCCTGGGCCGGTGCCGCGGTAGCCAACCCAGTCGGCGACGAAGCCGTGCTGGCCGGCGCCTTTCATCAGCGTGGCGGTGCTGCGGGCGATGTCATTCCACGGACCCTGCGGATCGACCCCGGCCATGCGGCGCAGCACCGGCACCGGCAGGTAGCTGGGGTTGAGGTGCCAGAAGTGGTCGGGTTTGGCGAAGCCTTGCGGGCCGGGCAGCATGATCTTGCCGAGGCCTGGCAGGTCGGCCACTTCCTTGGTCTTGATGTTGTTCAGCAGCAGCGCGGCTTCCTTGCTGTAGCTGTCGTCCTGCCACAGCCGCGCCGCTTCGGTCAGGGCGTAGGCGAACCACAGGTCGGCGTCGGAGGCCGAGTTGGTGTCCAGCAGGCGCCACTGGCCCTTTTCATCTTTGCCCCACCACCAGCCGGGCAGGTTGTTGCCGATGTCGCTGCCGGCAAGGTTGTTCTTGGCCCAGGCCCAGAGCTTGTCGAAGGCGGCGCGATCGTTGGCCACCAGGGCGAAGAACATGCCGTAGGACTGGCCCTCCGAAGAACTGTGCAACTGCGGCGTGCTGGCATCCAGCACCCGGCCGTCAGGCTGGATGAAGTGCTGGGTGAAGCTGTGCCACAGCGGCCACTCGGAGACGGCGCACTGGCTCGCGGCCTGGCTCGCGCCGGGCAGCAGCCAGGCGCTCAGGGCCGCAGCCAGCAGGGGTTTCAGCGGCGCGCGCCGTTTGGCGGAGTTGACAATGTTCATGGATTACTCGTCCTTGAGCCGGCGTCGGGCGATCGCCCGCAGCGAAAAGTAGGCTGCGCAACTGACCAGGGCCACGCCCAGCACGGTCAGTCCCAGCAGCATGAAGACGTGCCGCGATAACACCCACTGGACGTATTTGAACGGGCCGAGATGGCCGACGTAGTAGGACTCGTCGGCCACCAGCGACTGGATGTGCTTGCCCTTGATCACCGCGAGGCTGCCTTGCAGCGACTGGGTGTAATGTTCGCCGCCGATCAGCGCGTCGGTGATTTCCGCCAGGCGCTGGGTCTGCGGGCTGGACAGCAGGACCACGCTGCGACCGCGCTGGAGCGGTGATTCGAAACCGCTGACGTACGAGCTGCCGCTTTCGCCGCTGAAGGTCAGTGCGCCACGGGCCTTGCGCTGGTTGGCGACCGGGTCCGGGCTGATCCATTCGCGCAGGCGCAGCGGCAGGTCGGAGAACTCCACATAGCGCTTGGCATCTTCGCTGCGGCTCGGCAGGTAGTCGGCCCATTCCTTGAGCAGCGGCTGGTTGTTGCCGGACGACAGCACCAGCAGGTCCTTGTCGGCAAACTGCGCGACCTCGTCGGCCTGGCTCACGCTGACGGCAATGGCCGGGTAGCCGGTGGCGTCGCCGAAGCGACCGAGCACGGTCAGGTAGGCGTCCCAGTCGGCCGGGCCGGCGTTGTCCGGGAGGATCACCGCGGTCTGCGACAGGTCGGCCAGGCGGGTGAAGGGGAAGCCACTGTCCTTGAACACGCCGAGGTTGGGCATGGCCATGAAGTGGTCATAGTCGCTCAGGTCGACCGTGGATTCCGGGTCGATCGCACCGCGCATGTTGTCGATGATGATGTCGTTGCATTCGCCCTGCTTGATGTAGTCGTACATGAAGCGGAACTGCAGGCGCGATTGCAGCGCCACCGAGTCCAGCGGCAGCAACACGCTGGCTTCGCGGACCAGGCTGTCGTCGGTCTTCAGCGCCGCCAGCAGCTTCTCGCCGGCGCCCATGCTCTGGATCGACGGCAGGTTCATAGAGCGGATGAACTGGTCGTTGAACGCCACCATCAGCGACGAGTTGGTCGAGGCCTGCTGTGGCGTGTAGCGGTACTTGAGGTTCAGTCGGGCGCCGTCTTCACGCCAGTTGAACAGGTCCGGCGGCAGGCGCATCGGCACGGTGATCATCGCCGGGGCGTAGCCGGAAACGTTGAGCTGGCGCGGTTCCAGCAGTTCGCCAAGGCGCACCGGGCGATCGGTTGGCAACCAGTTCGGTGCGTCGTAAGGCTGGCGTGGCACCAGGATATCGACGGCGTCGATCTGCACGCTTTGCCCGGACAGGCTGCGGCTGCCCACCACCAACGCAGTGGCGGCGCGCTTGATCTCGTCGCTGTCGCGACCGGCGATCACCAGCAATTTGCCGTACAGGTCGTTGGGGTTGCTCACCAGAGACAGGGTCGGGCCTTGCACGGCCGGGAGGTCGAGGCCGTCGAGGTGGCTGGCCTCGGTGCTGTTGACCAGCACGATGCCGTTACCCTTGGCCGGCAGGCTCTGAACCTGACTGGAGAAGCGCGCACCGCGGTAACTGGCCAGCGCCCCCATCCATGACGACACCGCACCCGCAGCTTCGAGGGTGGTGTTGTCCGGTGCCGCGGCGAACACGAACGGCATGGCCAGGGCGCGGCGGTCGCGACGGTCGAACAGCGGCAAGGGCAGGCCGGCGAGGTCGTTGGGCAACTCGACCTGCGACACCTGAATGCTCAACTGGCTGTCGCTGCTGACCTTGGCCCACAGGCTCGAATGCAGCGGGTCTTCGCACTGCATGGTGTAGTGGCCGATCAACTGCACGCTGAGGCGGTTGAATTCGGTGATCAGGTACGGCGGGATTTCGATGGTGTGCTTCTGCACCGTGCCGGCGTTTTCCTTGGGCAGTGGCAGGCTGGCGGCGACCTCGTCGTTGACCATGATGTTGATTTGCGACAGGTCGCTGAGCAGCGCCGGCGAATAGGTGTACTGCAGCGTCAGTTGGGCACCGGTCACCACTTCGTCGGCGCGCATGTCGAAGTTGATCGTGTCGCTCGACTCGATGCCGCGCAGGCTCATGGTGTAATCCTTGCCCAGCTCCTTGAAGCTGAGGCGGTAGCCCGGCGCATCGCTGGCGGGCAGGGCGGCCGGCTCCGGGCTGGCGGGCACCTGCGCGGTGTCTTCGGCGACGGCCGCCTGCCCAAGGCTGCCCAACAGCAGCGCGCAGGCCAGCAGAGTGCGCGGACGGCGCAGCGGATTCACTTTTTCGCCGGTGAGAGCCGTGACAGTCATTGTGTTTCCAGTGCGGGTTCGAGGTTCGGGGTGTCGGTCTTGCGGAAGTAGCGGCGGTGGCGCAGCGCGGCCAGGGTGGCCTTGGCCAGGTCGGCCATGCCGCGCAGGCCAACCTTGCTGACGTCGCGCAACGCACCCAGCGGGGTGTCCACGTTGGCGCTGCCCCAGGTCGAGGCCCAGGTGTCGGCGCGGGAGAACGTCAGGCGGACCATGTCGCTCTGCTGGCGCAGGGTCAGCTCGCGAAAACGCATGCCGGCCATGTTGCCGCGGGCGAACATCACCCGGGCCGGCAGCACGCAGGCCTGGCCCTGGCGGTGCAGGGTGACATTGAGTTCCAGGTCTTTGTGCAGGCTCACGTCCGGCGGCAGCTTCACGCCCACGCCGCTCTGCGAGAAGTCGAGGGTGTGGCAGTCGATCTCGCGGCCGTCCGGCAGGCTCAGGCGCACCGGCAGTTCGGCATGAACCCGGGGCTCGGTGCGCACCTGGCGGCTTTCACTGGCCACCGCCACGGCGGCGCTGGTCATGATGACGTTGTAGAGCGTCCAGCCAAGGTTGATGACGATGGTGATCGCCGCGTTGGGGTCGCCGATGAACAACTGCACGACGCCGCAGACGATACCGATCAGGTTCAGCGCCAGCAGCACGATGTAGGGCCGGGCCAGCTTCCAGTCGAAGTAGTCCTTCTCGATGATCCCGCCCTTGTCGGTAACGTTGAAGCCACCGATCTTCGGGTTGATCAGCGCCACCAGCACCGGGCGCATGATGTACCAGGCCAGTACCGACTCGTACACCTCGTTCCAGAACGAGTGGCGGAAACGCCCCTGGATCCGCGAGTTGGTCAGGCTGGCGTGGAAAATATGCGGCAGCACGTAGGCGGTGATCATCATGGCCGAGGCGTGGAAGATCTGGGCGCCGAAGATCAGGTAGGCCAGCGGCGCCGTGAGGAACACCAGACGCGGCAGGCCGTAGAAGAAGTGCAGCATGGCGTTGACGTAGCAGACCCGCTGGCCGAAGTTCAGGCCTTTGCCGAAGAACGGGTTATCGGTGCGGAAAATCTGCGCCATGCCCCGCGCCCAGCGGATCCGCTGGTTGATATGCCGCGACAGGCTTTCGGTGGCCAGGCCCGCCGCCTGGGGAATGGCGAGGTAAGCGGTGTTGTAGCCCTTGCGGTTGAGCTTGAGGGCGGTGTGGGCGTCTTCGGTCACGGTTTCCACCGCCACGCCGCCGACTTCCAGCAGGTGGGTACGGCGGATCACCGCGCAGGAGCCGCAGAAGAAGGTGGCATTCCACAGGTCGTTGCCGTCCTGCACCAGGCCGTAGAACAACTCGCCTTCGTTGGGTACCGAACGGAAGGTGTCGAGGTTCTTCTCGAACGGGTCGGGGGAGAAGAAAAAGTGTGGCGTCTGCAGCAGCGACAGCTTCGGGTCCTTGAGGAACCAGCCCATGGTCACTTGCAGGAAAGAGCGGGTCGGCACGTGGTCGGCGTCGAAGATCGCGATGAACTCGCCGTCGGTGACCTTCAGCGCCTCGTTGAGGTTGCCGGCCTTGGCGTGACGGTTGTTGTCACGAATGATGTAGTTGACCCCGATCTGCCGGGAGAACTCGCGAAACTCCTCGCGGCGGCCGTCGTCGAGCACATGGATGCGCAGTTTGTCCCGCGGCCAGTCCATCGCCTGGGCGGCCAGCACGGTGAGTTTGACGATGCTCAGTTCTTCGTTGTACGTCGGCACGAACACGTCCACCACCGGCCATTCTTCCGGCGGCGTGGTGAGGATCATCGGCTTGCGTTTGAGCGGCCAGGCGGTCTGCATGTAGCCGAAGGCGAGGATGATCAGCGCGTAGGTCTCGGCGGCCACCAGGCCGTAGCCGAAGAACATGTCCAGCCAGTTGTCGAACCCGAGGGTGTCGGCCAGCCGCCAATAGACGTAACGCAACGTGGCAATCAGCGACAGCGTGATCATCGCCATCACGGCCATGCGCCCGGGCACTTTGCGCAGGATCAGCAGCAGCGCCAGGCACAGGCCGGCGAAGGCGAACTGCCGTTCGAGGTCGAGTGGCGCGGTGATCACGGCCACCAGCAGAAACAACCCCAGCACGGCCGCGCCGATCTTCAGACCGAGCTTGAGGCTGTGCGGCAGCTGTTCGAGGCGGGCAAACCAGGCTATCGCCCGCGCCCTCCTGGACGTCGGCAAGACCGGCGTCGGGGTGAGTTGGGCGGTCATGAGGCGCTGGTTTCTTCGCGGTACTGCTCGATTCGTTGAGCCAGATCATGGGCAACCGCGCGCAGCACCTGGCAGGCCGGACTGTCGAGCGGTTGTTGCAGGGGGTCGTACTCGTAGGCCAGGGCCTCGTCGAGCTGGTGGTCTAGCGGCAGGGCGGCCAGCCAGCGATCACCGAGCTGCTGGCGCAGCACTTCGGTCATGTCCAGGCTCAGCGGGCTCTGGGCATCCACCTGGTTGACAAGGAAACCACAGGTGCCGGGGCGCAGCGGCGCGAGCCAGGCTTGCAGCTTGTCCAGTACCAGATAGGACGCGGCGTCGGCCAGCGTCAGGGCAATCACCTGATTGGCAACCCCAAGGACCTGGTGCAACCACGGCGTGGCGCCGGTTGCCGTGTCGATGACCAGCAGGTCTTCGGCGCCCAGTTCGAGGGTCGCCAGTTGCTGCATCAACCAGGCGGGATTGGCCGCCAGTTGCGCTTCGAAGGCGCGCACATCGGCGGCGTTGCTCGGGCCGAAGGGCAGGCATTCGATGCCGTTTTCAGTCAGCGTGCGGATGCCATCCCAACCGGCGTCCTGCAGGCGCGCCTGATTGATACCGGGCGTGGAGCGGGGCAGGCCGAAGTGGCTGAGCAGGGAATTCTGTGGGTCCAGGTCGAGCACCAAGGTGCGACCGGTGGTGCGCTTGAGCAGCTTGCTCAGGGACGCCGCAACAGTGGTTTTACCGGCGCCGCCTTTCGCGGACATCACAACGATGACATGGGCCTTGGGCCGCTGCGGCGGCTGGGCGCGCAGGGCATCGTCAAGGGCGTGGCGGTTGTTTTCCTCGGCGGCGGCGCGGCGGTCGCGGGCAACGAGGGCCAGGCGCTCACGCAGGGAAGTGCCGGGAGGGATAACGCCGCTGCTGTCTGCCGGGGGTACCGTGAGTACAGGCTCCGGCAGTGGCGGTGCGACGGGCATGCGTCTGGTTTCGACCAGGCTCATCGCCACCGGCTTGGCCGGTGTGGGCGCTGTCGGGACAGAGACGGCAGCGACCGGCAGCGGTTCGAGGAACTCGAATTCGGTATTGATTTCTTTGTAGCTGTCGGCACTCGCTCCAAAGCGGTGGAACAGGTTTCCAATATCGTCTGCTTGACTCATATATGTACTTCCAGCCTACGGCTATCTGGACTACAGAAGGGCAGGTTCGAATCTTCCAAGTGGGTAAGGGTGTGATATCAAAATGGCTGTGTCAATAATTTGTTTATTTGCTGTATGTCGCCTCAAGTGCGGGCGTGACAGAAAAATAATCGCCATATTTTTGACCTGCGCAACGATAGCTCTAGATCGGCCTTTCAATTCTTTCATCGGCCCGAAATCCTCAAAGTTGAATATTTTTAGAGATTGGGCCGGCAGCTCTGTCTCAGGAGAACCCTGAGTCGCGTACGAAAAAGCTTACAGATGATATCAATAATTCCTACAGTTTGCGCAAAGCGCAACCGGTCGGTGGTCGGCTGGGAAGGAGATTGGGGATGATTTTCGGGACCGCGGCGCGGTCCCGAAAGGGTCAACGATGCTTCAAGGCAGGCAACTTCGATGCCAGCCCTGGCCTCAGTGAGGCGCGCGGGGAATGGTCTTGAGCAGGTCTTCGGCGCTGATGTGGCCGACGATAGCGCTGCCGGGCTGCGGCAGGTCGAGGATATGGCCCTTCATCTTGCCCACCACATGCATTTCGCAGGGTTTGCAGTCGAATTTCAGGGTCAGCACTTCATCACCGTGCACCAGTTGCATTGGCGCCACCTTGGTGCGCACGCCGGTCACACCCTTCGCCTGTTTGGGGCAGAGGTTGAAGGAGAAACGCAGGCAGTGTTTGGTGATCATTACCGGCACTTCACCCGTTTCCTCGTGCGCCTCGTACGCCGCGTCGATCAGCGCGACCCCATGACGGTGGTAGAAGTCACGGGCCTTCTGGTTGTAGACGTTAGCCAGGAACGACAGGTGCGACTCGGGATACACCGGCGGCGGCGCGGTCTCGGCCTTGCGGCCACCGCGTGGGTGGGCGGCGACACGGGCATTGGTCAGCGACTCGATGACCTCGCGGCGCAGGGCCTTGAGCTGCGAGTTGGGGATGAAGAACGCCTGTGGCGCGTCCAGCTCGATGGAGTCGGCGTGGTACTGGGTGGTGCCCAACTGGCCGAGCAGGTCGTGCAGTTGGTCCAGTGCCTGTTGCGGCTTGTTGGCTTCGCCGAACGGACCGTCCAGGTTGGCACTGGCAGCAACGCCTTCTTCACTGATGGCGGTCAGTTGCAGACGGTCTTCGCGCAGACGCGCGACCCACGACAGACCGATACGGCGCTCGGCCGAGGTCTTCTGCAAGGCCTGTTGCCAGTTGTGGTCGAGGTTGCGACTCAGCGGGTGGTTCGGCCGCAGCTTGAACAGGCCCTCCGGCATTTCATTCGGCTCGACGCGGTAGCGATAGCGCTTCTCGCCGTCTTCCTCGAACTCGCCCTTGAGCTCGGCGATGTTGGCGCGGAAACCCACCACTTCACGCTTGACCAGAACATTGAGGCCGTCGCCGTTGGACAGCGGGTCATGGGTGACGACCTGCATGTCACGCTTGCCGACCTTGTCCACCGTACCCACCAGCAGGCCGGTGAAAGTCGGCGAGTCGAAGGCGCCGATGTCGATCTTGCGCTCGCTGACGAAATAGTCGGTGCTGCCGCGGTGGAAGGTCTTGTCCGGGTCCGGGACGAAGAAATGCGCGGTGCGGCCGCTGGAGGCGCGGGCGAGGTCCGGGCGGTCTTCGAGGATGTCATCCAGGCGCTGGCGGTACCAGGCCGTGATGTTCTTCACATAGCCCATGTCCTTGTAGCGGCCCTCGATCTTGAACGAGCGCACACCAGCGTCCACCAGGTCGCGCAGGTTGGCGCTCTGGTTGTTGTCTTTCATCGACAACAGGTGTTTTTCGTAGGCGATCACGCCGCCTTTTTCATCCTTGAGGGTGTACGGCAGGCGACACGCCTGGGAACAGTCGCCGCGGTTGGCGCTGCGTCCGGTCTGGGCGTGGGAAATGTTGCACTGGCCGGAGAAGGCCACGCACAGCGCGCCGTGGATGAAGAACTCGATCGCCGCGTCGGTTTCGTCGGCGATGGCGCGGATTTCCTGCAGGTTCAGCTCGCGGGCCAGCACCAGTTGCGAGAAGCCCGCCTGGTCGAGGAACTTCGCGCGGCCGAGGGTGCGGATGTCGGTCTGGGTACTGGCGTGCAGTTCGATGGGCGGAATATCCAGCTCCATCACGCCGAGGTCCTGGACGATCAACGCATCGACACCGGCATCGTAGAGCTGATGGATCAGCTTGCGTGCAGGTTCCAACTCGTTGTCGTGGAGGATGGTGTTGATGGTGGTGAAGATCCGCGCATGGTAGCGCCGGGCGAATTCCACCAGTTCGGCGATTTCGCTGACCTCGTTGCAGGCGTTGTGCCGTGCGCCGAAGCTCGGGCCGCCGATGTACACGGCATCGGCGCCATGCAGGATGGCCTCGCGGGCGATGGCGACATCGCGGGCAGGGCTGAGCAATTCCAGGTGATGTTTGGGCAAGGACATGATGTTTTTCTAGGCTTCAACACGGTCAAGGCGCGCATTGTAGCGGCGAAATGCCTGACCGGCACCCGAATGCTGCCCGGTGGCTTTTGCGGGGCAGTGACAACCGCGTTGGCGGGTCCGGCCTCATCGCTGCGATGAGGCCATTTGCCCGGGCAATCAGCCCTTGGCCGCCATCGCCGTGACTTCCACCCGCATGCCTTCCACCGCCAGCTCGGACACGCCCACCGCTGCGCGTACCGGCCATGGCTTGCTGAAGAACCGCTGATAGACCTCGTTGAACGCCGGGCGGTCGGCCATGTCGGTCAGGTAGATGGTCAGGTGCAGTACGCGGTCCATGCCGCTGCCGGCTTTTTCCAGGGCCACTTTCAGCGCCTGCAGGGTGCATTCGCTCTGGGTGGTGATGTCGCCCAGTTCCAGGCTGCCGTCGGCGCGGGTCGGGATCTGGGTGGACACCAGAATGCCGCCGAAACCGGCCACGTCGGAGGAAATGGAGTCCGCATCCGGGTCGGGGATGTAGGTGATGTCTTGATTGGCCATGGGGATCTCTTGCGATGACTGAGTAAAACAGGCCGCACAGTGTAAGCCGCGAGCCGGCTTGCGGCGAATTCGTTTGAACCCTCGGCGCCGGGGACCAGTCCCAACCAGGACCTTTCATGCAAAACAAGGAGAAGTGCAATGAAACCTATCACCTCGATGTTCGCTGGCCTGGCCCTGGTGGGTGCGCTCGCGGCCCCGGCCTGGGCGGACCAGCCGGGTGCCGACTGGAAAGTCACCCAGGAACAGGCCTCCGCGACCCTCAAGGCCGCCGGCTACACGCAGATCACCAAGATCGAGGCCGACGATGGCCACTGGGAAGGCGAGGGCACCAAGGCCGACGGCATGAAGTATGAATTCAAGGTCGATCCGCACACCGGCAAGATCGTGAAGGATGAAATGGATCACTGACCCCGCCGCTGTATCCGGGGCCGCCAGGCGGCCCCGAAACCTCAAGCGGCCCGCAACGCTTCGGCAATCGACTGATTGAACGCCTGCGCGAGGTAATGAGGGCCCAGCCATTGGCCGTGCAGTGCTTCACCTCGGCAACCACCTACATCGCGGGCACCAACCCATGAAAGCGCTGAAGATTGCCACCTTCAACATCAACGGCATCCGCGCCCGCCTGCCCAACCTGCTGGCCTGGCTGGAGCGCGAACAGCCGGACATCGCCTGCCTGCAGGAATTGAAAGCGCAGGACTTTCCCAGCGAGCAACTTGCCGACGCCGGCTACGGCAGCCTCTATCACGGTCAGGCGGCCTGGAATGGCGTGGCGATCCTGGCTCGCGATGCCGAACCGCTGGAAATCCGCCGCGGCCTACCCGGTATGGAAGACGACGGCCAGAGCCGCTACCTGGAGGCCGCGGCCCACGGTGTGGTGGTGGCGTGCCTGTACCTGCCCAATGGCAATCCGCGTCCTGGCCCCAAGTTCGACTACAAACTGGCCTGGTTCGAACGCCTGATCGAACACGCCCAGGTGCTGCTGGACAGCGACCACCCGGTGGTACTGGCCGGCGACTACAACGTGGTGCCCACGGATTTCGACATCTATAACCCGCGCTCCTGGCTCAAGGATGCACTGCTGCAACCGGAAAGCCGCGCCTGCTACCAACGCCTGCTCGACCAGGGCTGGACCGACGCGCTGCGCCACCTGTATCCGGACCAGCGCCTGTACACCTTCTGGGACTATTTCCGCGAGCACTGGCCAAAAAACTCCGGCCTGCGCATCGACCACCAGCTGCTCAACCCGGCCTTGGCCCCATACCTGAAAAACGGCGGCGTCGATGCCTGGGTGCGCAATGAAACCAAGGCCAGCGACCACGCTCCGGCCTGGATCGAACTGGGCCCGCGCAAGCGCAAGGCCCGAGAGGACTGACTGATGAACGACGCGCTTTTCGTCGATCTACAACACGTTGCCGAGACCATGCGGCAGTTGCACTTCCACGACGACGGGGCCACGCCCAACAGCCCGTTGCCGGTCATTCGCTATCAGCTGCGGTCCAAGCCCGGCAGCGACATGGCGGCGGCGTTCGAGGCGCTGTTCAACCGCAACCAGTGGACGCCGCTGTGGCGTGCCGGCATTTTCGACTATCACCACTACCATTCCACCGCCCATGAAGCGCTGGCCGTGGTTCGTGGCGAGGCGCGGGTGACCTTGGGCGGGCAGTCCGGGCAGACCCTGAGCATCGCCGTCGGCGATGTCCTGGTGCTGCCGGCCGGGACCGGCCACCGCTGTGTCGAAAGCAGCCGGGATTTCCTGGTGGTGGGGGCGTATCCGCGCGGACAGGAAGACTACGATATCCAGCGCCCCGGCAGCGCCAGCCATGCCGATTCGAAAGCACGAATCGCCCGGGTTGCGCTGCCGCTGGTCGACCCGGTAGCCGGGCGGGACGGTCCGCTCATGGTGGCCTGGAAAGCCTCAGGCAGCGCGCGCGGCGAGTAGTAGCGAGGCCGGCTTGCCGGTAAGCGGGTGTGGCGGTTCGATGATGGCGTCGAGGCGCAATCCGCTGGCGTGCAGCAGCGTCACCCAGCTTTCCAGCGTGCGGAAATACCAAGGCGCCGGATCGCGAAACGCCGCGTCAAAGCCCGCCCAGGAGCCCGCGCGCCAGCCGTCGACATAGGGCTCATCGCCACAGGCCACGTGGGGGTGCAACGTCTGGATCAGCAGATGGCCCGGACGCTCCAGCCACGCCGGCAGCGCCGCCAACAACCGCTGCAGTTCCTCGGCGCCGAACAGCGAGAAATTGCAGGCAATCAGATCGACCTGGCGTTGCGGCGTTTGCTGGCTGAACGCCGCGTAGTCGAGGCATTCGTAATCACCCTCGGGATCGCTGATCCGGGCGGCTTCGATCAGGCCCGCCGTGGCGTCCACCCCCCAGGTCGCAATGCCCCAGCCGCGCAACGCACGGCACAGCCAGCCCTCGCCACAGCCAAGATCAAGAACACGTCGTGGCCGCCGCGCATCGATGGCGCTCAACATCGCGTGGTCGGTGACCAGCCGGCGGCTTTCGATCCGCGCTTCACGCACGGCAGTGATCCAGGGTTCGGCGTTGGTTTGCCAACTGGAGAGGATCAGGGACTCGGGGTTGTGGTCAGGCATGGGCGGGCTCCCGTGGCGGGATGGCGTGGAGCACCGGCAGGTGCTCCGGGGCAGTGGATCAGGCGGGGACGCCGAGAATCACATGGGAAGCCTTGATCACCGCGGTGGCGCTGACGCCCTTGGCCAGGCCCAGCTCCTGCACGGCGTCGCGGGTGACGATGGAATAGACCCGGGTGCCGCCGGTCAACTCCAGCACCACTTCGGCATTGACCGCGCCATCGGTGACGCTGATGACCTTGCCTTCCAGGCAGTTGCGCGCCGACAGGCGAATGCCGTCGGCATCGGTCATCAACATCACCCAGGGCGCCTTGACCAGTGCGATGGCTTCGGCACCGGGCACCAGATTCAGGCTCTTGACGCTTTCCACGGTGACCACCGCCACCAGCGTCTCGCCGCCGCCCAGTTCGAGGATGACCTCGCTGTTGACGGCGCCGGGGCGTACCTCGCTGACCTTACCCTTGAATACGTTGCGTGCGCTGACTTTCATCGTCTCGCCCTCGATTGTGAGCATCGGCCTGGCCGTAAAGAGGGAGAGTGTAGCCGGGGTCGGTTCAGCTCAGAAGGTCTTCGTAAAACGCCCCGTACGGCTTGCTCGGGTGGGCGATCTGGATTTCCAGGATCCACAGCCCGCGGTTCGGCCGCTCGGCCAGATCGCCAAGGTCGCCGGCGCGGTAGATAGCGTGGGGGAAGTCGCTGACGCGATGGCCCTTGATATCGAGGTTGAGCGTCCAGCCCATGGCTTCGGCTTCCTGGCGGGCGAAGTCGTAGAGCTCGACGCCGCTGCAGTTCTCGCCGCGCCAGTGTGCTTCGACCCGCTGATACAGGGTCTTGGCTGCGGCGGCGCAGGCGATCATTTCCGGATCGTCGCCCACGGCGAAGGTGGCGCCGGCATCGCCTTCATGGCCTTTCCAGACGATGCCCATATCGATGAAGAAAATGTCGTTGTCGCCCAGCACCGGGTCGCCGTCCGAGCGCTGGTTGAAGGCTTTCAGGGTGTTGGCGCCGAAACGCACCAGCAGCGGGTGCCAGATGCGTTCCATGCCCAGCCCGGCAAGGATCTCCTTGCCGCGGGCGGTGGCTTCGGATTCGCTCATGCCGGGGCGAATGACTGCGGCGATAGCCTCCACGGCTTCCCAGGTGCGGGCCTGGGCGTACTGCATCAATTCCAGCGCGTAATTCGCGCCAGTGGCTTCCTTGGGGTACACGGCGGTGTTCATCGGTGGCTCTCTGTTCAAGGGCTCTTGGGTGTTTTCGCTGTATAGACTTCTATATGGCGATGGCTCTTGCAACATTTTGTTTGGTGAGCCTCAGTGCCCGTACACGCCGACCAGGCTCTGCGCCCCCAGTGCGTGCCCTTGCAATGCCTTGAGCAAACCGTCCCGGTCCAGACCGTCGGGCAGGGTGCCGGGTGCCAGGTCGGTGGCGATCAGGGTCAGGGCGTAATGATGAGGATTGTCGCCGGCGGGCGGGCAGGGGCCGCGATAAACAGTGGCGCCCTTGACGTTCTTGCCGACGGTGATGCCCTCGCTGACGCCTTCGGCCAGTTCGCCACGTTTGGCATCGATGTTGTAGGCCACCCAGTGGACGACGCCGAGGCCCTTGGCGCCATCCGGGTCGAACATCACCAGGGCCACCGAGCGGGTGCCTTCGGGCAGGTTCGACCAGCTCAACTGCGGCGAGCGCTCCTGGCCCTTGCCGCAGGCGGTATCAGGACCGACCTGGGCCAGGGCAATCCGGCCGCCATCGGTGAAGGAGGTGGAGGTTATGGACAGCGGCGCCGCATGTGCGGCGCCTGCGAAGGCCAGCAGGGCGAGGGCGGGGATCAGTGTTTTCACTGCGGTTCACCTTTGAATGAGCTTCGGGGAACCGCAGTGTAGACGCTTACTCGACGCCGGCGCGGGGCACCGGCGGCGAGCCGGCGTATTCGCCCATTTCCGGTACCGGCGGATGTTCCTGGGCGGCGTGGCGCAAATCGTCGGTCACCCGCAGTTCGGCGCCGGTCGGCGAGAAGGTCGCGGACGGCACGAACGGCGCGGGGTTGGCCGGCACCGGGCGCTTGCCGCGGCGCCACAGGAAGAAGCTCACCAGCGCCAGGTTGATCACCGCCATGGCCCAGAACAGACCGACCTCGCCGTAGCGGTTCATCACCGGCGAAATCGCCACCGGACTGATCGCCGACCCCAGCGAGTTGATCAGCAGCATGCCCTGGATCATCGGCACCAGCGCTTCGACCGGCGCACGGTCGGCGGCGTGGCTGACCGACACCGGGTAGACGGCGAACACGCCACCCCCGAGCAGGAACAGCATCACCGGCAGCAGCACCGAATCGGACGGCAGCAGCAGGATGACCACCGACAGCACGGTGCAGAGCATGCCGAGCACGATCAGCACATCCTGGCGGTCCTTGCGGTCCGACCAGCGTCCCACCGGGTACTGCAGCAGCATGGCGCCGAGAATCACCCAGGCCATCATGGTGCCGACTTCACCGACCGCCAGGCCGATGCGTTGCAGGTACAGCGGCAGCAAGGTGTAGACCGCGGCGATGGCGAGGCCGGAACCGAAGCAGCCGACCAGGCCGGTCGGGGTCACGCTGAGCAGTTGGCGCGGCTTGAGCGGTTCGACGTGCTCCAGCAGCGGCGACACCCGCGGCAGGATCACGATCGGCAGCACCGACAGCGCCGCCAGCATGCCGGCCATCATGAACGGCGCCTGGTCACCCCAGCCGGCAATTTCACCCAGCGCCGCCTGGCTGACCACGCCCGCGCCATAGAACGCGATCATGTACAGCGCCAGCAGACGCCCGCGGACCTTGGTGTCGCCGGCCATCAACAGCCAGCTTTCGATCACCAGGAACACGCCGACCGTGGCCCAGCCGTTGATCATCCGCAGCACCATCCAGCCCCAGGTGTCGACGAACAGGCCCTGGGCCAGAATGGTCACGGCGATCAGCGAGGCGAAGCTGCTGTAGGCGCGGATATGGCCGATGCGCAGGATCAGCCGGTCATTGAACACGGCGCCGAGGGTCAGGCCGATGAAATAGGCAGAGGAGACCACACCGATCATGGTGGCCGACTCGCCGGCTTCATCCAGGCGCAGGGTGGTCAGGGAAGACAGAAAGCCATTACCCAGGGCCATGATAAACAGCCCGAGCAGGGGTGCCAGCGCCATGGCCAGCAAACGCGGAGACATACGTACCTCAAGAGTTTCGATTAGCGGTCAGACCCTTGGTACGCGCGCGCACGTCAGCCGGACCCTTGCGGACCGGGGCTGCTCGTTGTTGGGATTGTCGCTGCTCGAAGTGACCAGGCGAAAAAGGGCGCGAGATTCTAATGGGTTTTGCCGGCTGGCTGACAGATGGGTGAGGGTGTGGCGGAGTGTCGCAGGGGCCTGGCAGAGACCTGCAAATCCCCGGGCAGGCAGATGCAAGAATCCTGTCCACCCAGATGAGTTAATCCCCCAGCGATCAAGATTCAGACGGATCGCACCTTGCGGTAATCCTTACGATAAAAATAAAGGGGATTGATGTGAACAGGTTTCGCCATGGCTCATTACTGGCCGCGGCCCTCAGCGCCATTTCTTCCGGCGCGTCGGCCTACGAGCTGTACTCCACTGCGGATTCCACACTGAAGTTGAATGTCCAGGGTGCCCTGGGCTTCTTCCACAGCGACGAAAGCTACAACCAGGGCGGACCGATCAATCCGGGTTCGGTGGCCTGGCAGGAAGCCTTCCTGCGTTATGGCCTGAGCGGTACCACGCGTTTCCCGGAGGCAGGCAATTCGTCGCTGTACGGCGAGTTCAATCTGGTCAGCAACGGCACCTGGGGCGAGGGCGATGCTGCGGGCTACACCGATGGCTCCGAGCGCCGCACCGACGTCGACCGTGCCTACGCCGGCTGGCGCTCGGGGGATCTGTTCCCGGCCTTGGGCAAGGACGGCGTGGATATTTCCGTCGGCAGCCAGAAAGTGAAGGTCGGTGACGGCTTCATCATCAATGGCGACGGTTTGAGTGTCGGCAACAACCTCGCTGGTGGCAGCGCCAATCGCGGCGGCGCCTATTACCTCACCGCGCGCAACGCGTTCGACAAGACCGCCTGGCTGCGCCTCGGCGGGCAGCAGGGCTGGCGCGGCGACCTGATCTGGCTGAAATCGGACAACGAAATCAAGGCCAAGCCTGAACTGGGCGTTGCCGTGCTCGAGCATGTCGCGCCTGAAGGCACGGTGGGCCTGACCTACGTCAAGGGCCTGGATGTCGAGGACAAGCTGGCGAATGCCTTCAGCGGCCAGCGCGACGGTCTGCAAATCACCAGCCTGCGAGCCCAGGGCAATGCCGGGGTCAAGGACCTGTTCCTGTCCTTCGAGTACGCCCACGAAGACAAACGCCTGGGCGACGAACACGCCTGGTATGCGGAAGCCGGCTGGACCTTCTCGGCCATGCCCTGGCAGCCGCGGGTCGGCTATCGCTACAGCCGCTATTCGGAAGATTACGACCCGTTGTTCAGCGGTTTCAGTCGCGGCTACGGCACCTGGTTCCAGGGCGAAGTGGCGGCCAACTACTCCGGGCCGTTCCAGCGCAATGCCGGCATCCACATGCTCAGCCTCGGCCTGACGCCGCACCCGGACGTGGCGATGGGCGTGCTGTATTTCGATTTCAACACCCTCGACCGCACACAAGGCGACCTGGATGCCAAGGAACTCGACCTCTATGTCGACTGGACCATTGGCAATTTCACCGTCAGCCCGCTGATCGGTCTGTACAAACCGAAGAAGAGCGCCGAGGAGGGCGGGTCGCAACTGGGCAGCGATGACCTCAATCTCTACAGCCAGTTGGTAATTTCCTTCGCCTTTTAATGACTTTTCCGGCCCGAGTGGCTTCCCACTTCCTAAAACCAATTATAAAAAAGGACATTCCTGATGCGTGTTCCCTTTTTCCGCACGGCGCTTGCCGCAGCCGTCGGCATGACCGCTTCGCTGGCCGTCGTCTCGGTCCAGGCAGCGTCCAGCGATCCTGCGCGCCCCAACATCCTGCTGGTGGTCGCCGATGACATGGGCTACGCCGACCTCGGCAGTTTCGGTAGCGAGATCGAGACGCCGAACCTCGATTCCCTGGCCGCCTCGGGCGTGCAACTGACCAATTTCCAGGCTATGCCAGCCTGTTCGCCGACCCGTGCCGCGTTGCTGACCGGCGCCGACCCGCACCAGGTCGGGCTGGGCAACATGGCCGAAGAGACCGCGCCCAATCAGGAAGGCAAGAAAGGCTACGAGGGTTACCTCAACGACCGCGCGGTGACCATCGCCTCGCTGCTGCGCGACGCGGGCTACGACACCTACCTGACCGGCAAATGGCACCTGGGCAAGACTGAACAGACCGGCCCGGACCAGCGCGGTTTCGAGCATTCCTTCAGCCTGCTCAGCGGCGGCGCCAGCCACTATCCCGACATGAAGCCGGCCTATGCGCCGACCCCGGACGCGAAGGCGCCTTACGCCCAGGACGGCAAGCGCCTGGACGCACTGCCCGCTGATTTCAGCTATTCCAGCCAGTACTACGCCGACAGGATGATCCGCTACATTGCCGCAGACAAAGACAGCGGCCGGCCGTTCTTCGGCATGCTGGCCTTCACCGCGCCGCACTGGCCGCTGCAGGCGCCCGACGCGGCCATCGCCAAATACCACGGTCGCTACGACACCGGCTACGACGCACTGCTCGAAGCCCGGCTGAACAAGCAGAAAGCCCTCGGCCTGGTGCCGCAGGACGCCGAACCCGCCGCGCGCTCGCCAAAAGGTCGTGCCTGGGACAGCCTCAGCCCCGAAGAACGCCAGCGCGAGGCGCGGGCGATGGAGATCTACGCGGCGATGGTCGACCAGATGGACGCCAACACGGGCCGGGTGTTCGACTACCTGCGTCAGAACGGTCTGTACGACAACACCGTGGTGATCTTCATCTCCGACAACGGTGCCGAAGGCCACGACCTCGACGAGACCTGGCCGGCGGACCAGTTCCCGGAAATCCGCAAGGTGATCGACGAGACCAACGACTTCAGCTACGCCCACATGGGCAAGCCGGGTTCCTACACCTTCCTTGGCCCGAACTGGTCGCGGGTGTCCGCGCCGACCCTGAGCCTGTTCAAGGGCTTTCCGACCGAGGGTGGCACGCGTACGGCCGGGATCATCCGCATTCCGGGGGCCGATCCGCAGGGGAAAAAGCTCGATCAACTGGTCAGCGTCAAGGACTTTGCGCCGACCCTGCTGGAGCTGGCGGGGGTGAAGCATCCGGGGCAGCAGTACAAGGGGCGCGAGGTGGTGCCCATGACCGGCACCTCGATCATCCCGCTGCTCAAGGGCGAGAAAGGCGCCGAGCGTACCCAGGGCGGCGAACTGTTCGGCAAGCGCTTCGTGCGCAAGGGCGACTGGAAACTGGTACACATGCCCAAACCGTGGGGCACGGGCGACTGGCAGTTGTTCAACCTGCAGTCGGACATGGCCGAGCGGCATGACCTGAGTGCCAAGGAACCAGGGAAAGTGGCGGAACTGAAAAAGGTCTGGGACCAGTATGCGCAGGAGAACCATGTGATCCTGCCGGACCACGTTAGCGGCTACTGATCCCTCGCTGCGGTTCGGGGCCCCGAACCGCAGCGATCTCAGCAAAGCGCTCCCCAAGACAGAGAACAACAATGCCTTTGCGTGCACACCTGCACTGCCTGACCCTGCTATTGATCCTCGCGTCCCCCTTCGGCGCGGCCGACCCGCGCCCGCCGGGTGAACACCTCTCCGACGGCTACGTCGCCCAGGCACGCTGCACCGCCTGTCATCAACCCGAGGCCAGCGCCTGGGCCAACTCCCATCACAGTTGGTCGCTGCGCGAGGCCAACAGCGCCAACGTGCTCGGCGACTTCAACGACACCACCTTCAGCGACGCCGACGGCATCCGCATGCGCTTTTTCAAGCGCGGCGAGCGCTTCTTCGTCAATGCCGAGGGCGAAGACGGCAAACCCGCGGATTTCGCCATTGCCTACACCTTCGGCTTCGATCCGCTCCAGCAATACCTGATCGAGCGCCCCGGCGGCCGCCTGCCAAGCCTCACCGTCGCCTGGGACAGCCGGCCCCGGGACAAAGGCGGGCAACGCTGGTTTTCGCTACATCCCGGACAGCGTTTCACCCCGGATGACGCGCTGCACTGGACCGGCCGCTACCAGAACTGGAACGCCATGTGCGCCGACTGCCATTCCGGTAACCTGCGCAAAGGCTACGACCCGGTCAGCGACACCTTCCAGACCACCTGGAGCGAAATGGCGGTGGGTTGCCAGAGCTGCCATGGTCCTGGCCAGCGCCATCTTGACTGGGCCGAACAGCATCAGGACAAACCGTCGCCCGCCATGAGCCCGGCGCAAATGGGCCTGGCGGTGGACCTCCATAGCACCGAACCAGGCTATCTGGTCGAGCAGTGCGCCCGCTGCCATAGCCGGCGTCAGCCGCTGGGCAATGGCAGCCAGCCGGGCAAACCGCTGCTCGACGCCATGCGTCCGGCGGTGTTGTCCGACGGGCTCTACCATGCCGACGGACAGATCCTCGACGAAGTCTTCGAATATGGCTCCTTCACCCAGAGCAAGATGTTCACCAAGGGTGTGACCTGCAGCAACTGCCACGAGCCGCATTCCACGACGCTGCGCGCCGAGGGCAACGACCTGTGCAAGGCCTGCCACAACCCGGCGGGCAACCCGCGCTTCCCCAGCCTGGTCAAGCAGGACTACGACAACCCGCAGCACCACCATCATTCACCGGGAACGCCGGGTGCGCAGTGCGTCAGTTGCCACATGCCGACCCGCACCTATATGGGCGTGGACGCGCGTCGCGACCATGCCTTGCGCATTCCGCGCCCCGACCTCGACGGCACGACCGGCGCCCCGGACGCCTGCACCGCCTGCCACCAGGACAAGCGCCCGGCATGGGCCGCCAACGCCATCGAGGGCTGGTTTGGCCAGCCGAAACGCGCGCCGCACTACGGCGAAACCTTCGCCGCCGCCCGCCGTCACGATCCCAGTGTCATCCCGCAACTGGCGAAGCTGATCGAAGACGCTGGCAAACCGGCGATTGTCCGGGCCAGCGCTGTCGAATTGGGCGCGGGTTACGGTGATGCCCTCCAGCACAGCCTGCTCGCGGCACTGGGCGACGACAGCCCGCAGGTGCGCCTGCAAGCGGCCCGCGCCCTCGAAGGGCAAGCACCGGCGCAGCGCCTGAAATACCTGCTGCCATTGCTACAGGATCCGAGCCTCGCAGTACGCGATCAGGCGGCGAGAGGTCTGGCCGACCAACGCACCACCGGCCTTGCGCAACCCGTCGCCGACCGCCTGGAAGCGCAACTGAACGACCACCTGGAGCGCCTTCGAGAAAACACCGACTTGCCCGCTGCGCGCTTGAATCTCGCGGTGTTGCAGGAACGCCTGAACCGTCCCGCCGACGCGATCGATAACTACCGTCAGGCGCTGAAGCAGGATTCGCGCTACGTCCCGGCGCGCACTGGGCTTGCGCGGCTGTTGATGGCGCAAGGACAAGTCGCCGAAACCGAGCAACTGCTACGCACTGGCCTGGAACTGCAGCCGCAACAGCCTGAGCTGGCTTATTCCCTAGGTCTTGTGCTCGGCCAGCAGGGCAAGAATGACGAAGCAATCACCTGGCTACAACGCGCCGACGGCCCGCGAGCCCAGTACAACCTGGGCTTGCTGCTGAGCCGGATGGGGCGCACGGAAGAGGCGAGGGCGGCGTTTTTGAAAGGGCTGGAGCAGGACCGGGACAATGCCGACCTGCGCTATGCGCTGGCTTACCTCAGTGCGCGGTCGGGGCTAGCCGACGAGGCATTGGGTTACTGCGAAGGTTCGCCGGACCCGCGCTGTCAGCGTTTGATCCAGGCGATCCAGGCACGCCGTCGTTGAGGAGAGCTGCGCTGCATTAAGGGTTTCGGCACGGACGCCGATATGCACTCAGGGTGCCGGTGTTCAGGTGCCTGCTCCGAAAAATCCAAGGTACGGCATGTTCGAAACCCTCGCTTCACTCCCGCTCTGGCACTACGTTCTGGTCCTGCTCAACTGTGCAGGTGTTTTCACCTGGTGCTGGGTGGTGGTGTGTCTGTTCATCCCGCGTCGGCGCAAGGATTTCCGTGTGCCACTCGGGCGCAACCTGCTCAGGCTCTACCGCCTGCTGATGAACCGTATCGGGTTCAGCCTGCTGTTGGTCGGTGGTGTCTGCCTGCCGGTCAGTGTCCTTTATCACGTGGCCAGTGGTCTGCTGATCCCAGCCTTGGATCTGGCTCCAATCAGCTTACCGGCGCTAAACCTGATCGTGTTTGCCATCGCTGTCGCCGTCCCGATACAACTGGCGCTCGGCGCGAAAGGCTGGTCATTGCCATTGGGAAGGGGGTTGATGCTTTCGATCGAGCGAGCTCCGACTCTACCGGGCATCCGTCTTTCGAGGTATGTGCTGTGTTTTCACGTCAAGCGGGACTTCTTCGAGCATCGTCGTACGGTGACAGACTTGATGGTCGACGCACTCAGGCAGTTGCGTCAGGTCAGCGATCAATACGACATCGTGCTGAAAAGCTGGATGTTCAGCGAGCGTGATGAACAGAAGGAGCGTCGGGTCGGCAAGCTCAGGATCCTCATGGGACGAATCCGCACGCTGTTCATCATGGGCCTTTTCCAGGCGCCGCTTTTGATAGTCGCGCTGTGGGATTCGGAGTCGTCCCAGGCGCTGGCCTGTGCCAAGGGGGCCGCGGTTGTCGCACTGCCCTTGGTCTGGCTGACGACTCGCTACCTGCGCTCAGCTTTACGCCTGATGCGCAGGATCAGCGTGAACGCTGGCGGCTCCATCGATTCGGCGCCAGGCGTCGCAATCGGGCTGCTGCAACGGGAAATTGCCCGGAGAGCCAAGGGCTACCGGCACAGCTTCATTGCGCCTCAGCCGATCTCGAAGGTTCATCTGGTCGGTTTGAGCCTGACCTCGTCAAGGGTAATGAAGACCTGCGGTGGCACGGAGGCGGGGCTTGTCCTCAAGCCTCTGGTCGGGCCTGTGCAGCCCGATCAGGAATGGAAGAAGCCGCGTAAACGGGCTCAACCCGCCGACGCAGTTGAAATGTCGGGCTCATGCGTCAACGGAAAATTAACCGATCGGGCGATAAAGCACTTCTGATGCGCCAGGTGATGCAGTTCGCGGGCAGTTCCCAGGTCTGAACCAGCGGCAATCACCACCCTCGGCCGCAACACCACCGAGGTGAATTGCCCGGCGCCGCTGTGTTCTTCGACCATCTCGCCTTGTGCGTCATCCTCGTAGCTGAGCACCACCACGCCGGCTTCGGCGCAGAGCCCCAGGTACCAGAGCTTGTGGCAGGCGGAGAGGGAGGCGACCAACAAGTCTTCGGGGTTCCAGCGTGCCGGGTCGCCGCGAAAGGCCGGGTCGGACGAGCCATCGATCGGCGTCTTGCCGGCGCTCTGGATCAGGTGGTCGCGGCTGTAGCCGCGGTAGCTGGAGGTCCCCGTGCCCTGGTTGCCGGTCCAGGTGACGTTAACGTCGTAACGGTGTTGTTTGTCTGTCATGGGATCCCTCCTGAATGAACGAGGTCCCGAGCCTACGCCGTGCCGCCGTCGGGCGAAACAGGCATGGGCGCCGGGCCGGGTTGCCTGTGCGCAACAAACGCCGCCAGCTTGTCTCCTTTTGGGGACATGCCCGCGCCTCGATCACGCTTAGCATGCCGTCCCATAACCACAAGAACACCGGAGACGCATTGACGATGCACAGCCCCTCGACCGAGCCGCGGCGCTCGCTGTATTTCGATTATCAGGTCTATCCCGCTTTCACCGCCGACGTGGCGGCCGGCGCCATCCGGCGCGAGGCGGTGGTAGTGGTCGGCGCCGGGCCGATCGGCCTGACCGCCGCGCTGGAGCTTGCCCGCTACGGTATTCCCTCGGTGGTGCTGGAGGCCGAGCAGCAGGTCAGCGAGGGCAGCCGCGCCATTGTGTTTACCCGTCGCTCGATGGAGATCCTGCAACAGGTCGGCGTCGCCGGGCGGGTGACCGAGGCCGGCCTCGGCTGGCGCTTCGGCAACTCGTTCTATCGCAATCAGTTGGTGTTCCGCATGGAGGCGCCGCATGACCCGGACGACCGCTTCCCGCCCATGACCAACCTGCAGCAGCCGTGCCTGGAGCACGCGTTGGTGGCGGCGGCCGAAGCCAATCCGCTGATCGAGCTGCGCTGGGGCAACAAGGTGGTCGGCCTGACCCAGGCGCCGGACCATGCCCGCCTGGAGGTGGACACCCCGGCCGGCATGTATGCGCTGGAGAGCGCCTGGGTGATCGCCGCCGACGGCGCCCGCTCCGGGTTGCGCAGCCTGCTCGGGCTGAAGCTGGAGGGCGCGGCCTATGAGGGCCGTTTCGTGATCGCCGATATCCGCATCAAGCTCGACCTGCCCACCGAGCGCCTGGCCTATTTCGATCCGCCCTGGAATCCGGGCAACACGGTGCTGATGCACCGCGAGCCAGGGGATATCTGGCGCATCGACTATCAACTGCCCGCCGATGAAACCCCGGAGCAGGCGTTGGCCCCGGCGTCCTTGCGTGAGCGCATCGACGCTCAACTTGCCTTGATGGGCGTTACAGATCGCACCTGGGAGCTGGACTGGTGCTCGGTGTATTCCGCCCGCGCCCTGACCTTGCCGGACTATCTCGCCCAGCGGGTGATTTTCACTGGCGATGCCGCGCACCTGCTGCCGATCTTCGGCGTGCGCGGGGCCAACACCGGGTTCCAGGATGTCAACGACCTCTGCTGGAAGCTGGCGTTACAGATCAAGGACCTGGCCGGGCCGCGGCTGTTGCCGTCCTACAGTCACGAACGGGTGGCGGCGGCGCGGGAGATCATCGAGGAAGCGGGCAAGAGCACGCGCTTCATGACCCCGCCCAGCACCGGCCAGCGTTTGCTGCGCGACGCGGTGCTGTCGTTGTCGCTGTCCCAGGACTTCGTGCGGCCGCTGTTTCACTGGCGCACCTCGCGGCCCCATGACTACGCCGATTCGCCGCTCAATTGCGCCAATGCTGACGACAACCTGTTCCAGCACGGCCCACGGGCCGGCGCGCCGCTGCTGAACGTGCGTCTGGGCGACGACGATTATCTGTTCGATCACTTGGGGGCGGCGTTCCACTTGCTGTATTTCACCGATGATGGGTCGATACCGCTGGAGATCCAGGCCCGGGCTGCGGCGTTGCAGGGGCAGGGCGTTCCGCTGCGGCTGATTGCGGTGGGCAGTGCGCGCCCGGTCGAGGGTGCCGATCTGACGCTGGCCGACCACGACGGTCATCTACGGCACAAATACGCTGCGCAGGCCGGTGGCGCTTATCTGGCCCGACCGGACCAGCATGTCTGCGCCCGCTGGCAATCACTGGGCGCTGACGCCCTGACCGCTGCCTTCCACGCTGCATTGGGAAACGACTGAGGACACTGTCATGGCACACCTGACCACCTTTGAGCTGGAAACCCTCTATGACCGTCTGGCCGACAGCCTGGATCAGGCGCCTGACGGGAAGCGCGAGTTGCTGTTGGTCAAGCTCGCCCTGCTGGCCGCCGAGGCCCTGGGCGATGTCGAGCGCTTCAGCGAACTGACTGTGATCGCCGGCCGCGACCTGTAGCTCGCAGGGGGGCTGGACGAGGAAGGCTATCCAGCTTGCCCGGCCGGCCTGATAGACTCGCGCTCTTCGAACCCCCGAGAGGGACATGCCATGCAGTTCTGGCCGTTGCGTACCGTGCCGCCGCCGCAGAGCCTGAATATCGGCCTGGCCGCCAGGCTGCTCGCCCGCGTGGGGCACGACTATCACCGGCAGTTGGCGGGCGACCTGTTGCAGTTGATCGGCAACGGTATTCCACTGGCCCAGTGCACGGTGTTCGCCTATGCGCCGCGCAGCAATCCACAGGTGTTTACCTTCGCTGACCGGGCCCGGGAAGTGTCGCTGCCGAAGATTTCCTCCAACTATGCCGAGCGCTTCTATAACCAGGACGGCAACCAGCAGGCCATGAGCGGCAGCGGCGGCGAGCGGATCGTGGTGCAGCGTCAGCACATCGATGACATCGGCCACGCCGAATACCGGCGTGTCTGCTACGAGCAGCCGAAGATCGCCGAGCGCCTGGCGCTGCTGACCCGCTGCGACAATGAGCGCTGGCTGTCGGTGAACTTCTACCGGGGGCGGGAACATGGCTGCTTCGGCAATCAGGAACTCGACTGCCTGGAAGCCTGGGCGCCGCTGTTGATGCAGATCGTGCGCATGCATTACCTGGCCTGGCGGCAGGTCGGCGAACTGCCGCGGGTGTTGGCCGAACGCCTGTCGACCCTGTACCCGGAACTGACCCCGCGTGACCTGGAACTGCTGCGCTTGCTGCTGACCGGCATCGACAACGACGACATCGCCCAGCGCCTGGGCGTGCGGCCGTCCAGCGCGGCGACCTATATCAAGCGGCTGTACCGCAAGCTCGGCACCGGGAGTTTGCGTGAATTGATCGGCCTGGTAACCCAGGGCTACCGGAACTGATCGCCCATCTGTACCTAGCGGGTATGACGCCATGAGCAATGGTTGATGGCGCGGGAGCTGTCCCGCGCCGGTTGATGAAATACAGGCGACCCCGGAGACGGGTTATTGCCAGCCGTAGCGCCGGGTAAACCAGCCTTTCATCGCCTGCACCACGCTGACATACCCCAGCAGAATCACCAGCAGGAACGGGAAGTATGTCCACGGCAGTGCCTGCAGCTTGAAGTAGCTGGCCAGCGGCGACATCGGTAGCAGCAAGCCAACCGCGACAATCACCAGCGTCATCACCAGCAACGGCCAGCCCGCGCGGCTGTGCATGAACGGCAGCTTGCGGGTGCGGATCAAGTGCACCACCAGCGTTTGCGACAGCAGCCCTTCGACGAACCAGCCGGACTGGAACAGGGTCTGGTGTTCCGGCGTGTTCGCGGCGAACACGAACCACATCAACCCATAGGTGAGGATGTCGAAGATCGAGCTGAGCGGCCCGAAGAACAGCATGAACCGCCCGATATCCTCGGCCTGCCAGCGCTGTGGCCGGGTCAGTTGTTCGGCATCGACGTTGTCGAAGGGGATCGCGGTCTGCGACAGGTCGTAAAGCAGGTTTTGCACCAGCAGGTGCAGCGGCAGCATCGGCAGGAACGGCAGGAACGCGCTGGCCACCAGCACGCTAAAGACGTTGCCGAAGTTGGAGCTGGCGGTCATCTTGATGTACTTGAGCATGTTGGCGAAGGTCTTGCGGCCTTCGACCACGCCTTCTTCCAGGATCATCAGGCTTTTTTCCAGCAGGATGATGTCTGCGGCCTCCTTGGCGATGTCCACCGCCGAATCCACCGAAATGCCGACGTCCGCCGCACGCAGCGCCGGTGCGTCGTTGATGCCGTCACCCATGAAACCGACCACATGACCGCGCTGGCGCAGCAGGCGGACGATGCGTTCCTTGTGCGCCGGGGTGAGGCGGGCGAACAGGTTGCCTTCGGCGGCACGGTCGCTGAGCTGGCGATCGTTGAGGGCATCGATCTCGCTGCCCAGCAACAGGCCGACGACCGGCAGGCCGACTTCACGGCAGACGCGTTGGCTGACGCGCTCGTTGTCACCGGTCAGCACTTTTACCGCCACGCCCTGTTCGGCCAGAACCCGCAGCGCGGCGGCCGTGGTTTCCTTGGGCGGATCGAGGAAGGCGATGTAGCCGGTGAGCAGCAGATCGCTTTCGTCGGCTACCCGGTATTGCTCACGTCCGCCCGGCAGTTGCTTGACCGCCACCGCGACCACCCGCAGGCCTTCGTCATTGAGCAGGGCAGTGTGTTCACGGATGCGCGCCAGCAGTTGCGCGTCCAGCGGCAGTTCCTCGTCGCCCAGGCGGACCCGCGTGCACACCGCCAGCATTTCCTCCAGCGCGCCCTTGCACACCAGGCGATGCCCATTGCCATCCTGCTCGACCACCACCGACATGCGCCGGCGCTGGAAGTCGAAAGGGATCTCGTCGACTTTGCTGAAGGCGCTGCCCAGGCGTTCTTGCCGCTGCGGGCCGGCATGTTCCAGCACGGCGACGTCCAGCAGGTTTTTCAGCCCGGTCTGGTGATGGCTGTTCAGCCAGGCATCGTCCAGCACCCCCTCGCAGGGCACGCCGAGCACATCGGTATGGCGCTCCAGAACGATGCGGTCCTGGGTCAGGGTGCCGGTCTTGTCGGTGCACAGCACGTCCATGGCGCCGAAGTTCTGGATGGCGTCCAGGCGCTTGACGATGACTTTCTTGCGCGAAAGCGCCACCGCGCCCTTGGCCAGGGTCGAGGTGACGATCATCGGCAGCATTTCCGGGGTCAGGCCAACGGCGATGGACAGCGCGAACAGCGACGCCTCCAGCCAGTCGCCCTTGGTGAAACCGTTGATCAGCAGCACCAGCGGGGTCATCACCAGCATGAAGCGGATCAGCAACCAACTGACCTTGTTGACCCCCTGCTGGAAGGCGGTGGGTTCGCGGTCGCTGCTCAGCACCCGTTCGGCGAGGTTGCCGAAGTAGGTGTGCTGGCCGGTGCCGACCACCAGGGCGCGGGCGCTGCCGCTGACCACGTTGGTGCCCATGAAACACAGGTTGTCGCATTCCAGCGGGCTGCCGACGGCGCGCCGGGCATGGGCGAATTTCTCGACCGGCAGTGATTCGCCGGTGATCGCCGCCTGGCTGATGAACAGGTCCTTGGCTTCCAGCACGCGCAGGTCGGCGGGGATCATGTCGCCCGCCGACAGCAGCACCAGATCACCGGGGAGCAGATCGCGAAACGGCACTTCCACCGCACCGCGCCGATCGACAGCCGGGTCGCCGCTGCGCAGCACGCTGGCGGTGTTGCTGACCAGCGCCTTGAGACGCTCGGCAGCACGGTTGGAGCGGGCTTCCTGGAAAAAGCGCAGGAGCGTGGAGACCAGCACCATGCTGCCGATCACCAGTGCGGCGGTGAGGTCTTCGGTGATCCAGGACACCAGGGCCAGCAGGCTGAGCAGTAGGTTGAACGGGTTGCGGTAGCACCACCACAGGTGCAGCAACGGCGAGACCGGTTTTTCCTGGTCGACCACGTTGGCCCCGACCCGGTCGCGTACGCTTTCGGCGCGGGTCGCGTCGAGGCCTTCGGGCCCGGTACCGAAGTGCTGGTAGAGGGCGGCGGACTCAAGGCCGGCGACGGTGGACAATTGCCGAATGAATTCAACCGGCAGGTTGCCGCGGGCGCTGCCATTGCGCAGCAGTTCCAGCATCGCCTGGCGGCGGAAATGCCGGCTCAGGCCGTGGTCGAAGAACGCCAGCATGCGCCGGCCGAAACGTTTGAACAGCATGATGCACTCCTGAGCGGCCGCCAGAACGCGACCACCGGATGGTGTTGTGCAGCGCAGCAATTGCCGCCGCTGCCGGTCAGGCCGGGCAGCGGCGCGAGAAAACGCGTCAGCCGCCGTCCGGCCCGGGTCTGGGTGACACGGGACTGGGGTCTGGATTCATGACTGGGCTCCGGAAGCTCCTGTTTGGGGTGGATGAGTTTGGGGTGGAGGGGGTGGCCGGCTCACTCGCCGGCCAGGTCGAACACTTGCCAGCGCACCGAGCTGACGCCTTTTTCCAGGCTGATGCGGCTGACCAGGCGTTCCAGCTGGCTGGTGGCGCCGTGATTGCCGAGCAGCTCGGCGCGCACTTCCAGCTTGGCCGGGTTGGCCTGGTCTTCGCTGTGCAGCGATTGCAGGCGCAGAGCAACGCCGTCGAGGCTGTGCAGCATCAGGCTGCGCACCTGGATTTCGTCCTCGGCGCGGCAGACGATTTCCACGCCGTAGCGCTGTTCGACTTCACTGGCGGGGACCACGTCCTGCTGGTTCAGGCGCTGGGCGATGTCGCGCAGCAGGATGTTGGCGCAGAGCACCACCAGGCAGCCGATCACCGCCTCAAGTAGCAGGCCCATGCTGCACAGCACGCCGATGGCGGCGGTGCACCAGAGGGTGGCGGCGGTGTTCAGGCCGCGGACGTTCAGACCGTCGCGCATGATCACGCCGCCACCGAGAAAGCCGATGCCGGAGACCACATAGGCGGCAATGCGTGACGCGTCGCCGCCCAGGCCCGGGACGGCCTGGGTCATCAGCACGAACAGGCAGGCGCCGGTGCTGACCAGTGCGTTGGTGCGCAGGCCGGTGAGGCGCTGGCGCAGTTGACGTTCGGCGCCGATCAGGGCACCGAGGATGAGCGCTGCGGCGGCGCGCAGCAGAAAGACTTTCCAATCCATGATTCACCTCGTTTTTCCGGCCGCAGCCGGCGGGTGCGCCAGACGAAACTGGCACGCTATTCGGGGTTATGGATTGCGCGGTCGCAGGGTTCCCAACGCCGCGCGTAACAGCCGCGCCGCGGAGGAAAACTGCAAGGGAAAATGGGGAGTCGTCATCCCGTCAGGGATGCGAATCGCCACTGTCCGCTGTAATCAGCGAGACAGTGGCAGGGGAGTGCTGCCGGACGTGCTCGCTGTTCAGACCTGTCGCAATCGACTGGGGCTACTGTCCAAGGCAGGACTCCTGTGTGGGAAGAAAACGGAGCGGAAAGTACGCCCTCCGATGAACTCAGTCAAGGCCCGGTTGTGCCGGGCGTCAAGGCAGTTCGCGGCTCGTTCAGCGAAGCGACAGAAAACCCTATCGCTGCTGTTGCGGCGGCTCGGGTTCGTGGGCCGGCGCCGCGTACCAGTTCTCTTTTGGCACCCGTTTTTCGTGGTTCGGATCGCTCATGTAGTGAGGCGACATCATCTGCACGCCGTACTCGTTGAACACATCCTGGATATTGGCGTGCAGCACGCTCAGCAACTCCGCCCGCGGTCGCGGCTCACTGGGCACGGCCTGGGCCACCAGACGGTATTCCGGGTAGAAATCCGAGAGGGAGATCTGGAACACCTGCGGACGCGGACTATCCAGCACACCGGGCGTGCGCCGCGCCGCTTCCAGCAGGATCGCCTCGACCTGCCGCCAGGGCGTGTCATAGCCGATGGTGACGGTGGCGTCGACCACATAACCTGCGCCCTGGACCACCCGCGAGTAGTTCTTGGTCACCGCGCCGGTGATCATCGAGTTGGGGATGGTCAGTACTTCACCGAGCCCGGTGCGGATGCTGGTGGTGAACATGCCCAGCTCGGTGACCGTGCCCTCATGCTCGCCGATGCGCACGAATTCGCCGGGGCGCAGGGTGCGGGTGTAGGTCAGGATCAGCCCGGCTGCGGCCTGGCCGACCACGCTGGTGGCGCCGAGGGAAATCATCAGACCGATCAGTACCGACAGGCCCTTGAACGCCTCGGTGCCGGAGCCGGGCAGATAGGGATAGGCCATGGCTAGGGCGAACAGCCAGATCGCCAGCGAGGTGAGGCGGGTGGTCGGCGGCAGGGGTTCGTCGTTGAGCCAGTTGATGTTGCCGGGCCGTGCCAGGCGCGCCAGCAGGCGTTTGCTGAAGGCGCTGATGCCGCGGGCGATGAAGAAAATCAGCAGCGCGATCACCAGCCCGGGAATGGCGCTGGCGATAGCCTCCAGCAGATACCCCGCCAGGTTCAGCAGGTACTGGTTGAGGCTTTCGCCCCAAGGCCGGGTGTAGGGGAAGCGTTGCAGCACGAAGCTCAGCCACTCGTACCCGACCAGCAGCGCCAGCAGCCAGTACACCAGATCGACCAGGCGGCGCGAGGCCATCAGCAGGTTGCTGGTGTCGAGCAACTGGGTCTGGCCGATGCGTAACACGCCGGTGTGTTTACGCACGCTGATGGGCAGCCAGCCCAGCAGCCGCGCACGGCCCCAGCCAAACAGGCGCAGCAGGCCAAGGAACAACAGGGTCGCGGCGCTCGCGTAGCCGCCGGCCTTGAGCATGAATTGCAGGTTGCGCGCTTCGTGGTTTTCCGCGAGCACCTGGCGCAGCCTCGCGGCGGCGCCGTCGGCCAGGTCCGCCACCGAGCCGTCGCTATCGACAAGGTCGTCGGGGGTGACGATAAAGGCCCGGCGCTGGCCCATCAGCACCAGATACTGGTCCTTGATGTTGTCGAGATGGACGCGCGGGTCTTCCTGGCTTTCCATGACCTGGCGAATCACGCTTTCGGCGCGCTGGGCGCGTATTTCCGGGGTCTCGCCGAGCAGATCGGCCTGGAAGGTGATGATGGTGCGGTTGGCGATCTTCAGTGCTGCCGGTTCCGTCTGCGCCAGCGATTTCTCCTCGGCCGCGCCTGCCGGCATCGTCAGTGTCCAGAGCAGCGCCATGATCGCCAGCCCAATCCCTTTAAACATCGTTCTCGACTCCTGCGCTGGTGAATAGCACCAGACTAGTGTCGGTCGTTCGGCTTGTCTCCTTCTCAGCACCTGGCTTTGCGCAATTGCGAATTACGGCTGCCGATACACCTCCTTCCCAGCAAACCAGGTCTGCACCACCTGCGTCTCGGCCAGTGCCTGTTCGCCGACGGTGAACACATCCCGGTCCAGCACCACGAAATCCGCCTGCTTGCCTTTGACCAGCGAGCCGATCCGGTCTTCCAGGCGGATGGTTTTCGCGGCGTTCAGGGTGTAGGCGTAGAACATCACCTCGCGCGAGATGGTTTGGTCGGGGTTGAGCACGCCTTTGCTGCCGCGCCGGGTGGTCGCCTGGGCGATGGCCATCCACGGGTTGGCGGGCGATACCGGCCAGTCGCTGGCGCCTGCGATGGTGGCGCCGGCCTTGAGCAGCGAGCGGGCCGGGTACTGGAAGCGGAAGGCGAAGGCGCTGACGTAAGGTTTGACCATGTCGATGGCATAGTCGTCGCCAATGGCCCAGAGCAGTTGCATCGAGGCAATCACGTTGAGCGGTTTGAAGCGGGTGAACTCTTTCGGGTTGACCAGTTGCAGGTGGGTGATCGAGTGCGGTATCCCGCTGTCGCCGGCGGCGCGGGCCTGTTCGAAGGCGTTGAGCGATTCGCGCACCGCACGGTCGCCAACGGCGTGGATATGCACCAGCCAGCCGCGTTTGTCTGCGGCACTGACCAGTTCGCCGAAGTGCTCGGGATCGAACAGCAGTTCGCCCTGTTTGTGGCTGTTGCTGTACGGCGAGATGACCGCTGCGCTCTGCGCGGGAAATTCCAGCACGCCGTCAGCGAAGATCTTGATGCCCGGCAGGCTGAGGTTGGGCACGCCTTCGAACTGCTGGCGAACCTTTTCCAGCACGTCCAGGTCGGCAGGACGGCTTTTCGGATTGGCCACCAGCAAGGCGGCGACGTGGGCGCTCAACTGGCCATTGAGGCCCAGCGCCTTGTAGCCCGGCAGCACGCCGACGGTGGTTTCCGTGGGCTTGATGGCGAACACCGCCTGGCCGGGCGAGGCGTTGGCCGCCGGGTCCATCCAGCCGGTGATGCCGAGGCTGTTGTTGTAGCGGACTGCGGCTTCGGCGCCCTTGAGCAGCGTGGCGTCGTCGAGTGGCGGCAGCACGGCCGAAACCCGGTCCCAGCCGGCGTCCACCAGAAAACCGCTGGGCTCACCGTTCGCCAGCACGCCGATGGTGTCGCGCTCGGCTGCGTCGAGGCTGGTCAGCAACGCCTTGTCGATGCCGGCGACGGCGAGCATCCGGGCGTTGACCCAGGCGGTGTGGTGGTCGCTGCCCATCAGGATGATCGGGGTCGCGGCCCATTCGCCCTGGTTGAAGACTCGCCCCAGCGCTTCGGCCTGGGCCCAGTAGCCCGAGTTCATGCCTTGCACCTGCAGGGTGTCCGCGCCCAGGCGGGCCTGGCCGTTGTCGCGCCATTGGCGCAGACGCTGTTCCAGTTCGGGGAGGGCGATGACCTCATCCTGCAGGTTCGCCGCCGACAGCGAGAGGCCGCCGAAAATGGCGTGGGAGTGGGTGTCGATCAGGCCGGGCATGACCCGTTTGCCGGCAAGGTCGAGCACCTGGGTGTTGGCATCGGCCAAGGCGCGTATCTGCTGGTTGCTGCCGGTGGCGATGACCTTGTCGCCCTCGACCGCCATGGCCTGGACCTGGGGCAGGTGGTGGTCGGCGGTGAAGATCCGGCCGTTGACCAGGATTAGGTTGGGCGCGGCCTGGGCATGGCCGGTGAACTGCGCCAGCAGCAGGGCGCAGAGGGTGGCGGAAAATCGTTTCATTGGGGGGCTCGGTGTCGGTCTGGAATAGGGGGGCGCAGCCCTTCGCGAGCAAGCTCGCTCCTACACCCCCACACAGGCTGTGTAGGAGCGAGCTTGCTCGCGAAGGGGCACAATCGGTTTTAAGGTCGCTCAGTACTCAATCCTGAAGCGGTTCAAAGTGAGTTTCAGATCACTGGAACCCGCATGCAGGTGATCGCTCAGGTCGCGGGTGCGCTGGGCGAACTCGGCCGCTTGCTTGGCCTGTTCGGCAGCGCTGGACAGGTTGCGGTTGATGTCTTCGACGGCCAGCGACTGTTGCAATGTCGCCTCGGCCACGCTGCTGCCCTGCAGGGCAATGGCCCGCAATGACTCGACGATGGCGCGCAAGCGCTCGCCGGCCAGGCTGGCCTGGGTGACGGTGTGCCCGGACAAGGTGCGGGTCTGGCTGATCATCGCCACGGCGTTGCCGCTGCTGACGCTCAGTTCACCGATCATGCCCTGGATTTCCGTGGTGGCGTCCTGGGTGCGCTGCGCCAAGAGGCGCACTTCATCGGCGACCACGGCGAAGCCGCGACCCTGTTCGCCAGCCCGTGCCGCCTCGATGGCGGCATTGAGGGCGAGCAGGTTGGTCTGCTCGGCAATCGCCCGGACGATGGCCAGTACCGAGCTGATCCGCTCGCTCTGTTGCGCCACCGCGTTGATGGTCTCGACACCGCTGTTGATCAGCGTCGAGAGCCCGTCGATTTCACGCAGGGTCAGTTCGACATTCTTCAGCCCGTCCAGCGCCTGGGACTCGGCTGCAGACGCTTCTTTCGCCGAAGTCTGCGCGTGGTTGGCAACATCCTGGATGCTGTAGGTCACTTCATTCAGCGCAGTGGCGATCAACGTCACCTGTTGCGCCTGCAGCGCGCTCTGTTGCCGGGCCGACGTCGCGTTGTCGTGGATGGTTTGCGCCGCTTCGTCGGTCGCGGTCGCGGCCACGCGCATGTCGCCGATGATGCCGCGCAGGGTTGCGGTAAAGCTGTTGAAATCCCGCGCCAGCCCGGACAGTTCGTCGCGGCCATCGGTGGCCAGTTGGCGTGTCAGGTCGCCATTACCCCGGGCGATTTCGGCCATGGCCTGCACGGTGTTTTTCAACGGCCGGGCGATGCCACGGGAGATCAGCGCGGTCACCAGCACCAGCAGCGCCGACAAGGCCAGGCCGAGGGTGCAGATACGCAGCACTTCATAGTGGAAGCGGCCCTGGATATCGTCGATGTACACGCCGCTGCCGAGAATCCAGCCCCACGGCTTGAACAGCTCGACATAGGAGATCTTGTCTGCCGCGCCGGCGCCGCCGGGTTTCGGCCAACTGTATTCGACGATGCCCTTGCCGGCGCCCTGGGCGATCTTCAGCATTTCGCCGTTGATCGCCAGGCCGTTGGCGTCTTTCAGTCCACTGACATCCTGGCCTTCGAGGGCCGGGCTCAGCGGGTGCAGGAGCATCCGCTGGCCGAGGCTCTGGATAAAGAAGTACTCGGTGCCGTCATAGCGCAGCCCGCGGATCATTTCCCGGGCCTGCTGTTGCGCGTCTTCCTCGCTCAGCAGCCCTTGCTGTTGCAGGCTGTGGAAGCGCTGGAGGATGCCGGCGGTGTTCTCCACGGCGGTCTGGATCTGGTAGAGCTTGGCCCCGTACAAACCAGAGCGGATCTGCAGCAGGACCAGGGTCATGAGCACGACGATGGTCAGCATGGCCACCAGCAGGATCAGCCACAGGCGTCTTTCGATTGCGATGTTTCTCAGGCTCAGCATGGTGTGCCTCGCGGTACGGCTGCCCAACGGAAAAAAAACGGGCGCAAGCCAGGGAGCGGAGTGCTTGCGCCCTGGCAGCATCAGACGCCGCCAACCTTATAGACGCTGATCAGCACCTCGTGCTCGCTGATGCCGTCGATGGTGCCGACGAACACGTAGTCGTTGAGCCAGGCATTGGCCCCCGGCTGGGTCTTGAAGCGCGGCGTGGTGCGGCAGTAGAAATCGCTTTCCTGCATGTCGCGCAGTTCCAGACCCTTGGCTTTCTTGGCCAGCCCGGACTCGTTTAGGCGCCAGATGCCGGGGTTGTCGATGATGATGAGCTGGCCGTCATCGGTCTTCAGGCGGTACAGCGCGTTGATCAAGGTGACGCCGTCGTCGCGGGTCACCGACATGTCGGCACCGCCCGCGACGACGTTGCCTTTGAAGCCCTTGCCGGTGAAGCTGCCGCCGATGATCGGGTAGTTGATGCGCGTGCCGTCCGGGCCTTTGCCCATGTCTTCGCGCGGGCCGAGCTGGACGCTGATCTGCATGACCAGTTCGTTGTCCAGGCGCTTGGGGATTTTCTCCTTGAGTTCCAGTGCCTGGGCGGGAACCAGGCAAATGGCGGCGAGAAACAGGCACAGCAGGCGCAGCGTGTTGAGTGTTTTCATGGGTTCAACTCGTGGCAATAAGGGCTGGGCCACCCGCGTCCGGCGCGGGTGGCGCGGGCGTCAGAACGGCGGCCAGGACGACAGCGGGTCGTGACGGCAAGGCTGTTTGAGCAGTGAGTTGCACTCGGGCAGGTCCGGCGGCACGTTCACCCCGGTCAGCTCGCCGAGCACCAGTCGCGAAGGGTGCGCCGCGTCATGGAACACCGTGTTGCGGCTGGACAGCGCGTAGTAGGCGAAGCCATAACCACCGGTGCGCGACGGTGCGTCAATCCAGATGCGCAGGCGCGAGCCTTCGCGGAACGGGTGGGAGAACGGCGGAATTTCCACCCGGCCCAGCGCCGGCACGTTCGGCAGCATCGGCTGGATGCCGTCCGGCTCGTTGAGCTGTTGTGGCCGCAGTTCGCTGGACTTGCTGTCGTCCAGCTTGCGGTTGGACATGCGCAACCAGCCGCGCTGGACGAACACTTCCTTGTCGTCCGGGCGCACCTCGGTGATGGTCACCTGCACATCGGTGTCCGGGGCCAGGAACGTCGACAGCCAGATATCCGCGCTGCCGCTGCCGTAGCTGAGGAAGTCGCGTTCGAACGGCGCGCTGGTGTAGGCCAGGCTGCCGTCACGCCACAGCGGGTGCTGCCAGCCCCAGGCATGGTCCTTGAGGTAGGTGTTCACGTCCGGGCCCGGGATCGGATAGATATAAGCGTCCGGTTTGCCGCTGCCCTTGCCGCCCTGGACCAGTTCGCCGCCCTCGCTGAGGGCGAAGCTCACGGGTTTGACCGGCAGCGGATACTGGTTGCGTTCGATGGTCCAGCCGGGGCGCGCGCTTTCGTTGGCCTGATGGCGGCCGCTGCGGTCGTCGGCCACGGTTTCCTGCCAGATTTCCAGGTGCGGGGTGCTTTCGAACTGGTTCTGCTCGCCTTTGACGAAGTGGTCGAGGAAGGCGTACAGCTTTTTGCGGAAGCGCTCGGACTCGTAGAGGTTGTGGCCGCCGCTGGTTTGCACCATCCACAGCTGTTTCGGATCGAGGCGTTCCTGGTAGAAACCTTCGCGGGCCAGCACGGCCTCGTCCTGCCAGGCCTGCATCGACAGCACCGGCACTTGCACGAGATTCGCGCGGTCGCGCGGGGCGCGTTGCTTCATCCATTCATCGTGCTGCGGGTGACGGAGCATCTGGTACATCAATGAGGTGTCGACCACCTTGGCCTGGTTTTCCGTCACCTGGGCGATGCAGCGCTCGTCGCCTTCGCTTTTTGCGCTGGCCTTCACCGCCTCCCAGCGCTGGTCGACGAACCAGTGCCAGGTGGTGGTGAACTCCTGGTTCGGCACGCCGCCGAGGAACCAGCTGTCGGTGTAGGCATCGCCGAGGATCATACCCGGCGCGATGGCCTTGAGGCCCTGCGGGCGTTCGGAGGCGGTCATCAACTGCGACATGCCGGCCCACGACCAGCCGAACATGCCGACATTGCCGTTGGACCAGTTCTGCTGCGCGGCGAACTCGACCGCGCTGCGGCCATCGGTGCCGTATTCCGGACCGAGAAAATCGAACGTGCCATGGGAGCAGCCGGTACCGCGGGCTTGCACGCCCATCACGGCGTAGCCGCGCTCCACCAGGTCCTTGTCCATGGCCACGGAGAAGGTTTCGTTGTCTTGCAGGTAGGCCGAGCCACCGATGCTGCCGGAGTCGTAGCCGCTGTAGCGAACCAGCACCGGGAACTTGCCTTCGCCCTTGGGCAGCAAGACCGAGTAGCGCAGTTGGGTGCCGTCGGCGGCGGTGATGTAGCCGGTGACGCGCTTGCCCCAGAAGGCTTCGAAGCTGCGGTCGGACGGCGGCAGGCCTTCGCCGCCGGGCGGGGCACCGGCGCAGCCGGCAATCAGCAGAGCCAGGCTCAGGGCGCTGAGGCTCAGCGCGCGGGTGAGGGAGGGCATGGGCATAACTATCCTCGGATCAGTCGTTGCATAGGGGAGCGGGGCGCTGGCGTGCGGCCCGCATCATTCAGGCCGGGCTCAGAAGCGCTTGCTGGCCGAGAACACCACGGTGGCGGAGCAGTCGCCGCCCTTGCCGAAGTTGTTGGTGCACTCGGCCTCGGAGAGGTCGGTGTCGATGTAGGCGGCCTTCCATTCCAGGCCGTAGGCGCGCTTGCTGACCGCCAGTTGCCAGTCGTTGTAGTCGCTGCGGTACTTGCCGCTGGCCGAGCGCCAGGCCTGGTCGTCCGGGGTCGAGGTGTGGCCGAAGCGCACGTTGAGCTTGGTCTGCCACGGCAGGTAGAAGTCGTATTCGGCCCAACTGATCAGGCGGTGCTCATCGCGCACGGTGATGGCGGCGTTGGCGGGCAACACGCCCCAGCCGATCAACTGGTCGACCTGGGCCGCGGCCGCAGCGCGGGCCGGCGGGTTGCGCAGATCGTTGGCGTACTTGAAGCCCACCGTGGCGTTGCGGTAACCGAGGGTGCCGATCCATTCGCCGAAGTTGATCCAGCTATCGCCAGGGTATTCGTAGCGGACATAGGACAGCGAGAAGCGGGTGTTTTCGGTGATCGGCCGAGCGATGCCGACGTAGTAATCCCACTCGCGGTTGCTCTGGGTGCCCATGTCGACGTTGGCGGTGAAGACGCCGGCGTAGAGGCCGCTGATCTTGTGCACCAGGGTGGCGGAGGTGAGCAGGACGGGGCCGTCGTCCTGGTTCAGGGAAAAGCCGCCGACGCGGTAGTCGCTGGCCAGCCCGACGTTGATGTCGAGCAGGGTTTCCGGGGTCAGGTCGATGGCCTGGGCACAGAAGGAGAGGCTGAGCAAGGCGCTGGCCAGCCCTCCGGTCATCAATTTGTTCATGCGTTCTGCTCCATTGTTGTGATTGATCTGGCAGATAAAGGCGTCGCGTTTTCGGTCTTGTTATTGGCTGGCCTGACGGCCCCCGCGTTTTTTCCGGGCATGACGAGGTCGCTGGCTCGATTCGAAGACGAGCCACTCAGGCACCGGGCAAGGGTTGTTATTGGCGGGTGAAGCGGGTCGCGGGATCAGTGTCGGCGGGTGCGGTGCTCCTTTTTCGGGTGGGTGGATGGCGCGTCAGACATCGGACCGAATCCGGTTCCACAGCCGTGTCAGCAGGCGCAGCACTTGCCGCTGCGGCGGCTCGGCCTGGAACAGCAGGTGGCGGTCTTCGTCCGGGACGAACAGGTTGCGTTCGCCGAGCAGTTGCGGGTCGATCAGCGCTTTGCTCGCCGGTGTCGGGTTGGGGTAGCCGATCTGGTTGGTGACCCGGGCGATCACGTCCGGCTGCAGCAGCCAGTCGATGAAGGCGTGGGCCTGGGCGAGGTTTTTCGCGCCCTTGGGGATCACCATATCGTCGGACCACATCAGCGTGCCCTGGCGCGGCAAGGCCATGCGGATGTCGTTGCCGTTGTTGGCGCCGAGGGCCATGTTGCGCGCCGCGAGTATCCCGCCGGACCAGCCGAGGGCCACGCAGATATCGCCGTTGGCCAGGTCCTGGGGGTATTTCGACGAGTTGAAGTAGCGCACGTAGGGGCGGATCGACTTGAGCAGCGCCTCGACCTGGTCGTAATCGGCCTGGCGCGTGCTGTTCGGGTCCAGGCCGAGGTAGTGCAGGGCGATCGGCACCACCTCGTTGGGGCTGTCGAGAATGGCCACGCCGCACTGGCTCAGGCGGGCGATGTTCTCCGGCTTGAACAGCAGGTCGTAGTCGCGCATGTCGACGTCTTTGCCGAGGACCGCCTCGACCTTGGCCTTGTTGTAGCCGATCAGCGTGCTGCCTAGCAGGTACGGCACTGAATAGCGGTTGCCGGGGTCCAGGTGCTCGCGCTGTTGCAGGGTGGCGGGGTCGAGCTGGTGCCAGTTCGGTAACTGCTTGCGGTCCAGCGGCAGCACGGCGCCGGCGGCAATCAGGTTGGGCACCTGGCTGCTGCCGGGGAACGCGAGGTCATAGCCTGCCGTTCCGGTCAGCAAACGCGCTTCCAGTGTTTGCGGGCTGTCGAAGACGTCGTAGGTGACCTTGATGCCGGTGTGTTTCTGGAAATCCTGCAGCACGTCCTTGGGCAGGTACTCGATCCAGTTGTAGATGCGCAGTTCGCCGCCCAGGTGTTGGGTCGCGGTTTCGGCCTGCTCCTGGGCCTGCACGAACAGGCTGGCGCCGCCCAGCAGCAGGGCCGTGGTCATGGTTTTCAGCAAATGCTTCATGGGGCTCTCCTGTCGGTCGGGTCAGAGCGCGCGGGCAAGCGCACGGAGCAGGCGGACGGTGTCGATATCGAGGATGCTTTCGGCCACCGGCAGGGACGACTGCTTGACGATCACCACGCGGCGTTCGAAATCCAGGTACAGGTACTGGCCGTGGATGCCCACGGCCAGCAGCGCTTCACCGGGATAGACGTACCACTGGCTCTTGTAGCTGGCCCCCGGGCTCCACTGGGCGAAGCTCTCGTTGGCGGCGTAAATGGCAGGATCACCGCCGCCCAGCACCGCGCCGATGGCGTCGGCGCTGATCAGTTGGCGGCCCTGGCAATGTCCGCGATCGAGCAGCAGGCTGCCGTAGCGGGCCATGTCGCGCAGGGTCGCGTTGAAACCGCAGCCGGTGATATTGCGGCCCCACGGGTCGGCAAGGAAAAACCCGTCCCGCTCGCAGCCCAGGCCTTGCCAGATATCGCCCAGCAGCTCGGCGCAACTGCGGCCGGTGGCGCGTTCCATCACCCAGCCGAGGGCTTCAGTGGTCGCGGTCACGTAATGGAAGAAACCGCCGTGCTCGGCGCGCTTGCGCATCCCCGGCAGGTATTCGTAGAGCGACTGGCAGGCGCGGATGCCGGGCGGTGGCGGGGTGAGCCCGCAGGCGTAGCCGAAGTGCGAGCTGCCGGAGTCGGGGTCGTCGTAGACCTCGTCGTAATCGATGGACACCGCCATGTCCATCAACTGGCGCACGCTGGCGTCACCGAAGGCGCTGCCGGTGAACTCCGCGACGTAGCTGGCGGCCAGGCGTTGGTCGTCCAGTTGGCCATTCTGCACCAGCTCCTCGGCTTTCATGCCGATCAACGACTTGGTCACCGAGAACATGATGTGGCGTTTGCTCTCGCCGTGGCCGTTGGCGTACAGCTCCTGGGCGACCTGGCCGTCTTTCATGACCAGCCAGCCGTCGGTGTGGGTCGCCGCGAGGTGATCGGCGAGGCTGACGTCATCGCCCGAGGCACTGACAAAGCTGAAATCGGCGATCGAATAACCGGCGCTGGGCAGCGGCTCGGCGGCTGTCTGGCCACGCGGCACGCTGATGCTCGGGCGGATCCGACCCAGGTTGTGAAACGCCCAGCGGTTGTGCGGCGGGGTCATGAAGTTGTGCCATGTCACCCGTTGTTCGGCGGGCGGCGGGAACCCCTCCATCAACGGCGTTACGGAAGGAGCGCTGGTGCGGTAGGCACTGCGCATTGCCTCGACGAAATCGGTGTTCATGGACAGCTCCGTGGGGTGGCGGTGGGAAATTTTTATCTCCATATAATTTTATAGTCAAATAAAATATTTGATCGAAGTTGAAAATTTATTAGAATCGGCACCTTGCCCAGGCCACCCGGAGAAGAGCGTGAGCGGATTACGACAGAGACAAAAGGAACTGCGGCGGGAGGCTATCGTTGCGGCGGCGCTGGAGCTGTTCGAGACCCACGGCTTCACCGCGACCACCGTGGAGCAGATCGCGGTCCAGGCGGGGGTGTCGACGCCGACGGTGTTCAATTATTTCGGCAGCAAGCAGGACATCCTGCTGGCCCTGATGGAGCACGCCGACCAGCGCGCGCTCAGCGATGCCCGGGTGCAGATGCCGGCGTTCGACAATGCGGTCGACGCCATGTGCCATCTCGAATCGCAGATCATCCGCCGCGAGTTGCAGGCTTTGCCCGCCGCCATCTGGCGCGAGCTGCTGCCGTTGGGCCTGCTGACCCCGCGCCCGGACGCCGCGACCCACCTCAACAAACGCCTGATCGACGAAGTCGCCGGGTTGCTGCGCGAGCTACAGGAGCGGGGATTGTTGAAGGCGTCGTTCGATGTCGATTTCGTCGCCGAATTCCTCAACGACTACAGCTCGACGCTGTTCATGCGCCTGGTGCAGGACGACGTGCCGGACCTGGAGGCCCATGACCGGCGGATCCGCAAGCTGACCCAGACGCTGGTGGAGGGGTTGGCGCCATAGGGACATCGGGGCGTTTAGGCGCCCCGATGTGGTTGGCTCAGGTGTGGCGCGGATAGTCCGTGTAGCCCTGTTCGCCGCCGGCATACAGCCCGCGCTCGGCCAGTTCATTGAGCGGGGCATTGGTCCTGATGCGGTCCACCAGGTCCGGGTTTGCCAGGAAATAGCGGCCGAAGCCCACCAGTGGCACCCGTTGGTGGCTGACCAGCGCCGCGGCCTGCGGAATATCCAGGCCGCCGTTGGCGATCAGCGGGCCATCGAAATTGCCTTCGAGGATCGCCAGGATCTTTTCCAGGTCCGGCGCCCCATACCAGCCGTTGACGTCGGCGATATGCAAATAGCCCACACCCCGATCCTGCAACAGCCGGCCGACGTAGGCGTAGGTGTCGGCGGCGAAGTCGTCGTGGGCGTTGTTGTACGTCGTGAACGGGGAGAGCCGCACGCCGATGCGGCCGGCAGGCACCACCTCGGCGACCGCCTCGACGATTTCCTGCAGAAACCGCGCACGGTTGGCGATGGAACCACCGAATTCATCGGTCCGCTGGTTGACCCGCGCCGACAGGAACTGGTGCGGCAGGTAGCCGTTGGCCGCATGGATTTCCACGCCATCGAAACCGGCCGCAAGGGCGTTGCGCGCAGCGTCGCGGTATTCGGCGATGGTCGCCCGCACTTGCTCCAGGGTCATCGCCCGTGAAGGCGTGGCGCTGATCCGCACGTAGTTTTCGTTCTGCAACAGCGCCCAGACATGCAGGTGATCGACGTCATCGTTGAACCCGGAGGGCGACAGCGGCTCGGCCCAGTTCAGCGTGCCCATCGCGCCGATCCGCCCGCCATGCCAGAGCTGGGCGTAAATCCGTCCGCCGGCGTCGTGTACCCGGCTGGTGACTGCTTGCCAGCCCTTGACCTGGGCCTCGCTGAACAGCCCCGGCGCCCGTTCGAACGGGCACGACATCGGGCTGACGTTGGTGGCTTCGGACACCAGCAGCCCGGCGGACGCGCGTTGGGCGTAGTACTCGGCCATCAGCGCGGTCGGCACGCCGTCTGCGGTGGCCCGCGCCCGGGTCAATGGCGCCATGACCAGGCGGTTGGGAAGTTCGAGGTCACCCAGGCGAAAGGGCTCAAGTAGTGTTGTCATGTCGATTCCTTGTTGAACGTGGTGCCGCTCAGAACTCGCCGTCGAGGACGGCATCCAGGCGGTCGATCTGCCAGAGCGTGTCGTGGCGCGAAAGGTGGACGAGGTACTCGCCGGTGGTGGCCAGCACCGGTTGTTCGCCCGGCAGGATGGAGTAGCAGGACAGCAGCGCCTTCAACACCGCGCGCTCGCTGGAAAGGCTGAGGAACATCGGCGTGGTGATCACATGGCGGCGCCGATCGACCTGCTGGTGCCAGATGGTGTCGAGCCCGGCGACGATCTGCGCGCGGCCGGTCCAGGGGCCCCAGCCGCTGCTTGAGTTGCTGACCACACCGCCGGTGGTCGCGTCTTCGGCGAAGGCCGAACCCAGCAGTTGCATATCTCCGGCGTCGTAGCCCCAGCCGTAGCGGTGCAGCGCATCCAGGGCGGCCTGGGCCTGGCTCCAGTCGAAGGATTCGTGGGTGGTTGTCATGTCATGGACTCTCTTGAGCGGATCGGGAGTGTTCAGAAAGCGCTGTCCAGCACTTCATCGAGGCCGTCGAGGCGCCAGCCATCGCTGCCGTTGACGGCGCGCAGGCGGTATTCGCCGGTGGTCACCAGGTGCGGTGGCTTGCCGTTGGCGTAGGAGAAGATCGACACGTAGAGCCGCGCGCTGGCACGAGTGGTGGAAAGCGCGTCGAACACGCAGGTGTCCACCACATGGCGGCGACGGTCCGGCTGGGACTCGCGGATGTCACTGAGCGCCGCGACGATCGCCGCCTTGCCGTGCCACGGGCCCCAGCCCAGCTCGCTGTCGGCGACGATGCCGCCGCTGCTGGCCAGCTCGGTGAAGACGCTGGCCAGCAGCGTCATGTCGTTGGTGTCGTAAGCCCAGCAGTATTGATAGAGGCGTTGCAGGATTTCCTGCCGGGCGGCCTGTTGTTGTTCCGGGTTCATGGGGACGTTCTCCGTTTCAGTGGCCACGTTCATAAGGACCGGTGGCGCGGGCGTAGGTGGGGATCGCCAGGGCAGGCTCGACACCGGCGTTGCGCGCAACGCCGAGCAGCCAGAACGGATTGCGCAGCAACTCGCGGCCGATGTAGACCAGGTCGGCAGACTCTGAAAACAGAATGGATTCCACCAGTTCGCTGGAGGTGATGGAGCCGTTGCAGCCCACCGGGATCCCCACCTCGTTGCGAATCTGCGCCGCATACGGCACCTGGTAGCCCGGCACGATGGCGCCATCGAAAGTCGGCGCCAGGCCGCCCGCCGAGATACCCAGCAAATCCACGCCCAACGCCTTGAGGCTCGCGGCGAGGCGGGCGGTGACCTCGATGTGGTTGCTGCCGGCCCCGGCCTTGTCTTCGGCGGACAGGCGAACGATCAACGGCCGGTCCTGTGGCCAGACCTGCCGCACCGCTGCGACGATTTCCAGCAGCAGCCGGTTGCGGTTTTCCTCGCAGCCGCCGTAGCGGTCTTCGCGGGTGTTGCTCAGTGGCGAGAGAAATTCGTGGATCAGGTAACCATGCGCCGCATGGATCTCCAGGCAGTCGAATCCGGTGTCGATGGCCCGCTGCGCCGCGTCGGCGAAGGCCTGGATGATGCCCTCGATCTGCGTCAGGTCCAGTGCCACCGGTGTGCGCTGTTGAGCGCTGTGGGGGATGGCCGAGGGGGCGAAGATGTCGCCTTCGACCATCGACTTGCGACCGGCGTGGGCCAGTTGCAGGGTGCATTTGGCGCCGCAGGTGTGGATCAGTTGCGCCAGACGGGCAAGGCCTTCGATCTGCTGGTCGTGCCACAGGCCCAGGTCGGTGTGGCTGATGCGGCCCTGCGGCTGCACCGCCACCACTTCAGAGGTGATCAGGCCGACACCGCCCAGGGCGCGGGCGGCGTAGTGGGCCAGGTGCAGGTCGTTGACCTGGCCGTCGTCCTGGCCGGCGTACATCAGCATCGGCGCCATGACGATGCGGTTTTTCAGGGTGACGCCGCGCAGGGTCAGCGGCTGGAAGATCTTGCTCATGGTGGTCCTTTAGGCTGTCGCCTGGCGTGGCTCGGTGGCGGCCTCGCGGCGAATGAAGTCCGCCGCGCGCTCGGCGATCATGATGGTGGGCGCGGCGGTGTTGCCGCGGATGATGGTGGGCATGACCGAGGCATCGGCCACGCGCAGTCCCTGTACGCCATGCACGCGCAACTGGACATCCACCACCGCGTCGGGGCCGGTGCCCATGGCGCAGGTGCCGACGGGGTGCAGGGCGGTTCCGGCCCTGGCGCGGACGTAGGCCTCAAGCTCGGCATCGCTGTCGTCGACGTCCGGGCCGGGCAGGGATTCGCCCTTGAGCAGATTCGCCAGGGCCGGCGCGGCCATGACCCGGCGTGCGAGGCGAATGCCCTTGATCAGGTTGTCGACTTCTTCCCGGGCGCCGAGGTAGTTGCCGTGCACCAGCGGCATGGCCTCCGGGTCGGCGCTGCGCAGTCGCACCTGGCCACGGGAATGGCAGGTGTTGCACAGCGGCGCCAGGGAGAAACGGTGCACTTGCGGGATCGGGTCGCCCCAGCCGCAGGACGAAGCCGCCAGGGCATTGAGCTGGATTTCCGAGCGGCCGTCGCCATCGGTGTCGAAGAATGCGCCGCACTCGACGATATTCGAGGTCAGCACGCCGCTGCGAAACAGCATCCATTGCAGACCATTGGCGACCGCTCGCCAACCACGGTCCTGGCCCATCAGGCTGATGGGCTCCTTCAGATCGGCATCCACGGGCACCAGCACATGGTCCTGGTAGTTCTCGCCCACGCCCGGCAGGTCGACCCGCGGCTCGATGCCGTGTTCACGCAGGTGCTGCGCCGGGCCGATGCCGGACAGCATGAGCAGCTTGGGCGACATGAAGGCACCGGCCGAGAGGATGATCTCCTCCGTGGCCATCACCTCGCGGACCTGACCTTCACGGCGCACCTGCACGCCCACCGCACGGGTGCCGTCGAAGAGAATCCTGTGCACGGCGGTGTCGGTCCAGACGCTCAGGTTGGGGCGTTTTTCCGCGCTTTCGATATAGGCGATGTAGCTGCTGCTGCGTTCGCCGCGGTAGCTCATGGTCTGGTAGAAGCCGACGCCCGCTTGCTTGTCGCCGTTGAAGTCATGGTTGAACGCTGCCGGCAGGCCGGGCGCGCCGGAGGCCTGTTGCGCGGCGACGATAAAGGCATCGCTGAGGGCGTGGCGGTGAACACCGTCGGACACCCGCAACGGCCCGTCGGTGCCGTGGTAGTGGCCGGCCAGGCGGCTGTTGCCTTCCGCCCGTTTGAAAAACGGCAGCACGTCCTGATAACTCCAGCCCGTGCAGCCGGCGGCGGCCCAGCCGTCGTAGTCCTGTGGCTGGCCGCGGCTGTAGCACATGGCGTTGATCGCCGTGCCGCCGCCCAGGGTGCGGCCCTGCAACAACGGCATCTGCCGCCCGTTCGCGCCGGGTGTCGGCTCGCTCTTGAACAGGAAGGTGCGTGCGGTACCGTGGATCTTGAAATAACCCCCGGCCATCTTGATCAGCGGGTGACGCGCATGCGGCCCGGCTTCCAGCAGCAGCACGCGCTTGGCGGGGTCTTCGCTGAGCCGCGCGGCCACCACGCAGCCGGCAGCGCCGCCGCCGATCACGATGTAGTCAAAGGTGTCGAGGCCGGAACGGCCATTGGCAATTTGCATGTTGAACGCCTTCTTATTTTTGTCCTGGAAGAAGGCTACGAAGGGCGGATGGCAGGCGCTTGGTTGTCTGCGCCAGTCGTTGGATCGGGCACGCCAATCCGCTGGACGAGGGGCTGTTGACGAACGAAATACGGCACAGTTAACTTGTTAACAAAATAATGACAGATCACTGATCGCGAGGCTGCACGCCATGTTCAATGCCTTCAACACAGGCTCCATAGACCAGCGCAAACGCCTTGCCTACTGGACCGAAGCCATCTGCGAAACCTTTCTCACCGTCGACTGCCGGCAGCAGGGCGACACTCCGTTCCATGGCGAAATGAAAGGCTGCCACCTGGGCAGCCTCGACCTGATCGACGTGGTCTCGCCGGCCATGGAGTACTACCGTGGCCCGGCCCAGCTTCAGGGCCGCTCCGATGAGCATTTCCAGTTGGTGTTGCAGGTCACCGGCACCGGCGCCCTGCAGCAGCACGACCGCCAGACCCTGCTGATGCCCGGCGACGTCGCCTTGTACAGCGCCTGGGCACCGTCCAGCATCGCCTATCCGTCGGGCTCGCGGACCATCGCCGTCAAGGTGCCGCGGGCCGATGTGATCAGCCGCCTGCACGGCCGTGAACAGGCCCTGGCGCTGTCGCTCAAGGCCAGCTCGCCGTTTGGCGCGATGCTCGCCACCATGATTCGCGAGTCGTTCAACTGGGGCATGGAGCAGGGCGGTCGCGACGAGCCGCGGCTGTCCAGCGGCATGCTCGACATCATGTGCTTCGCCTTCGAAAACCCGGCGGGCAGTGTGGCCTGTGCCCCGCGCAGGAATCCCCTGGAACCGATCAAGCGCTACATCCGCAGCCACCTGGACAACCCAGATCTCAACCTCGACGAGGTCGCCAGCCAGCACAACGTGTCGCTGCGAACCCTGCACCGGTTGTTCGCGGCCGAGGGCACCAGCGCCAACCGCTGGCTGTGGCAGCAGCGCCTGGAAGCCAGCTACAAGGCGCTGAGCGAGAGAAAGGTCCGCCAGGTCAGCGAGGCCGCGCTGAACTGCGGCTTCAATGACCTTTCCCACTTCAGCAAGGCGTTCAAGAAAGCCTATGGTGTAACGCCCAACCAGCTACTGCGCGACGCCGCCCGGCCACAGTGACGGACACTGGCGCGACCAACCAAATCGTTGGCACGGCCACCCAAGCCGGGGACAGTCCCCGGCCCTAGCATGTCATCACCCGCTACCAACAAGTACAACAGCGAGACGGTGATGATATGAGTACCCAAGCTTACGACTTCATTGTCGTCGGTGGAGGCGCAGGTGGCTGCGTCGTCGCCGCACGGCTCAGTGAAGATCCCCGCAACAATGTGCTGCTGGTCGAAGAAGGGCCTGATGACGACAACCTGTTCATTCGCATGAATGGCGGCTATTTCAGGATGATGGGCAGCAAGCGAACCAGCACCTACCACACCGAACCTTCAGCCCATGTGGGCGACCGCCCGATCCAGATCATGCAGGCCCGCACCCTCGGCGGCGGGCACTCGATAAACGCCATGCTTTACGTTCGCGGCCAACGCGAAGACTACGACGGCTGGGCCAGCGCGGGTTGCCAGGGCTGGTCGTTCGATGAAGTGCTGCCGTTCTTCCGCAAGGCCGAGAACAACCAGCGCTTTGGTGGCCCGTTGCACGGCAATGACGGGCCGCTGGTGGTCTCGGACAACCGCCACCGGCATGTGCTGAGCGAAGCCTTCGTCAAGGCCGCCCAGGAAACCCGGGACGACAACGGCAAGCACTTTGGCTACAACGACGACTTCAACGGCGAGCGTCAGGACGGCTTCGGCTACTACCAGATCACCAGCCAGAGGGGCGAGCGCGGCAGCTCTGCGCGGACCTACCTGCGTGCGGCGAAATCCCGTGCCAACCTGACCGTGCGCACCAACACCCGGGTGGCCCGGGTGCTGATCGAGGGGCAGCGGGCCACTGGCATCGTCATCAGCCGTGACGGCCAGGAACAGCTGATCCGTGCCCGCCAGGAAGTCATCCTGTGCGCCGGCACCCTGATCACCCCGAAGCTGCTCATGCTGTCCGGCATTGGCCCGGCGCAGCACCTGCGTGAACACGGCATCGAGCTGCGGATGGACCTGCCAGGCGTGGGCGAGAATTTCCAGGATCACCTGGTGGTGCCGGTGGACGGCCGGCTCAAGGCCCCGATCAGCCTGCTCGGCCAGGACAAGGGCCTCAATGCACTGCGCCACGGTCTGGAATGGTGTCTGTTTCGCAGCGGCATTCTCAGTTCCTGCCTGGTGGAAACCGGCGGCTTCATGGATCTGGACGGCGATGGCCGCCCGGAAATCCAGATTCACACGCTGGCAATGGCCTCCACCGCCTGGGGCAAACTGGACGACGTCGAGCCGGCCCACGGTTACTCCGTCGCGCCGTGCTGCCTGACCAGCCATTCGCGCGGCCAGGTCCGTCTGCGCAGCCGCGACCCGCTGGATCCGCCGCTGATCAACGCCAACTTCCTCAGCGATCCGCGCGACGTGCAGAACCTGGTCAATGGCGTGCGCGTTGCCCGCCGATTCCTCAAGGCCCCGGCGCTGGCGCGCTACATGGACGGCGAGTTGATGCCCGGCCCGAGCGTCGGGGATGACCCGGTGGCGCTGGAGGCTTACGTCCGCGCCCATGCGCAGAACGCCTTTCACCCGGCGGGCACCTGCGCCATGGGCACCGGGCCCGATGCCGTGGTCGATCCGCAACTCAAGGTGCACGGCATCGACGGCCTGCGCATTGCCGATGCCTCGGTGATGCCGGTGATCATCCGCGGCAACACCACCGCCCCGACCATCATGATCGCCGAGCGTGCTGCCGCCTTCATCTCGGCGCAACAGCGCGTCGATGAGACCCCGCGCAAGTACGCCAACGCCTGACCCGCAACGCCGAACGCCCTGGCCTGGGACGCAGGCCAGGGCACCCCATCACGCCCGAGGATCGCCACCGCGCTTATTCCAACGCCTTGCCAACCGCTTCGAACCAGCAAAACAAAAACAACAACATCCTGCATTCACCGGACACGAGCCGGTGAAGGAGCACACTTATGCAAAGCAATCCTGCGGGCCTTCCGCGCTATCTGGACGGCATTCCGGTCACGAAGATCTTCATCGCCGCCTTCATCACCCAGTTCTGCATGGGCTTTGAAGTGCTGTTGCGGTTGAATGCGGCCAGTTCGATCAAGCACGACTTCTTCGATGCGACCAACGCGCTGACTTCCGGCGCGATGATCGGCGAAGTGCTGGGCGTGCTGTTTCTCGGCTTCGCCATCGCCAACTTCCTGATGGCGCCGCTGGTGGACGCCATCGGCCTGCGCCGCACCCATGTGTTGAGTGTCCTGCTGTACCTGTTGGGCACGCTGACTCTGGTTTCGGCGACACCGGAATCGGCCTGGGCCTATCAACTGCTGTGGGGCGGTTCGCTGCTGCAGGGCCTGGCCTGGGGCTCGATCGAGGCGGCGCTGAATCCGCTGGTGGTGTCGATCTATCCCACCCGCAAGGTGCTCAAGCTCAACCTGTTCCATGCGGCGTTCGCCCTGGGCATGTTGATCGCCGCGCCCGCCTGCGTGTTGGTGGAGCAGCTCGCCCTGGGCTGGAAGCTGCAACTGTGCCTGGTGTTCATCCCGGCGATGGTCGCCCTGGCGCTGATTTCCCGGGTCAGCTACCCGCCGAGCGAACGGGTCGCCCAGGGCGTCTCGTTTGCCGGCATGTTCCGTCACACCCTGACCCGGCCCGCGTTCTACCTGTTTCTCTGCGCCATGTTCCTCACCGCCTCCACGGAACTGGTCCCCAGTAGCTGGATCGACCTGACCCTGACGCGGATCGTCGGCATCCAGGGCTTCTGGCTGGTGGCGTTCATCTACACGGTGCAGATCGTCGTGCGGCTGTTTACCGGCATCCTCAATCGGCACCTCGGCTCCAGCGGCATCCTGTTCTTCGGCAGCCTGTTCGCCTTCGTCGGCCTGGCCTTGCTGAGTCAGGCCTCGAGCCCGGCGTCCGGGTTGTTCGCCGCGCTGCTGTTCGGCATGGGCACCAGCGTGCTGTGGCCGACCATGCTGGCGGGCACCTCCGAGCGTTTTCCCGAGGGCGGTTCGCTGGCCATCGGCATCACCGCCTCGGCCGGGATGCTCTCGACCTATGTGCTGATGCCGACCTTCGGCAAGCTGTTCGACCAGGCGAAGATCGCCAGCGCTGGCGGCAGCTCAGCTTTCGAGGCGCTCAAGGAAGGCTCGCCGGCCCATGACCAGGTGATGGTCGATGCCGCGGCCTCGATCTTCCAGACCGCTTCGTTCCTGCCGCTGATCGTGGTGGTGTTCTTCGCTGCCGCCTGGCTCTACGACCACCGCCGCAAACGCAACGCCGCTGCGGCGCCGCGCTTCGCGTCTGGCCAGGCCAAGAGCTGACGCAACCCGCGCCACACCCATCAACCCCGCACACAAGGTTGGCATTTCGGTGCCAGCCGCGCGGACGGCTTTTCCAACAAAAACAAGAAAGCACCCAATGAACAAAACACTCATCCAGATTTCCGGCTTCGCCCTGTCGCTGTCCCTTTCCCTGCACGCCCAGGCGGCGGGCGACGCCATGGCCCGCGACTACATCGCCGCGCCGGCGGGGGTGGACCTCGCCGTGGGCTACTACGCCCACAAGCAGGCCAATACCTATGTCGCCGATGGCAAGGACACTGGCGCGGACTTCTCGTCCGACCTGCTGATTGCCCGCTACGTGCACTTCATGGAAGTGGGCGGAATGATCATCGACCCGCAGATCATCCTGCCCATGGGCCAGTTGAACGTGAATATTCCCGGCGCCGTGGATGACCGGCGCAGCAGCATGGGCGACATGATCCTGCTCAGTTCGTTCTGGTTCGTGAATGATCCGGCGAACAAGACCTGGGTTGCCTTTACCCCTTATGTGACGGTGCCTACCGGCAACTACAACGACGACCGTCCGGGTACCAGCCTGGGCAGCAACCGCTGGAGCTACACCGCCGAATTCGGCATGACCAAGGGCTTCGGTGAAAACACCACCGTCGACTTGATCGCCGCCGTGGACTTTTTCGGCCGCAACGACGACTACCTGGGCCAGAGCCAGAAAAAGGACAAGGTCTGGAGTGCTCAGGCGATCTACGCCTACAACCTGACCCCGACCGTCTGGGCGTCGGCCAAGTACACCTGGGCCAGCGGTGGGGAAACGCAATTGGCTGGCGAGAACCAGGACGACAAGGCCAAGGTCCAGACCCTTGCCTTTGGCATCGCCAAGCAGCTGACCCGCCAGGACAACGTGCAGGTGGAGTACATCCAGGACATCAAGGTCGACAACGCCTTTGAAACCCGCGGAGCCAGGGTGCGGTTCGTTCACGCGTTCTGATGTGACAGATGTGCCCCCGCTAGTCGGGGGCATTTTTTCAACTGAGAGGAGCCCCACGACATGTTCACCGTAGCCTTCATCTTCCGCCGCAAACCTGGCCTGAGCCGGATGGACTTCGACGCCCTCTACGAGGCCCACCGCGAGGTCATGACCCGTGAAGCCCGCGGGCTGATCAGTTATGTGCAGCACAAGACCCTGCCCGCGACTACCGTGGGCGGTATTCCCTGCGACAGCGGATACGACGCGCTGTCGATCTACACCTACCGCAGCGAAGAAGACGCCGCCTTCACCACCCGGCTTGAAACAGTGGCGGCCGACAGCGAGCGCTTCATCGATTTTTCCAGCATGGTCACCCTGGCGGTCAGTGCGCACACGGTGTACCAGGCCGAATGAACCATGGACGGCGGTGAAGGCCAGCGCCTCCACCGCATCACACCTCTCAAGGCCGCAGCAGAATGCTCCCGGTCGCCTCGCGAGACGCCAGCCGCTCATGGGCTGCGGCGTACTCGGCCAAGGCATACCCACTGTCGATCGACGGCCGCAACAACCCCTTAGCGATAAACCCGCGAATCGCCGCGAACGCCGACGCCACATCCTCGTCCGTCTCCAGCCAGGCGTCGTAGCCGAGAATGCGTTTCTCCTCGACCACTAGGTCCGCCACGTCGACGCTAGCCGTCGTGCCGCCGACGAAACCGATCGAGACCACAGCGCCACGTGTGCGCAACGCACCCATCAACTGCCCGAGCAACTCACCGCCCACCGGATCGAAGGCCAGGTCGGCGCCGCTGCCGGCGGTTGCATCAAGCACTGCCTGCTTGAGGTCCTGACGGGAAAGATCGATCACCGTGGTCGCCCCCGAACGCTGCGCATAAGGCACTTTGCGCGACGTCGAGACTATGCCGACCGGTGTCGCCTCCAGCGCCAGGGCGATCTGGATCAGCGCATGGCCCAGCGCGCCAGACGCCCCCGACACCAGCACGATCTGGCCCGCCTGCACCTGGCCGACACGGGTCAGCGCCTGGTATGCGGTGACGTAGTTGATGGGTAGGGCGGCGCCTTCGTCGAGGTCGAAGCTTTCCGGCAGTTCGATCAGGCGCTTGTCCTCGACCACCACCCATTGCTGCTGCAGGCCATCCTCGCTGATCCCCAGTTGGGCGCCGCCGTAGATGGCGACCCGGGTGCCACGGGCGAAGGTCGCGCTGTCCTCGACCACGCCCGAGCCGTCATTGCTCAGCACGCGGGGTGCCCGGGCCGCCGCAACCCTGCCCGAACGCACCAGGCTGGAAAGTGGATTGACCGTGGCAGCATGAATCCTCACCAGGCTGTGGCCCGGCTTGCAAACGGGCATGGGGCGTTCTTCGAGGGTCATGTGCGCGGGCGAGCCGAAGCGGGTTGCTACAAGTGCTTTCATGGTTCAGATCCAGACAGGGACAAACAGGAGCGCGCGCTCGGGTAATCCCGAGCGCGCGTTGAGGGGAGGGGCGTTGCGTTTCAGCGCCGCGAATTGCCCAGCAGCGGCAAGCGCGCCAGCATGTTTTTCATCGCCAGGGCGTCCCACGGCAGGTGCTCGGCGACGCCGATACCCACCACATCGACCACCTCGGCGACATCGGCCAGCAGGCGGATCACCTGTTCCATGCGCATTGCCCCCTGGGCGATACCGTCGAAGGTGTCGGCGGGGATGTCCGGCTGGGCGAACAGCAACGAGCGGAACAGGCCGGGATCGAGCACGTCGAGGTCAAGATGGATCGCCAGGTGCCGGGCCCCGGTCTCGCGCAGCCATTGCAGGACCGGCGCGCTGGTGTCCGCCAGTTCTGCGGGACCGGCGCTGCGCAGGCCCAGGCGTTCGAGGGTTGCGGTTTCCACCGCCATCGTCTCGCGCAGCCCGGCGTACATCACATTGGCCGGTTTCAGCGGTACGCGAACCGTGTCTGCGAAATCGCGGTCGCCTTCGCCCAGCAGGTTGCCCAGCACCATGGCGTGGGCATGCTGGAAGTCTTTCGGGGTGATCACATCGGGGTGGGCATCGACCCACAGCACCGCCAGTTCACCGTCGTAGCGCTCGTTCAGGTAGGCGAACGGCGCCAGGTCCACCAGGCAATCGCCGCCCAGCACCACCAGGCGCTCGGGCTGGTGCCGGTCGATCAACTGGCGGGCGTGCTCCAGTTGCTGGAGCAACGCGGTGCGCGCGACGATGCCGTCTTCAAGTGGCAGCGGCTGCCCGTCGGGCGCCGCCACCGGCACGTGCTCCACCGGGCCGCTGGCTTCAGGGGCGAGCCACGCCAGCAGTTGCGCGCCGAAGAAGTAGGGCGGGTTGTTGCCGCCTTGCCATTGCGGGAACAGCAGGCGCAGGGTTTTGTCAGGGGTGTGGGTCATCAGGTCACCATCGGTTGGAGGATCAGGCGGTATTGGCCAGCGCGGCCTTGCGCGTTTCGCGGGCTTCGGCGGCAATGATCGACAGCGTCACCAGCAGCAGCGCGAGGCAGTCGGTCTGGTGCAGTTGCTCGCCGTAGAACAGGATTGAAAAGAAGCTGGCGGCAATCGGGATAACCGCAATCGCCATCCCCGTGGCGCTCGCGGGAATACGCGGCACGCCCTTGAAATACAGCAGGTAGGGCACCGCCCAGACCAGCGCGCCGTAATAGACCATCACCCCGGCATCGGCCGGACCCAGTTGCCGCCAATCGAATGTCAGGCCCTGTTCGACGGCCATCGGCAGGGTCAGCAGGGTGCCGGCCAGACAGACGCCGGCGGACAGGGTCGCGGGCGGCAAGTCGACATCGATCTTCTTCGCGGCGATCACCGCGCTCGCGGTAGACAGCGTCGACAGCAGCAGGAAGGCCACGCCCGCCAGCGAGGTTTCGCCACTGCCCTCGGCACCGGGCAGGGTCAGCACCAGCACCCCGGCGATCGCCAGAGAGATCGCCATCACCTTTCTCAGGCTCAGCCGCTCCTTGAGCAGCAGTGAGGCGAGGGACAGCACGGCGGCGGGGGCCAGGCTGCTGAACACCGAGGCGACGATGGCGCTGGCCGAGGCGAAGCCATACAGCAGAAACACCATGTAGAGCACCGCACCAAGCAGCGCCTGGAGGACGATGGCCAGCCAGGCCCGTCGGCCGATGCGGTGCAGGACAAGGCGGTCGCCGAAGTGCACGAAGGGCATGAGCAGCAGGAACGCGATGGCGAAGGTGATGCAGGTAAACAGCCAGATCGGGATCTGGGTCATGGCGTCCTTGGCGATGGGGTAACTGATGCCGATAAGGCAATAGCAAAGCAATACGTAGACGTAGCCTCGGTTCATGGTTGACCTCGGTTGTTGGCGTTATGGCAGCTACGAAAAAAGTGCGACTGCGCCGGGCCGGGCCGTGGTTTTTATAGGAGGTACGGGCTTGGGCACGCGCAGTTCATGCTGCGCTGCCGGGGCGGGGTGTGCTTTGCCGCAGGGGCCAAGGGATGTGCTGGAAGCGCCAGTCGGGTCAGGGCTGGCGGAGCAGTTGCTGCGCGGAGATGCCGTAGGCCTGCTTGAAGGCCCGGCTGAAGTGGGAAAGGTTGGTGAAGCCAAAGCTCAGGGCGGCCACGCTGACCTGCTGGAAGCGCCCGGCCAGCAGCGCGTCATGGCAGGCCGCGAGGCGTTGCTGCCAGAGCCAGCGCATGACGGTGGAGTCTTCGCTGGCGAAGATCCGGCTCAGGGTGCGGGTGGAAAGGTGGGTGGCTGCGGCGATGTGCTCGACCGTCAATTCGCTGCGTTCCAGGTTCGCCAGCAGGTAGCGTTTGACCCGCTCCACCTGCAACTCGCGCCGCTGCTCGGTCGCCGGCGCCCTGGCACCGAACGCGGCTTCGAAGGCGCTGCACAGCACGTCGAGGAACGCGCCATTGAGCCGCTCGCTGATCGCGTCTGACACGCTCTGGGCCTGCCAGGCCTCGCGCAACAGGGTGTTCGCCAGGCTGCCCAGCGGCGAGTGACTTTCCAGCGTGCGGTTGAGAAAACGTTCCACCTCCGGGATATGCCGTTGCACCAACGCGCGCGGCACGGCGAGGACAATCTGGTCATCGCCCTTGGGGAACGAACACGTGAACGGCCGGGCGCTGTCGAACAGCACGATATCGCCGGGGCCTTGCCGGGAGACATGGTCACCCTGGCGCACATAGGCTTCGGGGCACAGCGTCAGGGACACGAAAAATTCATCGACCGCATCGTCACTGCGGGTGCGCACGTACTCGACGGGCAGCGACTGGATCCGCGAAAACGCCACGCCACCCTTGGCGACCGAGGTCAGTGAGCCGTCGAACCGGTCATCGCTCAACTGGCGGTTGGCGGTCGGGACGAAGTTGGAGCAGACGACGTCCTGCCAATAGTCGAAACGCTCCTTCGTTCCAATATCGCGGGTGGGGAAGAGGATGTTCATGGCAGGACGCGGACCGATGGGCTGATGGCACGGTGTCCACGATAACAGGTCTGCGGGAGCTGTGGACCGGGGCGACGGGTGGCTTAACCGGCGAGATCCCCAGGCAGATCGATATCCCGCACAACTCCGCGGTCTTGCACCTCGATCCGCACACAGGCCTGGGGGTTGTCGCCGATCACCTGCCGGCCACCCTGATCGCCGTTTGCTCCCAACAACGCGGGCCAGAAGCGGCGCCCGAACAGCACCGGATGGCCCCGCTGGCCGTGGTGAAGCGGCATCAGGATCCGCTCGCTATCAGCTTGGGCGCACAACTGCCGCAGCGTCTGCGTCTCGATCCAGGGCATGTCGCCCAGCAACACCGCCACGGCCACGGCGGGATTAACCGCCAGCGCGCCAATGCCAGCGGCCAGGCTGGCGCCCATGCCTTCGTCGGCGTATTCGGCGCGGATGAGCGCGACCCGGCTATCGAGGCCCAACTGCCGAGGGTCATCGTCGTGCCGCAGCACCACGTGGACCTCGTCGAAGCAGGTCAGCGCCCGCTCCACCGTCGCGGCCAGCACGGTCTGGCCAGAGGGTAGCCACGCCAGCCGCTTGTCGCTGCCAAAACGCTTGCCTCGACCGGCGGCCAGTACCAACGCCACGCAGATGCTCATGCCGCTGGTACCTGCAGTTCGCGGCTGTGCTTGGCCCGCGAGACGCTGATTTCGCCAGGCAGGGCAACGCCGTTCTTGGCGGCAAGGATTTCGGCCATGACGCTGACCGCGATTTCGGCGGGGGTCTTGCTCCCGATATAGATGCCGATGGGGCCATGCAGGCGTTTGAGCGAGGCTTCGGTTTCACCGAAATGCTCGATCAGCCGCTCGCGGCGCAACTGGCTGTTACGGCGCGAGCCGATGGCGCCGACGTAGAACGCCGGGCTGTGCAGGGCCTCCAGCAGGGCCAGGTCATCCAGCTTGGGGTCGTGGCTGAGGGCGACAATGCAGGTGCGCACATCGACCCGGTAGGCGCGGACCACGTCATCCGGCATGCCGACGATCTTCTCGACCCCGGCGACGTTCCAGCCACCCATGTACTCGGGCCGTGGGTCGCATACCGAGACCTTGAAACCGTTGAACAGGGCCATGGTCGCCAGGTATTCGGCGAGCGCCCCGGCGCCGATCAACAGCACGCGGTAGCCGGGGCCGAGGGTGTTGAACATGTGCCGGCCATCGAAGCTGAACTGCTCCGGCAGAGGGGTCGGGGTCAGGGTGACTTGGCCGTCGCTCAGGTCTAGGTCGCGGCGAACCAGGCTGCCGCTGTCGAGCAGTTCGAGCAACTGCTCCAGGCGGGCCGGTGCCGGGTCGAATTCGAGGATCAGTTCGAGGGTGCCGCCGCAGGGCAGGCCGAACCGGTGGGCTTCGTCGGCGCTGACGCCGTAGCGCACCACTTCGGGCAAGCCACCGCGCATGCCGGCGCCGCCATAGGCGGTGGTGTAGCGATGGATCAGGTCATCCTCGATGCAGCCGCCGGAGACGCTGCCCACCACCCGGCCATCGCCGCGCAGCGCCATCATCGAACCCACCGGCCGGGGTGACGAACCCCAGGTGCGGGCGATGGTGGCCAGCAACACCGGTTCGCCCGCCTTGACCCAGTCGCGGACGCTACGCAGGACCAGCAAATCAATGCTTTCTATGACTGCCATCACCTCTTCAGCGCATCTGCAGAATGATCGGGCTGCTGCTGGCCGGATCGGTGTGACCGCGCAGCTTGCCGACCGCCTGGGGCTCGACCTTGCCACCCTGGTTGCCCCAGGTGGTGCGGATGAAACTCAGCACATCGGCGATTTCCTGGTCCGTCAGTTGCGCGCGGAACGCCGGCATGCGGTAGGCATCCGGCAACCCGGCGGCGACCACCCGTTGCGAGCCATTGAGGGTGATATTGATCGCCGAGGCGTCCTCGCGGGCGAGCGCCGAAGTCGCCCCGGCCAGCGGCGGCATCCACTCGGCCAGGCCCTTGCCGTCGAGGCCATGGCAGGAAGCGCAGCGGGTCACGTAGGTGCGCGCGCCGGCATTGTCCAGGTGCTGTGCGGCGGACACCGCCTGGTATTGCCAGGGTTCGCCGTCGCGTTGTGCATCGCCGGGCAGCGATTTCAGGTAGTGGGCGATTGCTGCCAGATCATCGTCGCTCATGAACTGCGTGGAGTTATTGAAGGCCTCGGTCATCGAGCCGTAGACCACCGCATGCTGATTGCGCCCGGTCTTGAGGAACCGGACGATCTCGGCCTCGCTCCAGCGCCCCAGCCCGGTGTTGTGATCGTCGCGCAGGCTGGGTGCGTACCAGCCGTCGAGCAGGGCACCGGCAAGGTAGGGCTTGCCGGTTTCGTCCAGGGCTTTTTCGTTGAATGCCAGGCCGCGAGGGGTGTGACAACTGCCGCAATGGCCGGGGCCCTGGACGATGTAGGCGCCGCGGTTCCACTGTGCGTCCTGTCCGGACTTGGCCGCGTAGGGCGTGGTCGCGGCGAAAACACCGCTCCATAGAGCGATGGGCCAACGCATGTTCAGCGGCCAGGGAATGCTCCCCGCAAGGTTGGCTTGCCTGACTGGCCGCACGCCTTGCATGAAGAATGCATAGAGCGCGCGGACATCGTCGTCACTGAGCTTGGCGTAGGACGGGTAGGGCATGGCCGGGTACAAACGCCGACCACCGGGCGCGACGCCATGGCGCACGGCGCGGTCGAAGTCGGCGAGGCTGTAGCCGCCGATACCGGTCTCCCGTTCGGGGGTGATATTGGTGGCGTGGATCACCCCCAGCGGTGTCGCCATCGGCAACCCGCCAGTGAATGGCGCGCCGTCCGGCAGGCTGTGGCAGGCGACGCAATCGCTCAGGCGCGCCACATATTCGCCACGGCTGACCAGCGCCGGGTCGGCACTGGCGTCAGCGCGCGGCGCGGCGTCGAACGGCGAGTCGGGCTCGCGGGTGACGTACCAGGCCAGCAGGCCCGCCGCGACAAGGCACGGCAGCACCAGCCAGCCGGCGGCTCTTGCGAATCGGCTGCGAGTCATGGGCGTTCCCCGTCAGGTGAAGGTGTAGCGGCTTAGGGGCATGCTGCGAATGCGCTGCCCGGTCAGCCGCGCTACCGCGTTGGCCACTGCCGGCGCTACCGCCGGCAACGGTGGTTCGCCGATACCGCCCATCTTCGCCCCGCTCTCGATGATGCGCACATGCACCCTGGCCATGCGCGACGGCGGCAGGATCGGGTACAGGTCGTAGTTGCGCGCCCGTGGCTTGCCGTCGATGAACACCGCTTCCTCCAGCAGCGCCTGGGACAGGCCCAGCGCCACGGCGCCATTGACCTGCGCCTCGATGATCGCCGGGTTGACGATGCTGCCCGGATCGATTGCCTGCCAGATGTCGTGCACCTTGACCTGACCATTCTCGATCGACACTTCGGCGATTACCGCAGCTTCGGAGCCGAACGGCGAGGCCATGGCCACGCCGCGGGCGCGCCGGGTGCCGTCTTCAGCGGTAAACGGGCCGCGCTTCCATCCGCCGGACAGCTCGCCCACCGCATTCAGCAGGGTGGTCAACCGCGGGTTGTCGCGCAGCAAGTGCTGGCGCAGTTCGAAGGGGTCCTTGCCGCCCTTGTCGGCCAGTTCGTCGAGAAACGCCTCGTAGAAGAAGTCATTGAGGGAGTTGCCCACCGAACGCCAGTAGCCGAGCATCACCGGGCCCTGGACGTAACGCTGGGCAATACGTTTGTTGGGGATGGCGTAGGACTTGCCCGATAAACCTTCCAGGGCGGTGGGGTCGAGCTTGTCGCCCTGCTTGCCGGCGAGGGCTTCGCTGGGCCCTTCGGTGGCACTGATCGCTTCGATGGCCAGCGGCAGCCCGTCGCCATCCAGCGCGGCGCGGAACCTGACCGCGGCGATCGGGCGCAGCACATCACGCAGGAATTCTTCCTCGCGGCTCCAGATCAGCTTCACCGGGCGGCCGACCGCCTTGGCCAGCTCGATGGCCTGTGGGTACGGATTGGCGGACTCGTAGAGAAAGTGCCGGCCGAAAAAGCCGCCCAGCAGCGGCGAGTGCAGGGTGATCCGGGCGGGATCGAGGCCGGTGCGTTTGGCGATGTCGGCGCGGAACATGTCCGGCGCCTGGTTGGGCAGCCAGACTTCCAGCGAGCCATCGGGGTTGAAGCGCGCCAGGGCCGATGGCGGCTCCAGTTGGGCGTGATTGAGGTATTGGTTGTGATAAGTGGCCTCGACCGTGGTCTTGGCTGCGGCGAGGATGCCGGCGACATCGCCCTCGTGCTCATCATCCCGGGCCGGCCCTTGTTCGGCGGCGAGGCGTTCGCGGAAGGCATCGCTGGAGAAATCTGCGGGCATCGCCCGGATCTTGCCGTCGCTGGCCGCTTCTCGCCAGTCGACCTGGATGGCCTCGACCGCACGCTTGGCATGCCACCAGCGCTCGGCCACCACGGCGACCGCGCCGGGCAGGCGATGGACCGAATGCACGCCTTTCATCGCCTTGACCTGCGCTTCATTGCGCAATTCGCCCACCGTCATGCCCAGGCGCGGCGCGTGTTGCACCGCAGCATGGAGCATGCCGTCGAGCCTGATGTCGATGGTGTACTGCGCCTTGCCGGTGGACTTGTCGTAGGCATCCACGCGGCGTACCGGCTTGCCGATCCAGCGGAACTGGCTGGGGTCGCGCAGTTGCACGCTGGCCGGATCGGGCACTGGCAGGTCCATGGCACGTTCGGCCAGCTCGCCGTAGGCCAGCGAGCGGCCCGAAGCCACATGCAACACCTTGCCGGGCTCGGTGGACAGCTCGCTCACCGGTACGCCGAGACGCTCGGCCGCGGCTTGCAGCAGCATGGCCCGGGCCAGGGCGCCGAGACGGCGCATGGTCGGGTAGCTCATGCGCACCGACATGCTGCCGCCGGTGATGCGCATGCCGTTTTCCATCACCACATAGGCATCGCCCGGTGGTGCGCTATCGACCAGGAAGGTGGCGGGATCGGCGTCCAGTTCTTCGCCGACGATCTGCGCCATGGCGGTGTAGGTGCCTTGTCCGCCTTCCATGAACGGGCAAAGCAGGCGTACGGTGCTGTCCGGGCGGATTTCAAGGAAGGCCGGCACCTGGGTGCCGCGCTCCTGGGCTGCAGCGGCGGCAGCCTGGACCCTGGCCGAACCCAGCGGCAGGCCGAAACCGATGACCAGAGCGCCGACCGCGGTGCCGGCGGATGCCAGCAGGAAGCTCCGGCGCGACAGGTTGACCGGTTCGCCCTTGAGCAGGGCAGTCAATGCTTCAGGAGCGTCGATGGGGGTGTTCATCAGACATTCTCCTGTTGCGTCGCCAGGTCATGCACGGCGGCATGGATGGCGTTGTAGGTGCCGCAGCGACACAGGTTGACCATGGCCGCGTCGATCTGCGCGTCGCTCGGTTTCGCAGTGTGCTTGAGCAACGCGGTCGCCGCCATCACTTGCCCGGACTGGCAGTAACCGCACTGGGCCACCTGGTGTTCGACCCAGGCCGCCACCACGCGCTTGCCCACCTCGTCGGCCTCGATGGCTTCGATGGTGGTCACCTCGCGCCCGCTCACCGCCGCCACCGGGGTGACGCAGGAGCGCACCACGCTGCCGTCCACCAATACCGAACAGGCGCCGCACTGTGCCAGGCCGCAGCCATACTTTGTCCCGGTCAGCCCCAGGTCGTCGCGGATCACCCACAGCAGGGGCGTATCGGCGTCAGCCTCGACCTGATAGGTCTTCTGGTTGATTCGTAGCTCCATGGTTCACCTGCTAATCAGTCGGTTGATGTCTTGGTTTTCTTATAGGCAGGTGCCACGCACAGACGCGTGACCCAAACCAGAAACGCTAGCACAAGGCTGCACGGGGCATTCTTCGCGTTCATCGCATGAGCCCAGCAACGGGATTGATGAATCAGGGCGCGTCGGGTGGCAGCCGCAGGGCGTCGATCACCACCTGCATGGCCGGCGATGGCTCGCGCTGCGCCGCGTAGTACAGGTGATAACCGGGAAAGCGCCGCCAGCACTGCTCCAGCACCGCAATCAAGCGGCCCGTCGCGAGGTGTGGGCGGGCCAGGTCTTTCGGCACATAGGCGAGGCCGTGACCGTCCAGCGCGGCGTTGAGCACCTGATAGATACCGTTGAACACCAGGCGCCCGCCAACCCTGACGCTTAGCGCCTGCTCATCGTGCTGCAGCTCCCAGGCGTAGAGGTTGCCGTAGGTGGGCAGGCGCAAGTTGATGCAGTCGTGATCCATCAGCTCACCGGGAGTACGCGGTGGTTCGCGATGGGCGAAGTACGCCGGGCTGCCGATGATTGCCATGCCGAAATCCGCGCCTATCGGGATCGCACGGATGTTCCGGGCCAGGCCGTCACCCAGGCGCACGCCAAAATCGAACCGGCCCTGGACGATGTCGACGAGGTTGTAGTCGGCGTGCATTTCCAGGTTCAGCCGGGGATGAACGGCCAGCAAAGGTGCCAGCTTCGGCCACAGCAGCGAGTCGATAGCATGGTCGCCGGCGGTGATGCGCAGGGTGCCGCTGACGGAATCGGTGAACTCGGCGATCGCATGCAACTGCGCCTCGATGGCCTCCAGCCTCGGCGCCACGCTGGCGATCAGCCGCTCGCCGGCCTCGGTCACCGCCACACTGCGGGTGGTGCGGGCCAGCAGACGCACGCCCAGGCGCGCCTCCATGGCGCCGATCGTATGGCTGAGCATCGACTGCGACATGCCCAGTTGCGCCGCGGCGCGGGTAAAGCTGCGTTCGCGGGCCACGGCGATCAATGCGAGCAAGTCGCTGTAGGGCTCTTTGGCCATCCGGGGGTTCCTTGAAGTGGCTTGAAATCCAGGCTCGAAAACAGGCGAGGAACGGCCGGGGTCGCGCTCGACGTTGACAGGTCGTCAATCGGGCTACGGGACGATGGCACCAGTCTAGGGATTGGCATGCCCTGCAAAAACCCGGATAAAGCGCATGCACCTATGCACCGGATTGATAAATAGGACTCAGGCTGCGGGATAGCGCAAGGCCGCGATGAGCAACGTCATGGCCGTGGACGGTTGGCGTCGGCTCGGGTAGTACAGGTGCAGCCCGGGCCAGGTCGGGGACCAGTCGCGCAGCAGTTGCACCAGCGCGCCGGACTGCAAGTGAAGTCTGGTCATTTCTGCCGGCATATAGCAAATGCCCAGCCCGGCCACTGCCGCCTCCACGCAGTCGAAGCTGCTGTTGCACACCAGTTGGCCGTCTACCCGCAGATTCAGCGGCGTGCCGTCTTTCTCGAACTCCCAGGCCCACAGATTGCCAAGACTGGGCAGGCGTACATTGATGCAATTGTGTTGGAGCAGGTCTGCCGGCGTTTCTGGCCGGCCATGCCGCTGCAGATAGTCCGGGCTGGCCACCACCGCGAACGGCGCATCAGGGCCAATGCGCACCGCGATCATGTCCTGGTCCAGCGACTCGCCCATGCGCACGCCAGCATCGAAGCGTTCGGCGACGATATCGACGAAGCCGTTGTCGGCGATCAGTTCGACCTTGATATGCGGGTAGAGCGGCAGGAACTGCGTGAGCTTGTCCATCAGCACCGCGTTGATCGCATGGTCCGAAGCGCTGATACGAAGTGTGCCGGCCGGGCAGTCGCGAAACGCGTTGAGGGCCTCGAGTTCGTTGTCGATCGCTTCCATGTGCGGGGCCACCGTGCGCAGCAGTTGCTCGCCGGCTTCGGTGGGGGTGACGGTGCGTGAGTTGCGGGCCAGCAACTGCACCCCCAGTCGCGCTTCGAGGGCGCGAACGGCATGGCTGACCGCTGTTTGTGTGACCCTCAGGCGTGCGGCGGCCTTGGTGAAACTGCCTTCACGGGCGACGGCGAAGAAAACCGGGAGGCCGCTGAAGGCCTCGCGGAGGGATTTGTGCTCCATGGCTGGCGCATCTCACTGAAAGGATTGATGCACGGTAATGGCTTGGGGAAGGATTTTGAAGGGTAGATGCTTTGAACCTGGGTGTCGGCGCATCGAGTTCACCGCGCCAACACCCAGTGCCTTTACCTGCTGAACTCACCATCGATCAGACGCGGAATGCCCAGCGGATTGGCATCCTGCAACGCCGCAGGCAACAACTCATCGGGGTAGTTCTGGAAGCACACCGGCCGCAGGAAACGATCGATGGCCAGCGTACCAACCGACGTGCCACGGGCATCCGAGGTGGCCGGATACGGACCACCGTGAACCATCGCATCGCAGACTTCGACGCCGGTCGGATAGCCGTTGAGCAAGACCCGGCCGACTTTTTCCAGCAGCAGCTCACTCAGCCAGCCATAGGTGCGCAGCTCGTCCGGCTCACCGATCAGGGTGGCGGTCAGTTGTCCGCGCAGGGCCTGGATCGCAGCGCTCAGTTGGGTCTGATCTTCGACTTCGGTCACCAGCGTGGCCGGGCCAAACACCTCTTCCTGCAACAGCTCGTCGCCGTTCAGCAGCAGGCTGATATCGGCCTGGAACAGTTGCGGTTGCGCCTGCGTGCCGGTTTGCGCGGCGCCGGCCAAATGACGGATGCCAGCGTGGGCGTGCAGGTGCTCCAGCCCTTTGCGGTAGCTGGCCAGGGTGCCGGCATTGAGCATGGTCTGCGCCGGCTGGTCGGCCATGCTGGCCTTGAACTGTTCGACAAAGGCGCTGAACGCCGGCGAGCGCAGGCCGAGAATCAAGCCGGGATTGGTGCAGAACTGGCCGCAACCGAGGGTCACCGAACCGCTGAGTTCGCGGGCGATGGTTTCGCCACGGACCTGCAGCGCGTCCGGCAGGAGGATCACCGGGTTGATGCTGGACATCTCGGCGAACACCGGGATCGGTTGCGCCCGTTCGGCCGCCATGCGGCACAAGGCGTTGCCGCCCTTGAGCGAACCGGTAAAGCCCACGGCCTGGATCGCCGGATGCTTGACCAGCCATTCGCCCACGCCGCCGCCATAGATCATGTTGAACACGCCCGCCGGCATGCCGGTGCGCTCGGCGGCACGCAGGATCGCGTCGGCGACCCATTCCGCCGTCGCCATATGGCCGCTGTGGGCCTTGAACACCACCGGGCAGCCGGCTGCCAAGGCGGAGGCGGTGTCGCCACCAGCGGTGGAGAAGGCCAGCGGGAAGTTGCTGGCACCGAACACCGCCACCGGGCCGACGCCGATGCGGTACTGGCGCAGGTCCGGGCGCGGCAGCGGCTGGCGCTGGGGTTGCGCGCGGTCGATGCGCGCGCCATAGAAGTCACCACGGCGCAGCACCTTGGCGAACAGGCGCATCTGACCGCTGGTGCGACCGCGTTCGCCCGGATCCGCCCGGCAGGCAGCGCCGTCTCGCGGCACACGGTGGCGACGAAGTCGTCGCCCAGGGCGTCGAGTTCGTCAGCGACGGCGTCGAGGAAGTCCGCACGCGTGGCGGCGCTCAGGTTGCGGTAGATCGGGAAGGCGGCGCTGGCCGCTTTGGCGGCGGCATCCACTTGCGCCTCGGTGGCCTGGCTGAACCGGTGCGGCAGCGCCTCGCCGGTGCTGGCGTCGAGGCTTTGCAGCCAGGTGTCGCCTTGGGCTGAGCGCTGGCCGCCGATGTAGTTGTGACCGAGGATCGAGGTCATTGGGGTCTCCGTAATTCAGATAAAAACAAGAAAATCAGGTGATGGCGCCGATCTGCCACGGCACGAATTCGTTCTGCCCGTAGCCGTGCTGTTCGCTCTTGCTGCGCTCGCCCGAGGCGATGCTCAGCATCAGGCGGTAGATGTGCTCGCCGCGCTCTTCGATGGTCATGCTGCCGTCGGCGATGCCGCCGCAGTTGACGTCCATGTCTTCTTCCTGGGTTTCCCAGAGGCGGGTGTTGGTCGCCAGCTTGATCGACGGCGAGGGCGCGCAGCCGTAGGCCGAGCCGCGGCCGGTGGTGAAGGCGATCAGGTTGGCGCCGCCGGCGACCTGGCCGGTGGCGGAAATCGGGTCGTAGCCGGGGGTGTCCATGAACACCAGGCCGTGGGCGCGCACCGGCTCGGCGTATTCGTAGACGTCGACCAGATCGCTGGAGCCGGCCTTGGCCACGGCGCCGAGGGATTTCTCCAGGATGGTGGTCAGGCCCCCGGCCTTGTTGCCGGCGGACGGGTTGTTGTTCAGCTCGGCGCCCATCCGCTCGCAGTAGGCTTCCCACCACTTGATGCGGGCGATGAGTTTTTCGCCGACTTGCTGGCTCACTGCGCGGCGGGTCAGCAGGTGCTCGGCACCGTAGATTTCCGGGGTTTCCGAGAGGATCGCGGTGCCGCCGGCGGCGATCAGACGGTCCACCGCATTGCCCAGCGCCGGGTTGGCGGTGATGCCCGAGTAACCGTCCGAACCGCCACATTGCAGGCCGACGGTGAGGTGGCGAACGCTGACCGGCTCGCGCTCGACGCGGTTGGCCTCGGCCAGCAGCGATTTGACCTGGGCGATGCCGCTGGCGATGGTCTTCGAGGTGCCGCCGGTGCCCTGGATGGTGAAGGTGCGCAGGGCGTCGCTGCTTTCCAGGCCCTGGGCTGCGAGCAGGTCGGGGATCTGGTTGGTTTCGCAGCCCAGGCCGATCATCAGCACCGAGGCGAAGTTGGCGTGCACCGCGTAACCGCCAAGGGTGCGTTGCAGCATGGCCAGCGCTTCACCGCCCGGGTCCACCGCGCAACCGACGCCGTGGGTCAGGGCGACCACGCCGTCGACATTCGGGTAGGCCGCCAGGGCTTCGGGGTGGATGTCGCGGCGGAAGTGATCGGCGATGGCGCGAGCCACCGTGGCCGAGCAGTTCACCGAGGTGAGGATGCCAATGTAGTTGCGGGTGGCGACCCGGCCGTCGGCGCGGACAATGCCCATGAAGGTGTCGCCGCTGGGCGCCTGCACACCCTTGGCATCGACGCCGAAGGCGTAGTCACGGGAGAAGTCGCCCATCGCCAGGTTATGCACGTGAACGTGTTCACCGGCCGCGATGGCCTGGCTGGCGAAGCCGATGATCTGCCCGTAGCGGCGCAGCGGCTGGCCGGCGGCGATGGCACGGGCGGCGACTTTGTGCCCGGCCGGGATCGGTGCCAATACGCGGATGCCTTCTTCCAGCTCCAGGCCCTCGGGCAGCGGTTGCCGGGCGATCAGCACGTCGTCCAGCGGGTTGAGTCGGATCACGGCGTTGGCAGCGCTTTCACTGCCTGTTCTTGTAATGAGTTGCATGGCGGTTACCTCAGAAGTACAGCGGGGGCTCAGGCCAGCCCGCGCTCGCGATAGTCGATCAGGCCGGAGAACAGCATCAGGCCGAAAGCCATGACCACGAAGAAGATCAGGGCCAGGAAGTAGGAACCGGTGAACTGCACGATCAGGCCGATCAGGATCGGCACCAGTACGCCGACCATGTTGCCGCAGAAGTTCATGCTGCCACCCAGCACGCCGGCCTTGGACTTGCCGCCGAGGATCGCCGGCAGGCACCAGTACATGCCGCACCAGCGGATGAAGAACAGCGCGACGCAGAGCAGGGCGATAACCCGTGCGGCATCCGGGGTGTAGGCCACCAGCAGGATGCACAGTGCGGCCACGGCGGCGGAGCCGGCGAACATGCTGCGCATCACGGTGTTTGGCTGGCCGCCGTTGGTTTTCCACTTGTCGGCCACCCAGCCGCCGATCAGTTCGCCGACGAAGCCGCACATGAAGATCAGGAAGGTCGCGCCGCCCATGGCCTTGATATCGAGGTTGTGGGCCTGGTGCAGGTAGCTCGGCATCCAGGTCAGCAGGCCGTAGAACACGCTGTTGTAGCAGGCGTAGCCGGCGAACATGCACAGCACCGAGCGGCTTTTCAGCAGCTCTTTGAGCACGGCCTTGCGGTTGCCGTTGTTCTTGCTCGCGGCGTCGTTGGCCTGGGTGATGTAGTCCAGTTCGGCCTTGTTGACCTGCGGGTGTTCGCTCGGGTGGTTGCGGATGTACCACCAGGCCCAGATGCCGACCACCACGGTGCCAACGCCGGCGATGAAGAAGGCGATGCGCCAGGAATCGAACCAGGTGATCAGGCCGGCGATGATGATCGCGCCAAAGGCGGTGCCCAGCGGTGCGCCGCCGTCCACCAGGGTGGCGCCGCGGCCACGTTCGTTGGGGGTCAGCCAGGCGCCGTTGAGCTTGGCGCCGGCGGGCATGATCGGCGACTCGGCAACGCCCAGGCCGACACGGGTGACCAGCAGGGTGATCCAGTTGTGAGCGAAGCCGCCCAGCGCCTGGAACGCACCCCAGCCGACGGTGGCGACACCGACGATATTGCGCACCTGGAAGCGGTCCAGCAGCATGCCGCTGGGGATCTGCATCAGCGCGTAGGACCAGAAGAAGGCGCTGAGGATCAGGCCTTCCAGGGCCGGGGTCAGTTCGAACTCGGCGGAAATCAGCGGCAGCGCGACCGACAGTGAGGCACGGTCGATGTAGTTGATCGCTGCCAGCAACAGCAGGATCAGGAAAATGCGCCAGCGCACGGCGGTCGGGCGAGCGCTGTCAGTGGCGGCGAGGGCGGGCGAGGGGGCCGCCGGATAGGGGCTGTTCTTCATGCTCATCTCACTCTTATGGTTGTTATGAAATGCCGGGGCGGCGCCTCCCTGCGCCTGATTCACCTGTGCCGGGTCAGAGCGGCTTCACGGCTCCCGGTTGCAGCGGTTCGGCGGCGTGGGCAACGCCGTTGCGCAGCGGCGCGCCGAACTCGGCCAGGCTGATCTCGAACACATCGCCTTCGACGGTCTTGATCTGGTCGGCGAACGACAGCGTCGCGGTGCCGAAGAAATGGATATGCACGTCGCCAGGGCGGAGGAACTGGCGGTACTTGAAGTGGTGATACTCCAGGTTCTCCAGCGAGTGGCACATGTTGTCTTCGCCGCTGAGGAAGGGTTTTTCCCAGAGCACGGTGTCACCACGGCGGATCCGGCTGGTGCCTTCCAGGTGGCGGGGCAGCTCGCCGACCCGCAGTTCCGGGCCATAGGAGCAGTTGCGCAGCTTCGAATGGGCCAGGTACAGGTAGCTGCGCCGTTCCATGATGTGGTCGGAAAACTCGTTGCCGATGGCGAAACCCAGGCGGTAAGGCTGGCCATCATCTCCGATCACGTAGAGGCCGGCCAGTTCCGGTTCCTCGCCGGCGTCTTCGGCGAAGGCAGGGCTCTGGAATGCCTGTCCCGGACGGACCACGGTGGAACCGTCGCCCTTGTAGAACCATTCCGGCTGCGCGCCCACGGTGCCGGCGGCGGGACGGCCGCCGTCGATGCCCCACTGGAACATCCGCGCGGTGTCGGTCAGGGCGGCGGCGTCATCGATTTTCTGCTGGTGCATCTTGTCGCGGGTCGAAGCGCTGCCCAGGTGGGTCAGGCCGGTGCCGCTGATCAGGCAGTGGGCCGGGTCTTCGTGGTCCAGCGGCGGCAGCACGCGGCACTCGGCCAGCGCCAGGGAATAACTTTCAGTACCGCTGTCCAGCCCGCGCGCCACAACCTCGGCGCTCAGGCTGCGCTGGTTGCGGATGGCGGCGAGGGCCAGCTCGCGCATGTGGGTGGTGTTGCGTACAACCTGGATCAGGTCGCCTTCGACTGCGCCAACGTGGCGTTTGGCTTGTGCAGTCTCGAATTGGATCAGGCGCATAGGGGCTCCTGTTTTGTTCTTGTGGAGGATCGTCTGACGGCCACTTTAATTTTCCCGGGCGATGCTGCCTAATGAGAGCTGTTTACCCCGTGATAACTTTTAGTGATCCCCTATGCTGCCTTCCTTGAGTTCCATGGCTTCACGCCTGCGTCTGCGCCAGTTGCGCCTGCTTATCAGCCTTGACGAGCTGGGCTCGATCCACAAGGCCGCCGAGGCCATGTCCATCACCCAGCCCGGCGCGACCAAGGCCCTCAACGAAATCGAATCGACCCTCGGCGCGGTGCTGTTCGAGCGCACCAGCAAGGGCCTGGAAGCCAATGATCTCGGGCGTTGCGTGGTGCGTTATGCACGCCTGATCAATACCGACCTGGCGCATTTGCGCGAAGAGATGCTGGGCATTCTTCAGGGCCATGGCGGGCGGTTATCGGTCGGCACCATCATGGGCGCCGTGCCGATGATGGTGGAGAGCCTGGCGCAGTTGCGCGAGAGCCAGCCGGACCTGTCGGTGACCGTGGTTGAAGACACCAGCGACCGCCTGCTCAGCCTGCTCGACCAGGGCCGGCTCGACGTGGTGATCTGCCGGACCAGCGTCAGCCGGCGGCCGGATGCGTATGACAGCCGGGTCAAGCATCAGGAGCAACTGGTGCTGGTGGCGAACCCGAAGCATCCGCTGGCTGGCAGCGAAACCTTGAACCTGACGCAACTGACGGATTCGCGTTGGGTGGTGTTCCCGGTGAACATGCCCCTGCGCCTGACCCTGGAGCGTGAATTTCGCCAAGCGGGGCTGAGCTTTCCGCAGTACCCGATCGAAACCTCGTCCACCTTCACCACCTTGTCGCTGTTGCGCCAGGACACGGGGTTGCTCGCGGTGATGCCGTGGGACGTGGCCAAGGTGGCGGTGGAGCACGGCATGCTGGTGAAGTTGCCGCTGCAGATGCAGTCGCGCAGCGAGCCGTATGAAGTGGTGACGCGGCGGGGCGTGGAGTTGAGCGGGCCGGCGCAGGTGTTGATCGGGATCTTGATGGAGTGATGAGCATGGGTATTTGCAGATCTTTCGGTCATGTGGTGGCTGGAAGGCGCCTGTCAAAAAACCGAGTAATGGCCACCATGCGCATGTCGGAAGTTTTCTAGCGCTCTCAAGACCGAGCGCCGCCCGCGCGGCGCATCGCGGATGAATCCGCTCCTACATTTGCTGCAACGTGCCATGGCCTGTCAGAGAGGTGTTGTCCGCTTTTGACGCTTGGCGATTAATCGCGGGGTGACTGTTGAGGTCGACTCGATGCCGCGTCGTACCACCAAGGCGGTCAACCATGGCCTGACAGGCATAGGTACGTTGCAGCAAATGTAGGAGCGGATTCATCCGCGATGCGCCGCGTGGGCGGCGCTCGATCTGGGACTGTCAGATTTTTTGTGTGCGGGCCGGTAGCGGCCTGCCGTCAGGCAGGCCCTAATTTTCACCAGGTCGGCCTGATGAACCGATCTCCGTACAGAATCGCAAACTGATTCATTGCACTTTTCCAATCATGCGCCGCTGAGCCCCAATTTGCCGTGATGTTTCGCAGCCCCAGCCAGATCAGTTTGGTGGCTGCGTCATCATTCGGGAAATGACCCCGGGTTTTGATGATCTTGCGCAGCTGAGCATTGATGCTCTCAATGGCATTGGTGGTGTAAATCACCTTCCTGATGGCCGGTGGGAAGACGAAAAATGGAATCACTCGATCCCAGGCGCGCCTCCAGGCAGCCACCACCGTCGGATATTTCTCGCCCCACGGCCCGTTCTCAAACTCATCGAGTGCTTGCTCAGCTGCTTCGGCATTGATGGCTTGGTAAATCGGTTTCAGCTCCTTGGCCAGAGCCCGTCGCTTGTCCCAGGCCGCGTAGTCGAGGCTGTTGCGGATCAGGTGCACAATGCACGTCTGCAACGTCGTCTCTGGAAACACGGCACTGAGGGCCTCTGGCATACCTTTGAGACCATCGGTCACGGCAATCAGCACATCTTCGACACCACGCGTCTTGAGATCGTTAAAGACCTTCATCCAAAACTTCGCACCCTCGGTGTTCTCGATCCAGATGCCCAGGATGTCGCGCGTCCCGTCGGGTAGAACGCCCAAAGCCAAGTAAATGGCCTTGTTGCGCACCAGGCCTTCTTCGCGAATCTTTACCCGCAGTGCATCAAAGAAAATGACCGGGTACATCGGCTCCAATGGCCGCTGTTGCCACGCGCCAATCTCTTCCATGACCTCGTCTGTCACAGAGCTGATGAAATCGGGTGAAACGTCGGTTCCATACTGCTCGAACAGAAAGGCTCGGATCTCTCTGACCGTCATTCCACGGGCGTACATGGCGATGATTTTGTCATCGAATCCGGTGTAACGGCGCTCATGTTTGGGGATCAGAATGGGCTCAAAACTTCCGTCTCGATCACGAGGAATTTCCAGCCGCAATGGGCCATCCCCGGTCAAAACCGTCTTTCCACTCTTGCCGTTACGCTGGTTGGTTTCATCCTCTGGGCGCTGCGCGCCCAGCGGATAACCCAGGTGGTGGCCAAGCTCGGCACTCAAAGCGCGTTCAATCAGGGCCTTCTTGAACGCCGCAGAGGCATCCTCGATAGCCTCTGCGGACATCATGCCCTCGCCGAACTGCTCCAGCAGCTCTTTGGGGATTTTGGGCAGGTCACGCAAGGGTTTCTTTTTGGTTGGCATACATGCACCTCTTACTCATGTTATGCCCGAACACAAAATTTCTGACACCCTCCTCGATCTCAAGAGCGCTGAAGATCTATCGACATGCGCACAGCAGCCATAACCCGGCCTCACGGCAAGCGCTTTAAGGCCGCGTGACCATTCACAAATGATGTGTAGATACGCATGCAGCGATGCGCCCCCACCAGACAACACATCACCCACCCGACTGCCCCCAATACGGCGGCTCACCAAAATGCTCGGCAAAGAACTCGAAAAACGCCCGCACTTTCTTCGAATTGCGCCGGTTGGGCAGGTACACCGCGTACACGCCGCTGTCGTCGCTGTTCACATGGGCCTTCCACTCCGGCAGCACAATCTGCAACCGCCCGGCCTCGATATCCTTGCCCACCAGCCAATCGGCGATCAACAGCAAACCCATGCCATTCAGCGCGGCCTCGCGCAGCACCAGCGAGTTGTTGGCCCGCAACGGACCGCTGACCCGCACGCTTTCTTCGCTGCGCCCGCTGAAATGCCAAAGGTGGTTGCCACCGCTGTAGGCGAACGTCAGGCAGGCGTGCTGGGCTAGGTCGGCCGGGGTGCGCGGCGCGCCATGGCGCTGCAGGTAATCGGGGCTGGCGCACAGCAGCCGGTGGTGCGGTGCCAGTCGCCGCGCGACGACATCCGGCGAGTTGACGCTGCCCAGCCGAATCGCGAGATCGAGCCGCTGTTCGGCCAGGTCCGCCACGTCATCGGACAGCAGCAGTTCCAGGGTGATGCCGGGGTAGCGCGCCAGAAAGGCGGGCAGCGCCGGGGAGATGTGCAGTTGCCCGAAGGCCACCGGCAGGCTGACGCGCAGTTGACCCCGCGGCGGCCCCTGCGCTTCGCTGGCTTCCAGGTTGGCGCTCTCTAGATCCGCCAGCAACCGCACCGCATGTTCGTAGTAGGCTTCACCGGCGGTGGTGAGCGTCACCCCGCGGGTCGGGCGGGTGAGCAGCCGGGTGCCGAGGTGCTCTTCCAGCGCATCCACCTGGCGCGTGACCGATGAGGTTACCAGGTCCAACTGCCGCCCGGCCGAGGCGAAGCCGCTGGCATCGACGGTGGCGATAAAGGCTTTGAGCGCCGCGAAACTGTCCATGGTTGTCCCCATTGCGTTAGGTGCAACGAAATTTTCCGAATCTTCTGTGGGCTGTGCCGGGTCCGTCAAGCGAGGCTTGAGCTGTTCTGCATTGGATCGTTGCGTAATACGCAACGCCGCGTTGCCCGATAGATGGATTCTCTCGGCTGACGGCACGCTCTACGCTGGCGTCCTTACTCCCGATTCACCCTGATGAGGTGTCGCAATGTCCTCCGGCAATTCAGCTACCGCCGCTCCCGCAAGCCCGTCCGCCAGCGCCTCGCCGGCGCTGCCCACGGCCCTGGTGGTGTTTCTCGCGTTCTGTTGTGGCGCGGTGGTCGCCAACCTCTACTACGCGCAGCCGATCGTGGAAATGATCGCGCCGTCCATTGGCTTGTCCACCACCCACGCCAGCCTGATCGTGTCGCTGACCCAGTTCGGCTACGCCCTGGGCCTGCTGTTCCTCGTGCCGTTGGCGGACCTGCTGGAGAACCGCCGGCTGCTGGTGACCTTCACCCTCGCCGCGGCGGTGTGCCTTGCCGCGGCGGCGTTGAGCCAGACGCCTTCGCTGTTCCTGCTGTGTTCGCTGCTGATCGGCCTGACCTCGGTGGCGGTGCAGATTCTCGTGCCGCTGGCCGCGCACATGGCGCCGGAAGAATCCCGTGGCCGGGTCGTGGGCAACATCATGAGCGGCCTGTTGCTGGGCATCCTGCTTTCCCGCCCGTTAGCCAGCACCCTGGCGCAAGCCTTCGGCTGGCGCGGTGTGTTCTTCAGCGCGGCGGCTTTGATGGTGGTGATGGCGCTGGTGATGGGCTGGCTGTTGCCGCGCCGGGTGCCGGCGCATCGGGTCAGTTACCCGGCGCTGATCGGTTCGGTGTTCACCCTGGCCCGTCGTTATGGCGTGCTGCGTGAGCGTTCGCTGTATCAGGGCTTGCTGTTCGCCACGTTCAGCAGTTTCTGGACCATCGCGCCGATCGAGCTTATCCGTCAGCACGGTTTCAGCCAGAACGGCATCGCGCTGTTCGCTCTGGTCGGCGCGGTCGGCGCGATTGCCGCGCCCATCGCTGGCCGTCTGGCGGACGCCGGGCATGGCCAGCGCGGCACCCTGATCGCCTTGTTGCTGGCGCCATTGGCCTTGTTCGCCGGGGCATTGCCAGGGGCAGGGTGGTGGTGGATGGTGGTCACCGCGGTGCTGCTGGATTTTGCCGTGCAACTGAACATGGTGCTCGGCCAGCGTGAGGTCTATGCCCTCGACCCGCACAGCCGGGCGCGGCTGAATGCGGTGTACATGACCAGCATTTTCGTCGGCGGCGCCTTGGGCTCGCTGGTTGCCAGCCCGCTCTACGAAACCTTCGGCTGGGCGGCGTTCGTGCTGCTGTCGGCGCTGCTGCCGGGCCTGGCGTTGGTTAAGTTCATCCTGGGTGGCCGTGGGGTGACCCGTCACTGACGGAGATGGCCAAAAGCCTTTTCGCGGCTTCAGTTCAAAGACTTTCAGGGTCATCGTGCAATAGAATGCTCGCCTGGCGGACGCGGTACGGTCCGCCATGTGCTGAGCGCCTCTGGATCATCGTCGAGGCAGCACGCTTTTTGCTGAACTGAAAATAGGCCCTACATGCCCAGCGTCGCTCCAGAAATACAAGCCAGGGAATGGCACAAGATGGTTGCGCATTTTCCCGGCGCACTCACTCAATCGTTGAAGAGCCTGGTCGAAAGCAACAAGGTCACCCTGGCCGCTCGCTTCTATGAACACATGCTGGCGGACCCCAACGCCTCGCTGATCCTGTCCCACGACGAGGTCAAGAACCGCCTCGGCAGTTCGATGCAGGCCTGGCTGGTCAAGGTGTATTCGGCGTCCGCCGAGGAAGACTTCCTGCCGCTGGTGGCCCTGCAGAAGCAGGTCGGTGAAGTCCACGCGCGCATCGACGTCCCGCTGCACCTGGTGCTCAGCGGTGCACGCAACCTGAAAAAGCAGTTGTTCCAACTGATCATCCAGCAGGACTGGCCTGTCGAAGCCCGGGCGCAAGCGCTGCACCTGTCCAGCGAGAGCATGGACCTGGCCATGGAAATCATGAGCCACGCCTATTCCCGCTCCCATGACCGCAACTCGCGCAACGAGGAAGGCTACCGGCTGTTCTCGGTGCTGCAGAACATCACCACCGAGCGCGAACGCCAGCGCGGCGCCTTGCTCGATTGGGAAAACAGCCTGATGTTCGATCTGGTGATGGGTTCCAGCGGGGTGAACCTGCCTCGGCTGGCCGCCTCGGATTTCGGTCTGTGGTTCCGTCACAAAGGCGCCTACGCCTTCCAGAACACCGATGAGAGCAATCAGATCCTGCAGATCATCCGCAACATGGATGAGGTGCTGCTGCCGATGTTCCTGGCTGCCTCGGAAACGTCGCGGATGGGCCTGCTGCGGGACATTCGCGATCAGACCAAGAGCCTGATGTTCAACCTCGACAGCCTGTTCAACACTGCCAACGAGCTGGAAAGCGGCCGTGACGTGCTGACGCGCATGCTCAACCGCAAATTCCTGCCGGTGGTCATCGGCAATGAAATCACCATTGCGCAGAAGACCGGGCAGCGCTTCTCGGTGCTGTCCATCGATATCGATCATTTCAAGTCGATCAACGACAACTTCGGCCACGACGCCGGCGACATGATCCTCCAGCAGACCGCTGAAATCCTCAGCAGCCACAGCCGCGCGGGCGACTACGTGTTCCGCATGGGTGGCGAAGAGTTTCTGATGATCCTGGTGGACATCAACGACAGCAATGCGCGCAAAGTCGCGGAGAAGCTGCGTCGCAAGATCGAAGAGGAAAAGCTGCAACTTACCGACAGCCGCAAGCATCAGGTGACGGTGAGTATTGGCGTGGCGACGTACAACGGTCACCCGGACTACCAGCACCTGCTGCGCCAGGCCGACCAGGCGATGTACCAGGCCAAGCAGAGCGGGCGCAACCGGGTGGTGGCGTTCGACGAGATTGCCTGAGGCGGTTGATCTTCAGCGCGCAGCGCAAGGCCGCGCGCTGAAGGTGAGCGTTACTTGAAGTCGGCTTGCATCTGCGTGGCGATGCTCACGCCGCTGGACGACTGCACGCACACGCCCAGGTAGTCGGTGAAGCGCGGCGGCATGGCAATCCCTTCATTGATCAGCCGGCTGTTGTCGAACAGGTAGTTCAGGTCGGCAAAGCCGCTGTACAGGCGCAACGCCCGCAGGACCAGACGCGGGTTGGCCGGGCCGATGCGCGACTCGAAGTCGCCGGCCAGTTGCTTGAGGTCGTCCACGCCGATCTTGCGGTAGCGCTCGCCCACCGGCGCCGCGCCATTGGCCTGGGCAAAAGCGGCGTCGATCTCGGCGAAGGTGCAGGCCGACTGATGCCCGGCGGAAATATGGTAGAGGTTGTGTCCCAGGGTTGGCTTGAGCGTCAGGCTGATCAGCGCTTCGGCGCAGTAGTCGACCGGAATCACGTCGATCTGCTCCTCCAGTCCGCAGGTGAAACTCTCCAGGGCAAAGCCCATGCGGAACACCCAGAAAATACTGCCGGACGCCTGACAGCCCAAGGTCCGGTGCCCCACGACAATCGACGGCCGCGCGACCACCAGCGGCAGGCCGGGCAACTCCTCGCTCATGCGCCGTTCGATTTCCGCCTTGGACGCGGTGTAGTCCACCAGTTGCTCACGTGCCTCGGGAAATACCCACGATTCGCTGATCGGCGAGGCCTGTTGCGGGCCGCAGCACATCGCGGTGCCGACGTGGAGGAAGCGCTTGAGGCGCTTGGAACGGCTCATGACCTCGGCGAAGGCGAAGGTGCCTTCGACGTTCACCGGCCAGATGGTCGGGTTCTTCGAAAACGACGCTACTGCGGCGCAGTTGATCACCCGGTCGATCTGCATCAGGCGTGGCGTTTCGCGGGGCAGCCAGGCGGTGTCGAGGAAGTCGCCGCAGATGATTTGCGCAGGTTCCAGCGCCAGGCTGTCGGCTTCGCTGACGCCGTGTTGGCGCAGGTTGTCGCGCAGACGTTGCAGGCCTTGTTCGCGGCTTTCGGCGCGCACCAGAAACGACAGGTTGGCGCCTTGGCCCTCGGCGATCAGTTGGGCGCTTACCGAACCACCGAGAAAACCGGTGGCGCCGGTCAGCAGAATGCGTTCCAGGGTCGTATTCGAAGTCATATGTTCACCAGTTGATAAGCGGGTTACCCATGTTTCATGGCGAACACATTGCGCCGGGAACTTCTGGATTAACCTGGATTGAGGTTGGTTGTAACTTTCGGCCGCGCGAAACCGTTCGCCTCGAGAACTTTGAGTCGAGGTCGGCAGGGTCTTGATTGACGGAGCGGCGCTGGCCGTGGGGCCTGTGGCGTTTTCACCCGAGAGGGGGCGGCGAGTCATTGTTACGGCATCTTCGCGCCGTTTCAATTAACGAAAGTGGTTAAACCGATGAAAGAATTTTAATAACGGTTTGATGACAGGGGCGGGAGTTAATTGTTGTGGGGTGTCTTTGTTGCTGACTTATTCATGTCAGTGGGATATGGGCGGAGCACAAATGTACTCCACCCTTGTTTCAGCGCAAAAAGATCAGGGGATCACCCGTCAATCGACCGACGGGCTGCGCATTCAATTCGGCCCGCAACTGGTCAACCCGCTCGTAGAGCTGATCAATCCGCAGGGTCAGCACAGCATCCGAACTGAGCATTCCCGGCGCCTGGGCCAACTCTCGCAACTGTCGGGCGAGTCGGCTGCCTGCCGTGTGCGCCCGGAATGACGGCAGGGTCATGCGTTTCCACTTCTCGCGGCCGAGGCCGATCCGGCTCAGGTGCACCTTGAGCACCTTTGCGACGTGGTAGCGCAGCGGGCGATCCTCGCTGAAGCGGTCCGGATCGTAGAAGCCGGGCAGGGCGCGTACCTGTGGATCCAGGTCGAACATCTCCGCCCAGTCCAGCCACTTGTCGGCGTTGAACTGGCCGCCGAAGGCGAAGCCTTGCCAAGGAACCCGGACGATATCCGCGAGGATCGCCCCGTGCATGGCTTCGGTCAGCACCAACCGCGCGCCGGCCACTGCTGTCATGAACTGCGCCGCCGGTAGCAACGGGGATACGAAGCGGGTCCCGGCGCGTTCGCAAACCTGCTGCCAATCCACATAACGCAGCGAACGATGGTGGGGCACGACCACTACCTCGCCGTGCGGCTGGCGCAGGGACGCCCAGTCCAGGCTGGCGAGCAGGTAGGCGGAATCCGCCACCGCCCGGTCCGGGTCGAGCCCCAGCGCCCGCGCGGTACGCTGGCCGCGCACCGCATGGAAACTCCAGCGTTCGTCGAGGGCGGGGACCGGGCCGTATCCGGCGCCGGACCCCATGACCAGAATCTTCCGCGCATCCGCCATACGACGGCAGAAGTCCTCGTTCAGCAAGGTGCCGACGCCCAGTACCGCAGCGCCTTTCTGCTGGACGTCGCCGAGCAGCGCGGGCCAGATCCATTCGTTCAATTCGTCGCCCACATTGGCGCTGCCAGCGGCAAAAACGGCTTTCACTTGCTCACTCTCCAAAGGCCTGGGCAAGCCGGGCGGCTAGCGTGTAGCGACACAGTTGCAGGCCATGGCCAAGGTTGCCCGGCGCTTTGCGCAGTGCGCGCCATGTGCGGCTGAGCGCGCTTTTGCGTTCTCGATTGCGCCAGCTTCCGGCGTACAGGTGCCGGGCGACGGGCTGGATGCCATCTGGCGCCTGATGGCGTGGATCAGCAAAGACCCCGACCGGGAACACCCGGTCCCAGCCGATTACTTGTTCGTGCCCGACGCCGGCAAAGCCCTTGGCCAGCAGCAGGCGGCTGACCTCGTTGACGTTGACCAGGCTGGACAGTCGGGACTCGTCGAAGCGCTGTCGCTCGTAGTAGCCAAGCATCGCGTTGGGTAGCCAGTGGCCGGGCGCGGCGCCTATCACCGAGGTGCCGAAGCGGTCGTCCCATTCCAGGCCGATAAAGAAATCGTTGTCGAGCAGGTCGTCGAACGCGCCCAGCACCTCGACGTCGGTGTCCAGGTAGATACCGCCTTCACGGTGCAGCACCTGCATGCGCACGTAGTCGGCGACGAAGGCATAGCGCTTGGCGGTATAGGCCGCCGCGGTGAAGGTGTGGCTGTAGACATCGAAAGAGCTTTCGTCCCAGCGCACCAGTTCGTAGTCCGGCAGGTGGTAGGCCCAGGACGCGAGGCAACGGCGTGCCAGCACGGGCATCGGTTTGCCGCCGAACCAGCAGTAGTGGATTTTCTTGGCGATCACCCCAGGGTTCCTTCCAGTCGAGTGGTAGGCAGTGGCTGCCCGTGGATCAGGCGGTCAATGGCCTCGGCGGTCTTGCGCTGGCCGTGGACGCCGTGGGCGAGGTGGTAGTCGGCGAAGGCCCGGGCGTTGCGCAGCGCCTGTTGGTAGTGCCCGCACAGCCAGTCGAGGCGGTCGTCGAGCATTTCCAGGCTGGTCACGCACTCGCCAAAAAAGCGGGTCTGTTCGAGGTCGTCCTGGTCTTCGCTGGTGTTGATGTAGATGACCGGCCGGCTTGCCAGGCTGGCCTCCAGCGCGGCGTTGGACATGATGCTGAGCACCACGGAACTCTGTTCGAGCGCCTCGGCCAGGGGCATTTCCGGCGACAGCAGGCGCAGGTTCGACGGCGCTGCCGAGGCGTCTTTCCAGAACGTCATCGGGCTTCGCGGGTGTGGCTTGAAGCTGACGGGAACATCCGGGTGGCGGGCCGCCCAGTCGCGGATCAGCGCGTAGGTGCGCTGATAGCCGGCGCGCTTTTCCTTGTCGGGGCCCACGCCCAGCACCAGCACATTCGGCTCCTTGGTGGCCGGCGGCATGTCGTAGCGCTGATCGATCAGGTAGGAGCCGGTGAGGATGGCCTGGGTGGTGCCGAAGCGCAGCGTCCGGCGTTGCAGCGCCGCCAGCGAGCTTTGCCCGAATAGCAGGTAGTAGTCGTAGTCGGTCATGCTCAATCGGCGCGAACGTTCGACGGTGGTGGCGTGAGCCAGTTGCGCCAGGTGTTTGTCCTGGGCATTGAGGGACAAGCGCAGAAACGGGGTGACCAGGCTGCCATGCCGCTCGCTCAGCACCAGCCCCGGCTGGTGATGCCGCGCCAGCCATTCGGCGTAGGCGGCATGGGCGTAGTAACGCAGGGGCACCTTGGCCGGTGGGCGATACAGCAGTTTCTGTCGGATGGCCACGTCGAGCGGCTCGATGGCGGCTTCGACCACTTCGTGGCCGCGCTCGCGCAGCGCTTTGATCAGCCCGGTCTTGCGGCGCTGCGCCAGCAGTTTCGGCGAGCCGTGCAGCACCAGTATTCGCTTGGCGGCGCTGTCCGGCGCGGTGCTCGCGCGTAGTCGCGCACCGATGCCGTACTTGAAATCGAGGATCGCATCACGCACGACCCGCACGGCTGCGCCGATCAGCCCATAACGTTCACGCCAGAGTGCCCAGCGATAGGCATCGAGCTGGCGGGCGCGGATTTGCCAGAGGTCTGTGGTTTGATTGGTCATCGAAGTTGCTTAGCTTGCTATTGACCAAAAAATGCTAACAGCGTCCGGGATCCAATTTTGTCAGTGCTAAGTAAGGTTTAAGTAAATTACAAAGCTGCCGATAAGACATTGCGGGCTTTTGCTTTTCAAAATGCCAAACATCGCGCAATCCATTGTTGAACTCCGGTCTTTGCCAGGCGGGCGGTTGTGTTAGCCCACTTTTTCCGCCATTTCGCTGACCTTCCACGCACCGTTTCCATCCAGATCCAGATGATGGCTATGGAACCCCGCGAGTGTCGCGCGGTGGCCGACGCTCACCAGCACGCTGTCGCCCATGCGCTCGCGCAGCAGCGAATAGAGCGCGTGTTCCAGGCCTTCGTCCATGGCCGAGGTCGATTCGTCGAGGAAGACGATCCGCGGCTGGTTGACCAGCACCCGGGCGAATGCCAGACGCTGCTGCTCGCCGATGGACAGAATGCGCGCCCAGTCATCGCTGATACCCAGCTTGTCTGCGAGATGCGCCAGATTGACCTGACGCAACGCCTGTTGCAGACGCTCGTCATCAACCGGCGCGCCGGTGGCCGGATAGGCGACGGCGGTGCGCAGTTCACCCAGTGGCAGGTAAGGCCGCTGCGACAGAAACAGCGCCGCCGTGCCGCCCGGACAACGCACTTCACCTTCGGCATACGGCCAAAGGCCGGCGACGGCGCGGAGCAGGGTGGTCTTGCCGCAACCGGAAGGGCCTTTGATCAGCAATGACTGGCCGGGGGCGAGGCGCAGGTTGAGGTTGTCCAGCAGGTGATGGCCATCGGGGCGCAGCACCTGCAGAGCGCGGATCTCCAGGGCCTCGGCCTGATTCACGCGCAATACCTGCGGCAATTCCCGGGCCTGTTCGTTGGCGTCGAGAAAACCGGTCAGGCGGTCCAGTGTCGCGCGGTACTGGGCAAAGGCATCGTAGGACGAGCGGAAGAACGACAGCGAATCCTGCACCTGGCCGAACGCCTGGGACGTCTGCATCACATCCCCCAGCTTGATCGCACCGCTGAAAAATCGCGGCGCCTGGAGAATGAACGGAAACACCACCGCCACCTGGCTGACGGACAGGTTGAAGCCATCGAATTTCAGGCTTCGGAACACCAGCGCCCAGACATTGCCGATCAACGCCTTGAACCGGCCGAGCAAGGTGTCCCGTTCGATCGCCGAGCCTTGGTAGAACGCCACGTTTTCCGCGTATTCGCGCAGGCGCATCAGCGCATAACGGAAGTTGGCGGTGAGTTTTTCGTTGAGGAAGTTGAGGCGAATAAGCGGCTTGCCCAGCTTGAACGCGATCCAGGTGGCGACCAGCACGTAGAGGTACACCGCGAATACCATGGCGCGCGGCACCTCCACGCCGGCGACGGTCAGCGGCGCCGACAGGCCCCAGAGAATCGCGGTAAAGGCCACCAGCGACACCAGCGCGCTGACCGCACCCAGGGTCAGCGAAACCGAGCCGGTCACGAAGGCATTCACGTCCAGTTCGATACGCTGGTCCGGGTTGTCGACCGGGTGTTCGAGAAACTGGCCGCGGTAGTAGGCGTCGCCGTCCATCCAGTCACGGGTCAGGCGCTCGGTGAGCCAGGTGCGCCAGCGAATGCTGAAGGCCTGGGTCACGTAATAAGTGAACAGTTCGCGCAGCACATGGATGGTCGCCAGCACCGCGAAGACCCCGAGCAGGTACCAGAACGCAACTTGATCCAGTCCTTGCAAAGCGCTGTAGAAGCCGTTGTACCAGAAGGAAAAAAGCACATTCAGGCGCACCGAAAACAGCGTCAGCAACAGCAAGAGACTGAACACCAGCAGCGGTCGCCAACTGTGTTGCGGTCGCAGGTACGGCCCGGCGATCTGCCAGAACTGTTGACCCCACCGGGTAAAGCGCACCACCAGCCTGGCGCAGACCGCGAGCGAGACGAAGGTGATGAGCGAAGCGATCGCGAGCCAGCGCAGGCTCTCCTGTAGTGCTTGATGCCAGTCCATTTCCATCGGCGGGGTTCCACGCGAGATTTGACCTGAGCCTAGATGAGTCGCGAGTGGGCGTGGGTGAAGGAATCTTTAATGGAGAAAAAACCGACGGAGTACAGATGTACTCTGCCCGGGTTTTTAGTGGGCCAGACCCATTTGGCTGCGCTGGCTTCGCCACATGAGTCGTCCAGCGGTGATGGCCCAGTTGGCCAGGGCAATCACCAGCACCAGTTGCAACAGCGCGGGGATGCCGGCGTGGACAATGATCGAGCCGGCCAGCAACGGGAAGCCGAAAACCCCGACGAAGTAGGCAAGGCTGAACAGCAGCAGCGCCTGCGCGGTGTGGCCGCTGGGTGCTTCATTGGCCGCCAGGCCATTGATTACCGAGTAGGTCAGGCCGTAGCCGACGCCGAGGACGATGGCGGCAAGCAGGTAGGTGGTGGCGCTGTCGACCAGGAACATGAACATCAGTACCGACAGCACCATCAGGGCAGTCAGCACACAGGACGTACGGTAAGGATCGCGCTTGACGATAAAGCCCGCGATCAGCATCCGGCAAGATATGGCCGCAGACATGAAACCGAGGAAAAACAACGAGTAATCCAGATGTTTTAGCGTGGCGTATGAAGTCTGGAAACTGGACAGCCCGCCGAAGATCGCACCGCCCAGGCCCACCATGAGAATGGCGAACGCTGCTTTGGAACTGAACACTGAACGTGCAGCAGCGGGGGTGATCCGGCACACCACCACCGGCCCGAGATGGGCTTGTTGTTGCCGAATCCGCGGGCCCATCAGCAGGAAGAGCGCGCCGCCCAGCAGGCTTGCCGCCGCCGCGACGACAAAGGCCGCTTCCACCGGATACCCCAGTGCTTCCGACAGCCGCCCTACCAGAGGGCCGGTGCCGATGCCGGTCATCATGCTGCCCGACAGCAGGGCGAAGTACCTGACCCGCCGTGCCGGCTCGACGATCATCGCCACGATGATCGGGCCCAGGGTGTAAAACACGCCCCAGCCAAAACCGAGCAACAGGCCGAATAGCAGTAACGTGGTGCCGACACTGGGCACCAGGGCAAAGCCCAAGCAGGCGGCAGAGAGGAACACCGCGCCGGTGGCGATGGCTTTTGGCGCGCCCATCTTGTCGGTCAAGTGCCCGGAAAAGATCACGGCGAGGAAGGTGCTGAGCATGGCCACGGATATCACCGAGCCCGCATCGGACTCGCTGCCGCCATGGGCACTGAGCATCTTCGCCAGCAGGAAGGTGGTGCCGTACGACAGCGAAAGCAGGTAGCTGCTCAGGCAGAACGTGCCGAACAACCCAGGCGCGGGCACCGCGCCTGTATCGGATACCGAGGACATCGTGTTCTCCGTGATTGATAAGGCGGCTCATCTAATCACGGCTTTCTCCCAGGACAGGTGTGAGATCGCTGGAGTGAAGATTGCGCGCGCCCGATGTATCCGCCGTTGCCGCCGCAAAACCGTGCTGCCGGGCCGCCCACACCACCACAAACGTCGCGCTCAACAGCACCAGCAGGGCCGGCGGGAAGGCGCCGACACCGAAGCGGTCCAGCAACACGCCGCCGAGAAGGCCGCCACCGGCGATCGCCAGGTTCCAGGCCGTGACCAGCATCGACTGCGCGACATCGGCGGCGCTCCCGGCGGTATTGGCCAGGCTGGTTTGCAGCAGCGTGGGCACGCCACCGAAGGCCAGCCCCCAGACCGCCACCGCCGCATACACCAGGGCCGGGATATCGCTCGCCACGCCCAGCGCCAGCGAAGCCAGGCCGAACAGCAGCGTACTGGCCAGGGTAAGCGTGCGCAGATGACGGTCGATCAGCACGCCGATGACCCAGATGCCCAGCAGCGAGCTTACGCCGAACACCAGCAGCACCAGGCCGGTGCTCTTGGCCATATCGGCCGCCGCGAGGAAGGGCGCGATGTAGGTGTAGAGGATGTTGTGCGCCAGCACGAAGGCCAGCACCACGAACAGCACCGAGCGCACGCCAGCCAGCTTGAAAACTTGTCCCAGCGAGCGCTGTTGGTCCGCGGTCTGCCCGGCAAAATCCGGGACCTTGATACGCACCCAGAGCATCAGCCCTAGCGCCAGAACGCTCATGATGCCGAAGCACAGGCGCCAGCCCAGCAGGGTGCCGAGCGCGGTGCCGGCCGGCACGCCGAGCGCCAGCGCTACCGGCGTACCGACCATCGCGATGGCGATGGCTTTGCCTTTCTGGTGCTCGGGCACCATGCGCGCGGCGTAGCCGGCGATCAGCGCCCACAGCAGGCCTGCGGACATACCGGCGAGAAAGCGCGCCACCAGCGTCAGCACGTAGTTGCCGGAGAGTGCGGTGAGGGTGTTGGCGACGACGAAACCGGCAATCGCTACCAGCAACAAGGGGCGCCGACGCAGGCCTTGGGTCAGGGTAGTCAGCGGAATGGCCGCGAGCAGCGAGCCGATGGCATAGACCGTGACGAGCTGCCCGGCCAGCGCCTCGGAAACCCCCAGGCTCGCGCTGATCTGCGGCAGCAAGCCGGCCGGCAATGCTTCGGTCAGAACGGTGACGAAGCCTGCGAGTGCGAGGGCCAGGAGGGCGGCAATCGGTAAGGGTTTGTGGGTGAGGTTGCTCATTGCCCGGCCTCCCGTGCAACGACCACTTTGCCGGCCACACCACCTGTTTCCAACAGACGGTGCGCCTCGATCAGCCGCGTGGCATCCAGCGGATGGAGCACCTGGCTTGAGGTAGGGCGCAGCACGCCGGCGTCCACCAGCGCGGCGACTTCGTTGAGGATCTGATGCTGCGCGATCATGTCCGGTGTCCGGTACAGCGGCCGGGTGAACACCATTTCCCAGTGCAGCGACACGCTTTTGGCTTTGAAAGGCGTGGCGTCCAGGCTGTCGTGGTCGTCGATGATGGCCAGCCGGCCCTGTGGCGCAATCAGTTCCGCCAGCTCATGCAGGTGATCGGCGGTGTGCGAAAGCGCCGCCACATGGCTGACCGGTGCGATCGCCAGTGCACTGACCTGCGCCGCTAGCGGCGCGCGGTGGTCGATGACGTGATGAGCGCCCAGGGCCAGGCACCAGTCGCGACTTTGCCCACGGGACGCCGTGGCGATGACCGTCAGGCCGGTCAACCGGCGCGCAAGCTGGATCAGCATCGAGCCAACACCGCCGGCGCCGCCGAGTACCAACAGGCTGCCGGCATGGGCCGGTTTGCCCGGCGGCACGGCGAGGCGGTCGAACAGCAGTTGCCAGGCCGTCAGCGCTGTCAGCGGCAACGCCGCCGCCTCGGCATAGCCCAGGCTTTGCGGCATGTGCCCGACGATGCGTTCGTCCACCAGTTGATACTGCGCGTTGCTGCCGCTGCGATCGAAAGAGCCCGCGTAATAGACCTTCTGGCCGGGCCGGAACAGCGTCACCGCGCTACCGACGGCGTCGACTATCCCGGCGGCATCCCAGCCCAGGCAGCGGACGGGGCCCGGCGTCGACACCAGACCTGCGCGGACCTTGGTGTCCAGCGGATTGACCGAGACCGCGTGAACGGCCACTCGCACGTCGTGCGGTCCGGGCTCTGGGCGTTCGACCTCGATATCGGTCAGGCACAACGGGTCGGCCAGCGACGATCCTCGGCGAAAGCCGACGGCCTTCATGGGGGAGCGGAGGGTAGGGTGCGTCACAGCGATGTCCTTGATTCGATAAACCAGGCGCAGACGATAGAAATCCGGCGATTAAAGAAAAAGCCGAGTAGAGTTCCTTGCTCTACGGACTGGAATGTCCGCAATCGAGGTGGTGTATGGACCGCTTGAATGGATTTGCCGTGTTCGTCCAGGTCGCGGAAACCCGCAGTTTTGTCGCGGCCGGCAGGCTGCTGGGTGTTTCCGCGTCTGCCGTGGGCAAGAGCGTGGTGCGTCTGGAAGAGCGGCTCGGCGTGCGGCTGTTTCATCGCAGTACGCGCAGCGTCACGCTGACGGCGGAAGGCGCGCTGTTTCTGGAGCGCAGCCGGCGCATCCTGTCTGAAATCGAGGCGGCGGAGCTGGAGTTGTCCGAGGCCAGTGCCGCGCCACGCGGGCGCTTGCGGGTGAGCCTGCCGCTGGTGAGTCCGCTGGTCTTGCCGGTACTCGCCGACTTCATGCGCGATTACCCCGACATCGAGCTGGACCTGGATTTCACCGACCGGCTGGTGGATGTGATCGAGGAGGGCTTCGACGCCGTGGTGCGCACCGGCGAGCCCAGTGACTCGCGCCTGACCGCCCGCCGGCTGGGCGCCTTCCGTTCGATACTGGTCGCGTCACCTGCCTATCTGGCACGGCGCGGCACGCCCAAGGTGCCCGAGGACCTGCTGCAACACACCTGTCTTCACTACCGCTTTCCCTACAGCGGCAAGCTCGAACACTGGTCGCTGCAGCAGGCGCCCGGCACGGCCGAGCTGCAACTGCCCACCTCAATGATCTGCAACAACATCGAGACCCGGGTGCACTTCGTGCTGAAGGGGCTGGGCATCGCCTGCCTGCCGGACTTTTCCATCCGCGAGCTGCTTGCCGATGGCCAGCTCGTGGCGGTATTGGATGACCACGAGGGGCGCAGCGGTGTGTTCAATGTGCTGTGGCCGGCCAGCAAGCACGCGTCGCCGAAAGTCCGCGTGTTCGTCGATTACCTGTGTGCCCGGGTGTTTCCTGCGCAAGACGCACAGCGCTGACGCCGGCTCGCTGAAAACCCCGCCCGAGCGCTCTAGCGCCTGATATGGCCTTTTAACTGTTCTGCCTAACGCCGCCTCGGAATCCCGGGGCGGCGTTTTTGTTTTGCACGGCTGCAAAGATTTTCGATTGACATGAATCACTATCTGTTCGAGTATTTCGTTTAAGTGATTTATGTATATCGCACAGCGATACGGAGAATAAATTGTACGATCCACTGGTCAATGCGCACCCAGGCGTCGGATTGCCACATTCCACGTCCTACTGGGTAGATACGGCGGGTAACGCACCGCAGGATGATGGGCCGGTTACCGGGGCCATGGACGTTGAAGTCGCGATCATTGGCGCCGGTTACACGGGCTTGAGTTGCGCGCTGCACCTGGCCCGCGAGCACGGGATTCACGCCGTGGTCCTGGAGGCGAATCAGGTGGCGTGGGGCTGCAGCGGTCGCAATGGCAGCTTCGCCCGTATTTCCGGGGGGCGGGTGCCGCTGGCCGAGTTGATCGAGCGGTATGGCGTCAGCACGGCCAAAGCCTATTTCGATGAAATGTCGGCGGGGCTGAACACCGTGCGCGGGCTGATTCGTGAAGGGCAGATCGAGTGCGATGCGCAGCCGGACGGCGTGTTCAAGGTCGCCAGTCATGCCGGGCATGTGGTTGCGCTCAAGCGCGAAGTCGGCCTCTATAACGACGTCTTGAAGTACGGCGCCCGCTTTGTCGAGGCATCCCAGGTGCACGGCGTGCACAGCGGCGCGGAGGCCTTCGGGGCGCTGTATATGCCGGACGGCTTTTCCATGCACCCGCTGAAACTGGCCTGGGGCGTCCAGCGTCTGGCCCGCGAAGCCGGGGCCAAGGTCCATGTGGCCTCGCCGGTGACCGAATGGCATAGCGACAACGGCCGCCATCGGCTGGTGACGCCGGGCGGCGTGGTGACCGCCCGCCGCGTGGTGGTGGCCACCAACGGCTACACCTCCGGCGCGCTGAACAAGGCCACGGCCGGACGGGTGCTGCCGGTTCACTCGCAGATCATCGTCACGCGCCCGTTGAGCGCCGACGAGAAACGCCAGAGCCTGGCGGGCAGCGAATGCATGTTCGATACCCGCAACCTGCTCTCGTATTACCGCCGTCTGCCGGACGACCGCATTCTGTTCGGCGGCCGCAGTGCGATCACCGGTCGCGATGCGGAAAACCCGCGCCACCGGCAGAACCTGCACGACGCGTTGTGCCGCAAGTTTCCGGCATTGCAGGGCATCGAGGTGGATTACAACTGGGGCGGCTGGGTCGCGGTGAGCGAAAACTCGCTGCCGTTCATTTGTCGCGTGCCGGGCCTGGACAATGTGTTCTCCGGCGGCGGTTATGCCGGAAGCGGGGTGTCGTTCTCGGTGCAGACCGGCAAGCGCCTGGCGCAGATGGTGGCCGGCGATGAGCAGCCCACCGGCATCGATTTTCTCCACCAGAGCCCGAGACGCTTTCCGTTTCAGCCGTTCCTGCGCGTCGGCCAGCGGATGGCCTACGCCTGGTACCGTTTCAAGGATGCGCAGTAAGCAGCGAGACCGGCCCGCAGTGGCCAGCGAGGCAGACGGATAACGTCTCCCGGTATAACAACAGCAACAGGGGCCGCAACGCCCGGCGTTCGATTCAACTGTCTAATTACAATAACCTCAGGAGTTGAAAATGCGATCAATCAACAAGCGAATGGCGGGGCTGGCGTTGACCATGTCCTTGTGTGCCGTGGCCCAGGTGCAGGCCGCGGGGAGCGTGACCTTTGCCGGCTGGGGCGGTGCGTTGCAGGATGCCGAGCGCAAGGCGTACCTCGAACCCGCCGCGAAGGCGCTGGGCATCACGATCAAGGAAGACAACATGGACGGCCTGGCGGCCGTGCGCGCCCAGGTCATGTCGGGCAAGCCCAAGTGGGACGTGGTCGAACTGGCGTCCAACGATTGCGTGCTGGCGCAGGAGCAGGGGCTGACCGAACCGCTGGACTACTCGGTGATCAGCACCGAAGGCGTGGCCGCGAACTTCTACGGCAAGAACTGGATCGCCAGCAATGCCTATTCCACCGTGCTGGCCTGGGCCAACGATGCCGGCGCCACCACGCCGAAAACCTGGAAAGCCTTCTTCGACCCTGAGGTCAAAGCCTCGCGGGCCATGTACCGGCAGCCCTACACCACGCTCGAACTGGCGTTGATTGCCGACGGCGTATCGCCCAAGGCGCTGTACCCGCTGGACGTCGACCGCGCCTTCAAGGTGCTCGAACGCATCAAGCCGCAGGTGATCAACTGGTGGCGCAGCGGCACCGACTCCGCGCAACTGCTGCGTAGCCGTGAAGTGGATGCGCTGGCGATCTGGGCCTCGCGGGTCGATGAGTTGAAGCAGTCCGGCGACGATGTCGATTACACCTACGACCATGCCTTGCTCGACTACGATTGCGTGGTCGTGCCCAAAGGCGCGCCGAACAAAGAGCTGGCGATGAAGCTGGTCGCCGAAATCATGAAGCCGCACAGCCAGGCCACCCTGGTGACCCTGATCCCGAACCCACCGATCAACGTCAAGGCCTATGACACCGGGATCATTCCCGCCGCCATGGCCGCCACCCTGCCGACGGCCCCCGCCAACCTCGACAAAGTGGTGTTCTTCGACCCGGTCTGGTGGCAGGCGCATCAGGCAGAAGTACAACGACGTTTCGACCTGTTCATCCAGAATTGACAAGGCGGCCACGATGAAGACTCTCAAGAAAAGCATGCTCCAGGGCGCCGTCGTTGCAGCATTGGCAATGGCTGCGAGTTCCGCAGTGCTGGCCGACAGCCTGACCTTCTCCGGTTGGGGCGGCGCCTTGCAGGACGCCGAGCGCAAGGCCTACCTCGAGCCCGCCGCCAAAGCGCTGGGCATCACCATCAAGGAAGACAACATGGACGGCCTGGCCGCCGTTCGTGCCCAGGTCATGTCGGGCAAGCCGAAGTGGGACGTGGTGGAACTGGGCAGCACCGAGTGCGCCCAGGCCCAGCACGAAGGGCTGGCCGAGCCGCTGGACTATTCGGTGATCGATGCCACCCATGTCGACAAATCGGTGGTCGCCAGCCACTGGATCGCCAGTCATGCCTACGCAACCGTGGTTGCCTGGGCCGAAGACAGCGGCGCGCCGGTAGCGAAAAACTGGCAGCAATTCTTCGATCCGCAGGTCAAGGGCGCGCGTGCGCTCTATCGTCAGCCCTGGCTGACCATGGAAGCGGCCTTGCTCGGCGATGGCGTGGCGCCAAAAGACCTGTATCCGCTGGATGTCGAGCGGGCGATCAAGGTGCTCACCCGGATCAAGCCGCAGGTGGCCAACTGGTGGAGCGCGGGCGCCGATTCGGCGCAGTTGCTGCGCAGCCGCGAGGTGGATTTCCTGGCGATCTGGAACGGTCGCGTCGCCGAGGTCAAGGCCAGTGGCGACAAGGTCGATTACAGCTTCGACGGTGCGCTGTTGAGCCATGACTGCCTGATCGTGCCCAAGGGTTCGCCCAACAAGGCACTGGCCATGAAGCTGATCGCCGAGATCATCAAGCCGGAAAGCCAGGCCGCCCTGGCCACGCTGATCCCGTATTCGCCGGTGAACGCCAAGGCCTACGAGCTGCCGGTCATCACCGAGGAGTTGGCCGCGCGCCTGCCGACCTCGCCGCAGAACATCGACAAGGTGGTCACGGTGTCGCCCGAGTGGTGGGTGGCGAATCAGGAAGCGGTGCGCCAGCGATTCGCCTTGTTCCTCGCCAACTGATCCGCCGCGGGTGATGTGAGAAGTGGGGTGGGGCGCCGAAGGCCCCCACCTTCGATAAGAAGGACGCTGGACGTCCGATTTGTGCCGAGTGTGAGCATGTCCGAAGACGCTAAACTTTCGATGTCGATCGACATCGAAAACCTGACCAAGACCTACGACAGCTTTGCTGCGTTGGATGATGTCTCGCTGTCGATCAAGAGCGGCGAATTCCTCTCCTTGCTCGGTTCTTCCGGTTCCGGCAAGACCACCTTGCTGATGGCCCTGGCCGGGTTCGTCCGGCCCGACGCCGGCAGCATCCGCTTCGGCGGGCGCGAGATGATCTTCGAGCCGCCGCACAAGCGCGACGTCGGCATGATGTTCCAGAGCTACGCGCTGTTCCCGCACATGAACGTGTTCCAGAACGTCGCCTATCCGCTGAAACTGCGCGGCTACAGCCGGGCCGACATTCGCCAGCGGGTCGAACAGGCCCTGGCCACGGTGGAACTGGATCACCTGATCGAGCGCGGCATCACCGAGATGTCCGGTGGTCAGCGCCAGCGCATCGCCCTGGCCCGCGCCATCGTCTTCGAACCCAAGATCCTGTTGATGGACGAACCACTCTCGGCCCTCGACAAACGCCTGCGCGAAACCATGCAGCTGGAACTGCGCCGCCTGCATGAGCGCCTGGGCATGACCGTGGTCTACGTGACCCACGACCAGCGCGAAGCCCTGACCATGTCGGACCGCATCGCGGTGATGAGCAAGGGTCGGATTCGCCAGATCGACACGCCGATCAATCTCTACGAGCGCCCGGCAAACCGCTTTATTGCCGAGTTCGTCGGCGAGTCGTCCTGCCTGCCGGTGACCCTGGAGGACGGCAAGGTGCAGTTCCAGGGCCGCCCGCTGCGGGCGGCCGGCATCGCCGCCGGGCTGAAGAACCCGAGCCTGGTGGTGCGTCCGGAAAAACTGCAGTTCGTGACCGCCAACGCCGCCGACTACAACCTGCTGCACGGCCAGGTTACCGATGTGATTTTCCAGGGTGAAAGCCAGTTGGTGCAGATCGACCTGGGGCAGGGCATGGCCGTCGCGATTCGCCAGCCAACCCGCAGTTCCGAAAGCGGCCGTCTGCCGGCCCGTGGCGAGCGCGTGGTGCTGGGCCTGCATCTGCAAGACACCCTGGTGGTGGGAGACGAGCAATGAGCGGCGGCGGATCGGTTGCGCGCAATGCGCGCGAACTGCGCAGCGCAGAACGGCGGCAACGCTGGTTCCTGTTCGGCTCCGGGCTGCCGGCATTGCTGCTGGTACTGCTGACCTTCGTGCTGCCGATCGGCTGGCTGTTCTGGCTGTCGCTGTTCGATGCCAATGGCCAGTTGACCGTGGAGAACTACACCCGGCTGCTGGAGCCGATCTATGTGCTGACGTTCGTGCAGACCTTCAAGATCAGCATCATCGTCACCATTGCCTGTGTGCTGATCGGTTACCCCTACGCCTATTTCATGATCAAGGGCCCGCGCTGGCTGGCCAACCTGGCGATGGGCCTGTTGCTGGTATCGCTGTGGACTTCGCTGCTGGTGCGCACCTATGCCTGGCTGATCATCCTGCAACGCCGTGGCATGGCCAATGACCTGCTGATGAGCCTGGGCCTGACCGACGCGCCGCTGCCACTGGTGCACAACCTGACCGGCACGGTGATCGGCATGGTGCACATCATGCTGCCGTTCATGATCCTGCCGCTGTTTGCCGCGATGAAGAGCATCGACCCGATCTACAACCAGGCGGCCGCAGCCTTTGGCGCGTCGCCGTCGCGTGCTTTCCGCGATGTGTTCCTGCCTCTGTCGCTGCCGGGACTGGCGGCCGGTGCGACCCTGGTGTTCGTGATTACCCTCGGTTTCTACGTCACCCCGGCACTGCTGGGCGGCGGCAAGGTGCAGATGATCTCGATGCGGATCGAGAGCGATGTGTCGATGTACGCCAACTGGGGCGCGGCCTCGTCGCTGGGTGTGGTGCTGCTGGTGGCCACCCTGCTCATGCTGTTTATCGTCAAGAGGAGCGCGGGCCTTGGCCGGCGCAGCGAGTGAGATCATGGCCCGACTGAAACAAACCCTGACCGACGCGCTGCGCGCTTCCTGGCTGTACGTGCTGGTGCTGGTGACGATGCTGTTCCTGGTGTTGCCGACGCTGATCGTGATCCCGATGTCGCTGTCCGATGCGCGTTACCTGAACTTCCCGCCGAAGTCGTTCAGCATCGAACCGTTCTTCAGCTACTTCGCCTCGCTGGAATGGCGCGCGGCAACCACGGTGTCGTTGATTACCGCGACCCTGACCATGCTGCTGGCAACGACCCTGGGCACTGCGGCGGCGTATTCGCTGCATGTCACCCAGTCGCGGCTGTCCGGCGTGCTGCGCGGGCTGTTGATGGCGCCGATGATCGTGCCGACCATCTTCATCGCCATCGGCCTGTTCTTCGTTTATGCGCGGCTTGACATGAACAACACCATCCCTGGCCTGGTGTTGGCGCACACGCTGCTGGCCTTGCCTTACGTGGTGATCAACGTCAGTGCCGGGCTGCGCAGCTACGACATGACCCAGGAACAGGCGGCCTGCATCCTCGGCGCCACCCGGCTGCGGGCGTTCTTCGACGTGACCTTGCCGCAGATCCGTTTTTCGGTGATCGCCGCGGCGATGTTCGCCTTTGCCATTTCCCTGGATGAAGCGGTGATCTCGCTGTTTATCAGCGGTGGCGACAGCTCCACCCTGACCAAGCGGATGTTCAGTTCGCTGCGCTCGGAGATCGACCCGCTGATCGCCGTGGTCGCGACGCTGATGACCCTGCTGTCGATCATCATGCTGTGCATCAGCATCATGGCCCAGCGCAAGGCCCGGAGGAACGCCGCATGAGTCGCGTCAACCTGCGCCTCGGGCATGCCGCCACGGCGAGCGTCGAGTTCTTCTGGAATGGCCGTGCGCTGCTGGGTCGCCAGGGCGAAAGCGTGGCGGCGGCGTTGCTGGCCAACGGTATTCGCACGTTGGCCTGGAGCCGCAAGTCGCACCGGCCGCTGGGCTATTCCGGCAACTACGTCGCCGGCGTGCTGGCACGGGTCAACGGCGTGCCGAACGTGCGCCTGGACCTGCTGCCGGTCAGCGCCGGCGCACGGGTAGAGATGCAGAATTGCTGGCCCACCCCGGCGTTCGACCTGTTGCGGCTGTCGCGGCTGATTCCCGCAGGCTGGATTCAGGGCGGTTTCGAGCACACCAATCTGGTGCCCAGCGGCACGGCGCTGTTCCAGCGCTGGGAAGCGCTGCTGGCGTTTCTCGCGGGCTCAGCCAAACCGGCTGAGCGCACCGGCGAGGTCGCCGTGCCTGCGGCGCAGCACCTGAGTGCCGAGGTGCTGGTAATCGGTGGCGGGCTGGCGGGTTGTGCTGCCGCCAATCAGGCGGCGGCCGGCGGACGTGATGTGTTGCTGGTGACCCGTGGTCAGTCACTGGCCCGTTTTGCCTGCGCCGCGGGCGTGGCCCGGCCGGTGCTGGACCCACGGGTGCGGTTGGTGACGGGCGTCGAAGTGTTCGGCGCCTACCGTGAAGGCGAGTTGCTGCTCGCCGCGCCTGAAGACCCCGCGCAAGGCGCGCTGGCCCTCGATGCGGATGAAGTGATTCTGGCCAGCGGCCGCCGTGCTTGTCCGCCCGTGGTTCCGGGCATGTGGCTGCCCGGAGTGATGGAGGTACGCACGGCATTGATCATGGCCCATCAACATGCGGTGGCGCCGGGCGCACGGGTGGTGGTGGTCGGCAATGGCGACCAGCAGGCGGTGGCCAGCCGTTTGGGCGAACTGGGCGTAAACGTGGTGGCCGCGCTGCCGGTGGCCGGGTTGCGCCGGGTGGTGGGGCACCGCCAGGTCACGGCGGCGCTGTTCGACGAAGCGATTCCTTGCGATGCACTGGTTCATGCCGGTCCGTGGTTGACCGAAGCCAGCCTGACCTTCCAGAGCCGCGCCGAAGGTTTGCTGCAATTGCGCGAGCAACGCCAGAGCCGCCTGCGCACCGTGGGTTCAGCGAGCGAAACCGATCAGCCGCTGCCGGTGGCCGCGCGATCGCGGCACGCGGCGTTGCTGTGCCCGTGCTTCGACGTGTCCGGTCATGAAGTCGAGGCCCTGATCGCCCAAGGCATTACCGACCTGGAAGTGATCAAGCGCCTGACGTCCTGCGGCATGGGCCCGTGTCAGGGGCAACCTTGTTGGGATTCGTTGCGGGCGCTGGTCAGTGCCCGTAGCGGCATCGCCCTGACGGCATTGGCCCGGCCGACGCTGCGCCCGCCACGCCGTGCTTTGACCGTTGCCCAGGCTGCCGGCCTGGCTGCGGTTGTCGAGCCACTGCAATGAATGCCGTCAAGCCATTGCCTGGCAAGGCATCGATCATCATCGCCGGCGCGGGTATCCAGGGCCTGTCGCTGGCGTTCAACCTGACGGAGCTGGGCGTGCGCGACATTCTTGTGCTCGATGCCGGTTACTGGCAGGGCGGCGCTTCGGGCCGCAACGGCACGCTGATTCGCGGCGCATTCAGCTCGCCGGAGTGGACGCGTTTCTTCGCCCATTCCTGCCACTTGTGGCAGGGGCTGTCGAAACGTCTGGGCGAGAACGTCATGTATTCGCGCCGTGGCTACACCATGGTGGGCGAACGCGACACCACGGCGACGCTGCTGGAGCGCACGCGGGAAGTGCACAAGGAATGCGGCATCACTTCCGGCCTGCTGAACCCGGCGCAACTGCGCGAAGTGCTGCCGGCCCTGGCCCATGAGCGGGTGAGCGCGGCGCTGCACCTGCCGGACAGCGGCGTGGCGCCGCACCATGCCGCGATGCATGCCTATCGGCAGGCATGCGAGGCACGCGGGGTGGCGATTCATTACCGCACCGAAGTCACCGCCATCGACCAGAGCGCCGGGCGTATTTCCGGGGTGCGGGTCGGGCAGCAGTGGATTGCCAGCGATACCGTGGTCCTCGCCGGAGGCGCCGAGAGCAATCGCCTGGCGCAATTGGCGGGGGTGGCGCTGGACGGTTACCCGATGCGCCTGGAAGCCATGGCGCTGGAACCGACCCGGCCCCTGATCGGTCCCGCCGTGGCACTGCTGGATCGGCTCTGCTACATGCACCAGACTGCGCGCGGTGAAGTGGTGGGCGGCGCCGAAGTCGCCGAGCGGCCACAGCACACCTTGAATGCCGATGTGCCGGTGATGGCGGCGACAGCACGGGCGTATCTGGAGATGTTTCCGCAGTTGGGCCATGCGCGGATCTTGCGTCAATGGGCCGGCCTGGTGCATATCTCCAAGGATTTCGGGCCGCTGTTGGGGGCCCATCAGCAACTGCCGGGCCTGTTTGTCAGTGCGGGTTGGTGTTACGGCCACGCCGGCGCACCGGCCGCCGGGGAATTACTGGCCAAGGCCATCGTCAGCGGCGAGGTGGATGAGCGCATGCGCCCCTTCGCCGTGGACAGGTTTGAACGCAACGCGCCGGTCGTGGAACCTGGCATTGTCTTGAGTCATTTCGAATGAAACACAGCGTTGAAAGCACCGTGATAACCGCGTTTTTCGCGGCAAAAACAAGGAAAACCCCATGAGTACTGCAGAAGACTCGCCACTGTTCATTACTGCTTTGTCCAAGGGGCTGGCGATCCTGACGGCGTTCCGTGCCGGACGCCCGAGCATGAGTCTGATCGAATTGGCCGAGGCGACGGGGCTGAACAAAAGCACCGTGCAACGTTCGGCCTTCACCCTTGAAGCGCTGGGTTACCTGTACAAGGAACCGGTGACCAAGCGCTTGCGCCTGGCCCCCAAGTCCCTCGACCTGGGCACCGGCTACCTGCAGACCAGCGAGTTGATCGAGCGTGCCAACCCGTACTTGCACGAACTCAACCGCAACGTCGAGGAAAGCTGCAACCTGCTTGAACCGTGCGGGCTGGACATGCTCTACGTCGCCCGTTTCCCGAGCCACAAGCAGATCGCCATTCATATGCCGCTGGGCCGTCACCTGCCGATGTACTGCACTTCGGCGGGCCGCGCTTACCTGGCCGCACTGCCGGAGGCGGAAGCGGACGCGATCCTGATCGCCTCCGAGCGCCAGGGCTACACCGCGAGCACGGTCACCGACCTGGACGCGTTGCGCACGATGGTCGCCGAGGCCCGCCGCGAAGGCTATGCCTACGCCCAGGAAGAGTATTTCGCCGGGGATATCAGCGTCGCCGCCGCAGTGGTCAACGCCGATGGCTACCCGCTGGGGGCGGTCAATATCTCCGTGCCCTTCAGTCGCTGGAACCTGGAAGACGCGCGCAAGCAACTGGCGCCTAAAGTGATCAATACCGCGCGCACCATCGCCAGCGCGACACGCAGTTTACGTCCCGTGGGCTAGCGCCCCCGGGCAACACCTTTCGACCCGCACACACCGCCGCCAGCCCAGGCTGGCGGTATAGGTGCTCAATTGCCCGAAAACCGGGTGGATGTATCAGGAGAGAGCGATGAGTCAAACCATGAAGGCTGCCGTTCTGCACGGCGTCGGCGAGCCCCTGCGTATCGAACAGGTCCCGATTCCGCAGCCTGGCCCGGGCGAACTGTTGATCCGCATCGTCGCCTGTGGCGTCTGCCACAGCGACCTGCATGCCATGGACGGTGACTGGTCGGACCTGCCGACCTTGCCGTTGATTCCCGGCCATGAAATCACCGGACATGTCGTTGCCCATGGCGACGGTGTCAGCGAGCCGGCGATCGGCACTGCGGTCGGCATGCCGTGGATGTACAGCGCCTGCGGCACTTGCGAGTTCTGCCTCGGCGGCATGGAAACCATCTGCGAGCGCCGCGAATCCACCGGCTACAGCAAGCAGGGCGGGTATGCCGAATACATGGTCGCTCCGGCGGCATTCGTTGCCAGCATCCCGGACGGTGTCGATCTGTATGCCCTGGCGCCGATCCTCTGCGCGGGCGTGACCACTTACCGTGGCCTGATGCGCTCGCGGGCCCGGCCGGGGCAGTGGGTTGCGGTCATGGGTATCGGCGGCCTCGGCCATGTGGCGGTGCAGTACGCCATTGCCATGGGCCTGCGCGTGGCGGCCATCGATGTGTCCGCGGACAAGCTCGAACTGGCCCGCAGCTATGGCGCCGAATGCCTGATCGACGCCCTCGATAACCCGGTCGAAACCCTCAAACAACAGATTTCCGGCGGCGTCCACGCGGTACTGGTGACCGCCACCGCCAATGCCGCGTTCGAGCAGTCGGTGAAGATGCTGCGCCCCGGCGGCACGGCGGTGTTCATCGGCCTGCCGGGCGGCGATGCCGACAGCGTGCGCGCCTCTATCTCGGCCATCAGCGGCTGGGAGCTGTCGATCACCGGTTCCAATATCGGCACCCGCCACGACCTCAACGAAGCGGTGGCCTTTGCCGCCCGCGGCCAGGTGAAAGCGCAGGTCAGCCTCGAACGCCTGGACGATATCAACGACATCTTCTCCCGCATGCGCAAAGGCCAACTGGTCGGTCGCACCGTGCTGAAAATTGCCTGATCCAAGCCCTTTGTCCTCAACAGGAGTCACCTTCATGACCATCACCCGCCTGCAACCCAATCCCGGCCTGCTCAGCCACGCGCTGGTGCACAACGGCATCGTCTACATCACCGGCCAGGTACCGGCCGACCGCACCCAGGACGTTTCCGGCCAGACCGCCCAGGTGCTGGCGCGCATCGATGCGCTGCTGGCCGAGGCTGGCTCCGACAAGTCGCACATCCTGTTCGCGCAGATCTGGCTCAAGCACGCCGTGCAGGACTTCGCCGCGATGAATGCGGTCTGGCGCGAGTGGGTGCCACAGGACGCACTGCCGGCCCGGGCAACCGTCGAGGCCAATATGGCGGCGGACAATATCCTGGTGGAAATCGCCCTGCAGGCGGCGGTCAAGGCCTGAGTCAGCCATTCACGATCTGCCGGCGAGAGGTCTCGACCGGCACTGGAGAGTTTTCAATGAGCAGTATCGTTCCTCATCTGATCAACGGCGCACGCGTGCAGGGCACGGGTCGCACCGCGGATGTCTACAACCCGTCCACCGGCGCCGTGGTCCGGCAAGTCGCGCTGGCCGACAGCGCCACCCTGCAACAGGCGATCGACGCCGCCCGCGCCGCCTTCCCGGCCTGGCGCAACACGCCGCCGGCGAAGCGCGCGCAGGTGATGTTCCGCTTCAAGCAACTGCTGGAGCAGAACGAAGCGAAGATCTCGCAACTGATCAGCGAGGAACACGGCAAGACCCTGGAAGACGCCGCCGGCGAACTCAAGCGCGGGATCGAAAACGTCGAGTTCGCCTGTGGCGCACCGGAACTGCTCAAAGGCGACTACAGCCGCAACGTCGGGCCGCATATCGATGCCTGGACCGACCTGCAGCCGGTGGGCGTGGTGGCGGGCATCACGCCGTTCAACTTCCCGGCCATGGTGCCGCTGTGGATGTACCCGCTGGCGATCGTCTGCGGTAACTGCTTCATCCTCAAACCGTCCGAGCGCGACCCGAGTTCCACCCTGTACATCGCCGAACTGCTGATCGAAGCGGGCCTGCCAAAGGGCGTGATGAGCGTGGTGCATGGCGACAAGGAAGCGGTGGACGGCCTGATCCAGTCGCCGCACGTCAAAGCCTTGAGCTTTGTCGGCTCCACGCCGATTGCCGAATACATCTACAGCGAAGGCACCAAGCGCGGCAAACGCGTGCAGGCACTGGGCGGGGCGAAAAACCACGCGGTGCTGATGCCCGATGCCGACCTGGACAACGCGGTCGGTGCGCTGATGGGCGCGGCCTACGGTTCGTGCGGCGAGCGCTGCATGGCGCTGTCGGTGGCGGTGTGTGTCGGCGACGCCATCGCCGATGCGCTGGTGACCCGGCTGGTGCCGGAGGTGCGCGCACTGAAAATCGGTGCCGGCACGTCCACTGGCCTGGACATGGGCCCGCTGGTGACCGGCGCGGCGCGGGACAAGGTCAAGGGCTATATCGACGCCGGGGTCGCCCAGGGTGCCAGCCTGCTGGTGGACGGTCGCGATCTGGTGGTGGAGGGCAATGAAAACGGCTTCTTCGTCGGCGGCACGCTGTTTGACCGGGTCAATGCGCAGATGAGCATCTACACCGACGAAATCTTCGGCCCGGTGCTGTGCATCGTCCGTGTCGGCAGCCTGGAAGAAGCCATGCAACTGATCAACGATCACGAATACGGCAACGGCACCTGCATCTTCACCCGCGACGGTGAAGCGGCGCGGCTGTTCTGCGACGAGATCGAGGTGGGCATGGTCGGCGTCAACGTGCCGTTGCCAGTGCCGGTGAGCTACCACAGCTTCGGCGGCTGGAAGCGTTCGCTGTTCGGCGACCTGCACGCCTACGGCCCGGACGGTGTGCGTTTCTACACCCGCAAGAAGGCCATCACCCAGCGCTGGCCGCGCCGCGCCAGCCATGAGGCGGCGCAGTTTGCCTTCCCCAGCAACGGCTGAGTTACCTGACCCATTCACCCGTGGTGAGGGCGATGTCCTCACCCGGCGTCCCAGTCAAGCGAGAAAAACCATGAACAATGCGCTCAAGTTCTACATCGACGGCCAATGGACCGATGCCCGTTCCGGCAACACCCTCGACGTGATCGACCCGTCCACCGAACAGGCGTTCACCACCATTGCCGTGGGCAATGCGGCGGATGTCGAGGATGCGGTCAGCGCCGCGGCCAAAGCCTTCCCGGCATTTTCGCTGACCAGCGTCAGCGAGCGTCTGGCGCTGCTCAAGGAAATCCTGCGGGTGTACAACCTGCGCTACGAAGACCTGGTCAAGGCCGTGAGCCAGGAAATGGGCGCGCCGCTGCATTTCGCCCGTGATGCTCAAATCTGGAGTGGTCGCGCGCACCTGGAATCGACCATCAGCGCCCTGGAAAACTTCCAGTTCAGCGAGTTCCACGGCAGCACCCGGGTGGTCCGCGAAGCGATTGGCGTGTGCGCGCTGATCACGCCGTGGAACTGGCCGCTGAACCAGATCGTCTGCAAGGTCGCGCCGGCCATTGCCGCGGGCTGCACCGTGGTGCTCAAGCCCAGCGAAATCGCGCCGCTGACCGGCATCATCTTTGCCGAGATCTTGCACGAAGCGGGCGTTCCGGCCGGGGTGTTCAACCTGCTCAACGGCACCGGCCCTGACGTCGGTCAGCACCTGGCCAGCCACCCGAACGTCGACATGGTCTCGTTCACCGGCTCCACCCGCGCCGGCATCAGCGTCGCCAAGGCGGCGGCCGATACGGTCAAGCGTGTGGCCCAGGAACTGGGCGGCAAGTCGGCCAACATCCTGCTCGAAGACGCCGATTTCGACGTGGCCGTGGCCAAGGGCGTGCAGGGCTGCTTCTCCAACTCCGGGCAGTCCTGCGATGCGCCGACCCGCATGCTGGTGCCGGCTGCGCAACATGCCCGCGCCCTGGAAATTGCCCGGCAGACCGCCGAGCAACTGGTCACCGGCAGCCCGCTGGAGGCCAGCACCAACCTGGGTCCGGTCATCAGCGAGGCGCAGTTCGCCAAGATCCAGGGCCTGATCGCCACCGGCATCGACGAAGGCGCCACTCTGGTGGCGGGTGGCCTGGGCCGTCCCGAGGGCCTGGAAAAGGGCTACTACGTGCAGCCAACGGTGTTCGGCAACGTCACCCCGCAGATGACCATTGCCCGCGAAGAAATCTTCGGCCCGGTGCTGTCGATCATTCCTTACGAAACCGAAGAGCAGGCCATCGAAATCGCCAACGACACCGTCTATGGCCTGGCGGCCTACGTGCAGTCGACCGATATCGAACACGCCCGCCGCGTAGCGGGGCGCATGCGTGCAGGCTCCGTGTACCTGAACTACCCGAACTGGGACACCTTTGCGCCGTTCGGTGGTTACAAGCAGTCGGGCAACGGCCGTGAATACGCGGGTTGGGGCATTCACGACTTCCTTGAAATCAAGGGCGTGGTGGGTTGGGGCAACCAAGGCTGACCGTCGCTCAGGACGGATCAGTTGGCCGTTGCCATCCCGGGTTGGAGAGGTGCTCGCTGAAAAATTCGGCGAGCGCCTGGACCTTTCTCGGCCGGGTACGCGCCGAGGGTGTTACGAAGTGCAGTCCGCCCTGGGTCATGCTCCAGTGCGGCAGCACCTGCTCAAGACGCCCATCGGCCAGGTATTCGGCCGCGATGAATTCTGGCAGTTCGGCGATCCCCAGGCCCGCCAGCAGTGGCGCAACCAGCGCATCCGAGTTGGTGACGCGCAGGGGGCCGTTGGGCACCACATCCTGTTCAGTGCCATCGGTGTGGGTGAAGCGCCACACCTGACTGCGTGCCCGGTAGGCGTAACTCATGCAGACGTGATCGGACAGCTCCCGTGGATGGTCGGGGCAGCCGTGCTGCGCGAGGTACGTCGGGGAGGCCACCAGATACTGGGTCACCAAACAGATCCGGCGGGCAACCAGCGACGAATCGGGCAGGGCGGCGATGCGCAATGCCGCGTCGAAGCCCTCGGCGACGATGTCGACTGTCGAATCCGATAAATGAAGATCGACTTCCAGCCCTGGATAGCGGGCCAATAGCTCCGGCAACAACGGCGCAACCCAGCGCAGACCGAACGACATCGGCACCGCCAGACGCACCAATCCACGCGGCTGAACCGACAGTTCCTGCGCCGAGCTTTCCATGTCCTCGGCTTCGCGGTAGAGCGCACTGGCCTGTTCGACCAGGCGCAAACCGAACTCGGTCACCGAGAGTTGTCGAGACGTCCGGTTGAACAAGCGACCGCCCAAACGCTCCTCCAGGCGCGCCACCGCTCGGGAAACCGTGGGCACAGAGACGCCCATGGCGCGGGCGGCCGCGGCGTATGAACCTTCCTCAGCCACCTTGGCGAACATCGCCAGTCCTTCGAAGTCCGGAAGTTTTGCCATTTCAATTCTGCAATGATGAGTTTCAAACGATTCTATTTTGAAATCATCTACCGGTCGATAAGCTTCTCCCACAGCCAAACACCACCTGACGGGAGAAACACCATGAGCAAGAAACTTGAAGGCAAAATCGCCCTGGTTACCGGCGGCACTACCGGCATCGGCCTGGCCACCGCCATACGCTTCGCCGAGGAGGGCGCCCACGTTTACATCACCGGTCGCCGCCAGGCAGAACTGGACAAGGCAGTGGCCCTGGTCGGCAACGCCACGGGCATCGCGGTGGACTCCACCCGGCTCGATCAGCTCGATGCGCTGTATGCCCGCATCGGCGAGGCCCACGGTCACCTCGACGTGCTGTTCGCAAACGCCGGCGGTGGTTCCATGCTGCCACTGGGTGAAATCACTGAATCGCACTACGACGAGACCTTTGATCGCAATGTCAAAGGAGTGCTGTTCACCGTGCAGAAGGCCCTGCCGCTGCTGGCGCGAAATGCATCGATCATCCTGACCGGCTCCACGGCGGGTAGCTCCGGTACTGCGGCGTTCAGCGTGTACGCAGCGTCCAAAGCCGCGGTGCGCGCCTTTGCCCGCAACTGGATTCTGGACCTCAAGGACCGTGCGGTCAGGGTCAATACCATCAGCCCGGGCGCGACGCGCACACCGGGCCTGGTTGACCTGGCCGGCCCGGATGCCGGGCAACAACAGGGCTTGCTGGATTACCTGGCGTCACAAGTGCCGCTGGGCCGTGTCGGAGAGCCGGTCGAGATCGCCAACGCTGCGGTGTTCCTGGCCAGCGATGATTCGAGCTTCGTCAACGGCGCGGAGTTGTTTGTCGACGGTGGGCAGGCTCAGGTCTGAACAGGGGTGCTCAGCCGCTGTACGAATGGCGAGTTTGTACTGCGGCTGAAAATAAAGTCGGTTTTAACGACTAATTTGTAAAACAGATCAATCAACTTTACTTGCGGGTTTGCAGGTCCTGCTGAAGTTTATGGCGCACTGTAAAAGTCAGTCTAGTTACCTGTGAATTGGTTATTTTGAGCCGATAAGTTCCGCCTCTATAGTGTGTTGCCATTAAATCTCAATAAGGAAGTTTCATGTTTCAACGCATTGTTCTGGCCTCGGTTCTCATTGCATTGTCCGGGTGTGCCAGCGAGCCACTCCCTCCTGTTCACACCAAGGACCCCGCCAGTTCCACCCTGCAAGGTGACCCGACCCGGCCAGCAGAGGCGAAGTGGTTGCGCACGGAGTTGTATTTCTCGCTGGGGCGAGTAGGGGGCGGAGCACAAGAAGTCATCAGTCCCGCGCAGTGGCAGGCGTTTCTCGACACTGAAGTGACGCCGCGCTTTCCTGCGGGGTTCAGTGTTCTGGATGCCTATGGGCAATGGCGCGACCAGGGCGCGAAGGAACCTGAGCGGCTGTTGACCAAGGTAATTGTGAAGTTGCATGAAGACAATGCGCAGAATGCCGAACGTATCGAGGCTATTCGTCTTGCGTGGAAGCGCGTTACTGGTGATCTTTCTGTGCTGAAGGTGTCTCAGCCTGCGCAGATTTCATTCTGATTGATTGAAGTTGCCGAGTATTAGTCGATAGTTTTTCTGGGTTCTCAAGAGCGAGCGCCGCTTATGCGGCGCTTCGCGAGCAAGCTCGCTCCTACAAGGGGGGTAATGCACCATAGAAACATGTAGGAGTGAGCTTGCTCACGATGCGCTGCGCGAGCGGCGCTGATACTCACTCTAGAAACCGTAGGTCACCTTCGCGTAGTAATAAGCGCCATTACTGCCAAGCGGCGACAGTACGTCATGGGGCAAGTTACCGCCGTAGTTGATATCCGAGTTGGAACGCTCCGGATATTGGTCGGTCAGGTTGTTGGCACCCACGGTCACATCAAACGCCGGGGTGAACTTGTATTGCACTTCCGCATCCAGTTGCCAGTCGGTGCCGTAGGTCTGCTCTGGCTGCGAGTCGCCGAAGTCGAACACCCGGGTGGTCTTGCCATGGCGGGTCAGGCGGCCCAGCAATCCCCAGTGCTGGCTGGTCCAGTTGGCCGAGAGGATGAAGCGGTCCTTGGGCGCGGCGTCGGTCAGGGTGTTGCGTTCCTCGACACCCACCAGTGCATCGTTGCCAATGCCCAGGGCGGTGAGTTGCGACGGGGTGCCCTTGGTCTTGACGACCTTGGTGTCGTTGTAGGTGTAGGCCGTGGTAATGCCCAGTTCCCCTTCCAACAGTGGCTGGTGATAGTTGAGCACCAGTTCCGCGCCGTTGGTGCGGGTGTCGGCGGCGTTGGTGAAGAAGTTGACGTCGTGGACGCCCGCTTGACCAAACTGGTCGTTGATGAACTGTTCAAGGGCGTCGCCGCCGATACGCTGGGACAGGGTGATCCGGTCTTTCACGGCGATATGGAAGATGTCCAGCGACGCATCGAAGCGCTCGCTCAACTGCGCGGTCAGGCCCAGGCTGAAGTTTTTCGAGGTTTCGGGAACCAGCGCTTCAGCGCCCAGTGCCTGTGCGATCGGGTCATTGACCGAGAGCACTTGCACGTCCGTGAGCGTGCCGCCTTCGCCGAAGTTGCTGGTGGTGTGCTGGAAGCCGACCTGCGCCAGCGACGGCGCGCGGAAGTTGTTCGACACCGCGCCGCGCAATGCCCATTGATCGGTGAGGCGATAGCGGCCGCTGAGCTTGCCGGTCAGTTTGCTGCCGGCATCGTCGTAGCGCTCCCAGCGCGTGGCGGCGTCGACAAACAACCGGTCAGTCAGGTCGGCGGACAGCTCGGCATAGGTGCCGAACACATTGCGGTCCAGATCCGCCTCTTCATTGGGACGCAGGCCGTTGGCGCCGTCAGCGCCGCTACCGATGTAGGACGCCGCGTCGCCCGCGGTGGTCAGGTAGTTCTCGTAGCGGTATTCGGCGCCCGCCGCGAACACGAAGGGCCGGTTGGCGATGCGCAGTTCACGGCTGAAGTCGAAGTTGGTCGTGGTCTGGCGCAGCTCGTATTGGCCGGTATCGAAGCGGGTGGGCGAGTCCGCGCCGAGGCTGACGTTGAGGGTGCGCCGTGCGCCTGAATCAAAGTGGTTGCGCCCGTGGGTGATGCTGCTGTCGAAGTCCCAGTCTTCGCCGATCAGGCCTTTGATCCCCGCGGTGGCGGAGAGGTCCTTGTTGGTGCCGAGGGACTGCGGAAGGTAGCCGTTGGGGTAGAACTGCGGTTGTTGGTAGGGGTAGCGGTAGAACTGCGCGCCGGTGGTGTGGCGTTCGTTGAACGTACCGAAGGAATACGCCTTGAGGTCGCCGATCGGCAACGCGCTGTTGAACCACAGGTTGACGTCCCGCGCCGATCCGTCGCCCTTGGCATAGTTGATCTGGCCCGGGGTGTCGGCGAAGGCGTCGAAGCCGGCGCGCTCGGTCGGGTTGCGGTCCTTGTATTCGGCGCCGCCGCGAATGAAGCCGCCATCCTCGCCCAGGCGGGTGCCGATCTTGGCCGTGGTGATGGTGTTCTGGCCGTCGGTGGTGGTTTTGTCGATGGCGTCCTGGTGCGTATGGTAAGCGCCGAAGGTGCTGGAGACTTCACCGCCTTCCGGCGCGTCATCGAGGATGATGTTGATCACCCCGGCGATGGCGTCCGAGCCATATTGCGCGCCGGCGCCGTCGCGCAGCACTTCGATGCGCTTGATCGCACTGATGGGAATGGAGTTGAAGTCGACCGGCGCGGTGCCGCGACCGGTTTTCGATGAGTCGCTGACCAGCGCCGAAGTGTGGCGGCGCTTGCCGTTGACCAACACCAGCACCTGGTCAGGGCTCATGCCACGCAGCTGCGCGGCCCGTATATGGTCGGCACCGCCGGAGTTCGACTGACGCGGCATGCTGAATGACGGCAGCAAGGTCTGCAGCGCCTGGCCCAGTTCGCCGTTGCTGGCACCGGTGGCCTTGAGGTCTTGTGCGGTCAGCACATCCACCGGCACCGGGGAATCGAGCACGGTACGTGACGTGCCGCGGGTACCCGTCACCAGCACGGTATCCAGTCGACTTGCCTCCTCCACGGCCCCCGTAGGTTCATCGGCCTGAACGTTCATTTGCGTCAATGCCGAAACGACGGCGACAGCGAGGATTGAAAGGCGGTGATGCATGAAACAGCTCCTTGTATAAGTGCGAGGGCCGTCATGGCGTGCAAGTTGGGCTTTATACGAAATCGTAAACAGCCTGATGCTGCCAATAACCAGACACGGCACTGCACTTTGCATTATTGATTTGAAGTGAACATGTGAGTCGGTGCGACTTCACAATAATCACGCACTACCTGCACATGTGCGCGCAAGGGCAGTCAGGTAGTGCGTAAAGTTGGCAGTTCAAACATTACCCAAGTGCGGGATAGATGCAAAAGAACATTTTTCACACTGATTAGAACCCGCAGCCGATAATGACCGGCTTTCAACACATACTGTTGTGCCGGCAACAGTAGTGTCGTTAGTGCAACAGGGCTTTCAAGTTGCAAGTTGCAGTTTTGCGGAGCTTATAGGGTCTTTTAGTGCATGCCTTAGTTGTCTTTTGGTATCCACGCCGGACGGGCAATATCAGCGGCATCGCCAAACGCCGGCAGTTTCTTTGCCAGGTCGCGAACGTTCTTTACATCCAGGTCCAGTAACTGCTGACGGGTAATCAGTGTCGGCGGCACCAGCAGGCGGGGCCCTGGGTTCTCACCGGCAATCAGCATTGCCAGGCTACGCACGCTGATGGCGCCGGCGACTTGCGGGTTGACGGCGGCGGTGGCGACCCAGGCACTGTGGGGCTCTTTCATGATCTGGATATCGGCCGTGGAGATATCGGCGCTGTAGATTTTCACCTGCGACCCCAGTCCCGCTTCGTCCACGGCGATCTTCGCGCCTTTGGCGAACTCGTCGAAGGGGGCAAAAATCACGCTGATGTCCGGGTTGGCCCGCAGCACGGCGCTGGCCTGGTCGGCCACCGAGTTGGCAATCGGCGCATTGAGCGTGCCGAAGCGGGCTTTTTCCACCACGCCGGGATTGTCTTGTTTGACCTGGCGCCAGACTTCGTCGCGACGCTCCATCGGGGTGAAACCGCTGATGTAGACGTAGCCGGCATTGAAGGTCGAGCCGTTGTCGGCGATGGCTTTGTCCAAGGCCAGGCGGGCCAGCGCATGGTGGTCCTGCTCGATCTGGGTGACCTTGGGGTTGTTCAGGTCAACGTCGAACGCCACGACCTTGATGCCCTTGGCAATCGCCTTGTCGACCGCGTCACCTAGGGTTTCGGGCAGCCCCAGTTGGACGATGATCCCATCGACCCCGAGATCGATCGCCTGCTCGATCAGTTCTCGTTGCCGCGAGGCTTGTTGCCGGGCATCGAACACCCGCAGCGTCACGCCCAGCGACGCGGCCTGTTTCTCGACCCCTTGCAGGTAGGCTTCGGGGAAATCCCCGGAAAACAGGTAGCCGACCAGCGCGATCTGCACCTTGCCTTCATTGAACGGCGCGGGGGCGCCCGGCAGCGCCGCAGCCTGGGCCTGCCAGGCCAGGCCGAGCAAGCCGACGGTCAGGTAACGAACAGCGTCTTTGAACAAAGGGTGCATAGAGGGTCCTTGCGGGTAGATGAAATGCGGTTTCAGCGCGCCCGATGGGCCAGACCGAAGGTGAAGATCAGGGCCAGTACCAGGACCAGACCCTTGACGAAATCCTGTGCGTAATAAGGCGCGTTGAGCATGCTCAGGCCATTGAGCAAGGTGGCCACCAGCAGGGCTCCGGCCAGGGTGCCGAAGGCGTTGGGCTTTTTCGCGCCGAGCACGGCAAAGCCGATCAGCGCGGCGCCCAGGGCGTCGAGCACCAGGCCGTTGCCGGAACTGACATCACCGCGACCGAGGCGGGCGGCCAGCAACAGTCCGCCTGCAGACGCCAGCAGTGCCGACACCACGTAGGCCAGCAATTTGTAGCGCTGGACCGGGGCCCCGGCCAGGCGCGCGGCCTGTTCGTTGCCGCCGATGGCGTAGAACAGCCGTCCGATCCGCGTGCGCTCCAGAAACAGCCAGACGGCCAGCGCCACCAGCGCCGTGATCACTACCGGAATCGGTACGGTGTCCCACAGCCGGCCACGCCCGATGGCGAGAAACACCGCGCTGAATTCACCCTCGGTTTCGCGGCCATTGGGCAGGGTCATGCCCACGGCGATCGAGCGCCCGCCGGTAGGGATCAACTGCACGCCGATAATCAGGAACATGCTGCCCAAGGTCGCGAGGATGTCGGGGATGCGCAGCTTGACGATCAACCAGCCGTTCAGCAGACCGACCAGGGCACCGCCCGCCAGGCTGATGACGATGGCAGACAGCGCGTCCCACTCCAGCACCACCATCACATAGCTGGCGATCATCAGGCTCATGGCGGCCACGGCACCGATCGACAGGTCCAGTCCGCCGACGGCCATGGTCAGCGTCACACCGAGGGCCAGCAAGGCGACGATCGACACCGACTGCAGGATCAGGAACAGGTTGTTCACCCGCATGAACGCGGGCTCGGCAACGCTGAATACGACGACGATCACCGCCAGCACCAGTAGCAGGCCGTAACGAATCAATATTTCCAGCCCACGCTGGAACGGGGCCGGCGCGCTGTGCGACGGGGAAAGCGAATCAGACACTCGCGGTACTCCTTGGCGATGTAGGGGATGCAACAACCGGCGGTGCTTCAACTTCGTTGCGGGCCAACTGCGCCACCAGCGCCGTGCGCGACAGCTCGGCGCGGGGGTACTGCGCGACCACGGCAAAGTTGCGCACCACCAGAATGTGGTCGGCGATGTCCAGGGCTTCGTCGATATCGGCGCAGATCACCAGCGTTGCTCGGCCTTCGGCGCTTTCACGCAACAGTTGGCCGATATCGCGGCGGGCGCGGACATCGACGCCCTGGAAGGGCTCGTCGAGAATCAGCACGCGGGCGCCGCCCAGCAGCCAGCGACCGAGGATGACCTTCTGCTGGTTGCCGCCGGACAGCGCTTCCATCGGCAGGTCGATGCCAGCGGTCTTGATTCCCAGCGCCGTCACGTGTTCCTCGACCGATGCCGCTTCGGCGCGGGCGTTGATAAATCCGGCGCGGGTGAAGCGCTCCAGGAAAGGCAGGGTGAGGGTCTTGCGCACTGAAAAGCCGGGGACCAGCGAGCCGTTCGCCCGGTCTTCAGCGGCGTAGAACACCCCGGAGCGAACCGCTTGGCGTGGTGACTCCGGGTTCCAGGCGACACCGTCCAGATGCAGGGTGCCGCTCGCCGGGCGGCGCAAGCCGAACAGCAGCTCGGCGATTTCGCTTTTGCCCGCGCCAAGCAGCCCGGTGATGGCAACCACCTGATGCTCATGCAGGGTCAGATCAAAGGGCGGGGTGTGCGGCGCAACGCGGGCGCCGCGCAGGCTCAGCACCTCGCGCCCCGGCGCCCTTGGCACGAAGGGCCGGGTTTCGATCGCTTCGCCTAGCATGGCCTGAATCGCGTCGGGCAGTTGCGACGCGGCGAATTCCCCGGCCAGCCGGCCGTCGCGCAGGACCACCAGACGTTGGGCAACACGCTGCAAGTCGGACAGCCGATGGGAGATGTAGATAATCGCTACGCCGCGCTCGCGCAGCCGGTCGATCAGGGCAAACAGGCGCTGCGCTTCGGTGTCCGAGAGCGCCGCGGTGGGTTCGTCGAGAATCAGCAACCGTGGCTGCAAGGCGAGGGCCCTGGCCAGGATCACAAGCTGGCGTTCGGCCTGGCCGAGACGCTCGATGGGCTCGTGCAACGGCAGGTCCAGCTCCAGCCCGGCGGCGATAACGGCGGCCCGCGCGGCCAGGCGCTTGCGGCTGACCCACCAGCGCGCCTGCGGCAGGCACAGTTCGTCCAGCACCAGGTTTTCCGCGACGCTCAAACCGGGGGCAATACCGTCATTGACGTGCTGGTGCACCGCAACGATCCCAACCCTGCGGGCAGCGAGCGGCGAGGTGAAATGCTGCAAGCGGCCCTGCACCCAGAGTTCGCCGGCGTCATGGGGTTGGCTGCCGGCGAGAATCTTGACCAGGGTGGATTTGCCGGCGCCATTGGCGCCCAGTAACGCGACAACTTCGCCAGGGAGAATCTGTAGATCAACCTGATCGAGCGCGTGGTTAGCCGCAAAGGTTTTACTCAGGCCACGTACCCGGACAAGCGGTTCGGGTAGCGCGGCCATTGGAAGTGTCATGCTGTAATTCCGGACAAACTGAGGTGGGATTAGTTCGTGTTCGCAAAAGTTGACTCCGGGATTAAATTCACTAACGCAAACAAAATCAACTAACCTGATCGCATAGAAAAAGTTTTTTAGTTATAAGCCATCAGCAACTTCAATTTCACTGTTCAGGGGCCAACACTTGAGCAACAAAGTGTTGGTGCAACGACAGGCGTGCAGGGTTGCGCAGCGCGCTAGTGCCTCAAGCCTGGCGTAATGATTTATTGTCCGGGAGTGCTTTTAAAGAAATAGCTTTCCTTGTTTATAGCGTAAGCAATGGCCGACTAGTGGGCGCATGTTTTTTCGGCGTGGCATGTTGATTGCAATCTGCTGTGTGAGGCGGTAACGGTGATTTCAAAATAAAGTTGATCGTGATTCCGATTTTTTCAAATACATCATCGAACTGCCCCTCTCCCAGTAGTAACCGCTGAACTTTGTGGTTGCGCAACATCATTCGCTGTATTGCATTGAGTCGCCAGTGAGGGCGGCTTGGCACATGAACCCACCAGGAAAAAATAATGAGTTCGACACTTTCTCCCGATCCGACCTACGCAGACTTGCACCAGCGCTTTGCCGAGGTGTTCGCCCGCATTGCCGACACCGCCGTTGCCCGCGAGCAGCAGCGTGAACTCGCCTTTGAGCCGGTCAAGTGGTTGCGTGAAGCCCGTTTCGGCGCCCTGCGGGTACCGGTCGCACAAGGCGGACTGGGCGCGACCCTGCCGCAGCTTTTTCGCCTGTTGATCGAACTCGGGGAGGCGGACTCCAACTTGCCGCAGATCTTCCGGGCGCATTTCGGTTTCGTGGAGGGGCGGTTGTCCAGCCGTGACCGGGCATCGCAGGACTATTGGTTGTCCAAGGTGGCCGATGGTCAGCTCTGGGGCGCTGCCATGGCTGAGCGCAGCAGCACCACCGGCAATTCGGTTGTGCTCAGCCCTGTCAGTGCGGGATCGGCAACGGCCGGCTGGCAACTGGATGGCGAGAAGTATTACTGCACGGGAACCCTGTACGCGGACTGGATCGCCGCCGTCGCGCTGGAGGGCGAGGACTTTGTCAGCGTCGCGGTGCCGACCGATGCCCAGGGTGTATCGGTGGTGGATGACTGGGACGGTTTCGGCCAGCGCCTCACCGGCAGCGGCACCACGCGGTTTGCTGCGGTAGCGGTGCCGGAACAGCACATCATTCGCCGCTTCAAGAAAGACGAGGTTCGCGCCGAGTCGTATCTCACCGCGTTCTATCAGCTGTTCCATCTTGCAGCCCTGGCCGGGATCGCCAATGCGGTGCTGCGCGATGCCACCGAGTTCGTCAAGGGGCGCACCCGCGCGTTCGGCTTCCCGGGACATGCCAGCCCCAAGGACGATCCGCTGGTGCAGCGGGTTATCGGGCGTCTTTCAAGCCTGGCCTATTCGGCTGAGACCCAGGTGCTGGCAGTCGCCGGGATTGTCCAGGAGGTGTACGAGGCGGAGCAGGGCGGTTACGCCCAGGAGCACCATTACACCGAAGCCGAAGTTCGCACCTTCCAGGTTCAGCAGATCATTCTGGGCCAGGTGCTGGAGGCCACGACGTTGCTGTTCGAAGTGGGTGGTGCTTCGGCCACCAGTGAAACCCGGCGTTTCGACCGTCACTGGCGCAATGCCCGCACGCTGGCCTCGCATAACCCGGCGATCTACCGCGAGCGGGTGCTGGGCAACTACTACCTGAATGGCGTCACTCCGGACGCCGCCTGGCTTGCCCAGCAAGCCGCCGATACGACCGGCGCCCGCGACGAGGCGAGCGCGGTATGAGTAGCGCAAACAACGGCAACCAACGTAGCGGCCAGATGAGCCTGGGCATGAACATGCTGGGTTTCGGCGCGCACCTGGGCGCCTGGCGCAAAGCCGAACTCGCCGCCACGGCTCACCTGGATATCGAGCATTACCAGCACATCGCGCGGCTGTCCGAGCGTGGCTGTCTCGACGCGGTGTTTCTCGCCGACTGGTCAGCCCTGGCGGGCGACGTGTCCAACCAGCCGGTCGGCCATCTGGACCCGGCCATCGTGCTGACCGCCGTCGCCGCCGCCACCCAGCGTATCGGCGTGATCGCCACGTCCTCGACCACCTACAACGAGCCGTACAACATCGCGCGGCGTTTTGCCTCGCTGGACCATGTCAGCCGCGGCCGGGCGGCCTGGAACGCGGTGACCAACGCCAGCGACGACGCCGCGCAGAACTTCGGCCTGGGCGGCGCGCCGCTGCATGTCGACCGTTATGCGCGGGCCGACGAGTTCATCGATGTCACCCTGAAGCTGTGGGATAGCTGGGAAGACGACGCGATCATCGGCGATGCCCGCACCGGGCAATTTGCCGATCCGCGAAAGGTCCGTGCCATTGATTTCGTCGGCCAGCATTTCTCGGTCAAAGGGCCGTTGAACGTGCCGCGCTCGGCCCAGGGTCGTCCGGTGCTGGTGCAGGCGGGTTCGTCGGAGGGCGGCAAGGCCCTCGGTTCACGCTATGCCGATGCGATCTTCACCACCCAGACGACACTGGACGCCGGCCAGCAGTTTTACCGGGAAATGAAAGAGCGGGCGGTGCGCTGGGGGCGCAACCCCGAGCACCTGAAGATCATGCCGGGGCTGTCCACTGTGATCGGTAGTACCGAAGCCGAGGCCCAGGCACGTTTCGACGACCTCAATGCCTGGCATGGCGAGCACGGCTTGCTCGATCTGGTGGCGGGTCGGTTCGGCATCCCGGCGAGTGAGCTCGACCCGGATGCGCCGCTGCCGTGGGACCGCATCGGCGCGGTGGCGGACTTCGAGCGCGGCTCGCAAGGCTTCCTCGAAGCGCAACTGAACCTGGCCCGCCAGGAGAACCTCAGCGTTCGCCAGCTTTCCCGACGCATCCTGGTGGGCCATCGCCTGGTGGTCGGCACGCCCGAGCAGGTGGCCGATACGCTCGCCGAGTGGTTCCTGGCCCATGCCGCCGATGGCTTCAACATCATGCCGGACATGTTCCCGTCCGGTGTCGAGGCGTTTGTCGATGAGGTCGTGCCGCTGCTGCGCAAGCGCGGGCTGTTCCGTCATGAATACACCGGCAGCACGCTGCGCGAGCACCTTGGCCTGCCGTTCCCCGTCAACCAGTACCGTCCGCGCTCCTGAGCACCGGCGACAAGGATTCAGCATGCGTTATCGCCAATTGGGCCGCAGCGGCATCGAAGTGAGCGTTCTGGGGCTGGGCACCATGACCTGGGGCCATCAGAACAGCGAACGCGACGCTCACCAGCAAATCGAGCTGGCACTCGCCGAAGGCATCAACCTGATCGACACCGCCGAGATGTACCCGACGCCGACCAGCGCCGAGACCTGGCGCACCACCGAGCGTTACATCGGCAACTGGCTCGCCGCTAGCGGCCGCCGCGCCGAGGTGGTGTTGGCCAGCAAAGTCGCCGGACCGGCCAACGGGCTTCAGAGCCAGCAACATATCCGTGGCGGACTGAGCCGGCATGACCGGCGCAACATCGTCGAAGCCCTCGACGGCAGTCTCGAGCGTTTACGCACGGACTACCTGGATGTGTACCAGTTGCACTGGCCCGACCGTAAAACCACCACCTTCGGTCAGCGCGAGTACGTGTACCAGGGCGATGCCGAGAGCGTTGCCATCGAAGAAACCCTCAGTGTGCTGGCAGAGCAGGTGCGCGCCGGCAAGGTCCGGCACATCGGCGTCTCCAACGAAACGCCGTGGGGCGTCGCCGAATTCCTCAAGCAGAGCGAGCGCCTGGGGCTGCCGCGCATTGTCAGCGTGCAGAATCCCTACAGCCTGCTCAACCGGCTGTTCGAAGGCGGTTTGTCCGAGTTCAGCGACCGTGAAGGCGTAAGTCTGCTGGCGTATTCGCCGCTGGCCTTCGGCGCGTTGACCGGCAAATACCTCAATGGCGCTCGCCCCGAGGGCTCGCGGCTGTCGGCGGTGTACCGGTCGTTCAACCGCTATGACAGCCGCTCGGCGCAGGAGGCCATTGCCGGCTATGTGGACATCGCCCGGCAGCATGGGCTGACGCCGGCGCAACTGGCGCTGGCCTTTGTCATCGACAAGCCCTTCGTCGCCAGCGCGCTGACGGGGCAAACCAGCCTGGCCCAGCTCAGAGAAAACCTCGGTGCGCTGGGGGTCACGCTGAGTGACGAGATAAAGGCGCAGATCCAGGCGATTCACCAGCAGATTCCGAACCCTGCGCCATGAACCCGCGCACCCACTCTTTACGCGAGACCTTGAACAAGGAACTGTCATGAACAGCGTGTCCGCCGTACCCCCGACCGTCACCCTGGAGCAGCTCAACGCCCGTATCGATCAACTGCTTCCCGCCATCGGCGCCCGTGCTTCGCAGCGCGAACGCGACCGGCAACTGCCTTACGAGGCCGTCGCCCAGCTCGCCAAGGCCGGCCTGTTCACCGCACGTATTCCGGTCAGCCACGGTGGTGCCGGCGCATCGGTGAAAGACGTGATTGCCTTGCTGATCCGCATCGCCTCGGTCGACTCCAACGTGGCGCAGGCGCTGCGGCCCGGCTTCGGCTTCCTCGAAGGCCTGTTGGCCTCGACCGCCGACGGCGCCGAGGCCGAGCGCGAGCGCTGGTTCGCCCGCTATCTGCAAGGCGCCGTGATCGGTAATGCTGGCTGGGAAGTGGGCGGCGCCAGCGGCACGATCAGCGCCAGGATCGTTGCTGAAGGCGATCACTACCGAGCCACCGGCAGCAAGTTCTACAGCACCGGCGCGCTGTACGCCGACTGGATCAGTGCGATGGCACTGGATGACAATGAACAGCCGGTGACCTTCATCATTCCCAGCGATCGCCAGGGCCTGGAACTGCTCGACGACTTTGATGCGATGGGGCAGCGCCTGACGGCAAGCGGCACCACGCACCTGCACGAAGTGGTGGTCCATCGCGACGAGATCTGCACGCGGATTGTCGAAGAAGGCAAGCGCACGATCGTCACGCCGTTCCTGCAATTGTTCCTGGCCGCCGTTCAGGCGGGTATTGCGCGCAACGCGCTGAATGACGCGGTGAACTTCACCAACCAGCACGCGCGGCCGATCAAACACAGCTCGGCCAGCCGTTCGGTGGACGATCCGTATGTGCAATTCAGTGTCGGGGAAGTCTCGGCCCGCGCATTTACCGCCGAGGCGGTGGTCCTGCGGGCGGCTGAAACGATCGACCGGGCGTGGGCCAGCAGGCTTGACACGCGGGTGGTGGATCAGGCCGCCGTGGATGTTGCCCAGGCGCAGTACATTGCTGCCGAGTCGGCATTGAAAGCCGCGGAGTTGATCTTTGATGTGGGCGGTGCCTCCACTACAGGACGGACGCACAACCTGGATCGGCATTGGCGCAACGCCCGTACCGTTGCCAACCACAACCCACGGCAATGGAAAGCGGCCGCAGTGGGCGCCTGGCAACTGAGCGGAACGCCACCGCCAATGTCCGGACTGTTCTGACCGTCCCGCCAGCGCTGAGCTATTACCGCTGGCGGACCGCCCGTTTTACTGGTAGGAAGTGCAACCCTTACCAATCGTTGTCTGAAGAATGAATCGTCCGCTGTTTGTCACGCTCGATGGCCCCAAGGGCACCGGAAAAACCACCCTGTTGGAGGCCGTCACCAAAGCACTGAGGGCCGACAACAGGAAAGTGGTCCGGCTTTGCGAGAAGAAAAGCGACCCTTACCGGGGTGAGACGATGGCCCTCGTCAACCAGCTCGTCAGAAATCCCGACCGTGATTTGGAATTGAGGGTTTGTCAGCGCCTGGCGGATAGCCGCGCCTGGATTTCCCAACACGTTCTGCCTGAACAGCCAGCGGACAGCATCATCCTGATGGACCGCTGGTACCCGTCTGACGCCGCGTTTCGCCGGCTGGTCCCGTTTGCCGAAATCCTCCAGTTGAACATTGCTCGACACGTGCAAGTGCCGGATCTGCATGTCGGGGTTGTTACCGACCCTGATATTTCATGGCAGAGAGCGGCGGCTCGATCGCGTGGGCTGGGCAGTACGCTGATTCACAGGTTGGAAGAGCATGTTGCTTGTACCGAGGCATTCGAGCGCGCAGTGGCGGATAACGGTTGGGTGTTATGCCGTAATGAGGGAAGCATTGAGGACGCAACGAGGCAGGTGGTTTCCGAGATACAGGGCGTGCTGCGGCGATAGATGGATAAATCTGCTGCCAATACCCTGACACCCCGTGAAGACATCTGCCTCACAATGAAGGTCGGCCTCACACGGATCAGCAGCCTTGTGGCATCTCCCCGCGAGCCAGGCGTGCATTGATCTCGGCGATCACCGCCGGCAATTCAGCGATAGTGTCGATCAGGTAATGGGGGCGCGAGCCCTCGAATAATTGACCGATCCTCAGGCGCTCCTGTTCCAGTTGCGCCTCGGGCAGCGCCTTGTACTGCTCGTACGTCAGGCCAAGGGCGTTGCCCGAACAGCTCAGGGCCACGGTCCACATCCCGGCGCTGCGACCTTCGAGGATCCCCGGGCAGGTGTCGTCCACCTTGACGCAGGCCGCCACGTCGCTGATGCCCAGGGCGATGACGTTGGCCAGGGCCTGCGCGGGCCAGGGGCGACCGTTGGGGACTTCATCGGTGGCCACCACGTGGTCGGCGACATAGCCGTTGCCCAGCGCCAGGGCCACCACTTTTTCCATCACCACCGCCGGGTAACCCGAGCAGGAGCCGATTTTCAGCCCTTGCCGGCGCAGTTGGTCGATGGCTTCCAGCGCGCCGGGAATCAGTGCCGAGTGATCGGCGATTTTCTCGATCTGGAGCGGCATGAAGCGCTCGTAGATGGCGGTCACGTCTTCGTCGGTCGGCCGGTGGCCGAAAGCGGCTTCGTAGCGTTCGGCGATGGCCGGGTTATCGCACAAGGTGCGGATATGGTCCCACTTGCCCATGCCCATCGGGCCGCGGGCTTCTTCCAGGCTGACCTGGATGCCGAACTCGGCGAAGGCCTCGACGAAGATCTGGGTCGGCGCGAAGGAGCCGAAATCCACGACGGTGCCTGCCCAATCGAGAATGGCGGCTTGCAGTTGCTTTGGCGGTTGGTAGTTCATGGCGTTGTTCCAGAGAGTGAAAGAGGAATGGCGTGTCAGGAGTTGGGTGAACCAATGAAATTGCGGCCGCGAGCCCCCTGCATGGCGAAATCGATGATCGCGTCGGCTTCGGTGGCAGATACGCCGTAGTCTTCGAATTCGGTCTTGACGCCGAGGCGCTGGAGGAAGTCGCGCAAGCGGCGCTGGGCGTCGGGCAGGTCGCAGCCGAAGACTTTTTGCAGGGTCCGGTCGCGCCCGGCGTCGCGGCCCCAGGCCAGGCCCAGCACGCGCGGCAGGGTGAAGGAGCAGGCGATGCCGTGGGGCAGGCCGTGGCGCAGGGTCATTTCATAGGAAATGGAGTGGGCCAGGGCGGTCTTGGTATTGGAGAAGGCCATCCCGGCCTTGAGCGCGGCCAGGGCCATGCGGGCGCGCAGTTCGCGGTTGCCGAGGTCGTGGTGCAGGCGCGGCAGGCAGTCGGGGATGTCTTCGATGGCCGACACCGCGAAGCTGTCCGAGAGCGGGTTGGCGTTGACGTTCCAGATCGATTCCAGCGCGTGGGACAACGCATCCAGTCCGGTGGAGACCGTCACGCCGGCAGGCACGGTGAGCATCAAGTCGGGGTCGATGATCGCGGCCTTGGGCCAGGTGCACTCCAGGTGCAGGGAGTATTTCTTCTGCTGAGCGGTATCCCACAGGGTTGCCCAGGGCGTGACTTCACTGCCGGTACCGGCCGTGGTCGGGGCGGCGATCAGCGTCTTGTGCCGGGCCGTGACAAACGGTTTGCCGCTGGCCAGCAGGTCCAGCAGTTCGTCGAAACGGCCGGAAGCGGTGCCGACGATCAGTGCTTTGGCGGTATCGATGGCGCTGCCGCCACCCAGGGCCAGCACCGTGTCGCAGTCGGCGTGTTCGGCCCAGAAGCCTTGGTGCATGTCGCGCAGCCAGGCTACGTCGGGGTTGGGTTGTACGTTGTCGATCACGCAGGCCAGGCGCTCGCCGAGCAGATCGCGGACCCGCTCCACTAGCCCCAGTTGCGCGGCTTCAGGGAAGGTCACCAGGGCGACCTTGCCCTGGCACAGATCGGCGATCCGCTCAAGGCTGCCAGCGCCGAAGACGGTGGTGACCGGGTTGTAGTAACAGGCGGGCATTGCAGTGGCTCCAGGCATGAGTCTGCCCGTCGCGCGCCCGAAGGGACGCACGTGGCAGGGAAAGATGAACAGGGTGGAATCAGTGGCGGCCGTTGCCCTGAATGGCTTTGCGCAGGCGGGTCGAGACTAGGTCAGCGAGCACCACCATCAGCGTGATAACGAGGATGCAGGTGGCGGTTTCCTGGTACTTGAACAGCTTGAGGCTGCTCACCAGTTCGAAGCCCAGGCCACCGGCACCGACCATGCCCAGCACCGTGGCGGCACGCAGGTTGACCTCGAAGCGATAAAGCACCACGGCGATCCAGGCGGTGATCACTTGCGGCAACACGCCGAAGGCGATCACCTGCAACGGCCGCGCTCCGGTGGCCTGCAAGGCTTCGATCGGGCCCTGGTCGATTTCCTCGATGCTCTCGGCGAAGAATTTGCCGAGCATGCCCACGCCATGCAGCGCCAGGGCCAGCACGCCAGGGAAGGGGCCCAGGCCGACCGCCGAAACGAACACCAACGCCAGGATCAGTTCGTTGATGCTGCGGATCACGTTGAGCAGTTGCCGGGTGCCTTGGTACAGCCAGCGGTTGCTGTGCAGGTTACGCGCGGCAAGAAAGCCCAGCGGCACGGCACCGATGATGCCCAGCAGGGTGCCCCACAAGGCGATCTGCAGGGTTTCCATCGCCGGCCGCCAGAGGCTGGGCAGGATGCTCATGTCAGGCGGAATCGAACGGCCGATGAAATCACCGATCTGTGGCAGGCCGTTGGCCAGTTCGCTCCAGCTCAGTTGCGCGCCCTCGGCGCTCCAGTGCAGCACGCAGAGTGCCGCCAGCAGCAGGGCGCCGCTGCTCAGCCAGCCACGGGTGCTGGTGGGGGTGTTGACCAGCCATTGATGACTTTGCGGGTTCATGCTCAGGCTCCTGTGCCGCTGGAAAGCGCGGTGCGGGCGGTGGCCAGCGGCGCGTGCGGCTCGCTGGTCGTGGGGCTGTGGTAGATGCGCTGGAGGGCAGCATCGTCCAGTTCGTCGGGGCGTCCGTCGAACACCATCCGGCCGCTGGCCAGGCCGACGATGCGGTCGCCGAACTCACGGGCCAGGTCCACCTGATGCAGGTTGCACACCACGGTGATGCCGAGGCTGCGGGTCGCATCGCGCAGGTAATGCATCACCAGGTGAGCGGTTTTCGGGTCGAGGCTGGCCACCGGCTCATCGGCGAGTATCACCTTGGGCCGCTGGGCCAGCGCCCGGGCAATGCCGACCCGCTGCATCTGCCCGCCGGACAGCGAGTCGGTGCGGGCGCCGGCCTTGTGCTCCAGTTCAACCCGGCGCAGGCAGTCCCGAGCCAGTTCTACATCCTCGCGGCGAAACAGTTGCAGCAGTGAGGTGAGGGTGCCGGTGTAGCCGAGGCGGCCGGTGAGTACGTTTTTCAACACCGAGAGGCGCGGCACCACGTTGTGATGCTGAAAGATCATCGCCACCCGCCGACGCAGCTCACGCTGGTCGCGGCCACGCATGGCGTTGACGCCGGCCACTTCCAACTGGCCGCTGTCGGCCTTGGCCAGACGGTTCATGCAGCGCAGCAAGGTCGACTTGCCGGCGCCGGACTGACCGAGGATCACCACGAACTCGCCGGCCCGAACCTCCAGGTCGATGCCCCGCAGCACCGGGTTGTCGGCGTAATCCTTGGTCAGTTGTTCGACGCGAATCATTTCAGGCCCTTCAGGTCGAGGTCGAGCACCTTGGCGGTATCGCGCACCACGTCATAGGCGGCGTCGGAGGTGGGCTGGAAGCCGTTGAGCATGCCCTGGTCGCCCCATGGCACATCCTTGATGGCGGCAAAGGCGGTGCGCAGCTTGCCTTGCAACTCGGGGTCGAGGTTCTTGCGCCAGACCATCGGCGACTCGGGGATGTCCTGGGAGGTCCAGACCACCTGGAAGTCTTCCTTTTTCACCTGACCACTGTTCACTGCGCCGGCGAGGATGCGGTCGGCGACGGCAGCGGCATCCACCTTTCGGTTTTCCACGGCGAGGATGCTGGCGTCATGGGAGCCGGAGAAGATCACCCGGGAAAACAGCGCTTTCGGGTCGTGGCCGGATTGTTCCAGGCCCGCTTTGGGGAACAGGTGGCCGGAGGCCGAGCTTGGATCGACGAAGGCGAAGGTGCGGCCCTTGAGGTCGTCGAGGCTGCGAATGCCGCTGTCCTGCCGGGCGACGATCAGGCTGTGGTAGGCGCTGGTGCCGGTCTTCTTGGTCACCGCCACGGCGAACGCCTCGGCGCCGGCCACCTTGTTGGCCAGGACATAAGAGAAGGGCCCGAGATAGGCAACATCCAGCTTGCCGGCGCGCAGTGCTTCGATCACGCCGTTGTAGTCGGTGGCCACGAACGGCTTGACCGGAATGCCCAGGCGCTCCTGAAGCTGGTCGATGACCAACTGGCTGCTCTTGATCATGGCCTGCGAGTCCTCGGACGGGATCAGGCCGATTGTGAGGGTTTGCTGGGCCTGCACGGCGGGCGCGAGCAGCAGCGGCAGCAGGGCGAGGCGGGCAGAGCGGAACAGGCGGGTGAGGGTGGTCATGGCAGTACCGGAGTGGTTGTTGTCGGTAACGCCAAAGTAGGGCTGTCATGTGACAGTCACCCCATCAATTCAATATGGGTTTTAACGCCAAACCATTCAAAGGATCTATGGATGTCCACCGCCCGCCTGCGCACCTTTCTCGCCGTTGCCCGCCATGCCAGCTTCAGTGCCGGGGCCAGAGCCCTCGGCTTGAGCCAGCCGACCGCTACTAATCAGATCCAGGGCCTGGAGCGGGAATTCAACGTCGAACTCTTTCATCGCCGCGGCCGGCGTATCGAAGTGACGGCGGTGGGCCGTGCCTTGCTGCCCATCGCCCAGCAGATGTCGATGCTCGAATCCGAGGCGTTCAACCTGCTGCGTGACTCCGGCAAGCTCAATCGGGGTCAGTTGAAAATCGGCGCGGTGGGGCCGTTTCATGTGATCGAAATGGTTGACCGTTACCGGCAGGAGTACCCGCAGATCGACGTATCGATCCGGGTCGGCAACTCGGCGTCGGTGCTGGCAGACCTGGAAAACTACGTGACCGATATCGGCGTGCTGGCGGGGCTGCAGGATGATCCAGCCTTTGTCGTCGAGCGCTATGCGCGGCATTCGGTGATTCTGTTCGCCCATGTCGATCACCCTCTGGCGCGGCATGACGAAGTGCCCTTGCAGGCCCTGCAGGGACAGCCGCTATTGCGGCGCGAACAGGGCTCCACGACGCGGCTTGCATTGGAGCGAGCACTGGATGCCGCGGAGGTGACCCCGCGAATCGCCATGGAAATTGGCAGCCGTGAGGCGCTGCGCGAAGCGGTTATTCGCGGGATCGGGGTTGGGGCCGTGTCGGAGGCGGAGTACATCGCCGACCCGCAGTTGAAAGCGATCAGGATTGTCGGCGATCCGGTGTATACCGAGACGTTTCTGTATTACCTGGCGGAGCGGCGCAGTAGCCAGGTCATTGCTTCGTTTCAGCAGTGCTTGAAGGCTGCGGGGGGCAGGAGAGGCGCGGGCTAGCGCAGCCTCTCCGCAGGGTGGACGCTCAATTCCCTCGGTAGGTAGAGAAACCGTACGGGCTGAGCAGTAAGGGGATGTGATAGTGCGCAAGGGTACCGTCTACCTCGAAAATGACCGGTACCTCTGGAAAGAAACTTGCGACGTTGTGAGCCTTGAACCATTCACCGGTTTTGAAGGTGACACGGTAGGTGCCTTTCTCCAGGGCCTTACCCTCGGGATAGAGCCCGGGAATACGACCTTGCTCGTTGGTCGCTGCGCTGTTGAGCCTATTCCAGTTCTTGCCGTCCTGTTTTTCCAACGTGACATTTACGCCCGGAGACGGCAAACCATCCTGCAAGTTGAGTACATGCACGCTGAGCGGGTTTCCTGCCGCTAATGCCAGTGTCGATACGACACTCAATACAAGGCCCGCGAAGAAAGTTTTCAATAAAGTCATGATGAAGTCCTTAGTTTTTAACGGCAGGTAAAACTTTGTTGATAGCGGTTAATGCGCAACCCTCATCGAATGCTGCTCCACCAGCACCGGCCACTCCGATAGCGCCAATGACTTGCCCTTCAAACACCAACGGCACGCCGCCGCCCAGCAGCAATAGCTCATCCAGGGTGTTGAGGTTTTCAGCGTCGGGCGTACTGCGAGCACGCTCTGCCAATAGCCGTGTTGGCGTCTTGGTCGACAGGGCGGTATAGGCCTTGCGTTGGGCGGCTAATGTGTTGTGCGGGCCAACGTTATCGTCGCGCTGCAGGGCTACCAGATTTCCACCGCGGTCGACGATTGCAGCAACACCCGTGCGGCCATCGGCATGGCATGCGGACAGTGCGGCATCCAGCAAATCATTGGCCATTGCCAGTGACACGTCGCTGCGCTGCACAACTTGATTCGGGGCTGCAACGGCGAGTGCAGAGCTCATTGCGAGTGATATCAGCAATGAGCTCGATAGGCTTATACGCATACTTTTTCCTTTGTTTTGTCTGGCTGATTCATCGAACGAGATGATGACCAGTGCGCTCGCTCAGAATGATTGCCTGATGATTACGAAGATGTAATGTGCCAACACGGGCGGGCGCGTTAGCCTATGGTCCGGCCCCGGAGAAAAAGATGCGTATCCTGATTGTTGAAGATGAAGCGAAAACAGCTGATTACCTGCATAAAGCCCTGACTGAATCGGGTTATATGGTCGAAGTCGCCCTGGATGGCGTGGAGGGCCAGTACCTGGCGCAGGAAAGCGAGTTCGACTTGATCATTCTGGACGTCATGCTGCCGGGCCTGGACGGATGGCAATTGCTTCAGATCATTCGGCGCAAGTGGCAAACCCCGGTGCTTTTCCTTACCGCCAGAGATTCTGTGGAGGATCGGGTCAAAGGGCTTGAGTCAGGGGCCGATGATTACCTGGTCAAACCATTTTCCTATGCCGAATTGTTGGCACGGGTCCGCACCCTGCTGCGCCGGGGGCCGCCCCGCGAGGTCGAGCAATTCCTGGTTGCAGACCTGAGCCTGGATCTGTTGCGGCGCAAGGTTACGCGCAGCGGGGAGCGCCTGACCTTGACCAACAAGGAGTTTGCTCTGTTGCACCTGCTCGTCAGTCGTGAGGGGGAGGTGCTATCGCGCTCGTTGATTGCTTCGCAGATCTGGCAGATGAACTTTGATAGCGATACCAATGTGGTCGATGTCGCCATCCGTCGACTTCGGGCCAAGATTGACGATCCTTACCCGCTCAAGTTGATCCACACCGTGCGCGGCATCGGCTACATGCTTGAGGTGCAATCCTGAAACTCTTTCCGCGCTCCCTGAGTTTGCGTCTGGCGGCCATGTTCGCGTTGGTCAGTGCGCTGCTGCTGGGCGCCATTGGCTTTTATCTTTATCAGTCGTTACAGCGAGAAATCGCGTGGCGCGACGACCAGGCCCTGCTCGGGCGCCTGGAGCGCATGCAGGCGTTGATCAACGACAGTGTCAGCGTCGAGCAACTAAGAGATCGGCCCAAGCTCTACGAGAATATGCTGGGCAATCGCGACAACCTGCTGTGGATTGTCGATGACACTGGCCAGGTGCTGATCCAGATAAACCCGGTAAACATGAGCTTGCCCACGTTACCTGCCGCAACCCAGGCCCGGCTTGGTGACGGCGATGCGGCGCAGGGCGTGCGGCTTGCCTGGAAGAATGTCATGAAGGGGCAACGCGGTTTGACCCTGATTGCGGGCAAGTTATTAGGTGAGCGTGAGCAGATGCTGGCGGCTTATCGACTCAAACTCTGGCTCGCCATGTCAGTCGGCGCACTTTTGGCGTTTGTGCTCGGCGGGTGGGTCAGCCGACGAGGCTTACAACCTGTTCGCGTGCTGGCGCAGCATGCGGCCGGCATTGATGTTCAGCATCTGCATCTGCGGCTGGACGAGTTCAACGAACTGAGTGAACTACAGGCGCTCAGTCGCTCACTCAATCAAATGCTTGCACGCCTTGAAGAAGGGTTCGCCCAGCTCTCGCGATTCTCCGAAGACCTCGCCCATGAGATGCGTACGCCACTCAGCAACTTGATGGGGCATACCCAACAAACCTTGAGGCACTGCCGCTCCATCGAGGACTACCAGAACCTGCTGGTTTCCAATCAGGAAGAATATGAGCGTCTGGCGCGGATGATCGACAGCATGTTGTTTCTCGCGCGCACCGAGCAGCCCCAGGCATCGGTAAATGAAGAACTTATCGACCTACACGATCTAGCCGAGCAACTGTGTGAGTACTTCGAAGGCGTGGCGCAAGAACGTGATGTCACGCTGATCAATCATGCTCATGGTCAGTTACGGGCTGATCCTGCGTTGATACGTCGAGCATTGGCTAATTTGCTCGCCAATGCACTGCGTTATGGGGCTCCCGCTGAGGCAGTGACTATCAGCAGCGTAGTGTGGGAGGGCAGGGTTGTAGTTACTGTGCACAACCTGGGTCAGCCGATTTCAGCAGAGCATCTGCCTCGACTGTTTGAGCGCTTTTATCGGTGTGATCCTTCACGCAATCAGCCGGATGATTCTGGCGGTTTGGGGTTGGCAATCGTGCGTTCGATCATGCAGTTGCATGGGGGCAGGGTGACTGTGGATAGCGGTCAGTCAGGGACGAGCTTTTGTTTGGAATTTGCTGTGCGGAAGGCTTGAGTTGTGTGGCTTAAATGGAAATGGAAGGAGCGAGTATGGGTAACGGCATGGCCCGTTGAGAGAGTGGACGTCAGAAACCGATTTGCCAGCGCAGCAAACGATTTGAGTCGATTGTTATATGCCTTCCCAACTTGAAATTCGCTCTTTGGAAACCTCAACCGCCTCTGTAGAAAATACCTCCGGGTATCTGAGAATGACCGCTTCAAACGCGAACTCTCCGAGGCCCATATTTAGCAGCGCTCTGTACCCCGGGGTTTCTGTTGGACGACACACAGCCCGATTTACAGACTCTATAATCCCGTGTCTCTCAATCATTTGCCATGTGCGAGAAGCGCGAGTTTTCTTCCCATTCTTGACACGTAGAGTTTCCTCATATGCGTAGATCGCTTGCAGCGCCTCCTTCTCCGCTGGAGTAGAAGCCCCATATGATTCTGCTCGTAGCTCAGTTGCACGAAGGAGCGCCTCATTAGCCAAATCCTGGCGTCCCTTTTGAACCGCGTTCTTTGCAAAAATCTCGCATTTCTCAGGTGAGTCGATTTTCTTGATTCTGTCGTCCATAGATTCTCTCGATCGTGTGTCGCCCCCATGGCGCTCGCTTCAGCTGCGCCGGAATCGCGGCTGGTGTTGCCTGAACACCTGGTCTCCCTGAATTATCGATCGTAGGTCTCACCACCAGTGCTGATCTTGTATAGGGTTTCCGAATAAGGCAAGCGCGCAATGATGGTAGTAGCGTTCACTACTGCCGCCATGGTCATCCCTCTGCAAAGCAGGCTGACATAGCCTTGGATTCGAACGCACATGGCATCAGCGCTATCAATAAAGTTTGTCTTGTTGAGGCGGAGCATGATGACTGTCCTGCCCTCGGGTACCGCTCCGATTGGCGGTACGGCGAATATCGTAATCTGGGTGTATACGATCAAACAGAGCAGGGCGATGCCTGCTGCGATTAGAGCCTTCTTCATGAGTGAGAGTCCTGTCTCGGGTTCAGTCTATCCGCTTGACGATTCCGAACCGGCCTTCTTTAAAGTCGCTGGCTCGCAGTATATCGGGGGCAGCTTGGTCGCAGCTGTAGGTGGAGTAGCTCACGGGGGGATTACCAAATCGATCCGAGCTCCGCTCCGCGCAACCTGACGAAGAGGCAACGATGTACAGCGGCTTGGTTATGGCCTCATTGGGGACTTGGAGGCCCATGGAGAACCTGATACTTGCCTTGTGAGCAAAATCGTTCGCGTTGTCGTGGTAATTACCAAGGAACGTCGCATAGCTACTCCAGCTGACGAATTCGAAACCCATGACGCCCAGTCGTTTGAGCTCGCCGCCGTTTGATGCGTAGACAACGAGAGGCGCCAGCCGAGGGTCTTTGCTCTTGGATGAGTATGTGACTTTCGCCGTGATGTACTTTGAACCACGCTCGGCAGATCGGTACTCATACTCATCCCCGTAATCGTTGAAGCTCCATTGGCCGGTTATCTGGGCTGATTGGAGTGATAAAGAGCTATCGTCCGCTGAGAATGAGCCTTTGACCGGAATCGCTTTCATCCCAAGCGCCGCCAGCCGGCGAGTCTCTTGTTCCTTGGCCTCACGATCTTTGATCATTTTCTGCAGAAAGCTGTTTCCGGTTGCTGCTTCAGCGGAGTCAGGGTAGCGGGATGCCAGCGATGCCAAGGCTGCTCTAGTGGCCGCTTCGTCTCCACTGTCGGACGCCTTTCTTACCTGAGCCAGTAATACGGGTGGAGTCTCTTTGAGCGTCGTATTTTCCTGCTCAAGCTGCGCAATCCTGTCTTTGGCAGCGGCAATTTGCGCCTGCAGGGATTTGACGTCCGAGCGAAGGCTTTCGGCCTGCTTCTTGTACACCTCGCCGCCATCTCCACACCCCGCAAGTGAGAGAGCCAGGCAGGCGACTAGTGAATCCTTCCTCAAGGTGCACTCCTTTGGTCATTGACCACAACGGCGAGGATGGCAATCTACCATCATGCTTGAATCACCGGAATGGATCTCCAAGGCTAGTTCGTGGTTCGCCATGAACGCTAAAGAAGCCGGCCGCCGCTTGCAGCGCCATCTCCTGCACTAACCATCCGTGGCTTGTGTCAGCATTTGCGCAATGACCAGCAGGGGGGCGCTATCCAAGACCCTTGGCACCCAGCCGCTCAGTTGCGGTAATACCAATCTAAAGGCATCATTTGCTAATAATTCCCATTAGCAAATTATTCCATGCCCTCCGTCCCTCTCGATAATCAGCGTCTCGCCCTACGTAACCGCGTCCTGCAGCAGATGTTCGGCGATCACCATGACTGGCTGTTGCAGCGCCTGCGCGCACGCCTGGGCTGCAGTCATGACGCTGCCGACATGGCTTCCGAGACTTTCGCCCAGGTGGTGAAGCTGCCCGACCCGCAGGGCATACACGAACCGCGAGCCCTGCTCACCACCATCGCCAAGCGACTGGTGTTCGCCACCTGGCGGCGACGCGATCTGGAGCGTGCCTACCTGGAAGCGCTGGCTCAAGAAGTACCGGGTTACGAACCGTCGGCGGAAGAGCAGGTGCAGGCGCTGGAAACCTTGAGCAACCTCGACCGCATGCTCGATGGCTTGTCGCCGCTGGGACGCAGTGCCTTTCTTTACAGCCAACTGGAAAACCTCACTTACGCCGAAATCGGTTCACGCCTGGGTATTTCCGCGCCCCGCGTGCATCAGTACGTGGCCAAGGCCTTGGCCCTGTGCTACCTGGCGCTGGAGTGAGCATGCCGCAGACACGACTGCCAACAGCGGTGGCCGAAGCGATCGAATGGCTGGCGCTTCACCGCTCAGGCAGCATGAGCGACGCCGATCGCCAGCGTTTTCAGCACTGGTTGAGTCTCAGTCCTGAGCACCCGCAGGCCTGGCAGCGCCTCGAGCAACGCCTTGGCCAGGTCTTCGCCGATATGCCCCCGATGGCCCGTCAGGTGCTCAGCACCGAGGCCGGTAGCCGTCGCCGGTTGTTGCGCGGAGCGCTGGCGGTCGCCGGCATTGGTGCCGGTGGCTGGTGGTTACAGCGCCTGGGTCTGCTGCCCTTTGCGGGGAGCGACCTGCACACCGGCTTCGCCGAGCGCAGGGCATTCACCCTGGAGGACGGCAGCCGCGTGGTGCTCAACGCCCAGAGCCGCGTAGACCTTGCCTTCGCCGGCCGGTCGCGCACGCTCATCCTGCGTGAAGGGGCGCTGAGCATTCAGGTGGCCGCTGACCCGCAACGGCCGCTGATCGTTGTCACTGCCTTTGGCGAGGTGCGCGCCTTGGGCACGCGCTTTACCGTCACCCTGCATGAGCGGTCTGCCAGCATCTGGGTGCAGGAGTCACGGGTGCAAGTGCAAGCACCCAACGGCGCCCGCCTGGAGTTGGCCAGCGGTGAGGGCGCAGTGTTGTCCGGCAGCGGGATCCATGCGCTCGATCCCAACCGTGCCGGCGAGGGCCGTTGGGAAGACGGTTATCTGGAAGTTCACGATCAGCCCCTGGGTGCAGTGATCGATGCCCTGCGGCCCTATCGACGTGGCGTGCTGCGTATCAGCCCCGACGCCGCCGCGTTGCGGGTCTCGGGAGTATTTGCGCTGGACGACAGCACGCAGGTCCTGCGTACGCTGCAAGAAACCTTGCCGGTTCGCGTCGAACAGCGTTTCGCCTGGTGGACCCAGGTGAGCCGGCGCTGAAATTTTTTCATCGTCCCCTTAATAACGGAGCCCCTCGCGTCACATAGGTGGCATCGACTACCTATCGGGACCGCTGCCCATGTACCGGACATACCGTTTCAGCCTGACACCACTGGCCCTTGCCCTGACCTTGAGCGCACTGCACGCGCCTGTCGTTGCGGCGATCGAACCCGACGCTCAGCAGCAGGTGCATGGTTTCGACCTGCCGGCCGGCGCGCTGGATGCCACCCTGACCGCCATCGCCCGGCAAAGCGGGCGCGGCATTTCCTATGACGCGTCGCTGACCCGTGGCCTGACGGCGCCTGCGCTGCGTGGCCGGTTCAGCACCGAGCAGGCGTTGAATCAGGCGCTGCAAGGCACCTCGCTGCAACTGGCCGTCACACCCGGCGGAGCCCTGAGTATCGGGCCGCGTGCGGACGATGTGTTGCACCTCTCCGACACCAGCGTATCCGGACTGGCGTTCGAGCAGGATGCCTGGGGGCCGGCGTACAGCAAGGTCGCCCGGCGCAGCGCGACGATGAGCAAGACCGATACGCCGCTGTTGGAGATACCCCAGTCAGTGTCGGTCATCACCCGCGAGGAGATGGTGTCGCGCCAGCACGACAGCCTGGCAGACGTGCTGGGTTACACCGCCGGCGTGGTCACGCAGCCCAACGGCTACAGCCGGGTGGCCGATGACTACCGATTGCGCGGTTTCGACATCGGCCCACGCACCGGAAGCGTGCTGCGTGATGGCATGAAGATGCAGAGCACTCAGTTCGAAGGAGGGCAGGAGCCCTATGGCCTGGAGCGTGTCGAGGTGCTCAAGGGCGCGTCCTCGGTGCTTTATGGACAACTGGCACCGGGTGGCTTGATCAACACCACCAGCAAGCGACCGACCCTGGCCCCGTTGCACGAGCTCAACCTGGAATACGGAAATCATCAGCGCCGGCAGATTTCTACCGACCACAGTGGCGCGTTGGATGACGAGGGGCGCTTCAGCTACCGCCTGACCGCCCTGGTTCGCGACAGTGGCACGCAATACGACGAGATCGATGACGACAAGCAATACATCGCGCCGGCCCTGACCTGGCAAATGGACGACGACACTCGCCTGACGCTGCTGGCCAGCCACCAGCGCACCCAGACCACGCTGACTCCACCGATCCGCTACGACCTGACCACTTTCAGCAAGACGCCAGGCTACAAGGTGCCGTATGACCTGTTCGCCGGCGAACCGGACTTCGACGATTACGACGGCACCCTGGAGACCTTCGGTTACCTGCTGGAAAGCCGTCTGAGCGATCAGTTGCAAGTGCGCCATGCTCTCCGTTACTTCGAGTCGCGCAGCGACTACGACTACATCACCCTCAACAGCAGTCGCGTTACCGGGCCGAACCTGAACAACCTGACCCGCAGCTACAATGCCCGCGAGGACATTTCCACCGGCTGGACCAGCGACAGCAACCTGACCCTCGACCTCGCGCATGGCAACTGGCGCCACACCCTGCTTGGCGGCATCGACTACTACCGCAAGACCTACGACAGCCATCGGCACAGTGGCAGCGCGCCGACCCTGGACCTGGCCAATCCGGTCCATGGCAACTTGCCGAAGGTGAATACCGCCGTCGACAGCGGGTCGGACCTGCACAGCACGCAGATGGGGATCTACCTGCAAGAGCAGGCCACGTTCGACGAGCGTTGGGTGGTGGTGCTGGGAATGCGCCAGGACTGGGCCGAAAACAACACCCGCAACTACCGCGACGGCTCGCGCAGCACCGTCACCGACCGTAAGACCACCGGCCGGGTGGGGCTGGTGTACCTCACCGAGAACGACTGGGCGCCGTATGTCAGCTACAGCCAGTCGTTTCTGCCGTCTGCAGGCACCGACAGCAATGGCGACACCTTCGAGCCTACCGAAGGCGAACAGTATGAGATTGGTGTGCGCTACCAGCCTGCCGATCGCGAGCTGCTGATCAGCGCCGCGGTGTACCAGTTGACCCAGCGTAATGTGTTGACCTCGATCGCCGGCTCCGACTTCGACGAGCAGACCGGCAAGGAACGCAGCACGGGCGTCGAACTTGAGGCCAAGGCACAACTGACGACCAACCTGGCGATGAACGCCACCTACGCGTACACCGATGCGCACATCCTGTCCGACAACGACAAGACGCTCGAAGGGTCGCGCATCGAAGGCACGCCATATCACAGTGCCGCGTTGTGGCTGGATTACGGGTTGGGCTTGTTGGGATTGCCCGACGTCACGGTTGGCGCCGGTGCCCGATACAACGGCACTACCCACACCGTGCCGAGCGTGAGCGACCGCAAGATTCCGGCCTATACCCTGTTCGATGCACGCGTCACCTACCGGGTGAATGACCAATGGCAAGTGAGTGCTCGCGCCCAGAACCTGGCCAACGAGCGCTATGTGTATTGCGCAAACTCGTGCCGCTATGGCGATGAGCGCAGTGTGGTCGGGGCGGTCAGTTACAACTGGTAGCGGTGTTGCCGGTCGTCCGTGGCTGTTACCTGGCCTCCACGCAAAGGCACCCCGCATCGTTCTAAAGTGCGCACCATCGCGGTCGATAAATCAGGGTACGCATGGGCGCTTTCTCCTCATAACAACACATGCGACGTTCAGTATTGCGTTTTCCTTGCCAAAACTATAAATACCCGCAGGTGAAGTCATGAATATCAAGCAGAAGCTGACCTGGGCGTTCGCGGCTATCGCGTGCGTCCCGGTCATCCTGGTCGCCGTTTTGGTGGTGCTGAATCTGCGAGAGGGGGCCCTGGTCAATTTCCTCGACAGCAGCGGCCGCGAGATCCGCCAGATCGACAATGGCATGAAGCAATTTTTCGACGGTATCAGCCAAAACGTCGACTACGTAGCGAAGGACCCGCGCGTTGTCGCCGCCAAAGACCTCAAGAGCTACGCTGGCGCCGAAGCAGCGCAAATTCCCCTCACCCAGACCAACAAAGAGCTGCTGGCGATATTCGAGCAGTTCGCCAAAAGCCATCCGAGTACCGCTTACCTGTCCCTGGGGCTGAAAGACGGCGGCTACGCCAGTTGGCCGGACGACACCAAGCTGAGCAACTACGACCCACGGGTACGTCCCTGGTATAAAGCGGCCATCGCCGCGCCAGGCACCACCGTGCGCACCGGTGCCTACTATTGGGCGCCGGACGATGTGACGTTGATCGGCACGGTGCACACTGTTGCCGACGCTGCAGGAAATATCCTCGGCGTGGTGGGCCTGGACGTGTCGCTCAAACAGCTCACCGAACTGGTGCGCAACATCAAGCTGGGCGACAGCGGCTACCTGATGCTGGTGGAAGCCAACGGCAACGTACTGGTAGACCCCAGCGACGCCAAGCACAACTTCAAACCCCTGGCCGACCTGGGCCCCAACTACGCCGAACTTGCCAAGCAAGGCGACGGAGTGACACAGATCGAGATTGATGGCGTGCCCTACATGGCCAACGTGGTCAGTTCCAAAGATCTGGGCTGGCGCTTTATCGGCCTGATCCAGCGTGAGGAAGTGATGGCCCAAGCCACCCGCCTGACCTGGTTGATTGCGGCCATAGCAGCGGCATTGGCGTTGGTGTTCGCGGTTGTAGGCGCAAGCTTTGCCAGTGTCATCGTGCGCCCGATTCGCGGCGTGGCCGACGGCCTGCAAGAAATGGCCGAGGGGGAGGGCGACCTGACGCGCCAACTAAAGGTGCAGGGCAAGGACGAAACCGCCAGCCTGGCAGGCTGGTTCAACCAGTTCCTGGGCATGATTGCACAACTGGTGCAGCGCATCGGCAACGCCTCATCGGACCTGCAGACCGCCGCCGTCGATACCCGCGAAGTGGCCAACAACATGAACCAGGCCGCAGGTCGCCAGCGTGAAGCCGTGGAGCTGGTGAGCACCGCGTTCAACGAAATGGTCGCTACCGCCAACGAAGTTGCGCGTTCATGCAGTGCCGCCGCGTCGAGTGCCGATGAAGGCTACCGCGACGTAAATGACGGTCAGCAGCACATCGGCGAAGCCACCGGCAGCGTGCTCAAGCTCAGCGAAGACCTGCAAAAGTCGACTCAGACCATGCAGTTGCTGGAGCAGGACAGCCAGAACATCAACACTATTCTCGACACCATCCGCTCGATTGCCGAGCAAACCAACCTGCTCGCGCTCAACGCGGCGATTGAAGCGGCGCGTGCCGGTGATCAAGGCCGCGGCTTCGCCGTGGTCGCCGACGAAGTCCGCGCTCTGGCTCGTCGGACAGCCGACTCCACCGGCGAAATCGACAGCTTGCTGGGCAATCTCGCCCGCCGCACCCAGGAAGTCACGCAGCAGATGCAGGGCAGCCTGCAGGTGTCCCACGCCAGTGTGGAACGCATCCAGCAGGCACGTGACAGCTTCGACAAGATCCGTGGCTCGGTGGACTCGATCCGCGACCAGAATACCCAGATCGCCACAGCTGCCGAAGAGCAGCATCAGGTGGCCGAAGAGATCAATCGGCACATCGCGCAGATCCATGCCGATGCGCAACTGGTGGAAGGCTTTGCCCAGTCCTCGCAGACGGGGTCGGGTCGATTGATAGAGATTTCTGGTCAGCTCAAGGGCTTGGTGGGTCGGTTCAAATATTAGTAGTTCTGGCCGGGTGAAAGCACAGCCAGACCAGTTGCTGCGGCGTCGCAAGTGACGCCGCAGGTTCTTTGATCAAAGCGTTGTCAGAGACGAACTGGAGGAGGGTGCGTACGTTGGTGGTCAGTGAACGCCAACCACGCCTGTGGGCGAAGTTGGCGTATTCCTTCTAGCTGTTCTGGATATTCGCGCTCAAGGAGATATAGCCGCCACTATCGACACAGAGGCTGATGCTGGGGCTGCCGAGGCAAATGCCGTCGAAGGTCGGCAGTGGCAGGCCGCGAGCGCCAACCGCTCTGATGGCGATGTCCAGGTTGGCAGAAAACAGCGCCCAGACCAGGTCCAGGATCAGCGTGGCCGCGCCATCGAGCGCGGGCTCGAGGACGTTGACATCGGTGATGCTGTCAGCGTTCTGCTGGCTGAACTCAAAGCCCAGCAGATCGGCGTTGCCGCTTGGATTGCTCAGCGACAGGTTGGAGAGTACGTTGCTGCGGTTGAGCGAGAACGACAGCAGCGGATTCCAACTGCCCTGGAACATGTAGTTGAACGCCGCGTTGACCTTGAGCGGCGCGCTGAGCACCGGCGGGCCAGCCGCGTCGACAACGGCATTGACGATGACAGTGCCGTATTGGCTGACCTGGGCCGGGGTCAGGTACACGGACAAGGCCTCGCTGAAGGCGCTCGAGGAGTAGTAGATGATGCCGACCATACGGTTCAGGTTATCGTAGGTGGACGTATCGACCTGGGGCTGCAGCTTCGCGCAGACCTCCTTGCTTAGCTGGAAGGCTACGCCGATGGTCAGTGTCGGTGCTTCAGCGACCTCGATGATGACCTGCAGGGGAAGGCCGCCGTCGCTCTTGCTCTGGCCAAAGTTGTACAGCGCCGGCCAGATCACGTCGTAGTAAGCGCTGTTGAGTGTTTGGCTGTCGCTGTCGCTTTGCGGCGTCAGGTTGAGGGCGAAGTCGCCGTTCAGGTAGGCGGCCCAGAGCAGGGCATTGAGCTCGTAGGCCGCTACGTTGAGGCTGACGTCCAGATCCGGCTGGATGGCCGGCAGAGGGATGGAGACGGGGCTGGCGCAATAGCTTGAACCATTGAACTGCACGGCACCGGTGATGCCCAGCACGATACCATCTTGGGCGGGGTAGCTCGGGCTGCAGGAAGGAGCGAACTGATACACGATGCTGGAGGTGAGATGGCCGCTGTCGGGAATGTTGGCCAGTACGCCAGTGAGGGTGTCGGCCACCTTTCCCGCGAAATTGACGTCGGCGACCTTCGAGTCGACGATGCTGTCGACCCTTCCGGCTATGCACGAGTGGATGTCGCCGCCGTGGATTTCGGAGTTCGATGGAACCGCCACGTTGGCTACGCTGACATTGCTCTGCTGGGGGTTGTACACGGTAACTTTCCACTCCAGCGGCGAGGCTGACGTCCCGCCCGAAATGAGGAAGTTGAAGGCAAGATCGATATTACTGATATCGAAATCGAAAGCCCCGCACTCCAGCGAGTATGAGCTCGGCAGCGTGGCACCCTCGGTGAAGGTGCTGCCTTGTTCGTACCAACTGTCGTAGTGCACATGCAGAGCGCCTCCGAGCGAGACGCAAGGCATCAGGGTGGGGGCGGCAGTTGGTTGGGTGCGGACCATGTTGTAGCTGATGCTTGGCGTCGAGGCTACGCGGATGTTGTTGATGCTGCCGCCTGACAGCGTGATCTGGTTGACATCGATGCGTTGATCGGTGCTGGGAATGTTGACCGGACTGGAGAGCACCGAGGTACTGGAGGCGGTAAAGCCATTACCGATCAGGGCGGGGGTCAGGGTCTTGAACAGATTGTTGATGCCCTTGTTGGACAAGGCCAGGGTGACCGACTGCAGGGGATTGCTGGTTTTACTCACGACTTAACTCCTTTCTCGACGTGCGGATGCCCGTGCTTCGGGTCGGCAAGTGCCTGGGTTGGGCCTTACCTGGGTCCTTCAGGGCGGATGGCGAGCGCATGGAACTTAGCCCACGACGCTCGTTTCTATTGCCTGCACGATCACCACCTTGTGGGAGGCCGGCAGGGAAACCTCGGTGGCGACGGCGTCGTCCAGATAGTCCACCAGCAGGGGGGGACGCTCGCCTAGAAAGGTCTTGGGCAGGAACAGCCCGGAAGCCAGCTCCAGGTTGTCGAACTCGCCATACTCGCGATACAGCACCGGCACGCTGTCGATGCCGTTGGCCAGCAGGCCGAGTGCACGATGGTTGCCGTCGCGCAGCATGTAGCGACCGCGGTGCTTGATCACCTGCAGCAGGGAGAGTGTGGTGACATTCACGAAGCCCACGGCAATCCCGATCTGGCCCTTGGCGGCCATGGCATTGTTGAACGATCCGACGATCCGGAAATTCGGGTTGCGCGAGGTCAGGATGAAGCGCTGGTGGGTGTCATCGAACGCAGTGGAGAACTCGCTCGATGACTGCTCCATTGGCAGGGTGATCCGCGCCAGTGCGTTGAGGTCGTCCGGCCGGGCGGTGCGGGTACGTTCGGCGGCATGATCGAGAAACACCGCGGGTTGAATGCTGCACAGCTTGCGCAAGTTGGCCAGGCAGACCCGCCATCCTTCTTTGGTGAACTGCTCCATGACCGCATGTTGGCGCAGGGCCTTGATGTAGTCGTCCAGTTCAGCGGGCGGTTCGATGATCGCGTCGCTCTGGTCCACGCCGATTTCACGTTCGGCCACACGGGCCTGGGCTGCGTGGATCAGGCCGAGACGGTCGGCCTCCGAGAGCGCGCCGGGGGCATGGGAAAGCATGCGTATGGCCGAGGATTCGTTCATCCAGCCAATGAGTGCCCTGGCGGGGCGCATGACTTTTTGAATGCCGGGTGCGCTGATTCCTCTGTCCAGTTGCATGAAGTCAGTCCTTCCATTGTCGCGATCAGCGAATGGGAGCGCCTGGGCCGACTGTTATGCAAAGAAGCCCAGCGCGCCATTGATAGGACGATTGGACAAGAGTTGGTGGCAATAAGATATCACTGAAATTTGGTAATTCTGCAGGGCTGCCATTCAGGGGAATGATCACTGAGCATGACATATCATTTAACATAATATACATTATGCGTAACAACTTGTTACGCTTTTTGGGCCAGTGTGAAGCCGATTGCAAGCCACGCACCGGCCGTTGAAAACCCTCATGACCCTCACACAGCCTTCGATCCAAGACTCTGGTTGAACCGCAACAGATAACCATCAGGATCAAGCACCAGGAAATTGAGTTGCCCGCGCATCAGGTCATTGTCGCGATACCAGCGCTCTTCAATGGGTTTACGCAACTGTAGGCCTGCGCTTTCAATCGCCAGCGACAGAACCTCGCAGTCCGGACATTCAATAGACAGATTCATCCCTCGGCCAAACGGACGCTCCAAAGGGCCAACGCGCCAAGGAGATTCGTCCTCATAATCTTCCTCCAACATCAACTGGCTGCCGTGGTAAGAAAGAAACGCGAACTTGTCTTCTGGCCTCTGGTACTCGATTTTGAATCCCAGTACCTGGCAGTAGAAATCCAGGCTGCGTTGCAGGTCAGAGACGATAAGCTCAGGAATCAACGGATTCATTTTCAACGCACAGTTCAAGCAAATCTGCGTGGTCAACGGGTGGTCATGAGGGTTCACTGAGAAAGATAAATGGCCTGCCCTGGCCTTATATTATTCAATTAAATAATAACTACGCTAAATGTCTATTTAGTTTAGTTATATTCAGCAAGACTCTGAACATCTGAGAAGGAACCGCCCATGCAAATCATCGAATGTACGCTCGAGCAATTGAACGACGTTGCCACCCTGTTCAATCAATACCGGATCTTCTACGAACTGCCGGATGACCTGGAGACCTCTCGCGATTTCCTCCGGGCCAACCTTGAGAACAATCGCTCGCGAATCTTCCTGCTCCTCGATGACGACGGCCAGACTGTCGCCTTCGCCCAGCTTTACCCGGCGCTCTGCTCCCTGGCGATGAAGCGCTTCTACTGGCTCTACGACCTGTTCGTCGCTCCGCAGGCAAGAAAGTCCGGGCATGCCCGCCAATTGATGAACCACCTCACCACCCTGCTTACCGCCGAAGGCGCCGATCGTATCAGTCTGGACACCGCCACCTCGAACAAGGCCGCGCAGGCGCTTTATGAGTCTCTCGGCTATCAGAGGGAAGGCATGTTCTTGACCTATCACAAGTACCTCGGCACCTGAAGGCCCCGTTCCAGAGCGTCGTGCCCTCCTCTTCGCCTCTACTGCTCCATCGGAACAGCCTGTATTCTTGCCCCAGGCCAGGAATGTGCCTTTCGCTGCGGTCGCCACGACTGTCAGCACCGGAATCCGGACTCTCCATCAGGTACTGACGTGAAGCGTGACATCCAGCTCGTTGTCCTTCTGCTTTTGCTTATCGGTTGTTCGCTGGCTTCGTTGACGCTGTGGAAGGTCATGGCCTCCCGCGAACGAGCGCTAGCCGAAATCGATGTCCACGGTTTGAACCTGACCCAGGCGCTGGTGACCTATTCCGAAGGGATTGTGCGGCAAAGCTCGCTGCTGTTGCTCGGCCTGGTCGAACGCCTGGAAACCGAAGGCAGCGGTCCTGCGCAGATCGCCCGGTTGAGTCAGTTGGTCGCCCGCCAGCAACCCTTGATGCCGCAGTTGAGCGGCATCACCGTGTATGACCGACAAGGTCGCTGGCTGATGGCGTCCAACCGACCGACTCCCGCCGGCGCCAACAGCAGCGACCGCGCCTATTTCATCCATCACCGCGACGACCCGTCCCGCGAGCCCTTCATTGGCCCGCCGATCCGCAGCCGCGCCAACCAGGAGTGGGTGATCACCATCAGCCGCCGCTTCAATTATGCGGACGGCAGTTTCGCCGGCGTCGTGGCGGTCACCCTGGGTATCGAGAACTTCCTGCGCTTGTTCGGCACCCTCGATCTTGGCCAGGACGGCGCGATCGGCCTGACCAACACCGACGGCACGCTGTTGGTACGTTACCCGTTCCGCGAACAGGATATGGGCCGCAACTTTTCCAACTCGCCGATCTACGCCAAGTACCTGGTCGACAAGACGGTGGGCACCGCTTCATTCACGTCCAGCCTGGACGGCGTCGAGCGGCTTTATGCGTTTCGCAAGAGCGACCGCCTGCCGCTGGTGACCACGGTCGCCCTCGGCAAGCACGAAGCGTTGGCCGCCTGGCGCCTCGAGGCGATGCTGTCGCTGCTGGTGGTATCCGGGCTGCTGGCGGTCATCGGCGTTATCGGCTGGTTACTGATCCGTGATATCCGCCGGCGGATCACGGTGGAAGGCGATTTGCGGGTGGCGCAACAGCAGTTGCTCGACAGCAACAAGCAGCTCGAACGCCTGGCCATGGACGACGCCCTGACCGGACTGGCCAACCGACGCTGTTTCGACCAGACCCTGGCCATGGAAATCCGCCGCGCGCAACGGGATGCAACGCCCCTGACGCTGCTCATGCTCGATATCGATTTCTTCAAGCGCTACAACGACCGCTACGGCCATCCGGCCGGCGATGCCTGTCTGCGCGAGGTGGCCAGCGCCCTGGCCGGTTGCATCCGCCGGCCGCCGGATCTGGTGGCGCGCTACGGTGGCGAGGAAATGGCGATCATCCTGCCCAACACCGATGTCGAAGGCGCGACAGTGGTCGCGAAGCTTGTACTGGAGGCGCTGAACCGACTGGATATCCTTCATGCCGAAAGCCCCTTTGGTCACGTTACCGTGAGCATCGGCCTGGCCTGCGCGTCGGGGCCCGCCCTGGAACCGCAGCAGGCCCTGATCGATGCCGCCGACCGGGCGCTGTATGCGGCCAAGGAAGGTGGGCGCAACCGTCTGGTGGTTGCCTGCCCTCCCCTGATCAGCGCGACAACAACGCTGAATCAGGAAGCAAACAACTGCCGCAACTGATCGAGGCCGTCAGCGTAGATGCCTTCAACAACCGCCAAGGCCTCATCATCAGACGCGCCGTCCGCCACGAACTCCGCTTGCCAGGTCACCAGAGTCTTTCCATCGGCTGCCGGCTCGACGCGCAGCAGCGATTGGTAATCCCGCGCCGGCAACGGTGATTCGATGATGCCGTAGCGATACAGCCGCTGGCTGTCCGAGTGTTCCAGCAGCCGCTCGTGAATGGTCGCGCCGTTGCCGAGGGTCAGCAGCCGTTCGGCGCCCGCCTGGTTGTTGCTGCCGGCGAGCAACTGGCTAGCGCTGACCGCCGGGTGCCAGAGGTGCAGGCCGTTGAAGTCGCCGATGCGCTGCCAGACCTCGTCCGGTGTGGCATTCAGGGTGATCTGACGTTGTGCGTGCAGGAAACTCGTTGCCATGGTCGTTCGCTCCTTTTGGGTTGTTTGGCCAGCGCCAGTGTTACAGGCCCGGCGCCCTGCCCCCATTCTCCCAATGGCGCAAACGCCAGGTGCGAACCGCTACTTTGGGATAACGTCAGGCTCGCGATCCGATCATGTTTTTTTGACGTTTTTTTGCCGTTCGTCCGCTTAGGGTGGCGCTCCCGGTCACGACAGGAAGCCGCCCGATGAAACCCTACTTCCCCTATCCGCTGTGCGACGAGATTCTCAACCAGGCCGCCGACTGGTGCCTGCGCCTGCAGGAAGGCGCGTGCACCAGCGCCGAACGCGAAACCTTTGCGCAGTGGATCCAGGCCGATCCGCGGCATGCCTTCGAGTACGCCCGGGTGCTTGAAACCTGGGAATTGAGCAATAGCCTGCCCAAGCAACCACTCCCGGCAAAACAGGATTGAGCGGTGAAATGCACCGCGGCCGGCCCTCACTGGGCCGGCCGCGGTCTGATCAGCGGTGACGGGCGCGCTTGGAACAGCGCGCCTGATGCAGCATGCCAAGCAACGCCAGGCACAGCCCTGCGCCGCCAGTGGAAATTACCAGCACCTGGTAGTCAGGCATGAAGCACATGGCACTCAGGCAGGTCACGATAAACACGATCACCGCCCAGGTCAGCCACGGGAACAGCCACATCTTCAGCGGAATGTCCTTGCCGCTCGCTTCCAGCTTGCGGCGCATCTTCAGTTGCGAACAGGCGATGACCAAGTAGACCAGCAGCGCGATGGTGCCGGTCATGTTCATCAGGGTGTCCAGTACATCCCGTGGGCGCAGTTCGTCACTGAAGTTGATCAGCGCCATCACCACCGCCACCAGGCACGAGCCGATGATCGCGTACATCGGCACGCCAGTGCCGGCTTTGGTCAGCTTGAAGAACGCCGGCGCATCGCCACGGCTGGCCAGCGAGAACAGCATCCGCGAAGCGGTGTAATGCGCGGAGATCAGGCAACTGCTGACCGAGGTGAGCACGACGAAGTTCATCAGCCACTCGGCGCCCGGTACGCCCAGCAGTTCCAGGGTGCGACGGTAGGAGCCGTAGCCGGATTGACCGAGCATCGGGTCGTTCCACGGCACCAGGCAGACGATCAGGAAAATCGAACCGACATAGAACATGCCGACACGCCACACCACCGACTTGGTGGTCTTGATGATCTGCTGGGATGGATTGTTCGATTCCGACGCGGCAATCGTGGCGATTTCCGCGCCGAGAAACGCGAACATCACCCCGAGCATCGCCCCCACCACCGGTTCGAAGCCGTTGGGGATAAAGCCATGGGCGGTGAGGTTGCTGATGCCGCTGACTTCGCCGACCGTCCAGATGTTCAGCACGGCCAGGCAACCCACCAGCAGGAAGCACACGATGGCGACCACCTTGATCAACGCGAACCAGAACTCGAACTCGCCGTAGTTCTTCACGTTGAAGAAGTTGATGCTGATCAGCAGCAACGTGGTCGCCAGGACGAAGACGTTGACACTGACTGACGGAAACCAGCCGTTGAGAATCTTGCCGGCGACATAGGCTTCCCAGGCCATGAGCGCGACCCAGTAGCCCCAGTACAGCCAACCGATGGTGAAACCCGCCCAACGACCGATCGCCCGATCGGCGTACGTGGAAAAAGAACCGGTGTCCGGCGAGGCCGTGGCCATTTCGCCGAGCATCCGCATGATCAACATCATGAGAATGCCACCCGTGAGGAATGCCAGAACGGCAGCCGGACCTGCACTGTGAATCACGCTTCCGGAGCCAACGAACAATGAGCCGCCGATCACACCGGCGATGGACATCATGGTCAGATGCCGGGACTTCAGTCCCGCCTTCAGATGGCTTTCATGCTGCGACTTGGCGACAGCTACACTCGCGTCCATCTACGTTTACCTTTTTGTTTTTGTAGTTAAGGGCATGCGAGGCCGGCGTCTTCGCAAGCGCTGGCCTCGCACGGGCATCACGGAATCAGCGAGGTGCCAGGGCCACGGAGACGAACTTGGTGTCCAGGTATTCCTGAATCCCCCAGACCCCGCCTTCACGCCCCAACCCACTCATCTTCACGCCGCCAAACGGCGCTTGCGCGGTCGAAGGTGCGCCGTCGTTGATGCCGACGATGCCGTAGTCCAGGCGCTCGGAAACGCGGTGGGCGGTATCCAGATCCCGCGTCCACAGATAGGCCGCGAGGCCATACGGCGTATCGTTCGCTGCGGCCACCACCTCATCGGTGGTGTCGAACTCGAGAATCGGTGCCACCGGCCCGAAGGTCTCTTCTTCAAGAATGCGCATGCCTGGCGCCACGTCGCACAGCAAGGTTGGCTGGAAATACAAGCCGCCCAGCGCCTGACCGCCGACCACCACACGGGCGCCACGACCCACCGCATCCTCGACGTGCTCGCGAACCTTGTTCAGCCCCTGCTCATCAACCAGCGGACCGATCTGGGTGCCCTCATCGGCGGGATCACCGACCCGCAGTGCCGAGATCCGGGTCGCCAGCGCATCGATCAAACGAGCGCTGATCGACCGGTGCACATAGATGCGGTTGGTGCACACGCAGGTTTGCCCTGCGTTGCGGAACTTGCAGGCCATGATTTCTTCTGCGGCGCGCTCGATATCGGCGTCGGCGAACACGATGAATGGCGCATGCCCGCCCAGTTCCAACGATACCCGCTTCATGGTTTCCGCCGACTGGCGATACAGCAACACGCCGACTTCGGTACTGCCGGTGAAGGTCAGCTTGCGGATGCGCCGGTCCTGGAAGAACACCCCGGAAATCTCGGCCGGGTTGTTGGAGGTGATGACCTGAAAGGTGCCTTCCGGGCCGCCCACTTCGCGCCAGTACTGCTCCAGCAGCAGCGCGGTAAGCGGCGATTGCTCTGCAGGCTTGACGATCACCGTGCAACCGGCTGCCAGTGCCGGCGCGACCTTGCGGGTAATCATCGCGGCAGGGAAATTCCACGGCGTTACCGCATAAACCGGGCCGACCGGTTGGCGGGTTGCATACAGGCGCTTGTTCTCGTGCTGGCTGGCAAAGGTCTCGCCGTACAGCCGCTTGGCTTCCTCGGCATACCACTCGGCGAAGCCGGCGGCGTACATCACCTCCCCCACGGCTTCCTTGATGGGCTTGCCCATTTCGCTGGAAATCGCCTGGGCAATTTCATTGGCGCCGGAAACGATCCGGTCGAACCACTTGCGCAGCAACTGGCTGCGGTGGAACGCGCTGGTGTGCTTCCAGGTGTCAAACGCTGTGACTGAAGCATCGGCCAGCTTTTTTGCATCGGCGGCGCTGCAATCCGGCACGCTGGCACAGGCCTGTTGGGTCGCCGGATTGATCACCTGGTAAGACTGGTTGTTGGCGCTGCCGGCGGGGAGCGAGGCCAGCGTCCACGCCTTTACATCATCTGCAGTGGTCGTCACTGAAGGTACTCCATCAAAAACTTGAAAAGGACAGATCGAGCGCGGAATCAGGCGTTAACGGCGACCAGCGCGCGCTCGAACATGACCAGCGCCTCGGCGACATCCTGTTCGGAGATCACCAGCGGGCAAAGGAAGCGCACGACGTTGCGGTACACGCCGCACTTGATCACCAGCAAGCCCTCCTCCCGCGCCGCATCGATAACGCGCTGCGCCAGGGCGGCATTCGGCTCTTTGCTGTCGCGATCGGTGACGAACTCGACCGCCGCCATCGCGCCGATTGCGCGCACCTGACCGATGCTGCTGAAGCGACCTTCCAGTGCCTTGAAGCCGGTCATCAGCCGCTCGCCGATCGCGCGGCTGCGTTCCACCAGGTTTTCCGATTCGAAGATGCTGATGACTTCCAGTGCCGCGGCGCAGCCGAGTGGGTTGCCGCCATAAGTGCCGCCCAAACCGCCTGGCAACGGTGCATCCATGATTTCGGCGCGGCCGACCACGCCGGAGATCGGCAGACCGCCGGCCAGGCTCTTGGCGACGGTGATCAGGTCAGGCTGGATACCCGAGTGCTGGAAGCCGAACAGCTTGCCGGTGCGACCAAAGCCGGTCTGGATTTCATCGCAGATCAGCACGATGCCCAGCTCCTCGGTCTTCTTGCGCAGGGCTTGCATGAACTCGACAGGCGCGGCGAGGAAGCCGCCATCGCCCTGCACCGGCTCGATGATGATTGCGGCGACGCGGTCGGCCGCAATCTGGGTATCGAATACTTCCTGCAAGGCCGCCAGGGCTTTTTCGGTGGTTACGCCGCGGTACTCGTTCGGGTACGGGGTGTGATAGATGTCCGGCGCCAGCGGGCCGAAATTCTGCCGGTACGGCTGGCTCATGCCCGTCAGGGTCATGCCCATCAGCGTGCGCCCGTGGAAGCCGCCGCGGAAGGCGATCACGCCGGGACGGTTGGTGTGGGCCCGGGCGATCTTGATGGCGTTTTCCACCGCTTCGGCGCCCGTGGTCAGGAACACCGACTTGTAGTGTTCTTCACCGCCCACCAGCTTGTTCAGTTGGGCAGCCAACTCGATGTATTGGTCATAGGCGGCCACCTGGAAGCAGATATGCGAGAACGTCTCCAGTTGCTTGCGCACGGCTTCGACAACGCGCGGGTGGTTGTGGCCGACGTTGAGCACGCCGATGCCACCGACGAAGTCCAGGTACTTCTTGCCCTGGTCGTCCCAGAGGTAGGCGCCGGCAGCGCGGCTTACGGTAATCGGGTGAGCAATAGCAATGCCGTTGGAGACATGCTGTGCACGGGCGGAGACTGGCGGTTTTTGTTGAGAGGACATGGCGTTCACCTTTGTGTGTCAGTGAGCACATGCTATTCAGACCGCCCTGACGCAGATACGTACTCGGCGCAGGAGGATGAGGCGGGTGTTTCACACCCAAAACAGGAACGACAAACCCGAACGGGGAACGTGAAAAAGCCCGCCGGTTATCACCAGGCGGGCTTTTGGGGCGCGACGTTTCTCAAGTGCGGACCGGTTCAGAATTCCTCGCAGACCAACCTGTGCATCTGCGCCGCGACTTGCAGCTTGAAGCGATCTTCCGGGTTATCCAGGGAAATCCCGAGAAGGCTTTCAATGCGCTCGACCCGATAGCGCAAGGTGCTGATATGAATATCCAGTGCCTTCGCGGTATTGAGTAGCTGAAAGCCCTCGCGCGCCAGGCGCAACGCCGTATCGGTGAGCGAGTTGCCACGCTTGGGGTGTTCCAGCGGCACAATCATCCGCTCCAGCAACAACCGCCGGGCATCGGCGTCGCCCATCAGGGCCCGGGGGAAAAGCACTTCATCGAAATCGTGGAGTTTCCCCGGCCGCAATAACGGAAGCAGCGCCGCAACATCCTCGGAACCCAGCGCCATTCCATCCACGCCGCGATGAACCCGACTCACTGCCAGCGCGCTGCCCTCGGTGCGAATGGTTTTCCAGACCGACTCGGGGGCTACTTCGGCGGGTAGCAGGAAGCTGATCTGGGTCAGGGACACCGAAATCAGCGGCGCCACGCTGAAGGTCTGCATCGCCGAGGCGATCCGGTCAGCCAGTTTCGCGCGGCGATTGAAACCCTCGATGGACAGTGGAATGGGCTCGTTGACCAGCACCAGACAGACCCTGTAACTGCGACTCTCACTCCAGCCAGAAGCCCGGGCGCGCTCGATAGCGCTGGGCGTCGCGGAAAACTTGCCTTCCAGCAGACCGGCGACAAAGGCATGACCGAGGCGGGTTTCCTGATCGGACAACTGGCGCTGGTAAGCCAGGTGCAAGGCGGCAATGACCACCGAATGCTCCAGGGCCCGGGTGTCGAGCTCGCCGAATTGATCGGTTTCACCCTCCAGCCACACCACGGCGGCAATCTCCCCGCGCAGCTTGATCGCGCCTCCTAGCCGTGAACCGCCCGGCAAGACCACCGGGGCGTTGTCCTTGAACAATTCGGCAAGACTGTTGTGCGCGGTAAGGTCGCGAATCACTTCACGCTCGTATTCCTCACGGGCCTGCGGGTCGGAACTGCCAAGCAGCGTGCCATCGATGGAAACCACCGTGGCCGTCTTGTCCAGGGCAGCATGCAGCGCCCTGGCGAGACCTTCGAGGTTGTTCATCTCCAGCGCAGCTTCGGTCAGCGTGCGGTGGATCAGGTCCGAGCGGCGGATGGTTTCCGCCTGGATATTGATGATGCGGGCCAGCACGTCGTGCATGATCTCGCTGAACTGGATCTCCCAGGGCAGTTCCAGCAACGGCAAATTGCACCGGTTGGCCTCGTCGATGGCAGCCTGGGTGAAGTGCTCGCGAAAGTGCGGAACCGCCAGCACCACGCCGGCCAGACCGATCTCGCTGAGGCGGCGCACCATGTCGCGGGAGTCTTCATCCGCCTCCGGCCAGTTGTAACCGGTGGTCAGCAGCAACTCACCGGGTTTGAGCCAGTTGGTGATTTCCGGGTGGTCGACGATATGGACCCAGGTGATTTCCCGGTCCATCGCCCCTGCCCCGGCAACCACCGTGGCTTCGCGCAGCACCGTATGTTCAATCGCGACGTCGAGCTTCATTGTCCAGCTTTCCTGAAGGTGTATCGAAAGCGCAGCAGAAGGCGGCCTGTCGTGGAGCGACCATAGCAGCCATCTGCCCTGTCATGAAACGCTAGGAGAGGACCTTTGCCAGATATTCGGCCAAGTGCATTGCTTCGCGGCCACTGACATTACGAATCTGCCCCCGACAACTGAATCCGTCGGCGACCACCGGGGTTTCCTCGGGGATGCGGTCGAGATGCGGCTTGAACTCCTGTTCGCCAATCACCTTGGCAATCGGGGCCGTTTTGGAATGATAGGCGTAGGCGCCCGCGACACCGCAGCAGCCGGCCTGAATCACCTGCCCCTTGCCGCCGAGCTTCTCCAGCACCCCTTGTTCGGCGCCCATTCCGCCGCAGGATTTCTGATGGCAGTGCCCGTGGATCCGCACGTCCTCGTCGAGCACCGGCAGTTCCAGGGCGCGGCTGCGGATGAACTCGCTGAGGGTCATGATCGACTTTTCCAGCTTCTTCGCCCGCACATCGTCCGGGAACAGCCCCGGCATTTCGTCCCGGAACACCGACAGGCAGCTCGGTTCAAGCACGAGCACCGGCATGTTCTCCTGCAGTACCGGTTCCAACTGGTCGAGAATCTGCGCGAGATTGGCCTTGGCCTGATCGATCATGCCCACGTCGTAATAAGGGCGGCCGCAGCAAACGTGGCGCTTCATCAGCTTCACGCTGAAGCCAAGCCGCTCCAGTACCTGTACGCCGGCTTCCAGCACGCTGGGGGTGAAACCGTTATTGAAGCTGTCCACCCACAGCAGTACGTCGGTGCCACGGCTGCTGCCGTCGCTCTTTAGAATCCGCTGCGCCGTCGCGCCGGAGCGGAAGCTTTGCGGCGCGATCTTCGGGAATTTCGCGTCCCTTGCCAGCCCGAGCCAGGCACCTGCCGTGCGCACCAGCGGATTGCCCATGGCGTAGTTCAGCACCGGAGACAATTTGGTGGCATGGGGCAGCCATTCGCCGATGCGGCCGATCATTGCATCCATGACCGGGCGGCGTTTATCCGCGTAGTAACGGTTGAGGAACTCGGTCTTGTAGCGGGCGATGTTCACATTGGTCGGGCAGTCTGTCTTGCAGCCCTTGCAGCTCAGGCACAGATCGAGGGAGTCCTTGACCTCTTCGCTCTGCCAGCCGTCCTCGATCACCTCGCCCTTGAGCAATTCGAAGAACAACCGGGCGCGGCCTCGAGTGGAGTATTTCTCTTCGCGGGTCGCGCGGAAACTCGGGCACATGGTGCCACCGTCCAGCGAGCGGCATTTGCCCATGCCAATGCAACGCTCCGACTCGCGGGCCAGCCCCTTGTTCCCCAGTCGCGCATCGTAGGTGAACTGGCTTTCGACCTCGCGACGGCTGTAGTCAGGGCCCATCCGCAGGTTGGCATCCACCGGCATGGCATGAATGAGCTTGCCCGGATTCATCCGGTTGAGCGGATCCCACAGGGCCTTGAATTCGGCGAAGGCCTGCATGATCGCCGGTGGGTACATGATGTGCAGGTACTCACCCTTGGCCTGACCATCACCATGTTCGCCGGACAGCGAGCCGCCGTAACGCACCACCAGCCGTGCCGCTTCACCAAGGAAGGCACGCCAGTCCTGCACGCCGCTGGCGGATTTGAGGTCGAAGGTAATCCGCGAATGAATACAGCCGTCGCCGAAGTGGCCGTACAGGTTGGTCTTGTAACCGTACTGCCCGACCAGCGCCCTGAATTCCCGCAGGTATTTGCCCAGGTGCTCCGGCTCGACGGCCGCGTCTTCCCAGCCGACCACCGGATCCGGCGCGTTGGGGTCCAGCCCCAGGGACGTCGCGGAGGCTCCGGTTTCGCGAATGGTCCAGATCCGGTTCATCAGGCCCTTGTCCGTCACCAGGCGAGCGCTGGGCTGGCCGGGCAATAGCGGCGCGATGTCCACCGCCCGACGGGCCAGCGCGGTGGCCTCTTCACTCGACAAGGCGCCGAACTCGATCATCAGCCAGGCGTTGCCGGCGGGCAGTTCGGCGATGTCGGCGAGCTTCATGCCGCGTTCTTTCAGGCCGCCGATGATGCCGTCATCCAGCCCTTCCATTGCGATTGGGTTCAGCGGCAGCAATTGCGGGACCGAATCCGCGGCTTCGTAGATTTCCGCGTAACCGAGCACCACCAGGACACGGTGCGTCGGGTTCTTCACCAGCAAGGTTTCCGCCTGCAGGACCGTGACACAGGTCCCCTCCACGCCCACCAGGGCCCGGGCGATATTGAAGCCGTTTTCCGGCAGGAGCTGATCCAGGTTGTAGCCCGAGACACGGCGCTTGAGTTTCGGGAAGCCTTGGCGAATTTCGTCTTCGTAGTGATCCACCAGGTCCTTGAGCCCCTGGACGATCGTTGCACGTTGGCCGCCGGCCTGCAGATGCTCGCGGAAGGTGTCGTCATCCGTGGGACCGACCCAGAAGCGCTCGCCGTCATAGGTCAGCACCTCCAGTCGCTCGATATTCTCGACGGTCTTGCCCGCCATCACCGAGTGCGCGCCGCAGGAGTTGTTGCCAATCATGCCGCCCAGAGTGCAACGGCTATGGGTTGCGGGATCGGGACCGAAGGTCAGCCCGACTTTCGCCGCCTCATCCTTGAGCTGGTCGCAGATAACGCCCGGCTGCACCCGTGCCAGCCGCCGTTCGGCGTCGATGAACGCTATCCCGTGCAAGTATTTCGAGGCATCGATCACCACGGCCGCGTTCACCGCTTGCCCGCACATGGAGGTGCCCGCGCCACGGGGCAGCAACGGCAGCCCCGCGCTCTTGCAAAGGGCGACCGTGGTGACGATGTCTTCGAGGGTTCGCGGAATCACCACGCCGATGGGCAATTGCCGGTAGTTGGACGCTTCGGAGGCGTACACCGCGCGTGTCGCGGCATCGAAGCGGATTTCCGCCGTGGTCTGCGCCTCCAGCTTCTGGCGCAGGTTGAGCAGGATATTGAGGTCAAGGGGGATGGAATTGTTCTTGGTCATGGGGCGAAGCCTTCTCGGTCATCAGCACGGTCGCGTCGATAGGCCGGTACTTTAGGGCGCCAGCCCGGCGTCGCTCTACGACCGCCAGCAACGAAGAACCCTGGCTAACTACCTACTTCAAGAAGGTATCGAGTGTTCAGGCAAAAACGCCGATGGCGCCCCGAAAGGCGCCATCGACGGGCCTTTCGGCCAAGGGAAAACGTGCGTGGTTTCAGCGACTGGACCAGGCCATGAAGCGTTCCTCCAGCGCCTCGCCATGATCCAGCCAGAAATTCACATCCATTTGCAGGGCGTTCTTCATGTTCTCTGGATTGGTCGGCAGGTCTGCCTCCAGGTCCTTGCTGAGCAACGCCGCAGCCGCCGTGTTGGACGGGCCGTAGGCCATTTTCTCGGTGTAGAGCTTTTGCTGCTCGGGGCGCATGGAGAAGGCGATGAAGTCGTAGGCGGCATCCAGGTTCGGCGTGCCTTTGGGAATGGCCCAATCATCGAACTGGTACAGATTGCCGGACCAGACCACCTGCAAATTCGCGCCGCTGGTCTTGGCCGCGTGAATGCGACCGTTGTACGCCGAACTCATCACCACATCACCGGCCATCAGGTATTGCGGCGGCTGTGCGCCGGCTTCCCACCACTGGATGCTGGACTTGATCTGGTCCAGCTTGGCAAAGGCCCGGTCGACACCTTCCGGCGTGGCAAGCAGCTTGTACACCTCGGCTGGCGGAACACCGTCGGCCATCAGCGCGAACTCGAGCGAGCCCCGCGCTGATTTGCGCAGGCTGCGCTTGCCCGGAAACTTCTTGAGGTCCCAGAAATCGCTCCAGCCCTGTGGCGCTTCCTTGAGTTTGTCGGCGTTGTACGCCAGCACATTCGACCAGACGAAGATCCCTAGCCCGCATTCGCTGCGAGTGCCCTCGACCAGCGGGTCCTTGATACCGAGGCGGTCATGGTCCAGCTTCTCGAACAAGCCTTCCTCACAACCACGGGCCAGGTCCGTGTCCTCGACATCCAGCACATCCCAGGACGTACTGTTGGTGCTGACCATGGCTTTGAGCTTGGCCATTTCACCGTTCCATTCGCCGGCCACCACCTTCTTGCCGGAGTGACGCTCGAAGGGCTTGTAAAAGGCCCCGACCTGAGCCTCCTTGCTCGCCCCACCGTAGGAAATAACGGTTACCGAATCCGCAGCAAATCCATTGCCCGAGAGGAATCCACCGCAAACGAGAGCCAGCAGAACTTTGCCATTCATAGCAGCACCTGTTTTTTATCAAACGTTTATTGGTTGGGGCAGCGTTCAAGAAATAGGGGAAAACAGTGAGGCAGCCTTGGAGGTTTTGTTGGTTTCGCGTTTATTGGCGCCTGGGGAAATATAATCATGCGCCCGGCGGGCACCGCTACCGGTGAGAACCATGAACAATGGAAGGAAACCTGATACTTGAACTATGAAGTTCCTCTTGCGAAGCCCTGCACAGGCCCAGAAGACAATCAGAGCCCCACAAACATGAGCCCCACCCTTGACCGCAAACACGTCCGCCTGATTCGCCACGCCGAAAGCGCCGCCAACGCCGGCCTCGTCACCACGGATCCAGACACGATCCCGCTGACCGAAAACGGCCACAAACAGGCCGCCGCGCTCGCTGCTTCCCTCGACCATGCGCCGCAACTGATCGTCTACTCGCCCTTCGACCGAGCACGCATGACCGCCCAGCCCATCATCCAGCGACTCCCGGATGTGCCAACTGCAACCTGGCCCGTCGAGGAGTTCACCTACCTCAGCCCGCGCCGCTTCAATGGCAGCACTCAGGCGCAGCGCAAACCTCAGGCCGATGGTTACTGGGCGCAAGGCGATGCGACGTTTCGGGATGGTGAGGATGCGGAGTCTTTCCGCCAGTTGCTGGACCGTGCCCAAGTTTTGCTGGACCGGCTGGCGCGGCATGAGGCCGGGGACATTCTGCTGGTCAGTCACGGCCAGTTCATTCGTGCCGTGGCCTGGCTGATTCTCTACGGCGATGAGGCAGCAACACCGGCGCGGATGCGCGCGTTTCGCCAGCAGGATGTGGCGGCGCCGTTTGGCAATTGCCAGAGCTATCTGATGGCGTTCGGGCTTGATGGCTGGCGGGTGCTGTACCCGATCAGTGCGGATGGGCTGCCGCAACCCGCCGATCCTTTCTGCAGCGCCCCGTAGAACCTGCGGGGGCCATCGCAATGGCGCCCCGCTCGGCCGTTACTCAGGGTTTGGTTTCAGCGTGATCTTTCGGGGTCACCGGAACGCCGTTGGGGCCGGGGACTACCGGGTCGGTGGCGTCACGGGTGGTGGCGTGCGGATCGACCGAACTGCCGCCATGGGCCGCAGCCAGTTCCCGGGCTTTCTGCAGATGGGTTTTCAGGGTCGGCAAGGTCTGCTCGGCATAGGTGCGCAGCTCCGCATCCTTGCCGTCCTTGGCGTAGTTGGTGAACAGTTTGACCGCCGCTTCGTGGGCGTTGACCTGGTTGTTGGCGTAGGCTTGGTCGAACGACTTGGCTCCGCGCAATTCCAGGATCATCGCCTTGGCCTTGTCGATCAGGTCGGCATCGCTGGAGACTTCGAGTTTCTTGCTCGCTGCCAGTGCCTTGAGTTTGTCGTTGGCCTGGGTGTGGTCCTTGAGCATCATCGCCGCGAACGTCTTCACGTCGCTGGCCGTGCCCTTCTCTTCCGCCAGTCTCGCCGCTTCGACTTCCGCGATGCCTTTGGCCGAAGCGTCCTCGACGAAATCATCGGCGTCCTGGGCCGCATGCACCGCGCCGGCCAGGGTGAATGCCAGAGCGAAACCTGCACTACGCAATAGTGTGTTCATCATTGAATCCTCTTGTCAGTTCCAGATCTGCGTATCACTCACTGATCTGAGCAAGCGGCGCTGACAGAGGTTCATCTTTTTTTCAGGCACCTGGAGACTGAAGCAGCGCTTGTGCGATAGATCATAAAAGTCTACTGTGGATTTATATTCCACAAATGAGCTGATCTTCATGCCAACCAGCGAAGCCATCCGCCTGCCCTCCCTCACACCTGGCACCGAACACCGTCTGTTGAAACACCGCTTCGGCAGCGGCGGGCGCAGCGCCTATATCCAGGCTGGCCTGCATGCGGACGAACACCCTGGCCTGTTGGTGATTCAGCATTTGCTGTCGCGACTGGTGGCGCTGGAAGCCGAGGGCCGTCTCGACGGTACGATCGTTATCGTGCCTTTCGCCAACCCGGTGGGCCTTGGCCAGCAGGTGTTCGGGCAGATGCCGGGGCGCTACAACCTCGCCAACGGCGAGAACTTCAATCGCAATTTCCCCGACATCACCGGCTCGCTCGAACAGGCAATCGACCAATGTGCACTCGAGAAAAATGACGTCGCCGTGTTCAAGACCCTCTTCGCCGCCGCGATGGACATGCCGCCGCCCCTTGAAGCCGTGCAGGCCAACAAGTACTGGCTGCTGCAGGAAGCGCTGAACCACGACATCCTGATCGACCTGCACTGCGACACCTCCAGCATCCTGCACATCTACGCCAACCACGATCAGCGCCAGCGCGCCCTTGATCTTGCTGCGGCAACGGGCGTCGAAGCGGTGTTCCTCGAAGACGAAGCCGGTGGTTTCCCGCTGGACGAGGCTTACGCCAAGGCCTGGAAGACGCTGCACCGCCGGGGCCTGGTGGACACCGCGCACCTGGGCTTTTCCGCCACGTTGGAGCTGCGCGGCCAGGCCGATGTGGAAGACGACATCGCCGCTGCCGACGCCCAGGGCATCCTCGATTTTCTGCAGCACGAAGGCCTGATCAGCGGCGAGCCCGCCACGCCGCTGCGTCACGAACGGATCCAGGTTTATCCGCTGGAAGGCGTCAGCCACCTCAAAGCGCCGGGCACCGGCATCGTCGCCTGGAAGAAACGCATTGGCGAAGCCGTCACCCGTGGCGAACTCATCGCCGAGATCGTCGCGCTGGACCTCGCCCCCGGCGCGGCGCGTCAAGCCGTGACCAGCGATGTCGACGGCATCCTGGTCGCCCGCCATCACATCAAGCTGGCACGCAGCGGCCAGAAGATCGGCATGCTCGCCGGCACCACTCCGTTGCCCGGTCGCCAGACCGGCAAGCTGATGGGGATCTGAACGGTCCCCGCCAACGCACCACCGCTTTCCCCCTCACTACAACAACACCGAGGTATAGCGTTCATGAAACCCGCATTGATGATCGGCACCCTGATGCTGGGCTTTTCCCTGTCTGGCGCCCAGGCCGCGGACAAGGTCCTGAAGATCGGCATCGAGGCCGCCTACCCGCCCTTCGCCTACAAGCAGAGCGACGGCGAACTGGCCGGCTTCGACTACGACATCGGCAACGCCCTCTGCGCGCAGATGCAGGTGCAGTGCAAATGGGTCGAGCAGGAATACGACGGGCTGATTCCGTCGCTCAAGGTGCGCAAGGTCGATGCCATCCTCGCGTCGCTGTCGATCACCGACGAGCGCCGCAAGGCCGTGGACTTCACGCACCCGTATTACCGCAGTGCCGCGCGGCTGGTGATGAAGCGCGGCGCGGTGGTCGGCGATGACCTTTCCGGGCTGCAAGGCAAGCGCATCGGCGTACAGCGCGCCAGCATCCACGACCGTTTCGCCAGCGCCGAACTGCAAGACAAGGGTGTCGAGGTGGTGCGGTACGGCTCGCAGAACGAGGTGTACCTCGACCTGCAGGCCGGGCGCCTGGACGGTACCCTGGCCGACGATGTGATCCTCGACCAGACCTTCCTGAAAAAGCCCATCGGCGAGTCGTTCGCCTTCGTCGGGCCGAAGCTGACCGACCCGAAATACTTCGGCGACGGCATCGGCATCGCCGTGCGCAAGGGCGATGAGGCGTTGTCCGGGCAATTCAACCAGGCCCTGGAGCAACTGCGGGCCAATGGCACCTACCAGGCTATCAACGCGCGCTATTTCGATTTCGATGTCTACGGTGAATAAGCGCCCGGCCTGACCGGCCAACCCCGGGGCGTGGCGAGCCCGACGGCACACCAACTGCTATCATGCCCGCCACTGCCCGATCCAACCCCAAGGACGCTGCCGTCAACCATGAAGAAACTGGACAACTACAAGACCATCGCCGACTGCATCGCCACCCTGCTCTTCCCCCATGCCGAAGTCATCGTCCACGATCTGCACAGCCAGACCGTGGTGCACATCGCCAACAACTTCTCCAAGCGCACCCTGGGTGACGACTCGGCGCTGGACGAGTTGCCCGGCGACTTCGATCAGGTTTCCAGCCTCGGCCCCTATGAAAAACTCAATTGGAACGGCCAGAAGATCCGCTCAATCACCAGCGTGCTGCGCGACGACCAGGACCAACCCGAGGCGCTGCTGTGCATCAATATCAATTTCTCGATGCTCGACCAGGCTCGCGAGGCGCTGAACGCCTTCTTCCAGGTCAGCCGCCTGATTCCGCAGCCCGAAGCGCTGTTCCGCGATGACTGGCAGGAACGCATCAACACCTTCCTGCACGCGTGGATGGCCGAGCGGCAACTGTCGTTGAACACCTTGAGCATGAAAGACAAACGCGCGCTGATCGCGGCGTTGTTCGCCGAAGGCGCGTTCGAAGGGCGCAGTGCCGCCGACTATGTGGCCAACGTGCTGACAATGGGCCGGGCGACGGTCTACAAGTGGGTCAAGGCGCTGCGCGATGCCCCCGTTGGCGAGCGTGGTCTGGCGCAGCCACACGCCTGAAGCTGTTTCTGCGTGCTGCCCCGTGGACAGCACGCCGCCCTCCTTCGCCGGTCAGCCGTTCGCCGCGGCAATCACGCTGATTTCCACACGCATGCGCGGATCGCACAGCGTCGCTTGCACCGTCGCCCGTGCCGGCGCGCTGCCCAGCGGCAGCCACTCATCCCAGACGCCATTCATCGCGGCAAAGTCCGCGTCGATATCCCGTAGATAAATCGTCGCCGAGAGAATCCGGGTTTTGTCCGTGCCGGCTTGGGCCAGCAGGCTCTCGATATTGCGCAACGTCTCGCGGGTCTGGCTCGCAATCCCCCCTTCCAGATCGTTGGCCACCTCGCCGGCCAGGTAAACCGTGCCTTCGTGCTTGACGATGGCGCTCATGCGCGCGTCGGTCAGCAGGCGTTTGATAGTCATGACAGTGCCGCTCCTTGTTCCTGGAAACGCACGGCTGGACGTCAGCCGGCGGGAAGAATCATCCATTTAAATAGATTGATTGTCTACCGTAGACTTTTAGGCTATAAATATTTCCCACCCGGGCACCACCCATGTGACGCCGCGCAGCGTCGCCCTCGTGAGACAACAACAATGACAATTCCCCATGAAACCCCAGCCGCGCGGAATGGCTTCCGCAAGGACATGCAAACCCGCCACCTGGTGATGCTGGCCATCGGCGGGACCATCGGCACCGGGCTGTTCCTCGCCTCCGGCTTCACCGTCAGCCAGGCCGGGCCGCTGGGTGCGGTGATCGCCTACGCCTTGGGCGCCCTGATGATCTATTGCGTGATGACCTGCCTCGGCGAACTCGCCGTGCAGATGCCCGAGACCGGCTCGTTCAGCCACTACGCCAGCCGTTTCATCGGCCCGGCCACCGGCTACACCGTGGCCTGGCTGTACTGGCTGAGCTGGGCCGTGGCCATCGGCTCGGAACTGCTCGGCGCCGGAGTGCTGATGGAACGCTGGATTCCGGGCGTGCCGGTGTGGATCTGGGCCGCGCTGTTCGGGGTGGTGGTCACCGTGAACAACCTGTTCTCGGTGCGCGCCTTCGCCGAAACCGAGTTCTGGCTGTCGCTGATCAAGGTCATCACCGTGCGGGTGTTCATCATCGTCGGCGCCCTGGCGGTGTTCGGTGTGCTCGGCCATACCGACCCGACCAGCACCGGCCTGGCCAACTTCCACCGCGAAGGCTGGTTCCCCACCGGCTTCGGCTCCATCGCCCTGGCCCTGCTCGCGGTAGCCTTCGCGTTCGCCGGCACCGAAGTGATCGGCATTGCCGCCGGCGAGTCGCGCAATCCGCAACGGGACATCCCCCGCGCCCTGCGCGCCACGGTCGTGCGCCTGGTGCTGTTCTTTATCGGCACCATCCTGGTCATCTGCCTGCTGCTGCCGCGGGAACAGGCCGGGCTTTCAGAAAGCCCGTTCGTCACGGTGTTCAGCAACATCGGCATCCCCTACGCCGCCGATGTGATGAACTTCGTGATCATCACCGCACTGATTTCCGCCGCCAACTCCGGCCTCTACGCTGCCGCGCGGATGCTCTGGAGCCTCGGCGACCAAGGCCAGTTGCCGCGTCTGTTCGCCCGCCTGACCCGACGCGGCACACCGGTCAACGCCATCCTGTTCAGCATGCTCGGCGGCGTCGCTGCCTTGATGAGCAGCATCTGGGCTGCCGACACCGTGTACCTGGTGCTGGTGTCCATCGCCGGTTTCGCGATTGTCGCCGTGTGGCTGAGCATCGCCGCCTGCCAGATGCTCTTTCGCCGCACCTGGCTACGCGACGGCGGCCGCCTCGAAGACCTCGCCTATCGGGTGCGCTGGTATCCCTGGGCGCCACTCGGCGCGCTGGTGTCCTGCACCCTGGCCTGCATCGGCATCGCCTTCGATCCGCAACAGCGTATCGCGCTCTACGTGAGCATCCCGTTTATCGCGCTGTGCTACGCCGGCTACTACGCCACCGCGTTGTACAAAAGCCGCCTCGCCCGCCACGAAAACCCCGAGGCACGGCCCGTTGAACTGTGCGAGCGCGCCTGAACCCTGCTTTTATCAACCTGCAACAACCACAAGAGAGCAATCATGAAGATCAAGGAATTCGGCGTCGAAATCTGGATGAACGCCTACGAGAACAAGTGCCGCTACAACCTCGCGGAAACCTGCGTGGAGTCCATCACCCTGGGCCAGTTGCTGGCGTTTGCCGGCAAGCAGGACAGCATCCTCGATGAACTGCTGCCGATGAAAATGACCTACGGTGCCATCGAAGGCTCCGACCGCCTGCGTGATCTGATCGCCTCGCTGTACGACAGCCAGGAACGTGAAAACGTGATCGTCACCCACGGCGCCATCGGCGCCAACGCGCTGGTCTACGAGACCCTCGTAGAGCCCGGCGACCACGTGGTGTCGGTGGCGCCGACCTACCAGCAGCATTACTCGATCCCGGAAAGCTACGGCGCCGATGTCTCGATCCTGCGCCTGCGCGAAGAAAACGCCTTCCTGCCGGACCTCGAAGAACTGCGCGGCATGGTCAACGCCAAGACCCGCGTCATCGCCCTGAACAACCCGAACAACCCGACCGGCTCGTTGATGGACCGTGCGCTGCTGGAGCAGATCGTCGAAATCGCCCGCTCGGTGGATGCCTGGGTGCTGTGCGACGAGGTCTATCGTGGCACTGACCAGCACGGCGACGGCTTTACCGCCTCGGTGGCCGACCTCTACGAGAAAGGCATCAGCACCGCCAGCATGTCCAAGACCTACTCCCTGGCCGGCCTGCGCCTGGGCTGGATCGTCGCCCCGCAAGCGCTGATCCACGCCGTGTCGATCCACCGCGACTACAACACCATCAGCGTCGGCATGCTGGACGACCACTTCGCCGCCATCGCCCTGGAAAACCGTGAGCATATCCTTGCCCGCAGCCGTGCGATCACCCGCGACAACCTGGAAATCCTCGATGCCTGGGTAGCTAATGAACCGCGGGTGTCTTACGTACGGCCGAAAGCGGGGACTACGGCGCTGCTGAAAGTCGACACTGACCTGTCGTCGCGGGATTTCTGCGTGCGGTTGCTGGACGCCAAGGGCGTGATGTTCACCCCGGGCAGCGCGCTGGATATCGAAGGTTATGTGCGCATTGGCTATGCCAATAACGCGGAGGTGCTGAAGGAAGGGTTGGCGTTGGTGTCGGCGTTCCTGCGGGAGATCTGATCGGGCGCTGCTTTGCGGCGTATCGCTGCGGTCCGGCGCCCCGAACCGCAGCGATGAGGCCCGTCAAGGCAACGGATTACCCCCCGTCACTCCAAACACCTCGCCAGTGATATAGCTGGACTCCTGCGACGCCAGCAACACATACAACGGCGCACACTCGGCCGGCTGCCCCGGGCGCTTCATCGGGGTCTGCCCGCCAAAGTTCGGGATCTTCTCGGCGGGCTGGCCGCCACTAGGCTGCAACACCGTCCAGATCGGTCCCGGCGCCACCGCATTGACCCTGATTCCGCGCTCGATCACCTGCTTGGCCAGAGCCTTGGTAAAGGCGACGATCGCCGCCTTGGTGGTGGCGTAGTCGAGCAAGGTCGCTGAGGGCTGATACGACTGGATCGACGCGGTATTGATGATGGTCGCCCCGGCCGGCATCAGCGGCACCGCCGCCTGGCACAGCCAGAACAGCGCATACACATTGGTTTTCATCGTCGCGTCGAACTGCTCGCTGGTGAGATGGGCCACTTCTTTGCGCGCCACCTGCTTGCCGGCGACGTTCACCAGAATGTCGAGGCCGCCCAGTTGTTCGTGGGCCTTGTCCACCAGTTCCTTACAGAAGCGCTCGTCCTTCAGGTCTCCCGGCATCGCGATCGCCCGGCGGCCTTCGGCTTCGATCAGCTTGATCACTTCACGGGCGTCAGCCTGTTCGATGGGAAGGTAGTTGAGGACGATATCGGCGCCCTCGCGGGCAAAGGCAATCGCCACCGCGCGGCCGATCCCGGAATCTGCGCCGGTGATCAGCGCCTTGCGGCCGGCCAGTCGGCCGAAGCCCTTGTAGGTGTCTTCACCGTGATCGGGCTCGGGTTTCATGCGTGAATCCAGGCCCGGTGCTTCCTGGCCCTGCGCCGGAAATGGCGGTTGCGGGTATTGGGTCAGCGGGTTCTGCATGCTGAACTGGTCGTGCTTCTTGGTCGGCATCGGAGACCTCCACAGGATGGTGCGCAACAGCGCGCTACTGTGAGGTTCGAGACGGGCCGGTCCGGGAAGGTTTGCCCGGACCGCCCACGTCACCGACCGGCGGTCAGCCGACCTGGGCCCGCCACTCGCGAATCTGGTCAATGGTCGCGGTCACGCCGCCGCAAACCACCACCAGCACCCGGTGATACGCCCGCAATGCTTCGCTCGGTGCATAAGCCAACGCCAGCGCGGCGCCGCAGGCCGGTTCTACCAGCACGCGGTGGTCGAGCAGGAAACGCTCGCAGGCGTCCAAAGCTTCGCCGTCGCTGACGACATGACTGATGATCGGCCGCCGCTGGCTCAGTTCGAACGCCTGGCGACAGACCTGCTTCGCGCCCAGTGTGGTGGCGATGCTGTCGATGCTGTCCAGCGCCGCCCATGTCTTCTGCGTCATGGCCGCTGCCAGCGACGCCGCGCCCAAGGTTTCCACGGCGAACACCGGCACGTCCTCCCAGCCATTGCGCTCCAGACCTTCGCAAACGCCAGACAGCAGTCCGCCGCCGCCCACCGACAACACCACCGCATCCGGTTTGAAGCCGCTGGCGACCACTTCGTCCACCAGACTCGCATGGCCTGACCAGAGCAGTGGATCATCGAACGGATGAATGAACGCATCGTCCTCGCCCACCAAGGACAGCGCCAGTTCATTGGCCTCGTGCCAGACCTTGCCGTGGACGATCACTTCGGCTTCTTCCTGGCGGATCAGTTGCCGGGCGCGCTCGGTGGTGCTTTCCGGCACCACCACGGTGACCGGCAGGCCCAGGCAACGGCCCGCGTAAGCGACGGCGATGCCGGCATTGCCGCCCGAAGACGAAATGAAACGGCGCTTGCCTTGTTTCGCATGGTGCTCGCAGGCCTGGCCAACGCCGCGCAGTTTGAACGAGCCGGCCGGTTGCAGGGCGTCGAGCTTGAGCCAGACTTCGTGGCCGCTGGCCAGGCTCAGCGGACGGGATTCCAGCAGCGGTGTGTTCAGGTGCAGGCTCATGGCCGATTCTCCAGGTAAAGGGTGCCGCGCAGGTAGAGCGCGGCCTGGCCGCTGATGATGATCCGCCCGTTGTCTTGCACGTCGCACTGCAACTCCCCGCGCCGGGCGCCGCCCTGACGGGCGCGCAGGCTGCGCTTGCCGAGGCGTTCGGCCCAATACGGCGCCAGCGCGGTGTGCGCCGAGCCGGTCACCGGGTCTTCGTTGACCCCGACCTGCGGCCCGAACCAGCGCGAAACGAAATCGACGTCGGTGCCCGGCGCGGTCACCGCGACGCCGCGCACGTCATAGCGCGCCAGCGCGGCGAAGTCAGGTTGCAGCCCTTCCACCACCGCTTGGTTCTCCACCACCACGATGTAATCGTCACAGAGGTACAGCGCGTGGATCTGGCAACCCAGCGCTTCGGCCAGTCCGGCCGGCGGGGTCTGCAGTTGTGGTTGTTTGAGCGGGAAATCCATGGCCAGCAACGCGCCGTTGCGGCTGACCCGCAGTTCGCCGCTACGGGTAAAGAAGCGCAGGGTCTCGCGGCGTTCGCCCAGTTCGTTGAACAACACCCAGGCCGCCGCCAGCGTGGCGTGGCCACACAGGTCGACTTCCACACCCGGGGTGAACCAGCGCAGCCGGTAACCTTCACCTTCGGCGACGAAGTAGGCGGTTTCGGACAGGTTGTTCTCCTCGGCGATGCGCTGCAGCGTCTCGTCGTCCAGCCAGGCCGGCAGCGGACAGACCGCCGCCGGGTTGCCGCCGAACGCGCGGTCGCTGAAGGCATCGACCTGATAGAGCGGTACTTGCATGGAGACTCCTTAACCGTTACGGATTTCTTCGAGGTAGTTGTAGATCGTGTAACGACTGACGCCGAGCGCGGCGGCGGCTTTCTCCACCGCGCCTTTGACGATGAACAGCCCGCCGTCGTGCATCTGCCGTACCGCATCGAGCTTCTGAGCCTTGCCGAAGCGCACGCCCTGGCGGCGGGCGTCTTGCAGCGCGCCATCGATAATCTGGGTCATCAGTTGTTCCAGGTCGGGCGTATCGGTGATCGGCGGCGCCGGCTCCGCGGCGGTGGCAAGCAGTTGTTCGAGACAAGCCTGGGCAGCAGCGATGCCGCTGAGATCGGTATTCACGCAGAGGCTGGCGTAGGGCTCGCCGGCGGTATCGCGAAACACCACCGTGGCGCTGCGCAACGCGCGGCCATCGCGGCCTCGGGTGGGATAGTTCTCCACCACCACCGGCGCCTGGCTGCCCTTCTCCAGCGCGGCCTGCAAGACCGCATCGAAACCGCGGTCATCCTTGGGGCCGGCGAGAATCGGGCTGCCGACCTGGCGGCCGCTGATATGGCCGTTGACGATGGCGAGCACCGAACGCTCCGGGCACGTGAGGTCGTGCAGCAGCACTTCAGTGTTGCGGCCCAGTACGCTGCCGAGCATGCGGATCGTGGCCCGCAGCACGTCCAGCACCAGGCGGCGTTCTTCGTGGGTGGCGTCGGTCACGGCGAACTGTCCAGGGGGAATGGACAGGAAAAATATCAACAGGTTGTAGAAATTTCAACAAAGTATTTAAGGTTGCCCGCCGGGACTCGCCAGCGGGCAATCGTTTCAGGGCTGCTCGACGTCCAGCGCCTCGCCGATGGCGTAGAAGTGCCCGCCTGCGACGTAGTGCAGGCTGCGCAGCGCGGGATCGGCGGTTTCGAAGGTCCAGTGACCATCCTGGAATACTCGCTCATCGGCCCAGGCGGCGACGACTTCGGCGATGAACAGGTCATAGGTGGACTGGTTGTGCGGCTCATCGATGACGCGGCACATCAGCCAGGCCGAACAACCGGCCACCAAGGGCGCCGGGTAGCCGTCGACACGAAACAGTTCGACGCCGGCCTGCGCCAGTTTGTCCGGGGTATCGGCGAGGCTTTGGGTACCGACCTGATGGGTCAGTTTCATCTGGCCGACATTGGGCACGTGCAGCACCATCCAGCCGCTGCCTTCCACCAGTTGCCGGGTCTTGGCGATCTTGTCGAGGACCACGGTGACCTTGGGCGGGTCGAAATCCAGCGCGCAGGCCCAGGCGGCAGCCATGACGTTATCGACCCCGTCGTGGGACGCCGATACCAGCACGGTAGGACCGTGATTGAGCAGGCGGTAGGCTTTTTTCAGGTCGACAGGCTGGAAGTGCTCGGGCATGGGGTAGGACCTTGGAATGCGGAATCGAGGCAGTCTACAACACCAGCTGTAGGAGCGAGCTTGCTCGCGATCGCCAGCAAGTTCGCGCCTACAGATGGTTCTACTTGGCTTTGAGGTTCAGATAGGACTGATGCAAATCCGCCGCCCAGCCATCGATCACCGCCTTCACATCATCCGGCTTGAGCACCTGGCTATCGTTTTCCAGCGGCTTGCCGGTGCCTTTGCGCACCACCTGGGCCACGACCTTCTGGGTGCCGCCATCAATGAACTGCGCCTCGGTGCCAATATCGGTTTCCTGATCGCGAATCCCCGAAGCAGTACTCACCGCCGCCGCCACCAGGGCAATCGGGATCACTTCATAGGGTTTGAGCCCTTCGGTCTTGCTGCTGACGGCGGTAATCGCCGGACGTACCACAATCACTCCCGGCCCCGGCGCGCTGGCCAGTGGCAGGGATTTGCCCAGTTCGCGCTTGAGCGCCTGATCGTAGTAGGTGGTGATGCCGTTCAAGGTGCTCTGGGGAATCTGCGCCGTCGCCTGCGGCTTGGGATACAGCTGGCTCGGCTCGATATACACGCTTCGGTAAGCGCCGACCTTCAACTGCGGATCGATCCAGCGCATCACCGGCGCGCCGGAAGGCGAGCGGGCTTCCTTGAGCGTGCTGTAGTCCTTGAGAAAACCCGAATACTCGGTCGGTTGGGTCAGGCCGCTGGAGCAGCCGGTCAGTAGCAGCGAAGTCAGGCAAAGCGAACCCATCATGGATGCGGCTTTCATAACATGCTCCCTGGGTGGCCTCACGCTGCTTCGACCGCGCCACCGCGAAATACTGGAAAGGGACCCGCCAAGCACGGCCGGCGGGCAGATCAGGCAGGGTTAGGCTCTGTATGAAAAGCCTTGATACTCGGTGATGCTGCGTTGAAAACAGCCTCGGAATGCTCATTTACAACCCGTAAACTCCGCTTCCTCGGCTGTTTTCGCCTTGCCTGACCTTCGTCTCAAGGCTTTTCATACAGAGCCTAGGTATAGCCCAGCTTTTCCGGCCTGCCGGGGCAAAGCCGGAAAAGCACGACCGGTTCAGTTTTTCTGGCCGACCATCGCCTCCACGGTGCTCGTCGCGCTGCTGCTGACGGCCGCTGAACGGGCGCCGCTGCGTGCGCTCTGCGGTTGGCTGCGGGCGGCATCGGCAAGAATCACCTGGGCCGCTTTTTCCGCTGCAACGTAGATCGAGGTGACGATGAAGAAGCCCGGGATCTTCGGAAAGATCGACGCGTCCACCACCCGCAGGTTGCTCACGCCGCGCACCCGGAAGGCGCTGTCGAGCACCGCCATCGGGTCGTTGGCTGCACCGATCGGGCAGGTGCACGAGGCGTGGTGACCCCAGGCCTGGTTCTGCACGAACTCCTTGAGCTGTTCGTCGGTCTGCACCGCGTCGCCCGGCAGCTCTTCGGCGGCGATCAGTTTCGCCTCCTTCAGCGGCTTGGCCAGGCCCCGGACGAACTTGATGCCCTCCACCACCGATTGCAGGTCTTCACCCTTGGTGTCGTTGCCTTCTTCGAAGTACCGGAAGTTGATCAGCGGGGTGTCCGCCGGGTCCTTCGAGCGCAGGGTGACGAAGCCGGCGGTGTTGTTGGTGTGCGCCTTGAGCACCGCCCAGGTCAGGTAGTTGAGCTTGTCGACGATCAGGTTCGAATAGCCGGGGAAGTACCCGCGAAACAGCGCCAGCAGGGAGAAGCAGAACAGGTCCGGCAATGGCCGCTGCTTGAGCGATTTCTTGATCACCGCCAGCACCGCGCCGTTGGTGGAATACACCCCGAGCTTGCCCTTGGCCCACTCCTCGTATTGCGGGTCGCCCTTGGCGTAACGCGCGCCCTTGAGCACTTCCCACTCCTCGAAGTTCATCCGGTTGACCACGCCGACCTCGTAGCGGTCCTGCAGGTTGCGCCCGACACCGGGCAACTCCACCTGCACCGGCACCCCGACCGACTCCAGCACCTCGCGTGGGCCAATGCCCGAAAGCATCAGCATCTGCGGGGTGTTGAACGCGCCACCGGCGAGGATCACCTCGCGGCTGGCGCGCACCTGGCGCAGCTCGCCGGCCGAGGCCGGGTTGCGCGGCAAGGTGCAGGCCCGGTACAGCCGCGCGCCCTTGATGTACTCCACGCCATAAGCGCGCTGCTGATCATCCAGCAGCACCCGGGTCACCAGCGCATCCAGCTCGATGTGCAGGTTGTCGGGGAAACGTTGCTGGATATCCAGCAACCGCTCGCGGGTGCCCATGCGGTGGTGTTTGTGGGTCGCCAGCGGCGGATAGCGCAGGCCGATGGCCTCGTCGCGCACCAGCCGCCAGTCGTTGGGATCGCCCACCCCTTGCAATTGCCAGCCGATGCGCTTGAGGGTTTCGCCCAGGGTCTTGAACGCCTGTTCGGCGGACTTGACGATGGAGCGCACCAGCGACAGGTCGTCGATCACCGCTTCCGGCACCGCCTTTTCGGTGTGCAGCCAGCCCTTGTAGCCGTGCCGCGACGGGTTGATGCCAAACCACGAGAGAAAGCGCTGGACCGGCCGGTGATGACAGTTTTCCAGGCGCTCGAAATGCTCGCGCATGGCACTGGCCTGCCACGACGGGTCACCGGTGATCTGGGCGATATGGTCCCAGTCCTGGTTGTGCGGGTAGACCGTGATCATCGCGTTGTGCGCGGTGCAGCCGCCCAGGCAACTGGCCCGCGGATAGAGCACGCCGTCGACGGGCTCGCCCTCGTAGTCGCGGGTGAACTTGGGGTCCTTCAACTGCCGCGCGTCACTGCTGTAGTGGCGTACGAAGAAGTCCCAGCGCATCGCGTTGTTCTCGGTGGAGCGCGGGTGGAACGCCGGCACCTGGTACTGCTCCGGCAAGCCTTCCTCGCCGCCATTGGCCACCGGGTCGCTGCCGGATTCCAGCACCAGCACGCGACGCCCTTGTTCGGCCAGGCGGGCAGCGACCGTGCCGCCCCCTGCCCCGGATCCCACCACGATGTATTCGTAATCCATTTCGTCAGTCATCGCAGCCAACCTCAGAAGGTTTTCAGGAGGGCAATCAGTGCCCGTTTGTCTTCATCACTCAGTCCGGGCTCATCCTTGAGGTAGCCGGTGCCGAAGTAATGCCCCTTGTCCACCACGAAGTCCGGGCACTTGCTGACTTCCAGCAACGGCTTGACCAGACGTTTGAACACCTTGCGCGCTTCATCGTCGCTGGCGCCGGGCGGCAGTTGCTTGAGGTCGTGCTTGATCTTCAGCAGCAGGTCGAGCACCTGGTCGCCTTTGTCCAGGTCGATGTTGGACAGCAGGTTGACCGGCGTGCCCTGCGGGATCGGCCCGAGCTGGATGCCGTCATCGCCGAACGCCCACGGGAACCAGCGGCTCAGCACACCTTCGAGTTTTTGCAGGAAGCCCGGCAGGTAACCGCTGTTGACCCGCAGGTAACTGGTTTCGGTGGTCACATCGACGGTGCCGGGGTGGGTCTTGCCGGAACGGGTCACCACCTGGAAGTTGCCCTGGCGTTTTTCCGGCCACAGCAGCATCTCGATGGAGTTGTCGAAGGACGCCATGCGGTCATTCACGCTGCCCGACCACTTGAACGTACCGAGGGTGTTATTGAGGAACAGCGGTGCAGTGGACCAGACGCTGATCAGCGACGCCGGCCGCGTATAACCGCGCCCGCCTGCCGGCATGGTGTACTCGCTCGCATCGCCGGTGAACGGGTTTTGCACCAGCACCGAACCGACGCCCGGCAGCTTCTTGTACGACTCCGAGGAGAAGTTGTCCCAGATGTTGTCCGCCAGGGCGTTGGTCGCCAGCGGGCTGCAGGCGTTGGTTTCCAGCAGCGTCACCGGCACGCGCAGCTCGGTGGAGAGGAAGTTGTCGGTGAGGAAGTCGTCTTTCTTGACGATGTCCCGCATCGCGTTCTTGAACTCCGGCGTCTTGCTGTAGCTCCAGTAGTCGTTCCAGCACTGCAGGTAGTTGCCGTTGACGCAGCCGTTATCCGGGAACTTGGCCCAGGCCTTGTCTGGCAGTTTGCTGGAGTGGCAGCGCGCACAGGTGTCGGCGAAGACTTCCTTGCCGCGATCCAGCTCCGTCGGCGAAGCGTTCAGGTGCGCCGCACCACCGGGGGCGTTCTTCAGGTAGTCCGGGGTCGCCGAGGCCAGGAAGAACAACGCCAGGTCGGGCGTTTGCAGCTCGTTGGCGTTCCAGTACGAGGAGTTCTTGCGCGCCACATCGATGCGGAACGGCGTGATCGGTTTGCCGCCGATCAGTGGCCGGAAGTGGGTGGTCCACTCCTCGCTGAACAGCCCGATATTGACGAACACCCGGTTCAGCGCACCGAGGGCGCCGACCGAGTCGGAACCGTCCTTGAGCACTCGTGGGGTGAACACGGTGTCCGGCTTCTTGTAGAACTGGGTCAGCGGACTGTCGGCGGGAATCCCCGGCACATCGTTGAACTGGCGGTTGTTCAGGTCGCCGCCGGCGAGTTTCTCCTTGCCCAGGTGCGCGGCCAGCTCGATCCGCGCCTTGAGGTTGTAGACCGCGTTCATGGTGCGCGGGTTGTTGATGTAGTCACTCGACACCAGCGAGGTATCCAGCGCCCCTGGCCGTGCGGTGTGGAACAACTGATTGGGGAAGCTGGTCGGGTCCTGGTCCCACATGAAGATGCGGTCAACCCAGAAATACTGCGCTCCAGGGTTGGAACTCAGGTTGGCCCAGGCTGGACGCTCGGGATCGGCCGGCGGATTGGTCGGGTTCGGCCCGACGTGGCAGAAGCCGCAGGACATGCCCACGCGGTACGGTTTTACCAGCTTGCTGTCGTTGTAGTAGCTGGGGTCTTCGTAGTAGCGCTTGGCGTCCCAGCGTTTCTCCGCCTTCTCGTCGAAGTCCGGGTTGGGGAACAGCCGCAGGCCGACGATGCCGGTGCCGTAGCCGTAGTACGAGCCCACCGGCAGGTTCTTGCCGCGGGCGCCAATTTTCACACCGGGGTATTTGCTCTCGTTCTCGAACGGGTCTGCGCCGCAGGACGGATCGCGGCTGTCCAGCCACAGGCCATGGCGGTCCTCGCGCGGCCCTTGCGCCTTGGTGTAGCACGGCTCGTTGACCACGCCGAGGTACTGCCAGCGGTTGTCGCGGTTGGCTTTCAGGCTGGGGTAGTTGGAGATGGTCTTGAGGAAGTCGAGGTTGCCGACGCTGTCGCGGGATAGTTGGTCCCAGAGTTTGTCGTTGCCGGCGGTCCAGACGATCCAGTTGTTGCGTCCCCGGGCAAAGGCGTCGACCGCCTGCTGCTCGGTGATGCCGGGAATGAACGGCGACAGCCGCTCCACCAGCAGATGGGGCTGTTTCGACACCCCATAGTCCATGTCGGCGAAGTAGTCCTCTTCGGCGCCTTTCAGGCTGTCGGCTTCACGGCCGACGCACTTGGCTTCATCGAGGATCTTGCCGGATTGATCCCCGCAGGGATTCTTCGTTTCGCTGTTACACCCCTGTAACAGCACCAAAGGAAGGAAGACGCTCAGCATCAGCTTCACGGGTTTCATGCGCTGCTCCTTGCAAACGTACAGACCGGTCCCTCTGTCCTTGGGGACACGTTATTGCGGCCGGTCCAGATGGCCGGTTGAACTGACAGCCGCGCGACAGACCGGTTAATCCGCCACGCCAGTTACGTTACAACTCCTTGCAAGCGCCCAGACTAGGCTATTTCCAGCCAGCTGATTAATTTCATTTCGCTATGAAAAACCGGCACTTATCGCGGCTTCTTATAGGTTTGCGTGCAGTGTTTTTGTGAAGTCCATCACGCTGCTGGCTAATGGCTATTTTGCTGCTCTACACTCCTTCGCCAGGACGCTCATCCACTACCTATCTGGCAGGCGGAACATGGACAAGGAACAGCCCGTGTCACAGGAACAGGTTTCACCCGAGCAACGCACGCAATACCGTGCCGAACATGCGCGGATCGACACCCGCCGCAACTTGCTTGGCCTCGGCAACGAGAAAAAGGCGCACTGGGCAGTGGCGCTGTCGGGCGGCGGCATTCGTAGCGCTACGTTCTGCCTGGGCGTGCTGCAATCGCTGGCCCGGGCGAAAGCGCCGGGGGCGGACGACGACCAGGCAAACCCACGCAACCGCCTGATCGCCCAGTTCGATTACCTGTCCACCGTCAGCGGTGGCGGCTACCTCGGCTCATTCTTCGGCAGCCTGTTTCTCCCCGACCGCCTGCGCAAAACCGACGAAGCGCCGATCGCCAGCCCCCCGGAAGTCCAGGCCGCCGACACCGCCTACAAAGTGCTCGACTACGAACCGCCGGGGCGCATCCATACCAGCACCGACTACCGCACTTCGCCGCCCGGGGAAGCGCCGCTGGCCTGGCTGCGGGAAAACGGCCGTTACCTGACCCCTGGCGGTTCAGGCGACATCTTCTATGTCTTGGGGTTGTCGTTGCGCAACCTGCTGGCGTTGCATGTGGTGATTGGCCTGCCGCTGCTGTTCACCTTCGCGGCGGCCGTGCTGTTGCAGGCGTATATCTCCAGCAGCGTGATCTGTTCGCCGGTTGCCGCCTTGCTGCCAATGAGCGTGGTGCACCTGCTCTGCGGCTCACTGTGGTGGGTGCCGGGACTGTTGACGGTGGTGGCGGTGATCCCGCTGATGGCGGCGTTCTGGATGGTGTATTTCCAGAAAAACCAGGACGAACGCGTGCACCTGTTCAACTGGTCCACCGTGCTCTCGTTCGCGGCGGGGCTGATGTTCTTCGTCCTGGCCTTCGCCCCTTGGGGCATGGACGGTGACTTGCGGGCCATTCTGGTCGGGCTCGGCGTCGTCAGTTGGCTGGGGATTGCCTATGCCGTGTGGATCGGCCTGTCGCTGAAGCACAAGCGCGACCGCGACGAAGCCATGGCCCGCAACGACTGCGTGCGCACCTACCGCGTGCTGGTTACCCGCTACCTGAGCCAGGCGCTGATTGCGGTGCTGGTTGCCAGCTTCTACGCCCTGTTGCCCTGGCTGACCGAGTGGATCTACAACAGCGAGCAGCGCGGCCCACTGATCTCCTCCACTGCCCTGCTGCCGGTGCTGATTGCCGTTGTTCGCGGCCTGTCCGCGTTCAGCGATGACAAAGACATGCCGAGCTGGTTGGGCCGTCTGCCGATGAGCGTGATTGCCGGCGCAGCCGGGGTCACCATCTTCATGCTGGTCGCAGTGTTGTGGGGCTTGCTGGTGCAGTTCGTGCGCTACCAGGGTCTGGAAAACGACGCCCTCACCCGCCTCTGGGTGCTGGTGCCGGTGACGGCGATCCTGGCCTTCGGCACGGGCCGCTTTATCGGCTTCCTCAACCAGTCTTCGTTGCAGTCGTTCTATTCCAGCCGGCTGGCCCGGGCCTACCTCGGCGCCTCCAATGGCCGGCGTTTCGACGGCGCGACCCGCAAGATCCGCAAGCAGCGCATGAGCGTCGCCGAAGCCCTGCCCGGCGATGACGTACCGATCGAAACCTACTACGGCACCACCACCTGCGCGCCGGTGCACCTGATCAACGTCACCATGAACCTGACGGTCGACCCGGCCGAGCAATTGGTGCAGCGCGACCGCAAAGGCAAGCCCCTGTGCCTGGCGCCCAGTGGTCAACCGGGTTTGGCCAGCGTCAGCTACATCCTCGATGGCGACCCGCGTCAACGTGGTACCCAGCAACGCTGGATCGCCAGCGAAATCTACCAGCCGCTGGGTCTGGCGCACTGGGTCGCTACATCCGGCGCTGCGTTTTCCACCGGTTTGGGGCGTGCCACCAGCCTGGGCACCTCACTGGCCTTCGGCCTGACCAACGTGCGCCTGGGGAGCTGGTGGCCGGCGAACTTCCTCGAAGATGATGAAAAGACCGGCGGGACACGCGTCTGGCGCGACAAGGGCTGGGCCACGACCTTCCCGACCCAGACCTACCTGTTCTATGAACTGACCGCCCACTTCCACGGCCTGCGCCGTGACTTCCAATACCTCTCGGACGGCGGTCATTTCGAGAACACCGCGACCTACGAACTGATCCGTGAAGGCCGCAATGTCGAGCTGATCGTGATGTGTGACTGCGGCGCCGACCCTACCTACAAGTTCGACGACCTGGCCAACCTGATCCGCCTGGCGCGTATCGACCAGGCGCTGGAAATCAGGCAGGACATGGACGTGCTGGGCGACCCGGTGCTGGGCCCCTACTTCGGCCTGCCGGAAAACTTCGCCACACCGGGACCGGGCGACAGCCTGCGCTGCGCCATGCTGTTCAACGTCAGTAACCAGCGAGGCGAGCGCACCGCGTGCATCCTGCTGCTCAAGCCCAACGTCGTCGCCGGGTTGCCGGTGGACGTGATCAACTACGCCAGCGAACACCCGACCTTCCCCAACGAAAGCACGGCCAACCAGTTCTTTGATGAAGCACAGTTCGAGAGCTATCGGCAGTTGGGTCTGCAGACCGGGCAGCGGTTGTTCGGGGATGGCAAGGCGGGATCGGGTGTTGCGGATGCGTTGTGGGCGTATTTGGGGAGGTAGTGTCGGCGAATCGCGAGCAAGCTCGCTCCTACAGAGGTGTGAATCACGCATTGTAGGAGCGAGCTTGTCGGGGCGCCGAGCCGTCGCGATGTCAGGCCACCACTGACCAGGCAATCGCCGACAAGGTCACCAACCCCACCAGCACCACGAACACGTTCGACACCTTGCCCGAGTACTTGCGCAGCGACGGCACTTTATTGATCGCGTACATCGGCATCAGGAACAGCAGACAGGCAATCACCGGCCCACCCATGGACTCGATCATGCCGAGAATGCTCGGGTTGAGGGTCGCGACGATCCAGCAGGTCACCACCATGAACAGCGCCGTCAGTTGCTCCAGGCGCTTGGCCGACAAGCTGCGGCCGCGACCACGCAGGCCTTTGACGATCAGCCCCTGGAAACCTTCGCTGGCACCGATGTAGTGACCGAGGAAGGATTTGGTGATCGCCACCAGCGCAATCAGCGGTGCAACGAAGGCGATGATCGGGGTCTGGAAGTGGTTCGCCAGGTACGACAGGATCGAGATGTTCTGGGTCTTCGCCGCGCCCAGATCGGTCGGCGACAGGGCCAGCACGCAACTGAAGCAGAAGAACATCACCGTCAGCACCATCATCAGGTGCGACAGCGCGAGGATGCGCCCGCTCTTCTCATCCGCCTGCTCGCCATAACGGCGCTTCTGGCTGACCGCGAAGGCCGAGATGATCGGCGAGTGGTTGAACGAGAACACCATCACCGGAATCGCCAGCCACAAGGTCTTGAAGAACAGGCTTGGCGCCATGCCCTCGGCCGCCTGGGCGAAGAACGCGCCGTTCCAGTTGGGAATCAGACTCAGGGCCAGCAACAGCAGCGCCGCCACGAACGGATAGACCAGCAGGCTCATCACCTTGACGATGATGCCCTGGCCGCAACGCACCACGATCATCAGGCCGCAGATCAGCAGCAGCGACAGCAACGCCCGTGGCGGCGGCGCGATGTGCAACTGGTGTTCGAGGAAGTTGCCCAGGGTGTTGGTCAGCGCAACGCTGTACACCAGCAGGATCGGGAAGATCGCGAGGAAATACAGCAAGGTGATCATCGCGCCCGCGCCGGCGCCGAAGTGTTCTTCCACCACTTCGGTGATGTCTTCGTTGCCGCCCTTGCGCCCGGACAGGACGAAGCGGGTCAGGCCGCGGTGGGCAAAGAAGGTCATCGGGAACGCCAGCAATGCCAGCACCAGCAGCGGCCAGAAGCCGCCGACGCCGGCGTTGATCGGCAGGAACAGGGTGCCGGCGCCGATGGCGGTGCCGTACAGGCCGAGGGTCCAGGTGGTGTCGTGACGGTTCCAGCCCGTTTCGCGCGCAGCAGGGCTCGCCGCGACACCGAGGTTCGTGGTGTTTACATCAGTCATTGATTACGCCTTGTAGTTGTTTTTGTCGCCTATGAATAACCAGGGTGGCGCGTTAGCGATCCGCGCCAAGGGGTTCAGCATTCAACAAAGCTGACGGCCAGGCCGCCGCGGGAGGTCTCCTTGTAGTTTTCGTGCATGTCGGCGCCGGTGTCGCGCATGGTGCGGATCACCCGGTCCAGGGAAATGAAATGCTCGCCGTCGCCGCGCAGGGCCATTTGCACGGCATTGATCGCCTTCACCGCAGCGATGGCGTTGCGCTCGATGCACGGCACCTGGACCAGGCCGCCGACCGGGTCGCAGGTCAGTCCGAGGTTGTGTTCCAGGGCAATTTCCGCCGCGTTTTCCAGTTGCGCCGGAGTGGCCCCGAGCACATCGGCCAGGCCCGCTGCGGCCATGGCACAGGCCGAACCGACCTCGCCCTGGCAGCCGACCTCGGCGCCGGAAATCGAGGCGTTTTTCTTGCACAGAATGCCCACCGAGGCGGCGGCCAGGAGGAAGTCGACGACATCGTTGTCGCAGGCTTCGGGGTTGAACTTCATGTAGTAATGCAGCACCGCCGGGATGATCCCCGCCGCGCCATTGGTCGGCGCGGTGACCATGCGCCCGCCGGCGGCGTTTTCTTCGTTGACCGCCAGGGCGAACAGATTGACCCACTCCATGGCGCTCAAGGTCGAGCCGATCACGTTGGGTTTGCCCAGCTCCTGCAGGCTGCGGTGCAGCTTGGCGGCGCGGCGCTTGACGTTCAGCCCGCCCGGCAGGATGCCTTCGTTGCGCAAGCCGTTGACCACGCACTCCTGCATCGCCGCCCACAACTGCAACAGGCCGCTGCGCACCTCGGCTTCCTCGCGCCAGGCCAGTTCGTTGGCCATCATCAACTGGCTGACCCGCAGGCCGTGGCGCTTGCACAGCGCGAGCATTTCCTCGGCGCTAGAGAACTCATACGGCAATTGCACCGCGTCGGTGCCGCCACCCGCTTCGGCCAATTGCGCGGCCTCGACGATAAAGCCGCCGCCCACCGAGTAGTAGGTTTGCTGCAGCAGCAGGCCGTTGTCGCCGCTGGCTTCAAGCGTCATGGCGTTGGGGTGGTAAGGCAGGCTTTCATTCAGCAGCAGCAGGTCGCGCTGGCAATCGAAGCTGATCGGCAGGTCACCACCGAGCATCAGTACGCGGGTTGCCTGCAATTGTTCGATACGCGGGCCAATGCTCTGCGGATCGATGCGGTCCGGCCACTCGCCCATCAGCCCCAGCAGGCAGGCCCGATCGGTGGCGTGGCCAACGCCGGTGGCCGACAGCGAACCGTACAGGCGCACCTCGACCCGGCTGACCTGGCCCAGCACACCCTGCCCGCGCAGCGCCTCGACAAAGGTCGCGGCGGCGCGCATCGGGCCGACGGTATGGGAACTGGACGGACCGATGCCGATTTTGAACAGATCGAAAACACTGATAGCCATGCTAATGCCTGCGTGCCCGAACGACGACGACCCTTTCGGTGCACGGTGAAAAAATTGAGAGGTGTCGCGAAGTTGGGCGATACTGCCCCGCGGCTCGGGCGATGACCAACGAAACTTTCTAAGCAAGGCTTTAGCAGGACTAAACGATGAGGCGACAAATGAACGGCCAGATGTACGTCTGGTTGCACGTGTTTTCCTGTGCGGCGCGGCACCTGTCGTTCACCCGCTGCGCCGAAGAACTGCACATCACCCCCGGTGCGGTGAGCCAGCAGATTCGCCAACTGGAAGAGCGCCTGGGCTTTCGCCTGTTCCTGCGGCGGGCCCGTGGCGTGGAGTTGAGTGCCGAGGGTCAGCGCCTGGCCCTGACCGTGCACGAAGCCTACGGCAACATCGATGCCGAGCTGCGCCGGCTGGATGCCGGGGAAATCCGCGGCACCTTGCGCGTGCGCTCGATCCCGTCGTTTCTCGCCAAGTGGCTGACGCCGCGCTTGCCGCGCCTGCAGCAACGCTTTCCGGATATCCAGTTGCGCCTGGTGGCCGAGGACAGCAACCACTCATTGCACGAGGGCGATTTCGACCTCGCCATCGACCTCAACGACGGCAGCTACCCCGGCATGCACTCGACGCCGCTGCTGGACGAAGAAATCTTCCCGGTCTGCTCCCCCGCCCTGCTCCGCGGCCGTCCGCCGTTGCACGGGCCGAGCGACCTGGTGCATTACCCGCTGCTGCACGACATCACCGCCTGGCGCGGCAGCTCGGAATACGCGGAATGGGAGTTCTACCTGGAAGCGATCGGCGCCGAGGGACTGGACGTGCGGCGCGGGCACACCTTCAACCGTAACCACCTGACCATCGAGGCGGCGATTGCCGGGATCGGCGTAGCGATTGCCCGGCGCACCCTGCTCAACGACGAGCTGGAACGGGGCACGCTGATCGTGCCGTTCGGCTCGCCGGTGCCCAATCACAAGCGTTACGTGTTGCTGTACAGCGCCGGAACCCTGGCCCACCCGAGTGCACGGGCCGTGCACGACTGGCTGGTGGAAGAGGCGCAAACATTCCGCACGCTGTACGAATGAGCGCGTGGGTCTGTATGAACAGCCTTGAGACGAAGGTCAGGCAAGGCGAAAACAGCCGAGGAAGCGGAGTTTACGGGTTGTAAATGAGCATTCCGAGGCTGTTTTCAACGCAGCATCACCGAGTATCAAGGCTGTTCATACAGAGCCTAGATGCTCATCACCATCTGCCCGCTGTCCACCCGCAACTCGACGCCGTTCACCGCCCGCGCCTCGTCGCTGGCGAGGAACAGCACGCTGGCGGCCACGTCTTCCGGCCGGCACATGCGGTTCATCGGGTCGCTGTCGATGGTCAGGCGCTCCGGGTCCAGACCAGCGGGGAAGCCACCGCTGGTCATGTCGGTCAATACGCCGTCCGGGTGCAGGCTGTTGCAACGGATGCGGTATTTGCGCCGCCGGCAGAACGCCGCCACCGAACGGGTCAGCGCCGCCACCGCGCCTTTCGAGGCGCTGTAGGCCAGGTAATCGTCGCGCCCGGCCAGGGCGGCGATGGACGACAGGTTGATGATCGAGCCGCCGCCCGTCTTCATCAGCCCGATGGCCTCGCGACAGCCGAGGAACACGCTGTCGGCGTTCACCCGCATCAGCCGGTGCCAGTCCTCCAGAGTGGTTTCCTCGATGGTGCCGGGGATCAGGATGCCGGCATTGTTGACCAGGATATCCAGCCGCCCGAAGCGCTCGCGCACCTCGCCCATCAGTTGCTGCCAACCCGCTTCGCTGCTGGCGTCATGCGCGATGAACAGCGCTGCGTCGCCGATTTCGGCGGCCAGGGCTTCACCCGCCGCCACATCGATATCGGCGATCACCACGCGGGCGCCTTCCCGTGCCAGAAGACGCACGCTGGCACGGCCAATGCCCTTGGCACCGCCGGTGACCAGGGCGATCTTGTCGCGCACCCGGCCGGGGAGTTTCTGTTGCAGTTCAGTCATGACAGGGCCTCATCGGCAAATTGCGCTTGGTTCAGTGTTTCGCAGGCTGCTGCCTGGCCGGCGCGACGGCCGGAAAACACGCAGTCGGCCAGCGACAGACCGCTGATATACAGGTGCGAAGGAATCCCCACTGCGGCGCGGCCAGCGGCATACAGACCGGGAATGGGCTGGGCGGCGACGTCCAGCACCGCGCCGCTCTGTTCATCGACCCGCAACCCTCCGAGGGTCAACGCGCCCAGCGGGAAAATCGGGTTGCCCACGGAAATATCGCAGGCCTGGAACGGGCCCTTTTCCAGCACCCGGCGCCCGCCACGGGACTTGCCGAAGGGATCGCCGACCTCGCCACGGGCCGCGGCATTGTTAGCCTGGACCGACTCGCGCAAGACCGCCGCATTCATCCCGGTAACCCGGGCCAGTTCATCGAGGCTCTTGCCCTTGCGCACCTTGAGCAGCATCAGCGCCAGGGCCGGCACGCTCTGGAACCACCAGTAGCCGCCAAACAGGGCCTCGCGAATGGCTTTCCAGCGCAGCGGCGCATCCAGTACCAGCCAGGCGCGCCCGCCCTGCTCTTCCATCAACGGCTGGCCGAGAGTGGCGCCGTAGACTTCTTCGTTGCAGAAACGCCGGCCTTCGGTGTTGACCACGATGCCCTTGTGCCAACTGTACGGCGGGTTGATAAAGCGCCAGGCCGAAACCCGCTCCAGGCGGTCGCTGGCGGCGCCGACGCTAAGCCCCAGGCGCAGCCCGCTACCGTCGCAGCCGGTGGCACCGACCTTGAAGTTGCGGCGAAATTTCGGCGCGTGCTGGGCGATCAACTCGCGGTTGAAGATGAAACCGCCGGTGCTGAGGATCACTGCCTTGCTGGCGTGGACCAGCACCGGCCGGGCGAAGTCGCGCTCCAGTTGGCTGGCGCGCTGGCGCAGTTTGTCGCAGTAAGCCGGGGCGAAATTCTGCAGGCGCTCGGCGCGCTCGATCCATTTCGCATGCAGGGTCGCCTGCTCGCTGCCCGGCGGCAGACGCCAGAACTCGGCGCCGATCACCCGGCCGCTGCCATCCTGCACCAGGCGTTTTGCCGCCGCCTGCAGCAGCGTGCGAACCCCGGCCTTGAGGCAGGCGCTTTGCAGATGGGCATAGAGCACCGCGCCGCACTGGCCTTTGCCGGCGGTGCGGTGACCGCGCGGGGCCGGTGGGTTGACGCCGCCATAGAGTGGCACCAGTTCGTTGCCGGAGTAGTACAGGTAATAACCGTCCTGTGGATAGGACGTCTTGCCGCCCGGCGGAACTTGGTGGGAGTACGGCGCGCCATGGCTTTCCAGCCATTCCAGATTGGCCACGCTGTCGTCGCAGAAGCGCCGCAGGGTGTCATCGCTGACCACGCCCTGGGTTTCATGCTTGAGGTAGTCGAACATCGCGTCGGGGCTGTCGTTGTAGCCGGCCGCACGCTGTTGGCGGGTGCCGCCACCGGCATACACCACCCCGCCACTCTTGGCGCTGGCACCGCCACCGCGAAAACGGTCGGCCACCAGCACATCGGCGCCTTCAGCCCGTGCCTGCAAGGCGGCGCAGGCACCGGCCGCGCCCCAGCCGAGCACCAGCACTTCGCACTGCGCGTCCCACTTCAATGACGCGCTGTCGTCCACCTGCAAGGGCGGCAAAACCTGCGTCACGCATCCTTTCCCGGCGCTCATGAAGCCTCCTTGGCCAGGTGGTTGGCGGCGACATAGCCGAAGGTCATGGCCGGGCCCAAGGTGCCGCCGGCGCCCGGATAGCTGGTGCCCATCACCGACGCCGAGCAGTTGCCGATGGCGTACAGGCCGGGGATCGGCGTGCCGTCGTCGCGCACCACCTGGGCATGCTCGTTGGTCAGCAGGCCGCCTTTGGTGCCGATGTCGCCGGCGTCCAGGCGCATGGCGTAGAACGGCCCTTTGCGCAGCGGCGCCAGGCACGGGTTGGGCTTGATATTGCAGTCGCCGTAATAGCGGTCGAAGACGTTGCCGCCTCGGTCGAAATCAGCATCGACCCCGGTGCGGGCGTAGTCGTTGACCTTGCTTGCGGTAGCTTCCAGGCCGGCGGCATCGACGCCGATCTGCCCGGCCAGGTCGGCCAGGGTGTCGGCCTTCCAGTAAAGGGTGTTCAGCCATTCCTTGCGCAGGCGGCTGTCGGGCATGACCTGGGCCGGCATCAGCGGGCCCATGGCGTAGTTGAAGCGAAAATGCGCATCGAAGATCACCCACGCCGGCACGCTGCGTCCGCCGCTGTGCGGGTTGTCGCGGTGCATGGCGTCGACGAATTCCAGGTACGGCGCCGCCTCGTTGACGAAGCGCCGGCCCAGGCCGTTGACCACGATGGCGCCGGGGAAGGCGCGCTCGGCGAAGATGCCGCGGGGCTTGTCTTCGCCCGGCACCGCGATGGTTGGCGCCCACCAGGCCCAATCCATCAGCGCGGTGGCGGCGCCCTCCTTCATCCCGGCCAGCAGCGCGGCGCCGGTGTTGTTGCCGGGCGGCGTGGCGCTCCAGGTCATTTCGGTGGGCTTGGGCAGGTACTGTTCACGCAGCGCCTGGTTCTGCTCGAAACCGCCGGAGCCGAAAATCACCCCGTGACGGGCGGCGATGCGCAGTTCCTGGCCGTCGCGATTGACCACGATCCCGGCGACCTTGCCGTCTTCCATCAGCAACTCGCTGAAATCGGTGTTGAGCCACAGCGGCACATTGCGGTCCATGAGCGAGCGGCGCAGCGCTGCCACCAGCGAACTGCCGAGGGCGGCGCGGCGGTCGTATTTGCTTTTCTTGCGCCATTTGAAATCGAGTTTGTAACGCAGCATCAAGCCGAGAATCAGCAGGCGCCAGCCAAAGCTGCGGGCCATGGCCTTGTGCGCGTGGCGCGCGGTCCAGGCGATGCGGCCCATGAGCAGGGTCGAGGGCGATGGCTTGCGCAGGTTGTCCAGTTCGTCTTTGAGCAGGCTGGTGTCGAACAGCTCCGGGTCGAGGGTCCGCCCGCCGGGCAGCGAGCCGGGCAAATGCGGGTAGTAATCCGGGTATTTCGCCGCCACTGCGTAGCGCACACGGCTGTTGCGCGTGAGTGCTTCGATCATCTTCGGCGCGTTGTCGAGGTAGGCTTCGAGGCGGGCCGGTTCGACGTGCTCGCCGGCGGACGCTTGCAGGTAGGTGCGTGCCAGCTCGCGGCTGTCGTTGCCGCCGTGGCGAGCGAAATAGTGATTGTTGGGGATCCAGATCCCGCCGCCGGAGATCGCCGAGGTGCCGCCGTACTTGTCGCTTTTTTCCACGATCAAGACACGCAGGCCGTGATCGGCGAGAAACACCGCCGAAGTCATCGCACCCGCGCCCGAGCCGACGACGATCACGTCGTAGGCGGATTGAGACTGAACTTGAGCCGTCATTGTTGTTATGCCATTAGCTGAGGTCAGGAAAGGCCGGCGGCGTGTGCGGCCGGCGGTTGATTCCATCTTCAGCGGGTGGCGGGGTGGGGATCATCGTCAAAGCGGACTAGATGGGTCACTCGAATTTACACCACCGCCCGCCGCCCCACCCAAGGCCGGTCCTGCTCCAACTGACTGGCAATCCGCAACAACCCATCCTCCCCGCCCAGCCGCGCGGTAAACATCATGCCCACCGGCAATCCGCTATCGCTCATGCCCAGCGGCAAGGAAATCGCCGGCTGGCCGCTGACGTTGGCCAGCACGGTAAAACCGGCACTGCCCATGGCCCGGTGGGCGTAGCTGTCCCAGTCCTGGTCAAGGGTGAGCAAGCCCATTTCCGGCGTCAGGTTGGCGGTGACCGGCGAAAGAATCAGGTCAAAGCGCTCAAAGTGCTTTTCCATCGCAGCGCCAATGCTTTCGAACGATTGCCGTGCCCGGTACAGCGCCTCGCCATTGGCGCCCTTGGCCCGTTCCAGCACCACCTGGGTGATCTGCTCCAGATCCTGAGGAGTGGCGGCGCGGCCCAGCGCTTGCTCGCGGTCATGGACCAGGCTCAGCAACGCAGTGCCAATCACCGCGCCGTGGGCGCCGAACAGTTGCCGTGGGTCGATGCCGAGGTTCAGCTCTTCCACCTCATGACCCAGACCGAGCAATTGCTTGATGGTCTGCTCCAGGGTCGCGGCGATCGCAGGATCCAGCGGTGCACCGGTCAACGACTGGCGGACCACGGCGATGCGCAACTTGCCCGGATCGCGGCGCAGTTCTTCGACGTAGGGACGCTCCACCGGCGCGGCCCAGTAGGCGCTGCCGGGCTCATGACCGTGACCGGCGTCGAGGAACAGCGCCGTGTCGCGCACGCTGCGCGACACCACATTGCCGACACTGGCGCCGAACCAGCCCTCGAAATGCGCCGGACCGCTGGGGGTGCGGTAGCGGCCGGGCTTGAGCCCGACCAGGCCGCAATAAGACGCCGGGATACGGATCGAGCCGCCGCCGTCGGTGGCATGGGCCACTGGCACAATGCCCGCCGCCACTGCCGAGGCGGCGCCACCGGACGAACCGCCGGCGCTGTGGCCAAGGTTCCACGGGTTGCGGGTCAGGCCCCAGGCCAGGGATTCGGTGGTGGTGGTCAGGCCGAATTCAGGGCAGGTGGTCTTGCCGAACGGCACCGCGCCGGCCCGCTCGTAACGGGCGATCAGGGTGCTGGTGAACGGCGCGGGCGGCGCGTCCTTGAACAGGCGGCTGCCGTTGCTGGTGGTGGTGCCTTGCAGGTAAGTGTTGAGGTCCTTGAGCAGCACCGGCACACCGGCCAGCGCACCTTGGGCCAACTGGCCGGCGGCGCGGCGCTGGGCCAGCAGGTTGCGGGCGTAGTCCTCGTGCAGCATGTTCACCGCCTGCACCTTGGGATTGACCAGCGCGTGGCGGGCCAGGGCGGCGTTGAGCAGGGTTTCGGGTGAGAGGTCGCCTTTGCGTACGGCCTCGGCCATGGCCCAGGCATCGAGGGATTGGTAGTCGCTGGCGGAAAGGTCGCCGGCCTGGACGCTGGCGAATCGGCCGAGCAGGCCGATGCCGGCGGTGATGGCAGTGGCTTTGAGCACGGTGCGGCGGGGGATTTCGGTGGTCATGGAGGGCACCTTTTTAGTTATTAATGGTTTAGGGGCATCGCGACGGTTCGGCGCCCCGACAAGCTCGCTCCTGCAAGGGGCTGCGGGCGGCTATCTGTCAGGCAACATTGAACCGCGCCGAAAGCTGATCCAGCGCCCGCGCCAGTTGCTCCAGGTCCGCTGCCGCAACGGCGCTGCGCCCGGCACTCGCCGACAGCGCGCCGGTACCCGCCGAGACATTCTCGACCCGCACGACCATCTCGCGGGTGACGCGGACCTGTTCGTCGATCACTGCGGCGATGGTGTCCACGCTGCGGATCACTTCGTCGGTGCCGGTGCGGATCTGCGCCACGGAGTCGCCGGCTTCATGGGCCAGGTTGACGCCTTCGCGAACCCGCAACACCACGCGGCCCATGCCATCGACCACGGCGCGGGTGCCTTCCTGGATGCGTTGCACGGTGATGTCGATCTCGCCAATGGAGCGCCCGGTGCGCTGGGCCAGCAACCTTACTTCATCGGCGACCACGGCAAAACCGCGACCCTGCTCCCCTGCCCTGGCCGCCTCGATCGCGGCATTCAGGGCCAGCAGGTTGGTCTGCTCGGCAATGTTGCGGATAACGTTGAGCACATCGCTGATTTCGGCAGAAAACACTTCCAGTTCGTGAATATGCACGGCGGTGTCGCTGATCACGTCGCTGATGCGGTTCATTTCCTGGGCCATGTCGCGGATAAAGCCTTCGCTCTTGCCCGAACGCCCCGCCGAGTGCTGGGTGATATCGCGGGACACGCCAACATGGTTTTCCACCTCGCCGATGGAGCCGGACAGGTGTTCCACCGCGCTGGAAATGCCGCGCACCGCCTCGCTCTGCTGCTGGGTCGCCACTGACGCCAGTTCCGCCGACTCGGCCAGGTGCGCCGCCTCGCGGCTGACCCGCTGGACCAGTTCGCGCATCTGCGAGATCAGGCCGTGCAGGCTGTCGCGCATGGCGGCGGTGTCGCCGAGCATCAGGGCAAATTCATCGCGGCCATGGATCACGATGGGCTGCGACAGATCGCCCCCGGCAATCGCGCGCATGCTCGCTGAAGCCTGGCCGAAGGCGCGACGCAGCCGGCCCAGGGTGGTGAGCGCCGTGGCGCTGCCCACCACCACACCGACCACGCCCAACAGCAGGTACGCCAGAACGGTGCGCTGGTAACGCTGCTGCGCCGCCTCATACGCCTGCTCCGCCGCGGCCTGTTGCAGCGCCTGCAACTTGCCCAGTTCGACGCCGGCAGCGCTGCCGGCCGGTTCCGCCACGCGCAGGAAGGAAATGATCCCCGGCAGGCGGAAATCGCCGGCGCGCAGCGACTCCAGCAGGATCGTCAGTTCCTCGACCCAGACGGCGTAATGGCTTTCGAACGCTTCGGCGACCTGCTGTTCCTCGGCGCTCAGGGCGCGCTGGCGGTAGTCGTTCCAGCGCTGGGTCACGGCCTGGCCGTTGGCTTCGATGGTGCCGAGGGTGACCTCCACCGAGCGGTCGAAGGCCGCCATCAGCGGTCCTTCCGGATCCTGCAGGACCGCCAGCAACGCCTGTCGCCGGCTTTCATCCAGGCGGTGCTGGATCTCGCCGAAGGTGAGCAGGGTCGCCAGGTTGTCTTCGTTGATGGTGCGCAGGCTGTCGCGCGCCTGTTGCAGCCCGTAGACGCCGAAACCGACGGCGGCGACGAACAGCAAGGTGGCCAGCAGCGCCCATATCCACAGGCGCTGAGCGATGGTGATGGCTTTGAACACGGTCGTTCCTCGCCCGGATCAGTCGGAGGTGACCATGGCGAGCATCGTCGCCAGGTAGTGCTCGCCATAGGGGGGCAGCAGGCCCCACTCGCGGCGGGGGTCATGGGCCGGGGCCTTGAACACCGTGCGCAGGTGGCTGAATTCAAGGAAGCCCTCGCGGCCGTGGTAATGCCCCATGCCGGAGGCACCGACGCCACCGAACGGCGCGTCGTGCATCGCCGCGTGCATCATCACGTCGTTGAGGGTGACGCCACCGGACACCGTGTGTTCCAGCACCCGGCGCTGCTCGGCCGCGTCCTGGCCGAAGTAGTACAGGGCCAGCGGCCTTGGGCCGGCGTTGATCGCGTCGATGACCTGGCCGAGGTCGTCATAGCTGAGCAAGACCATGGCCGGGCCGAAGATCTCCTCGTTCATGATCTGTGCGTCGTGCGGCGGATCGATCACCAGGCGCAGCGGGCGGCGGCGGTCGCTGGCGTCCAGCGGCAGTGCTTCCGGCAAGGATTCGATGCGGGCGCCGCGCTGCCGGGCGTCGTCGATATAGCCTTCGACCCGCGACAGATGACGTTGATTGACCACCGCCACCACGTCCGGGTTGCCCTGGATGCTCGGATGCAGGCTGGCGTAGGCGCTGCGCAGCGCGCTGATCAACGAGGTTTGCAGGTGGCGCGGCACATAGACCAGATCGGGGTTGATGCAGATCTGCCCGCCATTGGTAGCCTTGGCCACGGCGATGCTCAAGGCGGCCTGGTCCAGGTCCGCAGTAGTCGAGATGATCACCGGCGATTTGCCGCCCAGTTCCAGGGTCACCGGCACCAGATTCTGTGCAGCATTGCGCATCACCGCACGGCCAACGGCGGTGCTGCCGGTGAACACCAGGTGATCGAAAGGCTGCGCGGTGAAGGCTTCGGCCAGTTCGGCGTCGCCGGTTACCACCGCCACTTCAAGCGGGTCGAGGCGCTCGGCGCAGAGCCGGGCCACCAGCGCGGCGGTGCGCGGGGTCACTTCGGAGGGCTTGAGGATCGCCCGGTTACCCGCCGCCAGAACCGACGCCAGCGGGCTGAACAAGGTGTACAGCGGCGCATTCCAGGTGCCGATGATGCCGACGCTGCCCTTGGGCTGGTACATGATCCAGGCCTTGGCGCCCAGCTGGTCGTAAGGCACGAACGGTGGGCGTTGCTCGTCCTGCATCCAGTGCGCGAGGTGATCGCGGGCGTGCTTGAGGGAGGCCAGTGCGCCGAGCACATCGTTCATCAGCGAGAAGCCGGCGGGACGGCCGCCGAAATCCGCGTCCATGGCTTCGGTCAGTTCGCCGTGGTGGGCCACCAGCAGGTCGATCACCCGCTGGATGCGGTCGCGGCGGGTCGCCGCGTCAACGGCGCCGGCGGCATTGAAGGCGCTTTTCTGCCGGGCCAGAAGGCCGGAAAGCGTGTCGACGGATGATGCGACTGAACTCATGCGTGTCCCCTTGCGAAGTGGCCTTCATGGCCTTGGCAGCGCCCGATGCGCCTGGGACCACGTTGCCCCGCCAGGCCCCGCCGCGCCTCGTCCGATCGGACGAGGATCGAGCAAAAGCGTTAGTCCGTTGAGACGATGTAGCGCGTTCGGCCGCGTCCAATACTGGCACTACGAAAACAACACCCATGAGGCCAGTCATGGCAACACAACACATCAGTTTCGACCCCCAGGCCTTCCGCGCGGCGCTCGGCACTTTCACCACCGGCGTGACCATCATCACCACCCAGGGCGAAGACGGTGCGCCGGTCGGCATCACCGCCAACAGCTTCAACTCGGTGTCGCTCAATCCGCCGCTGGTGCTCTGGAGCCTGTCCAAGCAGGCGCGCAGCCTGCCGGTGTTCAGCAGCGGCAAGCACTGGAACGTGCACGTGCTGTCTACCGAGCAGGAAAAACTCTCCGGCCGCTTCGCCACCCAGGGCGAGAACAAGTTCGCCGAGGTCGAGCTGGACCGGGGGATCAGCGAAGCGCCGCTGCTGCAGGACTGCACGGCGCGCTTCCAGTGCCGCACGGCGTTCCAGTACGAGGGCGGCGACCATGTGATCTTCGTCGGCGAGGTACTCGCCTTCGACCACAGCGACCGCGCGCCGCTGGCGTTCCAGAGCGGCCAGTACGCCCTGACCACACGCAAGCCGCGTAATGAACTGCGCCTGGCGACCACCCCGCCGCCGCCCGAGTGCAGCTACACCGAAGACCTGCTCGGTTACCTGCTTGGTCGCGGGCATTACCAGGTGCTCAACGTGCTGCGGCACATGCTCAGCAACCAGCAACTGGACGAGCAGGCGTTTTTCATCCTTGCCGTGCTGTGCATTCGCGACAACCTCGACCTCGCCGAGATCAACACCTTCGTCAGTTACACCGGGCATGTGGTGACCCTGGCCGGCATGCGCTTCCTCGAGCGTCAGCAACTGGTGGCGATCGAAGGCGATGACGACGACCTGCGTTTCGTCCTCACCGCCAAGGGCCGCGAGACATCGCTGCAGCAGGTTGCGCTGGCCAAGGTGGTGGAGCAGGAATTGACCGCCAAGCTCGGCATCGCCGATGCCCAGGCGCTGAAAGTGCTGCTCAAGCGCCTGATCGTGGTCAGCGACCCCGGCTTGCCCGACCTCTGGGCGCCGCGATGAGCGCGGCCGTGCCGGCCCTGTCGGCGTCGCCGGTGGGCTGGCGGGCCCATGGCTTGCTGGCGTTGCTGGCGGTGGTGTTCGCCGATAACTTCGTCGGCCGGCAGATCCTCGCGGTGATGATCGAACCGGTGAAGGCCGAGTTCGGCGTCGGCGACACCGCGATGGGACTGATTTCCGGGCTGGCCTTCGCCGTGGTCTACGCGGTCATGGGCCTGCCCGCCGGACGGCTGGTGGACCGCCTGCCGCGCACCCGCTTGCTGGCGGCGTCATGCCTGCTCTGGGCTTTGGCGACCATGGCCTGCGGGGTGGCTGGCAGTTTTCTGCTGTTGGCGCTGGCGCGGATGGCGGTGGCGGTCAGTGAATCACCGACCACCTCGGCCTCGCTGTCGCTGATTGCCGACCTCTATCCGCCGCAGAAGCGCTCGTTCGCCATCAGTTGCTTCACCGCGGCGCCGACGTTCTCCTCGATCATCGGCCTGAGCATCGGCGCCTGGGTGGTGGAGCACTACGGCTGGCGCGTAGCCTTTATCGCCCTGGGCGTGCCGGCGTTGCTGTTCGCTGCGGCGCTGGCCTTTATCGTCCGCGACCCACCCCGCGGCCGCTGGGACCTCACGCCCCACGCCCCCGGCGTGTCTCCCGGCCTGACCGCCGAAGCCCGTGGCCTGTGGGCCTTGCCGGCGTATCGGCAGTTGATCCTGGCGGGCGGCCTGACCACCCTCAGTTCCTATGCCATCGCCATGTGGAACACCAGTTTTCTGGTGCGCTCCCATGACCTCTCGCTGCAACACGCCGGAATACTGGCCGGGGTGATCTGCGGAACTGCCGCAGGCGTTGGCGGGCTGTTCAGCGGCTGGCTCAGCGACCGTCTCAGCCGGCGTGACGCGCACTGGCAATTCTCGATCCCGGTCATCGGCCATCTCACCGCCATGAGCGCCCTGGCCACGTACCTGCTGTGGCCCGACACCGTGCTGCTGCACCTGGGCAGCCTGCCGGTGCCGACGGCGATGCTCTGGTGTGCGCTGTACAGCTTTTTTGCCGTGTGGTGGGTGGCGCCGTCCTACAACCTCGTCACGCAACTGGTGCCGGCCAACCGCCGTGGTGCGGCAATGGCCTTGCAGACCATCGTCAGCACCCTGCTCGGGATCGGCATCGGCCCGCTGCTGGCCGGGTTGCTCAGTGATCTGCTGTTGCCGCTGGCCGGCGAGGATTCGCTGCGTTACGCCCTGTTGCTGGTGAGCCTGCCGGTGCTGGGTTCGGTGCTGTTGCTACTGCGTACCTCGCGGCAGGTGAATCGATAGCGCTGTCAGCGCTATCGATCCTTTCCCTCAACGGCGGTTGTTGAAAACGGCGGTGGCCTGACGGGCCGTGTCGGGTTCCAGCATCCTCGCGAACATGCGCGCTTCCTCATCGATACGCTCGCGCAGGGCGGGCGCATCGGCACTCTTCAACAGGCGTTTGGTTTCCATCAATGCTGCCAGCGGCTTGGTCGCCAGCGCGCGCGCCCGGGCCAGGGCGCTGTCGAGCACCTGCGCCGGTTCCAGCACCCGATTGACCAACCCGGCGCGCGAGGCCGCCTCGGCATCGAACGGCTCGCCGAACAACAATGCCTCGGCAGCCCGCTGATAACCGAACACGCGGGGCAGCAACAGGCTGGAGCCGGCTTCGGGACACAAACCGAGATTGACGAACGGCAGGCTGAAACGCGCGTTGCTGCCGGCATGTACCAGATCGCAGTGCAACAGCAGCGTGGTGCCGATGCCCACGGCGACGCCGCAGACTGCGGCCACCAGCGGTTTGGGGAAACTACTGACGGCGCGCAGGAATTCCCAGACCGGCGCATCAAGGCGGTCAGGCGGGTTGCTGATGAAATCGGCCAGGTCATTGCCGGCGCTGAACACCTGCTCGCTGCCTTGAAACAGCACCACGGCAATCGCCGGGTCGTATTGCGCCTGTTGCAGCAGCTCGGTCAGGCGCTGGTACATGGGCACGGTCAGGGCGTTTTTCTTGGCTTCGCGGTTGAAGGTGATGATGAGGACGCCGGAGTCCTCGCGGGTCAGGATATCGGTCATGACGCTCTCGCTGATTGACGGGGCCTAGCAATAGCCCGTCCCCGCCAGCCGCGAAACGTCCGGATTGAGTAGGCGTTAGTTATCAGCGTCGCTCATCCGAGAGCGGCGTCGGCTCGTCCGGCTCGGGCACAGGTGTGCCTTGCTCCGGATCATCCGGCACACGTTCGATATCGGTGGGTTCTTCCGAACGCTGGGGATCACCGTTGACGTTGGGATCGGTGACCGGGTCGGTGCCGCGTTGCGGGCTGTTCAGCGGGTCTTTCCAGAGCGGGTCGTCTTTGGGCGAGTGCATGGTGCCGTCCTCGGTTGGGGTGCCTGATCATTGGAAGGGGCAACAGAACCCGGAGTGCCGGGCAGCCGATCAACGGAGCAACGCTGTTAAAGTGGCAAGCCGCTACCGATGGAGATCACCATGCCTATCCGCCCTGCCCGCCCTCAAGACGCACACCTGCTGCCCGCCATCGAGCAATCGGCGGCCGAGGCGTTTCTCAGCGTTGAGCGGTTGGCGTGGGTCGCGACCCATCAAGTGCTGAGCGTCGAGGAGCACTTGGGGTTCATCAACAAAGGGCTGCTCTGGGTGGCGGTGGATGAGCAGGATCAGCCGCTGGGGTTTCTCTGTGCCAGCGTTCAGGACGGCGGCTTGCACCTCGATGAATTGTCCGTGGCGCGCAGCCATCAAGGGCAAGGCCTGGGGCGGGAGTTGATTGCCGTTGTCGAAGCGTGGGCCCGAGCGCAAGGCTTCACGGCATTGACCCTGACGACCTTCAAGGACGTGCCATGGAACGCACCTTTCTATGCCCGGCTGGGTTTCGTCGCGCTGGACGACGGACAGTTGCAGGGTTTTCTGCAGCAGCAAATAGCCCATGAGCACGCGCTTGGGCTGCCGGGACGTTGTGCGATGCGCAAAGCATTGCCCGTCCCGGCCTGAACATCACTGCTGTTCTTGCGCTTTCTCGGCTTCGGCCGCCGCCTGTTGCGCGGCGCGCAAGGCTTCGGTCGTTTGCTCCAGCAATTCCACCTGCTTGAGTAGCTGACGCCGTTCGCCGCCCACCAGCTCCAGTTGCTGGCCCTGGGACTGGAACTGGCGCTGCAGTTCTTCGCGCGCGCCCTGGGATTGCGCCAGGTTGGCGCTGAGGGTGCGGGTTTCCAGCGCGTGCTGCTCTTGCTGGTCCTTGAGATGCTGGCACTCGCGCTGGATGTGCCGCGCTTCCACCAGCAACCGCTCGTTGTCACGGTTGAGCCGGGTGGTTTCGTCCTGCTTGATGATCAGCGTCTGCTGCAACTGACGCAGCTCGGTCTGCAACTGCTGGACCTGCGCCTCATGGCGGCGCTGATCCTGCTCGCGCTGCTCACGGCTGGCGGTGCGGTAATGCTCCAGCGCATCACGGGCGTGCTGATGCTTGTCTTCGAGCGAAGCGATCTGCTCGTCCTTGTCGGCCAGGCGCACATTCAACTCACCGACCGCCTGACTCAGCGTGGCGTTACGGGTGTGTTCGCTCTGCAGACTGCTGCGGGCGGTGGCCAGCTCCGCGGATTCAGCGGCCAGCGCCGCGCCCTGGATCTGCAATTGCTGCTGCGCGGCGGCCAGCGCTTGCTGGCTTTCCTGCAACTGCCCTTTCAGCACAGCGTTTTCCACATCGAACGACTTTTGCGCCTCTTCGACACAGGCGTCGCTCTCTTCACGCAACTGCTCCGCCAACTGCTTTACCAGGCTCATCAGCGATGAGCTGAGGTCCGGCACGCTGGTGGTGGCGGGCGGCTTCTGGATTTCCAGCTCTTTGAGGTAGCGATGAATGGTGGTTTTCGAACCGGTATTGCCCAGTTCGATACGCACCGCATCGATGCTCGGATGCTCGCCCCGGGCCAGGATCGCCTGACGGGCCTTGTGCACGACTGCTTTGTTGATACCACCGCGGGCCATGTCTGTGTTCCTGCTATTTCATAATGTGGTACGTATCATGTGTTTACATACAAAAAAGATCAAATTAATTTTCGGAATTTGATGAAATTTAAGATGGAATAATTGCGACTTATCAAATCAGAGGCGATTTTCACCCGTCAGAAAGTGGCCAGACGCCTCCTTTAATCAAAAGTGAGAGCAGTTTCATCAGAAGTAGGCCGAGAAAGTGGCCAGGACGCCTGGTGCAAGGCGAGCATGCGGGGAAGTTGGCGGATTACCGGCTCAATGGTCATGACGCCGGCAGTACAAAGCCGCGAGCAATGCCCTTAAGGCATTGCTCGCGAAGCGGATAAAAATCTCGTATACCATATCCGCAACTTCCTTCAGACCGGCCATGCACCGTGAAACCACCTCGACTCAACGCACCGGACCTGGGCAATATCCCCACCACCTCGGAAATCATCACCCGGCATCTGCGCGATGCCATCGTCGCCGGGCAATTCGCCGAAGACGAACCCATCCGCCAGGACGACGTAGCCAGCCAGTTCAACGTCAGCAAGATTCCCGTACGCGAGGCACTCAAGCGTCTTGAGGCCGAGGGGCTGGTGATGTTCCAGCGCAATCGCGGGGCGATGGTCACGCGCATGTCGGAATCGGAACTGGCGCAGATGTTCGAAGTGCGCATGCTGCTGGAAGACAAGGCGCTGCGCCTTGCCATCCCGAACATGACCGAAGCCACTTTTCAGCAGGCCGAGGCGATCTGCCAGGAATTCATCGGCGAAAACGACGTGGGACGCTGGGCGGAACTCAACTGGGAACTGCACGCCTGCTTATATGAGCCTGCGCAACGGCCGTTTCTGGTGAATCTGATTCGTTCGGTCAACGACAAGCTGGAGCGTTACCTGCGCATGCAGATGAGCCTGTCTTCTGGCAAGGAACGCGCCGATCACGAGCACCGCGAGATTCTTCAGGCCTGCCGCGACGGTGATGTGGAGCGGGCGGTGGCGCTGCTCGATGAGCACATCGCCGGGGTGTGTAAAACACTGTTCGAGCATCTGCCCAGCGCCGGCAAGTAAGACCCCGCAGCCACCCTCCAGCACAAGTGTCACCGGTGTTCCCTCGAGGGGCATGAGTTCCCCGCCATGCTCCGATATGTAACACCGTCACCCAGCGCCTGACCGGATCCCCGAGTCAGCAATCAGCCTGTAAGGCTTATCCCACAACGACCTGCGAATGATTACCGCCGCCAGGCCAAAAACAGGCACGCGCGTTGCAATGTTTATATCGTATACGAAATTCCTAATCCGATATCCAGTGCAACCCAAACGAGGCCTCCATGAAAAAACAACCCCTCGCTTTAGCCCTCAGCGCAGTACTTGGCTCGAGCTTTAGGGCCACCGCCCAGGCAGACAAGCTGGACGACATCATCGGCTCCGGCAACCTGCGCTGCGCAGTGACCCTGGACTTCCCGCCGATGGGTTTCCGTGACGCCAGCAACGCCCCCGCAGGTTTCGATGTGGACTATTGCAATGACCTGGCAAAAGTCCTCGGGGTCGATGCCGAAATCGTCGAGACACCTTTCCCCGATCGCATCCCGGCGTTGATCTCCGGCCGCGCCGACGTGATCGTCGCCTCCACTTCCGACACCCTCGAACGAGCCAAGACCGTCGGCCTGACCATCCCCTACTTCGCCTTCCAGATGGTCGTACTGACCCGCGATAATACCGGCATCAATAGCTTCGACGACATCAAAGGCAAAGCCCTGGGCAACACCAGCGGTACCTTTGAAGCCCTCGCCCTGGAAAAAGACGTGAAGAGCTGGGGCACCGGCAGCTTCCGCGCCTATCAGTCGCAGAACGACACCATCCTCGCCGTCGCCCAGGGTCATATCGACGCCACCGTGGTGACCAATACCGTTGCCGCAGCCACCTTGAAATCTGGCAAGTACAAGAACCTCAAGGTCGCCGGCAACGCACCTTACGTGGTCGACTTCGTGTCACTGGGGGCCAAGCGCAACGAGTACGGCCTGCTCAACTACCTGAACCTGTTCGTCAATCAGCAGGTGCGCACCGGGCGCTATAAGGAGCTGTTCGTCAAATGGGTCGGCACTGATATTCCACCGACCGACCTGACCGTCCCGCACGTCTACTACTGAGGCGCCGGCCATGTCAGGTTCAGTCATCCAGTTGACCGGGCGCAGCCTGGTTGCAGGTGCGGCCCAAGGTGAACTGCTGTTCGCCGAGGTCGGCCTGAGTTTCTGGGGCGGCGTCGATTCGTTCACCGGTGAAGTGATCGACCGCCATCACCCGCTCAGCGGCCAGTTGCTGGCCGGGCGAGTGCTGGCGATCCCCAGTGGCCGTGGCTCGTGCACCGGCAGCAGCGTGCTGATGGAGTTGATCAGCAACGGGCATGCGCCGGCCGCCCTGGTGCTGGCTGAAGCCGATGAGATCCTGACCCTCGGCGTGTTCGTCGCCGAGGCTTTGTTCGAACGCTCCCTGCCGGTGCTGTGCATCGGCAAGGAAGCGTTCGCACGCTTGCAGGGCGGCGCCTTTGCAAGGGTCGAGAACGAGGTCCTGAACCTGTATGAACACGCGCCGGCCGGGCTCTGGAATGCGCGCCCCGCGACTGCCGAGCGCGCGCCCTCCAGCGTGCAACTGAGCCGTGATGATCTGGCCATGCTTGACGGCCAGTACGGCAAGGCCACCCAGGTGGCCATGCAACTGGTGGTGCGCATGGCGCAGTTGCAGGGTGCCACGCAGTTGCTGGACATCTGCCAGGCGCACATCGATGGCTGTATCTACACCGGCCCGGCCAGCCTGCATTTCGCTCAACAGTTGATGCGCTGGGGCGCGGCAGTACGCGTGCCGACCACCCTCAACGCGATTTCCGTCGACCAGCGGCGCTGGCTGCAACAAAGCATCGACCCCGCGCTGGGCATACCGGCCAGTACGCTGGGCGATATCTACATGGCCATGGGTGCGCAGGTGAGTTTCACCTGTGCGCCTTACCTGCTCGACAGCGCGCCAGCGCTGGGCGAGCACATCGGTTGGGCCGAGTCGAACGCGGTGGTGTACGCCAACAGCGTGCTCGGCGCGCGCACCTTGAAGTACCCCGATTACCTTGATATCTGCATTGCCCTGACCGGCCGTGCGCCGTTGATCGGCTGCCACCTGGACGCTCAGCGCAAGGCGCAATGGCAGGTCCGGGTGCCTGCGGCAAACAACCTCGACGATGCCTTCTACCCATTGCTCGGTTACCACATCGGCCTGATGGCCGGCGGCCGCATCCCGCTGTTGCTCGGACTGGAACACGCCGCGCCGAGCCGGGATGACCTCAAGGCATTCGGCGCGGCGTTTGCCACCACCTCCAGCGCGCCGCTGTTTCACATCGCCGGGGTCACCCCCGAAGCGCTTGACCCGGCCCAGGTGCTGGCAGCCGATACCTCGGCGACCGTTGAAACCGTGCGCCTGAGCGACCTGCTCGTGAGCTGGCGAGAGCTCAACAGCGCCTGCAGCGCCGAAGTCGATGTGGTGTCGCTGGGCAACCCGCACTTTTCCTTGAGCGAGTTCGCCCAACTGGCCCGGCTATGTCAGGGGCGGCACAAACACCCGGCGGTGGTCATCGCCGTCACCAGCGGGCGCGGGGTGCTGGAACAGGCGCGCCAGGCCGGCCACGTCGCGGTGCTGCAAGACTTCGGCGTGCAACTGGTGACCGACACCTGCTGGTGCATGCTCGGTGAACCGGTGATCCCGCCGCACGCCCGCACGCTGATGACCAACTCGGGCAAATACGCCCACTACGCACCGGGGCTGGTTGGCCGTTCGGTGCACTTCGCCAATCTCGCCGAATGTGTCGATGCCGCTTGCTCCGCCAGGGCCTGCGGTCGTCTGCCAGCCTGGCTGGAACCTGCCGTACCAGAGGAGACACTGCCCAATGTTTGACTACACCTTCCAGTGGCGCGCGGCGTTGCGGGCGCTGCCCGACATGCTCAACGGCGCCTGGGTGACGTTCGAGACCGCCGCGCTGTCGATGATTTTCGGCGTGTTGATCGCCCTGGCGCTGACGGTCATGCGCGAAGCACGCCACCCGTTGCTGCGTGGTTTCGGCAATGGCTGGGTATCGATCGCGCGCAACACGCCGTCGCTGTTCCAGATCTACATCCTGTATTTCGGTCTCGGCTCGATGGGCTTGCACGTCAGCTCGTGGGTGGCCCTGCTGGCCGGGATTACCTTCAACAATGCCGGCTACCTGGCGGAGAACTTTCGCGGTGGCCTCAAGGCCGTGCCTGCCACCCAGATACGTGCCGCCCGCTCGCTGGGCATGAGCGCCTTCCAGGCCTACCGGATGATTGTGGTGCCGCAACTGCTGCGGATCGTGTTCTACCCGTTGAGCAACCAGATGGTCTGGGCGGTGCTGATGACTTCGCTGGGTGTCGTCGTCGGCCTCAATAACGACCTCACCGGGGTGACCCAGGAATACAACGTCAAGACCTTCCGCACCTTCGAGTTCTTCGCCATCGCGGCGGTGCTGTATTACCTGATCGCCAAAGCGATCGTTGCGGTAGCCCGGCTCCTGGCCTGGCGGCTGTTCCGCTACTGAGGACCTGTTCATGCTCACTACCGGTTTTACCTGGAACGACCTGCTGTTCATGCTCGATGGCGCCTGGGTCACCCTGCAACTGACCTTCTGGGCGATCTTGCTGGGTTCTTTCGCAGGCCTGCTGTTCGGCCTGCTTCGGGCGTTGGCACCCAGGGCCAGCCTGCCGCTGGCATGGGTGCTCGACGTGTTTCGCAGCGTACCGTTGCTGATCCAGTTCGTGCTGTTCAATGCATTCAAGAGCATCGTCGGCCTGAACATCAGCGCGTTCACCGTCGGCTGCATCGTGCTTGCGGTCTACACCGCCGCGTACTTCACCGAAGTGGTGCGCAGCGGTGTCCTGTCGGTGCCGCCGTCGGTACGCCGGGCCAGCCGCTCGCTGGGCCTGAGCTTTTTTCAGGACCTGCGCTACATCGTCCTGCCGATGGCCACCCGCGTGGCCTTCCCTGGCTGGCTGAACCTGGTGCTTGGGGTCATGAAAGACACCGCCCTGGTGATGTGGATCGGCATCATCGAACTGCTGCGCGCATCGCAAACCATCGTTACCCGTATTCAGGAGCCGCTGCTGGTGCTGTGCATCGCCGGCCTCATCTACTACGTCATGAGCCTGGTGGTCGCACGCCTGGGCGCTCGTCTGGAAAGAAGGTGGCAAGAAAATGATTGAGATCGACAACGTACACAAATCCTTCGGCAACCTCGAAGTGGTCAAGGGCGTCAGCCTGACGGTGAACAAGGGCGAAGTGGTTTCGATCATTGGCGGCTCCGGCTCCGGAAAATCGACCCTGCTGATGTGCATCAACGGCCTTGAACCGATCCAGAAAGGCAGCATCCGCGTCGACGGCATCGAAGTGCACGACAAGGCCTGCGACCTCAACCGGCTACGGCAGAAGATCGGTATCGTGTTTCAGCAGTGGAACGCCTTCCCGCACCTGACGGTGCTTGAGAACGTCATGCTGGCACCGCGCAAGGTGCTCGGCAAAAGCAAGCAGGAGGCCGAAGAACTGGCCGTCAGACAACTGACCCACGTCGGCCTCGGTGAAAAGCTCAAGGTGTTCCCCGGCAAGCTTTCCGGCGGCCAGCAACAACGCATGGCGATTGCCCGCGCCTTGGCCATGTCGCCGGACTACATGCTGTTCGACGAAGCCACCTCGGCCCTTGACCCGCAACTGGTCGGCGAAGTGCTGGACACCATGCGCATGCTGGCCGAAGACGGCATGACCATGGTTCTGGTGACGCATGAAATCCGCTTCGCTCGGGATGTGTCCGACCGTGTGGCGTTCTTCCGCAACGGCCTGGTACACGAGATCGGCTCGCCTGACCAGGTCATCGGCAACCCGCTCAAGCCAGAAACCGCCGAGTTCCTCAAGTCGGTCAAGTAACCCTCAGCCCCGGAGGCAATCATGAGCAAGCGCGTAAACTGGAGCGGCGTGTTTCCCGCGGTCACGACCCAATTCAATGACGACTTCTCGATCAACTACGAGAAGACCCATCAGGTCATCTCCAACGTCATCCGTGACGGTGTTTCGGGGCTGGTGGTATGTGGCTCGGTTGGCGAAAACACCTCGCTGACCACCGAAGAAAAAATCGCCGTCACCGAAGTCGCCGTGGATGCCTCGGGTGGTCGGGTGCCGGTGATCTGCGGGGTCGCCGAATTCACCAGCATTGCCGCCGCGAAAACCGCCAATGCGGTGCGCCAGGTCGGCGTTGATGGCGTGATGCTGATGCCGGCGCTGGTCTATGGCTCCAAGCCGCACGAAACCGCCGAACACTACCGCTACGTTGCCAGGCACGCTGACGTGCCGCTGATGGTCTACAACAACCCGCCGATCTACAAGAATGACGTCACCGCCGAGATCCTGATTTCGCTGGCCGACTGCGACAACGTGGTGTGTTTCAAGGATTCCTCAGGCGACACCCGCCGCTTCATCGACGTACGCAACGAAGTGGGTGACCGCTTCGTGCTGTTTGCCGGGCTCGACGACGTCGTCCAGGAGAGCATCGCCGTTGGCGCCGAAGGCTGGGTCTCAGGCATGTCCAACGTGTTCCCCAGAGAAGGCGAAACCATCTTCCGCCTGGCCAGGGCCGGACGCTTTGCCGAGGCCATGACGATCTACCAGTGGCTGATGCCGATCCTGCACCTGGATGCCCGTGCCGATCTGGTGCAGTGCATCAAGCTGTGTGAAGAGATCGTCGGGCGTGGCAGTGCCCTGACCCGTCCGCCGCGCCTGCCGTTGCTCAAGGAAGAACATGATTATGTCCAGGCGATCATGCGCAAATGCCTGGACAACCGCCCTGCTCTACCGGATGTCGGTCTCTGAGTGATTGCCCGGGCCGCTTCCTTCGAGGCGGCCCGGAGTTGGCTAGGCCAGGTTCATGTGGTTATAAAGATGAAGTACATGTGCCTCTGCTCCCGAGAATTCTGTTCGTTATTCAGGTGACACCACACTAGACTCGGCGCCTCCCTGGAACCGCTGATACCCCCTGAAATGCCCGATTTGATCCTCCTTGAAGACGAGCCGATAATGGCCGAAGAACTCCACGAGTTCCTCGCCGACTGCGGCTACGACGTGACCCTGGTCCACGACCTGGCCGGCTTCGCCCGGGCGTTCGAGCCGGAGCGTCACCGCCTGGCGGTGCTTGATCTGAATTTGCCGGATGGCGACGGCCTGGAGCTGATCCAGGCCCTGCGCGAGCAAGGCAATCCGCTGGGCATCGTCGCCTTCACCGCCCGCAGTACCACCGTGCAGAAGGTCGAAGGGTTTCGCCTGGGGGCCGACCATTACCTCGCCAAGGGCTGCGACCTGGAAGAACTCGCCGCCGTGCTCCAGGCCCTGGCCCGCCGCCTGGACCTGCCACCCCGACCTGCCGCCTGGCACCTGGACAGCCGCGCGCGGGAACTGCGGGCGCCCAACTGCGCGGTCACGCGCCTGTCGCACCAGGACAGCCTGGTGCTGCAGCGTTTGATGGCGAGCGCCGGCGCCGATGTCTGCCGGCGCCAGATTGTCGAGGCACTGGGCGAGGATTGGTTCAGCTATGATCAGCGGCGCCTGGATACCCAGATCCGTCGCCTGCGCCGCAATGTGCAGGAAGCGACCGGCCTGGAACTGCCGCTGAAAACCTTGCGCAACAACGGCTATTGCTTCCACGCGGTGGCCCGGATCAACGACTGAGCCCGGCGCTGCAAGCAAGACCGCACCCCCTTCCCTGCTGATGGCTGTCCCATGTGTCGATCGCTGCCCTGGCTGCTCTGCCTGCTCCTGTTTGCCTTGCATGCCCCGGCGGCTACGCTGCTGCCCGCCGACGCACGCCTGGTGGTCGAACGCCTGGATGATCCGGGTGCGAAACTGGATGCCAGCGCCGCGCTGACATCGAACGCCTGGCGAGCACTGCCCGGCTCCCTGAGCGCTGGCTTCGTGCCCGGTGCGGTCTGGTTACGCGTGCAGGTGCAAACCGGCCCGAACGCGCCACGCCAGTGGATGCTGATGCTGAGCAACGCCCTGCTCGATGAGACCACCCTGTTCGATGTCCGCGACATGTCCCACCCGATCCGCAGCGGCGAAGCCATCGGCCGCCAGCACTGGGCCCTGGACTATCGCTCGCCGGTGTTTGCCCTGGACCTGAACCCCGGGCAACCGCAGGTCCTGTTGTTGCGCCTGGAAAGCAAGAACGCGATGTCGGTCAGCCTGCGCCTTGTCTCCGGCGAGCGGTTCGCCCGCGATCTGTCCATGGAATACCTGGGCTACGGCCTGTACTTCGGCATCTGCCTGGTGCTGATCCTGTTCCATACCGCGTTCTGGCGCATGACCCACGCCCCGGAGAGCGGCTGGTACCTGGCCTATGTCAGCATTGCCGTGCTGATCGAACTGCTGAGCCTGGGCCTGCCCCAGCAGTTGCTCGCTCTGCCGATGGCGTTCAGCGACACCCTGCTGGGATGCGCCCTCGGCCTGAGTCTGCCGATCGGGGTGATCTTCACCCTGCGCCAATTGCAGGCGCCCGGTTTTGTGCGACTGCAACGCGGCCTGATCGCCGCCAGCCTGATCATCGGCACGGCCTCGGCGCTGGCGGTGCTTGCCGGGCATTACCAGATCGGCGCGCCCCTGCACCAGGTCACCGTGCTGGCCAGTATTGTGTTGTTTATCGGTCTGGCGCTCTGGCTGATGTACAAAGGTCATCGCCCGGCGCGCTACTTCCTGCTGCTGTTCGGCATCTATTACCTGGGGATCGGCATCAGTTTCCTGCGTAACCTCGGCCAACTGCCGGCGAGTTTTTTCACCGACAACGCCGTGGCCCTCGGCGCGCTCCTGCATATGCTGCTGATGAGCCTGCGGATCATCAGCCACTACCGCTGGCTGAAAGCGCAAACCCGCCATGCCGAAGAGGCGGTCAATGCCCTGATCCGCAGCCAGAACGCCAGGCTGGAAAAGGAAATCGACAGCCGCACCCGCGAGCTGCGTCAGGCACTGCAGCAGGAACAGCAGATGCGCGAAGAACAGCGTGACTTCGTGGCCATGGTCTCCCACGAATTCCGCACGCCGCTGGCGATCATCGGCACCTCGGCCCAACAGATGCTGCGTAACCTGGCGGCGGCACCCGAGCGCAACGAGCAGCGTTGCCGCAATATCCACCAGGCGTCCAGGCGCCTGCTGTCACTGGTGGATGATTATCTTGAGCATGACCGCGTCGCGGAACAGGCCAGCGAACCACGCTGTGCCAGGCATGACCTGAACGGGTTGCTTGAGGGTTGCCTTGAAGACTTCCCGCCCGGCCGCGTCGAACTCGACCTGCGCAGCGCGCGCGCGTTGCTGGAATGCGACTTCGGCCTGCTGCGCGTGGCCTTGCGCAATCTGCTGGCCAACGCCGACCGCCATGCACCGACCGACGCGAGCATCCTACTTGAGGTCGAGGACAGCGCCAGCGGCGTGCGTATCCGCGTCACCAACGACGGCGCGGAGATTCCCGCCGAGCAGGCGCCTCTGCTCTTCAACAAGTACGTTCGCGGCACCCAGGCCCAGCATACGTCCGGAACCGGGCTGGGCCTGTACCTGGTCAAGCGTATTGCCGAGTTGCATGGCGGCAGCCTGGTACTGGAAAGCCGGGGGCAGCGGCATCCGATCTGTTTCTGCCTGGAACTGCCGCAACCGGCCCTCAGTGCGCTGTGAAAAATTCCTCGACGTCGAGGCTGTCGGGAGTCAGCGCGCGCCGCGGATAGCCCGCCGGGCCCAGACTATTTGGCGACATCGCCGCGGCCAGACTGGCGGTCGCCTTGAACGCCACGCCGGCGGGATAGGCAGGCCAGTCGCGCATCAGCAGGGGCGCCATGCCGAACACCTGCACGCCCTGCTCGCGCCGGACAAGACGAAACGAGGCATAACCGAACGCGCCGACAATGCCCGCGTCCGCCGCCGGGTGCAGTCGCGGGTCTTCGACCTGGTCGATGTTGGCACTGGCGGAAAGCCCATAGCCAGCCATCTCGAACCCGGTGATCAACGAGGCATCGGGGTGCACCCCGTCCAGGCCGAAGGACGCCCACCCCGGCAAGGTGAAGAGATGCCCCAGCGCCCCCGACGCATCGAACACCTCCAGTTGCCCGCCAACCCGCCGTACCGAGTAAGCCCGGGGATGGCTCAAGTCGGTATCGCGGTCATTATCCAGCCACCACTGGCGGTCCATGTCGAGGATCGGTGCGGCCCCCAATGGGTAACCCGCTCGGGCGAACAAGGGCGCCAACCCGCCAATGCCTTCGGGCGTGAGGTATTCCCACGCCACTGCCGGCAAGCGGAACAACGGCACACCCTGCGCCAGCGCAACGCCCGCGCCGAGCAACAGCGCGCCGTCAAGCAGGCTATCGCTGAAATCGACACCCTGGATCTGCGCGCCCGCCAGTGAAAGCGCGCGGGCAGATCCATCGGCGCGAATGGTACAACCGGCAAACCGTGCATCCACCAGCACGCTGTCGCTCAGGTCGGCGGCGGAAAAATCCGCCTCGGTAAAGTTGGCATTGCTGCCCAGGATGTTTTTCAGCGAGCACTTGCGCAGGCTTGCCCGCTGCGCGAAAACATTCCTCAGGTCGGCGCCGTCCAGCACCGCGCCCTCCAGCCAGCAGCTTTCCAGGCGAGCATCAGTCAGCAGCGCCCCGGTGAGTTGCAGGCGGCTCAGGTCGGCGTGGCTGAAATCGCCGCCGCTGAAGTTGGCGTGGGCGCAGTCGAGGCGGGCGGATGGGCTGCCGAGAATCGCGCCCCGGGCTTGGCAAAAGCTCAGGTCGATCCCCCGGGCGCTGCGTGGCGCACCCCAGCCAGGCCCGCCAAGGGTCGCGCCGGACAGGTTGGCGTGATCCAGCAATGCACCGTCGAAAAACACGCCGTTGAGCCGGGTGTCGCGCAGATCGGCCTCGCCCAACAGGCAGTTGGACAGGTCCGCGTCCTGCAGGCTGGCACCGGTAAATCGCGCGCCGGTGAAGTCCACACCCACCGCGCTTAAGCCATCCAGCACCACATCGGTCAGGTCCACGCCACGGCCCTGTCCGCTTGCCACCAACGCCGCCAACGACGGCGTGACGATCACCGGCTCGAAACCCGACACGGCGCTCTTGCCAGAGTTGGTCGTGAGGATCGCCTGTGCCGTTTGCGGGTAGAACACCACCGGCTTCCAGGCATCCCCGACCTGCACTTCCCACCCCTGCCCCAAGGGCTCGCCTGCCAGACGCAGGGTTGCGGCGTCCGCCACCTCACTGTTCAGGGTCAGACAACCCGCCACGGGCGCGAAACCTATCCAGCGATCGTCGAGACGCAAGCGAAAACTGCCGTCGGCCAAGCGATAAACACTGGCAAGCCCGGGCTGCGCAATGTCGTCGCGCGCGACCATTGCCGGGAGCCAGCGATACTCCTGCTCGCCATCCTGAAGCACAAGAGTGGCCAGGCACGTTGCCCCCGCATGGAAGGTGAACTTGCCCATGAACTCGCCCAACGTTCCGGTCCTCACAGCTGCACCTTGGCTTTGATCGAGACACAGGTCTGCTGGATGCTGGCTTTCGCCGCCTCGAAGACGAAATGGAACATCTGCATCATCGGCAGCGCGCCATGGGTCGCCCCGGCGCATTCGAGACTCTGCTCGCCATGGAGACTGAGTGGATAGCGCGCTACCAACACGAACCTCCAGCGTTGCCGTGCGCTCGACATGCCGCCGATCGAAATGCAGATGCTTCATTGCCATCTCCTTGATAAAGGGGGGCAGTGCCCCGTGCGGCGGCCAAAATAGGCGGCGAGATGGCTTTTTGTCAGCATTGGGTTTCTGAGCGAATCTGAGCGCTCTCCGGCAATGGCAATTGCGGGAGGCGCTATAAGAATGGCGTTGTTGTGCGACGGCTAGCCGCCGCTCAAATCCGCAACTGCCCCAGCAGACCCGGCAGGCACTGGCCGATGGTGCACAGTGCATACACGGTCTGGACGCGATGCGCTGCGACGTATCAGAAATCGATCGTCGCCGACAATTGCAGGGTGCGCGGATAGCCCGGCGAGATCGCGCCATAGGACGCTACGCCCGACCAGTATTCCCGGTCGAAGACGTTCTGCACGGTGGCGCGGAAGGTGGTGGGTCGGCCTTCGATGCGGGTGGCATAGCGGGCGCCGAGGTCGACGCGAGTCCAGGCGTCCAGTTCCTGGGTGTTGGCCTGGTTAATGTACTGGCTGCCGGTATAGATCGCGCCACCCGTCAGGGTGAAACCTTCGATTGCCGGGGTATCCCATTCGGCCCAGACGTTGGCTTGCACATCGGGCACACCTACCGGGTCGTTGCCACGGTTGCTGGCCGTGGCCGAGTCAGTCAGTTCGCCATCAAGCAACGTGACGCCGCCAAGCAGGCGCGTACCCGGTGCGACTTCGCCGAACAGGCTCAGCTCGACACCACGGTTGCGCTGTTCGGCCTGCACCGAGAACGCATTGCCCGCTCCCAGCTCGCCGCTGGGCTTCTCGATCTGGAACACCGACAGGCTGGCCATGAAGCTGTCCTTCTCGACTTTCACGCCCAGTTCCTGCTGCTTGGACTCATAGGGCGCGAACGCCTGCCCGGCGTTGGCCGCAGTGGCGGGCGCGACATCGCCCTTGCTCAGGCCTTCGACGTAGTTGTAGTAGAACGAAACGTTTTCCCAGGGTTTGACGACCAGGCCCACCACAGGGGTCGTCGCGCTGTCGTCGTAACGGGAAGTCACCGCGCCGGTGGCGGCGTAGTTGCGTGACTCGATGGCTTGCCGGCGCACACCCAGGGTCAGTTGCACGCGGTCGTCGAGAACAGACAGGGTATCGGTGACGGCAACGCCGGACAGCTCCGACTCGGAAATCCGCAACACCTTCGGCGCGGCGATGTATTGCTTGGGCACATCCACTGGGTGGTAGATGTTCGAGACGATTTCCGTGCCGTTGTTGATGCCTCGGCGCAGTTCATCCTGATACCGGGTGGCCATGACGGTGGTGGTATGGCTGACCGGGCCCGTTTCGAACAAGGCGCGCATCCCGATATCGACGGTCGAGCGATCGACGTTGAATTTGTAGTAGCCCGGCGTATTGCTGATAGTGCCGTCCTCGCTGAGGATCCTTGGCACCTGATCGGACATGCGTTTGACATCGGCCCGGCCGCCGCCCGCGTGGGCGAACACGGTCACCGCATCGCTCAGGTCATACTCCGCGCCGACCAGCGCAGACTGCTCCCGGGTGTTGGACCAGCCCCAGTCCTGTGGCAGGTTGGTGCGGCCATTCGGCGCCGACGGCACTTTGACCCCGGCCGCCACCGTGAACGGCCGCGACGAGGCGTCCCACTTCTCTTTCTGGCTGAGGAAGTCCAGGTTCAAACGCAGCCGTTCGCCTTGATAGTCCAGGGCGATGGCGCCGATATCCAGTGCGCGCTGCTGGTCGTCAATGGCGGTGTCACCCTGGGCCATGCTGCCGTTGAAGCGCACGCCCCACTGTTTCTCGTCACCGAAGCGCCGGCTGACATCGATATGGCCGCCCAGTTGGGTGTTGGCAGCGTAGCTGGCAGTGAAGCGCGTCAGGTCCTCGGCCAGCGCCCGTTTCGGCACGATATTGATCACGCCGCCGACGCCGCTGTTGGGAGAAATGCCATACATCAGCGCCCCCGGGCCCTTGAGCACCTCGATGCGTTCGGCGTACTCGGTGAACACCCGGTAGTTGGGCGCTACACCATAGACGCCGTCGAAGGCCAGTTCGCCCAGGTTGCCCTCGCCCACCGGGAAGCCGCGAATGAAGAACGAGTCGACAATGCCGCCCGCCTGGCCGGTGGAGCGAACCGAGGGATCACGCTCCAACGCATCGGCGACTGTCACGGTCTGCAGGTCGGCGAGGGTCTTGGCGGTGTAGCTGGTGACGTTGAACGGCGTGTCCATCACATCCTTGTTGCCCAGCATCCCGACCCGGCCGCCGCGGGCCACCTGATCACCGGCGAAGGCTTCGGGCAAGCCGCCGAGACGAAGGCTCGACGCATCGACGCTGGTTGCGGCGAGTGTGAGTCCACCGTCGCCGGCCGCAGGCTGCTTGATCAGCATGAAGCTGCCATCGCCGAGTTCCACCAGCTCCAGGCCGCTGCCCGCTAGCAGTTGGGCAATGCCTTCGCCAGCCGAGTAGCTGCCCGTGAGGCCTGGGCTGTGCAGCCCTTCCGTCAGCGCGGGCTCGAACGACAAGGCCATCCCCGATTTCACCGCGAAGCTGGACAGCACCCGGCCCAGTGGTCCGGCCGGAATGTCGTAGGCCTTGCTGGCCACGCTGTCCGGTTGCAGGGACGTTGCCGCCCAGGCGCTGGTGCTTGCCGTGGCCAGGGCAACACTCAGCAGGGCGGTACGGACGGCCATCGTTAACGTGCATTCGGCGCGGAGGCGACTTGCAACAGGCATGACAAGAAGATCCTTTTGACTGGGAAAGAGGTGGTTTCACTTCCTCTGCCAGTCGAGGCGGAAAAAAGTATCAGGCCGTAGCAAAAAAATTTGGAGCCCTTCGCTCAGCCGCCTGTAGGAGCGAGCTTGCTCGCGAAAAGCTCAGCGCGCCGCCAACAAAGTCCAATACCCGCTCATATGCTCCGTCACCGAAATCGAATAGGTAGCTGCGAGCATGTTCAACGTCCGACGCCGGTCATTGATCGGGTAAGCGCCCGACACCAGCAGGTCGGCAATCGCCGGGTCGCAGCGCACAAAGCCGCGCCCGTAGCGCGCCAGTTCCGCGGCGAAATCGTCCATCCGCATCTTGTCGGCCAGAAGCATGCCCTGAGTCCAGGCCGTGACGGTCTCATCCACCCGGCTGACCGGTGCGGTCGCGCGGGCGTCGAAGTCGGTTTTCTCACCGGCCTTGACCACCAGAGGCGTGACAAAGGCGGCGCTGCCCGCCTCCACCCGGATCGCGCCTTCCAGCACGGCCAGGTAGGTGCGCCCCGCCCGCTCGCGAACCGAGAACCGCGTGCCCAGCGCCTGCATCCGGCCTTCGCTGGTCGCGACGCGCAACGGCCGGGCCGGAACCGCGCTGTCCGCCGCCGTCTGCACCAGAATCTCGCCACGGACCAGCCGGATGAGCCGCTGATCGGGGTCGAAGCGCACGTCGATTGCCGAATCGGTGTTGAGAAACACCTGCGTGCCGTCGACCAGGATGATCTCGCGGCACTCACCGATGGCCGCACGGTAATCGGCCATCCAGCCCTGCCGTTCACTCAGGTTGAAACCCAGCCAACTGGCAGGCGCCAATGCCAGGAACATCGCCAGGCGGGTGATGACGGCGCGGCGTCCCGGGTTACCCGGACGATCCAGCGCAGACATCGCCAGCGTCGGCGGCAGGCCGCCCAGCTTGCCCATCAGCAACTCCGCCCGTTGCCAGGCGCGCTCGCGGTCCGGGCTGCTGCTGCGCCAGACGCGCCAGGCGGCCTGCTCCGCCTCGGAGACGTCGCCCTCGCCCATGCACATCAGCCACTCGGCGGCTTCTTCCAGTGCTTGCGGGCTGATCTGCGCTGCAGAAGCTGTCTCGGTCATTCAGTTCACCAGCGCCAGGCACTTGAGGAAGGCCTGTTTCATGTAGCGCTTGACGGTAATCAGCGACACGTCGAGTTCGCTGGCGATGGCTTCGTATTTCATGCCGGTCAGTTGCGACAGCAGGAAAGCGCGTCTGACCAGTGGCGGCAGCGTGTCGAGCATGGCATCGATTTCATGCAGGGTTTCCAGCACCAGCAAGCGCGACTCCGGCGAGGGCACCTCGGGCGCCGGAAGCTGCGCCAGGGCCGCCAGATAGGCGCGTTCCAGGGATTTTCGCTGGCACCAGTTGGCGAGAATGCCGCCGGCAACACAACTCAAATAGGCGCGCGGTTCATCGAATACCGAGACGTTGGACGCCAGGATCCGGGCGAAGGTGTCCTGCACCAGATCGGCCGCATCCAGCGCATTACCCAACTTGCGGTGCAACCGGGCATAAAGCCATCCATGATGCCCGCTGTAGAGCTCTTCGATATTTCGCAGGTGATTGCTGGGGGCGACCACAACTTCGCTCATAGGAGGCTTCAATTGTTGTAAGTGATAATGGTTTGCAATGCTAAGTTAACCGCGCCCTGCCTGCAATCGACAGATCGCCCGTGTTGAAGACAAACTGAATGACCCGCCGGATACCTGAGGAACGCCTGTGTCACCACCCCATTCCGCTCCGGGATCCGCGCCGATCCTGCTTGAAGCCCGGCGCCTCAGCCGTGTTGACCCGACCACCCATGCGGCGCTGCTCAACCCTGTCGATTTCTCCCTGCGGGCCGGCGAACGCGTGGTCATCACCGGCAGCTCCGGCTCGGGCAAAAGCCTGTTGCTGAGGGCGTTGGCGCTGCTGGACGCGCCCGCCGACGGCACTCTGACCTGGATGAACCAGGCGGTACTGGCGCAGGAGATCCCGCGCTTTCGCACTCAGGTCTGTTACCTGGCCCAGCGTGCCGCACTGGTGGAAGGAACTGTCACGGACAACCTGCGCTTCCCGTTCACGTTGAAAGCGTTGCGCGAACGCACCTTCGATATCGGCATCGCGGAACGCCTGTTGGTGCAGGCGGGAAAGAGCGCCGGCTTTCTGGACAAGCAGGCCGCCGACCTGTCGGGCGGTGAAGCGCAGATCGTGGCGCTGGTCCGGGTATTGTTGCTGGCGCCTCAGGTCCTGTTGCTCGACGAACCCACCTCGGCGCTCGATCCGCAATCGGCCGCCGCAGTGGAAACGCTGGTGGTGCAGTGGTTCGAGCAACACCCGCAAGACCGCGGCTACATCTGGGTCACCCATGATCAGGAGCAAGCCCGGCGCATGAGCAGCCGCTGGCTGACCATGGATCAAGGCGTATTGCTGAACGAGAAGCCCGCATGAACTACCAGACACTTTCCTACACCGACCTAGGCATCGCCTCCGCGCTGATCCTGATCAATGGCCTGTTGTCCGTGCTGCTGAAACTGCAATTGGAGCGGCAATTGCTCCTGGCAGCAGTGCGTACCGTCGTGCAGTTGCTGGCGATCGGTTATGTACTGGGCTGGGTATTCCAGTCCGCGCATTGGTATGTGGTGCTGCCGCTGATGCTGGCCATGACCCTGATTGCCGGTATTTCCGCCGCCGGACGCGGCAAGCAGCGGCATGCCGGGCTGCTGACCGACAGCGTCGTGGCCGTGGGGCTCAGTTCCTGGCTGGTCACCGCGCTGGGGCTGTTCGTGGTGTTGCGGGTGCGGCCCTGGTACGAACCGCAGTACGCGATCCCGATTCTCGGCATGGTGCTGGGCAACACCTTGACCGCGGTTTCATTGGGGCTCGACCGCATGACGCGGGAACTGAGCGCCCGTCGCGACGTGGTGGAAATGGTCCTGGCCCTGGGCGGAACCCGTTGGGAAGCGGCGCAGGCCGCCGCCGTCCAGGCGGTGAAAGCCGGGATGATGCCGACCCTGAACCAGATGACCGTGGTCGGCATCGTCAGCCTGCCCGGCATGATGACCGGGCAGATCCTCGCCGGACAAAGCCCGGCGGAGGCGGTGCGCTATCAGATCGTAATCATGTTTCTGATCGCTGCCGCCTCGGCGCTGGGCACCGTCTGCGCCGTGCTGATGACCTTTAACCGGCTGTTTTCCCCCGCTCACCAGTTCATGCTGCACCGGCTGTTGAGGAAGTAGCGGCTTACAGGTCGTAACGCAGTGCCACACCCACCGTGCGCGGAGCGCCGGCGTCGAGGATGTCGCCGCCACGGTTGTTGGTGATGTACTGCTTGTCGAAGGCGTTTTTCACGAAACCGGACAGCGCAATGTTGCGGGTGAGCTTGTACTCGGAATTGAAGTTGGCCAGCCAGTAGTTGTCGCTCCGGCGCTCGCCAGTGACCTGGCCCGCGGCGTCGAACTCGTACTCCGACGGCGACGTGCTTTGGTAGACGACATCGGTGTTCAGGGTCAGGCGCTCGTTCCAGCGATAGGTTGCGCCCAGCGACACCTTGTACTTGGGCGAATAGAGGAAGTCCTCGCCGCTCATATCGCGGCCATCCCCGGTGACGAAATCCTTGTAGGTGCCGTGGGTAACGGCAGCGCCGAGGTTCAGCGTCAGTTGCTCAGTGAAGTCCTTCTCGATGAACGCCTCCAGGCCTTTTATGTCACTGCGCCCGGCGTTGAAGATGTGGGCGAACTCGGTATCCGGGTCCAGCACGCTGACCTGCTGATCCTTCCAGTCGGTGTAATAGGCGTTGGCACGCACGCGCAGGGTCTTGTCGAGGAATGCACCGCGGTAGGAAAGCTCGTAGTTGGTGGTGTATTCCGGGTCGTAGGCTTCATGGCCGCCACCGGCCCGCACGTTGACGCCGCCGCCGCGATAGCCCTTCTGCGCCATGAACCCAAGGTACTGCCCCTCGGCCAGTTCATAGTCAACGCCGAGCTTGGGCAGCAGCGCGTTGAACGACTTGCTCAGCTTGCCGGCGCTGGAGAAGTCATCCTGCTGGATGTCGGTGACGTTGCTTTCGTGGTCGTAGCGCAGCCCGGTGACCAGGGTCCAGCGCGGGACGAAGGTCCAGTTGATCTCACCGAACAGCGCCTTGTTTTCAATGGTGGTATCACCCTTGGCGGTGCCGAACAGCTCGTCGTCGAACAACAGGCGGTCATGGAAATTGTTGGTGTTGTGGCCGTAGTAGGCACCGACAAAGCTCTTCACCGTGTCGGCGCTGTAGTTCAGGCGCAGTTCCTGGCTGAACAGGTCGCCATCCTGCGTGCGCAGAATCACCTGGTTGTCGATCGCCGTCTGGTCGAAGTCCAGGCGCGCGCTGTAGTCGGAGCGGGTGTTGGCGGTCAGGCTGGTCAGCGACCAGTCGTCGTTCAGGCGGTAGTCGAGCTTGGCGCTGACGGTGTCCTGCTTGAGGTTGTCGAACGCCTGGGTGTTGGACGACATCTTGTAGTAGCGAACCCTGTCGCCGTCGCGCATCACCGAGTTATCGCCCTGGCGGTGCTCGTTGTGGGCGTAGGTCAGCAAAACCTCCAGATCCTCGTTGGGCAGGATCAGCAGCTTGCCGCGGGCGTTGCTGGTGCGGTTCGGGTTGCCGTCGTCGTTGCGTGCAACGTTGTCGATATAACCATCACCCGCCTGGTAGTCCACGGCGATGCGCCCGGCGATCCGCTCATCGACGATCGCACCGCCACCGGCAACCGCGGCACCGCGCTCACCGTAGGAACCGACGCTGGTTTGCGCGGAAAGGCTGGGGGTGAAGGTCGGATTGCGAGTCTGGATGACCACGGCGCCCGCCAGGGAGTTGCGTCCCTGGGTGGTGGACTGAGGGCCGAGGAACACTTCAACCTGCTCCGCGTCCCACAGATTCTGCGGGCTGAAGGTCAGTGCGCGGTTGGGCTGCACGGCGCCGTCGACGAAGACCGACACCGCACCATTGAGCGTGGCCGGCCCCTGGTCATCGAAACCCGACACCGGCACGCCGCGGATGCCCCAGTTCTCGTTACCCGCTTGCGAGTAGACCCCGGGAGTCCGCGCGAACACATCGACCAGGTCCTGATCCGCCTTCTCGCGCAGTTGCTGCTCGGTCACCACCACCACGCTGGACTGGGTCTGCTCCAGCGTGCGATCGATCTTCTCGCCGGTCACCGTGATTGGCGCAAGCTCCATGGAGCCCGCCGGGTCGGCGGCCCATGCCGTGTTCAACAGGCAGACCGCCGAGCCGACAGCCAACGCCATCACATTCTTCTTGAATTCCACACGCCGCTCCCAACTGAAAGTTGTGATTGTTCTTATGTTCAGAACGCTGCTCTGCTGGCAGCCGGCGGAGTCTAATTCAACGGCACCTATAAATAAACGATATTGATAACACCTCTCATTAACTGTTTTTCGTTTGCCGCTGGCTACTGTGCTGCGCGCAAGCACCACCGGCATTGCCGGCCTTTGCCGGCGTCGCCCTGCTCTTGCGCCACTACTTCGCGCCACCAGCGTTCGCCCGTCTGCGGCGCGCGCAGATCAACGCGCTCACCCATGCTCGGCGTGGCCACGCTGACGCCCTGCTCGCCCGCCCACTCCAGCACGCTTTCGAACGGCTCGTACCAGGCGTGCATCGACAGGTCGAAGGTGCCGTTGTGAATCGGCAGCAGCCAGCGCCCGCCCAGGTCGACGTGGGCCTGCACCGTCTGGCGCGGGTGCATATGCACATAGGGCCAGTGCTCGTTGTAGGCGCCGGTTTCCATCAACGTGAGGTCGAACGGCCCGAAGCGTCGGCCAATCTCGGCGAAACCGTCGAAGTAGCCGGTGTCGCCACTGAAGAACATGCGCAGCTGCGGCGCCTCGATCACCCAGGAGCACCACAGCGTGCGGTTGCCGTCGCGCAGGCCGCGTCCGGAAAAATGCTGGGCGGGCGTGGCGGTCAGGCGCAGGCCGTCCACCTCGATGCCCTGCCACCAATCGAACTGGCGCACCTTCGATGCCGGCACGCCCCAGGCCAGCAACCGATCGCCCACACCCAGCGGCATGACGAACAGTTCCACCTTCGGCGCCAGGGCCTTGATGGTGGCGCGGTCGAGGTGGTCGTAGTGGTCGTGGGAAAGGATCACGCCGCGAATCGGCGGCAGCTCATCAAGGCTTAGAGGCGGCTGGTGAAACCGCTTGGGTCCGGCGAACGGCAGCGGCGAAGCGCGCTTGCCGAAGACCGGATCGGTCAGCCACCAGCCGCCTTGCAGCTTGAACAACACGGTGGAATGGCCGAGGCGGTAGAGACTGGCCTCCGGCGCCGCATCCAGCTCCGCCCGGCTCAGGCGGCGCACCGGCACGGCGGCTTTCGGCACGGTGTTAGCGGGTTTGTTGAAGAGGAAATTCCACAGCACCTTGGCATCGGGCTCCGGCATGTTTGCCGGACGCGGGGTGAGGTTGTGGAAACGCCCATCCCTGGACTGGGGCGAATGCCCGTGGTCGGCGATGGGAGCACGCAGCAGCGGATGACGTTTCAAGGCGAAAAACCCTCAGCACTCTGTAGGAACACTCCCGAGTATAGGGCCGCGCCGCCTGACTCGATTGCCTGATCCTGCGAGGTTAATGCCTGATCTGCCGGCTCATCGCGCCGCTCACTCCGCCACCACCTCTTCCTCTACATCTACCTGTTACCCGTAGGAGCGAGCTTGCTCGCGATAAGCCCCCCTGACACCCCGCATGTCACGCACAGTCAAAGCCTCTGGCGCTCAGGCTCAAGACAGCCTACCGCTCGTTAGCAAAACTTGTCCGACTGCTTTTTTCTGCACAAGCCCACCTGAAGCGCCTCGAGACAACCATGACCACCGACACCAGAATCGACTTCATCTACCTCTCCGAACAAGACATGATCCGCGCCGGCGTGACCGACATGCCGGCCTGCGTCGACACCATGGAAGAAATGTTCGGGTTGCTGTACCAGGGCGACTACCGCATGGCCGGGCCGAACAACGATTCTCACGGCGCGATGATCACCTTCCCGGAAACCTCGCCGTTCCCGGACATGCCCAAGCCCACCGCTGACCGCCGCATGATGGCCATGCCCGCTTACCTCGGCGGCAACTTCCGCACCGCCGGCGCCAAGTGGTACGGCTCCAACATCGCCAACCGCGACAAAGGCCTGCCGCGCTCGATCCTGATGTTCACCCTCAACGACCCGGACACCGGCGCGCCACTCGCGCACATGTCGGCTAACCTGCTCTCGGCCTACCGCACCGGCGCCATTCCCGGCGTAGGCGCCCGTCATCTGGCGCGCAAGGACTCGAAAGTCATCGGCCTGCTCGGCCCAGGCGTCATGGGCAAGACCACCGTCGCCGCGTTCATGGCCGTCTGCCCGCTGGTGGACACCCTGAAGATCAAAGGCCGCGGCCAGCGCAGCCTCGACAGCTTCATCGCCTGGGTCAAAGAAACCTACCCGCAGATCACCCACATCAGCACCGTGGACACCCTGGAAGAAGTGGTGCGCGGTTCCGACCTGATCACCTATTGCAGCACCGGCGAAGTCGGCGACCCGAGCACTTACCCGCTGGTACGCCGCGAGTGGGTCAAGCCGGGCGCGTTCCTGGCGATGCCGGCACCGTGCAGCATCGACGCCGGCATGGAGCAGGACGACGTGCGCAAGGTGCTCGACAACACCGGCATGTACAACGCCTGGTTCGAAGAGTTGCCCAAGCCCGCGCACAACTGCGTACCGCTGGTGGGCGTGCGCTTCATGGACATGATCGCCGAAGGCAGCCTGCAGCCCGAGCAACTGGAAGACATCGGCAAGATCATCGCCGGTGATGCGCCGGGCCGCCTGAACGATGAGGAAATCATCCTGATGTCGGTCGGCGGCATGCCGGTCGAAGACCTGGCCTGGGGCACCGTGGTGTACCGCAAGGCGGTCGAGCTGGGCATCGGCGTGAAACTCAATCTCTGGGACACCCCGGTCCTTAGCTGAACCCACCCTTCATTCGAACCCACACGAGGAATTCCCCATGACGCAGATCGTCAAGGTCAAAAGCGGCTCCATTTTCGAAGAAAAAGCCAGCTACTCGCGGCTGGTGGCCGTGGACAACTGGATCTATGTGTCCAACACCGCCGGGCGCAACCCCGACACCAAGCTGATCCCGGAAGACGTGATCGAACAGGCCGAACAGGTGTTCAACAACATCGAACGCGCCCTGGCCGCCGTCGATGCCAGCCTGGCCGACGTGGTCTGTTCCCGCGTATTCATCCAGGACCCGGCCGACGTGCCGAAGGTCATGGACTTCATCGGCACCAAGTTCCGCGGCATCGACCCGGCCTGCACCGCGACCTGTCCGCCGCTGGGCTCGACGGTCTACAAGGTGGAGCTGGAAGTCACCGCCTACCGCGGCGCGTCGAAAGCCGAAGTCGTGCAGATCAACCTCGGCCAGTAACCCGCTGAACCTTCATTCATAGAGCCCGCCATGTCGCCCACCATCGATCCCGTACAGACCAGCACCACGCTGCCGCCCGCCACTACCGTGGTGATCATCGGCGCCGGCATCATCGGCCTGACCGCCGCCCTGGCCCTTGCCGAGCGCAAGATCCCCGTGGTGGTGATCGAAAAAGGCCGGATCGCCGGCGAGCAGTCGTCGCGCAACCTCGGCTGGGTCCGCAAGACCAGCCGCCATGCCGACGACATTCCCCTGGCCCTGGCCGCGGATCGACTGTGGGCGCAGATGCCGGAACGGGTGGGCGCCGACGTCGGCTACCGCCAGGCCGGGATCATGTTCATCGCCCGCAATGAAGCCCAGATGAACATGCACCAGAACTGGCTCAAGAGCGTCGAACACCTGTCGCTGGATACCCGTTTGCTCAGCAATCGGGAAATCAGCGAACTGGTGCCCGGCGGCCAGGCCAACTGGGCGGGCGGCATTTTCACCCCGTCGGACGCCCGCGCCGAGCCGACCCTGGCCTCCAGCGCAATAGCCAAAGCGGCGATGGCCAAGGGCGCGATCATCATCGAACACTGCGCGGTGCGCACCTTGCTGACCAGCGCCGGCCGCGTCAGCGGCGTAATGACCGAGCGCGGCGAAATCCGCTGCGAACAGATGCTGCTGGCCGGCGGCCTGTGGTCGCGCAAGTTCCTCGGCAACCTCGGCGTCAACCTGCCGACCCTGCCGCTGACCTGTTCGGTGCTGCGCACCAAACCCGTGGACGGCCCGACCGACATCGCCGTCGGCGCGCCGGACTTCTCTTTCCGCAAACACCAGGATGGCGGCTTCATCATCACCCAGCGCGGCAAGCTGGACGCCTTCCTGACCCTCGACCACCTGCTGCTGGGGCGCCGCTACCTGCCGCAACTGAAAGCGCAGCGCGACTTCCTGAAGATTTCCTTCGGCAAATACTTCTTCAACGACCTGACCCTGGCCCGCCGCTGGCAGGCCGACAGCGTCAGCCCGTTCGAAAAGGTCCGCGTCCAGGACCCGCCCGCCAACCACGGCCTTAACGACGACGCGCTGCGCAACCTGCGCGCCGCCTGGCCCGTGTTCGAACAGGCGCAGATCGCCGATGCCTGGGCCGGGACCATCGACGTCACGCCCGACTCCAACCCGGTGATCGGCCCGCTGTCGAGCATTCCCGGCCTGACCCTGGCCACCGGTTTCTCCGGCCACGGCTTCGGCACCTCGCCGGCAGCCGGGCAATTGGCGGCGGACCTGGTGTCGGGGGAAACGCCAATTATCGACCCCGCGCCGTACCGTTTCGAGCGCCTGGCCTGAGGCGCACGGACGCGGCTAAGGGTGTCAGCTAAGGCTCTGGCGTAAGGGGCTGAAACGAATCACTGGTTTGAAACAACTCTTCACGAATACGGGGTACTCTGCGGGGAACGATGTCTAACTGACATCATCGAACAAAGGCGTCAATGCATCGGCTGCCATCCTGGGGCCGACGTTGGCTGTCCTGGCCGCCGCTTTCTGGCTGCCTGTTTTTCCCAAGGAGTCCCCATGCAGTTCCGCCACATGAAAATCGGCAAACGGGCCGCCAGCTTGTTCACCCTGCTCGGCCTTCTGGTCCTGGCACTCGGCCTGATATCACTCTACGAGACCCGCCAGATGGACCGCGCCTCGGCTGAAATCCGGGTGACCTGGTTGCCCGCGGTGATCTCCCTGGGCGAAATCGGCACCGACGTCAACCGCTCGCGGGCCATCACCATGCGCAGCCTGCTCGAAGAACAGCCCGAGACCCGCGAAGCCTCCCTGCGCCGCGCAGCCGAGGTCAACCAGGGCTTGCAGAAGGCGCTGGATTTCTACGAAAGCACCATCATCGAACCCGAGGATCGCGCCCTGTTCGCGACCTTTGTCAGTGCCCGGGAGCGCTATGCCGGTATTCAGGCCAGCGTCGGCGAAGCGGTACTCAACAACCGCCTCGACAATGCCCGGCAACTGGTCAACGGTCCGCTGGCCGATGCCACCGACGCCATGCAGACCACGCTGCGGGCGCTGGTGAAATACAACGCCGACGGCGCCGAAAAAGCCTCGCAACGCAGTGCCGATGCCTCCCAGGAATCCTTCTTGCTGATCATCGTTGCGCTGGTGCTGATCCTGACCGCGCTGGTCGCCATTGCCACCCTGCTCACCCGCAGCATCGTCGTGCCGCTGGCGGAGGCGTTGGCGGTCGCCGATAGAGTCGCCACCGGCGACCTGACCCAGACGATCAAGGTCGAAGGCCAGGACGAGCCGGCGCTGCTGCTCGGTGCCCTGGCCCGCATGCAGAGCAACCTGCGCTCGACGCTGGCGCGGATCAGCGCCTCGTCCGATCAACTGGCCTCGGCCTCGGAAGAACTGCATTCGGTCACCGAGGACACCAGCCGCGGCCTGCAACAGCAGAGCGCGGAAATCGAACAGGCCGCCACCGCGGTCAACCAGATGACCGCCGCCGTGGAAGAAGTGGCGAACAACGCGGTCAGCACCGCCGATGCCTCCAAGGGCGCCGACCAGACCACCCGCGATGGCCGCGACCGGGTCAATCAGGCGCTGCAGTCCATCCAGGCGCTGGTCGGTGAAGTCACCAGCACCTCCGGCGATATCGAACAACTGGCAGCCAGCGCCAATGAAATCAGCCGGGTACTCGACGTGATCGGCTCGATCGCCGGGCAGACCAACCTGCTGGCCCTCAACGCCGCCATCGAAGCCGCCCGCGCCGGCGAGGCCGGGCGTGGTTTCGCCGTGGTCGCCGACGAAGTCCGTGCCCTCGCCCACCGCACCCAGCAGTCCACTGGCGAAATCGAACAGATGATTGGCCAGATCCAGTCCGGCACCGAGCGTGCGGTCAACGCCATGCACAGCAGCCAGGGCCGCGCCGCCGGCACCCTGGATGTGGCCGAAGCCGCGGGCCAGGCGCTGGAACTGATCGCCGAAGCGATTGCCGCGATCAACCAGCGCAACCTGGTGATCGCCAGCGCGTCGGAACAGCAGGCCCAGGTGGCCCGCGAAGTGGACCGCAATCTGGTGAATATCCGCGACCTGTCGATGCAAACCTCAGCCGGCGCCAACCAGACCAGCGCCGCCGCGCAGGACCTGTCGCGCCTGGCGGTAGAACTGAACGGGATGGTGGCGCAGTTCAAGGTCTGAGGACGCTGAAAATCAGGGCGCCGCGCTGGTAATAGCCGATTGCAATCCATACCATCGGCGCCTTGTTCGCTCAGACCTGACCACATGTGGATCACCCCGCAACATCGCAAGACTGCCGTTCGTTTGCTGATGCGCCTGCTCGCCGATCGCCGCCTCACGGCGCCGCTTTCCGGTGGGCCGCTGCACATCGTGGTGCCCCGTTGGGATGCAAAGCTGGGTGACGCCATCGTGTCTTCGTTCTTCTTTCGCGAAGCGAAAAAGCTCAACGTCCGGATCACCGTGCTGACGGTGGAGCCCCTGGCCGATCTGCATAAAGCGCATTTCGGCGTCGATCAGGTCCTCGTCACCGATGAGAACCCCGGCGCCCTCGCGCTGTGCCGGCTGGCCCGAAAGCTGGGCCGGGTCGATGTAATGGTGCATCTGGTGGGACGGATCCAGCCGGCGGAGATGCTGTTCATTCGTTTACTCAATCCCGCACGGGTGTATTCCCTCGACGATGCGCTGCGTTGCGTCAACCGCAAGTTCGGCGCGGCCAGCGCCGGGCTCGACGTGGCGGGCCGTTTCGCCCGGGTGCTGGCCGACCTCGGCCTGGACGCAGTCCAGCGCGACTACATCGTGCCCCTGGCGCAAACGGCGCCGCAGAATCCGCCGCACCTGCTGGTCAACCCGTATGCCAGCCGCGAGGACAAAAGCCTGTCCGCCGCCAAGGCGTGCCTGCTGCTACGGGCCCTCGCCGATGCGTGGCCGGGCAAATCGATTGGCATCCTGTGCAGCCCGGCAAGCCGCGAACAGGCGCGCCGGCTGGCAACCGAGACCGGGCGCGACAACGTTCGCTGCCTGGACAACCTGAGTACGCCCATGGAGGCAGCCAGCTATATCAGTCGGGCGCAAGCGGTGGTCAGTGTGGACACGGCAATCGTGCATATGGCGGTGGGATTACGCACGCCGTTGCTCGCCCTCTATCCCGACACGGGAGACGAGTTCAATCCCTGGCTACCGCCAGCCTCGCCGCACACACGGGTCATTTTCAGCCGGCAGTGCCCGGATCACTACCGCCGCACAGGGAAGAAAGACATGAACGCATTCGCGCTCGAAGCCGTTATCGAGGGGCTCGCCGACCTACTGCCCGCATCAGCGCCGCGGCCGGCATTGGCACTGGATGCCCGGATCATTGCCGGGCTGGGCGTGGCTCGCGGCACCCTCGCCCGCCAGCTTCCGTTGATCAGCCGCGAGTTTCCCGAGGTCCACGCCTGCCATCCCGGCACGCTCAACCTGCAACTGGAGCATCCACTGCATCTGCTGCGCCCGGATCACCGCACCGCGCCGCTGGCCTGGACGCCCAGCGGACGCAGCACCGAAGTGTTCGACCTGCTGCGCATCGAGCTGGAATTCGCCCAGATGCCGGCACGCATCCCGGCGTGGCTGTACATCGCCCACGGCTCGGTGCACCGGCAAACACCTTCGGTACATGAAGTAATCGCCGGGCGGCTCGACCTGAACGGCGCCGGCAGTTGCCGGATTCATCTTCCTGCCGACGCCGTGCGCTACGGCTGATCCCCCGTCAGCCGCGCCGTTTCCGCCAGCCAGTAGTGCCGGTCGGGCTCGATATGCAGGAACAGCCGCGCCAACAGGCTGCCGCCATCCAGAAACTGCGCAACCGACTCCGTGCGCGTGCTGGTGCGCTTGAAGTAAGTGTTGTAGAGCTTGAGCAGGCTGATATCGGCCAGCAGAAAGTCGGCGACGGCGACGTCTTCGCGGCGCATCACCTCACAACCGTCGAAGTTGTAGCGCGGGTGGTAACCGGGATCGATCAGTTGCGGCGATACCGGGACCACGTCACTGGCCCGCCGCGCGACGATGTTCTTGATCCCGCCAGGATTGCCCCAGGCGTGGGTTCCGCCCTCCAACGCCGTTGCCAGCGCTTCCTCCAGCAACGGATTGCCCGCGCGTGAAGCGAACAGGCATTCGCTGTGCCAGTGCAGCTTGTCGCTGATGCCGCCTGGGAACAGATCCGCCGTCGGGTCCCGCAGCAACAGGGTGTCGGCATCGAGCCACACGCCGCCATGCCGGTGCACGTAAGCCATGCGAATCAGATCGCTCTTGGCGACGATCGCCTCGATCCCGGCGTCGAGGGTGAAGGCCAGCGGATGAAAACCCCAGGCCTTGTCCACCACCCGTGGATCGATTTGCGCCTCAAGGTCGTGCGGCGTCAGCAGCGTGAAGCGCTCACCCAGCGCACGCTGAAATGACACCAGCGCCAGCGCGATCCACGGCGGCATCGTCTGGCCGGCGGCGGTCTCCCAGTAGCTGACGTACTGCACCGGCGCGTCGTCGCGACGGGTCACGGGCGTACCGTCCTGCCATCGGCCCGCAACAGGCCGGCTTCGACCAGATGCCGGCGAACCCGGGCCAGTGACGGAACGCAACCTTCCTGGCGCAAAAACTCGTTGCCCAGCGCCGACCGGTACAAGCGCAGCCAGTTACCCGCTGGCACCCGTGGCAGAAACGCCTCCAGCGCCTCGTGGTTGTCCGCGCCGAACACCAGGCGCAAGGTGCGCAGGATCGGCTGGTACTGCGGGTCGGACAACAGCCGCGCCAGGTTATCGCCAAGCCCGCGGCCGATCTGCGTCATGTTCAGGCGCTCTTCGATGGTCGCGTCGCTGAGCGCGACGCGCGGATCGACCGCCACCGGATAGATCGCCTGGAACGACTTGGCGCCGGCGCGCATGGAGTGATGGAACACCTTGTCCGCGGTCGATCCGGTGACCAGCACGTCGTCGCCGAAGATCACATGCACCCCGCTCCAGCGATAGAAGTTCTCGGCGGGAATCACATGGTCCTGGACCAGATTGACCCGCTCGCGCTCCTCGGTGCTCAGGCTCGCGTAGTTTTCGCAAGGCGGCGCAATGCGCGGCAGCTTGACGTTAATGATGGTCGGCAGGCCCTTGTGCGCCAGCGTGACGTTGATCTCCTCGACCACGATGTCGTAGAGCACGTTCGCCGTGGACGGCACGTTGCGCCAGCCAGTGGTCATCATCACCACGTTGTCGCCGTGGTCCCGGGCGTCGCTGAACAGCCGGGCCCAGTGCGACAGCGGGTCGTCCAGTTGAGCCTCGAGGTAGTCGATCACCTGCCAGGCAAGCTGGCGGATATCGCCGATGCTGCCGTACTTGGCGCGGCTGTAGATCGCCGCCAGGTCGGCGGCATCGCTATCGTCGGCCATGTCGCGGAACTCGCCCGGCCCCGCCGGAGCAAGACAGGTCAGCGCATGCCCGGCAAAGATCGAAACGTACTGCGCCATGCTGATCAGGCCGCGACTCATCAGCTCCGCGGCAAAGGCGCGGAAACCGCCCGGTACGTCTTCGGGACGGGCCAGTGCCAGCGCCTGATGGAAGGCCGCCAGTTGTTCGGCTGCGGGGGCGCTGTGCAGTTGGCTCCAGTCGGACGGCAGGCGGCAAGGATTCAGGGTCATGGTGAAACGTATCCATTGATCAGGTGTTCAGCGCTGGCCGTGGTGGCCAGCAGGTCCAGGGGCACATCGACGCGGCGACGGGCTTCGTAGTAACTGATGCGGCGCAGCCCGAGCGGCTGCAACTGCTCAAGCATTTCGCCGATGCCCGCGCCGGCATCGCACGGGTCGTGGGCGTCCGAGCCCACGGTGAACGCAGCGCCCTGCTCGATCAGCAGCGGCAGCAAGCCGCGGCTGGGATACGACCATTGGCCGTGCACTTCACGCCCGGTGCCAGGGTCCAGGCTCGACTTGCGAATCCCCGAGGCATTCAGCTCATAGGCCACCCCGCCGTTCGCGAATAACGGCAGCAACGGCTCGAAACGGCGCAGCACGATGTCTTCCGGGACCCCGCGCAACAACGTGTCGGCATGCCCGACCGCGTCGAACAGGCCGCACTGCAACAGCCCTTCAAGATCGGCGAAATAGCGATCGAGAAACGCCTGCGCGGCCAGCCGCGGTAACTCCCAGACTTTCACCATGGGCTCGCCAGGCACCTCGACGTAATGCACCGAGCCGATGGCGAAATCCAGCTCATGGCGAGCGATCAACTCACGGTTCCTGGCATCGGCGCCGGGCATGTAGTCGAACTCGAGGCCGCGCAGGATCCTGATCTGGCCCTGATAACGCTGGCGTGCCTGCTCGATATCGGCGAAATAGCGCTCAAGCTCGGCGTCCAGCAGGCGGTTGTGGGTGTCCACCGGAAACGGTGCGTGGTCGGTGATGGTCAGCACCTTCACCCCGGCGGCAATCGAGGCACGCACCAACTCGTCCACCGTGCCCACGGCGTGCTTGGAGTAGAACGTGTGGCTATGGGAGTCGATCATGCGGGCACCAGTTGTTCGAGCAAGCCGTCGTGGTTGGCCATTTCCTTGACCAGCCAGTACGGGTTGTTGGCCTTGGCCAGGATCGAGCGCAGCAGGTCCGGTTTGTCCACTCGGGCCAGCAGGTCGGCCAGCGGCTGGCTGTAGAGCGCCCGCACCAGCGGCGTCTCGCGCACATGAGACGCCAGGTGCTCCCAGCGGATCCGGTCGAAGTGGATATTGCCCAGGCGCTGGTGTTCGATGCCGTACAGGTAGACATCGCCATTGGGCTTGATGGTCAGGTCCATGCCGTTGGCCGCAGGCGGCGGGTTCAGGCTGCCGAGGGTGAAGCGCTTGTTGATCTTGGCCTCGATGGCGCCGATATAGCCGTGCAGGTCCAGGTAGCCGGCGGGCGTGTCGGCGGCAGGATGCACCAGGTTCTTGTAGTCGATGCCGAACCGCGCGTCGCCGACCACCAGCACATCTTCAAGGGCATTGCGTGGCTCGATAGCCGCCTCCAGCCCCCAGCGCTGCAGCTCTTCCAGCAGGTAGCCACGGGTGAAGTCACGATCGGTGTCGATGGAGCGGAACGAGAAACTCAGGCCGTCCAGCCCCTGCCGGCGCTGGTAATCCAGGCTGAAACCGTGGGCCCGCCATTTGACCTTTTCAATATGGTGGCTGTCGGCGCTCAGGCGGATGTTGCAGTGGTCGCCCCGCTCCGCGACGAGCTGCTGGGTGGTGTCGTAGAACGCCGCCATCTTGTCGTGGGGGAAGAAACCGCTGGTGATGAACTCGAATTGCTTGCCGCCGTCGGACAGCCCGAGGATTTCGTGGAACACCTTGGCGTTGTTGAGCGGCTCGCCTTCACCGCTGATGGAAATGCGCTTGACCGCCGCGGCGTTGATCAGCGCGGCGAGGTTTTCCCGGGCGAGGCTGGACAGTTCCATGCTCATCCCGGACTTGTGCTTGTCCGCGTACATGCAGAACGCGCAACCGATGCCGCAGATCTGGGTGATGTCGATGTACAGCAGGTGACCGTGCAAATCCATGTCGATGGGCTCTTTCCTGCCCGCGCAACGGCGCGGGCATCTTTCTTCAAAAGGCCCCGCAGGCGCCATGCCTCGCGGGACCACCCTGGGTTCAGTAGCGTTGCTGCACTTCCAGTTGCGGGATCTGCACCGAGTCGGGGTGGACGATCGGCCGCAGCACCCGCTCCTCGCGCACGGCGGCGCGGTCGGGGTATTCCGCGTAGCGGTCGCCGCTGATGGCGAATACGTTCTGGTCGAACTCCGCCGCGCCCAATACCGCGTCGTCGGCTTTCAAGCGGTCCGGCGCGACCAGCACCCGCGTTCCGGGAAACACTGCCTGCAAGGCCCTTTCATCCTTGCCGGTAAGCGGCGTGATGCTGGCGTCGAACACCAGGGTCACCTCGTAGCTGGCACACAGCACCGGCACCAGCGCGTTCAGTGCGGCCAGGCCGATAAAGCGGCGCTCGCCGTTCTTGTCGTTGGCGTAGCAGAGGTTATTGCTGTCCAGCACCAGCCCGCGGATTTGCTTGTCCAGCACGCGGGTGATATCGCGCAGGCGGCGATTAAGCTTTTCTTCATCGCGCAGCAACCGGCTGTGGTTCATCTGCGCCTCCCTGAGGACCGCGGTCGGACGGCCTTTGCCGCCGCCAAAGCGCTGTTCGCACTGGCCGTGAATGATCGCCCTGTCGCGGGCGCTTTGTGCATTGTCCAGCTCGTAGATAAAGCACTCGGCGTCGCTGATGTCCTGCTCCAGCCCGCGCAATTGCTGGGTGATATGGCTCCAGTGCCGGAACACCTCCCCGGCCTTGGATTCCCAGCGCTCGCTTTCGCGGTACGTCCGCTCGGTGGTTTCGCGCAGGCGTTGCAACTCATCCTTGAGCTGCCCGGTCACGGCCTGCGCCTGCAGCGGATCAAAGTCCCGGTAGCGCTGCAGTTGGGCGCTCAAGCCTTGCTCCTGCCGCTCGTTCTCGCTGAGCTCGGACGCCACGGCGGCCTGGGTGCGCTGGAACTGCTTGAGGCGCCCTTCAAGGGTGGTCACCTGGCGCTTGGCGACGCTGCGCTCCGTCGAGATCCAGTGCGCCGGCGACCAACCGGCCGCGGCTTTTTCGCGGGCCTGCTGCAGCTCTGACTTGTTGGTGCGGACGCTCTTTTCCAGCAGTTTCAGTTGTTCGCGGGCGCTGTCGGTGTCGCGGTTGAGCTGCGCCAGCCGCGAGTGGCTGGCCGCGTTGTCGAAGCCCTCGAACCAGCGCAGGTCGGTTTGCAGGTGATCGATGCTGGAGGTGATCCGCTCGGCTTCGCTTTTCAGCGCGACGAGTCTGCTGGCGTGATTGTTCCTGTACACGGCTGTTTTTCCTTTTCCTGGAGGCGTCAGGCAGTTTTCGCGGAGCGCTTGCCGGCGGCATAAGTGGCTTTTGCCGCCAGCTTGAGTGCGACCACGGTTGCCGCGCCGGCGGCGAAACAGATGGCGTTGACCAGCAGAAATTCGAGTGGGGAAATCGTGTGGTTCATGGAAATCTCCTGAAAATGGACCCGCAGTGGCTGTCTCAACCGTTCAACCGCGTCCCGCACTTGCCGCAGAAATTGCTGCCCGGGGTGATCACCGCGTGACAACCGGGGCAGGTGGACTTGAGCAGCATCTTCTGGCGCATATGGCCGATCTGGATCACGCACGGCACGGTCACTCGGTAGGCCGGGCTGGCCAGGTCGAAGGCGGTCCAGATACCGGTGATGGCCCAGCCCAGCGGGCCGGCGAGTACCGCCAGGCCACGGCCGAGGGTGGCGGAGCCTGCCAGTGCGACGCCGCGTCCGACCAGACTGCTCATGGTCGCGCTGGCGACGATGGCCGCCAGGTTGTAGGACGCCAGCCCCGACGCACCAAGCGAAGCCAGCCAGGCCGCCAGTGCCGCCGGGCCCATGCCCGGTTTATAGGCGGCACCAAGGGACTCGAACAGGGTCGAGCGGTCTGCATCGCTCATGCGCCCCAGCGACTGGGTGAAGACCTTGGCGATGATCGCCATTTCCATCTCGGCGCAGGACGTGCTCGCCGTGGTGCTGGCACTCACATGGCTGGCGACATCGCTCAACAGCTCGCGGTAGGCCACCCCGCTGCCGCCGCGGAACAGGTTCATCAGCGAGTTGCCGCCATAACGGGTCAGCTCCTCGGCGAGCATGGCGCGGCTGGCGTCATTGGCGCCGTTGCTCTTGGCCTCGGTCAATTGCCGGCAGACCGACGAAGACAACGAGATACGGCCATTGCCGCTGTCCGTGATCACGTCGATAAGCAAACCGAGGTCATCGGTACTGGCGCTCATCAGCACATCGGCAAGATCGGGGTCGTGGATGATCGGCATCTTTCGATTCCTCTGGGAAAAAGTGGGGTCCGGGGTTTTCAGGACGGGTCGTTGGGCGTGGAGCGAGCGACAAAGGCACCGGCCATCGCCGTCAACAGCGGACGCAGGTAAACCGAACTGGCATGGCGCAGCATCAGGGCATCGAGCTTGAGACAGGCACCGCGGCGCCATTCATCGCGGGCCTTGGCGCGGACCACTTCCGACGATGCGCTGAAGCCCCTGGGGAGCACGTCCGGGTGGACCTTGCACTCGCGCAGGACCAACTCGACCGCATTGATGTCGGACGCTTTGTCTTCCCGGCGCAGCTTTTCCGCGGCCGCCAGGTAGTCGCGACTGTCGGCAAAGGCCGTCGCCAGGTCCGACCAGTCCTGCGGACGCATCAGCAAAAACGCGGGCGGGACGCCGAGGGCGTCGGCGAGTCGGCTGATGGTGGCGAGGTCCGGGTTGGCATCGACACCGGGGACCTTGAGGGCGCGCAAGGTGCTGCGGGCAATCCCGGTTTCGCGCTGCATCCGCGCCGCCGGAAACGGCCCCGGCTTGTCGCCCTCGCGCGGCGCGCCGGCGACGGCTAGCACTGCCGAGAGGTTCGTGCTGAAGCATTGGCCCAGCGTTGGAGAGAGATCGGGTTGAAGAGAATGAAATTGCATTGCCATCATCCTGCGAGTGAGTGATGGCACTTTAACCACGGTTTTTGCTGTTTCAAAGGATGAATGGAGTGCGGGCGCTCCAAGCAATGGAGAATTTTAAAAACGGTGGAGCGCAAACACTCCATTGCTACGTAAGCCTCATGGGCGCGGGCTTGAATTGTGCAAAGGCCACAAGCTGCCTGTCAGAGGATCTGGTGATGGCCACCATGTGCTAGTCGACAGGCCTTTAGCGTCCTTGAGAACGAGCGCCGCCCGCGCGGCGCATCGCGAGCAAGCTCGCTCCTACAGTAGGTTGCAACGTGCCATAGCCTGTCAGAGAGGTGTTGCCCGCCCTTGGCGTTTGGCGATGAATCGCGAGCAGGCTGTTGAGGTCTACTCGATACCGCGTCGTATAAACAAGGCGGTCAACCATGGCCTGACAGACATAGGTACGTTGCAACCTACTGTAGGAGCGAGCTTGCTCGCGATGCGCCGCGCGGGCGGCGCTCGATCTCAAGGGCGCTGAAAATCTTTCGGCTAGAGCCTGGTCGCCATTACCCGGTCTACTGGCAAGCGCCTCATGGCCTTAATAGAGCCACGAGATCCCACAAATTCAGCACTAAACCCCGCTCGCCAAAGCACGAAACGCCGCCAACACCTCCCCCGGCTTCTCCAACATCAACTGATGCCCACACCGCTCCAGCAACTCGAACTCACCTCGCGGCAACTGCCGGGCCAACGCTTCGCCACCGCTAGCGGGGGTCAGGCCATCGTGGTCGCCAGACACCACCCGGACTGGCAACGTCAAACCGGCCACGGCATCCGCTTGCGGCCATTGCGCATTCGCCACCAGCGACTTGAACACATACAAGCGATTGCGCCGGGTCAGACCCTCTTCATACGCCACCAATGCCTGATCCGCCTCGGGGTGCCAGGCCTTCTCGCGAAAGCCCTTCGACAGCAGCGGCCGGATGATCTCCAGTACCCACGCCGGCAGGTTAAGCAACCCACCGCGAGCCAGCGGCCGGTGCAACTGCGAGCCCAGCAGCAAGGCGCCATCGATGCTGACCTGTGCCTGTTCCAGCAAGGCGCTGAGGGTCACGCCGGTGCCAAAGGAATGCGCCACCACCAGGTTGCGCGCGCCGCCATGGCGGCGGACGATTTCCAGTTGGTCCGCCACCAGCTCGGACCAGGCATAAGCCGCCGCTGCACGCGGTTTGTCGCTGTCGCCGTGACCGAGCATGTCCCAGGCCACCAGGCTGTAGCCTTCTTCGCCAAGGCTGCGCCACAGCTCGCGCCACTGGTCCTTGTTGCCACCGCCACCGTGGGCGAAAAACACCACGGTGTCGGCCCGTTCGGTGCCGGGCTGGTGGGCCACGCTCAAGTGCCGGCCGGGACGGACTTCCAGCAGTTCGCCGCGAACCCGCGGTAATTCGGAAAATGCAGGGGCATCAGCCATGGGCAGTCAGGGCCTCTTCGGGGTCAAGGTAAGCGGGCCGCGACAGGCCCAGGTGATCGCGCAACGTGCGGCCCTGGTAGGCGCGGCGGAACAGCCCGCGCCGTTGCAGTTCGGGCACCACGCTGTCGACAAAGCGCTCCAGGCCACCGGGCAGAAACGGCGGCATGATGTTGAAACCGTCAGCGGCGTCTTCGCTGAACCACTGTTCCATGCGGTCGGCAATCGTCGACGGCGTACCGACCACCACCAGATGCCCGCGCGCGGCGGCCATGCGCAGGTACAACTGGCGGATGCTCAGGTTCTCGCGGCGGGCCACGGCGATCAGCAGGTCGCGGCGGCTGACCCCGGAGTTGGTCGCCGGCAGTTCCGGCAACGGCCCGTCCAGCGGATACGCGGACAGATCGCTACCGCCGGCGATATCCGCCAGCAGCGACAAACCCACCTGCGGCTGCACCAGCGCCTGCAACTGCTGGTACAGCGCCTCCGCGTCGGCCTGACTGTCGGCAACCACCGGCAACAGTCCGGGCATGATCTTCAGTTGCCCGGCGTGCCGACCGTAACGCGGCAGCAGCGCCTTGAGTTCGCGGTAGAACTGCTGAGCGCCGGCCAGCTCCGGTTGGGCGGTAAAGACCATCTCGGCATGGGCTGCGGCCAGCTCGCAGCCGGCCTTCGACGCCCCCGCCAGCACCTGCACCGGCGCCACGTTGCGCGCCTTCCACTGTTCGCGCACCTTGCCGAGGAATTCCCGTGCCAGGCCATAGCGCCGGGCATGTTCGAAGTGAGTCTGGCGGCCGAAGTTGAAGGCTTCCTCGGCATTGCTCGACGTCACCAGGTTCCAGCCGCTGCGCCCGCCACTCAGGGCTTCCAGCGAAGCAAAGCTGCGCGCCACGGTATCGACGCTGTTGTAGGAGGTGGTGACCGTGGCCACCAGGCCGATACGTTCAGTCACTGCGGCGAGTGAGGCCAGCAGGGTCAGCGGTTCGAAATGCTCGGTGCGCGCCATGCGGCTCAGTGCATCGAGATTGCCCGGCAACATCGCCAGCGTGTCGGAGAGGAACAGTGCGTCGAAGCAGCCACGCTCGGCAGTCTGCGCCAGACGCCGATAATGCTCGATATCCAGGCCACCATCGGCCTGGGCATCGGGGTGCCGCCAACCGGCGACATGGTGCCCGGTGGCCATGACAAAGGCGTTCAGGCTCATCATCCCACGGCTCATGACGCCACCTCCGCGCCGCTCAAGTGGTTGGCTTTGGGCAGCGCCAGCGACACGCCGCTGAGCAGCGCGCGGGTGTAAGGATGTTGCGGCTGGGTCAGCACTTGCGCCGTGGCGCCCTGCTCGACCACCTGACCGCCCTGCATCACCGCGATGCGGTCACACAGCCGAGCCGCTACCCGCAGGTCGTGGGTGATGAAAACAATGCTCAGTTTCAGACGGCGCTGCAGCGATTCCAGCAATTCGAGGATCTGCACCTGGATCACCGCGTCGAGGGCCGACACGCATTCGTCGGCGATAAGAATCTTCGGCTCCACCGCCAGCGCTCGGGCGATGCCGATACGCTGCCGTTGACCACCGGAAAACTCATGGGGAAAACGCTCAAGTGCAGTGGCCGGCAAGCCCACCAGTTCCAGCACCTGCCGTGCGCGCCGCGCCGCCTCGGCCTTGCTCACGCCCTGGGCCAATGGCCCGGTCATCAGGATGGTATCGATGCGCTGGCGTGGATTGAGGGAGGCGAACGGGTCCTGGAAGATCATCTGCACATCGCTGCGCAGGCCGCGTAGCCGGCGCTGGGACAGGCCCGCCACTTCCCGGCCTTGCCAGGTGATGCTGCCGGACTCCACCGGCAACAGCCGCACCAGGGCACGGCCCAGGGTCGATTTGCCGGAGCCCGACTCACCCACGATACCGAGGGTTTCACCCTGCGCCAGTTGCACATCGACGCCGGCCAGCGCCCGGGTACGCCGGCGTTTCCACCAACCGCCACGGCTGGAGAAACTCTTTTCCAGCGCCTGTGCCTGCAACACCACGGGCGCATCATGCAGCGCGGGCCGGGCTTCCAGCGGGCTGGCCGTCACTGCGGCGATCAGTTGTCGGGTGTAAGGCTGGCGTGGCGCATCGAGGACGTCACGCGCCGTGCCCTGCTCCACCAGATGCCCTTTTTCCAGGACCAGCACACTGTCGGCGATGGCCTGGACCACGCCGAAATCATGGGTGATGAACAGCATCGCCATGCCCTTGTCCCGCTGGATCCGCTGCAGCAGCACGAGAATCTGCGCCTGGGTGGTGACGTCCAGCGCCGAGGTCGGCTCGTCGGCGATCAGCAGCGCCGGGTCGAACACCAGCGCCATGGCGATCACTACTCGCTGGCGCTGGCCGCCGGACAGTTCGAACGGATAGGCGTGGCGCAGCCGCTCGGGGTCCGGCAGGCCGACATAACCGAGCAGTTCGACCACTCGCTGGCGGCGGGCGCGGGCGTCCTTGACGCCATGGGCCTGCAAGGTTTCGTCAATCTGCCGGCCAACGCTGAGCAAGGGATTGAGGGCGCTCATCGGCTCCTGGAAGACCATGCTGATATCGCGGCCGCGCAATTGGCGCATGGCGTCTTCATCGTGGTTTGCCAGGTCCTCGCCACGAAACAGCAGCCGTCCGCCATCTACCTGCAACGGCGACGGCAGCAGGCGCAACAGCGCCTTGGCCAGCATGGACTTGCCCGAGCCGGACTCGCCGACCACGCACAGGCATTCGCCGCGTTGCAGCTCCAGCGACAGGTCATACAGCGCGTGGCTGCGGTCGGCACCGGCCGGCAGTGCGATGCGCAGGTGTTCGATGCTCAGCAACGTAGCTGCGCTCATAGGGAATCTCCTGGCCGGCGGGCCGGCTCGAAGGCGACCCGCAGGCCCTCGCCGACGCGGTTGACCGCCAGCACACACAACAGAATCGCCAGACCCGGCAACAGGCTCATCCACCAGGCCTCGCGCAGCAGGCCGCGGGACGCATTGATCATGTAGCCCCAGCTCATGGCTTCGGGGTCGCTGAGGCCGAGAAAGGCCAGCGCTGCCTCGGTCAGGATCGCCGTGGCCATGACGAAGGTCATGGTCACCAGCAGCGGCGCCAGGGCATTGGGCAGAATCAGCTGGAACACGATGGCCAGCGGCGATTGCCCGAGAACCCGCGCCGCCTGGACGAATTCACGCTGACGCAGGCTGAGGAATTCGGCGCGCACCAGCCGCGCCACCGCCGGCCAGGCCACCAGCGAAATAGCCAGGACGATGGAGCCCAGGGACGGTTCCAGCACCGCCACCAGAATCACCGCCAGCACCAATTGCGGAATGATCTGGAAGAACTCGGCCAGGCGCATCAGCACGGCGTCCAGCCAGCCGCCGAAGTAGCCGGCAAGCGCGCCAACCAGCAGGCCGGTCAGCAGGGTCGCCAGGCTGCTCAGCACACCGACCGCCAGCGATACCCGGGCGCCGTACAGCAAGCCGCTGCCCAGATCACGCCCGAGCAGGTCGCTGCCCAACCAGTGGCCGGCATCCTGCAACGGTTTGAGCATCGGCTGGGCGTTCATTTCCCAGGGCGAACCCTGGCTGATCCACGGCGCTGCGACGGCCAGCAAGGCCACCAGCAGCAGCCAGGCGGCGCCGATCAGCGCCGACGGTTGCGCGAGAAAACGTCGCGCCACGCTCGACTGGCTCATGCGCCCTGCCCTCCGACGCCAATGCGCGGATCAAGCAGGCGGCAGGCCAGGTCGGTCAGCAGGTTGAAGCCGACCACCAGCAGCGAAATCACCAGAAAACCTCCCATCAATACGCCGTAATCGCGCTGGGCCAGGGCGTCGTACATCAGCCGGCCGATACCCGGCCAGGAATAGACCACTTCCACCAGCAGCATGCCGCTGGCCAGTTGGCCCAGTTGCAGGCCGGCGAAGGTCACCACCGGCAGCAGCGCATTGCGCAGCACATGCACCAGCAAAATCCGTCGCGGCGCCAGGCCCTTGGCCCGGGCGGTATAGACGTATTCCTGGTTCATCGCTTCAAGGGTGGCGGCGCGGGTCAGGTGGATATACAGCGCAAGAAACAGAAAACTCAGCGACAGGCACGGCAGCAGCAGATGGCGCAGGCGGTCCGTCAGCCAGGCGCCGCCGTGCAGCTCGCGGGCCACGGTTTCCATGCCGAACGCCGGCAGCCAGTCGAGGTTCACCGAGAACAGCAGGATCAGCAGCATCGACAACCAGAACGTGGGGATCGCATAGAGCAGCAGCGCCCCCTGGGAAATCACCCCGTCCAGCCAGTGCCGACGCTGTCGCGCGCGGGCCGCCAGCACGCCGAGGCTCACCCCGAGCAGCGACGACAGCAGAAATGCCGAGCCCATCAGGCTCAGGGTTGCCGGCAGACGCTCGGCCAGCAGGGTCCACACCGGCGTCTGGTTGCGGTAGGAATACCCCAGGTCCAGGTGCGCCACCTTGCCCAGGTAGATCAGCAATTGCTGGCCCAACGGCAGATCCAGGCCCATCTCCTGGCGCAGGTCGGCGATGAACGCGGCGTCATCGACCCCGGCCTCGCCGGCCATCAGCAGCGCCGGATCACCCGGCGCCAGGCGGATCAGCAGGAACGCCAACACCAGCACCCCAAGCACCATCAGCCCGGCGCGGCCCAGGCGCGCGCCGAGGAACAGCAGCGCACTCATGGCGCCGGGGCGTCGAGGTAGACGCTCTCGTAGTCTTCATTGAGGCTGGTGGCGGTGCGCAGCAGGTTGTGCACCTGCGTGTGGTACAGCGTCGGGTAGCGCATCTCGAAGATCGGCGCGATCGGCAACTCGTCGTTCAGCAGATTCTCGAGCTGGCCATAGGTTTTCTGCCGCTCGGCGCCCTCGGGGATATCGGCCACCTGACGCCACAGGCGGTCCACCTCGGGGTTGCTGTAGCCGCCGACATTGGCGAAGGGCGAGGGCTTGAGGATGTAGTCGCTGCGGTACAGGTAAGCGTTGGTCAGGTACGGGTCGCCGATCTGGAAGATGAAGTTGTAGGTCAGGTCGAAGTCCCAGTCGCTGACCCGCTGGAACCAGGTCGCGGCGTCGGACGTCACCACCTGGACCTTGAAGCCCAATGGCTGCAGCACCTGCTTGGTGTACTCGGCCAGCCGCTCCCAGGCGCCGCCCTTCTCACCATTGAGCAGGCGGATACGCACCGCGCCGACATCGACGCCGGACTCGGCGATCAGCGCCTTGGCCTTTTTCAGGTCATGGGCGTATTGCGGCAGTTGCGGGTCGTGGTACGGCGATCCGGCGGCGAACGGCCCGCGGGCCACCTGGCCGGCACCGAAGAAGATGTTGTTGACGATGAAATCGCGGTTCAGTGCGTAGAGGATCGCCTGACGCACCTTGGGGTTGTCCAGCGGCGGCTTGCGCGTGTTGATCTGCAGGAAGGCCAGCCCGGCGTACAGCTCCCAGCCCTTGTCCGAGGCGGTCACGTCCGGCAGCGCGCTGAGGCGCTTGAGGTCGGAGTAATCGGCGTCGCCGCCGCGCAGCACCTGCACGTCGTTGCGTTCGAAGGCTGCAGCCCGCGACGAGGCGTCCGGGATCACATGGAAGATCACCGCATCGAGGTGCGGCAGGCCCTTTTTCCAGTAGTCAGGATTCTTCGCCAGCTTGATCCAGGCGCCGCGCTTCCATTCCTGGAAGACGAACGGCCCGGTGCCCACCGGCTTCAGGTTGTAAGGATTGGCGCGAAAATCGGTGCCTTCGTAGAGGTGCTTCGGCACCACCGGACGCAGGCCGCTGCCCAGCAACGACAGCAACGGCGCGAAAGGCTTTTTCAGGTGGAAAGTGACTTGCAGCGGCGCGCTCGAATCGATCGACGCCACGTATTCCTCGAAGACGCTCCCGACCCGCTTGTCCACTTCCGGGTAGAAGGTGTTGAAGCTGAACAGCACGTCCTGCTCGCTGAGCGGCTTGCCGTCATGCCATTTGACGTTCGGCTGCAGGTCGAAGGTGTACGTCAGGCCGTCCGCCGACACCTTCCAGGACTTGGCGAGCACCGGCTGCGGCGTGAGCGCGGTGTCGAAGGTCAACAGGCCCTGCAGCACCTTGCCGCTGACGTACTGGGTGGAAACATGGGTAACCACGCCGTGCATCAACGATGGCGGCTCGGGTTGGGCGACGAGGTTGAGCACGCCGCCGTCGCGCGGTTCGGCCTGGACGGTGCCGGCCAGCAGCGCGGCGCAGGCCAGCATGGCGACGCCCAGCCCCTTGAGCAGATGACGCGGCCCGACCCGGGGTGACTGACGATGAGGGTGACTGGGCATGGTGACTCCTTGGCAATGGTCCAGCGACTGTGCCAAGGGTTTTAGCAAGCGCTGTGCCACGGCTGGCGCATCCCGTAAAGCCTGGCGAAACGCCGCGTTGCGGGCGCTCAAATGATGAAAAAGCCACACCTGCCAGCGGCGGCTGTGGAAAAAGCAACAGTGCCGGCACTGGCCTGCTCGCGGATGGCCGCGTAATCCGGGCCTGGCCGCGCTGGCACAGGGTTTGCCCTGTCAGCTGAATTCGAACCACTGAAAATGTGAGCGCCATGTCACTCGACTACCTGGGCAACCCCATCGATACCGACGACCACGACGCGCGTCAGGGCCTGGATGACTTCATCGCCGGCTTCATCGGCTACCAGCCCCGCGCCGAAGCCATCCTTGCCAGCGCCGACCGCCACCCGGAATCCGCCCTGAGCAACGCATTGGCGGGCATCCTGCTGATGTTCGTCGAGTCCCCCGAAGGCCCGACGCTGGCTGAGCGTTATCGGCAGCGCGCGGCCAGCGTCGAGCCGCTGCACCCGCGGGCGGCGCTGTACCTGGCGCTGTTGCAGGCGTGGATCGCCGACGACCTCGACCGGGTGCTGCTGCTCGCCGGGCGCGTGCAGGCGCAGTACCCGCGCGACCTGTTCGCCGCCAAGCTCAACCAGTACGTGGAATTCAACCGCGGCAACTGGCCGGCGCTGCTGCGCATCGGCCTGAATGCGGTGTCGGCTGCGCCGGACATCGCCCAGAGCCACGGCATGCTGGCCTTCGCCTACGAGCAATGCCACCTGCTCGAAGAGGCCGAAGCCAGTGCGCGCCAGGCCCTGGCCCTGCAACCGAGCGAGCCCTGGGCCCAGCATGCGCTGGCCCACGTGATGCTGACCGAAGGCCGTATCGACGAAGGCATCGCCTTTCTCGAAGGCGTGAAGGTGCACTGGCAGGGCCTGAATTCGTTCATGTACACCCACAACTGGTGGCACCTGGCGCTGTTCTACCTGGCCCGCGGCGAGGAGGCGCGGGTGCTGGAAATCTATGATCGGCATGTCTGGGGCATCCTGCCCGAGTATTCCCAGGACCAGATTGGCGCGGTGTCGCTGCTGGCGCGGCTGGAACTGGCGGGTATCGATGTCGGCGAGCGCTGGCAGGAACTGGCGCCCTGGCTGCAGAAACGCCACGCCGATACCGTGCAACCGTTTCTCAGCCTGCAATACCTTTACGGCCTGGCCCGAGCCGAGAAACCGGAAGCGGACCTGCTGCTGCAAGCGCTGCAGGTCCATGCCCACCAGGCCCCGAGCTTCAGTCGGGCGACCTGGGCTGATGTCACCCTGCCGGTGGCCGAAGCGTTGCTGGCCCATGCCCGTGGCGATTTCCGGCGGGCCGCGCGGTTGCTCGCCCTTAGCCTGCCGCGCCTCAACGAGATTGGCGGCAGCCATGCCCAGCGCGACCTGTTCGCCCAGATCGAGCTGGATGCGCGGCTGCGCGGCGGTGAATGGGAAGTCGCCCAGCAGACCCTGGAACTGCGCCGCCGCTACGACGCCCTCGACGTACCGACCAACCGCAGCCTGGCGCGGGTTTATCGTGAACTGGCGTTGCCGGCCCTGGCCCGACAGGCCGAGGACCGGGTCGAGCAGGTGCTCAACCAGCGTTAGCCCGCCGCGCTTCGAACACGCCCCGGGCAATCGCCCGGGCCACGCAATCGGCGGCGGCCGAACCGATGCTGCCGATGCGCACCTGACGCTGGGCGCCACTGCCCAGTTCCACCGCGCCAGAGGCGAGGGCGAACACCGTGTCGCCATCAAACGGCAAGTGCGCCGGCCGCACCGCCCGGGCGATGCCGTCCTGGGCCATGATCGCCACCCGCTTGCACTCGGCAGTGTTCAGCCGCGCAGTGCTGGCCACCACTACCAACGTGGTATTGGCCCCGGCCTGCAGGCGACCCATGGAATCCAGCCGCGACAGTTCCGGGATCGGATCGCTGCAATCCTGATCACCTTGCGGCCGTGCGCCGCCGAACTCGCCGGCGATTTCCCAGGGCCAGGCCCAGAAGGTCTTGCCGTCGGGCATGTACACCGAACCAATGGGGTTGGCGACCACCAGCGCGCCGACGATCAGACCGTCGCCCAGATCCAGCGATGCCGAGCCGAGGCCGCCCTGGAGCACCCCGGCCATGGCGCCGCGCCCGGCACCGACCGCACCGAGGGCGAAGTCACTGGAATTGTTGGCCAGCGCTTCGAAGCCGAGGCGACGGTATGGCGGTTCCAGACCCCACTGCTTGTCGCCGCCATTGGCCAGGTCGTGCAACACCGCAGCGGGGACGATCGGAATGGCCGGCGCACCGGCTTTCAAGTGCAGGCCGATGCCTTCGACGGACAGCGCCGCCGCCACCGCATCGGCGGCGCCGAGGCCGAACACCGAGCCGCCGGCGAACACCAGCGCGTGCAACTGGCCGACCATGTTTTCTGGCTCCAGTGCCGCCGTCTCCCGCCCTCCCCGCCGCCGCGAATATCGACGCTGGCGGTCCAGACGCTATCGGTGCGAATCACCGTGACCCCGGTATCGACCCGGGGATCGGTGGCGTGGCCGACGGTCAGGCCGGGAATATCGGTGAGGGCGTTGCGAGGACCGGGGAGCGGCATAAGCGGGAATCCTGAAAATCGATGTGGTGGTGCCAGGGTCCTCAGCAAGTCATATGCCATGTGGGACAGGTGTGCAGCCCATCACGATGGCTCGGCGCCCCGACACGTCCGCGCTGGCCTGATCACTGTAGAAAAACCAACACCCTGCCCCCGCCACCGCTGAAAAATCACCACACAACCTCACCACCCAGCCTCAACCCACTGTTTTAAAAGCCTTTTCTCGACTGGCACAGCCCTTGCTCCTGTCCCATCACCAGAGCTTGCCCCAACAAGCCGCCCCTACTGACCTCATCGGAGTAAGCCCCTCATGCGTTCCTCGAATTTCGGCGGATTGCGGCCGCCTCATAAAGTCTTCGCCTTCAGCCTGCTGTTCCTCGCCCTGAGCGACGCGGCATCCCCGGTGCTGGCCGCCGACAGCGACAACCCGCTGGACACCGTGGTGGTGATCGGCAACCGCGGCCAGGCCCGCACCCTGGCGGAAAGCCCGGCGCCGGTGGATGTGATTTCCTCCAAACAATTGCTCGCCACCGGCCAGGGCGACCTGACCCGCGCCCTCAGCCGGGTGCTGCCGTCGCTGAACCAGCCGGCCTCGTCGGGCTTCGGTTCGACCTCGGTGGTGCGCCCCATCAGCCTGCGCGGCCTGAACGGCGATCAGGTGCTGGTGCTGGTCAACGGCAAACGCCGGCATAACAGCGCCCTGCTCAACAACGGCACCTACCTCAACTCCGGCTCGCAGCCGGTGGACCTGGATACCATCCCCACCGCGCTGGTGGACCACGTCGAAGTCCTGCGCGACGGCGCCTCGGCCCAGTACGGCTCCGACGCCATCGGCGGCGTGGTCAACATCGTGCTGAAACAGACCGACCACGGCGGCAGCGTGTCCACCACCTACGGTCAGAACTACGAGAACGGCGACGGCGAAACCACCCGGCAGACCGGCAACGTCGGCCTGGCCCTGCCCAACGACGGTTTCATCAACCTCGCCCTGGATGTGAAGCAGCAGAAAATTTCCGACCGCTCGGACAAGGCTCCATACACCGACAGCGCCGGCAACACCAGCCTGCAGCACACCTATTACGGCACCGGCCTGCCGGAAGCGCGCAACTTCAGCCTGGGCTACAACGCCGAGCTGCCGGTCAGCGACGCCCTGAGCCTGTATTCGTTCTCCACCTACACCCGACGCAATTCCGAGAAGCCGCTGGCGTTCCACCAGCCGTCCAGCTTCGACGGCATCGCCACGCCGTTCCCGGAAGGCGTGGAAGACACCCTGCGCTTCATCGAAAACGACTTCCAGGTAGCCTTCGGTGGCAAGGGCAACGTGGTCGGCTGGGACTACGACCTGTCCACCACCTACGGCCAGGATCACGCCGAAGCCACCCTGCGCCACACCTACAACCTCAGCTACGGCGCCAACTCGCCAACCTCGGTGGACACCGGGGTGAAGACCTTCAGCCAGTGGACCAATAACCTCGACCTGACCCGCGCCTTCGACCTTGGCCTGGCCAAACCGACGCAGATTTCCTGGGGCCTCGAACACCGTTACGAAAACTACAAGATCGGCAAGGGCGACTACGCCTCCTATGCCAGCGGCCCGTTCACCACCGGCGCCAGCGGCAACCCGATCGCCCCGGGGACCATTTCCGGTGCCGGTACCACCCCGGCTGACGCCGCGGAAAAAGGCCGCACCAGCCTCGGTGCCTACGCCGAGATCGGCCAGGACCTGACCGATAAATGGCATGTCGACCTGGCCGGGCGCTACGAGGACTACAACGACGGTTCGGGCACCACCAGCAACGGCAAGTTCTCCACCCGCTATCAGTTGACCCCGATCCTCGCCGTGCGCGGTACCTTCAGCACCGGCTTCCGCGCGCCATCCCTGGCCCAACAGATCTACAGCTCGACCTCGCAAAGCAACGTCAACGGCAACCTGATCGACTACCGCAACGTCGCCGTCGACTCCGCCGTGGCCAAAGCCCTCGGCGCCACCACCCTGAAACCGGAGAAATCCACCAACATCGGCTTCGGCCTGACCCTGCAGCCGAACGACGCCACCAGCGTCACCCTCGATGCCTACCAGATCAAGATAAAGGACCGCATCGCCCAGACCGGCTACCTCGGCGGCACGCCACAGATCAACGCCATCCTCGCCGCCGCCGGCCTTGCCACCAACCAGTCGGTGACCTACTTCACCAACGCCCTCGACACCACCACCCGCGGCATCGACCTGGTCGGCGACTACCGGCAGAACCTCGGCGCCTGGGGCGGCCTGCGCTACACCCTCGGCTTCAACTGGAACACCACCGAAATCGATGACATCAAGGCCTCGTCCGTGGCCCAGCAAGCGCTCGGCCCAACCGGTGGCTACGACCGCCAGCGCCAGGGCAACCTCAAGCACGGCCTGCCAGAATCCAAGCTGCTGCTGGGCGCAACCTGGACCTTCGACAAGCTCGACCTGAGCCTGAACCTGACCCGCTACGGCGAATACACCCAATACGGCACCGTGGAAATCTACGACCGCACCTTCTCCCCGGCGTGGATCACCGACCTCAACCTCGACTACCACCTGACCCCGGCCCTGACCCTTACCGCCGGCGCCAACAACCTGTTCAACAAGTACCCGGAACGCACCGGCCTGCCGAGCAGTTCGGGCGCGTTCCCCTACGGCAACTTCTCGCCCTACGGCACCACCGGTGGCTACTGGTACACCGGCCTGAGCTACAACTTCTGACCCGCCGCCCTGCCGGCGTCGGTGCCGGCAGGGCTTTCGTCACCCCACGGGAGCGCGATTCCATGACCCGCCGTACCGATCAACTCAAGCTGGGCGCTTTTCTGGCCAACAGCGGCCACCACGTCGCGGCCTGGCGCCATCCGCTGGCCCAGGCCGATGCCAGTCTGGATTTCGAGCACTTCAAGTCCATCGCCCGCAGCGCCGAACGCGGCAAGTTCGACGCCCTGTTCGTCGCCGATGTGGTCGCCCTCTGGGGTCACCACATCGACGCCCTGAGCCGCACCGCCCGTGGCGAGCACTTCGAGCCGCTGACCCTGATGGCGGCGCTGGCCGCGGTCACCGAGCGCATCGGCCTGATCGCCACTGCCACCACCAGCTACAACGAGCCGTACCACATCGCCCGCAAGTTCGCCTCCCTCGACCACCTGTCCAAGGGCCGCGCAGCGTGGAACCTGGTGACCTCAGTGGTCTCCGACGAAGCCTGGAACTTTGGCCGCGAAACCCACATCGAGCACGCCGACCGCTACCAGCGTGCCGAAGAGTTCCACGACGTGGTCAAGGGCCTCTGGGACAGTTGGGACGACGACGCCTTCCCCCGCGACAAAGCCAGCGGCCAATACTTCGACCCGGACAAACTGCACACCCTCAATCACCGCGGCGCGCATTTCGCCGTACGTGGTCCGCTCAATGTCGCGCGCCCGCCCCAGGGCCACCCGGTGCTGGTCCAGGCCGGCGCCTCGGAACCGGGCAAAGCCCTGGCGGCGCGGGTCGCCGAGGTGATCTTCGCCTCGCACCACGAACTGCCGGCGGCGCAGGCGTTCTACCAGGACATCAAACAGCGTGCAGCCGCGCTGGGCCGCGACCCCGAGCACATCAAGATTCTTCCCGGCGTCACCCCCTTTATCGGCGAAACCCGCGAGCAGGCGCAGGCGCTGTTCGAGGAATTCCAGGCGCTGATCGACCCGGTACTGGGCCTGCGCCTGCTGGCCGACACATTGGGCGAAGACATCGACCTGTCCGGCCATGACCTCGACGGTCCGCTGCCGGAAACGCCGCCCGGCCAGCGTGGCAGTCGCCGTGATCAGGTGCTGGAGCTGGCCCGCCGCGACAACCTGAGCATCCGCCAGTTGTACCTGCGCCTGGCCGGTGGCAACCCGGTGATCGGCACGCCCGAAGACATCGCCGACAGCTTCGAAACCTGGTTCCAGACCCGCGCCTGCGACGGTTTCAACGTGTTCTTCCCGTATTACCCAGGGTCGATCGACACCTTCGTCGACCGCGTGATCCCGCTGCTGCAGGCGCGCGGGCTGTTCCGCCACGAGTACGAGGGCCGCACCCTGCGGGAAAACCTCGGCCTGCCGCGCCCGGCCAACCGCTTCAGCGCGGCGGCGGAGGTCGGCGCATGAAAACACTGCCTTGTGTGGTCCTGGCCCTTTGCGGCCTGGCCGCGAGCCCGGCCTTCGCCTTGAATATCCTGCTGAGCAACGACGACGGCTATCGCCACCCGAGTATCCGCGCCCTCTACAGCGCCCTGAAAAGCGCCGGCCACCAGGTGAAGATCGCCGCGCCGCAAAGCGAACAGAGCGCCCGTGGCGGCGCCTTCATCTATGGCCGGGAAGTGACTGTCGGCCGCGACGACGACCCGGCCTACCCCGACAGCTACTACATCAGCACCCACGAAACCGGCCTGTGCAGCAGCGCCGCCTGCGCAGGACAAGAGGTGCAGATCGAGATCAGCGGCACGCCGGTCATGGCACTGCTGATGGGCCTGAAAAAGGTGCTGCCGGAACCGGACCTGGTGATCGTCGGGCCGAACCCCGGCAATAACGTCGGCGCGATCAATACCGCCTCCGGCACCTTCAACGCCGCCAGCTTCGCGGTGCGCGCCGGCTATCCGGCACTGGCGGTGAGCACCGACCTCAAGGACAAGGACCCGCAACGGGTCGCCGCCCAGGTGGTGAAGATGGTGGATGCCCTCGACCGCCATCGCCAGCCCGACGGCAAACTGCTGCCGGCCGGCCTCGGCCTGAACATCAACTTCCCCGCCGACACCAGCCTCAAGGGGGTACGTCTGACCCAAATCGGCAGCTACGTGGGCTTCGACACGCGCTACACCGACGACCTCGGCACGCTGTTCCCGAAACTCGCCGGCAAGCCCGGCATCAGCTTCGAGTACAGCGCAGCGGCCACCTCCGCCCAACAGGACGACGAAGCGGTGTGGCTGGCCAAGGGTTACCTGACCATCAGCCCGTTCAACGGCCAACTGCAATCCAGCGACCAGGCCGGTGCCGCCAAGGCACTCGCCGGTTTGCCGCTGATTCCGCAGGAGCAGCAACCATGAGCGGCGGGTTTTCCCTGGGCTTTCTCAACCGGGTCTATCACCCGCACTTCGACGCCAAGGTCTACCGCGAGACGATCGAGCTGTTCCAGGTCGCCGAAGAACTGGGCTTCGACAGCGGCTGGGTGGCCCAACACCATTTCGCCAGCGAACAGGGCCGTCTGCCCTCGCCGCTGGTGCTGCTTGCAGCGGTAGCCCAGCGCACCCGGCGCATCGCCCTCGGCACCGGAATCATCGTGCTGCCGCAAGAGCTGCCGCTGCGCCTGGCGGAAGATGCCGGAGTGCTTGACCTGCTCAGCAACGGCCGGCTGGAACTGGGCCTGGGCGCGGGTTTCGATCCGGACAGCTTCCGCGCCTTCGGCCTGCCCCACGAACAGCGCCACCGCGACTACGAAAACCACCTGCACGTGCTGCAGGCGGCCCTCGGCAACGCGCCGTTGAACAGCGAAGGGCTACGCCTGCAACCGCTGTCCCCCGGCCTCGGCGGTCGGCTCTGGGAAGCGACCTCGCGGGTGGAACTGGTGGCGGCCCGTGGCAACGGCCTGATCATGGCGCCCAATCCGCACCTGCCGGCCGAAGCCGGTATCGAGGCGGTACAGCGCTACCGCGCCGCCTGGACCGGCGACAACGGCACGCCGCCGCGGGTTGCCCGGGTCCAGGGAGTGTTTCCTACCGCCGGTATCGGCGGCGACGACAGCGCCCTGCGTCGCGATATCCAGACCTACCTCCAGCGCCAGCACAGCATCGGCGTCTACCACGGGCCGCTGGATGCTGACTTCGGCGACACCCTCACGCGCCTCGGCGTGCTGCATGGTCCGGCGCAGTCGATCGTCGACGGCTTGCGCAGCGGCCCGCAACTGGGCGTGCATGACCACCTGATCGTCCAGGTACAAAGCGCGAGTACGCCGCTGCGTGACGCCATCCGCGCCCTGGAAATCATCAGCGAGCAGGTCGCCCCGGCCCTGGGCTGGCGTCGCGCTGTCACCACCACCGCCAAGGAACCCGCCCTGTCATGACTGCTGCCACACCACACCCGTTCAAGCTGGGCTTTCTCACCCACGCTTTCGGCGAAGAGCCGAAACAGGTCTACGAGGACCTGCTGGAGCAATTCGAAGTCGCCGAAGCCCTCGGTTTCGACGGCGGCTGGATTGCCCAGCACCATTTGAGCAACGGTTTTGGCCGCTTGCCGTCGCCGCTGCTGTTCCTCGCCGCCGTGGCCGAGCGGACCCGCCATATCGAACTGGGTACCGGAGTCATTGTCCTGCCCTTCGAAGACCCGGTACGCCTGGCCGAAGACGCCAGTGTGCTCGACCAACTGAGCGGCGGCCGGGTGCAACTGGGACTGGGCAGCGGTGGTGCCAATCTGGACAGCTTCAGCGCCTTCGACCGCGACCCGGCGCAGCGCCAACAGCGTTTCAGCGCCGATCAACAGCGCCTGCAACACCTGCTCGACGGCCAGCCCGCCAGCCCTGACAGCGCGCAGACCCTGCAACCGCCCGCCGCGGGCCTGAGCCAGCGCCTGTGGCATTCCCACGGCAGCGTCGAAGGCGCGGCCTACACCGCGCAACAAGGCAACGGACTGCTGCTGGGCACCGCGACCCATGATCCGCTGACCGTGCAAAAGCCGTTGGCCGACGCCTATCTGCAGGCCTGGGCGCATGCCGACCGCGCCCCGCGAATCGGCGTGGTGCGCGCCGTGTTCCCGGCCAACGACCGGGCCACCGCCCAGGCGGAGCTGGCGCCGGACATCGAGCGGCATATCCCGCGCTTGCAGCGTGAGGGCCTGATCGACGAAGCCATCGACCTGGAGGAGCACCTGCGTCTGATGAACGTGCACCACGGCCATCTCGACGAGGTAATCGACAGCCTGCGCCAGGACCCGTCGCTGCTGCCCTACGCCGATTACCTGATCGTGGTGGTGCAAGCGGAAAGCTCGACCCAGGCCCAGGTGCTCAAGCGCCTGGAAATCATCGCCCGAGACATCGCTCCGGCACTCGGCTGGCAACCCCGCGCTACCCAGACCCAGACGGCGGTGGGATGATGGCCAACCTTGTTTCATTCACCCTTGCGGAGCCCGTGCATGGCCCTTGAGTTCAGTTGGCAACTGCCGCTTTGCGGGCCGGATGGCGCCAGCGAGTGGGGTGCGCGGCCGGGCCAGTGGATCCAGTTGGCCCAGGCGGTGGAATATGCCGGCATCGATGGCCTGTGGATTCCCGGCGGCGCACCCTGCGCCGACAGCCTCGGCGTTGCGGCGGCGCTGTGCGCGCACACCCGCCAGTTGCACCTGACCGTCAGCGTGCCGCCCGAGGTGGTGCTGCCGGCCGCGCTCGCCGCCACGTTGCAGAGCCTGCAATCGATCAGCGCCAACCGCGTGCGCCTGCACCTGCCGGACAGCGAGCGCGACAGCCTGCGCCACGCCTTCGGCGAATGGCTCAACCGCGACCAGCGCAGCGAACGGATCGGTGAATACCTGGAAATTCTCCAGCGCCTGCTCAGCGGCGACGAAACCGGTTTCAACTACGGCGGACGCTACTTCCAACTGGAGAACGCCGGCTTTGCCCGCCGCCAACTGCCCGCCCCGCCGCTGCTGCTGGACGACAGCCAGAACACCGCGCTGATCGCCGCCCATGCCGGCACCTGCCTGCTGCGCCCGTCGGCACCGGCCTGGCTGGAACAGGAAGTCCAACGCCTGCGCAGCGCGCAACCGGCGCTGAATTTTGCCTGCACCTTCGGCCTGATCCAGGGCGACAGCGAAGCCCTGGCCTGGGACGCCGCCGCCCGGCACCTGGCGGTGGATGTCCAGGCGCTGCCGGCCAGAGCCGCGTTACCGAGGCTGTCCCGCGATCGCCACCCGCTGCGGCGCTTCGAAATCCACCCCAACCTGCTGCAACTGCAGCCCGGCCAGCCGCTGTACCTGGTGGGCACGCCGCAGCAGATCGCCACGCGGCTACAGGAGTTGCACGGCTTGGGCATCGAACACATCGTTATCCAGGGTCAGCCGGCGGTCAGCGAAGTGCTGCGTTTCGGCGAGCGGATCCTGCCCCTGCTGCACGAGCAGGGCCTGCGCAAGGAGCGCCTGCACCATGGCCAGTGAACGCCGCCCGCCCATCGAACTCGACTGGTTCCTGCCCACCAACGGTGACGGTCGCCATCTGACCAGCAGCGGCCTGCCCAAGGTCGGCCTGTTCCAGCAGGGTGAACGCACGCCGACCCTGGATTACTTGCGGCAGATCGTCCGCGCCGCCGAGCTGTCCGGCTTCGACGGCATCATGGTGCCGACTGCCAGCGGCTTCGAAGACCCATGGTTGATCACCGCAGTGCTGGCCCAGGAAGTGCGCCGCCTGCGCTTTCTGCTGACCCTGCGCCCCGGCCTGGAACTGCCGGCCTGGAGCGCCCACCGCGCGGCAACCTTGCAACTGCTCAGCGACAACCGCCTGGACCTGCATGTGGTCAGCGGTTCCAGCCGTTTCGAACAACGCTCCCTTGGCGACTTTCTCGAACACGACGAACGTTATGCCCGCACCGCCGAATTTCTCGACGCCTTCCAGGCCGTCTGGGCCGGGCGTCGCCAACCGCATCACGGACGTTACTACCGCTGCGCCGGCGACAGCCCGATCGACCCACGGGCGCAGGCGCCGGCGATCTATTTCGGCGGCGCCTCCAGTGCCGCCGAACAGGTCGGTGCCGCCCATGCCCAGACCTACCTGATGTGGTGCGAACCGCCTGCGATGATCGCCGAGCGCATCCGCCACATGCGCGAACTGGCCGCCGCCCGTGGCCGCACGCTGCGTTTCGGCTTGCGCGTGCACGTGTTTGCCGCCGCCACCGATGATGCGGCGTGGAGCCATGTCGAGCGCTTGCTGGACGAGATTCCCAAGGAAGCCATCGACCGTGCCCAGGTGCAGATGGCGGCGTATGAATCGGTGGGTCAGTCACGCCAGACCGAGCTGGTCAAAGGCCGTGGGCGACGGGCGCGGGAACTGGAAGTGTCGGCCAACCTCTGGGCCGGGGTCGGCCTGGTGCGCGGCGGCGCCGGCACCGCGCTGGTGGGCAGCTACCAGCAGGTGGCGGAGCGGATCGAGGAATACCATCAATTGGGCGTCGACTGCTTCATCCTGTCCGGCTTTCCCCATCTGGAAGAAGCAATCCACCTCGGGGCGGAACTGTTGCCGCAGTTGCGGCGGCTGGGAGCGGGACGGGCGCGGCGCAAGGGCTGACAGGGCGTTGGCATTCTCGAAATCCAGCGCCGCCCTGCCTCATTCCCTGCCCTTGGTTTAGCGCGCAGCCCAGGCGTTGAAACGCTCCTCAAGCTCCTCGCCGTGGTCCACCCAGAAGGTCGAGTCCACCAGCAGGCCCTTGTCCATATTGGCCGGCGCGGTTGGCAGTTGGGTCTGGATGGCCTCCGGCAGGTGCGCCACCGTCTGCTTGTTGACCGGCCCGTAAGGGATGTTCATCGAGAAGGTTTTCTGGTTTTCGGCCTGGCTGGCGAAGACGATGAAGCGCTCGGCCAGGGCCTTGTTCGGCGAGCCGCGGACGATGGCCCAGTGGTCCGGGTCATAGAGCCCGCCGTTCCAGACGATACCGAGGTTGGTCCCCTCTTTCTGCGCCACGGCGATGCGGCCGTTGTAGGCGGCGGACATCACCACGTCATTGGCCGCCAGCCATTGCGGAGGTTGGGCGCCGGCTTCCCACCACTGGATGTAGGGCTTGAGCTGATCGAGCTTGGCGAAGGCGCGGGCCACGCCGGCGGGGGTAGAGAGGACTTTATAGAGATCGTCGCGGGCAACACCGTCGGCCAGCAACGCGGCTTCCAGGGTGTATTTGGCGCCCTTGCGCAGGCCGCGTTTGCCGGGGAAGCGTGACACGTCCCAGAAGTCCGCCCAGGAAGCGGGCGGCGTGTCGAGTTTCGCGGCGTTGTAGGCCAGCACCATCGACCACACGTAACTGGCGACGCCGCATTCACTGACGGTATTGGCGATGTAGTTGTCGCCGCTGCCCAGCAGGGCCGGATCGAGCCGCTCGAACAGCCCTTCCTCGCAACCGCGCAGCAGCTCCGGGCTTTCCACCTCGACGATATCCCAGGAAATCTGCCCGACGCTGACCATGGCTTTAACCTTGGACAATTCGCCGTTGTAGTCCCCGGCCACCACCTTGCCCGCCCCGCTCTGCTCGAACGGTTTGAAATAGGCCTGGTCCTGCGCCGCCTTGGTGGCGCCACCGAAGGAGATGATGGTCAGCCGGTCGGAGGCCGCCATGGCCTGGTTTCCTGCCAGCAACGCTACCGCTGCCACAATGCACGCACGCAAATTCAAAGACATTGAAACACCCTCCCTACGCTCAAGATGAATGCCGGGGCCGGTATGAAATTCCGTGCGCACGCCAGCGGCGTTCGCGGGTTTCATGACCCCGACACGGTTGCAACACGACAGTCTTAAAAGGGCAGTAAGGCGGGTGTGCGATCGTTCTTTTGGGCGCGGTCGTGGGATTGCCGCGAAGTTCGACACCTGCCGGAGAGCGAATCAGTTGGCCGCTCATTGTCGATCGCCGAAGCGATCATTTGTTATTGGCTTGACCCGATAATGCGTTAGTTGGGCCGGCAGGCAAATTATGAAAATTGTTATCGCTGGGCATGAAAAAGCTTTGCAGGCAAATGCCGTGGTGATGCGCAACCTGTAGGAGCGGCTGTTAGCCGCGATGGGCCGCACAGCGGCCCCAATCGGTTTAACTGACTGGCACTAACCTTGAGGATTCCTGAATGTGATATCCAGACCCGCCAGAAATACGGTGCTGGATGGATTCAGGGCCGCTTTGCGGCCCATCGCGGCTAACAGCCGCTCCTACAGATTTCGCGTCGGCTGTCAGATGTGTTTGGCGGGTATTACAGATCAAGCACCAGGCAGCCACTTCTGGCGCGGGAGCAGCAAGGTGTGAACTGGTCGTTGCGCGCCCGCTCCTCGGCGGTGAGGAACTGGTCGCGGTGGTCCGGCTCGCCGTCGAGCACGCGGGTCAGGCAGGTGCCGCAGATGCCTTGCTCGCAAGCCACCGGAATGATGATCCCGGCCTCGTCCAGCACCCGGGTGATCGACTGGTCCGCAGGCACCGCAAACACCTGCCCGGTGCTGTGGATGCGCACTTCGAAGGCATCATCCTCGCTCTTGGCCAACGGTGCGGCGCCGAAGTACTCGCGGTGCAGCCGCGCCTCGTCCCAGCCGTGCGCCCGCGCACCGGACAGCACATGCTCCATGAAGCCGCCCGGACCGCAGACATACAACTGGCTGTCGTCGGGCTCCGCTTCCAGCACAGCCTGCAGTTTCAATCGCTGTTCCGCCGCGCCGTCATCGAAGTGCACCTGCACCTGTGCGGCGAACGGCATGGCCCGCAGCCGTTCGACGAACGCCGCGCTGTCTGGCGAGCGGACGCAATAGTGCAACACAAAGTCGCCACCCTGCCGCGCCAGGCTCTGGGCCATGGCCAGGATCGGCGTGATGCCGATACCGCCGGCAAACAGGATCGAGCGCTTCGCTGGCTGCAACGGGAACAGGTTGCGCGGCTCGCCAACCGTGATTACCTGGCCCACCCTGAGCAACTGGTGCACGGCGCTGGAACCACCGCGAGACGCCGGGTCACGCAGCACGCCAATGCAGTAGCGGTTACGTTCGTGCGGGCTGTTCCACAGCGAGTACTGACGGATCAGGCCGTTGGGCAGGTGCACGTCGATATGCGCGCCGGCGTCGAACGCCGGCAGTTCTGCGCCGCTGACGCTGGTCAGTTCCAGGCTGAGGATGTCGCGGGCGACCAGGCGCATCGCCTTGATCAGCACCTCCATCACGATGCACTCCGGGCAATCACCGGCGCTGCCGTCGCCTGCTCGGCGGCGATGATCCGCTCGATGATGCGCCGCGACTGCACCCCGCCGGCATCGATATTGAGCTTGAGCAGCGCGCGCTGCGGGTACTCCAGCAGGTTGCGCTGCTGGCGCTCCAGCATTTCCAGGTCTTCGGCGAAGATCTTGCCCTGGCCAACGCGGATGGTTTCGGTGAGGTCCGGGTCATCGGCCTTGAAGTTGCGCGCCATGCCCCAGAAGTACCAGATCGAGGTGTCGCTCTCGGGGGTGATGAAGTCGACCACGATGCTGCCGGCCTTGAGCGCGGCCGGGGCGTCGTAGCCACCGCTGCCGGCATGGGCGACGCCGACTTCGATCAGCACATGGCTGGGCGGGCTGAAACGGCAGATCTGCCAGCGGTCCACCGGCACGTCATCGGCCAGGCCGTTGCCGCGCAGCGCCGCCTGCCAGAACGGCGGCGGCAGGATGTTTTCCATGAAGCGGCTGGTCACCACCGTGTCGCCTTCGACGCGGGTGCTCACCGGGGCTTCGTCGATTTCCTTCTGGCCGATGCTCGATGCATGCACGTAGGTCTCGTGGGTGAGGTCCATCAGGTTGTCGATCATCAGCCGGTAGTCGCAGGCGATGTGGTAAAGCCCGCCGCCATAGGCCCAGTCCGGGCTCTCGGCCCAATGCAGGTGAGGGATCAGCGCGATATCGGCGAGCCCCGGATCACCCGGCCAGACCCAGATAAAACCGTGGCGCTCCTGCACCGGAAAGCTGCGAATGGCCGGGAAACCCTGCACGCGCTGGCAGGGCATGGCGGCGGTCTTGCCGTCGCAGTCCATCACCAGGCCGTGATAACCACAGACCAGCTTGCCGTCGCGGACAAAGCCCAGCGACAGCGGCGCGCCGCGGTGCGGGCAGAAGTCTTCCACCGCCGCCACCTGTTGCTGGTGGCCACGGTAAAACAACATGTTTTCGTTGCAGATCTTGCGCCCCAACGGCTTGGTGGCGATTTCATCAGGCGTGCAGGCGACGTACCAGGCGTTCTTCGGATGCATGGGTGTGGCTCGTTTTGTTGTTGTGATGGATCCAGAGATTGAATATTCAGCGGATAAAACACAACAAAACAGCACTTACTGGATCCAATAACGGTTCGATAATCGCACGGCATTTGCGTCGAACCTCCTTTCGCAGCCGCGCGCAAAGCGGGTAAAGTCCCGCGCTGGAAAGCCTTTGGCCCGTGGAGTCGCGTGTGAGTGGATCTGGACAGCGTGTATTGAACCTGCTTCGCAGGATGATCCTCGACGGGCGCTTCGCCCCCGGCGAGCGGATCGCCGAGATTCCCACCGCCGAATTGTTGGAGGTCTCGCGGATGCCGGTGCGCATGGCGTTCCGCGCGCTGGAGCAGGAAGGTCTGCTGGTCCGCCAGGGCGCGCGCGGTTTCGCGGTCAAGCAGGTGACCGCGCAAACGCTGTCCGACGCAGTGGAAGTGCGCGCAGTGCTGGAAGGCCTGGCGGCGCGTCAGGCGGCCGAAAGCGGGCTGTCGAAAGCCGCCCGCGCGGTGTTGCAGGAGTGCCTGGAACAGGCCGACCGGCTGTTCGAAAAAGGCCACGTCACTGAGTACGACCTGGCGGCATACCACGACATCAACAAGCGCTTCCACCAGACCATCATCGAGGCCAGCGGCAACGGCGCGGTGGCCGAAGCCTTGTCGCGCAACGAGCACCTGCCCTTCGCCTCGGTCAGTTCGATTGCGGTGGACCGCAACAACCTCGATCAGGAATTCCGCCGTTTCAACTTCGCCAACATGCAGCACCACATGATCGTCGACGCCCTGCTGGCCGGGCAGAGCGCCCGCGCCGAAGCGATCATGCGCGAGCACGCCAACGTGACCATCCGCTACATGAAGATCTTCAGCGGGCCGCGCCAGGACGGCCTGAAAATCATTCAGTAGAAATGCCCACAGCGCATAGTGATCACGCAAAACTATGCGCCTTGTTATTAACAAAGCACCAACGGATATTTCACAAGCAGGCCGCTTGCCCCTACCGTGTTCGCCATCCCGTCCCGTGATGAAGAACGCCTGCCATGTCCAACGCTGCCACCACCGACCTTCTGCAACAACGCTACGGCGAGCAGCATGCCGCCAGCGCCCTGAACAACCCGGTGATCGATCACCTGCTCAATCACCGCAGCGTGCGCAGCTACAGCGACCGCGCCCTGCCCGACGGCACCCTGGAAACCCTGATCGCCGCCGCCCAGTCCGCGGCCACCTCGTCCAACCTGCAGGCCTGGAGCGTGATCGAAGTCCGTGATCCGGCCCGCCGCGCGCGCCTGGCCAAGCTGGCCAACAACCAGCGGCATATCGAGCAGGCGCCGCTGTTCCTGATCTGGCTGGCGGATTTCTCCCGCGCCCAGCGCATCGCCACCCGGCACGAGACCGAACTGCGCGCCCCGTCCTACCTCGACAGCCTGTTGGTGGGCAGCGTCGATGCGGCCCTGGCGGCGCAGAACGCGGTGGTCGCCGCCGAGGCCCTGGGTCTGGGCACCGTCTACATCGGCGCGCTGCGCAATGACCTGCAAGCGGTGGTGGATGAGCTGCAACTGCCGCCGCTGGTCTATCCGGTGTTCGGCCTGTGCGTGGGCTACGCCGCCACTGACAGCGCCATCAAGCCGCGACTGCCGCAGGCGGTGACGCTGCATCACGAGACCTATCAGGTCGATGCGGCCCAGGAACAACGCCTGATTGGCGACTACGAAGCACTCGCCGCCGCGTTCAGCCGGGCCCAGGGCCAGAACACGCCAGGCTGGAGCGAACAGGTGATCAACCGCCTGAAAGACGAGTCGGCGCTGCATGGCCGCGAGCGCATCGGCAAGGTCCTCAACGACCAGCAACTGGCGCTGCGCTGAGCCGAACGCCCTGACCCTCTTGCATGGAAGTCCGCCCTGAACAGCATCGCCCAACCGACACACACCGAACGGCAAGCTGACCCTGCCCCGCCACCGGGCAACGACGCCACACCCGAGGGCACCTTCCAGCGCAAGGTGCAGATGATCATCGGCTGCGCGCTGTTCATGGAACTGCTCGATTCCACCGCCGTGCTCACCGCGCTGCCGCAACTGGCGGCAGACTTCGGCGAGCCCAGCGTGCGCATGAACCTGGTGGTCACCCTGTACCTGCTGGCGGTGGCGATGTTCATTCCGCTCAGCGGCTGGCTGGCTGAACGGCTCGGGCCGCGACGGGTGTTCATCGCCTCGATCCTGCTGTTCGTCTTCAGTTCGCTGGCCTGCGCCGCCTCCAGTGCCCTGTGGCAACTGGCGCTGGCGCGGTTCTTCCAGGGCATGGCCGGCGCGCTGATGGTGCCGGTGGGCCAGGTGATCCTGCTGCGCTGGTCGAGCAAGCGCGACCTGCTGCGGGCCATGGCCTACCTGACCATGCCCGCCCTGCTCGGTCCGGTGTTCGGGCCGCCGCTGGGCGGCATGCTGGTGACCTGGCTGTCGTGGCACTGGATTTTCCTGGTCAACCTGCCTATCGGCCTGCTGGGGATCTACCTGGTACTGCGCCATGTGCCGAACTATCCGGGACAAGCCAGCCAGACCCTCGACCTGCGCGGTTTCCTGCTCGGCAGCCCGGCCCTGGCCTGCCTGGTGCTGGCTTTCGAAACCCTCGGCCACGGTTCGCTGAACCGCACCTGGTCGTGCCTGCTATTGGTGATCGGCGTGCTGTTCGCCGGCCTTTACGTGCGCCATGCGCGGCGCGCCACCGCGCCGTTGCTCGACCTGTCGCTGCTGCGCATCGCCACCTTCGGCCTGGTGCTGAACGGCGGTTTTCTGTTCCGCCTGGGCGCTGCGGCGCTGCCGTTCCTGTTGGTCCTGCTGTTTCAGGTCGGCTATGGGCTGAGTGCTTTGGAGGCGGGCCTGATGACCTTTGCCGGTGGCGCCGGCGCGCTGCTGATCAAGTTCATTTCGGTGCCGTTGGCGCGGCGTTTCGGTTTTCGTCGGTTGCTGGTGTACAACACCCTGCTGGCCAGCCTGTCGATGGCGGCTTGCGCGCTGTTGAGCGCCGACACTGCGCCGATGCTGGTGATGCTGATGCTGTTCGCCGGCGGGCTGTCGCGGTCGTTGCAGATGACCGCGATGGGCGCCCTGACCTACGCCGACATCCCCGCCGAGCGCTCCAGCAGCGCCGCCACCCTGTCGGCCACCAGCGTGCAGATCAGCATGAGCCTGGCGGTCTGCGTGGCCGCCATGCTGCTCGGCCTGATCCAGTTGCTCGGCGGCCACGCCCAGCCCACCGCCGGTGATATCCAGCTCACCTTGTTGGCGATGAGCCTGATCTGCCTGGCGTCGGTCCTGGTGTTTCGCCGGCTGGAGGGTGACTGAGCGCCGTCAGTAGCGCCGCGTGCTCATCAACTCGTCCAGCACCCGGTTCGGCACGCGGAACGGAATCGCTGCATGGTCCTCGCCCGCCTCGATCTGGAAATCGCTGCGCAGGCCGTACTGCGAGAGGTCTTCCAGACGCCGTTGCAGCGAGCGGACATCCTGGATTTCCTGCGGCATTTCCCGGTCGCCGGCGATCAGGGTCAGGCTGCGGTGGATCAGGTCCAGCTTGCCGGCGTGGGCCTGGCGGGTGAATGCCCGCTCGTGGGCCAGCAGGTAGCGATCCTGCCACCACAGGCTCGGGCTGATGGCGACGTAGTGCTGGAACAGCGCCGGACGGGTGAACAGCGTGTAGATGCCGAACATCCCGCCGAACGAATGCCCGACCAGGCTGCGTTGGTCCTGGTCCACCTTGAAGCGCTCGTTGACCTTGGGCATCAGGCGCTTTTCGATGAAGTCGAGGAACACGTCCTGGCCACCCTGCGGCGGCTCATTGCGCTCCGCCGGGGCTGGCGGCGACAGGTCGTAGGCGCGCCGGACGAAGTCCAGCGGCGTATCGCTCGGATAGCCGATGCCCACCAGAATCGCCCCGCGCAAGCGGTCCTGCGCCCGCTTGGCGGCATGGAACGCCGGGAAATAGGCGTTGCCATCGAGCAGGTAGATCACCGGGTAGCCGCCGGTCCACGGCACATCGCCTTCCGGCAGGCTGATCATGATCCGGTACTCGCGGCCTTCGGCGCTCTTCATCAGCCATTGCTCGGTGCCGTCCAGCGTCACCGGGTCGGCCTTGGCCAGCGAGGCGGCGGCCAGCAAACAGGCGCCGGCCATTTTCAGAATTGACTTGAACATGCGCTTCCCTCCCCTTACCAGCGGTAGCTCAGGCTGGTGACCACGCTGCGCGCTTCACCGCGGTAGCAGTAACCGTCCTGGCAGTTGATGAAGCGCTCGTCGAACAGGTTGCGCGCGTTGACGCCCAGACGGACACCGTCCAGTCCACCGCCGAAGTCGTAATGAATGCCGGCGTCGACCAGGGTGTAGGCCTCGTTCTTCACCTCGTTGCTCGGGTCGCCGTAAGTGCTGCCGGTGTAGCGCACGCCGCCGGAGAGACCCAGGCCGAACGGCAGCTTGTAGTCCAGCCACAGCGACGCGAGGTGGCGTGGCACGTTTTTCGGCACCTTGCCCTGGTCGCCATTGTTACCGCGGGTGACTTCGGCGTCGTTGAAGCTGTAGCTGGCGGTCATGCGCAGGTGCTCGCCGAGGTCGGACACGGCTTCCAGTTCCAGGCCACGGGAAACTTGCTCGCCGGTCTGCACGTTGTTCAACGGATTGAGCAGATCGCGGGTCTGCACGTTGGTCTGGGTCAGGTGATAGAGCGACCCGGTCAACAGCGTGCTGCTGCCCGGCGGCTGGTATTTCAGGCCGATTTCATACTGCTCGCCTTCGGTGGGCTTGTAAGGCTGGCCGCTGGCATTGTTGCCGGTCACCGGCAGGAACGACTGGGCGTAACTGGCGTAAGGCGCCAGGCCGTTGTCGAACAGGTAGAGCACGCCCGCCTGCCAGGTGGTGGCCGAGTCGCTGGTCTTGGTGTTGATACCGGTCAGGTTGTCGTCACGGCGCACATGCACCCAATCGCGGCGCAAGCCGGCGGACAGGCGCCAGCGGTCCAGCTCGATCTGGTCCTGCACATAGAGGCCGCTGCGCTGCTCGATGCCGTCCTGGTCGGCGAGTGCGTCGGTGGGGCGGGTCACCGGCTGGTGATAGTCCGGCGCCCAGCGGTCGATGCTCGGTGCCGGGCCCCAGGCGTAGAGCAGCGAGGTGTCCAGCCAGGCGTAATCCACGCCGCTGATCAGGGTGTGTTGCACGTCACCGGTGGCGAAGCGGCTGACCAGACGGGTGTCGGTGGTCACCGAGCGCATGTCTTCGTACAGGCCAACCGCGTAACGGTCGAGGGTGTGGCCGTCACTGGAACCGGTGGGCTGCAGGTACTGGTTGGTGGTGCCGACCTCGCCGTAGCGCAGGTTCTGCTGGAGGCTGAAGGTCTCGTTGAAGGCGTGCTCGAACTCGTAGCCGAAGGTCCACTGCCGCTGGTGGAGCTTGTCGTAGTACTCGTCGCCCTGCCAGAAGTTGGTGAGGTGGTCGCCTTCCTGATAGAGCATCGGCGAGGCGGCGGTCTGGCGTTCCTGATACTGCGCCAGCAGGGTCAGGCTGGTGTTGGGATCGATCTGCCAGCTCAACGACGGCGCCAGCAGGCGCGACTGGTTGTCCATCTGCTCGACCGAGTAGCCGGAGTCGCGGTACAGGCCCACGGTACGGAACAGCACATCGCCCGCCTCGTCGAGCTTGCCGCCGATGTCGAACTGGCCTTGTTCGTGACCGTAATTGCCACCCTGCACCTGCACCTCGTTCTTGGCCAGGAGGCTCGGCCGCTTGCTCACCCGGTTGACCATGCCGCCGGGGCTGATCTGCCCGTACAGCACCGAAGCCGGGCCCTTGAGCACTTCGATGCGCTCCAGGTTGTACGCCTCGGTGGAATACAGCGACAGCCAGCCGCTGCCCGGCTGGCGCAAGCCGTCGAGGAAGTCGGCGGCGATGGTGGTCTCGAAGCCGCGCACCTGGATGTTGTCGAAACGCGGATCAAGGCCCGAACTGCCAACCCGCACGCCGGCGGCATAGGCCACAGCATCCTCGACCTTGTTGACCTTGCGGTCGGCGATCTGCTCGGCGGTCACCACGCTGATGCTCTGGGCGGTTTCGAGGATCGGCCGGTCACTCTTGGTGGCGCTGCTGGCATTGCTGGCGAAATAGCCCGGCACCGGGGCAAAGGCGCTTTGCAACGCGGTGGTTTCAATGCTGGTGGGCGCCAATTGCAGGCTGGCATCGGCGGCGCGCAGCACCACATAGCCGGAGGCGGTCTTGTGGGCGACCAGGCCGCTGCCCTTGAGCAGGGACGCCAGGCCGTCTTCCAGCGAGCCGCCTTGCGCCAGGCCTGCGGTGTTCAGGCCGCGCACGTCTTGCGGCGAGTACGAGAGGATGATCCCCGCCCGCTCGGCAAAGGTGCTCAACGCCGCGCCCAGCGGACCGGCCGCGATGGCCGGAGCGACCGTGGCCGGCGCCGCGGTTTGCGCCAGCACGGGCAGGCTGGCGACGCCGCCGCCCAGGGCGATCGCCAGGCACACGGCGCGGGGCAGATGACGGGGCTGGAACGGCAATGGCTGGGGTCGGGCAGAACGCATGACGGAGTCCAAATGAGGGAGTGATCTTCCCTAACCGGACGAGTCCTTGAAGTCCGACAGAAATTTTTCGTTTTTTTTAAACGGCGACCACGCGCACCCACCAACGGGTGCGTTCGACCACCTTTACCGGCAGCAAATGGGTGATGTTGTCCAGCATCGACGCCGGCTCATCCAGGCGAAACACCCCGGACAGGCGCAGGTCCGCCACCGCCGCGTCACAGCCCAGCCAGCCCTGGCGATAGCGCCCGGCTTCGGCGAGGAAGTCGGCCAGGCGGATGTCGCTGACCACCAGCAGGCCGCGGGTCCAGGCGAAGGGGTCGAAGGCACCCTTGTCCAGCGCGGTCATGCTCGTCGCCGAGACGCCCAGCCCCTCGCCCGCGCGCAACAGGCGTTGCCCGGCCGCGGCGGAGACCTGGACCTCGCCACGGTCGACGCGGATTTCGCTGTAGCCGTCGCGCTCGCGCAGCAGCACCCGCGCATCCTGCCCGGTGCACTGGGCGAAGCGGCAGCGCGCCCGCCAATGCGCGCCTTCCACCAGCACCTCACCGGAGCGCAGCAGCAGTTCGCCGCCCTGCACATCCACCGAACTGTCGGTGTTGAGCACAATCTCGGTACCGTTGCCCAGGCCGAGCCGCCGACGCTCGCCCGTGAAGGTCGCGTAGTCGGCGCGCCAGCCCGGAGGCGAACTGACCGCCACCAGCGCCGTGCCGCCGACCAGCAGGCCAAGCAGCTTCAACGCGCGGCGACGTCCCACATCGGCTTCGGCGCGGCGCAGCAGCGGGATGGTCTGCCCGGCGTCGGGCAACTGGCTGGCCTGGAACAGCCCGGCCATCTGCTGCAGGCGCTGCCAGGCCAGTTGGTGCCGGGGATCGCGGCGCAGCCAGTCCTGCAACTGCTCGTTCAATTCAGTGTTGCCGGCATTGCCGCGCAGGCGCATCTGCCACTCGATGGCCTTGTGCACGATGGCTTGCGGAACCGGCTGACCGGACGCGCTCATGAGGCGTCCTCGAAGCACACCTGATAGCAATGCCACAGGGCGCTGGCGACATGGCGCTCGACCGTGCGGCTGGAGACGCCTAGTTGCCGCGCAATCTGGTCGTGGGTCAGGCCGCCGAGCTGGTACAGCAAAAAGGCCTCGCGCACCGCGGGCTTCAGGCCATCCAGCAAACGGGCGATGCGCTCCAGGCATTGCAAGGCTTCATGGCGCACGTCCGGGGCGGGATGGCTGGCTTCCGGCAACTGCGCCAGGGCTTCGAGATACGCCCGTTCCAGCGCGTCGCGGCGCCAGTGATCGATCACCAGCCCGCGGGCGATACGCGCCAGCAAGGCCCGCGGCGCCCGGTCACTGACCGGCTGACCGCGCACCAACAGGCGCACGAAGGTGTCCTGGGCGAGGTCCGCCGCCTGCTGCGAACATCCGACCGAACGCCGCAGCCAGCCATTCAGCCAGCCGTGGTGAGTGCCATAGAGCACCTCGAAAGGAACGATCGAATCCGCTTCATGTAGCGACATACCAAACCCCGCAGCAGGAAAACGCCACGGGTTGGCGTGGCGAACGCGGGGGCACATTAATAGCGAATCATTCTTATTTCAATCTTTTTACTGATTGCCCCCCTGGGCTGCTTGGCAGCCCTTCGCGACGGTTCGGTATCCCGACAAGCTCGCTCCATGGGGGTTACAAGCCGCTCAGTTGGTTGTGGGAGCGAGATTGCTCGCGAAGGGTCGCAACGCGACCCCAATAACACCTTTCAGAATCGTAATGCCCCCCTCACCTCCCCGTTAGTTTCCCCCGGCAATGATGCCGCGCGGTCACTCGATCAATAACAACCGACCGTGCCATCCCCACAATAAAAACTGCCAGGACTACGGAGCAATCATGAACAGACGTACCCGGTTTTCCCTGGCGGCCTTTACGGCCGCAGCGGGCTTCAGCAGCGTGGTCGGTGCCGCGCAAACCGACGAACAGCAAGGCTTTATCGAAGGCAGCCAGTTGACGCTGCTGAACCGCAACTTCTACTTCAACCGCGACGACCGCAACGGCGCGCACGCCCCCGGTGGCGCCGGCTACTCCGAGGCGTGGGCGCACGCGCTGATCGCCCGCTTCGAATCAGGCTTCACCCAGGGCACCGTGGGCGTCGGTGTCGATGCCTTCGCCATGCTCGGCCTGAAACTCGATACCGGCGGCGGACGCAATGGCGCACGCAGTTCGTTCGATGTGCTGCCGGTGGACAGCGACGGCAACGCCCGGGATGACTACAGCAAGGTCGGTGGCGCGCTGAAAGCCAGGGTGTTCGACACGGTGATCAAGGTCGGCGACGTGTTCCCGACCACGCCCGTGGTGTCCTACGGCGACTCGCGCCTGCTGCCGGAATCCTTCCGCGGCGTGACGCTGGCCAACACCAGCGTCGACGGCCTGACCCTGCAAGGCGGCCGGCTGCACGCTATGAGCCAGCCGGTGTCGAGCAACCTGCGCGACAACTTCGTCACCTTCTACGGCGGGCCGGTCAACGCGCCGTGGGTCGGCTACGTCGGCGGCGACTACCAACTGACCGAGCACGCCAGCGTCAGCCTGTACACCAGCCGCCTGAAAGACGCCTGGAACCAGCACTACCTCGGCACCGCCTTCAGTTATCCGCTTAGCAATGACCTCACCCTGCTGGCGGGCTTCAACTATTACCGCGCGGTGGACGAAGGCAAGCAACTGCTCGGCGAGTTCACCAACGACATCTGGAGCGGCAAGCTGGGCCTGCGCTTCGGCGCCCACACCTTGGCGCTGACCCACCAGCGCAACAACGGCGACGACGACTTCGACTACCTGCGCCAGTCCGACTCCATCTACCTCGACAACTCGATCCAGTACAGCGACTTCAACTCGCCGGGAGAGCGTTCGTGGATGGTGCGCTACGACCTCGACATGGCGTCGTATGGCGTGCCGGGCCTGAGCTTCATGACCCGTTACGGCAAGGGCACCGACGCCGACTACGCCAATGCCAACAGTGTCTACATGCGACGCGACGCCGACGGCAACCCGCTCACTGACCAGAAGCGCTGGGAGCGGGATATCGAGGTGAAATACGTGGTGCAGAGCGGGTCGCTGAAGGACCTGTCGCTGCGCGTGCGCCAGGCGACGACACGGGCGACGCAATTCGAGTCGGATCTGGATGAGACCCGGGTGATCGTGGAGTATCCGTTGAGTCTGTTGTGATCCTGATCGCCGGCAAGCCAGCGCCCACATGCGCCTGCGTGCAGCTGTGGGAACCGGCTTGCCGGCGATGAGCATGGGTATCTACACATCTCCCAGGCAATCGCAAACCGCTAGCCGACAGGAGCGGATTCACCGGACCGCCGCGAAGGGCCGCATAGCGGCCCAAACCGTCCCCCACGAGATGGCTGTCCAGGCCACGGGCATGGCCGGAAAGCGACTTTCCTTCATTGAAATCCAGATGCAAGCGTTTGAGTTTTTGCCGGGACAATCAATTCTGCTCGGAGGGGAGAAGAACCCAGCCACTATTGCGGATCACGGTGAACATCGGAAATCTGCTGAAATCGCAGATCTGTGCGCCAGTGACTACCCCGGCAAAGTCGATCACAGCTCCAGGAACGAATCCCTCAGGGGGAAAACCGCTTGAACCGCCAGCCGCTGCGACATAGAAGACTGGAGCGGGTTCGCACTCAATAACCTGGTTTGGCTGTGCCAGCCAGTAACCGGATAGCACTATCGTGCTGTCATTCCCACATTCAATCGAGTAACCAACGCCAAGGTTAATGGGCTCTGCAACTTGAGCAGGCGATGCAACAAGGAATGCGCCAATACACACGTTGTCAGTTGGGATGGCGGGCGAAAAACCTAGCGGGTCAACCGTCAGCGCAGTGGAGTTACCTGCTAGAAAGGGAATCTCTGTCAGGTTTATTGGCATAGAGGTGATTGCACCACCTGAGACCTGGCCGAACTCAAGAGGTGATGTCCGCATTTGTGCGCATGCAAAAGGTTGCGCCGTGATTGCCAACGTTACGATCTCCCCTGGCCCTATCTGGCAATTAGCAAGGACATTGGTTTGCACGAAGACTTGGCCACCAGCGGAAGGGGGAGCCTGGAAGACAATGAAGTTTTCAGTGCTGTCCAAGGCATTCTGCAGATCAAGACGATATTGCATGTCAGTGTCACTCCGTCATGGAGAGAGGGGGTTGAAGGTTGGCCATGAATAGCATTTGTGAATCAAAGCCCGCTACTTTTTGGCTGAAATTGCAATTAATGCTCGTCAGCCGCTTATCAAGCGGAGCCTATCCTTTGATTCAGCATCATCAATTAACATTTGATTTGCGCACTTAGTTTGCCAAGACGCCTGAATGTGAGATCCAGGCCAGGCAGGAACAGGGTGCTGGATGGTTTTAGGCGGTCCGGCGTCCGGTAATCGCTCCCACAGCACGAGGCGATCTGACGTCTTGTGCTGCCTGCGAGAGGTGTAGATACCCATCCAGCGATTGGGGCCTCAAACTCAACTATTCACCCACGCCAGAACGCTGCTCAAACGCATAAGCCGCTCGGTAAATCTCTCTCTCGCCAAAGTAGCGCCCCACCAGTTGCAGGCCGATCGGCAAGCCGTCGCTTTCGCCGCATGGAATCGACATCGCCGGGTGCCCGGTGGCATCAAAGCCGCAGGTGTTGCCAAGCATCTCGAACGCCCGCCCAAGCGTGTCTTCCAGCCCGGCATCCGGCCCCGGCAGTGGCGTGGCGCGCAGGGGCAGCGTCGGCATCAGCAGCAGGTCGAAATCCTCGAACAGGTCGTCATAGGCCGCCCGCAGTGCGCGGGCCAGGTTCTGCGCCTTGCCGTACATGCGGCCCTGGTAATGCCGATTGATGTACTCGCCGAGGATCATCGTGGTTTTCACCGTGTCCGGCAGTTCATCGGCGCGCTCGCGCCAACTGGCGTGGTGCCCGATCATGCCGTTGAGGTACAGCCCGCGCCAGTTGAAGCCATGGCTGTTGCCCTTCATCATCTGCTGCGTTGCGCCCTCGGCGGCGATCGCCAGCCATATCGCCGGCCCCTGGGCATGCATCGGCAATGACACCTGCGCAACGCTGGCACCCAGCCCGCGCAGCACCTGCGCCGCCTCCTGCACCGCCTCGTCCACCACCGCCTCCGAATTGGCCTGGCCGAAACCTTCGCGCAGCACGCCGATACGCAGGCCCGTCACACCAAGGTTCAGCGCCTCGACATAACCGCCCGTAGCGCCAACGAACGCCTGTCGCGGGTCCAGGCCATCGACACCCGCCAGTGCGTCGAGCATCAGGGCGTTGTCACGCACGTTGGCGGTGATCGGTCCGAGGTGATCAAGGGTCGTTTCGATCGGCATGGCACCGGTATAGGGCACCAGCCCGTGGGTCGGTTTCATGCCGTAGACGCCGCAGTACGCGGCGGGAATCCGCACCGAACCGCCCTGGTCGCTGCCCACCGCCATATCGACTTCGCCCGCCGCCACCAGCGCAGCGGAGCCGGAAGATGAACCGCCTGCCGAATAGCCGTGGCGGCGCGGGTTGTGCACCGGACCGCTGGCCGAGGTGTGCGAGCCGCCCGAGAAGCACAGCGCCTCACAGACCGCCTTGCCGGTGATGGTTGCCCCGGCGTCGAGCAGGCGGGTGACCACCGTGGCGTCCACTTCCGGCGTGTAGCCATCGAGGGTGAAGGTGCCGTTGAGCATCGGCAGGCCGGCGACGGCGATGTTGTCCTTGATCGCCACGCGCTTGCCCGCCAGCGGCCCGGCAGCCTGGCCGCGGATCAGCGCCTTGCATTGCCAGGCCCCCAGCGGGTTGTCGCCGGCTGCGGGGTGATGAACGTCCTGACGCGGATAACGGACGGCGGGAAGATAGTCAGGCAGCGCATCGAGCTGGTCGTAGGCGTCGAAGTTGGCCTGCAACGCGGCGTGGTAGCCCGCCAGTTGCGCCGGCGTGAGGGAGATGCCGAAGTCGGCGGCAATGTCGTCGAGTTCGGTCGGATCGGGTCTGCGAATGGCCATGAGGGTATCTCGCTGAAAAGAAGAAAAACGGTGTGGCGAGGGGTTGATCGTCCGTGCGGGGACTCGCCACACCAACACTGTTCGTCAAGCCTGGAGCAGGGCTTTGCACGAGAAGTGCCTGCGCGGCGATCAGGCTGCGTTGAAAACAGGCTCGGAATGCTCATTGACAACCAGTCAACTCCGCTTCCTCGCCTGTTTTCGCCTTGCCTGATCACCGCTCGGCGACTTCTCGCACAAAGCCAGGTAGCCGCCGAACAGATCGACCACCACCGTGCCGTCATCGGCGGCATCGCCCCACAGCTCCTGGGTGGTGAACAAAACGTGATAAGTCGGCTCGATCGGGCTCTGCTGGCCGTGGCCCACCGTATCGGGGAACGGCCAGGCATGGGTGGTGCGGTGCAGTACCACGCCGCGCTTGCCGCGCACATAGCCGGGCATGCGGATATGGCCGCAGACGAATTCGTCGCGCACCCGCACCTCATCACCCACCGCGAAAGGCTCGCGCGGCGGCTGCGCTTCGCGCCCTGGCCCGAGCGGCAAGGCCAGCGGATAACGGCCGCCCGCCAGTTGCTCCAGGCGCTGCTGCTGCAACGCGCCCTTCTCGACGAACAACGAGGCGGTGCCGACCACGATCCGGTCGTAGTAACTGGACGTCAGGTACTGCCGGGGCTCCATGCGTTCGATGGCGTGGCGCAGTTCATCGACGTTGAACAACCCCAGCTCGCCCGCCCCGAGAAACAGCAGGCTGTAGCCGAGGTGTTCCCAGTCTTCGTGGAACACCGGTTTGTAGCTCAGGGAGTTGGCGGTATGCGCCACCGGGCCGAAGCCCTGCACGCCGCCCAGGTCATGGATGCCGTCCATTTCAGTGCCCTCCCTTGCCGTGATCGGCATGCACACCGACCTCGGGCCGGGCGATGCCGATCAGCACGTCCTTGGTCACCAGGCTGGCGAGCTGTTCTTCGCTCCAGCCCTCGGTGCCTTCAGGCCGAAACGGCAGGACCATGTAGCGGGTTTCGGCGGTGGTGTCCCAGACCCGGATCGCCACCTCGTGCGGCAGGTCCAGGCCCATTTCCCGCAGTACGCTGCGCGACTCGCGCACGACCCGGGCGCGGTATTCGAAGCTCTTGTACCAGTCCGGCGGCAGGCCGAGCACCGGCCAGGCGGTGCACGAGCACAAGGTGCAGACGATGACGTTCTGCAGCGTCGGGGTATTTTCCAGGGCGACGATGTACTCGCCCTGCACCCCGGTGTAGCCGAACTGCGCGCAGGCGGCAGTGCCGTCGCGCAGCAACAGTTCGCGGTAGGCCGGATCGACCCAGGCGCGGGCCACCACGCGGGCGCCGTTAGCCGGGTCGAAATCGTTTTCCATCACCTCGGTGAATTGCTCGACGTAGCTTTCGGGCAGCAGGCCCTGTTCTTCCAGGGCCCGCTTCAGGGCGAAGGCGCGATCCGCCGCGGACGCTGCCACGGCGCTGTTGTGTTTGCTCATGCGATTCTCCTTCGCTGCGCTCAGACGCCGCGCAACAGGCCGGTGCCAGGGTGGCAGTTGATGTATTCGTAATGCTGGTCGGCGGCGCGCAGCACGCTCACCTCGTGATAGCCCTTCCATTTCAGTTCGCCCTGCAGGCGCTGAACCATGCGCATAAACGTGCCGAAAATCTCGATATGGGTCGGGTGCGATTCAGACCAGCGCTCCAGGTGCGACATCGAGCGCCAGTGGCTGACGGAAAAACTCTTTTCCTCACGCTGCCCGCGAGCGTCGATGTGCTGCATGTAGCGGTTGCTGTAGCAGCCCACCGGCAAGCCGTCGTCCCGCAGGAAGTCCATGCCGGCGCGCAGCACCGGCTCCATCTCGCCGAGGTAGAGGTCGCGCTCCTCCTCGACGGTTTCGCTCCAGTCCTGGCCTGAACGGATGATCACCAGGTTTTCATGCCCGCCAACCTTGACCCGCGCCGGTTCGCGACTGGCCTTGAGGTCGCCGCTGGGCTGCATTGCATCGGTCTGCGACAGCGGCACGCGGTCACGCATCGAACCCCAGTAGCCATGCTCCTGGATTTCGCCGCTGCGGGTGCCCATCGCCAGACCGACGCCTTCCATGCCGACAGGCATGGCATACAGGGTTTCGAAGCGCTCGACGCCGGGGCTGGCGATTTCGCGGAAGTAGCCCAGGCCGTCCTGCTCGCGCTGCGCGGCGTTCCACCAGCCGGCGACGCGCTCGTCCGCCTCCCAGCGCTGGAAGATCGCCGGGTCGTCCCAATAGGCGATAGCGATCATGTTGTCGTAGCCGGCGGCATCGACGTAGTGGGCCATGTCGTAGTGCCGTGGGGCGTTGTCCAGCCCGAGGTGCTGGACGATCTGGCGCAGCGCGGCGCACACCGCGCCCAACTGGCTTTCGCCCTTGCCCTGCACGCCGAAGTAGGCCATCACGTATTGGCTGACCTCGGCGTCGGCCCGGCCGACCCAGGCCGGGAATGGTGGGGTGTAGTCATCGTCGATGCGGCGCGGACGCAGGCGCGGACACATCAAATGCTTGTCGATTGCGGATTCCATCAGGCTGACCTCATTTTTAGTTGTCGGTGTGTTGGCAGCGGAAATCGGGCGCCCTAGAAGATGTGGGCGTAGCGCAGGTTCAAGCGGAAGTCCTCGCGTGGCCCGTTTTCCACTACAAGGTCGCGGCCCAATTGCAGTTGCAACTGGTCCTTGGGCGTGAAGAAACGGGTCGCGGTAAAGCGCAGGTTGGTGGTGCGCTGACGGTTGTCCTGATCGACGTCATCGACGCGGGTTTCGCCGCCCCAGAGCTGGCCGACGCCCACCGCCAGCGCGGTGGCCGGGTCGGGCATGTAGCGGCCCATCAGTTGCGCGGCGTAGGAAACCTTCTGCTTGAGGGTGGCGGAGGTCGGGCCATAGGTGTCGTTATCGCCGTACCAGATGGCGTCGCCGATCACGTCCAGCGCCCACTTGTCGCCAAAGTGCTTGATGTAGGCGCCCTGGAAATCCACCTTCCAGCGGTTTTCACCGAGGTTGAGCGCGTCGTTCTTGTCGTAGCTGCCGCTGGGGACGTAGAGGTAGGCGTTGGCGCTGAGGGTGTCGCGGGCGCTGTTGAGCAGCAGCTTGATCGGCGCAGTGAGGATCAGGTCGCCGACGCCGCTGGTGCTGCCCAGGGCCGAAGCGTCGGCACTGCCGGCGACATGGCCGAAGGGCAACAGAAACTGCGGATCGATGGTGACCTTGTCGTTGACCTGGATGACGTGAAGCAGACGCAGGATGCCGATATCGGAGGTGAGGTTGAAGTCGGAGCTGGCCGAATGGCCGTCGGCGCGCAAGGCGTCGGTGGTCGCGTGCTGGTAATAGATCGCGCCGATGGTGGCGCCCGCGGGGTACTGCTCGTAATCGCCGGGCGCCACCTCCACCGCCATGCTGGAAAACGACACGCCAATCAGTACCAGACCACAGATCACGGAGTGCTTCAGTTCGCAAAACGAAAGGCTTGTTCTTTTCATGTTTTTTGCCTTGAGTCAGGGGCCCTCTTTGGGGCATTCGAATGACCGGCTGTCCTGGCCAGATTCCTGCACGGAGACAGGCCCGGCGAACCTCCCCGCCGCCGGTGACTCAAGGATGAGAGCCCGGGCGCCGTGATTCTTGGCTGAAACGGAACAAAAACTGTGCTTGGTCGGCCCTTGCGTCCGATGCGCTGGCGGGTGGGGATTTGCGGGTGTATGAATGAGCCTGCAGCTTCTTCGCGACTGCTTGGAATACGGAGAGCCGGGCCGTCGCGATGAGCGCCACCGAGGACCGGACCACGGCGGGCTGAGGATTCATCCTGAGAACAAATTCGATAACAGGGGTGCATCGACGATGGTCAACGATTTCTGCGCGGGCGTACCGTCGCCCGCCAACTGGACGAGCGACAGCATCGAACTGGCGACGCTGAGCAACAGCTTCAACGACCGGGTGGACTACTGGCGCGAGATGATCCTGCGGTTGTTCGCCGACGTAGAGATCGGCGCCCTGCCCAATCCGGCCTTCTACGGCAAGGTGCGCTCGCAAAAGTGCGAGCTGCTGCGGGTCAGCGACGTTGGCGCCGCCGCGCAGGCCGTCAACCGCCGCCACCTGCAACCGCGCTGCCGCGACGAGGACAAATACTTCGCCGTGCTCATGCTCGAAGGCCACGAATGCCTGGAGCAAGGCGGCAGCCGCGCGCGGATCGGCCCCGGCGAATTCTCCATCTACGACGCCACCCGCCCCCACCACCTGACGTTCGACAGCGACTGGCGGCAGATCATCATCAGCGTGCCGCGGGCCAGCCTCAACCAGATGGTGGTGGACATGGAATCGCGCACCGCCACGCGGGTCTCGCTGGACACGCCCATGGGCCGAGTGCTGCGGGCCTTTCTGGAAACCCTGTCGGCCCAGATCGGCCAGTTCACCCCCACCGAAATGGCGCGGCTGTCGGAGTCGGCCACCCACCTGATCGCCCTGACCCTGGGCAACCTGCAGGTCATGGACCCGGAGCACTCGCGCTCACAGGCGCTGACGCTGACGCGGATCAAGCTCTATATCAACGACCACCTGCGCGACCCTGGCCTCAACGCCCAGCAGGTGGCCCAGGCCAACGGCCTGTCAAGCCGCTACATCGGCAAGCTGTTCGAACGTGAAGGCAGCTCGTTGATGCGCTACGTGTTGCGGCGTCGGCTGGAACGCTGCGGCGCCGAATTGACCCACCCGCTCAATGCCGGTGCACGGATTTCCGAACTGGCCTTCAGTTGGGGCTTCAACGACCTGTCGCATTTCAGCCGGGTGTTTCGCGAGTTCTACGGGGTGTCACCGAAGGAATGGCGGGAGGCGAGTCTTGTACGCTGATCCCTGTTCAGGCATTGCAAAATAGGTATGATTGCCGCGCCCTTCACTTTCAGTCCCGAGCGCCCCTGCCGCAATGACCCTGGCCCGCCCACACAAATCGCTTATCGCCTGGGCGCTGTATTTCAGCGTGCTGCTCAGCTCCGTGCTGTGCGCGATCGGCCACGGGCAGATGGCCGGGTTGCAGCTCAGTGGTCTCGATGGTGCGTTCTGCTCGGTCAGCAATGACCACGGCGTACACACCAACCTCGATGATGCCGGCGGCATGCCCATGAGCATGACCGGTGACACCGGCTGTGCCGTGACCAGCCTGTTCAGCGCCATCATCCTCGCCGCATTTTTCGGCTTGCTCGGGCTGCTCGCCGGCGAAGCGGTCAGGCCGCTGCCGGTGCTGGATATCTCGCGCTCGCCGCGCTATCGCTGGCCACTGATAAACCCCCGCGCCTCCCCCGCCCTGCTTCCTTCGCACTGACATCGCCGCATATGGCGGGCCTCCCTGTGCCCGGCCGTCGCGGCTTATCGAAGACAAGCCAGGAAGCACCCCATGTTTCGCCTGACCACCTTGGCGCTGCTGATCAGCAGCGCAACCTGCGCGTGGGCGCAGGATGACAGCCTGACGCTGCCCGCCAGCACCATCACCGCCGCGGCCGACGAACCCCGCGAAGGCACCCGCCTCGATCTGGATGCGCCCATTGCCAGCGGCTCGCGCCTGAACCTGAGCGCCCGCGAAAACCCCGCCTCGGTCAGCGTCGCCGACCGCAAGACCATGGAACGCATCGGCGCACGCAACTTCCAGGACGCGGCCAACGCCCTGCCCGGCGTCAACGCCTCGGCGCCGCCTGGCTGGGGCGGATTCGTGTCCTATCGGGGTTTCAACGGCGCGCAGATCGGCCAGTTGTTCAACGGCATCAACCTGCAATACGGCGCCGCCGGCAGGCCGGTGGGCGCCTGGATCTACGACCGCGTCGAGCTGCTGGGCGGCCCGTCGTCCTTCCTCAACGGCAGCGGCGCGGTGGGCGGCAGCCTGAACTTCATCACCCGCCTGGCCCGCCGCGATGAAGACAGCTTCGAAGGCCGGGTCAGCTACGGCCGCTATGACACCTGGGAAACCGCCATCGGCGTGAACAAGGCGCTGAACGACGGCGACGGCCCGCACCATTACGCGCGCCTCGACTACAGCCGCACCGCCACCAACGGCTACATCGACCGCCAGGAAAATGGGGCCGGCAACCTGGCCTTCTCGCTGCTCAGCGACATCAACGACCAGCTCTCCCACACCCTGGCGATCGAGTACCTGGAAGAACAGGAAGACAGCCCGTACTGGGGCGCGCCGGTACTGCGGCCACTGGGCGGCACGTTGCATATCGACAAACACGAGCGCTTCGCCAACTACAACGTCGAGGACGGCCGCTACGAGCAGCGCACCCGCTGGCTGCGCTCGATCACCGACTACCGCTTCAACGACGCCACCCAGTTGCGCAACACCTTCTACCACTACAACGGCCAGCGTGATTACCGCAACCTGGAGACCTACCGCTACAGCGACGACAACCGCCAGGTCCTGCGTTCCGGCGGCTACCGGCAGCGCCACGACCAGCAAGTCAACGGCGACCGCATCGAATTGACCCACGCCAGCGAACTGTTCGGCCAGGCCAGCGACTGGGCCTTCGGCCTGGACTACAACCGCAACCAGCAGACCAACTACCCGCTGTCCAAAGGCGCCTTCGATACGGTGACGCCGGGCAACTTCGCCCCCGACCACTTCCTCGACATCCCCGGCATGGACGCCCCGCGCAGCAAGGGCCGCAGCACCTGGACCGACACCTCGTCAGCCTTCGTCGAGAACCGCACGCGCCTGACCGAGCGGCTGTCGCTGGTGTCCGCGCTGCGCTACGACCATATCGACTTCGAGGTGGTGGACCATGTGGCCCGGGCCAATCTCGACCGCCGCTGGGATGCCGTGACCGGCCGCCTCGGCCTGGTTTACGACATCAACGAAGACATCAGCCTCTACAGCCAATACAGCACCTCCGCCGAGCCACCGGGCGGCAGCCTGACCGGCGCGTCCATCGCCCAGGTCGGCGACCTCGACCTGAGCACTGGCCGGCAGGTGGAAGTAGGCAGCAAGTTCGACTTTGCCGACGGTCGCGGCAGCGCTACGGCGGCGGCGTACCGCATCGTGCGCAAGAACATTTCGGTGCCCTCGTCCAGCGTGCCCAACACCACTGACCAGGCGGGTCAGCAGACCTCCACCGGTATCGAACTGGCGGCGTCGTTCAAGGTCACCCCGACCCTGCTGGCGGCGGGCAACTTCGCCTGGGTGCGGGCCGAGTACGACGAGTTCAACGAAACCATCGGCGGCGTGCTGTATTCACGCAAAGGCAAAAACCCGGTCAACATTCCCGACCGCGTCGCCAACCTGTGGCTGACCTGGGACGTCGCGCCGGGCTGGCAGACCGGGGCGGATGCGCGCTACGTGTCGTCGGTGTACGCCAACACCGCGAACACGATGTGGGTGCCGTCCTATACGGTGTACGGCCTGTTCGTCAGCCACGACCTCGACCAACACACCCAACTCAGCGCCCGGGTGCGCAACCTCACCGACGAGGTCTACGCCCGCTTCATCCACCAGAGCAACACCCAGTACTACCTGGGTGAACCGCGCAGTGTGGAAGTGGCGGTGAGCTGGAAATACTGAGGCCGCTCACTCCCCGCGAAAGTACCTGCGCCCGTTGTCCCGAAGCAGCGCCACCATCGCTTCGGCGGCGGGCGGCAGGTAAGCCCCGGCCCGCACCGAGACCGCCACGGTGCGGCGCATGGTGGTTTCCGCCAGCGGCACTTCCCGCAGCCAGGCGGTGCCGTGGCCATGCTCCAGGGTTTCCCGCGCGGCGAAGCTGAGCAGCCGGGTCTGGGCGATCAGGCGCGGCATCAGGGAAATCGAGTTGGTCTCCACCTGCACCACCGGCGGCGGTAGCTGATTGGAGGTGAAGGCGTTGTCGATCCAGCGCCGCGCGGTCACCGTCGGCCCGGCAAGCACCCAGCGGTACTGGCACAGGTCCTTGAGGGTGATCGGGCCGGAGAACACCGGATGATCGACGCTGGCCACCACCACCGCCTCGTCTTCGAGGATGGGCCAGGTCTCGAAGTCCGGATCGTTGACGATCAACGGGCGGATGATTGCGTCCAGTTGCCCGGCCCGCAGTGACGCCTTGAGCACATCGTCCTGGGCGATGGACAGGGTCAGGGTCAGTTCCGGCGCACGCTCGAGCAACGAGGCCGTGAGTTGCGGCAGCAGGTGCTCGGCCATGCTGGCAGCGCAGCCCAGGCGCAGAGTGCCCACCAGGCCACTGGCGAAATCACGCACCTCGCGCTCGGTCTCGGCAATGCTGCGTTGCAGTTCCCGGCCACGGACCAGCAGCAGTTCACCAACGTCCGTCAGCTTGATTCGCCGGCCGTCGCGCTGAAACAGCTTGGTGCCGAGGGATTCCTCGAGGCGCTGGATGCTCTTGGTCAACGCTGGCTGACTGCGATTGAGCTTTTCCGCAGCCCGGCCCAAGTGACCCAAGTCGGCGATGGTTTCAAAGTACGTAAGATCGCGTAGGTCCATGATTCATCAATTTCAGTTATGGATTCATCAAAAGTAGAAAATAGACTTGATGAATCGTGGCGTCGATAATTTTCTCCGCCAGCCGCACGTTCCTTCGCGCGGCCCCTCTGTCTCGGAGGATTCAGACGTTGCAAACCCCTCTCGCTGTTCGCCCTTCCCGCTTCCCTGTCTTTCAATGGCTCGCGCTTGTCATCTGCGCGGGCGCTGCCGGCCAGTCGCTGCACGCGCTCTCGGTACCGGCCGGTCTGTTTCTCGGCCCGATGCTGGTGGCGATTGTCTTCGCCGTCTCTGGTGCCCGCCTGCAACTGCACCGCCAGGTGTTTCGCTTCGGCCAAGGCTGCGTCGGCCTGCTGGTGGCCCATTCGGTGAGCTGGTCGGTGCTGGCCGCCCTCGGCCAGTCGTGGCAGGTCATGCTGTTCGCGACCTTCCTGACAGTGGCGCTCAGCGCACTGGTCGGGCTCGGCACCGTGCGCTTTGGCGGCATCCCCGGTAGTACCGCAGCCTGGGGCACCGCGCCGGGCGCGGCGTCGGCGATGGTGTCGATGGCCGAGGACAACGGCGCCGACGCCCGAGTGGTGGCGACCATGCAATACGTGCGGGTGGTGTGCGTGGTGATGATCGGCTCGGTGGTCAGCCATCTGCTCGGTGCCGACGAAGTCGCCGGCGCCGCCGCCAGCGCACCGGAAGTGGTCGACGCCACCCAGTGGGGTGACCTGCTGCTCAGCCTGGCGGTCATCCTGCTCGGGGTGACCGTGGGCGCGAAGATGCCGGCGGGGGCGTTGCTGATGCCGCTGCTGCTGGGCGCCGCGCTGCAGCTTGGCGGTGTGCTGACCATCACCCTGCCGAGCGGCGTGCTGGCGTTCGCCTACGGCGCCATCGGTTGCTACATCGGCCTGCGCTTCGACCGCCAGACCGTGCGCTACGTGTGGAAGCGCCTGCCGACCATGATCGCCGGCGCAGTGGCGCTGATCCTGCTGTGCGCCGGCGGTGCCTGGCTGCTGGCCAAGGCGGTGGGCAGCGACTTCCTGTCGATGTACCTGGCCACCAGCCCCGGCGGACTGGACGCCATGGCCATTATCGCGGTGGAAACCCACGCCGACGTCGGCATGGTCCTGGCGATGCAGACCCTGCGCCTGTTCGGCGTCATCCTGACCGGCGCCTGGTGCGCCCGGCAGATCATTCGGCTGACGCGGGCGTGAGGACTCACGTCAAGCTCAGCCCCCGGCTCCACACCCCGCATTACCCACCTCGATCAACAACCGGCTGAGCAACATCGGCGGCTGATGGACCAATCCCTTGGGCGTCTCGCACACCCGCTGGATGTAGTTGTCGCTGAACAACAACTTGCCATGCACGAAGTGCTCATTCGGGCGCAGGTTGGGGTTGTCGATGCCGGTGCCCAGTCGCGCGGCCAGCCACTTGCCGATCTCGTAGTGGCTGATCCAGCGCTCGGGTTGCAACGCCGCCAACGGCGCGGCCGGTGCGTCGCGGGCGATGACGATCACCGGCACATCGCTCACCTCCGGCACCAGATCGTTGTGCCCCCATTTGCCATCCTCTCCCAGGCGCTGGCCGTGATCGCCGGTAATCACCAGATAGCGCTCGCCTTCGAGCCGGTCGAAACGCTCCAGCACGCCGGCCAGCAAGGTGTCGAGGTAGTGGATGGAGTTGTCGTAGGCATTGTTCTGCCCCTCGGCACCGGCATCCGGCCAGCGCGCCTCCTGCTGCAGGTGGCGGTAGTTGGCGGCGTAAGGCAGGTGCGCGGTGCGCAGGTTGAGCACGACGAAGTTACGCGGCGCCCACGCCTGCTGGTCGAGCAGGTCGAGCACGGCGTGGTCCTGACGCTGGAGAAAGCGCAGCGGGTGGTCTTCGCGGGTGATCGACACGTCGAGGTGGCGGCTGCCCAGGTGCGCCAGCAGCCGCGATTCCTGGGACGAGATCCAGTGGGTGCGCAGGCCGGCTTGGCGGGCGAAGCGGAACAGATTGATCTCGCCGTTGCGCAGCAGGTGATCCTGGCCCGGCTCGCGGATCGGGTTGAGCAGGTACGGCAGGCTGACATCGGTCGCAACGCCGGCGGATACGCCAGGCCGCACCAGCGCCTCAGGGTGTCGCGCCAGGTACTCGCGCAGCCGTGGCGTGGTGTCCCGCTGGTAACCGTAGATACCCAGGCGCTCGCTGCGCAGCGAATCGGCCACCACCAGCCAGACATGTTTCGCGCCGCTGGGCAGCGGGCTCAGCCGATACGGCACGAAGGGCGCTGGCGGCAGCACGGTTTCGGCGCTGAAGGCCAGGCGCACGGCCCAGGCGGAAAAGGCGTTGAGGCTGTTGTGCAGGCCGCTGCGGGTCGGGCCCGGGGTGAACGAGTCGAGATTGCGGTACGTGGCGCGGTACGGCTTGGCCAGCAACACCACGGCGATCAGCACCAATGCCCAGCGGCTGGACGGCAGCGCCACCCGTCCCGGCAAGCGCCAGTGCAGCGCAATCAACACCGCGTAAGGCAGCACCACACTCAGCAGCGCCGGCCAGTGCGCCGCCGCGCTGTGCAGGGCAGTCTCACTCACCTCGCCCGGCTCGCGCAGCAGGCCGCGAATATCGATGGCGCTGAGCGGCTCACCGAAGAAGCTGATATTCGCCAGCTGCATCACCTGCATGGCCGCGAACGATGCGAGGATCGCCACCACCACGGTCCGCAGGTTGCACAACCACAGCGCCAGACAGAACACCCAGAGCCCGGCGACCCAGCCCGCCTCCAGTTCGGCGCGGTTATTGGCGGTGAAAAGCTGCTGGATGAAGTCATCGGCCAGTAGCAACGCGCAACTCAGGGTCGCCAGTGCGAGCAGGCGCAGCCAGTCCGCGCCGGTTGAGCCCGAGCGCGGGAGGGTCAGGTGCAGGAGCATCGGAAAATTCTCGTGATCAGTGATCGTCAGGCAAGCGCCGACGGCGTCCGGTGAGCATCGACAGCGGCAGGTTCTCGCGCATTCGCAGGCTTTCGACGAGGGCCGCCAGCACATGCACGCAAACCAGCGCCAGCAACGCGTCGGCGAGGAAGCTGTGCAGGTCCATCGGCCAGTCGGCGCCCCACAGGGCGTCCACTTCTTCCATCAGCCAGCCGCTCAGGCCCAGGCCGCCGATGCAGGCCAGCATCAACAGCATCACCAGGGCACCGATCGGCGAGTGGCCGAGGCGATGGAAAGGCTGCCCGCGCAACAACGCCCGGCCATGGGCGGCCAGGCGCGCGGGGGTCGGCCAGAAGTCCGACCAGCGGGCGCTGCGCGGGCCGACGAAGCCCCAGATCAACCGCACCACCAGGCACCCGACCGCGTAGTAGCCCAGCCATCGGTGCCAGTCCTCGCCTTCTTCATTGATGAAGTAGTTGGCGACAAACACCGTGGCGAACGACAGGTGGCACAGGCGCAGCAGCGGGTCCCAGAGGCGGACGCTGGCCGTCGGGCTCAATCCTCGATCTCGGTCTTGACCGCCTTGCCGGTGACCGGGTCGTGGTAGATCTCGACCTTGCGACCGTCCTTGTCGAAGCCGTAGATCTCGTAGCAGTTGCCCTTGGTGACCTTGAACTTGTTGATCTTGTAGCCCTGCTCCTTGAGCTGGGCCTGGAAGGCATCCGGGTCCTGCCAGGTGCTGCGGTCGGCGGTGGTGCACTGGGTGGCGGCGAAGGCGCTGCTGCTACCCAGCAGGAGGGCGAGCATCATCAGGGTACGCATGACAAGAAACTCCAATCGGTTGAGGGTGCTGCGGACGATGCCTTGTCAGGCTTAATGGAAGCTTAGCGAGTCATGAGCTGTTACAGATATCGGGTAACACACTCCCGGACAGAAGGCATGATGGCGCCTTTCACGAGAGAGCCCTGAACATGCGCGTGTTGCTGGTGGAAGACGATCAGGCCCTGGCCCAGGGCATCCGCGCGGCCCTGCGCGGCGAGGGCTACACCCTCGACTGCCTGGCCGATGGCCTGGACGCGGAGCGCGCCCTGCGCGACGAGGCGTTCGATCTGGTCCTGCTCGACCTCGGCCTGCCGCGGCGGGACGGCCTCAGCCTGCTGCGCCAAGTACGCGCCCGCCCGGACGGCCAGGTGCCGGTGCTGGTGCTGACCGCCCGCGACGCCACCAGCGACCGCATCCAGGGCCTCGACGCCGGCGCCGACGATTACCTGGTCAAACCGTTCGACGTCGACGAACTCAAGGCGCGCATTCGCGCCCTGCTGCGGCGCAGCCAGGGCCGCGCCAACCCGGTGCTGAGCCAAGCCGGCGTCAGCCTCGCCCCGGCCCGCCATGAAGTGCGCTACCGCGACCAGCCGGTAACCCTCACCCCCATGGAATTCCAGTTGCTGCACCAATTGCTCGCCCGCCCCGGCACCGTGCTGACCCGCGAACGCCTGGCCGACGCCCTGTACGGCTGGCAGGAAGCCGGCCCCGGCAACACCCTCGAAGTGCTCATCCACAACTTGCGACGCAAGCTCGACAGCGGGCTGATCCGCACCGTGCGCGGCGTCGGCTACCTGATCGAAAGCCCATGACCACCGCCATCCGCACCCGCATCCTGCTGCCGACCCTGCTGCTGGTGCTGCTCGGCAGCTTCGGCCTGGTACTCACCGCCGTGCGCGACAACCACCGGGAAATCGAGAACGTCTACGACGCCCAACTGGTGCAGGCGGCGCGGGTCTTCCAGGGCCTGTTCCGGCAGATGCCCGCCGAGCGCGACTGGCAAAGCGTGCGCCAGTCCCTGCAACAGGCCATGGACCTCACCGCCGACGGCATCCTCAGCCACCCTTACGAAATCAACCTGGCGTTCCAGGTCTGGCGCGACGACGGCCGGTTGCTGATGCGCTCCTCCGACGCCCCGCCCCTGACGCCCCGCCCGCCCCCGGCATCCACGACCTGCTCTACCAGGGCCAGGACTGGTGCGGCGTGTTGCTGGTGGATAAGGAGCGTGGCCTGCTGATCTGGGTTGGCGAGCGGGACGACCTGCGCCAGACCTGATCCAGCGCATCGCCGACCAGGCCCTGACCCCGGCGCTGATCGGCATTCCGCTGCTGGCGGTGTTGATCTGGCTGGTGCTCGGCTGGGGCCTGCAGCCGCTGCAACGGTTGGCCCGGCAACTGCGGGCGCGGCCCATTGACAGCACCGACCCCCTGGCCATCGACCGGCTGCCAGCAGAACTGACGCCCATGGCCAATGCCCTCAACCATCAGTTGCAACAGCTCACCGCGCTGCTGGAGCGAGAGCGCCGCTTTATCGCCGATGCCGCCCACGAACTGCGCACGCCGCTGGCCGTGCTGGCCATTCATGCCAGCAACGCCCGCGGTGCCGGCAGCGCGGCCGAGCGCGACGAAGCCCTGAACTGGCTCGAACAAGGCGTGGCCCGCACCACCCGGCTGGCCGGGCAACTGCTGACCATGGCCCGGCTGGAGCCGCTGTCGCAGAACCGCCGGGCGGTGCAACTGGACGCGCTGGTGCGGGAGGAACTGGCGGAGCTGACACCTTTGGCGTTGCGTCGCCGGGTGGAGCTGGTGCTGGAGGATCAGGGACCGTGCCAGGTTTACGCCGACCCTGCGGCGATCACCGTGATGCTGCAGAACCTGGTGGGCAACGCCCTGCACTTCAGCCCGCCGGGCAGCGAAATCAGCCTGGCGTTGGAACGGCAGGAGCGCTGGCTGGTTTTGCAGGTTCTGGACCAGGGGCCGGGCGTGGAGCCGGAGCAATTGCAACGCCTGAGCGACCGTTTCTACAGCGCCAACAACCCGGGGGGCGCCGGGCTGGGGCTGGCGATCGTGGCGTTGGTGGTGGAGCAGTTGGGGGGACGGTTGCAGTTTTTCACTCGGGATGCGGGTGGGTTTGGGGTTAGGTTGCAGTTGCCGGGGTAGTGCATGGCTTCAGAGGTCTAGTGTTCTTGAGATCGAGCGCCGCTAGCGCGACGCATCGCGAGCGAGCTCGCTCCTACAGTTATTCCGGCGTGCTCCTGTCTGTCATGCGATACGTCCGTAGGAGCGAGCTTGCTCGCGATGCGCCGCCCAGGCGGCGCTCGATCTCATCAACACAAAAAACCCACCGACCTACACCCCGCCCACCCAAAAGGTGTCGCATATAGCAACGAAATCCCGGCTATTTCCGTCTTTCTTGTAGGCAATTTCCCAAGCATACTCCCGCGCCGTATTAGCCGTTGCGCTCTTGGGAAACGCTGCCTAGTCTTCGCCCGTCGTTGCACATCAACGACCGGCTTTGACAGGCTGGACCGATCCAAGACGCTGGTTGTCCTTTATGGCGGCTGTGCGTGTGGGCGCCTTCGGGCGCGCCGGGTCCTTGGTCCCTGGTCTGTCAACCCGCGCACAGTTGCCACCCTCTCGTTTGACAGCGCGCTCGTGGTGACTCCTTTCAACTGACCAAGGATTCACTGATGAAAAAGCTTGTTCCCGATCCGCCTCAAACCTCCTCCCTCTACACCAGCCATACCCCTTTCGGCTCCTCCGCCGGCCACCCACCCCTCTTCGCCGTCTGCGCAGGCGCCGAATTCCGCGATGCGCTCACACATCTCTCGGCATCACTGACCTCGGCCGCCGAAACCAATCTCCAGCTCAGCGAACTGGTCGACCAGCAATTCAGTGATCTGGCCTGGGCCACCCAGCAGTCGCTGGAAATGAGCCAGGCGCTGGTGATGTCGATGCTGAACACGGTTATTGAGCAGGGGCGACGGCAAAGCACCTGACGGGGGAGCGTGTCAGGGCTGCCAGGTGCATGTCGGTGGATCTTCAGCGCCCTCAAGATCGGGCGCCGCTCACGCGGCGCTCGATCTTGAGGGCGCTAGAAAACCATCGCCATGCACCTCGCAGCCCTCACTCCCCCTCCCGCAACGCCAACACCAAAACCGCCACCACCGAAGCCACCCCACTAAACACCCACGTCCACTGCCACCCGCCCGCAAACGCGGTCATCTTCGCCAACAACGGCGGCAACGAAAACATCCCCATGGACGTCAATTGCTGCACCCGCCCAACCGTCGACGCAATCCGCTGCGGGGTCGGCGCGGCTTTGACCGCCAGCAGAAACAAACTGCCAGGAATCAACCCGCCCAACGCCGAGAACATCAGCAAGGCCACAAACTGCATCACCGGCAACCCGCTGCTCCACGACGAAAAAGCAATGACGCTCATGACCGTCATGCCGAGATACCCCACCCGCAACAACAGGCTCACCCCGACACCCCGGTGCAACAGCACCGCCGCCGAAAGACTGCCGACGATATTGGCCAGCGCCGCACTGGCGCAAAGCACGCCGATGAGCACCGGACCGGCGCCCATGCCGGCGAAGATGGTCGGCAAAAATCCAATCACCGCCAGCCATTGCCCCGCGTACAGGGCAAAGCCGATCCCCACCAGCCAGGCATCCCGCCCCTGAAGCAGTTGCCGCAAGGTCTGCCGCAATCCGTCACCCGACCGTTCAGGCCGCGCCGGGTCCGCAGGAACCCAGCGCAGCACGCCGAGGATCATCAGCGCCGAGCCCAGCGCCGGCAGGGTCCACCACAGGCGCCAGCCAAACCATTCGATCGCCAGCGGCCCACCGAGAAACGCCGCAGCAGTGCCGAGCGCCACGTAGCAACCCCACAACCCCATGCTGAAAGACAACCGGTCCTCGGGCACCACCCGCCGCAGCAAACCGGGGGTCGGCAGCGTCACCATCAACAGGCCAAGGCTCTCCACCGCGCGCAACGCCAGCAGCGTTTCGGCGTTGTGGGCCGTGGCCCCGGCCAGGCTGGCCGCGGTCAGCAGCGCCTGGCCAAGGACGATGCTGTTGCGCGCGCCGAGCCGGTCGCAATAGAAGCCCATCAGCAAGCCCAAAAGCATGCCCGCGCCCTGCATCAGCGACAGCAGAAAGCCCGCCGCTACCAGTGATAACTGCAGTTCATCCTGCAACGCGGTGATCGCTGGCGACACTTTGCCCAGGTGGCCAGCCGCGATGACGCCCGACAGCATGGCGATGCCAGCGGCACGGGGAAGGGTTCGGATCATGGAGGGGCCTGTGCCAGAGCGGTTGGAAGGCGCTCAGTGTGACACTCGGCGCAGAAAAGGTCTGATCAAGTTCCAAGGCATCAGGGCATACTCTGAAACCCGGATTTCATCAGGCACCATTTCATGGAAAATTCGAATCAACTGGATTCCCTCGACCGCCGCATCCTCCGCGCCCTGCAGACGGATGCCAGCCTCAACGGCACGGCGCTGGCCGAAGCCGTGGACAGTTCGCCGGCCTCGTGCTGGCGGCGGGTGCGCTCGCTGGAGGAGCGCGGCATCCTCCAGGGCACGGTGCGCCTGGTGGACCGCCGCGCGGTAAACCGGGATGTCGATGTGATGTGCTCGCTGCGCCTGAAAAGCCACGGCGAGCAGGACGCCGAAGCCTTCGAGCGCTTCGTCGCGCTGCAGGACAACATCCTCGAGTGCTACACCGTGTCCGGCGAGTGGGACTACCTGTTGCGCATCGTCGCGGCGGATATCCGCGACTACGAAGCCTTTCTCATGCGCACGCTGCTGCGCCACCCGTCGGTGGCGACCGCCAGCTCGCAGTTCGCCCTGTCGCGAGTCAAATACTCGACTGCGGTGCCGGTGTAGACGCCGGCACCGCCCTTGCCTCAGAAGCGCGTGCGCACGGTGAACATCAGGTTGCGCGGGTTGCCGAAGTAGGTGCTGTTTTCGACGGTGCCGGTCTGCGAGTAGTAGGTACGGTCGAAGAGGTTTTCCAGGTTCAGCGACAGGTTGACGTTCTGGCTCAGGTCATAGCCGACCCGGGCGTTGTAGACGGCGTAGCCGCCGGTTTCGTTTTTCACGCCCTTGCCGGGGGTGCTGTCGATGTAGCGGCCATAGACGCCACTCTGGATATTGCCGCCCGCACCGATCTGCCACTTGGAGAACTCGCCCGGCAACTGGTAATTGGCCCACAGGCGCAGCATGTGTTCCGGCATCGAGGTCAGGAACGAGGTGCCTTCCAGGGCGACGTTGTCGGGGTTGCGCACGTATTGGCTGCGGTTGTAGGTGTAGCCGGCGCTCAGTTCCAGGCCGGGCAGGACCTTGCCCGACACTTCCGCCTCGAAGCCTTCCGAGCGCACCTTGCCGCCCGCGATGTAGCAGCGGCAGGTGGCCGGCTGGCTCTGGTCGGTCTGGGCGCGGCCGGAGTAGTTGGTGCGGAAGATGGCAAAGGCGGTGTTCAGCGCGCCGTCATACAGCTCGCCCTTGAGGCCCAGCTCGTAGCTCTCGCCGGAACGCGGCGGCAGCGGGTTGCCGGCCGCCGTTTCGTAGCTGAGCTGCGGAGTGAAGATTTCCGAGTAGCTGGTGTACGCCGACCATTCCGGCGTCAGCGCGTAGACCAGGCCATAGAACGGCACCACCTTGGCGTTGGTCTGCTGGCCGGTGAGGGTGTGGCGGCCATTGAGTTCGTTGAGCTGGTCCTGGGCGTAGTCCCACCAACTGGCGCGGGCGCCGACGATGACGTCCAGCGGATCGATGACGTTGACCCGCAACGAGCCATACACGCCCTGCTGGTCGAGGGTCGCGGTGGTGGTGCGGTATTTGTCGGTGGTGTCGTACTTCGGCGGGTGGAACTGGGTGATGTCGGGAATGAAGTCGTAGGCGCCGTCGTACCAGGTCACGTCATAGCGCCCCGCCACCCGTTTGCTGTGGGAGATGTTGCCGCCGAGGATGACTTCGCTGCGCCGGCCCAGCAGGTCGAAGTTGCCGGTGACGAACAGGTCGGTGTTGTACTGGTAGTTGTTCTCGCCCCGCCCTTCGGCCCAGTTGTAGGCGCCGGAATTGTCCGCCGGGTCGATCAGGCCGCCGGTGTTGCTGTACAGCGCATCCAGGTTGAGCCGGGTGTAGTTGCTGGCGAGGGTGATTTTCCAGTCGTCATTGAGCTGATGCCTGGCTTCGACGAAGAACTGCGTCGATTCGACATCGTTGTAGTCCGACGGCGAGCTGAGGTTGGTGGAGCGTTTGAAGTCGATCTTCGAGCCGTTGCTGTAGCTCGGCAGGCCCCAGTCCATGGTCGCGTGGTTATTGGCGTTCTGGTAGTTGAAGCCGACGCTGAGCAGCGTGTCCGGCGTCAGGTCGAACTCGAGCACGCCGTAGGTGGAGGCACGCTCGCTCTTGCCTTCGTCGTAGAAGTAGTGGCGCGAGCCATAGGCGGTGGCCAGACGTCCGCGCACGGTCCTGGCGTCGTTCAGCGCGCCCTGCACGTCCACTTCCTGGCGGTAGTTGTCCCAGGTGCCGGCCTGGGTCGTGGTGTTGAACTGGAAGTCGGCGCCGGCGCGCTTGCGCACCAGATTGATCGCGCCACCGGGCGAGCCCGCACCCTGGAACAGGCCAGCCGAGCCCTTGAGCACTTCTACCCGCTCGTAGGCGATCAGGTCCGTCCAGTTCAGCGAGGTGATGCCGGTGCTGGTGCCCGCAGGAATCGGGATGCTGTTGATCTGGAAGTTGTCGATTTCGAAGCCGCGGGCATAGGGCTGGTTGTCGCCGTTCAGCGCGCCGTAGGCGACCACACCCTGGACGTTGTTGTAGACGTCGTTGAGGGTGGTGATGTTCTGGTCCTTGAGGCGCTGGGCGGTGAGCACCGTCACCGTCTGCGGGATTTCCTTGAGGCTGCGCTCGCTCTTGCCGATGGTCACCGCGCCGGTGGTGTAGGAACGGGTGTATTCGGTGTTAACCCCGAGGTTCTCGCCGTTGATGCTGGTGGGCGCCAGTTGCAGGGCGTCGCTTTTGTCGGCGACGGGCACCAGCAAGTAGTTGCTCTGGGCGTTTTTCACCACGCTCAGGCCGGTGCCGGCGAGGATCCGCACGAAACCCTGTTCCACGCTGTACTGGCCTTGCAGGCCGGCGCTGGTCTTGCCGGTGGTCAGTCGCGCGTCGGTGGACAGCGGGATCGCCGCCTGCCGGCCAAACTGGCTGAGCGCCTGGTCCAGCGGCCCGGCGGCTACGCTGAACGCGCGCACCGCGCTGGCCGCCTGCACCGTGCTCTCGGCCTGCGCAGTCAGGTTGAAGCCGAGCAGCAGGCTGCCCGCGAGGGTGAGGTGCAAGGCCGAGGCGCGCGTGTCGTGAATGGCACGGGCCAGTGGGTGGAGGCGATACGTCATGAGCAACTTCCGAGAGGGTCAAGGGGCCGCGTCAGCAGCGGGATTACCCCTAAGCCAATCGAGCGTGAAAAATCTGCCGGCCAGGCGAAAAAATAATTATCCGACCCGGCGCGGCGTCACCGTGACCCAGTAGCGGGTACGGCGCTGGACGCTCACCGGCAGGCTGTCCTGGAGCAGCGAGAAGATCCGTTCGGGGTCGTCCAGCGGGTAGGAGCCAGTCAGTTGCAGGTCGGCCACCGCCGGGTCGCAGCGCAAAATGCCGCGGCGATAACGCGCCAGTTGCGCGACGAAATCCCCCAGGCGCATGCGCTCGGCAACGATGAAGCCGTCGATCCACGCGGTGCTGCCGGGATTCGCCGGGCGCACCCGTGACACGCCCCGGGCGTCGATAAACGCCTGGGTCCCCGCCTCGACCACCTGCTGTGCCGGGCGGCCCGGCACCGACACCGCCACCCGCCCGCTGCTCACCGACAGCCGCGTGCCGCTGCCGGCCTCGTCGCAGCGCACGCAGAAACGCGTGCCCAGCGGCTGCAACAGCGCGTCGTGGGTCTGCACCCGAAGTGGCCGGTGCGCAGGATCGTTGCCGGTGAGGATGTCCACTTCGCCAAAGCGCAGCACGATCAGCCGCTCATTGGCACTGAAGCGGATGTCCACCGCGCTGCCGGTGTTTAGCCACACCTGGGTGCCGTCCGCCAGGGTCTGGTACAGGCGTTCACCGGTGGCGGTGCTGAGGTCGGCCAGTTCACTCTGGACCCAATGACTGTCCTTGCCGTGCCAGGCCGCGGCGCCGAGCACGCCGACGCCGAACAGCAGTTTCAACACCTGGCGGCGGTCGCCGCTGACGTAACGGGTGTGCTGCAAGGCGCTGCGGGCCACCGGGTTGTCCAGCACCTGCGCGTGGTTGTGCAGCATTCCCGGCAGCCGGGCCATGCGTTGCCAGGCGCGCTCGTGCTCGCTGTCGCTCTGGCGCCAGCGCTGCAATTGCTGCAACTCGGCCTCGCTGATCTCGCCGGACTGCGTCAGGCTCAGCCAGGCCAGCGCCTGGTCGCGGACGCGGGCGCTGATCGGGGGTTCGGCGTGTTTGGCGGAGGACATGGCGATCACTCGAACAGGCTGGCGTAGCAGCGGCTGAAGGCCTTGAGCATGGCCTTCTGCACCTGATTGACGCTCAAGCCCAACTGGACGGCGATCTGTTTGTAGGTCAGGCCATCGAGCTGCGAGAGCAAGAAGATCTCCCGCACCCGCGGCGACAGCCCGTGAAGCAGCGCGTCGATTTCGGTCAGGGTTTCGATCAGCAGGTAACGCGCCTCGGCAGACAGCTCGACGTGCTCCGGCTGCGCGGCCAGGGCCTCGGCGTAGGCCCGCTCCACCGCGAGGCGGCGCCAGCGGTTGATCAGCAGGCTGTTGGCGATGGTGGCGAGGTACGCCAGGGGCTGCTTGAGCTCATTGACCGGGCTGCGGGCGCGGATGATGCGCACGAAGGTGTCGTGAGCCAGGTCATCGGCATCCGCCGCCTCGCCGAGGCGCCGCTGCAACCAGCCTTTGAGCCAACTGTGATGCTGCAGATAAAGGACTTCGACATCCTGCTCGAATGAGTTGTGGGTGCCCATGGGACAGAATGCCTGAGTAGATGATAACGATTCGCAATCTTAGCGATTCGCCCAAGCGCGGCGCAACTCCCTTAATTCCTGGCGGCGTCGATCCCACGGCGAATGCAGTCGGCAAACACCGGATCTTGCAGATACGCCACATTCAACCGCGTCCACGGCGTCACGCCTTTCTGGTTGGTCTGGAAGATCGCCCCCGGCGCGAGCATCACGCCCTTGCCTTGCACCTCGCGGGTGAACGACGCCGTGTCGTCGATCCCCGGAAAACGCGCCCACAGATACAAGCTCTGCTCGGGCCGGCAGAACACCTCGGCGCCCAGCTCATCGAGCACCTCCAGGCCACGGAACGTCGCTTCGCGGGCCCGGTCCTGCAGGCGCATCAGGTGCCGCAGGAAATGCCCCTCGCCGAGAATCACGTCCACGGTGCGCTCGCAGAGTTCGGAGCAACTGGTGTGCAGCATCATTTTCAGGTCGGCCAGCTCATCGATCATGTCCTTGCTGCCGGCGATGTAGCCGACCCGCAGCGCCGCCGACACCGATTTGGAGAAGCTGCCGATATACAGCGAGCGGCGCAGTTGATCGAGCGCCGCGACCTTGAGCGCGGAGCTGGGCTTGAAGTCGGCCAGGGCGTCGTCTTCCACCAGGATCAGGTCGTGGCGCTCGGCCAGTTGCAGCAACTGGTGGGCCTTGGCCGGTGAGATATCGGAGCCGGTGGGGTTGTGGCTGATGGACTGGATGAAGAACAGCCTGGGCCGCTCGCTGCGCAAAAGCGCTTCGAGGGCGACCATGTCCGGGCCGTCAGCCAGGCGCGGCACGCTGAGCAGGCGCGCACCCTGCAATTGCAGCTTGCCGAACAGTGGGTAGTAACCGGGGTTTTCCACCAGCACCGCGTCACCGGGGACGACGAAGCGGCGGATGATCAAATCCAGCGCGTGGTTGGCGCCATGGGTGGTGACGATCTGCCGCGGCGTGGCACTGATCGCGTAGCTGGCCAGCTTGCGCACCAGGCTCTGGCGCAGCGCCGGGTTGCCCAGGCGGTTGCCGTAGCGGAACAGGTTGCCGGCGCCGCTGCGCATCACTTGCCGGGTGAATTTGTCGAGGCGCATGTCCTGCAGCCACGACACCGGCGCAAAGCCTTCGCCCAGCGGTGCCAGGCCAGGCTCGCGGACGAACTGCTGGCGCATCATCCAGATGGTGTCCATGGCCCGGGTGTAGGGCGGGGTTTCATCCACTTCCGCCGTCTGGAGCAAGGCGCCGACAAAAAAGCCCTGGCCGTGGCGCGCTTCCACCAGGCCCTTGGAGGCAAGAATTTCGTAGGCAGTGATCACCGTGTTTTTCGAATGCCCGTGCAGGCGCATGTACTCGCGCAGCGACGGCAAACGCTCGCCGGCCTTGAGCACGCCGGCGCGGATCTGCTGTTCCACCGCGTCGGCGACCTGCTGGGCAAGGGTGATACGGGCCATCGTCGCGCTCCTGTCTTGGGTACAGTCTGGGTACTGTTGGGTGAAACTGTACCTTTATTCAAGGGCACAGTGGCTGCACATTTAGCACCACGCCGGCGACGCGCTCAAGCCGCCGCCCCAACAACAATGACTCCAACGGAGCCCCCATGAGCCTCGACTCGCGCCTGCCCGATTTCCGCAACCTGTCCCCTGAAGCCCGCCTGGACCATATCGGCAAACTGTTGAACCTGAGCAGCGACGACGTGCGCCTGCTCGCCGAAACCGGCGCCCTGCCGATGGATATCGCCAACGGCATGATTGAAAACGTCATCGGCAAATTCGAACTGCCCTATGCCGTGGCCAGCAATTTTCAGCTCAACGGCCGCGACGTACTGGTGCCGCTGGTGGTGGAAGAACCCTCGATCGTCGCCGCCGCGTCGTACATGGCCAAGCTGGCCCGAGCCAACGGCGGCTTCATCACCTCCAGCAGCGCCCCGCTGATGCGCGCCCAGGTGCAGATTGTCGGCGTGCAGGACCCGCTCAATGCGCGCCTTAGCCTGCTGCGCCGCAAAGACGAAATCATCGAACTGGCCAACCGCAAGGATCAGGTGCTGAACAAGCTCGGTGGCGGCTGCCGCGATATTGAAGTGCACACTTTCGCCGACACCCCGCGCGGCCCGATGCTGGTGGCCCACCTGATCGTCGACGTGCGCGACGCAATGGGCGCCAACACGGTCAACACCATGGCCGAAGCCGTGGCGCCGCTGATGGAAGAGATCACCGGCGGCAAGGTACGCCTGCGCATCCTCTCCAACCTCGCCGACCTGCGTCTGGCCCGTGCCCAGGTGCGGATTACCCCGGAGCAGTTGAAATCCGCCGCGTTTAGCGGTGAAGAGGTGATCGAAGGTATCCTCGACGCCTACTCCTTCGCCGCCATCGACCCCTACCGCGCCGCCACCCACAACAAAGGGATCATGAACGGCATCGACCCGCTGATCGTCGCCACCGGCAACGACTGGCGCGCCGTGGAAGCCGGCGCCCACGCCTACGCCTGCCGCAGCGGCCATTACGGTTCGCTGACCACCTGGGAAAAAGACGGCAACGGCCATCTGGTCGGCACCCTGGAAATGCCGATGCCGGTGGGTCTGGTCGGCGGCGCCACCAAGACTCACCCGCTGGCCCAACTGTCGCTGCGCATCCTCGGCGTCAAGACCGCCCAGGAACTGGCGGAAATTGCCGTGGCCGTGGGCCTGGCGCAGAACCTCGGGGCCATGCGCGCCCTGGCGACCGAAGGCATCCAGCGCGGCCACATGGCGCTGCACGCGCGCAATATCGCCCTGGTGGCCGGCGCGCGCGGTGACGAAGTGGACTGGGTCGCGCAACGCCTGGTGCAGGCCCATGACGTGCGCACCGACCGCGCCGTCGAGCTGCTAAAAGAAAAGCGCGGCGAGTGATCATGGCCGCGTCCGAGAAGGTGAAAATCGTCGAAATGGCGGCCCGCGACGGTCTGCAGAACGAGCCCCGGCACCTGTCGGTGGCGGCTCGCCTGAGCCTGATCCGCGAGCTGGCGACCACCGGCCTGCGGCACATCGAGGGCGGCGCCTTCGTGTCGCCGCGCTGGGTGCCGCAAATGGCCGGCGCCGAGGAACTGTTCCGGCAGTTGCCGAGCGACGATGGCGTCACCTATTCCGCCCTGGTGCCTAACCTCCAGGGCCTGGAAGCCGCGCTGCGGGCGGGCTGTCGCGAGGTGGCGGTGTTCGCCGCCGCCTCCGAGGCGTTCTCGCGCAGCAACATCAATTGCTCCATCGACGAGAGTTTCGAACGCTTCGCGCCGGTGCTGCACACCGCGCGTGAAGCGGGCGTGCACGTGCGCGGCTATGTATCCTGCGTGCTCGGCTGCCCGTTCAGCGGCCCGGTCGCCACGGATGCCGTGGTGCGGGTCGCCAGCCGCCTGTACCAGATGGGCTGCCATGAAATCAGCCTGGGCGACACCATCGGTGCGGGCCGGCCGGACGAGACGGCGCGACTGATCGAACACTGCGCCCAGGCGCTGCCGATAACCGCGCTGGCCGGCCATTTCCATGACACCTATGGCATGGCCATCGCCAATATCCACACGGCATTGAGCCTGGGCATGCGCACCTTCGACAGCTCGGTGGCAGGCCTTGGCGGTTGCCCCTACTCACCCGGCGCCAGCGGCAACGTGGCCACCGAAGACGTGCTGTACCTGCTGCACGGCATGGGCTTTGAAACCGGCATCGACCTGGATGCCGTGGCCCGGGTTGGCGCGCGGATCAGCGCCGAACTGGGCCAGCCGTCGCGCTCCCGTGTCGGCCTGGCCCTGGCTGCGAGGAGCGCTCGCCAGCCCTGAACCGACGTTGCTCCCGAACAAAAACAACAAGCCCGCAAGGGCAGGAGAATTCCAATGAAACCTGAATGCCGCCTGCACCGCCTCCGCCCGGAGGCCAACCATGGCTGACGACAACCTCTATGAAGTCTGGGGCGACACCGTCGACAGCCGCCACCTGATGGCGTCCATCGCCGTCGGCGCCGCGTGCAGCCTGGGTGCGTTCTTTCTGGCTGAGCACCTGCTGACCGGCTGGGTCGAGTCCGACCAGATGGCCCGCGCCTACGCCATGTTGCTGGGCATCCTCGGCTCGCTCGTCGGCGGCGCCGTCAGCGCCTGCCTGTTCAAGCCCAAACGCAATGTGGTGGAACACGTCACCGACCCGGCGTGGCGCCTGCAGGTCATCGAAGAACTGCGCGCCGAATACGGCGGCCTCGGCCAGATGTCCGACCTGCCCCCGGAAGTGCTCGCCGAGTTGCGTGAACTGGGCCTGGATCGCCTCTTCGCAGACGCCGAAACCCCTGCGCCGCAGCAACCCCAATCGCGCCCGCACGGCGCGACCCTGAAGGGAGGTGTCGCCTGATGGACGCCCTGTTCGACCAGATCCTGATTGCCGCCCTGATGGGCGTGATTGGCGCCGTGGTGTTCTCCGCCATCGGCCTGATTTCCGGCAGCGACGAAACCACCACTCTGGCACCGCTGACCTTGCTTGTAGTGCTGCTGGGCGTGCCCGCCGCCGGGGTGTTCACCTTCTTCCTTGCCGGCGCGGTGGCCAAGCACATGACCCACGCGGTGCCGACGGCGTTGCTGGGGATTCCTGGCGACACCATGGCCACGCCGCTGATGCGCGAGGCGAATTTCCTGCGCAACCTGGGTGTGCCGCACATTGCCCTGCGCAAGATGATTTCCGGCGCGGTGATCGCCGCACTGGTCGCGGTGCCGTTGGCGGTGCTGTTCGCCGTGCTGCTGGCGCCGTTCGGCAGCGCGATCAAACAGGCCGCGCCCTGGGTGTTCCTCGCTGCCGCCACCACCATTGCCTACTTCTCGGCGGGCCGCTGGGCCTCGGTGCTGGCGCTGCTACCGTTCGTGCTGGTGATCATCGCCCTGCAGACCCTCACCGGTCAGCACGGGGTCAAACTCAGCGTCAGCTACTTCCTCGGCATCGCCATCGGCCCGTTGATTGCGGCGCTGTTCGCCATGCTCGCCCCGGCGGAACGGGCGCGGATGAAGCGCAACGAACCACGGACTTTTTCGCTGTCGCCGGACGTGAAAGGCTGGGGCGGCTGGTTCCCCAACCCGCTGAAAGTCCTCGACCGCCGTCAGGCCGGCTGGACCCTGGCCACCGCCACCGTGTCGAGCGCCACCTTCGTGTTCAGCCCGGTAGCGATGACGGTGATCCTCGGTGAAGTGGTCGGTGCGCGCATCAAGCACGCCTATCACCGCCTGACCTCGGTAATCACCGTGCGCAACGGCGTCACCGAATCCACCTACATCGCCGAGGCGCTGATCCCGCTGATCGCCTTCGGTCTACCGCTGAGCCCGGTGGCCGCCGGCCCTGCGGCGCCGCTGTTCAACGCACCACCGCGGTTCACCGTGGACACCGCCACCGGCCAGGTGAACAACCTGCACAACCTGCTCAGCGCGGGCGAATTCCTCGCCTTCGGCATGCTTGCGGTGGTCATCGCCATCCTCATCGCCTACCCGTTCTCGATGAACTTCGCCCACCGCGCCGCCTCGTTCGTGTCGCGGCGCATCAGCCACGAGGCGGTGATCGCCACCTTCGTCGGCCTGATCCTGGTGATCGGCTTGTGGGAAGGCGGCCTGCTCGGCTTGCTGGTGATCCTCACCATCGGCCTGCTGGGCGGATTCCTCTACCGCTTTATCGGCTTCAACATCGGTGTGCAGTTCATGGGCTACTACACCGCCGTGCTCAGCGTGCCGGCCATCGTCGCACTGTTCGCCTGACCTGATTTTCCCTCGTTACCCCACGCAGCCCGGGCCGGCTGCGTGGTTTCACTCGCCCGCAAAAAAGGAACAACAACAATGAATATCCTTTGCACCCCTCGCCGCGTGCCGGCTGCCTGCGCCTGCCTGCTGCTGACTACCGGCGCCGTCCAGGCCCAGGGCTTCGTCGAAGACGCCAAGGCCGGCCTCACCCTGCGCAACTTCTACATCAACCGTAACTTCGTCGACCCGGCGTTCCCGCAAGGCAAGGCCGAGGAATGGACCCAGAGCTTCATCCTCGACGCCAAGTCCGGCTTCACCCAGGGCACCGTCGGCTTCGGCGTGGACGTGCTGGGGCTGTATTCGGTCAAGCTGGACGGCGGCCGCGGCACGGCCAATACGCAATTGCTGCCAGTGCATGACGATGGCCGCCCGGCCGATGACTTCGGCCGCCTGGGCGTGGCGCTCAAGGCCAAGGTTTCCGCGACTGAACTGAAGGTCGGCGAATGGTCGCCGATGCTGCCGGTGCTGCGCTCCGACGACGGCCGCTCGCTGCCGCAGACCTTCCAGGGCGCGCAGATCACCTCCCGCGAGATCACCGACCTGACGCTGTACGGCGCGCGTTTCCGCGGCAACAGCCCGCGCAACGACGCGAGCATGGACGACATGTTCATGGGCGGCCGGCCGGGCGCGACCTCGGACCAGCTGGACATTGTCGGTGCGGAATACCTGTTCAACGACAAGGCGACCCAGGTCGGGGTCTGGCACTCGGACCTTGAAGACATCTACCGCCAGCAGTACTACAACCTGATTTACCGCCAGGCCGTGGGCAACTGGACCCTGGGCGCCAACCTCGGCTGGTTCGTCGGCAAGGACAGCGGTCGCTCACTGGCCGGCGACATGGACAACCGCACCGGCTCGCTCATGTTGTCGGCACGGACCGGCGCGCACACCTTTTATGTCGGCCTGCAACGGGTCAGCGGCGATACCGGCTGGATGCGGGTCAACGGCACGGCGGGCACCAGCCTGGCCAACGACAGCTTCAACTCCAGCTACGACAACGCCCGCGAGCGCTCTTGGCAGCTGCGCTACGACCACGACTTCGCTGCCGAAGGCTTGCCGGGGCTGCAACTGATGACCCGCTACATCAGCGGCGACAACGTGCACATCGGCGCGGTGCGCGACGGCAAGGAATGGGGCCGGGAAACCGAGCTGGCCTACACCCTCCAGAGCGGGTCCCTGCGCGACCTGACCATCAAATGGCGCAGCTCGACCTTGCGCCGGGACTTCAGCAGCAATGAGTTCGATGAGCATCGGGTGATTGTGAGTTATCCGCTTTCGGTGTTGTGATTCAGCGTTGGTGATGGGCTGAAGGGCCTCATCGCTGCATCGGTATCTGCATATCTCGACGGCAAGCCCAGAGCTTCAGGTCATCGCAAAATGTGGGGATTCACCGGACGCCGGCCCTTCGCGGCGGTCCGGCGTCCGGTGAATCCGCTCCCACAGGATCGCAGGCGGCTGACGGTTTGCGATTGCCGACGAGATGTGTGAATACCCATGCAGCGATGAGGCCCTCCGCCCCACAACAATCCCCGCCCCGACCAACAACCTTCCCCCTCCATCCTGCATCTGTAGGATAGTGATCCCGCCCCAATCCACCGACACTCTCCCCCAGGCCCTGCCAACGTCGCCACGACGCTCCGGTCCTTGTTGAACCCGTGACGAAACCAATAAGAAAAGTCGCACAGAGGTATCCAACCCATGAGCGGTCATGAACACAGCCTTGCCAGCCTTCTCGCGGCGTTCAGCGCCACGACCCTTGAACTGCAGCGCCTTGCGCAAAACAACGACATCGAACATTTCCACCAGCCCGCCCTGGCGAGCATCAGCCAGGTACTGCCCTTCACCAGCGCCTGGTGGGGCCGCGCGGCGCTGATCGACGGGATGCCGGAAGAGCACAGCTCGTACCTCTACAATCTGGCGCCCAGCTACCTGCCGGACTGGCAATCCATTCGCCACACCGACGTGACCATCCACCGCGTCCACGAACGCCCGGGGCAAACCGTCATCGTCGACATGCGCGACCCGGCCAACGGCGCCGGGCTCAACTGGCTCGGGGAGACCTACGGCATCGGCGAGCTGCTGTGCGTGGTCTACATCGACCCGCAAACCCACCTCAGCGACCATCTCGCCCTGTACCGCGCCCCTGGCGCGCCGCGTTTCACCGAACAGGACTGCCGAATCCTCGACAACCTCATGCTGCACCTGGTGGCGGCGGTGTCGGCCAACCATATCCGCACGCTGGTCGCCAAACGCGAAATGCTCACGCCCTCGCGCAACCTCGCGCTGGCCGTGTGCGACCAGCGCGGCACCTTGCACTGCGCCGAACGCGGCTTTGTCGACCTGCTGCTCAACGAGTGGCCGGACTGGACCGGCCCCTTGCTGCCGGTGCCGATGGACGCCCGCGGCTATGACGGCAAGCGCTTGCAGGTCGAAGCCTCGGCGGTCGGTGATCTGTTTCTGCTGGCCGCGCGCGGGCGCAATGCCTTCGATCAGCTCAGCCCGCGGGAAAACGCCGTGGCCCTGGGCTTCGGCGAGGGCAAGACCTACAAGGAAATCGCCCGCGACCTGGGCATGTCGCCCAACACCGTGCGCCATCACATCCGCGCCATCTACAGCAAGCTCGGGGTCAACGACAAAACCCGCATCGCCCACCTGCTGCACACGCCGCCTGACTGATCCCCAGCGCTGACCCGCACTGACCGATTCGCCGGTTTTACCGGCGACGGGATCCCTTTGCCTTTTTTTTGCCACTGCCCGGTACCGGCGAGCCGTTCGCCACACAACAACTCGAAGAAGAGACGAAAAGAGCATGAGCAACCACCTTCACCGCACCCTCGCCGCTGTCACCGGCGGCCTGTTGAGCCTTCAGGCCAGCGCCGCCGACCTCAACGCCCGGGACTTTTTCGGTGCGCCCTCGGGCACCACGCTGGGCGTGCTGTACCTGCCGGCGACCCGCGCCAATGACTTCCACGGCCCGGCCGACAGCACCGGCAAGGCCGAGCTGAAGGTCAACGCCGTGGCTTATCGTCAGGTGTTCTTCACCGACCTCTGCGGCACCCTGTGCACACCGCAGTTCATCGTGCCCTTCGCCGATATCGACGCCCGCCTGCCCGGCGCCAGCGGTCATACCGGTGAAAGCGGTTTCGGCGACCCGCAAGTGGGCGGCACGCTGTTTTTCATCAATGACCCGGCCTCGCGCACCTACAGCGGCCTGCTGACCTTGGTCACCCTGCCGGTGGGCGAGTACCACGGGCAGAACCCCGATGTCTCGCCCGGCGCCAACCGCTGGGGCACCACCTTCGTTTACAACTACACCCAGGGCATCGGCGAAAAGTGGGTGCTGGAAGCCAACCTCGAAGCCCAGCTCTACGGCAAGAACGACGACTATTTCGGCGCCGAGCTGAAACAGGATCCGCTCTACCGCCTGCAAGCCTTCGCCTCCTACGACTTCACCCCCGCCACCTACGGCGCGCTGCGCCTGATCCATGCCGATGGCGGCGAACTGCGGATCAACGACCAGCGCATCGACGACACCCACAAGCGCTACACCCAGGTCGGTTTCGAAGTCGGCCACTGGCTCGACCAACAGAACCAACTGATGTTCAGCCTCTCGCAGAACGTCGCCACCGATAACGGCTACCACGGTGCGGACGCCTTGCTGCGTCTGGTCCATGTGTTCTGATCGACTGTCCCGGAGCTTGCCCATGACTACCCAGACCCGGCCGCTGTCCGGCGGCAACCTGTTCGCCTCCTCGCAATTGGCGCTGCTCGCGGCCATCGTGCTGTTTGCCGCGATCACCCCGACCATCCTCATGACCGCGCCGGCCGTCGCCGCGCAACTGGCCACGCAATGGCAACTGAGCCCGTCACAGATCGGCGACCTGTTTTCCACCGAACTGGGCGCCATGAGCCTGGCCACCCTGCCCGCGTTCTGGTGGCTGAAACGGGTCAACTGGCGCACGGCGGCGGTGCTCGCCGGCCTGTTGTTCATCGGCGCCAACCTGCTGTCGATCTGGGCCCAGGACTACAGCACCCTGCTGGCGCTGCGTTTCTGCAGTGCGCTGGCCGGCGGCTCGCTGATGATCATCTGCCTGTCGAGCGCCGCGTCCACGGCCAATCCGAGCCGGGTCTATGGCTTGTGGGTGATGGGCCAACTGGTGGTCGGCGCCATCGGCCTTAGCGTGCTGCCACGGCTGTTCGAACACTACGGTCTGGCGGCCTGCTACCTGATCCTGGCCGTACTGATGACGCTGTTCCTGCCGCTGGCGCGCTTCTTCCCGCAGGGGGCGCCGGGCGCGCAGCAGAACGTCGATGAGCGTCCACGGGCGGCGAAGTGGAAGGTCGCGCTGGGCATTCTCGGCATCCTCAGCTTCTACATCAGCCTGAGCGGAGTCTGGACCTTTATCGGCGCCATCAGCGCCAACGCCGGCATCTCCGCCGAAGCGAGCGGCGAAGTGCTCGCCATCGCCACCGTGATGGGCATCGTCGGCGCCGGCTGCGCCTCGCTGATCGGCGACCGCCTGCCGCGCGTGCTGCTGTTGCTGCTGGGTTACGGCCTGATGGCAGGTTCGGTGCTGTTGCTGCTCGGTCAGCCACCGCTGGCCCGGCTCGCCCTGGCCGCGTTGGCCTTCAAGTTCACCTGGACCTTCATCCTGCCGCTGATCCTCGCCTGCCTGGCGGACCTGGACCGCTCCGGAAAACTGATGAACGCCTCCAACCTGGTGATCGGCGGCGGCCTGGCGATAGGCCCGGCCATCGCCGGACGCCTGATCGAAAGCAGCGGCGGTTTCCAGCCGCTGCTGATCAGCGCCGCCGTTGTCACCCTCGCCTCCCTGTTGCTGATTCTCGGCTGCCGCACCAGCGCCTGAGCCGCCCCATTACCCTGAAAGAACGGAAAGACCATGAGCCGAACCACTGCTTTTTTCTCCGATGAACTCAGCCTCTGGCACAGCGCCGGCCTGCACGCCCTGACCCTGCCGGTCGGCGGCTGGGTGCAGCCGCCCGCCGCTGCGGGCCATGCCGAATCACCGGAAACCAAGCGCCGCCTGAAAAGCCTGCTGGACGTCTCCGGCCTGACCCGCCAGTTGCAGGTGCGCAGCGCCGCCAGCGCCACCGACGAGGATCTTTTGCGCGTCCACAGCGCCGAGTACCTGCAACGCTTCAAAGCCATGAGCGACGCCGGTGGCGGCGAACTCGGGCCGCATGCGCCCATTGGCCCGGGCAGCTACGAGATCGCCCAACTGTCCGCCGGCCTGGCCATGGCCGCGGTCGACGCCGTGCTGGCCGGTGAAGCGAACAACGCTTACTCGCTGTCGCGGCCACCGGGGCACCACTGCCTGGCCGACAGCGCCATGGGCTTCTGCTTCCTGGCGAACATCGCCATCGCCGTCGAGGCGGCCAAAGCCCGGCGCGGGCTGGGCAAGGTCGCGGTGATCGACTGGGACGTGCACCACGGCAACGGCACCCAGTCCATCTTCGAGGACCGCGGCGATGTGCTGACCATTTCCCTGCATCAGGACGGCTGCTTCCCAGCCGGCTACAGCGGCGAAGAAGACCGCGGTCGCGGCGCCGGGCTGGGAGCGAACATCAACATCCCGCTGCCACCGGGCAGCGGCCATGACGCCTACCTGCATGCCATGCAGCGCATGGTGATCCCGGCACTGGAGCGTTTCGAGCCGGAACTGATCATCGTCGCCTGCGGCTATGACGCCAACGCCGTCGACCCGCTGGCGCGGATGCTGCTGCACAGCGACTCGTTCCGCGAGATGACCCGGCAAGTGCGCGAAGCCGCCGAGCGGCTGTGCCACGGGCGGCTGGTGCTGGTGCATGAAGGGGGGTATTCGGAAGCCTATGTGCCGTTCTGCGGACTGGCGACGATCGAGGAACTGGCGGGCATCAGGACCGAGGTCAACGACCCGATGCTGGAGTTCGTGCAGTTGCAGCAGCCGAGCGCCACCGTGACGGCATTCCAGCGGCAGCTGGTGGACGAGATGGCTGACCGGCGCTGAAGTCAGGCTGGGCGGGGCCTGCCTTGCAGGCCCTGACCGGAACCCGCCGCCGCGTCCCAGGTGGTCATCACCTGGGTGATCGCCGCGTCGATCACCGCATGCGGCACCTCGTCCCGGGCGAGGATCGAAACGCCCTGCAGAAAACTGTCGAACACCGCCGCCATCACCCTCGCGTCAGTACCCTCCGGCAGCTCCCCGGCGCGAATCCCTCGTTCGACACAGGCCACGAACCCCGCCCGCGTGCGTACCCGCGACTGCGTCAGCGCATCCGCCACCCGCGCATTTTCCGGGCTCGGCGCACTCATCACGCCGAGCGCCACCATGCAGCCCTTGGGGTGACCGTCCTCGCACTGCATGCACGCCGAGCGGCGCAGCGCCGTCTCGATGGCCTCGCGTGGCGGCGGGCATTCATCCCACAGGCATTCGGTGACCCGGGCGAAGGTGGTCAGGTAACGCTGCACGCACTCGTTGAACAACGCCTCCTTGGAACCGAACGCCGCGTAGAAGCTTGGTGCAGAAATGCCGCCGCCGAGCCCGGCCTTCAACTGGGTGAGCGAGGTGGCGTCATAGCCGTGCTGCCAGAACAGGTGCAGCGCCTGCTCCACCGCCTGATCGCGATCGAAGGTGCGGGGTCGGCCCATTTTCGCCATGTCGGAAATCCTCTGGAAAACGAGATAGATACTATTCGATACATAAATCGTTGACAACGAGCAGGCGCGGACGCCAACATTTGTATCGATTGGTATCTAAATCAAACTTTCTTGCTCAAGGAGTCCTGCGTGACCACCTCACTTTCCTCATCGGCAGCGCCCGAACGCTTGCCCATCGGCGCCCTGCTCGCCCTGGCCATGCCCGGCTTCCTCTGTATCGTCACCGAAACCTTGCCCGCCGGCCTGTTGCCGCTGATCAGCGAGGGCCTGGCGATTTCCCCGTCGATGGCCGGGCAGATGGTCACCGCCTACGCACTGGGTTCGGTGCTGGCGGTCATCCCCATGACCATCGCCACCCGTGGCTGGCGCCGGCGCAATGTGCTGTTGCTGACCATCGTTGGCTTTCTGCTGTTCAACTCGATCACCGCGCTGTCGTCCCACTATGGCGTGACCCTGGTGGCGCGCTTCTTCGCCGGTGTCTCGGCGGGCCTGGCCTGGAGCCTGCTGGCCGGTTATGCCCGGCGCATGGTTGCGCCGCAGCAACAGGGCAAGGCGCTGGCGCTAGCGATGGTCGGCACGCCGATCGCCTTGTCGCTGGGCGTGCCGCTTGGCACCTGGCTCGGCGGGCTGGTGGGCTGGCGCAGCACCTTCGGCCTGATTTCGGCATTGACCCTGGCGCTGATCGTCTGGGTGCTGGTGAAAGTCCCCGACTATCCGCCGCAGCCGGCGCACCAGCGCCAGTCGCTACGCGCCGTGCTGACCACGCCAGGGGTACGGCCGGTGCTGGCGGTGGTGATCAGCTGGATGCTCGCGCACAACATTCTCTACACCTACATCGCCCCGTTCGTGGCACCGGCAGGACTGGCGGAGCGCGTGGACCTGGTGTTGCTGGTGTTTGGCGTCGCCGCGCTCGCCGGCATCTGGATGACCGCCCGGCTGGTCGAGCCGCTGCTGCGGGTGACTACCCTGGCCAGCCTGGCGACTTTCGCGCTGGTGTCGCTGGTGTTTGGTGTGCTCGGCAATGTGCCGGAAGTGATCTACATCGGCGTGGCGGTCTGGGGCCTGAGCTTCGGCGGCGCGGCGACACTACTGCAAACCGCCCTGGCGGATGCTGCGGGCGACGGCGCGGATGTGGCGTTGTCACTCAATGTGGTGGCGTGGAACAGCGCCATTGCCGGGAGTGGCGTGGTGGGCGGGGTGTTGCTGGATCGCTGGGGTGTCGAGGCGTTTCCCTGGGCGATGCTGGTACTGATCGGGCTGAGCTTCGCCATCGCCCGCGGGGCCCGGGCCCATGGGTTTACGCCGGGGCCAAGGCGGGCTGAGGCCGGGGTGGTTGTGGGGCATTGATCAATATCGCCTGAGCTGCCTCAGCCACCCAATTCCGCCATCACCTCTTCGGTCGTGGTGACCTCACGAAAATGATGCGTCCAAAGGTCAATCCCTAACCGTCCCGAGCGGTCCAGCGAGGAACCCACGGTCAGGTCGGTGACCAGCGTCGGGCTCAAGCCGGCATCGAACAGCGCGAAGCCGGCAGCGAGCACGCAGGTTTCGGTCTGCATGCCGCAGACCAGCACCCGCTCCACCCCAAGCTGCTTGATGTAGTCGAGGGTTTCGGCGGTCTGGCCGTAGCCATGCTTGACGAACACCCGGTCAACCTCGACCAGGCACTCGTCTTCCACTGCCGGGTGCCAGCCAAGCTGGCGTTGAAATGGCGTGACCTGCTCATCATGCAGTTCGACCGAGGCGATCGCCGGCAACCGTGCCGACAGCCAGCGCGCCCGGTCGACCAGCCACTCGGGCGGGCTGAAGGTGGACTGGATGTCGACGATGAGTAGCACCTGGCGCATGGACGGCCCTCGAAGGTGAATGAAGGGCGCGGAGTATATCGCCAGTGGCGTGCCACACACACTGGGCCCCCTCGATACCTGCAGCGGATGATAGGCTACGCCCCACTCGGCTTTTTCCATCCGCTACAGGAGATTCCCCCATGCTCGGCGTGACCGACTACGGCGCTTTCGTGATCGCGTTCATCATCGTCCTGGCCATTCCCGGCCCCGGCAACTTCGCGCTGATCACAGCCACCGGCAAGGGCGGGATCAAGGCGGGCATGGCGGCGACCTGCGGGGTGATTCTCGGCGATCAGGTGCTGTTGTGGCTGGCGGTCGCCGGCGTCGCGACGCTGCTGGCCGCGTATCCGGCCGCGTTCCACCTGGTGCAATGGGTGGGCGCCGCCTATCTGGCGTACCTGGGCCTGCGCATGCTGCTGAGCAAACCCGGCGGCGCGCCGCGCAAGAGCCGCATGGACAACGGCCACTACCTGCGCCAGACCATGATGATCACCCTGCTCAACCCCAAGGCGATCATGTTCTACATGGCGTTCTTCCCGCTGTTCGTCGACCCGGTGAAACACCAGGGCCTGGTGACCTTCGGCTTCCTCGCCGCGACCGTCGCGGTGGTGACCTTCCTCTACGGCCTGATCGCCGTGGTCCTGACCCACAAACTGGCCGAACGCATGCGCGCCAACCCGCGCATCAGCAACCTGTTCGAACGCGCGGCGGGCGCCTGCCTGGTGGGGTTCGGGATCAAGCTGGCGGCCATGCGCTAATAACGTTCAGCGCCGTTGACAGTCCCGCAGAAAACGGCAGAATCGCCGGCCTTTTTCGTGACAGGACGGCTCCCATGCAACGGATTGTGATTCTCGGCAATGCCGGCAGTGGCAAATCCACCCTCGCCCGCGCCCTGGGCAAACGCCTCGACCTGCCGGTGGTGCACCTGGACAAACTGTTCTGGGAGCCCGGCTGGGTCGAGCCCGATGCCGAGCAGTTCCGCGAGCGGGTGCGCAACGCCGTCGCATCCGATAGCTGGGTCTGCGAAGGCAACTACGCCCGACGCACCTTCGACCTGCGTCTGCCCCGCGCCGACCTGATCATCTGGCTCGATACGCCGCGCCTCACCTGCTTGCCGCGAGTGCTCCTGCGCAGCCTGATGAATCGTCCGCGCCCCGACCTTCCGAAAGGCTGCAGCGAAAAGCTCGACCGGGAATTCCTCACTTTCCTCAAGTTCATCTGGCAATTCGATCGCGGCTACCGGCCCGGCATCGAACGCGTGCGCCTGGCCGTCGGCCCGCAGGTGCCGGTGGTGCACCTGCGCGGCAACCGGCAGATCGACGAATTTCTTCAAGCTCTGGGGATCGCCGCCGATACAGCCTGAACCAGTATGGAAACTAAAGGCTACCGATCATGAGCCCAACCATCGCGGGATTGCGCATTTCCCCCGTGTACATTGCGCCCCAGCCGGCACCCGTCAGTACCGAGAGCATCAACGCGGTCGAGGCGGTCACGGCCATCCCCAGCACCACTGTCAGCCTTGGGCAAAGTCCCAACAGCAACGAGGACGCACGCCTCTACACCTCGCGAGGCACCCTCGGCGCGTCGCAGGTCCGCTACGCGCTGGAGCAAGACAACCTCGACAAACTCAGCATCAGCCTGATCAGCAGCATCCAGTCATCCTCCATCGGCGCCCGCTTCCAGGGCATCGGCGCGGCCTTGTTGGAGCAACTGGCGGCCAACGGTGGGCAATCCGTTTCGCAATCGGTGTTCACCTTTACCGAAGGCACCCAGCCCAGCGCCGAGGCGCTGAAGCTGCAAGGCAACGGCCTGCGCGAGAACCCGGCCAACGCCGTCAGCCTGACCCTGACCAGCGCCTCCGGTGCCACCATCACCCTGTCCCTGGCCAGCAACGAGAAAGGCCTGGCGGTCAGCGCCCAGGTTGAGGGCGGCCAGCTCACTGACAATGAACTCAAGGGCCTGGCAGCCCTGGCTGAAAGTTTCCAGGGCGCCATCAACGGCCTGACCGAAGAGCCGCCGCGTCTGGACCTCGGCAACCTGGTCAAGCTCGACCCGAACCTGTTCAGCTCATTGCAGATGAGCGCCCAACTGGAAACCGCCAGCGGCGAAGCGCAGCGCTTCAACCTGAGCCTGGACGACAGCGCTCGCACCCTGAGCCTGCAAGGCCCGTCCGGCAACGTGCAGTTGAACCTCGATACCCGCGACAAAACGCTGCTGGGTAACGACGCCCAGCGCCAGGCGGCGATCCAGAACTACCTGACCCAGTTCGACGCTGCGCAGCGTCGGGGCAAGGGTGACGAAAACCTGACGAACCTGTTCAAGGACGCCTTCGTTCAGCTCAACAGCGCCGACGATGGCAGCAAGACCTCCACCGAACGCACCTCGGTGCTGGGCAAGAACGACCGCGTGCTCCTCAGCGGCCTGGCCGACTTCAGCGCGTCGATCAGCCAGGAAGTCAAGCAGGTCAACCCGATGCGGCTGTCGGAGACTGACTACTTCGACTACAAGGTTTCCCAGTCGACCACGGTTCGTGGCACTGCCGAGGCCGCCCGCTCGGTACAGCAGGACCAGCAGGCCAGCCTGAAAGCCGCCTACCACGCAAGCCTCAACCCGGAAGTGGCGCTCGCGCTCAGCGCTGATAACGCCTCGCAGAACTACCGCTATCACGAGATCAACGATCAATCGAGCAGCAGCACTCGCCTGGCCTACGACAAGAAAGACCGGCTGATCGAGGCTAGCGCGACTCAGCAGGCTAGCCAGAACGAGCGTGTTCGTACCTTTATCAATGGTGCGGTGGAAGCGGATGTGAGCACGCCGACCTCGACGTCCGAGTCGCGTAACCTGCTGGGTCTGCTCAATGACGCGTTCACTCAGGAACGGGCGTCGTTGAGGGATCGCGGGGTTTCGATTCTCGAAGCACAGTTGGCGTCGAAGCGCAGTGACTGGGGGCTGGAATCCGATACGTCGAAGATTCGCTAGAGGTTTGAAATCTCGAAGGCATTCGCAAAATGTCTGCCCCTTGCGGTCCTGTAGGAGCGGCCATTAGCCGCGATGGGCCGCAAAGCGGCCCTAAGTCCATCCAGCACATTGTTTCTGGCGGATTGGGATCTCACATTCAGGGAGCCTGAGCGTCGACAGAAAGGACGGAAATAGACAGCCACCTCGTGCGGGATGGTTTTGGGGCCGCTTTGCGGCCCATCGCGGCTAACCGGCCGCTCCCACAAGTTCCGCGTCTTGCCTGTGGGTTCGCCTCCCCCCCTACGACGCGAACAGCACCTTCGCGGCATCGAGGAAATGAAACGCATCCGGCTCCCGGGTGTTCAGGCTGCGCCCGCCATCATCTTCCTCTCTGATCACGACGTTGCCGGACTCGAGCTGATCGACCAGCCACTCCAGAAACGCCGCCAGAGAATCCGCCAGCACGAATTTGTCGTCCTCATCCCGGCCGAAATTGATCACCTGCCCTACCGTTCCGTGCTCCCCCGGGTCCAGATCCACACCGAGGTGGTTGCCGCCGTAATCGTAGGCAAACGGAATCCAGTACCGGCTCGCATAAAGCGCTTTGACCATCCCCGGTTTCACCGATTTGGAAAAGGCGCTCAGGTCCGCCAGGTCCTCGGCCGACGACTCTTCGATGATCTCAAGCCACGACGCCCAGTGTTTCCGGGCATCGGCCAGGGACAGAAAGATCAGGCCATAGAACGGCCCGGTGTTGACCTCCACCCGCTGGCCGTCGTGCCAGCGGTAAAGCGCCTTCAGACTTTCCGGAAACGCCCGGCCCACTTGTTGCTCGAACTCGGCAATCGCGGCATCCGTCGCGCCAGGGGCCAGGTCTGCGTACAGCTCGGGAAGATGGGTTTCAAGCCACTGATCGAGACGGTCCATCGTTGCATTCATTACCGGGTGCCTTTGCAGGTGGAGTAGCCGTTTTGGAACGCAAGGACGGCAATTAGTGCGCAATGCTTTTACGGCATTTGTGCAGTTGGTCACGGTGTGAGCAGCGTATACACCGCCCTTGGTTTCACCTCAGTAATTCAGTAATCCACTGCACCTGCCGGGCCAGATCCCGCACCTTGTCTTCCGGCACGGCTTGCCGGGCCTGGGCGAAGTTGACCAAGGTGCGCTGCTTCAGCCGCAACAACCGCTGCCACTTGGCCAGGAACGCCGGGCTGCGCGCCTGCATCTGCAAGGGCCCGAAGTACAGTTCCTCGGCGCTGTACCGCACCGGCCCGCTGCGCTCGGCGACGATGATTTCGTAGTCGAAGCGGTTTTCCCGCAGGACTTCTTCGCTGAGGATTCGGTAGCCGTTGTCCATCAACCAGTGGCGCAGGGGCTGTTCGCCGCCGTTGGGCTGCAGGACCAGGCGTTCCTCGCCGCTCAGGTGGGCCTTGCCGCTGTCGAGGATGCCGCGAATCGTCTCGCCGCCCATGCCGCACAGGCTGACCACCGTAATCCCGTCCCCCGCCTCGATCGCCGCCAGGCCATCGGCCAGGCGCACGGTGATGCAATGCGCCAGGTCGTTCTCGCGAACCGTGCGCTCGGCTGCGCGGAACGGCGTCAACGCCACCTCGCCGGCCACCGCCGCCACAATGATGCCACGGCGCATCAAGGCGACCGGCAGGTACGCGTGATCCGAGCCGATATCCGCCAGCCGCGCCCCGGCAGGCACCTGCGCCGCCACACGTTCCAGGCGCCTGGACAATGTCTGTTTGTTCACCTACAGCCCCTTTTTCAGCACAAGCGTCCGGCGCGCTTGGCCGGTTCGGGGCGCAATTCTGTCGAGCAATGCCGGGTATTTCAAATGTCCGGTGGTGGTTTATCGTTGATCACAGGCCATAACCGCCAAAACGCGACCCATTCCAAATGGCCAGCCGATAGGCGACACTCCCCACTTCATGGACGTCTGCAACACCGCTCGGGGCCTGATTGCACGGCCGGGCCATGATCAAGTTGTATCCACCGGACGCCACGAACCATGCCCGTTGACCTGAAAACGCTGTACCCCAAACTGATCCACCTGATGCTGGACACGGTCTTCGTGGTCGACAGCGACAACCAGATCGTTTTTGTCAGCGACGCCTGCGAAGCCCTGTTGGGCTACCGTGCCGACGAGCTGACCGGCACCTTGATCACCCACTACATGCACCCTGATGACCTGCCGGCCACGCGGGCTTCGATCATTCGGGTCATGAACGGGCAACCCCACTTCGACTTCCGCAACCGCTATATCCGCAAGGACGGCGGCGTGGTGAACATCCTGTGGGCGGCCTTCTGGTCCGACGAGGTGGGGGCGCGCATCGGTGTTGCGCGCAATGTGACGGCCCTGACCCGGGCCGAGGACGAGCTGCGCTTCCTTGCCCACCACGACCCGCTGACCAAACTGACCAATCGCTCAGTGTTCAACGACCGCCTGGAATCGGCGCTGCACTCGGCGCGGCGGCATAACACCAAAGTTGCGTTGCTGTTCCTCGACATCAATGACTTCAAGCTGATCAACGATGTCCACGGCCATGCCGCGGGCGATCGCGTGCTGTGCGCCATTGCCCGACGCCTGGAACGCTGCGTGCGCGACACGGACACGGTGGCGCGGATGGGCGGTGACGAGTTCACCATGCTGTTGAGCGATATCGCGTCGGAAGAAGCGGTTGCCGAGAAAGTGGCGCAGATTCTCGCGATCATGGCCGAGCCGCTGGGTGACGAGTTCGACGGGCTGGACATGCCATCCTGCAGCATCGGTGTGGCCTGTTATCCCGCCGACGGCGAGGATGCCGATACGCTGCTCAGCCATGCGGACAGCGAGATGTACCAGGTAAAAAGACGTCGCTCGGCGGCAGGTTGAAACACACAAAACGTATTATCTGTCAGCCTGTGTAATGACTCTCCTGTTGAAATCCGGTGCATACGGTATACATCCCACGCAGTTGTAAAATGTCGACCATGTCACATTTTTTCTGATGGACTCGCAGGCAGGAAAAGAAATATCCGGGCGCTTGTCAGCGTAGTCATAAGCGGTAATAACTTGTCACTCATTTAGATGCCAGCCACCTCATTTGAACGGTTGACCGGCCACTATTCCAAGGTCCATTTGGGCGCGATCGCGGGCTGATAAACGACCTTTAGTCTTCATTTTTCATGAGCTGCTCACCGCTCACTTCCCGCTGAAGTACGAGTACTTTATTCCGTTCGGAGATATGCACTCGCACCGCTACCACACCCCAACGCCACTCCGTATTTTCGGGGCTTTCGCCTTTTCGCGACTATTAAGAGCCTGAAATAGCCATTCCTACGACGGGTATTTCTCACGCACTTTAACGGAATACTCTCTCGCAACTTACTCAGGCAAGGCATTTCAAATAAGTGCACTACGACGGCTATCGCACTCCCTTTCGTGACCAGAAACAAATCAATCAAAGTAAAAACAAATAAACCCCATAAAACTTAAAACTCATAAAATTAACTACGACCAAATACACCGAACAACAACCCCAAGAAGCCCTCACAAGATCCCGCCAACTAAAAACAACTTACAAAAACAATAACCCAACTAACCCACCCATTCCAAACAATAACCCCGCAATAACTCTTCCGCCTCTACAGATTATTTCTTGCAAACAAAAGACAATCGCGCAAACTTTTTGTGCTCCCCCAATCCCCCCCAACCAGCCCATGACCACAGAAAAGTTGACGCTTTACAAATAGTTAGCGCGTTAACAAATCGCACGCACGGCACGCCACCCCTGCTCTGCAGGCAATCAGGCAAGCACCGCCCCCACCCCTTAACGTTTGTGCACTTACAAAACTTACATCTATTGACGTCAATTAAACCGCGTCAAAAAAAATGATGTCACATTGCCATTGACCGTTGATCGCAACAGCGCTATTAATGCGGTCGTACTACCTCTGACCCTACTATGGGTCATCGCTGCGACGGAATGCGGGGGGGAGCATAAAATCAAACGGACGATGGTTTTCCACCATTACAGAATCCGTTTTTTAAAACGCGCCACGCAGACCGGGGGGGCTTTTCAAGCCCAGCAGATATAGGGGAGCGCTCCTTCGAGCAGAGGAGCAGATATCAAGAAAAAATAGAAAACCATCCATTCTGCAGCCTGGCGAAGAACAGGCGCGATGGGGTGTTGACGCAGTTCATCTGCTCGACTAAGCACTTCGGCATCACGCCGCTGAATGCTGTTCTATTTTTCCGCGAATCAAACTAATTACACGCCTGCGCATGCGCCTCAACCGAGGCAGCTTGTCTGTGCCTGCGTAAAACTTTTTTGGCTGATCTTTTTTCGGCCCGGGCGCCCTTGCGCCTGAAAAATGCCAACGGTTTACCAAGGATGTTCGGCTCCGTCAGGACGCCGGCTCGAGTGTGCTCAATCGCTTAGAGAAACAAAGATGCTGGATGTATCCCGACGACCCAATGACCTGCCTCTAAAAACCTCCTCGCCAATCACTGACAGCAAGGTTCCCATGCTCTATTCCCACGTACCGGCGAAGGCGCTGCTGTGCGCCCTCGGTTTTGCCGTGATGACCGCCAACGCAGCATTGGCCAACGAATCCGCCACCCAAGCCCCACAATCCCAGGCTTCGCAAGCCCAGGTGATGGTCAAGGCCGTGGAATTCAGCGGTAACCGCACCTTCACCACCGAGCAGCTCTCCGCGCAGATCGCCGGCGATATCGGCCGCCCGATGAGCCTGGTCGAAATGAAAGCCCTGGCCGCCAAGGTCGAGGCCTACTACCAGGCCTCCGGCTACCGCCTGGTCAAGGTGGTGGTGCCCGCCCAGAACTTCGCCGACCAGAACGCTCTCAAGCTGGTGGTTCTCGAAGGCTGGCTGGGCAACGTGCAAGTCACGGGTGCCAAACGTTTCTCCAACGAGCAGGTGCTTGACGCCCTGACTGCGGGCGGCGTGGTCGCCGGCAAGCCGTTCACCCTGGAACAGGTCGAGCGTTCGCTGACCCCCCTCAACCGCCTGTCCGGCATCGAGGTCAGCTCGACCTTGCAGCCAGGCGTGGAAACCGGTTCCACCGACCTGGTGGTCGATGTCACCGAGGCAGCCCGTGTTCAGGGCGCCCTGGAAGTCAACAACTACGGCAGCAAGGACACCGGCGAAACCCGCGTGATCCCGAGCCTGAAGTTCGCCAACCTGACCGGCCACGGCGACGAAGCCAATGTCATGGCGCTGACCTCGATCGGCGCCGGCGACCTCTGGTACGGCTACGTCGACTACAGCCTGCCGCTCAACGCTCAAGGCACCAAAGCCCGCGCCTACTTCTCGAAAGGTAACGTCGACGTCGGCAACACCTACCGCGTGCTGGAAATCGAAGGTGACAACCAGAGCTGGGGCCTGGGCGTGTCGCAAGACTTCGTGCGCTCGGCGCGCAGCATCATCACCGCCGAAGCCTGGCTGGAATCGCAGGACCTGGAGCAAAGCATCCTTGGTGTGCGTACCGCCGAAGACAAGATCCGCAAACTGCGCTTCAGTCTGAACCTGGACAACTCCGACCTGTACGGCCGCACCCTGGCCACCGCCGGCATGCACTACGGCCTGGGCGAAGCCCTCGGCGGCATGGACGACGAGTCGTTCATGTCCAGCCGCGCCGCCGCCAAGGCGGACAACAAGTTCACCAAATTCACCTTCGACATCGCTCGCCTGCAACAGATCACCCCGCGTTTCCTGGTGATCCCGCGCATCGCCGGCCAGTACTCCCTCGATTCGCTGGTATCCAGCGAGCAGTGGGGTGTCGGCGGTTTCAACTCGGTGGTCGGCCACGCGCCGTCGACCTGGTCGGGTGACCACGGTTTCACCGCCAGCCTGGAAGGTCGCTACTCGTTGTTCAAGGACAACGACCGCTACCAGGCCACCGCGCGTATCGACCACGGCCAGGTCTGGCTGAAGGAAACCCTGGTTGGCCAGGACGATCACCAGGACCTGACCGGCGCCGCCATCGGCCTGCTGGCCCGTCCGATCGACAGCGTCGACCTGCGCGTAGACATCGGTGTGCCCCTCAGTGAGAAAACCGAGGACAGCACCTACGTCTACGCCCAGGCCCGCTATCGCTTCTGAGCCACGGAAACCACACCCAATTCGCACAGGTAAGTACTCATGTCCCGCAAGAAAAAAGGCACGAAGACATTCATCAAGGCGGTCTCGGTTTCCGTGATCGGCGCCAGCAGCTCGGTTGCATTCGCAGCGCCCACAGGCGGCGTAGCAGTGTCGGGTGGCATCTCCATCGGCAGCATGAACAACAACGAACTGGTCATTACCCAGGCGTTGCAGAAAGGCATCATCAACTGGACCGACTTCAGCATCGACGCTGGCGAGCTGGTGCGTTTCGCACAGAACGCCGGTAACGACTCGATCACCCTGAACCGGGTGCTGGGCAACCAGGTCTCGCAAATCCAGGGCGCCCTGCAGGCCAACGGCAACATCTTCCTGATCAACCCCAACGGCATCGTCTTCGGCGCAGGTTCCCAGGTCGACGTGGCCGGCCTGCTGGCGACCACCTTCGACGTCACCGACCAGAGCTTCCTCAACGGCGGCCAGCTGAACTTCACCCAGGTTGCCGGCAAGGACCTGGCGAGCATTTCCAACCAGGGCCAGATCACCGCCGACACCGGTGGCTTCGTCTACCTGGTGGCGCCGAAGGTCGACAACTCTGGCTTCGTGATCGCCAACGTCGGTCGCGTGACCATGGCTGCCGGTGACCGCTTCACCGTCAACCTGCAAGGCAGCAACCTGATCAACTTCAGCGTGTCGGCCGACACCCTGGCTGCCGCTACCGGCAACGACCTGACCGGCGTCAACAACAGCGGTACCGTCAAGGGCGATACCGTCCTGCTGCAGGGCAACTCCGCCAGCGGCCTGATGAGCTCGGTGGTCAACAACACCGGTATCATCGAAGCCACCGACCTGACCATCAACGCCGGCGATATCGCCCAGGCCGGCACCATCAAGGGTATCGACACCGCCGTCGCAGCCACCACCGCGACCCTGGCGGCAACCAACACCATCACCACCGCCGACAACAGCTCCACCCGCGCCACCACCCTGAACCTGTCGGTCACCGGCGCCGGTGCCTCCATCGGTGCCGAAGGTGCAGCCCTGCGCGTCGACGCCGACGTGCTCAACGCCAATGCCGCCAACGGCCACGTGCTGGTCACCGACGTCAGCGGCGGTGTGGCACTGGGTGAAGTCAACGCCGGCACCGCCACCGAAGGCGGCAGCGTGGTGATCACCGCGCAGAACGGCAGCATCACCTCCGCCGACACCAGCAAGACCAACGTTTCCGGCTACTCGGCCAAGTTCGTCACTGACGGCGCCGTGGGCACCGACAGCGATGCGGTCAACACCAAGGTCGGCGTACTCTCCGCTTCGACCCAGAACGGTGGCATCAACGTCAAGAACCAGGGCGCCGTGATTCTCGGCGATGTAGTTGCGCGCGAGCAGATCACCATCAATGGCCAGCCTTCGGTTTCCGGCGCCATCGACAACAGCGGCACGATCACCCTGAGCAACGGCAACGCCGGCACCAAGAACGTCAAGGTTCAGGCTACCGACGGTGTGGTCCTCACCGGCACCGTTTCGGCCACCAACAACCTGACCGTGACCTCCGACACCGGCAGCATCCTGGCCGCCCAGGCCGGTACCTCGCTGGTCGGCCGCACCGTCAACCTGTCCGCCGGCACCGAAATCGGTGACGCGTCCCAGGCCCTGAGCACCCAGAGCAACACCGTCAACGCCGCAGCCGGCAACGGTGGCGTGTACCTGAGCGAAAGCCAGGGTCTGACCATCGGCACCCTCACCGCTGCGGGCACCGACAACAACGTCGTGCTCAACGCCACCCAGGGCAACATCACCGTCGGCAGCATCACCGCCACCGGCGCCGACGTCACCCTGACGGCCGGCAATGGCGGCATCACGGCCACCGGTTCCGGCACCAACGTCACCGCCGGCACCCTGACCACGTCGAGCAAATTGGCCACTGGCGCAGCAAACAAAGCGCTGGCGACCACCGTCAACAAGATCACCGCCACCACCACCGCGGCCCAGTCCGCCGTGTACATGAACAATACCAAGGCACTGACCGGCCTGTCGGTGACCACGCCGAACGGCGACGCCACCATCAACTTCAGCGGTGGCTCGCTGGTCTACAGCCGCAACCTCAGCGCCCTGACCCTGAACCGCTTCCAGGCCCTTGACCTGTCGTTCACCAACACCGCCAGCGGCTTCAAGGTCAACGACATCAACGCCGGCGCTGACAAGAGCGTCTCGCTGACCGCCGCCGGCAACATCACCCAGGGCAGCGGCGCCATCATCGGTAAAGATGTGGTCATCGACGCCTCCGGCAACATCGGCGCCGCCGACACCGCGCTGCAGACCCAGGCCAGCAGCCTGAACCTGACCAGCCGCAACGGCATCGCCAACGTCGCCAACACCTCCGCCGACCTCGAACTGACCGCCAAGGCCAGCTCCACCAACGGCGCGGTCACCGTGACTCAGACCGGCAACCTGGCGGTCAACTCGCTGGTGACCAAAACTGCCGCCGACCTGAGCGCTGGCGGTGCTGTCACCACCTCTGCCAATGCCGTAGGCACTGCCATTTCCGCAGGTTCGCTGAAAGTCACTGGCGCCTCGATCGGCACCAGCACCAAGGCACTGTCGAGCCAGGTAGCCGCCGGCGCGGTCAACCTGACCGCCACCAGCGGTGACATCAACTACAGCAACATCGGCGCTATCAGCCTGCTGGACGTCCTGGCCACCAACGGCAAGGTCGCCTTCCAGAACTCCGGCGACGTGGTCGTGGGCCAGGTCAAGGCCGGCGGCACTGTCAATTTCAAGGTGTCCGGCAACGTCACCGACGGCAACGGCTCGGCCGCCAACTTCATCACCAGCGGCCTGACCGCAGCAGTGAAGTCGTTCGGCAGCAGCAGCGACGCCGTTGAAATCCAGGTCGACGAACTGGTGATCGACGCCGCCAACGGCGGTATCTACGCCCGTCAGAGCAACGGCAACCTGCTGTCCCTGGTGCAAGCCACCAGCGGCGGCACCGGCAGCGACATCCAGATCGCCGCCGACGGCAGCATCAAGCTGGGCAACGTCGACGCAGGCGGCAACAACGTCAAGCTGAGCGCCGGCGGCACCATCGAAGATGGCCGCAGCAACAAGACCAAGGCCAACGTGGTCGCCCGCGAGCTGGACATCAGCGCACCCGGCGGCATCGGCAAACAGGGTCAACTGGACCTGGACGTCAGCTTCCTCTCCGCCGCAGGCGGCAGCGGTGGCGTGACCGCCACCAACGCCGGCGCTGTAGCGGTGAACCGCAGCTCGCTGACCGGCAAAGGCGCCAGCGCGATCACCATCGTCGCCACCGCCATTACCGTGCTGGACAACAGCGGCGGCACCATCACCATGGATGGCGGCTCGCTGACCCTGACCGCGACCTCGGGCAACATCGTCTTCCTCAACCAGACCGACACCATCTACCTGCCAGGTGGCGGCAGCATCACCCTGACCGCGATGAACAAGGCCAGCTCTTCGGTTCCGGGCTACGACGGTGTGATCATCGCCGGCAACCTGAAGACCGACGGCGGCGACATCACCCTGCAGGCGCAGTCGAACATCACCATCGGCATGCTCGATGCCGGCACCACCGGTAACGTCACCGTCGCTTCGGCCGGCGGCGTGATCCTCGACGGCAACGGTACCGCGCAGAACATCCGCGGCAACAACGTCAGCCTGACCGCCAGCACCCCGAGCAAGTACACCGCCGAGCTGACCCGCGACACCGCCATCGCCGAATACTCGGCGCGCGATGCCGAGGCCGCGGCCAAGCTGCTGCAACTGAACATCCTGATCCAGCAACTCAAGGACTACGAGGCCCTGGTCACCTCTGCCACCGTGCAGAACAGCCTGGCCGAGCTGACCCAGCGTCTGGCGGATATCAGCGCTACCGCGCAGTCGAACAAAGTGGACAGCATGTCCAAGGTCGCCGACGGCCTGAACACCGCACTCAACGCTGCCAGCGTGGTGCGCAACGCCGCCGCGGTCATCGCCGGCGCCGCCCAGGCCATTCCGTTCTCCGGTGACGCCGGTGCCGATGCAGCCTTCGCCGTGGTCGACCTGGTGTTGTCCGCCGCCACCCTGGCGCTGGACAGCTACGAGCGCTACAGCCTGGCACCGCAGCAAGACCTCCTGGTCGAGCTGAACAACACCCTGGACGTGGCCAACGCCGCGGTCTACACCGCCGCGACCAACCTTGCGACCACCACCGCGATCCGCGACACCACCGCCACCTCCAAGGCCACCGCCGACCTGGCTGTGTTCAAGGCCAACACCGCCCGCGACGCCTCCTTGCAAGTGCGCAAACAAGCCGTGGCCGCGTACAACCTGAACCAGCAGATCGACAGCTCCGCCGACAAGCCGCTGGGCATCACCGCCAACCGTCTGGACATCAACAACGGCGGCGTCATCGACTCCAGCCTGTACCTGGACTCCGCGGGCAGCCTGGGCCTGGGTAACATCACCGTCGCCGCCGGCCAGAAAATCGTCGCCGAAGCCAACAACAACATCGGTGTAGTCGGCAGCGTCAACAGCGACACCTCCATCAGCCTCAAGGCTGGCCAGGCCATCCTCGGCCAGGGCGGCACGCTGGCAACGCCAGACCTGAAAATGGTCGCCGGCAACGGCATCGGCGCACTGCAAGCGGTCAACACCAAGACCGACCGCGTGGCGGCTGACGCCGGCAACGGCGGCGTGGCCATCGTCAACGCCAACGGCGGCGCCCTGCTGACCATCGGCACCGAAGGCGCAGTCAAAGGCATCACCGGCGCGGGCGACATCAGCGTCACCACCGACGGCTCGCTGAAAATCGACCAACTGGTAAAAGACAGCACTCACACCCACACCGTGAGCCTGACCAGCACCAACGGCTCGATCATTGACGGCAACACCGTCGAGCGCAACGTACAGGGCGGTACCCTGGTGGCCAAGGCTACCGGTGCGATCGACCTGGACACCGAAGTCGACACCCTCAACGCCGAAGTCACCAACGCGGGCAACATCACCCTGCGTGAAGCCAACGCCGTGACCGCGAACCGCCTGAAAACCGCCAGCGGCAACATCGACCTGACGGCCGGTGGTGCAGTGGTGGTCCGCAGCCTGGACGCCGGCACCGGCACCATCAACCTGCGGGCCGATGGCGCAGTAGACGATGACCAGGACAACAGCACCCTGATCGTCGCCGACACCCTGAACATCAATGCCGCAGGCAGCGTCGGTGCCACCGGCAGCAACGCCAACCGCGCACTGGACACCCAGGTCAACACCGTCAACGTCACCGCCGCCGGCGAGGTCAACCTGGCCGACGTCGATGATCTGACCATCGGCACCCTGGAAACCGACCACGGCAACGTCACCGTCACCACTGGCGGTTCGCTGAACGTCGGCACCCTGAGCACCGGCACCACCAGCGACACCGTGACCCTGGTCGCGGGCAACCAGATCACCAGCACCAAGACCGACGGCACCAGCAACATCGATGCCGCCAACCTGACCCTGCGTGCAGAGAACGGTATCGGCGCCACCAACGCGCTGAACGTCAAGGTCGCCAACCTCGCCGGCAAAACCACAACGGGCAGCATCAAGCTCAACGATCTGGACGGTGACCTGGTCATCGGCACCCTCGCCCAGAACCTGGGCCTCGGCACGCTCTCCGGTCTGAACAGCACCGACGGCGCTATTGAAATCGGCACCGCCGGTAACCTGACCGTCAACAACTCCGTGACGGCCACTACCTCTGGCGCGGTACGTCTGAGCGCGGGCGGTGACGTCCAGCAGAACGCCCAGATCGAAACCGAGAACGGCGATATTTCGGTCAGCGCTGGCGGCAACGTCCAGCAGGACGAGCAGATCGTCGCGGACACCGGCAACATTGCGGTGAAGGCTGGCGGCAACATTCAACAAAACGCCGATACCAAGACCAAGGCCGGCAACATCGCGGTAACCGCCGACGGCGACATCCAGATGGACGCCGATACCCAGACCGTCTCGTCGGTTTCCGGCAACGTCACCGTCGCCGCAGGCGGCAATGCCACGCTGCAAGACGTGGGCGCCTACGCTGGCGACGTCAATGTGAGCGCGCAACAGGGCAACCTGGTACAGAACGGCCAGTTGCTGACCGGCACGGGCAACGTCACCGCTCACGCCGGCCGCGACCTGACCACCCTGGCCCTGACAGGCGCAATGTTCGCAGGCAACATCGACCTCAGCGCTGGCGGCAACATCAGCCTGCAGACCGTGGGCACCAACGGCGGCAACATCAAACTGAACGCAGGCGGTGACCTGACTCAGCATCAACAGGTGCTGACGGCAGCGGGCAACATCACTGCGCACGCCGATGGCGACCTGACCACCCAGGGTGATACCACCGTGGTGGGTACCGGCAACATCGACTACAGCGCTGGCGGCAACGCCAACCTGCAGCAGGTGACCACCGGCAACGGCAACGTCGACCTGAAAGCCACCGGCAACCTGACCCAGAACGCTCTGGTACAGACCGGCGCAGGCAACATCACCGCCAAGGCCGGTGCCGACCTGACCACCCTGGCTGACACCACCGTGGTCGGCGCCGGCAACATCGACTACAGCGCTGGCGGCAACGCCGACCTGCAGCAGGTGACCACCGGCAACGGCAACGTCGACCTGAAAGCCACCGGCAACCTGACCCAGAACGCTCTGGTGCAGACTGGTGCTGGCAACATCACCGCCAAGGCCGGTGCTGACCTCACTACCCTGGCTGACACCACCGTGATCGGCGCCGGCAACATCAACTACAGCGCTGGCGGCAACGCCAACCTGCAGCAGGTGACCACCGGCAACGGCACTATCGACCTGGCGGCCATCGGCAACCTGACCCAGAACGCTCTGGTGCAGACCGGTGCTGGCAACATCACCGCCAAGGCGGGTCGTGACCTGCTGATGGCGTCCGGCGTTCACAGCGTGGTCACCGGCAACGGCGACATCGCCTACAGCGCGGCGCACAACGCCAACCTGGAAAACCTGTCGACCGGCAGCGGCACCATCACGCTCGACGCCGCACAGGGCAACCTGACCCAGAACGGCCTGGTTCACTCCGGCGCGGGCAACATCACTACCTCCGCAGGTAGCGACGTCACCCTCAACGGCGAAACCAGCACCGCCCAAGGCAATATCAAGCTGAGCGCTGGCCAGAACCTGACCCAGAATGCGCTGGTGCACACCAATGCAGGCGACGTCACCACCACCGCGGGCAGCGATATCGCCCTCAACGGCGTGACCAGCTCCTTCAACGGCAATGTGAACCTGACCGCAGGTCGCGACCTGACCCAGAACGCACTGGTCAACGCCACCCAAGGCAATGTCGTCGCCAAGGCCGGCCGTGACCTGCTGATGACCTCCGTCGCCAGCACCACCACGACCACCGGCAATGTCGACTACAGCGCGGCAGGCAACGCCACCGTGCAGGAAATCGGCGTCGACAGCGGCAACGTGAATGTGACCGCCCAGGGCAACCTGGTGCAGAACGGCACCATCGGGGTCAACAACGGCAACGTCTCGGCAGATGCCAAAGGCGACCTGACCATGAGCGTCGGCGCGCTGACCAACGTCAATAGCCAGGGCAACGTGGCCTACACCGCTGGCGGCAACCTGCTGATCGACCAGATCAGCACCGCCGACGGTAACGCCACGCTGACGGCCAAGGCCGGCGACATCCAGGTCCAGGGCACCGCGGCGCGTAACGTCACCGCCAAGCAACTGACCGCCACCGCTTCGGGTGACATCGGCAGCAACGATGCACTGCGCACCAACGTTGATACCCTGGTGGCCACTGCTACCAACGGCTCGATCGCGGTCGACGAAGCCAACGCCATCACCCTCGACAACGTCGCGGCCGCCAACGGCCAGGTGTGGGTGAGCGCGGGCGATATCGCCATCAAGCAACTGCAGGGCGACAGCATCGCGCTGACCTCCAGCGGCAAGGTCGAAACCCTGGCCGGCGGTCTGGTCAAAGGCGGCGACCTGAACGTCGACGCTGAAACCGGCGTCAACCTGCACACCGCTGTCGACAGCGCCACGGTATGGGTCAACGGCAGCGGCAATATCGCGCTGACCGAAGACGACGCCATCACCCTCACCCGCCTGAACACTGCGGACGGCAACATCCGCGTGACCGCTGGCGGCGACATCGGCGTGAACACCGTGAACGCCGGCAGCCAGAATGTCAGCCTGACCTCCACCGGCGGCGCCATCGTGACCCAGCAGCCGAGCTTCTTCGCTCGCATGCTGTCTCGCGTGGCCCAAGCCACCGGCATCACCGGCGATCGCATCGAACTCGACGCGGCCACCGGTCTGGGCAACGGCTCGCAAGGCGCACTGAAATTGACCGGCAACACCCTCGACGCCAGCACCACCAGCGGCGACGTGAACCTGGCTCAGTCGCAGGCGGTCACCCTGGAAAACGTCAGCACCGGCAACGGTAACGTGCAGGTTGCGGTCGCCGACGGCAACGCCGTGGTTGGCAACGTCAGCGGCACCGGTTCGGTGGCGCTGTCTGCTGAAAACGGCCAACTGGTCGACGATGGCAACAGCAACACCCGCATCCAGGGCAACGCCCTGAACCTGACCGCCACCGACGGCATCGGCGCCAATGGTGCCCTGCAGACCAAGGCAGGCAGCATCAACGCCCAGGTCAGCAACAGCGGCAACATCGCCATCAACGAAGCGGATGGCCTGGATCGCCTGACCGTCAACAGCGCCAATGGCGACGTTGCCGTCAACAGTGCGACCGGCAACCTCAACGTCGACGTGATCAATGCCAATGGCCACACCGTCAGCCTGAACGCCAACACCGGCGCGATCCGTGATGTCAACAACAACACGGTGAGCAACGTCAACGCGCAGAGCGTCAACCTGACCGCCACCAATGGCGTCGGCCAGGTCGGCAATGCCTTCGACGTCAACGTGCGTAACCTGGCGTCCAACGGCGGCAACGGCGGCGCGGTGCTGAACAGCACCTCGACCTCGGCGCTGAACCTAACCTCGCTGACTGCTGGCCAGGGCGATATCGTCCTGAACAGCGCGGGTGACCTGAACGTCAACGGCGGTGTTTCGCACACCGGCGGTGGAAACATCACCCTCAACGGCGGCAACATCAACCAGAACGCCAACATCACCACCAGTGGTCGCGGCAACGTCAGCGTCAACGGCAGCGGCAACGTGGTCATGGCGCCGACCTCCACCACCAGCACCGATACCGGTACCGTCAGCTACACCGGCGGTAGCAGCATCAAGGTTGCGTCGATCCAGACGTCCAACAATGTCGGTGGCGGTCGCGTGGTGTTCGTCGCGCCGCAGGTACTGGACAACATGCCGGGCGTCGCCAACGTCCGTGCCTGGTCGGTATCGCTCACGGCGGACAACGGCACCAACGCGCTGATCCAGGAACTGATGGGCGACGTCATGGACTCGTCGCAGGTGGACCTGGGCAACCGCGTGATCGGTGGCAGCCTGGCTGAAAGCCGTCGCTTCATGGAAGCGCTGCTGCAGCCGGCGGTGGTTCAGCAAACCGGTCCGGAGAAACTGTTCGATACCGGTCTGTTGAATGCTTCGCAGGTCAGCCCGTTCCGTGGCTTTGTCGAAGGTGAAGATGGCGTGATGACTTACAACAAGTAAGTTGTAGCGCGGTAAACAGAAAGGCCGCCGGGGGGATTCCCTCGGTGGCCTTTTTTTATGGGCTTTGGCTTTGGCTTTGCGAGCTTATCCATTCGATGCGGCGCCGGCAGCCTCGCCACATCGAATGGATAAGCCCCCCAGCACCCAAACCAACGTTCCAACGTCCCAAAGATCATGATCCCCGGTATTCCGTGAAGAACCCCGGTCAAGGATTCAGGCATACGCCCGGCCTACTGATTACGCCCTTTCAACATCCCATGATTCACCAACAAGGTCCGCATGGCATTGCGGGTAATCCCTAGCAATTCTGCCGTGCGCAATTGGTTGAAACCGCAATGGGCAAACGCCTCGCGCACGATCAGGTCCTCGATATCGTGCAGCAACGAGTCCCCCGGGGTTTCGAACAGGCGCAGCAGTTGTTCGCGAATCACTTCCTGCGGCAGTTTCGGCGCGCCCGACGGTCCTGCCTGCAGGGCGCTGAGCCCCGCCGAGAATTTCAGGTGCTCGGGGCGGATCGGTTTGTCGCCGGCCACCAGCAAGGCCAGGTGCACGACATTCTCCAGCTCGCGAATATTCCCCGGCCATGGATAATCCAGCAGCGCCTGCGCTGCCGATTCCGACAGCATCGGTTCGTTGATCTTCAGCCGCGCGCTGTACAGCTTCCGGAAGTGCTCCACCAGCGGCAGGATGTCCAGCGGCCGCTCACGCAGCGCCAGCACCGCGACCTGGGCGACATTGATGCGGTAGAACAGGTCGAGACGGAAGTTGCCCGCCTCCACCGCCTGTTCCAGGTTGACGTTGGTGGCGGTCACCAGGCGGATGTCGATCTTCACCGGCTTGCGCGAGCCGACCCGCACCACTTCCTGCTCCTGCAACACCCGCAGCAGTTTCACCTGAAGCGGCAGAGGCAGGTCGCCGATTTCATCAAGGAACAATGTGCCGCCATCGGCCTCTTCGAACCAGCCGGCACGCCGGCCGGTGGCCCCGGAGAAGGAGCCGGCCTCGTGGCCGAAGAACTCGCTCTCGGCCAGGTTTTCGCTGATGGCACCGCAGTTGACGGCAATGAACGCGCCCTTGCGCCCGCTGGCGGCATGGATATACCGCGCCACCAACTCCTTGCCGGTGCCCGTCTCGCCATTGATCAGCACCGGCGCGTCGCTCGGGCCGACTCGTTGCAGGTATTCCAGCAACTGGCGCGAGCGCGGATCGGCGAATACCAGCGCCTTGGCGCGGATCGACAACGGGTCCTTCTCACCCTGGGGCAAGGTCAGGATGGGGTTCAGATGTCCCTGAGAACCGCTCATGGCAAATACGTCCCGGTGTCAGCGTCTGGTGGGTAGGGCTGTACTCTACTGGCGCTTGCTTATAGCCAGAAAGATTAAAAAAGCATTAGAAAATAACCGCTTGAACAACCTGCTGATTCCGCAACAACCTGCGCCGGGCGCTGTTGCTAATCAACCGCGCGCCCCGCTCCACGCCCCGCCAATTGGCAAAAATTCTTTCAGAATCATGACAAAACGATGATGGCATAGCGCTTGCTATTGGCTCGTCTGCTTACTCTTCACAGAGCGGCCCTTACGCGATCCGGCCCTGAAGCCGGCGTTCGCCTCGCATTTTTCAAGGGATACCCGCCATGCCCACACTGCTACGCAACCGTCATCCACTTCGCCCGCTCGGCCGTCGCCCGTTGCTGCTCGCCAGCGCGCCGCTGCTGTCGCTGCTAGCCAGCGATGTCTTCGGCCAGCAGACTGATGCCGAAACCACCACCGCCTTGCCGAGCGTCACCGTCACCGCCCAGCGCCACGAAGAATCCGCCCAGGACATCGGCATCGCCCTGACCGCCCTCAGCGGCCAGGACCTGCAGGACAAGGGCGTCACCGCAGTCAACCAGTTGCAGAACTACGTGCCTAACCTCGACATCGCCCCGCAATACGGCAGCGGCAACCCGCTGTTCCGCATCCGCGGCGTCGGCCTCAAGGACTACGGCAGCAACAACACCTCCACCGTCGGTGTTTACCTCGACCAAGTGGCGCTGCCCTACCCGATCCAGACGCAAGGCCAGCTCTTCGACCTGGAGCGGGTGGAAGTCCTGCGCGGTCCGCAAGGCACGCTGTACGGCCGCAACAGCACCGCCGGGGCGATCAACTTCATCACCAACAAGCCGACCCGCGAACTGCACGGCGGCCTGACCGGCAACTACGGCTCGTACGATGCCGGCAGCGTCGAGGGCTTCATTTCCGGGCCGTTCAGCGACACCCTACGCGGGCGCCTGTCGTTCATCACCGAACAGGGCGGCGCCTGGCAGGACAACCGCGTCACCGGGCAGAGCCTCGGCGACAAGAACACCACCTCGCTGCGCGGGCAACTGGACTGGGACGCCAGTGACAGCGTCAATTTCAACCTCAGCGTGCACGGCGGCCAGGACAAATCCGACAGCCGCGGCTCGTACCTGTATCAGGGCCTCAAACCCAACGCCACCTACGGCGGGCGCTACGCGACCATCGCCCCGGAAAACAATGGCAAGAAAACCGGCTGGGGCCTGACCCCGGGGTTCGCCGGACTGACCGGGCTGTCGGTGAAAGACAAGCCGCACCGCGACAACGACAACACCGGCTTCGCCCTGACCGGCACCTTCGACCTTGACGACCACCTGACCCTCACCAGCGTCACCGCGTCGGACAGGTTCAGCCGCCGCGAGTACATCGACTGGGACGCGTCGGAGATTCCGCAATCCGACGAGTTCTTCGATTCCCAGGTCGAGGTGTTCTCCCAGGAACTGCGCCTGGCCTCCCACGACAACGAGCGCTTCAACTGGCAGACCGGCCTGTACTTCGCCAAGGACCGCCTGGACGAAGAGTTCTACTCCGACTTCAGCGCCAACCTCGGCTATGGCACCTTCACCTCCTACGGCCAGCGCTCGCGCACCTACGGCGTGTTCGCCCAAGGCGACTACCGCCTGACCGAGGACCTCAAGCTCATCGTCGGCCTGCGCCAGGAAAAGGAACACCGCGAACTGAACGACTTCAGCACGCGGCGCATCCTGGTCAACAACGGCGCCTACAGCTACGGCCCGAGCACCTTCCCCGCCGCCGACAGCGACCTGGACAGCAACTCCACCTCGTGGAAGCTCGGCCTGGAATATCAACTGACGCCCTCGACCCTGGTCTATTCCACCGTCAGCCGCGGCATCAAGTCCGGTGGCTTCACCGCCTACAACTCCAGCTATGTCGAGCAGATCGCCCCGGTCAAACCGGAGAAACTGCTGGCCTATGAAGTGGGCTTCAAGAGCGACCTGAGCAACACCCTGCGGCTCAACGCGGCGGCCTTCTATTACGACTACCGCGACCAGCAATACCAGTCGCAGGTGTGGATCAGCCAGCAGGTGGGTAACGTCGGCCGCCTGGTGAACATTCCCAAGTCGAAGATCTACGGCTACGAGCTGGAGCTGCAATGGGAACCGCTGGCGGGCCTGACCATCGGTCAGTACTTCGGCACCAAGAAAGGCAAGTACATCGATTACGAAGGGCTCAACAGCACCGCCACCCGCGCGGTCAACTTCGCCTACCCGGTGTTCACCGACTTTTCCGGCTCCAGCCTGAGCAACTTCCCTGAAACCAGCTACGGCGGACAGGTGGCGTACGTCTGGGAAATTCCCGGCTTCATCCTCAGCGCCCAGAGCGATTACTCGTACCACGACAGCATCGCCGGCAGTAACGGCACCACCACCGAGGCGTATTGGCTGGCCAACGCCCGCCTCGGCCTGAAACCGGTGGGCGGCAACTGGTCGGTGGCGCTGTGGGCACGCAACCTGTTCGACAAGAAATACGACCTGTACCACGGCTCGTTCCTCTCCAACGCGCAAATGGCCACCCCCGGCGATCCGCGCTCGGTCGGTGTCCAGGCCGGCTACAGCTTCTGAGGAGTATTCATGACCCGTGATCTGCACCGCCGGCAGGCCTTGCGCCTGCTGGCCGGCGTCGCCGCGGCGCCTTTGCTGCTGCGTTATGGCCGGGCTTTGGCCGGCGTGAGCACGCCTTTCAGCCTGGGGGTCGCCAGCGGCGATCCCTGGCCGGACGGCTTCGTCATCTGGACCCGTCTCAGTGCGGGGCTGCCCGTTCCCGGCAACGAGCAGGCGCTGCCGTCGAGCATTCCAGTGGACTGGGAAGTCGCGCTCGACCCGGAGTTCCGCCGTATCGCCCAGCGCGGTCGCACTCACGCCCTGGCGCTAAACGGCCATGCCGTGCATGTCGAACTGCGTGGGCTGGCCCCCGGCCGCGAGTACTGGTACCGCTTTATCGCCCTGGGCGAACGCGGCCCGAGCGGCCGGGCGCTGACCCTGCCGGCGCTGGGTGCGCCGGCCGAGCGCTTGCGCATCGGCGTGGCCTCCTGCGCCCACTACGAGCGCGGCCTGTTCAGCGCCTACCGGCACATGGCCGAGGAACGGCCGGACCTGGTGCTGTTTCTCGGCGACTACATCTACGAGTACAGCAACGCGCCCGGCACGTCGGGGCTGGCCCGCTCGTACAACGCGCCGGAAGCCACCGACCTTGCCGGCTATCGCTACCGCTACGCCCTGCACCACAGCGACCCGGACCTGCAGCAATTGCACGCGGCCGCGCCGTGGATCGCCACGTGGGATGACCATGAAGTGCAGGACGATTATTCGTCGGTCTACTCCAAAGACCCGGCCATCAACGTCGCGCGTTTTCAGCAACGTCGCGCCGCGGCCTATCAGGCGTTCCTGGAAAACCTGCCGCTGCGCCGGCCACGGCTGGGCAGCAATGGCAGCCCGCTGATCTACCGCCGCTTCGCCTGGGGCGACCTGGCCAGCCTGCCGGTGCTGGACGGCCGCCAGTACCGCTCGAAACAGCCGTGCTATCAGGCGCCGGCCTTCGGCAAGGGCCATATGGAAGTGGAAAGCTGCCTCGACCTCGCCGACCCCAAACGTACCTTGCTCGGCTTCGAGCAGGAGCGCTGGCTGTACGACGGCCTCAAGCGCAGCGATGCGCGCTGGAACCTGCTGGCGCAGAACCTGTTGGTGGCGCCATTGCGCGCGCAGCGCCCGGACAGCGGCGAAGCACGCTACTGGACCGACAACTGGGACGGCTATCAGGCTGCCCGTGGCCGCCTGATCGAAAACCTGCGCGACAGCCGCGTGGCCAACCCGGTGGTACTTAGCGGCGACTATCACTCGTTCTGGGCCAACCATCTGTACGAGCGCCCGGAAGACCCGGCGTCGCGGCTGGTGGCGGCGGAATTCGTCGGCACCTCCATCACCTCCAACGGACCAAGCTACGAAGCAATCCAGTCGATCCTGCCGGCCAATCCGCAGATTCGCTTCTACGACAGTCGGCCGCGAGGCTACCTGTCACTGGACCTGAACCGCGAGCGGCTGGAGGTGAAGATGCAGGCGATTTCGGACCGGCTCGACCCGCATGCCAGCGTTTCGACCCTCAAGCGCTTCGTGGTGGAAAGCGGCAGCCCGCAGGTGCTGGAGGCGTGAAGGATCGGTCAGCGGTCCATGGCCAGCCATGGGCCGCAAAAACAGGTATCCTGCGCAACCGTTTCCGCGCACTTATCAAGGACGTTTCGTGTCGAACAGCCTGTCCCGCTTCTACCGCCCCGCCCTCATTCCCCTCGCTCTTGGCCTGACCCTGCTCAGCGCTTGCAGCACCGCTCCCGAGAAACGCAAGGCTCCGGTCGATCCCAAGGTCATGCAGCAGTTTCAGAGCGATTTCCAGACCGCGCTGCGCCGGACCATCGCCAACAACGTTCTGCAGGATCAGGTGGGCACCACGCGCCTGCGTCTGATCGTCAACCGCGAAGGGCGCGCGGTCGCCTGCAAGACCTTGCCGGCCAGTCCCCAAGTGGCGCAAGGCATGTCCGGGCAAATACCGTTCACCAACCGCGCGGCGTTTGATCAGTTCATCGAGCAGCAATGCTCGCGGGCGATCTTCCCCCCCAGCGCCGGACGCGCTGTACGACGAGAAAGGCCAGGTCGAAGTGGTTGCCCCGGTAGGCGTGTCTTTCAGCAGCACACAGCCTGCGCCATGGTTGCAGCAAAATGCGCAACGCGCGTTCTTCCGCAAGCAATTGCTCGGCAACGAGCGGGTGAACAGCGTTGGCGTGGCGGTGGCCAGCTACCAGGCCGACGCCAAGGGCAAGACCACCGGTTGCCTGGTGTACCTGATCCCCGCTGAAGTGCGGCCCAACGACTTCAAGCTGGACGGCGACCTGCAAAGCCGGCTCAACAGCGCCTGCATGAAGCTGGACCTGAGCCAGATGCCGGGGTTTGAGCCGGGGAAAGCACAGGGGATGTTTTCGCTGGAATATGCACCCTGGACGGTTGGCATACACTGACGCCTTCGCGACGGTTCGGCGCTCCGAACCGTCGCGAAAGCCTCGGTTCCCTACAACGGCATCGTCAACTTCAACCAGTACGCATCCCCCTCCGGCCGATTGCGCACATCGGTTTCATGCTGCCACTTGGCGGTGATGAACCACCCCGAGGCGTCGCTGTACTTGATCGACGGCCCGATCGCGAACGCCTTGCCCTTGTTGTCCTCGACCCGATCACCGTGCTGCCGGTCATCGGTGACCTGCTGGTAGATATACCCGCCAACCCCCACCACCCAGCCATTGCCCAAACCCCAGCCCAGTGCATAGTCGGCATGCGCCTCCTGCCCGGAGCGGTAGTCGGTATCGCGGTTGCGGCCGTTGAAGTCGTACATCAGTTTCAGGTCCAGGTTCGGCCCGTTCGGGTCCACGTAGCTGAACGCTGCCACCGGTTCGGCAGCCCAGTAGTTGCGGCCGATATTGGTCTGGCGGTCGCGGTCGTAGCTGCCGGTCGGGGCGATGATGTCCAGCGCGTACACGGCATGGAACTTGTCGCTGTAGTGGTAGCCCAGCGCCGGGCCGAAGATCACATCGCCGAGGCCGCGACGGTGGTCGCGGTTGCCGTTGACGGTCACGCTCAGGTCCACCAGCGGGGCGATGGCCTGGAACGCCAGGCTGCCGCCGAGCACCGTTTGCTGGGTCACCCACACCAGGCGCGGCGCAACGACGTTGGCGCGCAGGCGAAAGTCCAGCGGCAGCGCATGGCCGTCGTTACCCATCAGGTCGTCCGCCGCGTAGTGCTGGGCATACACCTGGGCGTACCAGCCCGGTGGCGGCAAGGCGCCGGACATGTAGTTCTCCGCGCCCATCGGGTACGACGAACCACCGCCCTCGGTAGCCCAGCCCGGCGTCATGACGCTCAGCAGTGATGCAGAAACAGCGATCAGGATCTTGTTGTTCATCAGGTAAGTCCTTTGTTCAGGGTGAACGCCGCCCACGCGCAAGCCGCGCGGCTGTGCACCACGGCGTTCAGGAGGAAATGGGAAAGCGCGGAATCAGCGGCGGCGCAGCGGCCAGAAATCGAAGAACTGGCTGAGCACCACCAGCAGCGGGAAGGTCATCGCCAGCAAGGCCGAGGCCAGCCAGAACTCCCGGGTGTATCCCGGCGCGCCGGCGTCCATCGGCCCGCTGATCCATGGCGCAAGCACCCAGTACAGCGACGACAGCAGCGCCCCGGCGACAATCGCCACCAGCAGTTGCAGCACGCCGCGCCCGGCCCGGCCGGCGAACAACTGCCCTTCGAACATCAGCAGCGGCACCAGCACCCCGAACAGCAAGGCAATCGCCCCGCGGGCCATGAACGGCACCGGCTCGATGCCCAGGCCGCGAGTGCCGGCGAAGTAGAACACGGCGCTGACCAGCAACACCCAGGCGCTCCGGGCAAGCCCGGCCCAGGGTTGGCCGCTGATCCGCGACACCGGCCAGAAATCCAGCAACAGGCAGGCGAAGGTCACGGCCACGGTGGTCACCGAGAACGCCAGTATCTCCAGCGCCGGCAACGCGCCGTGCGGGTCGAGGCGATCAAGGTAGAACGGCGCCCCGGCCAGGGCCGAGAAGTCGAACAGCAGGCTGAACAGCCCGTAGCCCAGCAAGTACGCCACGGCCAGAATGCCCAGCCCCAACGCCAACGGCTGCCGCACCCACGCCGCCAGCGGCCAGCATTCCCAGACAAGCACCAACCAGAAAGTCACCAGCACGCAGAAGATCACGTACATCAGGGTGAACGGCGTCGGCGGCCCGACCTGTTGCGCCTGGGTGACAAATACCAGGCTGGCGATCAGCGCCGCAGCGAGCAAGGTCAACGCCAGTTGCGCGAGCCCCCGCCACGGCTGGCCCAGCCCGTTCAGCCAGCCTGGGTACTGGTTGCGCCAGACCATCGCCAAAACGATTTGCGGCGGCACGCAACAGACCAGGAAAAACGTCGCCCAGGTGGCGAAAAATCTGGCGCTGACACTGCCGATCGCCGCCCACGACACCAGCACCACCAGCGCCAGACCGAGCAGGCCGGTCAGCGGCTGGCGGGACGGCACGGCGGCCGCCCCGGGGTTTTCGACAACGGCCACATCGATATTGTTCTTGTTGTTCATGTGCGTTTCCCGTTGGCCTCAACCGGCCTTTTTCAATAGATCCAGCGCCACGTCGACGATCATGTCTTCCTGACCGCCCACCATGCGCCGCTTGCCCAGCTCCACCAGGATGTCCAGGGTCTTCAGGCCGTGGCGCGCGGCGGCGGCCTCGGCATGCCGGAGGAAGCTGGAATAGACCCCGGCGTAACCCAGGCCGAGGGTTTCCCGGTCGACCCGCACCGGGCGGTCCTGCAGCGGCCGGACGATATCGTCGGCGGCGTCCATCAAGGTGTAGAGGTCCGTGCCGTGGTTCCAGCCGAGGCGTTCGGCGGCGGCGATAAACACTTCCAGCGGCGCATTACCGGCGCCGGCGCCCATGCCGGCGAGGCTGGCGTCGATGCGATCACAGCCCTCCTCCACGGCAACGATGGAGTTGGCAACGCCGAGGCTGAGGTTGTGGTGGGCGTGCATGCCGGTCTGGGTGTGCGGGTCGAGCACTGCCTTGAAGGCGCGCATGCGCTCGCGGATGTCCTGCATGCTCATCGCGCCGCCCGAGTCGGCCATGTAGATGCACTGGGCGCCGTAGCTCTCCATCAATTTGCCCTGGGCTGCCAACTGCTCGGCCGGAATCATGTGGCTCATCATCAGGAAACCGACGGTGTCCATGCCCAGTTCGCGGGCGTATTCGATGTGCTGGCGGGACACGTCCGCCTCGGTGCAGTGGGTGGCGACGCGGACCACCCGCGCACCAGCGTCGTAGGCGGCTTTCAGGTCGTGGACGGTGCCGATCCCCGGCAATAGCAGCGTGGCGATCTTCGCGTGGCGGACCACATCGGCCACCGCCTCGATGTATTCGAGGTCAGAATGCCGACCGAAGCCGTAGTTGAAGCTGGAGCCTTGCAGGCCGTCACCGTGGGCCACTTCGATGGAATCGACCTTGGCCGTGTCCAGCGCCCGGGCGATGTCCCGGGCGTTGTCGAGGGTGTACTGGTGGCGGATGGCATGGCTGCCGTCACGCAGGGTGACGTCGGAGATATAGAGTTTCTTGCCGTTCATGGGGCGCCTCAGAGTTTCACGCAGATGTTCTTGAGCTCGGTATAGAACTCAAGCGAATGGACCCCGCCTTCGCGGCCGATGCCCGACTGCTTGCTGCCGCCGAAGGCGGTGCGCAGGTCCCGCAGGAACCAGCTGTTGACCCAGATGATCCCCGCCTCCAGTTGCCCGGCAACGCGGTGGGCGCGGCCAAGATTCTCCGTCCACAGCGTGGCCGAGAGGCCGTAGCGGGTGTCGTTGGCCAGGGCGACAGCTTCTTCTTCGCTGTCGAACGGGCGGATATGGCAGCACGGACCGAAGATTTCCTCGGTGACCACCGACGAATCGTCCGGCAGGTCGGTCCAGATAGTCGGCTGCACCCAGGCACCGCCGGCCAGCGCGCTCGGCATGTCCGGCACGCCGCCGCCGGTGACGACGGTCGCGCCCTGGTCGCGGGCCTGCTGGTAATAGGACAAAACCTTCTCTCGGTGGGTCAGGCTGACCAACGGCCCGAGGGTGGCTTTCGGATCATCCGGGGCGCCGATCACCAGCGCTTCGGCGCCGGCCTTGAGGCGCGCAACAAAGGCTTCGAACAGCGGCCGCTGCACATACAGCCGCTCGGTGCCCAGGCAGACCTGGCCGCTGTTGGCAAACACCGAACGCAGTGTGCCTTCCACTGCCTTGTCCAGGTCGCAGTCGGCAAAGACGATGCCGGCGTTCTTGCCGCCCAGTTCCAGGGACACCGGCCGCACGCCATGGGAGGCAGCGCGCATGATGGTTTCGCCGGTGCCGGTTTCGCCGGTGAAGGTGAAGGCATCGACGTCCGGATGCGCGGTAAGGAACTCGCCCGCGGAGTTGCCGCCCAGGCCCTGGACCACGTTGTACACGCCCTTGGGCACGCCGGCGGCGTTCATCACTTCACCCAGCAGCGCGGCGGTGCTCGGGGTTTCTTCCGACGGTTTGACCACCACGGTGTTGCCGCAGGCCAGCGCCGGGCCGACTTTCCAGGTCATCAGCAACAGCGGCAGGTTCCACGGGCTGATCACCCCGATCACCCCACGCGGGCGGCGCACCGCGTAGTTCAGCGCACCGGCACCGTCAGGGGTGTCCATCTCGAAAGTCTCGGCGGCGACGTTCTTCACCGAGTCGGCGAATACCTTGAAGTTGGCTGCGCCACGCGGGATGTCGATATGGCTGGCCAGCGAGCGCGGCTTGCCGGTGTCGCGGCATTCGGCGGCGAGGAATTCTTCGAAACGGGCGAGGATGCCGTCGGCGACCTTGTGCAGGATCGCTCCGCGCTCGGCTACGCTCATCCGCGCCCACGGGCCTTTGAGGGCCGCGCGGGCGGCGCGCACGGCGGCGTCGACTTCCGCCTCGCCGGCTTCATGCACCTTGGCGAAGACCTCGCCGGTGCTCGGGTCGAGCTTGTCGAAGGTGCGGCCGCTGGCCGAGGCGACATAGGCGCCGTCGATGAAATGCTTGATCTCTTGCATGGGGGACAGCCCTCAGGTCAGTACGGTCAGGAAGCGTTCGTTCAGGGCGCGGTCGTGGTAGAAGATCGCCTTGCCCAGCTCATCCGCCGACCAGGTCTGCGGCTTGTGGTCCGGGTAGTTGTAGTCACCCCCGGCGAACACCTCGTTGCGGTTGCCGGACGGGTCGAAGAAGTACACCGTCTTGCCGTGGGTCAGGCCGTGACGGGTCGGGCCGATGTCCAGCGAGGAGTTGGTCATGGAAATCAGGTCGGCGGCGCGCAGCACGTCGTCCCAGGTTTCCAGGTAGAACGACACGTGGTGCAGGCGGCCCTGCTCGGCGTGCTGGATAAAGGCCACGTCGTGGGCCTTGGTGGCCAGGCTCATGAACTGGGCAATGCGCTTGCCCTGGTCGTCCACCACTTGCTCGGCGAGGTAGAAACCGAGCACCTCGATCAGCAGGTCGTAAGTGGCCTGGAGTTCGCCGCCGTACAGCAGGCAGTGGTCGAAACGCACCGCGCGCATGCCTTTCAGGCCACGCGGCCAGGCTTCCGGGTTGAAGTCCGAGACGCCCCACTTGCCGGTGTATTCCTTGTCTGCGTACAGCTCGAAGACATGCCCGGACGGCAGGTCGAACTGCACCCGCCGCCCGCAGCCCTGCAGGTCGCCGGCGGGCAGGTTGCGCACCGTGCAGCCCCAGGCGCGCAGTTCGCCTTCGAGGCTTTCCAGGGTTGGCTCGTCGATCACCTTGTAGGCCATGAAGTCCATGCCGGCCTCGGCGGCTTCCACCAGCACCACGGAAAATTTCTCCACCTCGGTCCAGGCCTTGAGGTAGACCCGGCCCTGGGCGTCACGCCCGGTTTCGATCAGACCGAGCAGGTTGATGTAGTGCTCCAGTGCCTGGGCCATGTCCAGTACCCGTAACTGGACGTGGCCGGGACGCAATACGCCTTTTTTCATGATGAATACCTGTTGTCATTGTTATGAATTCACCCGGCGATCCGACGTACCGGATCGACCGTTCTTTCAATCAGCAGGTCACTGCGCGGATAAGTCCGGCAGGCCAGCGCATAGCCCTGCTCTCGTTCTTCGGGGGTGACCCGCGCGGCGCTGGTCGGGCCGCGATGGATCTCGCCTTCGAGCACGCGGATCTTGCACACGCCGCAGCCCCCGCCGCGGCAGCCCACTTCAATGCACTGCCGGCCCTGGCGCTCCATGGCGCCGAGCAGCGATTCCTGCGGCAGCACCCGGAAACTCTCGCCACTGGCCAGGCGCACCTGAAAGCCGTCGTCCATGCCCGTGCCTCCCGACTCAGGTCATCACCGTGAGGAAGCGCTCGTTGAGCACGCGGCTGTGATAGAAGATCGCCTTGCCCAGATCCTGCTCGCGCCAGATCACCGGCTTCTGGTCCGGGTAATGCACGTCGCCCCCGGCGAACACTTCGTTGCGGTTGCCGGACGGGTCGAAGAAATACATCGACTGGCCGTGGGTGATGCCGTGGCGGGTGGGGCCGACGTCCAGCGAGGTGTCGGTCATCGACAGCAGGTCGCCGGCGCGCAGCAGCCCTTCCCAGCTATCCAGCAGGAACGCGGCGTGGTGGAAGGCGCCGGTGTTGCCGTCGCCGACGAAGGCGATGTCGTGGGCCTTGATCGACAGCGACAGCCAGTCGGCCACGCTCTCGCCGTCGTCACCCACCACCTGCTCGGTGACGTGGAAGCCCAGCACCTCGCAGAACAGCTCGCGGTTTTCGCGCAGATTGCCGCCGTGCAACTGGCAGTGGTCGAAGGCGGTCACGCGCATGCCGCGCAGGCCACGGGGCCAGGCCTCCGGGTTGATTTCCCGCACACCCCATTTGCCGGTGTATTCCTTGTCGGCGTACAGCTCGATCCAGTGGCCGGTCGGGCACAGGAAGCGCACGCGGCGACCGCAGAAATCCAGCTCGCCGGCGGGGATCTGCTCGACCTGGCAGCCCCAGGCCTTGAGGTCTTCGGTGAGGGACAGCAGGGTCTGCTCGTCGCGGACCTTGAAGCCCATGAAGTCCATGCCCGGTACCTCGGCCTGGACCAGCACCACGGAGAAACGGTCGGTTTCGGTCCAGCCCTTGAGGTAGATGCGGCCCAGGTTGTCCTGATGCGTCACGATCAGGCCCAACAGTTCGACGTAGTGCTTGAGTGCCTCGGTCATGTCCATGACCCGGATCTGCACGTGGCCGGGGCGGAGTACGCCTTTTCTCATTTCTTCACCTGTTGTTGTCGTTATTGTTGTGAATCCCGTAGGAGCGGGGGGCAAGGTTCGTCACATACTGGCGGCAATCCGCTCGGCGCACGCCAGCGCCGCCGAGGTCATGATGTCGAGGTTCCCGGCATACGCCGGCAGATAATGCGCCGCCCCCTCCACTTCGAGGAAAACTGAAACTTTCAGTCCCTGCCGCCAACCCTGCCCCGGCACATTCACCGGCACTTCCAGGTCCTCGAACTGCACCGCCTGCTTGAGCCGGTAACCGGGCACATAACCCTGCACCCGCTCGACCATGGCCTGGACACTGGCGCTGATCGCCTCGCGGTCCGCCGGCTCGCACAGCACGAACACGCTGTCGCGCATGATCGGCGGCGGCTCGGCCGGGTTGAGGATGATGATCGCCTTGCCCCGCTCCGCTCCGCCCAATTGCTCGATGGCACGGCTGGTGGTCTCGGTGAATTCATCGATATTGGCCCGGGTGCCGGGACCGGCGGAGCGGCTGGAAATCGAGGCGACGATTTCGGCGTAATGCACCCGGGTCACCTGCGACACCGCCTTGACGATGGGGATGGTCGCCTGGCCGCCGCAGGTCACCATGTTCAGGTTGCCGGCGTCGAGCTGGTCGTCGAGGTTGATCGCCGGGATCACGTAAGGGCCGAGCGCCGCCGGCGTCAGGTCGATGACCCGCACACCGTGGGCCTGCAGCACCTGATTGTGGCGGGCATGGGCCTGGGCCGAGGTGGCGTCGAAGACGATGTCGATGTCCTTGAAACCCGGCAGCGCCAGCAGCCCGTCGAGGCCGCCGTCGGTGGTCGCCACGCCCAGGCGGCGTGCCCGGGCCAGGCCGTCGGAGGCCGGATCGATACCGACCATCGCGGCCATCTCGACGTGATGCCCGTGGCGCAGCACTTTGATCATCAGGTCGGTGCCGATATTGCCCGAACCGATGATCGCCACTTTGCTGCGTGTCGTGGTTGCGTTCATGGGATTCCCTGTCGTTGTCATTATTAAGGAGCCGCCAGGCTGTAGTTCAAAGCCCTAGGCTCTGAATGAACAGCCTTGATACTCGGTGATGCTGCGTTGAAAACAGCCTCGGAATGCTCATTTACAACCCGTAAACTCCGCTTCCTCGGCTGTTTTCGCCTTGCCTGACCTTCGTCTCAAGACTGTTCATACAGACCCTAGCGTCCGCGTTGCTTGGCGGTCTGCCCGGCGATGCCGAAATCGCTGGCGGGGATCTCGTTGATGATCACCCGCACCGATTCCAGCGGCGCATCCAGCGCCTCGACCGCCGCCGCCGACAGCGCTTCGATCAGGCGCGCCTTCTGTTCTTCACTGCGTCCGGCAATGAGGTGGACCTGCATGATGGGCATGGTCAATGCTCTCCCGTGAATTCAAACGAACCGCATGGATACGCTGCCCAGATGCTGGAAGCGCACGTTGATGTTGTCGCCGGCTTCCACCGCTACCGCTTCGGTGACGCCGCCGGTCAGGATCAGGGTGCCGGCAGGAATTTCCCGGCCGCGTTCGCCGAGCATGTTGGCCAGCATCGCCACGCTCTGCGCCGGATGGCCGAGCACCGCGGCGGCCGAGGCCGTGGCGACGATGCGCCCGTTGCGCTCCATGACCACGCCGAGGTTGCGCAGGTCCAGGGCCTGCACCGACAGCGGCTGGCCGCCCAGCACATAGCGCGCCGAGGAGGTGTTGTCGGCGATCACGCTCTTGAGGTCGAAACGGAAGTTCTCGTAGCGCGAGTCGATCACCTCCACCGCCGGCAGGACGAAGTCGGTGGCCGCCAGGACCGTGCCGATATGGCAGCCCGGCCCGGACAGCGGCCGGTTGGTGACGAAGGCGATTTCCGCCTCGACTTTCGGGTGGATCAGTTCGCGGGTATCGATCACGCCGCCTTCGGGCACTGAGCCGTAGTCGGTGATAAAGCCGTGGATCGGATCGATCACGCCCATCTGGCGCATCTTGGCGTGGGAGGTCAGGCCCATTTTCAGCCCGGCGATGCGCACGCCGCGTTGCTCCTTGATCGCGCGGATGGCGTCCTGGATGGCATAGGCGTCCTGCCAGTCCATGTCCGGGTAATCGTCGGTGATCTTGTGCACCGCGTTGACCGAACGCTCGGCGTTTTCCAGGTGGCGTGCCAGGTGTTCGATGGTCTGGGTATTCAGTGACATGTAGGGTTCCCCGTCGCTCAGATGAATCGCACGCTGGCCGAGCCGATACCGCCCAGGCTCATGCGCAGGTTGTCGCCGGCCTTAACCGGCACCATGGCCGACAACGCGCCGGAGAGGATCACTTCGCCGGCCTTCAGGCCCATGTCGAAGCGCCCGAGGGTGTTGGCCAGCCAGGCCACGGCGTTGGCCGGATGGCCCAGGGCCGCGGCGCCGGCGCCGGTGTGGGCGATTTCGCCGTTGAGTTCCAGGGTCATGCCGGTCAGGCACAGGTCAATGGCGTGGGGCGACACCGCCGCGTCACCGAGCACGAACAGCCCGGACGAGGCGTTGTCGGCGATGGTGTCCTGGATGGCGATCTTCCAGTCACGGATTCGCGAATCGACAATCTCGAAGCACGGCATCACGCATTCGGTGGCGCGCAAGACATCGGCGACGGTCAGGCCAGGGCCGGACAGGTCGTGCTTGAGCAGGAAGGCGATCTCGCCTTCGGCCTTCGGCGCGATCAGGCTGGCGGCTTCGATGGCGGCGCCGTCTTCGCGCAGCATCGCCGAGGTGAGGTGGCCGAAGTCCGGCTGATCGACCTTCAATTGGGCCATCACGGCCGCGCTGGTGACACCGATTTTCTTGCCGATGACCTTCTCGCCATCTTCTTCCTGGCGCCGCGCCAACACCCGCAGTTGCAGGGCGTAGGCCTGTTCCAGGGTGATCTGCGGGAAGCGCGCGGTGAGCGGCTCGATCGGCTGGTTGTGCTTGAGTGCGCGGTACAGCTCGTCACTCACGGATTCGAATTGATTTGACTGCATGGGTACCTGCCATGGATGCCGTATTGGGCCTGCCGCGGTCAGCGGCGGTGGAGCCAAGGTACGGCCGGGTAACAATGCAGTCCAATACTGTATAGTCACCGAACGATGCGTTTGGCGCATCGTTGTATTTCACCTCAGTTGGTCAGGGACATTGCCGATGGAAATCAGGCAGTTGCGTTACTTCGTCGCCGTTGCCGAGGCGCTCAACTTCAACCGTGCGGCCGAGCGCGTGCACATTTCCCAGTCGGCCCTGAGCCGGCAGATCCAGCAACTGGAAGAGGACGTCTCGGCGGTGTTGCTGGAGCGCAACTCCAAGCGCGTGGCGCTGACCGAGGCCGGCGAATCCTTCTATCACCACGCCTTGCGCATCCTCGGCGATCTGCAGTTCGCCGCCGAAGAATCGCGGCTGCTGTCCTCCGGCCAGCGTGGCAGCCTGGCCATCGGGATCTTCGGTTCGTCGATCCTCGATCTGATTCCCCAGGTGCTCAAGCGCTTCACCACGGCCTACCCGGACGTGCACATTTCGCTGCACCCGATGGACAAGGACGCGCAGATCCAGGCCCTGCGCGAACGCCGCCTGACCATCGGTTTCAATCGCCTAGTGCCGGTCGAGCCGGATATCGAACAGGAGGAGGTACGTCAGGAGCCATTGATGTTGGCCCTTGGCGAAGGCCACCCGCTGGCGGGTGAAAGCTGCATCGACCTGGAGCAGATCCTCGACCAGCCGATGATTCTCTACCCGCGTGGCGTGCGCAGCAGCCTGGCGCTGCAGATCCGCGACATGTTCGGCGAATACGGCGCGCAGCCGCACGTCGCCCATGAAGTCACCGACGTCACCACCGCCATCGCCCTGGTCGGCGGCGGCATGGGCCTGAGCATCGTGCCGCGTGCCGCCACCAACCTGCGCTTGCCGGGGGTGGTCTATCGCGAGCTGGCCTGCCGGCGGCCGTCGCTGATCGAGTTGAATTGCCTGTACCGCAAGGGTGATCTGTCGCCGGTGTTGCAGGCATTCCTGACTATCCTTCGTGAATTCCGCGAGACTGCCGCATGAACACGATCGACCAGTACCTGCAAGCTGCGGTGCGCGACAACACCCGTCGCAGCTACCGCTCGGCCATCGAGCACTTCGAGGTGACCTGGGGCGGCTTCCTCCCCGCCACCGCCGACAGCATCGCCCGCTACCTGGCGGACTTCGCCGGCGAGCACTCCATCAACACCCTGCGCCAGCGTCTTGCCGCGCTGGGGCAGTGGCATGTCAGCCAGGGCTTTCCCGACCCGACCAAGGCGCCGCTGGTGCGGCAGATGCTCAAGGGCATCCGTGCCCTGCACCCGGCGCAGGAGCGCCAGGCCGCGCCGCTGACCCTGGACCATCTGCAACGCACCATCAGCCACCTGCAGCAGTGCGCCGAACAGGCCCAGCGCGAGCAGGCGTTGCCGGCGCTGCTGCGTGCGCGGCGGGACGCGGCGCTGTTGCTGATCGGCTTCTGGCGGGGTTTTCGCGGCGATGAGCTGGCCCGCTTGCGCGTCGAGCACATTCAGGCCCAGGCCGGCGGCGGCATGCTGTTGTACCTGGCGCAGAGCAAGGGCGACCGCCAGGGACGCGGGGTGACCCACCGCATGCCGGCGCTGAAAAGCCTGTGCCCGGTGCAGGCTTACCTGGAATGGATTCGCGTGGCGGGGATCGCTCGCGGGCCGGTGTTCCGCAAGCTCGACCGCTGGGGCAACCTCGGCGAAGAGGCGCTGAACAGCGGCAGCCTGATCGCGCTGTTGCGGCGGATCTTCGAAGGCGCCGGGCTGCCCGCCGAAACCTACAGCGCCCACTCGTTGCGGCGCGGCTTCGCCACCTGGGCCAGCAGCAACGGCTGGGACACCAAGGCGCTGATGAGCCACGTGGGCTGGCGGGACATGAAATCGGCGCTGCGTTATATCGACGCGAGCGCCTCGTTCGGTGAGCTTGAGCTGTCAGCGCCGGTGGTGCCGGCGCTTAGCCAGTTGCCGGACTGAATCAACCGCGGCGGGCGCTGTTCCACAAGCGGATGATATCGCCCGCCCGGGCCGCCAGCAGCGGCGCGGCATTGGCGCAAGCTTGTTGCAGGGTCATCGGACCGCTGGTGACGGCAAAGGCGGCGTCGATGCCGTGGTCATACAGTTCCTGATAACCCTCACCGAGGGTCCCGGCGATCACCACCACCGGCACACCGTGGCGGCGGGCGATGCGGGCCACGCCGAACGGCGTCTTGCCGCGCAGGGTCTGCGCGTCGAAACGGCCTTCACCGGTGATGACCAGGTCGGCGCCCTGCACCGCCTGCTCCAAGCCCGCCAGTTCGGCGACCACTTCAATGCCCGGCCGGAACTGCGCGTCGAGAAAGGCCTTGGCGGCGAAACCCATGCCGCCAGCAGCGCCGCAACCGGGGAAATCCCGCACATCGCGACCCAGCAATTGCGCACAGTGATCGGCGAAATGGCCGAGTGCGTGGTCCAGCAGTTCGACCTGTTCGGGACTCGCGCCCTTTTGCGGACCGAAGATCGCCGAAGCGCCGTTGCTGCCGCACAGCGGGTTATCGACATCCGCCGCCACTTCCAGGCGCACACCGGCCAGACGCGAATCAAGACCGCTGGCGTCCAGGCGAGCGACCTGCGACAAGGCCAGACCGCCCTCCTCCAGCTCGCTGCCCTGGGCATCGAAGGTGCGCAGGCCGAGGGCGCGGAGCATGCCGCTGCCAGCATCGTTGGTGGCGCTGCCGCCGATGGCCAGGATGATCCGCTCGGCGCCGGCATCCAGCGCCGCGCCGATCAACTGGCCGGTGCCGAAGGTGCTGGTGCGGCAAGCGTCGCGTTGCTCCAGGGTCAGCAGTTGCAGGCCGCTGGCCTGGGCCATCTCGATGATCGCGGTGCGGCTGTCGGCCAGCCAGCCCCAGTACGCGCTGACCTCAAAGCCCAGCGGGCCGCGAACATTCAGCGCGCGCCGCTCACCGTGGCAGGCGGCAACGATGGCTTCCATGGTGCCTTCGCCGCCGTCGGCCATCGGGCAGCAGATCAGTTGTGAACCCGGCAGCACCGCGGCGATGCCCTCGGCAATGGCGGCGGCGACCCCTTCGGCGCTGAGGCTGTCCTTGAACGAGTCAGGGGCGATGACGATTTTCATGAGGAACTCCTTTTGCAGATGCCTGCATGCTGCCAGTTGCCGCAGTGGCGGGCCTCGGTCGAGTGCACAAGATTGGGGGTGAGTTGTTTGGTCAGTTGGACAAGGGGGCAGCCTGAGAAGTAGGAGCGAGCTTGCTCGCGATTTTACTCCGCCGCCAACAACTGCAACCCCAGATACAAACTCAACATCCCCTCCAGCCGCAACGGGTCCACGCCGCTCAACTCGCCAATCCGCTCCAGCCGGTAACGCAGGCTGTTGCGGTGGATGCCCAGCGCTTCGGCGCAGGCCTGGCTCTGGCCGTCATGGGCGCACCAGGCACGCAGGGTTGCGAGCAACTGGCCGCTGACGTCTTTGGCTCGGACTCGCTGCAAGGGTTCCAGCAGTTCATCCAGGGCGTCGTCCTGGCGATGGCGCCAGAGCAAGGCCGGCAAGCGGAAACGGGCCAACGTCAGCAGGCGCTCATCAGGCACTACGTCTTGCCCGTAGGCCAGCAGGTCGCGCACGCGGCGGTAGCCTCGGCGCAGTTTGTCCACGCCATCGGCGATGCCGCCCACCGCCAGGCGCTGTACCTGCCAGCCCTGGCCCTGGAGTTTTTCCAGCAGCCGCGCTTCGTCCAGCACCAAGGTCGCCGGGCGGCACCAGAGCAGCGATTGCCGCGCCGGGCTTACGCACCAACTGTCCGGGTAGCGCTGCATCAGCCACACCGACAGCGCTTCCGCGCCCGGCCCCTCGTCCAGTTCGAACAGGCAGGGAATCCGCGGCAGTTGCGGTTTCAGGCCCAGTTGCCGGGCTTCGTCCACCAGCCGCGGGGCGTCGCCGCTGCCGCCCAGCAGCAGGGCCAGCAAGTCGTCGCAACGTTGCCGGCGCCATTGCTGTTCGACTTGCAGGTGACGCTGGGCCAGGAGCATTTCCGCGGTCATCCGCACCAGTTCGGCATAGGTGCGCAGTTGCTGCGGCTCGCCGGTGATGCCGAGCACACCGATCAGCCGGCCATCGAGCATCAGCGGCAGGTTGACCCCCGGCTGCACGCCCTTGAGGCATTTGGCGGCTACGCTGTCGATTTCGACGATGCGTTCGTTGGCCAGCACCAGTTGCGCGCCTTCGTGGCGGGTGTTGATGCGCTGGCGCTCGCCGCTACCGAGGATCAGGCCCTGGCTGTCCATGACGTTGACGTTGTGGGGCAGAATCGCCATCGCCCGGTCGACGATGTCCTGCGCCAGGTCATGGTCCAGTTCGAACATGCGCGGTTCCTTGAAGGTCTACAGGTTGGTCGGCAGCACAGCCGTGCGCCGTAAATGCTGTGCAAAAGCACAAAGACAGGGCTCCTGCGCTGGTCGAGACTTCGTTGAAGCGCCCGCCTCGCCGCGGGATGCCGCACAACCATAACAACAGAGAGAGAACCATGTCATCCAGCCCTGCCTCTGACCACGGCCACGACATCAACCGCGACGCGCTGTACCGGCGCATCACCTTGCGGCTGATCCCCTTCATCTTCATCTGCTACCTGTTCAACTACCTCGACCGGGTCAACGTCGGCTTCGCCAAGTTGCAGATGCTCGACGCCCTGAATTTCAGCGAAACCATTTATGGCCTCGGCGCCGGGATCTTCTTCATCGGCTACGTGCTTTGCGGCCTGCCCAGCAACCTGGCGCTGAACCGCTTCGGCCCGCGGCGCTGGATCGCGCTGATGATGATCACCTGGGGCACGCTGTCGACCTGCCTGCTGTTCGTCACCACACCGACCCAGTTCTATGTGCTGCGCCTGTTCACCGGCGCCGCCGAAGCCGGGTTCTTCCCGGGTATCGTGCTGTACCTCTCGCAGTGGTTCCCGGCCCAGCGCCGCGGCCGCATCATGGCCCTGTTCATGTCGGCGATCCCGGTCTCGGGCCTGCTGGGTGGGCCGTTCTCCGGCTGGATTCTCAACCATTTCGCCGCGGGCCAGGGCGGCCTCGCCGGCTGGCAGTGGATGTTCCTGATCCAGGGCCTGCCGACCGTGGCGCTGGGCTGCATGGCGGTGTTCCTGCTCAGCGACGGCTTCGCCAAGGCCGGTTGGCTGAGCCCGGCCGAGCGTGAGGCGGTGGCTGCCGATCTGCAACAGGACGCGGCGAACAAGCCGAGCACCATCAGCGACGGCCTGATGTCGGTGCTGACCAACCCGCTGATCTGGACCTTCGGATTCGTCTATTTCTGCATTCAGAGCGGTGTCTACGCGATCAACTTCTGGCTGCCGTCGATCATCAAGAGCCTCGGTTTCAGCGATGCCCTGCTGATCGGCTGGCTGAGCGCGATTCCGTATCTGCTGGCCGGCGTGTTCATGTTGCTGGTGGGCCGCTCGGCGGACCTGCGCAATGAGCGGCGCTGGCACTTGGTGGTGCCGATGCTGATGGGCGCCATCGGCCTGTTGATCGCGGTGAACTTCGCCCATAACCCGGTCATCGCCATCCTCGGCCTGAGCATCGCCACCATGGGCGCCCTCACCGGCCTGCCGATGTTCTGGCCGATGCCCACCGCCCTGCTCAGCGCCGGCACGGCCGTTGCGGGCCTGGCGATCATCAACTCGGTCGGGCAGATGGCGGGCTTCCTCAGCCCGTACCTGGTGGGCTGGATCAAGGACCAGACGGGTTCGACCGATGCGGCGCTGTATTCGCTGGCGGGGTTGATCGTGTTTGGCAGCCTGGTGGCGTTGCGGGTTTCGCGTAATCGCCAGGGGGCGGCGGTTACTGCCCGGTAGGGTTTGATCCAGGAGAGCCTCATCGTCGGCAGGACCAGCTCCAACGGGTAAGGAGCTGGCTTGCCAGCGATGCTTTTCCCCCTGTACAACACCCCTTCCATACCGCGAAGGGGCTTTCGACCATGATCTACCGTCCTCTCGGCCGCAGTGGCCTGCAAGTCTCCGCCCTGACCCTGGGCAGCATGATGTTCGGCGAGCAGACCCGTACCGAGGATTCGCTGCGCATCATCGACAAGGCCTGGGACCAGGGCGTCAATTTCATCGACACGGCGGACGTCTATAACGCCGGGCGCTCGGAAGAGATCGTCGGCGAAGGCATCGCCCGCCACCGCCACGACTGGGTCCTCGCCACCAAGGTCGGCTATGGCCCGGCAGACGGCGTGCCGAACCGCAGCGGGCTGTCGCGCAAGCACATCTTCAACGCCATCGAAGCCAGCCTTACCCGCCTCGGCACCGATTACCTGGACATCTATTACCTGCACCGCGAAGACCACGCCACGCCGCTGGACATCACCGTCTCGGCCATCGGCGATCTGCTGCGTCAGGGCAAGATCCGTCATTGGGGCGTGTCCAATTTCCGTGGCTGGCGCATCGCTGAAATCTGTAACCTGGCCGAGCGCCTCGGCGTACCCAAGCCGGTGGTCAGCCAGCCGCTGTACAACATCGTCAACCGTCAGGTCGAGACCGAGCAGTTGGCTGCCGCAGCGTTTCATGGCCTCGGCGTGGTGCCGTTCAGCCCGCTGGCGCGCGGTGTGCTCAGCGGCAAGTACGCACCGAATGCCGAACCCGAGGCCGGCAGCCGCGCGGCGCGCCAGGACAAACGCATCCTGGAAGTGGAATGGCGCACTGAATCCCTGGCCATCGCCCAGAAAATCCAGGCCTACACCCAGGCCAAAGGCGTCGGCATCGTCGAGTTCGCCATCGCCTGGGTGCTGAACAACCAGTCGGTCAGTTCCGCGATCGTCGGCCCGCGCACCGAGGCCCAGTGGGACACCTACGGCGGCGCGCTGGAGGTGAAGATCAGCGCCGAGGACGAAGCCTTCATCGATTCGCTGGTCACCCCGGGCCACCCTTCGACCCACGGTTTCAACGACGTCGCCCACTTCGTCAGTGGGCGCCTGCCACGCTGAGCTCGTTGCCCAGCAGGTGACTGATCGCGGCCTTGAGTTTCATTGGCCGCACCGGTTTGTGCATCAGGGTGTGGCCCAGTTCACGCACCTGCTGTTTGAGTTCGTTGCTGTAGTTGGCGGTGATCATCAGTGCCGGCAAGGGTGAAACCCGCCGCGCATTGATCGCCGCCACCGCTTCCAGGCCGTTGCGGTCGTGGTCCAGGTGGTAATCCACGATCAGCAGCCCGGCTTCGGCCTCGTCCGCCGGCAACTGCCCGGCCAGATCCTCTTCGTTCAACGCCGTGCTGACCCGGCAACCCCACTGTTCCAGCAGAGTACGCATGCCGGCGCAGATGGCTGCATCGTTGTCCAGCACCCAGATCCGCGCGCCTTCCAGACGCTCCAGCAGCGGCATCACCTCCGGCACCGGCTCCCGAGCCCGTGGCACCTGGCGGCTGAGCGGCACTTCGATGGAAAACACCGAGCCCTTGCCGGGCGTCGAGCGCACCTGGATGCGGTGGCCGAGAATTCCTGCGATCTTCTCGACGATGGCCAGGCCCAGGCCGAGACCACGGTCCTGGTCTGGGCGCTGCGAATCGCCGCGTTTGAACTCCTGGAAAATCTCTTCGCGCTTGTCCAGCGGAATGCCGATGCCGGTGTCCCAGACCTCGATCAACAAACGCCGCCCACGCCGCCGACAGCCCAGCAACAGGCGGCCTTGCGGGGTGTAACGGATGGCATTGCTGAGCAGGTTACGGAGGATCCGCGCCAGTAACTGGATATCGCTGCGCACCCGCAGGCGGGTCGGCACATAGTGCAGGCGCAGGCCCTCGCTGGCGGCCGTGGCGGCGTATTCGGCGGCGAGGTTGTCGAGCAGGTCGCCGACGGCGAACGTGGCGACATCGGCCTTGATCACCCCGGCATCCAGCTTGGAAATATCCACCAAAGTGCCGAGCAGCGATTCCACATCATCCAGCGCGTTGCTGACGTTACGCACCAGCGCCGGGCTGTGGCTCTGCTCCTGCAACGCGCTGGTGAACAGGCGGGCTGCGTTGAGCGGTTGCAGCAGGTCGTGGCTGACTGCGGCGAGGAACTTGGTCTTCGACAGGTTGGCCTGATCGGCCTCCTGCTTGGCATCCCGCAGCCGCGCCTCGGCGCGCCGGCGCTCCTCGATTTCCCGCAGCAGTTGCTGGTTGAGCTGGGTCAGTTCAGTGGTGCGCTCGCGCACCCGCACTTCCAGGTGCTGGTACGCCTGGTGCAGCGCTTCGGCGGTACGGCGACGCTCGGTAATATCGCGGATCAGCACGAAGATGCCGACCACCTCGCCATTGGGCAGGCTGTTAGGCACGTAGGAACGCAGCATGTAGCGCTCCTGGCCGTGGGCGTTGGTCTCGGCGAACTCGAAGGTCACGCTCTCCCCGGCCAGGGCCTGGCCGATGTAGGTTTCCAGACGCTGGTAGTGCTCGGCGCTGTGCACGTCGCGCAGGCGCTGGCCGAGCATTGCCGCGTGCGGCCAGCAGTACCACTGCTCGTAGACCTTGTTGGTGAATTCGTAGACCAGATCAGCGTTGAGGTAGGCGATCAGCGCCGGCACCTGGTCGGTGATCAGGCGGATCCAGCGCTCGCTTTCGCTCAGGGCCTCGGCGTGCTGGTAGCGCTCGGTGATGTCGGTGAAAGTGTTGACGAAGCCGCCGGTGGGCAGCGGATGGGTGCGGATTTCCAGCATGCGCCCGTCGTACAGGCGCTGTTCCAGTTCCCGCGTTGGCCGGCCGTTGACGTCGCGGGTGGCCGGGGTCAGCAAGGCCAGTTCGCTGTCGCCGATCACGTCGGCGAACTGCCGGTGCGCAGCGACCGGTGCCAGCCCGCTGAGTTCCAGGAAGCGCCGGTTCCACAGCTCCAGCACGCCGTCGGCATTGACCATCGCCACGCCCTGGGAAAGGTTGTCCACCGCGCGTTGCAACAGGTGGGATTTCTGCGCCACCGCCTGCTCGCGGCGCTGGGTTTCGCTGTGCTTGACCTCGGTGATATCGGTCAGCAGCACCACGCGCCCGCCGCCCTGGGTCGGACGCTCGCTGACCTGCAGCCAGCGTCCGTCCTTGAGTCGGTACAGCAGGTTTTCGTCGTTGATATTGCGTGATTCTTCGGTGAACAGCCCGGTGCGCAACATCAGCCGGCGCACCTCCGACAGGTGCATGCCGCTGATGATGCGGATCCGGCTGTTGGCCCAGAGCGCCTTGAAGCGCTGGTTGAACAGGACGATGCGCAGGTCCGTGTCGAACAGCACGAAGGCATCGGAAATGCTCTCGATGGCGTCCACTAGGTACTGGTGCGCCGTCTCGGCGCGCATCCGCGCATCGCTGAGCAGATGGTTGCTGGCCTTGAGTTCGGCCATCGCCTGGTTGAGTGCGTCGGTACGTTCGCGCACCTGCTCGGCGAGGGTCACCGAGTGCTGGAACGCCGCGTAGGAGTCGTCCGGGCGCGCCGCCCCCGACTCCAGGCGCTCGATCAGCGCCGCGTTGATGCGGCTGAGCTTGTGGTTTTCGTGGCGCAGTTGCTCGATCAGCAACCGCGCTTCAGTCAAATCGCCGGGCACGGGACCGTCCGATGGCAACGCCGGTGAAGGTCTGGTTGATGTGCATGCCATTGAACTGTTCTCCGTAGGAGTTGAAACCCACCACCGCGTGCTTGCGCAGGATCGCCTCGACGTTCTCGGTCTGCGGCGTGCCGTCCAGTTCCAGGCGGCGCAGGAAGCAGTCGCAGCCGATGGTCAGCAACAGGTCGCCGAGCCGCTCGCAGAGGCCGTCGAACAAAGTATTCAGGTTTGGCACCAGCGGCCCTGGGCTCATGGCGGTGAGGACGATGCCGTTCTCCACGGCGCAGTAGAAGCTCAGGCTCAGGTCGTCATGCACGCGCTGGATCGCGCGCACGTAGTAGCGCTCGTTGATGCGCACCGCCAGCGGGTGGGCGGCGAAGGTGCGCAGGTCGAGCTGGTCCACCGGCACGCCGATCAGTTGCGCGTATTCCAGGGCGGCGGGCTCGGCGTTCAGTTCGTAGACCCGGCGCAGGGTGCGGTCGGCGCGGGTCACCACCAGTTTTTCGCCGCGCGGCTGGATGTGGTGGGTGGTGAATACCTCGAAATCCAGCCAGGTGTTGACCAGCAGCACCACCGCAGCGCTGTTGTGAAAGACGCCGTCGTAGTAGACGTGGGTGCGGTTGAGGTAATTGTCGTCGCCGGCCGAACCACCGAAGTGCGGGATATCGCCAAGGGCCGCATTGAGCGCGGCGAGGAGCATTTCTTCGCGGCTGGACAAGCCGTCGAGCAAGGTCAGGGCGAAGCTGTGGCCCTTGATTGGCGCCAGGGTGTTGCCGCGGCACTCGTTGACCAGTCGTTCGACGCAACGCTGGGCGTCGATCAGGCTGAAATCGTGCATCGGCGCGATCAGTTCGGCGGCGATGGAGAACTGCCGATGATCGAAACCGAGCGCGGTAATGCAGCCGCGACCATAGCCTTCCGGGGTGATTTCACCGGCGCTGGTGCAGCCGGCCAGGCGGATACCGCCAAAACTCTCTTGCAGCGCCTGGGCCAGGGCCGGCAGGTCGTATTCGGCAGAACAGAAAAACAGCACGAAGCCCAGGTGCGGGTGCATCAATTGCCGGGCGAGGTCCTGGGCAGCCTCTTCGGCGTCAATGGCACGGGATACAGCACTGAGGACGCCTTCGGCGTTGGACTGCGACATAAGCAGCCTCCAGCGTATTGGGGATGGATGGCGGCAGTGTACGAAGCGCGGGGATGGGGCCGAATGCTACTTGGGTAGGGGGTGGTGGTGGCATTGGTTGTAGAGGGGGGATTGGGTCGGGACTGCTTTGCAGTCCATCGCGGCTGAAGCCGCTCCTACAAGGGGCTGAGCTACCAACCTTGATGCAACAGGCCACCGCGAAACAGTGCCACCCTCATCCGGCAGGATGCGCCTTGCCGGCTGGAGTGGCCCTGCCCCGCGGTGGTGGGGTTTACCAGGTCAGGACAGCACCGACTGCGAAGGTATCGGTGTCTTCGTTTTGCGCGTCGCCTTGATGGCCGTTGATTTCGAACTGGTTGTACTCGGCCACCAGCTTGAGGTTGTCGTTGATGGTGTGGAACAGCGCGATGCCGCGGGTTTCGTAGTCGGCGCCGGTGTTCACCGCGCCGTTGCCGTCATCCTTGGTTTTGCCGTAGGACAGCGCCAGGCGGTTCTTGCCCAATGTGTACGAGCCCTGCAACAGGTAGCCCTTGCTGTCCACTTCGCGCAGCGTGGCTTCGCCGGCGTTGTTGGTGAAGAACGGGTTGATGCCCTTGGCGGTGAAGCCGGAGCCGGTCAGCGAGAAGTCGCCCATCTTGGCCTGGACGCCATAACCGACGCCCTTGGAGGTCACGCTGTCGACGTTGTGGTCGGTGTTTTCCGAGGTCTGGTAGCTGCCGTTGAGCCAGCTGTAGATCTTCGCGCCGCCCAGGTCGAACTGGTAGGTGATCTCGCTCTCGGTGCGCGGGTTCTTCTGGTAGGCCTTGCCGACCGCGCTGTCGTCGTTGGTATCGACCGGGTCCATGATGCCCACGGCAATCCGGAACCCTTCCATCACAGGCGTGCGGTAGGTGATCTGCGAGGTCGGGAATGGGTACGGGTAGCCGCTGCCGATGTTGCCGAAGGACACACCACCACCGTCCACCAGGCCGAGGGTGTCGCTGACCTGGCCATAACCGGCCAGCAATTCGTCGAGCAGGATGTTCGAGCGGGCGAACAGGCCGAAGTCTTTACCGATCAGCACTTCACCCCACTCGGGGTTGGCTACGGTGCCGTAGAACTGACGAACGTCGATGGCAGTGTCGGTGCCGTTCTGTTCGCTATCGTTGATGGTGACCCAGAACGAGGCGCGGCCGCCGAGCTTCAGGTCGCCCATCTGCTTGGTCATGTTGAAGCCCAGGTAGTTGGGCAGGAAGCCCATCTTCACCCGCGACTGGCGACGGTCGTACTGCTCGCCGGCGCGGTCGACGTCACTGTTGACGTAGAAGGCGTTGACGTAGCCGTCGGTGGAAAAGGTCGTCTCATCCTTGTCGTACAGCATGATTTCAGCCTGGACCAACGGGGTCAGGCCAAGGGTGGCGAGGCCAGCCAAAAGGGGCAGGAAACGGGCATTGGCATTCTTATTGTTGTGCATGACGCTCTCCGCGAACGTTGGGGACGGTTGTCGGGAGGGATTATCGAAAGCCGACAGCCGGTGCCCTACGCTGCATTGGAAGCAAGCGGGAGCTGCTTTGGCCGGTGCCGGGAGCGCGCCGGCCGAGGGAACTAATCCCCTGTGCTAGCGGGTCACAAGGCTAAAGTGTCGAGACCGCTGGCGAAGGTCGCGGTTGCACATGCAAAAATGCAGATTGCCCTTGCAGTTTTGCGGATTGAACTCGGCAAATTTGCACTGTTACGATCCGGGCGATCCTTGACCGCTCGTCCACATCGTGGCAAATCACGTGGAAAATCAATAACAAAGCAGGGAGACAGCGATGACCGCGCCAGCTTATTCACCGGCCATTTCAGACACCGACAACGCCCAGGTACTGGCCGAAGTCCGCAACCATATCGGCCATCTGACCCTCAACCGCCCCACCGGCCTCAACGCCCTGACCCTGCAGATGGTCCGCAGCCTGCGCCTGCAACTGGAAGCCTGGGCCATCGACCCGCAGATTCACGCCGTGGTGCTGCGCGGTGCAGGCCCCAAGGGCTTCTGCGCCGGTGGCGACATTCGCTCGCTGTACGACAGCTATAAAAGCGGCGACACGCTGCACCGTGACTTCTTTGTCGAGGAATACGACCTGGACCTGTTCATCCACCACTGTCGCAAACCGATCGTGGCGTTGATGGACGGCTTCACCCTCGGCGGCGGCATGGGCCTGGCCCAGGGCGCCGAGCTGCGCGTGGTCACCGAACGCAGCCGCCTGGCGATGCCGGAAGTCGGTATCGGTTACTTCCCGGATGTCGGTGGCAGCTATTTCCTGTCGCGCATTCCCGGCGAACTCGGCACCTACCTGGGCGTCACCGGCGTGCAGGTAGGTGCTGCCGATGCCCTGTATTGCGGCCTGGCCGACTGGTATATCGACAGCGACCGGTTGGGCGCCCTCAACCAGGGTTTCGATGGCATCAAGTGGAGCGAATACCCGCTCAAAGACCTGCAAGGCGTGCTGGCCGGCCTTGGCACCCAGACCCTGGTCGATCCGCCGCTGGCCGAGCTGCGCCCGGCCATCGACCATTTCTTCGCCCTGCCCGATATCGCCAGCATGATCGAGCAACTGCGCAGCGTGACCGTCGGCGACAGCCGTGAATGGGCGCTGAAGACCGCCGACCTGATGGAGTCGCGCTCGCCGCTGGGCATGGCGGTGACCCTGGAGTTGCTTCGTCGGGGCCGCCACTTGAGCCTCGAAGACTGTTTCAGAATGGAGTTGCACCTGGACCAGCAATGGTTCGATCACGGCGACCTGATCGAAGGCGTGCGCGCCCTGCTTATCGACAAGGACAAACAGCCACGCTGGAACCCCGCCACTGTCGCCGGCCTGGAGCCGCAGCGGGTCGACCAATTCTTCGAAGGCCTGTGAGGGCTGGAGTACGCACATGCAAGACCTGGAACTGACTGAAGAACAGATCATGATCCGCGACATGGCCCGCGACTTCGCCCGTGGCGAGATCGCACCCCATGCCCAGGCCTGGGAAAAGGCCGGCTGGATCGACGATGGCGTGGTCGCCAAGATGGGCGAACTGGGCTTGCTCGGCATGGTGGTGCCGGAAGACTGGGGCGGCAGCTACACCGACTACGTCGCCTACGCCCTGGCGGTGGAAGAAATCGCTGCGGGTGACGGCGCCACCGGCGCGCTGATGAGCATCCACAACTCGGTGGGCTGCGGTCCGCTGCTGGCCTACGGCAACGATGAACAGCAACAGACCTGGCTGCCCCGCCTGGCCAGTGGCGAAGTGATCGGCTGTTTCTGCCTGACCGAGCCCCAGGCCGGCTCCGAAGCCCACAACCTGCGCACCCGCGCGGAGCTGCAGGATGGCCACTGGGTCATCAATGGCGCCAAGCAATTCGTCAGCAACGCCCGCAGGGCGAAGCTTGCGATCGTCTTTGCGGTGACCGACCCGGACCTGGGCAAGAAAGGCATCTCGGCGTTTCTGGTGCCCACTGACAATGCCGGTTTCGTGGTGGATCGCAGTGAACACAAGATGGGCATCCGCGCTTCCGATACTTGCGCGGTGACCTTGAACAACTGCCGTATTCCCGAGGCCAACCTGCTTGGCCAACGCGGCAAGGGCCTGGCGATTGCCTTGTCCAACCTCGAGGGCGGCCGCATCGGCATTGCTGCCCAGGCGCTGGGCATCGCCCGCGCGGCATTCGAGGCGGCGCTGGTGTATTCCCGCGAGCGCATCCAGTTCGGCAAGCCGATCAACGAACACCAGAGCATCGCCAACCTGCTGGCCGACATGCAGGTGCAGATCAACGCCACCCGCCTGCTGATCCTGCACGCCGCGCGCCTGCGCAGCGCCGGCAAGCCGTGCCTCAGCGAAGCCTCCCAGGCCAAGCTGTTCGCCTCGGAAATGGCCGAGCGGGTCTGCTCGAAGGCGATCCAGGTGCATGGTGGTTATGGGTATCTGGAAGATTACCCGGTGGAGCGTTATTACCGGGATGCGCGGATTACCCAGATCTATGAGGGGTCGAGCGAGATTCAGCGGATGTTGATTGCGCGGGAGTTAAAAAACTATCCGCTGTGAGAGGTATCTACAAATCTCTTGGACGGCGTAGAACCTGTGGGAGCGGTGTCAGCCGCGAAGGGCCGCAAAGCGGCCCTGAATCCATCCTGCACCATTTTTCTGGCGGGTCGGGATCTCACATTCAGACATCCTCAAGGTCAAAAGAAATACCGGATGTAGACAGCCACCTCGTGCTGGATGGTTGTTGGGGCCGCTCTGCGGCCCTTCGCGGCTGACACCGCTCCCACAGGTTCTGCGGCGATCAGGGCTTCAGCTACCCCACACCTTCTGCGCCTTTGGCGCCTCAGCCAAAATGGCATCCACCGCCACTCCAACCTCCTCCACCCGCCACAACGCCCCCTTGTCCCGGGTCACACCGGTCCGCCAGCCATCCCCCAGAGAAATCCGCCCACCCTGGCTTTCGAACACCTGGCCGCTGACATGCGCCGACTGTTCGCTGCCCAACCACACCACCAGCGGCGCGACATTTTCCGGGGCCCAGGCGTCGAAGCTGCCGTCATCGGGCTTGCGCACCACATCAGGCATCGCACTTTCAGTCATCGCCGTGCGCGCCGCCGGGGCCAGGGCGTTGGCGGTGACGCCGTAACGCGCCAGTTCCGCCGCCTGCACCAGGGTCAAGGCGGCAATCCCACCCTTGGCCGCCGAGTAGTTGGACTGGCCAATGGAGCCCTGCAACCCCGCCCCGGAGCTGGTGTTGATGATCCGCGCCGCCACCGGCGTGCCGGCCTTGGCCTGGTCACGCCAGCGCCGACCAAGGATGTTCGCCAGGCAGTAATGCCCTTTCAAATGCACGCGCATCACCAGGTCCCAGTCTTCTTCCGACAGGCTGATAAACATGCGATCGCGCAGCACGCCAGCGTTGTTGACCAGCACATGCACTTCGCCAAACGCTGCCAGCGCCGCATCGACAATGCGCTGGGCGCTGTCGAGGCTGGTGATGTCGTCGCTGTTGGCGATGGCCCGCCCGCCGTTACCGACGATCTCGCCGGCCACATCCTGCGCCGCTTCGGCGCGGATATCGTTGATCACCACATTGGCGCCCTCGGCCGCGAAGGCCAGGGCGTAGGCGCGGCCGAGGCCGCCGCCGGCACCGGTGATGATCACCGTCCGGCCGTTACAGATAGCCATGGTCTGACTCCTTGATTCAAAGACGTTCGATGATCGTGACGTTGGCCTGGCCACCGCCCTCGCACATGGTTTGCAGGCCATAGCGACCGCCACTGCATTCCAGTTCGTTGAGCAGCGTGGTCATCAGCCGCGCACCCGTGGCGCCCAGCGGATGACCGAGGGCGATGGCGCCGCCGTTGACGTTGGTCCGCGCCGGGTCGTAATCCAGTTCCTTGGCCCAGGCCATGACCACCGAGGCAAAGGCTTCGTTGATCTCTACCCGGTCGATGTCGCTCATGCGCAGCCCGGTCTTTTCCAGGGCGCGGCGCGTAGCGGCGATCGGGGCGGTGAGGTGCCAGATCGGGTCGTCGCCCAGCACCGTCAGGTGATGGATGCGCGCACGCGGGGTCAGGTCGTAGCGCTTGAGCGCCGCTTCCGACACCACCAGCAGCGCCGCCGAGGCGTCGCAGGTCTGGCTCGATACCGCTGCGGTAATCGACGGGAAGCGCGGGTCCACCGGCTGCAGTTCGGCCATTTTCGTCAGGCTGGTCTGCCGCGGTGTTTCGTCTTCGTTCAGCCCTTCATAACCGACGATTTCCCGAGCGAAGCGCCCGCTTTCCCGTGCGACCAAAGCGCGCTGGTGGCTTTCCAACGCAAAGGCTTCCATCTGCTCGCGACTGATCCCCCAGTGATCGGCAATCCGCTGCGCGGCGTAGAACTGGTCCACCGGCTGGGTGCCGAAACGGGCGCGCCAGCCGTGACTGCCGGAAAACGGATCAGGGAAACCCAGCGGCTGGCCGGCCAGCATCGCCGAGGAAATCGGGATGCGGGTCATGGTCTGCACGCCGCCGACGGCGACCACGTCCTGGGTGCCGCTCATCACCGCCTGCGCGGCAAAATGCACGGCCTGCTGCGACGAGCCGCACTGGCGATCCACCGTGGTGCCCGGCACCGAAAGCGGCAGGCCGGCGGCCAGCCAACTGGTGCGGGCGATGTCGCCGGCCTGGGCACCAATGGTGTCGACGCAGCCGAAGATCACGTCGTCGTACTCTTCTGCGGGGATCGCATTGCGCTGTACCAGTGCTTTCAGCACATGGGCGCCGAGGTCGATGGCATGCACCTCGGAGAGCGCGCCCTTGCGCTTGCCGGTGGGGCTGCGCAAGGCATCGACGATATAGGCTTCTGGCATCGCTCAGTCCTCGAAGGTATGGCCCGGACCCAGCCGGGCGGCATCGGCGAACAGGTAAGCGCCGACACGGGATTTATGGAAACCGCGATCGCCCCAGGACGCATCCAGGGCCCAGGCGCGCTTCATGAACATCTGCAGGTCGACTTCCCAGGTGTACCCCATGGCGCCATGCACCTGGATGCCCTTGCGCGCGGCTACCCAACTGGCTTCGCAGCAGGCCAGGCGCGCCTGCGACACCCACAGCGAGGCCGAGGCATCGCCACGGGCCAGGCCGTGGGCGGCGCGATACAGCACGGGTTTGGCCTGTTCGATCTGCCGCGCGACGTCGGCCAGGTGGTGCTTGACCGCCTGGAAGCTGCCGATCGGCTTGCCGAACTGTTTGCGCTGGGCCACATAGTCCACCGACAGGTCGAGCATGCGCTGGGCCAGGCCGAGCAGTTGCCCGGCCACCGACAACGCGCCGCGGTCGAGCAGTTGCGCCTGCAACGCCCTGCCCCGTTCGCCGCCGACCAGCAAGGTCGCCGGCGTCGGGTGCCAGGTGACCCGGCCGAGCCGCCGCGAGGCGTCGATGCTCGGGTTGGCTTCGACGTCCACTGCTGCTCGCGGCAGCAGGTGGATTTCGTCGCCATGGGGCAGGATCAGCACCTCGGCCAGTTGCGCGTCGCTGACCAGCGGGTTGACCAGATGGCCGATGGCCAGGCGCAGGCTGCCTTCGCCGATGCGCGGCAGCAGGCTGGTACGGGCCGGATGCGCCGGATCGAGGGCGGCCAGCAGGCCGACGGCGACATAAGCGGTATCGGCCAGGGAATCGGGGATCGCGTAGTAGCCCAGCTCTTGGGTCATCAGGGCCCAGGCCACGTCATCCATGCCGAGGCCGCCGTCCTCTTCGGGGATCGACAAGGCAGTCAGGCCCTGGGCGGCGATCTTGTTGCGCAGGTCGGGCGAGCGCCCGGCGTCGGTTTCCCAGATCTCGCGGAGCATTTCCGGTGCGGCTTCGGTCATCAGGAAACGGCTGATGGCCTCGCGGAAGGCGAGCTGGTCATCGTTGAAAGTGAAGTCCATGGCCGCTCCTTACTTCGGCAGGCCGAGCATGCGCTCGGCGATGATGTTGCGCTGGATCTCGTTGGTGCCGGCGTAGATCGGCCCGGCCTGGGCGAACAGGAAGCCCTCCAGCCAGTGCGCCGCGTCGCCTGCGGCCGGTGCGCCGGCAATCAGTTCGGCGCGGGCGCCGAGCAGGCGCATGGCGGTCTCGTGCATCTTCAAATCGAGTTCCGACCAGATGATCTTGTTGATGCTTGATTCGGCACCGATCTGCTCGCCACGGCCCAGCCGGCCCACGGTGTGGTAAGCCGACAGCGCGTAGGCTTCGGCGCCCATCCAGCATTCCAGCACCGCATCGCGCAGCCCCGGATCACGCTCGGCGGCGGCGGGTTCGGCCTTGAGCAGCTCGACCAGCTTGCGCGCGGTGTACTGGAAGCGGGCGGGCGAGCGCAGCAGCAGGCCGCGCTCGAAACCGGCGGTGGCCATCGCCACGTGCCAGCCCTGCCCTTCGGCGCCGATCAGATTGCTCACCGGCACCCGCACATCGTCGAAGAACACTTCGGCGAAGGCATCCTTGCCGTTCAGCGCCTTGATCGGGCGAATGCTCACGCCCTCGGCATTCAGCGGCACCATCAGGAATGACAGGCCGTGGTGACGGCTGGAACCCGGCTCGCTGCGGAACAGACCGAACAGCAAGTCGGCGAAGGTGGCCCGGGTCGACCAGGTTTTCTGGCCGTTGATCACGTAGTGATCGCCGTCACGCACTGCCTTGCTGGTAATCGCCGCCATGTCCGAGCCGGCGTTGGGCTCGGACCAGCCCTGGGCCCACATGTCGACGCTGGCAGCCATGCGCGGCAGGAAGTGCTTTTTCTGCGCCTCGGTGCCGAACTCCATCAGGGTCGGGCCCAGCAGCAACTGGCCGTTCTGGTTGACCCGCATCGGCGCGCCGGCGCCGTAATATTCTTCCTCGAAGATCAGCCACTCGATCAGGTCGCAGCCGCGCCCGCCGAGGTCGGCCGGCCACATCACCATCGACCAGCGGCTGTCGAACAGCTTGGCTTCCCAGGCCCGGTGTTGCTCGAAGCCTTCACGGGTGTCGTAGCTGGCCAGCGGCTCGCGGGGCAGGTTGTGCGCCAGCCAGGCGCGCACTTCGGCGCGGAAGGCTTGCTGTTTGGGGGTATAGGTCAGTTCCATGGTGCCCTCATAGGCCAAAACATAACTAACTGGTTGTTGCGACGCTCCCCTGTGGGAGCTGGCTTGCCTGCGAAGGACCGCAGAGCGGTCCCAAAACCTGCCATGCCGAATTCCTGGATGCAGGCGATCAAACAGGCGCTGAATCCAAGACCTTGCAGGACAACAACTCGTGCCGGATGGTTTTGGGACCGCTACGCGGTCCTTCGCAGGCAAGCCAGCTCCCACAGGGATTGCGTTCTGCTCTATCAGAACTTCGCTTCACGTTTTTCGACGAAGGCGCGACGGGTTTCCGCCGAGTCCGGGCTGGTGTACGCCTGCAGGGTGAAGCCCTGCTCCCAGCGGTACTTGTCTTCCAGGTTGCCGTCCTCGATACCGTTAAGGGCCTCCTTGGCGATGCGGATCATGCCCGGGCTTTTCGCGGCGATGCGCGCGGCGATTTCCAGGGCGGTTTCGCGCAGTTGCTCCTTGCTGACCAGACGCTCGATAAAGCCGTATTGCATGGCTTCGCGGGCGCCGATGGTGTCGCCGGTGAAGAACAGGTAACGCACCTTCTGCAGCGGGAACAACCGCTGCAGATGGGCGCCGCCGCCCATGGCGCCGCGGTCCACTTCCGGCAGGGCGAAGGTGGCGCATTCGGCGGCGACGACGATATCCGCCGCGCCCGTGATGCCGATGCCGCCACCGAGAACGAAGCCGTGCACCGCGACGATCACCGGCACCGGGCAACGGTGCACAGCCTTGAAGGTGGCGTAGTTGCCGGCGTTGACCTCGACGATGCGCTCGGGATGGGCGTCCAGTTCCTTGATATCGACGCCGGCGCAGAAGCCACGGCCTTCGGCACGGATGACGATGACCCGCACCTCGGGGTTGGCCCCGAGGCGGTCGATTTCACGGGCCAGGGCGTTCCATTCCTGGCTGTCGAGGGCGTTGACCGGGGGTTTGGCGATCACGAGTTCCGCGATCCCCTGTTGAAGCTGAGTGCTGAATGCCTGGTTCACAGGGGTTCTCCAATACTGATGGGCTGATTCGCTGGACGGTGGCTGACTTGCCGGGCGAGCAAGCTGTCGAGGCACTGTTCGGCCTCGCGGGCGATGCCTTCGATCACCTCCTGGCAACTGAGCAGTTCACCGATGGCAGCGGCCACCTGGCCGCTGGGCAGGATGCCGTCGTCGGGCTGACCGTCGACCATCGAGCGCTGCAACAGCACCGGCTGGTTGGCGGCCATGACCACCTGCGACAGCGCTGACGGGTCTTCCCGCAGCGCGCGGAAAAACACTCCGGCCATATGGCCGAGGCTCATGCCGGTGTGCTGTTTCCACTGCCAGGCACTGCCCAGGGCAATGCGCAGGCGGCCAAACGGCCCGGCCTGTTCGAGGTGGTTGATAAAGCGGTTTTCGATCATGCGGTGGCGCATGCCATCCACCGCCGTGGTGACCCGCACCCGTTGCGGGTCGTTGACCTTCAGGTAGCGTTCCAGCGTCGCTTTGGGTGTCGGTGATTCGCGGGTCATCAGAAAGCGCGTGCCCATGGCGATCCCCGCCGCACCGGCCGCCAGCGCCGAGGCCAGGCCACGGCCCGTGGCGAAACCGCCGGCGGCGATCACCGGCACGGTTACCGCATCCAGCACCTGGGGCAACAGGATCGAGCTGGGCACGCCGCCAGTGTGACCGCCGCCCTCACCGCCCTGGATGGTGATAAGGTCGGCGCCCAGTTCCTGTGCCTTGATCGCATGCTTGAGCGCGCCGACCGTGGGAATGCACAGCACCTTGGCAGCCTTGAAGCGGGCGATGGTCTGTTTGTCCGGGCCGCGGCCGTAGCTGACCGCACGCAGGCGATAGGCGATGGCGAGGTCGACGCACTGCGCGGCGTTGTCCTGGAACATATGGAAATTCAGGCCAAAATTGCTGCCGCCGGTGGCGTCGATCACCTTGCGGATTTCACCTTCCAGCTCATGGGCAGCAATGGTCGCCCCGGCGAGAAAGCCGAAGCCGCCCGCACGGGTGGTGGCGATCACCAGATTGGCGTCGGCGACCCAGCCCATGGCGGTCTGCACGATGGGATAACGGCAGCCCAGCGCTTCGGTCAACGGAGTCTGCAGCCAGCCGCTCATGCGCCTTCGCTCCCGGCGGCGGCCGCCTGCTTGTTGGCCTGGGCCATGCCCTTGGCATCGAAGCCGCCGAGCTTGTCGCCGGACAGCAATTCGTTATGGGCGTGCGCGAAGTGGTGCCAGGCGAACGCCGCGTCCATGGCAGAGCGCTTGCCTTGCAGGTCTTCGACGTGGTTGATCGCCTGCTTGGTCAGGGCCAGGCCCATGCGCGGCTGGCGGGCGATGGTCGCCGCCATGGCGTAGGTGGTGTTTTCCAGCTCTTCGCGGGGCACCACGCGGTTGAGCATGCCCATCTGGTAGGCGCGCTCGGCGCTCATGCGGTCGCCGCAGAAGAGGAATTCCTTGGCGATGCGCGGGTTCAGCTCGTAGGGGTGGGCGAAATACTCCACCCCCGGAATGCCCATGCGCACTACCGGGTCCTGGAAGAACGCATCGTCGCTGGCGACGATCAGGTCGCAGACCCAGGCCAGCATCAGCCCGCCCGCCACACAGGCGCCCTGGACCATGGCGATGGTCGGCTTGGGCAGCTCGCGCCAGCGCCGGCACATGCCCAGGTAGACCTCCTGCTCGCGGGCGTACAGCTGCTCGCCGCCGGGTTTGTTGGTGTGGTCCCACCACAGGTGGGCGCGTTCGAACGGTTTGTCGATGTCGCGCCCTGGTGTGCCGATATCGTGGCCGGCGGAAAAATGCCGGCCAGCGCCGCGCAGCACGATCACCTTGACCCCGTCGTCGTCCACCGCCCGGCGCAGGGCGGCATCGAGGGCGTAGGTCATCTGCGAGTTCTGCGCGTTGTTGAAGTTGGGCCGGTTCAGGGTGACGCTGGCGATGCCATCGGCCACCCCGTACAGCACCGGCTCGTCGGTCTCGTAGGCCGACCGGTCCTGGCGCACGACGAATTCGCTGTCGTTGCTGTGCATGTTCGCGCTCCTGTCTCAGGCGGTACGGATGCCGGGCGGGTTGCCCTTGAGCGCACTGGCGCGCAGGTCGTGGGGATCGAGCCGGCGAATCAGCGCAAGCTGTTCGGCGCTCGGGTGCGCGGTCTGCTTCAGTTGCGGCGACTTGAGCAGCGGGAAGCCGGTGTTGTCCTGCACCTGTTCGAAGCTCACGCCCGGGTGCAGGCTGCGCACCTGCACGGCGCGCTCGGGGCCGTCGAAGTCGAGCACGCAGAGGTCGCTGACCACCACGCGGATATCCATCAGGTCGCGGCGCGCACCTTCGGGCCAGCGGTCGGCCTTGAAGCCGACGCCGGAGACCATGTCCACCTCGCCGCTAACGAATACGCGGGTGTTGTGGTTGGGCACGAAGAACGAGTTGAGGTGGTTGATACTGTTGCCCGGCAGACCCCGCACGCCGAGGATCGCGGTCTTCGGTTTGTGGTAGTCGCCGACGCAGGACAGATTGGTCTGGCCCCAGCGGTCGATCTGGGTCGGGCCGATCATGGCGTGGCGACGCCCGCCCCAGACGCATTCGAAGACCCGCTCGAAGGACATGTAGCCCGAGTAACGCGGCTGATAGTCGCCGCGCGGGCCCAGCGGTACCGGCTCTTCCACCAGGAAGGCCTCGCTGTCGGTCATCAGCAGTTCCGGGCTGTGGCTGAGCTTGGCCAGGCTGGCCCCCAGGCGCGGGATCACGCCGAGGCCCGAGGCGATCAGTTCGCCGTTGCCGCGCCAGGCTTCGGCGGCGGCGACGATCAGCAGTTCGGCGAGGGTGAAATCACAGTTGGCAGACATTCTTCGCTCTCCTCAGAACACGGCAAGGGGCAACGCGCCCATGCGCTCGGCACCGCCGTTTTGCGCTTGATAGGCCTGCTCGCCGCCGGCCACGTAGGTCTGCAGGTACCGGGCCCAGCCACCCTCCTCGCTGGCACTGGCGACGTACTGCTTGAGGTGCTGTAAATCCCAGCCGTAGTCGGAGGGGCAGGAAGTCGGGTGCGCGCCCAGTGGCGCGTGGACCACGCCGGTCACCAGGTAGCGTTCGAAGGTGTTGAAACGCGCGCTTTCGGCAGTCAGTTCCAGGCGCTCTTGGAGTTTTTCGCAGGACACGAAGCACTGCTGCGCGGCACGGGCGAACAGGTGGTCGAAGTACGGATCGGGACCGGTTACCAGGCAGTTACCGAGGCGGTCGGCGACGTTGACGTGAAGGAACGCCACGTCCAGGTTCAACGCCGGCATCGCCAGCAGCACCTCGCCGTCGGCGTAGGGCGAGCGGATTTCCTTGATCTCGGGATTGAGCCGCGCCACGTCGGTGGCCAGGCCGCAGCGGGTCGGCAGAAACGGCAGGCGCATGCCGGCGGCGCGCAGGCCCCACTGGAACATGCCTTCGTCCAGTTCCATCAGCTCCAGCTCGCCGGCTTCGCGGGCCTTGCGGTAATAAGGTTCCAGCGGAATCGCGTCGAGGGTGGCGAAGCCGAACACCAGCTTGCGCACCTTGCCGGCGGCGCAGAGCATGCCGACTTCCGGACCACCGTAGGCGACCACGGTCAGGTCTTTCACCGGCGAACGGAGGATCTCGCGGACGATCGCCATCGGCTTGCGGCGCGGGCCCCAGCCACCGAAACCGATGGTCATGCCGTCGCGCAGTTGGGCGACCGCATCGGCCGCCGTCAGTTGTTTGTTCATGTCAGGCTCCTTGCTGGCCGACCGAGAAGTCGTGGCCCCAGATGCTCACGCGGGTGAACTCGAAGGCCGAGTGTTGCGCCCAGTCCACTTGCAGGCCGCCGAAGCCGTATTCGAGGTCGAAGCCGGACGGGGTCTTCATGTAGAAGCTGGTCATGCGGTCGTTGAGGTGCTGGCCGAGGGTGGCCGAGAGCTTCACGCTCTGGGCCAGATGGCGGTCATGGGCGCGACCGACTTCGGTCATCGAATCGACCTCGACCATCACGTGCACGCAACCGGACGGCACCGAGTACTCGGCCAGGGCCAGGCTGTGGTGACGGGCGTTGCCGCAGTGCAGGAAATGGATGCGGATCGGTGGCGCCGACGGGTCGGGGCGGAAATTGAAGATGTCCGACAGGCTGAAACCGAGTACGTCCTTGGCGAACGCCAGGGTCGCGTCGAAATTCGGCGCCGGCAGCACGGTGTGCCCCAGGCCCATGTCGCCGGTGATGAAACGCGGCACACCCTGAGGCGAGACGAACGGCAGGCAGTCGGAACGATGGCCCCAGCACAGCTCGTGGCGGTTGCCCGACGGATCGACCACCGACACCAGCGCCTGCACGCCGCGCTGCTCGATCGCTTCGGCGCTGCCGGCCTGCCATTCCACGCCCTGCCCGTCCAGATGGCGCAAGGCGGCGTTGAACGCCTGTTCCGAGGCCAGCTCCCAGCCCGAAGCGACATAGCGCGCCTCGCTGCCTTCGACGATCAGCATGCGAAACGGCCGCTCGTCCATCTTCACGTACAGCCCGCCCGCTGGCGCCGGCCGGACCTGCATGCCGAGCACATCCTCGGCGTAGCGCTGCCAATGGCTAAGGTTTTCGACCTGTGCGATGAAATAGCCCAAACCGCGAATCTCGATCATGCCCCTGTTCCTCGATGGCTGAATTCGGTATCGAGGTCATTGTGCGCAGCGGCAGGGGGAGCATCATCGTCCGTTGAGACTAAGCGGGTTGGGCGGGTGCGTTAGCCGAAAATAGACAATCCCATCCTGTTTCTTGCAGATCGACAACACCCCATTTGGGGAATGGGGCACAGCATTCGCTATCGAGCATGCAGACGCGGTGTGCCTGCGGGATGTGATTACCAGGGCAGCGCCCTGGTAATCAGGGTCATCGGCATCTGCAATCAGGACCGATATGGGTTGCTACACGATTCACTATTTGCGGCTAAATCAAACATGTAAAGATCTCTTGAATCTTACGTCAAACGCCATGTAGCCCGGGAACACCAGGGCGCGGAGCAAACTTGACCGGATTATATCTGAACTCCAACCACCGCATGTATTGCACCGGATCAAACATCCGAGATTCATTAATAGGGTGAAAAGGATTTACTTTTGCAATCCTGAGCGAGTCCATATTGGCAATTAATCCATTAATTACTTTTCGACCTCCAAATTCCCCCACAGAAAACGCTGCCCCCACCTCATTCGCCGTATAGCTCGACCATACAGGTCCCACATACCCTTTCACGTTAGCACGCGTGAGGTCAGCAAAGCGCTGTGCAAAAGATCCGCTCATCCCATTGGCCGAATAGCACATGATTAATCGGATATTGGCGTATTTTTTAAAATCAACAACCCCCCTGAGTTTTCTATAGACGTCATCCGCCAACTGGAATTTATCATCCAGCGCCATCATTCCACTAGGACCCAGCAGTCCGCCGTGGGCGTGCAAATTCAATCGCACCCCCCCTCTGTACGTGTCTTCGAACATATACCCCAGATCACCGGCTAGCCGGGCGTTCCTTCCGTCACGTCCCATCTTTTGATATACGACCACCGAGGCGCCGGCTTTCCCTCCGGCGGCAACTTTCCCAACAGGAAGTCGCAAAGCCGTATCCAGGTAACGCCCACTACGCGACGCTTTAAACAGCGCACTGGCACCATGGAATTTCACGACGTTACGCAAGTTGCGCAGCGCCTGAATACCCGCGCGCACCCCGTTGGCGATCAGACCGGCTATTTTCGCCAATACCACCCCAGAAGCATCGAACAGGCTAAACGCGGCCGATGCCCAGCCCAGCCTGTCAGACAGTGCCGGGTTACTCTGCTTGAGTGCCAGTGACGCTGCGCCCAGTGCAAATGCCGTCGCGCCAACAGCCATCAAGACCACACCCAGTACACCACCGGTCATGACCGAGCCGATAACCGCGAGCGCGCCAAAAATCCCGAGCAGCATCCATTCCCACCACTGCGCCGAATCGTGAGTGGGTGGCACCGTCTCCCGGATCATGTCGTCCAGCGAGGCCAGGCTTTGCGCCTGGTCCCGGCGATTCATCATGATGTGCCCGTCTGGATCCCAACAGTTCACCGGGTCTCTGCCGGCGCAGTAGGCTCGGTCATTGAGTCCGCCTTTGCCGAACGGGCTCAGGCTGTCGCCCTGATAAAACGCTTTTTGCTGCGGGTCATAGATCCGGTAACCATTCCCTGCATGGTAGTCGCCGGTCACCGGATCAACGCGCTGGCCGTTATAGCCCAGGCCGCTTTCCATGGCGTTCAGTTCTCCCAGAGGGGCTTGTCCCCACGGGGTGAAGCCGACGGCCCGGCTTTGCCATGCACCCTTGTCGTCCAGCCAGAACTCCTCGCCGCCGCCGTTCTGTGGGTCGGGCAGAATGAAGAGGGTCTGCGCAGTTTCACTTGTACCCTGACCTTTGCGCACCTGCACCACCAGGCCTGCCTCTTCATCCAGCACGCGCCGCTTCACGGCAGTGCCCTTGTCATCCAGCCAGACTTCGCCGCACAACTGATGGTCGCTGTATTGCAATACCCGACGCTGCTTGTTCGCCTCATCCCACTGGGCCGCCAGCCGTCCCATCTCGTCATATTCATAGGTGGCGAGCGTGGTGGTGTTTTCTGTTGCGGTGACAGAGTGCAATTGCCCCGTGTGGGTATAGGCGAATGCCTGCTTGTGCTCGTTGTTGGTCTGGTTACCATTGTCGTCGTAGGTCAACCGCGTTTTTATTGATGTAGCGGCAGGACCGTCTTTCGGGGTCCGCGTGACTATCACGCTGGTGCGCAGAGTCGGGTGTTTGAGATCGCCGTAGCTATAGCGCCGTACTTCAATTTCCTGATTGGTGAATGTCGTGGTGCAAAGCTGAATACTCCCAAGTGGCGTGTAATCATACGACTGGCTGCTGAGCACCTCTCCCTGCGCATTCTTGATTTCATGGCCAGCGGTTGCCGTGACGGTCCACAGACGCAGCTCGTCTCGCCAGTTGAAATAACTAAAGTTCTCCGTCCTGGCGGGGTTGCTTTCCCCGTTTCGGTACCACGTCTTGCTGGATAACTGGCCGATAGCGGTCCAGGTCTGGACGTAGCGACTTTTGACGATCCCGTCCAGGCGGTAAGTACGTTCCACCTCCCGACCGTGTTCGTCGTAACGGTACGCAATGGTCTGTTTACGCCCGCTACGCATATCCTCGACGGCGACGTATTCGCACTCACCTTGCGCGCCATAACGGTAGCGGTACTCCAAATGGCCGCGCCGCACACGGCTACGCCGGTTCTGGCTATCACTCCAGGCCCGACTGAACATACCGTTGGGATGCGAGCCTCCCGCGTCCCCGCCGCGCAACGAATGCTGGCTGCGCCGAGACTGTGTAACGCCGCGCACCACGCGGTCACTATGGTGGAGCCCCAGAAGTTGCGGCGACAAACGCTCGCTGGTGATGGCGCTTTGCAGATTGTCCTCGGTGGCGGGCCGCTCGGCCTTGATCGCCTGCGTGAGGGCGGTGTATTCGAATTTGACCAACAGTGTTTTCGCCGTCTCTTTTTCGGCATACCAGGAAGCCGTATTACCGTCTTCGCTGCTCACGCAATAGAGGCGCGTTTTGTCCGGGCGGACATATCCCTTGTCGTCATATACATAAGTTAGCGACGAGCCCTCTGCGCCTACCGTCCGCGCCGTAATTTCGTCGCCTTGACTGGTTTGTTTACCCATCACCACTATCCTGCCGCTGGCAGCCTTGGCGCTGATTTTGATAGGCGTGGTACTCAGCCCCTCGTATGCCCATTGCACTCCCCGGGTATCAGGCGCAATGACTTCTGTTCGGCGTCCAAGTTCGTCAAACGTGGTGGTCCATTTGCGCGTCACCGGCTCAGTACCGCTTCCAGGCAGGGTTTCCGTGAGGCTGATACGCTGCCCCTTGGCATTGAGGACTTCTTCGGTGACCGCGCCGGAGCCTTTCAATTTATCGCTGCCCGCCTCCCAGCTTTTTTGCTTATGCGTCAAAGTCACCTGTCCGTCCCGATGATTGCGCTGCGTCATCTCCAGCGTGTGCTGCGGGCCTTTGAGCGCTGTGCCGATCAGAGTCTCGGTCGTCAGGGTATCGCCCTGCTCCGCATCGGTTTTGCCGGTGGTGCTTTCTGCGGTCCAGAACCAGTCCCGCAGGTTGTCCGGCAAGGGGACGCCGTCATTGCGCAGGCACAAGCCGCCGGGAAAATAGTCATACACGCACTGCTGCGTGACTTCACCGTCGGCACCGTAGGTCATCTCCTGGAGGCAAACATAATTGCTGTCAGCGTGGTCAGTGCCGGCCGTGCGCTGCAACTCCCAGCGTACCGGGCGCTGCAGGCCATCCAGCAACACCCGGCCACAGCGGCCGTCCGGGCCGGTCGTACTGACCCAGGTGCCGCTGTGGGTATCCGTCCACTTGATGGTCTCCACGGACTGCCCGTCCTCTGGCATTGATCCGTCTAGAAAGCTTGCTTCGACATAGGGGCAGGTTGTGCTGCCGAGCAGTCGGTCACGGGCATCGTAGGTGTGATGCAGCGTCTTGTCCGGGCGACCCAGATCATCCTGCTGTGTCTCGCGCAGGATGCGCCCGCTGCGCGCAGAGCGGATGTGGTGTGACAAGACGGGAGTCAACTCAAGGTTTTCAACCTTCAATGTGGTTGTACTTTTAGCCCGCAACGTCCCGGCGGTCACATCTGAAGTCAGGGTCTCCACCAACTTGCGGGTCTGGCGAGCATTGTTGTCCTTGTACCAGGCAGTGGCAGTGCTCACGGTTGTAAGCACACCAGCTTCTTTTTTTAGCTCGACCTGCTGCAAGCCGACCGACAACCCTACCCGTCCCGTGGCTTTTGTCACGGTCCAGGGTGCGGTAGTGGTGTCAACCGTCACCCCCTCCAGACTAAGAACCGTATCCGGAGTCAACACACCCTCCTGGCTTACTGTTGCCTTTGCATACCCGTACAGGGTCAGCGTAGCGTCGGACATACTGCCGTCAGGAAATTCCAGAAACTGATACTGGGCCATCAGGGGCGGTTGCGTTGTGTCATGGATCACCGGGCACGTCAGCGCCATGGCCGTTGACAAGGGCGTTGCTTCGCTGCTTTCCAGTGTCAGGCCCGTGATCAGGCCAGACACTTGAGGAGTCTTATCACTGCGGTCCGGCTTATCCAGAGCGGCAGTCACAGGGTAATAGCAGAAATGAGTCGTCTGGCCGTCTCCTGCCACGACCTTCAACGGCAGCCCTAGCTCTGTATCGCAGGTCACGAGGGTGGTTTCTGTCACTGAAGTGCTTGCTGTTGTCTGACTCATGACAGTGTCTCCTGCGCAGCGGGGGTCGATGTTGTCGTCTGCAGATCTTCCGTGGTCACGGTGACTTTGACGGGCTGGGTAGCCCACCGGTATTTGGCCGCCAAGGTCGTACCGCTGACCTCGTCCGGGTACTCCATTCGGGTTGTGGTGCGGGAGACGCCCTGAACCTCTTCTACAATCTCCGTTTCAAGGCAGTGGCTGTTCTTGAGCGCCCAGGTGCGTCGAGTGAACGGGCCGCTCACGCCATCGCCCAGATCCAGGGTTTGCGTAGAGGAAAATGAATCGCCCTCTTTTTGCAGCGGGTTATTGATGTCCACCCACTGCCAGGTGTGACTGATAACGGGCTGGCCGGCACCCGGCACCAGGGTATGGCGCCCTACTCGTGGCAGGGGCATGTAAACGCTCGTGTGTGGATCCCAGGTTTTCCAGGCCGTTACATAACTCACCACCTCAAGCGAACCGTCCTCCTCAGCCACCGAGTTCAGCACGCGGTCCAGTACCGGGTCACCGCAGTATCCGAAGACCACTGTCTGCGTTGGCGAGGCGTCGTTTTTGCCCTTGCGGGTCAGTTTGGACAGCAGGCAATCGGTGATGTGGAGCGTGACGGTGTATTCCTCCTCCGTGCCCGGCCAGACAGTGAACGTGCTGGCGTATTTACCATTGGCGACAGGGGCGCCATGCGTTGCAGTCAACAGATCGGTCGTGAGATCACGGATGGTATTCAGCCGAACATGCCCCTCTTTTCCTTCCCACGCCAGATCCAGTTTTTTGCCTTGGGGTGAAGTGATAGCGGACGGCACCAGTAGCAGGGACGTGCGCTTCATCTCTGTCTTGAGCTTGTCGAGCTTTTCGATCTCGTCGTTGATCTCCTGAGAGTCTGCGCTTGAAACACCGCTCTCCTTCAGCCATTGCTTCAGATTCTTTTGAACGCCCTCCAGCTTTTCCAGATACGCCATCTTGTAGTGCTCGCTGGCCTCTTTCTTGTCGTGCGTACCCGGCTCGGCTAGCACTTCCTGTCGCCCGGAAGGGAATATCACCGTGAGATGGGTCAGTTTGTCGAACGTGCCTTTCGCACCCGTCAATGTCACGCCGTTGATGGGCAGACGTTTTTTATCTGTGGCCTCGGTGATATTGGCCGCAGTCAAGGTCAGGGTCTGACCTGTGCCAAGCGTCAGCCGGCGCAGGCGGTTGTCATAAGAGGAAAAGCGAAACGCCCAGCCGTCGCCAAGAGCACTTTCATTGGCCCGGGTAGCGGAATAGTGCAAGGTGAGGTCGATGTTAGGGCCTGTGCCGTCAAGCCCGCGGATAACGCCCACCGGATAATGTGCGTGGAACAGCCCGGTTCTGGGGTCAACACCATTCTCGGTAGCGCCGCTGACGTCATAAACCTCTGACCCAAGTGTGTTGGCGTAATCGGCACAGAGCGAATCACTGGGAATAAAAGGCCTTCCAGTGATGGGTGGATCGATAGTGAGTACTGAGGCTGCAGCGCGGGTAATGCCGGCCTCGCTGATATAACTGGCGCGCGCGAGCGGATGATTTGTCGTAATCGTCATCCCGTCAGGGATATGGAGGTGAATACCAGCGCTGCGGCGGTAGTGCTCCTCCAAGGGAAAAACCTGGGTGGCCGCCGTTCCGGGCATTAATTCGGGCGTGTAGGAAACAAACCGGATGCCCAACTCAGCAACACCAGGCAGAAGTTGTAGATCCAGCGTAACGCTGGGAAGATCAGAACCCGGGATGAGTTTTCTCAGCTTTTCAATCCATATGCGATTTTCGGACCTGTCCTGTGCAGCTCTGGCCTCTTCAATCTTGGCCGTCACATTAACAGGATCGGTCACAACGAGATCGCCTACAACGGATACGGGATAAAAAACAAGACCGTCGGGAACCGTCCTTTGTGGCTCATGTCTTGTTGGCGGCCTTGAATCCAGAGACTTAGTGTCAATCACCGTCAGCGTCATCCTGTCTTCGCTGCAGGCTAGACACTCTTTAACCCAATAATTGGGAGGCAATCGCAACTGCCAAAGCTCTACGTCCGAGAAGGGGATGTCTTCACGCGAAACACGAGAGGCGGGTAATGCAGAAATATCTTGATCTACCAATGCGGACCTTAAACCAGCCTTGGCATATATTTCACTCGAAACAGAATTACTCCATATCGCTGAAAGCAGGTCTCTTCTTTTATCATCATCATGTTGCGCAGAAATACCAGCTTTCGGTCCTGGCGCAATGCCCAGGACCTCATTGACTAGTGGCATCGCACCAAGCCCTTCAATGACCTCACCATTTATCAAGACGTCTTCTTTTCCATGCCACGCGCGCAACCTATAGAAATGATGCTGTAGCAGATATCTCGCTTTTTCGGCCGTTCCAGTAAGGCCAGGTATTGCTCCCATAATCAACACTTCTTCACTCACCAACTTATCTCTCAAAAACATCAGACGGGTACCCAACTGAGTGGGCTCTGATATCTCTTTCTTTACCCTCGCTGCCCACGGTTCGGCATGCAGCACCATTTCTGCTTCGGCCGGGGCCCACAGTGTCCACGCATCAACTTTCTTATCTGTAGTGGCGGGTGCAGAGGACTGAGCAACCTTTTCACCGAACCCCACAAACGGCACATCAGTGGCGAACTTCGAACAGAGGAAAATGCAAAGCGCTCTAACCCAGGCATCCTTTGTTGCCTTGTCGGCAACGCCCGGTTCAAATGCCCAGGCATGCGCAACCTGACCGCTCCAGCGATCACACAGGGTGATGCGTACGCCGTCTTTGTATTTGTCAAACAATTCGCCCAGCGCCAGTGGTGTACCGTCCGGGTTTTCCAGCGCTTTTTCATGTAGCGAGGTGATATCAGGTAGCCCCAATGTCACCACCCTGACGGGTAGCCCCATGATCCACAGGTTTGAACTCGCCGCTGCGGGCTCGGCATCGGCAGTCGCGCCGCCCAGTCGCAGATAACTCCCCAAGGGCGAGGCCTTCAGCGCAGATGCAAGCGAGGTCATGCACGCCGCAGCGTCGCTACCCTTCACCGTGTGACTGAACGGCGAACCTGGCAGTTGCGCATTGGAATAGCGGTCATAAACGAGAAACTGAATAACGGCGCCGTCAGTGGGTTTGAATGCCCCCACGGCTTTGTATTTTTGCCAGGTAACAGGCTCCAGTTCTACGGACAGATTTGAATACTGGGGTATCCAGAGTGCATTACCCGTTTTAGCCGGAGAAATGGACACCTTGTCGTCGCCCTGCTTACCCGCGCGTAACATGCCATAAGCACTGGCGGACTTCTTGTTTGTCTCGTCGATGTATTTGCAGAGTGCCTCTGGCCAGGCGGCGGCCTTACGCACATCACCGGCTGGCGTAAATAGAAAGGTTTCATACAAATGAAGGCTGGTTCTGTCCCGCACCTGTAGCGATAGTTGCTCACCCGCAGCCAGGTCAAAGCCCGGAACTTGCGCTGCAATTACCTGATTAGCAATGAACGGCGCAGATGTAAATACTCGGTAACCGCTATCGTAGTACCACAGCCGGTTGACCTCCGCCTTCTTGACGAAAGTCATATCGGAGAAAAGTTTCGAAGATGGGCTGCCGGTGGCAGACACTTCAAGCGCACCGTTATCACTAAACTTACCAGCGGTTAAATAGCGTGATTCACCGGAGGACACCGGCGCGGAGTTGATAGCGCTCAGAAAAGCGGCCGGCCATTTGGCAACTAGCCGGTTATCTTTATCCGCCGTAAAGGCAACGGTTTTCATGACCTGCCCGTCACGTTCCCTGATGACCCAGGCGTGAATGCGTTCCCCGAGACTCAGGTCACGGTCCGCCAATAAATAACCCTGACTACGCCAGCGGTGTTCACCTGCACCCACACTATCCTGTTCAAAACCGACCATGGAAGGTAGAAGGTCATCAGCGTCGTGATTCAGCATTTATTGAACTCCGCGTTTCAGGCACTGTACGAAATTCGTTCGAACTAGCCCATGCTGCATTGAAAACAGGCTCGCGCGCGCCATGACGCACCCCGCTAACCATACGAAATGAGAAATACATTGACGGCGACACCGCTTTTTTTCAGCCTAGCCCGGCAAACTTATGATCTTTAGAATCGTTGGCAATAATATTTCCGGCGCGCTGCCTAGCATTTTTGTCAGTTGCTGAAGTACCGGACTGCTGTCACCGTAATAAATTATTTGACCGCAATTAACCAACCCGTAATTAAACTTCACCGTTCCCCACATCGAACCGCACCGACTCAAAGCCCATAGCGCCTAGTCCGTTTCAATGATTCGCCCGCAAAACCACCCCACCTAGACTGCGGCATCCTTTTGTCCCGCAGAGAACCGTCCCTATGGAGTTCGCCTTTACCGAAGAGCAGTTGATGATCCGCGACAGCGCCGAGCGTTTTCTGGCCCAGGCCAGCGACTCGTCCGCCGTTCGCGCGGGCATGGCGCGTGTCGATGATTACGACCCGGCGCTGTGGCAGCGCATCGCTCAGGAGCTGTACTGGCCGGCGCTGATGGTGCCGGAAGCCTATGGCGGCATGGGCCTGGGTTTCGTCGAACTGGCCTTGTTGCAGGAGCAGTGCGGGCGTTTTTTGCTCGGCTCGCCGCTGTTCGCCACCGCGTGCTTGGCGACCCCGGCCCTGCTGCTGGCCGATAACCCGCCGTTGCAAGCCAACTGGCTGGGCGCAATCGCTGCCGGGGAAACCCGTGCCACGCTGGCTTGGGGTACGGGTATGGACGCCGACAACGTGCAGATCACCGCCCACGCCGAGGCCGGCGGCTATGTGCTCGATGGACTCTGCGCGCAGGTACTGGACGGCGCGCAGGCTGACCTGCTGATCGTCGCCACCCGTGAACCGGGCAGCCAGGGCGAACACGGCATTAGCCTGTTCGCCCTCCCCGCCGCCACTCCTGGCATCACCCGCAGCGCCCTGCCCACCCTCGACCAGACACGGCGCCTGGCACGGATCGAACTGCGCGAAGTGCGCGCCGCCGATGCGCAGTTGCTCGGCGTCGCCGGCCAAGGCTGGCCGCTGTTGCGCGATGTGCTGAGCATCGCCGCCATTGGCCTGGCGGCGGAGCAGACCGGCGGCGCCCAGCAGGTTCTGGACCTGACCCTGGCCTACGTCGCCGAGCGCAAGCAATTCAACCGGCCGATCGCCAGTTTCCAGGCAATCAAGCACCGCTGCGCCGACATGATGCTGCAGGTCGAATGCGCACGTTCGGCGTTCTGGTACGCCGCCTGCGTCGCCGGCGAGCGCCTTGCCGCAGACGGCGATCCCGCGCTGGCCAGTGAACTGCTCGCCGCCGCCGCCACGGCGAAGCTGCACGCCAGCGAGACCTTCTTCCACTGCGCGGCCGAGTCCATCCAGTTGCACGGCGGGGTTGGTTTCACCTGGGAATACGACCCGCACCTGTACTTCAAACGCGCCCGCGCCGGCGAACAGTGGCTGGGTACGCCGGCCTGGCACGCCGAGCGCCTGGCCGCGCAACTCCTGGAGCAACGCCCATGAAAATCGGATTCAACAGCGCGGACGAAGCCTTCCGCAAAGACATCGCCCAGTGGATGGCCGAGCACCTGAGCGGCGCATTCGAGCCTCTGCGTTTTCGCGGCGGGCCGGGCGACGAGCACAGCTTCCCGGAACAGCGCAAAGCCTGGGAACGTGAGTTGGCCGCGGGCGGCTGGACCGGCGTCGGCTGGTCTACAGAACACGGCGGTCGCGGTTTGAGCATCAGCCAGCAAGTGATCTTCCATGAGGAATATGCCCGCGCGGGCGGTCCCGGACGCATGGGGCATATCGGCGAAGGGCTGGTCGGTCCGACCCTCGCCGCCTTCGGCAATACCGACCAGAAACGTCGGCTGTTGCCCGGCATCCTCAGTGGCCGCGAGTTCTGGTGCCAGGGCTATTCCGAGCCCGGCGCCGGCTCGGACCTGGCCAATGTGCAGACCCGCGCGCGGCTGGACGACAGCGGCGAGTACTGGCTGATCAGCGGGCAAAAAGTCTGGACGTCGCTGGCCCACGAAGCCGACTGGTGCTTCGTGCTGGCCCGTACCGAGCCGGGCAGCAGCGGTCATCACGGATTGTCGTTCCTGCTGGTGCCGATGGCACAGGAACAGATTCGTGTGCAGCCGATCCAGCAACTCACCGGTACCAGCGAGTTCAACGAAGTGTTCTTCGACCAGGCGCGGACCTCGATCGCTAACCTGGTCGGCGAGCCCGGCGATGGCTGGAAGATCGCCATGGCACTGCTCGGTTTTGAGCGCGGTGTTTCCACGCTTGGCCAGCAGATGCAGTTCCAGAACGAGCTGGACGAGGTTATCCGTATCGCCCGCGACAACGGCGCCAGCCGCGACCCACTGTTGCGCCAGCGTATCGCCCGCGCCTGGGCCGGGCTCAAGGTGTTGCGCTACAACTCGCTGCGCATGCTCTCAGGCGCGCAAGACGGCAGCCTTGCGCGCGAAGCGATGATCTACAAATTGGCGTGGTCGACCTGGCATGCCGAGCTGGGCAAGCTGGCGATGGACGTGCTGGGGCCGCAGGCGGAAATTCTCGACGGCGCGCCTTATGAGTTGAACCGGTTGCAGTCGCTGTTTCTGTTTACCCGGTCGGACACCATTTACGGCGGCAGCAATGAGATTCAGCGCAATGTGATTGCCGAGCGGGCGCTGGGGATGCCGCGAGAGGTGCGCAGATAATCTAGAGGCCCTGACAACAACAAAAAAGGCCGTCAATCGACGGCCTTTCTGCCCTTCCCTCACCGCACCCGAATCTTCGGATCCCCCGCCCCTCGGCGCATTGTCTGCAAGAACCCCTCCAGAGGCGCCGGCTCAGCAATCTGCGGCAACGCGTCCTTGTCCGGCCGGTTGGCCCAGAACCCATCCCACGACGGGAACAGTTCATGGAAGGTGCCGGCGTAGGGCTCGCGCCCCGGCCAGCGCATTTTCAGGCCGCCGATCGGCGGTTTGTTGAGGTCGGTCGCGTACCAGTAGCACGGCAGCCGACGGCGGAAACACCAGCGCCCATCGATGCGCTCGTAGTCGTCCCAGTAGAGCATCTGCATGATCACCCACTCGGGTCCGGTCTCATGCTCGTTCTTCGAATAGACCACGCCAGTGGCATGGTCCGGATCGCTGAATTCGATGATGTGCTGGCCCAGGTGGTGCGAGGTGCCGTGGAACTGCTTGCGCATGGTTTCGTCGAGCCACGCCTTGAGGTGCGCACGGCCGCTCTTGTCGCGGCCCACCCGCACGTCGGCGGCAAAGCAGTTGGCCATGGCGTCCATGTCGCGCATGTCCAGCGCCAGGGCGTACTTGCCGGCCAGTTGGCGGATGGCGTCGAGCGACTCCAGGCGGTCGATACGCTGCAGCAGCGAGGCGTCGTTCGGGTTCATTCCAGCACCGTGTACAGGTCGGAACTGCGCCCGCCGTCCACGCTCAAGCTGGCGCCGGTGACATAGGAAGCTTCGTCGCTGGCGAGGAACAGGATGGCGTTGGCCAGCTCCACCGGCAGGCCGACCCGTTTCATCGGGATGACCTTCTCGGTATTGGCGCGGGTTCGCGCGTCGCTGAGCATGCCGGCGGTAGCCGGGGTATCGACCACGCCGGGGATGACCACGTTGCAGCGCACCTTGTGTGGCGCGCCTTCGCTGGCGGCGGCGCGGCTGAAGTTGATTACCGCCGCCTTGGCCGCCGAGTAACCGGCCATCCAGGCGGTGCCGAACAGGCCGCAGATCGAGGCGATGTTGACGATGGCGCCGCCGCCGTTGGCCTGCATCAGGCGCATGGCGGTGCGGGTGCCCCAGAAGGTGCCGTCCACCGTGGTGCTGAAGTTGGCGTGCCAGTCGGCAGTAGTCATGCTGTCGATGCCGCCCCAGGTGTAGGCCATGGCGTTGTTGACCAGGATGTCGAGGCGACCGTGGCGCTTGGCCGTGGCTTCCAGCGCGGCGACATAACCGTGTTCGTCGCTGACATCGGCCACCGCAACTTCAGCCTGGCCACCCAGTGCCTGGATACGCTCCAGAACATCCTGCAGCGGCTCGGGACGCCGCCCGCAAAGCACCACGGTGGCGCCTTCCTCGGCGAAACGCAGGGCGGTGGCTTCACCGATACCGGAGCCGGCACCGGTGACAAAAGCGATTTTTCCTTGCAGACGCTTGCTCATGGAAACTCCTCAGATAAAGGCCATGCCGCCGTTGACGGCAACGTTCTGACCGGTCATGAAACTGGCGTCTTCGCTGGCCAGGAAAACCGCCACCCGGGCGATTTCGTCGGTTTCGCACATGCGCCCCAGCGGCACGTTTTTCAGCAGCGCCTGCATGTGCTCGTCGGGAATGCCGGCCATCATCGGCGTGTTGGTCGGGCCCGGCACCAGGGTGTTGACGCGGATGCCGCTGGCCGCCAGTTCACGGGCGATGGAGCGGGTCAGGCCCATGACTGCGGCCTTCGACGCGCAGTAGTGGCTGGGACCTTCGCCGGTCAGCGCCGCGGTGCTGGAGAGGTTGATGATCGCGCCCTGGCGTTTGCCCTTGAGCATCAGCCGCGCGCCTTCGCGGGCACACAGGAAGGTGCCGCCGAGGTTGACGTTGATGACCCGCGCCCAGCTCTCGTCGGGGGTGTCGAGAAAGCTGTCGAGAGCACCGACGCCGGCGTTGTTGACCACGATGTCGAGGCCGCCGAAACGGGCTTCGACCTGGCCCATGGCATCGGCCACCGACGCACTGTCGGCGACGTTGCAGGACAGCGCCAGGACGTTCTCGCCCAGGTCCGCCAGGCTGGCAGCCAGGGCCTGTTGATCGAGGTCCACGGCTACCACTTTCGCCCCTTCGGCGACGAACCGACGCACGATGGCCTGGCCCATGCCCTGCCCGGCGCCGGTGACGAAGGCCACCTTGTTCTGCAGCTTCATAGCATTCTCCCTGGAGTGTTCGACGCGGCCCGCAGACAGCGGGCCCTCCCCGGCATGATTGGCCCGCCGACCGGGGCCAACATCGTCCAACAGGACTAGCGGACCAACCGGTCCATGTGGTCTGAACGGACGATGTGGCGAGGCCGCGCAGGGCCGAGCATCTCCTGGCGCACACTGGCCGGGTGCGGCTTACCCCTTCGCTCATCCACCACGCCCGGCCGGTCTGCGCGTCCATCCGCAGACCTGGAGAACCTCATGAATCAATCCGTAGACCTGCCCTTGCCCGTCGGCCATTACCAGACCCTGCCCGGCGGTCTGCGCCTGCACTACCTCGACCAGGGCGAAGGCCCGGTGGTGCTCTGGCTGCACGGCAGCGGCCCGGGTGCCAGCGGCCATAGCAACTTCAAGGGCAACGCCCCGGATTTCGTCGCCGCCGGCTATCGCAACATCCTGCTTGACCTGCCCGGTTTCGGCCGCTCCGACAAGCCCGATGACGTGCAGTACAACCTGGATTTCTTCGTCGAATGCGTGGGGACTTTCCTGCAACAGATCGGCGTCACGCGCTGCACACTGCTCGGCAATTCGCTGGGCGGCGCCATCGCCCTGGGCCTGGCGCTGCGTCACCCGGAGCTGGCGGAAAAGCTGATTCTGCTGGCGCCAGGCGGCGTCGAAGAACGCGAAACCTACTTCCAGATGCCGGGCATCCTGCGCATGGTCGGCCTGTTCAATGCCGGCCCGATCGGCATGGAAGAAATGCGCAGCATGATGAGCCTGCAACTGTTCGACCCCTCGATCCTGCCGGAAGACTTGCTGGAGGAACGGGTGGCGGTGGCGGTCACCCAGCCGAAGAACCTGTTCAGCACGATGATGGTGCCGAACATGGAAAGCCGCCTGGGCGAGATCCAGTGCCCGATCCTCGGTTTCTGGGGCAGCAATGACAACTTCAACCCGGTCAGCGGCGCGCAGCGCATCATCGATGGCGCGGCCAAGGCACGCTTTATCGTGCTGAACCAGTGCGGGCACTGGGTGCAGGTCGAGCACCGGGCGTTGTTCAACCGCAGTTGCCTGGAATTCCTGCAATTCGGTTGAGCCACGGCCCCGCCCGGAGCAGCAAAACTGCTCCCGGGCACGTCGGTTTTCCTCTTTGCTTTCTGCGCGCCATCAGGCCACGACTACGGTAATCTCCCGCGGCATCCGTTTGCTGACCCAGGACATCACCATGGACCGTCTGGCCATACTTTCCCTCGCCACCCTGCTCACCTTTCTGAACGTCGATAACGCTCTGGCCGTGAATGCCAGCGCGGGCACCTTTGCGGTTTCGCAACGCTGCGAAGCCTTTCAATCGTTCAAGAACAAGACCAACCCTGGCAACCTTGCCGTTGAGCCGGGGCAGACCTACCCGATCGCCGAGGTCAACCGCGAGCAATTCCAGTGGGTCAGGGTCAAGGTGGGTTCGGGCAAGAACAACCTGCGCTGGGTCTCCGCCGACTGCGGCGAGGTGGACGGGCTGGTGATGTCTGAAGCGGGAGCGCAGGCCTGCCGGGTCCCCGATAAATACGACAGCTATGTGCTGGCGGTAACCTGGCAGCCGGGCTTTTGCGAGCATGACCGGGGCGGCCCGGCCAAGCCGGAGTGCAAGGCCATGAAGAGCGGCGCGTTGACGGTCAATCACTTCACCTTGCACGGCCTGTGGCCGAACAAACAGGCCTGCGGGATCGACTATGGCCAGTGCAACGGCGCCGAGCTGAATCTGAGCGCCGACACCGTGGACTACATCAAGCCGTGGATGCCGAATTTTCATTACGGCACGCAGTTCGGCAACTACGAATGGAAGAAACACGGGGTGTGCCAGACGGCCATGACCGATGACGCGTACTTCCGCTTCGCGGTGGACCTGCTGAAGTCCTTCAACGACTCCCAGGCCGGTGAATACATCCGCAGCAACGTCGGCGGCGAGGTGTCCAGGGAGCAGGTCTATTCGAAGCTGGCCGATGAATTTGGCAGCAAGGACGCGCGCAATAACTTCCTGTTGATCTGCAGCGGCGACTACCTGGAGGAGATCCGCGTGTCGTTGCCGAAGGACTTCAAGGGCGAGCGCACCTTGAAAGGAGTGATCGGTCAGGCGTTCCTGCCCCGTCAGGCGACTGATCGAAGTGAATGCCGAGCGGAGAGGATCCGCATCGAGGCCAGTGGCGCGGGAGCCTGATAACAGGCTGCTATTGAGGCCCGTCACTCGACAGAAAGCTTGCCTTTGGCTGTAGGAATAGTTCAAGTTCTCCGTTTTCAGGGATGAGACGGAGGCGATATGTCCGGTTTTCTGCGGGGTCTGGCGTTCTGGAAGCGGCATAAGAACAAGCACCCATCAGTCGTCGCCGTTGCCGCGCCGCCAGCGGCTGTGGCGACGCCCGCCCCGGTGACGCCACCGCCTCTTCCTGCCTCGGCGCCCTCACCCGTCGTCCAGCACTTCAGCTTCAACCTGGCGCTGATGAAGCGGATGTTCAGCGGCGTCGGCGATAACCGGCACGGTGATCTGCTGGCCATCGCCCACGAACTCAACGCCCACCTCGATTTCTACAAACTGGACACCCCCCTGCGCCGCAGCCATTTCTTCGCGCAGATCCTGCAGGAAACCAGCGACCGGCTGATCGTCGAAGAAAGCTTCGCCTACCGCAGTTCGTCACTGCCCAAGACCTTCAAATACTTCCGCAACAACCCGGATGCCGCCTGCACCCACGGTTTCTGCAAGCCCGGCCTGGTCAAGGCCAATGGCGAGCGGATGGCCCGCTACGACTTCGAAGCCATTGCCAACTTCGCCTATGGCGCACGTGCCGACCTGGGCAATGGCGGCCATGCCAGCGGCGATGGCTGGGCCTTTCGCGGACGCGGCCTCAAGCAACTGACCGGGCGGCACAACTACACCCGCTTCCAGCGCTGGCACGAAAACCACCAGACGCGATGGCCAGACGACACGGTGGACTTCCTGAAAAACCCGGACCTGCTGTTGCAGATGAAGTACGCCACCCGCTCCGCGGTGAACTTCTGGCTGGAAAACCGGCTGTACGAGAAGGCGGATCTGGGCAGTGCGCCGGAGGTCGTGAACCGGATCACCGATGTGGTCAACAAGGGCACCAGTGAAGACAGCCGCGAAAAACGCCGGGCCAATTTCAAGCGGATCTGGGACGGTGCAATGATGAAGCTGGCGTAGGGCCGGCGATGCGGGCGGCAGGAACTGCCGCCCGGGGCGTCAATCCAGACTATTGGCCTCCCGCCGGCACCCGGTTCAGCGCCGCATCTCCCGGCTGACCGAGCACGCACGACGTTCCACCCGGCGTATACATCATCGCCACGCAGCGATTGCACGCCGTGCACATGTTGCTGCGCCCTTCACCATTGGCCAGCTTGTTCACATACCCAGGCTCGGCGATCAGCGCCCGGCCCATGGCAATCAGGTCGAAACCTTCGCTCATCAGTTGTTCGATACCGCCCAAGCTCTTGGCGCCGCCCAGGTAGGCCAGCGGCATCTTCACCGCCGCGCGGACCTTGCGTGCGTGCTCCAGCAGGTACAGCTCGCGGAACTCCACCACCGGGTCGGTCATGCGCTGGATGGCCATGGCCAGGGCAATCACCGGGTTCTTCTGTTGCACGCGGTTTTCCTTGGGAAAGGACGAGCCGAACATGGTGGTGATGGATTCGGCGTTCATCCCGGCGCTGAGCACCAGCAGGTGCGCGCCCTCTTCTTCCAGCATGCGCGCGATGCGCGCGCCGTCCTCGGCGCTGTTACCGGCGCGCACGCCTTCGGTGATGCTGTATTTGCAGATGACCGCCATTTCCCGGCCCACCGCATCGAGCACCGCCCGCAGTACCCGACGCGGGAAACGCAGGCGGTTTTCCAGGCTGCCGCCGTACTGATCGCGGCGCTTGTTGTACAGCGGCGAAATGAACTGGCTGAGCAGGTAGCCGTGACCCATATGGATTTCCACTGCGTCGAAGCCGGCTTCACGCGCCAATCGCGCGCCTTTGGCAAAGTCCTCGACCACTTGCTGCATGTCGCGCTCGTTCATGGCCTGCTTGAGGAACATGCCGCTCATCATGCCGATCTTGTTGAAGCCGCCGCTGGCCGACAGCGGCCGTTTGGTCGAGCGTTCGCGGATGAAGGTGAAGCAGCCGCCGTGGGTAATCTGTGCGCTGGCCTGGCCGCCCTTGGCATGCACGGCATCGGTCAGGGCCTTGAAGTGCGGCAGGCTGGCGGGTTCGAGGATCAACTGGTTGGGCAAGGTGCGGCCATCCTTGCTGACCGCGCAATAGGCGACCGTGGTCAAGGCCACGCCGCCGCCGGCGAGGTTGCCGTGCAACGCCGCCAGTTGCCGGGACGGCACGCCATTGGCACTCATGCCTTCGTTGGTGGCAGCCTTGATAAAGCGGTTTTTCAGGGTCAGCGGGCCGATGGTGACCGGGCTGAACGGCGATGGAGCGGAACGGGTTTGCATGACAGGCCTCGACGTTTGGACGAACAAAGCCGGCCACGCCGCCAGGGCGTGGCCGATTGCCTCAGAAGGTGTATTTGGCGTTGAACGACAGGTAATCGCGGTCGGCCATCAGGCGGCCCTGGGCGATATCCGGCGAACTGAGGTAGGCCACGTAGGTCAAGCCGACCTGGAAGTTGCCCAGGTACTTGAAGTCGCCGCCCACGGTCAGGCGCTTCTCGTCGCGACCCAGGCCCTGGTAGGCGCTGCCGTCGACGTTCTGCGTCCACACCACTTTGGTGGTCAGGTCCAGGCCGTTGGCGATGGACGGGTAATCCATGTAGGCGCCGATCCCCAGCAGGGTCGAGCCGCGGGTCTGGGTGGCCGATTCGAAGTTGTCGTACACGCCGTCGACGCCCGGCCCACCGCCGGTGACGGTGAGCTTGTCGACGCCCTGGATGCGCTGGTGCACCACTTCACCCATGAAGGTGGTCTGCTGGGCGATGAAGCTCGGGCCGAGGATGTACGAGGCATTGAGGTTGCCCTGCCAGATCTGCCCGGTGGTCGGCGCGCCGTTGTCCAGGTACACCGAAGCACCGTCGCGGTAGCTGAGGTCGCCGGCGTACTGCACCGAGTCGCCGACCTTCGAACTGAAGCTGATGCCGGTCAGCTCGACGTCCTCGAAATAGCCCAGGCGATAGGCGGGCGCCGACTCCACGCCGCTGTGCCGCGCCAGGCGCTTGAGCGACGAGTACTCGGTGGTGCCGCTGAAGTCGAAGAACATCGAGCCGATCCGCTCGTGGTAGCGGTAGTGGAACAGCCCGATTTCGGTGTTCTCGGTGATCCGGTAGCGCACGCCCAGGCCCCACTGGCCGCTGTCACGCGGCTTGAGTTCGCCGGCGTAATTGACCCCGGTGAAGCTCTGGTCCGGCAGGTTGGCGATCACTCCGGGCGCAAGGCGGAAGAACTCGGCGCCAGGGCCGAAGGTATCGCTGCCGAAATAGTCACCCACCGGGTTGAGCTGGGTCTTTTCCCACTCGTACTGGTAGAAACCCACCAGCGCCAGGTCTTCGTTGAGCGACCAGGACGCCGAGACCTGCCCCACCGGCAGGTAGGAATCCTTGGCCTCGGTGCCCGGCACGTTGAACTTGGTAGCGTCGACCGGCGCCTGGCCCTGGCTGATGTTGGCCCAAAACAGGCTCTCGCCCCAGGCCACCAGATGGCGGCCGGCCTTGACCGACAGGTACTGGGTGTCGCCGATGTCGAAGTTGCCGTAGACGTAGGCGTCCAGCAGCCGCGCCTTGCTGCCGCTGAGGCGGCGGGTGTCGTCGCTGAAACCGTCGGCGCGGCCGATCTTGTTCACCGTGCCGGGCGAGTCGTTGTCGTTGCGGTTGTGGTAGACGTCGTCGTAGAAGTGGCTGCCGCGCAGCACCGCACCGAGGTTGTCGTGCTTGAGCATCAGCTCGCCGAACAGGCTGACGCGGTTGTTGATCAGCGCGCCGCGCTTGAAGTTGCGCGTGCCGTCATCGTTGTTGAGGTCGTTGAGGTACTCGTGGGCCGGCTTGCCGGTGCGCATCGAGGCGGTGTAGTTGACCGTCAGCGAGGTGTCGAGGGTGGTGTTGTCCCCCACTTCGAAGCTCGGGCCGGCGCTGGCCCCGCCACTGGCCAGGCCGACCGCCAGTGCCAACAGGCTGCGACGGCGCAAATCACGGGTGGCGATCCGGTTGTGCGAAGACATGCTCCTCTCCTTTCTTGTTGTTTTAGGCATACAAACCCTGGGCTTGCCGGCGCAGCCTGAAACAGGGCAGGCGCCGGCACATCGTCCGTTTGGTGAAAATCAGCCGTTGCCCACCAGCGCGCGCAGCTCGTTCTTCGCAACCTTGGCCGAGGCGTTGAGCGGCAGCGCCGGGAACAGCCGCACACTGCGCGGCACCTTGTAGTTGGCCATGCGCTCGCGGCTCCAGGCGATCAGCTCGCCCTCCTCCAGTTGCCGGCCTTCGCGCAGCACCACACAGGCGCAGCCGACCTCGCCCATGCGCGCATCGGGAATGCCGATGACCGCGACCTGGGCGATGGCCGGATGGGCGATCAGCGCCGCTTCGATTTCCGCCGGATAGCAGTTGAAGCCGCCGACGATGTACATGTCCTTGAGGCGATCGGTAATCACCAGATTGCCCCGCGAATCGAGCCGGCCGACGTCGCCCGTGTGCAGCCAACCCTCGGCATCGATCGCCTCGCGGGTGGCCTCGGGGTTCTCGAAATAGCCCTGCATCACGTGGAAACCGCGCAGGCAGATTTCCCCGGTGTCGCCTTGGGGCAACGCCTGGTTGTGCGGGTCGCGGATGCTCACTTCGGTGCCGGACAACGGCCGGCCGCTGGTGCCGGCGATGGTTTCGGCGCTGTCGCCGGGGTCACAGAGGGTCGCCAGGCCGCCGCATTCGGTCAGGCCGTAAGCGGTGGTCACCACACTGAAGCCCAGCTCGTTGCGCATCCGCTCGATCAGGCTCGGCGGAATGCTCGCCGAGCCGGTCACGGCGATGCGCAGGCTCGACAGATCAGTCTCGGCCAGGCGCGGATGAGCCAGCAGCGACAGGTACAGGGTCGGCGCCCCGGGCAGCACGCTGATGCGCTCGTTGGCGATGCGCTGGAACACCGCGTCGGCGTCGAACACCGCATGGGGCAGGATGGTCGCCCCGGCGATCAGGCACGTCAGCCAGCCGGCCTTGTAGCCGAAGGCGTGGAAGAACGGATTGACGATCAGGTAGCGATCCCCCGGCACCAGGCCGAGGACCTGCACATACTCGCCGAACGCCCGCAGGTTCTGGCCGTGGGCACTCATCACGCCCTTGGGCTTGCCGGTGGTGCCGGAGGTGAACAGCAAGTCGCACATGGCTTCCGGCCCGATCGACAGGGCGCGGCGCTCGGCGGTGAGTTTTTCGATGGTCAGGGCGCCGGTGAGGAACTGACTGAAGCCGAGGTCACGGACGTCCGTGGTGCGCTCGGCATCGAAGATCACCTGATGCTCCAGGCTGGCAGGGCGATGGGGCGCCAGCAGCGCGGTGTAGTCGACGTCGAGGAACTGCCGCTGCACGAACAGCACGCGGCAGCCGCTGCGCGCGAGAATGTCGGCGGCCTCGGCGCCCTTCATGCGGGTATTGACCGGCACCAGCACCGCGCCGGCGCAATGAATGCCCAGCGCCGCGAGGATCCACTGGCGGCTGTTCGGCGCCCACAGGCCGATGCGGTCACCGGCCTGGATGCCCAGGGCCATCAAGCCACGGGTGATGGTCATGACCTGCTCCGGCAGGTCGGCATAGTCCAGGCACTGACCGTCTTCTTCGATGGCGCTGTGCCCGGCGAAGCGGCGCGCGCTGTCGAACAGCATCCGGGCAATGCTGGTGGGCGCCGCCAGCGCGGGCGCGGGGCAATTCTGGCTCGGGTTCATCATCGACTCGCTCATCATCATTCGGGGAAGCGGATACGCAATTGCGCGGTGGTGGGCACGGCCTGGCAGGCGAGAATCCAGCCTTCGGCCAACTCGTCCTGGTCCAGCGCATCGTTGTGCAACAGGTCGACCGCGCCGCTTTCCAGGGTGCACATGCACGACGCGCAACCGCCGACGCGGCAGGCGCTGGGCGGGTTGAGGCCGGCGCGCTGCATGGCGTCGAGCACGGTTTCGCCGCTGTCGCAGGGCACGGCGTAGTCCTCGCCATCGAGGCGCACCGCCAGTTGCGCGGCCACCGCCGCCTCGCTCACCAGCACGGGCAACGCTTCGCCCTCGCCAGGCAGCGAGACGAAGCGCTCGACATGCACCCGGCCATTGGGCATGCCGAGGCTTTTCAGCGCGGCGACTGCGGCATCCATAAAGGGCGCCGGGCCGCAGATAAAGGCGTGCGCGTCGATAAACGGGCGGGCCAGTTCGGCCAGTTGCGCCGTGGCTGGTACGCCCTGCACCGAGTCCAGCCAATGGACGATTTGCAGGCGTTGCGGATGGGCGTTGGCGAGAAAGCGCAGCTCATCGCGGAAGATCACCGACTGTTCGTCGCGGTTGGCGTAGATCAGCAGGATCCTGCCGGTGCCGGCGAGCAGAGCCGAACGCAGGATCGACAGCACCGGCGTCACCCCGCTGCCGCCGCCGAACAGCAGCAGGTCGGTGTCCAGCGAGCGCGGCACGAACACCCCGGCCGGTGGCAGCACTTCCAGGCTCTGGCCTTCCTGTAGTTCCTCGCACAGCCAGTTGGAGGCGCGGCCCTCGCGCACGCGCTTGACCGTCACCCGCAGCGGCTCGTCCAGCAACGGTGTGCTCGACAGCGAATAGCAGCGCGGCAGCCAGCCGCCTTCGAACGGCACCCGCAGGGTCAGGAACTGCCCCGGTTGATAACGAAAACGCTCGGCCAGGTGCTCGGGGATGTCGAACACCAGCGAGCGGGCGTCGACCGTTTCCTCGATCACCCGCGCCACGCGCAAGGTCAGATAATCATTCATGGTTCAGGTACTCCGTGCGACCTGCCTGTGCGGCACAGGCAGGCGGACGCGCGATGGGATGGGCCTCAGACGAACGGGTCCGGGTTGGGCAGGCCCAGTTGCACCGCGCCGAAGCTGCGCCCGTAGGCCATGAAGTTGTTGGCGATGTGGCCGCGGGCCTGATGCAGATCGCGGAACAGCCGTGCCACCGGGTTGCTGTTGTACAGCCCGGATGCAGCCATGCTGCGCAGCAGGTCGTTGACCCGGTCGGCGCAGACGTTGGTCACGTAGGACGACTGATAGCGGTACAGCAGGCGGGTTTCGGTGTCCGGGTACTCGCCGGCGCAGGCCAGGCTCATCAGGTGGTCGTAGTTGCGCTCCAGCACCAGCTTGAGCGCGTCGACGGTGATGACCGCCTCGGCCACCGCGATTTGCGCCACCGGATCGTCCGCAGTGCGCGCGCCGTGCTTGCCGGTGTGCGCAGCGGCATTGGCGCGGAACTCGTTGATCGCCCCTTGCAGCGCACCGATGGCCGAGGTCGACACGGCGCGGGAGAACACCTGGGCGAAGGGAATGGCGTAGATCGGGTTGGTGTTGACCAGCCGGCCCGGCGTGGCCTCGATACGCCAGTTGTTGGTGCGCTGCACGCGGTGCGCCGGGACGAACACGTCTTCGACGACGATGTCGTGGCTGCCGGTGCCGCGCAGGCCCAGCACGTCCCAGTTGCGCTCAATCAGGTAGTCCTCGCGCGGCAGCAGGAAGGTGCCGTGCTCGCTGGCGAAATCGCCGTCGGCGGGGAGAATGCCGCCGAGGAACACCCACTGGCAGTGCTCGCTGCCGCTGGAGAAGCCCCAGCGTCCGCTGATGCGATAGCCGCCCTCCACCACCGTGACCTTGGCCGCCGGCATGTAGGTGGAAGAAATCAGCGCGCCGTGGTCATTGGCCCAGACCTCGCGCTGCGCCTCGACCGGGTAGCGCGCCAGTTGCCAGGGGTGCACGCCCATCACACCGTAGATCCAGGCGGTGGACATGCAGCCTTCGGCGAGGATCATCTGGATTTCGAAAAAGGTCCGCGGGTCGACCTCATAGCCGCCGAACGCACGGGGTTGCAGTGCCCGCAACAGACCTGCGGCTTGCAGCTCGATGATGCTCTCGTCCGGCACCCGCAGATCGCGCTCGGCTTGTGCAGCGCGTTCCTTGAGCAACGGCACCAGGCGTCGTGCCCGCTCGATCAGCTCGATTTCTTCTTCATTCTTGTCACGCATGCTGTACATCGCTCGACTCTCCCGATCTGGTTGCGCCCTTGCGCAAGCTGAGGGAGATGATCGGATTCGCGGGCGGGGTCGTTCATCGTCAAAGCGGACTAGGGCTTTTGGTAACACGCGCGCGGCGAGGGATTTTGGCGCTTTTGAGATCGAGCGCCGCATGCGCGGCGCATCGCGAGCAAGCTCGCTCCTACCCCAACCCCTACCGCCGCCTGTAGGAGCGAGCTTGCTCGCGATGGCCCCACAACCACACTGCGTCCCAATGCAGACAATCACCCAACGCTGCACAAGCCGGCCCTCAGAGGAATCGTCCTCCCGGCGCAACAAAGGGATTTCAGCGTTCTTTAGATCGAGCGCCGCCTGCGCGGCGCATCGCGAGCAAGCTCGCTCCTACCCCAACCCCCAACCCTAACTCCTACCTGTAGGAGCGAGCTTGCTCGCGATGGCCCCACAACCACACCGCATCCCAATGCGGACAATCACCTAACCGTTGCGCAAGCCCGACCTCCCGACGCAACAGAGGGATTTCAGCGTTCTTTAGATCGAGCGCCGCCTGCGCGGCGCATCGCGAGCAAGCTCGCTACTACCCCAACCCCCAACCCCTACTCCCAACCTGTAGGAGCGAGCTTGCTCGCGATGGCCCTACAACCACACTGCATCCCAATGCGGATAATCACCCAAGCGCTGCACAAGCCCGGCCCTCAAAGGATTGGCCACGATGTACCGCGCAACCTCGAGAATGTCGTCCTCCCGGCGCAACGCCCGATCATGAAAGCCCGGCTGCCACAGCCGGCCCTGTCGCCCGCATGCCGCGTTGACGCTGCGCGCACTACGAGACTTGAAGCGCTGCATCAGCGTGTCAAGACTCGCCTGCCGCAGCTCCATCAACCAGTGAATATGGTCAGGCATCACGACCCAAGCCAACGAATTCGCCAGCCCCTCATCCTGCACTTGCCGAAACTGTCCAACTACCAGTCTCGCCAGGCACATCTCCCGAAAAATCGGGACCCTGTCCGCAACCGTAGTGGTCAGAAGATACAAACGCCCCTGCTCGGAAAAACGGCCATGGCGCAAACGCTTGTTGTGTGGACGATCCATATCAGCCTCCTGCAATAGAGACCTCAACCTAGTGCACCGTCGGATCAGCGGCCGAGCATCAGTGGTTCCACATATTTCACTCCATCCCGCTAGTCCATTGAGACGATGCCCCCAAATCCCCGCCCCAGCCATAGTCCCTTCCATCATCCAAACCACAGGAGAAAGGACAGCCCATGACTATCCTCAAGCGATTCCAACTGGACGGTAGCGTCGCCATTGTCACCGGCAGTGGCCGTGGAATCGGCCGCGCGATTGCCCTGGCCTATGCCGAGGCCGGCGCCGATGTGGTCTGTTCGGCCCGTTCGCTGGCCGATGTGGAGGCGGTTGCCGCCGAGGTCCGCGGCCTCGGTCGGCGCGCCCTGGCCATCGCCTGCGATGTCAACGACAGCGAACAACGTCAGGCCCTGGTCCGCCAGAGCCACGAGCAACTGGGCCGCATCACCCACCTGGTGAACAACGTCGGCGGCGGCGGGCCGAACGATCCACTGCAATTGAGCCCGGAGCAGTTCGACGAGATCCTGCGCTTCAACGTTTCCACCGCCTACGCCTTCTGCCAGCTCTGTGTGCCGCTGATGCGCGAGGCCGGTTGCGGCAACATCATCAACGTCAGTTCGGTGGCCGCGCGCTATTCGCAGCGTCACTTCAGCGCCTACGGCAGCGCCAAGGCCGCCCTCAGCCACCTGACCCGCCTGCTGGCCCAGGATTTCGCCCCGCACGTGCGGGTCAACGCCGTGGCGCCGGGCCCGACCCTGACCGACGCCCTCGCCGGGGTGATGCCCGCCGCCATGCGCCAGACCATGGAAGCCAATACCCCGCTCAAATGCCTGGGCACCCCCGAGGACATCGCCGCCGCCGCGCTGTACCTGGCGAGCCCAGCCTCGGCCTGGGTCACCGGCAAGATCATCGATGTCGATGGCGGCGCCGATTCCAGCGTCTGGGCCGGCTGACCCCGCTTCCCCCTTTTGGCCGGCACTCTCAACCCGTTGGGGCCGGCCTTTTTTCTTCCATCAGAAAGAGCCCCGTCATGGACGCCCATTTGATCGATGCCCTCGGCGCCGAGCTGTTCCACGCCCTGCGCAGCCGCAAGACCCTCGCGCCGCTCAGCGAGCGCTTTCCGGAAATCAGCCTGGATGACGCCTACCGCATTTCCCTGCGTTTCCTGCAACGCCGCGAAGCCCTCGGCGAGCGCGTGGTGGGCAAGAAAATCGGGGTTACCAGCCGCGCCGTGCAAGAGATGCTCGACGTGCACCAGCCCGATTTCGGTTTCCTCACCGACGCCATGCAAGTGGCCGATGGCAGCGATGTCAGCCTGGCCCGCTACAACCTCATCCAGCCGCGGGCCGAGGGTGAAATCGCCTTTGTCCTCGCCGAGGACCTGCAAGGCCCCGGCATCAGCGCCGAAGACGTGCTGGCCGCCAGCGAAGCGGTGATGCCCTGCTTCGAGATCGTCGATTCACGCATCGACAACTGGAAGATCCGCATCCAGGACACCGTGGCCGACAACGCCTCTTGCGGCGTGTTCGCCCTCGGCACCCAACGCGTCGACCCGCGCGAGCTGGACCTGGCCCGGGTGGAAATGCACCTGCTGAAAAACGGCGAGCCCGCCGGCAGCGGCTTCGGTTCGGCGGTCCAGGGCCATCCCTGCGCGGCCGTGGCCTGGCTGGCCAACACCCTGGGCGAACTGGGCATTCCGTTTCGCCGTGGCGAAATCATTCTTTCCGGCGCCCTGGCGCCGCTGGTGCCGGTCGTTGCCGGTGATCGCATCAGCCTTTCCATGAGCGGGCTGGGCCAGTCCAGCCTGCGCTTCATACCTTGAGCACCCTGGGGAGCCACAGACGATGAGCAAGAAAATCAGATGCGCGCTGATCGGGCCGGGCAATATCGGCACCGACCTGCTGTACAAACTCAAACGCAGCGAGGTGCTGGAACCGGTGTGGATGGTCGGCATCGACGCTACCTCCGAAGGCCTGGCACGCGCCCGCGAACTGGGCCTGAAAACCACCGCCGACGGCGTCGACGGGCTGCTGCCGCACGTACTCGACGACAACATCCAGATCGCCTTCGACGCCACCTCGGCCTATGTTCACGCCGAGAACAGCCGCAAGCTGAATGCGCTGGGCGTGCTGATGATCGACCTGACGCCCGCAGCGATCGGCCCGTACTGCGTGCCGCCGGTCAACCTCAAGGCCAACCTCGGCCTGGGCGCGATGAACGTCAATATGGTCACCTGCGGCGGCCAGGCCACCATCCCGCTGGTGGCGGCGGTGTCCGGCGTGCAGCCGGTGGCGTATGCCGAGATCATCGCCACTGCAGCCTCGAAATCGGTGGGCCCCGGGACGCGCAAGAACATCGACGAATTCACCCGCACCACCTCCAGCGCCATCGAGAAAGTCGGCGGCGCGAAAAAGGGCAAGGCGATCATCATCATCAACCCGGCCGAGCCGCCGCTGATCATGCGCGACACCGTGCACTGCCTGACCGAAGACGAGCCTGACCAGGACGCCATCCGCGCGGCCATCGACGCGATGATCGCCCAGGTACAGCGCTATGTGCCGGGCTACAAGCTGGTCAACGGACCGGTGTTCGACGGCAACCGGGTCTCGGTGTTCATGGAGGTCGAGGGCCTGGGCGACTACCTGCCCAAGTACGCCGGCAACCTCGACATCATGACCGCCGCCGCTGCCCGCACCGCCGAGATGTACGCCGACGCCATCCTCAAGGGCGAGCTGCAATTGCACCCCGTCCAACCCGCCCACGCCTAAGGAGAACACCATGGACCTTCGCGGCAAACGCATCACCGTCCACGACATGTGCCTGCGTGACGGCATGCACCCCAAGCGTCACCAGATCAGCCTGCAACAGATGAAAGACATCGCCTGCGGCCTCGATGCCGCCGGCATCCCGCTGATCGAAGTCACCCACGGCGACGGCCTTGGCGGCAGCTCGGTGAACTACGGTTTCCCGGCCCACAGCGACGAAGCTTACCTGTCGGCGGTGATCCCGCTGATGAAGCAGACGAAAGTCTCCGCCCTGCTGCTGCCGGGCATCGGCACCGTCGATCACCTGAAGATGGCTCATGAACTGGGGGTGTCCACCCTGCGCGTGGCGACCCACTGCACCGAGGCCGATGTCAGCGAACAGCACATCGCCCACGCCCGCAAGCTGGGCCTGGACACGGTCGGGTTCCTGATGATGGCCCACATGAACAGCCCCGAGGGCCTGGCAAAACAGGGCAAGTTGATGGAGAGCTACGGTGCCAACTGCATCTACCTCACCGACTCGGCGGGCTACCTGCTGCCCGAGGACGTCGGCATCCGCGTGGCCACCCTGCGGGCTGCGTTGAAGCCGGAGACCGAGATCGGTTTCCACGGCCACCACAACCTGTCGATGGGCGTGTCCAACTCGATTGCCGCCATCGCCGCTGGCGCCACCCGTATCGATGCCGCCTGCGCCGGGCTTGGCGCCGGTGCCGGCAATACGCCGATGGAAGTGTTGGTAGCGGTGTGTGAACGAATGGGGATCGAAACCGGCGTCAACCTGTTCCAGATTCAGGATGTGGCCGAAGACCTGGTGGTGCCGATCATGGATTTCCCGATCCGCAGCGACCGCGATGCCCTGACCATGGGCTTTGCCGGGGTGTACGGGTCGTTCCTGTTGTTTGCCAAGCGTGCCGAGAAGAAATACGGCGTGTCGGCGCGGGAAATTCTCGTGGAGATGGGCCGGCGCGGGATGGTCGGCGGGCAGGAGGACATGATTGAAGATACCGCGATGACGCTGGCGCGACAGCGCGGTTGATGGTTCTTTTGGGCCTGCTTTGCAGGCCTTCGCGAGCAAGCTCGCTCCCACACGCCATCCTCTGTGGGAGCGAGCTCGTCGGGGCGCCGAACCGTCGCGAAGGGCCGCAAAGCGGCCCCCAAACAACTCAGAACCCGAGACTGAAGCTAACAGTCACCGCATGATCCCGGTTATCACTGGCCAACTGACCCGAATAACCGACACCCAGCTTGCCCGCCGCCCCAACACTCACATCCAGCCCCGCCTCGATCACCGCTGCATCTTTCGCCAGCGGTACACCTTGAGCGCTGAACGCCGCGCCACCATCGACAAAGCGCAGGTCCGCGTCCGGCTGGGTATCACCAAACGCATGGCGCCAGCCGAGGCTGCCGCGTGGCGTCAGGGTGGTACCGTTGCCCAGCACGAACTGCTTGCCGGCACGCAGGCCAACGGTGGTGAAGGTCGCGTCCTGTTTCGAACTGGCCTCCAGCGCACCCGCCCCGCCTTTCTCGCGACCGGTGTCGCTGTCGTAGTTGACGTAGGCGATGCCGGCGAACGGTTCCAGCGCCACGCCTGCGGCTTCAATGGTGTAACCCACTTCGCCGAACACCTGCGCACTGCCCGCCTTGTACTTGGCTTTCAGCTCTTCGTTGTAGCTGCCGACGGCGACATGACGTTTGGTTTCGATGTCGTGCCAGCTATAACCGGCGCCCATACGTGCAGCGAAGGCATCAAGCTGGTAGCTCAGGTACGTCGCCAGGTGGTAGCTGTCGACCGACGCATCGGAACTGCGCTTATTGGCATCGAGGCTGGTCTTGGTGTAGCCCGCCGCGATACCCGCACGCCATTCGTCGTTGAGGTTGTTGTCGAAGCCAAGCATGAAGCCGGACAGGTCACGATCGACACTGGCCACACCGCTGCCGCCGTCATGCGTGGCCCAGCCGCCCAGCGCGGTGATCCAACCCACGCCCTGACCCTGGCAACCGCTACTGGTGCTCTGCAGGCCGCTGGTCGGAGCGAGCACGCTGCGCGGATCGCCATTGCCGCAATCGCCTTGGCGCATGCGGTCGTTGACGGTGTTGCGCAGGTAGCGGGAATCCTCCAGCAGTACGCTGGCGGTGCTGGCGTGGATCTCGCCGGACAGGCTGTCGAACGCCGCCTGCGCCGAGGCACGGTCCATGCTGGTGATTGCGCTTTTCAGGCTGGCCGGTGCGGCTGCCGAAGCCAGGGCAGCGGCGACGTCACGCTGGTTGTCGCTCACGGCCACATCGGCGAAGGCCACGCCATTACGCGCGACCGACAGGCTGACGTCGTTGCTGCCGTAGACCAGGCTGGTGTCGATGAACGCCAGGTTCGAGTTCACACCCAGGCTTGCGGTGTTGTCCTTGTCGAACTTGCCGGTGATGCCGCCGTCGGCGGTCAGCAAGGTGTAGGTGGTGTCGCCGGCGTACGGTGCTACTGCGAACACGTTCAGCTCACCGGCCAGGTTGGCGGTGCCGCCCACGGCCAGGTAGCTGGTCGGCAGCGGGGTCAGGTTGATGTTCAAGGCACCATCGCTGGCGTTGGTGAAGTCGCCGGTGACAGTCAGGTTGCCATTGGCACCCGGCTGCACGGTGCCGTGGTTGACTACGCTGTTGACGGTGCCGGTACCGGTGAGGCCGGCACCGCTGTTGACGGTGATATCGGCCGCCAGGGTGTCGCCGACCGGTGCGGCAAACAGCGCCATGCGGGCAAACGAAGCGAACGACGCGACCACTGGAGCCGGCTCTTCCTCGGCGGTCTCACCGACCTGCAACACGCCGCCCTCGACAGTGAAGGTGCCGCTGAAATCGTTGTAACCGGTGAACAGCAAGTTGCCGGCGCCGCGCTTGATCGCGTTGCCGGTACCGCTGAGGGTGCCGCCGAAACTACCGTTGACCTCCTGCAGGAAGATCAGGCTGGCGTCGTTGACGATCGAGCCTTGCAGGCTGGTGGTGTTGCCTTGAAGGGTACCGGCACTGATCAGGGTGCCGCCGCTGTAGGTGTTGGCGCCGTTCAGCACCACGGTGCCGCCGTCGAGTTTCTGGATGCCGCCCTCGCCCACGATGGCCGCGTCAATCACCGCCGTTGCGCTATTGGCGACGCGCAATGCTGCGAGGGTACCGTCCGCCGCGTTGACCGCTTCGAGGGAATCGCCAGTGCCGCCCACCAGCTTGTAGCCGTTGGCCAGGAACTGGATACCCGAGAACACGCGCTGACCGGAAACCGTGACCGTGCCCGCCTGCCCGCCGAAGACCGCGAACTGGCCGCTGCTCCAGTCGTTGGCGTTCTTGCCGGTGGAGTTGGTCCAGTTGGTGTCCGCGCCCCAGGTGCCGCTGCCGCCGCTGACGGTGCCGTCGGCATTGGTTTTGGAACCGTTCCAGAACACCAGGTTGCCGTCGGCTTCACCGACCACCAGGTTGACCTGGTTGGCAATGCTGGTTTGCACCTCGAGTTGCGAGGTGAGGATGTCAGTCGGCAGGCTACCGAAGCTCAGACCGTTGTTGGTCAGGCTGCCGCCGTAGCTGAACAACTGGTACACACCGACGCCGAAGCCGCCACCGTTGCTGATGTTGAGCAGGCCGTCGAGGGTCAGGTCGCCGTTGACCTTCACCAGCGTGGTCGCACTGTTCGGCGCGCCCAGGGTGAAGTTCAGGTTGCTGGCAGAAGCCAGCGACAGGCCACCGACCGTCAGCGGCGCGGTAGCGCTGGCGACATTCAGGTTGGCACCGTCGGCCAGGCTGACCTGGCCGGACAAGGTACCGCTGCCGGCCAGGCTGGCGCCGTTGGCGATCTGCACGTTGGCGCTGGCGAAGGTACCGTTGACGGTGAGGCCGCCCGCGTTGACCGAGGTGTTGCCGGTGTAGGTGCTGGTGCCGGTCAGCAGAAGCTGGCCGTTGCCGTTCTTGATCAGCGCGCCGTTGCCGCTGAGCACACCGCTCAAGGTCAGGTCGTGGCTGCCCGCGAGGGTCAGTTGCTGCGAAACGGCAATGTTGTTGCTCACTTGCAGATTGGCGCTGGTGTCCAGGCTGGTGTTGCCGAGGATGCTCAGCGCGCCAGAGCCCAGCGCGGCGTTGTGACCGAGGGTCAGGCTGCCGGCGTTGAGCAGGGTTCCGCCGCTGTAGGTGTTGTTGCCGCTCAGGGTCAGGTTGGCAGCGCCGTTCTTCGCCAGAGCGCCGGTACCGCTGATAGTGCCGGTAAGGCCAAGGTCGTTGCTGCCGGCGAGGATCAGGCCACCGTCCACTGTCACGGCATTGCCGAGGGTAACAGCGCGGTTGCTGTCCAGCGTGGTCAGGTTGTCGGTGGTCAGCGTGCCGCTGCCCAACGCGGCGTTGCTGCCCACGACCAAGGTACCGCCGCTGAGCTGAGTACCGCCGCTGTAGCTGTTGTTGCCGTTCAGCACGAGAGTGCCGGATTCCAGTTTGTTCAGCTTGCCGCTGCCGATCAGGCTCACATCGAGCGTAGCGGTGTTGCCGCTGCCGACACGCACGCCGGCATAACCCGCGCCGCTGTTGACCAGATCCAGCTCACCCGCAGCACCCGCCACCAGGCGGTAGCCATCGGTCAGGAACTGCAGGCCGGTGGTGCTCTGAGTGTCTTCGACGCTGACCGTGCCGGTGTTGCCCTGGAACACGGCGAAGCCGTTGTTCCAGCCCTGGTTGAAGTTGCCGCTGGCGTTGGTCCAGTTGCTACCCGTTGCACCCCAGGTGCCGTTGCCACCATCGATGGCACCGACTCCGCTACCGGTGCCGTCCCAGAACAGCACATTACCCGCCGCCGCACCGACCACCAGGTTGACCTGGCTGCCGACGCTGGTCTGCACGTCCAGATCACCCGCTACCAGACCGCCCGGAAGCGTGCCGAGGGTCAGCCCCTTATCGGTGAGGGTGCCGGTGTAGTCGATCAGGCGGTACACGCCCAGACCGAAGCCGCCCACGTCGGTGACGTTGAGCTTGCCGTCCAGCACCAGGTTGCCATTGACCTTGAGCAGACCCGAGGCACCCGGTACCGCAGCACCCAGCAAGGCGTCGAGGTTGGAATCGTCGTTGAGGGTCAGGTTGCCGGTGGTCAGGGTTTTGCCGCTGTTGACGACCACATGGCCGCCATCGGCGATGGTCACCGCGCCGTCGATGGTGCCGCTACCGTCGAGGGTAGTACCGCTGGCGACGGTCAGCGAAGAGGTGCCGAGCACGCCGTGCGCGGTAACGGACAGGCTGCCCTCGGTCAGGGTCGTGGCACCGCTGATGTTGCTGACGCGCGACAGGATCAGGCCGCCGCTACCGACTTTGTTCAGGCTGCCGGTACCGGTGATGGCGCCGTTATAGCTGCCACCGATCAGGGTCAGCACGCTGTTGTTTTCCAGTGCGATGGAGCCCTGCCCGCTGAGCAGGCCCACGGCGCTGTCGACCGCGACGCCGAGGGTGCCGTCGGTGCTGATGTCGATCGCTGGATTGCCGGTGCTGTTGCTGCCGGCCAGATTGAGGCGACCATCGTTGATGCGGTAGGTACCGCTGAAATCATTGCTGCCCGTCAGGTCCACGGTACCGGGGCCTTGCTTGATCAAGGTGCCGTTGCCGCTGATGCGTCCGGTCAGGGCGAGCGGGTCGATGTTGCCCAGGGTCAGGCTGCTGGCCAACTGGATGCGGTTCTTCAGCTCCGAGATACCAGCAGCGAGCACGGTGCTGGTGCCGTTGACCGCCAGCACACTGCTGCCCAACGCCTTGTTATGGCCCAGCACCAGGGTGCCGCTGTTGAGTTCGGTGTTGCCCTGGAAGCTGTTGTTACCATCGAGCCTCAGCACGTTGGCGCCGTTCTTGATCAGCCCGCCATTGCCGTTGATCTGCCCGGTCAGGGTCAGGTCATTGTTGCCGGCCAGGGTCAGGTCGCCATCGAGGATCACTGTGTTGCCCGCGCTGACGGGGGTGTTGCTGTCCAGCGTGGTACCCGCGCTGACGCGCAGGCTGCCGGTGCCCAGTGCAGCGTTGTTGCCCAGCACCAGGGTGCCCGTGGTCAGGCGCGTGCCGCCGCTGTAGGTATTGGTGCCATTGAGCACCAGCGTGCCGCTGTCGACCTTGTTCAACACACCACTGCCGCCGAGGCTTACGTCCAGCGTCGCGGTCGCGCCGTTGTCGACGCGCAGCGTGCTGTAGCCACTGGTGCCGTTGACCAGTTGCAGCGAATCCGCACCGCCGCCCACCAGTTGATAGCCGTCGGTGATGAACTGCAGGCCGGTAACGCTTTGGGTGCCATCCACGACCACTGTGCCGGCCGAGCCCTGGAACACCGCGAACGAACTGTTCCAGGCGCCGTTGAGCCCGGCGTTGATGGTGGTCCAGTTGCTGTTGGTGCTGCTCCAGGTGCCGTTGCCGCCTTCGACGGTGCCGTTGCCGGTCAGCTCGCTACCATCCCAGAAGCGGATGTAGTCGGGGCCGCCCGCCACCAGGTTGATCTGGTTGGCGACGCTGGTCTGCACTTCCAGCTCGTTGGTCGGGACGCCTGTTGGCAGTACGCCGAGTTCCAGGCCGTTGTCGATCAGCGCACCGTTGTAGTCGAACAGGCGGTAGACGCCGATGCCGAAGCCACCGACGTCGGTGATATTCAGCTTGCCGTCCAGGGTCAGGTTGCCGCTGACGTTTGCCAGGCCCGCCGCGCCCGCCGTGGCGGAGCCCAAGGCGACATCGAGGTTGGAGAGGTCATTCAATACCAGCGAGCCGAGGGTCAGTACCGAACTGCTGGCCAGACTCAGGTGGCCGCCGTTGGCGACGGTCACTGCGCCACCCAGGGTGCCGCTGCCGGTCAGGGATGCACCGTTCTCGACCGAAACACTGCCGTTACCCAGGCTGCCGTTGACCCGCAGGATGCCACCGGCAACGGTGGTTGCCCCGGCCAGCGAGCTGTTGCCGCTGAGTTGCAGTGTGCCGCTGCTGTTTTTGTAGAGGTCGCCGTTTCCGCTCAGCGCGCCGCTGAAGGTGCCCTCATCAACCCGGAATTCGCCGGCATCGAGTTGCACATTACCCGCGCCGTTGAGCTGGCCGGTGGCCGCACCTGCGGCCAATTGCAGGGTGGCGCCGGACGCAACATTGATTGCGCTCGGCTCGCCCAGGGTGATCGCGGTGTTGCTGATCAGGCGACCGCCGTTGACGTTGTAGACGCCGTAGAAACCGTCGCCGCCATTAAGGGTCAAGGTGCCGCTGCCAGCCTTGGTCAGGCTGCCCATGCCGGTGATGGAGCCGTCCAGGGTCAGGTTGTTGCTGCCCTGCACGGTGAGGGCGCCACTGATGGTGACGTCGTTGCCCACGGTCAGGGCGCTGCTGCTTTCCAGCGCGCCGGTGCCGTTCACATCCAGCCGGCTGAGGCCCAGTGCCTGGGCATTACCCAGCACCAGCGTGCCGGCATTGAGGGTGGTAGGGCTCTGGTAGAGGTTGGCACCGCTCAGGGTCAGCTTGCCGGTACCGTCCTTGACCAGGCCCGAAGCACCGGAGATCACGCCCGAAAGGGTCAGTTCGTTGCCGCCGTTGATCGTCAGTTCGCCACCGAGGCTGACGTCATTGTTGACGGTAATGTCCGTTATCGCCTGCAAGGCCGACACGCCACCGACCACCAGGTTGGTGTTGCCCAGCGAATTGTTGTTGGCAAGGCGCAACGTGCCCTGGTTCAACGTGACGCTGCCATTGAGCGTGCTGGCCTTCATCAGGGTCAGCGCACTGACGCCGTTCTTGATCAGGTTACCGGTGCCGGACACGGTGCCATCAAGCGTCAGGCCCTGGGTGCCGACGAACGTCAGGTTACCGGTGATCGCCACGTTGTTACCGATCAGCAGGCTCGTCAGGTTGCTGTCGAGCGTGGTGTTGTTGGCCGTATTCAAAGTGCCCGCACCCAGCGCGTTGCTGCGGCCCAGCACGAGGCCACCGGCGTTGAGCGAGGTATTGCCCAGTTGCGCGTTGTTGCCATTCAGCACCAGGCTGCCGGCACCGACCTTGACCAGGCCACCGGCGCCGCTGACGACACCGTTCAGGCTCAGGGTGCCGGAGCTGACATCGACGGTGGACGCACCGGCGAGGACGACGTTGTTGGCCAGTTGCAGCGCGGACAGGTTGCTGCTCAGGGTGGTACCGGAGGCAAGGCTCAGGGCGCCATTGCCCAAAGCGTTGTTATCACGGACCAACAGCGTGCCCGCAGTCAGCGCGGTGCCACCTGCGTAGCTGTTGCTACGGGTCAGGACCAGTGTCCCGGCACCGCTTTTCTCCAGCTTGCCGGTACCGGCCAAGGGGGTATCAAGTGTCGCGGTCAAGCCGCTGTCGACCGTCACCACCACCGAGCCGCCCGAACTGTTGACCAGGCTCAGGCCATTGGTCGCATCGGCGTACAGCACGTAGCCATCGCTCTTGAAGCGCAACGCGCTGATGGTCTGGGTACCCTGGATGGCCACGGTGCCCGAACCATTCTGGAAGACCGCCGAAACGCCTTTCCAGACATCGTTGGTGTTGCCGCTGGCGTTGGTCCAGTTGGTGTTGCCCGCATTCCAGACACCGCCGCCGCCATCGATGCTGCCGTTGGCGCCCGAGGCGATGCCATCCCAGTACTGGGTGGCCAGGCTCATGGAGTTGACGATGACGTTGATCCCGCCGCTGACATATTGCAGCAGCAGCTCGCCCGGCAGGAAGTCGGTCGGCATCGACGCGATCGTGGCCGTAGGTGCCAGCAGCCCCGACTGGTGAGTGACCAGGCGGTAGGTGCCGTTGGCGATGTCCGCAAGATCGGTGAAATTGAACGAGGTGGTGCCCATGGTTGCAGCACCGCCGATGTTGAGCATCGGGGTCAGCGAAGGCGTGCCGAGTGCAACGTCGACAATGCTGCCGTTGCTCAGGCTCAGGCTGCTGGCCGTCAGGGTGCCTCCCGAGGCGAGCACCAGGTGACCGCCAGAGTTGACGGTCAGGTTGCTGAGCACGGTGCCGCTGCCTGCCAGGCTGGCGCCGTTGACTACGGTCACCCCGGCGCTGTTCAGGCTGGCACCCGAGCCGAGCGTCAGGCGCCCGGCGCTGACGCTGGTGACACCGCCGATAACGCTGGTGCCGGTGAGGGTCAGGTTGCCGGTGCCGATCTTCTGTAGCGTGCCGGCGCCCGATAGGGCGCCGCCGAAGGTGGAGCTGCTGTTGAGGCTGCCGACCCTCAGGATGCCGCCGTCGCCGATTACCAGGCTGCCAGTGCCGCTGAGAGCGTCGATGGTTTCGCTGCCTGCCAGGCTGACGGTGCCGTTGCTGCCGATATTCACGCTCGGATTGGTGCCCAGGCTGCCCGGAATCATTGAGGCGAGCTGGCCCTTGACCACATCGAACAGGCCGCTGAAGGAGTTCGGCGATATCGCCATCAGCGACAAGTCTGCGGTGCCATCCTTGACCAGCGTTCCGCTGCCGGACAGCACGCCCTGCAGCGCGTAGGCCTGGTTGGCGACCAGTTGCAAGCTTGCGCCCGAATTGATGGCGACCGGCTGGAGGTTGGTCTGCTGCATCTCGACCACCAGGCTGCTGTTGCCGGTGACCGTCAGGCCGCCGTTGCCCAGCACACCCGCGATGAGCAGTGTCACGGAACCTGCATTGAGCTCGATCCCGCCCGTAAAGCTGTTGTTCCCGCCCAGAATGAGATTGCCGTTGCCGGTCTTGATCAGCTTGTTGCTTGAGCTCCCGGTGATGTTACCGAGCAGGCGCAGATCGTTGTTGCCGCCCACGGTCAGGGTGCTGTTAAGCGCAACATCTTTGAGGAAGGTGACAAATTGGTTGCTGGTCAGGGTCGAGGCCCCGGTTACCGTCAAGTTGCCGGAGCCGATTGCGCTGTTGCTGCCGAGCGTCAGCGTACCGGCGCTCAACGTGGTGCCGCCGCCGTAGGTGTTGGCGCTGGTCAGGACCAGCGTGCCCGAGCCGTCCTTGTTGAGCACGGCGCTGGCGCCCTGGATCGTGCCGTTCAGGGTCAGCGTGCTGCTGCCACCGAAATTCACGGTGCCAGTCATGAGAATGCTGTTGTTCAGGATCGAGGTAGCCACGGAGTTGATCCGGGTACCGTTTGCCGCGGCCACGCTGCCAACGCCCAGCGCCTGGTTGCTGCCGATCCCCAGGGTGCCGGCCGTCAGCGTTGTGCCGCCGCTGTAGGTATTGCTGCGCGTCAGCACCAACGTGCCCGAGCCATCCTTGTTAAGCAGGGCACCACTGCCCTGGACCAACCCGCTCAGGGTCAGTGAGCTGGTGCCGCCGAAATTCACGGTCCCCGCCAGGTTGAAGGTGTTGCTCAGGGTCGAGGTGGCTGCGGAGTCGATCCGGGTACCGGTCGCTGCGGTGACACTGCCGGTACCCAGCGCCTGGTTGCTGCCGATGATGAGCGAGCCGCCATTGAGCATGGTGCCGGCAATGTAAGTACTAACGCCGTTCAGGCGCAGCGACGAAGTACCGGTCTTGACCAGCTGGGAATTGATCTCCCCGTCGATTGTGCCCGAGAGGGTGAACGCGGTGGTGTTGCTGCTGAACGTCAGGCCGCCGGCGGCGATGTCGTACGAATAACCCAGGTAGAAATTGTTGGCGAAGTTCATCGTCGCCGCAGAACTGGCGATCGTACCGCCATAGCCGCCGATAAGGCCGGTACCGATAAAGCCGCTGTTGTCGGTTTGCAGCGTGCCACCCTGCAGGACGGCCATGACGCCGTCGGTCAGAGCGCCTTGCACAGTCCAGGTCCCACCGAGGAGATTCAGGAAGCCGAAATTGACGTAGGAGCTCAGGTTTATGTTGCCGACGCCCGTATTGGTACCCGTGCCGCCGTTCAGGGTGTTCTGCAGGTACAGCGTATTGTCGCCGCCGGCCCCGCCATCGACGATGCCGGTGGCGGCGAACTGCAGGCCATTGATCGACAGCGCCGCGCCGCTGCCGCCGCCGCTGACGACTGACGAGCCGGTTATTGCCCTGAACTCATTGTTGCCACCACCCTGGCCCAACGACACGCCGCCGGTAATGGTGCCCTGGTTAATAAAGATGTTGCCCTCGCCCGAACTTTCGAAGGCAATCCGCCCGGTGATGGTGCCGGTGTTGGTGAACGTCACCTGGCTACCGCCGTAGACCCCGATCACTGGCAGGTCGGGCTCGGTTTCTGTAGCGCCAGAGAGCAGGATCGACAGGATCCGGCCGTAGTTGTTGATGTTCGTGCGCCCGCCAGAGCCATTGTTGATGTCCAGCGCCGCACCGGTGAGGTTGGTCATGCCGATGCCGAGGAAGCCGCTGTAACCGACGATCTGGCCGTTGTTGCCGGTACCTGAGTTGTTGGTGATCGTCAGGTTCGAGGCGGTGGGGCTGGTTATCTTGACCGGCGACATGCGGACAGGTGGCGGTCCGTAGTAGCCCGGGTCGATGTTGCCGTTGTTGATGAAGGTGTTGTTGATACCCGTAATGGCCAGCGTCGGGAAGGTAATGTCGTTCCTCGTCAACAGTGCGCCGATGCCGACCGTTACCGTCAGCGAGTTGGCGTTCAGCGCTACGTCCAGGCTGGTGCCCGTGCAGTTCACCGCCGCGTTATCGGCGGGTGCGCCGGGTGTACACGCGGCGAAAACAGGGTCGATGCCGGTGAAGGCGCCGAACATGGCCAGGCTGACAGCCAGCGACAAGCGGGTACGGGCCGTGCGAGGTACTGCAGTTCTACGTCTGTCCACAACAACTCCTAGTGTGGATCAGGCGACTCATCCCTGACGGCGCAGCAGGGCTACGCTAGCAATTGACGGGCCCGACCTTGGCGAGATGAAACATTTTTTATTGATGGCACTTTAACAGCTACCGCTCAATAGAAAAATTTGCGTGCAAGGTTTCTCAAGCACCACGTCTGCGCCGCGTCTGCCACGGGGCTCAGCCTGGGGTGGGCGCGAGTTCTCTCGCCCCCACACTGAGCCTGAAAGTCCGACTCAGCCGGCAAACAACCCAAGCTTCCTGGCAAACGGCTGGGCCGCGAGGGTCTGGCGCTGATACTGGCTGGCCTCTTCATGAGTGGCGAGCCACAACATCACCGCCGCCGGCACTTCCGGCGGCGCACTGCCGGCGCGCAGGGCAATCACACCCTTCTCGCCGATAGTGGCTTTCAGCGCATCGGTGGTCACCACTCCGGGGTTGACGGTGTAGGCGCGAACCCCGGCATCACCCAGCTCCACCGCAACGATCCCCGACAACCGCGACACCGCCGCCTTGCCCGCGCCATAGGCATAGCCCCAGCCGCCCTTCCCGGCCGCAACCGGCGGATCGCTTTCGCCGGCGCCGGAAGTGACGTTGATCACCACGCCATCGCCCTGCTCCGCCATCACCTGGGCCACGGCGCGGGTCAACAGGAAAGGCGTGAGAATGTAGCCCTTGAACATCCTCTCCAGCGTCTCGGGCTGCAATGCCATGAAACCGGCATTGAGGTCGCTGCCCTGGTAGATCGCGTTATTGATCAGCACGTCGATGCGGCCGTATTCGGCGAGCACCGCTTTGCACGCAGCCAGTGCCGAGTCACTGTCGAGCAGGTCCATCGGCACCACCAGCGCCTTGCGGCCGAGCGCACGGATGGCTTCGGCGGTGCCGTTGAGGCTGCCCGGCAGCGGCGCGCCGCTGGCATCGCGCAAGGCGTGCGGGTGCTGCTCGCCTTCGTCCAGAGTGCGGGCGCTGATCGCCAGGTCAAAGCCGGCCCGGGCGAACGCCAGCGCCGCCGCGCGGCCGATACCGCGGCTGGCGCCGGTGATGAATGCAACCTTGTTCATGTGTTTTCCTCAGACCCGCTGCGGCCGGACCATGGCGTCCATGCCGCCGTCGATGTACATCACGCTGCCGTGGATAAAGCTCGCCTGTTGCGACTGCAGAAAAGCGATCAGCGCTGCGATTTCCTCGGGATGACCGTTGCGCCCCAGCGGCGCGACAAACGCACGTACCGCATCGCCAAAGCGCGGGTCGTTTCGCGAAGCGTCGTGCAACGGGGTTTCCACCGCGCCGGGCGCGACCACGTTGAGGCGAATGCCCTTGGCTCCCCAGGCCGCCGCCAGGCGCCGGGCGTGGTGGGTGATCGCATATTTGGAGCAGGCGTAGGCCACCTGCGGTTCGCCCAGGGTGTTGGCGATGTCCAGCGCCCGGGCCTCGTCGTTGTCGAGCATGGCCAGGGTCATGGGTTCCTGCTCGGCGCCGGGACGGATCGCCGCCACCGAGCCGATCACCAGCGCCGCCGGGTTGCTGCCCTTGGCCAACGCACCTTCAAGACCGCCGAGCAGTTGGCTGACGCCGAAATGGTTGACCGCCACGATCAACCCGCAGGACGGCGCGGTGACACCGATACCGGCGCAGCAGACCAGGCCATCGAGGACGCCGTCGCTGAGTTCGAGAACCTGCGCGGTGGCCGCATCGCGGCCTTCGCGGGTGGACAGGTCGGCAATGACCTCGGCGTTGCCGCGGTCGATACCGATGACGCGGTGGCCGGCGGCGCGCAAGGCCGTGGCAACGGCGGCGCCGATGCCGGAGGCAGAGCCGGTGATGGCGGTTGTGGGCATTGGAATCTCCATGAGTTGGGCGTTGATCCTTCGCGAGCAAGCTCGCTCCTACAGAAGCAGAAACACCGCAATCCCCGTAGGAGCGAGCTTGCTCGCGAAGGGCTGCACAGCAGCCCCATGATCAGCAGCAACCCGATCGAAAACATCGTCCGAGAAGACTAAAAACACACTACAAACAAAAGCCCAGCTGGACGAGGCTGGGCTTTTGCATGGGGCCGGAAAGGGACAGAGGCTGCCCTTTTCTATTCCGTCTTTTCGTCGCCTTGAGATCTCATACGGTCAAGAAGGGCTTGCATCTCTTTCAGTTGTTCCGCCTGGGTAGGCACTTCAATAAGGCCTCCCGGGATAGTCCCATCTGAGTGGTACACAGCTACGCGAGGCAAAGCGGCCAATCGGCTTTTAACCGCGTCTGTCACCGCGTTCAATTCCGCGACCTTGGTGAGTTGGGACACTTTCAGAACAATGTCATCTACGCCGGCCATATCGGTTCACCTCGAAAAGAAGGGGCGGCAAGCTGCCTGCCCGTTGCCCCCATTCTTTGCGTGCCGCACCTGTTGCACACCTGACATAACTGATAGTTGTTAAGACCGTTTTGGCCTAACGCTTATTCACAACACGCATGAGCCCTTCACGCCCGCCGCGCCATCGGCACCGCCAGTTGCGGCGGAGGAACCTTCAGTTTGCCGGGGGCCTTCAGTGGCATTTTCGGTTTGCCCAACGCCACCACGCTGTTGAGCAGGATCCGCACCAGCTCGGTCTGCCGGCGCACGCCGGTCTTGGAGAAGATCGAACGCAAGTGCGCCCGCGCGGTGTTGCGGCGGATGTTCAGTTCCTCGGCGGCCTCTTCCAGTGACAGGCCGTTGGCCAGTTCCATGGCCAGCGCGGTCTCGGCCTTGGTCAGGTTGAACAGTTGCTTGGTCACCAATTCGCTTGCCAGCGACTTGCTGGCGGCATCGCGGATGTACACCAGCGCCGCCGGCTTGCCCTTGCCCTCCGCCCAGTCCAGCGACGGAATCGGTTCCACCACCAGCCCCAGGTTGACCAGCCCGGACGGCCGGGTCACCGACATGGCCTCGGCGCTTTTCGGTGCATCCTGAGAAAACGCCGCGCGGATCAAGCGTTGCAACTCGCGGTTGTCGCTGGGATAGGTGGCTTCCAGGCGCCCGCCGACCAGTTTAAGGCCATCGGCCTGGGCCAGCAGGTCATGGGCCACCGGGTTGACCCGCAGCACGCTGCCACTCTCGTCCAGCACCAGGGTCGCCACCGACAGGCGACTGATGGCCTGGGCGTACAGGTCGCTGAGGGATTCGCTGCGGTCGAGCAGGTTGTGCATTTGCATGCCGCGACGCAGGTGCGGCAGGAACATCGCGCACAGCGCCCGGTCGTCGCGGGAGAAGGCCGGCGCCCGTTTGGGCCGGGTGATGCGCAGGCGCAGTTTGCCGCCATCGGCGGTGGAGATATCGGCGCCCATGACGTGGTAGACATCCTGGGGCCCGCAGAACATCTTGAAGTACGCCGATTGCTCCCACTGGCTGCTGGTGAGCACATCATCCACGGTGAAGACGTAGTCCAGCGGCTGGTTGGTGAAGGGCGTCTGGGTTTGCGGGTAGGTCATGTAGCTGACTTCGCCCGCGCCTTCGATATCGCCGACGATGATCATCAGGCCCATGTCAGGCTGGTCTGGCACCCTCAGGATCAGGGTCACGTAGTTGGCACCGTAAAGGTCGCGGAAGCTGGTCAGGGCGCGGGCCATCTGCCGGGGGTTGATGGCGCCGTCGTAGACTTCGCTCACCAGCCGGTCGTAACCGGCAAGATCCAGACCGAGCTTGCTCAGGCCATCCGGGGTCAGCACAGGGTTCTCCACAGTCTTCTCCTCGCTCGGGTAAGGCTGGGCCTTCCCTTCTTATTGTTATGAGTTCGACTCGGGGGCCATCAGCCCCCTCGAAGTGCACGTCGCGTTGCAGTCTCGCTATCTCCCGGAGCGCCCACAATAGGGCGCTCCCTGATATCCGCAGCTATCGGATGTGTGGTGCTGCCGGTTGCTTCTTCTGGCGGAATTCACCGCGCACCACCTCCACCGCTTGCGCCTCCCGGGCCACCAGCGGTCGCCCGCGGTTGAACCAGGCCGCCAGGGCCGGCAACAGGAAGATCGCGCCGAGCACGTTGACCAGGAACATGAACGACAGCAGCACGCCCATGTCGGCCTGGAACTTCAGCGGCGCAAAGGCCCAGGTGCACACGCCAATGGACATGGTCAGGGCAGTGAACACCGCCGCCGTGCCGCGCTGGCACATGGCCTGGTAGAACGCCTCGCGCAGGTCGGCGCCGGCCGACATCTCGTGCTGGATGCGCTCGTACAGGTAGATGCCGTAATCCACGCCAACGCCCACGCCCAAGGCCATCACCGGCAAGGTCGCAACTTTCAGGCCGATGCCGAGCATCGCCATCAGCGCGTTGCAGAGAATCGCCACGATCGCCAGCGGCACCAGGATGCACAGCACCGCTCGCACCGAGAGGAAGGTCAGCCAGCAGAACAGCGCCACCGAACCGAACAACGCCGCAAGCATAATCACCTCGGCACGCTTGACCGCCTCGTTGGAGGCCGCCATCACGCCGACGTTGCCGCCCGCCAGGAGGAACTCCACCCGCGGCGTGGCCACCTCGGCGATGATCCGCTTCGCTTCGTTGACTGCGTGGCTGACGGTGGCGCCTTCGTGGTCGGCGAGAAACACCAGAATCTGCATCTGCTGGCAACCATCGGTGACCAGCCCGTCGTCCGGCATATACGCGCGAGCGCCCTGGCTCAGGCCGCGAGAGGAACCTGGAATCGCCGCCCAGCGAGGATTACCTTCGTTGTTGCCGGCGATCACCCGCTTGCCCATCCCGGCTACGCTCTGCACCGACTGCACGCCCTGCACTGCCCGCATGCGGAAGTCGAAACCTTCCACCGCGCGCATCACTTCCGGGTTCAGGCAGCCTTCCTCGACGTCGTGGGTCTGGACGAACACCGCGAGCACATCCAGGCCAATGGAATAGCTGCTGATGATCCGCGCGTTGTCCTGGTTGTAACGCGAGTCGGCGCGCAGCTCCGGCGCGCCGGCACCGATATCGCCCACCGCCAGGTCACGGGCTTTCCAGGCGCCGGCCGCGAGCAGCAACAGGCTCAGGCCGAACACCGCCAGCGCCGGCCCCGGCTCGGCCAGCGCCGACAAGCGCCACCACAATTTATGGCGTTCTTGCCGGCCGGCCTGTTCGCGGCTCAACAGCCCGCGCTCCAGCGGCAGCCAGGAAATGATGATCGGCAGCATCAGCTTGTTGGTGATGATCATCAGCATCACGCCGATGCACGCCGTCACCCCCAGTTCGTGAACGATGGGAATGTCGATCAGCATGATCACGCCGAAGCCCAGGGCATTCATCAGCAGTGCCAGGGAGCCGGGAATGAAGATCTTGCAGAACGCCGTGCGCGCCGCCTGCAGCGAGGTGGCGCCAGCGACCACGTCCTGTTTCCAGGCGTTGGTCATCTGCACCGCGTGGGACACGCCAATCGAGAAGATCAGGAACGGCACCAGAATCGACATCGGATCGATGCCCAGGCCCAGCAGCGGCAGCAACCCCAGCAGCCAGACCACCGGCAGCAACGCTACTACCAGCGCCACCAGGGTCAGGCGCAGGGAGCGGGAATACAGCCACAACAACAGCCCGGTAATGACGAAGGCGATGGCGAAGAAACCGATCACCGTGGTCAGCCCCTCCACCACATCGCCCACCAGCTTGGCGAAGCCGACGACGTTGATCTCGATGGTGTCGCTGGCGTATTTCTGGCGGATCTCTTCCAGGCTGTTGGCCACTTGAGTGTAGTCCACCGGTTTGCCGCTGCGCGGATCGAGGTCCTGCAGGTCGGCGCGGACCATGGCCGACTTCAGGTCATTGGCGATCAGCCGGCCGACCTGCCCTGACGCCGCAGCGTTGCTGCGCACCTGGGCGAGGTCGTCGGGACTGCCGCTGAAACGTGGCGGCACCACCACATCACCATAGAAACCTTCCTCGGTGATCTCGATATAGCGCACGTTGGCGGTGAACAGCGACGTCACACTGGGGCGACTGACGCCGCTGATGAAGAACACATCGTCAGTAACCTTGCGCAGGGTTTCGAGGAATTCGGGGTTATAGATGTCGCCCTCGCCTTTCCAGCGCACGCTGACCAGCAGGCGGTTGGCGCCGGTGAAGTACTGGCTGAACTTAAGGAAGTTGACCATATAGGCATGGCGCACCGGGATCTGCTTGTTGAAGCCGGGGTCCAGTTGCGTGTTCAGGGCGCTGTAGCCCAGCCCCAGGCTGAGCAGCACGAACAGCGCCAGCAGCCCCTTGCGCCAGGCCATCAGCCAGTCGGCGATGACTTCGACGCAATGCGTCACCCATTGTCTGACCTGATTCATCGTGCGCCTCTCATGCAACCCGCTCCCTGATCCGGTGTTCTTGTTTCAGGGGATAGTCAAGGCTGAGAGGATTGGTGGCATCGTCCAAATGGGTTACTAGGCTCTGTATGAAAAGCCTTGATACTCGGTGATGCTGCGTTGAAAACAGCCTCGGAATGCTCATTTACAACCCGTAAACTCCGCTTCCTCGGCTGTTTTCGCCTTGCCTGACCTTCGTCTCAAGGCTTTTCATACAGAGCCTAAGCGCTGACGTGAAAAACCCGTGGCTTGTCTGAACGTCGACAGGCCACGGGGTTTCTCCAGAGGCACCAGCAGGTTTAGCACCTAAGACTGGAAGGGATTGGCAGAACGAGCATTGCCGGAAAGGGTTACATCACTGATGTCCGGGGGGCCCGCCAATTGATTACTGATGGCGTGATTGTCCAGTATCGGTTCGCTGGCTTGAGTCACGCTCCAGAAATCAAGTCCGTTGTCAGCGATTTCTACCAGTTTATAAACGGTTTTGGGCGCGTTTTCATTGAGCAATTTCAGGTGGGCAGCATGTGCGCGAGATGAAACCGCGTGCGCACCCTCATATAAATAATGAGGCGCTTGTGCCGCACGGGACCAACGCTTGGCGGCAGCCAACGCGTTCTTGCCGATCACCGTTGACTGAACTGCCATATAACGAGCAGCCATAGTAAGTGAGGTTCTGCTCAGTATTTGGCTTAGTTGAGCGACGGGTTTCAGGGTCCGATAAACACCTAGCGCCGCGAAGCTCACTGCTGGCCCCATCAGAGCGCCTGCGGCTGCCGCCAGCCCGAGGCCGAGGCCGATTTTCCCCAAGACCTTGGACGTTTCCGGGTCGCTGTCCTTGGTAATGATCGAGGCCAACTCGAAATAGAAGGATGCCGCTGAAATAGCCGTCACCGCGATTGCAAAGGCCAGCGAGGCGCCGGATGTCAGGGGTGCAAATATCGCCCCGATCCCGGTGAGCACCAGACCAAACTCCCGCGTTTCCATCCACGCTTTTTCACCAAAGCGACTGTATTGCATGATCACCTGATGCCCATCGCGGTCTTCGTTATTGACCGGGTCGGCATTGCCGTAATTGAACCGTGAGAGCCCTCCAGCGCCAAACGGACTCCAACTGTCCGGTGACTGAAACCGCTGCAACTGCGGGTCATACAGGCGGTAGTTGCCCAGATAGTAGAGTCCCAAGCGGTTGAGTGGCTCACCTTTGAAACCGAGCCAGGTCACGGACTTCGGATCAGGTTTGCGATAGCCGTAAGGGGTATAGGTGAAGTAAGTAACCTTCTTGCTGGCGACATCGATACTGGCGAATACCGTACCTGCCGCATCGCGCAGTTCAAAAGAGCAACTGGTCGCCGCTGCGGCGGTACCGATCGATACCACTGCGTCTTGCAGGTAGCAACTCGGGCTGTCGTTTTGCAGCACAAGTTTGCGTACCTTGAAACCGTGGGTGCTTTTTTCGTCGCGCTGAACCACCGCATAAATCCGGTTGTTGCGGTAATGGTAGCGCTCGCTCCATTTACCCTGGTTTGCGCCGCGAACCCGGCCCAGGTCGTCATACACAAAGACATAGGGGTCTTCACCATCGATCGTGCAGGAGTCAACCTGCCCGTTGCGATGGTAAGCGAAGCTGCTCTTACCCTGCTTGAGGACAAAACCAAAAAGGTCATACTTGGTTTCGACCTTATCCGGCCCTGTCATCTCCTCCGGTTTTTTCCCATAGGTGTAGTTGATCTTGGTGGTCGCGACAGAGGCGGGACGAGTGGTTCCGGTATAGCAGCCGTCCTCGCGTGACTGTACGTTGCTCACACTGTTGTAAACGAAGGCCTGTTTGACACAGCGCTGGCCTTTTTCATTTTCAACACCTGGGCCCGCGCAGAGCCATGCCTTCAAGCGCTTTAGACCGTCGTATTCATAACCGTCGGAATATTTCTGCGTGCCTTTGACCTTCAAAGTGCTTTCTTGCAGACGGCCGTCGCCCAACAACTTGCGCTCGATGACATGGGGATCAACGCCATCACAGGTAAACGTGCGGCTGATCTCATGGCCACTCTCGTTGTATGTGTAGGTGACGGTCATCGTGACCTTGCTTTTCAACGCCGTGATGGTCTCTTTTTCCAGGCGGCCGCTATCCGCGTAGGCCGAGGTTGTTTCGCAACTGTTGTTCTTCGAGGAGGTGATGCGGCCAAAGGCATCATAGGTGTAGCGGGTGACACCTGCCTCCAACCCTTCGAACTCGAGCAGGCAGCCACGCAAGCTGAAGGTGGTCTTTGAAACGCCTGTACCTGCCGGCTCGACAATGCTTTCGCTTCGGGTGAACGCGGTGCTCTCGGTTTTGTAATCTGTCAGGGGAGATGGCTCGCCGCTGGTTTTTCCTGCTGGTGTGGTTTTTCCCGCAGTTGGGGCTGCTGTTCCAGCCACGGGGGTTCCATAGTCATCGATCATACGTGTCTGGCCCCACACCGCCCGTACAACGCCACGGCCCAGGGCATCGTCCACCTGAGAGCCCAAGGACATGGTCTCCTCACCCTTGAGCCCGGTACTCAGCGTCTTCGAGTAACGGTCGCTCCAGGCGATGGAGGAGGTAAGCCCGTCAGTTGTGGAAGTGAGCAAGCGCCCGCTCGCGTCATAGATGCAGGTCGTAGCGGAGCCTATGCGGGGAGTGAGGGTCGTGAGCTGGCCGTAATCGTCGTAGCTGAAGGCAAGGCTATCTTGTTCGGTCTCCTTGTTGTCCTTGTCCATTTTCAGATACTTGATCGACGTCGGTTGCCCGGCAGCGTTGATGGCGCGAACAACCTTGGAGCGAGCTCCGCCCGAGGGCCCGTAGGTTTCACTGGTACCCTGCGCAGTGCGTTGGCGTTTGACCTGAAAACTGCCCCGTGTCCAGGTTTCACTACCCGCGGCAACGGTGAACGTCTGGATTTTGCGATCAAGTTCTTTGTCGTCGCCTCTCCTGAGTATTTGGGTGACCTTCTGGTTGCCGTCCGTGCCGACCTCAGTCCAGTACGTTTCGCGGGTCATGCATTTCTTGTTGGCGCTGTCGTAATCGTAGTCAAGCCGGCCGCGGATTTCACCACCAGAGTGATAGATGAAGGTGGTGGTTGAAAGCCATGTCTTGCCATCAGGGCTTACCCAACTCTGACGCTCCCGATTCAGCGCATCCTTGATGACCCGGACTCTTACGCTAGCCCCACCCACGTGGGTTTCACATTGAAACAGTCCGTCTTTGAGCGCAGTCCACTGATGATACCGGTTAGTGGTTGTACCGTCCGCGAACGTCACCTTCTGCGCCGTCAGCCTGCCCTGTCTGTCATATTCGTAAGACGTATCGACTCCCTCGGCGTTTTTCAACCCGTGCAAACGCCCGGTATAAATGGAACTGCGACGAGAAGTACGAATTTCCTTGACGGGCTCAGGCCCCGAATATCGGGTCTGGGGCTGAACAACGATTTCGGTCAGGGACTCAGCGTCGCGCCCTGGCGCCGCAGGATTCAATTTATAGGAAAAGGTGGTCGTAACCCCTGACCCTGCCTCTTTTTCACCTTTAGAGGTGAGCCACTCCGTTTCCTTCTTACTGATCAGGCCAAAGCCTGGCAACTTACTGTCGGCTTGATACGTTAATGTTTCTCTGGATATTCTGAACGGCGATTCGACATTCCCCAGCTTGAACCCTCGGGCATTCTGCTTGCTCTGAAAGATCAGGCTTTTTTCCAGATCGGCCAGCACTGCTTTGGCTTTTTCTCCTTCTTGTTTTTTCAGGCTGTCCAGTAGTGCCTGGGCAGCACCTTTGGCCACCGCCAACTGCAAAGCGGTAACATCTACTTCGCTGTAGCCCGGCCGTAACACCGTTAATTTTACCTCCGGTACCACCAGCACGCCGGAGGAGATCTTGTTCAGCGTTTTATAACCATAAAAAGTCAGGCTCAAGGCATGTTTCTTGTCACCCACTTTCCGGTAGACAAGCTCTGATTCAACATGCGTGCATCCGCCATTTTCATCACCTGGATATTTGATATCCACGGGCAAATTGAATGCTTTTTTGGCATAGTCATTGGCCGCGCGACCCATGCTTACTGTTGTTTCGATGCGAGTACCCCAGGTAAACCCGGACGAACCGAATGCAAGAGTGCCCCATCCAGTCGGGAACAAATAATCGAAGGGCTTCAAGAGGAAGCTGAAGAAACTTGTATTGTGATATCTAACCTCTTTCTCCACTACAGTGTATTTTTTGTAGTTATTGTAATAAGTCCATTCGGTGACTATGCCACCTTGTGTTTTCGACACCAGGTTACCGCCGGGGCTATATTCAAGTATCAACTCATCGACCGTGACCCCATCAATTTTTTTGGTGGTTTTCACCGTGGCCACGGCACGCGCTTCGTCTACCTTGACCTCTTGCTCCTGAATGACAACCACGCCATTGGCCGTGACCTTCTCCCACACCTGACGCTTGTCTTTGTACTGGTACTCACGGGTCCAGATCACAACACCTTTTTCATCACCGGTTTTCATCTGGCGGCAGGTGACGGTGGTCTTGTCGGTCGTGTACTCATACTTTTCAACAAGAGGGTCGACGCCTGCGCCAGGTGAAACCTTATATTCACTGACTTTATCGCCGATGTAGGTCACGGTCTCGGTATGAGTGAGCTTTTCTACCTGCGGAGCGTCACCTGCCTTTGCCCCGGCAATCGTGTGTTCTGTGGTGATATCGAGGCTGCTGAGTTTATCGTCGACGATCTTGATCTTATATATTTTCCTGCCCGGGATTCCGCACCCCGTGACCGTGACCGTGGTTGTACCCGAGCGCTTACTCGGGCCAGCGTCAGGAGAGTAGAGGGACATCCCATGGCCTTTATCGGTTTTCTGCTCCAGCTCATAAGTCACTTGCTCACAAGTATCGGGAAACACGATGAGCCGTTTGAAAACCGGAATTTCTCTGCCCATGCCAATTGCAGTGCTCTTCTGGGGTGCCGCTTCAGTTTTTAGCAGGCACCGATCACCCGAATTAATTGAAAGCAATCTGGAACCCGGCGTTTCTGCAGCAGCCCCCTTATAAATATCGGTCTCCCACTTTAAATTTAATGACTTTCCTGTGGACACAAAGTAATCCGTCAATATGCCACCACGTAGAGAGTAAGCGTGTTTCTCTTTACCACCGTCTTGATGCCGCACTTCGATATCACAGAAACCACCATTGAGGCTGCCCACTGCCATTGTAAAATCACCAAAATCCCGTTCGCTACCCGCACTAACCTTCGCAGTGATCAAGCGTCCATCACGTATGGGCAGCTCATACATATTCAGGACTTCATCGCCCTTCTTTCCGGACACTTCGAGTATATGGCCAGAAGGCATCAACTTAATATCGGGAGTTTTCAAGGTACAAAACAAGCTCACGCTTAACGGCGCGCTCGCCCCTTCATCTGCACGAAAACTACCAACAGGGATTGAAAACCTACCCTGACCGGTCTGCGGATTGATTGAGATATGTTTTTCGAAAAGATCCTGGCTGGAAGACATGAAGGGTGCTCCTGAAAGGAATGGCATTACGCCCCACCGATTCCACCACCAACGCAAGAAGGCCACAACTGACAGAAATATCAGTTGTGGCCGTAAAACAATCTGCTAAAAGCCTTTATTGAAAGTTGCCAACGACACACTGCCTACATTCGGCGCAAAAGCTTTATCGATGCACCGGCACCGGCTCTATCTCCGGGTATTCAAACGGGTCTTCGTCGTCAAACTCTTCCAGGTCCACCGTCTCGTCGAAATCCCCTTCCCCGCCCATCGAATGACTGAAGGTGTCAGTCGAGGCCAGAACCTGGAAGTCCTGGATCTGGGTCCAGTAGCGAAGCGCGTCATCAGACAGCGATACGGCCAACTGCGAGGTGGAGGCCTTTTCGAGCAGCAGTTTCATGAAGGTGCTGTGCGCACGCTGAGAAACCCTGCTCGCACCGGCATAGAGATGATTCGAGGCCTTGGCGGCGTGTTGCCAGCGTTGGGTCGCGCCCAACGCAGACTTGCCGATTACCGATGTTTGCAGACGCATGTAACGGCCGGAGAGGAGCAGCGAATTCTTGCTCAGGGACTGAGCCGCGCGGGCAATTGAGTTCGATCCATGGGACACCGCATGTGCCGCCAGTCCCGCTACGGGTTTTATGACACCGGCAGCGATGCCGGCGATGCCGAACGCAAGCCCCGCAGTGCTCAGGGCCTTGGACAGTTTCGGATCACTGTGCTGCAAGATGATCGACGCCAGATCGAAATAGAACGACGCTGCGGAAACCCCCGTCACCGCAATGGAAAAGGCCAGTGAGCTGCCCGCTGTCAAAGGCGCCATCATGGCGCCGAGACCGGTCATTACCACACCGAACTCCCGGGAATGGATCAAGGGCGTCCCGCCATAACGGCTGTATTGGGCAATCACCTGGTGCCCGTTGAAGTCATGGTTGTTGACCGGGTCGGCATCGCAGTAGCTGAACCGGGACAGCCCGCCCGCTCCAAACGGGCTCCAGCTATCTGCTGCCTGGAAACGCTGCAGTTGCGGATCGTACAGCCGATAGCCGAGGCCCAGGTGGTAAAGCCCCAGCGCATTCAGCGGCTCGCCTTTGAAACCGAGCCAGGTCACCGCGCGCGGGTCGGCTTCCCGGTAGCCGTAAGGCGTATAGGTGAAGTGCGTCACCTGTTTGTTGCTCAAGTCGACGCTGGCGAAAATGCTGCCGGCGGCATCGCGCAACTCGAAAGATCGGCTCCGGCAAGGGTCGCCCGCACCGTTCAACACCACCCGCTCCTGCAGGTAGCAAGACGGGCTGTCGTTCAGCAGCACGAAGCGGCGTTCACTGAAGCCGTGGCTGCTTTCGCCATCGCGCTGGACCAATGCGTAAATCCGCTCGTGACGGTAATGGTAGTGCTCGCTCCATTCGCCCTGATGTGCGCCGCGGATCCGGCCCCGATCGTCGTAGGCAAACACATAGTCCTTCTCCCCCTCGACAGCACAGGATTTGACCTGGCCATTGCCGTGATAGGTGAAACGGCGGTCTGCCTGCCGGGTCACAAAGCCCAAGGGATCATGCTCGGTGGCGCCGCTGTTCGACGCGGTGAGCTCTTCCAGCTTTGCGTAGCTGTAGTCGAGAGTCCGGGTGGTGCAGGCATCGGGACGGCTATCCCCGCTGTAACGGTCGTCTGCCCGCGACAGCACATTCCCCAACGGGCCATAGGTGAAGACCTGCCGGACACAACGCTGGCCCTCGCCGTCGCTCACGCCAGGACCGCTGCACGACCAGCTTTCCAGCCGTTTGAGCCCGTCGTAGTCGTAGCTGTCGCTACGCGTGATCTTGCCCTTGACCTTCAAGCTGCTCTTTTGCAGGCGGCCGTCTCCCAGCAGCGTGCGTTCGATCACATGGGTATCGAGGCCGTCACAGGCGAAGCTGCGGCTTATTTCCTGGCCGCTTTCGTTGTACTGATACGTCACGGTCATGCTGACGTCGGGGTTCAGCGCCTTGATGGTTTCTGATGCCAGCAGGCCGCTGTCGGTATAGGCGAAGGTCGATTCGCAGCCCGCGTTGCTGGAAAGGGTGATACGCCCAAGGGCGTCGTACTGATAGCTCGTCAGCCCGCCTTCCAGACCCTCGAACCCGAGCAGGTTGCCACGCAGGCTGTAACGGGAGATCGATTCGCAAGTGCCCTGCGCGACGACAATCCGTTCGCTGCTGCTGAAGCCGGTACTGTCGCTTTCGTAGCCTTCCAGGGTTGGCGGTGATGCAACGTCTTCGCCCTCGGCTTCGTCCTCGCCCTCCGCCGTTGCAGTAGAAGCGCCGAATTCCTTGACCTGCCCCCAGACGCGCTGGGAATACACCTTGCCCAGGCCGTCCGCATCCTGGCCGCCCACCATCAGGGGATCGTCTTCGCTGCCGATCACCTTGAGGTAGATGTCCACGGCGCTGGAGGTGACGTTGGTGTAGCGCTTGCTGATTTCGACGCCGTCGGTGGTCGAGGTGAGCACGCGTCCCACTACGTCGTAGGTGTACGCCGACGCCCCGCCGAAGGTGGGCGTCAGCGTTTCGAGCTGGCCAAAGGCGTCGTAGCTGAACGCAAGCTTGTCCAGCTCGGTTTGTTTGCCGTCCTTGTCCAGCCTCGAGTAGCTCACCGACTCCAACTGCCCGGTCCCGCTGCAAGTGCGGTCAATCTGCAAGCGGTCTTTTCCGGGCGCACCAAAGGTTTCGCTCAGGGCGCCGTGCTCGCCGTATCGGCGCTGTACCTGGAAACTGCCCTGGGTCAGGGTTTCGCCGTCAGCCGTGACGGCCAACGTCTGACTCTTGCGGTCCAGTTCCTTGCCCTCGGCATCCTTGAGCACATGGGTGATGGTCCGGCTGCTCTGGCTGTCGGCGTCGCTGCAGAGCGTTTCACGGGTCATGCAGGCCTTGTGGCTGCTGTCGTAATCGTACTCACAACGGCTGGCCAAGCGACCGCTGGGGTGATACGTCGCGCTGTTGGTCTTCAGCCAGACCGTGCCATCCGGGCTAACCCAGCGTTCGCGCTCCCGACCCAGCACATCCTTGATCACACGGGTGCGCCTGGTTGATTCGGTGCTGTGGGTTTCACACTGGTACAGACCGCCCTTGAGTACGCTCCACTGATACAGCCGATCCGTGCGCGTGCCATCCGGCAGCGTCACTTCGCGGGCGGCCAGCATGCCTTGTTCGTCGTAGCGGTAAGCGGTCTCGATCCCGTCGCTGTCCTTCGTCGTCTGCGGACGTCCGGTGTAGATCGAGCGGTGCTGGGACGAGTGAAGCGCGGGGCTGGTGACGGTGGCGCTTCTCCGACCGGTCACGCTGGTGTCGATGCACAGCGCCTGGTCGCCGTCGTCCTGCGAACCCTCCAGCCGGTAGTCGAAGGTGGAAACAACGCCGTCAACGTCTTTGGGCAGACCATTGGCGTCGAGCTGACGGCGGGTTTTCTGCGTGACCATCCCGTAACCCGGTTTTTTCTCATCGCTCTGGTAGGCCAGCGTTTCCAGCAACATGCCACCGTCCACCCAGGGTTTTAGCAGCTTGAACCCTCGGGCGTTTTCCTTGCTTTGTGCGAGCAGGCTCTTTTCCAGGTCGGCCAGGTCATCGGTGGCGTTCTGTTTTTTCAAACTGTCCAGCAACTCCTTGGCGGCGGCATTGGCCACCTTGAGTTGCTGGGAGGACACATCGATTTCTTCGTACGATGGCTGTAAAACAGTGAGTTTCTGTGCAGGAACAACCCGCGTACCGAGGGTTACATAACCGTAGTAAGTCAGACTCAGGGCCAGCTTCTTCTCGCCATCCTTGCGGTAAACGAATTCTGACTCCACATGCTTGCAACCACCGCCTTCATCACCGGGATAGTTGGCATCCACCGGCAACTGAAACGCCTCTTTGGCGTAATTGTTGGCGGCGTGGCTCATGGTCACCTCACTGTCTATGACGGTGCCCCAGGTGAAACCCTTTGACGCAAACCCACGCAGCGCCCAACCAATCGGGTTCAAGTAGTCGAAGGCTTTGAAGATCAGACCGAAGAAGCTCGTGTCCTCGAACCTTTTGGCTTTTTCTTCTACGCGGTAGCTTTTGTAATTGTTGTAGTACGTCCACTCGGTGACCGTGCCGCTCTGGGTTCTGGACACCAGGTTGCCACTCGGGTCGTATTCCAGGGTTTCCTCATCGACCGTCACCCCATCGACCTTCCTGGTGGATTTGACGGCGGCCACCAAACGATTCTTGTCCAGGGTGATGTGCTGTTCCTGAGTGACGTTGACGCCGTTGGCCACCACCGACTCCGATACCTGGCGCCCGTCCTTGAAGTGGCACTCTCGAACACTGAGCACAGTGCCCTTGGCTACGTCATCGCCCGCCTTGACCTGGCGGCAAGTAATGGTGGTTTTGTCGTCAGCGTATTCGTAGGTTTCAACCAGCGCGTCGACCCCGGCCCCGGGTGAAATGCTGTATTGACTGACGTTATCGTCGGCGAAGAGCAACGTTTCGGTGTGGGTGAAACACTCCACCACAGTTGCATCGCCTTCTTTGGCACCGGGAATGCTGTGTTCCCGGCTGACGTCGATCTTGCTGAGCTTCTTATCGGTCGTTTCCAGCCGATAGACCGTTTTCCCAAGCACACCGCCGCCTTCGACCTCAATGTCGATAATCGGGTCGAGCCCTGCCCGCTCGGTTTCCTTGAAGGTATAGGTCACCTGCTCAGGCGTATCGGGGAACAGGACAAACTCTTCGAACGTTTGCATGTCCTTCAAAACGCGTTCGCGTTCCCCATTTATCAACACCCGTGCGACCACACGACTGGACTGTTCGCCCTTGACCTTGAACAGGCATCGATCACCGGCATCAATGGAGGTCAGTCGCACACAACTATCTTCTCGATCATGCACCTTGCGATCATATGACCACTTCAACTTCAGGAACTTGCCGCCGGCGAGGGTCAGTCGGGTCAAGACAACGTCTGCGGTACCTTCACCAAATATCGAAAATACCTCTTTGTCGCCGCCCTTGTGAGACACGGCTATTTCATGTTTGTGGCGCGTGTAAGTAATACCAAGATCACCGCAGTCATTATCCTCCCACGCCAGTTCCTCGCTGATCAGCCGCCCATCACTGAGCGGTAATCCTTCGACGAATGCGCCATGGCTTTTCTCCACACAGGTGCCCGAGGGAATCAGTTGCAGATGGGGGCTGTCCAGCATGCAGAACAGGCTCAACTTGTAAGGCGTACACAGCCCTTCATCCGCATACAGGTTCGCGATTGGCAAGGAGAACATGCCCTGGCCGGTCTGCGGATCAATGGAAACATGCTTGTGGAAGAGATCCTGATGGATAGCGGCCATGAACAGTGCTCCTGCAGAGGCGAGTCGTGCACCATCCCAGCACCGCACAGTTATTGGCGCAACTGACAGAAATATCAGGTGCGCCCCTAACAGAACCTGCTTTCACCACAACAGCGCCGATCAGGCCCGGTACAAAATCACCAGATCATTGATCACCGAAGGCCGCTCCTGCCCCAGCACATGGATATTGATTTCCAGGGTCAATTGCGTGCCCCGCCCGAGCAGTTCCACGCTCTTGACCCGTGCCCGCGCATGGATCCGCGCTCCTGCCGGGACCGGCGCCGGGAAGCGCAGGCGGTCAGAGCCGTAGTTGATCTGGGTGCTGAAGCCGGTGATCTCGAAACCCAGCGCCAGCTTCATCCGCGACTGCAACACTTGCACCAGCGCGCCATGGGCGATGGTGCCGCCAAACGGGCTCTGCAGGCGCGCCCGCTCAGGGTCGGTGTGAATCCAGTAGTCATCGCCGGACAGCTGGGCAAAGGCGTCGATCAGCGCCTGGTCAACGACGATCACATTGCTCCAATCGCTGAAACTGTCACTCACCAGCGACTGCAACGCGGCTGCATCGTTGAAGTCGATCCTGCGCACCGACGCCGTGTCTTCGGCCGGTTGCGGCTCAGGCTCCGAGCCCGGCAGCGGCTCCAGCGCAGGGGCGTCCTTGTCCAGACCGGTAAAACGCAACAGGCGATTACCCTTGCCGTCCACCTCGGCGAACCCCGGCTGCAAGGCCATGCCGACGTGAATTTCGTCTTCGTCCAGGCCCACCAGGTTGCTGTTGATCCGCACGCCTTCGGCCAGTTCGACCACCGCCAGTTTCTGCGGCATTTCATCGGCGAAGTCCGGCAGGGTCGGGATGCGCGTCAGGGTGTAGCTGTACAGCGTTGCCCGGCCCGGCACTTCACGCCAGGCCAGGTCGTGAGCGAGGCACGTCGGGCAGTGCCGGCGCGGGTAGAACACCCAGTGCGAACAGGCATTGCACTGCTGGATCAGCAGGCGACGGGCCTTGATCCCTTCCCAGAACGGCGCGGAAATCTCCGTGGCAATGGGCATCGGTTTATTGTTGGACATGCTCTTATGCTCCCTGAAGAATCAATGCGCCCTGCTCGCTCATCACGCCGCCGGTGCCGGAGACATAGACGGTGTCGCAGCCGTTGAGCTGACGCTCGCCCGCCGTGCCGGCGATCTGCGTCACCGCCTCGATCACCTGCGACATGCCACCCGCAGCGCCGGACTGGCCGAAGCTGAGCTGGCCGCCATGGGTGTTCATCGGGAAATCGCCGCGGAAGGTCAGGTCGTGCTCGCGAACGAAGGCCATGCCCTCGCCCTTGCCGCAGAAACCGGCATCTTCCAGGGTCAGCAACGCGGTGATGGTGTAGCAGTCGTAGATCTGCGCCGCATCGACATCGGTGGGCTTGAGCCCGGCCATGGCAAAGGCGCGCTGGGACGCCGGGCCAATCGGGGTGTGGATCATGTCTGCGGCATAGGACGGCGACTTGAATGCCAGGTGCTCACCGAAACCGGTGACGAAAGCCGGGCGCTTGCGCGAACGGGCCGCGACTTCCTTCGAGGCGATGATCATCGCCGCGCCACCGGCTACCGGCATGACGATTTCGAGGACGTGCAGCGGGTCGGCGACCATGCGGCTGGCCAGTACCTGTTCGATGGTCAGCGGCTGGCCGTAGAACATCGCGTCCGGGTTGGCCTGGGCGTTGGTGCGCTGGTCCACGGCGATCTTCGCCAGGGCCACCGGGTCGTAGCCGTACTGCGCCGCGTAGCGCTGGGCGATCATTGCGTAGCCGGTGTTCTGGCCCATGTGCCCGTAAGGCAGGTCGAACTCGGCTTCCGGCGCACCGAACGCGGTGCTGTGGCCGCCGAAGCGCATGGCCCGGGCCATCCAGCTCGGGTCTTCATCCGGGCCGAGCGGCGCCATGCGCGCCGGCAGCACGCACAGCACTGCCTGGCACAGCCCCAGTTCGATAGCGGCGGCAGCGCGCCAGACCATGCCCACCGAGGTGCAGCCGCCGAGGTCAACCACTTCGGCGAAGTTCAGGCGCAGGCCCAGGTATTCGGCGGCCATGGCCGGGACGAATACCGAGGCTTCATGAAACTGCGGGCCGTTGATCACCAGCCCGTCGAGGTCCTCGGCCTTGAGCCCGGCGTCGCGTAGGGCGCGGGCCGCGAGGTCGGCGACCTGCTCCAGGTGAAACATCTTCGGCGCCGTGGCGTACTTCTCCGGCTTGTATTGCGCGGTGCCAACAATGGCCGCGTGCCCTTTGAGGCCCATAGTCTCTCCCCGTCCGGGCCTGAGGCCCGGTTGTCATAGCGATGATGAAGCCCCGGGCAAACCCGGGGCGCGTGCGACTCAGAAGCTGTATTTCATCGAGAACGTGGCGTAGTCGCGGTCGGCGAACGGGCGCTTGACCGGGTCGGCCGAGCCCAGGTAGCCGGTGTAGTTAAGGCCGACTTCGAGGTTGCCCAGGTACTTGAAGGTGGTGCCCACGCTCAGGCGTCGGTCGCCCTGCACGCCGGCGATGCTTCCGGACATGGGTGTCGAGCCGCTGAACACGTTGGAGAAGCGCACTGGCACTTCCAGATCCCAGCCCTGGAAAACCCCCGGATAACTGAACGATGTGCCCAGGGTGTAGGCGCTGGAGTCGCGGCTGCGCCAGGCAGATGAGGTCTTGTAGGTGTAGTCATCGGAATTCCCCACCATGCCGCCGAGCGATGGCAGCAGGTTCACGCCTTGCAGGTTGGGCGCGGCGGAAGCGTCGTCGACGCTGTCCACCCGTACATGAACGATTTCGGCGGTCAGCGTGGTCTGGCTGGCCCACGGCCGGTCGCCCAGCACGCGCATCGCCGACAGTTGCATCTGCTGGCCCTTGCCACGGGTCGGCACCGGACCGAGGCCGGTATTGACCATCACCGGCGCGCCGTCGCGGTACGACCATTCGCCACCGATCTGGTACTCGCCCAGCTTGGTCGAGGCGCTGATACCGGTGAGCTTGATGTCCTCGAAGTACTTGACCTTGTAGCCATTGGCGGCAAAGGCATACAGGCCGCCGCCGACCGGCACCGGGTCGTAGCCCACCAGGGCGGTGGCCGGGTTCTTGTCGTGGTAGTTGACGTGGAACAGCGACATTTCGATTGCCGGCACCGGCCGGAAGCGCACCTGCACGCCCCACTGGCCGCTGTCGCGCGGTTCATCGGTGCCGCGGTAGGCGATCTTGCTGTTGCCGCTGTAAATGAACTCGCGACCCGGGCCGATCACGTCGCTGCTGGACAGGTAGCTGCCCACCGGCGGCAGTTCGGTGCCCTTCCATTCGTACTGCACATAGGCGCCGAAGGTGATTTGCGGGTTGAGGCGGAACGAGGCCGAAACCTGTCCCACCGGCAGCAGCACCTCCTTGACCTCGACCCCCGGCTGCGCCGCCTTGACCGCATCGGACGGGTTCTGCACGCCGTTCACGCCCGGGTAATACAGGCTCTCGCCCCAGGACTCGATATGCCGCCCGGCCTTGACGTCGAGCATGGTGTCGTTGTCAAAACGCCAGCCGCCGAACACATAGGCGTCCAGCAGACGGGTGCGGCCGCCGCTGTAGTAGCGAGTGTCGCTGGTGAACTCGTCGTGGTCACCGCGCTTGTTCACGGTGGCCGGCGAATCGTTGTCGTTGCCCTTGTGATAGACGTCGTCGTAGAAGGTACTGGCGCGCACCACCGCGCCGTAGTTGTCCTTGCGCAGGATCATCTCGCCAAGGGCGCCGATACGGTTGGTGGTCAGGGAACCCCGGTCGAAGTTGCGGTTGGCATCGTCGGCGTTGACCCCCATCAGTCGCCGGCTCTGCTCGCCCAGGCGCACGCCGACGCCGTAGCTGGTGGTCACCGACCAGTCGATGGTCGCGCCGTTGTTGAACTCGATGGTCTCGCCGGCCAAGGCCTGCGTCGATGCCAGGGCAATGGCCGCCGCCAGGTGGGTGACCTGGACCCCGCGTGAGCCAAGGCCAGGCGCATTATTGTTGTTTTTATCGATCACACTGACTCTCCTGTGTGGCAGCCGTCAGGCTGCCGGGTTTGAGCAACATTGCCGCCGTGCCGGACGCTCACAACACGTCGGGCGGATCGGTGGCGGGTGCGTCGGGATCGCGCCGTCGGTAGCGGTAGAGCCCGCCGTGTTCCGCCCGCGACAGCGACCCTTCGGCCATGAGGAAGTTGGCATGGGCCAACGTTTCGCCCAGCGCCATCAGTTCGTCGAAACGACCGGACAGCTTCGGGAACAACACGGCCATCAGCTCGAGCGCGCTACGCGGCTCGTCGCAAGTGGCCAACAGCAGCGCCAGGTGGGCCCTGTGATGGGCCGCCAACTGGTCCAGGCGCGCATGCAGGTTGAAGAACGGACGTTCGTGGGCCGGCAGCACCAGCACGCTGTCGGGTACCGCGCGCAGGTGATCGATGGAGGCCAGCCAGTCGCGCAGCGGGTCGGCGTCCGGCTCGGTGGCGTGCACGCCCACCGTCGAGGTGATGCGCGGCAGCACCTGGTCCCCGGAAATCAGCAGGCCGTCGACCTCGGCGTACAGACAGGCGTGTTCCGGTGAATGCCCGCGCCCCACCACCACCCGCCACTCGCGGGTGCCGATGCGCAGGCGATCGCCCTCGCGCAGGCGCCGGTAACTGTTGAAATGCAGTGGGCGGAAATGGCCGTTCTGGATGGTCCGGTACATGTCGCCGGCCTGCTCGGCGCTGAAGCCGGCCCTGGCGTAGTGCACAAGGAAGTCCCAGCCCGGTTCGACGTCGGTCGGCACCTTGACGTACAGCGACTGGTACTCGGCCTCGGTCATGTACACCGGGCAACGAAAACGCTCGGCCAGCCAGCCGGCGACACCGGCGTGGTCGGAATGGAAATGGGTGCAGACCACCGCCCGCAGCGGCTGGCCGGCGCACAGCCTGGCAAACACCTGCTCCCAGACTTCGCGGGTCTGCTCGGTGTTCATCCCGGTGTCCACCGCCACCCAGCCATCGCCGTCGCGCAGCAGGTAAAGGTTGATGTGATCAAGGCGAAACGGCAGCGGCATGCGCAGCCAGAACACACCGTCGGCCACCTGGCGCACTTCACCGCCGGCCGGCGCCTCAGGCCACGGGTAGCGCAGGCCATCGCGCAGTTCGTGGCCGTTATGGTCGAGGTCAGCCATGATCGGCGGCCACAAACGGTGCCAGCTCCAGGCGTTGCAGCAGCGCCTGCGAATACGGCTGGTAAGTGCCGGACTGCTCGTCGCGGATATACAGCGGGTCGCGGCAGGCGTCCGGGCAATAACCCTGGCGCTGCAGATCGACCTTGCGCAGCTTGAAGGTGCTGGTCAGGTCCGCCGCAGCACTGACCCGCACGAACAGTGGCGCGGCATAGCGCGGCAGGCGCGCTTCGCTCAGCGCATACAGCGCGGCGGGATCGAACACCTGCCCGGCCTGCATTAACACCGCCGCCATCCCGGCGCGGCCTTCGTGGCCCGGCACCTGCACGCCGTAGATATTGATCAGTTCAAGGCCCGGCAGATCACCGAGGGCGTCGGCCACTTCCTGGGTCGAAACGTTCTCGCTCTTCCAGCGATAGGTGTCGCCGATGCGGTCGACAAAGTAGCAGTAGCCATCGGCGTCCTGGCGCAGCAGGTCGCCCGAACTCCACCAGGCGTCGCCTTCGTGCAGCACATTGCGGCGGATCTTGCTCTCGGTGGCCTCGGCCGAGGTGTATCCCTCGAAGCGCCCGCCGCCGATGTCCGGGTGGTTGACGATAAAGGCCATGGCTTCGCCCAGCTCGCCCACTTCGCAGACCTGGTAGAAACCGTTTTCATCCCGTGGATGGCAGTCGTTCTCTACGTCGAAGCGGATCAGCCGCAGGTTGGTGCGCGCCCAATCGGGAACCCGTCCGCAGGAACCCACGTAGTTGTCGACGTTGATCAGCGCGGTGTTGGCCTCGGTCGCGCCCCAGCCTTCGAACACCTGGACCGGCCCGAAGCGCTCGATCCAGCGCTGCCAGGACTCCGGGGTCAGACCGGCGCCGAGCATACAGCGCAGGTTGTGGTCGCGCTCGCCGGGCTGTTCCGGGCGGTTGAGCAGGTAGCGGCAGATCTCGCCGATGTACTGGAACACGCTGATGTTGTGGCGCACCACATCGCGCCAGAACTCGCTGACGCTGAACTTGCGCCGTACCACGATACTGGCTCCGGCGCGCAGCGCGGTGGAGGTCACCGAAGTCGCGGCGGCGCCGTGATACAGCGGCAGGCAGCAGTAGAAGACGTCGTCGCAGGTCGCCGCCAGGGTGACTTCCATCACGTCCCCCGAGGACATCCAGCGCATATGGCTGTAGCGCGCCGCCTTGGGCAGGCCGGTGGTGCCGGAGGTGAAGATCAGCAAGGTGGTCGCCTGCGCCTCGACCGCCGCGCGGATATCCCGCGGGAAGGCGCTGCGCGGCGCGCTGTCCAGGCGGGTGGCGAACTGGCGGTCGACGAAGCCGGGCAGATCACCGGCCCATGGATTTTCCTCATCGCCCACCAGCCAGTAGGCCAGCGTCGGCAGGCCCTCGGTGGCGAGCACGTTGCCCAGGCATTCTTCGCCGATCACCAGGGCTTTGGCGCCGGTGGTTTCCAGTGCGTGCAGCAGCGGCCGGCCGTTGACCTGGGTGTTGATGAAGGCTACCACCACGCCGAGCTTGACCAGGCCGAACCAGGTGCAGAAGAACGCCGGGCGGTTCTCCATGACCATGGCGCACACGTCGCCGGCGCGCAGGCCTTTGGCGTAGAAGGTGTGGGCCATCTGGTTGGCGCGCGCGTCCACTTCGGCGTAGCTCAGGGTCTGCTCGCCGTAGATCAGGAAAGGCCGCTCGGCGAAGCGCGCGGCTTGTTGTTCGAGGCGGTCGGCCAGGGTGTAGTGGTCCGAAGGCTTGATCTGTCCCGCCGCCGCGCCGCGACGGTCGAGGATGGCCTGGGTCTGCTCGCGGGGCACTACAGCACTGGCCGGCAGGCCGGACGATGGCAGGTTCATGGAGTCACCTCCGCCGCGAGGCTCAGCGCGGGATAATCGGTGTAGCCGCGTGGGCCGGCGGTGTAGAGGGTCTTGCGGTCGAAGGCGGCCAGCGGCTGGTCCTGGCGCAGGCGCTCGACCAGGTCCGGGTTGGCAATGAAATGCCGACCGAACGACACCGCCACGCCCTCTCCCGCTTCCAGCGCGGCATTGGCCGAGGCACCGTCGAAACCGTCATTGAGGACCAGCCGCTGGTTGCCGTGGGCACGGGCCAGGGCGAAGGCATCGAGGGTGCCAAGCGGCGAACGCATCACATGCAGGTAGGCCAGCTCCAGCGGCGCCAGCGCGGTGCACAGGGCAATCGCGGTGGCGGCCGGGTCATCGTCCTGAATGTCGTTGTAAGGGTTGCCCGGACAGAAGCGCGCGGCGACCCGCCCGCCGCCAATGGCATCGGCCATCGCCTGCACCGTCTCGACGACGAACCGCACGCGATTTTCCGCGCTGCCGCCATAGGCATCGGTGCGCTGATTGCTACCCGAGGCGAGGAATTGCATCGGCAGGTAGCCGCTGGTGCAGTGCAGCTCGACGCCGTCGAAGCCGGCTTCGCGGGCATTCAGCGCGGCCTGGCGGTACTCGGCGATTACCGCGGCAATACCGGCGACGCTCAAGGCCTCGGGCTGCTCGGTGTCGGCCATGCCCACTGCGTCGGTGAACACCTGGGTGTTGGCGCGCAGGGCCGACGGCGCCACGGTGGCGGCACCGGCCGGCTTGTTGTAGCGGCTGGCGGCGCGGCCGACGTGCATCAGTTGCAGGACGATACGCCCGCCCTCTGCATGCACGGCGCGGGTCACCTGGCGCCAGGCGGCAATCTGTTCGGCGTTGTAGATTGCCGGGGTGCGGCAGTAGCCCAGACCACCGGCCGACGGCGCGGTGCCTTCGGCGACGATCAGCCCGGCGCCGGCCCGCTGGCGGTAGTACTCGACCATCTCGGCAGTGGGCACGGCCTGCGCATCGGCGCGGCTGCGGGTCATCGGGGCCATGACGATACGGTTGGCCAGTTGCAGTTCGCCCAGGCGCACCGGCTCGAACAAGATGCTCATGTCAGCTCCTTAAGTTCTTGTTGTGCCCGGGGCTGACCGGCCGCTTGGAGCATTGCCGCAACCCCGGATATGGGCTGCATGATTGATCCGTGGCGAGGCTGAAACATCGTCCGACAAGACTAGTTTTGCGGCTTCAGGTAGGGTTGGCAGCGCCTTGAAACGCGCAGGAAAAATGGTCTGAACGGACGATGAAACAGGTGCGGGATGCGCCGACGATCGAGCTCGATATAACAAGAACCGGAGCAGTGCAGTGAACCCACCCAATCCCGTCACCTGGCGCACGCACTACGCGCTTCTGGTGCTCGCCAGCATCTACGTCTTCAACTACATCGACCGCCAGTTGATGGCGATCCTGATCGAGCCGGTGAAGCTCGAATTCGGCATTTCCGACACCGGCATCGGCCTGCTTTCGGGGGTCACTTTCGCGGTGTTCTACACCGTCTTCGGCTTCCCGCTGGGGCGCCTGTCAGACCGCATCGGACGCAAGCCGGTGATCGCCTTCAGTTGCATGGCCTGGAGCCTGATGACCATGCTCTGCGGCGTGGCCGGCAACTTCCTCACCTTGGTGCTGGCACGGATTGGCGTGGCGGTGGGCGAAGCCGGCGGCACCGCGCCGTCGGTGGCGATGGTCTCCGATTTGTACCCGGCCAACCGCCGCTCCACCGCGCTGTCGGTGCTGATGCTGGGGTCGAGCCTGGGCGCGATTGTCGGCCTCGGCCTCGGCGGCTGGATTGCCCAGCACCACGGCTGGCGCTATGCGTTTTTGCTGATTGGCGCACCGGGCATCCTGCTCGGCCTGATCCTGCTGCTGACCGTGCGGGCACCCAAGCCCGCGCAGATCCGCCAGGCCACGGCCGCCACGCAGGATGGCTGGGCCAAGACCCTGATGGAACTGTTCCGCATGCCGTCATTCTTCTGGCTGGTGCTGACCGGTGGCACGGCGGCGATCGCCGGTTACGCCATTGGCACCTGGAGCCCGAGCTTCCTGATTCGCTCCCATGGCTTGAACATGCAGGAAGCCGGCTTTCTGGTGGGCGTGGTCGGCGGTACCGGCTCGACCATCGGCACCCTCGCCTGCGGCCTGCTCACCGACCGCCTGGCACGGCGTGATGTCGGCTGGCAGATCGGTGTGCCGCTGCTCGGCACCCTGCTGAGCATTCCTTTCGCCCTCGCCTATTTCCTCTGGCCGCAGGGCATCGCGTTTCATATCGGCAGCATCCCGGTGCCCGAGGCGTTCCTGTTCTACAGCGCGTTCGGTTTCTTCGGCGTGTGGTGGGCGACACCGTGCCTGGGCGCGATCACCCATTTGTTCCCGGCCACGCGCCTGGCTCAGGCCACGGCGATCTTCGTCATGTCCATGACCCTGTTGGGGGTTGGCCTGGGGCCGTTGGTGATTGGTGTGCTGAGTGACTTCTTCGTCGCTTCGCTCGGCGGCGAATCGCTGCGCTATGCGCTGGCGGCGTCGGTGTCGTTGCTGGTGTTGGCGGCGGGGTTTCTGGTGATGGCGTTGCCACGGTATCGGCGGCAGTTGCAGGCGAAGGCTGAGGGTATTTCGGAGGGTGCTGCGGTTGCTGTTTGACGCCAGGGGCTCATCGCTGCATGGATATCTACACATCTCGCAGGTAAGCAAAAAGCTTCAGATCACCACAAACTGTGGGAGCGGATTCACCGGACGCCGGCCCTTCGCGGCGGTCCGGCGTCCGGTGAATCCGCTCCCACAGGATCGCAGTCGGCTGGCGGTTTGCAATTGCCTGGGAGATGTTTAGATACCCATGCTAATCGCTGGCAAGCCAGCGCCCACATGGGCCTGTGGGAGCTGGCTTGTCAGCGATATCTCACTTCTCGGCTTCGATAACCTTGTTCAGTACAGCCCCGTCAATGCTCAGAGTGGCGCTGTTGAACATGCCTTCGACGTAGGTCTTGGCCAACTGTTCCTGACGCTGCGCACGCAGGGCGTCACGCAGTTGTCCGCGAACTTCGTCGTAGGTGGCGACACGCGCCGGCTGCAGTTCGACCAGCTTGACGATGTGCAGGCCCAGCGGGCTTTGCAACGGTTCGCTGACCGCGCCGACTTTCAACTTCGACACTGCGGTGCGGACTTCCGGCAGCAACTGCGTCAGCGGTTGCAGGCCGATATCGCCGCCCTGCTTCGCACTGCCGGTGTCCTGCGAGTAGGTCTCGGCCAGCTTGGCAAAGTCGGCGCCGGAAGCCTGGGCACGCTTGGCGATGCTTTCAGCCTGCTTGCGCACCGATTCCAGGGCCTGCTCGTCCGGTACGGCCAGATAGATCTGGCTGACCCGGTACAGCGCCGGCACCTGCAACGAAGCCTTGCCGTTCTCGTAGGCCTGCTTCAGGTCCTGCTCGGGCGGATAGTCATCCGCTACCTTGGTCACGCTGTTCAGGTAGCTGCGCAGTACGATCTGCTCGATCGCGGCGCGGGTCTGGGCTTCGACGTCAGGACGCTTCGACCAGCCCTTGGCTTCGGCCTGCTGGTACAGGGCCTTTTCCGCCAGGCGTGCACGGATCCAGGTTTCCAGGGCAGGACGATCATTGCGCAGTTGCAGGCGAGCCTGCTCCGGCAATTGGGCGAACAGCGCCTTCAGCTCTTCAGCGTTGACCTGCTGGTCACCCAGGCGAGCCAGCGCGGTACCGCTTTCGGTTTCCGGAACAGTGCGGCTGGCCGCCTCCAGGTCGTCGCCAGGACGCAGGGCCAGGGTGACCGCAACGGTCAGCACAGCCAGCGCACCAGCGCCGGCCCACAGGCGACCGCGACTCACGAAGCGCTTTCCACAGGAGCCTGGGCAGCAGCGACGTTGCGGCTGTAGTCACGCAGGTAGACGACGAATTCTTGCAGCAGGCGGTCCCACAGCACCAGGGAGCCCTGCAGGTGCTTGAGGCTGACGCCGTCAGCAACGATCACGTCTTTTTCCAGCACCAGGAACTCGCCCTGTTGAGCCAGACGGGAGAAACGGCGCGAAGCGTTCCACAGGTTGGTCAGGCCTTCAGGCAGCTCACCCTGGATGCGCAGTGCGCAGCTGTAGGTGAAGTCCAGGAATTGTCCTTCTTCCGGGGCACTGTTACCGAAACGCACGGCGTAACCGACGCCCTGGCTGGCGCTGAGCAGTTGAATCACAGCGTTTTGCTCGGTGCGGTTGACCCGGCAACCGGCGTCTTGCAGCAGGGTGGTCAGGGAATCGGCACTTACGGTTTCGATCAGGGTATTTGCAGTCACGGGGTCACCTTCCTTGCGCGGTTAAAAGCCTGAATTTAAGGCGAAAGTTTGTAGCACATTGCTAGCATTCGGTACAGACGCACCGCACCTCCTTCCGTCATAAAAATGTCCTTCAGCACCCGCGCGTGCCACGACCGAGGCGCCGGAGCAGTTCTTCACGGTCCAGCACCGGTGCGAAGTAGCTGCCCTGGCCGACCGCGCAGCCCATGTCCATGAGGATCAGGTGCTGGCCGGCGCTTTCTACCCCGGTGACGGTGACGCCCAGGCCGAGCGACCCGGCCAGGGCCAGGCTGTTCCTGATCACCGCGCGGTGGCGCGGCTGGTGTTCCAGTTCGTGCATGAACTGGCTGGCCAGCCTGATTTCATTGAACGGCAACTGGCACAAGCGCTGGAAAGCCCCGCCATTGCTGCCGAATTCCCCCAGGCACAAGCCACAACCGAGCATACGCAGGCGCGTCAGGCTTTCCAGGTGCATCGCCGAAGTCTCCAGCGGGCTGCAGAACGCCAATTCGAAGGCGATGCCCTGGCCCACCGAGCGATGGAACTGCATCAGCGACTTGATCCGCCGGGTCAGGCTGCGGCCACACAGCTGCGACAAGCGCAGGGCAAAGCACAGGCGCAGCACCCGCCCCTGCGCCATGAGTTCGCGCTGCAAGGCCAGGCCCTGTTCCAGCAACACCACCAGCATGTCGTCCAGCAGGCCGGCGCGTTCCACCAGGGGCATGAACAGGTTGTCGGCCAGCAGGCCATGGACCGGGTGCTTCCAGGTCGCCCGCACGTCCACGCCCTTGATTTCGCCGTTACCGAGATCACAGCGCGGCAGGAAATGCGCGCCGAACTCCTTGTACGACAGCCCTCGGCGGATATCCGCTTCGGTCACCACCACCCCCTGGGCCGGTGCGGCCAGTGAGCGCGCGGGCAAGGTGCGCACCCGCGCCAGTGCGTCGCGCATGCTCTCCAGGTGCAACGGCTTGCCGACATCGCCGAGAAACACCACGCCCAGGCGGGCAACCAGCAGCGTAATGGCCCGGCGCACCTCGGAATGCAGCCCGCTGCTGACGATCACCCCGCCGATCAGCGACGCCTGCGCCGCACGGTGGAGGAATTCCAGGCCGTCCATGCCCTCCATGCGCACATCGCAGACCACCACATCGACCCGGCCGATGCGCTCCAGCAAGGTGATCGCTTCACTGCCGGCGGACGCTTCCAAGACGTCACGGCAACCGAGCTGACAAAGGATCTTCACGGCGATGGCGCGCTGAAAAGAATGGTTTTCAAGGATCAGGACACGCAAAGACTTCGCAGGCACAACCGCTTCCCTCGTATAGGCCAGGCCCCATATTCCTATCGGTGCCGCCAGGAAGAATCAGGAGGGTTCCCAGCATTCGGCGGAAATCTCCGACGCTTCACGACTGGCAAAACACTTCCAGGCGCCGGGTCAGTGCGCTCACCGCCTGGCGCAGGTCGTCCACCAGCGGATCGATCCGTTCCGCCGGGGCGCTGTCCTGACAGGCTTTTTCCAGGTTTTCGCAGGCGTGCAGCAGCCAGCGCGCCTTGATGATCCGCCCGCCGCCCTTGATCCGGTGCACCAGATCCGCGAGGCCACCGAGGTCGCCCTCGTCGTGCAGGTAAGCGAGTTTCTCCAGGTCTTCGCGGTTGCTGGTCAGCAGGTCCTGCAGCAGGGCCTTGATCGCCGAGGGGTCGCCGCCGGTGATCTTGTGCAGGCTGGACAGGTCCAGGCCGTTGCCCGGTTTCAACTCGCCGTCGCTGACGTCGGACACCAGGCCCGGCTCGCCCGACGCCAGCTTGCCTGCGAGGTCCTTCAGGTTCAGCGGCTTGAACAGGCAATCGTCCATGCCGGCCTCGATACACCGCTTGCGCTCCTGGGGCTGGGCATTGGCGGTGCAGCCGAGCAGCAGGATCGAAACCTTGCCCTTGCGCCGCTCGTCCTCGCGTACCGCCCGGGCCAGGGCGTAGCCGTTGAGGCCCGGCATATTGCAATCGGTGATCAGCACATCGAAACGCTGCCGCAACCAGGTGCGCAGCCCTTCGTGGCCGTTGGTCGCGGTCACCACGCGGTGGCCGAGAAAACTCAGTTGCTGCTGCAACAGCAGACGGTTGGCCGGGTAATCGTCCACCACTAGGATGTCCAGCGGCGCATCGCTGCGGGCGGGCAGTTGCGGCAGGCTGGCCAATACCGCCTCGGACGGCGTCAGGCGCGGCAGATCGAGATTGATCCGCGCCCGGGTGCCCACGCCGAGGGTGCTGTCCAGCAACATGTCGCCGCCCATCATGGCGCAGAGCGTGTGGCTGATGCTCAAGCCCAGCCCCGAGCTGCAACGGGCGCTCTGCTGGTTGTTGCTGGCCTGGCGGAACGGGCTGCCCAGCAGGGCCATTTCGTCTGGCGGAATACCGACGCCGGTGTCTTCCACCGACAGGCACAGCCCGACCCGTTCACAGTCCACGTCCAGCGCCAGGGACACGCAGACCTCGCCTTCGTGGGTGAACTTGATCGCGTTGCTGATGAGGTTGGACAGCACCTGCTTGAAGCGCACCGGGTCGACCAGCACCTGCACCGAACAGTGGCTGTCCATGTCCAGCGCCAGGTGCAGGCGTTTCTGCCGGGCCTGGGCCTCGAACATGCGCACCGTGCTTTCCACCTCGCGGCACAGGTCGACCTGCTGCGGCACCAGTTCCAGGTGCCCGGATTCGATGCGGGTGATATCGAGGATGTCGCCCACCAGGTCCAGCAAGCCCCGCGCCGCGCCGGATGCCACCTCGATGGCGAGGCGGTCGAGCACGCCCTCCTCGGCTTTGCGCAGCGCCAGTTCGAGCATACCCAGCAAGGCGTTGGTCGGCGTGCGGATCTCATGGCTCATGGTAGCCAGGAACGTGGTCTTGGCCTGATTGGCCGCCTCGGCTTCGTCCTTGGCCAGTTGCAGGGCGTCGTAGAGTTGCTGGCGTTCAGAGATATCGACCCAGCCGCCAATCACCCCGGCCACCCGGCCGTCGCTCGCGCGGTACGGCAGCATCCAGTGGTAGATGATCAGCCGTTCGCCGGCCAGCAGCAGTTCGCGGTCTTCCACCACCGACGCGCCCTGGGCGATGACCCGGCGATAGGACTCGCGGTAACGCCGCGCCTGGTCCGCGCCGATCAGCCATTCCGGCACCGGCTGGCCGATCACCGCGTCGCGCTCGACGTTGAGGGCCCGCAGGTAGCTGGCATTGCAGGTCAGCAGGCAGCCTTCGTGGTCGCGCACGTAAATCGGATGCGGCGTGCCGTCGATCATCACATGCATGAATTCAAGCTGGTCGTTGAGCGCCTGTTCGGCCTGCAAGCGCTTGTGCACCTGGCGGCGCAGGCTGCGAATCCAGTACATCGCCAGCAGCAACAGGATCAGGGCCATCAGGAAGCCCTGCAGGATCATCCCGCGGTACTTCTGCCAATAGCTGTCGACAACGATCACTTCGTTGCGCCAGCGATTGGTCAGTTCGTCCATCTCCTGCGGCGCGATGCTCAGCAGCGCCTTGTTCATGATCGACAGCAACTCCCGCGCGCCGCGCCGGGTCCCGAAGGCGAAATGCACCGCCGGCACCGGCAGCGCGGCGCGGATGCTCAGTTGGCCACGGAACTGCCGGGCGATGCTGTAGCGCGCGCCGATCAGGCTGGTCACCGCCGCCTGCGCCTCGCCGTTGGCGACACGTTCCAGCGCCTGCTGCGGGCCGCTGCTCCAGAGCACCTGGACCTGCGGGTGACGTTCGCGCATGTAGTCTTCGAGCACGCTGCCCTGAACCAGGGCCAGGCGCTTGCCAGCCAGGTCGTCGAGGCTGTCGAGGTAACGGTCGTTGTCACGGGTGACCAGCACCAGGCTGTTGCTCAGGTAGGAACGGCTGAAACCCACCTGTTCCTGGCGGCCGCGACTGAACGGCATCGCCGCCACCAGATCGACCTGCTGTACCTCCAGGCGCTGCGCCATGTCATCGAAGCCGCCGCCAGCGACGATGTCGAAGGCCAGCCCGGTGCGCTGGGCTATGCGCTCCAGCAAATCGGCGCTGATGCCGCGAAACACGCTCTGGTCATCGAGGTAGCTGACCGGCAGGAACTGCTCGTCGATGGCCACCGTCAGCCGCGGGTGCTGGCGCAACCACTCGCGCTCGGCGTCGGTGAAGTCGAGTTGTCCGCGCGCGGCGAAGCTGGTCGCACCGCCGCTCCAGCGCCGCAGAATGGCCAGCCGCGCCTGTTCGGAAATCCGTTCCAGCGCCTGGTTGACCAGACTTTTCAGGCGCAGGTTGTCGTTGTTGACGGCAAAGCCATAGTGCCCACCCTCAAGCAATTCGGTGGGGAACAACTGCAAGTGGGCCAGGTAATTCTTGTGCAACAGGTATTGCGCACCCAGCGCATCGCCGAGAAACAGGTCGGCCTGGCCGAACGCCACGGCGCCGAGGGCATTGAGCAGCGACGGGTAGAACACCAGGCGGGCGTTGGGAAACAGCTCGCGGGCACGCTCCTCGGACAGGTAGCCCTCGCGCAGTGCCAGGCGCACGCCAGGCCGGTCGACATCCGGCGCGCCGCCGTCGTCGCTGCGGGTGGCCAGCACCGGCTGGTTTTCCACGTAGGCCCGCGACAACAGCAGGCGACTGCGCGCCGCCTCATCGGCAGACACGGTGCCCAACAGGTCGATATCGCCGCGCTGCAACGCGCTGATCGCCTCGGCGCGGGAGCCATAGCGCCGCACGCGGATCTGCACGTCGAGCAGTTCGCCCAGCAGCCCGGCGTAATCGGCGGTGAGGCCTTCGTAGTCGCGCCCGGTGGCGGTGATGTCGAACGGCACGCGGTCGGGCCGGCTGACCCCGAGCCACAACGTCCGCCGCGCCCACAGCCAGTGGCGGTCGTTGTCGCCCAGGTCCAGGCGCAGGTTGTCGTCGAGGCTTGAGCGGGCCAGCAGGTTCGGCGTTTCCGCCCAGGCGAGGCCGCTGAGCAGGCACACGCACAGTACCGCCAGCGACAGCAGCAAGGTGCGCCGCACAGGAGAGAGAGGCAGCAAGTGGACGTCAGATCAGCGTGTGGCGTCTGGCCAGGTCGGCCAGGTCGACCTGGGAGCTGACCCGCAGCTTTTCCAGCAGGCGGGTCTTGTAGGTGCTGATGGTCTTGTTGCTCAGCAGCATCGATTCGCCAATGGCCTTGTTGCTAAGGCCACGGGCCAGTTGCTGGAGGATCAACAGCTCGCGGTCGGTGAGTTTTTCGATGCGCTGCGTCTCGGTGGCGTGGCAGTCGAAACGGTTGACCGAACTGAGGGAGATTTCCGGGAAGTAGGTGTAGCCGGACATGATCGCCAGTGCCGCTTTGCGCAGCTCGCTCAAGTCGTCGTTCTTCGAGACAAAGCCCGAAGCCCCCAGGCGCATGCAGCGCAGCGAGAAATAGCCGACCGCCTGGGACGTCAGCACCAGCATCTTCATGTTCAGTTGCGCCGCCTTGACCCGGGTGATGATCTCCAGCCCGTCGATCCGCGGGATGGCGATATCGAGGATGGCGATGTCCGGTTCGTGCTCGCGGATCAGACGCATGGCGTCGATGCCGTTGTCGGCCTCGGCGACGATTTCGAATTGCTCCTGACGCAGCAGCATCCTGACACTGGCGCGGATGAACGGATGGTCGTCCACGATCATGGCTTTGTACATGAATCCTTCCTGTTTTGGAGAGCGTGCCGGGTCAACTTCGGATGCGATGCCTACCTTGGGGAAAGCGATTCAATAGCATCAAAAGGCCAGCACTTAGGGAGCAGAGTATCGGGCGCAAGGCAGGTACATGTGCATCGGACGATTCCCTAAACAGCGAGGGAAATTTCCCAGCGTCTATTTCAGCCCTTGATCTCCACGCGGCGCCGCTCTTGCCCTTCGATCAGTTCAAAGCGGTACACCCGGCCCGGGTCGCGGCTGAAATCGCGGTCGCTACCGGGACGGATATGGTGCTTGGTCGCCACCGAGCACTGCTTGCCGCTGGCGTCACAGTCGTTGAAGTGGTCCAGCACCACCGTGCTGCTGCCCCGGTTGTGCACGGTGAAGCGCTGGCTTTGCTGGGAGACATCGGTCTGGTACTGCACGCCGTTGGGATGGACGAACAACAGCGAGCCGAACCCGGTGAGGATTTCCACCTTGGCCTTGAGTGCGTCATATTTTTCAGCGTCCTCTTCGCTGATGGCAAAACCGTCACCGCGCGCCGGCACCACCGGAATGAAGCGCAGGCGGAAATAGCGCTCCTTGTCCCGCTCGCCGCGATACAGCACACGCATCGTCTGCATCCCCGAGGCCGGCACGATCAGCCTGGCGGGGCTGGCGATCAGCGGGCGCTGCTCCAGGGGCAGGTCGTCTTGCGGCACCTCGGTGATCTTGCCCTGGGCGTCATAGACCAGCTCGAACACGCTGACCTTGACGAACGCCGTGGTGTCGCCGCTGTTGCGTATCCGTTTGAGCATGGTGCTGCGCTCGCTTTCCAGGTAGTCGTACAGGTTGCCCACATTGATCTGGGGGGCGGCTTGCAGCGAAGCACCGGTTACCAGCAACAACACACCGCAAAGGAGTTTTTTCATCGTTTATCACCTTGTCAAAAATACGCCTGATGCCGGGCGCTACATGCCCGCATCGAAGATCACCGTCACATCGCCCACGTACTCCATTCCGGGGTAGCGGGCCATTTCGCCGAGGTGCGCCTTGCCCACGTCGAAATGCAGAAGTCCTCCCTGGTTGAGCATCGGTTGCAGGCTTTCCAGTTTCAGCGCCATGGACTCGCCCACCGGAATCGGCAGCCGGCTGACGGCCTGCCCGGAGTGCAGGAAGCCGCCCGGCAGGGTCAGGGCGACGTGAAGCGGAACCTGATGTTCATTGCCCCGATTGCGCATGCCACAGCGTTGCCCTTCGGGGTATTGGCAACGCAGGTGGACACTGAATGGACCGGACGACCAGATGCGCAGGGCCACGTCGCGGTACAACCGGCTCGGCAGCCGGTTGGACCACTGGCTCCAGCCACCGGGTGGTTCCAGCAGCACCTGCTCGCTGCCTTGGGCGAACTCCAGGCGGAAGGCATGCACCACGTCGAGCTCGAAACTGACCCCGAGGCTGTCGGTGCTGAGTGCGGTCACGCCGCTGCCGAGGTCGAAATCCGCGCCCGGCCCGACGCTCAGCGTCAGGCGTCCGCGGTACTTGCCCGGTTTCATCTTCAACGGGGATGGCGTGGTCAGTCGGTAGGCCAGACCCAGCTCACCGATGCGCAGCCGGGCTGCGGCGTCACCGCCGTCATCCGGCCTGGCCGAAAAGCAGCTTGCCGGTTGCGCCGGGGTGTTGATGCGCCACAGGTAATGGCTGCGAGCCCCGGCGTTCTGCGCACCCGCGACCGAGCAGCCGCCCTGCACAGCCCGGGTCGCCGCCGCGCCCGTCGGCGCATCGACCTGCAGGCCCAGCGCCAGAATCTCGAAGGTCAACGCGTAGGATTCGCCGCTGCGCTCGTTGGTGACCGTGACCTGACGCCGGCCCGGCACCCTGATCGAGTAACCCGCAGCGTCGGCCTCCTTGTCCGGCATCGCCAGCTCGTAGCTGATCGGCAGATCCAGCGCCGGCCCGGCATTGCACTGCCCTGGCCAGCGCCCGCAGAAATCGGGCGCCGGGGACGTGTGGACAAAGTCGAGACCACCGCGGTACTCGGCACTGACCATCAGCTCCGTGGCGCTGGCCGGCATCGCCAGCAGCATCAGGAGCAAGCCTGAAATCGTTTTCCAGTCGCAACGTTGCGTCATACACCACCTCCTGGCCGGCCAGGCTCACCGTGAACCAGCGTCCTCGCTTCGCACCGCTGATCGCCCGCCAGCAGCACATCGTCTTCACGCGGTCCTTGCGGATTGAGGCGCAGCACACACAACTGCCGCCCCTTGTGCTGGACCTCCAGGGTGGGCACCGACTCGCTGATCTCCACCACGAAGAATCCGTCCGCTTCACTCACCCCGCGGCTGGCGTGGTTGATCAACATCGCGCCGCGCAGTGGCTTGCTGTGCTCATCCAGCAGGCGACCGATCACGGTGACCGTGCGCATGACCCGCAGGGTGTGGTACTCCACGCCGCCGCGGTTGAGGTGATAGCCCAGGGTGGGCGGCTGGATGACGGCGCTGGCGTCATGCCCGGACTGGAAGTCCAGCATCACATGACCGGACCGATAGGCATTGACCGGCACCACGTTGCGCCCCGGACGCAACACGCTGCTGCTGCCTTGGGAGTCGCTGGCGAGCAACTGGATGTCTGGCAGATCCGTTTCCAGATCGACGATCAGCCCTGCGGCATACGGCAGGTACTGGCCGCTGAAGCCCAGGTGATCACCGCCCACGGCCAGGGTGCTGTCCAGGTTCAGGCCGGCGCTGAAGTCCTGGTTGAATGACGATTGCTGGATGAAGGCATCGCCGTTCAACACGCTGTTTTCGAATTGGGTATCCGCTGCCAGGCCGGTGCCGTAGCGGTCGAAACTGACCGTGCCGGCAAGGCTGCGCACACTGCCCTGCTCGGGCAGGTGCTGGTAGGTCAGCGCGGCATTGCGGTCCTGCCCGCCGTCACGCGAGGTCCGCGTGCCCAGGCTGGCGGACAGGCGCCGGTTCGGGCCACCGAGGCTGGTGCTGATGCTGAAATTGATCCCGCGACTGCGGCGATCGCCGCTGCTCTCGGTGCCCGGCCGGTCGAACAGCGAAACCCGCCAGTTGGCATTGCTGTCCCAGAGCCTGCCGAAATAGGACAGGCCCAGGTCCATCGCCGTGCCACCGTTGCCGCCATCGTCGCGGCTCACCCGCAGGCTGGCGCTGTATTCACGGCTGAGGCGGTGATTCAACGACAGTGAAAACTGACCGCTGCGCCCCGGCGCCATCAGCTCATCACGGCCGACCTGGCGCGGCTCGAAGACCGTGCTGCTGCGGCTGAGAATCACGCTGCCATTGGTGTACTGGAAGATGCCCCGCAGGTCGTAGCCATCGCCCAGGCCGTCGGTACGAAACACACTGCCCAGCAGTTGCAGGCGATCCAGCACATGCCAATCGAGGGACGTGCCGTATTGCATGTACTCATCGACCCGCTGCGCGGAAAAGCCGCTGACCACCCGCGGGTGCAGCAGGTAGTTGGCGATCACCCCGGCGCTCAGCCCGCTGGCGGCGGGTTCGTCGTCATTGCTCAGCAACTCCTGGCGTTGCCCGGCATAGACGTTGTAGCGCCAGGGCGAATCGGTGTTGCTCCAGTTGTTGGGCTTGTAGACGAACTCGTTGCTCTGCGAGGTGACCTGACCGTCTTCGATCAGGCGCACCTCCACCTCATAGATGCCGCCCGGCAGGCCACGGGTGTCCAGCACCTGCAAGCCCGGCGCGACCGGCTGCGTCTGGATCAACTGGCCGTTGCGGTAAATTTCCACCTGGCCCTGGCGGTTGGGCGTGACATAGATCGGCGTAACACTGGCACTGCCATTGTTGACCGCCAGGCTGTCGCTGCTGCCGAACATCACACCCAGGGTTGTCTGCGGCGTGTTGCCGAGCGACAGCGGCTGGCGGCTCAGGCCCTGGACGTCCGGGGTGAAATAGCCGAGTCGGAAGAAGCGGTCCTCCTGGACTTGCTCGGCGTAGAGCTGGTCGATGTTCTGCCGGGTTTCCCCATAACGACCCGCGCTGCGGTCGAAACGGGCTTCGGCCAACGTGGTCCAGTTGCCAACACTGGCCTGCCCCTGCAGCGCGTAGCGCCCGGCGGTCTGTTCGCCGTCGCGGCTGAGATTGAGCTGGTTACGCAGGATCAACCCGCGACTGCCCTGCTCCGGCAGGCGGTGATAAGCCTCCTGCCCGGTGCTTTCCGCACCGCGGGTGAGGATCGACAGCCGCGACTCCAGCAGGTCGTAGTGAAGCGCCAGCAGGTCACGCGGGCAGCTACGCTCGCAGTTGCCCAGCGCCAGCCCGTTACCCAAGGCGACGGCCCAGGCCTGGCGCAGGATTTCAGGCTCCTGGCTGTCGCGGCTATCGGTGAAGCTCAGTAACTGGACGCGGTCGTCGCGGCTCAGCACCACCAGTGCTTCGCCGAGCAGGCGACCATCCAGGTCGACCCGCACCGCCAGCGGCACTTCGAAAAAATGTTCATCAAATCCTCTGGGCAAGCCTGCCGCCTGCCGGAGAACCCCTGATCGACTGCTCTGCTCCGTCGACCCGTTTGCGCTGGCGGACGCCAGCCAGACCGTTGCGGCACAGCAGCCCAAGGTCAGTCGAATGGATATGGCCAAAGACATGTCACTGCTCGTCAGCGAGAGGAAAAGGCCCGCGCTCGCCCCACCCCCGCACCCCGACATGCGTCGGCGCGACCCGGGGGTGGGCAAGCAGCCCGTGCAGGGCTACATATGGAGAGCGGTCTCGAACAACTGGCCCATGCCGCGAAGAACCGTGTTGCGTGAACTCATCAACCCGCTGCGCCGAAAGACCGGCGACTACCAGGGTTGCGACAGGTCATTGGCCGTCGACCCGGCGCCGAGGCCGGTCGGTGGGTATCGCCAAGACAGATCGCGGCTCGTCAGCGAATGGAAAGAGGCCAGCGGTCGCCCCTGACCTGTTCAGGCAAGGACTGGGAACGACCCGGTAATAGGCAACGAGGGCCCGTTGAAGGGCTACAGCGGCGGGGCGGTTTCGAACATCATGCTCAATGTGCCGGCGTAATCGCCTGGGGTGTATTTGGCGGAGCTAGGGTTGCTCACGTAGGTACTGAAATTCACCAGTAGCCCAGGAGGAGCCAGATCCGCCCTGAGGACCACTCTAGGCGATTCAGTAAGGGAAACGTTGTTGACCGTCACCTGCATCGGAAGCACGTTGTCGCCACTGCTGATTTGCGCCGGTTCAGTCAGGTACGCGGTGATGGCGCCTACCGTGCTTTTCAGCAGGATTTTTTCATAGAACCCGCTGAACGATGTACCGATGCTGTTCCAAGGCAGTGTCTGGGGCTTACTCATCCAACTGGCGGGATCGATCACACTGAAGCTTTCAGTGGGCACCGTCCCCGAGACGGTGAAATTGCCCTCAATAGGCTGGACGGCTGATGCCCCGCCCGAGGCCAGCATCAGCGCCAGAGGAAGCGCAAAAAGACTTTGTTTCATGATTCAGTTCCTTGTGGGAGTACGGATTGATTTCGACGATTGACTGCCGGTTACAAAGGCGCAGCAGTCTCGAACATCATCCCGAAGACCCCCGAGTAGTCGCCGGGTGCAGGTACCGTCGTTGAGTCGGACGACATCAAGAAATCCACCATCAGGGGCTTGCCGGTCAGCATCTCTTCCGCAGTGGTCACCTCTTGCGGCAAGGTGCTCAGGGTCTTGCCGTGCACACTGAGACGCATGCTGATCACGTCGTCTTTATCATTGGTGAGTTGCGCCGGCAGCGTCAGGTGCGCGGTGATCGCACCCACTGTGCTTCTGAGGATGAGCCGCTGCTTGAACAAGGCGAAGCCTTCACCCTCCACCCAGTTCAACGCATGGTTCTTGCCCCACCAGTTGCCGCTATCGATCACAGTGAAGAACTCGGTCGGAATGGTGCCAACGATCTGGACTTGCTTGGTGATCGGCTCGACCGCAGAAGCCGTACCCGCCGTCAGCATCAACGCCAACGGAAGCGCGAACGCACTGTATTTCATGATCTTTTCCCTATTTGAGTGACGAAAATTCCGAAGCCCATCAAGGACGCCGCCGGGGAAGGATTGCTGGCGTCGATGGACAGGACGGATTATTCGTGACTGGGAAAAAGGCTTACATCAGACGTATCCCAGTGACACCGGGAAATTTCCCACCGAGCTTACTCACAGCCGATGAAACCGCTCGGGGAAATGGGCAAAAGGCGCGTGGCCTGCACACGTTTTTGCGGGAGGAAGGATTCTTTGTGAGTACACCCGGCGCCGTGGGAAAAGCGCCGAGTGCTTAGCGCCGAGGCAGTTGAATCATGAACCGGGCGCCGCCCAATGCCGACTGGTCGACAGTCAGTTGCCCGCCCTGGCTTTCGATAACCCGACGGCTGATGGCCAGGCCCAGGCCGAACCCGCCGGTGGCCAGGTCGCGGCTGCGGTCCAGACGATAGAACGGCTGGAAGATCTGCTCACGCTCGTGCTCGGGGATGCCGATGCCGTCGTCTTCGACGCTGAGCAGGCAGTTGCCCGCGGCGTCCTGGTCGAGGCTTAGCATCAGGCGCTTGTCGCAGTAGCGCATGGCATTGCGGATCAGGTTTTGCACGGCGCGAGCGGTCAGCCGCGGGTCCAGGGCGAACCGCGGCAGGTCGCTGGCCGCACGGACTTCCCAACAGATGTCGCGGCTGTCGAGTTCCTCGGCAAAGCTGCCGAGAATGCTGTCGACAAACTCCAGCAACGACACCTCGACCCGCTCGACGTTTTGCCCAGGGGTCTGCAAGCGGCTGTAGGACAGCAGTTCGAGCACCAGCTCATCCAGCTCGCGAACGTGCCCGACCAATTGCATCAAGCGCTTGCGGCTGGTGGCCGGCAGTTCGTCATAAAGCAGCACCAGGCCGAAATCGAGGCGGGTCAGCGGCGTACGCAGCTCATGGGACACCGCGTTGAGCAGCTCGCGTTGCTGGGTCAGCAGTTGTTCCAGGTCGTGGGCCATGGTGTCGAACACCTGGGCCAGTTCGCCGATATTGGAACGCGAGGAAATCATCGTGCGTTCCGACAACTGCCCCTGCCCCAGCAACTGCGCGGTGGCCTTGAGCCGTTGCAGGTCGCGCCAGTGCGGCCACAGCCAGAGCAGCAGGCAACCGAGCAGCGCGGCACCGATCAACACGGTGATGCCCCAGGACAACAGGTTGATGTCGAACGGGTCCGGCGGATTGCGCAAGGCCACCAGCCACTGGCCGTTGAGCGGCGCGATGGCGGTCTCGTAATAGCCCCAGTCACCCAGGCGCACCACGTTCTGCCCCGCGCCCAGGCGTTCCCGCTCCTGCTCGGTGATATCGGCCGAGGTGCTCGGCATCAGTTCGATGGCCAACGGCGCGAAATCAGCCGCCAGCGCCTTCGCCAGCGCTGGCCATTCGCTTTCCGGTGCCTGGCGGAACTGGCGCACGATCAACCCCTGCACGCCCCGCGCCTGCTCCAGGTTGTAGGCCATATAACGTTCGTTGAAGACCTTGAGGATCACTTCGGGCACCAGAAAGATCGCCCCGGCGTAGGTGATGATGGTCAGCAAATAGAGGCGAACGAGGATCTTCAGCATGGCCCGGTCTCAGACCTCCCATTCCACGCGGCTGAACAGGTAGCCCTTGCCCCAGACGGTCTTGATCTTGCGCGCTTCACCGGCGTTGTCGTCGAACTTGCGGCGCAATTTGGAAATCGCCACGTCCACCGAACGGTCGGTGCCGTTGAACTCGATGCCGCGCAGGTGCTGGAGAATATGGTCGCGGCTGAGCACGGTGCCGGCATTGCGCGCCATGACCACCAGCAGGTTGAACTCGCCGCTGGACAGCTCCACCGGCTGCCCGCGCCAGGACACGGTGCGCTCGGCGAGGTCGATGCACAGCGCGCCGATCAATACCCGGTCGCTTTCCAGGTGCGGCTCGGTGATGCTGCTGCGGCGCAACAAGGTCCGCACCCGCGCCAGCAACACCCGCGGCTCGCAGGGCTTGGCGACATAATCGTCGGCGCCCATTTCCAGGCCCAGCACCTGGTCGTGGCTGTCGTCGCGGGCGGTGAGCATGAGGATCGGCAGGCTCTGCGACTCGCCGCGCAGGCGGCGGCAGACCTGCAGGCCGTCGAGGCCGGGGAGCATCAGGTCGAGGATCACCAGATCCGGCTTGTCGCGGCGCACCTGCTCCAGCACCAGATCACCACGGGCGATGACGCTCACGGTAAAGCCGTTGCGCTGCAGGTAGCTGGCAATCAGTTCGGACAAGGCGCAGTCGTCTTCGACCAGGAGAATGTTGGGCATGAGTTGACTTGGAAGACAGAGAAAGGAACGCAGAATATAGAACCGGAAAAGGTAACGAGTTATTTGTTCACACTTTTTAACAGACGCTCTACAGAGCTTCACAGCCGCTGATCGCGCGCCTGCCTTACCATTCGCCGGTCATTTATGGAAGATCCGTATGTTTCCTTCAAGCCCCGCCCGTCTGCGACGTCTGCTCCCCGTCACCGCCCTCGCCCTGTTGCTGAGCGCCTGCGACAGCAAGACCCCCGAGGAACAAAAAGCCCCCGCGCCGAATGTCTCGGTGGAAACCGTGCGGGTCCAGCCGCTGGCCATCAGCAGCGAGCTGTCCGGGCGCATCCAGGCGCCGCGCATTGCCGAAGTGCGCGCGCGCGTGGCTGGCGTAGTGCTCAAACGCGAATACCGCGAAGGCAGCGACGTGAAACTGGGCGATGTGCTGTTCCGCATCGACCCGGCGCCGTTCCAGGCCGATTTCGACAGCGCCCGCGCCACCCTGGCCAAGGCCGAGGCGACCCGCTATCAAGCACGCCTGCAAGACCAGCGCTACGCCGAGCTGATCGAAATCAACGCGGTCAGCCGCCAGGACCGCGACAACGCCCGCGCCGCGATGATGCAGGCCGACGCCGATATTGCCGCCGCCAAGGCCGCCGTGGAACGGGCACGCCTGAACCTGGGCTATGCCACGGTCACCGCGCCGATTTCCGGGCGGATCGGGCGTGCGCTGGTCACCGAGGGCGCGTTGGTCGGGCAGAACGAATCGACGCCGCTGGCGATCATCCAGCAACTCGACCCGATCCACGCCGACCTCACCCAGTCCACCCGCGAAATCAACGCCCTGCGCCGCGCACTGCGGGCCGGCGAATTGCAGCAGGTCGGCCAGGACCAGGCCAAAGTCACCCTGATCCAGGACGACGGCACGCCCTACCCGCTGGCCGGCAAGCTGTTGTTCTCGGACATCAGCGTCGACCAGAGCACCGGACAGATCACCCTGCGCAGCGAATTCCCCAACCCGGACCTCGACCTGCTGCCCGGCAGCTTTATCCGCGTGCGCCTGGAACAGGCGGTCCAGCCGCAAGGCATCAGCGTGCCGCAGCAAGCCATCCTGCGTGACAGCGCCGGCCAGCCGCGGGTGTTGCTGGTGGACGCCGAACAACGCATCACTGAACGCGCGGTGACCTTGGGCAGCGCACAGAACAACCGCTGGATCGTCAGCGACGGCCTGTCCCCCGGCGACCGCGTGGTGACCGAGGGCTTGCAGCACGTCAAAGCCGGCGACCCGGTACAGATCACCGCAAGCGCCGCGGGCGACCAACCCATCGTCCAGACCACCGGCCAGTGAGGGCCTGATCCATGCCGCAGTTTTTCATTGATCGCCCGGTGTTCGCCTGGGTGGTCGCGTTGTTTATCCTGCTGGCCGGCGCCTTGGCGCTGCCCAAGTTGCCAGTGGCCCAGTACCCCAACGTGGCACCGCCACAGGTGGAAATCTACGCCGTCTACCCCGGCGCCTCGGCGCAGACCATGGATGAAAGCGTGGTCAGCCTGATCGAGCAGGAGCTCAATGGCGCCGACCACCTGCTGTACTTCCAGTCGCAGAGCAGCCTCGGCAGCGCCACCATCACCGCCACCTTCGAGCCCGGCACCAACCCGGAACTGGCCCAGGTCGATGTGCAGAACCGCCTGAAGATTGTCGAGTCGCGCCTGCCGCGAGCCGTCACCCAGCAGGGCCTGCAGGTGGAAAAGGTGTCCACCGGTTTCCTGATGCTGGTGACCCTCACCGCTGACGACGATCGCCTCGACGAAACCGCTCTGAGCGACTTCCTCGCGCGCAGCGTGATGAACGAAATCCGTCGTCTTCCGGGTGTCGGCAAGGCGCAGTTGTATGGCTCCGAGCGGGCCATGCGGATCTGGATCGACCCGCAGAAACTGATCGGCTTCAACCTGACGCCCGAGGACGTCAACACCGCCATCGCCGGGCAGAACGCCCAGGTCGCGCCGGGCAGCATCGGCGACCTGCCGGGGCGCTCGGGCCAGGAAATCACCGCCAACGTGCTGGTCAAGGGCCAGTTGTCGAGCCCGGAAGAGTTCGCTGCCATCGTCCTGCGCGCTAATCAGGACGGCTCCAGCGTGACCATCGGCGATGTCGCCCGGGTCGAGATCGGCAGCCAGGAGTATCAATACGGCACCCGCCTCAACGGCAAGCCGGCCACCGCTTTCAGTGTGCAACTGGCGCCCGGCGCCAACGCCATGCAGACCGCCGACCTGGTGCGGGCGAAGATGGAAGAGCTGTCGCGCTACTTCCCGCCAGGCGCAACCTGGTCGATCCCCTACGACACCTCGCCCTTCGTCAAGGTCTCGATCACCCAGGTGATCAACACCCTTGGCGAAGCCATGGTGCTGGTGTTCCTGGTGATGCTGCTGTTCCTGCAGAACATCCGCTACACGCTGATCCCGACGCTGGTGGTGCCGGTGGCGCTGATGGGCACCTTCGCGACCATGCTGGCGTTGGGTTTCTCGATCAACGTACTGACCCTGTTCGGCATGGTGCTGGCTATCGGCATTCTGGTGGACGACGCCATCGTGGTGGTGGAGAACGTCGAGCGGATCATGATGGAAGAAGGCCTGCCGCCGCGTGAGGCGACCAGGAAAGCCATGGGTCAGATCAGCGGCGCGATCATCGGCATCACCCTGGTGCTGGTGGCGGTGTTCCTGCCGATGGCCTTCATGAGCGGATCGGTGGGGGTGATCTACCAGCAGTTCTCCATGTCCATGGCGGTGTCGATCCTGTTCTCGGCCTTCCTCGCCCTGAGCCTGACCCCGGCCCTGTGCGCCACCCTGCTCAAGCCGGTGGCCAAGGGCGAACACCACGAACGCCGCGGTCTGTATGGCTGGTTCAACCGACGTTTCGAGTCGATGAGCAACGGCTACCAGCGCTGGGTGGTCAGCGCCATCGCCCGCAGCGGTCGTTACCTGCTGCTGTATGCCGTGCTGCTGGGCGTGCTGGTGATGAGTTTCAGCCAGTTGCCGTCGTCGTTCCTGCCCACCGAGGACCAGGGCTACACCATCACCGACGTGCAGTTGCCGCCCGGCGCCAGCCGCGAGCGCACCGAGCAGGTGGCGGCGCAGATCGAGGCGCACAACGCCGCCGAACCGGGTGTCGGCGACACCACGGTGATCCTCGGTTTCAGCTTCTCGGGCAACGGCCAGAACGCCGCGCTGGTATTCACCACGCTCAAGGACTGGTCCGAGCGCAGCGCCAACGATGCCGCCGCGGCCATTGCCGAGCGTGCGACCATCGCCTTCAGCCAGTTCAAGAACGCCATCGCCTTTTCCGTGTTGCCGCCTCCGGTGGACGGCCTGGGCACCTCCACCGGCTTCGAGTTCCGTCTGCAGGACCGTGGTGGCCTGGGCTACAACCGCTTGATGGCCGCCCGCGACCAGTTGCTCGCCGCCGCGGAAAAGAGCCCGGTGCTGGTCAACGTGCGTGAAAGCGCCCTGGCCGAAAGCCCGCAGGTGCAACTGGAGATCGACCGCAAACAGGCCAACGCACTGGGCGTGTCCTTCGCCGATATCGGCACCGTGCTGAACACCGCGGTGGGTTCCAGCTACGTCAACGACTTCCCCAACCAGGGCCGCATGCAGCGGGTGGTGGTGCAGGCCGAAGGCGACCGCCGCAGCCAGGTCGAAGACCTGCTGAAGATCCATGTGCGCAACAGCAGCGGCAAGATGGTCCCGCTGGCCGCCTTCGCCCGCGCCCAATGGGTCTCCGGGCCGGTGCAACTGACCCGCTACAACGGCTATCCGGCCATCGCCGTCAGCGGCGAGCCGGCGCCGGGTTACAGCTCCGGCGCGGCCATGGCCGAGGTCGAACGGCTGGTGGCGGAGTTGCCGCTGGGCTTCGGCCTGGAATGGACCGGGCTGTCGCTGCAGGAGCGGTTGTCTGGCAGTCAGGCGCCATTGTTGATGGGCCTGTCGTTGCTGGTGGTGTTCCTCTGCCTGGCGGCGCTGTATGAAAGCTGGTCGATCCCAACCTCGGTGCTGCTGGTGGTGCCGCTGGGGATTCTCGGTGCGGTGCTGGCGGTGACCCTGCGCGGACTGCCCAACGATGTGTTCTTCAAGGTCGGCCTGATTACCCTGATCGGCCTGTCGGCGAAGAACGCCATCCTGATCATCGAGTTCGCCAAGAGCCTGGTGGACCAGGGCCACGACCTGGTGGACGCCACGGTGCAGGCCGCGCGCCTGCGTCTGCGGCCGATCGTGATGACCTCGCTGGCGTTCATCCTCGGCGTGGTGCCGCTGGCGATCGCCACCGGCGCCAGCTCGGCCAGCCAGCAGGCAATCGGCACCGGGGTGGTCGGCGGGATGCTCAGCGCCACGCTCGCGATCGTGTTCGTGCCGGTGTTCTTCGTGGTGGTGATGCGCCTGACCGGCTATCGCCGCAACAAGGCCGAGGCTGCGTCGGCCAGCGTCAGCGAAAGCTGATGGACAGCCCGGCGGCGCTCATGGGAAGGTGGCGGACCCTGTCCGACGGAAACACTTCGCAATGAGCGCCGCCCCTCTTCCGCCCTGTTCGATCCTGATCCTGGCCGGTGGTCGCGGCCAGCGCATGGGCGGTCAGGACAAGGGCTTGCTGCCCTGGCGCGGCACGCCGCTGGTTGCCCACCTGCACGCGGTGGTGCGCCCCCTCAGCGATGACCTGATCATCTCCTGCAACCGCAACGCCGACACTTACCGCCTGTACGCCGACACCCTGGTCCACGACGACGAGCCGAATTTTCCCGGCCCGCTGGCCGGCGTTCTGGTCGGGCTCGCGGTGGCCCGTCATGAGTGGTTGTTGGTGCTGGCCTGCGATGCGCCGCAAGTGGACGATGGGTTGCTGACGTCGATGCTGACCCTCGCCGCGACGCACAACACGCCGGTGATGGTGCGCCAGGCCGGTCAGTGGCAGCCGATGTTCAGCGTTATTCCACGGGCCTTGCGCGCCTCCCTGGCAGACGCCTGGAATGCCGGTGAGCGCAGTTTGTTGCGGGTGTTGCGCAGCGGGCCGCTAGTGGCCCTGGACTGTGCCGAGGACGATCCGCGGCTGGCCAATTTCAATACGCCGCAGCACCTCGACGGATCCGCTTCAACGTAGCCGTGAGCGGATATGCAGGCAGGCGTCGAGCACGTGTTTGACGTTCTGGGGTTCCAGCGCCAACTTGCCCTGCATGCTGTCGAACAGCCGCGCCGCCTCGACTCTCAGCGCACGCCCCTTGTCAGTGAGCAGCACCTTGCGCCGACGACGGTCGCCCGGATCCAGGTAGACCGTGATAAAGCCGGCATCGCTCAGGCGGCGGATGATCGGCGTCAGGGTGCCGAGGTCGAACAGGGTCACCGCGCTCAAGGCGCTGATGGACAGGTCGTCCTCGCCCCACAGGCCGATCAGCACCAACAACTGCGGGTAGGTCACGCCGTGTCGGCGCAGCGGTTCGCCGTAGTCGCGGATCAGGGCGTTGGCGGTGGAATACAGGGCGAAAACAGAGCATGCTGTCAAAGTCAAAGCTCGGTTCCTCCAGTGTTGTTTCGGCGGCTGTCATGGTCCATCTCCCTGCATCTGTTCGTTACGTGCCCATTGTTGCAACAGGGTGAAGTCCACCCGACCACTACCGGTGCTGGGCAGCACGTTTCTGAACGTGACCCCCTGCGGCACCTGCCAGGCCGTCAATCCGGTCCGGCATCGCTCCAGTACTTCGCCGGGGCTCGGCGGCCCGTTGCTGTCCGGCACCACGAAGGCCCACAACCGCTCGCCGGCCACGGGGTCGGCAATGCCCACCACCGCGGCGTCCTGCACGCCCTCCAGGGCATGCAGAAAACTTTCTACCTCGACTGGATTGACCCGCACGCCGTCGCAGGTCGCCAGGCGCTGGATCGCGCCGTGGTAATACAGGTAACCATCCTCGTCACGGCTGCACAGGTCACCGGTGTGCAGCACGGTCTCGCCCGGCTCGACGCCCGGCTTGAGCCGCTGCGCCGTAACCACCGGGTTGCGCCAGTAGCCCGGCATCATCGACGGGCTGCGGATCACCAGTTGGCCCATGCGGTCCGGCTGGAGAATGTCGCGGCCCTCCTCGTCGATCAGCCAGACCTCGGTGTCGGGCACCGGAATACCCAGGCTGCCCGGCTTGCCGTGGACGTCTTCGGCGGGCAGGTAAGCGCAGCATTTGCACTCCGGCAGCCCGTACAACGTGCAGATCTGCGCCGTGGGAAACAGCGTGCCGATCCGCGCAACCTGACGCCGACGCAGCCCGGTACCCCCGTTGGTCACCAGCCGCACTGCGGGAAAGCACAGACCGCGGCGAACCGCATACTCGTGCAACTGCATCAGCGTGTTGGCGACAAAGGGCACCACGCTGACTTCATGACGTTCGATGCTTTCAACCAGGTTTATCGGCCAGGCAAAGGTTTTCTCCAGTACCAGGGTGGCGCCCGCGTCGAGCGCCATCAGCATCTGGTACAAACCGTAGTCCGAGGACAGCGGCAGGCAGCACAGAACGTTGTCGCTGAACTGATACGCCAGGTTGCGCCGCAATGAACCGAGCGCCGCAAGCATGTTGCGGTGGGTGACCATCACGCCGCGGGGCAGGCCCGGGGTGTCCTCGGAGTAGAAAATCGTCGCCAGGTCCTGCTCCTGCGGCGGCATCGCCGAGGCGCACCAGGCTTCCTGGCCGAGCAGGCTTTCGAAGGTGCGGGTGGCCTTGGCATCCGGCTCGCCGTCGAGCAGGACGATGCTGCGCAGGTGCGGCAGCCCGGCGATGCTCGACGGCAGGCCGGCAAGGGTCGCGCAGGTGGTGATCAGTACCGTGGCTTCACAGTCGCGCAGGATGTAGTCGAGGTGACTGGCGCTGATCTGCGGCTCGACATTGACCACCACGCCGCCAGCCTTGAGCACGCCCCAAAAGGCGCAGACCGTCTCGATGCGGTTGCCGAGGCACAACAGCACCCGGTCCTGGGTGCGCAGACCGACGCCCAACAGCCCGCCGGCCAGTCGCTGGCTGGCGTCTTCGACTTGAGCGTAGGTGTAGGTCTCGCCGGCGTAGATGATCGCCGCCTTGCCCGGATACCGCCCGTTGCTGTCGTCCAGGACCTGTTGCAGTCCACCCGGCCGGCTCATGGCGTGCAATTCCCTGACTTTGCCAAGACGGCGTCCATGCGAAACCCTTCAACGGATACGTGAAAAATGAAACGCGATGGCCTCTCGTGGAGGATTGCAAAAAGCCCGATCGCGCTCGCTTTTTTTCTAAGATGCCGCATCCGAAACAATATAGCCAGTTGCCATTGGCGGCGAATAAATGGCGTCAAGGAATGGCTGTAGCCCGCGTGTTACGGGCTATGCGGGAAAATACTGACGGCTAGGCCAGGCATCCGTTTGGATGGTTTTCTGAGTGAAGGGTCAGGTGATACAACGGGCCTTGCCGCTGCAGGTATCTACACATCTCGCACGCGGCGCGGAACCGGTGGGAGCGGATTCATCCGCTCCCACCGGTTCTGCGTCCCTTCCCACCAGATGCGTAGATACCCATGCTCACCCAAGCCGATGCCAACTTCTCCGATCCCGCCCAAGCAACTCATCCCCCGCCGCAGGTCCATCCTCACCCGCCGGGTATTCATGAACCTCGCCGCCGTCCTTCCAGGCATCCAGAAACGGCTGCACCGCCCGCCAGCCGTTCTCGATGTTGTCGGCGCGCTGGAACAGGGTCTGGTCGCCGATCAGGCAGTCATAGATCAAGGTCTCGTAGCCGGTCGCCGGGCGCATCTTGAAGAAATCCTTGTAGGCAAAGCCCAGCTCGACATTCTCCATCGCCAGCGCAGGCCCGGGACGCTTCGCCTGCAGGTCGAACCACATGCCCTCGTTGGGCTGGATCTGGATCTTCAGGTAGTTGGGCTTGGGCCGTTCGGCATCGCTGTCGCGGAACTGCGCGTAAGGCGCCGGCTTGAAGCAGATGGCAATCTCGGTGTCGCGCACGCTCATGCGCTTACCGGTGCGCAGGTAGAACGGCACACCGACCCAGCGCCAGTTGTCGATCATTACCTTGAGGGCCACATAGGTTTCGGTCTGGCTATCCGCCTCGACTCGCGGCTCCTGGCGATAGCCCTTGAGCTTCTTGCGCCCGAGCTTGCCGGCGCTGTACTGCCCGCGCACCGAGTTTTTCAGGGCCATGGCTTTCGACCAGGGCCGGATCGCGCCGATGACCTTGGCCTTTTCGCTGCGCACCGCATCGGCGCCAAACGCGGCCGGCGGCTCCATCGCGACCATCGCCAGCAACTGGAACAGGTGATTGGGCACCATGTCGCGCAAGGCGCCGGTGCCGTCATAGAAACCGCCGCGCTCTTCCACGCCGACGGTTTCCGCCGCGGTGATCTGCACATGGTCGATGTAGTGGTTGTTCCAGAACGCTTCGAACAGACCGTTGGAAAAACGGCTGACGAGGATGTTCTGCACTGTCTCCTTGCCCAGGTAATGGTCGATCCGGTAGATCTGCTTTTCGTTCATCACGCTGAGCAGGCGGGCATTGAGCATTTCTGCACTGGCGAGGTCCGAGCCGAACGGCTTTTCGATCACCACCCGGCGAAACCCGTCGCGCTCGTCCAGCAGCCCGGCGGCGCCGAGGCGCTGCACCACATCGGCGAAAAAGCGTGGCGAGGTCGCCAGGTAGAAGATCGCGTTGCCATTGCGCGACTTGTCGATATGTTTGGCGATGCCCTGGTAGGTGGCGTCGTCGAGAAAATCCCCAGTCAGGTAATCAATGCGTTTTGCCAGCTTGGCCCAGCGTTTCGGGTCGAGGCACTGCGCGCCCTCGCCCGCCGCCTTGTCGCGTTCGTGCATGAAGGCTTCCAGGCGGGCGGCGAATTCAGCGCCGGTGGCGGCATTGTGGTCGACGCCGACGATGCGCAGATTGCGGTCCAGCAGGCCGTCGCGGCTGAGGTTGTACAGGGCCGGCATCAACAGGCGCTTGACCAGATCGCCATTGGCGCCAAACAGGAACAGGGTGCAAGGTGGAGCGGTTTCGACGTTGTATTCATTCATTCGGAACGCTCGACATGCCCGCCAAACCCGAAGCGCATCGCCGACAGCAGGCGATCGCCATAGGTGCCCTGCTGCTGTCGCGAGCGGAAGCGGGCGAACAGCGCGCTGGACAACACCGGCACCGGCACCGCCTGCTCCACCGCCGCATCGATGGTCCAGCGGCCTTCACCGCTGTCGTCCACCGCGCCGCTGTAATGGCTCAACTGCGGATCGGCCGCCAGCGCATCAGCGGTCAGGTCGAGCAGCCAGGAGGTGACCACGCTGCCGCGCCGCCAGACCTCGGCGATCTCGGCCAGGTCCAGTTGATAGCGCTGCTCGGGGGGCAGTTCCTCGCCGGCCTTGCCGCGCAGGATGTCGAAGCCTTCGGCGTAAGCCTGCATCAGGCCGTACTCGATGCCGTTGTGAACCATCTTGACGAAATGCCCGGAGCCGGCCGGTCCCGCATGGATGTAGCCCTGTTCGGCACGACCGGTCGGGCCGCTGCGACCGCGGGTGCGCGGGATGTCGCCCACACCGGGAGCAAGGCTGGCGAACAGCGGGTCAAGGTGTTCGATGACCGCCTGCTCGCCGCCGATCATCATGCAGTAGCCGCGCTCCAGCCCCCAGACCCCGCCTGAGGTGCCGACATCCACATAGTGCAGGCCACGCGCGCTCAGCTCGCCGGCGCGGCGGATATCGTCCTTGTAGAAGGTGTTGCCGCCATCGATGATCGCGTCGCCCGCCTCCAGCAGGTCGGCCAGTTGCGCGATGGTCTCTTCGGTCGGGGCGCCTGCCGGCAACATCACCCACACCGCCCGCGGCTTGCCCAGTTGCGCCACCAGCGCCGGCAGGTCCGGCGCGCCTAGCGCGCCCTCCGCCACCAAGGTGTCGATTGCCGCCTGATTGCGGTCGTTCACCACCAGTTGATGGCCATTGCGCATCAGGCGCCTTGCGATATTACCGCCCATGCGGCCCAGCCCCACGATTCCCAGTTGCATGTGCCGACGCTCCGTTCGAAAGGAAGAAATGCCTCATCAGGTGCACAAGGTTAGTCCAGACGACCGGAGGATGGTTTCACGACGAACGGCACGACAGCGACAAACAAAAAAGTTCCACCCGGCGGAAAAAGAATTCAGAATCGCGCCCCGTCAAGCGTCTACGCTTCAGTTCTGTGACAACCCATTTGCGAGGTGCGCAATGCAAACCCTGATGCCGGCAAGCCCACCCCAGACGCTTTACGTCCAGGTTCGCCGTGACGAACTGCAACGTCTGAAGCAGGAACGTGACCAACTCAAGGAGCAGGTCGCCCGCCTGAACCTGATGCTGCAACAGGCCCAGTCGCCCAGCCGGGCCAGCGCCTGATTCCCTCCCTCCGGGCGCAATCACCCTGCATTGCGCCCCGTCAGCCCAGCAGCACCGTCAGCCAATACCCCGCGCCCACCATCGCCACCAGCAACAGCAATCCCGCCGATACCCGTGATACCGACGCCCGGTAACGCTGCGCCAGGCTGTGCCGCATCAGGCCGATGTACAGCGCCAGAATGCTCAGGTCCACGATCAGCCACAGCAGTGCCAACAACCCGATGCTGGTGCCGAACGATTCGGTCACCGGGATGAACTGCGGGAACAGGGCCACGAAAAACAGAATGTCCTTGGGGTTGGAGATACCGATCACGAAGCCTTGCCACCAGCCGCTGGCGCGCGGGGCCACGCCCGTCTCGGTGCTGGCGGAATCGCGCAAGCCGCTTAAACCCAGCCAGCCGATAAACAGGCAACCCAGCAGGCCGCCCCATTGGAGCAATTGCGGGCTGATCGCCAGGCTGCCGGCCAGCACTGCGGCGGCAGCCGCGACCAGAATCAACGATGCGGCGTTGGCGCCCAACGCGGTTTTCACCGCCGTGGCGGTGCCGGCGCGGCTACTGGTTTCCACCACCACCAGCACCACCGGGCCCGGCGTCGCGATCAACAGGATGACAGTGCCCAGGTAGGCGATCAGCAGCGGTGTGTTCATGTCTGGCTCTCGTAGCGTTGAATCCGCGCATTCTGGGCAGATCGCGCTGCCTTGAAAAACGCAAAAAGCGCTGGCCTACTATGAGTCAAACTCATCATGAGCCTTTGCCATGGCTGACCGCCTGCCCCCGCTGTATGCCCTGCGCGCCTTCGAGGTCGCCGCCCGCTCCTGCTCCTTCACCCGCGCCGCCGATGAACTGGCCTTGACCCAAAGCGCCATCAGCCGGCACATCCGCAGCCTGGAAAGCCACCTGGGCTGCCGCCTGTTCGAACGCCACGGCCCGCGCCTGCGCCTGACCGACGCTGGGCAGCGCCTGGCCCGGCAGCTCAACGCCGGCTTCACCCTGATCGAACAAGCCTGCCAGCCGTTTCGCGGGGCGCGTCGGCAATTGCGTCTGAAAGCCCCGTCGACCCTGACCATGCACTGGCTGCTGAGCTGCCTGGAGCATTTCCGACAAGACCCGCAACATGTCGCCGTGCAACTGGCCAGCGTGTGGATGGACCAGGACGCCGTGGATTTTTCCAGTGAGCCCTATGACTGCGCAGTGCTGCTGGGCAACGGCCATTTCGGTGAGCAGGTGCAGAGTTGCAAGCTGTTCGAAGAGTGGCTGATTCCGATCTGCGCGCCGTCGCTGCTGGGCCAAACGCCGTGGGATGCACAGCGTCTGAGCAGCGCTGCGCTGGTGCACCCGTCCAGCGACCGCCGCGACTGGCAACGCTGGCTGCGCGGCAGCGGGCTGGAGGCGGATATCGACCTGATGCGCGGCATCTGCTTCGACACGCTCGACCAGGGCATGGCTGCGGCGATGGCTGGACATGGGTTGTCTGTCGGCGATCTGGCGTTGATCGGCGCCCATCTGCGCGATGGCCGGCTGGCGTTGCCGTTCCCTCGGGCGGTGGCGACCGGCGATGCCTATTACCTGGTCTGGCCGACGGGCAGCGCCTGGCAGGACAGCATCGACACGCTGCGCGACTTCCTCCTCAGCCACTGCCCTGATGCTGATCTGCCTGGCGTCGAGCGCCGTTCGGTCGCGTGAGCCGACAACCCTGCACGCGCCGGTTCATACTGGCGGCCAGATTTCCCCCAGAGCGTGTTTGAGCATGCAGACAGAACTTGCGCTGTTCGATTCGCCACAGCGCCGCGAGCCGCAGTGGGTCGGCCAACAGACGGTGGTGCTGCCCGGTTTCGCCCTGGAACGCGTGGAACACCTGCTACCCGCCTTGCGCCGGGTGGTGCATGCCGCGCCGTTTCGCAACATGACCACGCCGGGTGGCCGGACCATCTCGGTGCGGGTGACCAATTGCGGCGAACTGGGCTGGATCAGCGACCAGCGCGGCTATCGCTACAGCCCGCTTGATCCGCTGAGCGGAGAGCCGTGGCCGGCATTGCCTTCGGTGTTTCTGGAACTCGCGCGGGAGGCCGCGAGCAAGGCCGGATTCGCCGACTTCACCCCGGATGCCTGCCTGGTCAACAGCTACCTGCCCGGCAATCGCCTGACCCTGCATCAGGACCGCAACGAGCGGGACTTCAGCCAGCCGATCGTGTCGGTGTCACTGGGGTTGCCGGCGACCTTTCTGTTTGGCGGCCACGAACGGGCTGACCGTACCCAGCGGATCGGGCTGCAGCACGGGGATGTGATGGTGTGGGGTGGTGAGGATCGGTTGCGCTTTCACGGGATATTGCCGCTCAAGGACGGCGTGCATCCGCTGCTCGGGGCGCGGCGGATCAATTTTACGTTGCGCAAGGCAGGGTAGATTAGCGCTGTCTGAGCGGGCTATCGCTGCATAGGTATCTACACATCTCTCAGATGACCGCAAACGTCAGCCACTTGCCATCCTGTGGGAGCGGATTCATCCGCGAAGGGCCGCAAAGCGGCCCCAAAACCATCCCGCACGAGGTGGCCGTCTATGTTCGGTATTTCTTTCGACCTCAGGATGCCTGAATGTAAGATTCGGACCAGCTAGAAACAAGGTGCTGGATGGATTTAGGGCCGCTTTGCGGCCCTTCGCGGATGAATCCGCTCCCACAGGATGGCAAGTGGCCTGAAGCTTTTTACTTACCTGTGAGATGTGTAGATACCCATGCTTATCGCTGGCAAGCCAACGATACTGCCGCAAGGGTCTGTACGGTTCTCAACGCCCAGCCATCAGATGCGGCACGTCCAACCGCCCATGGCTGTGCAACTCACGCTGCTGACGCACTTTCATCACCAAATCAGCCAGCGCCCGGCAATCGGGCAGGCTGTTTAGCTGGATATCGCCGACCACCATCGCCTGGCGTTTTGCATCGGCAGGGAAATACAGGGTCAGCGACATCCCGTCACCACAGCGCACCTCGCAGTGGTCCGGAAGGAAAGCGCCCTCTATCAACTGCCGCAATTCAAGATCGCACACTCCATGCATTGGCATCGTCAAACCCTCTGATCGTCAAGGCTATCGCCCACGTTAGGCCTGCCCGGCAGCAGGTTCAAATTGAAAAAGCCATGGATCAGCCCTTCCCTCATTGAACCCGCACATGGCTGTCACCAGCCAGACCCGTAGGCCATGACTTAAGGAGCGGCGCGCACGCTGCCGGGTTCAGGCGAGGTGACGGCCCATCAGACGAAAGGTTGTCGGATCACCCCTCGGCGCCCATCTGGCCGAAACGGCCGGCGTGAAAATCATCGAACGCTTCGGCGATTTCTGCCTGGCTGTTCATCACGAACGGCCCGTAGCCGACGATGGGTTCGTCCAGCGGCTCGCCGCTGAGCCAGAGCACTTTGCTGTCGCTGCTGGCTTGCAGTTGCACCTGCGCACCGTCGCGCTCGAACAACACCAGTTGCGCCTTGCCCACGTCCTGCTGGCCGTTGACCCTGACACTGCCGGCCAACACCACCAGCGCCGCGTTGTAGCCCTGCTGCGTGGACAAGCTGACGGACTTGCCCGCCTGCACTTGCAGGTCCCAGACGTCCATGGGCGTGAAGGTCCGCGCCGGGCCTTGGTGGCCAAGGTAATCACCGGCGATCACGCGCAGGCTGCCGGCGTCGGCAGGCAGTTCGACTCGCGGGATGTCGGCAGCGAGAAGGGTCTGGTAACCGGCAGGCGCGGATTTGTCGCGGGCCGGCAGGTTGACCCAGAGCTGGACCATTTCCATCACCCCGCCGGAACGGGCGAACGATGGCGCGTGGAACTCTTCATGGATGATCCCGCCTGCGGCAGTCATCCACTGCACGTCGCCCGGGCCGATCAGGCCACCGGCACCAGTGGAATCGCGGTGCTCCAGTTCGCCCTGATAGACGATAGTCACGGTTTCAAAGCCGCGGTGCGGATGCTGGCCGACGCCACGGCGGCTGCTGGTGGGGCTGAAGTGATAGGGTGCCGCGTAATCCAGCAGCAGGAACGGGCTGATATGGCGGGCCAGGTTGTCGTAGGTAAACAGACTGCGCACCGAAAAACCGTCACCGACCCAATGGGCCGCCGGGCTTTGGTAAACGCCTTGAATCTTCTTCATTGAAAACCTCCTCGTTGCATGGGACACACAATACCCATGCAACGAAAAAGGCGGTAGAGGGCTAAAAACGCCCGCACCGTTCCATTAGTGGAACAATCAAGCGGATTTCACCTGGTCGGCGGTCAGTGCTTCCAGCACCCAGGCTTCGATCTGCGCAGCGCTTTCTTGCGGGTCTTCCTGCATGAAGCAGTGCCCGCCCGCCACCTTGCGCGGTTCGACCTTGCGGTTCAGGCGTGCCCAGCGCGCCAACGACAAGGGCACGAAGGGATAGGTCTGCTCGCCGTAGAGCACCAGGGTCGGGACCGCGATGCTGGTGAGCGAGGCCCACATCCGTTGCGGGAAGGAGCTGAAGATTTCCACCTCGCGGCTGGGCCGGCACTTGAGCACCACGCCTTCGCCGCAGTCGCCGATGGCGTGATCGACATAGGCCTGCAGCGCCGCTTCGTTCCAGCCTTTGAAGATGCCGCGGCCTTGCAGCGAGTCGTGGGCGGCCTGGCGGTCCGGCCAGAAACTGCGGCGGGTCGCGGCCTTGCGGGCCAGGCCATGACGGCGGTGCATGCCGAACAGGCTGGCCACGCCCATCACGCCGATCATCGAGCGGCTGAACACCACCGGGTCGAGCAGCACCGCGCGGCGGAACAGGTGCGGCTCGCGGGCCAGCATCAATCCGGTCAGCACACCGCCGAAACTGTGGCCCACCGCGAACATCGGCACATCGCCGTAGACACCGCGCCCGGCGTGAAAGGCTTCCAGCGCCAGTTCGGCGCTGCGGTTCCAGCCGACAAAGGCGCCACCGTGATCGCTGTCGCCATGGCCTTGAACATCGCTGAGCCAGAGATCGAAGTGCACCGCGAGGCGTTCCAGCAGCGGCTGGTACGCCAGGGTGCAGAAGCCGTTGCCATGAATGAAGTGCAGCAGCGGCCTGCCGCTGGCGGGTGAACGCCAGCCGCGCAGGGTGAAGTGTTCGGCGCAATCATGCGACCAGGGGATCAGTTCCATCGGGGCTCGCAGCAGAATCAGGAAAAGCCCGATTCTACAAACAGCAGCGGATACAGAGATAGCACCAACAGCGCTGCCATTAGCAGGTTAAACAGCCGAAGCCAACGCGGATCCTGCAAGAAGCGCCGTAATGCACTGCCAAACATCACCCAGACACACACCGCCGGCAGGTTGACCAGGCAGAACACCGCAGCGATGACCACGACGTTGAACAGGTAGCCCTGGGCCGGCGTGTAGGTGGTGATCGCGCCGACCGCCATCACCCAGGCCTTGGGGTTGACCCACTGGAACGCGGCCGCGCCCCAGAAGCCCAGCGGCTTGCGGTTTTGCGGATCGCTCGCCGACATCGGCCCGGAGGTGGCGATCTTCCACGCCAGGTACAACAGGTACGCGGCCCCGGCGTAGCGCAGCACGGTGTAGGCCATCGGGTAGAGCTTGAACACCTCGCCCAGGCCGAGCCCGACGCCAAGCACCATCACCATGAAACCGATGCTCACCCCCAGCGCATGGGGAATGGTCCGACGCACGCCGAAGTTCACCCCCGACGCCAGCAGCATGGTGTTGTTCGGGCCGGGTGTGATCGAAGAAACGAAGGCAAACAGCACGAAGGCTGAAAGCAGATTGAGGGACGTGAGCAGCATGGCGGTGTACCTGATTATCGGGGCGTCGCGCCCCTTGGCGTTGTAGGTAAAACCCTACCGGGAAACCGTGCGCCCACAGCGGTACAGTTTTGCGTTATTGCGCAGATACACTTCACTGTCCCACCCGCCACCCTCTGACGGCCGCCGGTAAAGTGGACTACGATGTCGGCACCTTTTTCATCGGAATGCCTTTCATGTCGTTGCACATCCGCCCCGCCCAGCCTGAAGACGCCGGGCAAATCCTCACCTTCATCACTGAACTGGCCGAGTACGAGCGCGCCCGCCATGAAGTGATCGCCAGCGTCGAGGACATCCAGCGCAGCCTGTTCAGCCCGGACAGCACCGCCAAGGGATTGATCTGCGAGCGTGACGGCCAGGCCATCGGTTATGCCGTGTACTTCTTCAGCTACTCCACCTGGCTCGGCAAAAACGGCATTTACCTCGAAGACCTCTACGTCACGCCGCAATCCCGTGGCACCGGCGCCGGCAAATTGCTCCTGCGTCACCTGGCCCAGGTGGCCTGCGCCAACGACTGCGGTCGGCTGGAGTGGAGCGTGCTCGACTGGAACCAGCCGGCCATCGATTTCTACCTTTCCATCGGCGCGCAACCCCAGGACGAATGGGTGCGCTACCGAATGGAGGGCGATACCTTGCGCAACTTCGCCCAGGGCTGATACCGGCAACACACCCATTTCGACGGATTGAACAGGGGAAACTGCAACCATGGCGGCGAAAGCGAATACCCAGCCCTTCACCATCCTCGCCCAGGACCCGGCGGTGGCCAGCCCGGACGGCACGCCGCTGTTCGCCAAGGTCAGCGTGCCGCTGGAGTCGCTGGCGGACGGGCCCACCGGCTACCGGGTCAAGGTGATCGACTTCGACGCCTCGGCCAACCGCCTGTACACCCCGCACACCTACCAGCAGGCGCCAGGCGACAAGGCCGTTGACCCCTTCGATCCGCCGCAGGCCGGCGTGCTGGCAGACCCGCGCTTTCACTGCCAGCAGGTCTACGCGGTGGTCATGCGCACCCTGTCGCGCTTCGAACTGGCGCTGGGCCGACGGATTGCCTGGGGCTTCGACGGGCACCAATTGCACATCGTCCCCCACGCCTTCGTCGAGGCGAATGCCTTTTACTCGCGGGACGACCGCGCGCTGATGTTCGGCTACTTCCAGGACGGCGAGGACTGGGTGTTCACCGCCCTCTCCCACGACATCGTTGCCCACGAGGCGACCCACGCCATCCTCGACGGCCTGCGTGCCGGCTTCATGAACGCCTCGGGCCCGGACCAGGCGGCTTTTCATGAAGGCTTCGCCGATGTGGTGGCGCTGCTCTCGGTGTTTTCCCTGCGCGAGGTGATCGAGTTCGCCCTGACCCGCTATCGCGGCGTGGACATCCAGCAACAGGACGGCGTGCGCCTGATCGACGGCGACGCCCTGGAGATCGACGCCCTGGCCGACACCCTGCTGTTCGGCCTCGGCGAGCAGTTCGGCCAGGCCATGACCGGCCTGCGCGCCAACCCGCTGCGCCGTTCGGTGCAACTGCGCCCGTCCACTGACTACCTCGACAACCCCGACTACGCCGAGCCCCACAGCCGCGGTGAAATCTTCGCCGCGGCCATGCTGCGCAGCATGCTGGAGCTGTGGGTGGCGCGGCGCAAATCCCTCGGCACCTTCGGCAACAACCGCTACAACCTCGACGCGGTCATCGACGAAGGCGCCAAGGCCGCCGACCAGTTGCTGACCATCGCCATCCGCGCACTCGATTACTCGCCGCCGCTGGACCTGGAATTCGGTCACTACCTGGCCGCGCTGCTCACCGTGGACGCCGAAGTGGCGCCGGACGATTCGCGCTACAGCTACCGGCAGATCATCCGCGACACCTTCGCCGCCTACGGCATCCAGGTGCCCGCCGGGCGCACCGATGCCGATGGCTGCTGGCTGACCTTCGCCGACAACGAAAAGATCCAGTACCGCAGCAGCCACTTCGACTCGATGCTGCGCGACTCCGAAGAGGTGTTCCGCTTCATCTGGGAAAACCGCGAAACCCTGCACATCGACACCGACGCCTACACCGAGGTGACCTCGGTCCGCCCCAGCCTGCGCTTCGGCCCGGACGGCTTTATCCTGCGCGAGACGGTCTGCGAGTACACCAGCCGGGTCAATCTGTTCGGCGCCGAGTTCAAGGCGGTGTTCAAGGAACCGCGTCCGGCGTGGATGGCGACCACCGACGCGATGACCGTGTATGGCGCCGGCACGCTGATTTTCGATCAGTACGGGCGCATCAAGTACCACATCGACCGGCCGCTGACCGATGCTCGCTGGCAGGTGCGGCGCCTGGAATGGCTGTACGGTCCGGAGAGCAATGGCGCCGCGCCCGGCTCCGCCGCCGACCTGGTGCGCATCCACCGGGCCCGGGCCATGCAGCCGCTCGCCGGGGAGGTGCAGCCATGAGCCCGGTCCGCCTGCATTTGTTCGCCTACCAGGTGGGTTTCGGCGATTGTTTTCTGCTGCGCTTCGTCTACCCGGACGACAGCCAGCGCCATGTACTGATCGACTTCGGCACCGTGAGCATGCCCAAGGGCGTGAGCAAGTCCGGGCAGATACTCAAGATCGCCAACGACATCAAGGACCGTTGCGGCGGCAAGCTGCAGGCGCTGGTCGCCACCCACCGCCACGCCGACCATATCAGCGGCTTTACCCCCGGCAAGGATGGCCAGGGACCGGGCGATATCATTCGCGCGTTGGAGCCGGACGTGGTCCTGCAACCCTGGACCGAGCAACCCGACCTCCCGGAAAAAGCCACCGCTCCGCTGGCCAGTGCCCATGCCCAGGCCCTGGACGGCATGAACCAGCTCGCCGAAAACCTCACCGAACGCCTGAAAAGCCAGCCCAAGGGCCTCAGCCCGGAACAGGCCCGGCGCCTGGGGTTCCTCGGCGAGAACAACATCAAGAACAAGGCCGCGGTGAAGAACCTCATTGACATGGGCAATCGCCCTGGCGCCCGCGCCGCCTACGCCCACTACGGCACCGACGACCCGCTGGCCGACGTGTTGCCGGGGGTCACCACCCTGGTCCTCGGCCCGCCGACGGTGGAACAGAGCGCGGAAGTCCGCCGCCAGGCCAAGGACGACCCGCAATACTGGCTGCGCCAGCCCGAACTGCTGTTCGGCCAGCGGGTCAGCCGCGGCGCCAGCACCTCGCCGTTTCCCGAGGCGCCCTACAGCCCCGGCGGCAAGCTGCCACGGCGGGCGCGTTGGATCGCCCAGCGCGTGCGCGAAAGTCGCGGCACGCAATGGATGTCGATCGTCACCGCGCTGGACAAGGCGATGAACAACACCAGCCTGATCTTGCTGTTCGAGATCGGCGACAAGAAACTGCTGTTCCCTGGCGATGCGCAGATCGAGAATTGGCGCTACGCCCTCAGCCAGCCCGGCGTCGCCGAACGGCTGGGCTCGGTGGACCTGTACAAGGTCGGTCACCATGGCAGCCGCAACGCGACGCCGAAAAACCTGTGGGACGATTTCCACAAGAAAGGCAACGCCGACAAGCCCGGCCGCCTAACCAGCGTGCTCTCCACACTGCCCGAGCAGTACGGCAGCAAGGACGAGGACGGCAACACCGAAGTACCGCGGCGCACCCTGCTCGAAGCACTGGCCAAGGACTCGCACCTGCACGACACCGAGCGTTTGGCGCCGGACCAGCTTTACGACGAAGTCATTATTGATCTGTGAGGATGGCCATCAGGCGCATGCCGCAGGTTTTCTAGCGTTCTTGAGATCGAGCGCCGCGCGGGCGGCGCTCGGTCTTGAGAGCGCTGAAAACCTATCGGCTAGCGCCTGCTGGCCATTACTCGGTCTTATGACAAGCGCCTTCCAACCACCACATGACCGAAAGATGTGTAGATACCGATGCGCATCGCTCGATCCAAGCCTCAGACATCACTCCCCCGCCCCGCATACCGCTGCGCCAGCACCGCACACACCATCAACTGAATCTGGTGAAACAGCATCAGCGGCAAAATCAACGCCCCCACCGCGCTGCCGGCAAACAGCAACTGGGCCATGGGCACGCCGGTCGCCATGCTCTTCTTCGATCCGGCGAACAGAATGGTGATGCGGTCCTTGACATTGAACCCCAGCCAGCGCCCAAGGCTCTGGGTGCAGAACAACACCAGCGCCAGCAACACACAGCACACCAGCGTCAGCCCGAGCAAATGCGATACCGGTACCGAATGCCACAGCCCGCTGACCACCGCACCGCTGAACGCGGTGTAGACCACCAGCAGGATCGAGCCCTGGTCCACCGACTTCAGCCAGCCAGCATTGCGCGCCACCCAGCCGCCAATCCAGCGCCGCGCCAGTTGCCCCGCGACAAACGGCACCAGCAGTTGCAGGACGATCGCCCCTACCGCTTCGAGGCTTGAACCGCTGTCGCCTTCGACTCCCATCAGCAGCATCACCAGCAGAGGCGTCAGGACGATCCCCAACAGGCTGGACGCCGCCGCGCTGCAGATGGCCGCCGGCACGTTGCCGCGGGCCAGGGAGGTGAAGGCGATCGCCGATTGCACCGTGGCCGGCAAGGCGCACAGGTAGAGCACGCCCAGGTACAGCGCATCGCCCACCAGCGGCAGGATCAGCGGTTTGAGCAGCAGCCCCAGCAGCGGGAACATCACAAAGGTGCAGGCGAACACCAGCAGGTGCAGGCGCCAGTGCCCTGCCCCGGCGACCACCGCCTCGCGCGACAGCTTGGCGCCATGCAGAAAGAACAGCAGGCCGATGGCTAGGTGCGTCAGCCCTTCGAAAAACGTCGCGACCGCGCCGGACGCCGGCAGCCAGGTGGCCAGGGCGACCACCGCGAGCAGGGCCAGGGTGAAGTTGTCGAACAGTAAGCGCAGGTGTTTCATCGTCCATTCCGGCGTGTTGTGGTGAAGGTGGCGAAGACGATAAGGTGTTCGGCAATTTCCGACTAACGCCAGAACACCACTAATGTCGTCGAACGGACAAAACCAGCTGCAACTGAGCGACCTCACCGCCCTGCCGCGCCCGCTGTACGGGCAGCGTAGCAGTTTGCCGAATATCGCCCTCGACTACCGCCACCGCCATCCGTGGGGCCAGTTGTCCCACGCGCTGCACGGGGTATTGCAAGTGCACACCGACAACGCCCGGCTGGTGGTGCCGCCACACCGTGCGGTGTGGGTGCCGGCGCAGGTCGCGCACCGGGTCACCTGTACCGCCGACGCCTGCATCCGCAGCCTCTACCTTGACCCCGCGCTGGCTCTCTGGCCCGGCGAGCAGTGCCGGGTGATCGCCGTCGATCCGCTGCTGCGCGAGCTGATCCGCTCCTTCGGCGAGGTGCCGGTGGACTACGACCTGAGCGGCGCCGATGGCCGTCTGGCCGAGGTGCTGGTGGATCGCCTGCGCCTGGCCGAAGAACTCGATCTGGTCTTGCCGCAACCCCGTGACCCGCGCCTGCGCGCACTGTGTCGCAAGGCCCAGGCCCGGCCCCACGCCAGCGTCAGCCTGATGGATGCGAGCGAGAAAGCCGGGGTCAGCGAAAAGACCCTCAGCCGGCTGTTTCTCAAGGAAACCGGCATGACCTTCCGCACCTGGCGCCAGCGCATGCGCCTGGTCAGCGCGCTGCCGGCGCTGGAGCGCGGCGAACGAGTCACCGACGTGGCCCTGGCTTGCGGCTATGACTCGCTGTCGGCCTTCAGCGCGGCGTTTGGCAGGTTGTTCGGTCTGTCGCCGGGGGAATTGGGGCGAGGTCAGGTTTACAAAGACTGAGCGTCAGCATGCCGCAGGTCGCTGCCGCTCAGGCTTGCTATGCTGCGCCCCTGCTGCAATTCCCTACCAATCTGCTCAAGGATTCGATTTGTGAAAGCTGCTTGCGTACTGCTGCTGGGCCTGCTGCCGTTCATGGCCAACGCCGCCGAAGTGGGCGACACCCTCAAGCCCTTCACCCTCAACGACCAGCATGACCAGGCCTTCAGCCTCGACGCCGGCACCCGGGTCCTGCTCGCCGCCGGCGACATGGACGGCGCCAAGCTGGTCAAGGCCGCCGTGGCGGAACAGCCCAAGGGTTACCTGGAAGCGCGCCATGCGGTGTTCGTCGCCGATATCCAGCGCATGCCGGCGCTGATCAGCAAGCTGTTCGCCGTCCCTGCAATGCGCGATTACAACTACCGCGTGGTGCTCGACCGCGACGGCCAGGTAGTGCCGCAGTACGCGGTCGGCGAAGCCCAGGTGCAGGTGCTGCAACTGGACAACGGCAAGCTGGTGTCGAAACAGACCTTCAGCGACGCCGACGCCCTGCGCAAAGCCCTCGACGCCTTGCCGCAAGGCTGAGTTCAGCGCTGCAGGCCGCGGTCCACATACCAGGTCAGCGGCAGCGTCAACAGCAGGGTCGCCGCCAGCACCATCAGCGCGAACGGCACCCCGCTGGCATCCCCCAGGCGGCCGAAGACAATCGGCGCCAGCGCCCCGCCGCCGATGGTGCCGGTGTAGAACAGGGCAAACGCCTGTTCCCGCCGGCCCGCCGCCGCCAGTTCCGGCACCACGCCATACAGCACCGACGAGGTGCCATTGAGCACCAGCCCGAGCAGCGGCAGCATGATCATCAGCGCGTTGAGCGGCAGGAACACCGCCGCCACCACCAACGCCGCCGTCAGCGACTCACTCAGCCACACCGTTTTCAGCAGGCCGAACCGCGCCCCCAGGTAGCCGCAGATCAGCTTGCCGAAGGCGCCGCCGATAAACAGCAGGGTCAACGCCAGGCCAATGCCGGCCGTGCCCGCGCCCTTGTCGGTGAGCAGGAATGGCAGGAAGGTGAGGAAACCCATGCGCACGGCGCTGTCGAGAAAGCCGGTCGCCAGCAACGCCCGCAGGCCGGTCACCGAGCCGGTGCCGGCATGATCGCCGACCTTTTTCGCGGCTGCCGCATGCGCGCTGTTGCCGCGCGGGATCAGCAGGTACATCGCCAGCGCCGCCAGCAGGCCCAGCACCCCGGCCAGGGTCACGCTCAGGCGCCAGCTCATTACCGTCAGGGACACGCCTACCAAGGCGGGAATCAGGGTTTTGCCGATATCACCGGCGAAGTTGTAATGCGACAGCGCCTGTTTGACCGGCGCCCCCGGCTCATGAGTATCGCTGACCAGCGACGAAGCCAGCGGGTGTTGCGTGCTGGCGCCAAGCCCGCCAAGCACCAGCGCGGCGAACAGGGCGATCAGGCCGCCCGCCTGCCCGGCCAGCAGGTAGGCCACGCCAATCAGTACGGTGCCGCCAATCAGCAACTGCTCGCGACCAAAGCGCCGCGCCGCACGGCTGGCCAGCAACTGGAACGCCGCCATGGTGGCCGACCAGGCGCCGCGCAGCAGGCCGATCTGCGCATAGCTCAGGCCGAACTGGACCTGCCAGATCGGCAGCAGCACATAAATCAGATCAGTCAGGCCATCGTGTACGGCGTGGGCGCCGCAGGCCGCCAGCAAGGCGCGGCGGCGCGGCGAGGTTTCAGTGCGGGATGGGAGAACGGCGTCGTGAGCTTCGGGCATGATTCAGGCGGTCCGTGCAACTGGACTCACCATTAAAACAGTAACAAAACATGAATACGATGCCATTTCTCCCAGGAAGTGACTCAGCCCGAGATTTCCGGCTCCACCAACGCCGCCAATTGATTCAGCGACTCCTGCCAGCCCAGGTAACAGCCTTCCAGCGGAATCACGCTGGGCAGACCTTCCTGGACGATATGCACCTCGGTCCCGCACGACACGGCCTTGAAGGTGATGGTCGCGATAATTTCGCCGGGCAGGTTGGGGTCGTCGAAGCGGTCGGTGTAGCGGATGCGCTCGTTGGGCAGCAGTTCGGTGTACTCACCGCCGAAGCCATGGCGCTGGCCGCTGGAGAAGTTGCTGAAGGACATCTTGTAGGTGCCACCTACCCGCGGGTCGAAGTGGTCGACCTTGCAGGTGAAGCCGTGGGGCGGCAGCCATTTGGCCATCGCCTCGGCATCGAGAAACGCCCGGTAGACGCGCTCGGCGGGCGCCTTGAACACACGGTGCAGGCGAACGGTGTTGCTGCTCATGGTCATCTCCTGGTCAGGTCACGGGGTGTAACCAGTCAAGTTGAAGACCCGCGCGGCGTCCAGCCGTTCGCCTGATGCCGATCTCAGCGCTCATCACCGAATTGATCGCTCACCAGAATCGCCCGCGCCAGTTCTTCGTCACTGGCCTGGATGCCTGGGTTTTCCTGGCGGACGCGTTGCAGCACCGACTCCAGGTACGCGCCGCGGATCGCACCGCCGCTGGCGACGAAGCTGGACGCCTCGTCCCGCGCCGGGATGATCCGTTTGTCGTCCTTGAAGGTGGAATACAACGAAGCGGAGACACCGGCCGAAGTGGCGACATCACCAGCATCAACCCGGGCCAGCGCCGTGCCGAAAGGCACGCAGAGCAACAACGAAGAAACGAGCAATGTACGCCGCATGACGGAATCCTCCGGAAATGACAGGTATTACTCAGTCTAGGATGCGCACGCTCAGGACGTAGTTCCATCGGATGAACAGAAAGGCCGGTAACCAACAGGGAAAAACCTGACCGATAGCTCAAGACAATACGCTAACAACATGTATACGAAGTACTTGCCAAATATTTATGTACGCGGTCTGATAAAGAAAAAAATAGCAACTTGCCATTACTGTAAACAACGCTGCCATCTGCCTCCTGCCTGCATGGATGTACCTCACCATGAAAATAAAGAACAAACTCATACTTGCCTTCGTACTGGTGGCTTTTATCCCGGTAAGCCTTGTCGGAGCCCTATCAGTGTTGAGTATCCGCAGTGATGCGGTCGATCAGTTCGTCGAGAGCAGCACCCGTGAAATACGCCAGATCGACGGTAATATGCGGCAGTTCTTCGACGGCACTTCGCAGAACGTCGATCAAATGTCCAAAGATCCTGTATACAACTCTGTAGAACAATTAAAACAGTACATCAGTACCGACGCCCCTAACCAACCACTGCCGCCAGCGGCGAAACAGGTAATTGAAGCTTTTTCCCGTTATGGCGCCACTCATCCGGCCGCGGCGATTCTGTCCATCGGCCTGGAAGACGGCAGCTACGCCAAGTGGCCGGATGACCCGCAACTGGCCAACTACGACCCGCGCACTCGCCCCTGGTACAAGGCCGCCATGGCCAGCCCGCAAAAAACCGTGCGCACGGCGGCGTACTACTACGAGAAGGATGACGTGGCCCTGGTCGGCACCGCGCGGGCGCTGCTCGACGAGGCCGGCAAGGCCAAGGGCGTGTTCGTCGTCAGTGTCTCGCTGAAAAACCTCACCGAGCTGATCAAGAGCATCAAGCTGGGCGAAAGCGGCTACGTGATGCTGGTCGAGGACGGCACCGTGCTGGTCGATCCGCGCGACGCCAGCCACAGCTTCAAGAAACTCGCCGACCTCGGCGCGCCGTACGCACACCTGGCAGCCACCGGCCAGGGCGTCACCGAAGTCGAACTCAATGGCGTGCGCTATATGGCCAACACCTGGACCTCCCCGGGCCTGGGCTGGCACTTCATCGGCCTGATCGAGCACAAGGAAGTGATGGGCACCGCCACCCGCATGACCTGGCTCACGTCGATCATCGTCATCGTCCTGGCGCTGGTCTTCGCCCTCGTTGCAGCGGCGTTCTCCCGGGTGATCGTCAAACCGATCGGCCAAGTCAGCACCGGCCTGCAGTCCATCGCCGAAGGCGAAGGTGACCTGCGCCGCGACCTGCAAGTGCAAGGCAAGGATGAAACGGCCGAGCTGGCCGGCTGGTTCAACAAGTTCCTCGCGGCGATTCGCCAGTTGATCCAGCACATCGGCGCCGCCTCGGGCAACCTGCAACGCGCCTCGCAGACCAACAGCGAAATGGCCGGCAACATGAACGACGCCGCCGGGCGCCAGCGCGAAGCCGTCGAACTGGTGTCCACAGCGTTCAACGAGATGGTCGCCACCGCCAACGAAGTGGCCCGCTCTTGCAGCAGCGCCGCCGACGCCGCAGAAAATGGCCACCGCCGGGTGGCCGAAGGCAAGCAGCAGATCGAGCAGACCACCAGCAACGTCAACCGCCTGAGCAATCGCCTGACCGAATCGTCCCAGGCCATGGTCGAGCTGGAACAGGGCAGCCGCGACATCAACCAGATCCTCGGCACCATCCGCGCCATCGCCGAACAGACCAACCTGCTGGCGCTGAACGCGGCCATCGAGGCGGCCCGGGCCGGCGATCAGGGCCGCGGCTTCGCGGTGGTTGCCGATGAAGTACGGGCGCTGGCCAAGCGCACCTCCGACTCCACCGGCGAGATCGATCAGTTGCTCGGCACCCTCGGCAGCAAGACCCAGGAGGTCTCGCAGAAAATGGAAAGCTGCCTGGACCTGTCCCGCGCCAGCGTGTCGTCCATCGCCAGCGCGCAAGACAGCTTCGAAGGCATCCAGTTGTCGGTCAACGAGATCCGCGACCAGAACCTGCAGATCTCGGCGGCGGCGGAAGAGCAGCACAGCGTCGCCGAAGAGATCAACCGGCATATCCAGCAGATCTACGACGAAGCACGGCGGGTCGAGGACCTGGCCCGTTCGGCGCAACAGGACTCCGGACGGCTGTCGGAGGTGTCGCAGGAACTGAGTGGCCTGGTGGGCCGCTTCAAGTCCTGAGGTGACACGGCGGAAGTATCGGCCTTGATACTTCCGCCCTTCTCAAGCAGGGTGCGTGTTTTTCGACACGGAAGCTTTCCATGCGCCTTCTTGCCCTTGTTGCGCTCTGCGCCACGCCCCTGGTCGCCTGGGCCGATACCGATTTCGACCGACAGGTTCGCGACGCCGCCGAAGTGCTGATGCGGGACAACGCCATTCCTGGCCTGGCCATCGCCATCACCGACCACGGCCGCCAGCACTTCTATGAGTTCGGCGTGGCCGACAAGGCCAGCGGCCAGCCGGTGACCCGCGACACCCTGTTCGAGCTGGGTTCCATCAGCAAGACCTTCACCGCCACCCTCGCCGGCTACGCCCAGGCCAAGGGCACACTGTCGCTGACTGCCAGCGCCGGCGAGTACCTGCCGGAACTGGCCGGCACGCCGTTCGGCAAACTGTCGCTGATCAACCTCGCCACCCACACCTCCGGCGGCATGCCGCTGCAATTCCCTGATGCCGTGACCAACGACGCGCAACTGCTGGCCTGGCTCAAGGCCTGGACGCCGCAACAGCCACCGGGCACCTGGCGCACCTACGCCAACCCGAGCATCGGCATGCTCGGCGTGATTGCCGCCAAGCAACTGCAAACCCCGTTCGTCACGGCCATGCAGGAGCAGCTTCTGCCGGAACTTGGGCTCACGCACACCTATCTCGCCGTGCCGAAAGACCAACAGGCGCTGTATGCCTGGGGCTACGACAAGGGGGGCACCCCGGTGCGGGTCAATCCCGGCGTGCTGGCCAACGAAGCCTATGGCCTGAAAAGCAGCAGCAGCGACCTGCTGCGCTTCGTCGAGATCAACCTGGGCCGGGTGAAACTCGCAGCACCCTATGAACAGGCCGTGCAGGCAACCCATCGCGGCTACTTCCAGCGCGGCGCCATGACCCAGGACCTGATCTGGGAGCAATACGCCTATCCCCTGGCCTTGCAGACCCTGCTCGACGGCAACGACAACCTCACCGCGCTGCAAGGCGCGCCGGTCAAGGCCCTCAACCCGCCGCTGGCGCCGCAACAGCGGGCGTGGGTGAACAAGACCGGCGCCACCAACGGCTTTGGCGCGTATATCGCGTTCGTGCCGGAGCAACAGCGTGGCGTGGTGATCCTGGCCAACCGCAACTACCCCAATAGCGAGCGGGTGAAGCTGGCCTGGAACCTGCTGGAGCGGCTGGACAAGTAGCTAGCGCGCGCGGACGGCCACTGGGGCGCTTCCACCGGTCTGGCGCCCCTGCAACAACACCGCCAGCGCCGCCAGACCGGCCGGAATCAGCAATGACGCGAACACCTGGGCGAAGCTCCAGCCCGCCGCCAGCATCTGCGCCCCGGCGAAGGCGCTGAGAATCGCCCCAAGACGGCCGATGCCGCTCATCCAGCTGGCGCCGGTGGCCCGCACCTCGACCGGATAGAACGCCGCCGCCAGCGCATTCATGCCGACGCTGGCGCCGTTCAGGCCAAAGCCCACGGCCCAGGCGATCACGCACAACCAGGCAAAGGCACCGGCCACCTGGCCGATGGCGAAAATCACCGCGCCACTGAACACGAAGGCCAGCATCAGTACCCGCTGCGGGTTCCAGCGGTCCATGGCCCAGCCCACCGAAATCGCGCCCACCGGCCCGCCAATCTGGAAGCAGGCGGTCACGATCGCAGCCTCGGCCACCGAGTAACCACCGCCCTCCTTCACCAGCGTCGGCAACCAGCCGCTGAACAGATAGACCAGGAACAACGCGAGGATGTAACCGCCCCAGAGCATCAGGGTGCCGAAGCGATAACCCGGCGACAGGATGGTGCCGACCGCCCCGCCGCCCGCCGTCACGGCTGCCGGCAAGGTGAAGACCGTGCCCGGTCCGACCCGCTCCGGCGCCAGGCGGCGGACGATGGCGCGAATGCGCTCGGGGTCGGCGCCCTGGCGCACCAGAAAGGTCACCGACTCCGGCAGCCGCCAGTACAACAGCGGCGCCACCAGCAACGGCAGCACGCCACCCAGCACCAGCACGCTGCGCCAGCCCAGGTTGGGAATCATCCAGGCGCTGGCGAAGCCGCCCAGCGCCGCGCCGAGGGAAAACCCGCAGAACGCCAGGGTAATCAGCAACGACCGGCTGCGCGTCGGCGCATATTCGCTGACCAGGGTACTGGCGTTGGGCATCGCCGCGCCGAGGCCGAGTCCGGTGAGAAAACGCAGCGCCACCAGGGTTTCAAGATTCGGCGCGAAGGCCGAAGCGAGGGTCCAGCCGCCGAAAAGCAACACGCTGCCCAACAGCACCAGCTTGCGCCCGTAGCGGTCCGCCAGAGGCCCGGCCACCAGCGCGCCCAGGGCCAGGCCGATCAGTGCGGCGCTGAGCACCGGGCCGAGGTCCTGCGGCCCCAGCCCCCATTCGCTTTTCAGTTGCGGCGCGATGAAGCCGATGATTGCCACATCCAGACCATCCAGGGCGATGATCAGGAAACCGAGGAAGACCACCCATTTCTGGTAGCCGCTGACCGGCTGATCGTCGATCAGCCGGCGAATATTGATGCTGTTGGAAGTGTCCACTGCCCTTGCCTCTTGTTGTTTTTGTGTGTGGTTGCAGCACGCGGAAATCCGCCGCACGCGTGTGGGCGCGCGGCGGTCGGCAACTCAACGGCGGTCGAGACTGCGCAGGTGTACGGGCTTGATGATGCGGGTCTCCTGGGCCAGCACCAGATCGCGGGTGGCGTGCAGGTAGGCGGCGAAATCCGGGTCGGCGTCGCGCGCGGCACTGCGTATTTCGAAGTCGTCGAGGCTGTCGTAGCCCCATAGATGAACCACCTGGTTCAGCGGACCGATGCTGCTGGTGTAGAACGCCAGCGGCGCGCCGAGGTGGCGTAGCAGGATCGGCATCGCCAGTTGGTCGAAGGCGTCGAGAAAGGCCGCCATGCACCGCGGCCTGATGGTGTAGATGCGGTGATCGACAATGGCCTTGTCCATCACCCCACCTCCTGCGCAGCACCGGCATCGGCAAGGCCCTGGTCGACGCCGGCCAGATGGCGGCCGGTGATGTAGCCAAAGGTCATGATCGGGCCGAGGGTGATGCCGGCGCCGGGGTAGTTGCCGCCCATGATGCTGGCGCGGTCGTTGCCCACTGCGTAGAGGCCGGCAATGGCCCGCTGGTCGGCGCCAAGCACTTCGCCGACGACGCTGGTGCGGATGCCGTCAAAGGTGCCGAGATCGCCCATGATCACTTTCACCGCGTAATACGGGCCTTCGCCAATCGGCGCCACGCACGGGTTCGGTTGATGCGCGGGATCGGCCAGGTAGCGGTTGAAGCTGGTGGTACCGCGCCCGAACTGGCGGTCCTCGCCCTTTACCGCACCGAGGTTGTACTGGCGGACGGTCTGCTCCAGCCCTTGGGCATCGATGCCGGTGCGCGCCGCCAGTTCGGCGAGGGTGCGGCCCTTGAACAGGTAGCCGTTGCGCAATAGCGGACCTTGAGGCATCGGCGCCGGTTTGGCGTAGCCGAGGCCGTATTTGCCGAGGGTACGACGGTCGCAGACCAGCCACATGGCGGTTTCCGTCTCGCCGGTGCAGGCGTCGATCAGCGCCGCGCCGACATCGTGGTAGGAGTCCGATTCGTTGGTGAAACGCCGACCGCTGCGCAGCACGCCGATCACCCCCGGTTTGTAGCGGTCGAGCAAGTGCGGAAACGCGGTATAGCGCCCGCTGCCCATGGGCACCTTCGACACCGGCATCCACGCCGCAGGCGCTTGAAGACGAATTTCCACCCGGGCGCCGAGGCTTTCGGCCATGCGCGCGCCATCGCCGCTATTGCCCGCCGGCACCGGCGAGAAATGCTCGCCACCGCGACGCACATGGGGATAGGCCTGTTTCAGCCGTTGCAGGTCGTGGGAGAAACCACCACAGGCCAGCACCACGCCGCGCCGGGCATTGATGCGCAGCTCGCGCCCGCTTTCGCTGGCCAGCGCGCCCGTGACCCGCCCGCCTTCGCTGAGCAACTGGCGAGCCGGCGTCCCGGTGAGGATCGGGATGCCCAGGTCCAGTGCCGAGCGCACCAGCCGCGCCGCCAGGGCATTGCCGCTGGTGACCTGGGTTCCACGGCGGTACAGCGCCAGTTCCTTGAGGTGGGTCAACAGGCGCCGGGTGACGTAGGCAAACGAAGTCAGGGAGCGGGTGACGTTGAAGAAGTGCTTGAGGTCGGCATTGGACGAATTGAACATCATGCCGATGAAGGTGATGGTCTTCAGCGGCGGGCGCAGGCGCGCCATGTCAGCACCCAGGCCACGGATGTCATAGGGCGCGGCCAGAATCGAGCGACCGATATCCAGACCGCCGCCCACTTCCGGGTGGTAGTCCGGGTACAGGGTGGGGACGAATTTGACCGCCGTTTCCCGCTCGAAGTACTCCACCATCTCCGGGCCGTAGCGCAGGAACGCCTCGACCCCGGCCTCATCGAAGCAGGCGCTGGTTTCATTACGCAGGTAGGTCAGGGCCTTTTCCCTGCTGTCACCAGCGCCCTGGGCCTTGCCGTGGACATTGCCCGGCACCCACAGCACGCCACCGGAAAACGCTGTGGTGCCGCCGAAGCAGTCGTCCTTCTCGATGAGCAGCACGTCCAGCCCGTGTTTCTTCGCGGTGATCGCGGTCGCCAGGCCACCGGCGCCAGCGCCGATCACCAGCACATCGCAGCTTCTCTCGTTCATGACCGCGCCCCCTCGAAACCGGGACGCGGAATCAGCGCCATGGGCATGCTTTCCAGGCCGCCATCCACCGTCAGTTCGGCACCGTTGATGTAATCGGCCCGCGGGCTGGCAAGAAACAGCGCTGCCTGGGCAATATCCACCGGCTCGCCGATACGGCGGTTGGCAGTCATGGCGCTGCGCTGGCGTTCGATTTCCGGATCGGCGTAAAACGCCGCCGACAACGGCGTGCGGATCAAGCCCGGGCACACCGCGTTGCTGCGCACCCCGCGCGGCCCCCACTCCACCGCGAGCTGACGCGACAGCATGCTGACCCCGGCCTTGGCCGCGCTATAAGCGCCGCTGTTGGGTTGCGGGAAATGGGCGGCAATCGAAGCGATATGGACGATGCGGCCACTGCCGCGCTCCAGCATCGAGCGGCCGAACGCCTGGGCGCACAGCAGATAGCCGCTGAGGTTGACCGCCAGCACCTGATTCCAGTGATCGAGGTCGAGGCCTTCCAGCGCTCCCGGACGCAGCACACTGGCGTTATTGATCAGCACATCGCAGCGGCCGTGCAGCGCCTGCACCTTGGCCGCCGCCTCGGCCACGCTGCGCGGGTCGGCGATATCGCAGGCCAGGGCGCTGACCTCACCGACACTGTGTTCGCCCAAGGTGGCGGCCAGTTCGCGGCATTTGTCGGCGTCGCGATCCAGCAGGACCACATGGGCGTGCTGCTCCACCAATGCCGCCGCCAGCGCCGCGCCAATCCCGCCGGCACCGCCGGTGACCACGCAAACGGCGGCGTCCAGGCCCAGCCAATGGGAGGAAATGTTGTTGTTATTCATGCTGCTCTCCAGAGTGTCGCTTGTTCTGGCGAACAGACTAGGACCGCGGCCCTGCGGCAAGAATGGACAAAACCTGCAACCGTCCAGACATTTTCGACAAAATCGCCGGCCACGCCTGATGCCCGGCCAGGGCTGTGGCACAGTGGCCGGGTCGCGATCACACAATTACAAGAACATGAACAAGATCCCCAATTACGCCCTCTACGGCGAGACGGCCCAGCCGGTGTGGCATGAGTCGCTGCATGTGGAGTCGATCTCGAAACGCTCCGGCGCCCACAACTGGGAAATCGCCGCCCACCGGCATGACGGCCTGTTGCAGTTGCTCTACGTGCAGAGCGGCGGCGGTGAAGTGCTGTTCGACAGCGACCGGGTGCCGGTGCAGGCGCCGTGCGTGGTGTTCGTGCCCGCCCAGGTGGTGCATGGTTTCCACTGGGCCGGCCAGGTCGAGGGCCAGGTCATCACGGCGGCGCAGCATCCGCTGGAAAGCATCGCCCAGGTGCTGGCGCCGGGTCTGTCGAGCCAGATTCGCAAACCCCATGTGATCGCCCTGCCGCACTGGCGCGAGGACGAAGACCCGCTGCTGCCGCTGTGCCGCGCCTTGAGCGAGGAGTACCACAACCGGGCCCGCGAGCATGTGGCGTGCAGTATGTCGCTGCTGCTGGCGCTGTTTGTCCAGACCCTGCGCCACGAGCACCTGGGCGGCGATGACGGGCAACGCCGCGTGCCGTCACGTCGCAGCCAGCAGCTCACTGCATTCCGCGAACTGGTGGACATGCATTTTCGCGAGCATCGCCCGCTCAACGCCTACGCCAGCGACCTGGGCATGACCGTCGCGACCCTCGGCCGCCTGTGCCAGGAGCACTTGGGCATGACCCCGATGAACGTGATCAACGCCCGCATGGTGCTGGAGGCCAAGCGCGGCCTGGGGCACTCCGATCTGAGCGTAAAAGGCATCGCCCATGAGCTGGGCTTTGTCGATGTCGGTTACTTCAGCCGGTTCTTTCGCAAGCACGCCGGGATGAGCCCGAGCGACTTTCGCGGCGGCGGCAGACCCTCGGCGGCGCTGGCGCGGTGTTCGTGAAGGACACCGCCCAGCGCGCGACGGCCGATCAGCCCAGGGCGTCCACCACAAAGTCCAGGCGGTCCTGACCAAAGAACATCTGCTCGCCAACAAAGAACGTCGGCGCACCAAACACCCCGCGGGTCACCGCTTCTTCGGTCACCGTCTTCAACGCCGCCTTGACCTCGGCATCGCCCACCAAGGCAACGAAGCCGTCCGGCGCGAAGCCCGCCTCCGTCAGCACCTCGGCCACCACGGCGGGGTCACCGAGGTTGCGCCCGGTCACCCACAACGCGGTGAACATCGCCGCCAGGTAATCTTCGAAACGCTCCGGCTGACGCAGTTGCACGCCGATCGCGCCGCGCATCAAGGTCAGGGTGTTGATCGGGAAATACGGGCTGAAGCGCAGCGTCACGCCGTAACGGGCGGCATAACGCTGGAAATCGACGTAGGTGTAGCGGGCCTTGGCCGGGACGGTCACCGGCGAACTGTTGCCGGTGGCCTGGAACACGCCGCCCAGCAACATCGGGCGCAGTACCACGTTGGCGCCGTGCTCGGCGCGCAGTCGCGGCAGTTGGGTCCAGGCCAGGTAGCTGGCGGGGCTTCCGAGATCGAAGAAAAATTCGACGGTCTTGCTCATGAGATTCAGGTCCTTGTGCGCAGATGGGGTCATTCCAGGGCGAGCGACGGGGCTTACCAGCGTTCCATCCACGGGCGCAGGTCCAGTTCGAAGGTCCAGGCATCCCGCGGCTGCGCATGCAGGTGCCAGTAGTTTTCGGCGATATGCGCGGGGTCGAGGATGCCGTCCTGGTCCTTGAGCGCGTAACGCTCGGGGAAGCTGTCGCGGATAAACGCGGTGTCGATGGCGCCATCCACCACCACATGGCCAACGTGGATGCCACGCGGGCCCAACTCCCGCGCCATGCTCTGGGCCAGGGCGCGGATGCCGTGCTTGGCCCCGGCGAAGGCGGCAAACCCGGCCGCGCCGCGCAGGCCGGCGGTGGCGCCGGTGAAGAGAATGGTGCCGCACTCGCGGGTGACCATGCGCCGGGCCACCGCCTGCGCGGTGAGGAAGCCGGCGAAGCAGGCCATTTCCCAGATCTTGAAGTACTTGCGCGGGGTTTCTTCAAGGATGCTGCAAGGCACGTTGGCGCCGATATTGAAGACGAAGGCGTCGATCGGGCCGATGCTGCTTTCGATCTCTTCCACCAGCGCCGCGACCTCCTCCTCCTTGCGCGCATCGGAGCCAAAACCATGGGCCTGGCCACCTTCGGCGCGGATCTCGTCCAGCAGCGGTTGCAACTTGTCGGCACTGCGCCGGGTCACGCAGGCGATATAGCCTTCACGGGCAAAGCGCTTGGCAATGGCACCGCCCGTGGCATCGCCAGCGCCGATCACCAGTACGACTTTCTTGTTGTTATCGGTCATGGGTGTCGCCTCATTGATGAATGATCGTTTAGTTAACGAACGCTATGCTACGATCCGCACATTCGTCAAGCGTGTAACAGAGGATTTCCCAGGTGCGCTATTCCACCGACCACAAGGAACAGACCCGGCAACGCCTGGTGCAAAGCAGCGGCGCGCTGGCCAAGCAGGGCGGGTTCTCGTCCACCGGCGTGGCCGGCTTGATGAAGGCCATCGGCCTGACGGGCGGCGCCTTCTACAACCACTTCCCGTCCAAGGATGACCTGTTCAGCGAGATCGTCCGCGAGGAGCTGTCCCACAGTTTCATCAACCTGCAGACCCAGGCCGGCGAGCTGAACCGGGACAAGTTGCAGCGCTGCCTCGACCAGTACCTGAGCCTGGCGCACCTGCACAACCCGGAAAACGGCTGCGCGATTCCGGCCCTGGGCGCGGAAATCGCCCGGGCGGATATCAAGGTGCGGGAAGAGGCCGAACACTGGCTGAAAACCCTGCACCAGGCGTGGGCGGTCACGCTGAAGGACGAGGCCCTGGCCTGGGTGTTGCTGAGTCAGTGTGTCGGGGCGCTGCTGGTGGCGCGGATGCTCGCCGGGGAAGACACCCGGGAGGCCGTGCTGGCGGCTAGCCGGGGATTTGCGCGCAAAGCGCTGGAGCAAGTGCCGTAAGGGGAACTCAGTGCAGGTCGTTGCGGCGGTACAGGCTGACGCCGACCGCCAGCACCGCGAGCATGCCGGCGCAGCCGCGGTTGATCCATTGCATGACCCGCGCCGAGAAGGCGCGCACCGCGTGCCGTCCGCCGAGGGCATAGACGACCATCACCAAACAGTCGAGCGACGCGGTGACGACCGCGAGCACCAGATACTGCTGCAGTACCGGCTGGTCCGGGCGAATGAACTGCGGCAGGAATGCCGAGAAGAACAGCAAGCCCTTGGGATTGGACAAGCCGACGAACAGCGCCCGCAGAAAGCTCGAACGACCGCTTACCGCAGCCGCCGTGCCGCTGGCACTCAACGCCTGCACCGGCGCGCGCCAGAGCATCACCGCGAGATACAGCAGGTACGCCGCGCCCACCCATTTGACCAGGCTGAACAAGTGTTCCGACGCTTGCAGCAAGGCGCCAAGGCCACAACCCACGGCGCCGATCAGGATCAGATCGGAGAGCATCGCCCCGGCCATGCCGAAGCCGGCCACGCGCATGCCGTGGCTGGCGCCGTTGTTGAGGGCCAGCAGCATCGCCGGGCCGGGCGTGACCATCACCGCACTGGCGGCGATGACGTATAGCAGAAGGGTCGAGGCGTCCATGACGGCTCCAGGCAGATCAAAGCGCGAAGGATGCCTGCGCCGCCCTTCCCACTCAAGCCCCCGGACAATTTGTCGGACGGTAGTAACTAAAGTTTGCGTGACCGGTCAAACTGCACGTCCCCGACATTCGCCGCTTATCCCCGGCAGGAGCTACATGTCCCTCCGCGTTCCCTTCAGGCTGTGCCCCTCGCTGCTGCTGTGCCTGGCGCTCGGCGTTGCGCCTGTCGCGTCCGCCGCCACACCGGCGACGGGCCAGGCCGATGACCTGTTCACCCTGCTCGACAATGTCACACGCATGGCCTCTTCGGGGCTGGCCAACTGGCTCACGCTGTCACGCGACAGCGCCGTGGCCAGCGGGGTCGAACCGATTCCGCTGCACATCCGCGCGCAACTGGAGCCGTGGTACGACTTCCAGGTGCTCGATGCCGCCCGCTATCAGGTCGGCAACACCCAGCAACTCGACGCGGCCAGCGCCTTCCTGCAGAACCCCGATGTCAGCGCCGTGACCCTGGTCGATGTGATCGTCTTCCGCACTGCCGAAGACGCCCGTGACAACGTCGCCCTCTGGGCCCACGAACTCAAGCATGTGCAGCAATACCAGCAATGGGGCGTGGAAGGGTTCGCCGCGCGCTACACGCGCAATTTCGATGCGGTGGAAGCGCCGGCCTATGCGATTCAGGCCGAAGTCGGCAAAGCGCTCAAACTGGCGCCGGGCGCCACCCTCGCCGCGCATCCGGCGCATTGAGCCGACCCTTGAAGTGACTCAACGGGAAACGGCGTGTCAGCACACTTCCCCTTGCCACGTCAGCAACACACCCGGCGCCCAACGCCCTTGGCGCCGTGTACCACTGACAGACTCTTCGCAGATCTTGTAGGGATTTTCATCTATCCCGCCGGAATTGTTCCACGCTTCTATACTCCTCGTACTCATCGAACCTGATTCGACGTATCGTGAGCGGCCCGTCAGAACCGGCGGTTTCCTCTCCTGAGTGACTCGGGAAAAATCCATTCCTGATGCAGGGCCTGCGATGCACAAGATTCTGATCGTCGATGATCACCCCACCATTCGTTTTGCCACCCGCCTGCTGCTCGAGCGCGAGGGCTACGAGGTCGTCGGCGAAGCCCACGACGGCGTCACCGCCGTCAGCCTGAGTCAGGAACACAAACCCGATGTGGTGATTCTCGACCTGGGTCTGCCGCGGCTCGACGGTCTCAGCGTGCTGGAACGCCTGCGCGCCCTGAACCCGGCGCCACGGATCATGGTGTTCACCGGGCTGCCGCCCAGGCTCTTCGCCAAGCGCTGCATCGAAGCCGGCGCGTCGGCTTTCGTGCGCAAGGACGAAGACCTGCAAATCTTCAGCGGCGCCCTCAAGGCCGTGCTCAACGGTTACTCCTACCTGCCCGACGCCCTGCGCATGGCGCCCCGCTGCAATTCCGAGTCCGACCGCCTTGAGCGTCTGTCCAACCGTGAGTTCGAGGTGATGCGCCAACTAGCCAAAGGCGCAAACAACAACGAAATCGCCGAAACCATGATCCTCAGCGCGAAGACCATCAGCACTTACAAGACCCGCATCATGGACAAGCTCCAGGTCGAATCCCTGGCAGAACTGCTCGACCTGGCCAACCGCCACGAAATGATCTGAAGCGCTCATGAACGCCCATCTGTTCTGCGCCTGGGGCCTCGGCGGTTTGCTTCTGCTGCTGCCCGCGTCCCTGCCGGCCAGCGAGCCGGTGACCCCGCGTGAACTGCTCGGGCGCTCACTGAGCAGCAGCGCCGCGCCGGTCCTCGGCAGCGCCGACCGGCAATGGCTGGAACGCAAGAAGGTCCTGCGCCTGGGCACCTCGGCGCCGGACTATCCACCCTTCGACATCAATGTCAGCCAGCACGATTACGAAGGCCTGACCGCCGACTACGCCGGGCTGCTGGCGGAGCAGTTGCGGGTCGGCGTCCAGGTGCTGCATTACCCCGACCGCAACGCGGCGATCCAGGCCCTGCACCGTGGCGAAATCGACCTGCTGGGCAGCGCTAACGGTTTTGAAGCAGCCGACAGCGAGCTGCTGTCGAGCCTGCCCTACGCCGAGGACCAGGCGGTGATTGCCACCCCGCTGGGCAAACCACGCAACCCCGACGATGACCTCGCCGGGCTGCGCCTGGCGATGGTCGATCACTACCTGCCGGCCGAACGCATCCGTGAGGTCTATCCCCGCGCGAACCTGCAGCTTTATGCCTCGAGCATGGCCGCGCTGTCGGCCCTGACCCAGGGCGATGCCGACGCCTTTATCGGCGATGCCATCAGCGCCGACTACCTGATCGGCAACCACTACCGCGACAGCGTGCAGATCAGCTACTACGTCAAGCCGCTGCGCTCGACCTTCAATTTCGCCCTCGAACACGACAACAGCACCTTGCTGCGGGTACTCAACCAGGCCCTCGACAGCCTGTCGGAAAGTGACCGGATCAACGTCGCCCGGCGCTGGAGCAGCGGCCTCAACAGCGTCCTGCTCAACCGCGGCGCGCTGGTTCTGACGCCGAACGAACAGGCGTGGATCCGCGCGAATCCCAAGGTCAGGGTGGCGATCAACAAGTACTTCGCGCCCCTGACCTTCATTGACGACAAACAGCAGTTTCGCGGCATCACCGCGGACCTGCTGGAGCAGATCGGCCTGCGCACCGGCCTGGATTTCCAGGTTGTCGAGGCGGCCTCGGTGCCGGAGATGATCCAGTTGGTGGAGGACGGCCAGGCCGATCTGGTCGGCACCCTGCCCTACGGCGCCGAGCGCGCCCGCACCCTCGATTTCACCCGGCCTTACCTGACCACGCCACGGGTGCTGGTCACTGCCGCCCACGCCAATGCACCCGACACCGCCGAAGCGCTGGCCGGCAAACGCCTGGCGTTGATCCGTGGCACGCCGTACGCGCAAACCTTGCGCCGTGAGCACCCGGCAATCGAACTGGTGGAGGTCGATGACCCGCTGGCGCTGATGGAATACGTCGCCCAGGGCCGCGCCGATGCCGCCATCAGTTCGCAGATCAACGCCGCCTACTTCATTAGCCGGCTGTTCAAGGACCGCCTGCGCATTGCCGCGCTGCTCGACGACACCCCGGCAACCGCCGCGTTCGCCACCGCCCACGGCAACACCCTGCTGCATTCGATCCTGGAAAAGACCCTGCTCAGCATCGAGCCGGACGAAATGACCCAGCTTGCCAACCGCTGGCGGACCAATGCCTTGATCAGCGACAACCCGTGGCGCAACTACCGCGGGCTGGTGCTGCAGATTCTGGTGGTTGCCGGCCTGCTGATTGCCGCCGTGGTGTTCTGGAACCGCTACCTGCGCCGCTTGATCGGCCAGCGCACCGAGGCCGAACAGGCGCTGCAACGGCAACTGAAAATCAGCGAAGGCCTGCTACTGGAACTGCGCCAGGCCAAGGAGCAGGCCGACAACGCCAACCACGCCAAAAGCGCGTTTCTCGCCACCATGAGCCATGAAATCCGCACGCCGATGAACGCGGTGATCGGCCTGCTGGAACTGGCCCTGAAAGATGCGGGTCAGGGCCGCATCGACCAGCCGTCGCTGCAAGTCGCCTTCGACTCCGCCAGCGGGCTGCTGGAACTGATCGGTGACGTGCTCGACATCGCCCGCATCGAGTCCGGGCACATGGCCCTGGCCCCCGAACCTACCGACCTGCCGCTGCTGATCCGCAGTGCCGCGCAAGTCTTCGACAGCAGCGCCCGGCTCAAGGGCTTGAGCCTGGAACTGGACCTGCGCGGCCCGGCGCGGTCGGTGCTGGTCGATCCGCTGCGGTTGCGCCAGGTGCTGTCCAACCTGCTGAGCAACGCCATCAAGTTCACCGAGCACGGGGTGGTCCGGGTCGAGTTGAATATCGAAGCGGCGAGCGACGACCTGAACGCCCGCATCGAACTCAGCGTCCGCGACAGCGGCATCGGCATCAGCGCGGCCGATCAGGCGCGGCTGTTCAGCCCCTTCGCCCAGGTCGGCCAGCAACCGGCGCGCCAGGGCACCGGCCTCGGCCTGGTGATCAGCCGGACCCTGTGCGAATTGATGGGCGGCGCGCTGCGGCTTTCCAGCGAACCCGGCCAGGGCACCCGGGTGGTGATCGACCTGAACCTGCCGTGGGCCGGCCCGCTGGAGCGCGCGGAAGTGACCAGCGAGACGCCGGCCAACAGCCCGGCGCTGAACATCCTCGTGGTGGATGACTACCCGGCCAACCTGATGCTGCTGGACAAGCAACTCGGCGTGCTCGGCCACCGCGTCAGCCAGGCCAGCGACGGCAGCGCGGCGTTGCAGCTATGGCGCGACGGCCAGTTCGACGTGCTGATCACCGATTGCAATATGCCGGGTATGGACGGCCATGAGTTAGCCCAGGCGGTGCGAGCTGAAGAGGCCGCGAGCCAGCGTCGCCGCTGCCTGATCCTCGGCCTGACCGCCAATGCCCAGGCCGAGGAACGCGAGCATTGCCTGGCGTCGGGAATGGATGACTGCCTGTTCAAGCCTATCGGCCTTGGTGCCTTGCGCCAGCATTTGAGCGGGCTGGACGTGACGCCCGCCGTGGCGGCCAGCGAGGACGACAGCGGTTTCGACCTCGATGAACTGCGCCACCTGACCCTCAACGACCCGCAACTGATCCAGCGCCTGATCGCCGAACTGGCCCACAGCACCACCCTGGATCTCGCCGCCTTGCGCGCCCTCGGCCCGGACTCACCGCGACCGGCGCTCAAGGCGCTGGTCCACCGGATTCGCGGCGGCATGAAAATGCTCAAGGCCCGCGGGCTGGTAGCGCATTGCGATGCGCTGGAACGGGGGTGTGCGCAGAAGTTGGGGGATGGGGAATTGCAGGTGCTGAAGGGGCGGCTGGAGCAGAGTCTGGAGAGGTTGTTGCGCAGGCTTGGCTGATCGCGACGGTCAGCGCCCCGACAAGGTCGCGATCAGCCGGTAAAAGATCAAGGCGCCTTGCGCAACCCCGGCAACCGCACCAGCGACCACCCCGTCTCCGATTCCGACAACGTCAGGCGAATCTCGTCCAGTTGCATATTGCTCAACAAGGTCGAGACCAGATCCCCCACCATCCAGTTGGCCGTGTTGGACGCGATCACCCGGCCATCGGCAGACAGCAAAACCGCCTCATGGTCCAGGCGCATCAAGCTGCGCACCAGCAAGCGTTCGACGTTGTGCAGCGACAGGTCGAGCCCGGCCACACCGATGAAGCGCCCCTGCACCATGATCGGCATGGTGAAGGTCAGCACGTACATGTTGGTGCCGTAGAGGTCGACGTAAGGCCCCTCCACCACGCTCTTGCCGGTATCGCGGGGACGGCGGTACCAGGGCATTTCGGTGTAGTCGTAGTAATTCTCGCGGCGCCGGTCGAAGTTGGGCCGCAGCGGCAGGGTCTTGCCGCCGTCCGCCAGGTACCACCATTCCAGGTGCATTTCCCGGTCGGCCAGGCAGTTGGGCTCGACGATCACACCACCACCGCAGCCAAAGGCACCGGTCGCGAGCAGCTGGCGGTCGATGGCCGGGCGCAGGGACGCCAGGTCTTTCGCGGCGGGCTGCCGGCCCTCGGCCAGAACCCGCTCCCAGAGCGATCGGGTGTCCTCCACCAACTCGCGGACCTGGTTGAAAATAGTCCCCAGGGTGCTGTCCAACTGCTGGGCGCAGGCCGAAAAGGACGCGTTATCGCTCAGGGCAAACATGGCATTACCTCACGCAGGTTCGGCATTTCTTGTTATGTCATCAGGCGTTGTGTCACGCCATTTCAGTCTTCATCGGTTTCGGCCAGCAGTTCCAGGCGCAGGCTGATCAGGCGCTTGATACCGCGGCTGACATGGGCCTCGGCCAGCGCACCGGCCAGCACCGCGTCTCCCGCGACCAGCGCCTGCAAGATGGCCTGATGCTCCTGCTCCACCACCGCCACATCGCCGCCACCCGCCGCGTCCATCCACAGCAGTTCACCCACTTCGGATTGCAAGCGCATCTCTGCGTTGGTCAGGCGCAGCGACTGGGCAGCTGCGGCCACCTCGATATGGAAACGGGCATCGGCGCGATGCCGCGCCTGACGCGTGGCGGCCTGGCGCAGCATGTCGATGTGATGGGCGATGCGCGCCTGCTGCTCGGGCGAGCTGCGCCGGGCAGCCAGGCGCGCGGCGGTACCGGAAATGGCGGTCTGCTCGTCGCCCAGGTCGCGCAGGTCCGGGCCGCTCATGTCGCGCAGGCGTTGCAGCAGCAACGCCTCGGGCAGCTCGATCGGCGCGCAGACGAAACTGCCACCGTTACGCCCGCGCCGGGTCTCGATCAGGCCACGCTGGCGCAGCACCACCAGCGCCTCGCGCAGGGTGACGGTGGCCACGCCCAGTTGCAGCGCCAGTTCCGCTTCGCTGGGCAACTGCTGGCCTTCGGCGAACAGGCCCAGTTCGATGGCCTCCACCAACCTGCGCGCCACCTCATCGGTGCGCCCTTCCTGGCGCAGCCGGATGAATGCGGTGTTACGAGCACTATTCAGGGCAGTCATTGCCTCTCCCTATCGAGCATTGCAGAGCCTGAAGCCAGCCTCGGCGAAAAAATTCAATCCCGCATCTTATAGCGAAGAACCGGGCGCGTGATAGCGCCGAATTCCCCTCAAGTTACCTTTCCCAAGCCAGTTGGCAAGATTCAAACTTTAAGATATGGTTTCATATGTTTAAAGCAGGAACGCGGACACTCACTGCCTCCGCGCCTGCCTCCGCGATTTCCGTCAATAAGTCCAACCAAGGAATACGCCATGCAAACCCGACTCCTGATCAATGGCCAGTTGATCGATGGGCAAGGTGCTCTCTACGCCGTGTACAACCCCTCCGAGGGCAGCGTCCTGGCGAACATCCCCGAAGCCAGCAGCGCCCAGGTCGATGCCGCAGTGCAGGCCGCCGACCAGGCGTTCGACGCCTGGTCGCAGACCCCGCCGAAAGACCGCGCGCACCTGCTGCTCAAGCTGGCCGACCGTATCGAGGCCGAAGCAGAAACCCTCGCCCGCCTGGAGTCGCAGAACTGCGGCAAGCCTTACCAGGCCGCCCTCAACGACGAAATCCCGGCCATCGCTGACGTGTTCCGCTTCTTCGCCGGTGCCAGCCGTTGCCTGTCCGGCTCTGCCGGTGGCGAATACCTGCCGGGCCACACCTCGATGATCCGCCGCGACCCGCTGGGCGTGGTCGCCTCCATCGCGCCGTGGAACTACCCGTTGATGATGGTCGCCTGGAAACTCGCCCCGGCCCTGGCCGCCGGCAATACCGTGGTGCTCAAGCCGTCCGAACAGACGCCGCTGACCGCTCTCGCCCTCGGCGAAATCATCGCCGAGCTGTTCCCCGCCGGCGTGGTCAACATCCTCTTCGGTCGCGGCCCGAGCGTCGGCGAGCCGCTGGTCAACCACGCCAAGGTGCGCATGGTGTCGCTGACCGGTTCAGTCGCCACCGGCGCGCGGATCATCTCCAGCACCGCCAGCAGTGTGAAGCGCACCCATATGGAACTGGGCGGCAAGGCACCGGTGCTGATCTTCGATGACGCCGATATCGACGCCGCCGTCGAAGGCATCCGCGCCTTCGCCTTCTACAACGCCGGCCAGGACTGCACCGCCGCCTGCCGCCTCTATGTTCAGAAAGGCGTCTACGAGCGCTTCGTCAGCCAGTTGGGCGAGGCTGTCGCCAGCCTGCGCATGGGCCTGCAGGACGATCCCGAAACCGAGCTGGGCCCGCTGATCACCCGCGATCACCTGGAACGCGTGGCCGGTTTCGTCGAGCGCGCCAAGGCGCAGCCGCATATCCGTGTGGTCACCGGCGGCAACCGCGTCGACGGCCCGGGCTTCTTCTTCGAGCCGACCGTGCTGGCCGATGCCCGCCAGGACGATGAAATCGTCCAGCGCGAAGTCTTCGGGCCGGTGGTCAGCATTACCCCGTTCGACGACGAAGCGCAGGCCCTGGCCTGGGCCAACGACTCCGACTACGGCCTGGCCTCCTCGGTCTGGACCCGCGACGTCGGCCGCGCCAACCGCCTGGCCGCGCGCCTGCAGTACGGCTGCACCTGGGTCAACACGCACTTCATGCTGGTCAGCGAAATGCCCCACGGCGGCATGAAGCAGTCGGGCTACGGCAAGGACATGTCGATGTACGGCCTGGAAGACTACACCTGCGTCCGTCACGTGATGTTCAAGCACTGATCAGCACCGAAAGGGTGACTGGCGCCCCCCTTCACGGCACCGCTCCGGTCGCCGGCAGCACCCTTCACCTTTGCACCACCTGATGAAACCGGCCCAAAACCGGCCTTTGCGATAAAACATATAAAACCATAGGCAATATGGCATAGGTTCTGCTTTATCCCCGACACGAAGCAGAAACCGGTCGCCATTGTTACCAACCGGCCCAAAACCGGGGTAACGACTTACGAGGTGTGTCACCCATGCTTATCACCGGCATCAAGAGCCGTCCGGTCTACGACCGGCTGCAACCCATGACGGGCGGCCTGCGCCACCTGATCGCGGGCCAGGGCAGCGGCGGCGCGGCCATGCTGCGCCTGATCGCGGACATGTCCGCCGAACAGCGCCACAACAGCGCCCTGCTCTACTCCACCGAATCCTTCTCCGGCCACACCCACTTGCAGGACCTGCAAGACGCCGATGTGGCGGGACTGGAAGTGTTCCCCAGCAACCAGGCGCTGCTCGACGCCTTGCGCGAACGCCTCGGCGCCGCCCATATGGGCACCCGCCTGTACTTGAGCGGCTCGGAAAGCTTTATCGGCACCGCCATGCAGGCCGCCAACGAAGTCGACCTGAACCGCGACGAAGTGCTGCGCGAACACAGCGGCACCCTGGTTCGCCGGGTCTGGTGCGCGCACTGCGACACCTACACCGAGAACGTTGCGCAGCGCGTCTTCACCTGCCCCGGTTGCCAGCTCAACCTGGTGGTGCGCGACCACTATTCCCGTCGTCTGGCCGCCTTCCAGGGCATCAAGGCCGACGGCGAAGTCCCAGGCGAACTGCCCGCTGCCGAGGAGCTCGACACATGAATACCCATAACGGCACCCTCGCCGTCCGCGTTGCCCGGATCGAACCGCTGACCCCGGAAATCACCCGCTTCACCCTGATCGATCCGGATGGCAAGAGCCTGCCGGCCTTCTCCGGCGGCAGCCATGTGGTGGTGGTTCTAGAAGACGGTGACAAGACTCACCGCAACGCCTACTCGCTGATGAGTTCGCCCTACGACGCCAGCGCCTACCAGATCGCCGTGCGCCGGGTCAGCGAAGGTCGCGGCGGTTCACGCTTCCTCCACGACCAGGTCAAGGAAGGCGACCTGCTGCACCTGCTGCAACCGGCCAACCTGTTCCCGCTGGCCAAACACGCCCGCCAGCACCTGTTCATCGCTGGCGGCGTGGGCATTACCCCGGTGTATTCGCAGCTGGAAGAGCTGCAGCTCAAGCAGTCCACCTTCGAGCTGCACCTGGCCGTGCGCGGCCCGGAACACCTCGCCCTCGGTCGCGAGCTGCAAGCCCGCTACGGCGCCCGGGTGCATTTGTATGTGCAAGGCCAGGACGAGCGCATGGACATCCCGCGCATCCTCGCCGGCCGCCCGCTGGGCAGCCATGTCTATGTCTGCGGCCCAGACAGCATGATCGACGACACCGTCGAAAGCGCCCACACCCTGGGCTGGACCGACAGCCACATTCACTACGAGCGCTTCGTCGAACAAGGCTCCAACGGCCTGCCGTTCAGCGTCACCCTGGCGCGCCAGGGCGTGACCATTGAAGTGCCCGCCGAACAATCGCTGCTCGAAGCCGCCGAACAAGCCGGCTATGCCGTGCCCTACCTGTGCCGCGGCGGCGCCTGCGGCTACTGCGAAACCGAAGTGCTGGAAGTCGACGGCGAGCTGGACCACCGCGACGACTGGCTCAGCGAGGAAGACAAGCTGAGCAAGCGCAAATTCATGCCCTGCGTATCCCGCGCCAACTGCAGCCGCCTGGTCGTAGACCTCTGAGACAGGAAGAACACCCATGACCGTATTCAAGCCGATCGAAACCTACGCCGACGTCGACGCCAGCGACTTCACCTACAGCAACAGCCGCGACGCGGTGCTGCGCCTGCCCTTCCCTTACCCGGAAGACCAGTACATGTACTCGATGAACGTCGAGCCGCATGTGCCGTTCGGCACGGGCGCGCTGCGCGGTCAGTTCGACATCGACGAGCATTACATCTCCGAGTGCCATCACCGCGCGCAGATCCTCGAAAGCCAGCCGGGCGTGCACTACGCCGCCCTGGCGCACATGATGGAAGCGCAGTGGGACCTGCTCGAACTGCTGATGGAGTCCTATTCCCGGGACTACCCCGAGCATTTCACCCTGGAGAAGAAAGGCACCCAGTGGCGCTGGATCAACCGTCCGCTGCAACTCGACGACACCTTCGTGTTCGGCGATGCCAGCACCCTGCCGATGGACCCGATGGAATACATCACCCGCCAGGCCCAGGGCGAATTCATCCTGCTCGAAGAGCGTGACGACACGCTGGTGATGGGCGCCGGTATGGCGACCCAGCGCGCCGACTATTCGCTGCGCTTCAACCTCGGCATGAGCTTCATGGAGTTCCACGGCCCGGTGCCCAAGCTGCATGAAATGGGCATCTTGCAGCGCGCGCTGAAATTCCTTCTGCGCCTGCGCCCTGGCCACCCGGTGCGCCGCACCAACTGGTCGATCACCGTCAACCCGCGCCTGGAAACCTCCGCCGAGACCCTGCCGGACTGGGCGCCGGATCGCACCATCGTCACCGCGGAAAATGCCGGCGAACTGGTCAACCTGCGGATCGAACTGCAACCGCTGCACCGTCTGCCGCGCAGCAACGCCGTACTGTTCCCGGTGCGCACCTACCTGGTCAGCCTCAAGCAACTGGCCGAGTTCGCCCCGCAATGGGCCAAGCGCATGCACCGGGTCATCCGCGACCTCGACCAGGAATTGGTGGATTACAAGGGCTTCACCCGTTATCGCGACGCCATGGTCACCTGGCTGTCGCAATATGACGACGGAACACCAGTCGACGAAAGTCAGCAGTAAACCTTGATGAGCGCGCCGATAATGGCGCGCTTTTTTGCGTGCACTCCGGGAATACACAATGAAAACAATACGCAACGTCCTGCCTGAAAGCTGGAGCCTGGTGTTCTCCGCCGCGGGGTCCGCCTACGGGGTCGGTCTGCTGGGCCTCTGGGCCCTGCCGTTCCTGATCAGCGCCATCATCCACGACCTGCAACTCAACGAAGCCCAGGCCGGGCTGCTGATGTCGGCGGAATTCGGCTTCACCATGCTTGCCTCGCTGCTGGTTGCGCCGTTCATGGGCCGCGCGCCACGCCGCACGCTGGCCCTGGCCGGCACCCTGCTGGCGATTGCCGCCAACCTGGTCAGCGCCAATATCGACAACCTTTACGCCCTCGCCGCCGTGCGCTGCATCGCCGGCATCGGCGCGGGCCTGGCCCTGGCCTGCGGCAACGCCGCAGTGGCCAGCGCCAAACACCCCGACCGCATCGCCGGCCACATGAACGTGCTGTCGGTCCTGCTGATGATCGTGGTCATGCTGGGTTACGCCAAGGTCATGGCGTTGTATGGCCTGCCCGGCCTGTATTACGCGATGGCCGCGACCATGGCGGTGATGCTGCTGGCGATTCCGGCGATGCAACAACAGGCGCCGGTTGCCGCACCACTACTGAACCCGGTCACCGGCAAGGGTGCGGGCAATGTCCTGCTGAGTTTGCCGGCGGTCTGCATGATGCTTGCGATGTTCGTCTTCCAGGCCCGCGACACCATGGGCTGGGCCTTTGTCGAGCGGATCGGCACCATGGTCGGCTACAGCGGCGACGAGTTGGGCGTGCTGTTGTCGGTGCAATCGGTGGTCGGCCTGATCGGCCCGCTGCTGGCGGCAATGATCGGCAAGCGCTTCGGCATGAGCACCCCGGTGATCCTCGCGGTGCTGCTGACCGGCGGCACCAGCCTCGCCTATGTGCTGGGCGAGCACTCCAAGACCATGTACACCGCTGGCGTGATGACCATCTGCATCACCTACTTCTACGCCCTGAGCTATCTGACCGGCCTTGCGGCGGAACTGGACCGTGAAGGTCGTGTGGTTGCGGCAGCCGGCAGCTTCCTGAGCCTGGGCCTGGCGGTCGGGCCGGCGATTTCCGGCGGGTTGATTTCCCTCGGCGGCTTCACCTTGGCGGCGTGGGGAATTGCCGTGACGGTGGTGCTGACGCTGGCGCTGGTCAGCGTGCCGCTGGCGCGGATTCGGCGGGAGCATGTGGTGGCGCAGTTGGCTGCGGCCGTTTGAGTTGAATGGCCTCATCGCTGGTCAGCCAGCGATGAGGCCCTGACAGACTAATGCAACTGCAACGTCGAATTGATCTGGCTGATCGCATCCACCACATGCTGCGAGCCCTGCTGGATCTCGAGGATCACTTCCCCGGCCTCATTGGCCAGTTCCACCCCCAGCCCGGTGCGGCTCAGGCTTGACTGCATGCTGGCCACGGCATTCAGCGACAGATCGTGGTTCTGCCGCACCACCTCGACAATCTCCAGCGTCGCCTTGCTGGTGCGCGCCGCAAGATTGCGCACTTCATCCGCCACTACCGCAAACCCGCGCCCGTGCTCACCGGCCCGCGCCGCCTCGATGGCCGCGTTGAGCGCCAGCAGGTTGGTCTGGTCGGCAATACCGCGGATGGTCTGGACGATTTGCCCGATCAACTCCGACTGACGGCTCACCGCATCAATGCTGCGCGCCGCTTCGTTGAGGTCATGGGAGATTTCCTCGATCACATGCACGGTCTGCTGCACCACCTCCGAGCCTTTGCGAGCGCAGGCGTCGTTCTGCACCGAGGTGGCGTGGGCGGCCTCGGCGGCGGATTGCTGGGTGCAGATCTGCTGGGTAATGTCGCTGGCGAACTTGACCACTTTGTAGAGCCGGCCATGGGTGTCGAAGATCGGGTTATAGGACGCTTCGAGGTAGACCATCTGCCCGAGCTTGTTCACCCGCTCGAAACGATGCGAGTGGTATTCGCCACGGTTGAGCGAGGCCCAAAAGCCCTTGTACGCCGGCGACTCGCTTTCGCTCTTGTGGCAAAACAGGCTGTGGTGCTGGCCGACCACCTCGTCGAGACGGTAGCGCATGGTGTTGAGGAAATTGTCGTTGGCCTTGATCACCCGCCCGTCAGGGGTGAATTCGATGACCGCCATCGAGCGGCCGATGGCTTCAAGCAGGCAGTCAGCCTCGTGCTCGTGGACCACCCGCTCGGTGATTTCGGAGGCCACCTTGATGATGCTGGTGACCTGCCCACCCGTGCCGAACACCGGCATGTAGCTGGCTTCGAGCCAGATTTCCTTGTGTTGCCGGTTCAACCGCAAAAACGTGCCACTGCGCGGCTCGCCCCGCGCCAGGTCGCGCCAGAGCTGGCGGTACTCTTCGGTCTTGGTGAAGGCTTCGTCGCAAAACATCCGGTGATGCTGACCGCGAATGTCTTCGAGGCGGTAGCCCATGGCTTTGCAAAAGTGTTCATTGGCGTCGAGTACTACTCCGTCGGGGCTGAACTCGATCATTGCCATGGAACGGCTGATCGCGGCCAGCTTCGCGTTGGCTTCTGCCAACGCCCGATTACACCGCTCGATTTCTGCTAGATCGGTTTTGCGATGGGAGTCAAACATGTCGCGCTCACTCCATGGGCGGAATTGAGCTAAGCGTAGATGCGCCAAAGCGCCTCGCAAGCAGTCTGCCAGCACCGCTTATCGGCTTTAATCAACTGCTTTCGCGCACCATCAGCTCGAAACCGAGGTCGCGGGTGAGCGCTTGCCCGCGTTTTCCGTCGAGCAAGGCCAGCAGCGCCTGGGCCGCGTGATGCCCCACCGCGGCCCGTGGCGTGCGGATCGAGGTCAGCCGCGGGACCATATGGGCCGCGGCCGGCAGGTCGTTGAACCCGACCATCGCCACCTGCTTCGGCACCGCGATGCCCTGGCGTTGCGCCTGGTAGATCGCGCCCTGGGCGAGGTCGTCGTTGCAGAAGAACAGGCCGTCGATATCGCCGTGACGGGCCAGCAACTGGCTGAACAACTCGCCACCCAGCCCGATGGATGACGGCTCCGGTACCAGCAATTCCAGCTCCGGGTCGTACAATCCGGCCTCGCCGAGGGCCTGGCGAAAGCCTTCGGCACGCTGCATCACCCGCGCATCCAGTTGCGCGGCGACAAAACCGAGGCGTCGCCGCCCGCGCTCGATCAGGTGGCGGGCCACGGCGCGACCGGCGTCCTGCTGCGAGAAACCCACCGACAGCGTGCCCGGCTCATTGCTCAGTTCCATCATATGCACGCAAGGCACGCGGCTGGCGGCGAGCATCTGCCGGGCGGCGTCGCTGCGCTCGAAACCGGTGAGCAGCAGGCCGCGGGGCTGATAGGCCAGGTAATTGCGGATCAGGTTTTCTTCCACAGTGGCGTCGTAGTGGTAATTGCCGATCAGCACTTCCAGGCCACGGGGGCGCAGGACGTCATGGATGGCGTCGAGGGTCTCGACGAACAGTTGGTTGGACAGCGAAGGAATCAGCACCACCACCGACTGGCTCTGCGCGGAAGCCAGAGCGCGGGCGGCCGGGTTGGCGACGTAACCCAGCTCCGTGGCAGCGGCGCGGACCTTTTCCACCAGCTCCGGCGCCACCGTGGCGACACCACGCAGGGCGCGGGACACGGTGATCGGGGAAACCCCGGAAAGCCGGGCCACTTCGGCCAACGTGGGACGTCCGGTGGTGCGGGAGGTGCTGCGGGTCATGGGGGCTCGGGGGCAAGACACAAAGACCGGCAAGGTTAGAGATGCGGTGGCAGGGTGGCAAGGGTTCAGGCGGGTAGGTTTTTGGTGTGATTGAAGGCCTCATCGCTGCATGGGTATCTCGCAAGCTTTCGGCCACTTGCGATCCTGTGGGAGCGGCCTTCAGCCGCGAAGGGCCGCACAGCGGCCCTGAATCCATCCAGCACATTGCTTCTGGCGGGTTGGGATCTCACATTCAGGCATCCTCAAGGTGAAAGAAATGCCGGATGTCGACAGCCAACTCGTGCTGGATGATTTTGGGGCCGCTGTGCGGCCCTTCGCGGCTGAAGGCCGCTCCCACAGGTTCCGCGTCTTGCCTGAGGCAACGATAAGGCCCTCAAATAAGACAACTTACCCCAGACCCAAACTCAAAACGCCGCCTTGAACACCGCCTCGATCTCCGCCTGGCTCGCCGGCCGTGGGTTGGTCAGGCCGCAGGCGTCTTTCAGGGCGTTGGTCGCGAGGATCGGCACGTCTTCCACCTTCGCCCCCAGCGCCGCCAGTCCCGGCGGGATGTCGATATCCCGGCTCAACTGCTCGATCGCCGCAATCGCCGCGGCCGCGCCCTGCTCGGCATCCAGTTCGCCCACCGGCACACCCAGCGCCGCCGCGACATCCCGCAGCCGCGCCGCAGCCACACGGGCGTTGAAACGCTGCACATGAGGCAGCAGCACCGCGTTGCACACGCCGTGAGGCAAGTCATAGAAGCCGCCCAACTGGTGCGCCATCGCGTGCACATAACCCAGCGACGCATTGTTGAAAGCCATACCGGCGAGGAACTGGGCATAAGCCATGCTCTCCCGCGCCTGCATGTTGGTACCGTCCGCCACGACCTGGCGCAGGTTGGCGCTGATCAGTTCGATCGCCTTCAGTGCGCAGGCATCGGTAATAGGCGACGCCGCAGTGGACACATAGGCCTCGATCGCATGGGTCAGCGCATCCATGCCGGTGGCGGCAGTCAGCGACTTGGGCATGCCGACCATCAGCGCCGGGTCGTTGACCGACAGAATCGGCGTGACGTTACGGTCAACGATGGCCATTTTCACGTGGCGCGCTTCGTCGGTGATGATGCAGAACCGGGTCATTTCGCTGGCGGTGCCAGCAGTGGTGTTGATCGCTACCAGCGGCAGTTGCGGCTTGGCGGAGCGGTCGACGCCCTCGTAGTCGGCGATCTTGCCGCCGTTGGTGGCGCACAGGGCAATGCCCTTGGCGCAGTCATGGGGCGAGCCGCCGCCTAGGGAAACCACGAAGTCGCACTTTTCCCGTTGCAGCAGCGCCAGGCCCTGCTCGACGTTGGCGATGCTCGGGTTTGGCTTGGCGCCGTCGAACACCGCGGCGTCGATATCGCGCAGCGCCAGTTGTTCGACGATCTTCTGGGCAACGCCGGCCTTGGCCAGGCCCGCGTCGGTCACGATCAAGGCCTTGCGAAAGCCGTAGCCGGCAATGGCGGTCATCGCTTCGTCAAGGCAGCCGATGCCCATGATATTCACGGCTGGAATGAAAAACGTGCTGCTCATGGTTTTGTCCCTCAGTGGCTTTATCTCGGTACTTTCAAGCATCCACCGGTCATGGGCAGCACGTGTTGATCTAGGGCAATTCAGCCAAGGAACAGCCGGTACGCCGGATTGTCGGTCTCGTCCCAATAGCGATAACTCATGGCATCCAGCGCGCCCGGCAGGCCGTCGCGCTCCTCGGCCGGCACTTCCAGCGCGGCGAATACCCGCGCCTCGGCAGCGCCGTGGTTGCGGTAATGGAACAGGCTGATGTTCCAGCGCTTGCCGAGGCTTTCCAGGAAGCCCAGCAACGCGCCCGGCCGCTCGGGGAATTCGAAGCGCAGCACACGCTCGTCAGCCCCCGGCCCCGCGTGCCCGCCCACGGTGTGGCGGATGTGCAGCTTGGCCAGTTCGTTGTCGGTCAGGTCGACCACCTCGTAGCCCTGCTCGCGCAGGCTGGCCAACAGTGCGTCGCGCGGATCGGTCAGCGGGTGGGTTTGTACGCCGACAAACAGCCGCGCTTCCTTGCCGGGGTAGTAGCGGTAATTGAACTCGGTGATCTGCCGACGACCCAGAGCCTGGCAGAAGGCACGGAAGCTGCCGGGGCGCTCGGGGATGGTCACGGCGATCACCGCTTCACGCTGCTCGCCCAGCTCGGCGCGTTCGGCGACATGGCGCAGGCGGTCGAAGTTGACGTTGGCGCCGGAGTCGATCGCCACCAGGGTCTGCCCGCGCACGCCACGGGCGGCGACGTACTTCTTGATCCCCGCGACCGCCAAGGCGCCGGACGGCTCGGTGATGGAGCGGGTGTCGTCGTAGATGTCCTTGATTGCCGCGCACAGCTCGTCGCTGCTGACGGTGATCACTTCGTCCACGTAATGCCGGCAGACATCAAAGCAATGGGCGCCGATCTGCGCCACCGCCACGCCGTCGGCGAAGGTGCCGACCTGCGGCAACACCACCCGCTCGCCGGCCGCCAGGGCCGCCTGCAGGCAGTTGGAATCGTGCGGTTCGACGCCGATGACCTTGACCTCGGGCCGCAGGTATTTCACGTACGCGGCGATGCCGGCGATCAAGCCGCCACCCCCGACCGGAACGAAGATGGCATCCAGCGGGCCCTGCTGCTGGCGAAGGATTTCCATGGCCACGGTGCCCTGCCCGGCGATCACGTCCGGGTCGTCGAAGGGCGGGACGAAGGTCGCGCCTTCGCTCTGCGCCAGTTGCAGTGCGTGCGCCAGGGCACGGGGGAAGGCGTCGCCATGCAGCACCACATTGCCGCCACGGGAGCGCACGCCCTCGACCTTGAGCGCCGGGGTGGTTTCCGGCATCACGATGGTCGCGACAATGCCCAGTTCACGGGCCGCCAGCGCCACGCCCTGGGCATGGTTGCCGGCGGATGCGGTGATCACGCCGCGATCACGCTGGTCCTGGGTCAGGCGGCTGAGGCGGTTGTAGGCACCACGGACTTTGAAGGAGAAGGTCGGCTGCAGGTCTTCGCGCTTGAGCAGCACTTGATTGCCCAGTTGCGCCGAGAGCGCGCGGGCCGGTTGCAATGGGGTTTCAATGGCCAGGTCGTACACCGGCGCGGCAAGAATCCGGCGCACATAGTCCGCCAGCAGGTTCGGTGCGCCAACGGCTGTACGGGGGTATGCGGTGAGGCTGGTCATCGGTAACTCCTGGTTTTTTCAAAGAGCCCAGGAGTCGAGAGAAAGAACCCGCCTCCAGGGCGGGTTCGGTGCAAGTGCCAGCTAACCCGCCAATCTGATAATGGCGGTAATAATGCTGTGGGTCGGCACAAGCGGGAGATTTGTCATGCCAGCGAAACTAGCGAAGTGCACTTGCCAAGTCAACGATTGATTCAAAAAGCTGCCGGGTGCTGATTGGACAACCTCCGACTCCGCTGCTTGTATCTAATGCCTACGCACACGCAAGGCACGTATGACTCATAGCCTCTGAGGGACCGGACCATGAGCGCAGGCACTCCTTACAAAGTCATGATGGTTTTCGGCACCCGCCCCGAAGCGATCAAGATGGCGCCACTGGCGCGAGTGCTGCGCCAGTGGCCGGAAATCGAGCTGAATATCTGTTCCACCGGACAGCACCGGGAAATGCTCCAGCAGGTGCTCAACGACTTCGGCCTGAACGTCGACGAAGACCTTCAGGTGATGACCCAGAACCAGACGCTCAACAGCCTCTCGCAGCAATTGCTCGGGCAGATCGACGGCGCCTACGAGCGCTTCCAGCCGCGCATCGTGCTGGTCCACGGCGACACCACCACCAGCTTTATCGCCGCTCTCGCCGCCTTCAACCGACAGATTCCCATCGCCCACGTCGAGGCCGGCCTGCGCACCGGCAACCTGCGCGCGCCGTGGCCGGAGGAAGCCAACCGGCGCCTGACCGGGGTTATCGCCGACCTGCATTTCCCGCCCACCCGCGATTCGCGCGACAACCTGCTGCACGAGGGCGTACCGCTGGAACACCTGGAAGTCACCGGCAACACGGTGATCGATGCCCTGCTGTGGATGCGCGAGTACCTGCAGCGCAACGCCTGGCACCCCGCCGCCGACTCGCCGCTGAGCACCCTGCGCGACGACCAGCGAATGATCCTCATCACCGGCCACCGTCGCGAGAACTTCGGCCCGGGCTTCGAACGTATCTGCCTGGCCCTGGCAGAACTGGCGCTGCGCTACCCGGACGTGCAGTTCGTCTACCCGGTGCACCTCAACCCGCAAGTGCAGAAAGCGGTGTACTCGGTGCTGTCGAACCAGCCCAACATCCTGCTGATCCCGCCGCAGAACTATCAGCACTTCGTCTGGCTGATGGACCGCGCCTACCTGATCCTCACCGACTCCGGCGGCGTCCAGGAAGAAGCCCCGGCGCTGGGTAAACCGGTGCTGGTGCTGCGCAAGGTCACCGAGCGCCCGGCGGTGCTGGAAGGCGGCACGGTGATGCTGGTCGGCACCCTGACCGAGCGCATTGTCCGCGAGACCAGCCATTTGCTCGATGACCCGGCCACCTATGCGCGCATGAGCCAGGTGTTTTTCCCGGTGGGCGACGGCCACGCCAGCGAACGCATTGCCGAACGACTCAGCCGCTGGCTGGAGGAAAACGCCAACGGGCACGCCGCCTCATGAGTCTGTTCTGGGTCGATGTCCTCACCTATGCCCTGTTCGGTTTGAAGTGGCTGGCAATCATCCTCGCCAGCCTGATGTTCCTGCTCGGCCTGGATGACCTGTTCATCGATATCGTCTACTGGGCGCGCAAGCTGTTTCGTAGCCTGCGCATCTACGACAAGCATCCGCACGCCGACGAGAAACGCCTGTTCGAGGTGGCGGAAAAGCCGCTGGCGATCATGGTTCCGGCCTGGAACGAGGTCGGCGTGGTCGGCGAAATGGCGCGGCTGGCGGCCTCGACCATCGACTACGAGAACTACCAGATCTTCGTCGGCACCTACCCCAACGACCCGCAGACCCAGGCCGACGTCGATGCCGTGTGCCTGCACTACCCCAACGTGCACAAGGTGGTTTGCGCCCGCCCCGGCCCCACTAGCAAGGCCGACTGCCTGAACAACGTGATCGACGCCATCCTGCGCTTCGAGAGCGACGCCCGTATCGAGTTCGCAGGCTTCATTCTGCATGACGCCGAAGACGTCATCTCGCCCATGGAACTGCGCCTGTTCAACTACCTGCTGCCAGCCAAGGACATGATCCAGATCCCGGTCTATCCGTTCGCCCCCGAGTGGAACGGGTTCACGGCCGGGCACTACGTCGACGAGTTCGCCGAAAACCACGGCAAGGACGTTATTGTCCGCGAGGCCCTCACCGGCCAGGTGCCGAGCGCCGGGGTCGGCACCTGTTTCAGCCGCCGCGCGATCAGTGCCCTGCTGGAAGACGGCGACGGCATCGCCTTCGACGTACAGAGCCTGACCGAGGACTACGACATCGGTTTTCGCCTCAAGCAGAAAGGCATGAAGTGCATCTTCGCCCGCTACTCCATCAGCGATCCGAAACTGGCCCTGAAGCGGGTCTGGGCGCCAGGCATGAGCAAGGCGTTCGCCCAGGTGATCTGTGTGCGCGAACACTTCCCGCGGGACTGGCAGCACGCGATCCGGCAAAAATCGCGGTGGATCGTCGGCATCGTCTTCCAGGGCACCACCAACCTCGGCTGGAGCCGCAAGGGCGCGCTCAACTACTTCCTCTGGCGCGACCGCCGCGGGCTGTTCGCCTACTTGCTGGGGTTCCTGGTCAACCTGTTGTTGCTGGTGCTGCTGGTGATGCTGCTGATCACCGTGATCTTCCCAGAGTCCTGGCGCTTCCCGTCGATCCTCGGCGAAAGTGCGTTGCTCAGCACCCTGCTCTGGCTCAACGGTTTCCTGCTGCTCAACCGGCTGTTCCAGCGCGCCTGGTTCGTCACCCGCTACTACGGCATTTTCCAGGGACTGCTGTCGGCGCCACGAATGATGTGGAGCAACTTCGTCAACTTCTTCGCCAACGTCCGCGCCCTGCGCCAGGTGCTGGAAATGGGCGATTCGCGGCGGGTGGCCTGGGACAAGACCACCCATGAATTCCCCGCCCTGGCCGCGCCGGCGCGCACCCCGCTGGGCCAGCGCCTGATCGAAAAAGGCCTGCTCACCGAGCAGCAACTGCAGGCGGCGATCACCTCCCCGGAACGCCGACGCCTGGGCCGCGAACTGCTGATCCGCGGGCTGATCACCAGCGAACAACTGGCCGAAACCCTCGCCGAACAACTGGATTTGCCGTGGGCACCGCTGGACCCGTTCGCCATCGATCCGCAGCTGATCGCCCAGTTGCCGCGCAAACTCGCCATGCACTACGGCGTGCTGCCGGTGGCCGAAGAAGGCAAGACCCTGGTGCTGGCCAGCGAAAGCCCGGTCAGCCAGGTATCGCTAGGGGCCATCGCCCGTCAGCTCAAACGCCCGGTCAGTTGCCGGCTCGCGCCGCAGGGCCGGGTCACCCTCGGCCTGCGCTACCACTACCCCAGCCCTTGGCAGAAAGAGGACACCCGGCAGATGCTCGCGGTACTGCAACGCCATCGTGATAACGCCGCGCTGATCGAGCAGGTCAGCCATCACCAGGTGCTGCTCGGCACCTTGCTGCAGACTCGCGGTATGGTCCCCACCACCCTGTTCAATCAGGTCCTGATCGACTTCGACCCGGAGCGCAAGAGCCTCGGCGAGTACCTGATCGAACGCGGCATCATCACCGAACAAGTGCTGCAGGATGCCCTGGCCGAACAGGCCGCCGAACAGCAGGCCGCGTTCCGGCTTGTCCAGGAGGTGGCATGAGCAACCGCGTCCCTCTGGCCCTCACCGGCTTGTTGCTGTGCCTGTATAGCGTGCCCACGGTGGCCGCGCCGATGAGCGACTTCGACCGATTCCGCAGCTTCCCGTACATGGACCGCAGCTACCGTGAGGCGAAAAACAACAACTGGGCCGAGGTCGAGCGCCTTACTCGTCACCTGCTGGAGCGCGTACCGAACAACGACGAGGCACGCGCCCTGCTGATCCAGGCGCTGGCGCACCAGGGCCGCTACCGCGACGCCGAACAACTGGCCGAGGCCCAGGCTGCCGCCACCCAGCAAGACGAATTGCTCGACCTGCGTCTGGTCTGGATCGAGCAGGACCCGCCCGACGCCAGCACCGTCGAGCGCTGGCTGCAGGACAGCGAACTGAACCAGCGCGTGCGCCTGTGGCAGGCCTACAGCCTGAGCCTGGGCAAGTCCGGTGGTCCGGCGAAAGCCCTGGCCTGGCTCAACCAGTTGCGCCCGCATGGCGACGACAACGTTCTGCGCCAGGCCCGGGCCAACTGGGCCGAACAGGTCAGCGACTGGAACGAAACCATCGATCAGCTCGCGCCCTTGGTCGCCAGCGGCGCGCTCAACGCCGAAGACTGGCAACGCCTGGCCAACGCCTACGTGCAGCGGCTGGATGATGCGCCCCTGCAAAACCTGCTCAAACAGGCGCCTTCGGCAGACGCCGCGCGCAAGACCCGCCTGGCCATGGTCGACCGCGCCGTCGCCATGGGCCACGAACAGCAGGCCCGGCGCTGGCTGCAATCGCTGCCGGAAGCCGACCGCAATCATCCGCAACAACGCCAGCAATTGCTGGAACTGGCCCGTCAGAGCGAGGACAGCACGCTGGTCCGCGAACTCAGCAACGGCCTCCAGCGCCCGTGCCTGGAAACCGCCGAATGGCTGTCGCGGCATGATTCGCAACAGGCGCTGGAACAACTGCGCCAGTGCAATGCCGAGGACGACCCGAAAACCTGGCTGATACTCGCCCAGCGCCTGCACGCCGACGACCTGCTGCAAAGCCAGCGCCTGCCGCAACCGTGGGACAGCCAGCGGCAACAGCGGCTGCTGGAGGTCTGGCGGGAAGAAGGCAAGACCCGCCAGGTCATGGACTGGCTGGCCGCGCAGCCGCAGACCCCGACGGTGCTCCAGCAACGCGCCGAACTGCTGCAGAACAGCGGCCGTCGCGGCGATGCCAGCGCCGCCTGGATCAACCTCTACCGCCAGACCGGCAGCCTCGACGCCCTGAATCAGGCCACATACCTGATGCTCGAAGCGGGCCGCAGGGCCGAGGCGCGGAGTTTGCTGGAACAGGCTTACGACCGCCGTCAGGGACGCCTGCCCGCCCCGCTGCTGCAACGCCTGGCCGGGCTTTACAGTCAAACCGATACGCCGCTTGATGCCCGACGTGTCAGCAGCCTGATCCCGCGTGTCGATCCGGCCAGCCGCGCCTTGCTGCTGGCGCGGCTGGCGGAAAGCGGCCAGTGCGATGCCGTGCGCGCGGCGATCCCCGGCGAACCGCGTGAGGTCGGCCAGCTTCGGGCGTTGGGCCGTTGCGCGATGCCGGAGCGACCGGGTGAAGCGGTGATCTATTACCAGGCTGCCGAACGCCTGGGCGACCGTGGCAGCCGCCTGCCGCTGGCCTACGCCCTCGACGCTGCCGGCGACCCGGCCGCGGCCGTGCGGATCTTCGACAGCCTGCCTGCCGCCGAATGGACCGATAATGCCCGCCTGACCGCTGCCAGCAGTGCACTGAAAGCCGGCAACACCGCAAGCGCCGAGCAACACTGGAACAGCGCGGCCCACCCGCACGCCGACGACTGGGCGCTGGGCGCGGCCATCGCCGAACACCACGGCGACCTGCCGCTGGCGCTGGAACGGCGTCGCCAGGCCCTGCAACACCAACCCCGTGCCGAGCACTACTACGACGCCTCGATCACCGCACAAAAAAACGGCGACCTGGCCCAGAGCACCGCCTGGCTGGCCGAAGCCGTGCGACTGGCGCCGCAGCAACCGCGCTATCGCGCCGACTACGGCATGCGCCTTCTGGTGACAAAGACCCGGCCGTGCGCCGCCAGTCCATCCCGTACCTGCAACAGGCCACCCGCAGCTTCCCCGAGGATTACCGGATCGGCGAAACCCTGGCCTGGCGCTACGACGAGGTCGAGGACAGCGCCGCCGCCCGCAAAGAACTGCGCCGGGTGCTCGACGTGGAACAGGACCTGGTGGGCGGCGACGACGAATACGGCAGCCTCGAAGCGCGCAAGTACCGGCAACGCCGCGCCCACGAAGCGTTGTCGCGGCGTGACACCGTGACCCTGGCCAGCACCTGGTCACCAGCGGGCGTCTCGACCAACGACAACTTCCGCGCCGCCGACAACCCGCAACGCCGCGCCCAGTCGCAGAACGTGCAACTGGCCATGTGGGACCACGCCCTCGGCGAAGAACCGAGCCGCAACGGCAGCACCCTGTCGGTGTATGGCCGGGTGCTGTTTGGCGGCAGCGGTCGCAGCGACTACGCGCAAAGCATGGGCACCGGCGTCGGCCTGCGTTACAAGCCGTTGGGTCAGGCCAACCTCAACCTCTACGCCGAGCTGTATCACCAGCGGCAGATCGACGCCGAGCACTACAACGGCCTGAGCCTCGGGCAACTGCTCAGCCCGGCCAAGGTCGGCGACAACTGGCAAGACCTGCGCAGCCACGCCGAAAGCAGCAACGACCTGCTGCTGCGGGCCACCGCCTCGTTCTTCGACCAGGGCGACTACCGCGCCGACTGGCGCGTCGATGAGGACGACTGGAACGAACGTTTCCTCTACCTCGATGCCGCCTGGTGGACCCGCGCCGGCGACCATCAATGGCTGTCGCGCTACCAGCAGGGTCATACCTGGAAGCTCGACAGCCAGTCGCCGCAAACGCTGATGCCTTACGGCTTCGTCGAATTCGCCAGCCAGGACCCGAGCAACGACTGGCGCCAGGACCTGCGCGCCGGGGTCGGCCTGCGCTGGCAATGGTGGTTCGACGACGACCGCTACAACGCCTATCGCGGTTCACTGAAGGTACGCACCGAGTACCAGCAGTCCCTCGGCGGCAATCTTTACGAACGCGCCAACGGCGTGCTGTTGGGTGTGGAGCTGACTTTCTGATGCGTCGACTGTTGATGCTGTTATTGCTGGTCTGTCTGCCGGTCGTCGCTGACCAGCGGGTAATCTATCAACCCCTGAACCAGGATGCCGTGCTGACCGCCGAACAGTGGCGCCAGCTCTGGCGCGACACCGTGCAGAACGGTGGGCGGACCCTGATCGTGCAGTGGACGCGTTACGGCGACGAGCGCTTCGGCGGCGCCTCCGGCTGGCTTGCCAACAGCCTGCGCGAAGCCCATGCCCAGGGGCTGGAACTGGTGGTCGGGCTGCATATGGACAGCGCGTACTACACCCGCATCAATGAACTGGACAGCGCGGGCCTGGCCGCCTACTGGCAAGCGCAGCTCGGCGAGTCCCTGACCCAGCAGCGCGAAGTACGCGAACAGTGGAAACTGCCGGTGGCCGGCTGGTACCTGCCGATGGAGCTGGATGACCTGCACTTCCAGGCCTCCGATCGCCGCGACGTGCTGTACACGCAACTGCAGGAATTCAACCGCAAGCTCGATGGCCCGCTGCACCTGAGCGCCTTCAGCACGGGCAAACTGGCGCCGGGGGTGCAGGCGAGCTGGTTCGCCGAACTGGCGGCACTCAAGCTCAACCTCTGGTGGCAGGACGGCAGCGGCACCGGCCGCCTCAGCCCGCTGGTGCGGCAACGATACGCCGACGCCCTGCCGTGCGAGGTGGGCATCATTCGCGAAGCGTTTCGTCAGGTCAGCGCCGAGGGTGAGGCCTTCCGCGCGGTACCCCGCGCGCCGACCATGGGTGCGAGGTGTCATACCGAAGCGGTGTTCGCGCTGAATTACCGGCCTTGGGCTAAAGTGCTGCCCAGTTCGCCTAGATAAGCATGGGTATCCACACATCTCGTAGGCAATCGCTAACCGTCAGCCACTCGCGATTCTGTGGGAGCGGATTCATCCGCGAAGGGCCGCACAGCGGCCCCAAAACCATCCAGCACGAGGTCGCTGTCTATGTCCGGCATTTCTTTCGACCACCAGGACGCCTGAATGTGATAACCAGTCCAGACAGAAACAACGTGCTGGATGGATTTAGGGCCGCTGTGCGGCCCTTCGCGGATGAATCCGCTCCCACAATACGAGGCGATCTGGCGTCCTGCGCTGTCTGCGACATGTGTAGATACACATGCAGCGATGAGGCCCTAAGCCTCCCAACACATTAGAAGCCATGTACAAAACCATCGAAAACCAGCTCCGCAAACACACCGCCCCCGCCGCGATCCGCGCCGAGTTCCGTCAGCACGACTTTGATCGCCTGCGCGGTTTCTGCCTGCTGGTGTTCTGCCTGAGCATCGCCATCTGGGTGCTTTTCGATCTGCTGCTGAGTTTCATCGGCGGCCAGGGCTTCACCTACCGCTCGATGCTGCTGATCAGCGGCATGTGCATCCTCACGGTGGTCCTGTTGTTCGTGCGCAAGGCCGATCACTTCAGCGTGCTCAACCTGCTGTTCGTCAGCCTCATGGCCTTCGCCGTGCACTGGGTGGTGGACGACACCCTGGGAGACCTGCAAGCCGGCTGGTTGATCATGGCGGCGTCGAGCATCCTCTATTCGTTCTCGGTGCTGCCGGTGCGGCGCTGGTCCTATTTCGCCAGCGCCCTGGTCACCTGGCTGCTGCTCAACCCGTTCCAGGCCGAGGGCACCCACCTGCTCGACCTGCGCGGCCTGATGATCATCAGCTACGCCGCCTTTATCACCGGCCTGACCTTCCACAGCTACAGCGTGTTGCGCGAGTCCAAGCTGCAGAATTTCTACATGTCGCGCCTGCTGCTGGATCAGGCCTATATCGACGTACTCACGGAAATCCCCAACCGCCGCTCGTTCATGACCCAGGCCGAGCAGCACCTGGGCACCGACCACGAAGGCCAGGGCCGCTATTTGGCGATGATCGACATCGACAACTTCAAGCGGGTCAACGACCAGTTCGGCCATGACAGCGGCGACGTGGTGCTCAAGCGCATCGCCGCCAATATCAAGGCCAGCATGAACGAGTTCGTCTATGCCCGGCTGGGCGGCGAGGAGTTCGTGATCTACCTCTGGGGTCTCGATCAACAGGCCACCGAAGAACGCGTGGCGGCGCTGTGCGCGCTGGTGCGCGAGACCCCGGGCGAACACCCGGTGACCATCAGCATCGGCCTGACCCGCATCGAGCCCGGCGACAACCTGAGCAATGCCCTCGGCCGGGCGGATGCTGCGCTGTACGACGCCAAGCATGAAGGCAAGGACCGGTATGTGGTGTGGCGGGCACCCGATACGTCGATAGCGGCTCATGTGGACTGAGCCGGATCAGTCCGCGGCGCGCGCCATGGCGTGTTGCTGGATCGATAGATTGGTCCGCTGCAAGATATCGCCGTGCGCCCATAACGGCAGGGGAATGACAATAAAGCCGTGGTGATCGGAAAAGTTATCGAGCACGGTCAGGTGCAATATCGCAAAGCCGCTCGCCGTAGCGGCTGCCGAAAAAATGCCGTCCTCCGTGACGTTGCAGGTTGCAGGCATGAGCATTCGCTCGAGTAAACGGTCGCCAACCTCGCCCAGATTGACCGGAACGCCTTTGCGCAGAACCTGAAGCTGAACGCGGTTGGTTTCCGGCTTGCTCTGCGCGCTGATGAACATCGGCACCGAGGGGATGATGTTCAGGACCAGTATCGAGACGAACTGTTCGTCCTCCGGGGTATGGGAATAAGTGCTTTTGACGCGGACCCTCTCCAGATACATGGCCGTCTTGTGTGTACCTGGGGCGGCCGCCTGGTAGGTGGAGCTCAGTCGATTGGTTGCCGTTTTGAGCGTTCCACCCATGTTCGGCGAAACAATCTGCCAAGAAAGCGTCGAACCGTGCGTAGAAGGAATAGCCGCCGACATGACTACGCTCTGTCCGGCGTTGCAAACCTCAAAACCCGGTGAAACAGCCACGGGATGCTTCAAAACGGAAACCAGGGCGGAAGAGCGCAATTCCCGCCCTGGTAGGCTCCAACTGGCCGATACCGTGACGTTCTCGCAGTCTCTCTTCATTGACGCGGGCGCAGGTGGAAAGTAATTGCCAACGGCGCTGATTCTGCCGACGTTACTGTTGCCCGGCTCCGTTGCGCGCACGCTCCATTTAAATACCCAGTTAACCCCCGAAGGCATCATGTCAAAGCCGAAATAGGCCCCCGCCCAGATGACCGGAAATGCCGGAATGACGTCAAACACACCGCTCGGGAGTTGAACGTTGCCGTAAGCCGCCAGATGCAGCCCTGGCGCAGAACCGGCGCTAATGTCATGCACGACAAACTGATGGTAGTCACCAAAAGAGATGGGATTCAGGGCTGAAGGAAGTGTGTCTTCGCCGGCTTCATCGCCAAGCGCCCGCGCATAGGCATCGAAAAGCACGGTAGTCGTTGTATATCGCTTGAACGCGACGTGTTCTGGAATCAGGTACATGAAGTCCGGACCAGGAAAGGCACCGTCGGAGTTCTTGTCGAAACGCAAGAACATCAGCAGTGCGCCGCCACTGCTGGTGAGCGCGTCATCTCGCGTTGCGGGGACGGGCATGACCCGCGCGGCGACATTTTTCGGCACGGGGAAGTCATCGGCGAGCCGGCCCAACTCATACACCCGCAACCGCTCAGGCAGCTTCTGAAAGGCTTCTTTGAAGCGCTGACCAATGGCTTTTCGATCCAGTGTGTCGAGTACGAAGTTGGCCGAGAATTCAGTCCCCTTGCTGATATCCAGGACAATCTTTCGACCGTCGCTCACCTGTCCACCCAACTGCGTCAACGGCACGCCCAACGTCAGTTGAGGCCCTCCAACAGGCAACAGGTTGCGGATCTTGCCGACATGAGGCACTACGCCCGCCATCGTTACCTCGGTGATGATCATTCCGCTGATGCAGTCCATGCTCAAGCGCAGCGAATCACTTTCAACTGAAGCCACCGGCGCCCTGAGCCTGATGTCCTGCATATGCTCGCTGGAGTAGGTCAGGTCGATGCTTTGAGAAATCGCCGGTAAAAAGTCGTCTTGGCTGAACCGGTGGATGTACTGCTGTTGCAGCAGTTCGTTGATCATGTCCCGGTCATAGGCGACGATCATTTCCCAGCCCAGGCCTCTTGACCCGCTGGTCAGCCAGGACTTCAGTTGCGACAGGGAAGGTTTGGCCATGTTGAAGTCCCTCTTCGGAAGGACTTCAGTGAGCCTCTCAAACCCTGTTCGGCACAACTGGCATTTTTATCAGGTCAACCCACCAAAGCGCTTGTAAAAACCCTCGCCCGCTTCGGGCAACGGCCCGTCCGCCGTCTCCATCGCCGCCTCCAGCCACTGCTCGGCCGCGGCGTGGATCAACCGGTAGATATTGCGGCACAACTGCCGCGCTGCGCGGCCTTCCCAATCACCCGGCAGCAACTCGTCCGGCAGCTGCGGATCGCGCAGCAGCAGCTTGCGGTATTCATGGATCAGCAGCACCCGGGCCAGGAAGCAGGCTTTCGGGTCGAGGGTGTCCTGTTCCTTGAGGCTCTGCCACAACGGCCGGAACAACTGGATGAACTCGCTGTAGTGCGCCGCCAGTTCGTCGATCTTCCAGCTTTCGCGCACCTGCATGCGCAGCGCCTTGGAGGCCAGCACGTCCTGGGCAGTGGTTTCGAAGAGGATGGTGTCTTCCTGGGCGCCGAGGTCCACCAGGGTGGCGTTGACATCCGCACGCTCGCAGCGCGGGCAACCGAGCACGCCGGGGGAGATGGCGCCAAAGCCCTGCCATTCCAGTTCCTCGCGGACTTCCTTGCGTTTGTCCTGGGGCAACTGGGTCAGGATCGCCAGGCACCAGGAGCCGTCCCACGCCGGTGGATTGGCCGCATAGACACGCTTGAAGGCTTTCTCGAAACGCCGCCGCCCGGTGCCGGTGAGGCTGTAGTAGCTGCGCCGGCCGACCTTCTCGGCGGTCAGCCAGTTTTCCTTGGTCAGGCGAAAGATCGAGGTGCGAATCAGCCGCTCATTGATGCCCATGGGTTCGAGCAACTGGATCAGGCTGCCCAGCCATACCGTCCCGCCACGGGGTTCGATGGCATCGCCATACAGGGTGACGATCAGGGAGCTGGCGCGAACCGGTGTCTGTTGCTGGAAGCGGTCGATCAGGTGGTCGAGTGGCGTGAGGGACGACATAAGCGTTCCGGTCAGAAAAGGAAGGAATATACCCGCGCGCCCGCAGCATGACCATGCTCGCGGCGCGCTGGCGGTTCAGGCGCCGCCCGGCAATTTCGGGCGCACGGCGTCGTCGCGGTAGGGGCCGCGACCGGCCTCCATCTCGCTCAGGGGCTCGCACTCGCGCAGGCTTTCAAGGCAGCGTCGGGTCAGTTGCTGATAGGCGCGGGTGCCGGTCTGTTTCCAGGCCACTTCGTCGTCGCTCAGGCGCCGCGTCACTTTTGCCGGCGAGCCCAGCACCAGCGATTGTTCCTCGCAATGGAACCCGGCCTTGACCAGTGCGCCCGCCGAAACGATACAGCGCGGCGCGATGCGGGCGTTGTCGAGTACCACGGCGTTCATCCCGATCAACGCATCCTCGCCCACCCGGCAGCCGTGCAATACCGCGCCGTGGCCAACATGGCCGTTGCGCTCGACCACCGTGTCGCTGGCCGGAAAGCCGTGCATGACGCAGGTGTCCTGCAGGTTGGCGCCCTCCTCCAGGACGATCCGTCCGAAGTCGCCGCGCAGCGCGGCCAGCGGGCCGACATAGCAGTTGGGCCCGATGATCACATCACCGATCAATACCGCCGACGGGTGCACGTACGCCGTGGGGTGAACCACCGGGGTCAGGCCGTCGATGCTGTAACAAGTCATGCCATTTCTCCTCGAAACGATACGCAACAGGCAATTTCACGAAAACCCTTAACACAAGGTTTTGCTTAGGGATAACGGACTTTCCTGAGCATTACAATCTTCTATTGGACACATTTTTAATTGTTGATGTTGTTTTTCTGTATCGCATTATGCCTATACTTTGGCGAAACGGCCATCGAGCCCGTCCAACAATAAAACGCCGACCTGTGAGTCCGGCGAGCCTTGCGAGGAAGTCGTGATGCCGAACACCCTTGTGGTGCAGGCGCATCAGGCCACACGCCTGATCACCCTGCATCGTCCACATGCACTGAATGCCCTGACCACCGAACTGCTGGGCGAGCTGGCGGACGAACTGCAACGCTGCGCCGACGACCCCGAGGTCCGCGCCGTGGTCATCACCGGCAGCCGCAAGGCCTTCGCCGCCGGCGCCGACCTCAACGAAATGGCCGAGCGCGATCTGGTCGGCATGCTCGACGACCCGCGCCAGGCCCATTGGCAGCAAATCACCCGCTTCCCCAAACCGCTGATCGCTGCGGTCAACGGCTACGCCCTGGGCGGTGGCTGCGAACTGGCGATGCACGCCGACATCCTGATTGCCGGCGACGACGCCCAGTTCGGCCAGCCGGAAATCAACCTCGGGATCATGCCCGGCGCCGGTGGCACCCAGCGCCTGCTGCGGGCGGTGGGCAAGTCGCTGGCGATGCAGATGGTCCTCGCCGGCGAATCCATCAGCGCCCGCCGCGCCCTCGATGCCGGGCTGGTCAGCGAAATCACCCCACCAGAACTGACTGTCGAACGCGCCCTGCAGATCGCCCAGCGCATTGCCGCCAAAGCGCCGCTGGCGGTGCGTCTGGCCAAGGAAGCCGTGCTCAAGGCCCAGGACCTGGACCTTGCCAGCGGTCTGCGCTTCGAACGCCACGCCTTCACCCTGCTGGCCGGCACCGCCGACCGCAACGAAGGCATCCGCGCCTTCCAGGAAAAACGCCCGGCCCAATTCAAAGGCTGCTAAGAGGACCCGTCATGAGCTACCAGCACATCCTGTTTTCCATCGAAGCCGGGGTCGCCACCCTGAGCCTCAACCGCCCCGAGCAACTGAACAGCTTCAATACGCTGATGCATCAGGAAGTGCGCGAGGCCCTGAAAACCGTGCAGAACAACGGCGACGTCCGCGTCCTGCTGCTGACCGCCGAAGGCCGCGGCTTCTGTGCCGGACAAGACCTCAGTGACCGCAACGTCGCCCCCGGCGCAGAAATGCCCGACCTCGGCCTGTCCATCGAGCGCTTCTACAACCCGCTGATCCGTACCCTGCGCGAGCTGCCGATCCCGGTGATCTGCGCGGTCAACGGCGTTGCCGCCGGCGCCGGGGCGAATATTCCGCTGGCCTGCGACCTGGTCCTGGCGGCGCGCTCGGCCAGCTTTATCCAGGCGTTTTGCAAGATCGGCCTGATTCCCGACTCCGCCGGCACCTGGGCGTTGCCACGGCTGGTCGGCATGGCCCGGGCCAAGGCGCTGACGCTGCTCGGCGAGCGCCTGAGCGCCGAGCAGGCGCTGGAATGGGGGCTGATCTATCGGGTGGTCGATGACGCCGAACTGCGCGACCAGGCCATCGCCCTCGCCCGCCAGCTCGCCACCCAGCCAACCTACGGCCTGGGCCTGATCAAGCGCAGCCTGCACGCCAGCCTGGACAGCAGCTTCGAGCAGCAACTGACGCTGGAGCGCGACCTGCAACGCCTGGCCGGACGCAGCGAGGACTACCGCGAAGGCGTCGCCGCCTTCATGGAAAAACGCACGCCGCAGTTCAAGGGGTACTGAGTCGATGAGTGCACTGAACAGCAACGTGCCCGTCGCGGTGATCGGCGCCGGTGCCATGGGCGCCGGCATCGCCCAGGTGGCCGCCAGCGCCGGGCATCGAGTCTGGCTCCACGACAACCGCCCCGGCGCCGCCGCCCAGGCCATCGACGGCATCGCGCGGCAACTGGCGAAACGGGTCGACAACGGCAAGCTGGCCGCCAGCGCCCGCGACGCCTGCCTTGCCGCGCTGGTGCCCGCCGACAGCCTGGAGCGACTGGCCGATGCCGGGCTGGTGATCGAGGCCATCGTCGAGAACCTGGAGGTCAAGCAGGCGTTGCTGCAGCAGCTGGAATCCCTCTGCGCCCCGGACTGCATCCTCGCCAGCAATACCTCGTCGATTTCCATCACCCGCCTCGGCGCCGGCATGCGCCGGCCCGAGCGGCTGGTCGGCATGCACTTCTTCAACCCGGCGCCGGTCATGGCCCTGGTGGAAGTGATCAAGGGCCTGGCCACCGACCCGAATGTCGCCGCGCGCGTGCTCGCCACCGCCCTGGCCTGGGGCAAGCAGCCGGTACTGGCGCGCTCCACCCCTGGCTTTATCGTCAACCGCGTGGCCCGGCCGTTCTATGCCGAAAGCCTGCGTTTGCTGCAAGAAGGCGCCGCCGATTGCGCCAGCCTCGATGCGCTGCTGCGGGAGGCCGGCGGCTTTGCCATGGGCGCCTTCGAACTGACCGACCTGATCGGCCACGACGTCAATTACGCGGTGACCTGTTCGGTGTTCGACGCCTATTACCAGGACATGCGCTTCCAGCCGTCGCAGATCCAGAAAGAACTGGTGGACGCTGGCCACTACGGACGCAAGAGCGGTCGCGGCTTCTATGACTACCGCGAAGGCGCCGTGCGCCCGTCCGCCGCCAGCCTGGACAGCCCGGTAAAAGTGCCGGCCGTGGTCGTCGAAGGCGACGCCGGACTGTTGCAGCCATTGCTGGAGCGCCTGACCGAACAGGGCGTGAGCATCAGCCGCCGCGCCGGGCGCGGGTTACTGCGGGTCGGCGACGCCACCGTGGCCCTGAGCGACGGACGTCTGGCCAGCCAGCGCGCCGCCGATGACAGCCTGACCGAACTGGTGCTGCTCGACCTGGCCCTGGATTACCGCCGCTGCACCCGCGTGGGTATCAGTTGGGCCAACGGCACCTCGGCCGAGGCCGTGGACCAGGTGGTCGCGCTGCTGAACGCCGCCGGCATCGCCGTCACCCCGCTGCGCGACAGCCCGGCGCTGTGCGTGCTGCGCACCGTCGCCATGCTCGCCAACGAAGCCGCCGACGCCCTGCTGCAAGGCGTGGCCTCGGCGGCGGATATCGACCTGGCGATGCGCGCCGGGGTCAATTACCCCCGTGGCCCGCTGGCCTGGGCCGATCAGGTCGGCGCCGACACCCTGGTGACCGTGCTCGATCACCTGCAAGCCGCCTATGGCGAAGAACGCTATCGCCCGTCCCTGCAACTGCGTCGGCAACTGGCCGAAGGAGCACGCTTTCATGAATGACCGTCTGGATCTGGCCAGCCGCTGCGCCCAGGCCCTGTTCGACCGCGATGCCGCCAGCCAGGGCCTCGGCATGCGCCTGCTGGCCAGCGGCCCGGGCACGGCGCGGGTCGGCATGAGCGTGCGCGCCGACATGTTGCAAGGCCACGGCACCTGCCACGGCGGGTTTCTGTTCGCCCTCGCCGATTCGGCGTTCGCCTTCGCCTGCAACAGCCACAACAACGCCACCGTGGCCCAGGGTTGCAGCATCGAATACATCGCCCCGGCGCAGCTCGATGACACCCTGACCGCCGACTGCACTGAACTGAGCCGCGGCAAACGCACCGGCACTTATGACGTCCGCATCGAGAACCAGCACGGCAAGTTGATCGCGCTGTTTCGCGGCAAGTCCTACCAGATACGCGGCAGCGTACTCGAACCGGAGACCCTGACATGAATGACGCCCTGATCATCGATGCCGTGCGCACCCCTATCGGGCGCTACGCCGGCGCCTTGAGCGGCGTGCGCGCCGACGACCTCGGCGCCGTGCCGCTGCGCGCCCTGATGCAACGCCATCCGCAGGTGGACTGGAGCCAGGTGGACGATGTGTTCTACGGCTGCGCCAACCAGGCCGGCGAAGACAACCGCAACGTCGCGCGCATGTCGTCGCTGCTGGCCGGCCTGCCAATCAGCGTGCCCGGCGTGACCCTCAACCGCCTCTGCGCCTCCGGCCTGGAAGCGGTCGGCGCCGCCGCGCGGGCGATTCGCTGCAACGAAGCTGGGCTGGTGCTGGCCGGCGGCGTCGAATCGATGTCCCGCGCACCGCTAGTGATGGGCAAGGCCGAACAGGCGTTTTCACGCCAGGCTGAGCTCTTCGACACCACCATCGGCTGGCGCTTCGTCAATCCGCTGATGCAGCAGCAGTACGGCATCGACAGCATGCCGGAGACCGCCGAGAACGTTGCTGCGCAGTTCAAGATCAACCGCGCCGACCAGGACGCCTTCGCCCTGCGCAGCCAGCGGCGTGCAGGCGCGGCCCAGGCCAGCGGCCGCCTCGCACTGGAAATCGTCCCGGTGCCGGTGCCGCAGCGCAAAGGCCCGCCGAAACTGGTGGAACACGACGAGCACCCGCGCGCCGACACCACCCTGGAACAGTTGCAACGCCTCGGCACGCCGTTCCGCGAGGGCGGCAGCATCACCGCCGGCAACGCCTCGGGGGTGAATGACGGTGCCTGCGCCGTGCTGCTGGCCAGCCGCGACGTCGCCCGCCGCTACGGCCTGAAAGCCCGTGGCCGAGTGGTGGCAATGGCCAGCGCCGGGGTCGAACCGCGGATCATGGGCATCGGCCCGGTGCCAGCGACCCGCAAGGTGCTGGAACTGGCCGGGCTGGCCCTGGCCGACATGGACGTGATCGAACTCAACGAAGCCTTTGCCGCCCAGGGCCTGGCGGTACTGCGGGAACTCGGCGTGGCCGATGACGATCCACGGGTCAACCCCAACGGCGGCGCCATCGCCCTGGGTCATCCACTGGGCATGAGCGGCGCGCGGCTGGTCACCACCGCCCTCACCGAACTGGAACAACGCAATGGCCGCTACGCCCTGTGCACCTTGTGCATCGGCGTTGGCCAGGGGCTGGCGATGATCATCGAACGCCTCGACGACTGAACACTGAACGCTCCATGGCGCCGGGTTATGCTTGGCGTCATGCACTCGGGCCGACGTGCCGGCCGCAGACAACAACAACATTAGAGTGAACCCATGAACATGCAGCTTTCCCCCGCCTCCGTGCTTGACCCGATGGAAACCGCCAGTGTCGACGAACTGCGCGCCCACCAGTTGCAGCGCCTGCGCTGGAGCCTGGAGCACGCGTACCAGAACGTGCCGATGTACCGGCAGCGCTTCGACGAACTGGGCATTCACCCTTCCGACCTGAACAGCCTCGATGACCTCGCGCGCTTCCCGTTCACGGTGAAGAACGACCTGCGCGACAACTACCCGTTCGGCATGTTCGCCGTGCCACAACACGACATCGTTCGCCTGCACGCCTCCAGCGGCACCACCGGCAAACCGACCGTGGTCGGCTACACCCAGAGAGACATCGACAACTGGGCCGACCTGGTGGCCCGTTCGATCCGCGCCGCGGGTGGGCGCAAGGGCGACAAGGTGCATATCTCCTATGGCTACGGCCTGTTCACCGGTGGCCTCGGCGCCCATTACGGCGCCGAACGCTTGGGTTGCACAGTGATCCCGATGTCCGGCGGCCAGACCGAGAAACAGGTGCAACTGATCCGCGACTTCCAGCCCGACATCATCATGGTCACGCCGTCGTACATGCTCAATCTGGCCGACGAAATCGAACGCCAGGGCATCGACCCGCACAAGCTGGCGCTGCGCCTGGGCATCTTCGGCGCCGAGCCGTGGACGCCGGAACTGCGCGCATCGATCGAAGCGCGCCTGGGCATCACCGCGCTGGATATTTATGGCCTGTCGGAAATCATGGGGCCGGGCGTCGCCATGGAATGCGCCGAAAGCCGAGACGGGCCGACTGTCTGGGAAGACCACTTCTACCCTGAGATCATCGACCCGGTAACCGGCGAAGTGCTGCCGGACGGCGAGCTGGGCGAACTGGTGTTCACCACCCTGAGCAAGGAAGCGCTGCCGATGGTGCGCTACCGCACCCGCGACCTGACCCGCCTGCTGCCGGGGACCGCGCGGCCGATGCGGCGCATCGACAAGATCACCGGCCGCAGCGACGACATGCTGATCATCCGCGGGGTCAACGTGTTCCCGACCCAGGTCGAGGAGCAGGTGCTGAAAGTCAAACAGCTATCCGAATGCTACGAGATTCACCTGTACCGCAATGGCAACCTGGACAGCATCGATATCCATGTTGAATTGCGTGGTGAGCACCAGCATCTGGGCGATGCGCAGCAGAAAGAGGTGTGCTCGGAGCTGAGCCGGCATATCAAGACCCATATCGGCATCAGCTCGCGGATCGTGTTGCAGCCGGCGTATTCGATCAAGCGCTCGGAAGGCAAGGCGTGTCATGTGTATGACAAGCGCAAGCAGGCGGGTTGAGGGCTGAGGTCGGTCTTTTAGGCCTTATCGCTGACACATCTCACAGGCAATCGCAAATCGTCAGCCACTTGCGATCCTGTGGGAGCGGATTCATCCGCTCCCACAGGTTGGTGAGCAGCGAGATGTGTAGATACCCATGCAGCGATAGGGCCCTCACTAACCAGTGACAACCTCAACTCCTGTCCACCAGACTGACAATCACCGCAAACAACTCCCCCCGCGCCTGCCCATGGTCAATCTCTCCAGCCACCGCAACTCCAGACAACGCGTCCGCCGCGCCCAGCATTCCCCATAGCCCCGCCGTAGAAAGCGCCCCGGCAAACGGCCCGAGCACCGTCCGGCACTTGCCGAGAAATTCAAGCTGACACTCGCGCTTCAACCGCGCCAGTTCCGGCGAGCCTTCCAGCGCCGCCAGCACCCCGGGAATCTCCCGCCCCTCGGCCAGCACGCAATCGACATAACTGTCGGCGATCGCCCGCGCCTTGCCCGTCAGACTCGCTTCACCCGCCGCCATGGCCGCGTCGATCAGCAGGTTCTGCCGCGTTTCAAAATCCCGGTAAAGCGCGGTCAGCAGCCCTTCCCGCGTGCCGAAATGGTCATACACCGTCGGCTTGGTGATCCCCGCCGCCTCGGCCAGTCGGCCCAGACTCAGGGCATCGGTGCCCTCGGCGGCGATCAGCTGCCGAGAGACGTCGAGCAACTGCTCCAGGCGCTGCTCGCGGGTCAGGCGCTTGCGGGTGTCGCTCATGCTTCAACTCCTGTGACTGAACAGCTCACGGCCAATACGCCGCGCTGTCTCGAAATGCCCCTCGGGGAAATGCTCATCCATCTGGGTCAAAAGCGTCGAGGATGCCACCCGCGCGCCGCAATAGCCAAAGATCCCGTGTTCGATCTGGGTGTGCATCGCCACCGAATAGCCGTGTTTGTCGTAGGTGCGCGGACCGGCGCCGGCAATCGCCACCAGGTGCACCGGCAAACGCTGCAACAGCCCTTGCTCGGCCTGATCGTAGGCCCAGCCGCTGGTGAACACGCGGTCGATCCAGCCCTTGAGCAGCGCCGGGAACGACCACCAATACACCGGATACACTAGCACCAGCGCATCGGCCCGGTCGATTCGCGCCTGTTCGGCAACGACATCCGCAGGCACGGCCGCCTGGTTGCGGAACAGGTCGAGATCTTCGGTGTTGTAGCGCGGATCGAAACCTTCGGCGCTGAGGTCGGCGAGCTCGAACGCGTCCTGTTCAGCAACGCCGCGAGCCAGTTCGGCGGCGACGCGGTGAGTCAGGGATTCGGTGTCGGGATGCGCAACAACGATCAGGGCATTTTGCATGGGTTACTCCGGGCAGTTGAGATGAATTATGGACATACCAAAGGTAGGTTACTTTTGGTACATAGCGCAACCCTGCCGCCGTTCGTCATCAACACCGCGATCTGATACAAAAAACAATTACGACACGATTTTTTCTGTTTGATATTTGGTTTTGTATCACTTATAACTGTCTCACGCCCCAAAGCCCCCACGACAAAAAGGCGGGAGACCCCTCATGTACGCACAATTGGTCGAAACCGGCGTCAAGCGCCTGAAGACGCTCGAAGAGATGTCCGAGCAGGAGCGCGCCTTCCAGGAGCGCATCGACGCCGAGATCAAGATCGAAGCCAAGAACTGGATGCCGGACGCCTACCGACAGACGCTGATCCGGCAGATTTCCCAACACGCCCACTCCGAAATCGTCGGCATGCTGCCGGAAGGCAACTGGGTCACCCGCGCCCCGAGCCTCAAGCGCAAATTGCAGCTGATGGCGAAGATTCAGGACGAAGCCGGCCACGGTTTGTACCTGTACAGCGCCATGGAAACCCTGGGCGCTGATCGCGATACAGAAATTGACAAGCTTCACAGCGGAAAAGCCAAGTATTCGAGCATTTTCAACTACCCGACCCTGAGCTGGGCCGATATCGGCGCGGTGGGCTGGCTGGTGGATGGCGCCGCCATCGTCAATCAGGTGGTGCTCCAGCGCACCAGCTACGGCCCTTATTCGCGGGCGATGATCCGCATCTGCAAGGAAGAGAGCTTCCACCAGCGCCAGGGCTATGAACTGCTGCTGACCATGATGCGCGAGGGCACCCAGGCCCAGAAGGACATGGTCCAGGACGCGATCAACCGCCTCTGGTGGCCTTCGCTGATGATGTTCGGCCCCAGCGACGAACACTCGCCCAACAGCGCCCAGTCCATGGCCTGGAAAATCAAGCGCCAGAGCAACGACGAGCTGCGCCAGCGCTTCGTCGACCAGACCGTGCCGCAGCTGGAATTGCTCGGCTGCACCGCCCCGGACCCGGAGCTGAAGTGGAATGCCGAGCGCGGCCACTACGACTTCGGCCAGATCCAGTGGGACGAATTCTACGAAGTGCTCAAGGGCAACGGCCCGTGCAACCAGGAGCGCGTCGCCACCCGCCGCCAGGCCATCGAAGACGGTGCCTGGGTACGCGCGGCCGCGGTCGCCCACGCTCGCAAAAAACACAACAAGAACGCCGCCTGACCGCCGCCTGACAGGAGATCCCGCCATGTCCGAATGGACCCTTTTCGAAGTCTTCGTGCGCAGCAAGCACGGCCTTAACCACAAGCATGTCGGCAGCGTGCACGCCGCCGACGCGGTAATGGCCATCGAGAACGCCCGCGAGCTGTACACCCGCCGCAATGAAGGCGTGAGCCTGTGGGTAGTGCCTTCGGCGCTGATCACCGCCTCGTCGCCGGACGAAAAAGACCCGCTGTTCGCCCCGTCCGAAGACAAGATCTACCGCCACGCCAGCTTCTACGAGCTGCCCGCCGAAGTGGGGCACATGTGATGAACCAGGACCTGATCCAGTACCTGCTGCGCCTGGGCGACAGCGCCATGGTCCAGGCCCAGCGCCTGTGCCAGTGGTGCGGCCGCGCCCCGGCGCTGGAAGAAGAGCTGGCGCTGATGAACGTCGGCCTCGATCTGGTCGGCCAGGCGCGCAACTGGCTGGAATACGCCGCTGAGCTTGCAGATGACGGCCGCGACGCCGACCACCTGGTGTTCCGCCGCGACGAGCGCGCCTACCGCAACCTGCTGCTGGTGGAACAACCCAACGGCGATTACGCGGTGACCATCCTTAAGCAGTTCTTCTACGACGCCTGGCATTACGCGGTGCTTCAAGGCCTGTGCCGCTCCACTGACGAGCGCGTGCAGGGCGTCGCCGCCAAGGCGCTGAAAGAAGTCACCTATCACCTGCGCCGCTCCGGCGAATGGGTCGAGCGTCTGGGCGACGGCACCGAGGAAAGCCGTCAGCGCATGCTCACCGCCCTGCCCCAGGTGTGGCGCTTCACGGTCGAGCTGGTGGAGGCCGATGCCGTCGAGCAGCGCCTGTTCCAGGCCGGCGTGATCGGTAACCCGGAGCAGGTCGCGCTGGACTGGCAGCAACAGGTCGAAGCCACCTTCGACCGCGCCAGCCTGCCGGTGCCGCAACCGGCCAGCCACTTCTACCTCAGCGGTCGCCAGGGCGTGCACAGCGAGCACCTGGGTTTGCTGCTGGCGGAAATGCAATTCCTGCCGCGAGCCTATCCCGATGCGACCTGGTGAACTGATCGCCAGCGACCGCGGCGCCCGCGCGCCCCGGGTCGACGACCTGCAGCAGGCCTGGACCGTGCTGGAACAGGTCATGGACCCGGAAGTGCCGGTGGTCAGCGTGGTCGAGCTGGGCATCGTCCGCGATCTGGACTGGGCCGAAGGGCACCTGCACGTGACCGTGACCCCGACCTACTCCGGCTGCCCGGCCACCGAGGTGATCGAGCAGGACATCCGCGACGCCCTGGAACAGGCCGGTTTCGCCGCGCCGCGACTGAACCGGCAACTGAGCCCGGCCTGGACCACCGACTGGATCAGCGCCAGCGGCCGCGAACGCCTGCGCGCCTACGGCATCGCCGCGCCGGTCGGCAGCAGCAACAAGCGCAGCCTGCTGGGCGAGACCGACGTGATCGCCTGCCCGCAGTGCGGCAGCGTGCACACCGAGCTGCTCAGCCAGTTCGGCTCCACCGCCTGCAAGGCGCTGTACCGCTGCTGCGACTGCCGCGAGCCCTTTGACTACTTCAAGTGCATCTAGGCGCGGCCAAGCGCGCCTGATGGAGAATTCCATGAGCCAGTTCCATAGCCTGACCGTCAAGCAAGTCCGCAGCGAAACCCGTGACGCCGTGTCGATCCTGTTCGACGTGCCGCACGACCTGCGCGAAACCTTCCGCTTCACCCAGGGCCAGTACCTGGTGCTGCGCACCCGGCTGGACGACGAAGAAGTGCGTCGCTCGTACTCGATCTGCACCGGCATCAATGATGACGAACTGCGGGTAGCGGTGAAGAAAGTCAACGGCGGGCGTTTCTCCGCCTTCGCCAACGAAGCCCTGGCGGCCGGTGACGTACTCGAAGTGATGCCGCCGTCCGGCAGCTTCCACGTCGCCCTCGACCCGGCGCGCCACGGCCATTACCTCGCGGTTGCGGCGGGCAGCGGCATCACGCCGGTCCTGTCCATCGTCAAAAGCACCCTGGAAGCCGAGCCGAACAGCCGCGTCACCCTGCTCTACGGCAACCGCGCAAGCTCGGCGGCGCTGTTTCGCGAACAGTTGGAAGACCTCAAGAACCGCTACCTGCAGCGCCTGAACCTGATCTTCGTGTTCAGCCGTGAACAGCAGGACATCGACCTCTACAACGGCCGTATCGACGCCGACAAATGCGAGCAACTGTTCAGCCGCTGGCTCGATGTGCCCAAGCTCGACGCCGCGTTCATCTGCGGTCCGCAGGAAATGACCGAGACCGTGCGCGATGCGCTGAAGGCCAAGGGCATGGCGGCCGAGCGCATCCACTTCGAACTGTTCGCCAGCGCCGGCAACAACGAGCGCCGCCAGGCCCGCGAAGCCGCGCGGCAAGTGGACTCGGCGCTGAGTCAGATCACCGTGATCAGCGACGGCCGCGCCCTCTCCTTCGACCTGCCGCGCAACACCGTGAGCGTGCTCGACGCCGGCAACGCCATCGGCGCCGAACTGCCGTACTCGTGCAAGGCCGGGGTGTGCTCGACCTGCAAGTGCAAGGTTATCGAAGGCGAAGTGGAAATGGACAGCAACCATGCCCTGGAAGACTACGAAGTGGCGGCCGGGTATGTGCTGTCGTGCCAGAGCTACCCGGTGAGCGAGCGCGTGGTGCTCGATTTCGATCAGCTCTGAATCTGTCCTGGCCGGTCGCGGCGTGCCCAACCCTGTGGGAGCTGGCGTTGCCAGCGATGAGGCCGGCAAGCCCTGAGAAGACTCAAGCAACACCACAGTACCCAAGCGTGAATCAAACAACAACTACAACAAGATCAAGAGAGCGCCCACCCATGACCCCCAGTCATATCGAATCCATCAGCAACAACCCCGATTTCCAGCAACTGGTCCGGCGCAAGCGCCGGCTCAACGGCACGCTGACCGCCGCCATGCTGGTGATCTACTACGGCTTCGTCCTGCTCGTGGCCTTTTCCCCCAGCACCCTGGGCCAGTCCCTCAGTGGCGGCGTGACCACGGTGGGCATGTTGGTGGGCGTGCTGATCGTGCTGCTGTCCTTCGCCCTCACCGGTATCTACGTGTACCGCGCCAACAACGTCCTCGATCCGCTCAATGACAAGGTCAAGCAGGAGTGCGCGCAATGAACTGGACCGCCATCGGCATGTTCCTGCTGTTCGTCTTGTTCACCCTCGGCGTGACCCGCTGGGCCGCCCTGCGCACCCGCTCGGCCAGTGACTTCTACACCGCCGGCGGCGGCCTGACCGGGATGCAGAACGGGCTGGCGATTGCCGGCGACATGATCAGCGCCGCGTCCTTCCTCGGCATCTCGGCGATGATGTTCCTCAACGGCTATGACGGCCTGCTCTACGCCCTCGGCGTGCTCGCCGGCTGGCCAATCATCCTGTTCCTGATCGCCGAACGCCTGCGCAACCTGGGCAAATACACCTTCGCCGATGTGGTCTCCTATCGCCTGTCGCAGACGCCGGTACGCCTGACGTCGGCCTTCGGCACCCTGACCGTGGCGCTGCTGTACCTGGTGGCGCAGATGGTTGGCGCCGGCAAGCTGATCGAGTTGCTGTTCGGCATCAGCTACCTGTACGCGGTGATGCTGGTGGGCGTGCTGATGGTGTTCTACGTGACTTTCGGCGGCATGCTCGCCACCACCTGGGTGCAGATCATCAAGGCGGTGATGCTGCTGTCCGGCACCACGTTCATGGCGTTCATGGTGCTCAAGCATTTCGGTTTCAGCACTGAAGCGATGTTCGCCAGCGCCACCGCCGTGCACGCAAAGGGCGCGGCCATCATGGCGCCGGGCGGCTTGCTGTCGAACCCGGTGGACGCCATTTCCCTGGCCGTCGGCATGATGTTCGGCACCGCCGGCCTGCCGCATATCCTGATGCGCTTCTTCACCGTCAGCGACGCCAAGGAAGCACGTAAATCGGTGTTCTACGCCACCGGCTTCATCGGCTATTTCTACCTGCTGCTGATCGTGATCGGCTTCGGCGCCATCGTCATGGTCGGTACTGAACCGGCCTACCGCGACGCCAGCGGCGCGATCATCGGCGGCGGCAACATGATCGCCGTGCACCTGGCGCAAGCCGTAGGCGGCAACCTGTTCCTCGGCTTCATCTCGGCCGTGGCGTTCGCCACCATCCTCGCGGTGGTTGCCGGTCTGGCGCTGTCCGGCGCCTCGGCGGTGTCCCACGACCTGTACGCCTGCGTGATCCGCAAGGGCAAGGCTACCGAACAGGAAGAAATCCGCGTCTCCCGCGTCGCTACCCTGGTGATCGGCGTACTGGCGATCATCCTCGGGCTGATGTTCGAATCGCAGAACATCGCCTTCCTCTCCGGTCTGGTGCTGGCGATCGCAGCCTCGGTCAACTTCCCGGTGCTGTTCCTGTCGATGTTCTGGAAAGGCCTGACCACCCGTGGCGCCGTTGCCGGCAGCCTGGCGGGCCTGCTTTCGGCGGTGATCCTGCTGGTGTTGAGCCCGGTGGTGTGGGTCAACGTGCTGCATCACGACAAGGCGCTGTTCCCCTACAGCAACCCGGCGCTGTTCTCCATGAGCGCGGCCTTCCTCAGTGCCTGGGTGTTCTCGGTCACCGACCGCTCGGCCCAGGCCAGCGAAGAACGCGGCCGCTACCTGGCGCAGTTCATCCGCTCCATGACCGGTATCGGCGCCGCCGGTGCCAGCAAACACTAATTCAACAAGCACACGACTCGGGAATAACAACAATGAACCCTGTTCGCCTTCTGGCCGGTATCGCCCTGCCCTTCGCCTGCACCCAGGCCATGGCCGGCTTCGTCGAAGACAGCCACGCGAAAATCGAGCTGCGCAACCACTACATCAACCGCGACTTCCGCCAGGACAACGCGCCGCAATCCAAGGCCGAAGAATGGGCCCAGGGCTTCACCGCCAAGCTGGAGTCGGGCTTCACCGACGGCACATTGGGCTTCGGCGTCGATGCCATTGGCCAACTGGGCATCAAGCTCGACTCCAGCCGCGACCGCCGCGGCACCGGCTTGCTGCCTTACGGGCGCAACAGCCTGGAGCCGGCGGACGACTACAGCGAGCTGGGTGTGACCGCCAAGGTGCGCCTGTCGAAAAGCGTGCTGCGCCTCGGCACCCTGCAGCCGCTGCTGCCGGTGGTGACCTACAACGACACCCGCCTGCTGGCCTCGACCTTCCGCGGCGGCCTGCTGACCAGCCAGGAAGTGGACGGCCTGACCCTTAACGGCGGGCGCCTGACCAAGGCCAACCTGCGCGACTCATCGAGCAATGACGACATCGGCTATGGCGCCGCCACCAGCGACCACTTCGACTTCGGCGGCGGCACCTACGCCTTCAACCCGCAACTGGCGGTGACCTACTACTACGCCAAGCTGGAAGAGATCTACCGCCAGCAGTTCGTCGGCCTGGTCCACACCCTGCCGCTGGGCGAAGGCGTGAGCCTGCGCAGCGACCTGCGCTACTTCGACAGCCGCGGCGACGGCGCCGAGCGTGCCGGACGCATCGACAACCGCAACTTCAACAGCATGTTCACCCTGGCGGTCGGCGCCCACAAGTTCAGCGGCACCTTCCAGCAGATGTCCGGTGACAGCGCCTTCCCGTTCCTCAATGGCGGCGATCCGTACACCGTCAACCTGGTCACCTACAACACCTTCACCCGCGCCGGGCTGGATTCCTGGCAGGCGCGCTACGACTACGACTTCGCCGCCCTCGGTATCCCCGGCCTGACCTTCATGACCCGCTACACAGACGGCCGCCACGCCAAGACCGCGTCCATCGACAACGGCCGTGAGCGCGAGCGCGACACCGACCTTGCCTACGTGATCCAGAGCGGCCCGCTGAAAAACGTCAGCCTGCGCTGGCGCAACGTCACCTTCCGCTCCGGCAACGGCCTGACCAATGCCTTGGACGAGAACCGCCTGATCGTCGGCTACACCCTGGCGCTGTGGTAACAGCGCCGTCTTAAAAGAATCGGAGGACACACCATGCCTGCTGCCCCAACCTTGCAAAGCTTCATCGCCGGCCGCTGGATCGGCGAGCACGGCGCGCAGTCCCTGCGCAGCGCCCTGGACGGTCACGTCCTCGCCCATGCCCACGAAGAGCGCCCGGACTTCGCCGAAGCTGTCGAACACGCCCGCCGGCGCGGTCGCGTGGCGCTGATGGGCCTGGATTTCCAGCAACGCGCCCAGCGCCTCAAGGCACTGGCGCTGTACCTGGCCGAGCGCAAGGAACAGCTCTACGCCCTGTCCCACCACAGCGGCGCGACCCGCGCCGACAGCTGGATCGACATCGAAGGCGGCAACGCCACGCTGTTCTCCTATGCCGGCATCGGCGCCCGCGAACTGCCGTCGGGCAACCTCGTGCATGAAGGCCCGGCGATCCCGCTGGGCAAACAGGGCCGCTTCGCCGGCAGCCACATCCTGGTGCCGCGCACCGGCGTGGCAGTGCACATCAACGCCTTCAACTTCCCGATCTGGGGGATGCTGGAGAAGTTCGCGCCGACCTTCCTCGCCGGCATGCCGTGCATCATCAAGCCGGCCACCGCCACCAGCTACCTGACCGAAGCCGTGGTGCGCCTGATGGATGAATCCGGCCTGCTGCCACAAGGCGCCCTGCAACTGGTGATCGGCAGCACCGGCGACCTGCTCGACCGTCTCGACGGCCAGGACGTGGTGACCTTCACCGGCTCGGCCGACACCGCGGCGAAACTGCGCGTCAATCCCAACCTGATCCGCCACTCGGTGCCCTTCACCGCCGAGGCCGACTCGCTGAACTGCGCCATCCTCGGCCCGGACGTGACGCCGGACAGCGAGGAGTTCGACCTCTATATCAAGGAAGTGGTGCGCGAGATGACCACCAAGGCCGGGCAGAAATGCACGGCCATCCGCCGCGCCATCGTCCCGGCAAAGCACCTGGATGCCGTGGCCACTCGCCTGCGCGAGCGCCTGAGCAAGGTGGTGGTGGGTGATCCGTCGGTGGAAGGCGTGCGCATGGGCGCCCTGGCGTCCCACGATCAGCAAGCCGACGTCGGTGAACGGGTCGAACAACTGCTGCAAAGCTGCGACCTGTTGTTCGGCGCGCGCGACGGTTTCGAGCCGCGCGGCGAAGGCGTGGCCAACGGTGCGTTCTTCGCCCCGACCCTGCTGCTGGCCCGGGATGCCCATGCCGAAGGCGGCGCCCACGACATCGAAGCGTTCGGCCCGGTCAGCACCCTGATGACCTACGACGACCTCGACGAAGCCCTCGACCTTGCCGCCCGCGGCAAAGGCAGCCTGGTGGCGAGCCTGGTCACCGCCGACCGGGCCGTGGCGGCCAAGGCGATTCCAGTAGCAGCGGCCTGGCATGGCCGGCTGCTGGTGCTGGACCGCGAAGCTGCTACTGAGTCCACCGGCCACGGTTCGCCCTTGCCCCAACTCAAGCACGGCGGCCCCGGCCGTGCCGGTGGTGGTGAAGAACTGGGCGGCCTGCGGGCGGTCAAGCACTACCTGCAACGCGCCGCGATCCAGGGCTCGCCGAGCATGCTGATGGCCGTGACTGGCGAATACGTGCGCGGTGCCGAAGTGATCGAAACCGATGTGCACCCGTTCCGCCGCCACTTCGAAGACCTGCGCATCGGCGAGTCACTGCTGACCCACCGCCGCACCGTCACCGAGGCTGACCTGGTGAACTTCGGCTGCCTGTCGGGCGACCATTTCTATATGCACTTCGACGAAATCGCCGCCCGCGAATCGCAGTTCGGCAAGCGCATCGCTCACGGCTACTTCGTGCTGTCGGCCGCCGCAGGCCTGTTCGTCAGCCCTGCGCCCGGCCCGGTGCTGGCCAACTACGGCCTGGACAACCTGCGCTTCATCAATCCGGTGGGCATCGGCGACACCATCCAGGCGCGCCTGACCTGCAAGCGCAAGATCGACCAGGGCAAGAAGAGCCCGCAGGGCATTCCGCAAGGGGTGGTGGCGTGGGATGTGGAGGTGACCAACCAGTTGGGTGAGCTGGTGGCGAGTTACGACATTCTGACGCTGGTGGTGAAGCGCGAGGGCTGAGGCTCGCGCTTGCCCTATCGGGCCTAATCGCAGCGATCAGGCCCTGATGGCTGCTGCTCCAGCAGCAGCCATTCCACAGCCGCCTGCTGCCCAACTAGCAGTCACCGCCTAAAATTCACGTTTTATTGATATAAATCAATACCTTATAAAACTGGCATAAACCCTGCTCTATCCCTGTATCTGCAACGCTCGGGGAGAAGCAGCATGTTCCAGATCAATCCAATCACTAAAGGCATCGGCCTCAGCCTGTTGCTGGCCGGCCAGTTCGCTCACGCCGACGACGACACCACCACCACGTCACTCAAGGCCGTCACGGTCACCGCCCAGCACCGCGAGGAAACCCTCCAGGAAGTGCCGGTGGCGGTCTCGGCGGTCCAGGGCACCAGTCTCGTCGCCGACGGCGTGCGCGCCATGGGCGATATCACCACCTTCATTCCCAACGCTTCGGCGAAGAACCCTGACGGTGACGGCCGTCCGCGCTGGTACATCCGCGGCCTGGGCACCGGCGACACCGGCGCCGCCACGGTCTACCCGGTCGGCATCTACGCCGACGACGTCTACCTCAATGCCCCGGTGGCCGGTGGCGGTCCGCTGTTCGACCTGGAACGCATCGAGATCCTGCGCGGTCCGCAAGGTACCCTGTACGGCAAGAACACCACGGCCGGCGCGGTCAATGTGATCTCGAAGAAACCCACCTTCGACACCGACGGCTACGGCACCATCGGCTTCGGCAGCAAGAACGAACGCATCCTCAACGGCGCCATCGGCGGCACGCTGGTGGAAGACCGCTTGGCCGGCCGGGTATCGCTGTACTCCGAGGAGCGCGACGGTTTCACGCATAACCTGACCAACGACCAGACCTACGGCGACGTCAACAAGAAGGCCGTGCGCGTGCAGTTCCTCGCCAAGGTGACTGACGACCTGGAAGCGCTGCTGAAAATCCACAGCCGCGAGTTCAAGGGCGACGGCAGCAGCGGCTCGCTGCCGCTGGGGCGTTACTACAACGTCGGCTACCAGCGTCCCGAAGGGCGGCGCATCGAGTTGAACACCGACGAGGACTACAAACTCGATCACAGCGGCACGTCGCTGACCCTGAACTGGAACCTCGGTGACTACACCCTGACCTCGATCACCGCCTACGATTACCTGCGCAACCAGTCCCTCACCGACGCCGACTACACCCCCTACGAGGTGAACGGCGCCACCGACAGCGACAACCGCTACGACCAGTATTCGCAGGAATTCCGCCTGGCTTCGCCACAGCAGGAAACCCTGCGCTGGATGCTCGGCACCCACTACTTCCATGAAACCCTCGACAGCAGCGCCGTGCGCCGCGTGATTCCCGGCCCGACGCCCAACGGCACCGGCTCCAACCAGACCGGCGGCGCCGTCGGGTTCCGCGACCTGAACTACGACCACCGCACCGACAGCTATGCGCTGTTCGGCAACCTGGCCTACGACTTCACCGACAACCTCACGGTCACCGGCGGCCTGCGCTGGACCACCGAGAAAAAGGACATCGACCTCAACCTGACCCAGTTGACCCGCGCCACCGCCAACGGCCCGCTGATCCCGCTGACCGCCGCCGGCAGCAACGGCAACCAGGAAGAAGAGAAACGCTGGGATGCCTGGACCTACGACCTGACCCCGGAATACCGCATCAACGACAACCTGCGGGTGTTCTTCCGCTACGCCCACGGTTTCCGCTCCGGCGGCTTCAACACCGGCCTGTCCACCAGCCTCGCGCAGTTGACCACGGTGGATCCAGAAGAGCTGGACGCCTACGAACTGGGCCTGAAATCGGAGTGGTTCGACCGCCGCCTGACGGTCAACGCCAACGTCTTCTACTACGACTACCAGGACATCCAGGTCAACCTGCTGACCGTCAACAACGGCATCCTCACCACCGCGCTGACCAACGGCGCCAAGGGCAAGGTCAAGGGCGCGGAACTCGAGATCGAGGGCCAGCCTACCGATCGCCTGCACCTGCGCGCGGCGCTGTCGTTCCTCGACACCGAATACACCGACTTCAAGAACACCAACCCCACCACCGGCGCCGTTACCGCCGACTACAGCGGCAACAGCTTCGTCCGCTCGCCGCGCCACGTGGTCTCGCTCGGCGCCGACTACACCCTGCCGCTGGATATCCCCGGCAAGCTGGTGGCCGGTGGTGATGTCAGCTACCGCGACAAGGAATACTTCCTCGCCGACCGCCAGAGCAGCGCCGATGAACCGCTCAACCAGCCGCACTACACGCTGGTCAACAGCCGCCTGACCTGGTTCAGCGGTGACGAAAAACTCAGCGTCACCGGCTTCGTCAACAACCTCACCGACCGCCGCTACCAGGTCCATGGCCGGCCCAACGGCACCGCCGGCCAATACGTCATTACCTACGGCGACCCGCGCACCGTCGGTTTGAGCGTCACCAGCCGGTTCTGATCCCGTGTTTGCCGGCGACCCCGATCGCCGGCCTCCTTCCGTGTTACAGGAGTAGCCTTGCATGTTCCGTTTGAATCCTTTGGCCGGCGCCGTGGCGCTGGTCATCGGCGGCCTTGCCGTGCCCGCCGTTCAGGCCCAGCAACCCGCCAGTGGTCCCGCTGCCAAAAGTGACAAGCTCGACACCGTGGTGGTGGTCGGTACCCGCCGCAGCGACGTTACCGCGCTGGAAAGCGCCGCGCCGGTGGATGTGCTGAGCGCCGAACGTCTCGAAGAAACCGGCGCCAAGGACTTGTCCGGCGCACTCACCGCGCTGTCGCCGTCCTTCAGCTTCCCGCAGTCGCCGCAGGGCGCCTTCGCCGGCTCCATCGCCCAGGGCGCCTCGCTGCGCGGGCTGGCCTCGGACCAGGTGCTGGTGCTGGTCAACGGCAAGCGCCGCCACAGCAGCGCCAACGTCACCCGCCAGGCGCTGGCCAACGGCCGCGGCGCAGCGGCGGTCGACCTCAGCCTGATCCCGCTCAGCGCGGTGCAACGGGTGGAAATCCTGCGCGACGGCGCCGCCGCCCAATACGGCTCCGACGCGATCGCCGGGGTGATCAACATCGTGCTCAAGGAAAACGATGACGGCGGCAACATCGGCTACCGTTTCGGCGGCTACGACAAGGGCGACGGCCTGCAGCGCAAGCTTAGTGGCTGGAAAGGCTTTGCCCTGCCCAACGACGGCTTCCTCACCCTGTCGTTCGACGCCGGCAGCCAGGACCCGGCCAGCGACACCCGCCCGGACAACCGGATCTTCTATCCCGGCAGCACCAGCATCAATACGCCCCGAGAGCAGAACAACCGCTACCGCACCTGGAACTGGGGTTCGGGCGGCGTATCGGACCAGTACAACTTCGTCGCCAACAGTGAAATCGGCCTCGGCGACGGCCTGACCGCCTACGGCTTCGCCACCTACGCGCACAAGAACACCGACGCCGAAGGCTTTTTCGACCCGCCCACCACCCTGCGCAGCAACTACGGCAGCGTGGCCCTGTCACGGTATCCGGACGGGCGCCTGCCGATCACCCGCTACGCCCTTGAGGACTACGCGCTGACCGGCGGCGTGCGTTACGAAAGCGAGCAACTGGGCAAGTTCGACCTGGCGGCCAACTACGGCAACGACACCCTCAAGTCCACCGACCGCGATGCCATCAACCCGAGCTGGGGCACGGCCAGCCCGTACAACATCTACACCGGTGAACGCGAGAACGAGCAGACCAACCTGACCCTGGACTGGGTGCGGGACTTTCCTACCGACCTGCTGGCCAAGCCGCTGACCGTTTCCGCGGGCCTGGCCTGGCGCAAGGAAAATTACGTCCTGAGCGCCGGCGAAGCCGCCGGCTGGCAGAATGGCGCGCTGTTCAACACCCTCGACCCGATCACCGGACGGCGCATTCCGGGCTATTACTCGGGGATCACCCAGGTCGATGCCGCCTCGCTGGAGCGCAAGGTCCTCGGCGCGTATCTGGATTTCGAAGGGCAGATCACCGACAAGTTCCAGGCCGGCCTGGCGGTGCGCTCCGAGCACTACTCGGACTTCGGCGACACCACCAACGGCAAGCTGTCGCTGCGCTACGACTTCACCCCGCAGATCGCCGCCCGCGGCAGTATCAGCAGCGGTTATCGCGCGCCATCGCTGGTGCAGAGCGGTTTGTCATCGTTCAGCGTGCAGGTGGTCGAACAGCCGACCGGCAGCGGCAACTGGGTTGAAGTGCAACAGCGCACCCTGCGCGCCGACAGCCCGGAAGCGGCGTTGCTCGGTGGCCGGGCGCTGAAGCCCGAGGAATCCACCAACTATTCCCTGGGGCTGGTCTGGCGACCATTGACCAACGCGTCGCTGAGCGTGGATGCCTACCGCATCGATATCGACAACCGCATCACCCTCTCCGACCAGTTGCCGTCCAACGTGGTCGGACCGATCTTCGCTGGCACGCCCTACGCCAACATCCAGAGCGCGGCGTTCTACACCAACATCGCCGACACCCGCACCGACGGCATCGAGCTGAGCGGCCAGTACCAACTGGACCTCGCGGCCTATGGCCGGCTGGACCTGAACGCCGGCGTCGCCAAGACCCGCACGCGGATCACCGACCTGCGGGATGTGGGTGGCATTCGGGGTGACCAGATTGTCGGGCGCAACACCCAAGGCCTGATCGAACACGGCACCCCGGAGAACAAGCTGACCTTCAGCGCCAACTGGCTGTACGAGAACTGGGGCCTGACCCTGACCCAGCGCCGTTATGGCGAGTGGAAAAACCTCAACGCCAGCAACCCGGCACTGGACCAGACCTTCAGCCCGCAGTGGGTGACCGACCTGGACCTGAGCTACCGCTTCGACCTCGGACTGAAAGTCTCGGTCGGCGCGATCAACCTGTTCGACAGCCACCCGGACAAGCTCAAGGGTGCGCAGTTGTACGGCGTGCCGAAGTACTCGATCACTTCTCCCGAAGGCGCCCAGGGGGCGTTTTACTACTCCAGCGTGAGTTACGACTTTTGACCGGCTTAGCCAGGGAGAGCGTCGCGGCCCTTGGCTCGATGAACGCCTCATTTAGCCGGGCAACCACGCCTTTGGCGCCGTAGCAGCGGAAGCGAAACTCGCCGTTTACATGCCTGACCACCACGATGCCGGTGAACCAGCCGAATTCGTATTCGACCGAGGTCATATCCGCTGTGGGGATATGCACCTCGTTGAGGTGGTCATGAGCCAGGCGGTTGGCGAAGTTGGCCGAGAAAGACAGGACGTCCTGCGTCACCTCTACCGTTCCGCCCACCCACCAGCTCTCCATCTTTGGCGCCATCGGCACGGTGGAGAAAGACGGCTGGGATTGCGAGTCGAAGAATGTCGACGCCTGAATATAGGCGTTGACCATTTTTTTGAGATAGAGAGGTTGCATGTCGGCCCTGACTGAGGATCTGCTGAAATACATCGCGGGGCGGGCCCGCGATGTCATATTGCCAGACTGAGACACACCTCAGTAGCAAGTGTTCCCTTTCTGCAAGAGGTCGGTCATGCCATCCCGGAGAAATGGGAAATCCCAGACAAAAAGAACGGAGCCATCTGGCCAATGCCAGTCAGTTAAACAGATTGGGGCTGCAAAGCAGCCCCAACATAAGCGCCAAAACGCTAACTGACTGGCATTAAGCCCTCTGGCTCCGTTCTCTTTGCTTAGTAGTAAGCGTTTTCTTTCTGCGTGTGGTCAGTCACGTCGCGAACGCCCTTCAACTCCGGGATACGCTCGAGCAGGGTGCGCTCGATACCGTCCTTGAGGGTCACGTCGGCCTGGCCGCAGCCCTGGCAACCACCGCCGAACTGCAACACGGCGATGCCGTCTTCGACCACTTCGATCAGGCTGACCTGACCACCGTGGCTGGCCAGCCCCGGGTTGATCTCGGTCTGCAGGTAGTAGTTGATGCGCTCGTTGACCGGGCTGTCATCGTTGACCATCGGCACCTTGGCGTTCGGCGCCTTGATGGTCAGTTGGCCGCCCATGCGGTCGGTGGCGTAGTCGACGACGGCGTCGTCGAGGAACGGCTCGCTGACAGCGTCGATGTAGGCAGTAAAGTTCTTCAGGCCCAGCGCGGTGTCTTCAGGCTTCTCTTCACCCGGCTTGCAGTAGGCAATGCAGGTTTCGGCATATTGGGTGCCGGGCTGGGTGATGAAGACTCGGATACCGATCCCCGGCGTGTTCTGCTTGGACAGCAGATCGGCCAGGTAATCGTGCGCGGCGTCGGTAATAGTTATAGCGCTCATGGAATTTCCTCACAGACTTGTCGGCAGTTTACGCCAAGCACGCCGACGAACAAAGTCCTACCAAATATGTCGGGAAAGATAGCTGCAAGCCGCAAGTTGCAAGCGGCAAGAAAAAGCAGCCCGCGTCGCCGCTGCTTTCTCTTGTCGCTCGAGGCTTGAAGCTTGCGGCTTCAGAGATTCTCGTAGCGGTTCATGTCCAGAACCCCGGATTCCACCGGGTCGGTTTCCTTGATGTAGCTGTTCAGGTCATGGAAGTACTGCCAGAACTGCGGGTGGCTGCGGCGTACGCCCCAACGCATGACAATCCGCTCGAACTTCGCCGTGTCGTCGCGGACGGCCTCCATGTCTTCGACGAACTCCGGTACATCGCTGGCCGGTACGTTGAAGATGAAGTTCGGGTAGCTGCTCATCACCCCCGGATAGAGGGTCAGGGTGTCCAGCCCTGGCTGGTAGCGGTAGGCCTCGCCCAGCATGAAGGCGACGTTGCTGTGCGCGCGGTTGCGCAACATGCTGTAGACCTGCCGTTTGCCGCCCTGCCCCTCGATACGCAGCAAGGTCGCTTCTGGCAACTGGCCAATCACCTTCAAACCCGCCGCCGGACGCGATGCCAGACGGCTCAGGGCCTGCTCGACATCACGGAACTCTTCGCTGACGGTGTCCCGCGAGCAATAGGCGCCGGTGCAACGGTTGATCGGGTCAGGCGAGGCATTGAGGCTGCCAGTGCGCTCGATCAGCTTGAGGCCGAAATCACGCGTCGGGTTGCGCGGATCAAGCCTCAGCGCGCTTGGCGTGCTGGTGTCGATCTCCTCGTAGTCCATCCACATCTTGACCTTGCCACTGTTCTGATACCAGTTGCTGAGGATATCGCCACGCTGGTCGGCCGGCATCAGACGCAGGAAATTGACCTCCGCGCCGTTGCGGATCAGGTCGAAGTACAAGCGGGTCTGGGCCTGGTGCGAGACGTTGCCGTACACGTCGAAGTTGACCGCCAACTGGTAGTAAGTGCGCTCCAGCAACGGGTAGTCGAACAGCCACATTGTCAGCGGCACATCGCCGATCAGGCCTTTGGTCACCGAGGCGCTGTCGAAGTGACGGAAGATGGTCAGCAGCGCATTGTCGTTGCCGGCCCACAGACTCGACCAGCTCGGTGGCGGCATGTCGGCGTAGGTGTCACGGCGCAGGCTCTCGTACTCGTTGCGCTTGTCGCGGTAGGCGTGCCAGAGACTGAGAATGCTGCCAACGTCGTCGATCTGGCCAGGCATTGCCAGCAAAGGCGTGGCTTCGGCACGGTACACCGCATCGGTGATGTAGCGGTCGTGGGCGGGCTCCTGGAACAAGGCCCAGAAGTTGTCGCGGATCACGTCGGTGGCGATCTGCCCGCGGCACACCGGGCCACGGATAAAGGTACGGACGAAGTATTCGGCGTTATCCAGCATGAACTGGTAACGCGCGACCGCCGGGATCGCCTCGAAGGTCTCGAATGGGTTGGACCGGTGTCGCGGGCCGTAGCCGGGCAGCGACGTGGCATGCCAGTCGCCGCTGTAGAACAACTGCTTCACGCGCTTGAGCTTCTGCGGCCCCATCGGGTAGGTGATGTGGGTCTTGTGCACGATCACGCCCTGCACAGGCATCAGCCGGTAGTAGAAATCGGTGCCCGGCGGATCATTGGGCCGGCGCGTGGCAATCAGGTCAACGGGCTGGCCGCTCGGTGTGCGCGAACGCACCCACTGGAAGAAATGCCCCGGCTCGCCGCCGACAAAATAGATATGCGCGAGGAACAGGTGCTCATAGAGCCAGCGCCCCACCAGCGCCTCGGAAGAACCCGGACGGTTCAGCAGTTCCTCCCACTCCGCGACCTGCGCCGCCTCCTTCGCGCTCGGCTGCACAGGGTTGTGCTCCACCGGTGCACCCTGGGCCAGCCAGCGCTGCAGGGTCTGGTACTGGGCGTTGGTCAGGCCGGTGACGGCCAGCGGCATGCCTTCTTTCGGGTGCGCGCCGGCATAGGCGTCGAATTCGCCGGGCAACGGGCACATGTTGTTGCGGTTCAGGCCCAGGACGATTTCCTCGGGCAGCTTGGCATTAGGCGTCAGCGGTGTGGTGTGCCCGAGTTCGAGCATCCGCGCCATCAACGCGGCCTGGCTGCCCTGGCGGTCCAGCACCGAGTTGAAGCCCATGCGCTGCCAGGCGGCCGGGCCGCTGGCGTCATAGAACAATCGGGTCGGCGCGACCGCCTGGCTGCGGTCGCCCTGGTAGACAGGCACCTTCGACATGCCGCGGCTGGCGCCCTCGGCACTGCCGAGATTGAGCTGGCAGGCCGCGTCGTTGCAGGCGTGGCAGGCCACACACTTCTCGGTGAAAATCGGCTGGATGTCCCGGGTATAGGAAATTGCCGGAGCGTTTTGAGGGGCTTGTCCGAACGCCGCGCCACTGATGAGCAGAGCGAAGGCGCCGGCAAGAAAGCGATGCACCATGTGCCGTATGTCCTGATTTCATAAAGGCTTTTCACGATTCTACGGTGGGCCGCGGTGCCAACATGAATGAAATTCATGCAAATGTGCAGCGCGTCTAAAAAGCGCGCAGCTTTGTTATCATCCCGCAACTTTCGTCTTTGTCTGACCCAGGTAGTCCCAATGTCTGACCGCAGCGCTCGTTTCCAAGCACTTCAGCAAGCACTCAAAGAGCGCATCCTGATTCTAGATGGCGGCATGGGCACTATGATCCAAAGCTACCGTCTTGAGGAAGAAGACTATCGTGGAACGCGCTTCGCCGACTGGCCGAGCGACGTCAAAGGCAACAACGATCTGCTTCTGCTCAGCCGCCCGGACGTCATCGCCGCCATTGAAAAGGCCTACCTGGACGCCGGCGCCGACATCCTCGAAACCAACACCTTCAACGCCACGCAGATTTCCCAGGCCGACTACGGCATGGAAGCGCTGGTGTACGAGCTGAACGTCGAAGGCGCACGCATTGCGCGCCAGGTGGCGGACGCCAAGACCCTGGAAACCCCGGACCGTCCGCGCTTCGTCGCCGGCGTACTGGGCCCGACCAGCCGCACCTGCTCGATTTCCCCGGACGTCAACGACCCCGGCTACCGCAACGTCACCTTCGACGAACTGGTGGAAAACTACATCGAGGCCACCCGCGGCCTGATCGAGGGCGGCGCCGACCTGATCCTCATCGAAACCATCTTCGACACCCTCAACGCCAAGGCGGCGATCTTCGCCGTGCAGCAGGTGTTCGAGGACGACGGCATCGAACTGCCGATCATGATCTCCGGCACCATCACCGACGCCTCCGGCCGCACGCTGTCCGGGCAGACCACCGAAGCCTTCTGGAACTCGGTGCGCCACGCCAACCCGATCTCCGTCGGCCTGAACTGCGCCCTTGGCGCCAAGGACCTGCGCCCGTACCTGGAAGAACTGTCGACCAAGGCCGGCACCCACGTCTCCGCGCACCCGAACGCCGGTTTGCCCAACGCCTTCGGTGAATACGACGAGACGCCAGCGGAAATGGCCGTGGTGGTCGAAGAGTTCGCCGCCAGCGGCTTCCTCAACATCATCGGCGGGTGCTGCGGTACCACCCCGGGCCACATCCAGGCGATCGCCGAGGCCGTGGCCAAGTACAAGCCGCGGGAAATCCCCGAGATTCCAAGGGCCTGCCGCCTGTCCGGCCTGGAACCCTTCACCATCGACCGCAACTCGCTGTTCGTGAACGTCGGCGAGCGTACCAACATCACCGGTTCCGCCAAGTTCGCCCGGCTGATCCGCGAGGAAAACTACACCGAAGCACTGGAAGTCGCCCTGCAGCAGGTCGAGGCCGGCGCCCAGGTGATCGACATCAACATGGACGAAGGGATGCTCGACTCCCAGGCCGCCATGGTCCGCTTCCTCAATATGATCGCCGGCGAGCCGGACATCTCCCGCGTGCCGATCATGATCGACTCCTCCAAGTGGGAAGTGATCGAGGCCGGCCTCAAGTGCATCCAGGGCAAGGGCATCGTCAACTCGATCTCGATGAAGGAAGGCGTCGACGCCTTCAAGCATCACGCCAAGCTGTGCAAGCGCTACGGCGCCGCCGTGGTGGTGATGGCCTTCGACGAGGTCGGCCAGGCCGACACCGCCGCGCGCAAACGCGAAATCTGCCAGCGCAGCTACGACATCCTGGTCAACGAAGTCGGCTTCCCGCCGGAAGACATCATCTTCGACCCGAACATCTTCGCCGTCGCCACCGGCATCGAAGAGCACAACAACTACGCCGTGGACTTCATCGAAGCCTGCGCCTATATCCGCGACCACCTGCCCTACGCCCTGTCGTCGGGCGGGGTGTCCAACGTGTCGTTCTCGTTCCGCGGCAACAACCCGGTGCGTGAGGCGATCCACTCGGTATTCCTCTACCACGCCATCCAGAACGGCCTGACCATGGGCATCGTCAACGCCGGCCAACTGGAAATCTACGACGAGATTCCACCGGCGCTGCGCGAGCGCGTCGAAGATGTGGTGCTCAACCGCACCCCGGAAGGCACCGACGCTCTGCTGGCGATCGCCGAGGACTACCGTGGCGGCGGCGCGACCAAGGAAGTGGAAACCGAAGAGTGGCGTTCGCTGCCGGTGCAAAAGCGCCTGGAGCACGCGCTGGTCAAGGGCATCACCGCCTTTATCGTCGAAGACACCGAACTCTGCCGCCAGCAATGCGCGCGCCCGATCGAAGTGATCGAAGGCCCACTGATGAGCGGGATGAACATCGTTGGCGACCTGTTCGGCGCCGGCAAGATGTTCCTGCCCCAGGTGGTCAAGTCGGCGCGGGTGATGAAACAGGCCGTGGCGCACCTGATCCCCTTCATCGAAGAAGAGAAAGGCGACAAGCCAGAGGCCAAGGGCAAGATCCTCATGGCCACGGTCAAGGGCGATGTCCACGACATTGGCAAGAACATCGTCGGCGTGGTGCTCGGCTGTAACGGCTACGACATCGTCGACCTCGGCGTGATGGTGCCGGCGGAGAAAATCCTCCAGGTCGCCCGCGAAGAGAAATGCGACATCATCGGCCTGTCCGGCCTGATCACCCCGTCGCTGGACGAAATGGTCCACGTCGCCCGCGAAATGCAGCGCCAGGACTTCCACCTGCCACTGATGATCGGCGGCGCCACCACCTCCAAGGCCCACACCGCGGTGAAGATCGAGCCGCGCTACAGCAACGACGCGGTGATCTACGTCACCGACGCCTCGCGCGCGGTCGGCGTGGCCACGCAACTGCTGTCCAAGGAATTGAAGCCGGCCTTCGTCGAGAAGACCCGCACCGAGTACATCGACGTTCGCGAGCGCACCGCCAACCGCAGCGCCCGCACCGAGCGCCTGAGCTACGCGCAGTCGATCGCCGCCAAACCGAAGTACGACTGGGCCGACTATCAGCCGGCAGTTCCGAGCTTTACCGGCGTCAAAGTGCTGCAGGACATCGACCTGAACGTGCTCGCCCAGTACATCGACTGGACGCCGTTCTTCATTTCCTGGGACCTGGCCGGCAAATTCCCGCGCATCCTCACCGATGAAGTGGTGGGCGAAGCGGCGACCGCGCTGTACGAGGACGCCCAGGAGATGCTCGCCAAGCTGATCGACGAGAAACTGATCAGCGCCCGCGCGGTATTCGGCTTCTGGCCGGCCAACCAGGTCGCCGATGACGATATCGAGGTCTACGGCGACGACGGCCAGCCGCTGGAGCGCCTGCACCACCTGCGCCAGCAGACCATCAAGCCGGACAACAAGCCCAACTTCAGCCTGGCCGACTTCGTCGCGCCGAAAGACAGCGGCGTCACCGACTACGTAGGCGGCTTCATCACCACCGCCGGCATCGGCGCCGAAGAAGTGGCCAAGGCCTATCAGGACAAGGGCGACGACTACAGTTCGATCATGGTCAAGGCCCTCGCCGACCGCCTGGCCGAAGCCTGTGCCGAATGGCTGCACGAACAGGTGCGCAAAGACTACTGGGGTTACGCGAAAGACGAGCACCTGGACAACGACGCGCTGATCAAGGAGCAGTACGCCGGTATCCGCCCTGCCCCCGGCTACCCGGCCTGCCCGGACCACACCGAAAAAGCCACCCTGTTCCGCCTGCTGGACGGCACCGCCATTGGCGAAACCGGCCAGAGCGGCGTGTTCCTCACCGAACACTTCGCCATGTTCCCGGCAGCGGCGGTCAGCGGCTGGGACTTCGCCCATCCGCAGGCGCAGTACTTCGCGGTCGGCAAGGTGGACAAGGACCAGATCGAAAGCTACAGCGCGCGTAAAGCGCAGGATGTTTCGGTGAGCGAGCGCTGGCTGGCGCCGAACCTCGGCTACGACAACTGAGGGTCTAAAAGCCGCTGCACGGCGGTTCGGGACACCGAACCGCCGTGAATGGCGCGCAAGCGGCTCTGCCAGCGTCCTCAGCGACTAGACTCTCTGTCAAACCTGAACAGGGAGCCCATCATGGAAGATCCAAGCCAAGGCAAACCGCCCACCTTCTGGCAACTCCTGCACAGCACCCTCGCTGCCGCCTTCGGCGTGCAGAGCGGCAAGAACCGCGCGCGCGACTTCACCCACGGCAAGCCCTCGCACTTCATCGCCATGGGCATCGCGTTCACCCTGGTGTTCATTCTGGTGCTGTACGGGCTGGTCCAACTGGCCCTGCACCTTACCGCCCGCTGAAACGAAAACCGCCCGCGGGGTCCATGCCGCGGGCGGTTTTCATTTCAGGTCGCAAGATCACGGTTGTTGCGGGCAGCCTCAGCGCTCCATCACTGATGACTGACCCAATACACAGCGGTCACGACAACCAGGACTATCAGGCAGAGGATTGCCCAAGCGTCGACATTGCTGTCGCTTTTGACGGCTTTGGTCGGGTTTCCCATTGCATTGCCTCTTTTATTGGTGGTTATGGGAATGCATACCCCCAGCAGTAAAGTCCAGCAATGCCCATTGCTCAAGCAGGGACTTTGACGAGTCGACGGACGCCCTGTCCGACCTTCGTTTCGTCGGCTGACGGCACCTGCCAAGCCCCTCGCAAAGACCGGTAAATGCCAGCAAATCTCACTTAGTCCAAATGGTTCTTTTCATATGCAAAAACATCACTTTTGCGCATAAATACAACCTGCTATCTTTCCCCGGCTCCGCATCCGGAGTGCGCGGCCGTGCGCGCGATTAGCTGCAAGCAGCTTGAGAACAGGACCCCTATGTACGTATACGACGAGTACGATCAGCGGATCATCGAGGACCGCGTCAAGCAGTTCCGGGATCAGACCCGCCGCTACCTGGCCGGCGAACTGAGCGAAGAAGAATTCCGCCCTCTGCGCCTGCAGAACGGCCTCTATATCCAACGTTTTGCCCCGATGTTGCGGGTTGCCGTGCCTTACGGTCAGCTGACCTCGCGTCAGACCCGCCTGCTGGCGAAGATCGCTCGCGACTATGACAAGGGCTACGCGCACATCAGCACCCGGCAGAACGTCCAGTACAACTGGCCTGCCCTGGAAGACATCCCGGACATCCTCGCCGAGCTGGCCACCGTGCAGATGCACGCGATCCAGACCAGCGGCAACTGCCTGCGCAACGTCACCACCGACCAGTTCGCCGGTGTCGCCGCCGACGAGTTGATCGATCCGCGCCCATGGTGCGAGATCGTCCGTCAGTGGACTACGTTCCACCCGGAATTCGCCTACCTGCCGCGCAAGTTCAAGATCGCCATCAACGGCTCGACCAGCGACCGCGCGGCCATCGAAGTGCACGACATCGGCCTGGAGCCGGTGCACAACGAAGCCGGCGAGCTGGGCTTCCGCGTACTGGTCGGCGGCGGCCTCGGCCGTACCCCGGTAATCGGCGCCTTCATCAACGAGTTCCTGCCATGGCAGGACCTGCTGAGCTACCTGGACGCCATCCTGCGGGTTTACAACCGCTACGGCCGTCGTGACAACAAGTACAAGGCGCGCATCAAGATCCTGGTCAAGGCCCTGACGCCGGAAGTGTTTGCTGAGAAGGTCGAGGCCGAAATGGTCCACCTGCGCGGCGGCAGCAGCACCCTGACCGATGCCGAAGTGCATCGCGTTGCCAAGCACTTCGTCGATCCGGACTACAAGGCCCTGGACAACCTCGATACGCAACTGGCCGAGCTTGACCAGCAGCACCCGGGCTTCGCCCGCTGGCGCGTGCGCAACACCCTGGCGCACAAGAAGCCGGGCTACGTTGCCGTCACCCTGTCGCTCAAGCCTACCGGCGTCGCCCCGGGCGACCTGACCGACAAGCAACTGGACAAGGTCGCCGACCTCGCCGAGCGCTACAGCTTCGGCCAGCTGCGCACCTCCCACGAACAAAACATCATCCTCGCCGATGTCGAGCAGAGCGAGCTGCACACGCTCTGGCTGGAACTGCGCGAGCATGGCTTCGCCACGCCGAACATTGGCCTGCTGACCGACATCATCTGCTGCCCGGGTGGTGACTTCTGCTCGCTGGCCAACGCCAAGTCGATCCCGATCGCCGAATCCATCCAGCGCCGTTTCGACGACCTGGACTACCTGTTCGACATCGGCGAACTGGACCTGAATATCTCCGGTTGCATGAACGCCTGTGGTCACCACCACGTCGGTCATATCGGTATTCTCGGCGTGGACAAGAAGGGTGAAGAGTTCTACCAGGTCTCCCTCGGTGGTAGCGCCAGCCGTGACGCCAGCCTGGGCAAGATCCTCGGCCCGTCCTTCGCCCAGGACGCCATGCCGGACGTGATCGAGAAGCTGATCAACGTCTACGTTGAGAAACGCAACGAAGACGAGCGCTTCATCGACACCTACCAGCGCATCGGCATCGACCCCTTCAAGGAGCGCGTCTATGCAGCGAATCATTAAGAACAACCAGATCGTCGACGAAACCTGGCACCTGCTGCCCAAGGACGTGACCCTGGAGCAACTGAGCAACTGCGACGACTACATCGTGCCGCTGCAACTGTGGCGCGAACACGCCCACGCCCTGAAAGCCCGCGACGGCGGCCTGGGTGTGTGGCTGGACAGCGACGAAGAAGCCGAGGAAATCGGTGAAGACGTCGCGCATTTCCAGGTCATCGCCCTGAACTTCCCGGCCTTCACCGACGGGCGCAACTACTCCAATGCGCGCCTGCTGCGTGATCGCTACAAGTTCACCGGTGAGCTGCGTGCCATTGGCGACGTGCTGCGTGACCAGTTGTTCTACATGGCTCGCTGCGGTTTCGACGCTTTCGCCGTCCGCGCCGACAAAGACCCGGAAGATGCACTGCAAAGTCTCAAGGACTTCTCGGTGACCTACCAGGCCGCCACTGACGAACCGCTGCCGCTGTTCCGCCGCCGCTGATCGTTCAGGCAAAGCCCCTTTATCGGGTGATGCCAGTCAGTTAGCGTTTGGCGGCTATGTTGGGGCTGCTTTGCAGCCCTTCGCGAGCAAGCTCGCTCCCACAGTTCAACCTGCACCTTGGCTCGGGTTCTGTGGGAGCGAGCTTGCTCGCGAAGGGCCGCAAAGCGGCCCCAATTGGTTTAACTGACTGGCATTACCGTTGCCGGGGCCTTTGTTCATTCAGCCAATCCCGCCCCCTAAAGTTCCTCGACCGCCTCATCCTCCGCCTTGGTCAATCGCGAAATACAGTCGACCTCAGCCTTGTGGTGAGCATCCCTCACGGCATTGACGACATTCAGGTAGCGCTGACCGCTCAGTTCCACTCTGCGTAACACTCCATTTCCGTCCAGCGGACTTTCACCGAGGGCGGTACCCAATACCTCCAGCACGCGCTGGTCCAGTGTGGGCACCGGGCCCTGGTAGACCTGCGCACAGTATTCCAGGTACTCCAACCCATCGGCCCATGGCGCCACGACACTTTCGAACTGCAAGGGAAAACGCCGTTTGAGGTAGCGTTGCCAACTCGCGTCTGCGGCCATCCACTGTTGCCGGTTTGCAGCGGTCTCATTCAACAGCACCGCGTCCCTGACGTTCATCACCGTTCTCTTCGAAAGGTTTGCTTCCGCCCTGTAGTGCATGCCCTTCGACAGTTCGGGATAGTTCAGCGCTTTCGCAAGGCCTTGGCGCAGTGCCAGGCGGATCTCGATGTCGTCCACATTCTCACGCATGAGCAACCCGTCACTGATGTCGTCCTGAACGGCCAGATCAGGCAGTGTCTCCTGCCGGATCAGCGCCCGGCGCCGCAGCACCCGACGCTGGGCCACAAGTTCGCTCAGGCGCTGCACCTCATGGCACCGAAACAGTTTTCGGTAGAGGTGAACCAGCACATGGCTCAGTTCGATGTTGTTGGCGGCCTCCGCGCCAAAAGGGTGAACCAGCGCAGTGGTTTCCAGCTCGCTGAAGGCATCCGTGCCGGCATCGCCGCAGGTAAACGGAAAGCTGCGGGCGATCTCGATCAGTTCCTCGCGCAGTTCGTCATGTTGCGAGCTGTACTCAAGCAACTCCCAGACCCTGTCGTTCAGGCCAGATTTGTTGATCTCGTATTCCCGGGATTCGGCCAGACGGTCCAGAACGTCCATCAGTTCACTGTTACCCCGGCGAACGAACAGTTCGCTCCACAGCTCGCGCTGTTCGGCGCTGCACCCCACCAGCCAAGGCAAGGTCGGGTGCTGGAACTGCCCGGTGGCGTGGAAAATCGAGCCCGTGGCTTCAAGCTGCGCCACGCTCTCGGCCAACAACGGGTTGTAGTTGACGTGCAGCCGGCTCTGATTGGTATCGCTCTCCTGCAGAATCTCGGCGAAGCGTGTATTCGCCAACTCCGGGAGTTCAGTGATGTAGTTCGAACTCAGCTCGACCTGGCGCAAGCGACAACGTGGCGAGCTCATCAGCCGGGAAAGGCCCTGGGGCCAGGCGGTGATGGCGCATGACTCCAGGTCCAGATGCTGCAACAGCGCCAGGTTGCCGACATCCGGCGCAAGCCCCAGCGGGTTGGATGACAGTGACAGCACCCGGAGCTGCGAAAAGCGGCTGAACGCACGCGCACCATCGGCATCGAGGACGATCCGGTTGCTGCCCAGGCTCAGGCGCTCCAGCGGCAGGACGGACAATGCTTCGAGGTCACTGGCGCTCAACACCAACCCATTGAAGCGCATGCTCAACCGGCACAGCGAAGGCAGGCCGCACAGGTCACGCAATACCTGGTTGGGAAGACTCGCCAGGCGATTGCTGGTCAGGTTCAGCGACTGTAGCCCGTGGAGCGAGCGCAGCGGCGCGAACACACTCAGCGAGTTGGACAATGAGTTGATGCTCAGGTCGAGGGTGCTCAGGCTGGTCATGTGAGCCACAGACGCGGGAACGGTGCTCAGGTTATTGTTGAGCAAGATGAGTTCACGCAACTCACCGAAGCAGCCCAGGAAGCTCTCGGGCAGCTCTTCCAGCCCCATGCTCTCCATGTTCAGTTGCTTTATGTGATCGAATCGGGCCTCCAGTTCAGGCAACCGGGAAACGCGCTGCCCGGACAAGTCGAGGGTATGTGATCGCTCGCCGTCACCGGCAAGGCGCCAGGCCTCCTTCAGGCGCTGTCCTATCCGCCAACGGTAATCACGCTCGATGGCACTGATCCGCAGTTCAAGCTGCCATTCCCGCAGGCTGTGTGAAAGCTCCGCGTATTCGTTTTCCAGCACCTCGATCGCGGTGCCCAGATGCTCGTACTTCGATAACAAACGGACCTTGAGGTCCCGTATCTGATTGCGGTTCAAGTCAGGGTAGAGCTCGCTCAGCCGTCGTCCCGTTGCTTGAGTACTCTGGGTACCTCCGAGCGTGTAACCGACTCGTCCGTCAGCCAGCCGCATCGGCGAACGAAACCCTGGCTTTACCGGCTGCTGGCCCAACAACTGCGAGGCCTGCGCACGGTCGTCCGTGGCCAACCGGTACAGCAAGGCCTGCAACGGCGGCTGTCCGGGCAAATCCAGCATCAGTTCGGCGCGCTTGTTGGCTGGAAGGGCTGCCAGGATGGCCGCGGCCATGGACTCGCTCTTGGCGAGCACCTGACCGTCAACGTCGTATGTGACATAGCTCCCGTGCTCGCGCACGAACGTCCTCTTCAACGCCGCGCCCGTGCCGCCGAGCTGTTCCAGCAAGTGCCCGTCCGGGGTGTCTCTGCGCAGCTCGAAACGAACCCCGCCATTCCAGCTGGGCAGCTTTTCCACCAAGCGCAAGGCCAGGCGATCACTGTCCCGGTTTGCCATGGTTGACCGATACAGGCCCTCGAATGCTCGACTCAATCGAATCTGGCGCTGATACAGGCGGGCTTCCTCTGCCAGGGTCAGGGGAATTCGCTGATTGCCGTCCTCCAGGCCGCTGGCGTGGCTGAGCAGCTCATCGACGACCTCATCAGGCAGCGAGGCATACCGTTGCTGAAGAATCCTGGCCCTCGGCGACCTGGGCACCTCGCCTTGGTCGTACAGGCTTTCGAAGATCGTCCTCCGACGCCGGATGATACGTCTGGCCAATCGCTCACGTACGACCTGCGCCCGCGTATCGGGCGCCACACCCGCGCCCAGCAGGTGATTGATTTCGTCTTCATCAAGCTGCGCAACGATGGCTTCGGGCAGGCGGTTGTCAAACAGGTCACGGGCAAGCACCTTGATCGACCGGCCTTCCGGCCAGAGCTGCCGCCCATAGGCCGTCGAAGCACCCGAGAACGCAGGCCCGTCGAACACCTCGATCACCCGCTCCGGCCAGCCCGGCAACTCTATCGCCAGCCCTGCACAGAAGCCCATGTCCACCCCGCCAGGCAAGCCGCTGCGCATATGTTCGACCATCCGGCTGATACGCTGATCCAGGCGCAGCCGTCGCAGGGTGTCGACCAGCAACGGCGGGATCGGGGTGTTCTCCAGGTACACCCGACGCAGCATATCGTCGCTGATACCACTGATATCGGCTGCGTGCGCCAGCTCGATATCCTCCAGCCCGTGAGTCACCGGACCCATGCGGCACAACAGTTGCCGCCGGCTCCAGGTCAGCGGCTGCTCGCCCTTCGCCACCCAGGTACCCTGGCCGTTATGCCTGAGCTGCGGTTGATAGGCTTCGGCGTTGCCGGGATGGAGAATCCGCCATTCGCCATCCGCGCCCTGGGCGATCTCATGAACGCTATCGTGCAGGCGCAGGTAGCGCTTGCCGGCGAGCGCGTATACCCCCTGTGCGTCGCACACCTCGTTGGCCAGATCCACCTCACTGGCATAGGGCTTCAGGTCCGGCTTCCACAAACGAAGCTGGCCGTCCGGCCGACTGACCTGGATCAGCCCGTCCATGAATTCGCTTGAAGCGGCCCTCGACGCCTGATGACCGACCACGCCCAGCCCCGCCATCAGGGCGGTATTCAGCCCCACCGCCTCAAAAACCGACCAGGCCTCGTCCCGATCACCCTCCTCCCAGAGATGAACGCCGTCGACCACCTGCGCGAACAATTGCTCTGCTGCCACGGCCGCCATGACCAGATCCAGCCCGGGCACAAAGAACGCGGCGGCGTTAAGCAGATCGAAACCCATGCTCTCCCAGTACGCCAGGCGTGCCTTGCGCGCTTGCTCATCGGCATCGGCGCTGGGCACGGCCAGCGTCCTGGCATCGGCCTTGAGCTTTTCGACGTAACGGTCCTGCAGGTGACCGAAGAGCTCAGCCTCGATGGGCACTGCGCTCAAATTAAGATTGGCGTTGGGATCGGGCTGGCGCTCATGCACCCCATTGGGCTGGCGAACCTGGTGGTACAACACCCCTTCGAGCCGGTGCATGACATGGGCCTCGCTGGCCTTGGGCACATACCGGCGCAACAGTGCCTGATAGTCGGGCAAGCGCAGCTTGACCCGCAGGTCGCGTATGGCCGCGCTGGCCGAGGGATATTCCTTCAACGGACTCGAAGGCGCCCCCGGCAGGTAGACCAACAGCGGCTCGGCGCTGTCTCCTCTGCCCAGGCCACCGCTGATCAGCAGCACCTGGGCCAATGCCGTGCCGAACATCGACAACTGCCAGCAACGGACCGGCCTGTCATTGAAGCGCGGAGCCCGCTCCCCTCCCAGCAACGCCAGCAGCATCTGCCGGGCCGAGGGACCGATGTCCTGCTTCAGGAAGGCGATCTGCATATCAACCCGCAATTGATCCTTGCAGGCGACAACGGATTGCTCACGCACCGTGTTGCGGGTAGCAGGGTTGCCGTACACCTGGGTCAGGTGCCGCTGGTACTGTCCGCCGAGGTCAAGGTCGTGGCACAGGCGGGCGAACCGCGCCGGCTCGATGGATAGCTTCTCCCGATAGCGATAGCGAAAGCGCGGATAGGCACCCGGGTTGGCGGGAACCAGTTCCAGACTGAACGCATCTTTGGGCGCAAGCGCAGTGCCGGCCTCGAACTCGACGTCCTTGGCAAAGTTCTGCAGCGCAGCCTGCATCAGGCTTTGCCGCTGTGGAACGGTCCTGAGCATGGAGCCAGCCATGTCCGGCTCGCGGGTGATCTGGACGAACTCATCCTTGTTCAGATCAACCGTCACGCCCAACACAGACGCAATACGCGCCTGGAGCAAGGGCTCGGCAAATTCGCCAATGCCCTGCAGTGGCTTGAGCGTGATGGCCAACGCCGTCCTGGAGTGACGGCGGCGGGCCTGATACTCCAGCAGGGACTGACGTTCTACCTCAAGGGCGCTGTTGAACCAATGGTCGGGCGCCGAGGCACCGTGTTGCTCGGCCAGGTGACTGTCGCGAAGACGCTTGAAGTCGGCGGGAGTGGAGTGCTTGAAGTGATCGGGCAAGCGCCCCTGGATGAAGGGCGCGTGCAGATCGGGGACAGCGGGGGGATGGGGGGATGTCATCGCAGGTTTTCCTGAGGCAAATGAGCACCAAGGAAACCTGCTTGAGCTGATGCGACGGTGCTACATACTGCTTAACGCCAGCGGCTGAGGCGGCTCCACAGCCCGAGCACCGCGTTCTCAACCGAGCCGCTAGCCGCCAGCCCTACCCGCTCCTGCAGGCTTTTGCGCTCGGCATAGTGCAGGTGATAGAGGTTCGAATCACGCGCGCGCTCGCCAAGGTACTCGTCGCTGGTCTTGAGTTCATCGACCAGTTGCTTGTTCAGCGCCGCCACGCCCAACCAGACTTCACCGGTCGCGACATCATCGATGTGCAACTGCGGGCGATAACGCGACACGAAGTCCTTGAACAACTGATGGGTCACGTCCAGGTCTTCCTGGAATTTCTCCCGCCCTTTCTCGGTGTTCTCGCCGAACACCGTCAGGGTGCGCTTGTATTCGCCGGCAGTGAGGACTTCGAAGTCGATATCGTGCTTCTTCAGCAGGCGGTTGACGTTGGGCAACTGCGCCACCACGCCGATGGAGCCCAGGATGGCGAATGGCGCACTGACGATGCGCTCGCCGATACAGGCCATCATGTAGCCGCCGCTGGCCGCGACCTTGTCGATGCACACCGTCAGCGGCACGCCGGCCTGACGAATACGCGCCAACTGGGAGGCAGCCAGGCCGTAGCTGTGGACCATGCCGCCGCCGCTTTCGAGACGCAGCACCACTTCGTCGCGCGGCGTTGCCAACGTCAGCAGCGCAGTGATTTCGTGGCGCAGGCTGTCGGTGGCCGAGGCCTTGATGTCGCCGTCAAAGTCCAGGACAAACACCCGAGGTTTGTCTTCCGGGGTTTTCTTCTGTTTCTTCAGCTCCTTGGCCTGCTGCTTGCGCAGGGCCTTGAGCTCGCTCTTTTCCAACAGGCCCGACTCCAGGCGCTCACGCAAGTCCTTGTAGAACTCATTGAGCCGAGTAACCTGCAAATGCCCGCCGGCCTTGCGCCGCCCCTTGCCGCGAAGACCGGCGATAGCCGACAGCACAACCAGAACCGCGATCACCAGGGTGGCGGTCTTGGCGAGAAAGCTTGCGTACTCTGCAAGAAACTCCACGATAACTCCTTAGCTGACCTGCGCCGTGAGGGCGCGAAAACGATAGTGAAGCATACCGACGCCGGCAGACCGTCGCCAGCGTAGGAAATTTCCAGCAACGCAGTTCAAACGCCCTTTTCAAACGCTTGTATGTTTTTTCGTTGACAGCCTGCCGGTGGCAACCTAACCTCGCCAAATCCTACTTACCCAGGCGTACGACGTGGGCAGCATCTACCTGATTCGACATGGCCAGGCCTCATTCGGTGCAGATGATTACGACGTGCTGTCCCCGGTCGGCACACGCCAGAGCAAAGTGCTCGGCGCTCATATGGCCGAACTCGGACTGAGCCTGGATCGCTGCCTGGCCGGCGACCTGCGCCGTCAACAAGACACCGCGAGCCTGGCGATGGCCAGCATGCAAGCGGGCGGCGCCCTGGTGCCAGCGCTTGAAACCGATGCTGCTTTCAACGAATTCGACGCCGACGCGGTGATCCGCGCGCTGCTCCCCGGCCTTCTGCCGGATGAGCCCGAAGCTCTGCATATATTGCGCAACGCCCGCGATAACCGCGCCGAGTTCCAGCGCTTGTTCGCGCTGATCGTGCAGCGCTGGCATGGCGGGCAACACGACACCGATGGCCTGGAAAGCTGGGCCGGTTTCGTCCAGCGCACCGGCGACGGCTTGCAGCGAGTGCTGGAGCAGGCCGCCAGCGGCGACAACATTGCGATCTTCACCTCCGGCGGCACCATCGCCGCCCTGCTTCACCGCGTCACCGGTATCAGCGCCAGCCAGGCTTTCGAGCTGAACTGGCAGATCATCAACACCTCGCTCAGCCAACTGAAGTTCCGTGGCAGCGAAGTGACCCTGGCCTCCTTCAACAGCCAAGCCCACGTGCGGCTATTGAGGGTGCCGGAACTCGTCACCTACCGATGAATTCCGGCTCACCGCGACCCCCTGCGTCGCTGAAATCACTTAATAAGGAAAACACCATGAGCGATGTCGCCAAAGCCGTTGAAGCCATGAAAGCCAAATTCAACCCGGCTGCCGCTGCCGGCCTGGACCTGGTCTTCGGTTTCAACATCACCGATGAAGACAAGCACTACGCCCTGATCGTCAAGGATGGCACCTGCGAAATCCAAGAAGGCGAAAACGCCGACGCCAACTGCACCCTGGTGCTGGACAGCGAAACCCTGAAAGGCATCGTCAGCGGCGAAACCGACGGCATGCAGGCCTTCATGGGCGGCAAGCTGCGCGTTGAAGGCGACATGATGCTGTCGATGAAGCTCAGCGAGCTGTTCCCGGCCTAAGCGTCACGCCCATGGCGGAAAAAAGAACCGAAGCCCTCACCCGCTTCGGTTTTTTTTCGCCCGCGAATCAGACGGCATCAGGTGCGTTGATCGACAGGCAACACCCACGCCAATAAGGCACGGCGGCACTTGGCAGTCATCCGCGCGAGAATTAGATTAGCCAATGTTCCATGGCTACCAAAATAAGGGAAAAGCATGACGCTCACCGACCAGTCCACCCAGGTCCGCCCCGGCGAAGAACTCGATCCCGCCCTGATCGATCCGTACCTGAAGGCGAACATCCCCGGCCTCAGCGGTGTTCCGACCATCAGCCAGTTCCCCGGCGGCGCCTCCAACCTGACCTACCTGGTGACCTACCCGGAGCGCGAATTCGTGCTGCGCCGGCCGCCCTTTGGCCACAAGGCCAAATCGGCCCACGACATGGGTCGCGAGTTCCGCATCCTCAACCAGCTCAACGCCGGCTTCCCGTACTGCCCCAAGGCCTACGTGCACTGCACCGATGAGTCGCTGATCGGTGGCGAGTTCTACGTGATGGAGCGGGTCAAGGGCATCATCCTGCGCTCCGACCTGCCGCCTGAACTGGGCCTCGACGCCCAGCGCACCGAGGCACTGTGCAAGAGCTTTATCGATCGCCTGGTGGAACTGCACCAGGTCGATTACCACGCCTGCGGCCTGGCCGACCTGGGCAAGCCGGAAGGCTACGTGCAGCGCCAGATCGAAGGCTGGAACACCCGCTACGAAAAGGCCCTGACCCCCGACGCGCCGCGCTGGGAAGCCGTGATCGCCTGGCTGCGCGAGAAGATGCCGGCGGACCATCACCGCCCCGGCATCATCCATAACGATTACCGCTTCGACAACGTCATCCTCGACGCGGAAAACCCGATGCGCATCATTGGCGTGCTGGACTGGGAAATGACTACCATCGGCGACCCGCTGATGGACCTGGGCAACACCCTGGCCTACTGGATCGAAGCCGATGACCCGGCGCCGGTGCAACTGATGCGTCGCCAGCCGAGCAATGCCCCCGGCATGCTCACCCGCCGCCAGTTCGTCGACTACTACGCCGAACGCGCGGGCATCGAGATCAACAACTTCGACTTCTACTACACCTACGGCCTGTTCCGCCTGGCCGGGATCGTCCAGCAGATCTACTACCGCTTCTACCACGGCCAGACCCAGGACAAACGCTTCGCCCAGTTCATCCACATGAACAAGCTGCTGGAACACATGAGCCTGCAGGTCATCAAAGCGTCCAGCCTCTGACAACTACAACAAGGAACCGCCCATGTCCAAGACCCAACTATTCGACCTCGATGGCAAGATCGCCTTCGTCTCCGGCGCCAGCCGCGGCATCGGCGAGGCCATCGCCCACCTGCTGGCCCAGCAAGGCGCGCATGTGATCGTCTCCAGCCGCAAACTGGACGGCTGCCAGCATGTCGCTGACGCCATCATCGCCGCCGGCGGCAAGGCTACCGCCGTTGCCTGCCACATTGGCGAAATGGAGCAGATCGGCGCCGTGTTCGCCGGTATTCGCGAGCAGTTCGGGCGCCTGGACATCCTGGTCAACAATGCCGCCACCAACCCGCAGTTCTGCAACGTGCTGGACACCGACCTCAGCGCCTTCCAGAAAACCGTGGACGTGAACATACGCGGCTACTTCTTCATGTCGGTGGAAGCCGGCAAGCTGATGCGCGAGAACGGCGGCGGCAGCATCATCAACGTCGCCTCGATCAACGGCGTCTCGCCAGGCGTGTTCCAGGGCATCTATTCGGTGACCAAGGCCGCGGTGATCAACATGACCAAGGTCTTCGCCAAGGAATGCGCGCCGTTCGGCATCCGCTGCAACGCCCTGCTGCCGGGCCTGACCGACACCAAGTTCGCCTCGGCGCTGGTGAAGAACGAGGCCATCCTCAATACCGCGCTGCAACAGATCCCGCTCAAGCGCGTGGCCGATCCGAAAGAGATGGCGGGCGCGGTGCTGTATCTGGCCAGCGATGCGTCGAGCTACACCACGGGTGTGGCGTTGAATGTGGACGGTGGGTTCCTGTCCTGACTTTTTGGGCCTCATCGCTCGGCTCGGCGCCCCGACAAGCCAGCGATGAGGCCCTCAACCCAACACAAAACCTGACGACAGCGGTAACATACAGCCCTTCCGGCGAGCCCATTCCCGCCTGCCCCTGTCGCTCAAGAAATTCCCATGCCTTTCGAACTCAGCGTTGACCTCACCACCCTCGCCATTCTCGCCGCCGTAGCCTTCGTTGCCGGTTTCATCGATGCCATCGCCGGCGGTGGCGGCCTGCTGACCACACCCGCCCTGCTCACCGCTGGCATGCCGCCGCACCTGGTCCTGGGCACCAATAAGCTCAGTTCCACCTTCGGCTCGGCCACCGCCGGTTTCACTTACTACCGGCGCAAGCTGTTCCACCCGGCGCAGTGGAAGCACGCGCTGGTGGGCACCCTGGTCGGTGCGCTGATCGGCGCGGTCATCGCCCACTACCTGCCAGCAGAGTGGCTGAACAAGATGTTGCCGGTGGTGGTCTTCGCCTGCGGCGTTTATCTGCTGTTCGGCGGCACGCCAAAGGCGCCACTGGACGCCGATGCGCCCATCAAGAAGAAATGGCAGTTCCCGCAGGGTTTCACCCTCGGTTTCTATGACGGCGTCGCTGGCCCCGGTACCGGTGCCTTCTGGACCGTCAGCACGCTGCTGATCTACCCCATCGACCTGGTCAAGGCCAGCGGCGTAGCGCGCAGCATGAACTTCGTCAGCAACGCGGCGGCGCTGTCGGTGTTCATCTTCTCGGGTCAGGTGGATTGGCTGGTGGGGTTGTCGATGGGCTCGGCGTTGATGGTCGGCGCCTTCTTCGGTGCCCGAACCGCCATCAGCGGCGGTTCGAAGTTCATTCGCCCGGTGTTCATCACCGTGGTGCTGGCGCTGACCGTGCGCCTAGCGTGGCAGCACTGGTTCGGCCAGGCCTAAGCGCCGCGCCACATAGAGGTCGATCAGGTAGCGGGCGATGGAGCGCCCGGCCGGCAGTGGCGGCAGCGCATCGATGCGGAACCACTGGGCGTCCTCGATCTCGTCCGGCTGCATGACGATCTCGCCACCCGCGTACTCGGCATGGAAGCCCAGCATCATCGAGTGCGGGAACGGCCAGCACTGGCTGCCGACGTACTGGATGTTCTGCACCTCGATCGCCACTTCCTCGCGCACCTCGCGCACCAGACAATCCTCCGCCGACTCGCCCGGCTCGGCAAAGCCGGCCAGGGTGCTGTAGACGCCGGTGACAAAGCGCGGCGAACGCGCCAGGAGGATTTCGTCGCCACGGGTGACAAGCACGATCATGCTCGGGGAAATCCGCGGGTAGCTGCGCAGGTCACAGGGCTGGCAGTACATCGCCCGCTCCAGCGGCACCTGGGTCATGGCCTGGCCGCAACTGCCGCAGAAGCGGTGCTCGCGGGCCCAGGTGGAAATCTGCGCGGCATAGCCGAGGATCTTGTAGGTATCGAAGTCGCCGTCCAGCATGAACTGACGCAGCCCCTGCCAGCCGCACCCGGGCAACGCCTGGGTGCCGTGCAACTCGATCAGGTAGACCGGCTGGCCATCGTAATGGCCAATGCCGTGTTCGAAGCGGATATCCAGCTCCTGGCGCTTGAGCCAGTCGCGGGGGAACAGCGCGCCGTTGGCGTCCAGCATGAATCCTTCGGCGCTGCGCACGACCGCCAGGCCGCCATTGAGAGTCGTATCCAGTACCGCTGTGGTCCAACGCGCTGACATGTTCCCTTTCCTTAGCGGGTCGCCGCCCTGCTCAGTCGGCGAACTCCGGCTTCTGTTTGCTCATGTGGGCGGCCACGGCCACCCGCAGGTCGGTGGATTGCAGCATGGCGGCGTTCCAGGTGGCGATGTACTCGAGCCCGTCGTCGATCCGGTGATCGCGCATGTAGCTGAGCATCTCCTTGGTGCCGGCCACGGCAATCGGGGATTTTCCCGCAATTTCCGTGGCAATGGCAAAGACTCCGTCAAGCAGGCTGGCGTGATCGTCGAACGTACGGTTGACCAGGCCGATGCGCAACGCCTCTTCGGCGTCGATGGTGCGCCCGGTGTAGGCCAGTTCGCGCACCAGCCCATCGCTGATGATCCGCGGCAAACGTTGCAGGGTGCCGACGTCGGCGGCCATGCCCATGTCGATTTCCTTGATGGAGAACTGGGCATCGCTGGCGGCATAGCGCATGTCACAGGCGGCGATCAGGTCGATGGCGCCGCCGATGCAATAACCCTGGATCGCCGCCAGCACCGGTTTGCGGCAGTTGTCGACGGCGTTGAAGGAGGCTTGCATCTGCAGGATCTTGCGGCGCAACAGGCGGGCGTTGCGGCCGACGTCCTTGCCCAGCTCGTTGGCCACCGAGGCCAGCAGCATCAGGTCGATGCCCGAGGAAAAGTGTTTGCCGGCACCGCTGATAACCACCACCCGCACCGCATCGGTCTCATCGATCCACTGAAAGATGTCGACGATCTCGCTCCAGAACGCGGCGTTCATGGCGTTGATCTTTTCCGGGCGGTTGATCTGGACGTGGGCGATGTTGTTCGACAGCTCGACCTTGAACGCGGTGTAGTCGGTCACGGCGACGCTCCTTGAGCAGCAGAGGCAGGAAAGAGAGATTAGAAAGCTCGGACTATATCCCAACCGCCAGGCCGCACTTGTGCCAAAACCGGGACTCCATGCCTTGATCTTGCAAAGCGCTTGCGGCACCGTGCCCAGGTCTTTGAATTATCAGGAAACATCTTCATGCCCCGCTCCCTTGCCGGTGCCCTGGCCCACAACTTCCTCGGCCAATCGCCGCGCTGGTACAAGGCCACCCTCTGCCTGTTCCTGCTGCTCAATCCGCTGCTGCTGTTCACCCTCGGTCCGGTGGTCACCGGCTGGGTGCTGGTGGTGCAGTTCATCTTCACCTTGGGCATGGCGCTGAAATGCTACCCGCTGATGCCCGGCGGCCTGCTGCTGGTCGAAGCCCTGTTGCTGGGGATGACCACGCCACAGGCGCTGTACGAAGAACTGCAGCACAACTTCCCGGTGATCCTGCTGCTGATGTTCATGGTGGCCGGGATCTACTTCATGAAGGATCTGTTGCTGTTCGCCTTCTCACGTATTTTGTTAGGTATAAAGTCCAAGTCATTGCTTGCGCTGACTTTTTGCTTTCTCTCAGCTTTCCTGTCCGCCTTCCTTGATGCGCTGACCGTGACCGCCGTGATCATCAGCGCCGCCGTCGGTTTCTACGCCGTGTATCACCGCGTGACCTCCGGCAGCAATCCGCGAGGCGATGCGCACATCGATAGCGATCAGCAGATTCCCGAACTGGCCCGTGAAGACCTGCAGCAGTTCCGCGCCTTCCTGCGCAGCCTGTTGATGCACGGTGCGGTGGGCACCGCGCTGGGTGGTGTGTGCACGCTGGTGGGCGAGCCGCAGAACCTGTTGATCGGCCATGAGCTGGGCTGGCATTTCCAGGACTTCTTCTTCAAGGTCGCGCCGGTGTCGCTGCCGGTGCTGGTGGCGGGCCTGATGACCTGCGTACTGCTGGAGAAGCTGCGCTGGTTCGGCTACGGCACCCTGCTGCCGGACCGGGTGCGCCAGGTGCTCGCCGCCTACGCCGCCGAAGACGACGCCCAGCGCACCGCCCAGCAACGCGCCGCCCTGCTGGTGCAGGGGATTGCCGCGCTGATCCTGATCGTCTGCCTGGGACTGCACATTGCCGAAGTGGGCCTGATCGGCCTGCTGGTGATCGTGCTGATCACCTCGTTCACCGGTATCACCGACGAGCACCGCCTGGGTCGGGCGTTCCAGGACGCCATGCCGTTCACCTCGCTGCTGGTGGTGTTTTTCGCCGTGGCCGCGGTGATTCACCAGCAGGCGCTGTTCACACCGCTGATCCAGGCGGTGCTGGCGCTGCCGGCGGAGCAGCAGCCGGGCATGCTGTTTATCGCCAACGGCCTGCTCTCGGCCATCAGCGACAACGTGTTCGTCGCCACCATCTACATCACCGAGGTCAAGCAGGCGTTCCTCGACGGCGCCATGAGCCGCGAGCACTTCGAGACCCTGGCCGTGGCGATCAACACCGGCACCAACCTGCCCAGCGTGGCCACGCCGAACGGCCAGGCGGCGTTCCTGTTCCTGCTGACCTCGGCCATTGCGCCGCTGATCCGGCTGTCTTACGGACGGATGGTGTGGATGGCGTTGCCGTACACCGTTGTCATGGGCGGATTGGGCTGGTGGGCTGTGACCTACTGGTTGTGACGCGCAAATCCTCGAAGAACGCCTTCTTCCCATCCACCTGCACCGAAGCCCGGGGCAGGTTCGCCTGCTCCCCGTTAGGCACTTCCACGTGCCAGTAGCAGTGGCGCACCGCCCGGGTAATCGCGACATAGGCCAGCCGCAGGATCTCTTCCTTCTGCGCCGTATCGAAGGCTTCCGGGTCACCCGAGCGGCCCAGCCCCGCCAGTCGGTAGACCTGACTCTTGTACGGCGAGCGGGTCACATACTGGCAATCCCCGAGCATGAACACCGCATCCGCCTGCAGGCCCTTGGCGCTGTGATAGGTCAATTGGCGCAGCCGGCGCTGCCCGGGCGGCAAGCTAGAATCCACATTAACTACCGATTGAATATGCTCTGAAATCAATGCTTTATCGGAACCTTTTCGAAACAGGATCATGATCGAATCGCCGCGCTGGTAGTGCTCCATTACCTGCTGCGCCAGCGCTGCCTCGTCCCGCTCCTGCACGTGCACGGGCCAACGCTCTTCAGCCGCCGCCCCCACCGCCTTGGCCTTTTTGCCGGTGATCGACGGCGCGGACTTCACGATATGCTCGGCGGCATCAATGATGTGCTGGTGGCTACGGTAGTTGTCGGTGAGCATCACCCGGGTGCTGGAAGGCGCGACGAAGGTCTTGGCGAACTCCATGAAGTACTTCGGCGAGCTGCCCCGCCAGCCATAGATCGACTGCCAGTCATCGCCCACGCAAAGCAGCGAGGAATGCTGGGCCCGGCGCCCGACCTGCACGGCCGGGCCACGGCGGCGGATTTCCCGCAGGCTGGCCCGCAGCCAGGAAACGATCTGTGGCGAGACATCCTGGAACTCGTCGATCATCAGGTGCGCCAGCGGCCGCAGCAACGGGTCGGGCAACAGCCGCAGGTTCTCCGGGTTGTTCTCGCCGAACAGGGCGAACATGCGGTTGTAGCTCATCACCGGCGGCGACTGCCCCAGCAGATGGTCTTCCAGCGCTTTCCAGTACAGGCTCAGGGCCTCGAAGAACTGCGCATCGCTGTCGCCCTGCGGGAAGCTCATGCCACTCACTGCGACAGTCACATCCAGCCCCAGATTCTCGATAAAGCCCGCCGCCGTGACGAAAGCATCCAGCAGCGGCGCTGCGGCCAGCTCGCCCTTGACCTTGTAATCGAAGCCGGGACCCGCCACCGCATCGCCCGCCAGGGACGCGGTCAAGCGCTTGGCGGCAGCGTAATTTTCCAGCCAGATCACAGGCTTATCGCAGAAAGCTTGAAACAGGGTGCGTTTGATAACCCACTCAGCCCAGACCGGCAGCTTGGCGCTCGGGCGCTTGTACTGCTGGTTTTCCCCCGGATCGAAGCCCAGCACCACCCAGGCATCCAGCTCGGCGATATGACCATGGAAATGGAAGCGACTGCCGTTGATTTCGACCGTCTCGCGGCTCGGCTCGATGCCTTTGATGGGCCAGGCACCGGCGCCAAACCACAGGTCTTCGATGGTGTCGCACAGTTCTTCATCGCGACTGGCCGAGAGCTGGGTCACCGCCATGCGCTTCTGCACGTCGGGATGGTCTTTTTCCAGCGACTTCAGTTGCACCGCCTCGCGGCGCAGCCCGCCGATCAACGCGGCAAAGCGCGGATTGGTCCGCAGCAGGTCGCGGTAGCACAGGTTGAGTTGCTGACGCTGGGCGTCGTTGATGCGCAGGTCGAAGGGGTTGCTCTCGGCATCGGCTTCCGCGCCGGCGGGTAGCTCGCTGCCGAGGGTCTCGAAGGCGCGCACCTGGCTGAACCCCGGCAGGCTGCGCACCAGCGGCAGGATCCTTGAGTGGAAGGTGCGCACCAGCTCCCGCGCCTGCGCCGGGTTCAACGCCACCTGCCAGAGGCTGAACACCTGCAGCAGACGGGCAATAAAGTCTTTGCGCGACTCGCGGGTGAACGTCACCACGGTCATGGCGTCCAGCTCGTAACCGAGGTAGTGGCGCAGCAGCAGGATGCGCAGCACCAGGGACGTGGACTTGCCCGCTCCCGCGCCGGCGATGACACAGGTGGAAGGCGTGTCGCTGAAGATCATCTTCCATTGCGCGGCGCTGGGTTGGGCGTGCTCCGGCAGATGCCGGGCGACATCGGCCTTGAAGCGCTTCTTCAGCTCGGCGGTGAGTGGCAGGCGCCAGTCGTCGAACAGGCTGTCGTCCAGGCCGGGAATACCGTGGCCGTCGGGACGGGTGTCACGGATCACCAGCACCTGGCGCCCGGCTTCGTAACCATCGACACGACCCTGGTCGTAACCCTCACGCAGGCCATCAGCGTGGCCAGTGCGCTGACCGCTGGCGTGGCCCTGGAACCAGGAATCCCGGTGTTGTGCCCGCAGGCGATTGAGGCCACGGCCGAGCAGGCGCGCGGTGAGGCGCCGGATCCACGGCAGCTGGGCGGAGAGGGTCAATTCGAGGGGTTGCGGGGGAAGCTTTGTCTGACACACCGGCTCCGGCAGGAAATCACATAAGCCGGAAGTTTTACCCCATTCGGGCGCAATGGGACAGAACTGATTGTCTGGAAAATCAGGGGATTAGCGGGGGGAGTTGAGAAAGGTCATCGCTGCGGCAAGGCGCCCGGCAAGCCGGCTCCCACAAGGTGGAAGCCGGCTTGCCGGCGATCAGGGTCAGGAAATCGCCTTGTCCACCAGCTCCTGCGCTTCGCTCACCAGACGCTGCAGGTGCGCATCGTCGATAAAGCTTTCGGCGTAGATTTTGTAGATGTCCTCGGTGCCCGACGGCCGCGCGGCGAACCAGCCATTGGCGGTCATCACTTTCAGGCCGCCGATGGCCTGGTCGTTACCCGGTGCATGGCTGAGTATCTGCTGGATCGGCTCGCCGGCCAGCTCCGTGGATTTGACCTGCTCCGGCGCCAGCTTGCCCAGCAGGGCCTTCTGTTGCGGGTTGGCCTTGGCCTCGACGCGGGTGGCGAACGGCTCGCCCAGTTCGGCGGTCAGCTCGGCATAGGCCTGGCTCGGGTCACGGCCGGTACGGGCGGTAATCTCCGCTGCCAGCAGCGCCGGGATCAGGCCGTCCTTGTCGGTGGTCCAGACGCTGCCGTCCTTGCGCAGGAACGACGCCCCCGCGCTCTCCTCGCCACCGAAGCCCAGCGAGCCGTCGAACAGCCCATCGGCGAAGAACTTGAAGCCCACCGGCACTTCGTACAGGCGACGACCCAGACGCGCGGTAACCCGGTCGATCAGACCGCTGCTGACCACGGTCTTGCCGACCGCGGCGTCCGCACGCCACTGCGGACGGTTCTGGAACAGGTAGTCGATGGCCACGGCCAGGTAGTTGTTCGGTGCCAGCAGGCCACCGGTCGGGGTGACGATGCCGTGGCGGTCGTGGTCTGGGTCGCAGGCGAAGGCCACGTCGAAACGGTCACGCAGGCCGATCAGGCCCTGCATGGCGTACGGCGAGGACGGGTCCATGCGGATCTGGCCGTCCCAGTCCACCGACATGAAGCGGAAGGTCGGATCGACCTCGGCGTTGACCACTTCCAGGTTGAGCTTGTAGTGCTCGGCGATGGCCGACCAGTAGCGCACGCCCGCGCCGCCCAGCGGATCGACGCCCAGGCGCAGGTTGGCGCCGCGAATAGCATCGAAATCGATGACGTTGACCAGATCGGCGACATAGCTGCCGACGTAATCATGGCGATGGGTGGTGGCCGCCTTCAGTGCCTGCTCGTAAGGCAGGCGCTTGACGCCCTTGAGGCCGTCGGCCAGCAGTTCATTGGCCTTGGCCTCGACCCACTTGGTCACATGGCTGTCGGCCGGGCCGCCGTTGGGCGGGTTGTACTTGAAGCCGCCACTCTGCGGCGGGTTGTGCGACGGCGTGATGACGATGCCGTCGGCAAGGCCGGAGGTGCGGCCACGGGTGTAGCAGATGATCGCGTGGGACACGGCCGGAGTCGGGGTGTACTCGTCGTCCTTCGACAGCATCACCTCGACGCCATTGGCCGCCAGCACTTCCAGCGCACTGGCCAGGGCTGGAGTCGACAGCGCGTGGGTGTCGGCGCCGATGAATAGCGGGCCATCAATGCCCTGCGCCTGACGGTACAGGCAGATGGCCTGGCTGATAGCCAGCACATGGTTCTCGTTGAAACTCAGGTCAAAGGAACTGCCGCGATGGCCGGAGGTGCCGAAGGCGACCCGCTGGGTAGCCACGCCAACATCGGGCTGGCCAGTGTAGTAAGCGGTCAGCAGACGCGGGATATCGACCAGTACGGAAGCGGGAGCCAACTTGCCAGCCAGAGGACTGAGCTTCATGCAAAACCTCAAGAAAAGAGTTTCAGGGTGATGAAATCACGCAGTTTACTGGCACTTCGACTACAAGGCGACGATGAAGATCCACGCCACCTGACTATTTATCCTGAGGCGCCCACCAGGCCGGAAACATCCGTTGCACGCGGGCTTCAGCGAAACGGTCGTCGATCAGCATGACGGTGCCACGATCCTCGGTGCCACGGATCACCCGCCCGGCCGCCTGGATCACCTTGCGCACACCGGGGTAGAGATAGGTGTAGTCGAAGCCTGAACTGAACAATGCCGCCATACGTTGCTTGAGTTGCTCATTCACCGGATTGACCTGAGGCAGCCCGAGGGTGGCGATGAATGCGCCGATCAAGCGCGTTCCCGGAAGGTCCACGCCCTCGGCGAACGCCCCGCCGAGCACCGCAAAACCAATGCCGTGGCCGTTTTCGACAAAGCGATCGAGAAAGCCCTGACGCTGTTCTTCGTCCATGCCAGAGGACTGCGACCACTGCTCAATGCCCGGATAACGCTCGGCCAGCAGCGCCGACACCTGCTGGAGGTATTCGAAACTGCTGAAAAACGCCAGGTAGTTACCCGGCTGATCGCGATACTGACTGGCAATCAGTTCAACGATCGGCGCCAGCGAGGCCTGACGGTGCTGATAGCGGGTGGACACCTCGCTGACGATACGCACCTGCAACTGCTCTGCCACGAAAGGCGATTCGACCTCGAGCCAGGCCGTGTCGGCGGGTATGCCCAGCAGGTCGGCGTAGAAATGCCGTGGGCTGAGCGTGGCGGAAAACAGCACGGCGCTGCGCGCGGCGGCGAATCGCGGGGCCAGCAGCGGCGCCGGCACCACGTTGCGCAGGCACAAGGTCGAAAGGCTGCGGCGCCCTGCCCCGTTGCGTTTGCTGATGTCGAACAGGAAGTGCTCGTCGAACACCTCGCTCAAACGCAGGAACTGCAAAGCCTGGAAGAAAAACTGCAACAGCGCCGGGTCCACCGCCTGGGGCGTGCGGTTCATCAATTCCTGGACCAGACCGACACAGCGCAGCAACGCCTTGAGAAACGCCGTCGGCAGCTCGTTGCCCGCCTGATACGGCGCCACCTGTTCCTTGTGCAGGCGGTTCCATTCACGGTTAAGGCTCTGCAAGGCGCTGGCCATGCCCGCCGGCGGTTCGCGGCGCAAGGCCTGCAACTGGCCCTGGTCGAGGCTGGCGCTGTACATCTGCCGCGCCCGCTCCACCAGGTTGTGCGCCTCGTCCACCGCCAGCGCCAGACGCCATTGATCGGTCTGGGCAAGGCCGAACAGCAACGCACTCTGGTCGAAGTAGTAGTTGTAGTCCGCCACCAGCACATCGACCCAGCGTGCCAGCTCCTGGGCGAGGTAGTACGGACAGACCTGATGAGCCAGGGCCAGTTCGCGGACCTGGGCTTTGTCCAGCAGCGGCAGGCGCATCGCTGCCTCGCGGGCGGCTGGCAGGCGGTCATAAAAGCCTTTGGCCAACGGACAGGCGTCGCCGTGGCAGGCGGTGCCGGGGTATTCGCAGGCTTTGTCGCGAGCGACCAGCTCCAGGCTACGCAGGGCCAGCTCGGGATCGGCCGCCATTACCTGACGCAGCGCATCCAGGGCCAGCCCGCGACCCGGGGTCTTGGCGGTGAGGAAGAGGATCTTGTCCAGCGGCTGGCGAGGCATGGCCTTGAGCAACGGAAACAGCGTGCCGAGGGTTTTGCCGATGCCCGTGGTGGCCTGGGCCATCAGGCAGCGGCCGGTGCTAACCGCCTTGTAAACAGTCTCGGCCAGCTCCCGTTGCCCCTTGCGAAACGCCGGCCAGGGAAAGCCCAACGTCTGCAGCCCGGCATCGCGCAGCGTCAGGCGCCGGCTTTGTTGCTCGGCCCACTGTACGAAGCGTCCGCATAGCTGGTGGAAATAGGCTTCGAGCTCGGCGGCGCTGGCGGTGCATTCGAAACGGGTTTCCTGGTCGCTGTCGACATCCAGGTAGACCAGCGCCAGGTTGATCGTTGCCAGGTTGCGCTGCTGGCACATCAGCCAGCCATAGACCCGCGCCTGTGCCCAGTGCAATTGCCGGTGGTTGTCCGGCTGGGTGTTCAGGTCACCGCGATGGGTCTTGATCTCTTCCAGGCAATTGCGGCCCGACGCATAGCCGTCGGCACGGCCACGGACTTCAAGGCTGCCGAATACCCCGTCCAGCGCAACCTCGGCCTCGTAGTCGCTGCCGCGCCGCCCCACCACCCGGCGATGCCCGGCCACACCTTCCTGCGCGGTGGGTGACGGGGTAAACCGCAGGTCCAGGTCGCCGACCTTGGCGGTGAACTCGCACAAGGTGCGCACCGCCACCCGATAGCTCACGGGCTCGCCCATTCGACGTGGCAGACATCCACCGGCAGCCCGTGGGTGGAGCAGAATTCGATCCAGCGCAATTGGTTGTCCTGCAGGCGGTCGCCGGGGCCTTTTACCTCGATCATCCGGTAGCGTTTCTCTTCGGGCCAGAATTGGATCAGGTCAGGCATGCCGGCGCGATTGGCCTGGATATCCTCCAGCAAACGCAGGAAACACTGCTTCAGGTGAGCAGGCGGCAGGCACTCCAGTGCCTGTTCCAACAATCCCAGGGTCAGCAGTTCCCAGTACACGAATGGCGATTGCAGGCCGTGCTTGGCGGCGTAGTTGGCGAGAATGGTCTGGCGGTAGCGGCCATCCTCCAGTTGCCCGAGGCAATCGGCGAACAGCTCAGCGCGGCGAGCCTGGAAGCCGGCATCCAGCAGGTCTTGCGGGCCGCTCTGGAACGGGTGGAAGAACGCACCGGGCAGCGGCGCGAAGATCGCGCTCCAGCACAGCAGGCCGAACAGGCTGTTGAACAGGGTGTTCTCGACATAGTGAACCGGCGCCGCCTCGGCCTGTTCCAGGTAAACCTGGACGGCCCGCTCCACGCCCAATGCCGCCAGTTCCTGCGAGAGACACAGGTCCAGGCGACTGATTGCGTGGGGCTTGCGCCGTGACTGCGGCGGACCACCGAGCTTGCGCTTGAGCCGCGGCAAAATCCGGCTCAGCGCCTGAGCTTCGGCGGCGTTGCCCGGCTGCTCCGCGGCCAGCAGCGCCAATTCGAGGGCTGCGGGGTAATCGCCGCTGCGCTCGAGAACGCGGATATGCCGTTCCCGCGCCTGCGGGTGGACGCAGTTCGGATAGATCAGCAACGCCCGCGGCCAGTCGCCCTGGCGCTCGCAGTGGTAGGCAAGCTGGTATTGAACGCGTGCCCGGCGGCGCTCCAGCCACGGGTTGTCTGTATTCAGAGCGGATAACTGTCCGAGCAACAGGTCGATATCCGGTTCACTTTCCAGTTGCTCGGCGCAGGCATGCAACGTCAGGCACAACTCGATATCGGCGCGCTCGCGCAAGGCCCGGGAATCGGTGCTGAAGCGCACCTGCTCATAGCGCAGCAGACCCAGGTCGGCGAGGACGAACTCGGACCAATCCTGATAGAGATTGCCAAAGAACATCAGCCGCAAACGGTCGCAGAGCGCCTGCTGGCGCAGCACATAGATCGCCTCCTCGCAGTCCGGCCACCACTGCCGTAACGGCCGCGGCTCGGGAAACTGCTCGTGCAACTGCTCGAACAGCTCGTGCTTGGCGGCTTTGGGTCGGCTCAGCACGGCGGCAAAACAGGTACTGATTTCCTCCTTGAGCAATACCTCGAACAGCGCATCCAGCCCCAAGGGCGCGTCATCATCGACCCAGCCCAGCGCCAGCAAGGGTTCCAGCGCCTCGCGGGGCGCACCTATCTCGGCGTAGACCAGCCGGCGCTCACGGAACAGCACGCCCTTGCGCATCACCATCCGCACCAACAACGCCTGGCTGGGCTGCGGCAGGCGCTCGAATTGCTCGATGAAGGCGTGTTCGCCGGCATCCAGCAAATCGGTGTAGCGCGCACGCAGCCAGTCCAGCACTTGGCGGAAATTGTGCAGGTAATAAAGCGGGTCGTTGACGGAGTGGGCGATCACGAGCGGTACAACCAACGGAAAACGGATACTGGTTATACATACAGACCAGCGCTATTGGCAACCGCACAAGATCAATGGTCGGGCGCGTCCGCGCAGGCCTCGATCAGCGCCTTGCGCCGATACAGCGCCTGCAGCGTGGCCATTGGCAACCCGCTGGTACCGGTCAGCCATTGCACCACCGACTCCGACGACGGCTGCCCATGCAGGGCCTTGTGCAGATAAGGCAGTGCCACCACCATCCCCGGGTGACAGCGCCGCAAAAAGCCCTCCAGCGCCCTGCCCTGGCTGACGAATGGCGAGAACAGCAGGCAGATCAGTTGCGCCTCGCTGGCACCAAACGCCTGCGACGCAAAATCTCCGGCAAGACGCCTTACCTGCAACAGGTCATCGGCCTTCTGCCAGGGCCCGAGCAATTGTTCACGCAGGGCCATCGGCAATTGCTCGCGCTGCATCCCCTCTTGCGCGCGCCGCAAGCAGTCTTCAAGTCCATCCTGATAGCAGCGCCCGTCGGCGAACTCGCTGCGCAGGCCCTGCAGATGCGCGCGCAACAACGGGTTGCCGGGCTCCGTGACAGGAAACGCGAACGACCATTCATCGTGGCGGTAGCGCAGCAGTTCGAGCAGAAGCTGCCCGGAGCCACAGGACGGGTCGTGGACCAGGTCGTCCACGGCGATAAAGCGCGGCATGCGGCTGCGAGGTTCGGGCGCTTCGGGCTTTTCCGCTACACCATCGCCAGACGCGGGCGCTCGGTATTCCTGGCGCACAGCGCAAGCCAGTTCAAACAGGGCGCGAGGAAAGGCCTCGAGCGGCCGCACGCGCGGCAGCCCGACCTCACGCATCATCCGCAGGGCACTGGCAAGAAAGCGCTTGCGCCGTGGACCGGGGTCACCGCTGACCAGCACGTCGACACCGCCGTTCCAGGCCGCGCCGAGGCGATGCAGGTCGGCCAGATCGAGGTAGTGCCTGTGGGTCAGGGCCAGGTGCGGGTGGCCCGGCGTCAGATGACCCGCCATCAGCACCGCGTGGCGGTCCGCCTGCTGCTGCGGCCGGGAAATCGCCTGACGGGCATCGAAGGGACGCACCTGGCCATCATCGATCATCAGCAGCTCGACCCGCGGATCGTCATGCACCACCAGCGCGGCGAACGCCCGCTCGATGTTGCTCAGCACGACGGCGGGCATATCGGTATGCCGGGCCGTGGCTACCCGCAGGTTGAACGTGCCGGGCGAGCGCGCCGCCAGGCTCAGTTGCGCAGCCCTGAGAAAGGCCAGGGTGTGGGTGCTGTCCTGACTGCCGGTGTGCACCAGCATGACCTTCAACCCATGGATGCATTCAAGACCTCCGGCAATCACCATCAGCCGCTGGATCAGCAACTGCAAGGACGCGCGTTGGCCCTGGGTCAGGCGTTCGAGCAGTCGCTGCAGGACTTGCTGATAGACATATTGCATGGCTTGGTCATGAATCGCGCCCATAGTATTTCCCTGATATTTATTGCAACTATTGAAAACTGGAAACACACCCGAAAAGATGCCCAAAGAAGAAACTCTCCTTCTCTTCGGATTCAATTTTTACTTTCAATGTAGGAATCTATTTCCAGCTTGCAGGAAGTTTCTTACATTCCAACCAACACACTTAAACACGCACTCCCGACAGGCTTCGCCGCAAGCCCCGGCAGCCGGAACACGCCTGCTCCGGCTGGAATTCAAGGCAATCAACAATTCAACGTACATATCTCACTCCTTGAGACGACAACGGCAAGGCGGGTTTGATTACGTGCGGGAAGTCCTCTGCGGCCTGATGCAACTGATACTTTTGCACAGCGCAGCGTAATTCTACGGACACTGGAATACCTTTATTCCCACAGCAACAACATAGCCGAAGCAAAGTCCTTAGTCCGCATAAGACTAATAGGAAATTTCTGAAATTTTAGGAGGTAAAATTCACAAAAAAGCCCGAGCATATTCTCGGGCTTTGCAGGAGGGAGCTGAAAATGCTGTCAGGCGTCGGGCAGTTCCAGTACTACACGGCCACCACACGGACACTCGTCCATATGCCGGTGAGCGTCGACGACACGCTCGAACGGGTAGACCTGGATGATTTGCGGCAACAACTGGCGGTCCGCGGTGAACTGGTTGATATCCCGCAGCGCCCGGTGCAGGGCGACCTGGTCCTGGGTGATGCCCAACTCCGGCTTGCCGGTGAAGTTGCTGATGCAGTGGACAAAGAACTGGATGTTCTTCTGGAACGCCGCGCAAGCCGGGAATGGCGTCTGGTTGCCGCCCTGCAGGCCGTACAGGACCAGGCTGCCGCGCGGTGCGAGGACATCGCCGAGCAGCGACATCTGCGGCCCGCCGAGCCCGTCCAGAACCATGTCGACCCCACGGTTGTCGGTGTACTTGTTGATCTGCATGAGCAGATCCTGCTCCTCGGTGACGATCACCTTGTCGGCACCCAGCTTGAGCAGCGGCTCGCGCTGTTCGGCATCGCGGGTGGCAGCGATCACCTTCAGGCCCAGGGCCTTGCCCAGTTGCACGAATGAAGGGCCGGCGCAGTGGCTGGCATCAGTGACCAGCGCGGTCTGCCCGGCCTTGGCACGGGCCAGATCGACGTAGGCGAAATAGGCCATCAGCAGCGGCGTGTAGTGCACGCTGGCTTCGATGGGGGTCAGGATGTCGGGGTAGCGGGTCAGCGCCAGCCGCGGCAGAACGATGATTTCGCCGTAGACCGGGTGATCGTTGGGGCTGCTGGCCGGGAAGCTGGCGACCTTGTCGCCCACCGCCAGGTCATCGACACCTTCGCCTACCGCCGTCACCACGCCCGCCATTTCATGGCCGATACCGACCGGCAGACGCGCCTGGGACGGCGCCAGATTCTGCCGCCAGAGCACGTCATACCAACTGACGCCGATCGCCTGGACACGAATCTGCACTTCCCCGGCAGCCGGTGCGGGTGTTGGTTGCTCTTCGATCTTGAGCACCTCGGCCGGACCGAACTTGTGGAAACGGATCATGCGGGACATCGCAAACCTCGCCTAGTGAACCTCTAATGCCCTGAACTCTATCGGGGCTTTCACGGTTAGACCATCAGTGGTCATTAATAGTCGACATGCTTGTCATCGATTGGGCTCATGCCGGGCTGCTTGCCGTACACTGGCACACAGCCACAATTTACGGTGCAGGGTAACAGCCTTTGCTCGTAAGATTCACCCCTTGCCCCGAACCGCCAGCGAAGCGAAGCCGATGAACCGTAACGACCTGCGCCGCGTCGATCTCAATTTGCTGATCGTCTTCGAGACCCTGATGCACGAACGCAGCGTCACCCGGGCTGCGGAAAAACTCTTCCTCGGCCAGCCGGCGATCAGCGCCGCGCTGTCGCGGCTGCGTACCCTGTTCGATGACCCGCTGTTCGTCCGCACCGGACGCGCGATGGAGCCCTCGGCGCGGGCCACCGAGATTTTCGCCCTGCTCTCGCCGGCGCTGGACTCCATCTCCACCGCCGTCAGCCGCGCTGCCGACTTCGATCCGGCGACCAGCACCAACGTGTTCCGTATCGGCCTGTCGGACGACGCCGAATTCGCCCTGCTGCCACTGCTGCTCAAGCGCGTCCGTGCCGAGGCACCGGGCGTCGTGCTGGTGGTGCGCCGGGTGAATTACCTGTTGATGCCGACCCTGCTCGCCTCCGGCGAAATCTCCGTCGGCGTCAGCTACACCGCCGATCTACCCGCCAACGCCAAGCGCAAGGTACTGCGACGCAGCAAGCCGAAACTGCTGCGGGCCGACAGCGTGCCCGGCTCGCTGAGCCTTGATGACTTCTGCAAACGACCCCATGCACTGGTGTCCTTCGCCGGCGACCTCAGCGGCTTCATCGATGAAGAGTTGCAAAAGCTTGGCCGCGAACGCCACGTGGTGCTGGCGGTGCCGCAGTTCAATGGCCTGGGCAGCCTGCTGACCGGCACCGACATCGTCGCCACCGTCCCCGACTACACCGCCGACATCCTCACCGCCGCCGGCGGCCTGCGCGCCGAAGAGCTGCCGCTGGAGGCGCGGACCTTCGAACTGCATATGGCCTGGCGCGGGGCGCAGGATAATGATCCGGGGGAGAAGTGGTTGCGGTCGAGGATTCAGATGTTTTTTGGGGATCCGGATAGTCTCTAGGCATCGGCAGATAGCCTGATCATTTCTACCGTTTGATTGACCGTGAAGGCCATCCATGTCCAGAGAATCGTCCGCTCCTCCCGATCCTCAACTGCGACCTCTGCCAGCGTGAACGTGCTGTAACCGAGCTACGTTTTGATCGATGCGGTCCTGAATAGTGCAATCCTCGTTTCTTTATTCCAACACCCTCAAAAATTCCGAAAGAACTCAATCCGCTCCGTCAACTGCCGCCCCAGGTTCGAAACCTCCTGAGTGGATAGGTCGATCTGATGATTCGTCGCCACATTCAACTGAGTCACATCGCAGATGCGCACCACCCTGTCGCTGATCTGCTCCACCACGCTGCTCTGCTCCTCGGCTGCGGCGGCGATCTGCTGGTTGCGCTGTTCGATGACCGACGCCATGCGGGTGATGTATTCCAGTGACGAGCCCGCCTCTTCGGCCAATAACAGGCTGTCGTCGATCAAAGCCAGGCCCGATTGCATTTCCTGAACCACTTGGGTGGTGACGTGAAGCAATTGATCGATAGTGCCTTCGATTTCCCCTGCCGACTGGCGTGTGCGCCCGGCAAGGCCACGCACGCCGTCAGCGACTACGGCGAAACCACGGCCGTACTCGCCGGCCCGCGCCGCTTCGATGGCAGCATTCAGGGCCAGCAGGTTGGTTTGTTCGGCCAGGGCTTTGATCACGTCCAGTACCCGCACGATGCTGCGGCTCTGCTCATCCAGACGGGCAACGGAACCTGCGGTCTGTTGCATGCCATCGGACAGCAACCTGATCTGCCCGAGCATCTGCAGCACCACCTGCTCGCCGCGCTTGGCTCTGTCATCAGCCTCCAGCGCGGCCTGGGACGCGCGGGCGCCGTCTTCGGCGACGCTCTGGGCACTGGCTGCCAGTTGCTGCACAGCGCTGGCGGTCTGTTCGGTCTCGCTGCGCTGCCGGTCCATACCGTCGAGGCTTTCGCGGCTGAGCACGCCAAGGCCCTCGGTGGCCCGGGATAACTGACTCACGCCACGCTGGATATGCCCCACCAGCCCACGCAGGTTGCCGGTCATGCCATGCATCGCCTGTTGCAGCTCGCCGAATTCATCGCGTCGTGGGCAGGGCGACTCCTCGCGCAGATCACCATCGGCCACCCGTCGAGCCATTACCAGGGTTTCGCGCAGCGGTTGCAGGGTCAGCCGGCGAATCAGCCAGGCGGCCAGCACGCTGAGGAGCATGGAAAACAGCAGGATCAGGCCCATGCCCAGCAGAAAGCTGCGACTCTGCTGATGCAGCAGTGCGGCCTCATGGTCGTAGGCGCTGGCGCTCAGGCCAAGCATCTGTTGCGCCAGACCGATCATGCGGGTCTGGCTGGAGGCGCTGCTGTGCATGCCGTCGCGATAGCCGACAAAGGCTTCGGTGTAGTGCTGCAAGGCTTTCAGGGCGTCCTGCAAGGCGCTGCGGTGTGGACCTTCGACCTGGCGCGAGAGACTTTCCAGGTTTTCGGTGATGCCGGCATTGAAGGTGTGCCAGGCATCGTAGTGCTCGGCGCTGGGTTGCAGGTCCCAGGTGAACTCCAGGGTGCGCAAGGTCAGCAGCATGCGAACCAGTTCCGCCACATCATTGGCCCGGTCGAGGGCCTCGGCGGCGCTGATCGCGGCCTGCTCGTCGAGGCCTTTGGCGGCGTCGAAGAAGTCTTGCTCCAGGGTTTCGAAACTACGCCGCACCTCGTCCGCCTGTTGCTGCATCTTGACCCTGGCCTGCAGGGCATCCTGTTGCAGCCGGTCGAAGCGCTCGAACTCTTCGAGGTACTGGCCCTTGGCGACGTCCAGGGTCTCACGGCCCGGCAAGCCGGGATGCCGGTGCAGATAATCGGACAGTTGCGCCACCAGTGCCCGCACCTGCCCCGCCGCCTCGTCGCTGCGCTGGTGGGCGAAGGTGCGTTCGGCCACCTGCACCCGCAGCACCAGCAGTTGCACCTGGGACAGGTCGCTGGCCCGGTCGTTGCCAGCGGTCAGCAGGTCGATAACCTTGAAACCGCTGAGGCCCACTACCAGGGTCAGCAGACAGGTCAAGCCAAAACCCAGGTACAGGCGGTTGCCCACCGACAGGTTGGAAAGTCCGAGGAGGATGGCGCGCATGTTGTTGTCCTTGTTGTATGCGGCGAGGCGCAGGCGGCCTCAGTCGAAAATACCGGCGTAAACCTCCAGCAGCCGGGGATTGCTGATCCGCAGCTTGGCGCGGGTGTGCTCCAGCAGCGCCGGGAACAGCGAGCCGTCATCGTGCTCGCCGCGGCGGATGGCCAGCACCACTTCCCGGGTCAGAGCCCGCGAGGGATCGGACGGGGGCGCGGGCACCTGTTCGCGAATGGCGATGGCCAGGACGCTGGCCAACATCCGCGCGTCGTAGTGCAACTCCGCCGGCAACGCGGGCAACAAGCGCTGCAACAGCGACTCGCGGGCGGTCAGCAACAGGTCGTGGGCATCAGGCAAGCGGCTCATGGGGCCTCCCGGGTCAGCTTTAGGATTTCGATTTCCAGGTCCGGCAACAGGCGCCCGGTCAGCGCCAGCTCCAGCGAGCGCTCTTGGCCGCTGAGGTGACGCTGGGCCTGTTGCAGGGCGATCACACCCCAGCGCAGGTGCGCCATGACTTGCCAGTAGGTCAGCTCGGCTGGCGCCAGGGCAATGCCGCCAGCCCGTTGGTAAGCGTCGAGGAACGTGCTCAGATCGCCGATGCCACCGGCCTCGCGTTGCGGCGCGGCGAAACGCCAGCAGCGGGCGCTGAACCAGCCGAGGTCTTCCCGCGGGTCGCCAAAGGCAGTGAATTCCCAGTCGAGCACGCCACTCAGACGGCCGTGGTCGACAAGGTAGTTGCCGGTACGAAAGTCGCGGTGGATCAAGCGCAGCGGCAGCGACGGCGGAACGTGCCGCTCGCACCAGCGCAGCCCCCACTCCAGTACCGGCTGCGGTTCTGCCAGGGTGTCGAGGTAGCGGCGGTAGTCGGCGATCGCAGCCAGGGCTGGTGAGCCTTCGGGGCGCGAGAGGAAATCCAGCTCACCGGAGACCGGCTCGATACCGTGCAAGCGGGCCAGTGTCGCGGCCAGGTCGTCCAGCAGCGCATCGGAATCGAGCAGCGCATCCCGTTCACGGGTCAGTCGATGGCCGGCAGCGATGCCGCCAAGGCACTCCATCAGAAAATACGGCCGGCCCAACGCCACGCTGTGCTCGACCATCAGCACCGGACGTGGCACCCGCACCCCGGCCTGGTGAACCCGTTGCAACACGGCGAACTCCTGCTGGCGACCAAGGCTCGCACCCACCGCCGACGGCGCATCGGTGCGCAATACCCAGGCGTGCCGGACGCCGTCGACAAGCAGGCGCAGCGCCCAGTTTTCCTGCACTGCACCGCCGGAGAGGCGCTGCACAGAAAGGACTTCCAGCGCCCGCGCCGACAGGCTATCCCCAAGCTCGGCAGCCAGGGCCGCGAGCACCTCGGGTGCATCCAGGGCCCGGACGGCAGTTGAATCAATGCTCATGCTCTGTTCCCGTTTCATATGCGGCTGGCCAGCGCCGCCGGCAGGTGCGCCGTGCTGTTGAAGACCCGCAGCGACAAGCGCTGCGCGTCGAAGACGATTTCGCTAAGCGAGGCGTTGTCCAGCGCCAGCAGCAGTTCGTGGACGCGGTTGTCGGGCAGCCACAACGCACGGCAAGCAAGCAGGGCGATGGTGCCCGCCGAGGTCACCGCCAGCAGCCGCTGGCCCCGAACTCCTTGACGCAGGCTATCGAGCCAGTCGCCGACGGTGGCGCCGAATTCGGCCAGTGGCGTGGCGCCGGCGACCGTTGCCGTGCCGGTGGACCAGTGGCGCAACTGCGCACCGTAGTGCCGCAACTGAGCCGCACGATCCTCGGGCCAGGGCTCACCCCGTGCCAGCAACTCGCGCCTGGCGGCCGCCAGCAGGACGTCGCCCTCGGCGAACTCGTCCAGCGCCGGCACGGCCAGCAACCCGGCGTCGCTGACCGCCGAGCGTGCCGTGTCGCGGTGCCGGTGGCGTGGTCCGACATAAACCGCGTCGAACGCCATCTCCCGCTCGGCGAAAAACACCCCGGTGGCCTCGGCCTGACGCACACCCAGCGGCGACAGACTGTCGTAATCATCCGCACCGAACGCGGCCTGGCCGTGACGCAGCAGCAACAGACTGGACATCGGCCGCTCCTACAACGAACTGATCAAGTGGCCGCCATCGACCGCCAGGGTTGCCCCGGTGATCGACCGCCCGGCGTCGCTGGCCAGCAGCAGCAAGGCGCCGCGCAGGTCTTCCGGGGTGGCGAAGCGGCGCTGCGGGATGCGCGACAGCAACCGTTGCCCGGCATCGCTGGCGAGGAAGTCCTGGTTCAGCTCGGTGCTGATGTAACCCGGTGCCAAGGCGTTGACCCGGATGCCATGGCGGGCCAGCTCCAGGGCCAGGGCGCGGGTCAGTTGCAGCACCCCGGCCTTGGACACCGCGTAGGGCGCCACGCCGCCGGCCACTCGTTCGCCGAGGATCGAGGCGATATTGATGATGCTGCCCGGTCGCCCCAGTGCCACCATCTGCCGCGCCACGGCGGTGGCCATGCTCCAGCAACCCTTGAGGTTGGTGTCGAGTACGGCGTCCCAGTCCTGTTCCGCCTGTTCCAGCGCCGGCTTGGCAATGCTCACGCCAGCGTTGTTGACCAGCACATCGATACCGCCGACACCGCGCAGTTCGGCCAACGCCGCGTCGATCGAAGCGGCGTTGGTGACGTCCAGTTCCAGCGCACGGGCCGTCGCACCCTGCCAGCGCAGGTCCGCCACCAACGTGTCGAGGCGCTCGCGGCGGCGCGCGGCAACCAGCACCTCGGCCCCCGCGGCGGCCAGGAAGCGGGCGAAGTGTTCGCCCAGGCCACTGGAGGCGCCGGTGACCAGCGCGCGTTTGCCGGCAAGGTCAAAGACGCCACTCATCAACGGAACCTCGCCGGGTTGTGCTGGCGGTCGATGTGCCGGGCGATACTCCAGCGGTGGGTCTCCGACGGGCCGTCGTAGATGCGGAAAGCACGCATGTCACGGAAGATCCGCGAGACCACGCGCTCGCCGGTCACGCCGCTGCCGCCGAGCACCTGCACGCTGCGGTCGACCACCCGCCACAGGGCTTCGGAACACAGCACCTTGGCCACGCTGGACTCATGGCGGCCCTTCTGGCCCTGGTCCAGCAGCCAGGCGCAATGCCAGATGGTCAGGCGCGCGCTGTGCAGGTCCATTTCGTTGTCGGCCAACTGGAAACCCACGCCTTCGTGCTCGATCAGGCGCTTGCCGAAGGCCTCGCGCTCGCTGACATACGCCACCGCCTCGTCATGGGCACGACGCGCCTGGCCGAGCCAGCGCATGCAGTGGGTCAGGCGAGCCGGCGCCAGGCGCACCTGGGCATAACGCAAGCCCTGCCCCACTTCTCCCAGCACCGCGTCGGCGGGTACCCGAAGGCCGTCGAAATGCACCACGCAATGGCCACCGGTGAAGCAACTGTCGAGGGAATCCATCAGCCGCTCGATTTTCACACCGGGCTGGTTCATGTCGGCGAGGAACATGGTGGCCTCACCGTCCTCAATCCGCGCCATGATGATGGCGAAACCAGCACCTTCGGCCCCGGTGATAAACCATTTGGTGCCGCTGATCACGTAGTCATCGCCATCGCGCCGGGCCGTGGTGCGCAACATCGAGGGGTCGGAGCCGGCACCCGGCGCAGGTTCTGTCATGCAGAAGCAGGAGCGTACCGTGCCCTCTACCAGTGGCCGCAGCCAGCGTTTGCGCTGGGCCGGGCTGGCGACCACTTCCAGCAGGTGAATATTGCCTTCGTCGGGGGCGTGGATATTCATCGCCACAGGGCCCAGGGCCGAATAGCCGGCTTCTTCGAAGACGATGGCCTTGGCAATGTGGGACAAGCCCATGCCACCCAGCTCGGTGCCGGCGTGGGGACTGAGCAGCCCCCATTCCCGCGCCTGCGCCACCAGTTCGTCGCGCAGCGCCTCGTGCGGGCCGTGGGCATCCTGCCGCGGATCGGTTTCATAACGGCGCACCACTTCATCGATGAAGCGCCGGGTTTTCGCCTGCAGGGCCTGCAGGGTTGGGTCGATTGCGAAATTCATGGGCAGAAATCCTCAGCGCGGCGCCATGCGGATGGCGCCGTCCAGGCGCAGGCAGGCGCCGTTGATGTAGCCGTTCTCGATGATGGACAGGACCAGTGCGGCAAACTCCTCGACCCGGCCCAGACGCTTGGGAAACGGCACCGAGGCGCCGAGGGCATCCAGCACCGGTTGCGGCGCGCCCTTGAGTAGTGGCGTGTCGAAGATCCCCGGCAGGATGGTGTTGACCCGGATACCCTCGCCGGACAAGTCCCGGGCGACTGGCAGCGTCATCGCCGCAACCCCGCCCTTGGACGCCGAGTACGCGGCCTGGCCGATCTGGCCGTCCTCGGCAGCCACCGAAGCGGTGTTGACGATGACCCCGCGCTCGCCATCGGCCAGCGGCGCCAGCGCCAGTTGCCCGGCGGCGCTCTTGGCCAGGGCCCGGAAGGTGCCGAGCAGATTGATCTGGACGATGCGGTCGAAGTCGTTCAGCGGGAAATGGCGAATTTCGCCGGTGACCCGGTCACGCGAGGCGGTCTTGATGGCGTTGCCGGTGCCTGCGCAGTTGACCAGCACCCGCTCCTGGCCAAGCGCCTCGCGGGCACCGCGGAAACCTTCATCGACACTGGCATCGGAGGTGACGTCGACCTTGAAAAAGGCGCCGCCGACTTCTTCGGCCAGGGCCAGGCCGAGGTTTTCGTTGAGGTCGAAGATCGCCACCCTGGCGCCGCGGGCGGCCAGGGCGCGCACCGTGGCGGCGCCGAGGCCGGAAGCGCCGCCGGTGACCACGGCAACGATGGAATTGTCGAGTTTCATGCTGCTGGCTCTCCAGAAATCAAAGGCGTTCGATGATCGTGACGTTGGCCAGGCCGCCGCCTTCGCAGACGGTTTGCAGGCCATAGCGCTTGCCGTGACGGCCGAGGGCATGGAGCAGCGTGCCGAGCAGCTTGGTGCCGGTACCGCCCAGGGGATGGCCGAGGGCGATGGCGCCGCCGTGGACGTTGAGGCGCTGCGGATCGGCCTCCAGCGCCTGCAACCAGGCCAGCGGCACCGGGGCGAAGGCTTCGTTGACTTCGTAGAGGTCGATGTCGTCGATGCGCAAACCGGCGCGCTGCAGGGCGCGGCGGGTCGCCGGAATCGGCGCTTCGAGCATGATCACCGGGTCGTGGCCGAGGACACTGATGTGCTCGATGCGCGCCAGCGGCTCGACGCCGAGGGTCTTCAGACCGCGCTCGTTGACCACCAGCAACGCCGAGGCGCCATCGCAGATCTGGCTGGCACTGGCAGCGCTGATGCGCCCGCCTTCGGTAAGCAGCTTGACCCCGGCGATACCTTCGAGGGTGGCGTCGAAACGAATACCCTCGTCCACCCGGTGCCAGTCGCTGCCGCCGCCTTCGAGGCTGATGCGCACCGGCACGATCTCCGCGTCGAAGGCACCGCTACGGGTCGCCTCGGCGGCCTTGCGGTGGCTGTCGAGGGCGAAGCGGTCGAGGGTGTCCTTGTCCAGCGCGTATTTGCGGGCAATCGCCTCGGCACCATCAAACTGGCTGAACACCACGCCTGGATAACGCGCTTGCATGCCCGGACTGACGTACTGGCCGTAGCCGTGTTGCTCAGGCAGCCAGTGCGCCAGGGCCATGGGCACGCGGCTCATGCTTTCCACGCCGCCCGCGACGACGATGTCCTGGGTTCCGGACAGCACCGCCTGCACCGCGAAATGCAGGGCCTGTTGGGACGAACCGCACTGGCGGTCAACGGTGGTCGCCGGAATGCTTTCCGGCAGCCCCGCCGCCAGCACCGCATTGCGGGCGATATTGGTGGACTGCTCGCCGGCCTGGCCGACACAGCCGAGGATCACGTCCTCAATCAGCGCCGGGTCGATGCCCGCACGCTGCACCAGGGCGTTCAGCACTTCACCGGCGAGGTCCGCCGGGTGCCAGCCGGACAAGCGTCCGTTGCGGCGACCGCCCGCAGTACGCGCGGTGGCCACGATATAGGCTTGAGCCATGCTCGATTCCTTGTTCTTGTTGTCGAGGGTGCCGGGCCAAGCAGGCCCGGCCAGTTCAGGGATAGAAACGGCCGTCGTTCACCGCCAGTTCCAGCAGCAACGCCGGCGCCCGGTAGGCTTCGCCCAGCGCCGCGTAATGGGTGCAGCGCGATACCAGATGGGCCGCGCCGAGCCAGTCGGCATAGACCAGCGCGCCGCCGAGATACGCCGGGAAACCCAGCCCCAGCAGCAGGGCGGTATCCAGTTCGGCGGCGCTGGCAACCACACCTTCCTCGAGGGCATGAACGGCTTCGACGATCATCGCCAGCATCAGCCGCTCGGTGATCTCCTCGTCGCGGAATACCCGCGCCGCACCACTACGAGCGGCGGCCACCAGGGCCTGGGCTTCAGGGTCGGGGAAACGCGCCGGGCGCCCGCCGGGACCGGCTTCGTAGCGGTAGAAGCCCTTGCCGTTCTTCTGACCCAGACGCCCGGCTGCCAGCAGCGCCTTGATCGCATTGCCCGGCACCGCCGGCATGCGCCGCGGATAACCGGCAAAAATCACATCGCAGACATGGGCGCCGGTATCCAGGCCGACCACGTCTTCCAGATAGGCCGGGCCCATGGGCCAGCCGAACGCTTCGGCGGCACGGTCCACCGCCTCGTAGTCGGCGCCCTCGTCCACCAGTTGCAGGAAGGCGCGGATATAGGCGGCAAGGATGCGGTTGACCAGAAAGCCCGGACAGTCCTTGACCACGATCGGCGTCTTGCCCATTTTCAGCGCCAGGGCCACGGCACTGGCGACCGTGGTCGCGCTGCTGCGGCTGCCACGGATGATCTCCACCAGCGGCATCACCGGCACCGGGTTGAAAAAGTGCATGCCGGCAAAATTTTCCGGCCGGACCAGGCCCACGGCGATCTCGTCGATCCCCAGTGACGAGGTGTTGGACAACAGCACGGTACGTGTCGAAACCTGGCGTTCGGTCTCCTGCAAAACGCTGCGCTTGACCGCCAGATTCTCCACCACCGCCTCGATAAGGATGTCGGTCTCGGCAAAGCCGCTGTGGTCCAGTTGCGGGGTGATCGCCGCCAGTGCGGCAGCGGCACGCGCTTCGCTGAGACGGCCGTTGCCAACCTGCCGCGCCAGCAGCTTGGTGGCCTCGGCCATGCCCTGGTCGAGGGCCTGCTGATGGATGTCTTTCATCCGCGTGGCGGTGCCGTGCAAGGCACTGGTGTAGGCGATACCGCCGCCCATGATGCCGGCGCCCAGCACCACCGCCTGGCGGATCGGCTCGGCCTGGCGATCATGCTGACGGCTGATCTTCTTGATCGCCTGGTCGTTGAGGAAGGTGCGCACCAGCGACGCCGCCGCCTGGGTCTTGGCCACCTTGGCGAAGGTTTCGCCTTCGAGGCGCAGGGCCTCCCGGTGACTGGCGCGACTGGCCGCCTCCAGCAGATCGACCACCCAGCTACGGGCCGGCTGGTGCTTGCCGGCCAGGCGCCGCGCCTGGGCACGGGCCTGTTCGAAACGGTCGGTGTCGACGATGGCTGCTGGCGGGCCCAGGCGCCGCTCGCGGCGGGCACGCCAGTCGAGCTGACCAGAGGCGGCCTGCTCCAGCAATTCCAGGGCAACGGAACGTAGTTCACTGGCGGCCACCTGCTGTTCCACCACGCCGGCCTCAAGTGCTGCGGCGGCGGATTGCGGTTTGCCGCTGACGATCCAGTCCAGCGCCACGTCCAGCGAGCTGACCCGCGGCAGGCGAACGGTTCCGCCATAGCCGGGAATCAACCCGAGACTGACCTCAGGCAGGCCGATGCGGGCGCCCTCCGCCATGACCCGGTAATCGAAGGCCAGGGCCAGTTCCAGGCCGCCGCCAAGAGCGAAACCGTTGATGGCAACCACGCTGGGGACCGCCATGGCGGCCAGCCGCTCGAACAGTTGGTTGGCCTGCCAGGTGTGGCTGACGATGTCCTGCCGGGTGCGGGTGAACAGGTCGGTGAATTCGTTGATATCGGCGCCCACCACGAACACGTCGAGGCCACTGCTGACCAGCAGACCACGCAGGTCGGCCTGCTGCTCCAGCAGGCCGAGAGCAGTGTTCAGTTCATCCACGGTGCGGGCGTCGAGCTTGTTGATAGCCGCATCGTCGCGGCGCAGGCACAGCTCGGCGAAGCCTTGTTCGATTCGCGCCAGGGTCAGGGACTGGCCACGGAAGAGAAAATCGGTCACTGCAAAGCCCCTCTTGTTGTTGTTTTTCGGGTCAGGCGTCGAACTGGCCGGCCACGCGTCGCACTTGCTCGCGGGCCTCGGCGACCATGCGCTCGATCAGCTCGGCGCAGGTGGGAATGTCATCGATCAGGCCGACGCACTGGCCGGCGGTGATCACCCCGTCGTCCACCTGCCCCGACTCCAGTGCCGCACGTCCACGGGCACCGGCCACCAGCGGGCGGATGTCCTCGAAGGTCACCCCGCCCTCGCGGCGCTCAAGGCTCACCACTTCTTCGGAAATGGCATTGCGCAGCACTCGCGCGGTGTTGCGCAGGCTGCGGAAGATCAGGCGGGTGTCGCGCTCGTCGGCGGCCAGCAGCGCCTGCTTGATGGACGGGTGGATCGGCGCTTCCTGGGTGGCGCAGAAGCGCGTGCCCATGTTCACGCCCTCCGCGCCCAGAGCCAGGGCGGCAGCCAGGCCATGGCCGTCGGCGATGCCGCCAGAGGCGATCACCGGAATCGACAGCCGCCGCGCGGCAGCGGGGATCAGCACCAGGCCGGAGATATCGTCTTCACCGGGGTGGCCGGCGCATTCGAAGCCATCGATGGACACCGCGTCGACGCCATTGCGCTCGGCGGACAGCGCATGGCGCACCGCCACGCATTTGTGGATCACCACCAGCCCGGCCTGTTTGGCCTTGGCGATGAACTCGCGGGGGTTGTTGCCGGCAGTTTCCAACACCTTCACCCCGGACTCGATGATGACGTCCAGGTAAGCCTCGTAGGGCGGCGGATTAATCGACGGCAGGAGCGTCAGGTTGACCCCGAACGGGCGCGACGTGAGGGTGCGGCAGCGGGCGATCTCTTCGGCCAGTGCCTGTGGGTCTGGCTGGGTCAGCGCGGTGATGATCCCCAGGCCGCCAGCATTGGAAACTGCCGCCGCCAGCTCGGCGCGGCCGACCCACATCATGCCGCCCTGGATGATCGGGTAGCTGATGCCCAAGAGTTTCGTGATTCGTGTATTCATGCCTGTGGCCATCCACCTGAACAATCGGTCGATGGCCATGGTCCGGCATCAGCGGGGGGGCGGGTATCGTCGGTTACGACGAATCTGCGGAGCTAGAACGCGTAGAGAAACACCCGCAGCGTCTCGACAAACATTGCATCGTCATCAAGCTGATTGGCATTGACCGCCTCGGCCAGCGCCGGGTATTCGGTCTGGTCGAACTCGGGCATCGGCGGCACACCACCGGCACGGCTCATGGCGCCAATCAGGGCCGAGCCATAGGTGAGTTTTTCGACGCCTTCGATGACCAGCATCTTGCGCTCGGCGGGGATGTCGTAGCGGGTGGCCCAGAAATCGTAGTACTTGAGCATCAGGTGGCGGGGGAAGAACTGCAGCAGCAGCGGCGCCGCCTTGGGGTGCCGGAGGATCGACGCACGCACCGCCACGGCCAGCTCGATCAACGCATCGCGCCAATTGCCGGTGGTGCGCAGGTTGGGAATGATTGCGTCGACCTGGATCATCCGCGCCACTTCTTCGAGCATCTCCGACTTGCCCTTGAAGTGGTAATACAGCGACGGCGCCTGCACACCGAGCTTGCGCGCCACCAGTTGCAGGGTCAGCCCGTCGATGCCTTTGTCGTCCACGACTTCCAGCGCGGCACGTACCGCCAGTTCCTTCGAGATGATCGGTTTTGAAGGTCTACCCAAGAGAATCATTCCTGTGAGAGCCGTCAGCGCCTGCTTCGTGCGGGCGCCGTGGTTTGAGTGGGGAGCCGGCGCGGTTGCCGGTCATCGACGATGCGCGATTCTATCAGGGCGCCAGAGGCTGGAGAGCGTTGTATCGGACCAAATGAAAGTCACGACTGCCGAACTCCCGCTCCAGAGCGGTGGCGCGGCGAAAGTAGTGACTGATCGCGATTTCATTGCTCATGCCCATGCCGCCGTGCAACTGCACGGCTGACTGGCCGACAAAGCGGCAGGCCGAGGCCATGACCACCTGGGCCGCCGAGGCCGCCTGGCCACTGCCGGGCGTGTCGAGGCTGGGGGTCGCCAACAACGAGGCCGAGCCGGCTTTGAGCACGTGCAAATACATGTCCACCAGGCGGTGCTGGACCACCTGGAAACCCGCCAGCGACTGACCGAACTGGCGACGCTGGCCGACATGGGCGCGGGTCTGTTCGAGCATTTCGCCGAGCAGGCCGCGGGCCTGGGCGCAGGCACCGGCGACGGCGATGTCGCGCAGGCGCTCCAGGTGAGAAAACACTGCGCCCTCCTCGCCCAGCAGCGCCGACGCATCGAGCCTGACCCGATCCAGTTGCAGGTCGGCGGCGTGGCCGCCATCGACGCAGGGGTATTCATTCAGGCTGAGCCCTGGCGTGTCCTTCGGCAACAGGAACAGCGACAACCCCTGCGCGTCGCCAGGACGGCCGGAAGTCCGCGCCACCACCAGGAAATGACTGGCGCAGGCGGCGCTGCGCACCAGGCACTTGCGTCCGTCGAGGGTCCAGCCGTTGTTGTCACGGCTTGCGAGCAGGGCAAGATCGGCGAAGTCATGACTCGATTGCGGCTCGGCCCACGCCAGTACAGCGATGGCTTCGGCGGCGCTAATTTCATCCAGCAAGGTTTCAGCCCGCTCGCCGCCCAGGGCCGCCAGCAGGTGCCCCGCCACGACCACGGATTCGAGAAACGGCTCGCGCAGCAAATGCCGGCCGAACACTTCCAGCACCAGCGCGTGCTCCACATGCAGCGGCTCGCCGCCCGCCTTCGGCACCAGCAGACCGAGGCCCAGCTCGCCGATCAGTCGGCGCCACAGTTCCTGGCCCTGAGGTACAGCCCAGGCCAGGCCGGCAGTTGAGGTGGGGCCGTGGCGATAGTCGCGCACGCAACGTTCAAGGGTGTCCTGCAGCAGGCGCTGCTCGGTGGTCAGGGACAGGTCCATCGGTGTGCTCTCCCTTAGTTGGCCGCGTTGCGCAGGATCAGGTCAGCTGCGCGCCAGGCCATGGCCATGGTCGGGCCGTTGGTGTTGCCCGACGGGATCTGCGGGAAGATCGAGGCGTCGACCACTCGCAGGCCGCTGACACCGCGCACGCGCAGCGCCGGATCGACCACCGAAGCGTCATCCTTGCCCATCCGGCACGTGCCGACGGCGTGGTAGCCGCAACTGCCGTGCTGGTCGTAGGCGGCAAGGATCTGCTCGTCGCTGACACACTGCGGGCCGGGGAAGGTTTCTTCGGCAATGTAGGGCGCCAATGGCGATTGCGCGGCGAACTCGCGGGCCAGTTGCAGCGTGCGGATCATCAGCGCACGGTCGTGCTCGGTGGTGCGGTAGTTGGGTTTCAGCTCCGGCAACTGGTGCGGGTCGCGGCTGCGGATGTTCACCTGGCCCTTCGACGTCGGGCGCAGCGGATAGGCGACCATGCCCAGCCCCGGATGCTTCTCCAGGGTCTGGCGGTGGGTGCTGTAGTCAAAGGTGAACGGCGCGACGAGGAACTGGATGTCCGGGCGCAGCTGGTTCGCATCGGATTTCAGCCACAGGCCCATTTCATAGGCTGCCGACGACATCGGGCCGCTGTGCCGGAGCACGTATTGCAGGGTGTTTTTCAGCAGACGCAGGCCGGTGTATTCGCAGTTGTCGGAGAGCGGCTGGCGCAAGCGCCACTGAGGCAACAGGGCGCGGTGTTCCAGCAGGTTCTGGCCGACCTCGGGGTTGTCGCAGACCACCTCGATGCCAAGATCGCGCAACAGATGACCCGGCCCGACGCCGGAGCGCTGGAGAATTCCCGGTGAAGCCATGGCGCCGCAGGCAAGGATGATTTCCCGACGGGCACGCAAGGTGCCGCTGATGCTGCCGCCGGACGCCAGTTCGACGGCCACCGCCTGTTGGCCGTCGAACAGCACGCGGTCGACGGTGGTGTCGCTGATGATGGTCAGGTTGGGGCGCCCGCGCACCGGCTCGATAAACGCCCGTGATGCGCTCTGGCGCTGGCCCTTCCAGATGGTCCGCGAGGAATAGCCGACCGCCGGCTGATCGTCGGGCTGGTTGACGTCGCCCTTGCGCGGCAGGTCCATGCTGACACCGGCTTGCAGCACGGCTTCGGTCAGGGCATTGCGCCGGTCGGCCAGGCTCAGGCGCAGCGGGCCCTGGTCACCCCGGGTCGGGCCGGCGCCCAGTTCGTGGGATTCCAAAGCCCGATAGGCTTCGCCGATATGAGCCCAGGCCCAGTCGTCGCTGGACTGCGCGGCGATCTCGTCGAAATCCGCCGGCTGGCCGCGCACGTACATCATGCCGTTGATGCTGCTGGAACCGCCCATCAGCCGGCCGCGCGCCCAGATATCACCGATGAAGGCGTTGCCCTCCTCCGGTTCGGCGGGATACAGCCAGGTGCAACTGGCGTCCTGCATGACCTTGGCCAGGCCCTTGGGCATCTTGACGAAATAGCTGTTGTCGCGCCCGCCCGCCTCCAGCAGGGCCACGCTGACCCGCGAATCGGCGGACAGCCGATGGGCCAATACACAACCGGCCGCGCCGGCGCCGACGATGATGTAATCGAATTCAGCCATGGTACTCACTCGTTTTTATTGTTGTTGGCACACGCCGGAACGGTTGACACAGGCCCCGGGACATTTATCTAATCTATTTAGATATTTTTCCAGGGTCAACCCACAATGAAAACAATGAGGACCTGCACCGATGATCAACCTGACATTCATCACGCCCGACGGCAGCCGGCATGACATCCAGACCGCCCCGGGGCCGACGCTGATGGAAGTGGCCGTGGCCCACGGCGTCGACGGCATCCTTGCCGATTGCGGCGGCAACCTGGTCTGCGGCACTTGCCACGTGATCGTGCCCGAGCCTTTCCAGGCGAGGCTTCCAGAACAAACCGAAATGGAACGCGACATGCTCGAATGCGTGCCGGAGCCCCGCCCCAACACGCGCCTGAGCTGCCAGATCCGCCTGACCGAAGCCCTCGACGGCCTCGAACTGGAGGTGCCACGGCTGCAGCGCTGAGACAACGCAGCGGACACTTGCCGGAGGACGTCATGAAATGGCGTCGGATTACGACCTATAAACTAATTTAATTAGTTAAAAACAACCTCACATAACAAAAACCGAGGAACACGCAATGACCGTCTCACCCCGTCCGGACCACGTCGCTCCCGAGCACCTGTATGACTTCGACATGTTCAACGTCACGGGCACCGACCACCCCACCGAAAACCTCCACGAAACCTATGCCCGGCGCCTGCACGGCGAGGCGCCGGCGGTGTTCTACACCCTGCGTAACGGCGGCCACTGGGTCGTCACGCGGTATGACGAGATCAGTGAGGTGGTGCGCGATCCCGAGCATTTCTCCGCGTCCGAGCAGCAGATCCCGCGTATCGAGAACCCGCCGGTGTTCATTCCGCTGAGCCTCGATCCACCGGCCAACCTGCCCTATCGCCAGGCACTGATGCCGCATTTCTCGCCGAAGAACGTCAAGGCGCTGGAAGAGAAGATCCGCTACTGGGCCAACCGCCTGATCGATGAGGTGCAGGACCAGGGGCACTGCGATTTTGCCGACAGCATTTCCTCGGCCTTTCCGGTGTCGATCTTCATGGAGTTGATGGGCATGCCGCTGGAGCGGCTGCGGGAGTTCCGCACCCTCTCCGACCGTTTCTTCGCCACCAACGTGCAGGCGGAACTGCATGATCTGGGCGGGCAGATCGTCGGCATCATGACCGAGTTGATCGAGGCCAAACGCGCGGCTCCCGGCGAGGATCTGATCAGCCACTTGTTGACCGTGCAGATCGACGGCCGGCCGATCCGCCTCGACGAGATCCAGAACATGTGCTTCCTGCTGTTCCTCGGCGGCATGGACACGGTGGCCAACGCCACCGCCTTCACCTTCCGTCAACTGGCCGGCGACAGCGCGTTGCAGGCCCGGCTGGCGGCCGATCCGGCGCTGATCCCGTCCTTCGTCGACGAGGGCCTGCGTTGCTTCGGCATCATCAGTACGCCGCGCATGGTGCTGAAGGATTGCGAGCGCTTCGGCATGCAGTTCAGGAAAGGCGACATGGTGCTCTGCCTGCTGCCGATTTCCGGCCGCGATGAGCGCAAGAACGCAGACCCGCACCGCTTCGATATCGACCGGCCGAAGAAGGAAGCACTGACCTTCTCCACCGGAGCCCACCTGTGCCTGGGGCACTTCCTGGCCCGCGCAGAGATGCGCATCCTGGCCGAGGAATGGCTCAAGCGTGTGCCGAGCTTCAGTGTGGTGCCGGGCAGCGTGCCGAAATACCGCATGGGCTACGCGCTGGCCTTGCTGGAACTGCCGTTGCAGTGGTGAGGCGGGAGCCTGGCGGCGCGAGCCGCCAGGCTTCACTCAGTTGGCGAGGCCGCGGGCCTTGAGAAACGCCGGGCGGTCTTTCAGGCGTGCGAGGTAGTCGGCGATACGCTGCGGGTAACGCGGCGCCAGCCCCAACAATTCGCCCAGCAGCAGGCCGTAGCCCACCGAGATATCGGCGATGGTGAAAGTGTCGCCGCACAGGTACGGGCCCTGCGCAAGCGCCCGGTCCAGGGCATCGAGGCGTTGCACCATCATTTCCCGGTAGTCCTGCGCGACCACTTCATTGCGCTGCGGGCGCGGCAGGAACATGGCGTAGCGCAGCGCCGCGGAGAGCGACCCGGCCAGGGCGGTCTCGCCGTAGAACAGCCAGTCGAGCATGGCGGCGTAAAACGGCGAGTCCACGGGGACCACACAGTTGCCGTGGCCATAGCGGTTGGCCAGATAGAGCAGGATAGCGGCAGACTCGCGCAGCGCGTTCTCGCCATCGATCAGGTACGGCACCGTGCCGTTGGGGTTGATTTGAAGGTACTCGGGCTGTTTCAACTGCGGCGGAAAGGCCACCCACTCCACCTGATGCGGCAGACCGAGTTCTTGCAGCAACCAGAGGCAACGCAGTGAGCGGGAATCCTTGCTGTGGTACAGGGTGATCATTGGCAGTGTCCTCATGACAGGGATCATCGGGGCTGCTTTGCAGCCCTTCGCGAGCAAGCTCGCTCCCACAGTGTCTGCTGAGAACCGGTGGGAGCGAGCTTGCTCGCGAAGGGCCGCAAAGCGGCCCAAAAACAACCTCAGCGCACCCGACTCAACCTCAGGTGCGCCTCCGCATACTCTTCACGCAAGCTCGGCTTGGCGATCTTGCCCGAAGCCAGCCGCGGCAGCGGTTCGCTGGTGCAGACCATATAGCGCGGCACCTTGTAGCTGCTCAGGTGGGTGCTGCAATGCAGCAGCAGTTCAGGGATATCACCCGGCGCCGGGCCATGGATGATCGCCAGCGGAGTCTCGCCGAAGGTGTCGTCGCGGGCAGCGATTACCGCCACTTCGTGCACCCCCGGATACTCGGAGATGACCCGTTCCACTTCCGCCGCAGAAATATTCAGGCCACCGGAAATGATGATGTCCTTGATCCGGTCGAGCATGGTCAGCAGCCCGTCCTCGTCGAGCATGCCCAGGTCGCCGGTGCGCACCCAGCCATCCACCAGGGTGCTGGCAGTGGCTTCCGGGTCTTCCCAGTAGCGCACCATCACCCCCGGGCCCTTGACCACGATTTGCCCCGGCGTATTCGGCGGCACGAAGCTGCCTTGCAGGTCGATCACCGCGATACGCGTGTACATCGAGCCGCGCCCGCATTTCTCCGGGTGGCTGATGGAGGCCTGGTCGGTGTTGAAGGTAGCCTGCCCGCCCACTTCGGTCTGGCCGTAGAGCTGGCGCAGCAGGACGCCCTTGCCCAGCCAGGCATCGAGCAAGGCGCGGGATACCCGCGAACCACCCACCAGGCAGTAATAGAGGCTGCTCAGGTCGGCATCGCGGAAGCTGTCGCACGCCGCCATGCGTTCGAAGAAGATCGGCGTGCCCATCATGGTGGTGATGCGCTGGCTGACGATCTTGTCGATCGCCCGCTCGGCGTCGAACGCCTGCTCCAGATAGACCGTGCCGCCATAAGCCAGATACTGGGTCAGCACCACGTAGCCGGCGGAGGTGCACAGCGGCGCGAACAGCAACACCCGCGGCTCGCTGAAGGCGCCGGGCCGGGCCAGGCAGGAGTCGGCGATGTAGCCGGCCATGGAACGATGCGACAGCACCACGCCCTTGGGCCGCCCGGTGGAGCCGCTGGTGGGAATGATCACCAGATCAGCGTCCAGGGCTCCCTCTGGCAGAGCGATTTCAGGGTCGAACGGAACATCCCGCAGCCGGTCCATTTCCGCCAGGTCGAACACCCCGCAACCCGGCACCTGGTCGGCCATCTTGCGTGCCACGTCGGCGCGCTCGGCGTCATGGAAAATCGCCTTGACCCGGTAACGCTCCAGCAGCAGATAAGACGCCTCGCTGAAAGTGAAACGCGGGTTGACCGGCGCGAGAATCGCCCCGGCCAGCATCGCCGCCTGGCTGAGGATGATCCATTGCAGCGAGTTGGCCGCCATGATCCCGACCCGGTCACCGGGCTCCACACCCTGGGCCACCAGCCACTGCGCGGCCGAGCCGGCCCAGGCCTTGAGCTGGGCGTAACTGACGTGCTCGTCGCCAACCACCAGCGCAGGCACGTCGGCGCGCTCCACCGCCCACCAGTTGAACGTCTCGATAAGCGTCCCGGACATCTTTGTAATCCTCACGGTGCCTCATGAAATGCAGAGGCGGTCTTGTTCTTGTCAGTCCCGGCGGCCAGCGGCACGCCGGGTTTTGAAGCACTCAGCGGGTGGATGTACCGGCAATGCCGCGCGGGGTGAACATCTCCGGACGCTTGACCTCACTGAAGAACTTCACGTCGGCCGGCTTGCCGGAGGTCTTGCCCATCCAGATCACCGCGTAGCTGCCACGGTTGAAATCGTAGAAACCATGGCTGCCGTTGGACACGCCGCCCAACCCGGTGTACTCGAACACCGGATAGGTATAGCCGACGCGGTGAATCTGCCCGGCATGATCGTAGCCTTCGGTGGCCAGTACCACCCAGGAGTCTTCGTCGAGGAAGTAGCGGCGTTTCTGGTAAGCGTGACGGGCGCCGTCCTTGAGCTCGGCCTCGATCACCCAGACGCGGTGCTTCTCCCAGCGGATGGCATCGGGATTGAGGAATTTTGGTCCGAGCACATCCTTGTAGTTGGATTGCAGCAGCTTGTAGCTGTTGTACGGCAGGACCATTTCCTCGCGGCCCACCAGCTTGTAGTTGAAGCGGTCCATGCGCCCGGAGAAGAGGAACACTTCGTCATAGAACAGCACCCCGCCCTGGCTCGACGCCGGAATGTCGTAGGTGTAGTTCGGCGCCACACGCACGCGACGCTGGCCCGGATCGTAGAACCACGCCAGGGTGCCGCTGGAGCCGTAGTCCAGGCGTTCCTTGCGCAGTTGCGCGTAGCCGGCAACGTTGGCGGGCGCCGAGGAGACGATGTTGGCCATGTCGGTGATGCCGGTGTTGTCGCTGTTCTGCAGCTTCGGCTCGTAGATCACGTTGGCCTTGTGCATGGTGCCCTCAGGCAGCAGCGAAACATTGCCGCGGGAGTCGACCATGTACGAGGCGGCGGTCAGCTCCAGGTACGGGATGTAGGTAAAGTAGCGGTTCCACAGCGCCTCGGTGCCGGTCTTTGGCTGCGGGAACGGAATCCCGGCAAACGAGTTGTCGATGCGGTCGCCCTCGACCTCTCCCGCCAGCTTCGCCTGGCCGGCGTGCTCGACGGTGCTCTTCAGCACCGCATCCGGCCAGTGCATGCTGCGCCGGGTCGGGTAGACGTCGATGCGGTAATCCGGAAAACGCTCGAACAGAAAGCGCGTGCCCGGGGTCAGGCTGTCGGCGTACTGCGCCAGGTTCTGCTTGGTGATGCTGTACAGCGGCTTGTCGGCGGCATAGGGATCGATGTAATTGCCGTTGCCGGTGTAACCGGCTGGCGGCTGGGTCAGGCCGCCGGTGTAGGCCGGGATGCTGCCGTCGGCATTGGCGCCTTTGATGGCGCCAAACGGAGTCAGCTCCTCGGCCAGGGCCGGGGCCGCGGCGAACACCAGGGACACGGCCAGGCTGAGGGCAGCCAGGGTGTGTTTGCGGATATCGGGGGTCTTCATTGTTGTTCTCCTGTCTCGATTTTTATTATTCAAAACGCAGGCATCACTGAACGTGGGCGGGTACTAACGAACCTCGGGAAGCGGAGCAACCAGCGCCTGTGCCTTGTCGCGCACTGACGCCTGTTGTCGGGGGGCGTGGATGGCGTGCTCATCCACCGGTTCCTGCCCCGCCAGGCGGGACGCGGAATCCTGGAACTGCCGGTTCAGCAGGAAATACGAGAGCGCCGGAATCAGGGCCAGGGCGCCGACCATGTTCCAGACGAACATGAAGGTCAGCAGCCAGCCCATGTCGGCCTGGAATTTGATTGGCGACCACACCCAGGTCACCACCGACACCGCCAGGGTGATGCCGATCAGCGCCACCACCTTGCCGGTGAAATTCAGCGCATTGCGGTAGGCCTCGGCCAGCGGCAGGCCGCGGCGCATGTTGCCCAGTTGCACGCTCAGCAGGTACAGCGCGTAGTCCACGCCGATACCCACGCCCAGCGCCATCACCGGCAGCGTGGCGACCTTCAGGCCGATGCCCAGCCAGACCATCAATGCCTCGCAGAGGATGGTGGTGATAGCCAGCGGGATCACCGCCACCAGCACCGCCCGCCACGAGCGGAAGGTGATGAAGCAGAGCACGATCACCGCCAGGTAGACCCAGCCGATCAGCCGGTAGTGGGAATGGCGCACCATGTCATTGGTCGCCGCCTCGATCCCGGCGCTGCCGGCGGCCAGCAGGAACTGCCGGTCGGCGCTGTCGTGCTCGCGGGCGAAGTCCTGCACCAGGGCGACCACCGCCTCCAGGGTCTGCGCCTTGTGGTCGGCGAGGTAGACGATCACCGGGGCCACGGTGTAATCGCCGTTGACCAGGTCCGGGTAGGTCACGGCGATCTGCGACGTGGCGTTGGTGGTCATCAGCGCGTCCCGCGGGATGCTCAGCCATTTCGGGTTGTTCTCCGAGTTGCCGGCGGTGAACAGCCGGGTCAGGCTGCCCATGGACACCGTGGTCTGCACACCCGGCAGACGGCGCAGGCGCTCTTCGAGGCGGTCCATTTCCAGCAGGGTCTGGAAGCTGTTGATCTGCCCCGTAGGGGTCTTGACGATTACCGCGAACTGGTCGCTGGACAGGCCGAAATTGCCGGTAATGAAGGCGTTGTCCTGGTTGTAGCGCGAATCGGCGCGCAGCTCCGGGGCGCCCGGATCGAGGTCGCCGACCTGCATGTTCAAGCTCGCCAGGTAGCCCACCAACGCCAGCACCACGGAGGCGCCAACCATCAGCGCAGCCGGACGCGGCCGGGTCAGCGCGACCAGGAACTCCAGGCGGTTGCCGCCCTGCTCTTCCCGCAGGCTGCGCTGCGCCGCCCGAGGCGACACGCCGGTATAGGACAGCAACACCGGCAGCAGGATCAGGTTGGTGAAGATCAATACGCCAACGCCGATGCTGGCGGCAATGGCCAGGCCCTGGATCATCGGGATGTCGATCATCACCAGCACCGCGAAGCCCACCACGTCGGCCAGCAACGCGGTCAGCCCGGCGAGGAACAGGCGGCGGAAGGTATAGCGCGCGGCAACATAGCGATGGGTGCCGCGGCCAATGTCCTGCATCACCCCGTTCATCTTCTGCGCGCCGTGGGAAATGCCGATGGCGAAGACCAGGAACGGCACCAGGATCGAATACGGATCGATGACGTAGCCCATCAGGTGGAAGATGCCCAGTTGCCAGGACACCGCCATCACCGAGCACACCGTGACCAGCAAGGTACTGCGGGCGCAGCGGGTGTAGACGAAGATGATCGCCATGGCGATCAGCGCGGCGAAGACGAAGAACACCATGACCTTGCCGAGGCCCGCCACCAGGTCGCCGACCAGTTGCGGGAAGCCCACCACATGGATGCCGATCTTGTCGCTCTCGAACTGGCGAATGCTCTCCAGGCGCTTGGCGAAGCCGGCCGAATCCACCGGCTCGCCACTGTCGGCGAAACGCTCCAGCAGTGGCACGAAGAGCATGCTCGAACGGCCGTTGGTGGCCACCAGGCTGCCGCTCAAATTGCCACGAACGACATTGCGCTTGAGCAGGGCCAGGGACGCCGCAGAAGCACTGTAATCCTCGGGCATCACCGGGCCGCCGACGAAGCCTTGGTCGGTGACCTCGGTCCAGCGCACCGCCGGCATCCACAGCGACTTGACGAACGCGCGGTCAACCCCCGGCAGCAGGTACACCTGGTCATTGATGCGCTTGAGCACTTCGAGGTACTCGGCGTCGTAGATGTCGCCCTGCTTGTTCTCCACCACGATGCGCACGGCGTTGCCGAGGCCGCCGAGGGAGTCGGCGTTGGCAAAGTAGTTTTCGATGAAGGGGTGCGACTGCGGCACCATCTGGTTGAAGTTGGCGCCCACGGTCAGCTTGCTCGCCTGCCAGCCCAGCAGCACGGTCGCCAGCAGGGACAGCAGGATCACCACGATCCGCGAATTGAAGATGATGCGTTCGGCGAGGTCGCCGCTGCGGGCATCGAACTGCTCGATGCGCGCGACTACCGGCATGCTGGTGTGGCGTGACATATCCACCATTACTGCTCCCCTCGGGACGGTTGGACGGGCTCGGCGCTGTCCGGGCGCAGGCCCTGGATTCCGGCGTAGATCACCTGCCCCGGCAGGCTCAGCACGTCGGTGTAGAGCATCGGCGCGGCGCTCTGGCGCAGGCTGGAACGGCTAAAATCGGCGCTCAGTTCAAGCACTTCGCCGCCGGCGGTGATCGCGGTGAAGCGCTGCGCTCGCAGGTCGAACTCGATACGTGAAACCAGTTGGGTCAGCGGCGACTTCAGTGCGTGCCAGCTTTCGCCCTGGTCGTGGCTGGCGTAGAGCACGCCGCCCAGGCCGCCGGCCAGCAGCACATCGCCGTGGCCGGCAAGGCTGAAGAACGAGCCGACATGGCCGGTGCTCACCGGGCGAAAATGCGCGCCGCTGCGGTCGGCCTTGAACACGATGCCCTGCTCGGAAGTGATGAACAGGTGCTCGCCGACCTGGGCGATGGCGTTCAAGTGGAGGAAATCCGGGTTGTCGATCTGGTGCAGCGCCGGCCGCCAATGCTGGCCGCCGTCATCGCTGGCGACGAACATGCCGAACGGACCAACAGCGAAGCCATGACGGTCGTCGACGAAGCGCACGCTGAAGAACGGCAGCACCGGCCCGGCCTGCAGGTTGGTGCGCAACTGGTCCAGGTAAGCATCACGGGCCTGTGGTTCCAGCGCGGTGTCGTCCTGGTAATAGCGGCTCAACTGCTCCAGGGCCTGGCGCCCGTCGAACTGCCGGGTCCAGGTGCGCCCGCCATCCTCGCTGGCGAGAATCACCCCGTCCTGGCCGACGACCCAGCCGTGTTGCGGCGAGACGAACGACACATCCAGCAGGTCGGAACTCAGCGGCACCGGCATCTGTTGCCAGTGCCGGCCGGCATCCTCGCTACGCAGGATCACCCCGCGCAGTCCTACCGCCAGCAACGCCTCGCCGGTATTGGCCAGGGCCTGGATCGGCAGCCCGGCAAGCCCGTCGGCGTAGCGCGGGGCCGGCGTTTCCAGCGGATCGGCGAAGCCCTGGGCCGCGGCCTGGCCGGCCAGTGACAGCAGCAAGCCAAGCATCAGGACGGCGCTGCCGGGTCCGGCGAACCGCCGGCGGTGTTCTTGGGTGCAGGTCCAACGCCACATAATCGGGTCCTTCTTGTTATTGCTTTTGCGGACTTCGATCCCGACGACGCGGGACCGACGCTCCTCATCATTCATGCGGAAAAAAGGGCCCTCGGAGCCGGAGGGCCAAAAAACCACATGCGCGTTGCTGAAGTTAAAACACCGTCTGCGCGGTGATGGACACCCAGTCACGGTCGTTGAGCATGTACGCGCCGTTGCCGCCCTCGTAGATCGGCAGTCCCGATGGGGTGTAGGTCGTGCCGGTGGTGCGGGCGCGGCTGCCGATGTACTCGACTTTCAGGGTGTGCTTGGACAGGTAGGTCGCGGCTACGCCTACCGAGAACTTGTAGGAACCCTGAGCCGTACCGCCGAGAACGCCGGCGTTGCCCTTGAGGCCGACGGTGACGCTGCTCGGCATGCTCAGGTTCAGGCCGGGTGCTACCTGGATCCACTCGGGGGTGAAGGACAAGGCCAGCGCGGTGGCGTTGCGGGTCGAGCAGCCGTCCCACTTGCCGCCGCCGCAGCCGTCATAGCCCTCGCCGTTGTAGAGACCCTTATTGCGCGAATCCACCGACATCACCCGGGTGTGGGCCAGCTCGGCGATGAACGTTCCGGTCTCGTATAGCGGCGTGCTGCCCAGCGGCACCATGACGTTGGCGATCAGGTTGGCGACGTTGCCGGTGGCGCCACGGTCCGGGTCGTCGGAAACGAAGCCCGGCGCGCTGTTCAGCGCCGTGCCGTCGCGGTACGACAGTTCCATGCCCAGGCTGCTGTTGCCCAAGGGAGCATCGAGGCTGATGCCGTAGAGCTTCACGCCCGAGTTGTAGGAGAGGAAGTAGTTCGGGTCACCGTTGTCGTTGATCTTCAGCAGCGGCGCCCAGGGCTGTACCTCGTCGAGCCGGCGGAAGTAGAAGCCGAGGGTGGTTTCCGGGGTGACCTGCCAGGATGCGTTGATGCCGAAGTTATCGTTGATCTTGTCATTGCGCCGGCTGGAGCCGCGGGCGATGCCGAGCATGCTGTCCTGACCGGTGAACAGGAAATCGCTCGGCGCCAGGTAGGTGCCGCCCTGGGGCAGGATGTTCTCGGCGCGGTCAAGAAAGTACTGGAAGCCCAGGGAGAATTCGGAGGTCAGCTGGGTGCTGAGGTTGACCTGGTTACGCGGGATGAACAATGCCTTGGCCGGGGTGCCCGGCGAGGCGGCACCGGCGATGCCGTCCAGCGCGCCCTGGGAGTAGGAAATACTCTGGAACGGGAAAAACAGGCCGTTGCCCCAGTACTGGGTGTTGCGGCCCAAACGAGCGGTGGTGGAGTGTCCGGCAAAGGTGTCGGAGTACTGCACAAAGGCATCCAGCAGGCGACCGCCGGTGACATAGGCATGCTTGACGCCGCTGCGGTACTTGCCCGACGGATAGGCCGCCAACGCCGAGTACGGCATGCCCGGCGCATATTCGCCGGGGTTGCCCTCGACATCGTCGTCATAGGCGAAGTCGTGCCAGCCCTGGGCCGACACCCGCAGCGAAAGATGATCGCGGTAGGTGCCGCCCAGTTCGGTGAGCAGGTTGAAGCGGTTGGTCACCACATCGCCGCGGTCCTTGAACTTGTATTCCGATTCGTCGAAGGCCGGGTTGTTACCGATCTTGTTGTCGACGTCACGGGCACGAAAGCCCAGGTTGTAGGTCACCGTGTTATCCCAGTAGCCGTTCCAGTCTTCGGTGGTGAAGGTGAACGCCTGCACCGCCGTCGAGCAGCCCGCCGCCATCACCGCGAGGGGCAACAGGGCCAGGGTCATCGACTTGTTGCGAGACACTCTGCGACTGACATTCATCAGCGCTTCTCCTTTTGTAATTATTGTTGGAATCTGCGTCGGCACTCCCAACCCATGGGAGTGGTTGTCATTGCGGTGGGCCCCTGCGACGGGGCCCGTACCGCTTCATTCACACGGCCTGACAGCCACTTCCCACGCTACGGTATCCATGCTGGCGGCCCCATCGTCGGATGCGACGATTTTGCGCGGACGGCTCTGTTTCAAGCCCTGGCGACCGCACCCCCGGCCTTTCAATCAGTGAAACGGCGGCTCGCGGTGCCAGTCGAAACAGTCCGGCAGATCGGTCGAGACCCGCTCGCTGAACTGCGCCGGGCGCTTCTGCAGAAACGCCGCGACCCCCTCGCGCGCGTCCGCCGAACGACCGCGCTGTTGCACCACCCGACTGTCCAGGCAGTGGGCGTCCATCGGGTGCTCCACCGTGCTCATGCGCCAGATCATCTGGCGGGTCACGGCCAGCGACACCGGCGCACTATGGTCGATGAAACTGCGCGCCATCTCCTTGGCTGCCGCGAGCACCTGGTCCGGCTCATGAATGGACTGCAACAGACCGCGGGCCAGCGCCTCGTCGGCCTTGACCAGGCGCCCGGAGTAGCACCACTGCAGGGCCGTGGAAATGCCCACTGCCTTGCTCAAGAACCACGAGGACGCCGCCTCCGGGGCGATGCCGCGACGGGCGAAGACAAAACCGAAGCGGGCTTCGCAGGAAGCCACTCGCACATCCATCGCCAGCAACAGGGTGGCGCCGACGCCGACAGCGACCCCATTGACCGCACCGATGATCGGCTTGAGGCTGCGGAAAATGCGCAACGTCATCAGCCCGCCTTCATCGCGGAACACGCCCTCGGACCCTTCGCCCTCGCCTGCATAGTCAAAGGCGCCAGCCCCCGCCGAGAGATCGGCGCCGGCACAGAACGCCCGGCCACGACCGGTAACCACCACCGCCTTCACCTCATCGTCGGCGTCGGTGTAGTCCAGGGCCTGGAGAAACTCCCGGACCATCACGGGGGTGAAGGCGTTGAGCTGCTCCGGGCGGTTCAGGCAGATCAGCGCGATGCCGTCTTCCAGCAGCAGTTCCAGGGTCTCGAAGGTTGGGCGGTTCATGGACGGGGCTCCTCAGGGATCGGGGCTTCGCGCTCGGCGAGCCAGGCGGCGGTTTCGGCAGACAGGGGTTCGAGCACACTGGCGGCGACCAGCGCCTCGCGGGCGGCGCTATCCAGGCCCAGCAGGCGCTCGGCCAGGGCCAGGGTGTGTTCGCCATGGAAAGGTGCGGGGCGAATCTCCGGCTCGGGCAGCGGACCGAGGGCCGGGGTGTTTTCGGTCAGCAGCGGCGCGGACAGGCCGGGCTGGCGCAAGGTGCTGAAAAAGCCGCGGGCCAATAGCTGCGGGTCGCTGGCCATCTGGTCCAGGCGCAGCATATTGCCGGCAGGGATGCCCGCAGCCTGGAGTTGGTCGCGGACTTGCAGCGGCGTGTGCTGTGCGGTCCAGGTGGCAATCCCGGCCTCCAGTTCCTCGGCCCGGGCCAGGCGGCCGTCGACGCTGGCGAGGTGTGCAGCGTCGAGCCAGTCGGGCCGTTCCAGTACTTCGCAGAGGCGCCGCCACTGGGCGTCGGAGGTCACGCTGATGGCGCACCACTCGTCATCGCCCGCGCAGGGAAAGACGCCGCTCGGCGCCACGAAGCGGCTGCGATTGCCTTGGGGCACGAAGCTGCCCGGGCGCAGCGATTCTTCGAGGAACGCCGTGGACAGCGCACCGAGAATAGCCTCGGCCTGGCAGACGCTGACCCGCCCGCCGATACCCCGCTGCTGGCGACGCACCAGCAGCGCGGCAATGGCCGCCGCGGAAATCCGCGCGGCGAAGTGGTCGGGGAAGATGGTCGTGCTGTCGCTGAAACCGTCGTCGCTGCCGGGGTAGCGCCACAACCAGGTCAGCCCGGTGGCTGCGCGCACCAGCGGGCCGTAGCCCATGCTGCTGCTGGACGGGCCGTGGTTACCTAGGGCGCTGCTGTCGGCCATGATGATGTCCGGCTTGATCGCCGCCAGCACCTCGTAGCCAATGCCCAGCGACTCCAGGGTGCCGGGCTTGAAATTGGACAGCACCACGTCGGCGTCGGCCACCAGTTGCTTGAACAGCGCCACCCCGCGAGGATCGCGCAGGTTCAGGCCGAACGACTGCTTGCCCCGCGAGCCCTGGGCGAAGGAAATGCTCATGGGCGCATTGTCCAGCGACTGGCGCAGGCCGTCGGGGTAGTCGCGGCTCTCCACCTTGATCACCTCGGCGCCCTGGTCCGCCAGCAGACGGCCCAGTTCGGCGCCGGCGACGATGACCCCGAGGTCGAGCACGCGAATGCCGGCGAACGGACGTCGGGGATGCCGTTCAACAACCGGGGGCGCAGCGACGCTGTCGCTCGACAACCCATTGGCCTCGCCAAGCAGAGGCGCCGGCTGGCGGATACCGGCAGGCAAGGCGTCGATCTCGACATAGCCGCCGGGCACCCGGCCGCTGAGCCCTTCACCCAGCGGCAAATCGACGAAGCTGTTGCGGGCGAGAAAGTGCGGGTCTTCCAGCACCTGACCGGGCGTTGCCACCGCAGCGATCGGCACGCCGCGGCGCTGGCCTTCGCTGACCAGTTCGGCCGCCGGACGCTGGCGGAACAGCTCGGCGATCAGCGCATTGATTTCGCGGATCACCTTGAAGCGCTTGGCCAGGTTGGCAAAGGACGGATCGGTGAAGGGATGATCGTCCCCCAGCCAGGTCGACATGCCCTGCCACTGCCGTGGATTGAGCAGACAGATACGCACGGCGCCGTCCAGACACGGGAAGATCGGGTAGCCATTACCTCGCGGCGGCCTGCCACGCGGCGCCAGTTCCAGAGCGCTGCGACCACCGGCGGCACTGCCGGTCACGCCCATGCCCGGGTCGAGGACCTGCAGGGTCGAGGCATGGATGGAGAAATCCAGCACACCACCGAGACCGCCATTCAGGCAGTTCCAGTAAGCGCTGAGGACCACCCAGGCGGCCTGCAGCGCGGCGCTTTCCTCGGCCAGTTCGCCAGGCGGCAGCAACGGCGCTTCGCCCTTGATACCGGAGCGGGCCAGCACCGCGCCCATCGCCAGCAGCTCGGTGTTGCTGGCCTGGAAGTCGGCGTAAGGTCCGTTGCGGCCAAAGGCACTGATCGCCAGGGTGACCAGATCAGGGCGCAGGTGCGCAGCCAGACCGCTGCGTTCCAGCCAGCCACGAGGCGCGCCTTCGAGGAAGATCTGTGCGCTGTCCAGCAGCCGGCCCAGGGCCTCGCGCCCGGCGGCGTTGTCCAGGTCCAGCTCGACGCTGCGCTTGTTGGCGTTGTGGCTGGCGAACCGCAAGCTGCGGCCCGCGTACAACGGCGCCGCATGCCGCGATGGCACGCCGCCGAGGGGCTCCACCAGGATCACCTCGGCACCCAGGTCGGCGAGAAACCGACCGCACATTTCCAGTTGGCCGAAGGACAACTCCACCACCCGTACCCCCGACAGTGGCAGGTCCGCTTGCCGCGTCCGTGTCTGCATCATGTCGCCCCTTTCTCTGTGTTGTGATAACGAACGGCAGGCCCTGGGCCGCGGCCGTTCGCGAGGTTCGGGGTGAGTATCGAGTAGGGAGGCCGGCGCCTTCCTCATCGTTTCCGACGATTTTCCCGTGGTTCAGCCAGCGATCAGCCCTTCGCGCCGGGCGATCGCCAGGGCTTCCAGACGACTGCGGGCGTTGAGCTTGGCGTTGATACTGCGCAGGTGGGTGCGCACCGTGCTTTCCGAGACGAACAACAGCCGCGCCAGCGCATCGTTGCTCTGCCCGCTGGCCATCAGCGCCAGCACCTGGACTTCCTTGGCGGTGAGCAGGCTGGCGTTCACCGGCACGGTTGCCGGCTGGTGCTCGAGGCTCAGTCCGCTACCCAGCAGCAGACTGGCGGCGAAGGTCGCCAGCGACGACACGCCCTGCCCCACTCGCTGCACCAGCGCCAACACCGCCGGGCCTTCGTCAAGAAAGGCCTGCTTCAGGCCCCGTGGTGCGGCGAACGACAGCGCCGCTTCAATCATGCGCAAGGCGGCGTGCTCGTGGCCGCGGCGCTCCAGCGCCAATGCCAGCAGGATGCGAATGCTCAGCGCGCGGCGCAGGCGATCGCTGCCGAGCCCCCGCTCGAGCTCGGCGGCAAGGCCCTCCACCAGCCCGTCGTCACGGCCTTCGGCCAGCGCTAGGCGTGCGCCGAGCAGTTCGAAACTGTCGCTGTCGCTGGGCAGGAAGGCGTAGCGGCGAACCTGCTCGGTGCCGCGCTGTTCGGCGGCTTCGTCGAACAGCGCACGGGCCTGGGCCAGGTCGCCACGGCTGAGGGCGCAACGGGCCTGCTCCAGCCTCGCGCAAATGACCATGCGCGGCAGTTGCCCGTCACGGCCCAGGCACTCCAGCGCCGCCAACACCTCCAGCGCCGCGCTGCCCTGTTCGTGGTTCAGCAGGATCCGCGCATAGAGCTTGTGGGCAAGGATGATCTGGTCCAGCAAGCCGGTCTGGCGCAGCAGCGGCAGGTGCAGTTCAAGCAGTTGCCGAACCTCGTCGATGCGGCCGCTTTCGTACAGCGCCAGAGCTTGCAGCGTGGCAAGCAGGGAATTGCCGTGGGAAGGCGTCTGCTCGCCCGCCAATTGTTCGCGGGCCTGACGCAACCAGTTTCGGCTTTGGTCAGGCTCGCCACGCAGCAGCGCGCCCATGGCCAGAATCGCCCGGGCATAGGCACCGACGAAAGCGCCGGACTGGCTGTCGAGGGAGTCCAGGCGCCGGGTCAGCCAGTCCTCCACCGCTTGCAGCTCGCCATCCAGCAGGTGCAGCAGCGCCCGGGTGCACTGCTGCACGCCGCCGGCGAAACCACCTGCGTCTGCATTGGCGCGGCGCAGGTCGGCTTGGGCCAGGCCGAGTTGTACCTGGTCGCGCATGCTCAGTGAGGTCAGTTCCAGAGCGCAGAGGTCTGCGTCCAGCTCGCCATCCCGGGGCCCGGCGCGCAAGCGCGTAACCATCGCCAGGGCGCCGGCCTGGTCGTTGCTGAACAGCAAGGCCCAGGCCAGGGTCAGTTGCAGGCGGGGGATACTCTCCAGCAGGCCGGCGGCGTCCAGTTCGCCGAGCCAGCGACTTAACGAACGCATCCGCCCCTGACACAACAAGCTGTGCCCATGACGCTGGAGCAAACCCAGCAGCAACGGCCGATCACCCAGTTGATAGGCCTGTTCCAGCGCCGGCTCCAGGCGCTGCAGGTCGAGCAGGGTTTCCAGCGCGGCGCGGTGCAGTTCCCTGACCCGCAGCGGCGCGTCACGCCGGTGCTGGCGACGCAGGGTTGCCAGCAATGGACGCGGCAAGCGCGTGCCGCCGTCCAGCAACAGACCGTGCTCATGAGCAAGGCCGCGGATATGGCCCTGGCTGTCGCAGCGCCCGCGCACCCAGTCGAGCAATTGCGTCTGGATCTGACCTACGGCGCTAGCCTCGAAGGCGAAGCGCAACAACGCGGGGCCGAGGTCACTGAACAGTTCTTCCTCGAACCATGCCTGCAGCATGTGCTCGGCATCCAGCGAACCGTCCTCGACATCACTGGCGCAGAGCAACGCCAGCACCGCCGGCCAGCCTTCGCTGAAACGCCACGCTGCCATCAGCGCCGCCGCGTCCAGCGGCTGGCCGTGCCGGCTCAAGGCCTGACGCAGCTCTTGCGGGGTGAACAGCAGTTGCCCCAGTTGCAGCGGCTCACCGGGTTCGCTGGCCAGGCCGAAGTGATGCAGCGCCAGCTTGCGCCGGCTGGCGATCACCAGCTTGCCTTGGGCCGGCAGGCTGCTCAGGCACTGGCGCAGCACCGAAGGATCGGTGCGCCCGAGCAACTGGTCGGCATCGTCAATGAAGATCACGAACGGCGCCCGCCCACGGTCCTGCCCGCACAATCGGGAAAACAGCGATAACAGAGAGGCGCGCAGGGAGGTGTTGCTCAGGGGGCTGGACGCCAGCGACAGCCGGGCGGTCTGCAACTGCCCGGCCACGGCTTGGAACGCCTGGTCCAGCAGCACTGATTTGCCGCTGCCGGCGGGGCCCTGGATAAAGCTCACCCGCTGCCGGCGGATCTGCGCCAGCAAGGGTTCCAGCAGCCGCGGCCGCTCGATCAGGCGCAGGGTGAGAGGCTCAGCGAAAGACGATGAAGGCATTTGCACGGGCACTCAGTTAAGTGCACCGACCCCCGTGGTAGAGCGTCGATGCCTGGACTGTTCTTATTGTTTTGCAAACGGTGCCTAAGCTAAACCTAACGCATATAGATTGGCAACCCTGACGCTCTGCCAAGGTTGCAGATCAGGGAAATACCGGGGCGCGCTTGCCAAGAAACGCAGCCACACCTTCCTGGAAATCCGCGTGAGCGATCAGTTCGCGCTGGCGGTCGGCTTCGTACTGCAATTGCTCGGCCAGGGAATTGTGTTCGGCGCAGTCCAGCGCGCGTTTCAATTCCTCTGCCGAGTGACGAGGCGAAGCCGCCAGGCGCCCGGCCAGTTCCAGGGCGGTGTCGAGCAGTTCGGCGTCCTCGACGCAGGCCCAGATCCCACCCCATTGCTCCAGTTGCTCGGCGCTGATGCGCTCGCCCAGCAACAGCGCCGCCCGCGCCCGCGCCTCGCCCAGCAAGCGCGGCAACAGCCAGGTGGCGCCAAGATCGGGGACGATGCCCAGACGCGGCGCGAAAGGCATGAGAAAACTCGCCGAGCGCCCCGCCACCACCACATCGGCGGCCAGCGCCAGGCTCGCCCCGGCCCCGGCAGCAATGCCGTTGACCGCCGCCACCACCGGAATCCGCGACTGGCGGATATCAAGAATCATCGGGTTGGACTGCTCGACCATCGCCCGGTAGGTGCTCTCGGCCTGGGCGCGGCCATCGCCTTTCTGGCTGATATCGCCGAGATCGGCGCCGGAGCAGAAGGCCCGGCCGCTGCCGGTGATGACTAGCGCCCGCACGTCGCCTTGGGTCTGCAGGTGTTCCAGCACGGCACGGATCTCGGCCTGCATCGGCGCGCTCATGCCATTGAGTTTGTGCGGCAGATTGAGCGAGAGCAGCGCCACAGCGCCGCGGGTCTCGTAGGTGATGTAGCTGAAGGGTTGGTGCATGGTCAGAGGTCCTTTCATCAGGTTCGCGGGTCGCCCGGATCGGCGCCCCCGTCATGGAAACGGCCACCCTCGCGCGCCAGGGCCCGCAACAGTGGCGGCGGCGCATAGGCGTCGCCGAGGTGGCGATAATGTTCACAGCGGGCCAGCACCCTGGCCGCGCCCAGTTCGTCGGCATAGCGCAGAGCACCGCCGCGCCAGGCGGGAAAACCGATGCCCAGCAGCAGCGCCCGGTCCAGTTCGGCGGCGCTGGCGACCACGCCTTCCTCCAGGGCGTGCACTGACTCGACGATCATCGCCAGCATCAACCGCTCGATGATCGCGCCGTCGGACAGTTCATCGGTCACCGGACCAATGTGCTCGGCCAGCAACTGCCGCGCGGCCGGGTTCACTTGCCTGGCCGGGCGGCCATCGCTGTCCGTTTCGTGCAGATAAAACCCGGCGCCGCTTTTCTGTCCGAGCAGGCCGGCGGCCAGCAGGATGCGAATGGCGTCGTTGGCGATGCCCGGCATCCGCTGCGGATAGCCGGCGAAAATCAGGTCGCAGGAATGCGAGCCGATATCCAGCCCCACCACGTCCTCCAGGTACGCCGGCCCCATGGGCCAACCGAAGGCTTCGGCGACCCGGTCGACCCGGGCGAAATCCACCCCGTCGGCCAGCAGCCGCAGGAAGGCGTGCATGTAGGCCATCAGAATGCGGTTGACCAGAAAGCCCGGCCCGTCGCGTACCACGATCGGCACCTTGCCCATGGCCAAGGCCTGCTTGACCGCGGTCTGCACGGTGTAGTCGCTGGTCAGGCGACCACGGATCACCTCCACCAGCGGCATCACCGGGGCCGGGTTGAAGAAGTGCAGCCCGGCGAAGTTGTCCGGGCGCTGCAAGGCCGCGGCGAGGTCGTCGATGCGCAGCGACGAGGTGTTGCTCAGCAGCACCGCATCGGCACTCACCAGTCCTTCCACTTCCCCCAGCACCTTGTTCTTGATGCCGAGGTTATCGACCACCGCCTCGATCACCACGCTGGCGCGTTCGAAGCCCTGGTAATCCAGTTGTGGATGGATCGCTGCGGCGATATTGGCCGCAGCCTCCGGATCAAGACGCGCCTGCCCGACCTGGCGGGCCAGCAGCCGGCGAACCTGGGCCATGGCCTGGTCCAGCGGCGCCTGACGCACGTCCTTCAGGCGCACCGGCAGGCCATTGAAGGCACAGGTGTAGGCGATGCCGGCGCCCATCACGCCAGCACCGATCACACAGGTTCGCACCAGCAGGCCATTGTCGGCGGCGAAGGCATCGCCGCGACGGGGATCGAGAGGAAATCCGCTCATCCTGGACCCGCCTTACGCCGACAGCAGGCTGGGGTGGAAGCTCTGTCTCGCCGTGGCCCGTTGGCGCAGCCACGCCGAAGGCCGATAACGCTCGCCCCAACGCTCGGCAAGGGCATCGCACTGGGCGACGAAGGCGCCGGCACCCAGCGTGTCGATGTACGACAGCACACCGCCCGTCCAGGTCGGGAAGCCGATCCCCAGGGTCGAGCCGAGGTCGGCGTCCGCCGCTTCGCTGACCACACCCTCTTCCACGCAGCGCGCAGCTTCCAGCGCCTGAATGGTCAATACGCGCAGGCGAACTTCCTCCAACTCTGGCTGGTGCTCCGCCACCGGCCAGTGGCTGGCAAGGCCGGGCCACAGATGCTTGGCGGCGCCTTCCGGGTATTCGTAGAAACCACCGCCGGCGCGGCGCCCCGGCCGTTGCAACTCGTGGACCATCGCCTTCACCAGGTCGATGGCCGCGCCGCGCTGGAAACGCTCGTCAAGGTTCAGCTCGAGGGCCTGGCGATGCACCTTGAGCTGCAGTTCCAGCGACACCTCGTCGGCCACCGCCAACGGCCCTACCGGCATGCCGGCCTGGCGCGCGCCCTGCTCGATCAATTGCGGGCTGATACCCTCCTTGAGCATCAGGAAACCTTCATCGACGTAGCTGCCGAACACCCGGCTGGTGAAGAAGCCCGGGCTGTCGTTGACCACGATCGGGGTTTTCTTCAACTGACCGATGAAGTCCAGCGCCCTGGCCAGGGTCGGGTCGCTGGTAGCGCGACCGCGGATGACCTCCACCAGTGGCATGCGCTCCACCGGAGAGAAGAAATGCAGGCCAATGAAGTTCTCGGGACGGGCGAAAGCCTCGGCCAGCAGCGAGATCGGCAAGGTCGAGGTGTTGCTGGCGAACAACACGCCCGCCGGCAGCACCTCGACGGCGCGACGGGTCACTTCGGCCTTGATTGCCAGATCCTCGAAGACCGCTTCGACCACCAGCTCGGCGTCGGCCAGATCTTGGTAAGTGGCGGTCGGACGGATCAACGCCAGGGCCGCATCGGCCTGGTCCTGGCGCAGAGTGCCGCGTTTGACTGCCTTGCCCAGATCGTCGGCGATACGTTGGTGAGCGGCGCGGGCCTGGTCCAGGGAAGCGTCCAGCAACACCACAGTCATACCGGCCTGCGCCGCGACCTGGGCGATACCGGCGCCCATCTGCCCGGCGCCGAGTACCGCGATACGGCTGAACCGCACGCGCTCCGGGCCTTGTGGACGACGCGAGAGTTTCTCGGCGGCGGCCTTGTTGATGAACTGGGTGCGGATCAGGTTGCGCGCCACCGGGCTGGTCAGCAGTTGTGCAAAATAGTTGGCCTCGATGCGCAGGCCAGTGTCGATATCCACCTGCAAGCCTTCGCCGACACAGGAAAGGATCGCCAACGGCGCCGGGAAATTGCCCCGTGAGGCCACATGGGCCTGGAGGATTTTCGCCGTCAACGGCCCGTTGGGATACGCCAGTTGGCGCAGGTCAGCGGGTTTCCAGCCTTTGCGGTCCCAGGGCTGGCTGGCCTGCGGATTGGCCAGCACCCAGGCCCGGGCCTTGGCGATCAGTTGTGCAGGTTCGGCCAGCGCGTCGACGATGCCCAATTCCAGCGCCCGCTGCGGGCCCACCGGTTTGCCTTCGAGTAGCAACGGCAGGGCCTGGGCCACGCCGATCAAGCGGCTCAGGCGCTGGGTGCCACCGCCGCCGGGCAGCAGGCCGACGCTGACTTCCGGCAGGCCCACTTGGGCGGCAGGATCATCCGCCAGCACGCGGTAATGGGTGGCCAGGGCCAGTTCCAGACCGCCGCCGAGGGCCAACCCGCCGATGGCGGTGGCCACCGGCTTGCCGCAGGTTTCCATGCGCCGGGTCAGGCGTTGCAGGCTGGCGCTCTGGTCGCGGGCCTGGACCTTGGTGGTACCGCGCTCGAAGTTCTTCACCAGTTCCAGCAAGTCGGCGCCGGCGATAAAGCCACGGGCCTTGGCCGAGTGGATCACCACGCCCTTGACTGCCTCGTTGCCGGCCAGTTGGTCAAAGACCGTGGCCAGCTCTTGCTGCAGGTCTGCGGTGAGGATGTTCAGGCTGCGTCCCGGAACGTCGATGCCGATCAGCGCGACGCCGTCGGCATCGATCGTGAGAGTAAGGTTGTGCATGGTCATCATCCTTCAGAGCCGTTCAATCACGGTGGCGGTAGCCATGCCCGCTGCCGCGCACAGGGTGATCAGCGCGCGGCGGCCGCCACGGCGTTCCAGTTCATCGAGGGCGGTGCCCACCAGCATCGCGCCAGTGGCGCCCAGGGGGTGGCCGAGGGCGATGGAGCCGCCGTTGACGTTGATCCGGTCGTGGCCGACGCCGGTCTCGCGCATGAAGCGCATCACCACCGAGGCGAACGCTTCGTTGACCTCGAACAGGTCGATATCGTCGAAGCCCAGGCCCAGGCGTTGCAGCAGCTTCGCGCTGCAGGGCGCAGGGCCGGTGAGCATGATGGTCGGCTCACTGCCGATCGACTGGAAACCGAGGATCCGGCCGCGCGGCCTGAGCCCGTTGCGCTCGCCGTAGGCACGGCTGCCGACCAGCACGGCACTGGCGCCGTCGACAATGCCCGACGAGTTGCCGCCGGTGTGCACATGTTCGATGCGCTCGACCTGCGGGTAGCGTTGCAGGGCCAGGGCGTCGTAGCCGCTTTCGCCCATGGCGGTGAACGCCGCCTTGAGCCGGGCCAGATCGGCGACGGTGGTGCCAGCGCGCAGGTGTTCGTCGCGGGCCAGCACCACCTCACCGATGACATCGCGCACCGGAATCACCGAGCCGTCGAAATAGCCCGCGGCCCAGGCATGGGCAGCGCGACGCTGGCTTTCCACGGCGAAGGCGTCGATGTCTTCGCGGCGGTAGGCATCGAGGGTGGCAATCAGGTCGGCACCGATGCCCTGCGGCGTGTAGTACGACTTCCAGTTGGTCTGCGGATCGGCGTACCAGGGGCCGCCATCGCCGCCCATCGGTGTGCGCGACATCGACTCGACACCACCGGCGACCACCGCCTGGGCCTGACCGCTGGAAACCACTGCGGCGGCCAGGTTCACCGCCTCCAGCGCCGAGGCGCAGAAGCGGTTGATCTGCTGCCCCGGCACCTGTTCGGCGTAGTCGGCGACGATGGCCGCAAGACGCGCGATGTTGGCGCCCTGCTCGCCGATGGGTGCCACGCAACCGAGGATCACATCGTCGATCTGCGCGGTGTCCAGGCCATTGCGTTGGCGCAGCGCGATGAGGGTCTGCGCCGCCAACTGGACAGGGGTGATTTGCGCCAGAGCGCCGTCGGAGCGACCGCGTCCCCGAGGCGTGCGGACATGGTCGTAGAGATAAGCGTCAGCCACGAGCGACTCCCGTTCAGTAAGAAAAAAGCTCGCGAAAAACCGAGCCGTCGGCAGCGATGGTAGTGAGGCGAAAACCCTTTGCCGTCGTCGCTTCCGACGATTTGGCGCAGCGAGCGACAGGGAATGCAGCCTGTGTTGATTCACGTCAGACGCCGCGACGACCGGCCAGATCGGGGCTTGTATTTAGCGGGAACGCGAAATAACCTAATGCCATTAGTTAAATCGTGAGTCCCCTGCAAAGCCCTTCGAAAACAACAAAAAGGACCCCGCCATGAGCGTTGAAACCCAGATCCGTTACCAGCGTTTGAATGACCTGACAGCCAGTCAGATCGAAGCCATCCGCGCCATCCCGGCCCACGACGAAGCCACCACCCCGGTGATCGAAGCGACCCGCCCCACCGCGATGTTTCTCGACGACGCGGTGTACGCCAGGGAGCAGGAAAAGGTCTTCCGCCGCCTGCCGGTAGCCATCACCGTCTCGGCCATGCTGCCGGAGGCAGGCAGCCTGCTGCCGCACGATGCCTACGGTGTACCGCTGATCGTCTCCCGCGACCGCGAGGGTGTGGTGCACGTGTTCATCAACGCCTGCATGCACAAGGGCTCGACCCTGGTACCCGGCTGCGAGCCACAGAAAAGCGCGCGCATCACCTGCCCGTACCACGCCTGGTCGTGGAAGCTCGACGGCAACCTCGCCGGGGTTGCCCGCGCCGAGACCTTCGCCTGCCTGAACAAGGAAAAACGCAACCTGGTGGAACTGCCCAGCAAGGAAGCCGGCGGCATCATCTGGGCCATTCTCGACCGTGACGCCGAGGGCGATTTCAGCCTGCTGGGCGACGACATCCTCGCCGACCTCAACGCCCTGGCCCTGAACGAACAGCACCTTTACGGGCGTAAGACCTTCCACCTCGAGTCCAACTGGAAGCAGGTGATCGAACCCTTCCTCGAGGGCTATCACGTGCAGCGCCTGCACGCCAAATCGGTGGGCCCGCTGTTCGCCGACGTGCCCACCGTGGTCACCCGCATGGGCGACCATTTGCGGCAGATCTCCGGCAAGGTCGAATTCGCTCCCGACGGTCTGGAGAACGAAAAGAACATCCACAAGACCATCACCCACGCCTACCTGCTGTTCCCCAACACCGTGCTGATCACCAGCCCGTACTACATGAGCGTGATGATCGTGATCCCCACCGAAGCCGGCAAAACCCAGGTGGACTACCACATGCTGACCCTCAACAAGGCCGACAACGCCAAGTCCGAAGCGCTGTACAAGACCTCCTACGACACCGTGCTGGGGGTGTTCGGCAACGAGGATTTCGTCGCCGCCGAGTACTGCTGGAAAGGCCTCAAGACCGGCGCACTGGACAACATCGACGTGGTCTATTCGGGGCTCGAACACTGCATCCTGATGCAGTACGAAACCCTCGAAAAACACATGAATTGAGCGCCGCCCTGCCCGCCTCGCGCGGGCAGCCCGCACCCTCGTGAGGGAGAGCCCATGCAAGCCGTCGCCATTCATCACCCCGAAGCCACGCGCCAGGCCATCCAGAAGCCCGGCCCTGGCCAAGCCGTCACCTTTCGCCGCGTGCACCTGCTCGAACGCTTCAACCAACAACCACTTCGGGCGCTGACCCTGGTTCATGCGCCGATGGGTTTCGGCAAAACCACCCTGCTCCGGCAATTCTTCGAGGAACGCTCGGCACACCGGGCCTGCGCCTGGTTGACCTTGTCGGAGCGGGACAATGACATCGGTCACTTCCTCCAGCGCCTCGAACGCGCCTTCGCCCTGGAACCCGCGTCAGGCGGCAACCTGTTCGAGCGCATGGAACACCTGCTGCTGGGCGCGCCGATCTGCCTGTTCCTCGATGAGTTCGAAGCCATCAGCAACGAAGGCATCCTCAGCTTGATGCGCGAGTTGCTCAAACGCATCGGCCCCGAGAGCGAGGTCATCATCGGCTCGCGCACCCTGCCAAGCATCGGCGTGCCGCGTCTGCGGGCCCAGGGCGCGATCCTGGAGATCACCGCGCACCAACTCAATTTCACCCACGAGGAAACCCAGCGGCTGTTCCAGCAGCGCCCCGGTCACCACTTGAGCGACGCGCAAATCACCCTGCTGCACCGCAAGAGCGAAGGCTGGCCGGCCTTTCTCGGCCTGTTCTGCGCCACGGTGCAGGGCCCGCTGAGTGACGCCGAACTGCTGCAACGCTTCGGCGACGGGCGCGCCTCGATGACTGAAATGGTGTCGTTGCGGGTGCTCGCCACCCTCGCTGAGCCCGTGCGGGAATTCCTGCTTGCGTCCTGCGCCCTCGACGAATTCGACGCCGACACCTGCGACCACGTCCTGCAACGCCAGGACAGCGAAGCCATGATCGCCTGGCTGGAAAAACACCAGTTGTTCATCGTCCGGGTCGATCCGCAGCACAAGACCTGGCGCTACCACAGTGTGTTCGCCACTGTGCTCAAGGCCGCGGCCGGCGCCGGGCAGCACCGCGATATCCAGCGCCGCGCCGCAGACTGGTATCAGCGACGCGGGCGCCCGATCCTGGCGATCAACCACTACCTGCAGGCCGGTTGCAGCGACGCGGCGGTCCGGTTGCTGGAGGCACTGTCCCCCGAGCTGCTGGTGCAAGGTCGCGCGCGCCTGCTGTTGCGCTGGCTCGATCAGCTACCCGGTGAGCATTTCGGCAACCACCCGCGCCTGACCCTGACCATGGCCTGGGCCCTGGGCCTGAACCGCCGTCACGACGAAGCGCTGCGCTACCTCGCCAACCTGCGCGACTTTCCCGACCTGCCGGCGGAACTCAGCCGCCAGATGCCGACCGTGCGCGCGGTCAGCCTGAGCATGGCCGACCGCACCCATGAAAGCCTCGACCTGGCGCAAATCGACAGCGACCCGGCAGAAGGCGAACTGGACTTCCATCAATTGGTGCTGATGCACATCGTGATCTACGCGCTGATTGCCCGAAATGATTTCGCCATCGCACGCCGGCATCTGGCGCGGATGTCCTCGCCGCAGGTGCGGCAGTCCTCGTTCAACCAGGCGCTGACCATCACCGGCAGCGGCTCACTCGACCTGATCCAGGCGCGCCTGAGTACCGCCCTCAGCCAGCTCGGCGGCGAACGGCCGAACCACTCGCCCTACCTGCAACGGGCCAGCCTCAGTGACGTGACCCTGGCCATCGCCCTGTATGAACGGGACGAAACCGCACGCTGCCTGCAGGTGCTAACCCGGGTAATGCCACTGATCGCCGAGAACGGCACCCCGGACCAGTTGATCCAGGCTCACCTGCTGGTGTCGCGGATCCACGCCATCAACGGCGCGCCGCAACTGGCCAACGAATACCTCGACGAACTGGATTCACTGGGCAGCATCCACGCCATCCCGCGGCTGAGCAGCGCCGCCTGGCTCGGTCGAGCCTGGCTGGCCTGGCGCCAGGGCGATCTCACGGGCGCCAGCTATGCCTGCCGGCGTTCTACGGTGCAGTTGGGCCAGCAGCAATCCGGTGTGCTGGTGGCCTGCGTCTACGATGCCGACTGGGCACCGATGATGAGCCTGCGTCTGGCGGCCCATGGCACCCCGGCGGCGCAGACGATCGAACACCTGCGGCAAGCGGTGGACGCCGCCGAGGCGGTGGGCCGGGTGCGTCGGGCCATGGAGTTGAAGATGCTGCTGGCCCGCGCCATGGTCGGCAGTGGCGACGAGGCCGGGGCACTGCGGGTGCTGGAGGCGCCGCTGCGCCACGCCATCAGCGAAGGCTATTACCGGGTCTTCCTGGACGAAGGCGAGCAGCTCTGTCACCTGGCCAGTCAGTGGTGCGAGCGCAACCGCGCGACCTTGCGCGGCCAGGACTCACTGCTGGAGCGCTTCATCGCCCGGCTCGCACCGCTGGTGAATTCGGCGGCGGAAATGGCGAAGGCGCAGATCAGCCTGTCGCAGCGCGAGTTCGAAGTGCTGGCGCTGCTGGAAACCGGGATGCGCAACAACGACATGGCCGACCGCCTGTTCGTCTCGGAAACCACGGTGCGCACCCACTTGCGCAGCATCAGCGCCAAGCTGGGGGCGCGCAGCCGTACCGAAGCGGTGTCGCTGGCGCGGCAGATGCAGTTGATCTGATGGACCCCATCGCTGGTATGTCAGCGATGGGGTCCGACTTTATCCCTTCCGATCATCCAGCCCCAACCCGCGTCCGATGATCTCCTTCATGATCTCGCTGGTCCCGGCGAAGATCCGGGTAATCCGCGCATCCCGGTACATACGGCAAATACGGTATTCCTCCATGTAGCCCGCCCCGCCAAACAGCTGCAGGCACTCGTCGATCACCTTGCCCTCCAGCTCCGAGGTCAGCAGCTTGACCTGGGCCGCCACCTCGGCGCTCAGCTCGCGCTTGTTGTGCAGCAGCACGCACTGGTCGAGGAAGGTCTGCAGCGAGTCCAGTTGGCTGCGCAGCTCGGCCATCCTGAACCGCGAGTTCTGGAAGCTGCCGACGCTGCGGCCGAAGGCCTTGCGCTCCTGGATGAATTCCAGGGTCAAGTCGAAGGCGGTCTGGGCGCTGGCCAGGGACATCACCGAGCCGGTCAGGCGTTCCTCGGCCAGGCCCTGCATCATGTAGCTGAAGCCCTTGGTGGGGTCGCCCAGCACGTTGGCCTTGGGCACTTTCACATCCTGGAAGAACAGCTCGGCGGTGTCCTGGGCATCAAGGCCCATCTTGTCCAGCTTGCGCCCGCGGCTGAAGCCGGGCATGCCCTCTTCCACCAGGAACAGGCCGATGCCGTACTTGGCATCGGGTACGGTACGCGCCGCCACCAGCACCACATCGGCAATCAGGCCGTTGGAGATGTAGGTCTTGGAGCCATTGAGCAGCCAGTGGTCGCCACGGTCCTCGGCACGCATTTTCATGCCGCCCAGGTCGGAGCCGGCGCCGGGCTCGGTCATCGCCACCGCAAGAATGCTCTCGCCGCTGATGCAGCGCGGCAGGAAGCGCGCCTTCTGTTCCTCGCTGCCGTGATGGCCGATGTAGGGCGCCACCAACCGCGAATGCAGTTGCAGGTAGAACCCGACCTCGCCGTAGCGCACGTTCTCTTCATAGAGAATCTGGTCGTAACGGAAATCATCGATCCCCAGCCCGCCATATTCCTCGGGCGCCCACATCAACAGGTAGCCCTGGGCGCCCGCATCCAGCCAGGCCTGCCGATCAACCCGTCCGGCCTCGCGCCAGCCCTCGGCCTTGGGGCCGATTTCACCCTGCACATAGCGGCGCACGCTGTCGCGGAACTGCTGGTGTTCTGCATCGAAAATCACACGCGGCATCATGACCACGCTTCTCCTTTCTTGTCGTTGTCGGAAGCTTGTCAGGCTCAGTACTGCGAGGCGGGCATGCGCACCACCAGACCGTCCATGTCGTCGCTGATCACCACCTGGCAACCCAGGCGGCTGGTGGGCTCGGGCTCGGCGACGCAGTCGAGCATGTCCCGTTCCATCGATCCGGGCGCGGGCACCCGGGCGAAATCGGCTTCGCTGAGGTAGCAATGGCAGGTGGCGCAACTGCAAGCGCCACCGCACTCGCCGAGAATGCCGTCGATGCCGTTGTTGAGCGCTACCTGCATAAGGTTGCTGCCCGCTGCGGCTTCGACTTCGAAAGACGCCCCGTCATGGGCGACAAAGGTAATGACTGGCATGGGCCGACTCCTTCAACTGAAACAGGCCTGGATATCGATGGACTCGTCCGCCAGCCGCTCCGGATCAGCGGACTTGCCCTGAGCAAGAAAACGCTTGGCGACGATGAAGTCCTTGGGACGGTTGATCGCGTCCACTGCCAGCAGCCTGTCGCCATGGAAGTAGAACGCGGAGAAGCTGCGACCGGCCTGGCTGTCGCCACGCAGCACCACCCGGTCGTATCCGCTGGATAGGCCAGCGATCTGCAACTTGAGGTCGTACTGATCGGACCAGAACCAAGGCAACGCCGTGTAAGCCGTGGCTTTGCCACAGATCGCCAGGGCGGCGATGCGCGCCTGGTCGCTGGCGTTCTGTACCGATTCCAGACGCAGCCAGCTGTCATACAGCGGATTGAAGTGACGGGTGCAATCGCCCACCGCGTAGACGTTGTCCAGCACCGTGCGCGCATGTTCGTCAACGGTAATGCCCTGCTCCACATCAGCGAGGCCGAGCTGGCGGCCGAGTTCGACCGTGGGCAATACGCCGATGCCCACCACCACCAGGTCCGCCGGCAGGCGGCGGCCGTCGGCGAGCAGCACTTCGCGCACCTTGTCCTCGCCGACGAAGCATTCGAGGCGGGCGTCCAGCACCACCTCGACGCCTTCTTCACGGTGCACCCGGGTGTAGAACGCCGAGACCTCCGGCGCAGTCACCCGCTGCAGGATTCGCGGCAGCGCTTCCAGCACCGTGACGTGCATGCCCTGCTGGCGCAGTGAAGCGGCGGTTTCCAGGCCGATGTAACCACCACCGACGATGACCGCGTGGCCGCCGGGGCGCAGGTGTTCGCGGATGCGCAACACATCCTGGCGGTCGCGCAGGTAGCAGATGCCCGGCAGGTCGCCGCCCGGCAACTGCAGGCGGCGCACCTCGGCGCCGGTGGCGAGGATCAGGTGGCTGTAATCCAGTGTCAGGCCGCTGTCGCAATACAGCCGGTTGGCCTTCGGATCGACGCGGGTGACACGGGTGTCCAGGCGCACGTCGATGTTCTGTTTGGCATAGAAATCCGCCGGGCGGATCAATAACGCTTCGTCACTCTTGTCGGCACAGAGAAAGCCCTTGGACAGCGGCGGCCGGTGGTACGGCAGCAGCGGCTCGGCGCTGACCAGGGTGATCGCCCCGCTCCAGCCTTCCTGGCGCAGGCTGGCCGCGGCTTGGGCGCCGGCATGGCTGCCACCGACGATGACGCAATGAGGTTCGGACATGTTCATTTCCTCGCGGCTTACAGGTCGTCGCTGGCGAACAGCGCCGAACTGACGGTGGGTGCACCGGGGCCGCCGGCCATCAGGCAGATGCGCGCATCCGCCACCGGGTTGGCGGACTCGCCGCGCAGGCAGCGCACCGCCTCGATGGCAACGCCGATGCCGTGGACGAAGCCATCGGCAAAGTTGCCGCCGGCGGTGTTCACCGGCAGCTTGCCGCCGTCGGCGATCAGGTTTTCGTAGCGGATCACCTCGGCGACGTTGTCGTAGGTGCAGAAACCGTGGTCGATCAGCGAGGCCACACCCTGGGCGCTGAAGTTCTCGTAGAGCTGCACCACATCGACATCCGCTGGGGTCACGCCGGTCTGCTCCCACAGACGCTTGGCAATCGGCTTGAAACCGGCCGAGGCGTAATCGAGGTCGTTCTCGCAGAGATCGCCCCAGCCCTTGTGCGCACCGTTGGCCACGCCCAGCAGGCGCACCGGCTTCTTGCGCAGGTCGCGGGCACGCTCGGTGGACACCAGCAGCAGCGCGCCAGCGCCGTCGTTCTCCCGCGAGCAGTCGAACAGGCGGAACGGATCGGCGATCAGCCGGCCTTCGCGGTAGGCCCCGATATCCAGCGGCTTGCCATAGGCGGTGGCGTGCGGGTTGCGCGAGCCGTGGTAGTAGGAAGCGCGGACAAGCTCCTCGGCGACCGAGGTCGGCACCTTGTGGTGCTCGTACAGGCGCTGGGCACGCAGGGCGCAGATCTGCGCCGGCGAAACGAGGCCGGCGCCGACGATATGGTCGTTGAGGTGGTGACGCATCACCGCCGCCGACATGCGCCCGCTGTTGTCCTGCACCAAGGCGCGGAACACCACCACCGCAGTGGCCTGACCGCTGATGATCGCCGAAGCGGCGATGCCGAAAGCACCAGCAATGCCACCGCCGCCGCCGCCCCACATCTGCGCGTTGAAACGCAGTTCGCGGGTGCCCAGGTCAGGCATCAGCCGCACCGGTTCGTTCTTGTCGTCGCCGTAGGAGACAAAGCCGTCGATCTGCGCCGGGTCAAAACCGGCGTCGTCGCAGGCATCGATGATCGCCTGCACCAGCACGCCTTGTTCAGGCAGCGGCGCGGTGCCGCGCTTGTATTGACGCAGGCCGACACCCGCGACCGAAACCGCATCGAGCATTGGATTGGCGGGCATTTCAGACTTCCTCGGCAGATGAGTTGACAGGGCCGGCGCTCCAGCGCCAGGCCAGCAGGGCTTCGCCCTCGAACGTGTCGTGATGTGGACGCCCGGTGACCGGCTGGCCGATCACGGGCTGCGCGGCGCTGGCGTCCAGCGTGCCGAGCAGGCGCGTGCCGCCGGCATCGTCCAGTTCCACCACCACGCTGATGTAGGGAATGGCCAGACCCTTCGGCGCGCCGAAGTCGTGCCAGGTTCGGGTCCAACTGTAAATTCGCCCACGCGGCACCACCGCGTGCCAGCTCTGACTCCAGCCGCCGCATTCACCGCAGCGCCAGACCGCCGGCCAGTTCCATCGGGTACAGCCGTCGCAGCGCTGCATTTTCAATTGCCCCTGGGCCAGCGCGGCCCAGTACTCGCCATCAGCACCAATACCTTTCACTGTTTGACTCCCTTGTTATTGTGGTGGCCCGCACGCAGGCCTCGGCGCAGGCGCCGTTCAGAGTCCCAGCGCGGTTTTCGCGAGGATGTTGCGCTGGATTTCGTTGGTCCCGGCATAGATGCTGCCGGCCCGTTCGTTGAGGTAACGCAGCGGCGCCAGGGCCGCGAGTCGCTCGCCATGAAAGCTCGGACCGCCGTGGGCAATGCCGACGGCGCCACCGGTGAATCCGGCCTGGGGCTGGAACGCCAGGCCGTAATGGCCGGCAGCGTCCAGGCCCAACTCGGTGACTGCCTGTTGCAGCTCGGTGCCGAGGATCTTCAGCACCGAGGCCGACGCCCCCGGAGAACCACCCTTGGCCAGGGCCGAGAGGGTCTGCAGTTCATACATCTCCAGCGCCCGGACCTGACACTCGACCTCCGCCAAACGCGCCATGAACAGCGGGTCCTCGGCCAGGCTGCGCCCTGCTTGCCCCGGTGCCTGCCGGGCAAAACCCCGCAATTCGCGCAGGCGCGCCAGCATCTGTGGCGCGTAGGCCGCGCCACCGCGTTCGAATTCGAGCAGGTACTTGGCGACGGTCCAGCCTTCACCGATACGGCCCACGACCTGGGTCTTGGGTACCCGCACCCGATCGAAGACGATCTCGTTCTGGATGTGCTCGCCGGTCAGCGAGACCATCGGGCGCACCTCAACGCCGGGGCTGCGCATGTCGATCAGGACGAAACTGATGCCCTTCTGCGAGCGGTCTTCCCGCGAGGTGCGCACCAGGCAGAACACCCAGTTGGCGACATGGGCATGGGTGCTCCAGATCTTGCTGCCGTGGCAGAGCAGCGCGTCGCCGACATCCTCGGCGGGCATCGACAGGGCCGCCAGGTCAGAACCGGCTTCGGGCTCGGAATAGCCCTGGCACCAGAAATGCTCGCCGCTGAGCATGCGCGGCAGGAAGAACGCTTTCTGTTCGGCGGTGCCGAAGGCGATCAACGCCGGCGCACACATCTGCAACCCCATGGGCGAAGTGGGCGGCGCGAAGGCCTTGGCTTTTTCCTGGGCGAAGATGTAATGCCGGGCGACGCTCCAGTCGCAGCCGCCGTGCTCCACCGGCCAGGACGGCGCCAGCCAGCCTTGGGCGAGCAGCTTGAGCTGCCAGCGCATGGCCAGTTGATGGTCACCGTAGACGCTGGTCATCCAACGCCCGGCCGCCCGCAAATCGTCACTCATCTCGCGCTCGAAAAACGCCGCCACTTCCTCGCGGAAGGCCCGCTCTTCGGCGGTCCACTGCAGGTTCATGAGGCGCTCCCCTTGCCGCCGTCCCAGCGCGGTGCGCGTTTCTCCGCGAAGGCTCGCGGCCCTTCGAGGACATCGGGTGACCGGAACAGGGCACGGGTTGCCGGGTAGCCGGTCTGGGCCTGATAAGCGACGCGCAGCTCGGGTGTTTCCAGGCCACGACGGACGATTTCCTTGGAAGCGCGGATCGACATCGGGCTGCAGGCGACAATCTGTTCGGCCCAGCGCAGTGCGGTGGGCAGCAGCTCGGCGGGACTGGCGAGTTCGTTGACCAGGCCCAGTTCCAGCGCTTCGTCGGCGCTGACGTGGCGACCGGTGAGAATCATGCCCATGGCTTGCTGGTAGCCGATCTGCTGCGGCAGGCGCAGCAAACCACCCGCCAGGGCAGCGAGCCCGACCTTGGGCTCGGGCAGGGCGAAACTGGCGTTATGGCTGGCGATAATCAAGTCACACGCCAAGGCAATCTCGAAACCGCCGCCCATGGCCAGGCCGTTGACGGCGGCGATCACCGGTTTGTTCAGATCGAAGCGCGAGGTCAGCCCGGCAAAGCCGCTGACGGGCACTTCCACCTGCTCGCCGCGGGCCATGACGCTAGCGGTGTACTTGAGGTCATTACCGGAAGAAAACGCCCGCTCACCGGCACCGGTGATGATCGCCACCCATTGCTGCGGATCGGCGGCGAAGTCATCGAAGATCTGCGCCAGCTCGGCGTTGGCGTCACGGTGCAAGGCATTCATCTGCGCCGGGCGATCGATGGTCACCAGGGTGATCGGACCGCGCCGCTCGACGCGGGTGAAGCGCAGCGCCCGCGGGCGGGCTGCGGCGTCCAGGCGCCAGCACGGTTTGCCGAATACATCTTGATAAAGGTGGCCGCTGCGGCCAATGGCGTTGTGGGTCTCCGACAGCAATACCACCATCGCCTCCTCGTCATCGACGCCAACCCGCGCCATGGCTCGCGCGCCCTGCGGCGTGCGCAGGATCACCACGCCCTGGCGCGGCTGGCCGTCGCGGTCGTGGAGCACGGTGTAGCTTTCGATGCTGGCGGGGCCGCGGTAGTCGAGGTCGAGTGCCGGGGCGGCGCCTTGCTGCGGTGCCGGCTTGCGGTCCAGCGACAGGGGCTGCGCCGGTGCACGACGGCTCAGCACCAGCGACTGGTGTTTGGTGACGAAACCGCCCTGCCCGTACAGCAAACCGAGGTCCGACGGTGCGTCTCGCAAGGTCCGCACCATGGCGCAGGTGGCGTGGCCCATATAGTTGTTGAGCGGTCCGCCGAAAAAGCTCAGGCCGCCACAGACCGTCGGCGCCGGCCCTTCGGCGGGATCGAGGCCGAGGTTTTCCAGGGCCATCTTCACCACCACCGGGAAGCAGCTATACAGCTCCAGATGGTTGAACGTCTCGCCCTCGGCCAACGCCGAAGCCTCCTTGAGCACCGCTGCCTGAGCGGGGCTGCGGCTATAGTCGTCGCGGTCGAGAAAGTCATCGGCCTCGCTGGCCAGGGCGCCGCCCCAGACATACACCAGACGATCCTCTGCTACGCCCATCGCCCGCGCCTTGGCAAGGCTGGTGACCAATACCGCGCTGGCCTGGTTGACGTTGGGATTGGCGACCATCCATTTGCTGTAGGGCCAGCAGATCAGGCGGTTGTCTTCGCTGCGTTCGGCGATCTGTTCGGCGCTGGGCGCTTCACCGCGCCAGGCACTCGGGTTGCTCGCGGCGACTTGGGCAAAACGTGCCCACAGCCGCGACGAGTCGATATGCCCCTGGGCCGGACTGTTTTTTTGTCGGGCCTGCCAGGCCATTTCATAGAAGGGGTACATCTGCACCGGCTCGCGAATACCCAGGCTGCGGGCTACGGGACGGGTGGCAATGGAGTCGTTGGCAAACCGGCAGGCACGCTCGCGGGAGGCGATGGGTGTCCAATCCAGCTTCAGCCCTTGGCGACGGGCCTTGCTGATGGAGCCCATGGCTTCGCCACCGACGATCAACGAGGTCAACTCCTGTCCGGCAGCGACTCGCAGTGCCGCTTCGTGGATCAACCGCACCGGGGTTTCACCGCCCATGGAGGCGTTGACCACGCGATCAGGCTGGATGCCCAGCCTCGCGCAGAGCGTCTTCGCCGGATCTTCATAGCGCCAACTGACCAGGCCGACCACCTCCAGCGACTGCACATGCGTCAGCAGGTCGGCGCCGCTGTCGGCATTCGCGGCACGGACAGCGCGCTCCATCAGGGCCAGGGGTTCAAGGGCGTCGCGCACGTCATCGGGGCGGTCGACGCATTCGCCGACCCCGATGATCACGGCGGTCGTTGCAGGATGGGACATCGGCAAATCCTCAAGGCGGTGGGGCTTGGCCCTTATTGTTCTTGGCGCCTCGGGGCGATGGGGGATCGCACTCGGGACGTGCGATTTAATCTAACAGTAATAGATTGAATTTGAAAACACCCATCTTACCGTCTCTGTTTTTAGCCGCTATCGATAGACAAAGGCTGATTGACGGAGGATGTTTATCTAACTATTTTAGGTAAATGCCTGCTCATCTGGCGCGTTTGCGCCCCCTATGAAAAACAAGAACCGACAGGAACCCGAACCATGCCCCCACGCCTCGCGCCCCTCATGACCATCGACGCGCAGTCCGCCGAATGTGCCAGCCAACTGAACGTGATCAACCCCGCCACAGGCGAAGTCATCGGTCACGCCCCGGATGCCGGCCAATACGAACTGGACCTGGCGGTCGCCGCCGCACAGCGTGCCTTCCCTGGCTGGAAAGCCACGCCGCGCGCCGAGCGCCAGCAAGCCCTCAACCAGTTCGCCAAACGCCTGGTTGAACACGCCGACGAACTGGCCCGGCTGTTCACTCTCGAGCACGGTCGCCCGTTGAACCAGGCCAAGGAGGAAATACTCGGCGCCGCCCACTGGATTCGCGGTATCGCGCAGCTCGACACCCCCGTAGAAATCGTCGAAGAAACCGCCCAGCGCCGGGTCGAAGTGCACTACGACCCGCTGGGCGTGGTCTGCGCCATCGTGCCGTGGAATTTCCCGGTTCTGCTGGCCTCGTGGAAGATTTCCCATGCCCTGATCACCGGCAACACCCTGGTGCTCAAGCCCTCGCCCTTCACCCCGCTGACCACCCTGCGCCTCGGCGAACTGACCCGCGACCTGCTCCCTGCCGGCGTGCTCAACATCATCAGCGGCGGCGATCACCTCGGGCCGCTGATGACCAGTCACCCAGGCTTCGCCAAGATTTCCTTCACCGGCTCCACCGCCACCGGCCGGCGCATCATGGAGTCGGCAGCCCGCGACCTGAAGCGCATTACCCTGGAACTTGGCGGCAACGACGCGGCCATCGTGCTGCCGGATGTGGATGTCGAGCAGATCGCCCAGCAACTGTTCATGGGCGCCTTCTTCAACAGCGGCCAGGTCTGCGTGGCGTGCAAGCGCCTGTACATCCATGACGCCATCTACGAGCAGTTGCGTGACCGCCTGCACCAGTTGGCGCAAAACCTGCCGGTGGGCGACGGCATGGTCGAGGGCAACGTCTTCGGTCCGATCCAGAACCTGGCGCAATACCGTCGCGTGCTGCAGATGCGCGACGAAGCCCGGGAAGCCGGCCTGACCCTGCTGGAGGGTGGCCCGGTGCCGGAGACCGGCTACTTCATGCCGCTGACGCTGGTGGACAATCCGCCGGAGGACGCCCGTGTCGTCACCGAAGAAGCCTTCGGCCCGATCCTGCCGCTGCTGCGTTTCAGCGATATCGACGAAGTTATCGCCCGCGCCAATGCCACCGAGTACGGCCTGGCGGGCGCGGTATGGAGCAAGGACGTCGATCAGGCAGTGACGATCGCCAAGCGCCTGGACACCGGCACCGTGTGGATCAACCAGAACCTGGAGTCCTCGCCGGGCATTCCACTCGGCGGCCATAAGCAATCCGGTTTCGGCGTCGAAAACGGCGTGGCCGGGCTGATGGAATTCGTCCAGCCGAAGTCGATCTTCATCCCTAAATCCGCCTGACCCACCCCACTACGCCGCCACGACCAGCCCTCAACGGCCGGCCGCGGCGGCGCTTGCCCGGAGTACTCCCATGGATTCCACCCCCCCCGTCACGCGACACACCGACCTCGCTGGCAAGGTGGCGCTGGTCACCGGCGCGTCCAGCGGCCTGGGGCGGCGCTTTGCCCTGGTACTGGCGGCCGCGGGCGCCAGCGTCATCGTCGCGGGGCGCCGCGAACAGCGCCTGCGAGAACTGGTGACCGAGATCAAGCAGGCTGGCGGCCAGGCCTTCGCCCAGGTCATGGACGTGCGTGATAGCCAGCAACTGCCAGCGCTGATCGAGGGCCTGGTGCATCGTCACGGCAGCCTCGACATTCTGGTCAACAATGCCGGCATCGGACGCCCGGCCAGTGCATTGCAGACGACAGCCGGAGATATCGACGAACTGCTGTTCACCAACGTCCGCGCGCCGTTCGTGCTGTCCAGCGAAGTCGCCCGGCACCTGATCGGTAGCGGTAGGCCGGGCAGGATCGTCAACATCGCCTCAGTGGGTGCCTTCCACTACAGCCCCGGCATGAACGCCGCGCTCTACTGCGCCTGCAAATCGGCGGTGGTACGCCTGACCGAAGCCTTGGCGATGGAATGGGCGCGCCACAGCATCAACGTCAATGCCATCGCGCCTGGCTTGTTCGAAACCGAGATGACCCAGGGCCAGTTGCAGGAGCATGCCGAGCGCATGCTCAGCCGCCTGCCCCGCCGCCGCGCCGGACAACCGGAGCAACTGGACAGCAGCCTGCTGTATCTGGTGTCGCCGCAGTCGGAATTCGTCACCGGCATCTGCCTGCGCGTCGATGACGCACAGTACGCCCGCTAGGGAGCCCCCATGAGCAGTCCGCCAAAACCTGTTTCGCGCTTCTTCACCTCGCAGCGCCTGCAATTGCACTACGTCGAATGGGGCCCCGCTGATGCCCCGCCCCTACTGCTGATCCACGGCGGCCGCGACCATTGCCGCAACTGGGACCGGGTGGCCGAACACCTCAGTCGCGACTGGCGAATCATCGCCCCGGATCTGCGCGGCCACGGCGACAGCCAATGGAGCAACAGCGGCCTGTACACCTACGACGCCTGGTTATGGGACTTGCTGGCCCTGACCGAACACCTGCGACTGGACCGTGCCACCCTGGTCGGGCACTCCCTCGGCGGCTATATCGCCTTGCGCTATGCCGCGGCGTTCCCCGAGCGTGTCCACAAACTAGTGTGCATCGAAGGACTGGGCCCGGCGCCCGAGGATGTCAAACGCAACCATCGCCGCAACAGCGCCGAGCGCCTGCGCGAGCAAGCGCTGTACCGGCTGAAACTACCGGAGCGGCAGAGCCATCGCTACGACAGCCTGGAACAGGCGATTGCGCACTTTCACAGCCGCAATCCCAACCTGAGCGCGGCCCAGGCCGAGCACCTCGCCAGCCACGGCAGCCGGCGCCTGGAGGATGGCCGCTACGCCTGGAAATTCGACGACTTCGCCCGCAAGCCTGCGCAGCTCTGGAGCAGCGAGGCGGAACTGCTAGAACTGATCGAGGCGGTACGCTGCCCCGTCCTGCTGCCGTGGGGCGAAGACAGCTTTTTCTCCCTGGCCGACAACCAGCCGCGCATCGACCACTTCAGCGATGCACGGGTCGTTCTGTACGCCAATGCGGGGCACTGGCCGCATCACGACCGGTTCGAGGATTTCGTGCGGGAGGTGGCGGGGTTCGTAGCAGATAGCGGGCGCCCTGAATGACGCTGTACCCACCAAACCAATGATGAAAAACAGTAGCGATCTACGACTGCGGTTCCGCTGCCTTCGACAACACGAAGCTCATGTCATCAGTGACGCTGCAGCAAACGCGTGTCTCTCTCGCCGCTCTCAGCCATGTGCTCGAGGCAATCCTGGACGATCAGGCTTGCCTCTTCCATGGCAGCAACCTCCTTCAACAAGGTAACCGAATCGCCCTGTGCATGAGCACGCAGCGCCGCGAAGGCCGCGTCGTGGACTTTTTTGTGAGGACTCTCTATATCGCGGTAGCCGGGGAGTTGGGCGTAGCTGGTCTTGCCCTCACCTTCGTAATACCACTTGCCAAGCCTGCAATGGGTATGGAGTGCAAAACTGGATTCGCTTTCATTGGAAATACCGAACAGAACTTTGTACACGCGAAACTTGTAAATCAGATGATCAACCTTCGCCAGCTCGCAGAAACTGCGCAACGCCGAGGCCGAGACCGTTTTTTCGCTGGTGGAAGACATACTCAGAAGACGTCTCATGGTATCCGCTGCGGCCTGCCCATCCTTGCTGAATGACGCTGAATGCTCTGCAAGGGAGGCGATCTGATCGCGACTGTCCGAGCTGTCCAGACGAATCTTCCCCACCAAGGTGGTGATTTCCGCAGTAGCCTCCGCGGTGCGCTTGGCCAGCTTGCGCACTTCATCGGCCACCACCGCGAAGCCACGCCCGGCGTCGCCTGCGCGAGCCGCCTCAATGGCGGCGTTGAGCGCCAGAAGATTGGTCTGGTCAGCAATCTCCTTGATCATTTGCAGTATTCCACCGACCTTCTGCGCCTGCTCATCAAGCTGTCCAACCTTGTGCGAGGCTTCTTCGGAAGTGCCTGCCAGTGTCTGGAGGTTGACCGCAATCAGGTCGATCGCATTGCGGCTATCCATGGAAATGAGCTGGGCCTGTACTGCGTGTTGCCGCTCATCGCCCATGGTCCCCGCCAACTTGGCGAAGGAGGACTGGGTCATCTCCAGCGAATGCGAAAAGGTAGCGAGATTGGCGGCCAGATCTTCGAACTTCCTGATACGACCGTGGCATTCGACAACCTGCTGTTCTGCTTGCGCGAGGCGACCATTGGCGGCCTCCAGATCATGGTTTGCAATCTCGAGTGCCTGTTTCAAACGCTCAACCTCAGCGCCGCGTGAATCTGCCTTCTTCCACCACACTTTCATGCTGTACCTATATCGATCAAATTCCAGAAACGTGTCGTTCATCTGCATGCAGCCGCCAGCGTTCTACCTCACCGAACAATCGCGGGTGAAACCTGCCGTGCGCTCAAAACCACCACCCGGATAGTTTCTCTGAACCTCCTTTTGTTGCCATGCCGTGGAGCAATGCATGGCGTATTAGTCCGGTATCAAAGGCAAAAAACCGGCTCAATGGCCGGTTTCTTTGTCGTTCGTCAGGGTTCGGGCGGACTCGTTACGTACTGATCAATCCGCCAGAAGCCTCGAGAATAGATGTCAGCCATTCTGGTCGATCTTCTTGGGCCGAGTGATTCACAGATTCTGCTTTCCAACCCGGCACACCTCTAAGGGATCACCGCTTCGCGCAAGTCTTCGCACCAACCCACAATCAACAATAATTATCATTTACATAAAGACAAAAAGCCTTATCCTAGCCCCCGCCCCTGTGCCCCCGCCCGGATCTGCCACTCCGGTGCCCGGCGCCTCAGGTCATTGGCTTCTGGGAGATGTGCTGTGTCTACCCCAACCTGCCCACCCGCTGCATCGCTTTCCACAGATCGTGACCCTGGCTATGCCCGCTTCGACCTGCCCGAACACCACGGAAGCGGCTGGACCGACCTGCACCGTATCGCCCATGGCATCACCCTCGCCCGCGGTCAGTATGATTTCGCCGGCACCTTCGAAGATCACTACGTACAACCTCCCGGCTGCCTGACCATCAAGATCATGGTCGCCGGCAAGCTGCACCTGCAGGTCCCCGAGCAGCGCAAGCCCACGGTCTATCACGGTGCCGGGGTGATGCTGCGCCAGGCCAGCGAGCAGCAGACTTTCAATCGCGAGATGGCCGGTCATTTCAGCGGCGTGTCGATCGAGGTGCCCACTCCGCTGCTTGAGCAGCTGTTCGAGGACCAGGCCGAGACCATTGGCGGCCCGGACGGCACCGAGCTGCTGCTCGACAGCGAACACCTGTGCCACAGCCTCGGCATGGCCACCGCCAGTACCCTGTTGACCAGCGCCATGCACACCACGATTGGACGCCTGCACGCCGAAGCCGCCGCCCTGCAGATGCTCGCCCAACTGGCCGACCACAAACCCTGGCGCCAGCGCCCGCAGTTGCCTGTGCGCCAGCGGGTGGCCGTGCAGGACGCCCGCGACATCCTTCACGACGAGTTCGCCCACAGCCACTCCATCGCCTCGTTGGCCCGGCGTGTGGGCATCAACGAGTGCTACCTGAAGTCGGCGTTCAAAGCCGCCACCGGCCAGACCATCGCGCAATACCTGCGCGGAGTGCGCATGCAGCAAGCACGCTCGCTGCTCGAAGCCGGCGCCTGTAGCGTGCTGCAGGCCTGTGAATTCGTCGGCTATTCCAACCCCGGCCAGTTCGCCGCGGCCTTCCGGCGCATCCACGGTGTCGCGCCGGCCACCGTCAAAGGGCTCAAGGACATCCACTGAGGTGAAGTTTTCCCGATTGGGATCGTAAATTCCCGCATGGGGTAGATCGCCGACCGCACAGATAATAATAATTATTATTATCAAAAATCAGCGATCCCCCCATCATGAAAAAAACCACGTTTCTGCCCTACCCGCTGTCGCTGCTCGCCCTCGCTCTGGCCATCCCGGCACAGGCCGATGACACCACCAGCGCCGTCCTCGAACTGCCCGCCGTAACCGTCAAGGCCACCAAGCGCGACCAGCAGTTGCAGGACATCGCCGGTGCCGCCGACGTGGCCACTGCCGACGAAATCCTGCCCCGTGGCCTGCGCCGGGTCGACCAGCTCGACCGGGTGTTCACCGACGTGCACATCCGCCAGCGCTCCTCGCGGGCCTTCGACAACTTCACCATTCGCGGACAGTCCTCGCCTGACTTCTACAACCCGGCGGCGCAACTGCTGATCGACGGCCTGCCGCAAGACCAGGCCCTGCTCTCGCAACTGCTGCCCCAGGGCCTGGAACAGGTGGAGATTCTCTACGGCCCGCAAGGCACTTTGTATGGCCGCGGCGCGGTCGGCGGGGTGATCAACGTGGTTACGCGCAAACCCGACGATCAAGCGCGCTTCGACGCCAGCCTCGATGCCAACAAGCGCGGCCAGGGCATGCAGCTCATGGCCAGCGGGCCGCTGGTGCCAGGTGCGCTGTTCGGTGACATCGCGGTCGGCACCAGCGACACCCGCGGCGAGCTGGAAAACATGAACACCGGCTCGCGCCTGGGCGACAACGACAACAGCAACGGCCGCGCACGCCTGCGCTACGCACCCACCGACAGCCCGCTGGACGTGATGGTCAGCGCCTCGCGCGACGTCACCCACTCCGACGAAGAATACTTCGTGGTCGACGGCGACAAGGACGCTCGCCGCGTCTTGCCGATGGAGTCCAACTACCGGCTGGCCACCAACCGCTACGGCCTGCACGTGGACTACGACCTGGGCTCGATGGTGCTCAGCGCTCTGACCGGCTACCAGACCCGCGACAACCAGCGCACCGTGTTCGGCAGCTACACCCCCGAGCAGCAGCGCACGATCTCCCAGGAGCTGCGCCTGGCATCGCGCAAGGAACCCGGCAAGGCCGTGGACTTCGTGACCGGCCTGTACGCCGAGGACCTGGACTTCAAGCGCCAGATCCCGGCATATGCGCTCGACTCGCACCAGGACATCCGCTCCTACGCCGCCTACGGCGAGCTCACCTGGCACGCTACCGAACGCCTGGACATCACCCCCGGCATCCGCTTCGAACAACAGCGCACCGATGTCGATACCCGCTTCGCCATCCTGGCGATGGACAACGACAAGCGCGACAACGCCACCTCGCCCAAGCTGGGTATCAACTACAAGCTCACCGACGACGTCTCGGTGTACGCCCTGTACAGCACCGGCTTCAAGGCGGGTGGTTTCACCCGCGCGGTCACCCCGCAGAACATCGACTTCGCCTATTCACCGCAAAAAGCGCGCAACTACGAGGTCGGTTTCAAGGCCAACCTGTTCGACAACAGCCTGGAACTGGCCGGTGCTGCCTATCAGATGCGCATCAAGGACTACCAGCTCTCGGTCGGCCCGGTGCAGGGCCAGTACCTGCAGAACGTCGGCGATGCACGCACCCGCGGCGCCAGCCTGACCGCCAAGTGGCAGGCCACCGAGGCGCTGCGTATCAAGGCCGGAGTGGCGGTGAACAAGTCCGAGTTCAGCCACTACCAGGATCCCACCGGCACCTCCAGCAACGACCTGTCGGGCAACATCCTGCCCTACGCCCCGCGCAGCACCGCCAATTTGGCCGCCGAGTATGCCTTCAACCTGGACAACGGCATGGCGCTCATCCCGCACATCGGCCTCTCCTACATCGGCAAGACCTACTTCGACGAAGCCAACAACTTGGTCCAGGGCGGCTACTCGCTGCTCGACGCGGGGCTGTCGTGGCAGGTCAACCGCAACCTGTCCACCGACTTCTACGTCGACAACCTCGCGGACAAGACCTACGCCGTCTATGCCTTCGACGCCGGTGCGCCGATCGGCACCGCCTACCAGGTGGGCGAAGGGCGGCTGGCCGGCGTGCGCCTGAACCTGAGCTTCTGACATGAACGAGTCCACCCTCCCACGGGCAAGCGCCGCACGCCGCGCCGCCGGACTGCCCGGACTGCTCGCCGCATTCGGCGGGCTGTACGCAAGCCAGGGCCTGCTCAGCGGCCTGGCCCACGAAGGTTTGCCGGTGCTGCTGCGCGCCCAGGGCGTGGGCCTGGACAAGATCGGCCTGCTGTCGCTGCTGTTCCTGCCCACGGCCATCAAGTTTCTCTGGGCCGCGCGCGCCGACCGCGTGGCCGGAAACGGCACCGGCGACCGGCTGCGTCTGGCCAACAACCTGCAAGGGTTGCTGGTACTGGGCACGCTGCTGGCAATCATGTTGCCACCCGCCACCGCGATGACCCCGCTGCTGGCCCTGCTTGGGGTGCTGATGCTGGTGATGGTCACCCAGGACATCGTCACCGATGGCACCGCGGTGCTGAGCCTGAGCCGCCGCCAACGCGGCCTGGGCAACATCATGCAGATCGGTGGCAGCTACCTGGGATACATCCTCGGTGGCGGTGTGTGGGTGGCCCTGGCCAGCAGCGTCGGTTGGGCGCTCGCCAGTCTGTACCTGGCCGCGCTGCTGGGCCTGTGTGCGGTGCCGGCGTTGCTGCTGCGCCGCCGTGCCCTGCCGCTGCCGGCGCGCTGCGCCGAACAGCCGTCCGAGCCGCCCAGCCTGCGCCGCGCCTGGCAAAACCCGGCGGTGCGCTGGGGCATGGCCTGCGTGGTCAGTTTCCAGGCACCGGTACGCTGGTTTACCGCGATCATGCTCACCTACCTAGTCGACCGCGGTTTCGATGTGCTGCAGGTCGGGCTGCTGTCGAGTAGCGGCATCGCCCTGTCCGGCATCGCCGGCGCCTGTCTGGGTGGTCTGCTGCTGGAGCGGGCAGGTCGCCGGCGCATGGTCTGGGCAAGCCTGTTCAGCTACCTCTTGCTGCAACTGGGCTACCTGGCCCTGGAAAGCCAGGGCAACACGGACAAGGCCCTGTTGACGACGATTTTCCTGGCGTTCTGCCTGAGCATGGCGATGGGCTTTGTGGTGCTCTACAGCCTGATGATGGACTGGGTCTCCCCCGCCCAGGCCGGCACCGACTACTCGCTGCTGCAATGTACCGATGCCTGGTGTGCACTGGTGCTGGGCCTGGCCGCCACCCAGTTCACCCATCACTACGGCTATGCCGCAAGTTTCGCCGTAGCCAGCGTGCTGGCCCTGCTGGCTCTGGTGCTGGCGCCACGTTGCCAGGCCCGCGCCAGCGCCGCCGTGCAGGCGGCTCAATGAGCAGCCGTGATCAACGCCCACCGTTTCAGGCCCGGCTGCGCCGGCTGGCCGAACACACGCTTGCGGAGTGACCATGAGCCAACCCTCCCTCACCCACGAAACCGGCTTCGCCGCCCTGCTCGCGCTGGTCGGCGGCCAGCGCCGCCGACTGTACGTCGCAGCCTTGTGCAGCGCCTTGTCCGGCGTGCTGTCGATCACCCCGCTGATCGCCCTGTATTGGGTACTGCTGCGCTACGCCCAAGGTGATACGGCCCCGTTTGCCGAGGTGCTGCCGATCCTGGCCTGGTGCGGCGCGGCCATGCTGCTGCGCTGGGGGCTGCTGTGCGCCGGCGGAGTGCTGTCGCACCTGGCGGCCTTCGACTGCCTCCACGAACTGCGCCTGGCCCTGGCCAAAAAGCTCACCCGCCTACCGCTGGGCTGGATCGACGCGCGCACCGCCAGCATCGCCAACCAGGTGCTGCGCGAAGATATCGACCGCCTGGAGCAATTCATCGCCCACCACCTCAACGACACCGCTGCCGCCCTGGCCCTGCCACTGGCCAGTGCCGTGGCGCTGTTCTGGCTCGACTGGCGCATGGCCCTGGCGACCCTGGTCACCGTGCCCCTGGCGGTGGCGGTTCAGGCCGTGCTGTTCAAGCGCATCCCGCAGGTGATAGCCGAATACGGCGAGGTCAACGCCGAGCTTTCGGCAAGCATCGTCGACTATGTGCAGGGCATCGCCGTGGTCAAGACGTACCTGGGCGGCGAAAACGCCACCGGCCGCCTGCAAGGCGCCATCGACGCCTACCGGGCGGTGATCGGGCGGATGGTCGCCAGCACCGTGCCAGGCTGGTCGGCCTTCACCGTGGTGATCAGCGCCAACAGCCTGTTCATCCTGCCCATAGGCGGCTACTTCTATCTGCAAGGCAGCCTGTCGCTGCAAGCCTTCACCCTGTGCCTGCTGCTGGGCCTGGGGATCACCCGGCCGCTGTTTGCCCTGGCGTTCTTCGGCAATCTGATGCGTCTGGTGCAGGCGGCCAATACCCGCGTGCAGACCCTGCTGCGCGCCCCCGAACTGGCCGAGGGCGAGGCGCCACCCGGCATCGCCAGCAGCGCCGCACTGGCGTTCGAGCAGGTCGACTTCGCCTACGACGAGGGCGTCCCGGTGCTGCACGACATCAGTTTCAGCCTGCCCCACGGCAGCTTGACCGCCATCGTCGGGCCCAGCGGCGCCGGCAAGTCGACCCTGGCGCAGTTGATGCTGCGCTTCTGGGACGTCAGGCAAGGCCGCATCGTCCTGCAGGGCCGCGACGTGCGCGCCTGGCCGCTGGGCGAACTGCACGACCAGGTGGCCTACGTGATGCAGGAGGTGCACCTGTTCAACCAGAGCGTGCTCGACAACATCCGCCTGGGCCGCGCCGATATCGACGAAGCCCAGGTCATCGAAGCGGCCAAGGCCGCCCAGGCCCACGACTTCATCCAGGCCCTGCCCCAGGGTTACCAGACCCTGCTCGGCGAGCGCGGTGCGCGGCTGTCTGGTGGCGAGCGCCAGCGCCTGTCGATCGCCCGCGCCCTGGTCCGCAACGCTCCGATCGTGGTACTCGACGAGGCCACCGCCTTCGCCGACCCCATGAACGAAGCGCTGATCCTCCAAGCCCTGGCCACCCTGACCGCAGGGCGTACGGTGGTGCTGATCGCCCACCGCCTCGCCAGCGTCGTCGAAGCCGACCAGATCCTGCTGCTGGACGCCGGACGTATCCGCGCCCGCGGCATCCACGCCCAACTGCTCGCCGACGCCCCCCTCTACCAGCACCTCTGGCAAGCCCAGCAGGCCCACGCCGAATGGCGTCTGGGCCAGCAACCGACCCACCACCACAGCTTGGAAGCGGCACGCCCATGAACATGCTCCTGGCGGTTTTCCGTATTACCCAAAGCGCCGACAACCGGCGGGTGTGGCGCAGCATTGGCTGGCGCCTTGGCGAGGCGTTGTTCGCCAGCGTGCCCTACGCCGTGCTGTACATCGCCCTGCGCGAGATCTTCGCCGCCCGCCTCGACGGTACGCTGCTGATAGGGCTGACGCTGATCCTGCTGGCCAGCCTGACCTTGCAGTTGGTCTGCAACCTGGCCTCCAACCTCGACGGTTTCCTCGGCGGCACCGGCATGCTCTGCGACCTGCGCCTGCAACTGGCCGCGCACCTGCGCCGCCTGCCCCTGGGTTTTTACAACCGCAACCGCAGCGGTGAACTCAGCGCGGTGCTGGGCGAGAACGCCACCCAGGTCGAGGAAGTCTTCACTCACTTGACTGGCGAGCTCTTCGGCCGCCTCGGCATCGCCGCCCTCACCGGCGCGCTGATGCTGCTGATCGACTGGCGCCTGGGCCTGGCCGCATTGGCTGCGGCAACCGCAGGCAGCCTTCTGGTCACGACCCTGCGCCGGCGCTTCGCGGCCATTAGCCAGGCCAAGCATGCCCAGCGCGCGACCCTGGCCGGGCAACTGCTGGAGTTCGTTCAGGGCATCAAGGTGATCCGCGCCTTCGGCCTGTCGGCCGAGCGCTTCGGCGCGCTGGAAGCGTCGATGCAGCACCTGCGCCGGCTGTCTATCCGCATCGAGGTGCTGGCAGGGCTACTGGCGGTGGGCTTTGCCGTGCTGCTGGATATCGGCCTGCTCGGTCTGCTCGCCTTGGCGGTGTACCTGGCGGTACAGGGCGAGCTGGCGCAACCCATGCTGATTCTGATGCTGGTGCTGGCGCACCGTTTCTTCGCCATGCTCGGCGAATCGGCCACGCTCATGGCGCAATTGGCGTTCTACCGCAGGAGCCTTGAGCGCATCGAAACGCTGTTGCAGGCCCCTTGCCTGCAAGAGCCAAGCGAGGCCCGCCTCCCTCAGGCCCACGGCATCCAGGTGCGCAACCTGCGCTTCACCCACCCAGGTGGCGCACTGGTCCTGCAAGACATCTCCTTCGACGCACCGGCCGGCAGCATCACCGCGCTGGTCGGTGCCAGCGGCGCCGGCAAGACCACCCTGGCGCATCTACTCGCGCGCTTTCATGACGCCGACGAAGGTCAGGTGCTGATTGGTGGCGTCGATGTGCGCCAGATGCGCCAGGAAGACCTGCTGGCACGCATCGCCTTCGTGTTCCAGGACACCCACCTGTTCGCCGACACGGTCGAGAACAACCTGCGCATCGCCCGCCCCGAAGCTACCCGAATCGAACTCGAAGCCGCCGCCCGCGCCGCCTGCTGCCACGGGTTCATCATGGCCCTGCCCGACGGCTACCAGACCCGTCTGGGCGAAGGCCTGAACCTGTCCGGTGGCGAGCGCCAGCGCCTGTCGATTGCCCGGGCCCTGCTCAAGGACGCGCCGATCGTGATTCTCGACGAGGCCACTGCGGCGCTGGACAGCAACAACGAAGCCGCCGTCACCCAGGCCCTGAACGAACTGACCCGCAACAAGACAGTCATCGTCATCGCCCACCGCCTGTACACCCTCACCGATGTGCAGCAGATCCTGGTGCTGGACCAGCAGACCATCGTCGAGCGCGGCTCCCATCCCCAACTGCTGGCGGCCGGGGGACTGTACGCGCGCTTCTGGGCGCAGCAGCAAAGCACCCGCTACTGGCACCTGCGCCGTGGGCACAGCACCACGGCCTGAGCCTGGCTGGACGAGTCACTGCGTCCATCCCTTCACCTGAACGAGATCGAAATGAACACTGAAGACTTCAAGGTCCACGACATTCGCACCTTCCCCCTCTGCCTGATCGAACCGCACGTGGTGGCACCGGGTTACAGCCAGCAGTGGGCGCAGGAGCTCGATGCCCTGATGGCACGCGGCGAGCCGTTCGTGCTGATCTACCGGGAACCGGCGGACGACGAACCGCACCCGGACCGCAAGCTGCGCACCCAGTGGCTCAAGCAGCACAAGGTGGCCTTCGCCGGGTTGTGCCGCGGCATCATCAGCGTGCTCGACGATGCCGTACGGCGGTCGCACTTCGACCAGATGGGGCAAATGGGCGAGCAGGTCTTTGGAGTCCGCTACCGAACCGCGCCGACCCTGGTCGAAGGCCAGGCGCTGGCCTGGCGCCTGCTTGATGGGGAAGGTTGAGCGCAGGTAACTATTACTTTGCGTCAAAAGCCTGATTGCGCGTCCCAAACAGGCCGGCATCGACCATTTTGAGGCATGTCGGCAAGCCGCTTTAGAGCCAAAACAGACTTGGCGTGCCACTTACTTACGCGGTATGCGGGAGGTATCGAGGCATTCCGGAAATGCTGCCATCCAACGCGCTGAACTTTCAGACAGCAATACTGGAAAATACGCGCAAGGAGCAATACCCTGCCAAGGATAGAAGCTGGACGAGTTGATCATGTCAGGGATTACACCGTTTCAAACCCCGCGATGGATGCGTGACCTGGTCTGCTTCCTGCCACTGAAAAGTCAATTCGTCCTGTCGGGCAACATCTGTGCACCACCCCGACATCTGTCAGAAATCGCCATTCTCGATCACGCATTCTGTTGGCGGTATGGAAGGGAATTTCCGGGGCTGCATTTCAGCTTTTGCAAGCCGGACATACCGCCCTGGAGCCCTGTCAAAATGCTCTTCGGAGACCCGGATAGTCTTTGAAAAAAAGCGCTTCCAAAGTCCCCAAAAGCATCGTCCCTCCCTCCACACAGCCAACAGGAGAGTCCCGTGTCCGTCGAACTGATGCAGATCTACAATCACTTTCGTCATGCCGACCAGGCGGACCTCAAGGATGAAAACCTGGCGTCTGTGGCGGAATATGCGGCCTGGTTTATTGGGGCGGATGCTGTCCTCACATCGTTGAACGTCGATAAGACAGAGTCGGCTTTCTACGATGATGACGAGGACATCGAGGATCAGCCACGAAAGAAGCACAGATCGGAAATCCCCTACACTCTGGATGACGATACCGATCTGGAGGAAGGTCAACCGCTGCTGTTCAACTGGGTAGCTCGCAGTTCCAACGCAGAAGAAACCCTTATGGGTGATGGCGAGTCCGGCCTGGACGTAACCACTGTAAGGGTCGATGCCGAAGTCAATTACAAGGGCACGCTTTTACGGGTACACATCGAGTTCACGGAGAACGTCTTCGGCCCGGTGACCACGTTGGTCATTGAAGGCACCGACGGTGAGGGCTTCCTTGAGCAGTGGGCAAGCGACACCTGGCAACCGCAACTGGAAAATATCGCCTTGGACGAACCCGTCATAGTCTGCAGCTCGACGGCATCGTCGTTTTGCCACGGGAACATCTGTTTCTCCCTCAAGGCTGGCGTCAGCATGATCTTGAAGGCCATACCTGGCGATAACCTCAAAAAGATAATCAAAGGCCCGGAACCGTTGTACATGTACGGGCTCTTGCTGGATGGCGACTTCAATTGGGTGCCGATGTATCTGAAGAGCTTTCCCTTCTTCCAGGTTGAGCTCGGCGCGACGATACGACTACAAGGCTGTTTCTTCGATATCAGCACCAAGACTCCGGAACAACCCTCCAGCGAGGAGGAAGAGGACGAGGCTGAAACCAAGGTCCACGGAGAACCGGCCCCCTTCGCACAGCTCAATCTTGGCGGCCAGGTCTGGGCCGACAACAACTATGTGCCCCTATGGGCGGAAGTACCTGCCGACAATGAAGTGATCGCATTTCGTCTGGCGGGCACCCAATACCGCCTTCCCTGGACGCTCGGCGAGCTGAAACCGCTGTTCGCTGGCAATTCGGCGACCCAGGACGCCTTCGCCTCAGTCATCAACAACGTGGAGGACTGGAAGTACCACATCACCTCCATGGAGTACTTCTACGACCTGTACACACAGACGCTCTATAGCCTGTCGATTCAGTTGGCGCTCCTGAATACGGGTGCATCTGTCTCGCCGGGCGGCGTACGGGTCGATCTGGAGCAAATGGAACTCCACTGCAACGTAGGCGCTCCGGACACGAAGCACGCCGCCTCGCTCTGGGCCGAGGGGGTTGGCAGCATCGCAGGCCTCAAGATGCCGGTGAGCATTACCTGGGGAACCGAGGTCGCCCTGACCGCAGACGGTGATGGTGTGCCCCCTGAAAACCTCCTGGCGACACTTGACATCAAAATGCCCGAGCCCGACCCGGAGATGATTGGCATTGCCGATTACCGAATAGAGTTTCTGCCGCCCGACTGGAAACCCCGGCTGTCGATGCAGCCGCTTTACCAGGCAAAAGACATGAGCGCAGAGGGCGACGAAGATGACGACACACCCGACGGGCCGATCGTGCTGAACCAGGCGGGCGTGGTCAGTTGGCCAAGACCTCTTGCTCGTCGCAGAAGGCCTGTGCCAAGGAAGCCGAACCAATGACCGATCTGCGAATCATCAGTTGGAACATCAAGGACTTTGCCAATACGCGCTACACCAAGAACTGCAACAAGATCCAGGAGCAGTTGTATGACGGCGTAAACCAGCTATGCGACATCTTCGTCATCATTGAACCCAAACCCGGTGTGAGCAAAGGCAAGCTGGGACAAGTGGTAAGTAAAGGCTCGGGTTACAAGGCCATGCTGACGCTGTTCGACTGGCTGTCGTTGAAAAGTGGCAACTGGAAGATGGTGCCGCCCCTGATGTCCAGTAACGACACCCGGGTTGATTGTGTCGCTGTGTATTACGACTCAAGCAAAGTTGCGATCGACGGCCCGAACCTGGATGTGGTCTGCCCCGAACCTCGCCCGGTGAATCCGCCGTGGAAGGATGTTCACCCCGGCCAGATAAAACACTGCGACCTTACGGGAGCAAAGTTGAACTTCCAGGGGCGCAACCCCTACCTGATGAAGTTCCGCGAAGTAACGGCAGTGGCCGAGACAACCAATTGGGTCACGACATTGACCATCAAGGCGGCGCCAGCACCTGTCGTGCCCGCTTCGGTGCTGACTATCACCTCCCCCGCCGCGCTGCCAACAGCGACTTGCGCTGAGGCCTACAACACGCTGCTCGCCAGTGACGGTGCCACAGGCGCAGTGACCTGGAAGGTGAAGACCGGCTCGACGCTGCCCGTATGGTTGAACCTGACTACCGCCACGGGCGCCCTTCAGGGAACGCCTCCCGCTACTGGCATCTTCACCTTCGATGTAGAAGCAACGGACTCCTCGGCTACCCGTTCGCAAAGCTGTACGCTGGAGGTCAAGACCATTGCCCTCACGTCGTCCGCGGCGCTGCCGAGCACTTCGCAGAACAATTACTACCTGTTCGAGCCGCGAGCCGAATGGGTTCGGGGCACCCCGAAATGGAGCATCGCGGGGGCATTACCCTCAGGGCTGGGCATCGACACAAACGACGGCGTGATTTACGGCAACGTGGACGACACAGCCACCACGCAGACGTTCGATATCGAAGTCACCGATGACAACCTGGTCAAGGCAACCCAGACCTGCACCATTACCGTGACGAACGCCTTGACCATCACCACGCCCCACTTGCCGGACGGCACGGAAAACCAGCCTTACTTCGTGGAGCTGGGCGCCACGGGCGGATATCGGCCAACCGCCTGGACCACCTCGAGCATGCTGCCCGCCGGGCTGGAACTGTCCAGGTCGGGCCTCCTCGAGGGCACGCCGACGGCATCGGGCACCTTCAACCTGACATTCGAGGCGAGCTGCTATCCAGGGTTCTTTCTGGTGGCCCTGCACGCTCCGCCGCAGGCGGGCAAGAACTATGTCAACAACGCCAATATCCTGATGGTCAAGAAACTCAACGACCTGCGGGAAATCACTACCGAGCGGCTGCAGACCAACACCGTGCTGGTGGGCGACTACAACGTCTGTGACCGAACGTGCTGCGCCACCAAGGATGATCATCAGGCCTTCACCAGCATGGCGACAACGTTTGTGAGGCACATGCCAGCCAACCCCAGGAGCAGCCTTGCCGTTTTCGCTGGCGGCAATGCGGACGACGATTTAAAGGATGAGTGGAAGCGCAATGCTTTCGACCACGTATTCACCAACGGCTTCCAGGGCACTGACATCACCAACCTAGCGGTGGCCGATCTGGTCGTCGAACACGCCACTTATGTCCCGAAAGCCGCCGCTGTGAACACCATTACCCAGAAGGAATGGAACGCCATCTTTCGCGTGGTGCTGTGGAGCGCAGGAGTCAGCGATCACCTGCCGGTGAGATTTACTCTGACCATATGAGCGAATCGCGCTCCCAGGGGGGCTCGAAGTATCTGTCTTCCTGCTCCGGGTCGTCAGCCTGCGTCGGCGCCACAGCACTCCGCGTTCTGGGCACGACGCTGATCGCGTAAGCGCCCTCGGTACTGTCGGATGCTTCCACCCTGACCGTGAATGTCTCAGGGTCGGCACTGATGCCCTCGAACTTCACGTAGCCCTTGTCGTCGGTCTTTTGCGTCAGACCGTCGCCTTGGGGAATTTTCAGCGTGCAATCGGCCTGCGCGACGGGTTGTCCGCTGTTGTCCAGCACCGTGAGTTCCAGCCAGACCTTGCCCTGCTGGCACGGCAACACCGGCTCCAGCGTCGCACTCGCGCCCCGGGTCGTCCTGGCGGCGGAATCCATCGCCTGCAACGAATCCGTAGCGCGAACGGGTGGTACGTCTTCATACACACCCGGCTGACTGTCCCAGGCACTCACGCCCTTGCCCTCAGGCGCTGCGCGGCACCGTCGGTGAGCTGGTCCAGTCTGGTGGCGAAGGTCAGGCGTTCGTTGCGAAGAATGCGCCGGGCCCACTCGCCTTCCGGCGCCAAGTGAAAGCGCTCGCCCAAGGCCAGTTGCAAATTGAAGAAGCGCATGAACTCTTCCTCGCTGCCCATCCCGCACTCGCGGGCTTCATCCATGCTGGCGAGGACTCGGGGGACCAGCTCTTCAGCGCTCACCTTGCCCAGTTTTTGCGGCCAGTGTTCGATCGCCGCCTGGGCGATGCGCAGCGCCGCTGCACGGTAGACCGGCTGCGCCAGGATCGCCATCTGTGAATCACGAATCAGCAGCACGCCTCACTTTCTCCATGGCTACGTAGGATCGGGCATTTCCGGGCAGGAAGTATGCCGAACGGGGCATTGCCAGTCGAGACGCATCGGCCGACCTGCATACAAGGCCCGGGCTCAACAACACCGGTTAATTTTTTACGGGACAAGCCACAGGTTTCCCGCACAAGCATTTCATGCTCTGATCACCCACAGCACAGACCACCAAGGACACGTCATTCATGGATAGCGCTTTCCCCCAACTCCGCGACCGCCTGCACAACCGCCGCTTCGCCGTCGCCGCCAATGCCAGCGGACTCTCCGGCAGCGGCACGGTGTTTCATTACCTGGTCGAGGACAACGGCATTTCCAGCACCTATCAGGGCGGGCGGATTCGCATCGGCAATCAGGTTGGCCGGGTGACAGGGCCCGACAGTATCGAACTGCTGTTCCACTGCCTGACCACAGAGGGTGAAATGCTTGCCGGCTGGTCGCGGGGGACGGTGGGGGTCGATGACACAGGGCGGACCACGCTGAGCTTTGTCTGGGGCTGGCTGTCGGGGGCATCCGGGGGCGGAGAGTCGAGCTACGTCGAGCTGGTTGACTGAACAGGAGCGAGTGCTGAAGGGCGACCGATAGCTGCCAGCCTGAGCCGCAGCTATCGACGCCCCGCTTGTTTTCTAGTCGACCGCCTCGACCACACCCTGATCCTCGCCCAGGAATCCACCGCTCTGGTGCTGCCAAAGCCGCGCATAAGTGCCGTTCTTTTCGAGCAATTGAGCGTGGGTGCCCTGTTCGATGATCCGCCCGTTATCCATGACAATCAGCCGGTCCATGGCCGCGATGGTGGACAGTCGGTGGGCGATGGCGATCACCGTCTTGCCCTGCATCATTTCATCGAGGCTTTCCTGAATGGCAACCTCGACCTCCGAATCCAGGGCGCTGGTGGCTTCGTCGAGCAACAGGATCGGCGCGTTCTTGAGCATCACCCGGGCGATGGCGATACGTTGCCGCTGTCCGCCCGACAGCTTGATACCGCGCTCGCCGACCAAGGTGTCATAGCCGGTATGGCCCTGCCGGTCGCTGAGCTGGTCGATGAAGCCCGCAGCCTGGGCATTGGCCGCAGCCTCGCGGATTTGCGCATCGGTCGCGTCGGGACGGCCATAAGCGATGTTGTCGCGGATCGAGCGGTGCAGCAGCGAGGTGTCCTGGGTGACCATGCCGATGGCGCTGCGCAGGCTGTCCTGGGTGACCCGGGAAATGTCCTGCCCGTCGATGCGGATCGCGCCGCTGTCCACATCGTAGAAGCGCAGCAGCAGATTGATCAGGGTGGATTTGCCCGCTCCGGAACGGCCCACCAGGCCGATCTTTTCACCCGGACGGATAGTCAGGCTCAGGCTATCAAGGACCTGACGCTCGCCGCCGTAGTTGAAACTGACGTTATCGAAACTCACCGCACCGCCGCTGGTGACCAGTTGGCCCGCGTCCGGCGCATCCACCACCTTGGGCCCCTGGGTCAGGGTCTGCATGCCGTCCTGCACGGTGCCGATGCTTTCGAACAGCGAGGTCATCTGCCACATGATCCAGTGCGACATGCCATTGATGCGCAAGGCCATGGCGGTGATCGCCGCCACCGCGCCGGTACCGACATCGCCCTGGTGCCACAGCCACAGTGCATAACCGCCGGCGCCGAGGATCAAGCCCACCACCAGCGTCTGGTTGACGATCTCGAACAAGCTGACCAGACGCATCTGGCGAAAGCCGGTTTCCTTGAAGTCTTCCATCGCCGCGCGAGCGAAGTGCGCCTCGCGCTTGGAGTGGGAGAACAGCTTCACCGTGGTGATGTTGGTGTACGCGTCCGACACCCGACCGGTCATGGATGAGCGCGCGTTGGCCTGTTCCTGCCCGACCTTGCCCAGGCGCGGCACGAAATACAGCATGGCCAGCCCGAACAGGACAATCCAGGCAAGAAACGGCAGCATCAGCTTCAGGGCGAAGCCGCCGGCCAGGGCGATGATCGCGATGAAATACACGCCGATACCGGGGAGGATTTCGATCAGGGTGAACAACACCTCGCGCACCGCCAAGGCGGTCTGCATCACCTTGGTGGTGACGCGGCCAGAAAACTCGTCGGAGAAGAAGGAAAGGCTCTGCCGCAGCATCAGGCGGTGGAAGTCCCAGCGCAGCCGCAACGGCAAATTGATCGCCAGGACCTGGTGCTGGACCATGGTCCGCAGCGCCACGATCCCGATGCTGGTGACCAGCACGATGGCGATCCCCCACAACACACGGCTTTCCTGCCCCGCTTCAGCGCCGCCGGCCTTCCAGGCCGAAAGCAAGTCCACGACCTGGCCAAGAAAGGCAAACAGCCAGGCCTCGTAGATCGACACTGCGGCGCTCAGCAGCGCGAAGAGAAGGATGTAGCCACGGGCGCCGCGCGTGCAGGCCCACAGGAAACGCATCAGGCCGACGGGGGGCGGAGGTAGTTCGTCAGGGGGAAACGGGTCGAGGCGTCGTTCGAAAACACGAAGCATGGTGATCTCTGTAAAAAGTGAAAGTGGCGTAAGTCTGTCATTCGACAGAGGCTTTTTGTGCGATTGAGTTCAAGAGCGAAACATTTTACGAAGACAGGCAATGGCTCAAGCCAGAGAAATCCACTTCGTAAATGCCCCGCGCTGCCCGGACCGGCACCGGCGGCGTGATTGGCCGGACATCGATCAGTTCCCAGGCAAGCCAGCCCTGCGCGTAACTGCTGGCGCAGGCGGCCGGGATGTCGGCCTCAACGAAAGGGCGAACCGCCCTGACCCGAACGATCGCGACGGCATGACCATCGTCTTCATCGCCATCTGCGTGAAGGAAGCGCTCGTTTTCAACAATCAGCAGGTCCTCGTTTGGGTCCAGATGCGGGTGCCAGCGGCGCACTTCGAGGGTTTTCTGGCCAGATGCAATGCGCCCGCCGTTGGGGCTCACGATGGACAGGGCTTTGAGGGGCTGCTCGCGGTGCAAGTACGGGCCCAGGTCCCGACGAGCCTGGTCTTCAAGCAACCCTACCGTGACCTCAATTCCAGCTTGTCGGAGCATGGCAACGCCGGCTCCGGCATTACGGGGGTCGGGATCGAGCATCGAGACATGCACCCGCGCGATACGTGTGGCAATCAACGCCAGGGCGCATGAAGGTGTCCGGCCGGCGAAAGAGCAAGGCTCCAACGTGACGTAAGCCGTCAGGTCATCGAGCCCCTGCTCCAATTGTGAAAGGGCCATCGCTTCTGCGTGATGCTGTCCTGGTGACTGGGTGTAGCCACTGGCAATGACGGAGCCATGGCGCACGATGACGCATCCGACGGGAGGGTTGGGCAGACAATCAGGAAGCGCGCGTCGTCCTTGATCGAGCGCCTGCCTCATGAAAAACGAGTCTGTATCGGAGAACGCATTTAGTTCGCTTGGAAGCGACATACCAGGGTCCTTGGTAGCGATATGACGCGGTCAGGATACAGGGTGAGCCCTTGAGATGCTGTGATCGCGTTTGCGCGACGGATGCTGGAGGCAGATTACCGGGGCGCAGCTTGACCCGTCGCAGGATCGATAGATGGCCACTCGACATCAGCCCCTTCGCCTTGCCACACTGCCTCTCGTTCACACAAGGGATCCTCTGCCATGGAAAGCGTCTCAGCCCTCAAGACAGCGCGCCTGCTGCTCCCGCTGCAACCGCGCGACGCCCCGCCATCCGGCAGCCGAACCCGGCAAGAAAAGAAACCCAACATATCAGCGAGCAACCATCCATCCTGAAGGGGAGTCTTATGAGCACCTACTACACCATCAATGTCACCAACAATTCAGACTCAGGCCAGGGCTTCTTTTTCTTCCAGGCGCCGATCAGTTCTACCGTTGGGGCGGCGCAGTCACACTCCCTGTTCCAGGCAAATTTGCCGGCTTACGCGAGCTCGGGATCGGTGCTGACATTCTGCGTTTCGCAACAGTACTACGCGTGTGCCCAGACCGAACTTCCGACAGCCGCAACGAACATCCCGTTCAACGGCATCACCTCCAGCCAGCCGATCGAGCTGGCCCTGCCAGCAGGCCCTTCGGACAACAATTCGACCAATTTGAGCGTCAATCCGTTGGGCCTGTCGCCCGCCTACCCGCAAGCAGGCGTGATGCCAGGTGCATTTAGAATCGTCACGCCTGCCTACGACGCCGAGACGAACGGAATTATCAATATCGGCCTGGCCGTCAAATTTCCCCGCGATGGTTCCATAGCCATATCAAGCCTGCTCGAGGCAGCGCCCAACCTGACCGTTGACTGCCAACCAAACCTGCAGTTCTACGTGCAGATCGGAGCATTCCAACAAGGCGCCTGGCTCAACTTCCCTATCGCAGCCGAGGGCGCCGCTGTCTGCGATGCCAGCACCGGAGAAAGCACATTCAACGTTACTTACAACCTGGACCGGACGTGGACGGTGACTGCTCAGTAAAGTAGCTCACACCTTCATGGCGGCTATGCACAGGGCGCCTTCGCGCGCGCCGGGTGCCTAGGTCCGGTCTACCAACCTGCGCATAGCCGCCACCCCTTCGGTGATGTCAAGTGGCCCCTCGACATCACCGCCCTTGCGTTGCGAAACTACCCCTCGCCCCCGCAAAGGATCCTGCGCCATGCACAGCACCCCCATCCTCAAAACCGCCCGTCTGCTACTGACCCCGCTGCAACTGGCCGACGCCTCCGCCATTCAGCAGCTCTTTCCCCATTGGGAAGTGGTTCGCTACCTAGACAGCCGCGTGCCCTGGCCTTATCCCGATGACGGTGCGCTGACCTACGTCCGCGACATCGCCCTCCCCGCCATTGCCGCAGGTCGCGTATGGCACTGGATGATTTGTCTCGCGGCGGAGCCTGAGCAGAAGATCGGCAGCATCTGCCTGTACGACGAGCCCGGCAACAACCGCGGCTTTTGGCTCGCGCCGCAATGGCAGGGTCAGGGCTACATGCGGGAGGCGTGCGAGGTGATCAATGCTTATTGGTTCGAGACTCTGGGGCGGCCTGTCATGCAAGTGCCTAAGGCGGTGGAGAACGAGGGCTCGCGCAAGGTTTCCATTCGCGAGCGGATGCGGTTGGTGGCGACACAGGAAGGACGTTTCGTGTCAGGCGCCATGCTGAAAGAGGTGTGGGAGATGACGCGGGAGGAGTGGCTTCATCGATCGAACTGAAGCCGTTGACGCCCCCTCTCCAGCCTGCCCCCCAGACCATGGCACGTTGCAAAATTGCAGGAGCGGCTTTAGCCGCGATGCGCCGCACCAGCGGCGCTCGATCTCAACAACGCCGCAACACCATTGGCAAGCGCCAACCAGCAAACCACCCCGCCGCCGTCTAATCTCCCCTTTGTCAAGTCGACCAATTGCGTGCATTTGTCGCAGCTTTTTTAATGGACCACCTAGTTAATTAGCTAGCTAAGCGTATAATCGCCCGCATTCACACAGCGAGATGTTCCGCATGAAACAACCTTCTCAGGCCTCTGGCCTCAGCAAATTCATCCTCATCGGGCTGGGCGTGGTCGTCGCCCTGCTCGGCCTTGCACTGGCCGCGGGCGGGGTTCGTCTGACCTCTCTGGGCGGCAGTTGGTACTTCCTGATCGGTGGCCTGGCCATGGCGGTCGCGGGGGTGTTGATCGCCCTGCGCAAAGCGGCCGGTGCCTGGCTGTTCGCCGCGTTCCTGGTCGGCACCGCCGTCTGGGCATTGGTGGACACCGACCGTAGCTTCTGGCCGATGTTCTCCCGCCTGTTCATGTTCAGCGCCATCGGCTTCGTCGTCGCGCTGGTCTATCCGACGCTGGTGCGCGCTTCTGGCGGTACCGCCGGGCGCGGTGCCTACGGCGTCGCGGGCGTGCTGGCGATCGCGCTGGTGTGGGCGGTTGGCAATATGTTCGTCGCGCACCCAACCGTCGCCGCCAACGGCAACGGTCCGGGCCTGACCCCGGTGGACCCGGCCAAGGCGCAAAAAGACTGGGCCCACTACGGCAACACCGAGGGCGGCAGCCGCTTCGCCGCGCTTGACCAGATCAACCGCGACACCGTCAACAAGCTGAAAGTGGCCTGGACCTACCAGACCGGCGACGTCGCCATCAGCGACGGCAACGGTGCCGAAGACCAGCTCACCCCGCTGCAGATCGGCGACAAGGTGTTCATCTGCACCCCGCACAACAACCTGATCGCACTGGACGCCGACACCGGCAAAGAGCTCTGGAAAAACCAGATCAACGCCCAGTCCAAGGTCTGGCAGCGTTGCCGCGGCATGGCCTATTTCGACGCCACCCAGGCCGTCGCGCAGCCGACCCAGCCCAACAGTTCGCCGATCATCGCGGCAACGGTTGCGGCCGGCGCCAACTGCCAGCGTCGCCTGCTGACCAACACCATCGACGCCCGCCTGATCGCAGTCGACGCCGATACCGGCGAGTTCTGCCAGGGCTTCGGCAACAACGGCCAGGTTGACCTCAAGGCCGGCCTGGGCGACGTGCCCGATTCCTACTATCAACTGTCCTCGGCACCGCTGATGGCCGGCACCACCGTGGTGGTCGGCGGTCGCGTTGCGGACAACGTGCAGACCGACATGCCCGGCGGCGTGATCCGTGGCTTCGATGTGATCACCGGCGCCATGCGCTGGGCCTTCGACCCGGGCAACCCGGAAGACAAGCAGGCGCCGAACGGCGACAGCACCTACGTGCGCAGCACGCCGAACAGCTGGGCGCCGATGTCCTACGACCCGGCGATGAACACCGTGTTCCTGCCGATGGGCAGTTCGTCCACCGACATCTATGGTGCCGAGCGTACCGCGCTGAACCACAAGTACGGCGCTTCGATCCTCGCGGTCGACGCCAGCACCGGCGCCGAGAAGTGGGTCTACCAGACCGTGCACAACGACCTCTGGGACTTCGACCTGCCGATGCAGCCAAGCCTGATCGACTTCACCAAGGACGATGGCAACACCGTCCCTGCGCTGGTCATCGGCACCAAGGCCGGGCAGATCTACGTGCTCGACCGTGCCACCGGCCAGCCGCTGACCAAGGTCGAAGAAGTCCCGGTGAAAGCCGCCGGCATCCCCGACGAGCAGTACTCGGCCACCCAGCCACGCTCGGTCGGCATGCCGCAGATCGGCGCGCAAACCCTGACCGAGTCGGACATGTGGGGCGCCACCCCGTATGACCAACTGCTGTGCCGCATCGACTTCAAGAAAATGCGCTACGACGGCCTCTACACCGCTCCGGGCACCGACCTGTCGCTGAGTTTCCCAGGCTCCCTCGGCGGGATGAACTGGGGCAGCCTGTCCACCGATCCGGTGCACGGTTTCATCTTCGTCAACGACATGCGCCTGGGCCTGTGGATCCAGATGATCCCGTCGGCCAACCAGGGCAAGGCCGCCGGTGGTGGTGAAGCGCTGAACACCGGCATGGGCGCGGTACCGCTCAAAGGCACGCCATATGCGGTGAACAAGAACCGCTTCCTGTCGGTTGCCGGCATTCCGTGCCAGGCCCCGCCTTACGGCACCCTGACCGCCATCGACATGAAGACCCGTCAGGTTGCCTGGCAGGTCCCGGTCGGCACCGTGGAAGACACCGGCCCGCTGGGCATCCGCATGCACCTGCCGCTGCCGATCGGCCTGCCGACCCTTGGCGGCACCCTGTCGACCCAGGGCGGCCTGGTATTTATCGCCGGCACCCAGGACTTCTACCTGCGCGCCTTCGACAGCGGCAACGGCAAGGAAATCTGGAAATCCCGTCTGCCGGTGGGCAGCCAGGGCGGCCCGATGACCTATGTCTCGCCGAAGACCGGCAAGCAGTACGTGGTGATCACCGCCGGTGGTGCGCGTCAGTCGACCGACCGCGGCGACTACGTCATCTCCTACGCCCTGCCGTGACCTGACCCCGCGCCCGCCCTTGCGGCGGGCGCGCGTTTTCCCGCGCGGCCTAGGCCGCGCGTTCTGTTTTGGCTTTACCGGGAACCTCCTTCATGTTTTCTGTTCTTTCCGACCGCCGTGCTGCCCTGCTGCTGGCGGCCTGCTGTCTGACCCCCGCCTTCGCTAACGCCTCCGATGTGTTCGACCGCTCGACCCTGACCGGCGACTGGGGCGGCTTGCGCAACCAACTGGAAACCGACGGCATCCGCTTTACCGGCGACTACAGCGGCGAGACCGTGTACAACGCCGATGGCGGCCTCAAGCGTTCGGCGCGTTACTCGCAGAACCTCAAGCTCGGCGTGCGCTTCGACCTGGATAAACTCTACGGCGTCGACAACGCCGGCGTGGTGCAGTTGACCATCAACGACCGACGCGGCAACGACGGCTCCGGCGACCTGGTCGGCAACCGCCTGCCGGTGCAGGAAAACTTCGGTGGCCTGTACACCCGCCTTACCGAGCTGAGCTACGAGCGCAGCCTGTTCACCCCGGCGCTGGACGTGAAACTCGGCTACATGGCCATGGGCAACGACCTCGGCGGCCTCGACAGCGGCATCCTGTGCAACTTCATGAACGCCGGTTTCTGCGGGCATCCGCTGAACATGTCTGGCGGCAGCGGCTGGACCAACTACCCCAACGCCCGCCTCGGCGTGCGCCTGAAGTACAGCTTCAACCCGGCCTGGCAGGTACGCGTCGCGGCGTTCGCCGTCGACCCGGAGAGCAACGGCAACTCCAGCCGTGCCTGGCATGTCATGCCCAAGCACAAGACCGGCACCGTAGTGCCGGTGGAGCTGGTGTACAAGAAACTCGATGGCCTGGCGGGCGAATACAAACTGGGCTGGTACTACGACAGCTCCGACGCCAAGCGCATCGGCAGCAACGAAGAAGTCGCCGGTCGCGGCGGCCATTACCTGCTGCTGGACCAGGCCGTGTGGCAGTCCGGCGCGCTGTCCGGCCAGAGCCTGCATGTGTTCGGCCAGGCTGCGGCGGCCAGTTCGGCGGCGTCGCCGTTCAGCAAGTGGTACAGCACCGGCGTGGTGCTCAAGCAGCCGTTCGCCAGCCGCCCCAATGACACGGTGGCACTCGGTTTCGGCCGCGCGGTGCCTAATCCACGCAGCCGCGAAGTGCAGGAACAGAACGCCCTCGCCAATGGCCAGGACTTCCCCAACCTGGGCAACGCCGAGCGCCTGATCGAACTGAGCTACGGCTACCAGGCGACCCCATGGCTGATGCTGCGCCCGGATGTGCAGTACATCATCGAACCGGGGGCTTTCTCGGGCAGTGATATCGATAATGCGCTGGTGTTTGGATTGCAGGTAAAGGCTGCGCTTTGACGTAGCCAGCGATAGCGGCCGGCCGGCAACAGGGTTGTTGCGGCCGGCCTCATCGCCAGCAATTCCAGCAAAATTTCATCCCCCCTCCTATACCCCCCGGTATATGTACAGAACGGCGCCCGCCGCCGTACCTTGCCTATCACTCCGGCAAGCGTCCCTCACAACAATCCCGCCCCCGGAGCCGGCGCCAGCCTTGCGCTTCGGCGTCGCCCTGCAGCATCCCTGTCCAACTGCCAATAAACCGAACAAGAGAAGAGGCAGCAATCATGGAAAACATCGGCACGTACATCATTTACCTGATCATGGCCTGCGCCGTGATTGGCGCCATCGCCTCGATCGTCGACGCCGAGTCGGCGCTCGGCAAGGAGTTCACTGCGGGGCTGCACAGCATTGGCCCGATCTTTATTCCGGTCGCCGGGATCATGGCGTCGATTCCCTATATTTCCAGCTTCATCGCCACCTTCATCGCGCCGATATTCCAGTGGATGGGCGCCGACCCGGGGATAGCCGGGCCGATCTTCATCGCCTCCGACATGGGCGGCTATCAACTGGCCCACAGCCTCGCGCAAAGCCCCGAGGGCTGGATCCTCGGCCTGCTGACCGGCTTCCAGTCCGGCGCCACGGTGATCTTCGTCATTCCGGTGGGGCTGGCGATGCTGCGCAAGGTCGATCACAAGTACATGGCGCTCGGGGTCATGGCCGGGCTGTTGACCATCCCCCTGAGCATCCTGGTGATTGCCCTGGTGACCCAGTTCCTCGGCCTCGGTGTGCGGGCGGATGTCGCCACCACCGGCGCCGCCACCCAGGCCCTGCACTTCACCCTGCCGATGCTGTTGCGCAACCTGATGCCGCTGATCCTGTTCTGCCTCGCCCTCGCCGCCGCCCTGCGCTACCTGCCCGGACTGATGGTGACGCTGTTCCTGAAACTGGGTCAGCTCATGTATCTGCTGGTAACACTGGTGCTGGTCGCCTCCATCGTCGAGTACTTCACCTCCGCCTTCAGCCACCTGTTCGGCGGCTGGGGCTTCGCGCCGATCATTGCCGACCAGGCCGACCAGTTCCGCGCCCTGGAAATCGCCGGCTACATCGGCATCATGCTGTGCGGCGCGTTCCCGATGGTGTACCTGATCAAGCGCTTCCTGTCCCGGCCGATCGAGAAGGTCGCGACACGCCTGGGCCTGTCCGCAGTGGGCGCCGCCGGTGTGCTGGCCGCGTCGTGCAATATCCTGGCGATGTTCCGCCTGGTGCAGGACATGCCGGCCAAGGACAAGGTGCTGGTCATCGCCTTCTCGGTCTGCGCCGCCTTCACCTTCGGCGACCACATGGCCTTCTCGGCCAACTTCCAGCCCACCCTGATCCTGCCCCTGATCATCGGCAAATTGACCGGCGGCGCCCTTGGCATGCTTCTGGCTTACTGGCTGGCGGTGCCGAAAGCCGTGGAAATGGATCTTTCGGACATCGCCGGGCAAGCGCACTTCGAGGCCGCGCCCCGGCTTGTTTGAGCCCGAAACCAGAAGGCGTGGCAATCACAATGAGAGCTGAAGAAGCGACACGCCTGTCGGCGGTCATACGCGCGGCAGGCAGCGAGGCACTGGGCGGTGCGCTAGATGAGATGGTCCGCGACACGCTGGCATTCGATATGAGCTGCGCCTACCTGTTCCGCTTCAACCACAACGCGCTGCTGATCCACAACGGCTACAACCAGTCGGTGCCGGAAAAGACCCTGGCCGCCTACCTGCGCGGCGGCTATCTGCTTGATCCGTTCTATGTCGCCTGTATCAACGAACACCCCGCCGGCCTCTGGCGCATGAGCGACCTGGCCCCCGACAGCTTCTTTTCATCGGGCTTCGCCATCTCCAGGGACCTGCATCCCTGTGTGTCGTCCGAACAAGGCAGCGAGATCGAGGAAGTCGGCTTCATCGTGCCCATCCGCCCACAGGTCGCGGTGGTCTATTCACTGATGCGCAATCTCGCCAAAGGGCCGTTCAGCGACGACGAACTGACGGAACTGGGGCGGATGGCGCCGGTGCTGTCAGCGGTCTTCGAACTGCATTGCCGGCTGGCCCTCGGCGACCAACTGGTGGACCCGCAACGCAGCGATGTGATGCTCGAAGACGCCTTCATCGACATGCTCCAGGGGCAACTGACCGATACCCAGCGCTATGTGGCCAAACTGGTGTTGCAGGGGCACAGCAGTACTTCGATCGCACGCACCCTGAATATCTCCGAAGGCACGGTAAAAGTGCACAAGCACAATATCTACCAGCGCCTGGAGATCTCCACTTACGCGGAACTTTTCCGTTTATTCATCAACTACATCGCCAGAACTTCCTGAACAGCGACCGTTACTGTCCCGGGCCTCTGCAACAGGCACCGGGGCTTTTTCGTGCGCGAATCCGGTGCAACTTCCAATCGATTTAAATCACCCCCTCTATACCGCCAGGTATATGGTCTTCCACAACTTTCCCGTTCATTCTCGATACCACAGCGCCAGTTGCTGCCCTCCAATAAAAGCACTTCATTACGTGGCCTGTTCCACGTTCAGGAGAAACACAATGAGTGGACGCCTCAACGGCAAAGTTGCCCTTGTCACCGGTGGTGCGGGAGGCTGCGGCCTGGCTGCATCGGAACTGTTCGCCGCCGAGGGCGCACGGGTAGGGATTGTCGACCTGCCGAGCAGCGATGGCAGCCGCATTGCCCATGCCCTGCGGGAGGCCGGTCAAGACGTGGTGTTCGCAGCGGCGGATGTGTCCGACGCGGCGCAAGTGGCCGCCGCCGTGGCCAGTGTGGAAGAAGCGTTCGGCCCGATCACCGTCTTGATGAACCACGCCGGCATCCTCTGCGCCAAGCCCTTTCTCGACACCACCGAAGAGGACTGGGACCGGATCATGGCGGTCAACGTCAAGAGCATGTTCCTCGTGACCAAGGCCGTGTTGCCGGGAATGCTCGCGGCGGGTGGCGGCAGCATCGTCTGCACGTCGTCGATCTCGGCGGTGGTGGGTACGCCGATGGAGGTGCTGTATTGCACCAGCAAGGGCGCCACCCATATGTTCGCCCGGGCCATCGCGGTCGAGTACCGTGATCGCGGTATCCGTTCCAACGCCATCTGCCCCGGCTTTATCGCCACCGCTCACGGCCTGCGCGAAATCGACACCCTGGGCAAATACGGCGTAGATGTCACCGAGGCGGCAATCGCCGCAGCCCAGGGCCGCCTGTGCCGTCCCGAAGAAATCGCCGCCGCTGCGCTGTTTCTCGCCAGCGACGACGCCAGTTTCGTCAACGGCGCGCACCTGTTCGCCGACAACGCCTACACCGCTCTCTGACCAGAACAACAAGCAGGAGATCTATCGTGACCACCTCGTCGAACAACATGCACATCAATGAGTTCGGGCTGGAGCACGCCCACTGGCGTAACTGGGCCGGCAACCAGTCCTGCATCCGTGCCGAGCGCGGCGCGCCGACCAGTGAAGACGAACTGTGCAGCCTGGTCAGCGACGCAACGCGCCGGGGCCTGAACGTGCGCGTCGCCGGGTCCGGGCATTCCTTCACGCCCGTGGCGCTGACCAACGGCCTGCACCTGACCCTGGGCAACCTCAGTGGCATCCGCCATATCGACTACGAGCGCAAACGGGTTACCGCCGGTGCCGGAACCACCGTCAACGCCTTCGGCAAGGCCCTGCGGGATGCCGGGTTTTCCATGATCAACCAGGGCGATATCGACAGTCAGTCCATCGCCGGCGCCCTCACCACCGGCACCCACGGCACCGGCCTGCAACTGGGCAACCTGGCGTCGTCGATCGTCGGCATGAAGCTGGTCCAGCCGGACGGCCGTATCATCGTCGTCGACGAAACCACCCCGGACCTGCTCCAGGCCGGGCGGGTCTCGCTGGGCGTGCTGGGCATCGTCTCCGAACTGACGATGCAGGTGACCGACAGCTTCCACCTGCACGAACGCATCTGGCGGGAAGACTTCGAAAGCGTGATGGAAAAGCATGACGAACTGGCCAGGACGCACCGGCACTTCAGCTTCTTCTGGTGCCCTACCGAACGCAGCCGTCACTGCTACTGCCTGCCCGACACCGCGGCCACCTCCAGCAGCGGCCGCACCACCGATGTCTGCGAGGTCAAGGTGATGGACATCACCGACCGGCCGCCGCTTGAAAGTGCCTTCGAAAAAATCGCCTACAGCTCCGACGTCTACCCCATCGAATACCTGCCCAACTTCCATGAACTGGAATACGCCGTGCCGCTGGCCCACGCCAAGGAAGCGTTGCGGGCCGTGCGCAAGACCATGCTCGAAGACTTCCCGGAAGCGATCTACCCGATCGAGTACCGCTTCACTGCGGGCGACGGGGCCTGGATGAGCCCGTTCTTCGAGCAGGACAGCGTGACGATTTCGGTCTCCGGAGAACCGGGTACGGACTACTGGGGATTCCTGCGTGCGGTGGATGCCATCCTGCGCAGCTATGGGGGGCGGCCGCATTGGGGCAAGTTGCACTTCCTCACCGGTGAGGATGTGGCGGCGATCTACCCACGGGCCAAAGACTTCCGCGCCCTGCGCCGCGAACTGGACCCGGAGGGGGTGTACCTGAGCGAGCATTTGAGTCCGTTGTTCAAATAGCTGTGCAACTGGCGTCATGACCACCTTTGTGGGACCAGACGATGCTACTCCCCGTAGGAGCGAGCGTGCTCGTCATGGTCCCCCAACACTCCAGTCATCCGCGAGGCATAAACCGCTGCGTAATCAGATCAACCGCCGCCTCCGCCGAAACCCGCGCCGTATCCACCGTGAACACCACCTCTTGCCACGGCTCGTATTCATGCTTCAGCACCGCCGCCCAGTCTGGCGGTACCAACCCCGGCACATCGACTTCGCGGTGCTCCACGCGGCGACGGTGTTCTTCGTGGTCTGTACACACCACCTGGACATTCAGCAGAGCCACACCAGCCTGCCCGGCGATTGCGCTCCAGGCTTCGCGGCTTTCGCGGACCGGGTTCACGCAGTCCACCACCACCGGATGGCCAAGGCGCAGATTGCCCAGCGCCAGGTCATTGGCCACGGCGTATCCGCTGACGCCCACGTCCGTTATTCCCGAGCGACGGATCGCCTGTTCGATCGAATCAACCCGCAGATAGACCGCGCCCAACCTGGACGCGAGGCGCTTGGCAATCGTGGTCTTGCCCGTTCCCGGGAGTCCGCTGAACACAATCAGCATTGTCGTTTTTCCCTTCTTCTATCGATGCCGAACATCACTGAACCAGCCTGTTTACAGACCAAAAACGCACGCCACGGACCAATCGCGCAAGCATTTCGCCAACCCCCTTTTCTGTCACATTCGCTTCCCGTTCGCCGCTGATAGTAGCCCTCCCCAAGGTTTTCCAGAGGCTACACCGTGTTCCATCGCATCCTGTGTTCGCTGTCCCTGCTCAGCCTGTCCATCGCCGCCGCCCAGGTCCAGGCCGGCGAACTCCTCGATACGCCACGACTGAAGGGTATCGACAATTTCCGCGACGTCGCCGGCACCACCAGCGCCTACACCACCAGCAATGACGGAGTGATGCGTGCCGGGCAGTTCTACCGCTCCAACGCGCTGACGCCCACCGCGTCGGACCTGACCATCCTTAACGGCCTGGGCATCAGCAACGTCTACGACCTGCGCACCCCGAGCGAGATAGCCACCACGCCGGATACCCTGCCCAGCGGGGCGCAGTACCAGAACATCGACATCATCGGCAGCACCACTTCCGGCTCCAATATCACTACCATTTCCATCAGCAGCGCCGCCCAGGCGGTGGCGATGATGGAGGAAACCAACCGCGCCTTCGTCAGCGATGCCGGCATGCGCGGGCAGTTCTCCGTGCTGTTCAACGAACTGGCCAGTGCCGACGGCGCCGCGCTGTTCCACTGCACCGCCGGCAAGGACCGCACCGGCTGGACCGCCGCCGTACTGTTGAACATCGCCGGAGTCGACAGCGGCACGATCATGTCCGACTACCTGGCCACCAACGACTACACCGCCGCCCGCGTCGCCGCGACCCTCGCCGCCATGCCGTCGAGCATGGCGGCCATCTACGGGCCAATGCTGGGCGTGCAGGCCAGCTACCTGCAAGCGGGTCTGGATGAAGTCACCGCGCAATACGGCAGCATGGACAACTACCTCAAGGAAGGCCTGGGCCTGTCGCAAGAAACCATCTACGTGCTGCGCGGCAAGATGGTCTATTACAACAGCCTGCCCGGTATGACCGGGTTCGCCGGCAACGCCGCCGCCGGCGCCCTGCTGTTGCAGCAACTGCAGAACAGCGAACTGTCCGGCACCTACAGCGCCTACAACTACTACCTGCAATCGGCCATCGATGCCGGCAGCCTCGGCGGTGTCGAATCCAGCGTCGGCGGCCAGGTGCATGCCGACGCCGCCAGCTACCTGCTGCGCCAGGGCGCGCTGATCGACCGGGCCGCCGCCAGCTACACCAGCGGCCTGGACCTCAAGGTCGGCCAGACCCGCCTGTGGACCACCGCCCTCGCCGGCTACCTCGGCACCGACGGTTCGGCCAAAGCAGCCAGCAGCAACGAACACACCCAGGGCGCGCTGTTCGGCCTGACCCAGCGCTTCTCCGAACAGCTCAGCGGCCATGCCGGTTTCGGCTACAGCCGTGGCAGCGTCGGTAGCAGCAGCGGCGATGTCGACACCGACCTGACCTTCCTCAAAGCCGGCGCCCGCTATGCACCGGGCAGCCTGGAACAGGGCCTGTTCATCGACGCCGGGATCAGCGCCGGCTGGCTCGACTACAGCGGCAAACGGGAACTGGGCGCCGGCCTCGGCAGCGCCAAGGGCGACACCCACGGGACATTGAGCGGCGCCAATCTCGCGCTGGGCTATCGCATTCCATTGAGCGGCATGACCCTGGAACCGAGCCTGGGGCTGCGCGTCAGCCACCTCGACCTCTCCGGTTTCCAGGAAAAAGGCAGCGAACTGGCGCTGGACGTTGATGTCCTCCAGGCCACCCGGCGCAGCGCCACGGCAGGCGTGAAAGCCACCTTCGCCGCGGTCGACCTGAGCGGCGGCTGGCAACTGGTGCCGGGCATCGAACTGGGTTACGACCATGCCCTCGGCGATCATCAAGTGCAAAGCGATGGCCGCCTGCTCGGGCTGGATATCCAGCAACGCGCAGCCTTCGACAACCGCGACCAGTTCAACGGTGCCTTCAGCCTGACCGCCAGCCTCGATGCCCTGAGCATTGGAGCCGAGGTCGGTGCTATCGCCGGCGGTGAAAGCCACGGGGTCAGTGGCAACCTCAAGGCCAGCTATCAGTTCTGACTGAAAGCTAGCCCGGCCTCACAGCCGGGCTAGCGTCCCTTTCTGAGTTCTGACGGACTCACACCATAGGCATTCTGGAAGTACTGGCAGAAACGTCCGACGTTGCTGAATCCAAGGCTCAGCGACAGCTCACTGATGGACTGGCCGCAATCCCCGCGCAGCGCCGCATGCGCCCGCTCCAGACGCACCTGCCGCTGGTAGCCGACGATCGAATTGCCCACGAAACGCCGGAACCCGTCCTGCAACGCCCGCAGACTGACGTTGCTCAGTGCCGCCAGCTCGGTGCCGCTCACCAGCGCATCCGGATGCTCACGGATGTACTCGACGGCCAGCTTCACATGACGCGGCGCAATCTGCGGCGCCGGTGCGTGCAGCGCTTCACTGTGGTTGTGCGGCCAGGCCTCCAGCACCGCGTCCACCAGCATCTCCTGCAGACGCAGTGGCATCAGCGCGCTGGAATTGATCAGCCCGTCGAACGCACTGCCGGTGGCCATCGAGATAATCGCGCGGATGCCCTGGAAGCTGTCGGCAGTCAGGTCCACCACCGGCTGGAAGCGCACTTTGTCCATCACCGGCCTGCCGAGCAGCGTCGCCAGCCGCCGGGCGAACAACTCGCGCCGCACGGAAATGCCGTACTGCTGATGGCCATCGACAAAACTCACCGAGCGCACCTCGGCCTTCTCCACCGCCAGGCCATAGCGCGGAGTACCCACCTGATCGTCGCCCAGCGCGAAAACGATCCGCCCCGCCGTAGGAAAGACAAAAGTGATCTCGTCATCCATATCGGGCAATTGCGTCGTGAAATCGCCGCGGTAACTCATCCGCCGAAAGCTGACGCCCTCGTAACGGCCATAAACGCCGGCGATGACCACCTTGCGGTCCAGGCGCGGCAGATGGGCATAAAGACTGCCGAACATGCGGGTAAAGAGCGCGCCGAACTCGTCGGCACTGAGGTCCGCCGAGCGGATCAGGAACTGCTTGCGGGGTGGGGCGGAAATCACCTGGGTCATCAACCTTTTGGTGGCGGGCGCCGGGATGCTGGCAGGTGGGGATGACAGTGATGTTTCAGGGTGTTGCCAATACCCTGACCCTCAGCGATCGCCCGCGTCGCCCCTCTCACGCAGCCGCTCCAGCAACTGCTGCGCATTGTCCACACACGCCTGGCCCGGCGGTGGATTCTCGATGCTTTCGATTGCGACCAGCAACTGCGCCTTGTTATGTGCCAGGCGCTGCTGCAGTACCTCGATTTCCGCCACCTTGCGCTTCAGGCCCGCCAGCAGCTCATCGTGCTGCCAACCGCTGGCCGACAGCGGCAGCAGGCTTCGAATCTCCTCCAGGGAAAAACCGGCCTGCTGCGCGCCGGTGATGATTTCCAGAATCCACACAGCCTCCGCCCCATAAGTCCGATAGCCGTTGGACGTGCGCTCGACCGCGCTCAACAGACCACTCGCCTCGTAGAAGCGAATCCGCGAGGCTGCCAACCCGCTACGTTTTGCCAGTTGTCCGATCTTCATGCTCACTTCACCGAAAAATGCTTGACCTTAAAGTTCACTTTAAACCTAAGGTTGCTCCACGACCAACCGAGGTGAGCCCGCATGAGCCTGTTCGATCCACTGCCCCTGCCCAACGGCGCGATCATTGTGAATCGCATCGCCAAGGCCGCCATGGAAGAAAACATGGCGGATGACGACCATGCGCCCTCCGACCACTTGATTCGCCTGTACCGCGCCTGGGCCGACGGCGGCGCCGGGCTGCTGATCAGCGGCAACGTGATGGTCGACGGCCGTGCGATGACCGGGCCCGGCGGCGTGGTACTGGAAGACGACGGGCACCTGCAGCGCTTCAGCGCATGGGCGCAGACCGGCCAGGCCAATGGCGCGCAGTTCTGGTTGCAGATCAACCATCCCGGCCGGCAGATGCCCGCCAACCTCGGCCAGCCGACCTGGGCGCCGTCGGCAGTGCCGCTGGCGCTGGGCAATATGTCGCGGCACTTCGCCCTGCCTCAGGCCATGAGCGCCGAGATGATCGATGAGGTGATCCAACGCTTCGCCAACAGTGCCCGCCTCGCGGAACAGGCCGGCTTCAACGGCGTGCAGATCCATGCCGCCCACGGCTATCTGCTCAGCCAGTTCCTGTCGCCGCTGAGTAACCAGCGCAGTGATCAATGGGGCGGTTCGCTGGAAAATCGCGCCCGCCTGTTGCTGGATATCGTCAAGGCCGTACGCGCGGTGGTTTCACCGCAGTTCGCCGTGGCGGTCAAGCTCAACTCCGCCGACTTCCAGCGCGGCGGCTTCAGCGCCGACGATGCCCGCGCCGTGCTGCAACTGCTCAACCCGCTGGCGGTGGATCTGGTAGAGCTCTCCGGCGGCAGTTACGAAGCCCCGGCCATGCAAGGCGATGCCCGCGACGGCCGCACGCTGGCCCGAGAGGCGTATTTCATCGAGTTCGCCAAGGACCTGCAAACCGTCGCGAAGATGCCGCTGATGGTCACCGGCGGCATCCGTCGCCGCCCGGTGGCAGCAAGCGTGATCGCCTCCGGCCTCGCGATGGCGGGCATCGGCACCGCACTGGCGATCGACCCCGGTCTGCCCAACGCCTGGCGCAACGGCCAGGAAACCGCCCCGGCCCTGCGCCCCATTACCTGGAAGAACAAGGTGCTGGCGTCGCTGGGGAACATGGCGGCGGTGAAGTACCAGCTACGCAGGCTGAGTCGGGGCCAGGCGGCGATACCGGCGGTGGCGCCGTTGTGGGCGCTGCTGGTGCAGCAAGCAGGGACAGCGCTGCGCGCACGACAATATCGGCGGTGGGTGGCGGGACGTGGCGGTGAACGCGGTTGAGATCGGGCGCCGCTGGCGTGATACTCGATCTCAAGAGCATTGAAACTGTCAACCTGATGCACGCCCCTCGCCGACACGTCAGTGCTGGAACACCTGCTCCCGATGATAATCCAGGTAGTCCCCCACCCCATCCGGCACAAACCGCAGCCCGCGCGGCAAGCCCAAGGCCGCGCAACTCGCCTCGCACAACCGCTTCGAGACGAACATCTGCCCGCGTGAATCGAAACTGATCAAGCCGCGATAAAACAGCGCATCCAGGTTCGCCGCCAGCAGCAGGCCATTGCTGCTGTCCAGCCGCTCCTTCGCCGTCGATTCGGCCCAGGGTTTGATATGCGAGGCGCGCAATACCTCGGTACAGGCCAGCCCCGTCACCGCACACGCGCTGCCCCAGACTTCAAGCAAGTCCTGGCGGAATTTCCCGCGTCCGCGTCGGGCCTGGATCTGGGCCATGACCTCGGTAACGTGCTCGGTGCCCTCCAGCAACTCATCCCGCTCCGAAGCTGCCACGGGTTCAGTTGGCGCACATTGAATGGCGTCCATCAGGCGGACCCATTTGTCGCCGCGCTGCTCCTGCGGGATTGCATCCATGATCCGGCCAACCAGCGCCAGGTCCAGCTCGGTGTAGCTCTTCTGCTTACCGGCGACGATATTCGGGTCGAGGGTTACGGGCTCGTCGAACCACCAGAAGTAGTCGTCCGGGCAGACCCAGTTGGGGATCCAGTGCAGGTGCTGTTTCCAGTTCTTGAGGAAGTGGTGGCGATCATCCTCGTGAATCCTGCGCACTTTGGTGACGGACCAAGCTTCTTCCCAGAGGTCGTTCAGGGCAAGTTTCTGGACGATTTCTTCACGCTGGGCCTGGAGGCGTTCATCGAACAGGCCCACAGCGTTGCCGGCGATGCCGACCAGTTGCAGGATGCCGTTGTGCGCGGCGGTCATGAAGACGAAGGTCTGGCCGGCGTTGTCGATCAGCGGCGCAGTACCAAAACCTTCGGTATGGAAGACGCGGAAGCGCTCAGCGCCGCGCCGCAGCAACAGGCGCGGGGAGTTGTTCCACTCTTCGTGGCCGTAGCCGTTTTCCTTGGGGTAGCCGCTGGTGGCAAAGGCGCCAGAGGGGGCCACGTAGTTGTTGGTGTTCCAGAAAACCGGCTTTTGTACGAATAACGCCATTACCTTCAATCCTTGTGTCAGCAGCCTTCGCGTGCGCAGGCTCTAGTGATGGCAGGATGATAGCAAAAAGACGGCGAGCAATTCATGGGGCGATGGAAACGATGGCGCTTCGTTCTCCCGGAGCTAGCCATACCGATGGATAAAGCGAACCCTGTCAGGAGTCCTTCGAATGGCATCATTCAATTGAGAAACATCGACGTGCACCTCTTCAAGCTCAATATCAATTCCAAAGTTACTCAGGATGCCATATGCGCTTTCCCGGGTAACGGGATGATCCTGACTGTCATCAAAGAACTTGATAACCCCCCCTGGATTATTGATGACGTTGTCAGTGACTGAAACACCGGAGATACCGGTCGCATCAATTTCATACAGGTTACCCTTGGCCTGGCCAACCCGAACATAATAATCAACACCTGTAATTTCAGTAGATGCAATAAGGGTTTCCTGTTGTCTTCTTATTTCCGCATCAGACCGAGCAAGAGAATCATCTGAATGATTTGAATCCTCAGAGCCGTTTTCATACTGATCAACAATACCTCCATGAAGCATATTCTCTACTGCAGTGAAATCAGAACTTGCCCTGAATCCACTACTGAGAAGTTCACTTGGCGAACTCCAGTCCAATCGATAAATTCGACCGATACTGGCCCGTTCAATCAAAGACTGTTCATTGATGTAGTGAGTACCCGGCTGAAAGCGAGCATTGTAATGCTCTGACGGCTGGTTCAGCATTACGTCTCTTACCTGGCTGACCACAACATCCCTTGCATTTACCTGATTGCCCTGGACTTCAAAAGCATGCCGTTGAGCAAAATCAGCCCACCCCTGCAAGACCTCCATTCCTGCTACTCCCCAATGGCTCTCGGCATTATTCAAACGTTGAGTAATGGGGACACCCACCAGGCCGGACTTATCGATATAGCTGACGGGGTTGCCACCGCAGAAACAGAACGGGTTCAGGCCGTCGACTGCACCCAGGGGATCAGCGGATAACCAGCGACCCACCCACGGCTGATAGTAGCGATAACCGTAGTAGTACAACCCCGTGGCATCACGTTCCTTGCCTGAGTAACGTACTGTTTTATAGGCCACCTCCACGTCACTGGAGGCTGTCAGCACGGAAGTTCCGCCATAAGGGTAATATTCTTCCTGGCTGATGACTCTGCCGTTGCCATCAACTTCCAGGCTACTGCTCCCCTGCAGATTCTCGTAGCAATAACGCACCTGATCATTGCTGATGCCTTCAGGCTTGCCGATTTCCCAATGCATAACCCGAACCCGTGCACGCCCGGACTCTCCGACCGTAATCACTTGCAGGGATTCTGTCGGCGCACTTGCGCGGGTTGTGTTACGCAACTCCAGCGTTGGCAAATACACGACTCGCTGCGTTTGCATGGATGAACTGATTTTCTGCGTACTGAACTTCAATAGCCGTTGGCTGGCGCTGTCGTACCGGTAGCTTTCCACGTCATCCGGCGCCCCGATGCGCGCCACCGGCACCACTCGCTGCAACTCCCCGCGAGGCGTCCAGTTCAGGGACTGCCCCGCCTGCAGCAACAACTGTCGTCCACCTGCTGTAAACAGAGCGTGCACCTGCGCCGGGCTTTCTGTCAGCGTACTCAGCACCCCCCGATTGCTGCGATCACTTACGGTAATGTCCGTTGTGTAACTATTGTTCGTGCCCGGCGCGCTATGGCGTATTCGGGTCAGGTTACCGCTGCGATCATAGGTATACGTACGGGTGTAGTTCGCATAGGTCGTGTTATTGAATTCTGTACTGGTCACCAGCCTGCTGTTTCGCTGGCCTGCGTTCGCCATCTCCCGTCCGGTGGCGGCGACCAGTTGATAAAGGCTGTCATAACCATATGCGTTGACCGGCATCACTTTCTGGTTGCGCCAGAAGCGAACTTCCTCGGCCGCATTACTCATCTTCAGCACGTTGCCTGCAGGATCGTATTTATAGCGCAGGTCCTGCAGCACTTTTGCTCCAGACGAGGGGTCACCGGCACGCTCCGTTCGAATACCCGACAAGCGCTGTGTCCCTGGTTCATAGGTATACGTGGTCATTACGCCGTTGCCGTGGACCTCGCACAACTTCTGCCCGGCAGCCGAGTAAGTCAGCGAGCCAACGATGATTTGCTGCGCGCCGCCCGCCACTGTCAGCCAACTGCTCGACAGCTGCCCCGTCACGTCATACGTCACGCGCTGCACGTTACCTTTCGCATCGGTGATACTCAGGACGGCACCCGTCGCATCCGTGGTGGTTACGGTGCTGAATTTTTCTTCAGCCAGGAGACCCTCCCAGGCCGCCATCCCTTCTGGCAGCCAATTCGCCACCACCGTCGGATTCTCCACCTCGCTCAACAGGTGGCGGGTTACACAGAGTGAGGCGCCGGTGAGCCCCACGCTGTCGGTCTGCAGCAGACCTGTGGTGTCGTAGTGACGAACGCATCGCCCAGCCAGGTTCATTGCCTGCTCCGCCGGACTGTTTGCCCCATACACAAACCGCTCGGTGACATGAACGCTTCCGTCTGCCGACACCTCGGTAACGGCAAGCGGGCGGCCCGGCATATCTTCCTCCTCGTATTGCCAGATACGGGTCACTACCTCGCTCGTGTCGGGCGCGCCATCTTCGGCCACAGAGAGATTGCTGATAGCCAGGCCGGGCCGTCCGGCAGCGTCGTACAAGGCGAGGGTAATGCCTGCGTCGGCGCTGACAGTGCTTAGCACTTTGCCAACGAGGTCAGTCTGGTAGATGAAGTTCGCCAGCCCCTTCTCATGAAGGCGCGGGTCAGCGCTGCGGACCAGGAAGCCTTGTGCGTTGAACACATGGCGGCTAATACGCTCGCTGGTGTCATTCGGGGAATCCGGGTGACGGTGGTACGTGATGTCGCGCACCCTGAGGCCGCGACTGTCGAACCCTGTGACCGTCGGGGTGTTCCTGAACAAAGACGTATTCATCTGTTATCCGCCGTCATGGCCATTCCCTGCACAGGTTTCAGTATTGTTGAGGAAGATGCTTCATGCCATTACCGGCACGTGGGGAAACAGCCCGGAAACAGGTCGCGGACACCCTCACAGAAGCGAACGAATGCCCTACAAAAATAACGAAAACTAATTTTAAGGTTACGATAAATACCAAACTCACATAATTAGCTTAGAACCAAAAAGCCTTTCCCTCGCGCCGAACGCAGGCATATCGTTCTACCAGACCCGACCCCACTCCTGGCGGAGGCCGTCCCCCAACGACCTCTGCAGGAGCCTGCGCATCCATGATTCCCCTGTTTCACAACGCCCCCGCCCCGCTCCACCTGCGCGCCGATGTGCTGGTGATCGGCGGCGGCCTGGCCGGCACCTGGGCGGCGGTGGCCGCAGCGCGCAAAGGCGCGAAGGTGGTCCTCGCCGACAAGGGTTACTGCGGCACCAGCGGCGTGACCGCGACTGCCGGCCCTGGCCATTGGTGGGTGCCGCCTGAACAACGCGAAGCGGTGATCGAGAAACGCACCCTCAGCGCCGAAGCGCTGGGCGATCCGCGCTGGATGGCGCGGATTCTCGACACCACCTGGCAATCGCTGCCGCAACTGGACCGCCTGTACGGTTTCCCTCGCGACGAGCGTGGCAACAAGCAGTACCGCGCCCTACGCGGGCCGGAATACATGCGGGCCATGCGCCAACTGACGCTGGAACACGGCGTCACCCTGCTGGATCAGAGCCCGGCACTGGAACTGCTGAACAACGATGCCGGCGAACTGGCCGGCGCGCGCGGCTGGCAGCGCCAGGCCAAGCGCGAATGGCAGGTCAGCGCCTCGGCCGTGGTGCTGGCCACCGGTGGTTGCGGCTTTCTGTCCCGGCTGCTCGGCAGCCACACCAACACCGGCGACGGTTACCTGATGGGCGTCGAAGCCGGCGCGGAGCTGTCGGGGATGGAGTTTTCCAACTACTACTGCATCGCCCCGGCTGGTAGCACCATGACCCGCTCGATGGTCTACAGCTTCGGCCGCTATTTCGATGCCGCCGGCCGCGAATTGGAGATCACCCAGGGCCCCGGCTTCAACGACGCCCTCGCCCGCGCGCTGTTGCAAGGCCCGGTGTTCTGCCGACTGGACCGCATTCCCGAAGATATCCGCGCGCGCCTGCCGTATGTGCAGCCCAACCTGATGCTGCCGTTCGACCGCCAGGGCATTGATCCGTACCGCGACAAATTCCAGGTCACGCTGCACGGCGAAGGCACCATCCGCGGTGTCGGTGGGCTGCGGATTGTCGATGACGACTGCCAGACCGGCGTGCCCGGCCTGTTCACCGCGGGCGACGCGGCCAGTCGCGAAGCGGTGACCGGAGCGATCTCCGGCGGTGGCGCGGTGAACTCGTCGTGGGCATTGTCCAGCGGCCAGTGGGCCGGCGCCGGCGCAGCGCGGCATGCCTTGGCGCAGCCGGCGAAAGATACCGTGGTACGTAGCGTGGCACAGGTCGGACTCCTGAAAAATGGCAATGCGGGTGACGATCACCGCAAGACCGTCCGCGCCATCCAGGACGAACTGCACCCCTACGACAAGAACCTGTTCCGCCACGGCGCGCAGCTGCAGCGCTCCCTCGGCGTGCTGGAAAACCACTGGGACCGCCTGCGCGAACAGCGCAGCGTCGACAGTCCCGAGGCGCTGTTGCACTGGCGGCAAACCGCAGCGCTTTTGGCCAGCGCCCGCTGGTGCTACCAGAGCGCCCTGGCGCGCAAGGAGAGCCGCGGCATGCACCAGCGCAGCGACGCACCTACCCGCCTCGCCAGTTTCGATAGCCATCTGCGCAGCGCCGGGCTGGACACGCCCTGGGTGCGCCGCGACGCCCTGCCCACCCTTCACGCCAGCGAGGTGCCGGCATGATCGAGTTGATCTTCAGTGACCGCTGCAACGGCTGCAGCCAGTGCGTAACGGCCTGCCCCAGCAACGTGCTGGCGGTGGGCAGCGACGGCAAGCCACGGATTGCCGATCAGTCGGCCTGCCAGACCTGCTTCATGTGCGAACTGTACTGCCACAGCGACGCGCTCTACGTGCACCCCGATTGCGAACAGCCGGTCAGCCTCGACCCGGCGCAGGTGCTCGCCAGCGGCCTGGTCGGCCAGTACCGCCGGGACTCCGGCTGGGACGAATTCGCCAGCGACCCGCGCTACGAAAACCAGCACTGGCGCATGGAAGGCATCTTCGTCCTCGCACGTGAACTGGCCACCCACTGAACCCGTTTTCCCCTGAGCAGGAGTCACCCATGAGTCTTTTCAGCACCGCACCGCTGGGCAACCTGACCCTGGCCAACCGAGTGGTCATGGCCCCGCTGGGCCGCGCCCGCTCCGACGAACAGACGCGCCAGCCGCTGCCACGGGTCGCGACCTATTACCGCCAGCGCGCCAGTGCCGGGCTGATCATTTCCGAGGCCACCCATGTCTCCAGCGAAAGCGTCAGCCGGCCCGGTGGCTCGGCGATCCACGATGACGCCCAGGTCGAGGCCTGGAAACCGGTGACCGCCGCCGTGCACGCCGAAGGCGGGCGGATCTTCCAGCAACTGTTCCACCTCGGACGCAAGGCGCATCCGCACCGCCTGCCGGGCAACCTGCTGCCGGTGGCGCCTTCGGCCATCGCCGCGCTCGGTGAGATTTCGACGCCGAGCGGCCAACAGCCCTTCCCGGTACCACGCGCCCTCGAGACCGAGGAAATCGCCCAACGCGTCGAAGACTTCCGCATCGCCGCGCGCAATGCCGGGCGCGCCGGGTTCGACGGTGTGGAAATCCATGCCGCCAACGGCTACCTGATCGACCAGTTTCTGCGTGACGGCACCAACCAGCGCGACGACCGCTACGGCGGCAGCGTGGAAAACCGTGCGCGCCTGCTGCTGGAAATCGTCGACGCCGCCATCGCCGAACTGGGCGCCGAGCGGGTGGGCGTGCGTATCTCGCCGAACGTGGAGTACGACGGCATCCGCGACAGCGACCCGCTGGCGTTGTACAGCCATGTCGGCCGCGAACTGCAACAGCGCGGCATCGCCTACCTGCACCTGATCGAACCGGATGCCACGCCGCAAGAACGCCGCCTGGCGCCGACCCTGCGCGAGCTGTTCACGGGCCCGCTGATTCTCGCCGGCGACTTCGACCGCGACAGCGCGCACCAGGCCGTCGAGCAGGGCCGCGCCGATTTCGTCGCCTTTGGCCGGCTGTTTATCGCCAACCCCGACCTGGTGGAACGCTTTCGCCGGGAGGCGCCGCTCAATGCCCCGGACGAAGCCAGCTTCTATGTTGGCGGCGACCAGGGCTACATCGATTACCCCTTTCTCGAACCCCGCCGCGAAGCCGTTGCCGGCTGAGCGAACAGGAGCCTTTCATGAGCGAATCCGTCAATCACCTGCTGGCCGAACTGCATGCCGAACGCCAGCGCACCTGGGCCCCGGAGGCCCTCAAGGTCAACGTCGACCAGCGCCAGCGCCTGGTGGATGAGGCTGATCCCGCGCGCTTCGTCAGCGCCGGCGATATCGTCGCGCCGTTCGAGTTGCTCAAGGTCGAGGGCGGCAGCCTCAGCCTGGAGCAACTGGTGAGCAAAGGCCCGGCGGTGCTGGTGTTCTTCCGCTTCGCCGGCTGCCCGGCGTGCAACATCGCCATTCCCTATTACGAACGCAACCTGCAACCGGCGTTGAAACGGCGCGGCGTGCCGCTGGTGGCGATCAGTCCGCAGGTGCCGGAGCGCCTGAAAGAAATCAAGGACAAGCACCACCTGACCTTGCAAGTGGCCAGCGACAAGGACAACGCCCTCGGCCAGCGCCTCGGCATTCTCTACAGCTTCGACGAAGCCTCGCGCCAGGCGGCGCTGGCGAAAGGCCCGGGCATCGGCGCCATCACCGGCACCGGCACCTGGGAGTTGCCGCAACCCACCGTGGTGGTGATCGGCCGCGACCAGCGCGTGCACTTCGCCCAGGTCAGCCCGGACTGGCTGGTGCGCAGCGAAGCACAACCGATCATCGACGCGGTGGACGCCGCGCTGGATGCCGACAGCCTGCTGGTACGGCACGCCTGGGCCTGAGCCCCTCCCCTTCAAACCCCGACAGGACCTGAACCATGAGCACACGGCAGTTGCACCTCGGCGCCATCCTTACCGGCGTCGGCACCGATCCACAGGAATGGCTGGACCCACAGATCCCCGGCACCGCCAGCATCGATATCGACTGGTACAAACAACAGGCCCGCGCTGCCGAAGCGGCGAAATTCGACCTGGTGTTCATCGTCGACAGCCCCTACATCACCCCGGACTCGGCGCCGCACTTCCTCAACCGCCTGGAGCCGCTGACCCTGCTCTCGGCGCTGGCCGGCGCCACCGACAAGATCGGCCTGGTGGCGACCCTGACCACCTCCTACACCGAGCCTTTCAACGTCGCCCGCCAGTTCGCCTCGCTGGACCAGATCAGCCATGGCCGCGCCGGCTGGAACGTGGTCACCACCGGCCTTGAAGGCGCCGCCGGCAACTTCGGCCGCGAGCACCATATCGATCACGGCGAGCGCTACCGCCGCGCCCACGAACATGTCGCGGTGGTCCAGGGGCTATGGGACTCCTACGAGGACGATGCCTTCCCCCGCGACCGCGCCAGCAAGCGCTTCCTCGATCCGGCCAAGCAACACCGCCTCGACCATCGCGGCGAGTTCTTCTCGGTCACCGGGCCGCTGAACATCTCCCGCTCAGAGCAGGGCCAGCCGGTGATCTTCCAGGCTGGCGTGTCCGAGTCCGGGCGCGGTCTGGCGGCACGGATCGCCGAAGGGATTTTCGCCGGCGTCGACAACTTCGAAGACGCCCGCGAGTACTACGCCGACATCAAGCGCCGCGCCGCCGAGGCCGGGCGTGACCCGAACCAGGTGCTGGTATTCCCCGGTATCTCGCCGATCATTGCCGACACCGACGAAGAGGCCCAGGCGCTGCTGCTGCAACGCACCGGCGAGCTGGACCTGAAAAAGGCCCTGGTGCAACTGGGCCGGCCGTTCAACTACCACGACTTCAGCCAGTACGACCTCGATGCACCTTTCCCGGACCTCGGCGAACTGGGCAGCAACGGTTATCGCGGGCATGCCGAGAAGATCAAGCGCGTGGCGCGGGAACAGGGCCTGACCCTGCGTCAAACGGCGCTGCGCTTTGCCCGGCCATTTACCGGTTTTGCCGGTTCGGCACAGACCGTGGCGAACGAGATCGAGCGCTGGTTCACGGAAGGCGCGGTGGACGGCTTCAACGTGCACGTCGGTGCACCGGCGGCGTTTGCCCGGTTTACCGACGAAGTGGTGCCGATTCTACGCGAGCGCGGACTGTTCCGCAGTGAATACCAGGGGCGGACGCTGCGCGATCATCTGGGGCTGGATGTGCCGGTGAATCGGCACAGTGTGAAGGCGGCCGAGGTGGCGTGATCGCCCAAGAGCCCCAGGCAAAACAAAGCCGGCAAAAACCTTTGCCGGCTCTACCACCAATGATCAGCGGTCATTCCTCGTACATGACTGTTTCAGCTCGCCCTCAGCGCAGCGGCACGCTGTAGCTGATGATCAGGCGGTTCTCGTCGATATCCCGCTGGTAGTTCGAGCGCAGCGCCGCGTTGCGCCACAGCAGATTGACGTTCTTCAACGGCCCGGACTGCAGGGTGTAGCCCAGGTCGGTATCGCGCTCCCATTCCCGGCCCTCGCCGGCGAATGTCGCCGGGTTGGCGTGGTCGCCATGGTTGTAGCGGGTGGAGAAGGTCAGCCCCGGCAAGCCGGCAGCGGCGAAATCGTAGGCATAGCGCACTTGCCAGGTCCGCTCACCGGGCTCCATGAAGTCGGCGGCCATCATGTAGTTGGTCAGGTAGGCGTCGGTACCGAGCAGGTACGGCATCGCGGTGGAACCCGATAAGCGCTGCCAGGCAACGCCGACGTTGTGCCCGCCAAGGCTGTAGCTGAGCAGCAGGTTCAGCGTCCGGTTATCCACCCGCCCCGCCAGTGCCTGGCCGGTGTCGTCGCTGACGAAATAGCGCGCATCCAGCGCCAGCTTGCCCGGCCCCAGCGCTCGGCTGCCGAGCAGGCCGAGGTAGTGCTGGCCGTACACCTCGTCCAGTTCGCCGTACTGGTAGCTGAGCATCAGGTCCGGGCTGACCGCGTAATCCAGGCCGCCCATGCGGAAATCATCGGCCTCGGGCACGCCGCTGAAACGACGGTTCTTGTTGACCAGGCTCATGGCCTCGCTATGGGAGTAATCGCGCTTGGTGGTGCGGTCGATCTGGGCGTAGGTGAAGGTCAGGCCGTCCAGTTCCTTCGAGGTCAGCACGCCGCCCTCAAAGGTCTGCGGCAGGATGCGGCCGGTGCTCGAGGCGATGGTCGGGTACTTGAGCAACTGGGTGCCGATTTTCACTTCGGTCTTCGACACGCGCGCTTTGGCGGCAACCCCGAACTTGCTGTAGCTGTCTGGAGCACGCCCGTCGCCGCCCACCGGCAACAGGCCGGTGCCGCTGCGATCAGGGCCGGAGTCGAGTTTGATGCCGAGCATGCCGATGGCGTCGAGGCCCAAGCCGACCGTGCCCTGGGTGTAGCCGGAGCGAAAATCGAGGACGAAGCCCTGGGCCCACTCATCGCGTTTGGACACGCCGGCCCCTTCGCGAAAATCGCGGTTGAGGTAGAAATTCTGGGCCTTGAACGTGGCCTGGCTGTCGTCCAGGAAGCCGGCGGCATGGGCCTGGACCGAAAGGGACAGCAGGGTGACGGCAGACAGGATGTTGTTTTTGTTGTGCATGACTTGTCCGTTGGGCCGGATCGGAGCCCGGCCTTTTCTGTTGGTGGTGTTGATCGGAACCGCTTGCCGACGCTGATGCCGTCAGCGGTACTGAAAAATCAGGCGAGAACACCTATCTGCCAGGGGCAGAACTCATCCTCCCCCAGCCCATTGAACTCGCTTCGGGTCTGCTCCCCCGAGGCATGGGCCAGCAGCCGCTCGAAGATCTCCTGCCCCATCTCGGCGATGGTCTTGTCGCCGTCGATGATCTGTCCGCAGTTGATGTCCATGTCGTCGCTCATGCGCTGGTACATGGGCGAGTTGCTGGCGAGCTTGAAGGTGGGCGCCGGCACCGAGCCGAAGCACGAACCGCGGCCGGTGGTGAAGGCGATCATGTTGGCGCCGCCGGCAATCTGGCCGGTGGCCGAGACCGGGTCGTAACCCGGAGTGTCCATGAACACCAGCCCCCGGGCGGTGACGGGGTGCGCGTATTCGTACACGTCCATCAGCGGCGCGTTGCCACCCTTCTTGGCCCCGCCAAGGGATTTTTCCAACACGTTGGCCAGGCCGCCAGCGTTGTTGCCGGGGCTGACCCGGCCGTTGATCTGGGTGTCGCGACCGCGGTTGTACTCCAGCCACCAGTCGATGCGTGCGACCAGCTTGCGCCCGACCTCCGGGGTGACGGCGCGGGCGGTCAGAGTGTGTTCGACGCCGAAGATTTCCGAGGTCTCGGACAGGATCGCCGTGCCGCCATGGCGCACCAGGATGTCCACCGCCGCGCCCAGCGCCGGATTGGCCGACAGTCCGGAGAAACCATCGCTGCCGCCACACTGCATGCCGATCATCAGGTGCTCGGCCGACACCGGCTGGCGACGCGCCTCGTCGGCCCGGGGCAGCATGCCTTCGATCAGCGCGATGCCCTGCTCGGTGGCGCTCTTGACCCCGCCGACATCCTGGATCACCAGCTTTTTCAGCATCTCGCCTTCCACCAGCCCTTCCTGCTCGAAGAAGCCGTGGATGTTATTGCGCTCGCAACCGAGGGCGATGACCACCGCACCGACGGTATTGGCGTGCTTGATGTAGCCGGCAATGGTGCGGCGCAGCAGGTCCATGGGCTCGCCGGTCATTTCCATGCCGCAGCCGATTTCGTGGACATAGGGCACCACGCCGTCGATATGCGCAAAACCGGCCAGGCGCGAGGCATCGAAGTGGTTGGCAATCTTGCGCGCCACCGTGGCGCCGCAGTTGCCCACCACGAATACGCCGAGGTAGTTGCGGGTGGCGACGCGGCCATCGTCACGCACGATGCCCTGGAAGGTCGCACGCTGCGCCGCCGGCAGCAGCTCAGTGGGCTGATAGTCGAGGCCGTGACGGTAGTCGCGCTCGGTGTCGCCAAAAGCGATGTTGTGGCTGTGCATCCAGGTGCCCGGCGCCAGGTCCTCGGCGGCGTAGCCGATCACCGTGTTGTACTTGAGCACGGCTTCGCCCCTGGCGATGTGGCGGGCGGCGATCTTGTGTCCCAGGGGCACCGGTTGCTGCGTGGTGACGCCTTCACCGGGGATGGCGGTGCCGGCGGGAATCTCGAGGCGCGCGACGACGATATTGTCGGCGGCATCGAGGCGAATGACGGGGCTGACTTCACGGTGACTCATGATCTGTTTTCCTGTGGGGGTAACTCGCGTGGCGGCGATGGCAGAAGCACCGCCGCCACGGATGACTCAGGGACGCTTGCCGAATTCGACGCTGTGCTGGGTCCAGGCCAGTGCCTGCTCGCTGAGGCTGAAGCCGAGGCCCGGACGGTTGGGCACCCACATGCGGCCGTTACGCAGTTCCAGGCGCTCGTTGAACATCGGCTCCAGCCATTCGAAATGCTCCAGCCATGGCTCCTCGGGGTAAGCCGCCGCCAGGTGCAGGTGGATTTCCATGGCGAAATGCGGCGCCAGCTTCAGGCCCTGGAAGCTGGCCAGGCTCATGATCTGCAGGAACGGCGTGATACCCCCGACCCGCGGCGCATCCGGCTGGACGAAGTCGCAGCCGTTGGCGCGGATCAGTTGGGCGTGCTCGTTGAAGCTGGTGAGCATCTCGCCGGTGGCGATGGCGGTGTCCAGCGACGCGGCCAGGGCGGCGTGGCCTTCGACGTCGGCGCTGTCCAGCGGCTCCTCGATCCAGGTCAGGTCGAACTGCTCCAGCTTGCGGCAGAACCGCTGGGCGGTGACCCGGTCCCATTGCTGGTTGGCATCGACCATCAGCGGGAAGCCTTCGCCAAGGCGTTCGCGCACGGCCTGCACGCGCTTGAAATCGATGGCGGTGTCGGGCTGGCCGACCTTGATCTTGATCCCGCCGATACCGTTGGCGCGGGAGCTGTCGACGTTGTCCAGCACCGCCTCCAGCGGCGTCGACAGGTAGCCGCCGGAGGTGTTGTAGCACTGCACCGAATCGCGGTGGGCGCCAAGCAGCTTGGCCAGCGGCAGTCCGGCGCGTTTGGCCTTGAGGTCCCACAGGGCAATATCGAACGGCGCGATGGCCTGGGTGGTCAGGCCGCTGCGACCCATGGAGGCGCCGGCCCACAGCAGCTTGTTGAACAGCTTGGCAATGTCGTTGGGGTCTTCGCCCAGCAGCACCGGGGCGATTTCCTGGGCGTGGGCGTACATGCCCGGGCCACCGGCGCGCTTGGAGTAGCCGAAGCCGATGCCTTCATAGCCTTCGCGGGTGCGGATCTCGGCGAAGATAAAGGCGATTTCGGTCAGCGGTTTCTGCCGCCCGGTGAGCACCTTGGCGTCACTGATCGGCGCCCCCAGCGGTAGCACGGTGTACGACAGTTTGATCCAGGCGATGCTGTCGGTCGTGGCTGCGCCGGGTTGCAGGGCGGCAATCTTCGGGTCGATGTAGACGTTGCTTTCGATCATAGGAACAGTCCTTTCGAATCACTGGGCGTTGGAGGTTTTCTTGCCGGTCAGATCAGAGAGCTGCAGGCGCTGGATCTTGCCGACGATGAACAGGTAGGAGAACGCGGCGAGCAGGCCATGGGCGCCGACGTAGAACAGCGCGCTGGTGAAGGAGCCGCTGGAGTGCAGCAGGTAGCCGATGACCACAGGGGTGACGATGCCTGCGGTGTTGCCCAGGGCGTTGAACACGCCACCGGTCATGCCGACCATTTCCCGCGGCGCGGTGTCGGCCACCACGCTGAAGCCGAGGTTGCCGAAGCCCTTGCCGAAGAACGCCAGGCTCATCACCGCGATCACCAGCCATTGGGCGTCGACGTAGTTGCACAGCATCATGGTCGAGCTGAGCAGCACACCGGTGATGATCGGCGTCTTGCGGGCGATGCTCAGGGATTGGGTACGGCGCAGCAGATAGTCGGAGAAGAAGCCCGAGGACACCGCGCCGATCAGCCCGCACAGCGCCGGGATCGAGGCCACCAGGCCAGCCTGGAGGATGTCGAAGCCACGCTCCTTGACCAGGTAGATCGGGAACCAGGTGACGTAGAACCAGGTCACCGCGCTGACGCAGTACTGACTGATGAACATGCCCAGCAGCATGCGACTCTTGAACAGCACGCCGATTTCGGCCAGCGAGCTGCGGCGCTTGTCACGGGGCAGCGCGGCCTGGCCTTCCAGATCGACCAGGGCCTCGCCCTTGCGCAGGTAGTCCAGTTCTTCGGCGTTCATCTTCGGGTGGTTGATCGGCAGGTAGTAGTGCTTCCACCAGACGGCGGCGACGCCCAGGCCGACGATGCCCATGACGATGAACACCCATTCCCAGCCGAAGGCGTAGCAGAGCCAGCCCATGAACGGGGTGAAGAACGCCAGGGAAATGTACTGCGCACTGTTGAAGATGGCCCCGGCCATACCCCGCTCCGAAGACGGGAACCAGGAGGCGATCACCCGGGTAGACGCCGGCCCCACCGGTGATTCGGCGACCCCGAGCAGAAAACGCAGGGCCAGCAGCAGCGGCACGATCATGCCGACGAAGTGCACCAGGCCCATGCACACGGTGAAGACCGACCAGATGCAAATGGCCAGGGCCATGGTCTTCTTCGAGCCGAAGCGGTCGCTGAGCCAGCCGGACGGAATCAGGCAGATCACATAAGCCCAACTGAAGATCGAAAACAGGTAGCCCATCTCCACCGAACTGACGCCCAGTTCCTTGCTCATGTCGGAGCCGGCCACCGACAGTGCGGCGCGGTCGCCGCTGGACAGGGCCAGCACCAGGGTGATCAGGGCCAGGATCAGATAGCGGTAACGGGTGGCGCTGGCCGACGCGGCAACGGCACCGACGGCGGGGCCGGTGGCGAAGGTGTCAGGATTGTTCATCGCGAGTGCCTCATTGTTTTTATAGGGTTCGCGCAGGGCCTTCCGGACGGCGCCCGCTTTCTTCTGGCGGCTCGCAGGTCACGGCAGCGACCTGTTCCCGACCAATGACAGCGTTATCAAATGACAGCGCTGTCATTAATCCTAGGCGCCGTGGTTGCGCCTTTGCAAATTGGAAAACAGGCCGAATTCCCATCCATTGGGACAGCCTCTCAAGCAGAGGAAAATGGCCGCCGTTGCGGTAGAATCCGCCGATCCGCTCCACCCTCCCGCCTTGAGGCTTCGCATGCTGGAAACGCTCACCGAAACCGCCGGCCCGAAACCCGAACGCGCCGCACTCGCTACCCTCGATGACGTGGCGAAGGTGGCCAAGGTTTCGCCCATCACCGTGTCGCGGGTGATCAACCGGCCCGAACTGGTGTCGGAAAAAACTGCGAAAAAGGTGCGCAACGCCATCCGCAAGACCGGTTATGTACCGAACCTGCTGGCCGGTGCCCTGGTGTCCCAGCGCAGCCGGCTGGTCATCGTGGTTGTACCCAACATCGCCAACCGCGCCTTTGTCGACACCATCACCCAGTTGGGCCAGCGCCTCGCGGCGGCGCGCTACCAGTTGCTGCTGAGCCAGTCCGACCTCTCCCCTGCGCGGGAATCCGAACTGATAGATGGCATCCTCGCCCGCCGCCCCGACGGCATCGTCCTCACCCGCCGCCTGCACAGCGCTGCAGCGCGGGAAAAGCTGGTGGCCCGCGGCGTGCCGGTGATCGAAACCTGGGAACTGGCGCCGGAGCCGATCGACACGGTGGTCGGTTTCTCCCACGAGGCGGTAGGTCAGGCCATGGCCCGGCACATCATCGAACGCGGGCATCGCCGCATCGGCCTGGTGTGGAGCGACGACGACCGTGCCACCCGCCGGCGCCAGGCCTGTATCGAAACACTGGAACAGGCCGGACTGGAAATCGTTGGCTGCGAGCTGGAAGCGGTGCCGGTGAACATGGGCCATGGCCGCGAAGCCATGGCCCGGCTGCTGGCCAGCGGGGTGGCGATGGACGCGGTGATCTGCAGCATCGACCTGCTCGCCCAGGGCGTCATGGCCGAAGCCCAGTCCCAGGGTTTGCGAGTGCCGCAGGACCTGGCGGTGATGGGCTTCGGCAATCTGGAGTTCGCCGCCCACACTCACCCACGGCTGAGCACGGTGAATGTGGATGGCGGGCGGATCGGCTTGAGAACGGCGGAACTGCTGCTGCAGCGGATCGAGGGCAGTCTCGGACGCGGCGAGCAGGCGGAGGATGTGGGGTTCAATCTGGTTGTCAGGGAAAGCACCTGAAGGACTACGACCGCCACACCCTTAAAAATGCAATTGTTAAATAATCAGCAGAATTTTTATTCTGAAAAATAATAATAAAAATAGATCGAAACGGTATTTCTTCCCTTCCCCGCCCCTTGTTACAGTCCCCTCAGACCCGACCCTCGCATGGTGGAGGCCCCGATCATCCCACCTGCGAGCCTTCCCGAAACGGGTCGCTCACGGCAGAACGGATGCCCGGGATAACACATCCTGATCTCCCGTGAGGTACCGCCCGATGAGCCACAGCATCACCACCCTGCCCAACCACAACCACCGCCTGCAACTCAGCGCCCCGCCCGTCCACGCCGACCCGCTCGCCGAACGCCTGCACCGCAAGCAACGCCTCGCCGCCTCGTACCGGCTGTTCGCCGAACTGGGTTTCGAAGTGGGCCTGGCCGGGCATTTCACCGCCCGTGACCCGATCGAGACCGACCATTACTGGATCAACCCGCTGGGCGTGCCCTTCTCGCAGATCCGCACCAGCGACCTGCTGCGGGTCAACGGCGAAGGCCAGGTGGTGGAAGGCGACGGCCTGCTCAACACCAGCGCCCTGGAACTGCACTACGAACTGCAACGGGCCCGCCCGGAGGTGGTCGGCATCGCCCATCTGCACGGTTTCCATGGCCGCGTCTGGTCGTCGCTGGCGCAGTTGTTCCAACCGATTACCGCCGAGTCGTCGGCCTTTGTCGGCGAGCAGGTGCTGTTCGATCGGCACGCCCTGCGCACGGCCGAAGGCGGCTTGCTGCAAGACCGCGATCTGGTCGCGCAAGCCTTTGTCGAAACCTTCGCCGACAACAACCTGCTGGTCTGGCAGAACCACGGCCTGTGGGTCACCGGCCAGACCGTGGAAAGCGCCGCGTGGCGCTTCATCCTCGCCGACGACACCGCCCGCGCCCATCTGCTGGCGTATTCGGCCGGCCAGCCACGGATCCCCGAACTGGGCGAGGACAGTTTCAACCCGGCGCAGCGCGAGCTGTTCGGCTGGCTGAACTTCCTGCCGCTGTGGGACCGCATCGTCCAGCAGCAACCTGACCTGCTGGACTGAGGAGTCGGTCATGGCGATCCGCATCAGCCGCCGCGCGTTCCTCCAGCACAGTGCCGTCGCCGGCCTGGCCGCCGGGCTCGCTCCCGTCCTGGCCAACGCCAGCGAAGCACTGCGGGTCTGGCGCTACAAAGGCCAGGCCGCGAGTTTTCTCGCCGACGCCGGCCAGGCCACAACGCCTTATCCACTGGAGTGGGTGGACGTGCCCGGCGGCAGCATGGTGCTCGAAGCCTTCGCCAGCAGCAGCCTGGATTACGCCTTCATGAGCCCGGTGCTGCCGCTGTTCGCCAGTGCCGCCGGCAACCCGTTGGTGTTGATCGCCAGTTACCAGGGCGAGCAGAACCGCAGCAGCCTGATCGTCAAGCGCGACAGCGGCATTGCGTCGATCGCCGACCTCAAGGGCAAGCGCGTGAGTTTTGTCCGCGCTACCGACACCCATTACCTGATCCTCAACCTGCTGCGCGACAACCAGCTGACCCTCGCCGATATCCAGGCCCGGCCCATGCCGGCGCGGGATGCGCTGGTGGCGTTCCAGAACGGCCATGTCGACGCCATCGTCGCCGGCGGGATCGGCGCGCTCCAGGCGCAGACCGGCATGGATGGGGTGATCCTCGCGCAGGCCAGCCAGTACCACTGCGGCAACTACCTGATCGCCACCACCGAGCGGGTCCTGCAACAACCCGGCAAACAGGCCGCCATCAGCGACTTCCTGCGCCGGGAAAAAGCCACCTGGGACTGGGTCGAGCACAACCCCCAGGCCTGGGCCGAGCGCAACGAAAAACTCACCGGGATATCCCGCGAGCTGTACCTGCAACAGTTCAACCAGCGCCAGCGCCCCAGCCGGCTGTTGCCTGTGAGCGAGGCCGACATCCTCGCCCAGCAGCGCATCGCCGACCTGTTCCATGACAGCGGGCTGATCCGTCAGTCGCTGGACGTACGCGGTTTCTGGGATGAGCGCTTCAACCTCCTGCTCAGCGGCTAGGGACCTGCCGCAGCACAACGCACCGGCGCGCGCCGGACGACCAACAGGCACGCCAGCCACGCAAGCAATGGACCTTGCGCGAGCCCGGCCGCGCCCGTGATGCGTGAAAAACCTATGAGAGCCCGTTCGATCGCACATCCAGGGCCTGATCTGCCAATCGAACCCAAGGAACAATCATGAAGTCTGTGTTCACCCACTTGTCCATGGCGCCGGCGTTGCTCGCCGGCTATCTGCTCACCCCGCTGGCCGTCGCCGCCGACAAAGACACCGCACTCGACACGGTGATCGTCACCGGCTCACGCGGCAGCGAAGTGCGCACCGTCACCAGCAGCCCGGCGCCGATCGACGTGATCGACAGCGCACAACTGGAAAAGACCGGCGAATCCAGCCTGCGCGGCGCCCTGCAGAAAACCCTGCCGTCGTTCTCGCAGCGGCCTTCCGGCACCTCCAACGACAGCATCGCCCGCCCCTACAGCCTGCGCGGCCTGAACGGTTCCAACGTGCTGGTGCTGGTCAACGGCAAGCGCCGCCACAACAGCGCGGTGATCAACCTCGACTCCACCGCCGCCTACGGCACCAACCCGGTGGACCTGGACCTGATCCCGATCAGCGCCATCGACCACGTCGAAGTGCTGCGCGATGGCGCCTCGGCGCAATACGGCTCCGACGCCATCGCCGGGGTGATCAACATCATCCTCAAGCAGAAGGACAACGGCGGCTCGGTCAGCACCCAGTACGGCGAATACTACGAGAACGGCGACGGCGGCAACCTGCGCCAGACCCTCAACCAGGGCCTGCCCCTGGGCAGCGACGGCGGCTTCTTCAACTACGCGCTGGACGCAAAATCGGTGCAGACCGCCACCCGCTCGCGTGAAGCCACCGGCAACCTGTACTTCGCCGGCGACCCGCGCAACGCCACCGCCGACCGCGAAGTGCAGAAAAACGGCCTGCCGAAGATCAAGGCCATCAACCTGTCGTACAACGCCGAACTGCCGGTCAACGACGACCTGACCCTGTACTCGTTCTCCACCTTCAGCAAACGTGACGCCCGTGGCGGCCAGAACTACCGTCGGCCCAACTCCACCAATATCATTCCCGAGATTTACCCGGACGGCACCGCACCGTTCTACACCCTCGAAGAAACCGACTACCAGGCCGCCGCCGGCGGCAAGGGCGAGATCGCCGACTGGCACTGGGATCTCAGCTCCACCTTCGGCCGCGACAAGGGCCAGGCCGGCGCCGACGAAACCCTCAACGCCTCCCTTGGCCCGACCAGCCCGACGCGCTTCGACACCTACACCAACTACTTCGACCAGTGGACCAACAACCTCGACCTGACCCGAGCCTTCGACGTCGGCCTGAGCAAGCCGCTGCAAGTGTCCTGGGGCCTGGAACACCGGCACGAACGCTACAAGACCGAGTCCGACGACCCGCTTTCGTACATCAACGGCGGCTACATCTATCCCAGCGGTCCGCTGGCCGGGCAGCCCGGCTCGGTGGGCGCCCAGGGCGCGATCACCCTCACCCCCGAGGACGCCGGCCAGCTCAGCCGCAACAGCTACGCCAGCTATGTCGACTTCGGCGTGAACCCCACGGAAAAACTCTGGCTGGGGGTCGCCGCGCGCTTCGAGAAATACGACGACAGCAGCGGCAACACCCGCAGCGGCAAGTTCTCCGCGCGCTATGACTTCACCCCGACCTTCGCCCTGCGCGGCACCATCAGCAACGGCTTCCGCGCACCGTCGCTGTCGCAGTCGGTGTACGCCCAGACCGCCAACCAGTACACCACCGTCAACGGCATCGCGCAGTTCGTCGAAGCCAAGACCGTGCGGGTCGACTCACCGCTGGCCAAGGCCCTTGGCGCCGAAGACCTGAGCCCGGAGAAATCGCGCAACTTCAGCCTCGGCCTGACCTGGCAGCCGCTGCCCCAGGCCAGCGTGACCCTCGATGCCTACCAGATCGAAATCCGCGACCGCATCGCCCTCACCGGCTTCCTCTACGGCAACGGCGTCGACCAGCAACTGATCGCCAACGGCTTCAAGCCCGGCTACCGCATCAAGTACTTCACCAACGCCGCCGACACCACCACCCGTGGCGTCGACCTGGTGGCCGATTACCGCGTCGATTACGGCCAGTTTGGCAAGGTCAAGTACGGCGTGGGCGTCAACTACAACAAGACCGAAATCGATGGCATCAAGGAAACCCCGGGCTCGCTCAGGGCCGCGGGCAACAACCTGGAACTGTTCGACCGCGTCGCCCAGGGCTACCTCACCGTGGCCAACCCCAAGACCAAGGTCATCCTTAGTGCCAACTGGCAGATCGACCGCTTCACCGTCAACGCGGGCCTGACCCGCTACGACAAGGTCACCGCCCTCGACGCCAACCCCAACTACGACGTGACCTACGGCGCCAAGTGGCTGACAGACCTGGAAGTGGCCTACGCCCTGACCGACAACTTCGATATCGCCGTGGGCGCCAACAACCTGTTCGACGTGCGCGCCGACAACAACGCGTTCCCGGCAGGCGACGTCAATGGATTCGCCAAATTCGGCTCGATCTCGCCGTTCGATCCCTACGGCGGCTTCTGGTACACGCGCATCGCCTACAACTTCTGAGCCCACGCAAGCGGCGCTCGCGCAGTGGCGCGGGCGCCCGGAGGAACACCCCATGACTCAAGCACCCTTCGTCCTCGGCGCCTTTATCCCCGGCACCCTCAGCGGCAGCGCCTGGCGTCTGCCGGAAGCGCCGCTGGACACCTTCAAGAGCCTGGAGCACTACCAGTACATCGCCCGCAAGCTGGAAGCCGGGCGTTTTCACTCGCTGTTCTTCAACGATACCCTCGACGTGAAGATCGACCTGGCCTTGCAGCGCGGCCCCAACAGCGTGCGCTGGGACCCGCTGATCCTGGCCCCGGCGCTGGCCGCCAGCACCCGCCATATCGGCCTGATCGCCACCGCCAGCACCACCTACAACGAGCCCTACAACGTAGCGCGCAAATACGCCGCGCTGGACCACCTCAGCGGCGGCCGCGCCGGCTGGAACCTGGTCACCTCGCTGGGCGGCGGCGAGAATTTCAACCGCCAGGACCACGTCGATCACGAAGACCGCTACGCCCGCGCCGAAGAGTTTTACGACGTGGTCAGCGGCCTGTGGGATAGCTGGGCCGACGACGCCTTCATCCAGGACAAGGCCAGCGGCACCTGGCTGGACATCGACAAGCTGCATGTCCTCGACTATCAGGGCGAGCACTTCCAGGTACGCGGTCCGCTCAACGTCTCGCGCTCGCCGCAAGGCCACCCGGTGGTGGCCCAGGCCGGCGCCTCGACCTCCGGCAAGCGCCTCGCCGCGCGGGTTGGCGAACTGATCTTCACCGCCCAGCACACCATCGAGCAGGGCCAGGCCTTCTACCAGGAAACCAAGCTCGCCGCCGCTGGCTTCGGGCGCGGCGCCAACGAACTGAAAATCCTTCCCGGCGTGTCGCCGGTGGTCGGCAAGACCCTCGCCGAAGCCCAGGCCAAATACGACCGCCAGCAAGAACTGCTGGAGCCCAAGGCGTTTCTCAGTTCCATCTCGAAATTCGTCAGCCTCGGCTACGACCTCTCCGAACTGCCGTTCGACGAAGTGGTGCCGCTGCCCCCGGAATCCTTCACCACCAACACCCACCAGAGCCGGCAAAAACTGGTGTTCGATCTGATCCGCCGCGAGCGGCCAACCGTCCGCCAACTGTTCAACCAGCTCACCTCCGGCGGCCATCGCATCCTGATCGGCACCCCGCAAAGCATCGCCGACGACCTCCAGGCCTGGTACGAAGCCGGCGCCGCCGATGGCTTCAACATCATGTTCAGCGGCCTGCACTCGGCCATCGACGACTTCGTCGACGGCGTGGTCCCGGAGCTGCAACGCCGCGGCCTGTTCCAGCGCGAATACGCCGGCACCACGCTGCGGGAAAACCTCGGTTTGCCGTACCGCACCAACCGCTTTTTCTAAGGAACGCCCATGACTCGACCTTTGGCTTCACTAAGCCTGGCGATCGCCCTGGCCCTCGCCGGCTGCGATAACCCATCCGGGCAGCAGGCCAACTCCGGCGCCCCCGCGCAGCCCAAGGTGGGCGGCGTGTTGCGGGTGGCTTTCGACGGCGATCCAAACTGCATCGACCCACAACAGGCGGGCAACAACACCGCGCTCAATGTCGGCCGGCAACTGGTGGACTCGCTGACCGACCAGGACCCGCAAACCGCCGAGATCGTGCCCTGGCTGGCGGAGCGCTGGGAGGTCAGCGACGACTCGCGGCAGTTCACCTTCCACCTGCGCGAGGGCGCGACCTTCGCCGATGGCAGCGTGCTCGACGCGGCGGCAGTAAAAGCCAACATCGAGGCCATCGTCGCCCTCGGCGCCCTGGCGCAACTGGCCGGGACTTACCTGGCCGGGCTGGAATCGGTCGAAGTGACCGGGCCGCTCAGCGTGCAGATCAACTTCAAACAGGCCAACGCGCAGTTTCTTCAAGCCAGCTCGACCATGAGCCTGGGGCTGCTGTCGCCCGCCACCCTCAAGCGCAGCGCCGAGGAACGTTGCCAGGGTGCGCTGGTCGGTTCCGGGCCGTTCACGGTGAAGAGTTTCGAGCACAACAAACTGGTGCGCATCGAGGCCCGCGCCGACTATGCCTGGCCGTCGTCCCTGGCCGAACACAAGGGCCGCGCCTGGCTGGACGCCATCGAGTTCCACATCCTGCCGGAGTCCGGCGTGCGCCTGGGCAGCCTGGTTTCCGGGCAGATCGACGTGAACACCAGCGTGCCGGTGCAGGACGAAGCCGTGCTGGACAGCCAGGGCATTCCGTCCATTGCCCGGCCCAATCCCGGCATCGTCTTCAGCCTGACGCCCAACGAATCGCGCCCGCCGCTGGACGACGTGAATGTGCGCCGCGCGCTGAACAAGGCCATCGACCGCAGCCAGTTCAAGGGCGTGATTTCCCGCTACCAGAAACCGGCCAGTTCGGTGCTGGCCAGCAGCACGCCGTACTACCAGGACCTCAGCGCCCAGCTCGCCTATGACCCGCAAGGCGCCGGCCAACTGCTCGACGCCGCCGGCTGGAACAAGGGCGCCGATGGCTGGCGCCAGCGTGACGGCAAACGCCTGAGCTTCGCCCTCGACTACTGGCAGGCGACCACTCCGGTGCTGGAACTGGCGCAGCAGCAACTCCGTCAGGCCGGCGTCGAGCTGCGCCTGAACAAGTCCACCATCGGCCAGGTCAGCCTGTTGCAGACCTCGCTCAACTACGAACTGTGGTTCTTCAACCTGACCCGCGCCGACCCGGACGTGCTGCGCACCGTGTTCCTCTCCAGCGGGCGCAACGTCAACGTCCGCGGTCCGGCGCCGCTGGACCAGACGCTGCAGGCGTCGGCGGCCAGCCTCGATCAGCAGAAGCGCAGCGCACTGATCCAGCAGGCCAGCGCCGAGCTGCTCGATCAGGGCCATGTGATTCCGCTGGTGGAAGCGGCCACAGTGACGGCGTTCCGCGACGTCGTTCACGGCCTGCATTACGAGGCCTCGACCCGCCTGCAGTTCTACGACACCTGGCTGGCACAACCGGGGAGCCACTGACCGATGACCCTCCAGACCAACCACCGCGCACTGCTCTGGCGCGTGGCCCAGGCCGCGCTGGTGCTGTGGGCCGCATTCACCCTGTCGTTCGCCATCCTCTACGCACTGCCGGGTGATCCGGTGGCGATCCTCCTGGCCCAGAGCGGCGAGCCGGGCGCGGTGGACCCGGCCAAGGTCGCCGAACTGCGCGCCCGCTATCACCTCGACGGCAGTCTCTGGCAGCAGTACGGCGGCGCGCTGTGGCGGTTGCTGCACCTGGACCTCGGCACCTCGCTGCAAACCGGCAAGCCCGTGACGCTGACACTCGCCGCAGCGCTGCCGGCGACCCTGTCGCTGGCGTTCGCCGCGTTGCTGCTGGCGGTGCCGCTGGGCATCGGCCTGGCACTGGCGGCGCATCAGGTGCGGCGGCAGCCATTGCAGAGCGCGCTGCACAATGCGCCGGCGGTGGTTGTCTCGCTGCCGACCTTCTGGGTCGGGCTGGTGCTGCTGCAACTGTTCTCCTTCAAATTGCACTGGCTGCCGGCGATGGGCGATCACGGCCTTGCCAGCCTGGTGTTGCCCGCGCTGACCCTGGCCCTGCCCTGCGCGGCGATGATCGCCCAGGTGCTCGGTCGCTCGATCGCCAGCGTCAGCCAGCAACCGTTCGTTCAGGCGCTGCGCAGCAAAGGCGTCGGGCCCTGGCGCCTGCTCTGCGGGCACATCCTGCACAACGCGTCGATTCCGATGCTGAGCCTCGCCGGCACCTTGCTCGGCAACCTGCTGGCCGGCGCGGTGGTCACCGAAACGGTGTTCTCCCGCGACGGCGTCGGCCGTCTGGCCCAGGCCGCCGTCGCCAGCCAGGACATTGCCGTGGTCCAGGGCGTGGTGCTGCTGGCCGCGACCTTGTATGTGCTGACTAACCTCGCCACCGACCTGCTCTACCCGCTGCTCGACCCGCGCATCCGCCAAGGGAGCCGTTCATGATCCTGCAACCCGCCTACGCCGCCAGCCGCCCGCTGCGCTGGCCCGGACTGTCCGTGGCGCTGAGCCTGGCGCTGTTTGTGGTGGTCCTCGGCTGGGCCTTCTGGCCCGGCCTGTTCAGCAGCGCCGACCCGCTGCTGGCCGACCCGACCCAGACCCTGCAAGCCCCGTCCGCCCGCCACTGGTTCGGCACCGACCACCTCGGTCGCGACCTCTACGCCCGCTGCGTGCACGGCGCGGCGCTGTCGTTGCAGGCGACCAGCATCGCCGTGCTGATCGCGCTGGTCGCCGGCAGCCTGCTGGGCGGTATTGCCGGCTGGTTTGGCGGGGTTGCCGACCGCATTCTGGCGGTCATCGTCGAAGTGCTGATGGCGATCCCGGCGCTGCTGCTGGCGATGGCCATCGTCACCGCACTGGGCTTCGGCACCCTGGAAATCGCCCTGGCGGTGGGGCTGTCATCCGTGGCGATCTTCGCCCGCCTGGCCCGTGGCGAAGTGCTGCGCTGGCGCAGCCGCACCTTTGTCGAGGCGGCGCAGGTAGCCGGCGTCGGTTCCTGGACCAACCTGCGCCGACATGTGCTGCCCCACGCCGCCGGGCCGCTGCTGGCCTTGGCCGCGCTGGAATTTGCCAGCGCCGTGCTGGCGGTGTCGGCGCTGAGCTTCCTCGGTTTCGGCGCACCGCCGCCGCAACCGGAATGGGGCCTGCTGATCGCCGAAGGGCGCAACTACATGGTGGTGGCCTGGTGGTACACCACCCTGCCGGGGCTGGTGGTGGCCACCGTGGTCCTCGCCACCCAGCAACTGGCCCGCGGCCTGCAACGTCTTCAGGGAGAAGCCTCATGAGCGCACCACTGGTTCGTATCCACCAGTTCGGCGTGGAATACCCCGGCAGTCCGCAAGCCGCCGTGGCAGGTCTGGACCTGGAAATCGCCGCCGGCGAAATCGTCTGTCTGGTGGGCGAGTCCGGCTCGGGCAAATCCACCACCGCCGCGGCCCTGGCCGGTTTGCTGCCGCCCGGTGTGCAGCAGACCGGCCAGCTATGGCTGCAAGGCCAGGCCCTCGATCAGCTCGACGAACGCGACTGGCGCGAGCGTCGCGGCCGCCTGGTCGGCTTCGTCCCGCAAGACCCGGGCACCTCGCTGGACCCGGTCAAGACCATCGGCGCCCAGCTTGTCGAAGCCATGACCGTGCACGGCGTGGCCAAGACTGAAGCACGGCTGCGCGGTGTGGCGCTGCTGCATCAGGTCGGCCTGAAAGATCCCGAGCAATTGCTCAAGCGCTACCCCCATCAATTGTCTGGCGGCATGTGCCAGCGGGTGCTGATCGCCATCGCCCTGGCCAACGACCCACCACTGCTGATCGCCGACGAACCCACCAGCGCCCTCGACGTCAGCGTGCAGCGGCAGATTCTCGACCGCCTGCAACAACTGGTGCGCGAACGCGGCGGCAGCTTGCTGCTGATCACCCATGACCTGGCGGTGGCGCTCGACCGCGCCGACCGCATCCTGGTGATGCGCCATGGCCGCCTGCTGGAAAGCGGCACGCCGAGCCAGTTGTGGCATACGCCGGAACACCCCTATACCCGCCAGTTGCTCCAGGCTTCGCCCTTGGCGCGGCTGCAACAACGACGGTCAGCGCCGGCCGTGGCACAAGGCGAAGCGCTGTTGCAGGTCAGCAGCCTGCAACGGCGCTTCAACCGTCATGGACCGGCAGCGGTCGAAGACGTGAGTTTCAGCCTGCAACGGGGCACCACCACCAGCCTGGTGGGCGAGTCCGGCTCGGGCAAATCGACCACGGCACGAATCATCCTTGCCCTGGAGCAGGCCAGCGCCGGTAGCGTGCGTTTCGACGGCGAGGAAATCCTCGGCGCCGGGCGCAAGCAACTGCATGGCTATCGACGGCGGGTGCAACTGGTCTACCAGAACCCCTGGGCGGCCCTCGATCCACGGCACGATTTGCTCGACATCATCAGCGAGCCCTTGCGCGCCTTCGCCATCGGCCAGCGCCGCAACGACCGCGAGCGCGTGCTGGAATTGCTGGAACGGGTCGGCCTGCCGGGCAACCTGCTGCATCGGCGTCCCGGTCAGCTTTCGGGTGGCCAGCGCCAGCGCGTCGCCATCGCCCGCGCGCTGGCTGCGGAACCTGAATTGCTGGTGCTGGATGAGCCGCTGTCAGCGCTGGATGCGCCAGTCCAGGCGCAAGTGCTGGATCTCTTGCAAAACCTGCAACGGGATCTGGGTCTGACCTACCTGTTCATCTCCCACGACCTCGCCACCGTGCGCGGCATCAGCGATCAGGTGCTGGTGATGAGCCAGGGCCGGCTGGTGGATCACGGGCCGACCGAGCAGGTCTTCGAACGGCCGGCGAGCGATTACACACGGCGGTTGCTGGAGGATATGCCGGGGCAGTTGTTGCCGTTGCGGGGGCGGGAGTTGCAGGTGGCGGGGTGAGGTTCGGTGGGTTTTGGGGCTGCTGTGCAGCCCTTCGCAAGCAAGCTCGCTCCCACATTACTGGTGTTGTATTCAAAGCTGCAGTTTGACGGGCGCCCTGTGGGAGCGAGCTTGCTCGCGAAGGCCTGCACAGCAGACCCAAAGCGAACCCGATCATTAGCTTAGGCCCGAAAAGTCTTTCACAACCCCAACCCCCGCCGCCTATCGTCCCCACCTGCCCTTCGCCGCAAAGGATTGCCTGATGTCCTCCGCCGTACCCTCGCCCAACCCCTGGCTGGCCCTCACCGGGGTGGCCATTGCCAGTTTTCTCGGCTGCATCGACTTCACCATCGTCAACACTGCCCTGCCCGCCCTGAGCCAGGAACTGGGCATCGGCCTGCAGCAATCACAATGGCTGATCACCGCCTTTGTCATGGCCCTGTCCACCTTCATGGTCAGCGCCGGGCGGCTGGCCGATCTGTTCGGGCGACGTCGCTTGATGCTCGCCGCGATGCTGCTGTTCGGCCTCGCTTCGCTGGCCGCCGGGCTCAGTCACAGTCTCGCGGCGCTGGTGTTCTGGCGGGTGGTGCAAGGGCTGTCTTGCGCGGTGCTTTACACCGCGTCCAGTGCGATTGTCAGCAACGCTTTCGACGAAGCACGGCGCGGTCGTGCCATCGGCCTGCTGTTCAGCGCCAACGGCCTGGGTCTGGCGATCGGGCCGGTGGCCGGCGGTTTGCTGGTGGCGACGCTCGGCTGGCGTTGGGTGTTTTTGCTGAATGTGCCGTTGATCGCTATCGGCCTGCTGCTGTGCTGGCGCCATGTGCGCGAATCCGCCGTCGAGGGCGACGGCCAACGCCTCGACCTGCCCGGCCTGGCGCTGCTCAGCCTGAGCCTGCCGCTGTGGGTCTTGCTGCTGGTGCAGGGCGGCAAGTGGGGCTGGTCGTCGCCGTCGGTGCTGGCGCTGTTTGGCCTGGCGCTGTTGCTCTCGGGGCTGCTGGTGTGGACCGAGCGCCGCGTGCCCGCGCCGCTGCTGCGTTTCGATTTTCTGGCCAGACCGGCCTTTACCGGTGCCTGCCTGGCAACAGGCGGGCTGGCCTTTTTCTACTGCCCGGCGTTCTTGCTGATGCCGTTGTACCTCGCCGAGGTGCGCGGCCTCGATGCCGCCAGCGTCGGCCTGTTGCTGCTGCCCACCACTGCGGTGCTGGCGCTGCTGTCGCCCTGGGCCGGACGCTGGGCGGATCGCCACGGCACGCGGCCGGTGTTGCTGGCCGGGTTCGTGTTGCTGGCAGCCTCGGCGCTGCTGCAAACGCGCTTTGCCAGTGACAGTGCCTGGCCGCTGGTGATCGCCGCCTTCGCCCTGATGGGCGCGGGCTGGGCGTGCATTCTCGGGCCGTCCACCGTGGCGGCGATGGCCTCGGTGCCGGCGCAGGATGCCGGGGTGGCGATGGGCATGTCGTGGACCTTCCACAACCTCGCCGGCGCCTTGGGTCTGGCGATTACGGCGGCGTTGTTCCAGCACAGCGGCAGCGCTTTTGTTTCCGGCTACCACGACACCATGGTGCTGCTGGCCGCAGCCAGCGGTCTGGTGTTGCTGGGGTTGGTCGTGCTGGTGAACCGGGCGCGGCCGCTTGCCAGCGTTGATTCGGTTTAAGCGATCCGGGCCGCTGTGGCGGCCCTCAGACTCCCCTCGGCAAAGGCCATTTCAATGAGCAGACTCAAAGACAAATACACCCTGATCACCGGCGGCACGGGCGGCATCGGCCTGGAAACCGCGCGGCAGTTTCTCGCCCAGGGCGCCAAGGTGGCGATCACCGGACGCAGTGCCGAGGCCCTGCGCCTGGCCGGCGACGCCCTCGGCGACGAGGTGTTGCTGATCGAAAGCGACGCCGGCGATATCGCCGGGCAACGCCGCGTCGCCGACACCCTCGCACAACACTGGCCGCGTCTGGACGTGCTGTTCATCAACGCCGGCGACGTTACTCACCGTCCGTTGCAAGACTGGGACGAAGCCACCTGGGACCGCCTGCAGGACACCAACCTCAAGGGCCCGTTCTTCCTGATCCAGGCACTGCTGCCGCTGTTGCACGACCCGTCTTCAGTGATCCTCTGCGGCTCGGTCAGCGCCCGTATCGGCCTGGCGCAAAGCAGCGCCTACGCCGCCAGCAAGGCCGGCCTGCTGTCACTGGCGCGAACCCTGTCGGGGGAATTGATCGGTCGCGGTATCCGGGTCAACGGCCTGAGCCCCGGCCCTACCGACACCGCCGCGTTGGGCAAGCTCGGCCTGCCGCCGGAAGAGGAGCAAGCGCTGCGCGACAGCATCCGCCAACTGGTGCCGCTGGGGCGCCTGGGCAAACCATGGGAGCTGGCCCAGGCGGCGGTGTTCCTGGCGTCGGATGAGTCGTCGTTCGTGGTCGGCACGGAACTGCTGGTGGACGGCGGCGTGGGCAATATCTGAGCGCACGCCGCGAGTGGCTATCAGCTCAACGCCCGCAACTGCTCCAGCTCTTCCTGGGTCAGGCTCACGCCTTCACGCGCTGATTTCTCCCGCTCATGGAAGCGGCGCTCGCCCGGCAGGCGGGTGACGCCCACCGCTTCCATCTGCCGCACCAGTTCGCGGCTGCGCTCGGCGAAACGTTCGCCCTGGGCCAGGCGCGGGTCGATGACGATCAGCAGTTGCCCGGTCCAGGGGGTCTTGGCGCCGGGGTGCTGCGACCAGTCGAATTCGAAGGAGAAATTGCCGCCGGTCAGCGCCGCCGCCAGCAGCTCCACCATCATCGACAGCGCCGAGCCCTTGTGCCCACCGAACGGCAGCAGCGCGCCACCGTCGAGGATCGCGGCGGGGTCGCGAGTCGGCTGGCCAAGACGATCGACACCCATGCCTTCGGGCAGCAACTCACCTTTGCGCGCGGCAATCTGCACATCGCCATGGGCAATGGCGCTGGTGGCCATGTCGAAGACGATCGGCGTCCCGCCCGCGCACGGTGCGGCAAAAGCGATCGGGTTGGTGCCGAACAACGGCCGCTCGGCGCCCTGCGGCACCACGCAGGTCATGCTGTTGACCACGCTCAGCGCCACCAGACCTTCATCGGCGAAGGGCTCGACATCCGGCCACAAGGCGGCGAAGTGGTGCGAGTTATGGATCGCCAACACCGCGATGCCGGCACTGCGCGCCTTGCTCATCAGCAACTCGCGGGCCGCAGCCAGCGCCGGCTGGGCGAAGCCGCCGCCGGCATCGACGCTGATGTAACCACTGGCCACATCCTCGACCTTCGGCACGGCCTGGCCATTGACCCAGCCGCTGGCCAGGGTCGAGACATACCCGGGAATACGGAACACACCATGGCTATGGGCGCCGTCACGCTGGGCGCTGGCGCAGTTGAACGCCAGCGCGCGGGCCACCGCCTCGCTGGTGCCGTGGCGCACGAAAATGCGCTGCAGCAGGGTTTCAAGTTCGTTGAAGGGAATCTGTGTGGCAGGTGCGGACATTCTGTAGCTCCGATGATTGGAATTGGACTGGGCAACAGGGATGACGGTGTTCGGACTTTCCTCTTTTTGACAGTTAGCTGTCAAATATTGACTTGATGACAGAAAACATTCATTTTCTCTTCCACCGCAACCGTCATCGAGCATCGCCCGTGAGCCAACCCATCAAGCAACGCCTGGAAAGCAGCCTGCCCAATGCGTCGGCCTCGGGTCGCAAGATCGCCACCCACATGCTCGCCCACCTCACCGACCTGCCGTTCGAAACCTCCGCCAGCCTCGCGGAGAAAATCGGCGTCAGTGAATCCAGCGTCGGGCGCTTCTGCCGTTCGCTGGGCTACGAGCACCTCAAGGCACTCAAGCAGGACTTGAAGGACGACCTCGGTGACGGTCCCTGGCTGGTGGGCGATCGGCTGCAAGAATTCCGCCAACACTCCAGCGATGACCGCGAAGACCGCAGCCGCAGCCTGGAACTGGAAGTCGCCGCGCTGGTGCGGGTTTACGAATACAGCCGCACCGCCGAGTGGGACCGTGTCGCCACGCGCCTGGCGCAGCGCCCGCGGGTGTTCGTCGCAGGCTTTCAGACCGAGCGCGGCATCGCCCACTGCATGGCCCACCTGCTGCAATACCTGCGCGATGGCGTGCAGGTGGTTGACGGCAGCGCCGGGCATTTTGGCGAAGTGCTGCTGGGCGATCCGGCGCAGTGCGCGCTGGTGGTGTTCGAGGCGCGCCGTTATTCCCGCCATGCCTTGCTGCTGTGTCACAAGGCACGCGAGGCGGGCATCCCGGTAACACTGGTTACCGACACCTTCTGTGATTGGGCCGATGCGAATGCCGACGAGGTGTTCCGCATTCCCACCCAGTTCAACCTGTTCTGGGAGTCCACCGCGACGATGCTGTCGTGGGCTCACCTGATGGTCAACGAGGTCTGCAAGAAACTCGGACCTGATGTTGAAAAACGCTTGGACGCAACTGCCGCTCTACACAACGAGTTCGTTGGCTACACGTCAACGGCAAAACAATAGCAAGAGAGTGCAACTACAGACCGAGGTGTCACATGAAACCTGTTCTTCGCTTCGCAGGGGCCTGCGCATTGTTGCTGGCCGGCATCACGTCGGCCCAGGCCGAGACCTTGAAGATCGCCACGGAAGGCGCCTACCCGCCCTTCAACTACGTTGATTCGAACAACAACCTGCACGGCTTCGACGTCGATATCGCCAAGGCGTTGTGCGAGCAGATGAAGGTCGAATGCACCGTGGTCGCGCAGGACTGGGAAGGCATCATCCCGGCCCTGATCGCGCGCAAATACGACGCCGTGGTCGCGTCGATGATCAACACCGAGGAACGGCGCAAGAAGATCGCCTTCACCAACCACTACTACCGCACCCCGCTGTCGGTCGCCGTACCGAAAGACAGCGAAATCACCGACGCCCAGACCAAGTTCAAGGGCTACACCGTCGGCGCCCAGGCCTCCTCGACCCAGGCCATCTATGCCGAAGACGTGTACGGCAAGGCCGGTGCCGATGTGAAGCTGTACCCGACCCTCGACGAAGCCAACGCCGACCTCGCCGCCGGCCGCCTCGACGGCGTGATCGCCGATAAATTCCCGCTGCTGGAATGGCTGGGCAAAGCCGGCAAGGACTGCTGCAAGACCCTCGGCGATGTCGAAGGCACACGCGCCGACGCATCGATTGCCGTGCGCAAGGAAGACGAAGCCCTGCGCGAGCGGCTGAACAAGGCGCTGGATGCCATCGTGGCGGACGGGACGTATCAGAAGATCGCGGGCAAGTACTTCGACTTCGATATCTACCAGTGACTTTTTAGGGCCGCTTTGCGGCCCTTCGCGACGGTTCGGCGCCCCGACGAGCTCGCTCCTACACCTTTCTCCCCCCTCCCTGTAGGAGCGAGCTTGCTCGCGATAAGGCCCTCAAGACTGCCCCTCCCCGAGGCTTCGCCCATGCTCGAACATTTGTCACTCCTCTCCTTCGCCAGCGGCGGCTGGGGTCAGGCGTTGCTCGCCGGTGCGCTGGTGACCCTGGCGCTGGCCCTCGCCTGCCTGCCCATCGGCCTGCCGCTGGGCCTGGGCATCGCCCTCGCCGCGCGTTCGAAAAAACGCCTGCCCCGGGCCTTCGCCACGGTGTTTTCCACGGTGTTCCGCGGCCTGCCGGAATTGCTCACGCTGCTGATCATCTACTACGGCTGCCAGATCGCCGCGCAGAAAATGCTCGCTGCCATGGGCTATGAAGGCGAGGTGATGATCAACACCTTCCTCGCCGCCATGGTCGCCTTCAGCCTGGTGTTCGCCGCGTTCTCCAGCGAAATCTGGCTGGCCGCGTTCAAGACCGTGCCCAAGGGCCAATACGAAGCCTGCGCCGCCCTCGGTCTGGGCAAACGCACCGCGTTCGGCAAGGTGGTGTTCCCGCAACTGCTGCGCATCGCCCTGCCCGGCCTGTCGAACAACTGGCTGTCGTTGCTCAAGGACACTTCGCTGGTCTCGACCATTTCCCTGGTCGACCTGATGCGCCAGACCAACCTGGCCGTCAGCGTGACCAAAGAGCCGATGCTGTTCTACGGCGTCGCCTGCCTTTGCTACCTGCTGTTCTCGGCGCTGTCGGGCCGGGTCTTCCACTTCATCGAGAACCACTTCAGCCGCCACCTGCGGAGCGCCCGTCCATGAGCTTCGACGAACTACTGGCCCTGTTTCTCAATCCCGAGCTGCTGGAGCGCTATGGTCCGCGCTTTATCGACGGCCTGTTGGTGACCGCCAAACTGGTGGCGATCTCCTTCACCCTTGGCGCCCTGCTGGGCATGCTCCTGGCCCTGGCGCGGATGTCGAAAAGCCTCACGCTGCAACGCCTGAGCGCCGCCTACGTGTACTTCTTCCGCGGCTCGCCGCTGCTGGCGCAACTGTTCCTGCTGTATTACGGCCTGGGTTCGTTCAAGAGCTTCTGGCAGGACGTCGGCCTCTGGTGGTTCTTCCGCGACGCCTGGTTCTGCACCCTGCTGGCCTTCACCCTGAACACCGCCGCCTACCAGGCGGAGATCTTCCGCGGCAGCCTGCTGGCCGTGGCGCCCGGACAATACGAAGCGGCCAGCGCGCTGAGCCTGAAACGCTCGACCACCTTCTTCAAGGTGATCCTGCCGCAGTCGCTGGTGGTGGCGATCGGGCCGCTGGGCAACGAACTGATCCTGATGATCAAGGCCAGCGCCATTGCCTCGCTGGTGACCATCTACGACCTGATGGGCGTGACCAAGCTGGCCTTCTCGCGCAGCTTCGACTTCCAGATCTACCTCTGGGCCGCCGTGCTCTACCTGCTGATCGTCGAGATCGTGCGACGCAGCCTCAAACATATCGAAGCCCGCCTGGGCCGCCACCTGCGCTGAACCCTTGCCGTAGAGGATCTTGTCATGCACTGCCAAACCATCGTTCTGGGCGCCGGAATCGTCGGCGTCAGCACCGCCCTGCACCTGCAGGCGCGCGGCCGCAAGGTCGTGTTGATCGACCGCGATGAACCCGGTAGCGGCACCAGCCACGGCAACGCCGGGCTGATCGAGCGCTCCAGCGTGATCCCCTACTCCTTCCCTCGCGCGCTGCCAAGGCTGGTGCGCTACGGCTTCAACCAGCAATCCGACGTGCGTTTCAGTTGGCGCTACCTGCCCAAGGCCGCGCCCTGGCTGCTGAGCTACTGGCGCAACTCGGCGCCCGCGCCGCTGGCCGTGGCGACCCAGGCGATGCTGCCGCTGGTGGAGCGCTGCGTCGAAGAACACGACGCGCTGATCGAGGCGGCCGGCGTGCAGTCGCTGGTCAAGGCCAACGGCTGGATCGAGGTCTACCGCAACGACGCCGCGTTCGAGGCGGCCAAGATCGAAGCCGAAGCGCTGAAGTCCTACGGTCTGGTCTTCGAGATTCTCGACCGCCGGCAACTGCACGAACGCGAAGCCGACCTGACCCAGGGCGCGGTGGGCGGCATTCATTGGCGCGATCCGAAGACCGTCAGCAACCCGAGCGCCCTGGTGCGCGCCTACGCGGCGCTGTTCGTGCAGCGCGGCGGCCAGTTCATCCATGGCGATGCGCGCAGCCTGCGCCAGATCGCCGGCGAATGGCAGGTGGACAGCCGCCGCGGCCCGATCACCGCGCCAGAAGTGGTGATCGCCCTCGGCCCGCAAGCTGCCGAGCTGTTCAAGCCGCTGGGCTACCGGATTCCGCTGGAAATCAAGCGCGGTTACCACGCCCACTACAAAGCCCGCGCCGGCGCACAACTGACCCATTCGATCTGCGATGCCCAGGCCGGTTTCGTGCTCGCGCCGATGGAACAAGGCATCCGCCTGACCACCGGCATCGAGTTCGCTGCCAGTGGCGACGCCGCCAATGAGATCCAGCTGCAGCGTTGCGAGGCCGTGGCCCGTGGACTGTTCCCGCTCGGTGAGCGCATCGAGGAAACCCCGTGGCTGGGCCGCCGCCCGTGCCTGCCGGACATGCGCCCGGTGATCGGCCCGGCCGGCCGCCATGCGGGTCTCTGGTTCAACTTCGGCCACGCCCACCACGGCCTGACGCTGGGCCCGGTCAGCGGTCGCCTGCTGGCCGAAATGATGACCGGCGAACAGCCTTTTACCGACCCCGCGCCCTACAGCGCCGAGCGTTTCAACTGAGTTCCGCCCACCCGCCGGAGAACAACAATAATGAGCGCCTCACTCAGCCTTGCCGCAGTCCCGCAAGCGACCACCGACTCGCGCAACGTCGCGGTGCATATCAGCGGCCTGGAGAAATACTACGGTCCCTACCACGTGCTGCGCGGTATCGACCTGACGGTTCATGAGGGCGAACGCATCGTCCTGTGTGGCCCCTCGGGCTCGGGTAAATCGACCCTGATCCGCTGCATCAACCGCCTGGAAGTCGCCGAGCACGGCAAGATCCTGGTCAACGACACCGACCTTGCCGGCAACAGCCGCGAGGCGACGAAGGTGCGCAGCGAAATCGGCATGGTGTTCCAGCACTTCAACCTGTTCCCGCACATGAGCGTGCTGGACAACTGCACCCTGGCGCCGATGAGCGTGCGCGGCCTCAGCCGTGCCCAGGCCGAGGAGCTGGCGCAGTTCTACCTGGACAAGGTCGGCATCTCCAGCCAGGCGGCGAAGTACCCCGGCCAGCTTTCCGGTGGCCAGCAACAGCGCGTGGCGATTGCCCGGGCGCTGTGCATGAAGCCGAAGATCATGCTGTTCGACGAGCCGACCTCGGCGCTCGACCCGGAGATGGTCGCCGAAGTGCTCGACGTGCTGGTGAAACTGGCCGACAGCGGCATGACCATGCTCTGCGTGACCCACGAAATGGGCTTTGCCCGGCAAGTGGCGCAGCGGGTGCTGTTCCTCGACGGCGGGCAGATCATCGAAGATGCGCCACCGGAGACCTTCTTCAATGCGCCGCGCAGCCCGCGGGCGCGGGACTTCCTCGCGCAGATCCTGCACTGAAACGAAAACGGGCCGGCGTCACGATGACGCTGACCCGTTTTTCGAGCGGCCTGGAACTCAGTCGTCCAGCGGCTTGGGCGGTGGCAGGGGTTTGGCCGGCTTGGCCGGTTTTGCAGGTTCACCGGCCTTGGCGGGCTTGCCTGCCTTGGTCTCGGCGACCGGCACCGGTTCCGGTGCGGTAATGGCTTTCTCTTCGGCCGGCAAGGCATCCACCGCGGCGAAGATCTCTTTGGCATCGAGCGTGTCGTCATGCTTGATTTCGTGCTTCTGGCCGTCTTTGCCCACCAGGATCACCTGGGTGCCGTTGCGCGCGCCCAAGGACAGTTCGCGGATCAGCGCCATAGTGGTTTGCTGCTCAAGGAATTTGTCGTCACGCTTGCCGACCATGCCCGCGACGCTGTAGAGCACCAGATTGCGCTCCTTGAATCCGGCCTGGGCGGCGGGGTCCTTGAGCGCTTCGTTGATACCGCGCAACACCGGGTCGGCGGTACTGGGGGCTATCACCACCAGGGGACGAGCCTTGCCCAGATCCTGGGCCAGAGGGGCGTCATCGGCGAAAACCAGGGGAGCGGCGATGGCGAGCAGAGTGGCGAGGGTCAGTGACCGGGCAAGCATGTGTTTCTCCTTCTTTTTTCCTCGTAACAAATGACTACAGACCTGTAGGAAAGATCCGAAGGCCGCAGCCTAAACGAACGCAATCACCTGGTGGACGGGACAAAAGTAACTTCCGGTGTCAGAAGGATAGCTGATGGATTTGGGATGGCGGCGGATGGGCGTGAGCAATCCTGTAGGAGCGAGCTTGCTCGCGATGCGCCCCCAAAACCGCTCAGTCCTGAAACAACCCCATCTGCCGATCAATCAACCCACTGAAATCATCCCCCACGAACGGCAATATCGCGTCCGCCACCGGCTGCAGCTGGCGGCTCAGGTAATGCTCGTAGTCGATCGGACTGCGCCGCGCTTCCAGGGGTTCCGGGCCGCTGGTGGTGATGACGTAGCTGATCCAGCCGCCATTCTGGTACTGCCGTGGCCGGCCCAGGCTGTCGTTGAAGTCATCGGCCAGCCGCGCCGCGCGAACATGCGGCGGGACATTACGCTGGTAGTCATCCAGTGGCCGGCGCAGACGCTTGCGGTACACCAGCAACTCATCCAGCTCGCCGGCCAGGGTGCGTTGCACGTATTCACGGACGAATTCCCGGTACGGCTCGCGGCGGAAGATGCGCAAATACAACGCCTGCTGGAACTGCTGGGCCAGCGGCGACCAGTCGGTGCGCACCGTTTCCAGGCCCTTGTAGATCACCTCTTCGCTGCCATCGGCACGCTGCACCACGCCGGCATAGCGCTTTTTACTGCCCTCCTCGGCGCCGCGGATGGTGGGCATCAGAAAGCGTGTGTAGTGGGTTTCGTACTGCAATTCCAGGGCGCTTTCCAGGCCGTATTGCTCGCGCAGGTGGTCGCGCCACCAGGCATTGACCTCACGCACCAGCGTCTGGCCGATCTGGCTGGCTTGGTCCTGGTCGTGGGCGCGCTTGAGCCAGACGAAGGTGGAATCGGTGTCGCCGTAGATCACCTGATAGCCACGCTCCTCGATCAGCTTGCGGGTGCGCTGCATGATTTCGTGCCCGCGCAGGGTGATGGACGACGCCAGGCGTGGGTCGAAGAAGCGGCAGCCGCTGGAACCGAGCACGCCGTAGAAGGCGTTCATGATGATCTTCAGCGCCTGCGACAACGGCGCGTTGCCGTCGCGTTTGGCCGCCTCGCGGCCCTGCCAGACGCGCTCGACGATGGCCGGCAGGCAATGCTGCGTGCGTGAGAAACGCGCCTCGCGAAAACCCGGCACCGAGTGTTCGTCGTCCGGTTCGCGCAGGCCTTCCACCAACCCCACCGGGTCGATCAGGAAGGTGCGGATGATCGACGGGTAAAGGCTTTTGTAGTCCAGCACCAGCACCGATTCGTAGAGGCCGGGCCGCGAATCCATGACGAAACCGCCAGGGCTGGCCTCGCCTTCGCGCCCGCCCAGGTTCGGCGCGACAAAGCCCAGGCGGTGCATCAGCGGGATGTACAGGTGACAGAACGCCGCCACCGAACCGCCGCTGCGGTCCACCGGCAAACCCGTGACCGTGGACCGCTCCAGCAGGAAGTCCATCAGCCGGGTCTTGTCGAAGATCCGCGTCACCAGCTCGCAGTCCTTGAGGTTGTAGCGGGCCAGCGCCGGGCGGTCCTCGGCGAACATGCGGTTAATCTCGTCCATGCGCTGGTACGGCGTGTCGATGGCCTTGCCCTCGCCGAGCAGGGTCTGGGCGACGTTTTCCAGGCTGAAAGACGGGAAACTCCACGTCGCCGAACGCAGCGACTCGATGCCATCGATGATCAGCCGCCCGGCAGCGCTGGCGAAGTAGTGAGTGCGGCTGCCGTGTTCGCGCCATTCCATGGGCTGGCTGTCGCGGCCCAGCAGCAGCGGCACGTTCAGGCGCTTGCTGTGTTCGTGCAGAACACGCAGGTCGAACTGCACCAGGTTCCAGCCGATGATCGCGTCCGGGTCGTGCTCGGCCAGCCAGCCGTTCAGGCGCTGCAGCAGTTCGGCGCGGCTGTCGCACCATTCGAGCTGGAAGTCGATGCCGCTGGCGTCGCCATTGGCCGGGCCGAGCATGTACACCTGACGCTGCCCGCAGCCTTCCAGGGCAATCGAATACAGCTCGCCGCGCTCGCTGGTCTCGATGTCCAGCGACACCAGTTTCAGCCGTGGCCGGTAGTCGTTGGCCGGTTTCAGTTGGGCGTCGAGCCAGACGCCGTCGCGGTCGGGCTGGCCGCTGAAATCCACCGGCGCGGTGATGAAACGCTCCATCAGGTAGCGCTCGGGCGGGCGGATATCCGCCTCAAGCAGCTCGATGCCGGCGCCGCGCAGGCGTTTCTCCAGTTGCATCAGTTGCCGGTGCTGACGGCAATACAGACCGAGCACCGGGCGCTGGGCGAAATCCCTCAGCGCCAGCGGGCGCAGTTCCACGTCCTTTTCGCCGCGCAGCAGTTCGCCGAGTCGTTCGCGCTGATCCGCCGCAACGAAGGCCACCGATGTCTGCGCCGGCAGGCGCACACGCCGCGGCCCCGCCTCGGTGGCCAGCCAGAACTCCACCAGGGTGCCTTGCGGCGTATCCCGCCAATGACGGGTCAGGACAAAGCCCTGTTCTACCTGCACCGCTGCTTCCTCGACCACATTCATTCAAAGGGCACGGAGTCTACCCGAGCCACCGGCCCGGGGCGCTCCTTATCGGCGCGACAGAGCGACGGGTTTCGGCGCGCTGTCTCTCCCGCTAGAATGCGCCGACAAAGGAAATGCTTCATTCACTACGGACAGTGCCTATCACCATGAATTGCACCCCAGCCTTTTCCCGCCCTGATTTCTTCGGGCACAAGGACCTACCACGTGCGTTGTGATCGCTCCCTGCTCTCCCTGTTGTGCCTGCTGCCCGTCATGGCCGTGGCCGGCGGGCCCGTCATCGATCCCCACGCCGACCTGCTGTACCGCCAGGCCCTGCCCTTGCTGGAGAAAGCCGACGCGCAGAGCAACGCGCTGCCAACCGATACCGCGCCCAACGACCAGGAACTGATCCGCAAGGTGCAGTCGCTGGACCAGGCCCTGCAACCGGCGGTGGCGCTGTTGCAACGTGCGGCGCTGCTGCATCATCCGGTGGCCGAGTACCGCCTGGCCCTGCATTACATCACCCACCTGCCGGTCAACCAGATTGCCAGCGAAGCCTGTCCGCTGCTGCGTTCCAGCCTGTCCCAGGGTTTCACCCCGGCAGCGCTGGAAGTGGGCAACTGGTGCCCGGAGTTGCGCAACAGCGCCGAATACCGCCAGGCCCTGGAACAGGTGCCGGCCCGCGACTCGCTGTACGCCGGCTATTTCCCGCAACCGGCGGTGCGCTTGCAATGCCTGAGCGAACGACCGCAAGGGCTGGCGCTGCAATGGGGGCGCCAGCGCGACTTCCAGGCCGAGGTCTATCGCCTGCTCGCCGGCCTGGACCCGAACCAGCGCGCCAGCTATCAGAAGAAGGCGGTGGAGATCAACGGCTGCCGCGCCGTGCGTCCGCAGGTGGTCAATCACCTTCCCTGAGTCGAGCAAGCCTGAGCTTAATGTCAGTCAGTTAAACCCATTGTGGCCGCTTTGCGGCCCTTCGCGACGGTTCGGCGCCCCGACAAGCTCGCTCCCACAGGGCTCTCGCCAAGGTGCAGGTGGGAGCGAGCTTGTCGGGGCGCCGAACCGTCGCGAAGGGCTGCAAAGCAGCCCCAACATAGGCGCCAAAACGCTAACTGACTGGCATTAAGCCTGAGCTGAGCAAGATTGTTCAATCCAGCCGGACGGCGCTCTGGCATCCTGTCTGGCCATCCACACTCATGCTGTCGCTCATGTCCGGATCCCGCCTCGCCCGCACCGCTTACCTCCATGGCGCCATCGCCAGCATGCCGCTGTCCCTGGCCGTCGCGCCCTGGGGTTTACTGGCCGGTTCCATGGCCATCGAAGCCAACCTCACCCCGCTCGAAGGCCAGGGCCTGTCGGCGATCGTCTTCGCCGGCGCCGCGCAATTGGTGGCAATCGGCATGCTCAAGGGCGGCGCCAACCTGGCGTCGATCCTGCTGACCACCCTGCTGCTGACCTCCCAGCACCTGCTTTACGGCCTGTCGATGCGCCCGGTGATCGCCGAGCTGCCGGGCCGCTGGCGGGTTGCGCTGGGCTTTCTGCTGACCGACGAATTCTTCGCCCTGGTCAGCCAGTACGACCGCGAGCAGTTCAACCGCTGGTACGCACTCGGCGTCGGCTTCACCTTTTACCTGGCCTGGAACCTGTTCACCCTGGCCGGGATCATCCTCGGCCAGAACATCCCGCACCTGGACAAGCTCGGCCTGGACTTCTCCATCACCGCCACCTTCGTCGCGCTGATCGCCCCGTGCGTGCGCAACGTGCCGACCGTGGTGTGCGTGGCGGTGTCGCTGTTCTGCTCGGTGCTGTTCAGCCACTGGCACTGGGAAACCGCGCTGGTCCTCGCCGGCCTGCTGGGCATGGCCGCCGGGTTCATCTGCCAAAAACTCTGGGGAGCACGCTGATGGTTTTCCTGCTGATCGTCGCCATGGGCCTGATCGTCTTTCTCAACCGCTACGCCTTTCTCGAACCGCGCCTGCCGCTGCGCCTGAGTTCCAATGCGCGGCAGTTCCTCGGCTTTGCCGTGCCCGGCATGCTCACCGCGATCTGCGGACCGATCATCTTCCTGCCCGACCACCAGCTCAATCTGGACCCGCTCAATCCCTACCTGCTGGGTTCGCTGGTGGCCACCGTACTGGTACTCTGGACCCGCAACACCCTGCTCAGCATGCTGTTGAGCATGGGTTTCTTCTTCGTCTATCGCTGGTGGCTGGGCGGTTCGCCATGACCCTTGCATCCCGGGAACAAACACACTTCTGGCAAGCCGCAGCGCTGGACAACCTCGAGCTGCTGCAAGCCCGCTACTTCCAGCAGCGCTTCGCCCCGCACGTGCACGAAGGCTATTCCATCGTCGCCCTCGAGGCCGGCGCGCAGTGCTTCTGGCACCGCGGCGCCGACCATGTGGCGCCGGTGGGCAGCGTGGTGGTGATCAACCCGGACGAGATGCACACCGGCGCCCGCGCCCATGAAGCGGGCTGGAGCTACCGCGGCTCGTACCCGGACATCATCCACCTGACCAAGGTGCTGGACGAACTGGACATCCGCCACGGCGGCACGCCCACCTTCACCGGCAGCGTGCTGCACGACCCACAACTGCATGCCGCGCTGATCGGCCTGCACCGCTCGGCCCAGGGCGGCGCCAGTGCGCTGGAGCAGCAATCGGCCTGGCGCGAGGCGGCGCTGCTGCTGATGCAGCGCCACGCCCAGGTCGGCGATGCGCGCACGCCGGGCAACGAACCGCTGGCGGTGATCCGCGCCCGCGAACTGATGGACGCCCGCCTGGACTGCCCGCCGTCTCTGGAAGAACTGGCCGCTGCGGTGAACCTGTCGCCGTTCTATTTCGCCCGGGTGTTCCGCCAGGCCACCGGCCTGCCGCCCCACGCCTGGCTCAAGCAACGTCGCCTGGGGCGGGCGCGGACCTTGCTGCGTCACGGCGGCCTGCCGTTCAACGTGGCTTTCGACCTCGGCTTCTCAGACCAGAGCCACCTCAATCGCCAGTTCAAGCAAGCCTACGGCGTCACTCCCGGCGAATACCGTCGCGCCTGCGCCGAGCGTCAGCCGGTAATCTCTGTTCGATAATCGAACCAAACCCCGTTTGCGCCCCTCAAGTCGTCACAGTGCGCCTCCGATAGCCATTGAACCGTCCGGTACAAAAAGTGACGGACCTTGAAACTGCCTACAGGAGCCTCGCCCGCATGTTCGTCGACCTGAAAATCCGCACCGGAATGTTCTGGGTGCTGTCGCTGTTCAGCCTGACCCTGCTGTTTTCCTCCGTCAGCGCCTGGCGCGGCGCGGTGGGCAGCGACGCACAGATCAACGAACTGGACGACACCGCGCACCAGTCCGACCGGCTCAACAACGCGCTGCTGATGGCCATCCGCGCCAGCGCCAACGTGTCCTCGGGCTTTATCGAACAGCAAGGCGGCCACGCCGACAGCGCCAAGGCCCGCCTGGTGCGCTCCGAAGAACTGATCGGCGAGAGCCTGAAACTGGTCGACGCCTTCGTCGCCAATGTCGAGGACCAGGCCCTGAAACCGGTGGCCGACGACCTGCAACGCACCTTCGCCACCTACGCCAAGGCCGTCGCCGGCCAGCGCGAAGCGACCCTGGCGAACTCGTTGGACCATTACTTCGCAGTCAACGTCGATGCCGGCAACGCCATGGGCCGTTTGCAGAACCTGCGCCAGGAACTGGTCAAGGCCCTCAGCGAGCGCGGCCAGCAAATCATGGCTGAGTCCGAACGGCGCCTGCACATTGCGCAGATCACCAGCCTCGCCCTGTTGGCCGTGACCCTGTTGCTCGCGGCCCTGTGCTGGAGTTTCATCCAGCAGCGCGTGCTGCGACCGTTGCGCGAGGCGGGTCGGCACTTCCAGCGTATCGCCGGCGGCGACCTGAGCGAGTCGGTGCAGGTGCCGGGCAACAATGAAATCGGCCAGTTGTTCGCCGAACTGCAACGCATGCAGCACAGCCAGCGCGACACCCTCGGCCGCATCAGCGGCTGCGCCGGGCAACTGGCCGAGGCTGCCCAGGCCCTCAACGCGGTGACCGAGCAGAGCGCCGAAAGCCTGCGCCGCCAGGATGAAGAGCTGGAACAGGCGGCCACCGCCGTGACCGAAATGACCACTGCGGTGGAAGAAGTCGCGCGCAATGCAGTGTCCACTTCACAGGCCGCCAACGACTCCAACCGCCTTGCCGAACAGAGCCGTCGCCAGGTCAGCGAAACCCTCGACGGCACCCAGGCCATGGCCGGCGAAGTACAGGCCGGCAGCGAGCGCCTGCAACTGCTGGCCGGCGAGATCCGCGATATCGGCAAGGTGCTGGAAGTGATCCGCGCCGTCTCCGAACAGACCAACCTGCTGGCCCTCAACGCCGCCATCGAAGCGGCGCGGGCCGGTGAGGCCGGGCGCGGTTTCGCGGTGGTTGCCGACGAGGTCCGCACCCTCGCCTACCGCACCCAGCAATCGACCCAGGAAATCGAACAGATGATCGGCAGCGTGCAGAGCGGCACCGAAATCGCGGTGAGTTCCATGCACACCAGCGCCGAACGGGCCCGCGCCGCACTCGACACCACCCAGGCGTCGGAGCAGGTGCTGGAAGGTATCTACGCCGCCATCGGCCAGATCAACGAGCGCAACCTGGTGATCGCCAGCGCCGCCGAAGAACAGGCCCAGGTTGCCCGTGAAGTGGACCGCAACCTGCTGAACATCCGCGAACTCTCGGCGCGCTCGGCCGAAGGCGCCGAGCAGACCACCGCGGCGAGCCACACCCTGTCGGGGCTGGCCAAGGAACTGACCGCGCTGGTCGGGCGCTTCCGCGTGTAAGCACGGGAACTCCGGGCGGGGCTGCTGTAGACTGGCGCCCCGCCCTTTTTCCGGAACTGCCCGCCCGATGCCTGTTGTCACCCTGCTCCAGACCCCGCCCGAAGAACCGCTGAAAAGCCAACTGCTGCAGTGGGTGGTGGATGACTTCAGCCAACTGAGCAGCACCGCCCTGCCGCCGAGCAATCCGCTGTACAACCTCTATCAGTACGGCCTTGGCTTCGAAGTGCACCTGTACCTCGAAGCCCTGGGCGGCTCGCGGCTACCGGTCGAGTTGCTACTGGCCTGTGACGACGACGACCCGCAGCAGTTGCACGGTTTTGTCCTGTGCCTGCCGATCGACGGCGAGCCCGGCGCCTGCGCGGTGGCCTGGATGGCGGTGCGGCCTGATCTGCGTCGGCGCGGGATTGCGCGCTCGCTACTGGACCAGCTTCGCCAGCGCTACAGCCGTATCGAACTGGCCTGCGGCCAGGGCAAGGTGCCGTGCTTCGAGGCGCTTGGCTTCGCGGTGGTGGGCGTGCGTGATACCCAGGTGCTGATGGCCAGCGGCGCAGCGCCGGGCGACGGCGTGCTGCTGATGCTCGACGTCGCGCCGGTGTGGCGGACGGTCGAGGTGCAGCAGATCCACAGCTACCTGCTCAAGCAGCACGGGCGCAAGGCGATGGTCGAGGCGGAGAAAAAGCGTGACCGCCATCTGGATGAACTGAGCCGGCATGCGCGGGCGTTTGTGCTGGAGCGGGTTGCGCAGGTGCAGGTTCGCGAGATCCGCCTGGTCTGAGCCTGTACTGTGGGAGCGAGCTTGCTCGCGAAAGGCCGGTAAATCTCGCGCGCCCCTTCGCAAGCAAGCTCGCCCCTACCGTCCGGCGGCAACTTCGGAATGATTGAACTTCTCCCAATGTCTACCGAATCAGGTAGCTCTCGTTGCGGGAAGGGTTCGATCATGTGCCTCATGCTGAATGCCGTCTGCCTGTCCGTCATGCTTGTGCTCACAACCACCGCCAGCGCGGCCGACCCCGCCATCGCCGTCAAGGCCGAGGAAAAAGCCGAAGCCCTGGAACACGCAGTTGCCACCCAGGCCACCGACGCCAAACCCGCCCCCAGCGAAACCATCACCCCCACCGAAGCCAAGGCCGTGGACCCGCAAGGCGCCGCACCCCTCGACGACACCCTGACGTGCCTGGCCCGCACCATCTACTGGGAATCCAAGGGCGCCAGCGACGCCGATATGCAGGCGGTGGCCAATGTGGTGATGAACCGGGTCGGCCACGAAGGCTTCCCCGACACCGTCTGCGCGGTGGTCAAGGACGGCTCCGAACGCCATGCCTGCCAGTTCTCCTGGTGGTGCGACGGCCGCGCCGACCAGATCAAGGAAGACGAGCAATACCTGAAAACCAAGGAAATCGCCCGCAAGGTGCTCAACCGGCAACTGCCGGACAACAGCCGCGGCGCTCTCTATTTCCACGCCCGTAACGTCTCCCCCGCGTGGTCGAAAACCTTCCTCAGAACCGCCCAGACCGGCAAATTCGTCTTCTATCGACCCAAGAATGGCGCCGCCCATTGAAGACCTGCGGAACCCTCAAGGCCTTGAGCCAGACAAAGACGACACGCGCACGTCATATCTGGCTACCATGCTCGCCATCAGACAACCATTCCCCAATTGACCGGGGACCACCGGCCGGCCATGACCGCGGGCCGCCGGATTTACCGCAAGACGTGCCACGCCGGGCCCTCCAGCACGCCCCGTGGCGCCAGATCAAGGGAGATTCAAATGCGCGTCAGCTCATCCATCCTGCGTATCGCCATGTTCTGCCTGGCCCCGGTTTTCGCCAGCCAGGCCATGGCCAGCGAAGAGACGCAACTGATCGATGCGATCAACGGTTTCCGCAACCAGCCACAACACTGCGCCGGCCAAGGCTCGCTGGAGCTGCCGCCACTGGCGAGCGATCCGCGCCTGGTGCTGTCGGTCACCGGCATGGGCGACTTGCAACAGCAACTGGCCCGGGCCACGTACCCGATGGTCAACGTCCAGGCCATCAGCCTGTCCGGCCCGCGCGACGCGGCGGCCGCCATGCAGGCGATCCGCGAAAGCTTCTGCCAGGTGGTGCTCGACCCGCAGTTTGTCGATATCGGCGTCAGCCGCGTTGACCGCGAATGGCGCATCGTCGTCGCCCGCCCCCTGCTCAGCGCCCGCCTCGGCGACTGGCAAAGCGAGGGCCAGCAACTGCTCGAAGCGATCAACAGCGCCCGCGCCCGACCGCGCCAGTGCGGCAACCAGGCGATGGCCGCCACCAGCCCGCTGGCCTGGAACACCACCCTGGCCGGGGTCGCGCAGAGTCATAGCCGGGCGATGGCCAACCAGAACTTCTTCGACCATATCGACCGCGACGGCCGCACCCCCGGCGACCGCGCCGAACTGGCCGGCTACAGCGGCCAGCGCATCAGCGAGAACATCGCCGCCGGCCTCGACAGCCCGCGCAAGGTGCTCGACGGCTGGCTGGCCAGCCCCGGCCACTGCGCCAACCTGATGAACCCGGCCCTGCGCGAACTCGGCGCGGCGTATGCCACCGACCCGAAAAGCGATGCAGGGATCTACTGGACGGCGCTGTTCGGCACACCATGAGGACCGCGCCACCTGTTATTTCTGTCAGTTAACGGAAAGCCTCTGACAGTGCACTCTTGACGCCATGCCCAACGGACATGGAGCAAGGACATGCAGGATCAGACGCCCGCCATCACCCCGCCCGCCCTGCCCAAGGGCGGCGGCGCGATCCAGAGCCTCGGCGGTAGCTGGGGGGGTGCCGGCGGCAGCGGCGCCGCCGCCTTCGAGATTCCGTTGCCGCTCTCGCCGGGTCGCGGCTATGCCCCGACGCTGTCCCTGAACTACCGCAGTACCGTCAGCAACGGCGTGTTCGGCATGGGCTGGAGCCTGTCGCCGGGCTGCGTTGCCCGGCGTACCAGCAAAGGCGTGCCGCGCTATAGCGACGACGATGTGATCCTCGGTCCCGACGGCCAGCCCTGGCTGGCGGAGCTGGACGACAACGGCGCGCCGCTGTTCAGCGAAATCGACAATTACCGTGGTCTGGCGCTGGACCAACGCTATCAGGTCATCCGTCATTTCCCACGGATCGAGGGCGCCTTCGAGCGCATCGAACACTGGCGCGCGGCCCCCGGCGACCCCGGTTTCTGGCTGGTTCATGGCGCCGACGGCAGCCTTCACCTGTATGGCCGCACCGCCGCGTCGCGCCATAGCGACCCGGATGATCCGCAACGGGTCGCCGAGTGGCTGCTGGAAGAAAGCCTGAACGCCCACGGCGAGCACATCCTTTACCAGTACAAGATTGAGGACCTGGCCGGCCTGGCGCCGGACACCCCGCGTGACTTCCGTGCCCAGCGTTATCTCAGCCGGGTGCGCTACGGCAACGCCGAGGCGTATCCGTGGCTGTACCTGTGGCAGCCCGAGGACATCGACCGTCAGCAATGGCATTTCGATCTGCTGCTGGACTACGGCGAACGCCCGGTCGGTATCGACGACAAACCGGCGTACGGCGCGTCCACGGCCTGGCCGGTGCGCAGCGATCCCCACAGCAGCTTCGCCTACGGTTTCGAGCTGGGCACGCTGCGCCTGTGCCGGCAATTGCTGATGTTCCATCACTTCCCCGATGAACTGGGCCCGGACCCGGTGCTAGTGTCCCGTCTGCTGCTGGACTACCAGACCACGGCGCTGTCCTACACCCTGCTCGCCGCCGTGCATCAACAGGGCTGGGGCGCCGACGGTCGACGTAGCAGCCTGCCGCCACTGGCCTTCGCCTACAGCGCCTTCGACAGCCAGGCCGAGCGCACTTTCAGCGAATTCCCGACCATGCCGGGGCTCAACGACGGCCAGTTCTACCAGTTGGTGGATCTGTATGGCGAGGGCCTGCCCGGTGTGCTGCACGGCAATGACCAGGGCTGGTACTACCGCGAACCGCTGCGCGTTGCCGAGGCTGAGCAGCCCGATGCCGTGACCTACGGCGAATGGACCGTCCTGCCGAGCATCCCGCTGGCCGACCGCAGCCGGCCCGTGCACCAGCACCTGACGGACATGACCGGCGATGGCCGCCTCGACTGGTGCGTCAGCGCGCCGGGCCTGAACGGTTTCTTCACCCTTGATCCGGACCGGCAGTGGTCGAATTTCGTGCCCTTTGCCGCCGTCCCCGGCGAGGCGCTGCACCCGCTGGCGCAACTGGCCGACTTGAGTGGCGCCGGCCTGGCCGATCTGGCGCTGATCGGCCCGCGCAGCGTGCGGCTGTATCCGTCGCGCCGCGAACAGGGCTACGGCCAGGGCGTGGAGGTCGATCACGACAACGACGACGACACCCTGCCGGTGATCAGCGATGGCCGCGCCGAAGTGGTCGCCTTCAGCGATGTGCTCGGCAGCGGCCAGCAGCATCTGGTGCGCATACGCCACAACGAGGTGCGTTGCTGGCCGAACCTCGGTCACGGCCGCTTCGGCAAGGGTTTTCGCCTTGCCGATCTGCCTTTCGGCCACGACGTATTCGATACCTCATGCGTGCTCCTGGCCGACCTCGACGGTTCCGGCGCCAGTGACCTGCTGTACCTGCAAAGCGACGGCGTGCAGGTGTTCATGAACCGCAGCGGCTTCGGCCTGGAAGCGCCCGTGCTTCACCCCTGGCCGGACGGCGTTCGCTACGACCGCCTGTGCCAGGTCAGCGCCGCCGACCTGCAAGGACTCGGTTGTGCCAGCCTGGTATTGACCGTGCCGCACATCAATCCACACCACTGGCGCCTGGACTTCACCGCCCGCAAGCCGTACCTGCTGCACCGCACCGACAACCATATGGGCGCGGTCGGTTGCGTCGAATACCGCAGCTCGGCACAGGAATGGCTGGATGAAAAACAGGAGCGGCGCCAGACCGGCCAGTCGCCGGTCAGCCAGTTGCCCTTCGCCCTGCACCTGGTGACGCGGCAGAGCCAGCTCGATGAAATCACCGGCAACCGCCTGGTCCAGTGCATGCGCTATCGCGGTGGCTACTACGACCGCCACGCCCGCGAGATGCGCGGTTTCGCCCTGCTGCTGCAAACCGACAGCGAGAGCGCCCAGGGCAGCGACGACGCGCATTTCACCGCGCCGCTGCTGAGCAAGCACTGGTTCCACACCGGCGAGTACCCGACGCCGGAACTCGACACGCCCTGGCACGACGCCGAAGCCCCGACCCTTGGCCCGGACCTGCTCAGCCGGCTTGACCCGCACACGCAAGACGAGCAGCTCATCGACAGCCCAAGCGAACCGCAACGGCAGGCCATGGCCCACGCCCTCAGCGGCCTGCCGATCCGCAGCGAGCGTTATGGCCTGGACCCCGGCACCGACAGCACAGTGCCGTATTCGGTGGAACAACACCGCTACCGGGTGCGCGAACTGGCAGCGGCCAGCCCGCACCAACCCTATGCGCAGATGCTGCCCCTGACCCTGGAAACCGTGCACCACGACTACGAACGCCAGGCCGACGACCCGCGCTGCCAACACCAGATCAACCTCGGCCACGATCGGTTCGGCCAACTGACCCACGGCGTCACCCTCAGTTGTGCGCGGCGCCGCCAGGTCAGCGATCCACCGCCGTTCGACACGGAGCACGAACAGACCTGGTGGCGCGACGCGCACGACGAGGCTCAGTACAACCACTACCTGCACGAAACCCGCGCCGAAGCCATTCACCTGACCGATCCGCAGGGCTGGCGCATCGCCCTGCCCTGGCGCCAGCGCGGCAACGCCCTGGTGCTGCCACGGGCGCAACTGTCCGCCGGGCAACGCCGCTACGAACACTTCGCCAGTGCCGACGGTCCGCTACACCCGGAAGCCGAGCGCGTCCTGACCGGGCAAACCCTACAACGCTACCAGGCCGCCGATAGCCCGCTTCGCGCCGACTTGCCGGACGGTGAAGCCACCTTCGAAGCCCTGCCCGGCTTCCTCGAAAGCGCCGAATTGAACGACAGCGCACTAGAGGCCTACGACCGGGTGATGACCCGCGAACAACTGCGCGAGAAGCTCCTGAGCCTGGGCTACCAGCGCATGCAGGCCTTCCTCCCGGCGCAGCCGGAGATGGAACTCTGGTCTGTGCGCCAGGGTTTCACCCACTTCGGCCCGGGCAGCGCGTTCCATCGCACCGTGGAGTTTCGCGAAACCCACAGCCACGGCCTGACCCAGGTCGGGCACGATCCCTATCACTGCCTGATCAGCGACATCACCCTGGCCGATGGCTGCCGGACCCACGCCCGGTTCGATTATCACTGCCTGCAACCGGTGCACATCACCGATCCCAACCAGAACCATCAGGAAGCCCTGTATGACGGCCTCGGACGCTTGCTGGCGAGCAGCTTCCACGGCACCGAGGCGGGTCAGCCGGTGGGGTTCGCCCCGCTCAGCGATTACCAGCGCGACAGCGACAGCCTCGCCGACGCCCTCGCCGACCCCGCCCGCGCCCTGCAACAGGCCGCCAGCGCCTGTTACTACGACGCCTTCAGCTGGATGCAACCGGCCGAAGTGCGCCAGCCGGTGCACAGCGCGGTGTTGCTGGCCGACCGTTACCCCGGCGATCCCGAAGTGCAGGTCCGCATCAGCCTGAGTTGCAGCGACGGCTTTGGCCGCGAGTTGCAGGGCAAACAGCAGGTCGAACCGGGCATGGCCTACGCCGTGGATGAACAGGGCGAACTGCTGATCGAGGACGGCCAGCCGGTGCTGGTGGACAGCCCCGAGCGCTGGCGGGTCAGCGAGCGCGTCGAATACAACAACAAGGGGCTGGCGGTGCGGGTCTATCGGCCGTATTTCGCCAATCGCTGGCGCTACATCAACGATGCCTCGTTCCGCCTGTTCGGCTACAACGACCAGCAGTTCTACGACCCGCTGGGCCGGGTGCTGCGCACCCTCACCGCCAAGGGCTACCTGCGCCGCCAGCGCCACCTGCCCTGGTACAGCATCAGCGAGGACGAAAACGACACGTGGGAAGAAATGCGGGGACCGGATGCGTAGCGCAACCCATCTGCACACGCCGGATCTGAGCGTCGGCGACAGCCTCGGCCGGCCATTGCGCCAGGTGGCTTACTGCCGGGACACCCCGGAGCAGGCGGTTGAACGCCGAGTCACTTTGAGCCGGTACGACGCCGCCGGGCAGTGGTCACGGCAATGGGATCCGCGGCTGTTCCAGCGGCTCGACCAGGACGACAGCGTCCCGCCCAGCCAGGCGCTGCTGTCGTCGCTGTCCGGTAAACCGCTGTGGCTGGAAAGCGCCGACGCCGGCTGGCGCCTGACGTTGTTCGGGGACGCCGGGCAGCCGCTGGAAAACTGGGACAGCCGCGACAGCCACTGGCACACCGAGTACGACGCGCTTCTGCGCCCGGTGCTGATTGGCGAAACCGCAGCCGGCCAACCCGCACGCGTCGCCGAGCGCTTCAGTTATGGCGGCTCCGAAGAGTCCGCCAATAACCGCTGCGGTCGCCTGCTACGCCATGACGATGAAGCCGGAAGCCGCATGATTCCCGGCTACAGCCTGGGCGGCGCGGAACAGGGCGAGATTCGCCACTTCCTGACGGACCTCGATCTGTCCGACTGGCCTGCCGCGATTGGCGAGCGCGATGCCCTTCTGGAACCCGGCGACGGCGCCCGCACCGACTTTCTTCACGGCCCGCTGGGCGACGTGCTGGAGCAGACCGACGCCCTCGCCAACCGCCACAGCTCGCGCTTCAACCTCGCCGGTGAACTGGCCTCAATCACCTTGCGGCTGGAAGACGGCAGTGAGCATGAGCTGTTGAGCGATGTGGGCTTCAACGCCTTCGGCCAGATCGAAACCCAGACCGCCGGCAACGGCGTTATCAGCCTCGCCCACTACGACCCCGCCGACGGCCGCCTGCAACGCCTTAGCGCCAGCCGCCCGGAGCGCGGCGCCCTGCAGGATCTGATTTACGCCTACGACCGGGTCGGCAATGTGCTGCGTATCGAAGACCTCAGCCTGCCGGTCAGCCATTTCTCCAATCAGAAGATCGACCCGGTCAGCACCTTCCGCTACGACTCGCTCTACCGCCTGGTCGAAGCCACTGGTCGCGAAGCTGCGGGTGCGCTGATCAGCCCCGAGCTGCCGCCACTGACTCCGGCACCCGGCGATACAAGTCGGCTGCTCAACTACCGCCAGCACTATGAATACGACGCGAGCGGCAACCTGCTGAGCCTCAAACACATTGGCTGGCAGGCTTACACACGCCATATGGCGGTGGCGGACGACAGCAACCACGCCTTGCCGTGGGTCGATAGCATTGCCCCTGAAAATCCCCGCGCCGGATTCGACGGCAACGGCAACCTGCTACACCTGCACGCCGGCCAGCCCCTGCGATGGAACGCTCGCAACCAGCTGCACAGCACGCGGCAGGTCGCTCGCGAAGGTGGCGAACACGATGAAGAACATTACCGCTACGGCGGCGATGGATTGCGGGTGCGCAAGGTCACCACGCGTCTGGTTGGCGGCCGCCAGACGCGCAGTGAAGTTCGCTATCTGCCCGGCCTGGAATTACGCAACCGTAACGGCGAGCGCCTCAGCGTGATCAATGTCCAGGCCGGCCGCTGCGCAGTGCGCGGCCTCCACTGGCTCGAAGGCAAACCCGACAGCATCGAGACCCCACAACTGCGCTACAGCCTCGGCGACCACCTCGACAGCAGTACCCTGGAACTGAATGACCAAGCGCGGATCATCAGCCACGAAGGCTATTACCCGTTCGGCGGCACGGCCTGGTGGGCCGCGCACTCCGCCGTTGAAGCGGGCTTCAAAGTACGCCGTTACGCGGGTAAGGAACGGGATGCCAGTGGGCTGTACGACTATGGTTTGCGCTACTACGCGCCGTGGCTGGCGCGGTGGATCAATCCGGACCCGGCGGGAGACGTGGATGGGCTGAACCTGTTCTGCATGGTTGCCAACAACCCGATCACACTCACGGACCATCAGGGCCTGAGCATCATTCATGCGTTGGGCCTGATGAAACCTGCGGACAACGCCCGCAAGACCGCAGCAATAGGCCGGCGACACACTGAACAGGCTATCAACGCTCAACGTCGTTTTTCAGCTGAAACCCAAGAGATTTTAAGCTCCGCAAAACTCAACTCAGAGCAGTTGCAAAAAATGAAGCCCGCCAAACGACAAGCGTACCTTCGGGACCGCCCTGATCTGATAACCGAGGGCAAACTTAAAACAATGGCCGCTCATGCCGGAGCCGTTCGGCGAGACAGTGGTGACTACTACGCGGGCTTCACCAACTTCCCCGGGAGCGTGAGTGCCAAGAATCCTTTTCCGGGCGTGACGCTCATAAACCGCCAGCGAACGGTGTCTCTCAAGCTCAGCCAATATGTTCCTGAAACCACGGCCCCCTTGAATACCTCCGTCGCCTATCAAAACGATGTGGATTACTACCTGGTCAGTAACAGCACTGCGCTATTGAATGGCGTGAAAAAGGCATACGCCGACAATGGCTTTTCCTTGCATCCGTTCATAGAGCGGAGCATCAGGCAACATATTGAAAACAATAGCTACACCATCCCGGTCAACGCGGGTATCCCCGGCCTTCATGCCGAAGTACAGGCAATCAATGCATTGCTGAACCTTTCGGAGTCGGAAAGCATAAACATGGCCCTCAGCGAGACCACCGTTTTCACAGAGCGATTGACCGCTGGCAGAGGGTACAACCTGGGGGCAAGTTTTCCGGCCTGCTTCAATTGCAATGGGATTTTGCCTTCCCTTGTCGATGTCGTGACCGGCAGGCTCTCACCCAAACCCAAATCACCTCTACGCACTCGCTCCGGCCTGAATTAAAGCCCCGTCCTGGGGCTTGATCAGACAAGGCGAAAACGGCGAGTAACCAGCCCGGCCGCAGCCACGCCTGCTCGCACCCCGGCTGCGCAGGCTTTCAGGCTGAGCAGCTCATCCCCCCAACAACCCCTCCACATGCGCCGCAAAGTCCGGCCCACCATCCAGCGCCGTGTAGCGGACCTGCACGATGATGTCGGTCAGGCTCTGCAGCACCACCTGCTGCTGCGCCGAGCCATGGTGGGGAAAGCGCAGTTCCCAGCGCGATAACGCACCGGTGCCTTCGAACGGCAGGTAGCGCTCGTCGTTGAAGTCGAGCTGGAACACACCGTGGTCGTCCAGCCCGCGGGACAGGCAAATGCTCTGGCTGGCCCGCGGGTTGTAGAGGATCTGGCGGGTGTCGCTGTCGGGTTTGCCATAGAGGTGGTTCATGGCCCGTGGGTCGGCCTTGAGCACGGTGCGGCTGGAAATCTGGGTGAGTACGGCGCGCACGTCCTGGTAGGGCCCGACCAGCGCCGGCAGGGTCACCGAGACGCTGACCAGCTGGCGCAGGAAATGGCCGGGGTAGTCGTCGTCGAACAGCCGGGCAGACAGCTCGAATTCGACGCTGCCGCTCTCGCCTTCGGCCAGGTCATCGAGCACCGCCGACCAGTTCGTATCGGGGTAAGCCTGGCTGTCAAAGAGAGCCTTGAGCGAGACCGTCCTGACCAATTCCTGGCGCCGTTCGAAACGCTTGAGATAAGCCGATTCCATGCGCAGCAGTTGCAGGCGCAAGGCGTCGCCGGCGGTCAGCCCGTAGTAATTGTCGAACCAGACATTGGGCTGGATGAAGCGGGTCTGGTAGTCGCCCATCTCGTACTGCCAGCACGCCTCACCGTTCAGGCACAGGGCAACCACGGCGTCATAGGCCTGGAAGTAAAAGGTCGACATCTGCCCGAGCAGCCACTGATAGAGGTCGGCGTTGGTGCTGCGGGTCTTGAGGAAGCGGTAGTAATCCTGGGACTGCTGCTCGCCCTTGCGGACCTGGGCCAACTGGATCCGGGCCATGTCGATGGCGGTGCGCTGGCCGGCGATCTGTTCATCGATGGCCGACAGCTCGGCCTCGGCCAGGTCTCGCTGCAAGGTCCATTCTTCCAGACGTCGACGGTACTGCTCGGTCACCCCAAGCCGGTCGGCGGCGGTCCGGGTAATGGCCGCGACCATGTCGAGGCCCTCGGACGCTGCCAGTACCGCCGCCCCGACGCGAATGTGGCCGCCGCCGAATGCTGTAGCGATGAACGAGCCCATCTGCGTCGCGCCAGCGGCGATCTGCATCACTTGTGCGCTGGTGCCGAGAATCGTCGACGTCAGGTACGAGTCCATGACGTGTTGCTCGGTGCTGGAGATATTTTCCGCCGCCAGGGCCTGGAAATGCCCGAGGCGTTTGTCGATCACGCGCCGGCTCGCCTCCAGCGCCAACAACCCGGCTTCGGCATGTTCCAGCGCCGCGCCCTGCAACTGGATCGAGAACTGCGAAAGCTCCAGTACATGGGATTGCTGCAGTTCTTCCTGGAGTGCACGGTCCTTCATTTCGCGGTACAGGCGGACCTGCTCGCCAAACCGGCCAAGGGTTTCCACGGCATTTTGCAGACGCGGCAACAGCGCCCGAAAGCGAAACGGCGGTATCGGCGCCAGGCTGCCGACACTGCGCTGCACCAGGCCACTGCCGCTGTTTTGCGCGCGCAGCAGGTCTTTGGGGTCAAGCGCCGGGGCGTACAACGGCACCATCAGCGGCTTGCCGTCGAGCGTGCGGTTGTTGCGCAGGTTGTTCAGGCGGCTGGCCAGTTGGTCCCAGAGCTCAAGCAGCTCGGTATTGACCGGCAAGCGAAAACGCGGGGAATCGAGCAGCTCCAGCCAGGGCCCGCTGCTGACCGGCAGGTGCAGCGAAAGCCCTTGCGGCAGTGTCGCGTCAATGCCGGCGAGCAGCGTGCTGTCGGGCTCGGCAGCCTGTTCCAGGTTCACCGGCTCCCAGCGCCCCACCGTGCGGTTGTCGGGCTTGGGCCCGAGCAGGTTCAGCGCCCGGGTGTACATCAGTTGCGCCTCAGTTAGCGCATCGCGGGTCAGGCGCCGGTACAGCAAATCGCCGTAGGCCAGCAGGTTGCGCACGTAGAAACTGAAGATCGCCTTGCGGTAGTGCACCGGTTGCGAATAGCAGATGGCATCCGGATCGGTGATGCCGTCCACTTCGTACTCGCCCCGCCCCTCTTCCTCCAGCGGTCGCACCGACCAGTAGAACGGGCTTGGCGGATAGGTCGGCTTGATGCGGGCCTGCGGGTTGAACAGGTAATGCAGCCACTGCTCGGCGGCGAGGTAGTCGAATTCGTGGTGCAGGCGCCACGCCACGGCATGCGGGATGTGGAAGAACAGCTCCCAGAAATAACGCCCGTTGGCGCCATGAAAATCCATCAGTTGGCTGGCCGAGCTGCCTGGCAACGGCGGTTCTTCAATGTGCTGGGTATCCCAGCTCAGCAGCGCATCGACTGAAACCATGGCCCTGGCCACCAGTTCCCTTGCGAACAGGGTATTCAGGCGAACGTAGCGCAGGCCTTGCAGGTCGAGCGCGGCCAGGTCGAGAAACTGACTGCCGTCGGGCTGCGCAACGATGCTCGGGCGCGTTGCCGGCAACGCGCCCAGCTCCACGGCGAACTGGACGACGCCATGAAGGTCATCCGGGCCCAGGCTGAAACTCAGCACCAGGACCTCCGGGATGGCATCGAAGTCCTTGCCCAGCGGGATCTGCATCAATGTCATCTGGGCGCCGCCGTTCAGCAGCACCTCTTGCTCCAGGGTCTGCTCCGGACCTTGGCTGGGGTGATAGGTGAGCCGCAACACGCCGCGCCGCACCTGCCAGTACTCACCCGTCCAGCCCATCAGCAGCAGGTCGCAAATCCCCTGGCACAGCAGCGAATAGCTGCCGTCGCTGGCCTGTCCAAACCCCGCCCATAGCGACAGCCTGCCGTTATAAGGCCCCGGCTCGTTGTGCTCGCCATCGGGGTCCCGGTGTACCGAGGTCCGGGCGGCGCGATCCGTTGCCAGCGGGTGCTGGAATTCCAGCCCGTTGCTTGAAAAATGCCCGAGGGCATTGACGATTTTTTCCAGGTAGCCGCCATCGGTTGGCACCTCGCCCACGGCCTCGTGCAACACCGTGCCAAAGCGCGTGTTCAGCACGATGACCTCGAAGTCCTTGGTCCACTGATTGTTGACGCCGTAGGCCAGGACAATCCGTTTGTCGTGCGGGTCTGACTCGCTGATGAAGGCAGCAAACGCATCCGCGCCGGCGAAATGATCCGGGGTGCTCAGCAACGGAATAGTCATCGGCACGGACCAACTCCCGTCCAGGCTGCGGTACGCCAGATTGATGCTGTAACGCGCGACTTCCTCGAACAGACCGGGAATATCGGCACGCCGCGCCGGCACCGGTTTCTGCTCCAGGCGGTGCTCGACCCAGGCCACGTGCAGGCGCCCTTCGATCAGCAGCGGACGGATGTGCAGCACGCGGTGCCCTTTGGGAATCTCGACCGGCAGCCACTCGCTCCAGGCCGTCGGACTGAGGTAATCGTCGGCGCGGGCAGCGGTGTCCTCGGCGGCGAAACGCACGCTGACCTTGCGCCAGTAGTAGGCGTGGGGTTCGACGTTCTGTTGGCCGATCAGGTAGTAGTCGGCGTGGCGGAAATCCGTGCCGTCGATGTAGCCGCTAAGCACGTCGAGGTTGCTGATGTGTTCGAACTTGCCGAGGTAATGCTGCAGCGCTTTTTGCACCGAGTCGGCGGAAATCCGGCTCTGGTTGATGTCGTTGACGAATTCGCGAAAGCCCTGGGTCTGCTTGATGCGCAAACCCGGATCGACGTAGTTCTCGGGGTAGTCCTGGAGCATCTGGTTGGCGGCCCACACGGCGTACTCGCTTTTGCTCGAACGCCATTCCTGTTGCGCCTTGCTGTCGAACACGCCCTGGTAACCGGGCTCCATGCCGTTGAGGATCGCGTGAAGGTACTGCTGGACACTGGCCATACCCATGGCCACACGGCTGGTGTCCACCTGCGCGCTAACCTGATTGTCGATCAGCAGGAACTCGTAAAGGTCCTGCTCGGTGACCAGACCCTGCCCCGCCGGCACCGTGTGTTGGGGCACGATCTGGCCCAGGTAATAGGCAACCAGGGCATCGCGATGGTCCTGTGCGAGGACGCCGAACAGAGGGGTCATGATGCATCTCCCGAAGACAGGTCGTCAGTGATGGGGAATTCGCTCGGACTCAGCAGGTACACGCGCTGGCTCGTAGGGAACGACAAACCGAACACCAACGTGCCGGGCACCGGTGTCGACAGCCAGACGCTCGACCCACGCACACGCTGCGCGTCTCCCTTGAAGGTGACAGGATTGAGTGCGCCGCCCTCTATCCTGAAGAAGCCATGCCAAGCGTTGGTTGAGCCGAACAGTTGCTCATCACGCCGGAAAAACTCCACCGACGCCTTGACCTTGCTGGCTTCAAGGTCGAGCTGAAGGTTCGTCTCCATAACCACGAATTCGCAGACCCGCACGGCCATTGTCTCGCCCACAGGCCCCAGGACCAGGGGCATGGAGGACACTGTGCAATCGGCATTGCGGGTATCGACCGTCAGCAGCATGTCGCCCGCCTGATCGCTCAACCCATCACTGGTGTACAACGCGCCCCGCAGGTTCAGACTTGGCCCCAGCAAGCGCACGCCGCTGATCCCCCCGGCCCCATCGCTGACATTCAGCACGAAGCGGTGAATGCTGCCGTGGTCCAGCAGATAGTCGCCGTCCAGTTCGATCAGCGCGTCCGACGGCGTTGCCGTGACGGTAATCCGGGCGGCCTTGCTGATCGGCTCCGGCTCGATACTGTTCGCCACGAGGTGCAGGCGCTTCTCCAGGCCATCGACCGGCTCGAACGTGCAATGGGGCTTGAGTTCTCCAGCCTTGCCAGACACCGCGGGGTAGTAGATCCAGACCTGTCCGGCGCTGTCGGTGTGCAAGGCGCTGTCGGCGCTGTGGGTCGCCCCGCGGACCGTCAGGCGCAAGGTATTGGCCGTCTCACGAACGCTCGGCGCAGCGTCGCCATTCAAGCGCCGCAGGTAGCCGGACAGCCCTGCGTAGGTCGCAAGCTCGTTGCCGTCCAGGGCCAGGCGCAAGGTGCCGAGGGTCAGGTCCACGACCTCCCGCAGACGAACCCGCAGGACCAGCGTTATGCCGAGATTCGATATCACATTCAGCACGACTTCGTTGTTGTACGGGTCGCTGTTGGCCTCGAAGGCGGCCCGCGTGGCGTCGATGCTCAACAGCACTTCGCCTTTGGCATCGCAGTCCACCGGACTGCCCAGCGGCGGATCAAGCTGCAGCCCGAGGCGTTCGGGATCAGCGCCGCTACCGAGGCTGAAGGTCAGGCGGCAATCGGCATCACCCGAGCCGTCGCTGCGCAAGGCACGAATCAACAGGCCGCCGGCATAACCCCGATCCACGACGAACGTCCCCGCGGCCCCGGCCACCGGCAGAAGTACTGCACTGTCATCGGCAATATGCGCCGTGAGTTCGTTATGCGCGCTGACCACCCGGACCTTGTAATCGAACACGTCGTTTTCACGAATCGACCGCACCTGGATGATGTGCTCGCCCAGCTCGGCCTGGGTGAAGTGGCGCTGATACTCGGCCTTGCCATAGCGGTCGGTGGCGGTGGTCGCCAGCAGTTTCCCGTCTGCCCACCAGGTCACCGGATAGCCCGCAGCTTCCGGCCGCAGCCCGACCTCGAAGTGGGCCGGCCTGCTTTGGTAAATGACAAAATCCTGCTCTTCCGGGTGCATGTAAAACAGCCTTGGCAGTTCATGCACCGTTACCGCTTCGGAGGTAAGCGTCTGCAACGGCACGTCCTTCACCTCGGCATTGACCGTCACCCGCACCTGACCGGTCACGGCGCTGAGGAAGGTAATGCTGGCGATGCCCTGCGCATCGGTCAGGCTGCGCGCCGGGTCTTCGACGAAGCCGCCGAGGTCCGCGGTCCAGTCCACCGAGGCGCCGGCCACCGGGCTGCCGTCGAGATTGACCACCCGACAGGTCACGGTCACTTCCTGGGTGGTCGCCGCCGGCCCGCTGAAGCGCACGTACTGGAAGTACGGCTGCTCGAGGAAGGTGACCGGCTCGAAACGCTCACGCTCGCCGTTGCTGGCGAAATCGACGATGACCAGCGCCAGCCCCGACGACAAGCTGCGCAGCCCCGCACGGCTGAAACCCTGGGCATCGGTCCGGGTCTGCGGGCGCTCGAATGTGCCCAGGTCGGTGCTCCACGCCAGCACCCGATCCCGCCCGGGGTTGTCGTATTTGTCGAGCAATTGCAGGTGGAAACTGATGGTTTGCAGATTGCCGGCCAGCGCCTCGGTGGGCTCGCACACAGGGTCCTTGAACCGCAGCGAGGACTCATCGCAGTCGATGTGAATCAACGGCGCCAGGATCCGCCGGTCCAGGCCGAAGCGCGCAATCACCTGGGCCACGCCCATCTCGCCGGCGGCCAGCAGTTCGATGCTGACCTGGCCGTTTTCGTCGGTACTGGTCGAGGATGGCGCGTGCAACTGGCCCAGGCTGCTTTCCCAGGTGACCGTGATGTCGGCCATCGGCTGGCCGAGAAAGTTCTTCACGGTCAACAGGCACAGGGCCTTCTCACCGGAGCCCGCCACCAGTTGCTGGGTGTCGACGACGATCCACGAGGCCTCGCTTTGGCCCAGTTCGCCCTGATCCACGCCGGCCTGCTCCTGCAGATTGCCGGTCAGGCTGCTCAAGGCGCCCTCAGCGGCGTTGCGGTAGTGCTCGCGCGAGCTGTTGCTGCGCAGCCGGCTCAGGGCAATGGCCGCGCTGCTGCCCAGTTGCAGGGTCTGGCAGGCCTGGCGCACGCGCACCAGGTGGTCCAGCTGGCGCACCGTGGTGACGAAGCCGGTGGCGGTGATTTCCGCCATTGTCTCCAGCACATCGCGAATGCCGAAGCCGGTGAACAGCGCGATCTTGCCGGCCGCATCCTCACGAATCATCAGCAGGTCCTGCTCGCTCAGGTCCGGCGGCAGGCTGTTGACCAGCTTCAGGTAATCGAGAAGCGCCTCCTCGCCCTGGCGGGTCTGCTCCAGCAGAGCACGGTATTGCACCAGCACATGCAGCCGGGAAAAGCTGATGTCGGCAGCGTCTGGGCCGGGCTCGCCTGCCGCGTCAAACCACTCCGGGTGGGCGATGTAACTGCGCAACGCCAGCGGGCTGAGGGACAAGTGCTCGACGATGCCCATGCGGTGAGTCAGGCGCGCCAGCAGCGCCAGGACCTCGTCGCCCACCGGTACCGGCAGCGGCGTCGGGTCGCTGCCGTCGAACAGGCGCAACACCTCCTGAAGCAGCTGATAGCTGTTGCCACCGGTCCAGACCAGCAACTCGCGGCTCAGTTCGGCGCTGCCGCCCAGGGTGTTGGCCAGTGATTCCCAGACCAGGCTCTGCTGTGCGGCGCGGGCGCCCATCACCAACTGGAACAGCCGCACCAGCAGCTCCGGCGCCGGGGACAGTTCCAGGTTGTCGATGATGATCTGTAACCGCGCCTTGAGGGCCTCTTCATAGGCGTCGGTGTTGCGGTAGCCGGGCAACTCGCGGATCAGGCCCTGCGCCGAGACGAAATGATCGAGCTGCTGCAACCAGTCGATAGGCACCGGATGATCGACCCCCGCCTCCATGGGCACGCCGGCGTCGATGAAGGTCGTCTCGCTGAGGATCGCCGGCAGCATGCGCCCGTTGATCTGCTTGAGCAGGTCGAGTTCACGGTCGCTGGCGGCGGCGACCGGCGCCAGCGGCATCAAGTGCTGGTAAAGCCACGCCACCGTGAGGTCGTTGTCGCGGCACCACTGCACCGTGTCGGTCAGCGACTGGATCACGCTGAGGCTATCGCTCAGGTGCGTGTGCTGGTGGACCGCCAGTGCTGGCCGGATCAGGCGCGACACGTACTGATGACCGCGCTGGCCGATCAGTTGCAGCAGCGCGATCGCCTCGATGCTGCTCAGCCCCAGCAAGGCCGGCAAGCGCGTCAGGCGGTAGAACGCCGAGACCACCGCCTGCGACCAATGCAGCTGCTGGTGCACCGTGCCGTCCATGACCTGTTGCTCGCCAAGGGTCTGGGCAATGTAGCGGGCGACGTACAGGTAAGTCTCGAAGCTCATCCCCAGGGCGCTGCACAGGTGATGGACCTTGCGGTACTCGGCCTCGGTGGACGGCGCGATATCAAAGGCACTGTCGTCCAGCAGCAGGGGCTCGCTGAACAGGGTCGGGTCGTTGAATACCCGGTCGAACTGCGCCGCCTCGCTCCCCAGCGCGTACAGCGCCAGACCGTTCAACAGGGCGGCGAAGTCCTCGGCGCTGACCTTGAAATCACGGCGCAGCCGACAGAACAGGCCCAGCGCGCGCAAGGTGTTCTCGCTGATCCCGGCGCCACGGCCAGCCTCGCCATGCTCGGCCTGTAGCGCCGCGTCGAGCAGACGGTCGGTTTCACCCAGCGACAGGCCCAGCCCGCGAGACAAGCGAATGACCCGCTGCATGCGGTCGAAATGGTCGTCGGTCCAGTTGCTCAGCGTGTGCGTGCCGTCCTTGCTGGCCAACGCGATCACCGGCTCCTCGCCGGCGTTGATATAGGTCGAGCCAAAGCGCGCCGGGCTCGCGGGCGCCAACCCCGGAACATGGGGCGACGCCGTCGGCGCATGCTGTTCGATCGACAGCAGCGATGCCACGGCGTCCTGGTCGAGGGTGGTGCGCAGGCTGAACGCACTCAGGTCGAGAAGATCCCGGGCCGTGTCCACGCCGTAATGGCGGGGGTAAAACCCGCTCTGGGCGGCGTGAACCGATTCGCGCAGCAGCGTGCGCGGGTTGCTCCGGGTCTGCACCGAGCGGGTGCTCGCCCGCCGGGCGCCACGGGGAAAGTACGGACTCTCCAGCAACAACGCTCGCAGTTCCGGCCCCATGGCCATATCCATTTGCAGGGCATCGTCGGAACGCTGCGAATGCAGCCCGCCCTGGCAGAAGTACGGAAAGTCCGGGTCCAACTGGCGGATAAGATCACCCAGGCCATAGTCCTCCCGTTGCAGGACCGCGCGAATCTGCAACAGGTAACGCTCGAACGGCAGCGCGAACGGATAGCGCGTTTCGGCCAGGGCATCGTCTACCGTGCGGTCTTTCTGGTTATGGTCGTCGAGGTGTTTGCGTGCGGCGCGCTCAAGGATGCCGTTGACGATGCCAATCGTCGGCTCGACCCGTTCGAACGCCTGATTGTCCAGCATCAGGCTGGCAAGGTCCGGGCGGCGCTGCGCCAGGGTGATGGCCTGGTCATTGGCCATCGGCTCGATGACCGTGGTCACCCACTGGTACAGCGCCACGAGGTAGGCCACGGGCGAGGTCGTCGCTTCGATGGCGCCGGGCAGGCAGTTGTCCCCCCAACTGGGCTGGAACTGGTTCTCGAACGTCGGCCCGTCCACCAGCGCGCGCAGCCCGGTCCGCCAGGGTGCACTGGCAGACGCCGTGCCGGTCAGCCGCTGTTCGCGATAGTGCCGCGCGGCGAGCACCGCCAGCGTGCTGGCGCGCTGGTGCAGCGCGCGCGCCTCGTCACCGGCCAGGTCCGGTCGCCGCGCCATCAGTTGCGCCAGGGTGCCGCGCGCGATGCTGAAGGCTGAGTCGAGCCCCGCCTGTAACAGGTCCCGGGGCTGGGCAGCAGAGGCGGAAACACGGGAGCGCCGGGGCATGAGGTGTTCTCCTTCGGTCGAGGAACGGCGCCAACTGGCCGCCCTGTGCCGAAACTAACCAGAGATCGCTTTTCCGACTACTGACAGAAATAACAGGTGGCGGCCCGGAAGGCGCTGGCACGGGGCCTGGCGGTCGGGATAACCTGCATTTTTTTCGAAAGCACAGCCCGCCCCCAAGAGGCCCCCATGACCACCGCCTTGCTGATCATCGACGTCCAGACTTCCCTGTGCACCGGCCCCAGTGCCGCCTTCGACATCGAGCGGGTGCTAAGCACCCTCAACACCGGCATCGCCAAGGCTCGCGAGGCGGGCGTTGCGGTGGTGTTCGTGCAGCACGAGCAAGAGAGCGACCCGCTGTTCCGCTTCGGCAGCCCCGGCTGGCAACTGGCGGCGCAACTGCAAGTTGGCAGCGAGGATGAGCGGGTACGCAAGACCACTCCCGACGCCTTCCACGAGACCCATCTGCACGCCTGGCTGCAAGCCCGCGGCATCACCCGTCTACTGATCGGCGGGCTGCAAAGCGACTTCTGCGTCGACACCAGCGTGCGCCGCGCCCTGAGCCTGGGCTATGAAGTGGTGCTGCTGGCCGATGCCCATTCCACCCTCGACAACGAGGTGCTGACGGCGGCGCAGATCAGCGCGCACCACAATGCGATCTTCGCCAACATGACCAGCTTCGGCCCGCGCATTCACGTCACGCCCACCGCCGAAGTCAGCTTCACAGCGGCTCGCTGAGCACCCGGTTGCGCCCGGCCTGCTTGGCCTGGTACATCAACTCATCGGCCCGCTTCAGCGCCTCGGCGAAATCCCCGCCGCCGGGGCAGCGGGCCACGCCGAGCGAGACGGTGACGTGGCCCACCGGCTCGATCCGGGTCAGTTCCACCAGCCGGCGCAGGCGCTCGGCGACCTCGCTGGCATCGGCCACCGAGGTGTCCGGTAGCAGCAGCAAGAATTCCTCCCCGCCCAGGCGAAACGCCAGGTCGCCATCCCGCGAGCACTGGCGCAGCAACCCGGCCAGACGCGCCAGCACTTCGTCACCGGCGTCGTGGCCGTAGGTGTCGTTGATCGACTTGAAGTGATCGGCATCCAGCGTCACCAGGGCAAGCGGTTGCTGCTGCTCGGTCATCACCGCAGTCGCCTCGCCCAAGGCGCGGCGGTTGAACAGCCCGGTGAGCGGATCGGTTTGCGCCTGCAGGTTGAGCCAGCCCATGCGCTCCTGCATCAGGCCGATGCCGCGCAGCAAGGCCCGCTTGATGTGGTCCGCCTCGAAATACCAGGCGCGCACCTTGTCGATGCGCTCCGGCGAACTGGTGGCCTCCATGGCATTGGCGCTGTCCGCCAGTTGGCGCAGCGGCCGGGTGATCAGCCGCGTCATCCACCAGATACCCAGCAGAATCAGCAGCCCCACGGGCGCTGTGCGGTAGAGCATCTGCCACATCAGGCTGTCGAGCGGCGCCACGGTGTCGCGGTAGGGTTTCTGCGACACCACACCCCAGCCGGTCAGCGGGATATTGGCGAAGCCGGCGAGCATCTCCACCCCTTGCGAGTTGGTCAGTTGCATCGCGCCGCTGTCGCCGGCCAGCAACGCGTCCACCGCCGGGTTGGCGCCGACCACGCTGCCCACCCGATCGAACTGCGGGTGATAAAGCAGGCGGCGGTTGTTGTCGACCACATAGCTGAGGGTGCCGTCGCGGTAGAAATGGTTGCTGATCAGGGTGTGCAGGATGCCCTTCTCGCGCAGGTACACGGCGCCGCCGACAAAACCCAGGTAGCGTTTTTGCGCGTCGAACACCGGGTGGGAAATAAACACCACCAGGTTGCCGGCGCTGGAGGTGTAGGCGTCGCTGATCAGCGGCACGCGGGTGTTGAGCGCGTGCTCGGCGCCGCTGGAAGTCAGCGCCTGGCCATCGCGCAGCAGCGACGGCGGCCACGCGGCCAGCACATGGCCCTCGGCATCGACAATGGTGATGGCATTGAAGCCCTGATCCTGCTCCTGGATGCGCCGGGCTTCGGCATGCAGCAGGTCCGGGTCGTCGAAGTCCACGTTCATCCGGTCGACGCTGTAGGCCAGTTGCTGCTGCGCCGACAGCAGAAAGGCCTCGATGCTCGACGCCACCTTGGCGGCGTAGGCGCGGTTGGCCTCCAGCGCATTCTCCACCAGCACCTGATGCTGCACCTGCCGGGCCGCGTAGAAACTGTTGGCCAGGGTCACCCCGGCGGTCACCAGGGCGAACAGCAGGATGAGCGTACGCAGGTCGATGTGCTTGAAGGTCATTGGCCTCATCCGTGTCCGGTAAATCCTCAGAACGATAGATCACAAGCCGCGATGAGGGATCGCGGGCGGGGGACAGACAACAGAAACTGCCAGGAGTTTCTGACAGCGGGCGTGAGCCATTTCCCATAGGCCGCACAGGAGAATCGCCCTGAGCGACGCGCGACATTATCGACAAGTGAACGGATTCAAGGAGATGGATGCGCCGCCGTTCAAGGGCGTGCCGGGTGCGCCAGAAACCGGAAGTTTGACATTGAAGTGCCATCATCCACGCTTGAGTCCGCTACCGCACCCAAAGGACGGGGTAACGGACACCCCTGGCAGCCGGCCATGGGCGCGGTTGCACACTGCCCATCACACCTCAAGGAGCAACACCATGTCTGGAACGACACAAACCGTCGACGTACTGCTGCTGGTCAACGCCGATCGCCTTATTGCCAACCCCAACGACGTTCTCGGCTCCGTGTCGCTGGTGGTAAGCACTGATCTGGTGGACAAGGCAGCCACCGGCAATCAACTCGATGGCGGCAACGAGCTGTGGTTCGACGTCAAGCGCAATGACAACATCCGCTGGCGCGCGACCACCCTGTCGCGCAACTTCGACACCACCGCACTGATCACCAAAGTCGCTCAAGGCCGCGCCCAACCGGGCTACGACGGGGCCATTTCGACCCCCGGTTTCCTCACGGTCGAAGGCGTGCCAGTGGCCTACCTGGTCAGCAACAACCCGATCAGTGTCGATGGGAACACAGTGACCAATACCGAGTGGCAAGCGACTGCCACCAAGGTGGGCAAAATCTGGTACACCATCGAGTTCGTGCTGCTGGATCAGGAACTGAAACAAATCGGCGGCACCCACACCTGGGACCCGTACATCACCATCACCAACTGATCGTCCGCTGAAACGGCTCACCCCACGGCATACGCCAGGGTGAGCCTGATACCAATGTCTCCCCTACCCTGCGCAACATTTTGTACAAACCCCAGGGCCGATTGTTTATGCTGGCGGGCTCATGCCATGGCGCATCGCCACATCGACAAGTAAACGCCCATGAAAGTATTTATCGTCCTGCTGTTTGTCCTCTCCATTGCCTACGTCCACTTCCGCGGTCGCGTACGGCACAAGATCAGCCGCCAGTTGGGTGACCACTCCAGCTTCCTGGCGCCGGTCAACGCTTTCCTTTACCTGTTCTCGAAACTGCCGGCCAAACCCTACCTGCCGACCGAGTCCTTCCCGGAGCTCAAGCCGCTGCAGGACAACTGGCAGGCGATCCGCGAAGAAGCCCTGCAACTGCTGCACGGTGGCGAGATCAAGAGTTCGAAGAACTACGACGACGTTGGTTTCAACTCATTCTTCAAGAGTGGCTGGAAGCGCTTTTACCTGAAGTGGTACGGCGAGAGTCACCCGTCGGCGATGAAGCTCTGCCCGCGCACCACCGAATTGCTGCAGAGCATCGGCACGGTCAAGGCCGCCATGTTCGCCACCTTGCCGCCGGGGTCGAAACTGGTCCGCCACCGCGACCCGTATGCCGGCTCGTACCGCTACCACCTGGGCCTGGACACGCCGAACGACGAAGCCTGCTACATCTGCGTCGATGGCGAGAACTACCACTGGCGCGATGGCGAGGCGGTGGTGTTCGACGAAACCTACATCCACTACGCCGCCAACCAGACCGAGCACAACCGGGTGATCCTGTTCTGCGACGTCGAGCGTCCGCTGAAATACCGCTGGGCTACCGCGTTCAACCGCTGGTTCAGCACCAACGTCATGGCCGCCGCTGCCGCACCGAACGATGCCGGCGACAAGACGGGCGGCATCAACCGCCTGTTCCCCCGCATCTACAAAATCCGCGAACGCGGCAAAGCCCTGAAAAAACGCAACCGCGCGCGGTACTACGCGGAGAAATGGGCGGTGGTGGCGGCGATTGCGTTGGTGTTTATTTATATCTGATCTGCCACTGCAGGAGCCGGCCAGACGGCTCCTGCACCATCCGCTACTTCATGATGGTCAAAACAATCCGCACATCCTCATCCCCGATATTGCGGAACCAGTGCTCGCAATCCACCCGCACCGTCGCGGTGTCCCCGGCCCGCAACTCGATCACCTGATCCCCGGCGTTCACTTCCAGCGTCCCCGAGAGGATGTGGAAAATCTCCCGCCCGCCGCTCCGGTGCGGGGCAAACCGCGCCGATGACGCCCCCGGCGGCACGGTGTACGACAGCAACTCCAGGTCCGCACTCGGCCGCGCCAATGCCAGCCTGACAATCCCTGTCGTCTCATCGACAAAGCGCAGGTTCTCGCCCGCCCGGGTGACTTCGGCATAGTCCTGCTCGATCAATTCCGACAGATCACAGCCCAACCCCCGCGCAATCGCCAGCGCATTGCGCAGGCTCGGGCTCAGCATCCCTCGCTCCACCCGCGACAGCGCCGCCGCCGATACGCCGCTGCTCTGCGCCAACTGATCCAGGGTGACGCCCAACTGCAGCCGCCGCTGGCGCACCGCCGCGCCAAATTGCCCCTGCTCCGCCTGTTCGCTGTTGTCTTTCATCCTGAGCCTTTTTTAGTCTTGCGATTTTACCGTTACGCAAATAATAATTGCGCATACGCAAACGTCGAGTTTCGAAATGAACGCATTCCTCGCAGCCTCCCCCGTTTTGTCCTCCATCCTGGCCCTTGGCTTCGGTATGCGCTCCTTGCATGCCGCGATGCTGGGGGTGGTCGCCGCGATCGTTGCGGCGATTATGGCGTTTCCACTGCCCGCAACGGAAATCGGCTACGCAAGCCTCAAGTGGCTGCCGCTGGTGGCGGAGGTGGTGTTGATCGTCGGCGGCGGGTTGTTGATGTCCGAAGTGCTGCGCCATGCCGGCGCCCAGGCGGCGCTGGCCAACTGGATCAAGGGCCGCGCCGGCACCGGCGTCGCCGCCGTGCTGCTGGTGGTCCACGGCATCACGCCGTTTGCCGAATCGGTCACCGGCTTCGGTATCGGCGTGACCATCGGCATTCCGCTGCTGGTGTTCATGGGCCTGCCGGCGCGCCAGGCGGCGTTGATCGGCCTGCTCGGCCTGTGCGCGGTGCCGTGGGGGTCGATGGGGCCGGGCACCATGATCGCCGCCAGCCTGGCCGGCATCGGCTTCGATGAACTGGGCATCGCCTCGGCGCTGTTGAGCATCATCCCCTTCGCCATCACCGGCGGCGTGGCGGCCTGGCTGATCAGCGCGCCCGGCGAGCGAGGCCGCGCGCTGGCATTGGCGGGTGTCTCGGCGCTGGTCTTCGCCACCGTCGTCGGGCTGTCCAACCTCGCGTTCGGCACCGCCCCCGCCTGCGCCCTCGGCAGCGTGGCGATCATCTGCCTGCACCTGCTCTGGAGCAGCCGACGCGCGATGGGCAGAGAACCCCTTCTGCCCATCGGCCGCCGCGCGCTTCAGGCCTACGGCCTGTTGCTGGGCGGCGTGCTGGTGATGGGCGCGGTGATGCGCTTCGGCCATCTGCCGGAGCAATGGCGCTACCTCGCCTCCCCCGCGCTCTGGCTGTTTGTCGCCGCACTGTGGTTCTGCGCCGGGCGTCCGCCGGCCGAGCCTTGGTCCCGCGCATGGAAAGCCTGGCTGCAGGTGGCTCCGGTGACCGCGCTGTTCATCTTCATGGGTATCGTCATGGCCGTCACCGGCACCGCGGCGTACCTCGCGCGCCTGCTGGCCGAAATCGGCTCGGGCTACCTGGCGATGTCGCCCTTCGTCGGCGCGCTGGGCGGTTTCGTCACCGGCTCGAGCAGCGGCTCCAACGCCATGTTCGCCGCCACCCAGGCGGAGATTTCCCGCTCGCTGGGCGCCGACCTGCTGCTGTTCATGGCCACCCACAACGTCGCGGCGGCGATCTCCATCCTCGCCTCGCCGGGCAAGATCGAAATGGCCATTCAACTGGCAGGAGGCGACGCCGCGTTCCAGCGCCGCTGGATCCAGCGCATGGCGATTGCGGTGGTGATGGCCGTGGTCAGCCTGCTGGCACTGGTGAACGTACTGGCCTAAAGCACTAACGGCTTGCGACCAACGACCAGCGGCCAGGCAATCTGGAAAAAACTAGCTTCACTGTTCAATTTGTCGCAACGCACAAGGTGAAGCAGATGAGCATGATGGACTGGGATGCCTACCGTAAGCAGTTGATGGCCGGCATCGGTGACCTGAAGCAACTTTCCCCCGACACCGTCAGCGGCTACATGACCGCCAGCGGCGCCGGGGCCAAGACCAACCACCTCGACGCCAAGACCCGCGAACTGATCTCCCTCGCCGTGGCCGTCACCACCCGCTGCGACGGCTGCATCGCCGTGCACTCGCAGCAGGCGGTCAAGCATGGCGCCACCCGCGAGGAAATCGCCGAAGCGCTGGGCGTCGCCGTCGCCATGAACGCCGGCGCCGCCCTGGTCTACTCCGCCCGGGCGCTGGATGCCGTGGGCAAAGCCAGCGAATAAGCCAACACCCTCACGGCCCAGTGCCCGTCAGTTAAACCAATTGGGGCCGCTTTGCGGCCCTTCACGACGGTTCGGCGCTCCGACAAGCTCGCTCCCACAATCCTGCATCTTGGCTCAAGAACCTGTGGGAGCGAGCTTGCTCGCGAAGGGCTGCGGAGCAGCCCCAACATAGGCGCTGAACCGCTAACTGACTGACATTATTCTTACGGCCTGCCACGGCTCAGCCGGTGACAGGCCGTTCCATATACACCACCGCAATCGGCGCCCCGCCTACCCCGTGGGAAAACACACCATGGCCAAGCGTCACAAACCCGTGGCGCTGATAAAAGCCCTCGGCATTCAGCGTCGACTCCACCCTCACCCGCTCCACTCCCGGCGCCTGCGCCTTCTCGATGCCGACCTGCAACAACCGGCTGCCCAACTGCTGGCCCGCCGCCTGTTCCAGCACGAACAACCGCGTCACCTCACCCGGCTCGGCATCGACAAACCCGACGACCTGATCTGCGATACAGGCCACCACCATCCCGCCCTTGGCGATCGAACGCTCGTAGTCCTCCGGCGTGCGCTCGCCCATCCAGCCGAGCAACTGATCGCTGGAATAACGTTCGCGACCGAGGCGGCTGATCGACTGATGCGTCACCGCAAACACCGCGGCGCCGTCGCCGGCCCTGGCCGGACGCAGAACAATGGAATTCATGAGTATCCTTCTCTGACATTGAATGACTAGCGGCCCAACGCTAGCATCTCCCCACTGCCCGATCACCCCCCAAGGAACACCATGCTCCACATCCGCCCGATGACCGCTGCTGACTTCGACCGCTTCTGGCCCACTTTCCAGAGCATCATTGCCGCCCGGGAGACCTACGCCTACGACCCGGCCATGACCCTCGAACAAGCCCGCCACCTCTGGCTGGACGTCCCACAGCACACCCTGGTCGCCGAAGAAAACGACGAACTGCTCGGCGCCTACTTCCTCAAGGCCAACGCCGCCGGCCCCGGCAACCACGTCGGCAACTGCGGCTACATGGTCAGCGAAGCGGCCCGCGGCCGCGGCATCGCCCGGCAGATGTGCGAACACTCCCAACAACTGGCCCGCGCCTCAGGATTTCTCGCGCTGCAATTCAATTCCGTGGTCGCGACCAATGATGCGGCGGTGGCGCTGTGGCAGAAGCTTGGGTTCGAGGTGGTGGGAAGATTGCCGAAAGCGTATCGGCATGGGCGGTTGGGGTTGGTGGATTGCCTGGTGATGTACAAGTGGTTGGGGGAGTTGGAGCAGCCGAAGTTGATTGGGCGCAAGAATATTGAGGCGGTGGTTTCACGCAAGCGAGGGCGGTAATAGCGGCGTAGAAAGCCAATATGCCAGGCGTTGCCTGCTCAATATAAGCTCTCTTTATTAACTGAGAAACTGACATTAATGTCAGTTTCGCTTCTTTTTCCAGCGATATACCGTTACCACGCAACTCGATCTCCAATACCTGGCCTGATCGCGGAACGCTTATCGACTGATGCATTTTGTCTTGGGCAGGTGGCGTTTACTTTCACATTCCAGAGGAATGAAAAATGAATCGTATCGTAAGCCTTGGCCAATCCATGAAACTGATCAAAGAACATGACCCGATCGCGCTGGATCATGACAACCCTCTATCAGGAAATCGCGACGAGCGTAACGTGATCACCAATGGTCGGTTCGAAAACGCGGAGTCTGAATTCGGGCCATTGGTCCCCTGGGGCATTCTCTACGACAAGCCCGAGGGAGAAATCGAACTTGCAAAATACGAGAATGGATTTGCCGCACTGATTCCAAGAGACCTCCGGCTTTTTCAGAACGTCTCCCCTGAGTCTTTTAAAGACTCATTGAAGTTTCGCATCAGTTTCAAGGCGAAAGCGTCCATTGAGTTCTCAACTGAGGAGGCACGGCATACCGAGTGTGGCTTGACATTCACCTTTCAAACCGACACAGCAACCGGCGGCAACAGGATGGCCGGGCTTCGGTATTGCGGGCATGGCTGGACTGAGTTCTCGTTCGATTTTGAACGAAGAGAAGATACAGCCCCCCTCATCAACGCATGGTTTTTTATAGGGTCGTTCGATAACTATCCACCGCATCCCACAAACCCCAAAGGCGTGTGGTTCACCGACATCAAAGTGATCCCGCTTGACTGAGCACTGCCCTCTGCGGCTCAAGCCGTTTGCAAGAACGGCTTGAGCTCTCCTCCGAAGCTCAGCTTCGAGGCGGAAAGAGTAATGGCAAATTGGTACTTTTGCTTGTACCGTGCCTGTATTGCCAAGGAGCTGGCAATCATCTTTCCAAGGAGGGGAAGTCTTGCAGAAACTTCTGATAATTCTGTTCTCGATTTTTGCAGCGGGTTGCACTGCCAAATACACGCAAACGGATGTATCGGCGAACCCGAACAAACTTGATCCCCCGCAAGTTTTTACCATCGCTACGCCGGTCGACGGGCGCTACGTCGACAATGTCTATTCCGACTCTGGGGATATGACCGCTACTGCCGTTCGTGCAGCGTTTTCCCATCACTCCAATCAGAAATTAGAGATCTTCGCGAGCAAGCTCGCTCCTACAAAAGCGCCGCTGTTGTACCTGTAGGAGCGAGCTTGCTCGCGAAGGGCCAGATGGGGTTAACCAATATTAGAGGCCTTTCATATTGGTCTTCGCCCCATCACCCAGCGCAATTAGGCCGTCCTCAATTTCACCCTATTGCAGCATCAGCCTTGGCCTGAACTCCAGTTTGCTTTCCAACCAACGTCCCCAGCCGTTCGAAGTAGAGAAAACATGACAACTATCCAAGAACTTAATGAATTCACCAGCGACCCGACACTGACTGGCTTCGTAACGCAAGTCTGGGAATTGATCGGCCAGCATTTCGAACAGGCGCAAGACAGCTTGCCACCTGAGCAGGCAATGCGGCGTCGCGAGATATCCTTCCACGACCATGTGCTCCTCTTGGGCTACCTTTCTACGCTGATTGAAGATCTGCCAGGTGACGTGGTGGAAATCGGCGTGTGGAAAGGCAAGTCGTTGATGCTGATGAACGAGGCGTGCAACCACCAGCGTCGTGTTATCGGGATCGACCCCTTCGAGCTGCCAAACCAGTTCGAAGAGTTCAATCACTACAAGGAACTGCTGCTGCCTGATGCGTTGGTAATCCGCGGTTATTCGGAGATGAGTGTCGAACGCTTCTACAACCTCGAACCGAAGGTTGCGCTGTTGCATATCGATGGCGGGCACACCACGCGCAACGTGGTGCTGGATTTCCTGCTGTATTCGCCGAGCGTGGTGAAGGGCGGCTTCATCGTGTTCGACGATTACCGCGATTTCGATCACTCGCCTGAGGTCGGTCCGGCGGTCGATCTGCTCAGAGCCACAGGGTTCTTCCGTGGCTTTAATGTGCTGGGTAGTGTGCATGGCTTCGAAAGCAGTTACGTTCTGCAACGCGTGTAAGCGTTGATTGCGCGCGGAAAGCCATCCTCACCCGTAATACCAGTCAGTGAAATCAGTTGGGGCCGCTTTGCGGCCTTCGCGAGCAAGCTCGCTCCCACAGGATCTAGCCAAGATGCAGGTAATGTGGGAGCGAGCTTGCTCGCGAAGGGCTGCAAAGCAGCCCCAACATAGGCGCCAAACGCTAACTGACGTGCATTACCCTCACCCGGAGCAACCATGGAACGACTCAAGGGAAAAACCTGCCTGATCACTGGCGCCGCACGCGGCATCGGGCGGGCCATTGCCAGCCGCTTCAAGGAAGAAGGCGGCACTGTGATCGTGACCGATATTGATGAGGCAAACGGCCCGGCAGCTGCCCAGGCGATCGGCGCGCCGTTCATCAAGCTCAATGTTGCTGACGAAACCGACTGGCTGCGCCTGGCGCAGCAGGTGCCGACGCTGGATGTGCTGGTGAACAATGCCGGCATCACGGGTTTCGAGACGGGTGTGGTGGCGCACGATCCCGAGCACGCGAGTCTGGAGGATTGGCGTGCGGTGCATCGGGTGAATCTGGATGGCACCTTTCTCGGTTGCCGCTATGCGATCGGCGCAATGAAGGGGCGCGGTGCGGGCTCGATCATCAATATTTCCTCGCGCTCCGGGCTGGTGGGGATTCCGGGGGCGGCGGCCTATGCGTCGTCCAAGGCGGCGGTGCGCAATCACACCAAGTCGGTGGCGCCTGTATTGCGCGCAGCAGGGATGGCAGATTCGCTGCAACTCGATTCATCCGGGGGCAATTCTGACGCCGATGTGGGAAACCATGCTCGGCGACGGGCCTGATCGCGACACGCGGATGGCCGCCTTGGTCGCGGACACGCCGCTCAAGCGCTTCGGCACGGTCGAGGAAGTCGCAGCGGTGGCGCTGATGCTGGCGTCGGATGAGGCAGCGTATATGACGGGGACGGAAGTGAATATCGACGGTGGTTTGTTGGCAGGGTCGGCGGCCAGTCCGAGCGGTTGAACGCGCTGGAAAGGTGACGCAAAAAGCTACGAAATCCCTTCGATGTACGACTTTCCCGTAGGCAATTTCCGAATCATACTTCCGCGCCTCCTGAGCGGTTGTTTCCCACGGTATCAGTGCCTACGCTTCGCCGGTCGCTGCCAAATCAGCGATCAGGTTTGGTCACCTGTTGGAAAATCGTGCGCACAAGCGCCCATCCGTTTCATGTAGGCGCTTTTTTGTGGCTGCTGATTCGTGTTACGGCGGCTGTGCGCGGGGCGCCTTTGTGCGCGCCGGGTTTCTCGATTTTCCCGGTTGACCAACCTGCGTACAGTCGCCACCCATCGTTTGGTCACGTATGCGTGGCGGCTCCACTGAAAAAATCGGAGCACCGCAATGATCAAGATCGTCCCCGATCCACCCGCCCCTCGCCTCACCACCGTCCACACCCGTTTCAGCACCTGCAATGACAGCCATAAACCGCTGTTTGCCGTGTGCGAAGGTGTCGATATCGAAGATGCCCTGGTGCATCTGTCCATGAGCTTGAAGTCAGCCTTCGAAACCAACGCGCAGCTTTGCGAGATGATCGACACGCCACCGCTCGGCGGATTGGCGTGGGCAACTTGCCATTCGCTGGAGATTTGCGAGGCACTGGTGGAGTCGTTGCTGGGCCGGGTCGAAAGGCCGCAGGTGAGCTGATCGACCGTAAAGGGGCCGCGATCGCGGCCCCTTTATCGCAGCCTTACGCTCCCTGCCGCCGCAACGTCAGAATCGCCGCACCAAACCCAATAAACGTCGTACCCACCACACGGCTCACCCAGCGCGACAGCGCGGGTCGGGTCAGGACGCCTTTGGCCCGCGAGGCGAGCGCGGCGTATAGGCTCAAGGATGTCACCGACAACGTCATGAAGATGCCCGTCAGGATGAAGAACTGCGGCAGCAGCGCCGCGCTCTGGTCGATGAACTGCGGGAACAGCGCGGTGAAGAACATCGTCGCCTTGGGGTTGGTGACCGCGGTCAAAAACGCCGATTTATACAGTTTGAGGCGAGTGGGCCGGACCTTCTCCGCGCCCTCCTCGATGCCTTCCGCAAGCATCGGGCGCTTGTTCAGCAGTTGCTTGGCGCCCAGGTAGAACAGGTAGCCGGCACCGAGGATTTTCACCGCGTTGAACAGCCATTCCGAGCTGAGCAGCAGCGCGCCCAAGCCGAGCATCGCCGCCGCAGACAGGCAGAACAAACCGCTCGCATTGCCGAGCGACGACCACACGGCGCTGCGTTGGCCATGCGCCAGGCTGTTGTTGATGGCCATCAAGGTCGCCGGCCCGGGGCTGGCGATGGCGATCGCGGCGACCAGGGTGAAGGCGAGTATCGAGTGAAGATCCATTTTTCCGGCTCGTGAACGGTTGAAAGGCTGCATGTTACCGAATGCTTCGGGCTAACAGGATGATCCTGTCGCTGAGGATGACGCGAGCCCGCCAGTGCCATTACGGCAATATCGTTATGCATTTTGATATACAGCGTTGTCAGCAGGCGGTCGGCAACGCTAGTATTCGCCCCGGCCTGGTTGTCTTCCGGGTCAGATATCCGTTCGGTCGTCAGGATTCGAGCTCTCCGGGGAGGGAGGTTTCGGGTCTTTTTACGGGTGTCGCTGTATACAAGAATATATAACGATGAGGCTGGGTCGCGGTTTTGTGGCGCTCTTTGGCGCGTGAAACAACACGCCAGCCTCCATAACATGGAGCAGTCATGAAGTCGTTCACCCCTCGCGCCCTGGTCGTGGCCATTGCCGCCATCAACGCTCAGTACGTTATCGCCGCCGAAACCAGCAAGCCCTTCAGCCTCGGTGAAATCCAGATTTCCGCCCCGCAGGACGAGAAACTCGCCACCGGCAGCACCGTGGTCGAGTTGCAGGACATGCGCCTGCACGACCGCGAAACCGTGGACCGCGCCCTGGCCCTCGCGCCCGGCGTGAACCAGAGCTACATCGGCGGCCGCGCCGAGCAGGTGGTGTACGTGCGCGGTTTCGACCGGCTGCAGGTGCCGGTGTTCATCGACGGCATCCCGACCTACGTGCCTTATGACGGCAACATCGACCTGGGCCGCTTCACCACCTACGACCTGTCGCGCATCGAGGTGGCCAAGGGCTTCGCGTCGCTGCTGTACGGGCCGAACACCCTGGGCGGGGCGATCAACCTGGTGACCCGGCGCCCGACCGAGGCCTTCGAAGGTGAAGTCGGCGGCGGCCTGGAGATGACCGACCATGACAACGTCAACGCCTACCGCAGCTACGCCAACGTCGGCTCCAACCAGGGCAACTGGTGGATGCAGGGCGGCGTTTCCTACGTCGATTACGACTACACCCTGCTGCCGGACGACTTCGAGCCGACCAACAACCAGCAAGGCAACGGTCGCCGCGAGAACAGCGACAAGCGCGACGGCAAGTTCAGCTTCAAACTCGGTTTCACCCCCAACGCAACCGACGAATACGTGCTCGGCTACGTCCAGCAACAAGGCCGCAAGGGCCAGCCGCCCTACGCCGGCGACCTGCCCGCTACCGGCCAGCGCAAGCGCTGGTGGGAATGGCCGACCTGGGACAAGACCAGCCTGTTCCTGGCCACCAACACCCGCTTCGGCGACCACGGCCTGAAGACCCGCGTCTACCACGACACCTTCAAGAACTCGCTGGAAAGCTTCAACTACAACAACGGCATCCCCGGCACGCTGCAGTCGGGCTTCCCGAGCAAGTACGACGACGAATCCACCGGTTTCTCGGTCGAAGGCGACCTGGCGATCACCGAGGGCAACCGCCTGGGCGTGGCGTACCACTTCAAGGAAGACGTGCACCGCTCCCGCGACGGCAGCGACCCGCAAACCCATTTCCGCGACCAGACCCAATCCATCGCCCTGGAAGACACCCTGCGCCTGAACGACATCTTCAGCGTGGTCGGCGGCGTCTCGTACAACTACCGCAAGAGCCTGGACGCCGAGAACTTCGGCACCAACCCGTCCTCGACGCGGGTCAAGACCCTGTACGACGAACCCACCGGCAGCGACGACGCGGTCAACAGTCAGCTCGGCCTGTTCATGAACACCGGCCCGCTGCTGGACATCGACCACAACGGCCAGGTGCGCCTGACCGTGTCGCGCAAAAGCCGCTTCGCCACGATCAAGGACCGCTACTCGACGCGCTTCGGCACGGTCATCCCGAGCCCGGACCTCAAGTCCGAACGTGCCACTCATTACGAGCTGGGCTACAGTGGCGCGCTGACATCGCAGTGGAGCCTGGATGCGGCGCTGTTCGTGGCCAATATCGAGGACTCCATCCAGCAGGTCACCGTGCCGGCGCAACTCAATTGCGCGGCACCATGCGGGCAATACCAGAACATCGCCAAGGCGCGTAACCAGGGCTTTGAACTGGGCCTGAAAGGTGATCTGGGCGACTGGGAGCTGGGCGCCAGCTACACCTTCCTCGACCGCGAAAACCGCAGCAATCCCGAGCTGCACCCGATCGACACGCCACGCCACAACCTGTTCGCCTCGGCCACCTGGAACCTGGATGCCTTGCGCCTGACCGGTAGCGCCGAAGCGGCCTCGCGCCGTTACAACGTGTCCGATGGCAGCCAGATGTCCGGCGGCTACGCGGTGTACAACTTCAAGTCCGGCTACCGCTTCAGCAACGATGTGCTGGTGGAAGCCGGCGTGCGCAACCTGTTCGACCGCCTCTATGAATACAGCGAGGGATACCCGGAAATTGGCCGTAACTACTTCGTGCAGTTCAATGTTCCGCTGTAAGGCCTGGCTGCTGGCCCTGGCGCTCGGTTCGACGAGCGCACTGGCCGCGCCGCAGCCGGTGGTGGTGATGACCAGCTACCCGGAAGAGATGATGACCCGCTTCGAGGAGGCCTTCGAACAGGCCAACCCCGATTACCGCCTGCAAATCCTCTGGCGCCAGGGCTTCGATGCCCTGCCCTTCCTGCGCCAGGCGGACCAGGGCGGGGTCGATGTCTACTGGGCGCCGTCGCCGGGCAATTTCGCCCGGCTGGCCCGGGACAACAGTTGGCAACCGCTGGGGGTCGATCTGCGGGGCTTGCCGGACCGTATCGGCGGCACCGCCCTGCGCGACCGCGACGGCCGTTACCAGGCCACGGAACTGGCCGGCTATGGCTTCGCCACCAACCCGAAGGTGCTCGCCGAACTGGGCGTGGCGCCGCCGAAGGACTGGCCTGACCTGCTCGACGCCCGGCTGCGCGGACGCATCGCCCTGCCGGACCCGGCGCGGGTCGGTTTCGCTCCGGTGTTGCTCGACATCGTCCTGCAGGCCTACGGCTGGGAACGGGGCTGGGCGTTGTGGAGCGAGATCGCCGGGCAGTCGCGGCTGGTCAGCCGCGGCGGCACCCTGGTCAGCGACGAGGTGGCTAGCGGGCGTTCGGCGGTAGGTTTGTCGATCGACTTCTTCGTCGCCTCGGCGGTGAGTAACGGCCAGCCGGTGGACTTTGTCTACCCGGCCCACGGCGGGCTCAACCCTGCGCACATTGCGATTACCCGCAGTGCGAAGGACGTCGATGGCGCGCGGGCGTTCGTGCGCTTCGTGTTGTCCGATGCCGGGCAAAAACTGCTGGCCGACCCGGACATCCGCAAGCTGCCGGTGCGCCCGAGCGTCTACGCCGAGCTGCCGGCGGGTTATCACGACCCGTTTGCGGCGGCACGCGACGGCGCCTACCAATACGGCGACAAAATGTCCCGCGAGCGCCTGGCGTTGATCACCTCGCTGTTCGCGCAATGGCTCAGCCAACCCCATGAGCGCCTCACGGCCTTGTGGGCGCGGGTGCATGCCGGCGAAGCGGCGGGCCGCGATCTGAGCGCGGTGCGGGCGTACCTCGCGGTGCCCCCGATCAGCGCTGAACAGGCCGCCGCGACGGACCTGCTCAGCCTGTTCGGCCAGCGCCAGGACAGCGGCATTGAGCAACAGCCCGTCACCGATCAGGACGAACTCGGCAAGCGCGAAATCGCCTGGCAGTTCTACAGCGCCACCCGGCATGCCGAGGCGGCGCGACAGCTTGACGAGATGGGCCTGTAATGCGCGTTTGGTTAGTGGCGGTAGTCGCGGCGCTGGCGAGTTTTTCCGCCAGCGCCGAGGCCGACCGCGAGGCCTTCGCCCAGCCCCTGTCGGGGATGGACGACGAGGCACAACTGGAACGGTTCTTCCGCGGACGCGGGCTGTTTCGCCAGGCCTGGGTCGTCGCCCCGTCGCGGGATGAGGCGGTGGACGGCCTCGGCCCGCTGTACAACCGCATCACCTGCATTGCCTGCCACCCGAAAAACGGCCGTGGCCAGGCACCGATCAATGAACATTCGCCGATGCGCACCATGCTGGTCCGCCTGTCGTTGCCGGGCCGCGATGCCCACGGCGGGCCGCAGCCGCATCCGGCCTATGGCGACCAGCTCAACGAGCTGGGCATTCCTGGCGTGCGCGGCGAAGGCCGGGCGCAGATTCTCTGGCAGGAAAAACAGGTCACGCTGTCTGCCGGCGAGACCGTCAACATGCGCCGGCCGCAACTGAAGTTCAGCGAACTGGCCTACGGGCCGCTCGGCGATATCCGTACCTCGGCGCGGGTCGGCACGCCGGTGTTCGGCCTTGGCTTGCTGGAAACGGTCAGCGCCAGCACCCTGCAGCGCATGGCCGACGAGCGCAAGCCGGATGGCGTGCGCGGGCGGGTCAACCAGGTCTGGAGCGTGGAGCGCCAGCGCCTGGAAGTCGGGCGCTTCGGCCTCAAGGCCAACCAGCCGAGCCTAAACCAGCAGATCGCCAGCGCCCTGCACGGCGACATGGGCCTGACCTCGTCGCTGTACCCGCAGGAAAACTGCGCCCCGCAGCAAAGCGCCTGCCAGCAGGCCGTCAGCGGCGGGCAGCCGGAAGTGGACGGGATGCAACTGAGCGAGCTGCATTTCTACCTGTCCCATCTGGCGCCGCCGCCTCGGCGGGAGCGCGATACGCCGGCGGTGAAACACGGCGAGCGGCTGTTCGCCGAAGCCGGTTGCACCCTGTGCCATCGGCCGCAACTGACTACCGGAGTGCATCCGGACTACAAGGCGTTGTCCGGGCGCAAGATCGAGCCCTACACCGACCTGCTGTTGCACGACATGGGCGAAGGCCTGGCCGATGGCCGCGACGATTACCTGGCCAGCGGCCGCGAATGGCGCACCCCGCCGTTGTGGGGCGTGGGCCTGATCGAACAGATCAACCCCGGCGCCGGCTACCTGCACGACGGCCGCGCCCGCAGCCTGACCGAGGCGGTGTTGTGGCACGGCGGCGAAGCGGCGGTGGCGCGGCAGCGGTTTGCCGCGTTATCGGGTGAAGATCGCATTACATTGTTGGCATTTCTGAAATCCCTGTAGGCGCGAGCTCGCTCGCGCTAAAGCCCCCACCTCACACCCGCCGATTCCGCGCCAACAGCCACAGCAGATACACCCCACCCAACATCCCCGTGGTCAACCCGATCGGCATGTTCAGCGACAGCGGAAAGCGCTGGCTGAGCATGTCCGCCGCCAGCAGCAGCACCGCACCCATCAACGCCCCGGACACCAGCGGCACGCCGGCACTGGCGGTCAGGCGCCGCGCCAGTTGCGGCGCGGCCAGGGCGACAAAGGCGATCGGCCCGGCCGCCGCAGTGGCAATCGCGGTCAGCGCCACCGCCGCCAGCATCATCAGCAAGCGCGTGCTCTCCACCGCCACGCCAAGCTGGCTGGCACTGTCATCGCCCATTTCCAGCAGGTTGACCCGCCGCGCCTGATACAGCGCTACCGGCACGATCAGCAACAGGCCCAGCGCGGCGGGCAGCACATGGGACCAGGTGCGGGTATTGAGCGAGCCGGCCAGCCACAGTTGTGCGGTCATCACCTGGTCGAGGTTACCGGTCACCAGCAGGATGGTGTTGAGCGCTGAAAGCATGGCGCCGATGCCGATGCCCACTAGCACCAACCGATAACCACCGGTACTGCGCCCTTTCATCGACAGCAGGAACACCAGCGCCGCCGTGGCCATGCCGGACGCGACCGCCGCCACGGAGGTGCCAAGCGGACCGGCATCGAACAGGATGATCTGGACGATCGCACCACTGGCCGCGCCGGTGGTGAAACCGATGATGTCCGGCGAGCCGAGGGCGTTGCGCGACAGCGACTGAAAGATCGAGCCGGCCATGCCCAGCGACGCGCCGACCAGCACGGCGGTGAGCACCCGTGGCAGGCGCACGCGGGTGATCACCCGCTGCAGGGTTGGGTCATCCGCCGTGCCGAACAGACCGGCGACGACCTGGGCCGGGGTCAGGTGCAGACTGCCGATGCCCAGCAGCAGGACGCCCAGCGTCAGTGCGGTCACCGCCAGCAGCAAACAGACCAGCGCCACCCGTGGGCGCCAGAGCAAGGAACAGCCGCCGAAGCGGAGAACCGAAGCGCTTTTGTTCATAGCGTGTTCAACCGGTATTTGCGCACCACGGCGATAAAGAACGGGCCGCCCAGCAAGGCGGCGATAACCCCGGCGGCGATTTCCGCATTGCCGCCCACTACTCGCCCGAGCACGTCGGCGACCAGCAGCAGGACCGCGGCAAACAGTGCCGAATAAGGCAGCAGCCAACGGTAATCCGGCCCCACCAGCAGCCGCGCCAGGTGCGGCGCCACCAGCCCGACGAAGGCGATCGGCCCGGCGCCGGCAGTGGCCGCACCGGCCAGCAGCATCACCGCCAGGCACGCCAGCAGCCAGGTGCCGCGAACACTGGCGCCCAGTGCCTGGCCAAGGTCATTGCCCAAGGCCAGGACATTGAGGTTGCCGACGATAGCGAAGGTTGCCAGTGCACCCAGCGGCACCGCCACCAGCAGTACCGCCACGGCATCGAAGCCGGCGCGCTCGATGGAGCCGGAAGCCCAGTGGCGGAACTGGTCGAACACATCCGCCGGGGCATTGAGGATGATGACCCCGGTCACCGACGCTAGCAGCACCGACAGCCCTGCCCCGGCCAGCACCAGACGCACCGGGTTGGTGGTGGTTTCGTGGGCCTGGCCGAGCATGAACACCACAGCGCCAGCCAGCCCGGCACCGAGAAAGGCGAACCAGACGTAACTGGCCATGTTCGCCATGCCGAAGGCTGCTGCGGCGCCGATCACTGCGAGGGCGGCGCCGGCATTGATGCCGAGCAGACCGGGTTCGGCCAGCGGATTGCGCGTCACCGCTTGCATGATCGCCCCCGCCAGCCCCAATGCCAGCCCGGCGAGAATCGCCACCAGCGTGCGCGGAATACGCATCTCGCGCACGATCAGGTGCAGGTCGTTGTGCCGGTCATAGGCGCGCAGGGCTTGCAGCACGTCGGCGGGCGGCACGGTGCGCGAACCCACCATCAGGCTCAGCACCACCGCCAACGCGAGCAGCGCCAGGCCAAACACCAGCCCCTGCAAACGTCGACGCCGCCGACGCTCCATCAGCGTCAGCGGTGCACACGAAGAAAAACCGACAGCCACTTAACGGAAATTCCGCGCCACGGCGTCGATCATTTCCCGTCCTGAGTAGTAGTCGATCCGGAACGAGCTGGGCCCCAGCGGATACACCCGTTTGTTGATCACCGCCGGCAGGTTGGCCAGCACCGGATCGGCGAGGAACGCCTGGACATCGGCATCGGTAGCGCTGAGCAGGAACACGCTGTCGCCGGTGATCCCCGCCGACAGGTTCTCGCGGGAAATAAAGGCCACGTCGGAACTGCGCTTGACCTGCGATTCCAGCACCGTCGGCAGCCCCGCCACCTTGAAGCCGAGCGCCTCGATCACCCGCGCCTGCGGGCTGTTCTCGCGGGCGATGGAGTAACTGCCGCCGATGTTGTAACCCACCACACTGACGCTGCCGGCCGGCACCTTGAGCTGCGCGCCAACGTCGGCGGTGTAGTCGTCGAAGCGCTTGATCGCGGCGGCGGCCTGGGTTTCCAGTCCGGTCTGACGGCCCAGCTCGGTAGCGATCTGCTGCCAGCTCTGGTTCGAGTAGTTGACCACCAGCGTCTTGACGCCCTGGGCTTCCAGCTCGGCCTTGTGCTGGATCACGCTGTCAGCGCCGGTGGCGGAAATCACCAGCAGGTCCGGGTCCTGGCCGATCACCGACTCGATGTCGAACACCAGATTCTTGTACAGCACCTGCACGCCGCGCTGATCGGCGACCTCAGCCCACTGAGTGAAGAAGCCCTTGCCGTCGGACAGCCGGCTCGGCGTGGTGGCGGCACTGGCCACCAGCGGCGCGTCCATGGCCAGCAGAATGCCGGTCACGCTGGGCGTGGTGGAGACGATGCGTTTGGGCGGGGTGTCCGCGGCCTGGGCGAAACCCGCCAGCAGGGCCAGTGTGGTAGCGCCGGCGAGGCGCAACAGCGAAGAAGTCGTCATGGTGAGGTCGATATCGGCAGATGGAATGCGAAGTGATACGATTTGAGAGCGTTTCGCATTCCATATTGCGGAATAAATTCCGCACATGCAATACTGCCGCGCCATCATTGCCGAGGAACCCGCCCCCATGACGCACCGCCTCCAGGCCGATGCGCTGACGCTGCGCTACGAACAGCGCACCATTTCCACGGACCTTTCGCTGCGCATTCCGGACGGTTCCTTCACCGTTATCGTCGGCCCCAATGCTTGCGGCAAATCTACCCTGTTACGCGCCCTCTCCCGCCTGCTGGCTCCGGCTGCCGGCCAGGTGCTGCTGGACCAACGCCCGATCGGCGAGTTTCCCGCTCGCGAAGTCGCCCGCTGCCTCGGTCTGCTGCCGCAAAGCGCCACCGCGCCGGACGGCATCACCGTGGCTGATCTGGTGGCGCGTGGACGCTATCCGCATCAGTCATTTTTGCGGCAGTGGTCGAAAGCGGATGAACAGGCGGTAAAGGACGCGATGGCGGCGACCGGCGTCAGTGAGCTGGCCGAACGTGCGTTGAACGAATTGTCTGGCGGCCAGCGCCAGCGGGTGTGGATTGCCATGGTGCTGGCGCAACAGACGCCGATCCTGCTGCTGGACGAGCCGACCACCTACCTGGATATCGCTCATCAGGTCGAATTGCTCGACCTGCTGGCGGACCTTAACCGTCAGGGTCGAACCGTCGTCGCGGTGCTGCATGACCTCAACCAGGCCTGCCGCTATGCCTCGCACCTGGTGGCGATGAAGGACGGCGCGATCGTCGCCAGCGGCGCCCCGGCCGAGATTTTCACTGAGGAACTGGTGGAGCGGGTGTTTGGGCTGGCGTCACTGATCATTGCCGATCCGGTGACGGGGACACCGTTGCTGGTGCCCAAGGGGCGGGTGTTGCGGGGGTAGTCAGGCCAGCACTCTATGGGAGCTGGCCGGGCGGCGCTCCGCTTGCCAGCGATAGGTCCAGGCCCCGCAACAGCGTTGTTCCGGCCGGCCTCATCGCCGGCAAGACCGGTTCCCACAGGATTCCGAGCCAGACACTGAAATTGAATTCCGCTCAACACCCGGTGGGAGCTGGTTTGCCAGCGATAGGCATGGGTATCTACACATCTCACAGGCAAGCAAAAAGCTTCAGACCACCACAAACGGTGGGAGCGGATTCATCCGCGAAGGGCCGCAGAGCGGCCCTAAAACCATCCCGCACGAGGTGGCTGTCTATGTTCGGTATTTCTTTCGACCTCAGGATGCCTGAATGTGAGATCCAGGCGAGCCAGAAACCAGGTGCTGGATGGATTTAGGGCCGCTCTGCGGCCCTTCGCGGATGAATCCGCTCCCACAGGATTGCAAGCGGCTGACGGTTTGCGACTGCCTGCGAGATGTGTAGATACCCATGCAGCGATAGGGCCAGACCTGCTCCGGCCGGCCTCATCGCCGGCAAGACTGGCTCCCACAGGGTTCATTCCTCGCTCAGCCTTCCCAAGCCTGCCCACCCGTGGACTGGTTCACCAGTTTCGCCTCGCGAAACAACGCATCCCGGTCTTCCGGCGAATTCAGCCGGCCGAGGTCGGTGACGGTGGTCATGCAGCACACGATCTCGCCCTGCGCATCGAACACCGGCGCGGCCTGGCCGGTGACGTTGGACAGCAAATGGCTGGTCAGCTCGGCCCAGCGACTGTCGCGCACTTCATCCAGCACAGCCTTGCTCGGCGGCGTGCCGCGGAAATGCGCGGGCTGCTGCTTGCGCGCAGCGTCGATGGTGGATTTGGGCAGGAACGCCTGGAACACCAGGCCACACGCGGTGTTGTCCAGCGGCAGGATGTCGCCCAGCGCCAGCGGGTTCACCGAGAAATACGCGCTGCGGTACCAGCGCACCAGGGTCGGACCCCGCTCGGTCCAGATCGCCACCCCGCCACTGGCCGCCTGGTGGTGAGCCAGGGCCTTCATGTGTTGCGCAGCAATTTCCACCGCATCCACACGCTTGAGCGCGGCAATGCCGATGCTTAGCGCCGCCGGGCCGAGGTCGTAAAGGCCGGTGGCCGGGTCCTGCCGCGCCAGCCCTTCCTTGACCAGGCTCTGCAGGTAACGGTGCGCGCTGGAGCCACCGGTGCCGGTAAGCCGGGCGACTTCGCCAAGGGCCAGTTCGCGCTCGGCACTGGCCAGCACATTGAGAAAGCGCGCGGCGATCGCCACCGACTGGATGGTGCCGGAGCGCTTTTCATTCTGGGGCGCATCGTCCAGTACGGACTCGTCTGACTTCAAATGTCCTCTCCTCGCCGCTGTCTCGCGGCTGTTTCTCAACAGGCTGGGGTGCAGCGCCGCGGACCGGTGGCGGCGCGACGCATGATACCGATTTTGCGCGCCAGCACATCAGGCAACGCGGCGCAGAGCCCTGCGTGGGGCCGCAAAGGAGCTTATCCGATCCAGGCTAAAACCACATTGTGGAATCAATTCTTTATTGAGGAACGCAATAGCCACATGCTACGATCCGCTAAAGCTTAATCATTCTCATTTGGAGTATCCCTTGAAGGCCTATTCACCCCTCACCCTTGCCCGCGGTTTCAGTGTTCTGACCCTCTCGACGCTGTTGGGCGCCACGGCGGCCATGGCCCAGGAAACCGCCGCCAGCACCAGCGCCGGCAGCGTCACCTTCGAGCCCATCGTCATCACCGGGGAAAAGATCGAACGGGAACTGAAGAACACCGCGTCGTCGGTGACGGTGAAGACCGGGCGCGAGATCGACAAGGAGAAAACCGGCAGTTCCACCGTCACCGAAGTGCTCAATGACGTGCCCAACGTGATCTACACCGACAGCGTCGGCGCGCCGGTGATTCGCGGCATGGACAGCCAGGGCCCGAACAACGGCCAGAACGTGTTCTGGGGCGGCACCGTGCCACGGGCCACCATCAACCTCGACGGCCATTACCTGAATTACAACGAGATGTACTTCGGCGCGACCTCGGTCTGGGATCTGGACAGCATCGAAGTGTTCCGCGGCCCGCAGACCACCTCCCAGGGCGCCAACGCCATCGCCGGCGCGATCATCGTCAACACCAAGGACCCAAGCTTCACCCCGGAAGCCGCCTACCAGGCCGAAGTCGGCAACTACGATTCCCACCGCACCTCGCTGGCCGTCTCCGGCCCGCTGCTGGAAAACGAACTGGCCGCACGCCTGGCGGTGGACCACTCGGCCCGTGACACCGTCATCGACTACACCAGCAGCGCCTTCCAGAAAGGCAAGGCGGACAAGAACTTCAGCTCGCTCAACGCCCGCGCCAAGTTGCTCTGGCTGCCCAGCGCACTGCCCGGCCTGGAAGCCAAGTACACCTTCTCCCACGGCGATTCCAACCGGCCCAGCCAGGAAGCCGCCGCGGCGCCGTACCACAAGCTCAAGCACCCGACCACGACCATGCCGAGCTGGGAGCAGTCGACCAATACCAGCGTGCTGGACGTGAGCTACGACTTCGACAACGGCTTCAAGCTGCTCAACCAGGCGCAGTACTCGTTGTCCCACGTGCAGCGCTACACCGGTATCCCCGGTAGCGGCGACGCCGATATCCAGCAGAAGAACCTGTCCAATGAAACCCGCCTGAGCTTCGGCGACCAGGACAGCAGCGTCAGCGGCGCCACCGGGGTCTACGTGGCGCGCACCAAATCCGATGAAATGCTGCTGTTGAGCGGTCTCTCGACCTTCGACGACACCAAGGAAAACCTCGGCGTGTTCGGCGAACTGAGCTGGCGCCTGGACGACCGCTGGACCCTCGGCACCGGCCTGCGTTATCAGGAAGACCGCATCGAGCGCGAAGGCCGCTCGGTGCTGGCGCCGACCGCGCTGGACTACCAGAAAACCTTCTCCGCGCTGCTGCCGAAAGTCTCCCTGGCCTACGCCCTGACCCCGGACTGGACTGTCGGCGGCATGGTCAGCCGCGGCTACAACCCGGGCGGCGTGGCGCTGAACCTGACCACCCGCAACTGGACCGCGTTCAAGGACGAATCGGTGTGGAACTACGAGTTGTTCAGCCGCGCCAGCCTGCTGGATAACCGCCTGCAACTGAGCGGCAACCTGTTCTACATGGACCACAAGGACGCCCAGTACAACATCCCGGTGGTGATCTCCACCGGCGTGTCGCAGTCCTACACCATCAACGCCGAGAAGGCCCACGCCTACGGCCTGGAACTGAGCGCCGACTACCGCGTGCTGGACAACCTGACCCTCAAGGCCAGCGCCGGCACCCTGCGCACCCGCATCGACAAGATCTCCGCCAACAACAGCTACGAAGCCAACGAATTCGCCCGCTCGCCGGGCTACACCCTGAGCTTCGGACCGAGCTGGGACATCACCGACAAATGGAATGTCTCGGCGCAGGTACGCCGGATCGACGGGTACTATTCCGACACCGCCAACACCAAGAGCTACGCCACGGACGCCTACACCCTGGCCGATGCGCGGATGAGCTACCAGTTCAGCAAAGCGGTTGAGTTGTATGGGTACGTGAAGAACGTCTTCGATGACCGCACCGCGATCTACATGCAGCAGAACCGCGGCATCGGCGGCACCGAGGCGAGCATGACCACGCCGCGGATGTTCGGGATGGGGGTCAAGGGTTCGTTCTGATCATCGTTGCCATCGGGGACCGCGTTGCGGTCCTTCGCGACGCAGGCCCAAGAAAATCCGCTTGAACAGGACCCCCGTAATGACCCAACGCAAACTCCATATCGGCCTGTCCCTGGCCCCCACCTGGCTCAGCGGTGACGGCTGGCGCCAGGACAACAGCAATATAGAAGGCGTCTTCAGCGCCGATTTCGCCATCGACCTGGCCCGCCGCGCCGAAGCCGCGCACCTGGACTTCGTGTTTCGCCCGGATGTCAGTTGCCTGACCACCGAGATCATGGAAACCGCCCCCGGCTTCGCCAGCCTCGACCCGACCGTCCTGCTCGCCGCCGTCGCCCGGGCCACGTCGCGTATCGGCTGGTGTCGACGGTGTCGACCACCTTCTACCCGCCTTATGTGGTGGCCCGGCAACTGCAATCGCTGCACTGGGTGAGCAACGGCCGCGCCGGCTGGAACATCGTCACCGCCCTGCAAGGCCACGAGAATTTCGGCCTGGAGCAGATGCCCGGCGCCGAAGAGCGCTACCAGCGCGCCGGCGAATTCACCGAGCTGGTGCAGGCGCTGTGGCGCAGCTTCCCCCATGAAGCGCTGAAGATCGACCGCGCCGCTGGCCGCTACGCCGACACCGCGCAGATCCGCCCCATCAGCCATGAGGGTGAGCACTTCAAGGTCAAGGGGCCGCTCAATGTGCCGGCCTTCCCCGCTGCGCGGATTCCGTTCGTGCAGGCCGGCGCGTCGGAATCGGGCCGCGACTTCGCCGCCTCGGTAGCCGACCTGGTGTTCGCCCCGACCCCGGACAAGGAAGCTGCCCTCGAACTGCGCCGCGACCTGTCCCAACGCGCCGAACGCCACGGCCGCTCGCCTGCAGACATCCGCCTGCTGCCGGGCCTGAGCCTGTACCTGGCGGCGACCCGCGAAGAAGCCCGCGCACTGTTCATGCGGACCCACGCCCGCCTTGATCGCGGCCGTAAATTCGCTTCGATCAAGGAAATGACCGGCCTGGACCTCAGCGACTGGCCGCAGGAGCGCCCGGTCACCCGCGACGACCTGCCACCGCCGCTGGCGATAACCAGCAGCCGCACCCACACCAACCTGCTGCGCCGGTTGATCGAGCGCGAATCGCTGACGGTGGATGAATTGTTGTTGCGCCCGGAAGTGATCTCCGCCGCGCACTGGCAGGTGGTCGGCACCGTCGACGATGCCGTCGAGCAGATCGCCGAATGGGCCGAGGCCGGGGCCATGAATGGTTTTATCGCCGCGCCGGGCGGCTCGGTGGAGTCGGTGCACCTGTTCCTCGATGAGGTGGTGCCGAAGCTGGTGAAGGCGGGATTGTTCCGCGAGCGCTACAGCGGCTCGACGTTCATCGAGCACCTGACCGAGTACTGAAACCGCTCGTCCTTGGGGCTGCCAAACGGCAGCCCCGAAGACGCTTTCAGCGACGCAGTTCCTCGATGCTGATCTCGCGCATGCGGAACTTCTGGATCTTGCCCGTCACCGTCATCGGGAATTCCTCGACGAAACGGAAGAAACGCGGCGTCTTGAAGTGGGCAATGCGGCTCTTGCACCAGGCCTGCAATTCCACATCGGTCGCGCTGTGACCGGGGTGGAACTTGATCCAGGCGACGATCTCCTCACCGTAGCGGTCATCCGGAATGCCGATGACCTGCACGTCCGCCACCGCCGGGTGGGTGAAGAAGAACTCTTCCAGCTCGCGCGGATAAATGTTCTCGCCGCCGCGAATGATCATGTCCTTGTTGCGCCCGGCAATGCACACGTAGCCCTGCTCATCCATGCTCGCCAGGTCGCCGGTGTGCATCCAGCCCGCCGGGTCGATGGCCTCGGCGGTGGCCGCCGGGTTGCCCCAATAGCCGAGCATCACGCTGTAGCCACGGGTGCACAGCTCGCCGATCTGCCCGCGCGGCACCACGCAGCCGTGCTCGTCGATGATCTTGCTCTCCAGTTGCGGCTGGGTGCGGCCGACGGTGGTCACGCGCAGTTCCAGTTCGTCATCCGGGCCGGTCTGCAGCGACACCGGGCTGGTCTCGGTCATGCCGTAGGCGATTTGCACTTCGCTCATGTTCAGCTCGCTGATGACGTGACGCATCACCTCGATCGGGCAGGTGGCGCCGGCCATGATCCCGGTGCGCAGGCTCGACAGGTCGAATTCCCGACGTTGCGGCTGGTCCAGCAGGGCAATGAACATGGTCGGCACGCCGTACAGCACAGTGGCGCGCTCGGCGGCGACGCCTTGCAGGGTCAACAGCGGATCGAAGGCATCGTTGGGGTAGATCATGGTGGTGCCGTGGGTCATGCAGCCCAGGTTGCCCATGACCATGCCGAAGCAGTGGTACAGCGGCACCGGAATCACCATGCGGTCCTGCTCGGTGAGGCCCAGGCTCTCGCCGACCATGTAGCCGTTGTTGAGGATGTTGTAGTGGCTGAGGGTCGCGCCCTTGGGGAAACCGGTGGTGCCGGAGGTGTACTGGATGTTTACCGCCTGATCGAATTGCAGGCTGCGCTGGCGGGCCTGGAAGTCTTCCTCACTGACCTGCGCGGCCAGTTCCGCCAGAGCTCCCCAGCGCAGGAAGCCCGCGGGCGGCTCGTCCGCCAGGCTGACCAACCCGCGCAAATCCGGCAGACGCTCGCTGTTGAACTGACCAGGCACCGCGCGCGGCAGCTCCGGCAGCAGTTCGCCGAGCATGCCGTGGTAATCGGAACTCTTGAACGCCCCCGCGCTGATCAGCCACTGGCAACCGGACTGCTTGAGCACGTATTCCAGCTCGCTGGTGCGGTAGGCGGGGTTGATGTTGACCAGGATGATCCCGGCCTTGGCGCTGGCGAACTGGGCGATGCACCACTGCGCGCAGTTGGGTGCCCAGATGCCCAGGCGGTCGCCGGTCTTCAGGCCCAGGGCCATGAACGCGCGGGCATGCAGGTCGACGCTGGCGGCAAGTTCCGCCCAGGTGTAGCGCAGGTCTTGGTGACGAACCACGAGGGCTTCGCGGTCGGCGAAACGTGACACCGTGTGGTCGAATGCCTGGCCGATGGTCATGGCCAGCAAGGCTTTGTCCTGACGACCCTGGGTGTAGCTCGGTTGATTCATGGCGATCCCTTTTTGTGTTTGTTCTGGGAGCTGATCGGGGCGCGGACTACTCTGGCGCAAATTAACGTTAACGTAAAGGTCATGGTGATGATTGACAGTAAAGGGACTCAGGTTTACGTTAACGTAAAGGTGACGAACCCGATCACACCCCTCACAAGAACTAACAACAGAAGGTGCCAGAGCATGCGTTATCCCTCCCTGAACTTCGCCCTCGGCGAAACCGTCGACATGCTGCGTGACCAGGTACAAGCCTTCGTCGCTAACGAACTGGCGCCCCGCGCCGCGCAGATCGACCACGACAACCTGTTCCCCGCCGACATGTGGCGCAAGTTCGGCGACATGGGCCTCCTGGGCGTGACGGTCAGCGAAGAATACGGCGGCGGCGGCCTGGGCTACCTGGCCCACGTGGTAACAATGGAAGAAATCAGCCGCGGCTCGGCCTCGGTCGCCCTCTCCTACGGCGCCCACTCCAACCTCTGCGTCAACCAGATCAACCGCAACGGCACCCACGAGCAGAAAACCAAATACCTGCCCAAGCTGATCAGCGGCGAGCACATCGGCGCCCTGGCCATGAGCGAACCCAACGCCGGCTCCGACGTGGTGTCGATGAAGCTGCGCGCCGAGAAACGCGGCGACCGCTACGTCCTCAACGGCAGCAAAACCTGGATCACCAACGGCCCCGACGCCAACACCTATGTGATCTACGCCAAGACCGACCTGGAAAAGGGTGCCCATGGCATCACCGCCTTTATTGTCGAGCGTGACTGGGCCGGCTTCAGCCGCAGCAACAAGTTCGACAAACTGGGCATGCGCGGCTCCAACACCTGCGAGCTGTTCTTCGACAACGTCGAAGTGCCGGAAGAAAACATCCTCGGCGCGCTGAATGGCGGCGTGAAAGTCCTGATGAGCGGCCTCGACTACGAGCGCGTGGTCCTCTCCGGCGGCCCGACCGGGATCATGCAGTCGTGCATGGACCTGGTGGTGCCGTACATCCACGACCGCAAACAGTTCGGCCAGAGCATCGGCGAGTTCCAGTTGATCCAGGGCAAGATCGCCGACATGTACACCCAGCTCAACGCCAGCCGCGCCTATCTGTACGCGGTGGCCCAGGCCTGCGATCGCGGCGAGACCACCCGCAAGGACGCCGCCGGGGTGATCCTCTACACCGCCGAACGCGCCACCCAGATGGCCCTCGAAGCAATCCAGATTCTCGGCGGCAATGGCTATATCAACGAGTTCCCGGCGGGCCGTCTGCTGCGTGACGCCAAGCTGTACGAAATCGGCGCCGGCACCAGCGAAATCCGCCGCATGCTGATCGGTCGCGAACTGTTCAACGAGACGCGCTAGGGGCAGCCGCAAGTTTCTAGCGGCAAGCTGCAAGTAAAAGCAGCTTGCCTCCCTTACCCTTCTTGCAGCTTGAAGCTTGCCGCTTGAAGCTGCCAAGGACCTCCGATGATTCTGAAGTCTCAGTTGAACCCCCGCGCACCCGAGTTCGCCGTCAACAGCGCCGCCATGCTGGAGCAGGTCAATGCGCTGCGCACCCTGCTCGCCCAGGTCCACCAGGGCGGCGGCGCCAAAGCGCAGGAGCGCCACACCTCGCGCGGCAAATTGCTGCCCCGCGAGCGTATCGACCGCCTGCTCGATCCGGGCTCGCCGTTCCTGGAAATCGGCCAGTTGGCCGCCCATGAGGTGTATGGCGAAGACGTCCCGGCCGCCGGGGTGATCGCCGGCATCGGTCGGGTGGAAGGCGTGGAGTGCATGATCGTGGCCAACGACGCCACGGTGAAAGGCGGTTCCTACTATCCGCTGACCGTGAAAAAGCATCTGCGCGCCCAGGCCATCGCCCAGCAGAACCGCCTGCCCTGCCTGTACCTGGTGGACTCCGGCGGCGCCAACCTGCCGCGCCAGGATGAAGTGTTCCCCGACCGCGAGCACTTTGGCCGGATCTTCTTCAACCAGGCCAACATGAGCGCCTTGGGCATCCCGCAAATCGCCGTGGTGATGGGCTCGTGCACCGCCGGCGGCGCCTATGTGCCGGCGATGTCCGACGAGACCATCATGGTCCGCCAGCAAGCCACCATCTTCCTCGCCGGCCCGCCGCTGGTGAAGGCTGCCACCGGTGAAGTGGTCAGCGCCGAAGACCTCGGCGGCGCCGACGTGCACTGCAAGACCAGCGGCGTCGCCGACCACTACGCCGACAACGACGAGCACGCCCTGGCCATCGCCCGCCGCTGCGTGGCCAACCTCAACTGGCACAAACAGGGCGAGCTGCAACTGCGCACGCCGATCGCGCCGCAGTACGCCGCCGACGAGTTGTACGGCGTGGTTCCGGCCGACGCCAAGCAACCGTTCGACGTGCGCGAAATCATCGCCCGTCTGGTGGACGGCTCGGTGTTCGATGAATTCAAGGCGCTGTTCGGCACCACCCTGGTCTGCGGCTTCGCCCACCTGCACGGCTACCCCATCGCCATCCTCGCCAACAACGGCATCCTCTTCGCCGAAGCCGCGCAGAAAGGCGCGCACTTCATCGAACTGGCCTGCCAGCGCGGCATCCCGTTGCTGTTCCTGCAGAACATCACCGGTTTCATGGTCGGCCAGAAATACGAAGCCGGCGGCATCGCCAAGCACGGCGCCAAGCTGGTCACCGCAGTGGCCTGCGCCAAGGTGCCGAAGTTCACCGTGATCATCGGCGGCAGCTTCGGCGCCGGTAACTACGGCATGTGCGGCCGCGCCTACGACCCGCGCTTCCTGTGGATGTGGCCCAACGCGCGGATTGGCGTGATGGGTGCCGAACAGGCCGCCGGCGTGCTGGCCCAGGTCAAGCGTGAACAAAGCGAGCGCAGCGGCCAGCCGTTCAGCGCCGACGACGAAGCCCGCCTGAAACAGCCGATCCTCGATCAGTACGAGCACCAGGGCCACCCCTACTATTCCAGCGCCCGGCTCTGGGACGACGGCGTCATCGACCCGGCGCAGACCCGCGACATCCTCGGTCTGGCCCTGTCCGCCGCGCTCAACGCGCCGATCGAATCCACCCGCTTCGGCATTTTCCGGATGTGACCGATGACCGACTTCAGCACCCTCGAACTGATCAAGGATCCTCGCGGCTTCGCCACCCTGTGGCTGAGCCGGGAAGACAAGAACAACGCATTGAACGCGCAGATGATCCGCGAACTGATCATCGCCATCGACCAGCTCGCCACCGACGCCAGCCTGCGCTTCGTCGTCCTGCGCGGCCGTGGCCGGCACTTCAGCGCCGGCGCTGACCTGGCGTGGATGCAGCAGAGCGCGGCGCTCGACTACCAGAGCAACCTCGACGATTCCCGCGAACTGGCGGAACTGATGTACAACCTGGCGCGGCTCAAGCTGCCGACCTTGGCGGTGGTTCAGGGCGCGGCCTTCGGCGGCGCATTGGGCCTGATCAGTTGCTGTGACATGGCGATCGGCGCCGACGACGCGCAACTGTGCCTCTCGGAAGTGCGCATTGGCCTGGCGCCTGCGGTGATCAGCCCGTTCGTGGTCCAGGCCATGGGCGAGCGCGCCGCGCGCCGCTACGCCCTCACCGCCGAGCGCTTCAGCGGCGTCCGCGCCCGTGAACTGGGCCTGCTCGCGGAAAGCTATCCGGCGGCGGAACTGGACGCTCGGGTCGAAGACTGGGTCGCCAACCTGCTGCTCAACAGCCCGCAAGCCATGCGCGCCAGCAAGGAGCTGCTGCGTGAAGTCGGCTCAGGCGAACTGACCCCGTCCCTGCGCCGCTACTGCGAGAACGCCATCGCCCGCATCCGCGTCAGCCCCGAAGGACAGGAAGGCCTGCGCGCCTTCCTGGAAAAACGCACGCCGGCCTGGCAGGCCGAACCGACCCACAAGGAGCCACGCCCATGAGCCGTCCCGAGCTGACCACCCTGCTGGTCGCCAACCGTGGCGAGATCGCCTGCCGGGTAATGCGCACCGCCAAATCCCTGGGCCTGACCACCGTCGCCGTGCACAGCGCGGTCGACCGCGAAGCGCGCCACAGCCGTGAAGCCGACATCCGTGTCGACCTGGGCGGCAGCAAAGCGGCAGAGAGCTACCTGGTCATCGACAAACTGATCGCTGCGGCCAAGGCCAGCGGCGCCCAGGCGATCCATCCCGGCTACGGTTTCCTCTCGGAAAACGCCGGCTTCGCCAAAGCTATCGAACAGGCCGGGCTGATCTTCCTCGGCCCACCGGCCAGCGCCATCGAGGCGATGGGCAGCAAATCCGCCGCCAAGGCGCTGATGGAAACCGCCGGCGTGCCCCTGGTGCCCGGCTACCACGGCGAAGCCCAGGACCTGGAAACCTTCCGCGCCGCCGCCGAGCACATCGGCTACCCGGTGCTGCTCAAGGCCACCGCCGGCGGCGGCGGCAAGGGCATGAAAGTTGTCGAGCAGGAAAGCCAACTGGCCGAAGCCCTGGCCTCGGCCCAGCGGGAAGCGCTGTCGTCGTTCGGCGATGCGCGGATGCTGGTCGAGAAATACGTGCTCAAGCCGCGTCACGTGGAAATCCAGGTGTTCGCCGACCAGCACGGCAACTGCCTGTACCTCAACGAGCGTGACTGCTCGATCCAGCGCCGCCACCAGAAAGTGGTCGAAGAAGCGCCTGCCCCGGGGCTGAGCGTGGAACTGCGTCGGGCCATGGGCGAAGCGGCGGTCTGCGCGGCCCAGGCCATTGGCTATGTCGGCGCCGGCACCGTGGAATTCCTGCTGGACGCACGCGGCGAATTCTTCTTTATGGAGATGAACACCCGCCTGCAGGTGGAGCACCCGGTCACCGAAGCCATCACCGGCCTTGATCTGGTCGCCTGGCAAATCCGCGTTGCCCGCGGCGAGGCGCTGCCGATCAGCCAGGAACAGGTGCCACTTATCGGCCACGCCATCGAAGTGCGGCTGTACGCGGAAGACCCGGCCAACGATTTCCTGCCGGCCACCGGCACCCTGGCGCTGTACCGCGAAAGCGCACCGGGTGCGGGGCGCCGGGTGGACAGCGGGGTCAGCGAGGGCGATCAGGTTTCGTCGTTCTACGATCCGATGCTGGGCAAGCTGATCGCCTGGGGCGAAGACCGCGAACAAGCACGCCTGCGCCTGCTGGCAATGCTCGATGAATTCGCCATTGGCGGCGTGAAGACCAACATCACCTTCCTGCGGCGCATCCTCGCCCACCCAGCGTTCGCTGCGGCCGAGCTGGATACTGGTTTCATCCCGCGCTACCACGACGACCTGCTGCCGGCCCCGGGCGCGCTGCCCGCGAACTTCTGGCAGGCGGCGGCGGAAGGCTTCGTGCAGAGCATGCCGAACAGCGTGCGCGGCGATGATCCACATTCGCCGTGGTCCTCGCGCCAGGGTTTACGTGCCGGAGTTCCGGCGCATATCAGCCTGCACTTGAGCTGCAATGGCGAACAGCAGGCGCTGAGCCTCGATCGTCAGGCTGCGTCCACCTTCCAGCTCGATGGCGAGCAACTGCGGGTCGATAACGATGGCCTGCGCCGTCAGCACCTGGCGATTCGTCGTGGCGACGCCCTGTACCTGCGCTGGAACGGCGAGCTGCACACGGTCACCGCCTACGACCCAATTGCCGAGGCCGAGGCCAGCCACACCCATCAAGGCGGCCTGACGGCGCCAATGAATGGCAGCATCGTGCGGGTATTGGTGGAACCGGGTCAGGTGGTGGAAGCCGGCACGCAACTGGTGGTGCTGGAAGCCATGAAGATGGAACACAGCATCCGCGCGCCGCATGCGGGCACCGTGGCGGCGCTGTATTGCCAGGAAGGCGACATGGTCAGTGACGGCAGCGTGCTGGTGGCGCTGGAAGAAGCAGCGGGCTGACCGGCCCGCTTGCAACAACGGCGCCCTCGCCCATGGCGGGTGGCGCCGTTGTGTTTTTCAGCGATCAGAGTTTGAGGTTGGCGCGGACCACCACGCCGACCAGTTGGCAGTCGTCGCCGCAGAGCATCATCGGGTAGGTAGGGTTCAGCGGCTTGAGAAAGCGTTGTCCGCCTTCCTGCACCAGTTGGCGGAAGATCGCCTGAGGACTGCCGGGCAGATGGGCGATCACCAGCTTGCCGACCTGCACCTCGACGCCGCTGTCCACCAGGATCAGCATGCCCGCGGCGATGCTCATGCCCGAGGGCGCTGTCATTGCGTCGCCTTCGACCCGCAGCCAGTAAGCCTGGCCCAGCGCCCGGTATTCGGTGAGTTCGCCGCTGTCGGTCGCCTCGTCGCCCTCATCTATTGCACCCAGGCGCTGCCAGTCCGACAACGGATAATGGTACGCCGTGGGCAACTCGTAGAACGCCGGCTCTTCCGCGAGGTAGGTGGCGCCCATTTCCATTTCGAGTTCGAGCGCCACCAACATCTTGTTCATGCGTTCGAGAGAAATGCGCCGCTTGCCGCGTAACCAGTGGCCAACGGCACCCTGGGTAACCCCGAGGCGCTCGGCGAGTTGTTCTTGCGTGAGGTTCAGTACACGCATCCTGGTTTTGACCAGATCAATCCATTTTTCCATCGCAGGCACGATACGGACTGTCTCTGGCCGCTCAATACACAAATTGTAGTATTTAAAACCCTGATAAAAATACAACTAGTACTATATTGCGAACTACCACCCACTATTCTCAAGGAAAGACCGCCCCATGAGTGCGCCCTCTCTCACCTACCTGGACAGCGAGGCAGCCCGCCGCGCCATCGATTTCTACCTTAATCCCGAGCCGCAGCCGGCGACCGGGGTGAGTGACATGCAACTGGTGGTCGCCCGCCATGACCTCTCGCAGGAGGACGCCGGCGAGCAGGCAACGTGGCTGCTGCGCTGCGCTTCATCCAGCGCGTCGGACGCAGCGCTGCGCCTGCAGGGCAAGGCGCGGGAACAGATGCTCACGGTGATGCACCTGGTCAACCTCGCACGCGCGATGGTCGAGCACAGCCTGAGTCAGACAGCGAGAAATGAGGAATGCGAGGCGAAGGCGCCCTGCTAAGGGAAGAAGGAAACCAAGGGGAAGGCCCGGAAAGCCTGGGGGATGCAAACAGGGAGAAAGAATTTTCAAGAAATTACAGAAAATTCATTTGACTTGAAAATGAGAACGATTATTATTGCTCACAACTGGTCGCGAGACTGGTTGGATAAACTGAAAGCCCTTAGGTCGGACTCTCAGATTATCTCCTCATCAGGCTAATCACGGTTTTTGACCCGGCTTTTTGCCGGGTCTTTTTTTTGGCTCTTCAGGCTAATGAAGGCGGTGTGTTACTGAATGTGGCGATGATATCAAAGGAATGTCTCAGGATGTAACCCCGAAGCCGCGCTTTGCGGAATTTAGCACTTGAGAATCAATCTCGTTACGATTAAGCTCGTACCCGCGTCAAGGACGATGCCCCCATCCCCGCCTCCTCCGTTTCTCCAGCAAGGAGCTTGAATATGACCCGTCTGTTGCTGCCTCTGGACCATCACGCCGAGTGTGCCGATCCCGCGGAACTGGCGTTGTTGCACCGCCTGAAAAAGCTGCCACGCCGGGTACAGCAGGTGTTCTTGCTGAACCGCCTCGATCAACTTTCCTACGCTGATATTGCCCGCCGCCTGGACCTCTCCGACACCAGCGTCGAACGGCACATGAACCAGATCCTGCAATGCACCCTGCCCGCCCCTTGCGCCATCGCCCGCAGCGCAGGCCAGTGGTACGTGCGTTTGCAGAGCCCGCAGGTTACCGCCAGCGAGCGTATCGACTTCCGCCGCTGGCTCGACGCCGCGCCGGAGCACCTGGCCGCCTTCCATGCCACCGAGCTGCGCTGGCGCACCCTGCTCGCGCCGGCACGCCTGCTGGGCGAAAACCAGTGGTACCGACAAGGGCGCGCAGCGTTCTCCCTCGGCGGTTGCACCGTGGCCATGAGCCTCGGAGTGGCGGCGCTGCTGGCGTTGGGTTTCTGGTCCTGACCCGGGTTGTGTAGAGTAATGGGCCTCCATGACTCTACACAGGAACCTGGCAATGACTGCACTGAGCATCGACTGCGACTTCGATTCCGGCAATATCCTAGTACGGGATTCCAGCAATCCCTTGCAGGTCCGCCTGGCGATCCGTAACGACACCAGCAGCGCGCATTTCCAGTGGTTCCACTTCAAGGCCAGCGGCCTGACGCCAGGACAGTCCCACACGTTCATCCTGGAAAACGCCGGCGAGTCTTCCTACAACAAAGCCTGGGACGGTTATCAGGCCGTCGCTTCGTATGACCAGCAGAACTGGTTCCGCGTACCGTCGCACTTCGACGGCAAGGCCCTGCACTTCAGCCTGCAGGCGAGCGAACCCCAGGCCTGGTTCGCCTACTTCGAGCCCTACTCCCGCGCCCGCCATAACCAGTTGATCGAACGCGCCACCCGCCTGGCCAACGTCACGCTGCTGGCCACCGGGCGCAGCGTCGAAGGCCGTGACATTCAGTTGCTACGGGCCGGTGATGGCGCCCCCGGCAAGCGCAAGGTGTGGATCATCGCCCAGCAGCATCCGGGCGAACACATGGCTGAATGGTTCATGGAAGGCGTGATCGAGCGCCTGGAGCGCAACGACGCCACGCTGCAAGCCCTGCTGGCTGCCGCCGACCTCTACCTGATCCCGAACATGAACCCCGACGGCGCCTTCCACGGCCACTTGCGCACCAACGCCAAGGGCCGCGACCTCAACCGTGCCTGGCAGGACGCCAGTGTCGAGCAAACTCCGGAAGTACTGTTCGCTCAGCACCAGATGAAGCTTCACGGCGTCGACCTGTTCCTCGATGTCCACGGCGACGAAGAAATCCCCCACGTCTTCACCGCCGCCTGCGAAGGCAACCCTGGCTATACCCCGCGCATCGCCGCGCTGGAGGCGCGTTTCCGCCAAACCCTGTGCGGGCTGACCCGCGACTTCCAGGACGTCCACGGCTACCCGCGCAGCGCCCCCGGCGAGGCCAACCTGACCCTGGCCTGCAACGCCGTCGGCCAGACCCATGATTGCCTGTCGCTGACCCTGGAGATGCCATTCAAGGACCACGACGACGCGCCGAATACACTAACCGGCTGGTCGGGCAAACGCTCGCGCGAGCTGGCGAGTTCGGTGCTGGACTGCATCGGGGAGATGGTTGGCGAGTTGCGCTGATTCAGCAGGCAAACAGCGTGGTTGACCCGGTGGGGCTTGCGATCAGGCCCCACTACTGCGCCAGATGATCCAACGCAATCGACACCCGCTCCTCATACCGATACCCGGTCTGCCCGGCCACCGGATTCTCTTCACCCCCGCCCTCGACCCGCGACCGCGAGCGATACCCCAGCGGGCTCACCCCCAACTGCCGCTGAAAACTGCGGCGCATGCGCTCTTCATTGCCAAAACCGACCGTCTCGGCAATCCGCTTGATCGGCTCCTTGCTGGTTTCCAGCAACCGGCAGGCGGCCTCCAGGCGCAAGGTCTCAACGGTCTGCGCCGGGGTGCCACCGGTGGCGGCGGTGTAGGCGCGGGCGAAATGCCGGGGGCTCATGCCGAACTTTTCCGCCAGCCGCTCCACGCGCAAATCACTGTCGAGGTTGCCGGCGATCCAGGCATGCAGGCGCACCAGGCGCTGGTCACGGTCGCTGCGCAGCGCATCGCTCTGCGCCTTGAGCGGTGCGCTGAGCTGGGCCTGTTCCGCCGAGCGGCGCAGGAACAGGGTGAAATAACGCGCCAGGGTCAGCGCCGCATGCGGGCCAAGGTCCTGTTCCAGCAAGGCCAGGCCAAGGTCGATCCCCGCGCTCGCCCCACCGCAGGTCCACAGGTGACCGTCGTGCAGGTACAGCGCCTCGCGCTCGACGATCAACGCCGGATATCGCTGTTGCAGTTCTTCGGCAAAGCTCCAGTGGGTCACCACCCGCCGACCTTCCAGCAAACCGGCGCCGGCCAGGGCGAAGGCGCCGGTGCCGATGGAACAGAGCCGCCGCGCCCGCGGCGCGTGGCGCTGCAGCCAGACGTTGACGTAAGGGTCGCTTTCAAGTTCCGACACCCCCGGCCCACCGATAACGATCAGCGTGTCCAACTCCGCCTCGGCCTCGACGTCCGCCAGGGAGCGGGTCATCACCGCAATCCCGGAAATCGTCTCGATCTCGCCGCCCAACGGCGAGGCCAGCACGATCCGGTACGGCGGGCTCTGTTTCAGCTCGCCACCCAGAATGCGCGGCGCGGCAGCGAACACCTCCAGCGGGCCGGCGGCGTTGAGCAGCAATGCGCCGGGAAACGCCAGCACCAGCACGGTTCGCGGCGCCGAGATGGCAGAAAACGAGGGGTGTTTGACATGGTGGCGTTGGACGGGCGTGGACATACTGGCAACACTTTCCGATTCAAGAGCCAAGACGATGCCCAGAAAGTCCTTCCCTGCCAAGCGCCTTCGTCGCCACCTGACGCCCTGGCTGCTGCTCGCCTCGCTGCTCGGCGCCCTGCCCGTCCAGGCCGCGCCGGAGCTGGAAGTCGGTGACCAGAGCGGGCTGATCCAGGCGCTGCTGGGCGCCGCCGGTGAAGACCAGGGCCTCGCCTACACCCTCGACTGGCACCCGTTCGGCACCGGCACCGCGCTGATGGAAGCGCTGAGCGCCGCCGCAGTGGATGTCGGCGTGGTCGGCAACGCGCCACCGGTGTTCGCCCAGGCCGGTGGTTTCGATGTGCGGGTGGTAGCCGCCGCCGAAGGCGCGCAGAACAACAATGCGCTGCTGGTCCAGGCCGACTCGACCATCAGCCGTCCCGCCGACCTCGAGGGCAAGCGCATCGCCGTGGCCAAGGGCACCAGCGGCCATTACCTGCTGCTCGCCGTCCTCGCCGAGGCCGGCCTGGGCATCAAGGATGTGACTGTGATCTACGCCAGCCCCATCGATGCGCAGAACGCCTTTGCCAGCGGCAAGCTCGATGCCTGGGCGGTCTGGTACCCCTTCGTCGGCCAAGCCACGTCCCGCGGCGCCCGCAAACTGGTGGACGGCGCGCAATGGCCCGAGACCGGTCTGAACTTCACCGTCGCCAGCCTCGCAGCGCTCAACGATCCGCAAAAGGCCGAGCTGCTCGGCGACTTTATCCAGCGCTTGGCCAGGGCTCAGGCCTGGGCCACCGCTCACCCTGACGCCTGGGCCGAGCGTCTGGTCCAGGTCACCCGCCTGCCGCTGCCACTGCTGCAGGAAATGCTCGGCCAACAGCGCTTGCAGTACGTCGCGCTGGACGCCCGGGTCGCCGGCCTGCAACAACGCCTGGCCGACCGTTTCTCCGAGGCCCGGCTGATTCCCCGCCCATTGAAGGTCGTCGACGCCTTCGACGACCGCTACAACCGCCTGCTGCCACAACACCCCTGATCTGAAACCTTCGCGCCATGCCGCAGTTGCCGGCAGGGCGCCGCTCATCTGGAGAAAAGTCATGCCTGCACTCGACCGCACCACCCTGCGTCGCCACGCCACCGGCCTGATCGCCGTCGATGCCGAACGTTCGGCCGGTGGCTACACCCTGTTCGCCCCGCAAACTGCGGACGGCAATGTGTTCCTCATCAACCTGCGCGGCGAAGAAGTACACCGCTGGAAACTGCCGCAACGCCCCGGCCGCGACGCGGTGATCCTGGCCAACGGCAACCTCGGCTACAACGGCAACCACCCGGACTCGCCAGAGCTGTTTCCAGGCTGGTCGGTATGGCATGGCGGTGCGTTCAGCGAGGTGACGCCGGAGGGTGAAGTGGTCTGGGAATACACCGACCTGACCCACCACCACGACGCCCAATGGCTGGACAACGGCAACCTGCTCTACACCACTGCCGAGCCGCTGCCACTGGATATCGCCAGTCGCGTGCTCGGCGGGATTCCCGGCAGCGAGGCGCCAGGAGGGGTGATCTACGGCGACGTGGTCAAGGAAGTCGACCGCAGCGGCACGCTGGTCTGGGAATGGCGGAGCTGGGAACACCTGGCGCCGGAAGACTACCCGCTTCACGACTGCTTCGAACGCTACCACTGGCCGATGACCAACTCGGTGACGCCGGGCCGCGACGGCAAGGTCATCCTCAGTTTGCGCAGCGTGTCCTCGGTGATCGCCGTCGACAAGGCCAGCGACCGCGTGCTCTGGCGCCTTGGCCACGACCTGGTGGCGCAGCAGCATTGCCCGAGCGAGCTGGAAGACGGGCGCATCCTGGTGTTCGACAACGGCATCTCGCGGCCTCATGTGTCCATGCCGCACTCGCGGGTGATCGAAGTCGATCCGCACGCCCAACGCATCGAGTGGCAGTACGCCGACACCCCCGGCTACGCCTTCTTCACCCCGTTCATGGGCGGCGCCCAGCGCCTGCACAACGGCAACACGCTGATCACCGAGGCCAACTTCGGCCGGCTGTTCGAAGTGACCCGCGAAGGCGAAGTGGTCTGGGAATACATCAACCCGCATTTCGCCGCCTACCCGGACGCCGCCTCCCGCGCCTACCTGCCGGGCGAGAACAACGCGATCTTCCGCGCGCACCGCTATCAGGCCCATGAACTGCCCTGGCTGCGCGACTGATCCACAACCCCCCAACCCTTCCGATCACGCTTACGCAGACCACGCGCAGCGAGAGGTTCACTCATCACAGGAGTTCATGATGACCATGCCTTTGCAACGAAACAGCCGCGCGTGCGTCTGGCCCCGTTTTCTTCCCGGTTTGCTGGCCCTGGCCTGCTCGCCGGGCTACAGCGCCGAAACCGTCGAGGGCTCGCAGGCCGATGACGCGACCTTGCAGACCATCACCGTCAATGCCCGCCGCCGTGTGGAAGATGTCCAGACGGTGCCCACCGCGATGACCGTGCTCTCGGCGCAGACCCTGGAAAACCAGCGCCTGTACCGCGTGCAAGACCTGCAACAGGCGCTGCCCAGCGTCAACGTGTCGTTCATGAACCCGCGCCAGTCCAGCCTGTCGATCCGCGGGCTGGGCAACAACCCGGCCAGCGACGGCCTGGAAGGCAGCGCCGGGATCTACCTCGACAACGTCTACCTCGGCCGTCCCGGCATGGCCGTGTTCGACCTGCTGGACATCGAGCAGCTCGAACTGCTGCGCGGTCCGCAAGGCACCTTGTTCGGCAAGAACACCACCGCCGGCGTGCTGAATATCAGCACCCGCCGGCCCTCGTTCACCCCGGAAGGCAGCGTCTCGACCTCGTTTGGCGAAGACGGCTACGTGCAGACCCACGCCAGTATCGGCGGGCCGTTGACCAGCCAGTTGGCCGGGCGTTTCTCTGCCTATCGCACCCGGGAAAACGGCTACGTCGAAAACGATTACAACGGCCACACCCTCGGCGGCGGGACCCGCCAGGGTTTCCGTGGGCAACTGCTGTTCGAACCCAATGAATCCTTCAACCTGCGCTGGATCGCCGACTACAACGAAGAGGACTCCAGCGCCGGCACCCGCTCGCTGTTCAGCACCGGGCCGACCATCAACGGCGTCAACCGCTACGAGCAGCGCGCCGCTGCGGTGGGCGCAAGCCTGGCCCAGGGTCGCCACGTCAACCTCGACGCCGACCAGAACGTCAAAGTGTTCCAGGGTGGCACCTCGTTGGAAGCCAACTGGAGCCTGCCCGGCGACTACACCCTGACCTCCGTCACCGCCTGGCGCTGGTGGGATTTCACCCCGCGCAACGATGACGAACTCAACGTCCCGGTGATGTACAACGTCGGCCAGTCGGCGCGGGACCAGCAATACTCCCAGGAGCTGCGCCTGGCCTCGCCCACCGGCGACGTCTTCGACTATGTGCTCGGCGCGTATTACTTCCGCCAGGAAATGCGCAACGAAGTCTTCACCGACTACGGCCCGCTGGCCGACACCTGGAACGGCACGCCGCAGGGCGCGCTGAACAACGTCTACAGCCTGGGCAAGGGGCGCATCGACACCGACAGCTTCGCCCTGTTCGCCCAGAGCACCTGGCACCTGACGCCACGCCTGGACCTCACCGCCGGCGTGCGCGGCACCTACGAGGTGAAGCAGGCGCGGGTCGGCCGCTATGCGCCAACCGGCGGCGCGGCGGTCACCGGTGCGGCGGCCAGTGTGCGCCAGGGGCGTCTCGGTGCGTATGACTCGGGCGACCTCAGCGTCTACAGCTTCAGCCCGTCGGCGCTGGTCAGCCTGGCTTATCGCTTCAACGATCAGGTGCTGGGCTATGCCTCGCTGTCCCACGGCGAGAAGTCGGGTGGCGTCAACCTCAGCGTCGCCAGTGCTCCGGTGGCCGGTGCCGACTCCCTGCTGATCGGCAGCGAACGGGCCAACGACGCCGAACTGGGGATCAAGACCACCCTGCTCGACCGGCGTCTGCTGCTCAACGCCAACCTGTTCTGGACCGAGGTTCACGGCTACCAGACCAACGCCTACGACGACGCCAACCTCACCAGCTACCTGACCAACGCCGGCGCCGTGCGCAGCCGCGGTGTGGAATTCGAATCGACCCTGCTGCCGGTGCGCGGCCTGACCCTGAACCTCAACGGCTCGCTGAACGACGTGCGCTACCTCGACTACAGCAACGCCCCCTGCCCGGCCGAAGTCGCCTTGCGACCGGGTGCGCCGGCGTCCTGCGACCTGACCGGACACACCGTGGTCGGCGCCTCGAAGTGGATCCTCAACGCCAGCGGCACCTATGAATGGGAAGCGGGTCCGGTGCGGCCGTATGTGAACGCCAGCTACGCCTTCCGCTCCCATGCCGTCGGCACGGTGGACGACTCGGAACATGCGCAATTGCCGAGCTATGCACTGGTCAATCTGTCTGCCGGGGTGCGTGGCGATCTTGCGGATGGGCAGTGGGATGTGTCGCTATGGGTGAAGAACGCGGCGGACAAGACCTACTACACCACGCTGTGGAATTCACCGAATGGCGGGTACACGGGGGTGCTGGGAACGCCGAGGACGGTGGGGGTTACGGGGCGGTATGACTTTTAGTGGTTGTGTAGACCGAGTAATGGCCACCAGGCGCATGCCGAGAGTTTTCTAGCGCCTGTGAGATCGAGCGCCGCCCACGCGGCGCATCGCGGATGAATCCGCTCCTACATTTTTTGCAACGTGCCATGGCCTGTGTGATTGGCGTTGCCAGCCTTGGTATATGGCGGGAAAGTGCGGGGCGGCTGAGGCGCCAGCCTTAAAATCGAGCCGAACCACCAAGGTAGTCAACCATGGCCTGACAGGCATAGGCACGTTGCAAAAAATGTAGGAGCGGATTCATCCGCGATGCGCCGCGCGGGCGGCGCTCGATCTCAAAAACGCTGAAAAACTGTCGGCTAGCACCTGGTCGCCATTACCCAATCTTCTGACTGACGTCTTATGGCTCTCATGGAGCCATGAGATGTGCTGATCATTCGCCCCCCTCCTGACCATGAACCACAATATCCAGCCCCTCACCCACCGCAGGCGCCTGGAAATGCCGGGTAATAACCTCGAATTCGGCATCGGTGGCCGCAAAGTCGTGCTCGCCATGTGCATTGCGCGCATGCAGGCGGGCGCGGCAGGTGGCGTCGTCCTGTTCGAGGTAGTGCAAGGTGTGATGGACGCCCGCCGTCCGCGCCAGGCTCAGCAGCCAACTACGGTCAGCGACGGTGTTGGCGGGAAAATCCAGAACCACCGTGACACCCGTCCGCAACAGGTCGATCACCAGCGGCCCCAACACGGCACGAATCCGTCGGGCACGGTCAAGGTAGTCGGTTACCGAACGGATCTCGTCGGGATACAAACGCGAAAGCCAGTGATCTTCGCTGATCAGCAGCGCGCTGTGCTCTGCCACGAGGTGTTTGGCGAGGGTGGATTTGCCGGAGGCGATCTTGCCGCACAGCAGGTGAAGGTGGGTCGAGGACATGGGCACGGCTCCTTGTGTCGAGCCAGTGATGATGCACAAGGCCGGCCGGGTGGGCAAACCCGGCCGGCCTCGTTGCGGCATTACAACGCTGGACGCACTTTCTGCACCCACTCCTGCACGCTCGGCCGCTGCCACTGCCGCGCGGCGTACTCCTTCAGCCCAGCCGGCACCGGGTCGCCATTAAGGATCAGGCGGTTGAGCATCACCGCCAGTTCGACATCGGCGATCGACCACTCGCCGCACAGGTACTCGGCCCCACCCGCCAGCAAGGTTTCCGCCGCGTTGATCAGTTTCTTCGCCGCCGCGACGCCTTCCGCCGACAGCGGCCCGGCCTTGACGCCGTAGAACACCACCAGCGTGGAACGCTCCTGGCGGATCGGCAGCAGGTCGCTGCGCAGCCAGGCCTGGACCTGCCGTGCCCTCGCCCGCTGCACGGTGTCTTTCGGGTAGACCGCAACCTGCGGATGGCGCTCTTCCAGGTACTCGGTGATGGCCGAGGACTCGGACAGGGCGAAGCCTTCGTCGATCAGCGTCGGTACGCGCTGGGTCAGCGACAGGCGTGTGTAGTCGTCCGAGAGGTTCTCGGACCAGTCGAGATCGACCAGCGCCGTTTCGAACTCAAGGCCCTTCTCCCGCAGCGTCACGTAGGCGGACATGGCGTAAGGACTGGTGAAGCGGGCGTCAACGAAGAGCTGTAGCGGCGAGCGGGACATGACAGGAACTCCTTGTGCGATGCGCTCACGCTAGGGGGTTCGCCGGGAAAAATAAAATTCAAGATATTCATGGGGGCATTCCTCGGTGGAATGCAATGGCGGTACAGTGCGCGCGTTGTTCGGCGCGATGGCGTTTATCAGCGTTTCAAACCGACGACAGCGGTGCTCAAACCCAGCAAGGAACAGCGCGAATGGACGTCGAACACAACCTGCCCCTCATCATTGCCGCAGCCCTCAGCCTGCTCGCCGCCGTGCTCCATTTGGGCGTGATCATCGCCGGCCCCGCCGGTTACCGCCTGGCCGGCGCGGGGCAGCGCTTTGTTCGCGCCGCCGAGAAAGGCTATCGCTTTCCGGCCATCGTCACCCTGGGCATCGCTTTGGTCCTGGCCAGTTGGGCGGCCTACGCGCTGTCCGGCGCGGGGGTGATCGGCACGCTGCCGCTGCTGCGGCCGGCGCTGTGCGTCATCACCCTGGTTTATCTGTTTCGCGGGTTGGTGGGGCCGTTCGTGCTGCTCAACGATGGCCGCAGTCTGCGCTTCGTCGTTATCAGCTCGGTCCTCTGCACCGGCATCGGCCTGGTGCATGCCCTGGGGCTGGTGCAGGTGTGGGGACAGATCGGTTAACTAGCGGGGTTCCTGCTGGCTCTTCCAGCGCTCCAGATTCTCCGTCACCCACTGTTCCGGCTTCGGCCCGGCAACGACTTCGCGCATTTTCTGCGCCAGCCGCGCGCGCAGCTCCGGGCGGTTGCACGGCGAGTCATGGGACAGCGCCAGGTACAGCCCTTCGCTGGAAACCGGCGGGGCGAGCACCTTGAGTTTGTCTTCCATGCCCAGGGTGCGGCTCAGCGCCATGCCGGGATACTGTTCGTAGATCACGTAGTCGTTGCGCTTGAGCAGCAGTTTCTGGAAGGCCTGGCTGGCGCCGGGCACCGCTTCGAGGTTGAGCTGGTCCCGGGCGTAGTCATCGAACTGCTGGCCATGGCTGTTGCTGACCAGCGTCCCGCCCTTGCGCCCCTTGAGGTCCTCCCAGGTGCGATAGACAAAGCCGTCATCCTGACGCACCCAGACCACGCTCGGCGTGTACAGGAACGCGGGCTTGATGAAGTCCATGCTTTGCTGGCGCACTTCGGTGAGGAAATAGCCGGCCAGCAGGTCGACACGACCGGTGCGCGCCTCTTCCTGGGCGCGGGACCAGGGACCGGTGTAGCGGACGTCCACTTCCAGTCCCAGCTCGCTGGCTACCTGCTTGAGCAGGTCGGCATTGGCGCCGATCAGTTGTCCCGGATTGTCGGGATCACGCCAGAGATATGGGGGATATTCGGGATTACCCGTGGCAGTGAGGTGCTGGCACTGCTCTGCGGCCATTGTGGCCCCGGACATCAGCAGCAGCACCAGCGACAGCCACAAGGAGCGGCGGTAACGACGCTCGATCATTCACGACCCTCGGCACAGGTGAAATTCGGCGGTTTTCACAGTCTGGGCCAGATATGGCCAGATGCCAGAGTAGCAGTGTGGATCGGCGATAGATTGTCGTATGGCAACAAATGTTTCGGTGAACCATCCTTTTGCGGGCCAGAGGGTGGCCCGCAAAATTGACCACGGCGAAGGGCTTAGCCCTTCAGGCCCGCCGCCTTGGCCCGTGCCGCGTGCAGTTTCTTGTAACTGTCGATCAGACGCAGGTGCCGGTCCAGACCTTCCAGCTTCATGCTGGTCGGCGTCAGGCCGTGGAAGCGCAGGCTGCCCTCGACCGAGGCGATCACCGCATCCATCCGCTCGTTGCCGAACATGCGGCGGAAATTGACTTCGTAGTCGCCCAGTTCCAGCTCGTTGTCCAGCTCCACTTCCAGCACCACGTTCAGCGCCTGGTAGAACAGCCCGCGCTCGACGGTGTTGTCGTTGAACTGCAGGAACATTTCCACCAGCTCCTTGGCGTCGTCGAACTTGCGCAGCGCGACCTGGATCAGGATCTTCAGCTCGAGAATGGTCAACTGGCCCCAGACGGTGTTGTCGTCGAACTCGACGCCGATCAGCGTCTTGATCTCGGTGTACTCGTCCAGTTCGGATTCCAGCAGGCGGTCCAGCAATGCCCCCAGCCCGTCGTCATCAAGGCGGTGCAGGTTGAGGATGTCTTCGCGGAAGAACAGCGCCTTGTTGGTGTTGTCCCAGACCAGGTCGTCCACCGGGTAGATTTCCGAATAGCCCGGCACCAGGATGCGGCAGGCGGTGGCGCCGAGGTCGTCGTACACGGCCATGTACGCTTCCTTGCCCATGCCTTCGAGGATGCCGAACAGGGTCGCGGCTTCGTCGGCGTTGGAGTCTTCGCCCTGGCCGGAGAAGTCCCACTCGACGAATTCGAAATCGGATTTGGCGCTGAAGAAGCGCCACGACACCACACCGCTGGAGTCGATGAAGTGCTCGACGAAGTTGTTCGGTTCCATCAGCGCATGGCTTTCGAACGTCGGCTGCGGCAGGTCGTTGAGGCCCTCGAAGCTGCGGCCCTGGAGCAGTTCGGTCAGGCTGCGTTCCACAGCCACTTCGAAGCTCGGGTGCGCGCCGAACGAGGCGAACACGCCGCCGGTACGCGGGTTCATCAGGGTCACGCACATCACCGGGAATTCTCCGCCCAGCGACGCGTCCTTGACCAGCACCGGGAAGCCTTGCTCTTCCAGGCCCTGGATGCCGGCGACGATGCCCGGGTACTTGGCCAGCACCTCTTGCGGCACATCCGGCAGGGCCAGTTCGCCTTCGAGGATTTCCCGTTTCACGGCGCGCTCGAAGATTTCCGACAGGCACTGCACCTGCGCTTCGGCCAGGGTGTTACCGGCGCTCATGCCGTTGCTCAGGTAGAGGTTTTCGATCAGGTTCGACGGGAAGTACACCACTTCGCCGTCGGACTGGCGCACGAACGGCAGCGAGCAGATGCCGCGCTCGATGTTGCCGGAGTTGGTGTCGTACAGGTGGGTGCCCAGCAACTCGCCGTCCGGGTTGTAGATCGCGCGGGTGTAGTCGTCGAGGATTTCCTTCGGCAGCGCGTCCTTGCGGCCCGGCTGGAACCAGCGCTCGTTGGGGTAATGGACGAATTCGGCATTGGCGATGTCTTCGCCCCAGAACTGGTCGTTGTAGAAGAAGTTGCAGTTCAGCCGCTCGATGAACTCGCCCAGCGCCGAGGCCAGCGCGCCTTCTTTGGTCGCGCCCTTGCCGTTGGTGAAGCACATCGGCGATTGCGCGTCGCGGATATGCAGCGACCAGACGTTTGGCACGATATTGCGCCACGAGGCGATTTCGATCTTCATCCCGAGGTCAGCGAGGATGGCCGACATATTGGCGATGGTTTCTTCCAGCGGCAGGTCCTTGCCGAGGATGCAGGTGCTGCTGCCCTCCGCGGCGCTCGGCATCAGCAGGGCCTGGGCATCGGCGTCGAGGTTGTCGACTTCCTCGATGATGAACTCGGGGCCGGTCTGCACCACCTTCTTCACCGTGCAGCGGTCGATGGAGCGCAAAATGCCCTGGCGGTCCTTGGCGGAAATGTCCGCTGGCAGCTCGACCTGGATCTTGAAGATCTGGTTGTAGCGGTTTTCCGGGTCGACGATGTTGTTCTGCGACAGGCGAATGTTGTCGGTGGGGATGTCCCGCGTCTGGCAGTACAGCTTTACGAAGTACGCCGCGCACAGCGCCGAAGACGCCAGGAAATAGTCGAACGGTCCAGGGGCCGAGCCATCGCCCTTGTAGCGGATGGGCTGGTCGGCCACCACCGTGAAGTCATCGAACTTGGCTTCGAGTCGGAGGTTGTCGAGAAAGTTGACCTTGATTTCCATGCGGGATTACCAGAACGGGCTAAACGAAATGGTCGCCAGTATCCGGTTTTTTCCGCGGGAAGCCAGAGAGGATCGTCGGATCGCTGCTCTTTGGTGCGCTTGATGGCCTCTTCGCTGGAACGGCTAAGGCGTCCAGTCCACCCCATGCTCCTCCAGATAAACATCCACAGCCGCACCGACTGTGGGCTGGAACACATCACTGCCAATCCGCGCCAGCACTTCCAGGCGCCGCAGCTTGTCCTTCACCGGATCCTTCATTTCGGCAAAACGCAGCTCTATGCCTGCGGAACGCAAGTATTGTTCAAGCTCGATCAACATGTCCGCCGAGGTGACATCCACGCTGGTGACCGGCTCCGCAGCGATGACGATCCGGCGGACCTGTGTCGGTGACTGTTCGATGGCTTGTAGCACGCAACTCTGGAACTGTTCGGCATTGGCGAAGAACAGCGGCGCATCCCAGCGGAACAACACCAGGCCCGGCACCAGGCGGGCATCGGGATAGCGGCTGATGTCGTGGTAGCCACGAATCCCGGCAACCCGCCCCAGCACGGCGTAATGCGGGCGCCAGCCGTCCCAGAGAAATTCGATCACGGCGATCACCACCGCCAGGCCGATCCCGGGCACGGCCCCCAGCACCACCACGCCGATAAAACAGACGATCGACAGCCAGAATTCCCATTGTTGGATGCGGTATATGCGCCGCAGGTCGCGGAACTCGAATAGGCCGATGGCGGCGGCGATAACCACCGCGGCCAGGGCGCTGACTGGCAGATGGCGCAACAGATCGGGCGCAAACAGCAACAACAGGCCCACGCCAAGGGCGCCGAACACGCCGGTCAACTGGCTGCGCGCGCCAGCGGCTTCGGCCACCGGGGTCCGCGATGAACTGCTGCTGACGGGAATGCCCTGGAACAGGCTGGTGGCGAGGTTCGCCATGCCCAGGCCGATCATTTCCTGGTTGGGGTCGGCCGGCGAGCGGGTCCGGGCGGCGTAGGTGCGCGACAGCACGCTGGTGTCGGCGAATGACACCAGCGCTACGGCGAAGCCACCAATCAACACGGTGGTCAGTTCGTTCAGTCCGATTAGCGGGATGGAAAACCCAGGAAGTCCCTGAGGCAGCGAGCCGACCACCTGCACCCCTTCGGCCTCTAGCGCAAAACCCCATGCCGCCAAGGTGGCAAGCACCACGGCGATCAGAATGCCCGGCACCCGCTCGAAACGCTTGAGCAGCAGGATGATCGCCAGGCTTCCGCCACCGATGGCGAAGGCGTGCCAGTTGGCCTTGCCGTCGAACAGCGCCTGGAACAGGCCGGGAATGTCGTGCAACGGCCCGGCGCTGTCGAGGGAGATGCCGAAGAGTTTCGGGGTCTGGCTGATCAGCACGGTGAAGGCGATGCCGTTCATGTAGCCGTAGCGGATCGGCTTGGACAGCAGCTCGGTGATAAAGCCCAGCCGCAGCAAGCCCGCGGCGGCGCACACCAGGCCGGACACCAGCGCCATGGCGCTGGCCAGAGTAATGGCGCGCGCGGGATCGCCCGCAGACAGCGGCAAGACTACTGCCAGGATGATCGCCACCAGCGCCGAATCGGGGCCGAGCACCAGGAAGCGGCTGGGCCCGAACAACGCGTAGACCAGCAGCGGAATGATGGTGGCGTATAGGCCATAGATACCCGGAACCCCCGAAGCCTGGGCATAGGCGATACCGACCGGCACCAGCATGGCGGTCAGCACGAGCCCGGCGAGCAGGTCTTTCGGCAGCCAGGCCAGCGGGTAATTGCGCAACATCTCCAGCCCCGGCATCCAGCGCCGCCAGCCGGAGCGAAGGGACGCGGGGGTACGGGGTAGCTGCCCTTGCCGGGCCGATGGTTGTTCCATGGGGTGTCGTAGCTTCCGTGCGAGAGGGGTAAACAATGGGCTGAAGAGCCTAATCCGCAACGAGCGGACTGTCACCCGACCTCAGGCAACCGATGAGTAAATAAGCTGCGCTCAATCAATGGCAGGCCATTAGCCGATGCTTTAGGCTGGCTGCCGTTATCCCGCACGCCGTGCCGAAAAGGAAATCGAAAGCGCCATGACTGACCGCGAACAACTTCATCGCCAAGGCTATCTGCTGCTGCGCCAGGCGGTCCCGGCCGACTGGCTGGAGCACCTGCGTGGCGTGTTCGATGCCGGGGTGAAACCCTCGGAGCAGTGGCCCGTGCCACGCGGCATTGGCTGGCAGCATTCGCACCTGGATGGCGACGCGCAGATTCAGGCGGTGTGCCGCCTGCCGGCGGTGCTGGCGGTGGTGAGTGAGTTGATCGACGAGCGGTTCTTCCTCGCCCAGGTCGAAGGCCGCGCACCGCTCGGCGGAGGTGGTCAGCAGAAACTGCACCGGGATTTATCGCACCAACGCCCCGGTGACTCGGCGAACGCGATGGTCTATCTCGACGATTACGGCCCCGGCAACGGCGCGACCCGTATCGTCCCCGGCAGCCACCGCCCGGCGCCGGACCAAGCGCCCTTCGATTTCAATGACGAGTCCGGCGCCGTTCAGCTTTCAGGTAGCGCGGGGGACATCCTGGTGTTCGATGTCGACCTGGTGCACGCAGCCAGTCTGAATGTGAGTGGCGCCAATCGCCGCTCGCTGCTGATAGGCTATTTCGCCGAGCCGTTGTACCCGATGCACCAGGAAACGGCGGCGCTGCGCAGCGTCACGATGGATACCAGCGAGCGTTTTGAGCCTGGGGATTTTGGATTTTTTGAGGTGTGAGATCGGCGCTCAGTTTGAAGAGCCCCACCCCACTCATGAACAACCCTCATCACTCCTATCTGATTCCTCCGGCTAATCACGCCAATTCCCCGCTGATAGATTGACGACGTGCCCACCGCACCCATCAATCCAGATGCCCAGGGGGATCGTCATGAAACGCCTCGCCGCCACGGCGTTATCGCTGTCATTGCTCGCCCTCGACGCCACCGCCGAGGAAAAACCCGTACTCACCGTCACGCCCAACGGCTCGCAACCCTCGGCCAAGGGGCCCGCCGATTACTTCACCGGCACCGTCCGGGTGGACGCGCCGTTCAAGGGCACCCATAACGCCCGGGTCAGCGGCGCCACCGTGACCTTCGAACCCGGCGCTCGCACCGCCTGGCACACCCACCCTCTAGGCCAGACCCTGATCGTGACCGGCGGCGCCGGCCTGGTTCAGGAACAGGGCCAACCGGTGCGCGCCATCAAACCCGGCGACACCGTGTGGATCCCGCCGAACGTCAAGCACTGGCACGGCGCAACCGCGACCACCGCCATGACCCACATCGCCATTGCCGAAGTACTCGACGGCAAAGTGGTCGACTGGATGGAACAGGTCAGCGACGAAGACTACGGCCACGGCCGTGAGCACTGAGGTGTCGATGAAAAAGCCCACTACCGTCACGGTTGTTATCGGCGCAGGTTCCATCGGTCTGGCGATTGCCCGCCGCGTCAGCGCGGGCCGGCACGTGGTGCTGGCCGACCTGCGCCAGGAAAACGCCGATGCCGCAGCCAGGGTGTTGCTCGATGGCGGATTCGAGGTGACCGCCGCCGTGGTCGATGTGGCCTCACGGGAGTCGGTGCAAGCCCTGGTTCAACTGGCGAGCGCCCTCGGTGAGATTACCGGCGTGATTCACGCCGCCGGCGTTTCACCGTCGCAAGCACCGGTGGCAACCATCCTGCGCGTCGACCTGTACGGCACCGCGCTGGTGCTGGAGCTGTTCGGCGATGTGATCGCCGAGGGCGGCACGGGGATCGTGATCGCCTCGCAATCCGGCCATCGCCTCCCCGCCCTGACGCCTGAACAGAACACGGCGCTGGCGACCACGCCAGTCGAGGAACTGCTGGCACTGCCGATGCTGGAGGCCAACAAGCTGACCGATCCGTTGCACGCCTATCAGCTCTCCAAGCGCGGCAACTCGCTGCGGGTGATGGCCGAGGCCGTGCGCTGGGGCAAACGCGGTGCGCGGGTCAACACCATCAGCCCTGGCATCATCTTCACCCCGCTGGCCCGGGACGAACTGAGCGGCCCGCGCGGTGAAGGCTACCGGCGCATGATCGCCCTCAGCGCCGCCGGGCGCGGCGGCACACCGGATGAAGTGGCAGCTGTAGCGGCGCTACTGATGGGGCCTGAGGGGACATTCATCACCGGCAGCGATTTCCTCATGGATGGCGGCGTCACCGCGGCTTACTGGTACGGCGATCTGGCGGCAGGTTGATCCGGCTGTTGCCGACGCCTGTTAAAGGCCAGTGCCCCCTGGCCGATATCAAGCCGTCGTCCCTCCAGGAATCATCTGCAATGAAGCAAAAACTGATGCTGCTGAGCCTGCTCGCAGCACTCTCGATGAACGCCGCAGCCGCCAAAGTGACAACGATCGACGCGATCGAACAGGTCGAAGGCATCATGAACTGCCTGGACGAAACCTCGGCCAAGGCCCTCGCCCAGGCATGGGCGCAGGGTGGTTACGAAGGCGCGGACGATTACATCGTCGAGCACCGCGAGAACTGCTCGTCGATTCCGCCACGGGAATCCCTCACGTATTCGATCGACCTGTCCACCGCCCATGACGGCATCGTCAAGCTGGATGCCGAGACCCTGGAAACTTCGCTGTGGGTGCCGCTCAAGGCCATCATGAGCGACCTGTACGCTAAATTCGGCCAGGAACCCGGCGCCGCAACGGACCTGCTGGAAATCGAACTGTTCACCCCGGTGGACGGCCTGTACCTGAGTCGTGGCGTCGTGGACCGCGAGACCGACGCCGTGCAATTCGTTTACCTGCACGGCGGGCAGGTTCATCTGCTTTGGTACAACCCGAAAACCAACAAGATCCTGCTGACCCACGAGGCGGGTAACGCCAGCTACGACGCGACCACCGGGACGCTGGTCATGGACCAGGCAGGTACGAGCAAACGCTTGACCTACACCCTGCCCAACGCCCACGAACCGCTGCGGTTCCGCACCAACGACCGTCCGGAAACGGGCAAATACATGCCCACCACCAGCCTCGACCGCTTCAACAACGCGATGCTGCTGCAGACCTTCCCCGCCTCGATCGAGAACCCGATGGCGAGGAACCTGCGGCTGTTCACGTTGATGGCGAACTCGGCGTTGCACCCCTAGCAGGCGCCTGATTCAAGGTCCGCAGGAGAGTCGCTTCACGCCTTGCAGCTCGAATTGATTTGATAATCGTTATCATTTATGGTGCGCCCATCGCACCGGAGGGTTTACCCGTGATCAACGATGATCTGAGTCAGGTCTACACCGAGCACAATGGCTGGCTCAAGCAGTGGTTGTACCGTCGATTGGGCTGCTCGGCGCAGGCTGCCGATCTGGCACAGGACACCTTCCTGCGGATTCTTCAGGCGCAACAAAAGGCCGGCGCCAGCCTGAGCCTGCAACGGCCCCGGGCCTACCTGACCACCGTGGGCCGGCGTCTGGTGTATGACCATTTTCGTCGGCAATCGCTGGAACGTGCCTACCTGGAATTGCTCGCGCAACTGCCCGAGGCCTTCGACCTTTCCGAAGAAGAACGTTTTTCGCTGCAGGAAACCCTGCAGCAACTGGATGCCCTGCTCGATACCCTCAAACCGATCGTGCGTTCGGTGTTTCTGCTGGTTCAACTGGAGGGTCTGACCTACGTGCAGGTCGCCCAGCGCCTGGGCATCGGCGAGCGCACGGTCAAGCGCCACATGGCCAGCGCGGTGGAAGCCTGCATCCTGTTCGAAGACGATTTCTGATGCACGCCAACCGCTCACGCATCAGCCCGGAAGTGGCCCGGCAAGCTGCCCGGTGGTACATGTTGATGCTCGACGAGCAGGTCAGCCCCGCAGAGCGCGACGCCTGCGCGCGTTGGCGCGCCGCCGCCCCCGAGCACGAACGGGCCTGGCTGAAAGCACAACGTGTGCAAGCCCAATTGGGGCTGCTGCCACAACGCCTGGCCATGGGCGCGCTCAACCGCGAGCGGCGGCAGACGCTCAAGCAACTGCTGGTGTTGGCCATCGTCGCGCCGCTGGGTTATGCGGGCTATCGACAGGTCGTACCAGCGGCTTCCCACACCACCGCCGTCGGCGAGCACCGACGGGTGGAACTGGCGGACGGCACCGTTCTGGACCTGAACACCAACAGCGCCGTGGACGTGAACTTCGATCCGGAGCAACGGCTGATCCGCCTGCTGCGCGGCGAAATCCTCGTCGACAGCGGAGCCGATGCCGACAGTGTTCGCCATCGGCCATTACGTGTCGCCAGCAACGAGGGCCTGATGGAAGCGCTGGGTACGCGCTTCCTGGTTCGCCAGCGTGACGACAGTACGCAATTGACCGTGTTCGAGGGTGCGGTGCGGGTGACGCCGGCCCATGGACTGCAACAGGTCATCGAGGCGGGCCAGCAGATCGATTTCAATAGTCAGGGGTCGGGGGCGGTAGCGGCGGCTCGCGAACAGGACAGCCTGTGGACCCGTGGCCGGTTGATCGCAGAAGAGATGCCCTTGAGTGAGTTCCTCAGTGAGCTGGGACGTTACCGCCACGGTTGGCTGCGGTGCGCCCCAGAGGTTGCGCGGCTGCCGATCAGCGGGGCGTTCCAGCTTGAGAAGACCGACCAGATCCTGGCCGCGCTACCCGCCACGCTCCCGGTGCATGTCGAGTACCGGACGCGCTATTGGGTCACCGTCACCGCCCGTTGAAAATGTTTGGCCCGTTTCCCACCGCTCATCAGTCCTTAGATATGACACTGCCACATACATAGGGACACCTTATCCATGATTCACGCTTCCACCCCGGTCAGCCCGACCGTGCCAACCCTCGATAAACCCTGCGCGCCCCGCTATAGGCGGATGCTGGCCTTGAGCGCCCTGACACTCGCCTTGCAGGGGCTGGGTGTCTGCGCCTGGGCGGCGCCGATTCAGGCGCCGCAAACCTACAGCATCGGTTCCGGCAGCCTGGCTCAGGTACTGGCGCGGTTCGCGAGTGAAGGCGGGATCACCTTGCAGTACACCCCCGAATTGGCCCGCGGCCTGTCCAGCCCGGGACTGGAAGGACGCTACGGCATCGAAGAGGGATTCTTGCGGGTGCTTGCCGGCACCGGTTTGCAGGTCATACGCCGTGGGGACGGCGTCTATGGCCTGGAACCTGCGCCGCTGAACACACCGGCCGGGGCCTTGAACCTGGAGCCGTTGAGCATCACCGGTCGGCAGATCGATGCGACCACCGAGAACTCCGGTAGCTATACGTCCAGCGCGGTCACCATCGGCAAGTCGGCCCACCGCCTGAAAGACATCCCGCAGTCGGTCAGCGTGGTGACGCGCAAGGCCATGGACGACCAACGCCTCGACACCCTGGATGAAGTACTGGAGAAAACCACTGGCGTCACCACGTTCCAGAGCCCGTCCGGCGGCAAGTACATCTACTCGCGCGGCTTCGAGGTAGAAACCATCCAGTACGACGGCGTCCCGCTCGACCGCCGCTACTACGCCATCGGCAGCAGCTTCACCTCCGACACCCTGCTGTATGACCGCGTCGAAGTCCTGCGTGGCGCCAACGGCCTGTTGCAAGGCAGCGGCAACCCCGGCGCGGCCATCAACCTTGTGCGCAAACGCCCGAAAGCCGAGGCCGCGCTCTCCGTGACCGCCAGCGCCGGCTCTTGGGACACCTATCGCCAGACCCTCGACGCCAGCGCCCCGCTCAGCGCCGACGGTGCGTTGCGCGGCCGCTTTGTGGCCGCCCATGAAGACCAGAACTACTTCTACGACACGGCCGAAAGCCGCAAGAACGTTCTCTACGGCATCCTCGAATACGACCTCAGCGACGCCACCACCCTCGCCGCCGGGGTGAGCGTGGAAGACCTGCATGCCGTGCCGTTCTTCAGCGGCCTGCCGCGCAACAAGGACGGCAGTGCCGTGAACGCGGGGCGTTCCACCTTCACCGGCGCCGACTGGAACAAGTGGGACAACAAACAGACCACCTACTTCGCCGACATCACCCATGACTTCAACGACGACTGGCGCCTGAAAGCCTCCGGCAGTTACATCCGCGAAACCAACTACATCCTCTACAGCTTCGGCCGCGGCTCCGTCGACCCGGCAACCGGCGACGGCATGCGCTCACGCGCCTACCTCTACGACTTCGAAAACGTCAACAAAGGCGCCGACATCAACCTCACCGGCAAATGGCGCGCCTTCGACCTTGAACACGAAGTCGTGGTGGGCGCCAACGCCAGCGACCTGAAGACCGATGACCTGCAAGGCGGCTTGCTCAACCTTGGCGCGATCAACCTCTACGACCCGGTTTCGCCACAGAAACCCAGCATGGAGCAACTGCTCGGCACCACCTATGCCGGCACGTCCAGGGGTAAGATCAGCCAGAACGGCGTTTATGGCGTGGTGCGCTACAAGCTGACAGAACCCTTGACCCTGGTGCTGGGCGGACGGGCCAGCAACTACAAATACGACTACGAACTGCACCGCTTCAATACCGCCTCACCCACGCCGGCCCATGCCAGGGAAAGCGGCGAGTTCACGCCGTATGGCGGCCTGATCTACGCGCTGAATGATCAGTGGTCGACCTATGTGAGCTACGCCGACATCTTCAAACCACAAACGGAACTGAGCGAAGACAGTGCCGCGCTGAAACCGCTTGAAGGCTCCAACTACGAGATCGGTTTGAAGGGCGAACTGTTCGACGGCCGCGTCAACACCAGCTTCGCGGTGTTCCGCGTCGATCAGAAAAACCGCGCCCAGTACGACTACAACTCCGTGTGCGGGCAGAACGGCGAAGACAACTGCTACGTGTCCGGGGGCAAAGTTCGCGCCGAAGGCTTCGATGCGGAAATCAGCGGTGAAGTGCTGGCCGGCCTGCAACTCTTCGCGGGTTATACCTACACCACCACCGAGTACCTCAACGACCCGGGCGATGGCACCTCCGCATCCGGTGCGACCTTCAACAGCTACACCCCGCGCCATATGCTGCGGTTCTGGGCTGACTACACGTTGCCGGATGATTTGAACCAATGGACCGTCGGGAGTGGCGCCAGTATTCAGAGCCGGAACTACCACTCCAACTTCGGTGGTACTGACGGCGTCGGAGACATCGAACAGGCCGGCTACGCCATCTGGAACGCCCGCCTTGCGTACCAGATCAACAAGAACTTCAGCGTCGCCCTGAACGGTAACAACCTGTTCGACAAGAAGTACTACTCCACCATCGGCTGGCTGTACGCGGCCAACCACTACGGTGATCCGCGTAACTACACGGTGACTTTGAAGGCTGATTTTTGAGGTTGAGTGATTCTCTGGTGATATGACCGCATGGGCATTTACAGATCTCGCAGCCAATCGCAAACGTTAAGCCACTTGCAATCCGGTGGGAGCGGCTGTTAGCCGCGAAGGGCCGCAGAGCGGCCCTAAATCCATCCAACACCCTATTTCTGGCGGGTCTGGATCTCACATTCAAGCATCTTGAAAGTTGAAAGGAATCCCGGGCATAGACAGCCACTTCGTGCTGGATGGTTTTGGGGCCGCTCTGCGGCCCTTCGCGGCTAACGCCACTCCCACAGTCCGTTGTGCCCTGACGCTCTGTGCTTGCCTGTGAGGTGTAGATATCTCTGTATTTGGCAGAGGGGTTTCGACACGGAGGGGAGCGGGCAACTGCAGCGTTTGATCATCAAGACAACCTCTTCTCCATCGGCTGATACACCAGCCCGGCGAACTCATCAACGTCCCCTGCCAGAACAAATCCGTATCGCTCGTAAGCGGCCACTGAAGACAATGACGCCCTGACCGTCACGACCTCCCCCCTCGCCTGCTCCAGCGCCGCGGTCATCAATTGCAGGCCGATGCCTCGACGCTGCCAGCCCGGCGCGACAAACAGCATCGCCACATGACGCCCCTCCTTGAGTTCGATCAACCCGGTCAGCACCCCTTCCGCGACACACACCAGCATCAGGTTGTCGCCCTCCATCCGCTCGGCAAAGGCCTGCTCCGATGCCACCTTGGCGAAGGTTTCAACGCCCTGCGCCGACAGGGAGGGCGCAACCGCCGCCATAAATGACGCCAGGCACAAGGCACTGGCGCGAGGCAGGTCGTCGTGGGTCAGTTTGCGTATCTGCATGGCATTTCGTCCGTGTCTGCAAGTTGTGTTTGCCAGCCAGGCAAGGCTATCAAAGCGACTGCACTTTCCAGTTCCAGCCAAAGCTCTGCGCGCAAGGCGCCAACCAACGGCGCAAGTGCGGATTACTCGCCAAGGTCTCAGGTTCAACACCCCGAGCACCGATATTGGCGTGAGGCAAAAAACGCACGTCCAGGCTCTTTTCCAGTTGCTCGATCAACTGAGGAAAATCCATGAGGCTCGCCAGCCGTGGCCACTTCACGAGTTTTCGATAGCGCAGTTGTTCAGAGTCGATACGCAGATCATCGTTGGGACGCCACTGGGCCAGGTAGAGGTTGTCATTACGCTCCAACTGGACGCGCCAGTGCCCGGTGCAAGGGACGAGCAGTTCGAGCTTCAAACTCTCAGGCCGCAACTTGTTGCGCTTGTAAAACCAGTGTTCGATGGGATCGTTGCTCAGCACGAAGGAGAACGTGCTGTCGTGCGGCAGTGCGCCCAGATCGAACAGGGCGAACCATTGAGCCACCGCTGACGGGCTGATTTCTTCCGGCATACATACTCCTTGATCGTCGAACTGAAAACGGCCTTGTCAGGTAGCATGGCGGCCATTCTTGTCAGGAATGCAAAAGCAGCCATCATACGCATCCCGGCAGACGTTCAGAGGGAGTGGAAAACATGAATCGCCGTAAAAAGATCAACCAGCTGTTAAAAGCTCACGCCAAAAAGGCCAGTGCCAAACTGGCGCCCAAGAGCAAACCCAAATACATCAGCAAGGCTGACCGCTTGAAACTGGAAGCCGAGCCCGCCCAGGACAATACCCTTTCGGCTGAAAGCTGAGCCCCGTTATTACTTTTGCCATAACACAAAGAGAGGATTTTCACGTTCAGGGCGCTTTTCAGATACTCCAGCGCAAGGGAATCAACCCTTACTCAAAGCCATGCAATGGAGTGTCTTCATGTTGAATTCAGTACAGAAATCCGTATTGATTACCGGTATTGCCACCGTGGCGCTGATGGCGGCGCAAACCGTGTTCGCGGCCGACGGCGATGGCCTCGTCGGTGGCACGCTCTCAAGCCTTGGGAGCGTGCTTGACCAAGCATTCAGTATTTCAAGGGAGGACATTCGGCGCCTGATCGGGCTCTAACCACCAGCCGTCCCTGACTTCCCCTGTCCTCTCGGTATTGCGATGGGGGCAGGCGGAACAAGCCAATCGGATAGATTTGCGAACGATTCTTAATCACTATATTCTTCGCGTTTTCCCGCCGGGCCCTGCCGGCTTCTGGACACGTGAGGTTCGCTTTGGCTGACGATCTGGACCGGTTGTTTCGCCTTTATCACCGCGACTTGCAAAACATCGCCTATCGCCGTCTGGGCGATCGCGAGTTGGCGGCCGACCTCACCCAGGACACCTTCGTGCGCTACGCCGGCCTCGGCCAGCAGCAGCAAACCGACACCATCCTGAACCCACGCTTCTTCCTGATCCGGGTGCTCGGCAACCTGATCATCGACCTCGCCCGTGGGCGCAAACGCCAGGGCTCACCCGTTGACCTCACAGAAGTGCAGGACGAGTTGCTCGACCCGCGTCCCGGCCCCGAACGGCTGTTCGAGTTGCGCCAGCAATTGCAGTGCCTGCACCTGGCCCTGAGCGAACTGCCGGAGAATTGCCGCACCGCGCTGCTGCTCAACCGCGTCGAGGGCCTGAGCCACCAGGCGATTGCCGAACGCCTGGAGGTTTCTCCGAGCATGGTCAGCAAATACATCATGCGCGCGCTGCGTCATTGCGTGCGCAGCCTTGAACTGCTGGAGGACTGAGCGATGGCCGCGATCCGCGCGAAAGACCTCGACTGTCCCCTGCCCGGCCTGACCGATGAAGCGCTGCAATGGCTGGTGGACCTGCACAGCGGCACGGCCGACGACGGCGATTGGGCAAACTACCAGCGCTGGTGCGAACGCTCCGAGCAGCATCAGGCGGCGTCGCTTGCCGCTGAACGGCTGTGGGAACGCTTGGGCAGTGCATTGCAACGCCCGGCGCCTCGACGGCGCGCCGGCCCGCTCCTGGGACTTGTACTTGCGCTCGGCCTGGCCAGCGGCGCCGTGTGGCAGGTGCGCGAAGACGGCTGGCTGGCCGACCAGCGCACCGGCGCGGGCGAGCGCCGCGAGTTGCAGTTGAGCGATGGCTCGCAGTTGCACCTGGCCCCGCAAACCCGTGTCGATATCCACATCGAAGGCAACCGCCGCACGCTGCACCTGTACGCCGGCGAGCTGTTCGTGCAGGTCGCAGCCGACGCCTCGCGACCGTTCGAGGTGCAAGCGGCGGACGGTACGCTGCGCGCCCTCGGCACCGGCTTCGACGTACGCCGCGACGGTTCGCGGGTGCGCCTTGTGGTCACCGAACACAGCGTGGGCGTTACCCGCCAGGGCGCCGGCACGCAGACCGTGGTGCAGGCCGGTCAGGCCATCACCTACGACGCCAATGGTGTGTCGAAGCCGCTCGACGTGGACGCCGACAGCCTGACCGCCTGGCGTCGCGACCGGCTGATCTTCGACGGCCAGCCGCTGGGCGAGGTGCTCGACGAACTGTCGCGTTATCACAAAGGACTGCTGTGGATCCGCGATCCGGCATTGCGTCAGCTACCGGTCACCGGCCTGTTCGAAACCCGTGACCTCGACGCACAACTGGCCCTGCTGCAACAGTCGCTGCCGATCCGCATCCGCAAATTGCCGTGGCTGACGGTGGTGGAGCCGGACGAGCAACGCAAAACGCGATAAGCCGAAAAATTTTTCACGCGGCACTGTCAGGTTTGAAATCTTCAGCGTCTTTCCCATTTGAGAGTGATTTTTAATTAGCTGATTTCAGCGGGGAGAGACATGCAACAATCCTTCAAACGTGCCGCCCTCGGCCTGGCGATGAGCACCGCCTGCGGCCTGGCGTTTGCCGTGAGCACCCAGACCCTGGCAGCCGATGCCGCACAAAGCGCGACCCGCGCCTTTGCCATTCCAGCCGGCCCGCTTGGCCAGGCGCTGACGCGCTTCAGCGATCAGAGCGGCCTGCGCCTGATCGTCAACAGCGAGCTGCTGGCCGGGCGCAACAGCCCCGGTTTGAACGGCCACTACAGCGTCGCCCAAGGCGTGCAACGCCTGCTCGCCGGCTGCGGCCTGAGCGCGGCACTGAGCGGTGACACCCTGATGATCACCCAGGCCACGCAAGAAGGCTCGGCCATGGAACTGGGCGTGACCCGGATCAATTCCGAGCAACTGGGCAGCACCACCGAAGGCAGCGGTTCCTACACCACCGGCGCGGTCACCCTGGGCAAGAGCGCGCAGAAGCTCAAGGACATCCCGCAGTCGGTCAGCGTGCTGACGCGCAAGCGCATGGACGACCAGAACATCGTCAACCTCAAGCAGGCGCTGGAAAACACCACTGGCCTGAGCGCGATCAAGTCGCCCGGCTCCGGCCTGTTCATTTTCTCCCGTGGCTTCGACATCGAGAGCATCCAGTACGACGGCGTGCCGGTGCCGCGCAACGTCTATTCGCTGGGCAGCTACATCAGCGAGAACATGTCCATCTACGACCGCATGGAAGTGATGCGCGGTGCCGCCAGCCTGCTGCAGGGCGCGAACAATCCGGGCGGCGCGATCAACATGGTGCGCAAGCGCCCGCAGGCCGAGCCGACCGTCACCCTGACCACCAAGGCCGGGAGCTGGGACCGCTACGGCATGCAGCTCGACGCCGGCAATGCGCTCAACGATGAAGGGACTATCCGTGGCCGCGCCGTGGTCGACTACCAGAAGGGCAATTCCTTCACGGATTCGCTGTGGAACTGGGAGCAGACGGTTTATGCCGCGCTGGACTTCGACCTCAGCAGCGACACCACCCTGGGCGTCGGCGCGAGCAACAAGAAGACCCACTACCAGCCGTACATGATCGGCCTGCCGCGTAACCGTGATGGCAGCCGTCTGGACGTCGGCCGCTCGACCTACATCGGCGCCAACTGGAACCGCGCCAGCAGCGACCAGACCGCCGTCTACCTCGACCTCGAACACCGCTTCAACGACGCCTGGCGCTTCAAGGCCTCGGCCCTCGGCATGTTCGAATCCAACGAAGCGGTCTACCAGTTCATCACCGGCGCCGTGGGACCTGGCCCGGCGCCGATCTATGCCGACTACGGCACCGACTTCAGCAACCACAACCTGGGCCTGGACATGTACGTCGACGGCCAGTTCGAAGGGCTGGGCTTCAAGCAGAGCCTGGTGCTGGGCGCCAACTATTCGAAATACACCACCGACGATGGCTATGCCCGCGCATTCACTCCGGGCGTGGATATCACCAACGTCAACCACGACCGCCCCTACCAGACTTACAACGGCATCGCCGACCGTGCCAACCTGACCACCAGCGAATACGACGTGCGCCAGAAAGGCATTTACGCCAGCTATCGGATCAACCTGCTGGAGCCGCTGACCTTGGTGCTGGGCAGCCGGGCGAGCTGGTATGAAATGAGCTACGACGCGAACAACTACTTCCAGCGCGAGGTCAACGGCGATCCGGTGCACTCCACGGCCCAGAGCACCGGCAAGGTCACCCCGTTCGCGGGTCTGGTGTACGCGCTCAACGATCAGTGGTCGGCCTATGCCAGCTACGCCGACGTGTTCATCCCGCAGAGCGAGCGCGGCCTCAACCAGGCGCCGCTGAAACCGATCACCGGCACCAACTATGAAGTCGGTATCAAGGGCGAGTTGATGGATGGCCGCCTGAACACCTCGCTGGCGGTGTTCCGCTACCTGCATGAAAACCGTGCGGTCGCCGACCTGGGCAGTGGTTTCGAGTGCGATGGCTGGTACTGCTCGATGGCCAGCGGCAAGGTGCGCAGCCAGGGCGTCGAACTGGAGGTGAACGGCGAGGTGCTGCCGGGCCTGCAACTGTCCAGCGGCTACACCTACAACACCACTCGCTTCATGGACGACCCGGAACTCAAGGGCAAGACCTTCAGCACCTTCACCCCCAAGCACATGCTGCGGGTGTGGGCCGACTACCAGTTGCAGGGTGACCTGGAAGGCGTCAGCGTCGGTGGCGGCGTCAACAGCCAGAGCCGCACCATCGGCTTCGACCGCGCCTATGAAGCCAGCGGCTTCTCCATCTGGAGCGCGCGGGTGGCCTACAAGGTCAGCGATCAGGTCAGCGTGGCAGCCAACCTGAACAACCTGTTCGACAAGAACTACCTGATTCCGTCGTACGGGACGCTGACCGGCAACAACTACTTCGGCGACCCGCGCAACGTGATGTTCACCCTGACCTACACGCCGACCTTCTGAGGCCCGGCGTCACCCCACGGGACGCCCGCCACCGGGCGTTCCGCTCCCGTCTTACGGTTTGATCGCGATCTTGAGCACGCCGTCGCGCTGATGGGCGAACAGGTCATAGGCCGCAACGATGTCGCCCAGCGGGTAATGGTGGGTCACCAGCGAGCCGAAATCCGCCCGGTTCGACTCGATCACGCTCATCAGCCGACGCATGCGCTCCTTGCCGCCCGGGCACAAGGCGGTATTGATCCGGTGGTCGCCCAGACCAGCGGCAAAGGCTCCGAGCGGAATCTTCACATCGCTGGAATACACGCCCAGGCTGGACAGCGTGCCGCCCGGCTTGAGCACCTTCATGGCCTGCTCGAACGTCGAAGGCAGCCCCAGGCATTCGATGGAAGAATCGGCGCCGCGTCCACGGGTCAGCTTCATCACCTCCTCCACCACATCGCACTGATTAAAGTTCAGCGTGATGTCAGCGCCCATGGTCCGGGAAATGCCGAGGCGATGGTCATTGCCGTCGACCGCAATAATGGTCGAGGCGCCCAACAGCCGCGCACCGGCGGTTGCGCACAGCCCGATCGGCCCTTGGGCGAAAATCACCACGGTGTCGCCAATGCGGATATTGGCGTTTTCCGCGCCCTTGAAGCCGGTGGACATGATGTCGGGGCACATCAGCACCTGTTCATCGGTCAGGCCATCGGGAATCGGCGCCAGATTGCCCTCGGCATCCGGCACCAGCACGTATTCGGCCTGGGTGCCGTCGATCAGGTTGCCGAAGCGCCAGCCGGCCGTGGCCTTGTAGCCATGGCATTCGCAGGCGCCGCGGTCCAGCAGGTAACTGCCGTCCTGCGAGGCAACCCCGTCCTGAGCGGCATAAGAGTTGAAGTTGGGACAGATCGCCCCGGCGATCACCCGCTGGCCTTCCTTGTAGCCCTTGACCGCGCTGCCGAGCTTCTCGATCACCCCCACCGGCTCATGACCGACGGTCAGCCCCTTGGCGATCGGGTACTCGCCCTTGAGGATATGCACATCGGTGCCGCAGATGGTCGTCGTGGTGATGCGGATCAGCGCATCGGTGGGGCCAACGTCCGGGACGGGTTTATCCGCCAGTTCGATTCGCCCGGGCGCTACGAAAACGGCTGCTCTCATCGTGGCCATCTCTCATCCTCCTGACTGCTGAAATGTGCTGAGCCATCAAGCAAAGCCCAGTTAGAGCGGTCTGGCAAACATAAAGGGGGAATGTTGCTGGCGATTGAGCGCGTACAGAACCGCTAGTTGAACTTCCGAGTGCCGGTCATTGGCCCGCCTGCAGATAAGGATTACTCTTTCGCAGCACTCATTCGAACGACCCCGAACATGACCAGCCCAGAGTTCTCGCAAGACATCAATGCCGTTCAAGCCATCGAGGCGGTGCCGGTCATCCTGAGCATGGTCAAGCACTACACCGGGATGCGCTTCGCCGCCGTGGCCCGGGTGACCGAAAAGAACTGGGTAACCTGCGCCGTCGATGACTCCATCGAGTTCGGCTTGAGGCCCGGTGACGAACTGGTCCTTGAATCAACCATCTGCCACGAAATCCGCCAGCACCGAAAGCCGGTGATCTTTGGCCATGCCAGTGAGCACCCGGTTTTTTCCTCGCACCACACCCCCAAGGCCTATGGGCTGGAAAGCTATATCTCTATTCCCATCGTCAAGGCCAACGGCGACTTCTTCGGCACCCTGTGCGCCATCGACTCGGTTCCCGCCCACCTTGATGAACCGTCCATTGCCCAGACGCTGACCCTCTTCGCCCAATTGATCGCGATGAGCCTCGACACCCACAACACCCTTCACACCACTCAAGTCGCATTGGCCAGCGCCCATGAACAAGGCCGGCTGCGCGAACAGTTCGTTGCGGTGCTCGGTCATGACTTGCGCACCCCGCTCAGTGCCGTGCGAATGAGCGCCGACCTGCTGGAAACCAAGACCACCGACAAACGATCGCTGAAACTGGTCTCGGCGATTCGCAACAGCGCCATCCGCATGGGCGTGCTGATCGAAAACGTGCTGGATCTGGCGCGCGGCCGAATGGGCGGCGGGATTCCGATCAAGCGGCAACTGGTCGATGACCTCGGCCACACCCTTGGCCTGACCCTGGATGAACTGCAAAGCTCGTACCCGCAGGTCACCTTCATTCATTCGCTGGACCTGCCAAGCGGCGTCTATTGCGACCCCGTGCGGATCAGCCAGATGCTCTCGAACCTGTTGGGTAATGCCGTGACCCACGGTTCGACCACAACGCCAGTCACCGTCGAGGCCCACGCGCTGAACGGTGAAATCGTCATCTCCGTGACCAACCAGGGGCCGCCCATCCCCGCGCAACTGATGCCGTTGCTGTTTGAACCCTTTACCCGCTCCGAGGCAGGGCAACACGGTGAAGGCCTGGGCTTGGGGCTGTATATCGCCTCGCAGATCGTGACGGCCCACAACGGCACCTTGAACGTTGTGTCCACGCCTGAGGCGGGCACCTGTTTCGTCGCGAGATTTCCCGCGAAACTGCAATGGGCCTGACGTGAGCCGAGGGCGGTCAGCCATGACCGCCCTGCCTGTGATCCCCGCGCGTTACCGCACTGATGAATCATCTTCATAAGTGCTTGCTGATTTATCCATCTAGTCCCCATCCCCCTCCTCGCTTAGTGTTTTCCCAACGAATGTGCGTCAGGCCAAAAGCTCGCGCGCACGCCTGCCAACGGTTTGAACAGGGAAACGGGAAATGCAAAAGCGCCAATTCGGCAACAGCGCTCTGGAAGTATCGGCCCTGGGACTGGGCTGCATGGGCCTCAGCCACGGCTACGGCCCGGCCACCGACACCCAACAGGCCATCGCGCTGATCCGGGCAGCGGTCGAGCGCGGTGTCACCTTCTTCGATACCGCCGAGGTCTACGGCCCTTACCTGAATGAGCAAGTGGTGGGTCAGGCCCTGGCACCGGTGCGCGACAAGGTGGTGATCGCCACCAAATTCGGCTTCACCTTCGGTTCGGACAACAAGCAGCAGATTCTCAACAGCCGCCCGGAGCACATCCGCATCGCGGTCGAGGGCTCCTTGCGCAGGTTGAAGACCGATGTCATCGACCTGCTCTACCAGCACCGGGTCGATCCTGACGTTCCAATCGAAGATGTCGCGGGCGCAGTGAAAGAGCTGATCTGGGAAGGCAAGGTCAAGCACTTCGGCCTCTCGGAAGCCGGCGCGCAGACCATTCGCCGCGCCCACGCGGTGCAGCCCGTCACCGCCTTGCAGAGCGAGTATTCGCTGTGGTGGCGCGAGCCGGAGCAGGAGATTCTCCCGACCCTCGCCGAGCTGGGTATCGGTTTCGTGCCGTTCAGCCCGCTGGGCAAGGGTTTCCTCACTGGTGCGGTAGCGGCGGACGCCTCGTTTGGCAGCGACGACTTCCGCAGCATCGTGCCGCGCTTCAGCCCGCAAGCCCTGCAGGCCAATCAGGCGCTGGTGGTCGTGGTCCGCGAACTGGCGGCGCAGAAAGCGGTGACACCCGCGCAGATCGCCCTCGCCTGGCTGCTCGCCCAAGCGCCCTGGATCGTGCCCATTCCCGGAACGACCAAGCTGCACCGCCTGGAGGAAAACCTCGGCGGCGCGGACATCACCCTCAGCGAAACCGACCTGCAGGCCATCGATTCGGCGCTGTCGCAGGTGCGCATCCTCGGCGACCGCTACCCCGAGGCGCTCAAGGCCCGCGTCGGCCGCTAGCGGAGGATGACCATGATCAACGCTCGTAACCCGCTGCCCCGCACGGCGCTCTGCGCGCTATTGGCGATAAGCCTGGGGCTGGGAATGGCCCCGGGCATTGCCGCCCAAAACGCCGAGGAGTCGCCAGCCATGCCCCGCACACAGCCCGCCTTGACGACGCTTTCAGCCACGCAACAGGCCATTCCACTGATCGCCGCGTTCATGGCCACGAGCGACATGCCCAGGCTCAACACTGCGCTGGAGCAGGGCCTGGACGCGGGCCTGACCATCAGCGATGCCAGAGAAATCCTGGTGCAGCTTTACGCCTATGTCGGCTTTCCCCGCAGCCTCAATGCCTTGAACGAACTGATGACGGTGGTCGAAGCGCGCAAACAGCGTGGCCTTCAGGATGCGCCAGGGCGTGAACCCAGCCGGACGATCGCGACCGGCGAAGCTTTGCTCGCGGCCGGCACGGCCAATCAGACACGCATCTCGGGTGGTCCGGTAAAAGGCCCGGTATTCGACTTCGCCCCGGTGATCAACCAGTTCCTCCAGGCCCATTTGTTCGGCGACATCTTCGAACGCGACAACCTGGACTGGCAAAGCCGGGAATTGGCCACGGTCGGGGCGCTGGCGGCAACGCCGGGCGTCGAACCCCAGTTGCGCTCGCACATGGGTGCGAGCCTTCGGGTCGGGCTCAGCGCAGAACAGTTGCATCACCTCTGCCAAGTGCTGGCCGAGCGTGGCGATGAACAAGCAGCCAGGCGAGCGAGCAGCGCGCTGGCACAAGCACTTGCGTTATCAGGAGAAAAATCATGAGAAATACCTTTTTGAAAGCTTCGCTAATGGCCGCAATGGTCGGCCTTTCGACTGGCGAAGCCAGCGCCGCGGACTACAAGGCCAACCCGTTTACCCTGGCCTACGACGGCGCGATTGCGAAAAACCAGCCGGGCCAGGTCAACATCCATCCCGTCACCTACAAACTCAATGGCCTGGACATCGCCGCCAACGTCTACACCCCGGCCGACTACGACCCGAAAAAGGCCTACCCGACGGTCGTCGTCGCCCACCCCAATGGCGGGGTAAAAGAGCAAGTCGCCGGCCTCTACGCACAGCGCCTGGCCGAGCAGGGCTACATCACGATTACCGCAGATGCCGCCTACCAGGGCGGCAGCGCAGGACAGCCACGCAGTGTCGACAAGCCGGCAAACCGGATCGAGGATATCCACGGCATGGCGGACTTCATCACCCGCTATGCCGGGGTCGATGGTGAGCGCCTGGGGCTGCTGGGTATCTGTGGCGGCGGGGGCTATTCGCTGGCGGCCGCCGAGACCGACAAGCGCTTCAAGTCGGTGGCCACCATCAGCATGTTCAATTCCGGGCGGGTTCGTCGCAACGGCTACAACGACTCGCAACTGGACACCGTCCAGCAACGCCTACGCCAGGCTTCCGCGGCCCGCGCCCAGGAAGCCGCCGGCGGCGCGGTGATCTACTCGGGCGACGTCAACCTGACGGATGAACAGGTCGCCAAACTGCCCTTCGACCTGTATCGCGAAGGCTACGCGTACTACTGGAAGACCCACGCGCACCCCAATTCGACCTTCAAGTACACCACCAGCAGTCTGCTCGACCTGATGCGCTTCGACGCCACCGACCAGATCGAACTGATCGACCAGCCCCTGCTGATGATCGCCGGCAGCAAGGCGGACAGCCTGTACATGACCAAGGACGCGTTCGCCAAGGCGACCGGCACTCAGAACAAGGAACTGTTCATGATCGACGGCGCGACCCATATCGAAACCTACTGGGTGCCGCGCTATGTGGACGCGGCGATGGGCAAGTTGACGGCGTTCTACGCTAAAACCCTGTCTGATCCGCGTTGAGCGCACTTCAGCTTCGCCATGCGGGACCGGGCTGCATCGGATAATCTCGGGCGTCTCATGAGAGGTTTTCACCCATGTACCGTCCCAACCTCAACGACCTGCAAGCCTTCGTGGTGATTACCCGCGAGGGCAGCTTCACCCGCGCGGCGGCGCAGCTCGGGGTTTCGCAGTCGGCCCTGAGCCACACCCTTCGCACCCTCGAAGCGCGGCTCGGGGTGCGGCTGCTGACCCGCACTACCCGCAGCGTCTCGACCACCGAAGCCGGCCAGCGCCTGTACCTGTCCATGGCACCGCTGTTTGCCGAGATCGATCAGGAACTGGCGGTGGTCAGCGAGTACCGCGACACCCCGGCCGGCACCGTGCGCATTTCGGCGTCCGAACATGCGGCGAACAACATCCTCTGGCCCGCACTGCAGAAGGTGCTTCCCGACTACCCGGACATCCACGTCGAAATCACCGTCGACTACGCCCTCACGGACATCGTCGCCCAGCGCTATGACGCCGGCGTGCGGCTGGGCGAGCAGGTTGCCAAGGACATGATTGCCGTGCCGATCGGTCCGTCGTTGCGCATGGCGGTGGTGGGCTCGCCCGGGTACTTCGAAAACCGCCCTGCACCGCTGGTGCCGGGCGACCTTGCCGGTCACAACTGCATCAATCTGCGCCTTCCCACTCACGGCAGCCTGTTGCAGTGGGACTTCGAGAAGGACAACCGCGAACTTAAAGTCCGCGTCGAAGGCCAATGGACATTCAACAGCAGCCTGCCCATCCTGCGCGCCACGATTGCCGGGTGCGGACTGGGTTTCCTGCCGGAGGACATGGTGACCAAAGAAGTCGCCGATGGGTCGCTGGTGCGGGTGCTCGAGGACTGGTGCCAACCGTTCGCCGGCTACCACCTCTACTACCCGAACCGCCGCGAGCACTCCTCGGCGTTCCGGGTGGTGGTGGATGCGCTGCGTTACAGCCGCTGAATCGCCAGGGCCTGCGGGTTCGCGACGTTCTTTGGTTCACCGGCAAAGAACGCCCGCACATTGTCGAAGGCATCGCCGAAGTAAAGCGCGTAGCCGTTTTTCTCCACGTATCCCAGGTGCGGCGTGCACAGCACACGGGGGTGGCGCAACAGGGGGTGGCTCGGGTCCAGCACCGGTTCTTCCTCATACACATCCACGGCGGCAAAGCCCGGCCGCCCGGCATCGAGCGCCTGCAGCAAGGCGCCGGGGGCGATCAGTTCGGCGCGGCTGATGTTCACCAGCAAGGCGTCGGCCTTCATCCTCGACAGGTCGTCGAGGGTCACAATATGGCGCGTGCGCTCGGACAGGCGCAGGTTGAGGCTGATGATGTCCGACTCGGCGAAGAACGCCTCGCGCGACGCCGCAGCACAATGTCCATCGGCTTCGGCAGCGGCGCGGCTGCTCTCACTGCCCCACACCAGCACCGGCATGTCGAACGCCTGGGCATAGCGCGCCAGCCGCTGGCCGATCTTGCCGTAACCCCAGATCCCGAGAACCTGCCCCGCCACCGACTGGCCCAGATTGACCTGCCATTGACCGCGTCTGAACCCCTCGATGGCCGGAACGAGCTGACGCCGCGCATTGAGGATCAGCGCCCACGCCAGCTCCGCCGGCGCCACCGGCGAGCCGCGCCCCTCGGTCACGACGATGCCGCGCGCGGTGCAGGCGTCCAGATCGAGATGGCCGGCGACTTTGCCGGTCTGGCTGATCAAGCGCAGTTTCGGCAGCCGGTCCAGCAACGCGGCATCGATACGGGTGCGCTCGCGGGTGAGCACCAGCGCGTCCGCCTCGGCGAAGCGTGCGGCCAGTTCGTCCAGCGAGGCTGGTTGCCGCTCATGAAGGACAGTGACCTCGTGCCCGGCCAGCAGGCTGTAACAGTCGAGCGTGCGGATCACGTTCTGGTAGTCGTCGGGGATGACAATGCGCATGGTGATGGGAGCCTGCCGGTTGTGTGGGGTTAGACGATAGCTGAATGCAGGGCGGATTGATGGCTGCGCATCAACCGCCCGTTCCATTCAGTCTCCGGCTACCGGCTTGCTGGTTTTAGTGACCGATGATTCATCAGGCTTCTGGCTAAGCCAGCGAACACCTTTCCAGTACAGCCAGGCCATCAACATCAGCAGGCAGGCACCGCCCAAGGTGGGCAGCAGCAAGAACGACCAGCCAGCCTGGGTCATGAACACGATGATGGGGTTGCCACCCGCGGGCGGGTGAACAGTGCGCGTGACCACCATCAACACGGTCGCCAGAGCGCCGGCAAATGCCATGGGCAACAGACCAGGCCCAAGAGCGTGCAAGCACACCAGCCCAACCAGGGACGTCAACAAGTGCCCGCCAATCACGTTGCGCACCTGAGAAAACGGCCCTTCCGGATAAGCGAAGAGCAACACCCCGCTGGCGCCGAAGGAACCGATCAGCAACGGCTGGCCGGTGCTGACGGTGATGGCGCCCAATGCCGCAAGCCCGATGAAGGCTCCGAGCCCGATCCACAACAAGGACAAGGCCCGGAGTCGCCGAGGGGGGCCAGGTGCCTGGCCCGCTTTCGTCGTGGGTGAGGTCATTTCTTGAAGCGCGCTGCTTCTTCCGAGCCTTTGGTGGCGTTACCGGCGCTGTACGAGTGCGCCCCCACACCCGCCAGCTCGCCGCCCTTGACGATCAGGTACTCGTTGCGGATCGGCCGGTTCTCGAAATAGCACTCGAGAATCTCGCGGGTGCCGGCGGCATAACGCGCCTGGGCCGAAAGGCTGGTGCCGGAGATGTGCGGGGTCATGCCGTGGTGCGGCATGCCGCGCCATGGGTGGTCGGCCGGCGCCGGCTGCGGGAACCAGACATCGCCGCCGTAACCCGCCAGTTGCCCGCTTTCCAGCGCCGCGGCGATGGCATCGCGGTCGCACAGCTTGCCCCGCGCGGTGTTGATCAGGTACGCGCCGCGCTTGAAGTGTTTGAGCGAGTCCTGGTTGATCATGTGCTCGGTTTCCGGGTGCAGCGGGCAGTTCAGGGTGACCACATCGCAGACCTTGGCCAGGCTTTCCAGGGTGCTGTGGTACGTCAGGTTCAGTTCTTTCTCCACGGCCTCGGGCAGGCGATGGCGGTCCATGTAGTGCAGGTGCATGTCGAACGGTTTGAGCAGGCGCAGCACCCGCAGGCCGATACGGCCGGCCGCCACGGTACCGACGTGCATGCCTTCGACATCGTAAGAGCGTGCCACGCAGTCGGCGATATTCCAGCCGCCCTTGAGCACCCATTGGTGCGACGGCAGGTAATTGCGCACCAGCGCCAGGGTAGTCATCACCACGTGTTCGGCGACGCTGTTGCTGTTGCAGTAGGTGACTTCGGCAACGGTGATGTTGCGCTCCATAGCCGCCTGCAGGTCGGTGTGGTCCGAGCCGATGCCGGCGGTGACGATCATCTTCAGCTTCGGCGCCTTGTCCATGCGCTCGGCGGTCATGTAGGCCGGCCAGAACGGCTGCGAGATAACGATTTCGGCATCGTGCAGTTCGCGGTCGAGAACGCTGTCGGCACCGTCCTTGCTGGAGGTCACTACCAGTTCGTGGCCGTTGGCTTCGAGGTATTTGCGCAAGCCCAGCTCACCGGAAACGCTGCCCAGCAACGTGCCCGGCTGGAAGTCGATGGCTTTCGGGGTGGGCAGGGTCTGGCCGTCGGGATAGCGGTCCAGATGGGGCAGATCATCGCGGGCGTAGCTGTGAGGTTGGCCGGTGACAGGGTCGTCGTAAAGTACGCAAACAATCTTCGCCATTGAAGCCTCCTGATTATTGGAATGGGTCGCGCGACCGTGTCGGCGCGGTCCCGGGCAGATCGTGCTGCCTGCGGGCATCCTCAGGGAGAGCGGCGGGTGGCGGCCAATCGCTTGTTCCGATCAATAGATCAGGCAAACCGATCAGCAGTGCAGAAAGCCGTCCACGCGGCGTTGTAGGTCCAGCGACGTGAACAGCGTCAGCGCGGACTCCAGCAGCAGCGGCTGCGGATCGCGGCGCAACAGCACCAGGCCGATCTCCCGCTGCAACTCGGGCACGATCGGGATCGCGACGATTTCCCCGCGCATTTCCGCCAGGGCCAGCGCGCTGTGGGGCACCACGCTGTACAGGCCGGAACAGCGCACATGGCCGTAAAGCACCATCATCGAATCGGTTTCCACCCGTGGAGTGACCTGCACCCCAGCCTTGGCGAATGCCTCGTCCACGCCTTGCCGGCATTGCATGTTGCGGGTCAGCAGGCACAGGGGCAGTTGCGCCACCTCCTCCCAAGCCAGCGCCGGTTTGCCTTGCAGGCTGCTGTCGTCGCGGGCGATCAGCACGTAGCGCTCGGTGAACAGCGGGTAGGTATCGAAGGACTTCAGGCGGCCGTCGGACAGGTAGGTCATGCCGATATCCAGCTCGAAATTGCTGATGCCCTGGAGAATCTGCGAGGTGGCGAGCGTGTAGACCTCAAGGTTCATCCCCAGGTAGGCGATCAGGCATGAATCGGTCATCAGCGGCACCATCGACAGCACCGTCGGGATTGCGCCGAGACGCAGCGTCCCGGCCGGGCCCTGCTCGCGATGGCTCGCTTCCTGGCGCATGGCGCCACAGTCGGCGAGAATACGCCGGGCCCAGACCAGGACCTTCTGGCCATCGGCGGTGAACCCCTCGAACCGCCGGCTGCGCTGCACCACGGCGACCCCGAGGTCTTGTTCCAGGGAGCGAATCGCCTCGGACAGCGCGGGCTGCGACACGTTGCACTTCTCCGCGGCCCGGCCGAAGTGTTGCTCCTGGGCGAGCGTTACCAGGTAGGTCAGTTGGCGCAAAAGCATGGCTGGGCATTCCTTGTTCTTGTCTGGATACAGCCGATGGCTGCCGGGTCAGCGCTACCGCTGCCCGAGGCAGAGCAGGTTATCTCCATCGCGCCGACCGATATATAGTCAGCAATATAGCGATTGGCGCAAGACGACCTTCGCGGCTGTTCAAGACAAACCAGACACCCTCTACCAGGATGACCCGAATGCAATTTTCTATCCGGCGCGCCATGCCCGCCGATGGCCCTGCAATCAGCCAGGTTGCCGCGCAGACCTTCGCCTTGGCGTGCCCGGCGAATACGCCAGCGTCGGAGATTCACGCGTACATACAGGAACACCTGAAGCCAGCGGACTTCGAGCGACTGAGCCAGGAGCCGGACAAGCGCCTGTCGGTGGCGCTGCTGGGCGATACCATCGTCGGCTACAGCCTGGTCAGCCATGATCCCGAACCGTTGGGTATCGCCGGTGCCGATGGCGTCGCGGAGCTGACCAAGTGCTACGTTCTGCCCGACTACCATGGCACGGGCGCGTCCCAGAGCCTCGTCGCTGACGTCCTCGGTGGTGTTGCGGGACCGCTGCGCTTGACGGTCAACGACACGAATAGCCGCGCGATCGCTTTCTATACCCGCAACGGCTTTGCAATCGTCGGTGAAACGACGTTCCAGTGCGGGGCCGATGTCCACCGGGACTGGGTGATGCTCCGCGCGAATGGGTAAGTTCCCGCCTACATATCCAGCACCAGACGCGCACTGTGGCTACGGGAACAGCACAGCGCGATCTGCTGGTTGGAGGCGCGCTCGGCATCGCTGAGCACCTGGTCGCGATGATCGCCCTCGCCTTCCAGCAATCCGGTGAGGCAGGCCCCACACATACCCATTTCGCAGGACAACGGCACCTCGACGCCCGCCGCCAGCAGCGCTGCGGCAATACTCTGTTCGGGGCCAACAGCGACGGTCGTTCCAGATTTCGCCAGGGTCACTTCGAACGCATCGCCGACCACGCCCTCGGTCGCCGGCGCGAACGCTTCGGTGTGCACATGACTCTGCGGCCAGCCCGCCAGTGCAGCGCGTTCACGCTGCGCCGCCATGAAGGCCGCCGGGCCACAGAGGTAGAGGCGGCTTCCCGGTCGTCTGGCGAGCATCGTTTCCGGGACATGCTGCCTTGGGCTGCACCCCGTGATGCTGTGGTGCAGTTGCACGCTGCCCTCCGCAAACCCGTCGCTCAGGCGCTTGGCAAAGGCCAGTTCAGCCGGGCTGCGGGTGTAGTAGTGCAGCGAAAACGGCGTGCCGCGCGCCTGCAACTCCTCAGCCATCGACAACAAGGGCGTGATGCCGATCCCGGCCGCCAGCAACAGGTAATGCTCGGCTTCCAGCAGTGGAAAGGCGTTTCGCGGCGCGGAGATCAGCAGCTCGGCCCCCGCCGCCAACTGCTGGTGGACGAAGGACGAGCCGCCACGGGATTGCGGCTCGTGCTTGATACAGAGCAGGTAATGCCCGCGTTCACGCGGCGAACCGGCCAGCGAATACTGGCGGGTCAACCCATTGGGCAGGTGAACATCGATATGTGCACCGGCCTCGAAAGGCGGAAGGTCACCCGAAACCGGCTCCAGCCGCAGGCTTCGATTGCCCGCGCCTTGCTCATCGATAGCGCTGATGCGAACCGCTATGGTCGTCATACCCACCTCAACTCAGGAAAAAGCTGCTGATGCCGAGCGCACGCAGCCCGCGGCGGTACGCGATGGAGCTCATGTCGGCGGGAATGTGTGCCTCCAGCGCCGGGTCCAGCGGCAGGTTCTCGGGCTTTTGCGCTTCGACCAGCGCCCGGTCCTCTTCGAACACCATCAGGTTGAAGGCGTGCACATCGGCAATGGGCAGTTCCTTGTCGAAGTTGCGGGCAATGGGCGCGAACATCCGGGTTTTTCTAGCGGACACCGGTGACGCCGCATTCATGATCACCAGGCGCGCGTCATCGGGAAACTGGATGGACAGCGTCGCGGTGAACGGCAAATGCACCCGGAACTGCCGGTGCCAGACAAACCCTTCCGGCGCATGCCCATCGACACCGATTGGGTAGTTACCGACCGTGCTGTAGTAATTGGCCTCGAACCCCTTGTCGATCGGCCGGGTGCTGTACGGCGGGACCTCGGCGTTGCCCGGGTCGGCGAAAGTATCGGTATGGACCCAGGCGAAATGGGCGACATCGATAAACCCCTCCACCTGACGCCCGGCGAAGGCTTCGACCTCGAAAGCCGGGCACAGGATCTGCTGGAATTGCGGGTCGTCCCAGTGCGGCATCGCGGGGATGTCCGGGTCCAGCCCTGGCAACGCCTCGGCCCGCTGGGCCAGGCAAACCCAGATCAAACCGTAGCGTTCGGTCGCCGCGTAGGCGCGCAGGTGCATTTTCGCCGGCACCGCCTGACCGGGGCTGGCGGGAATCCGGTTACAGCGCCCGCCCTGGCCAAACCGCAGCCCGTGGTAAGGACAGACGACCCCTGCGCCGTCGTTCTCGCCCATGCTCAGCGGCACACCGCGGTGGGGACAAACGTCCCGTGCCACCACCAACGCGCCCTCGACTCGATAGAGCACCAGCGGTTCGTCCAACAAGGTGGCCTTCACCGGTGCCTGGGCGACATCGGCGGCGGCGGCCACCGGGTACCAGTGCTGGGCCAAGAGCCGCCAGTCGTTCTCTTCGAAGGTGCAGTTGGGGGGAACGCTCAGGAAATCTTGATAGGTCATCTCATCGGCTCGGTAGTTGATCCAGGGCCCGTTACAGAGCCTCTTGTCGATGGACTTTAGAGAGCCAACGTGATGCACTCAAACATCGTTTTTACACCGCCCCGTTGCAAAAAAGAGAACACCCCGGATGCTGACCCTGTCCCGCTTCACTCGCTACTTCATCGAAGTATCCCGCTGCGGGAGCATCCGCAAGGCGGCTGAAGTCCTGCATGTTTCCGCCTCGGCGATCGACCGGCAGATACTCAACGCCGAGCAGGAACTGGGGGTTCCGCTGTTCGAACGCTTGCCGAGTGGCCTGCGCCTGACCGCGGCGGGCGAGCTGATGCTGGCCAGCGCGCGCCAGTCCGAGAAGTCGTTCCGCCGGGCCCTGGAGCACATGGACGAACTGCAGGGTCTGCGCCGCGGCCACACCGACATTGCAATGATCGACGCCCTCAGCGAAGGCTTCGTCGTCGAAGCGGTCGCCGAACTGGTCGAGCGCTTTCCACGGCTGACGTTCGGCTTGCGCACGGCGCACAACCAGGAAGTGATCGATCAGGTGCTGTCGGCTGAGGTCGACCTGGGACTACTGCTCGATCCGCCGCCCACGTCAGAGTTGCAATCGAAAGCGACCGTGGAAATCCCGCTGGGCATCGCCATGCCGGTCGGCCATCCGCTGGCGGATAAAGCCGATCTGCAATTGGCGGAGACACTGGGTTTTCGCCTGTTGCTTCCGGCCGAGCCGCTGATCGTCCATCGCCACGCGCTGACGCTGTACCAGCGGCAACGGGTCAACGTTCATCAACTGACCTCCTGCAACGACATGCGCACAATGCGCTCGCTGATCCGCCAGGGCGTGGGCGTTGGCCTGCTGTCCTGGCTGGACGTCGCCCAGGACCTGCGCGCGGGTCAACTGGCGTTCGTCCCCCTCAAGCGAGGCCAGGCCAAACCCATGCTGTTGAGCCTCAGCGTCGCGGCGCAGCGGCAACTGTCCAAGGCGGCGCAGCTCACGCTTGAGTCCTTGCAGGTGCAGATGGATGACTTGCAACGCGAAATGGCCCAGGAAAACATCGCTGACCGGTCCCGCTAGACTCAATTGCACAATCCTTGGTATTGGTTTTAGCCGACACCTTCGACAGTGAAGTAAAGGAGATCGCGACATGACCCAACGGCTGCTGAACCTGCGCCTGAAGCCAGGGCCTGCCTTGGACAGAGAGGCGACAATACTGGCGGAGAAACGCTTATGAGCTTCGCGGATGTGCTGTATCGCGGGCCGGTTGACCTGACGCTGACCTACGGCGAAGCCGGCGGCCTTGGCCGGGAGGCGCAGCGCCCGGGGGCCGATCTGGTGCTGAGCCGCCGCACCAAGGATCGCCCGCTTGCCGTGCTGTTGCCCAAAGCGCTGTACCTTGATGTGCTCAAGGGCCCCAGCCGTGCTCGCCTGACCCTGCCGGACGGGCGAGTGTTCACCGGGCGTGTGACCGAGCGCACCGGTAATGGCGAGTATTTCGAACTGGTCGAGGACGGTGAGTGCGTGCAGAGCACTGATTGACTCAAGCGCTGGCCTCGCACAGCGCGCGAATCTTGCGCCGCAGCCACTGGTGCGCGGGGTCGTTCTGGAAACGCGGGTGCCACGCCTGGGTGAACAGCACGGTTTCCAGCGACATGGGCAAATCAAACAGACGGATGCGCAACCCGGCCGCCAGCGCACTGCGCGCCAGGTGCTCGGGCAATGGCAGCAGCAAGTCCGAATCCTGCAGGGCGAACAGCGCGGTAAACGGCGTGGAGACCACCAGAGCGACATGCCGCCGCAACCCTTCAGCCTCCAGCGCAGTGTCGATCGGGCCAACGGTTTTACCGCGCCGCGAGACGCCGATGTGATCCCAATGGGTGAGCCGTTCAGCCGTGATGTCGTCATCGAAAATCGGATGATTCTCGCGGGCAATTCCGACAACGGTCGTGGTGAACAGCGACTGCACACGGATTTCCGGCCCGAGCTTGCGCGAGGCACTGATGAACAGATCGATGCGGCCACTGCGCAGCGCCTCGTCGTCCACGTCATCTTCCTCGGGTGAAAAACGCAGCATCGCGCGCGGCATCTCGGTTGCTATCGCCTCCAGCAGCCGGCCCGAATGGAGGCCGACAAACGCGTCGTTGGCACGCACGTTGAAACGCCGATCCAGCGTTTTCAGATCAACATCGGCGGTGGGCTTGAACACCTGGGTCGCCTGCTCGAGCGCCGCGCGCACCTGCTCGCGCAATGCTAGCGCCCGCGGCGTCGGCACCAGCTTGCGCCCCGCCTGCACGAACACCGGATCACCCAGGGTCTCGCGGATACGACTGAGGGTACGGCTCATCGCCGGCGGACTCAGGTTCATCCGCCGAGCCGCACCGACCACACTGCCCTCCTCCAGCAGAATGTCCAGGGCGAGCAGCAGGTTCAGGTCGGGGTGCTCCATCGAGGGTCTCATCTCAGTTGCGTTAAACGGAATGTCAGGGCAACACCAATGCACCAAGTGGCATGCAAATACCAGTGCGGTGTGCGCATGGGTGAAGTGCGTGGGAAAGCATTTACCGCTCAGGAGAGCGCGATGAGGATGGCTCCTCACCTATGTCGCACCTTTCCGTTCTGGAGCTGATCGTGTCGAACTTCACCTTGTCGGTCCATGCCACCGATACCTACCCCGTCATTCGTTTCCTTCCGCAGACGGCCGTGCCTGGCTACGCAGCCCAATGGCTGGAGGACATGGGCAAACTGCTTGCCGCCGGGGTGCCCTTCGCGGTGGTCTACCCGGAAGGCTCGCAGCAGGAAGGCCATGAGGATCGTAAGGTGCGGGGGCTTTGGCTAAAGCAAAACCGCAACGAATTGGCGGCGCTGTGTCGGGTGCTGGTCAGCGTTGAGCCTGTTGCGCAAAAGCGCGAGGCGATGCAGGGGCAGTTGGCTGGGGCTAGTAAGGCTTTTGGTGTGCTGCAGGTGGTTGCTGCAACGGAGGTGGAGGCGTTGGAGCTGGCTCGGTCTTATTTGGTGGATGGGAAGGATCTAATCTAGGTGGGTGTGTTTTTTTGTTGATCCCCCGAACACCTCTCAGTATCGTCCGTTCTCCCTCCTTTCCGGCTACCGCTGCCGTGAACCGCCCAGGCGTTGACTCGCGAAGCGTTCATACAGGTTGCCGACACTTGAATGGCCGCTATCTACTGGCGCGCCTCATTTCCGATGTCACGTGTAAAGGATGATTCCATGATCATTCGTCAGGCTGCTAACGCCGACCATCCGCAACTGCTCAACACTTGGCTGCGCTCCGTTCGCGCCACGCATCACTTCTTGCAAGAGTCCGATATTGCGGCATTGCTTCCTCAACTCCGCGATATCTACCTGCCCGCTGTTGAGTTGTGGGTTGCGGTAGATAACGAGAACTGCCCGCTAGGCTTTATCGGACTCAATGAAAGCCACGTAGAGATGCTCTTCATCGAGCCGGATCTGCGAGGAAAAGGCACTGGCCGCGCGCTGTTGGATCATGCCCGCAGTTCGCGCAATCAGATGAGTGTTGACGTGAATGAACAGAACCCCGAAGCGGTAGGGTTTTATTTACATTACGGGTTTGTTCAGACAGGTCGTTCTCCGCTGGATGGCGAAGGCCGCCCTTTCCCCTTGCTACACCTGAGCTTGCCCGTCTAGGGTTTTAATCGTTTATCGCTCCTGAGCGTTTGCTTCGGAGCGATCCAATATCCATCGAGCCGGCATCCATCGCGCAAACGACTATCCCGCGTTGCCGCCCAGAAACTGCGACAGTCGTTTTTTCGTGCCGTCATCCATTTCCAGCATCGTCGATACATGATCGCCGTCGGATGTCAGAAGCTCGAACCCGGTGTCTTCCGAGTACGACTTCATGCTGGGGTAATCGATATCCTCTCGACCGGCCCACAATAGAACCGGCACCGACAACGCAGGCAAAACTGACTCATGCTCTGACTGTCCTTTAGCGCGTCGAACGCTCTTCGCAGTGACGGCTCGTCCTCAGGTTTGACCCAATCACTGACGTACGGTGCTGTCCCACTTCCAACTGATCCATCAGAGCCACGACACTCGCCGTTTGGCTTAGCTGCCCGTAGGCTGCGGGGTCCGTGCTCTTGCCACTGTTTCCGTGGGCGAGCAGGCCTGGGCAGATTACGCGATGTGACTTGGCGCGCGCTCCGATATCATCCCAATCCCACCCGCCCCACAGACAAGCCATGCCAAAACCCTCCCTCACCATCAGATCACTGTTCGCCCTCTGCCTCCTCGTCGCAACAGCCAACCACCTACATGCCGTCATCGAACACGGCTGGCTCTGGGACTACGGCTACGGAGCAACTACCGGCCTGCCAAGCCGCCTTTTTTGGGGCGGGCTCACACTTCTCGATCCGATAGCCGTGGCGCTGTTGTTCATCAGACCAAACACCGGCATTGCACTGACCGCAGCGATCATCGTGGTCGATATCATTCATAACTCGTTTTACGTGGCCTCGCATCACCAGTGGCTCGAGCCTTTCTATATTTCCCAGGTCGCGTTTCTTGTCGCGGTGTTGGTGCTGGCACCCATTGCCTGGAATCGCACAGTCGCAAACTCCAGCCCCGCTCGCTCAGCCGGCACATAAACGACACGCCATCCTTGACCGCCTTAATCCCGCCATAGAGGATTACCGCTCCCCCGAAACAAGGACGAGAACATGGTGCGGATATTAGGCAGAGCGTCTTCCATCAACGTGCGCAAGGTGCTGTGGACCTGTGCCGAAATCGGCCTCCCATTCGAGCGGGAGGACTGGGGCAACGGTTTCAAGCAGGTCGACACGCCGGAGTTCCTCGCCCTGAACCCCAACGCCATGGTGCCGGTCATTCAGGACGGCGACTTCACGCTGTGGGAGTCCAACACCATCATTCGCTATCTGGCGACGCGCTATGGCGAGGCCGCGCTGTATCCGGCCGAGGCGCGAGCGCGGGCAGGCGTCGATCAGTGGATCGACTGGCAAGCATCAGACCTGAACAGGTCCTGGAGTTATGCGTTCATGTCGCTGGTCAGGCACTCGCCTTCGCACCAGAACCCTGAAGCGCTCGCCGCCGGGCTCGCGGAGTGGGCACGATACATGGGGATACTGGATCGGCAACTCGCGAAAACCGGCGCGTATGTGGCCGGCGAGCACTTTTCGCTGGCGGACATTGCCATCGGCCTCTCGGTCAATCGCTGGTTTGAAACGCCCTTCGATCATCCGCACTTGCCAGCGGTGAGCGACTATTACGAGCGGCTGAGCGAACGCGCCGGTTTCCGCCTGTATGGACGGAACGGAACACCTTAGGCTCAATCAACACCCTGTGCGCCCACCACACTGCGGTGAGCGCACATGGCTCTCCTTACCAGTCGTGACTCAACGTCGCGATCACGTTACGGCGATTTCCGTACAGCACCGAATCCTCATAGAAGCCGGGCTCGAAATAACGCTTGTCGAACAGGTTGGTGCCGGTGATCGAAATCTTGCTGCCGGTGAGCCCGACCTTGCCCAGGTCGTAGCGCAGCGTGGCATCGGTCAGGGTGTAATGCGCGACTTTCAGGGTGTTCTGGATATTCTGCGAAGACCCCATGTACCGCTGACCAATCCCCGCACCGACACCGTCGAACACGCCCGCATCGATCGTGTAATCAAGCCAGACGCCAGCCGTGTGGCGAGGAATGGCCCGCGGGGTGTTGCCTTTGTAGCTGGTGTCTTCAGTGATCCGGGCATCGGTGTAGGCGTATGACGCGAGCACATTCAGGTTGCTTGTCAGGCTCGCCTTGCCTTCGACCTCAATGCCGCGAGAACGCACTTCACCACTCTGCACCGAATAGCCCGAATTGAGCGGATCTGCGGTGGTGACGTTTTTCTGGGTCAGGTCGAACGCCGATACCGTGACCGAACTGTTGTAGCCGGGCGGCTGGTATTTGATTCCGACTTCGTATTGCTTGCCTTCGGTGGGTTTGAACAGCGTGCCGGAAATATCGGCATTCGGGTTGGGCTGGAACGAGGTGCTGTAACTGGCATAGGGCGTGATGCCGTTGTCGAACAGGTACGCCAGGCCAATACGCCCGGTGAATTTATGGTCGCGCTGGCGGTTGTCGGTCTTCTCGGGGCCGAAGTACAGGCCCTGTTCATGGCCCTCGGCCCAGTCTTCACGACCGCCAATGGTCAACGCCCATTGACCCAGCTTGATCTGGTCCTGCAGGTACAGGCCGACCTGCTGCATCTTGCTGCGCTCATCGCGCTGCAAAGGGTCGTACCAGATCGCCCCGCCGCCATAAACGGGGCGGTACAGGTCGATCATTTCGAAGTCGGGGTCCGGGTCACCGTTGCGGCGGGTTTCTGCGGCCTTGTAATGGGAATAGTCGAGTCCGGCGATCAGCGTGTGCTGTATCGGTCCGGTGTTGAAGCTGCCCTGGATATTGTTGTCGACCATGAACGTGTCACTGTTTTTCGGGCGGTACTGCAGCCCCACATCCTGCGTACGGCCGTCGTCGTTGAGCACCGCATCCGGGCCACTGGAAAGGTAGCCGACCCGGGAATGCATGTAGCGCAGGTTCTGCTGGAACTTCCAGCCGTTGTCGAACAGGTGCTCGTAGATTGAGCCGACCGAGGTGGTTTCGACGTGGTAATAGCTGCCCTTCCAGCCCAGGTTAATGTCCGAATCGATGTGACCGTAGGGGCTCTTGAGCACCGTACCGATTGCCGGAAAACTCTGTTCCGAACCGCCGGTTTTGGTCTTGTTGTAACTGGTGAGCAGGGTCAGGGTGTTGGCGTCGTCGGGTTTCCAGGTCAGCGACGGCGCAATGTAGGTGCGATCGTCTGGTGAATGATCGACCTGGGTGCCACTGTCGCGCTGCAGCATCACCACACGCCCGAACAGGGTGCCAGCGCTGTCCAGTTGGTCACCGATATCCAGCCCGAACTGGCGACGCTCGAAGCTGCCCCCTTGCACTTCCACATGGCGGATCGGCGTTTCCTGTGGCCGCTTGCTGGTCATGTTGACGACCCCGCCCGGCGCCATCTGCCCGAACAGCACCGAGGCCGGCCCCTTGATCACATCGAGGCGCTCAAGGCCGAAGGTCTCGAAATTGGTGTCGTACTGGTTGAAGCCTGAACGCAGCCCGTCCTGATAGATACCGAACAGGTTGAACGCGCGAAAACCGCGCATGAAGATGTCCGGCGCACCCTGACCGCCTGCGTAGTCGAGCACCCGGATGCCCGGCGTGTAGGCCACGGCGGAGTTGAAGTCCTGCACGCCGCGCTGGTCCATTTCGTCGCGGGTGATCACCGAAATGCTCTGCGGAATTTCATTGATCGGGGTATCGGTCTTGGTGCCGATCGTCGTGCGTTTGGCCACGTAACCGGCCACCGGCCCCGTGCCGTTTTCCTGGGCCTGGCGGCTTGCGTCGATCTCGACCGGCTCGATCTCGATCGAGGCGTCGCTGCGCGGCAAGGGCTCCAGCACATACACGCCATCACCCTGAGACACCGCGCGCAGCCCGCTGCCCGACAACAGCCGGGCGAAACCGGTGGCAAGCGCAACGTCGCCTTCCAGTCCCTGGCTCTGCCGACCCTGCACCAGCGCAGGATCAATGGCGAGGTTGATCCCCGCCGTCGCCGCGAAGCTCGAAAGTGCTTGCCCAAGCGGGCCCGCCGGGATGGAGAAATGCTGAGAAGACGCCGCCATCAACGCCGGGCTCGCGAGCACACTCAGCGCCAGGGTGGCACCGCGCACCGCGCAGGCAAGGGAAGAATAACCAGATGAAAAACCCATGAACGCTCCGTATCGATAAGACCTGTTTGCTGAAAGGACACGCCAGCGTTGAAAAACAGGACAGGCGATACGAAACTTTTTTCAGACCGACCGGGGCTGCAGCGTGACCCAATAGCGCGTCCGGTACACCACACTGACCGGCAAGGCCCGGGCCACGGCGCTGAGCACCAGATCGGTATCACTCAATTGAAAGGCGCCGCTGATAAGCAGGTCGGCAATCTGCGGATCACAGCGCACCCAACCGGGCCGGTAACGGTTCAGTTCCCGGGTGAACGCCGCAAGCGGCATGCGCTCGACCCGCAGCACGCCCATGCTCCAGCCATCACTGCCGGGCACGAGGGGCTGCGCGGCCATCACCTCCTGGCTGTCGAAACGGACCTGGTTGCCGGCGCTCACGCGGGTGGCCTCGGCGCGGCTGTTCGGGCAGATGTCGACCGCGCCGCCAAACACGCAGACCAGGCTGTCGTCGTCTTCAAGGCGAACACTGAAGCGTGTCCCGACCGGGTACACGTTGCCCTGCTCGGTCTGTACCCGCAGCGGCCGGTTGAGCTGATCCTGCCCGGTGGTGACCAGCACTTCTCCCGAGCGCAGGCGGATCAGCCGCTGCTGGGCATCGAAGACGATATCGACGGCGCTGCCGGTGTTCAGGTTCAGACGGGTGCCATCGGGAAGGTCGATCTGTCGCTGCTCGCCGACCAGGGTTCGCTCGTCCGCCGACCAGGCGCCATGGCGCCAGACCATCAGCGCGGCAGGCCCCGCAGTCATCAGCAGTATCAGCGCCTTGAGTCCGGCGCGGCGGCTCAGTCGGTCGGCGCGATCGAGCGTGCGCACCCCGACACCTTCCGGAATTCCCTTCCACTGCTGGCTGACCCGCTGGGCAAGCTGCCAGGCACGTTCATGATCGGGGTGCTGGCTGCGCCACTGCTCGAAGCGCGTTCGCTGCGCGGCATCAGGCCCGGCCTCGTGCAGGCGAATGAACCAGCGCGCCGCCTCGCGAACCACGCTTTGCTCCAGCGGTGCCTCGCTCATAACGCCTCGGTCATCGCCAGCACCATGCACTGCTCCATCGCCTGAGTCAGATAACGCTGCACGGTCCGCACCGTGACATTCAGCATCTGGGCGATTTCGGCATAGGTATGACCATCGAGTTGCGACAACAGGAACGCCCGCCGCACCGCCGGCGGCAGGCCATGCAGCAGTGTGTCAACCGCCTGCAGCGCTTCCCGGATCAGCCATTGCTCCTCGACCGACAGCCCGGTTTGCTCGGTGTATTCAGCCAGCGTCTGCAACCAGGCCTCTTCGACAGAACGCCGCCGGTGCAGGTTGAGCATGAGCCGCCTGGCCACCGTCGCCAGATAGGCTCGGGGCTGACGCAGGTCCGGCGCCAGCGGCGTGGCTGACGTGCGAAACAGGCGCAGGAAGGTGTCCTGCGCCAGATCGGCGGCATCGCTGCGGCAGCGAATACGCCGATACAACCAGTTCTGCAGCCAGGAATGGTGATCGACATAGAGAACCGTGAAATCGCGATGCAATACCGACTCGCGCGACGATGCGCCATCCATTGGAAGACTTCCTGATATTTAGATGCAAATGCAGACGGTAATGAGTCGCAAATGTTAGCAACGTGCCGGTGCACTGACAACGGCCGGTGAGCAGGCCGGGCTGACCTGCGCAAACGCTGGGCACCCGGGCATTTGCGTGACGCCTGTTGGCGTGAGTAGAATGCGAGTAATTATCAATCATGTACTTTTCGGGATGCCGATGCGCAGCGACGATACGCTAGGTACTGCAGATCTGGGGCTGCTCTATCGCACCCACCACTCGTGGTTACACGGCTGGCTGAGCCAACGCACGGGATGCCGCGAACACGCAGCGGACCTGGCGCAGGACACGTTCGTGCGGCTGCTCAAATCCCGTCAATCAAGCCCCTTGCGCGAACCCCGCGCTTATCTGAGCAGCATCGCCCGTGGGCTGATGATCGATCAGTATCGCCGTCGCGAACTCGAACGCGCCTATCTGGAAAGCGTCGCGTTGCTGCCTCAACAAGAGGTGCCCTCGGCAGAAAGCCGGCTGCTGATTCTTGATGCCCTCGAGCGGATAGACCGCATGCTCGACATGCTTAAACCAAGGGTTCGCCAAGCCTTTCTACTTGCCCAGCTTGACGGTTTGAGCTGTACGCAAATCGCCGCAAAGCTGGACGTTTCCCGCGCGACCGTGGAACGCGACCTGGCCAAGGCCCTGCAACATTGCTATCGCTTGCGTTATGTCGATGCGTGAGCCGCAGGCGCTGGATCAGGCTGTTGTCGACCAGGCGATCCACTGGCTGGGGTGCCTGCGCTTCAATCAGGCCGATGAGCAAACACAACGCACATTTGAACAATGGCTGCTGCAGCGCCCGGAGCATCTGTTGGCGTGGCAGCGTGTGGAAACGCTGGGAGATGAATTCGCCGGCATTCCGGCGCAACTGGCCCGACAGACCCTCAATGGCAGCCACCGGGGAATGCGCCGACGGCAAAGCCTGAAACTCCTGGGCCTGTTGGCCACTGTTGGCGGCGCGGCCTGGCTCGGCCGGGATTACACACCACTGCCGGCCATGCTTGCACAGCAGCACAGCAACACCGGCGAGCAACGACACTTCCAACTGGATGATGGGAGCCTTATCCAGCTCAATAGCGACAGCGCGGTCGACAGCGATTACGACGCACAGCGTCGCCTGATCATCCTGCGCCGGGGCGAAATCATCGTGAATGTCGGCGCCGACGAACACTCGGCGCAAGCGCGACCCTTCTGGCTGCAAACACGCGACGGAATCATCCGCGCCCAGAGCACCCGCTTCCTGGCGCGCGAGCGTGACGACGGCACCCTGCTCGCGGTTCAGGGCGGCGCGGTCACGGTGTTTCCTGGTTCCAGTCACACCCTTGCCGGCAGCGACAGCAACAGCGTCCAGGCCGGACATCAACTGCTGTTCACCGCCAATGGCGCCCGTGAGTTCAGGGATAACGGCCTCGATGTATGGAGCTGGAGCGACGGGGTGATCAGCGCGCGCGATATGCGCCTCGGTGATTTTATCGAGGAGTTGTCGCGCTACCGCCCAGGCGTTTTGCGCTGCGCCGAGGCGGTGGCTGATCGTCGCGTCTCCGGCACCTTTCAGCTCGCCGACAACGATCAGGTCCTGGCATTGGTCGCGCAGTCACTGCGTCTGCGCGTTGATTATCGGACCCGTTATTGGGTGACATTGAGCGCTGCCGGCTGAGTCCAACTGCTCCTCTCTCTTGGCTGAAAAATAAATGAGGGGATTTTTCATTCTCGCTCGACCTGTAAGGAAGGCCGAAACACAGGCCAGTCTGCCAATCCCCTTCCATGGAGCGAGAAAATGAGTCCGTCCCCGGTTCCACAGCGCCATCCCTTAAACATTGCCCTACGCAGTGCGATCCTGGGTTTGGTCGTCAGCAGCTACGCCCTGCCGTCGCTGGCGCAGTCTTCAAGCGCTGAGCCGCGCAATCAGGTCCAGCACTGGAACATCGCGGCCGGCCCACTGGCCCCGGCGCTTGACCGCTTTGCCCGCGAGGCGGGCATCAGCCTTTCCTTCGATGCGGCGAGCGTAGCGAACCGCACCACTGCGGGCGTAAACGGCACTCTCGACACCGCGGCAGCCCTGTCATCGCTGTTGCAAGGAAGCGAGTTGCAGATTGAGCAGCAAGGCCCGAACGCCTATCTGCTGATCCCTCAACCAAAGGCTGCCGGCCCGCTCGAACTCGGCGCCACCGACGTCGAGGACTTCCGCCTCGCGCCCCTGATCGTCAATGCCAAGGTCAAGGTGAATGCCGACGACGACACCAACTCGGTGGTCGCCAAGGAACTCTGGGTCGGCGGCAAGGTGGCGACCAGCATTCTCAACACCCCCGCCTCCGTGTCGGTGGTTACCCGCAAGGAAATGGAGCAACGCAGCGTCAGCACCACGGAAGAAGCGCTGCAATACACCCCGGGCGTGATCAGCGACTTTTATGGGTCGGACGACCGCAACGACTATTTCCAGATCCGCGGTTTCCAGGCCACCACCTACCGTGACGGCCTGACCTTGAGTTCGATGCGCGGCGTGCGCGAAGATCCTTTCGCCTATGAGCGCATCGAGATTCTGCGCGGCGCCAACTCCACCCTGTTTGGCCCGGCGGACCCCGGTGGCTCGGTGAACTTCGTGAGCAAACAGCCGCGCTTCGAGCAGTTTGGCCAGGGCTATGTGACCTACGGCTCCTTTGACCATATCGAGACCGGCGTCGATGTGGGCGATGCGCTCAACGATGACAAAACCGTGGCCGGCCGCTTTACCGCCAAAGTGCAAAACAGCGACCGCGAGTACGACCACTCGCAGGACGACAACCGCCTGCTGATGGGTGGCCTGACCTGGGCGCCCACCGATTACACCTCGGCGACCATGGTGCTGGACTACCTGAAAACCGATAGCTCGCCAAACAGTGGCGGCTACCCGCTGGACAAGGAATACGACCGCAGCGACTTCTATGGTGAGCCCGGCTTCAACTACCACAATGTCGAGCGCACCAGCCTCAGCGGCAACGTCACCCACGACTTCGACAACGGCTTCGTGCTGCGCAGCAACCTGCGTTACAGCCAGTTGACCGACGATTATGGCTACGTCTACCTGAGCGATAACGCCTCGCGCGTCGGCACCACCGTTCCCCGCTATCTGCTGGCGGCGGACAGCGATGCCAACCAGTTCAACGGCAACCTGATGCTGCAATACGATGCCCGCTTCGAGAACATCGACAGCAGCACCCTGGTGGGCGTTGAGTATCTCGACTCGTCGACCAAGGAGCGTTCCGTTTACGACCTGGTGTCCTCGATCGACATCGCCAACCCGGTGTTCACCGGCGTTTCAAGCGCACTTACGCCCTATACCGCGAAAAAGAACGGCGCCACCACCAAAGCGGTATTCCTCCAGCAGAACCTGTCGTTCTACGAGCGTTTCATCGTCACCGCCGGCGTGCGCAACGACTCGATGAAACTCTCCAGCAAGGGCTACAACCTGTACTCCAGCCCAGTGCAATTTGATGATAACGACACCTTCTCCGAGACTTCTTACCGCGGTGCGCTGACCTACATCGTCAACGATGAGGTTTCCACTTACGTGAGCATGGTCGAGTCCGTCTCGCCGCCCCAGGTGGGCGTTACACCGCAGACCGGCAAACAGTACGAAGTGGGCGTGAAGTATTCGCCGATGGGGATGGACGCGCTGTTCTCGGCCGCCATTTACGACCTGACCCAGGAAAACGTCACCATCGCTGTGGTCCTGCCGAGCGGCATCATCGAGCAGCAGACAGTGGGCGAATCGCGGATGCGCGGCCTCGACCTGGAAGCCAAGGCGCAAGTGACGCAGAACGTCAGCCTGGTCGGCGGCTACTCGTACATGAAGTCCGAAGTTCTGCGTGGTTCTTTGTACGACGGCAGCTCTCTCAAGGGTAATGAGTTCACCACCGCACCGAAGCATTCCGCTTCGCTGTGGAGTTACTACAGCGTGCCCGGCACGGACGTCAGCGTCGGCCTCGGCGCGCGCTACGTCGGCGCCTATTACCTGAATGCGGCCAACACTAGAAAAAGCGACGGCACCACGTTGTTTGACGCTGCTTTCAACTACCAGATTGCCAAGGGCACCGAGCTTGCGGTGAATGTCAGCAACTTGCTGGATGAGCAGCATGTGGTGGGTTCCGGTACGGCGAACTTCTATAACCCGGGGCGAGAGGTTACGGCTAAGGTGAGTTACAGCTGGTAGGGCGGTGGGTTAATGCCAATCTGTTAACCCGATTAGGGCTGCTTTGCAGCCCTTCGCGACAACTCGGCGCCCCGACAAGCTCGCTCCTGTAGGAGCGAGCTTGCTCGCGAAGAGCCTCAACAGGTTTAACTGACTGACATTAACCGGTGGGTAAGCCATTTTTCACATAGGGAGTGGCGTCCGCAGTGCAGTGGGCACTGCCGACCTGGCCAAGAATCGGCGAGAGAAAAAAGAAAAAAGGGGACAGACTTATTTCCGTCACCTCATCAACCTCGATGAATAAATCTGTACCTTTTCTCCGCTTTTCCTCCGCTCCACCGTCAAATATCTGGGAAGTTTTGGTCAACAAAAATAACCGCAAATTCTTGAGGGCTACCCGTAACCCCATGAACCAAAGCTTGTCTCAGGTAGCTATCCCACATCAATTTAATCTTCTCAGGAAAAGAATCAGGAAAATCCATCTGCACACTAACAATTTCTTGCCAAGTCCCCTCCATCGAGTACACCTCAGCAAGTTTTGGCTGCATCTGGACTAACAACCTGCTATCTCCCTCCCCCAAAAAACCTAGAACATCTAGAACATAGTTCTCTAAAAGCTTTAAAAAAGGACGCCCTGAGTATCTATTCACACGCACACCTCAATTTATGTCAATTTCTGAAACTAGAATCTTGATAAATCCCGAAAGAGCAGAAGTAACTGAGTAAAAGGTAAATAAAAGAGGATAAATTTATTTTCGCTAACTCATCAGCCTCGAAAAATAAATTTGCCCCCTTTTCCCCTTGCACGTCCTTTCCCTCACCTTTTCGTCCCATTTTATTAATCGCTGCTGCTACCCATCAGAATCCACCGTTTCCCATTGGCGTGGATATCGAAAGAGAATTCCCAGAACACTGGGTAAGCCGGGTGGCCTTTAGAGAGCCAGAATGAACCAACAACGCTGGCTTGATCGAGGTTTACACGCATTAACAGAACCTCTAGAAGCATCAGAATTTCTGAACGCTTTGCTTCTAAATCTTTTGGACCATAGCCCCCATCTCCCAGATGCAGCAATTGCTCTGTGATATCCCTGCGGGCTTCGCTTGCAGCCACATACGACCGACCACCAATAACTACATCCTTGCCAATGGAATTGAACAGTTGCTCCTCAAGTGTTCTACTCAGGTCAAAAGGCCCGTAGGTATTTACCCAGACGGTGTAGTTGAAGCCCTCCAGTAGATGCTCAAGCCTGAGGATTTCATCTGAGCGAGAATCTTGGACGATACGCATGGCGGCTCCATCGATCAGCATTTTGGTCGATATCGTGACGGAAAGCCTAAAGGAACGGTAGGGCGCCACAACTCTTGCCTTTGTCCCAGCCGCTGAGTAGCGCTTTGCGAATTAGCCAATACACCTCCTCTGCTGGTCGGAGGCGACTGCTACCTGATTTCAAAGTATTGTGCGATCAGGGCGATAGCTTTTTTACCATCAGCCTCATAGAGGTTACGCAGAACGGCCTGATCCGCGAGTTTGTGAAGGTAAAAAAATTGTAGAACGCTTGACCGAGCCTCTGTTGCGCAAAGCCCCCTTGGCTCCACTGAATAAGGAACTCATCGTAAGCAACCCTCTCAATTTCCAGCGCTGTGCGACTCTCCATATGACCTTCCTATACCGATTGGCACTACCAGAGCGTATGCAGCCCACTTGACCAGCGCAAGGAGCCAGAAGCAGCCGCTCTTTGCCAATCACTTTTTGTTCATTTTGATGGAACTGCCGATGGACACCATGGATACCAAACAAGAAAACGCCCTTGAAAAGTCACTCAGGCTGGCCGCAGATGAGCCGGCCAACCGCCCTGATTTTTTCAAGACACTGTTGAACTCCACTGTTTACGTCCTCGGCACGACCGGTACCGATGAAGGTCAAGCCAATCTTGAGGCAGGCAGCAGCATCACTATCGCGCATTGGCAAAAGCCCGACGGATCCGCTGTCATACCGTTTTTTTCCTCGTTGCAAACGCTGCAACGATCCATAGATAGCGAAGAGTCCTACATAGAGATCCCGGCCAGATCTCTATTTGAAATCACACAGGGTGCACCTCTTTTCCTTAATCCAAAGTCTCCCTATGGGAAAGAGTTTTTCCCGGATGAAGTGCGCCACATTCTCTCCGATGGGATCGGCCACGAATCGACGCAGCGCACGGTCGAAAAAGACACTCGGGTGCTGCTCGGACAGCCGTCGCAATATCCGTCGAAGATGGTCAGCTCGCTCACCCACTTACTTGCCAGGCATCGCAACGTAAAGCGTGCGTTTCTGGCATTGATGCATAACGCATCGTCTGATGAAAAACCCCATCTGGTCATTGGTATCGAAGCGGACGGCGATGTTGAACTGGCCATGCGCGAAGCCGGTAACGTTGCAGGGGACACGGTCCCGGATGGCGAGGTCGTTGACCTGTACCGCGTTCACCACGGTGAATCAGGTCTTAGCGACTACTTCCTGCATGAAACCGCCCCCTTCTATGAACGCAAGCCGACCGGCTGGCTGCGTTCATTGTTTGGCTTTGGCAAAGCGTGACGGAGCACAATGCAGTGTTAACCGCAGAACAAGCCTGCAAAATCGTGCTTGGCCTTTATGACGGTGCCATGAGAGATGGCAAGCCTGAGCGTTTTGTCATTCAGTCATGTGAGCTTTCCGCCAACGGTGATTACTGGGTTATTCGCAGTAACAGCGAGGATTACGTCGTCCATGGCATGACGGAGTTCTGCTACGTCGGTCTTAACGCGCATCTGATCAACGTCATCACGGGCGAACGTGAGACGGTCGTCAGTTGCATGAGTGTCGATGAATACCTGCAAGACAAATACGACCTGAAAGCAGCGTCTGGCAACCAGTATGTACTGACCCCGGCAATTGACCGGGGCGACAAACCGGCGCTGATCAATTTGCGTCGAAAACTGCAGTGCACCTACCCGCAAACCCTTGCATTGCTGACGGGCAAACAACGACTTTGGCTCACCGGTAAACGCAGGTATCTGGAAGACGCGCAGCAACTGCTACTCAAACAAGACATAACCACACAAATCGAACTAGTGTTTGATCCCGGTGAGGCCGTCGCCATCGGCGTCGAAACCTGGTACATCGAAGCGGTGTTGAAGGCTGTTCAACAGAGGTTGTGCTGAGCCGACGCCAGGGCGCTGCTGGCACTGAACGGTTGATCCCCTGCCCACCAACCTCCACAACGAAGTAACTTCATCCCGCTCAATCACCCCTTGCGCTTCAAACCGCTCAAGCGTCTCTACCGCCCGCTGATAACCAAACAACGCAATCCGCTGAACCATCGAGATGCCAAAGGGCTCGTGCGCTTTCAGACGCGCCAGGAGTTCCATGTCGTTCATGTTTTCTGTCCTTTCATGAAGAGTGTGGTCGTGGAATTAACCGAAGCCCTTCAGGGGGTCGATTTGCGTCAGCACAACCAACAATGTGCTCCGCCCCACCCACCATCGTCTGACCCCACACCCTCTTTTCTGGATTTCAACTCACGAATTGCTATCAAATGGCCCTTACGATAAATTGCGATTAATTCTCAACTGCATGTATTTTGACCATGTCGTCCGACATCCCTTCCCACGCCACACATCAGTCCATTGCCACGCTGTACGGTGACCATCATGGTTGGTTACTTGGATGGTTACGATTGCGCCTGGGATGCTCACATCAAGCCGACGATCTGGCGCAGGATACCTTCGTCCGATTGCTGCTCAGCGAACGTAACGGACCCTATACAGCGCCGTTGCTCAAGCCCCGCTCCTACCTGGCGACCGTTGCACGACGGGTGATGATCGACAGCTTTCGGCGCAAGGCCCTCGAACAGGCTTACCTGCAAGCACTGGCACTGCAACCGGAAGCCCACGTCGTATCACCGGAAGAAAAACTGCTGATGATCGAGGCCCTCCATGCTGTAGATGCAATGCTCGACGGCTTGGGTCGCAAGGTGAAACAGGCATTTCTGCTCTCACAGTTGCAAGGCATTGGCTACAAGGAAATCGCAACAAGGCTCGGTGTTTCTGTCAGTTCAGTTACGCAATACGTAGCCAAGGCAACCGAGCACTGTCTGTTGTTCACACTGGAATACGAACTGTGACCGCAGATGACAAACGCCTTGCCCTGCGGGCCGCTGCGCAATGGCTGGCTCAGCGGACAGGAGCACCGGATGACACCGAGTTGCAACTCGCCTGGCAGAAGTGGCACACGGACAGCCCGACCAACCGATGGGCATGGCAGCGCGTTGAAAACCTCCAGGCCCAGTTAGGCAATTTACCTGGAGCAGTGGCTTATCAGTCGCTCGACCATGCGCCGGTGACAATCCCACAACTGAGCCGACGCTCAGTGGTTAAAAGCTTGATCTTGATCGGCGGGGTCGGTGGCCTTGGCTGGTCTAGCTACCGGCAGGCGCCGCTGTGGCTGGCCGACCAGCGAACCAGGGTTGGAGAGCGACGCGGCCTGCAATTGGCCGACGGCACCCGACTCGTACTCAACACCTCGACGGCCGTGGATATCGACTTCAGTAGCCAGTTGCGGCTGATCAGGCTGCGCGCCGGAGAGATCCAGATAACCACAGGTAAAGACTCGCGGCCCTTCATCGTGCGCAGCGCCGAGGGCGATATACAGGCGTTGGGTACCCGTTTCAATGTCCGCCAAAATAACGCCAGTACTGCTGTAAGCGTGGCCGAACATGCTGTGCAGATTCGCCTTGACGATGGCCAGACACAATTGATCGAGGCCGGACAAGCGATCAATATCAGCCGCCGCAATTTCGGACCGATACAAGCGTCTGAAGCGGGCAGCGAAGAGTGGGTGGAGGGTCGCTTGTTGATTGATTCCTGGCCCCTGTATCGCTTGCTGAATGAACTGAGCCGATATCATTCAGGCTACCTTGGCTACTCGGATGATGTTGCCAGGTTATTGGTGTCGGGCGCTTTCCCGCTGGACGACATCGCCGCGGCGCTCGCCGCTGTCGCTCGTGCGCTTCCGGTTACGGTCGTGCAACGCACACGTTTCTGGACCCGGGTGATCAAAAAAGTCTGACCCGCAAAAAATAAATGCCGACGTTCTGTAGAAATGCCCTCCGCCGTTCGACCTACTCCTGAATTTATAAACCCTGCAAGACATATCAGGAGAATGCATGTACTCCCAGCAAACCAAGGTCGTCGGTGAACGCCAATTTCTGCCGCGAAAATCGCCACTGACCAAGGCCATACTTTCGGCAAGTCTGGCGCTGCACTGTCTGGCCCTGACCCCAAACGACGCCAGCGCCGCCCCGGCTCAAGCCATTACGCAGCAGAAAGTCTTCACCATAGCGGCCGGTCCATTGGGAGCGGCGCTGACCCGTTTTTCCGGCGATGCCGGTGTGGTGGTTTCGTTCGGCGCCAACCTGACAGCGGGGCTCACCACAGCAGGGTTGAATGGGGCGTACAGCACCGAACAGGGCTTCGCAATTCTGCTGAGTGGTAGCGGTTTGCACGCGCAGAAAGTGGATGAAACGACCTATTGGGTATCCACTGCTCCACAGACAAACGCGATGGAACTTAGCCCTTTGAGTATCAAGGGACAGGAAACAGGTAGCGTTACCGAAGGGACGGGATCCTATACCACTGGCACAACCAGCACCGCGACCAGGATGAACCTGTCGATCAAGGAAACCCCGCAGTCGATCAGCGTTGTCACACACCAGCGCATGGATGACCAAGCGCTACAGAGCATCACTGATGTCCTGGAGCAGACACCAGGCGTCACGATTTCGCGCGACTCCTCCGAGCGATTCAACATTTATTCACGTGGTAGCGAAATCACCAAATACCAGTACGACGGCGTGACGACCAGTCTGCAGAACCAGACCCAGACCATGACCCAGAACCTGGCAGACATGGCGATCTACGACAAGATAGAGATCGTCCGTGGCGCTACGGGCCTGATGACGGGTGCGGGCGTTCCTGGCGGCGTGGTCAACATGGTTCGCAAGAGGCCCACCGAGACTTTCCAGGCCAGTGTGGAAGGCAGTGTTGGCCGCTGGGATTACAAGCGCAGCCAGGTCGATGTTTCGGGGCCATTACTCGACAGCGGCAAACTGCGTGCCCGCCTGGTGGCCGCCAAGCAAGACAATGACACCTTTACCGATGACTACAGCCAGGCCAAGGACGTCCTCTATGGGGTGTTCGAAGCCGATCTAACGGACACCACCACCGCCCGCTTCGGCATCGACTATGAGAAGTACAAAGTGCATGGCGTTTCTGGCGTGCCCTTGATGTATAGCGATGGATCTCAAACCCACTTCTCGCGCTCCACCAGTGCCGGCGCGCCCTGGAGCACTACGGAGTTCGATACCACAAACTATTTCTTCAATGTCGACCAGCAACTGGCAGGGGACTGGAAACTGAGTGTCGGTGGAAATTACATGGATGTTAACCGGCACATTTCAGGTGCCTCCGTGTACCCCACCCCGACGTCTGGCGTCGACAAGGCCACGGGCAATGTCACTGCAGAAATCCTGAACAACGTCCAGGTCGACCAGACTCAGAAATCGCTGGAGGTGAATGTCCAAGGCCCGTTCACACTATTCGGCAGAGAACACCAGGCCATCGTCGGCTACAACTTTCAGCGCTACAAGAACAATCACGACGCCTACGGCTCCAGCTACCCGACAGTCAATATCTTCGCCTGGGATCAGGTACAACCGACCGCCAACGACAATCACGTGCTGATTTTCGACACCTACACTATCGAGCGCGGCTATTACGCAGCAACACGCCTGAATCCGCTGGACGATTTCCATGTGATCCTTGGCGCCCGCGTTTCCGATTACACGTTTTATAACCTGACAGCCATTCCAACCTCCACCTACTCGGTCACATCGACCTACGGCACGCACGGCGAGGTCACTCCTTATGCGGGTGTCGTGTATGACCTCACCCCGGAACAGTCGCTCTACGCCAGCTACACCGATATTTTCCAGCCCAACAGCGTTTCGGATATCAATGGCAAAGTGATCGACCCACAAGTGGGATCCAACTATGAGATGGGTTGGAAAGGTGAGTTCTACGACGGGCGCTTGAACGCCAATGCGGCGGTTTATCAAGTCAAGCGCGACAACGCCACAGAACGTGCCGGTAGTGTTTCCGGGGTCAGTTACTACCGTGCCATCAGCGGTACGGAAACCAACGGCTATGATCTGGAGCTCTCTGGTGAGGTGTTGCCGGGATGGAACGTCAGTGGCAGCTACAGCCACTCCCGAAGCGAAAATGCTGACGGTGTCCGTCAACTGACCTACTACCCGTTAGACACCGTCCGGCTCTGGAACACCTACCGCTTTGAGGGCGAGCTACGCGACCTGACCATTGGCGCGGGCCTGCGTTGGAACTCGAAGATGGCGGTCGCCTACACCGCACTCAAAGGCAAGGCTACGCAGGACGACTATTTCGTCGCCGACGCCATGGCCCGTTATCGCTTCAACGATCACCTCTCGGCAACCTTGAATGTCAGCAATATCTTCGACAAGAAGTACTACACGGCCATTCAGACCTTGGCCTACGGCTACTACGGCGAACCACGGAACGCGACGCTGGGGCTGAAATACGACTTCTAAAGTGACGACGATGCCAGAGGCATGAAGTTGTCAGCGAAATGGATTCCGCGACGGGGGGGACAGTTCAACACTGTCCCCCGACAGCCGATAGGTCGTGCCCGGCTTCAGCTGGTGAAGGTATAGCCGGCGCCGACCTGCCAGTTCTTGGCGAGCGCACCGTCGACCTCCAGTTCGATACCCTGACATCCCGATGTGCTCCACCCTCACCCACCATCGTCTGAACCCACACCCCCGCACTCCAGGCATTTCCCGATGCAAGCACTGCTGCAAGACATCCTCGACCAGGTCCGCCCGCTGCTCAGCCACGGCCAGGTGGCGCAATACATCCCGGCCCTCGCGCAGGTAGATCCCAACCAGTTGGGCATCGCCGTGCACGGCCTGGACGGTCAGGTGCATTGCGCGGGCGATGCGCAGACGCCGTTCTCGATCCAGAGCATTTCCAAGGTGTTCAGCCTGGTCCAGGCGATCGGCCACAGCGGCGAGGCGATCTGGTCGCGGTTGGGCTACGAGCCGTCCGGGCAGGCGTTCAATTCGCTGGTGCAACTGGAAGCGGAAAAAGGCAAACCGCGCAATCCCTTCATCAACGCCGGGGCGCTGGTGATCTGCGATATCAACCAGTCCCGCTACGCCACGCCAACGCTGTCGATGCGCGACTTCGTCCGCCGTCTGGCGGGCAATCCGCGCATTGTCAGCGACGCGCTGGTGGCCGAGTCCGAATACCAGCACCGCGCGCGCAACGCCGCCATGGCGTATCTGATGCAGGCGTTCGGCAATTTCCATAACGATGTCGATGCGGTGCTGCGCAGCTACTTCCACCACTGCGCGCTGTCGATGAACTGCGTGGATGTAGCCCGCGCGTTTGCCTTTCTAGCCAACAGCGGTTATTGCCCACACAGTGGCGAACAGGTGCTCAGCCCGCGCCAGGCACAACAGGTCAACGCGATCATGGCCACCAGCGGGCTGTACGACGAGGCCGGCAATTTCGCATACCGCGTCGGGTTGCCGGGCAAGAGTGGCGTGGGCGGCGGCATCGTCGCGGTGGTACCGGGACGCTACAGCATCTGTGTGTGGTCGCCCGCGCTGAACGCCTCGGGCAACTCGCTGGCGGGATTGCGCGCGCTGGAATTGCTGAGCGAGCGCATCACCGGATCGGTGTTTTCGGCGGTGCCGTGAGTGGTTGAGGCATCAAACGAGAGTGCCGCGGGGCTGGCCCGCGCGGCACGTTCGCCTGTTTAGAACTTCATCTCCCACTGCCCCATCAGCGCATGATTGCGGCTGTTGCTGCCCAGTTCGCCGCTATAACCCAGCCCGACCGACTGCCGCGCGCTGACGCCAAGGGTCACCCCGGCTTCAACCACCAGGCTGTCGCGATCCAGCGCACTGCCTTCGACGCTGAACGCATCGCCGCCAGCGAGGAAGGCCTGGCGGGTGCGGGTGTCGAGGCTGCCGTAGGTGTGGCGCCAGCCGAGGCTGGCGCGTGGGGTCAGGCTCATGCCGTTGTCCAGTTGACCGAGATGCGCGAGGCGCACACCGAAGGTGCTGCTGAGGTTGTCCTGGGTATCGGCATCCACTGCCAGCGCGGCGTCGCCGCCCTTTTCGCGGTAGCCGTCGCGGTGGTAGCGCTGGTAGCCGAGGTTGGCGAACGGCTCGGCGCTGAAGCGTCCGCTGCCCAGGGCGTAGCCCAGTTCGGCGAAGGCTTGCTGGCTGTCGGCGTCGTAGTCGCCCTTGATCCGTTCGTTGAAACCGCTGAAGTCCAGGCTGCGTTTGCTGTCGCCGTCGTGGGCGCTGTAGGCGGCGCCCAGACGCAGGGCCAACGGGCCGCTCTGGCGCAGGGCGTAGACGCCGGCGTGCCAGCTATTGACCTTGCCGTCCAGGGCGGTGGCATCCAAGCGAGTACGCGAGTAACCGCCCAGCACGCCGAGGCGCCAGTCGCTGCCCACCGCCCAGTCGAGGCCCAGTACCAGGCCGCCGGTGCGTTGTTTCAGGGCGCTGCCGCCGTGGCTGCCGTCAACTTTGCCGTAGCTGCCGAGGGCCTGGGTCCACAACCGGCCGCGAGCGTTCGGGTCGTTCAAGTCGCGCACGCCTTGTGGCAGACCGGTGGCTGCGAGGACCGGGGTATCCCGTTCATCGAGGCCGACCAGCAGGCCCGCCGTGCTGCCCATCGATTGCATCGCGCTGAGCATGCTGCCGCCGACCTGGGCGCTGCCGGCCAACGTCGCGCCGGCGAGGTTGGCGGTGCTGCTGCCGCTCAGTTGTTCGATGGCGTTGCCCGCGGTGGCGGTGGAGGTATTGAGCAGCGCGTTGTACAGCGCGCTGTCGCTGCCGAGGCTGCCCAGGGCACGGGCGGCCGCGCCGCTGTTGGCGTTCTGGGTGTACTGGGCGAACGACACGTCGTTGCGGGTGTAATCCAGGCCCACCGAGGTGCCGCTATAGCTGAGGCTCGGGGTGAGGAAGGCGTAGTCGCTTTCGACCTTGCCGAAGGTGCCTTGCACCGCACCGGCGTTGAGCACGGTGTAGTGGCTCTTCCACGGGTACTCGCCTGCCGACGGCTGCACGTGCAGGGTCGCGCCGTTGAGGCGGGCGGTGCCGCTGACGGCGATCGGCGCGCTGCTGCCGTCGGCGTTGACGCCATACACCAGGCTCGCGCCGCTGCCGAAGTTGAGGTCGCCCTTGACCGTGGCCACGCCCAGCCCCTTGTTGGTCAGCAGGCTGCCATTGACCGTCAGGCCGCCGACCGAGCCGCCACCGGTATAAACGCCACCGGCATCCACCACCAGCGCGCCGAGGATGCTGCCCTGGTTGACCAGGGTCGCGCCTGCGGTAACGCTGCCGCCCTGGCTGAAATCGTTCTGGCTGCTGAGGGTCCAGCGACCGCCGCTGACCACCAGCTTCTCGAAGTTGGCGCTGTTGCCAAAGCTGCCGCTGCCGTCGAGGGTCAGGGTGTCGATCCCCGCCCCGCCGTCCACCAGGCCGTTGAAGATGCCGCCGGTGGTGACGATCAGGTGGTCGTTGCCGCCGCCCATGCTCAGCGCCAGGCCATTGCCACCACTGAGGATGCCGCCGTTGGTGACGGTGTCATCGTAGTCGCCAATCAGCTTGATGGCGAAACCGCGCTCGCCTTCGATCCTGCCGTAGTTGGTGATGGTGGTCGCGGCGACGCCGGCGCCTTCCGCGCCGTCATCCACCAGGATGCCGTTGTCGACGCTGCGGATCACGCCCGTGGCGGTGTTGACGATGCTGCCGCCGCCCATGGCGATGCCTTCGCTGCCGTTGGGCCGGCCGCCGCTGTCGACGCCCTTGGCGCCGAGGCCCTGAATGGTGCCTTCGTTGTAGATGTGGCCGATCAGGTCGATGTCCACGCCGTCACCGTCGCCGTTGATCTTGCCGTCGGCAATGGCGCCGGTGATCACCCCGCCGGCGTAGTTGAACACGGTGCCGGAACCGTCGGAGCCGAAGCCCGAGCCGTTGCGCCCGGTGACAGTGCCGTAGTTGTACAGGGTGGCGTCGGTCTTCAGGTCGATGCCGTGGCGGTCGGCGCTCACGGTGCCGTAGTTGTAGACAGTAACGCCGGTGGACTCACCAATCTTGATGCCGTCGTACTTCTGGTCCTTGCCGTCCTTGTCCTGTGGTGCGGTGTCGGTGCGGATCAGCCCGTAGTTGGTGATCACCGCGTTGGAGCCGGTCTTGATCGCGTCGTTGCCCACCGAGTGGATCACGCCAGTGGCTTCGTTGGTCAGGGTGGTGGTGAACTTCGGATTGTTCAGGGTTTCCAGGTCGATTGCCTGGCCATCCACGGTGGACTCGATGGTGCCGGCGTTGACGATCTTCAGGCTGCCGCCAGCAACCGGGTTGGTCTGGATCCGCAGGCCGTCGTTGGTGCCCTGGATCAGCGCGCCCGCGCGGTTATTGATGACGAAGTGGCTTTCGTCCTCGCCATCGCTTTTGGTGTCGATGCCACGGGCGACGGTGGAGCGGATGATCCCGGCGTTGTCCACGCTGACCGTGGTGCCGCTGGTTTGCTTGGGCAGGATCACGCCGTCATCGCTGCCGGCAACGATGCTGCCCTGGGCGGTGACCTTGAGGGTGTCGCCCTTCTTCAGTTCCAGCGTGTCGCGGGTGGCGCTGCTGATCAGGTAGTCCTTGGCGAAACCGGTCGGGACGAAAGAGGCACTGGCGAGTGCGACGCAGAGGGCAAGGCGATGCGGCGTGAAGAGCATGGTGAGCGACCGTTATCCTTATTGAAAGGCGCTCAATATGGCAATGGGATATGACGGTTTGATTGATCGGCTCTATCGAGCGGAGCCGATCAGTTGACCGCGTCCCGCGAGCCGGTCTGCTCCAGTTGTTCCTCGAACCAGCGCAGCACCGCCTGACAGCCGGGGTGCGCCGCGCCACTGTCCCTGAGCCATAGTGCGTAGACGCCCTCGGTCTTGAGCGGCTCGCCGAACGGCACGATCAGGTCGCCGCGGGCCAGCGCGTCGTGGGCCAGCATGCGGTCAGTCATGGCCACGCCGAGGCCACGGGCCGCCGCATCGAGGGCCAGGTCATCGAGGTTGAATTGCAGGTGTTTGTAACTGCGCGGATGAGGATCCGCCTGCGCTTGCAGCCATTGGGTCCATTCGTGGCGCGCGGTCGAGCCGTGGATCAGCGCATGGCCGGCCAGATCATCGAGCGAGCGCGGCGGCAACTGACCGTCGCCCAGCACGGGCGCGCAGACCGGAATCAGGTACTCGTCGAACAACGGCGTCAGCGGCCGGCCATCGAGGCCTTCGCGCAGGTACAGCACATAGGCGTCACAGTCGCCGCTGGTGTCCACCACTTCGCCGCTGACCGTCTCGATGGACAGGCACAGTTCCGGGTTGGCCGCGTAGAACGAACTCAGCCGCGGCAACAGCCAGCGCACCGCCAGCGAGACGAAGATTCGAATGCGGAACGGCCGCTCCGACGACGGCGGCGCCAGCCGTTCGCCGAGGGCGCGCAGGTCCTTGAGGATCGCGCAGGACAGCCCATACACCTCGCGCCCCGCGTCGGTCAGCGCGACCTTGCGGCTGGTGCGGTCGAACAGCGCCACCCGGTAATGCTCTTCCAGTTGCTGGATCTGCCGGCTGACGGCGCTCTGGGTCAGGTGCAACTGGCGAGCGGCTTCGGTAAAGCTGCTGCTGTCGGCGACGTGGACCAGCGCCTGCAGGGCCTGGAGCGACGGTGTTCGAAAGAAGTTATCCATGCGTTTTCAGAATGCTTGAATGAATTTTTAACGTTAGAAGACTGCCGCCAACGCTCGTAAATTAGGGCTTGTTCAGTGTCTGGCGATATAAATTCCAATAAGCCAGGCGCATTGATTGTGGAGAGCCCGATGTCAATTGACAACCGCTGTGGATGGATCGCGCTGGCCGGCGAATCACCGCCCCGGCCGCGCCTCGAGCGCAACCTTCAGGCCGACTGGCTGATTATCGGCGGCGGGATCACCGGCTTGTCGGCGGCGCACAGCCTGGCGGCGCAGTTCCCCGACCAACGCATCGTCCTGCTCGACCGCCAGCGCGTGGCGCAAGGCGCCTCTGCGCGCAACTCGGGCTTTGCCGTCAGCCACGAATTGCCGACGGCGAGCGAACTGCTCGGCACGCCCGGCTTCAACGGCTATCAGGTCGCCTCGCGAATTGGCGTGGCGGCCGGCCAGGAGCTGCGCCGGCGCATCGACGAACTGGCCATCGACTGCGAATTCGATGACGGCGGCTATCACTTCGCGGTGCACAAACCGGAGCACCTGCGCCACGCCGAAGCGGCCATCGAAACCCTCGCCGCCGTCGGCGCCGACGCCCGCTACCTGGAAGGCGACGCCTTGCGCAGTCGCCTGGGCAGCGAGTTCTACGCCCGCGCCATCCATTGCGCCGGCGGCAATGCGTTGCTGCAACCGGCGCGCTATGTGCGCGGCCTGGCCGACAGCCTGCCGCCCAGCGTGAAGGTGTTCGAGAACAGCGCGGTGCTCGACCTGCAACGCAGTGGCGGCCACTGGCACGCACGCCTTGAAGCCGGTGAAGTCCGGGCGACCCGGGTGCTGGGCTGTGTGGGTGCATTCGTGAACCGGGTCGGCGTGCGGCGCAGCGGCACCTTCCCGCTCGAACTGAGCGCCAGCATCACACGGCCGCTGAGCGAGGCGCGCTGGCAGAGCCTGTTTGCCGAGCGCACCTGGGGTGTGCTGTCGACCTTGCCGGGTGGCGCCACGGTGCGCCTGCTGCCGGGTCGGCGCCTGCTGATCCGCAACACGGTGGAATACCGTCAGGCCGACCTCGACCGCGCCGGCTTGCAGCGTCGCCAGCATGAACACGTGAAGGGTTTGCAAAAGCGCTTCCCCGGCCTCGACGCCAGGGACCTCGAATACACCTGGACCGGCCACCTGAGCGGCACGCGCTCCGGCGAGCCGTACTTCGCCCGGGTCGACCAGGACTTCTACGCCGTGTCTGGCTGCAACGGCTCGGGCGTGGCCCGCGGAACACTGTGGGGCCGCTTGCTCGCGGACATGGCGATCGGCTCCAGCTCGCCACTGCTCAGCGATGTCCTCGGCCAGGCCAACCCCGGCTACCTGCCGCCACGGCCCTTCTTCGACGTCGGCGCGGTTGCGCGCATGGCCTGGGAAGTGCGCCGTGCCCGGCTGGAACGTTGACGAACCCGGCGTTCGCGCCCCTTGCCACAACACTTGCAACAACAAAAGAGAGAGCAAGATGATCACACGTACCTGCCTGCTCGCCGCCTCGGCGGCGCTGCTCAGCCTCGCGGCCCACGCCGCCGACAGCGTCAATATCGCCAACTGGAGCGGCTACGTCGCCGATGACACCCTCACCGAGTTCACCCGGCGCACCGGCATCCAGACCACCTACGACCTGATCGACAGCAACGAAACCACCGAAGCCAAACTGATGACCGGCGGCAGCGGCTACGATCTGGTCAGCCCGTCCAACCACTTCCTGCCCCGGCTGATCAAGGCCGGCGCCATTCAGGAACTGGACCGCAGCAAGCTGCCCAACTGGAACAACCTCGATCCCAAGCTGATGAAGCTGCTGGAGAGCAGCGACCCGGGCAACCGCTATGCGATCCCGTACATGTGGGTCACGGTGGGCATCGGCTACAACGAAGACAAGATCAAGGCGATCTTCGGCAACACCGACGTCACCCAGTCCTGGCAACTGCTGTTCGACCCGGAAAACATCCGCAAGCTCAGCCAGTGCGGCGTGGCCTTCCTCGACAACCCGACGCAGATCCTGCCGATCACCCTGCGCACGCTGGGGCTCGACCCGCACAGCGAAAGCCCCGCCGACCTGAAAAAAGCCGAGGCCGCGCTGCTCGCGGTGCGCCCTTCGATCAGCTATTTCCATCAGTCCAAGTACGTCAGCGACCTGGCCAACGGCAATATCTGCGTGGCCATCGGCTTCAGCGGCGACGTGCTGCAGGCGATGGGCAGCGCGCAACATGCCAACAACGGCGTGCACCTGAACTACAGCATCCCCCGCGAAGGCTCGACCATTGCCGTGGACATGGTGGCCATCCCGAAAGCCGCGCCGCACCTGGACGCCGCCTACGCCTACCTGAACTACCTGCTCGACCCGAAGGTGATGGCCAGCATCAGTAACGCGGTGCAATACCCCAATGGCAACGCGGCCTCGCTGCCGTATCTGGACCCGGCGTTGCGCGACAACCCGGCCGCCTACCCGCCGCAAGCGGTGCTCGACAGCCTGTTCCCGATCCAGACCCTGACGCCCTCGGGCATGCGCCTGAGCACACGGTTGTGGACGCGGGTCACCAGCGGCAAGTGAGTCATCCAGCGCTTTCAGCCGCCCGTGTGGCGGCTGAAAGCGCTCTTCATTACCCGCATCTGTAGGACCCTTCACATAATCGGTAATGAAACTTTACCGGCACTCGCCCTCTAAGCATGATCGACCGCCCGCACCCATGGAGGATCTTGCGTATGCTCGGCGCCCTGCTCGACAAAGTCTTCAACCGTCCCCTCACCCAGGAAGGGTTCGCCCAAACGTTCATCAAGGCCGCTCGCGACGCCGGCTTCAGTGGCCCCCTCACCTATGAGCAGGACGACTTTCGGATCGCACACAGCGATGGCGCCTACTTCAACCTGCACAACGCCTTCCGTGACTATCAGAAAGCTGAGCGCCCGCAGCGGGCTGCGGCGCTTGACGGCTACATAGCGACCTTGCTCAGAGGCCGCGATACCGGGCCGCGTTCGTTCGAGGAGGTCAGGTCGTTGTTGCGCCCAGTCGTTCGTAACCTCGGCATGCTTGAAGAGGTCCGCCTGCACATCGTGCGTACCGAAGGCCTGGATGCGCCGTACAGCGTGGCCAAACTGCCGGTGGGCAAGGACTGTGTGGCGCTGCTGGCGGTCGACTCTCCCGAAGCCACGTCCACCCTGACCAAGGGTCCCGAGGAACACTGGGGCGTGAGCATGGAACAGGCCATGGCGATTGCCATGGACAACCTGCGGGAAACCACCGCGGATGCTTTCGACGAGGTCGCGCCGGGGCTGTATGTCGGGCGCTGGGGTGACGGCTACGACACCAGCCGGGTGCTGCTGCCGGACGTGTTGCAGCGGGCACCGATCAAGGGCCGACCGGTGTTCATGATCCCCACCACGGATGTCTTGCTGGTGGCGGGCGACAAGGACGAGGAGGCGATCCTGCACATGGTCGAAGTCAGCCAGAAAACCATGGAAAACGGCCGCACGCTGTCCAGCCAGGTCTACACCTACGACGATCAGCGCATCGTGCCCTTCCCGCCCGGCAACGAAGCCCTGGAAATACGCCGTGCAAGCCTGGAGCGCGTGTTGCTGCAAGGTGCTTATCACATGCAGAAGGAGTTGCTGGACAAGATCCATGAAGCGCACCAGCAGGACCTGTTCGTCGCGACCTACCAGCTTTTCCGCCAGTCCGAAGACGACGTGCGGACCTTCTCGGCGTGCAGCTGGACAGAAACCGTCGACACCCTGCTGCCGCGTACCGACCGCGTCGCGCTGGTGCAGTTGCGTGAAGACGGCACGGCCGATGGCCGGGTGGTGGAATGGGACGATCTGGAAACCCATCTGGGCGAATGGCTGGAGCCGATGGACGTCTACCCGCCGCGCTACCGCACCCTCGGGTTTGCAACGCCAGAGCAACTGAGCCGGTTGACGCCGCTCAACTGAGTTCAGCGCTCCTTGCTGCGCGGGTCACCAGCGCAGCAGGCGTGGCCCGAGCAGCGCGCCGAGTACCGTCGGCAGCAACATCCCCAACAGATACCAGAGCCCCCAGAACGGCACGCCCATTTCCGGGCAATGCAGGCAATAGACCAGCGTTGCCGTGGCGCCGGCCAGCAGGCCGCCGGCGGCACCGGCCTGGCGCAGGCGGGTCGGCGCCAGGCCGCGCAGGGCCCAGAACACCGCGATGAAACTGGGTGCCGAGAGCAAGGCGATATGCAGCGGGCAGGTACGCCAGGTGCGGCCGAAGATCAGGTCGGCGCGGGCCTCGACCGGCGCGCCGGCAAGGCTGATCGCCGCGCCCACCCAGACCAGCACCAGCGGCAGGCCGAGCAACAGCCAGAGCGCGCCCCCCTTGACGCCCGGACGGGCCAGGCGCTGGGTCAAGCCGATGCCGAGCAGCGCCAGGCTGCAAGGCAAGGCGACCTTGGCCCAGAACAGCGGCATACGCACGACCTCGGCCAGATCGCTGCGCACGCCGTAAATGGCGACGATCAGCAGCAGCGCGCAGGCCACACCGCCGAGCAGCGCAACGCCCAGGCGCTTTGCCAGCGCATGGCGCTCCACCGGTCCTTCGCCGGCGGCCAACAGGGAAATCAGTTCATCAGTCTTCATGATCGCCTTTACCTCGAATCAGCCTGGCGAGAGCCTTCAGCCCTCGGTGTATGCCCACCTTGACCGCGGGACCGGAAAGCCCGGTCAGACGCGCGGTTTCCTCGACCGACAGGCCCTCCAGCTTGACGTGGACGATGGGCAGGCGCTGGCGGTCCGGCAGTTGCCCGAGCAGCTTGCCCAGGTCGCGGCTGGCCTCGGCCGGCGCTTCATCGCTGGCGGCGAACAGGTCGCTGTCGTCTTCCAGCACGTCGTGCAGCGAATCACGCCGCGCGTAACTGCGAAAGTGATCGGCCAGCTTGTAGCGGGCGATCGCCTGGACCCAGACGGTCAGCGGCTGTTGCGCCTGGTAGGTGTGACGGGCGTTGTGCACCGCCAGCAGCACCTCCTGCAACAGGTCTTCGACCTCCGTCGGGCGCTGCGCCAGGCGCCGCCGCAAAAAGCCACGCACATGCACCGCCAGTGCCGCGAGGAATTCGCGATACGCCACGGCGTCGCCAGCCAGCCCGTTCAGCAGCAATTTCTGCAGTTGGGACTCGCGCTCGTCCAGCACATCCTGTGAGTTAGTTCGTTGCATCGGCCGCCAGGGTTACACCAGTGGATTAATTCTTGTCGTTTAGCGTTTCAACATCTTGGGGCCGCTTTGCGGCCCTTCGCGAGCAAGCTCGCTCCCACAGGGCTCCCGCAAAGCCTTGAATCAGCACTTTACCGTGGGAGCGAGCTTGCTCGCGAAGGGCTGCAAAGCAGCCCCAATCGGTTTGACTGACCGGCATTAACCAGTGGGTTTCTTTTTTCATCGAAGCATCGCTGCCACCTGCGATGCAAGCGCGAGGAACGACTTCATCACCCTAGGGGGCTGCCAGACAAACCTCAAAAAATATTTTCAGGGTGCTGTAACCCGATCGGCCAGCGCGGCGAATTACTCCATGAGCCGCTGGTAGATCACCACGGTCCATCCCCTGGAGAAACACCATGAACAACTTCACTCGCCTTACCGCCGCCCTCGCCCTCGCTTCGCTGGCCGGTGCTGCCATGGCCGATGACACCACCAGCAAAGCCGCCAGTGGCGCCGCCATGGAGAAGTGCTACGGCGTCGCGATGGCCGGCAAGAACGATTGCAAGGCCGGTGCCGGCACCACCTGCGCCGGCAGTTCGAAGAAAGACTACGACGGCATGAGCTGGAAAAACGTCCCGGCCGGCACCTGCACCTCGATCAAGACGCCCACCGGCATGGGCTCGCTGACACCCACTCAGCACTAAGCGCAGGCCACCGACCATGAACGGGATCAACGCAATGGGCGCCGGACTCGGGCTCAAGGCCGAACACTACGCGCAAGCCCTGGCGTGCGAGGCTGAGGGTCTGTGGTTCGAGGTCCATCCGGAAAACTACATGGTCGGTGGCCCACGCCTGGCGTGGCTGGAGCGGATCGCCGAACGGCATCGGCTCTCGCTGCACGGTGTTGCGCTGTCGCTGGCAGCCGACGCCGAACCGGATGCGGCGCACCTGCGCCGCCTGCGGGTGCTGATCGACAGGGTCAGGCCGGCGCTGGTGTCGGAGCACCTGGCCTGGTCGACCTGGCGCGGCCAGTACCACCCGGACCTGCTGCCGTTTCCGCGCAGCGACGAAGCACTGCAACGCATCACCGACAATATTCTGCGCACCCAGGACGCCCTGGGGCGCTGCATCGCCATTGAAAACCCCAGCCATTACCTGCGCCTCGACGGCCACGACCGGGACGAAATCGACTTTCTCGGCGAACTGGTACGGCGCACCGACTGCACCTTGCTGCTGGACGTCAACAACGTCCACGTCAGCGCGCACAATCTTGGTTTCAGCGCGGCCGACTACCTCGCACGCTTTCCCGCCCAGGCTATCAGCGAACTGCACCTGGCCGGACACAGCGAAGACGACCAGGGCGCCCTGTTGATCGACTCCCATGACGCCGCCATCGCCGAGCCGGTCTGGGCCCTGTACCGGCAGTTGATCCAGCGCATCGGGCCGCGTCCCACGCTGATCGAACGCGACGGCAACATCCCGGCGTTCAGCGAGCTGCTCGGCGAACGCGATATCGCCCAGGCGATCCTCGACCAAAACGGAGCCACACCATGAACCTGCCCCTCGGCCAGTTCCAGGATGCCTTCGTCGCCTCGCTCTATGGCAACCCCGCAGAGGAGTTGGCGGCACTCACCGACCAGCCGGCCTTCGCGATGTACCGCAATACCGTGCTGGCCGGCGCCGTCGACGCGCTGTGCGCCAACTTTCCCAGTGTCGAGCGGCTGGTTGGCCACGACTGGATGCACGGCGCCGCAGCCGCCTATGCGCAACTCTCGCCGCCGGGCGATCCACGGCTGATCCGCTACGGTGCCGGCTTTCCGGAGTTTCTCGATGAGCAGACCGGCGCTCAGGGTACGCCCTGGCTGGCGGACGTTGCGCGCCTGGACTTCGACTGGGCGCTGGCCTTCAGCGCGCCCGTCGACCCCAGCCTCGACCTCACCGAACTGGCCGGCATGAGCGCCGCCGACCTTGCCCGCTGCCATCTGCGCCCCCGCCGCGGTGTGCGCTGGCGCTGGTTCCCGCTGCACCCGGTGTTCAGCCTCTGGCGCCACAACAGAGAGGGTCTGGACTGGCCGCCCGCACAACCGTGGATCGCCGAAGGCGCGTTACTGACGGGCGACGCCGACGGCGTAAGTCACCACCCGCTGGACGCCGGCGGCTGCGCCTTTCTCGATGCCTGCGCTGCCGGCCATGCCCTCGAACAAGCCGCGTTGCTCGCGGAACAAACCCAACCCGACCTGGACTTCAACGACCTGCTTGGCCGGCTGCTCCAGGCCAGGGTCTTCCTGCCCCTCTCACTCGCCTGAGGTTTCGCCATGGACATCACCCACCCCGCCGCCACCAACCGCTCGCTGCGCCAGCGCTGGAACCGTATCGCCGACTACCTGCAGCACCTGCTGGGCGATAGCGTGTTGTGCCTGGTGGCACGACTGGGCATCGCCTCGATCTTCTTCCTCTCCGGCCGAACCAAGGTCGAAGGGTTCCTGAGCATCACCCCCAGCACCTACGAACTGTTCCAGAGCGAATACACCCTGCCGTTGGTCTCGCCGTGGCTGGCGGCGCATCTGGCGACCTACGCGGAACACCTGTTCCCGCTGCTGCTGGTGCTCGGTCTGTTCACCCGTCTGTCGGCATTGGCGCTGCTGGGCATGACCCTGGTGATCGAAATTTTCGTGTATCCCGATGCCTGGCCGGTGCATTTGTCCTGGGCGGGATTGCTCCTGCTGCTGGTCGCCCGCGGCGCCGGTGCGATTTCGCTGGATCGGCTGTTGCGCTTGCGCTGAGCAGCGCGCGAGAAAAACTGTACAGGGAATTTGACTTGTACAGTTTTAGTCATACGCTCTAGGTATACCTGTACAAGATTTGTATTTTGTACAAGATTGCCTCGGAGATGCGAATGTCCAGCTACCTGCAATCCTTTGCCAACCGCTTTGCCACGCTGGATGCGGGCAGCCTCTCGCGGCTGGATGAGTTGTACAGCGACACCATCGTGTTTCGCGATCCCCTGCACGAAATCAACGGCCTGCCAGCACTGCGGGCCTATTTCGACCAGCTCTACGCCAATGCGCAGGACATCCGCTACGACTTCCACGATCTGGACGAAGTCGGCCCCGGCCGCGGCTACCTGCGCTGGACCTTGCACTTTCGCCACCCGCGCCTGGAGGGCGGCAAGCTGATCAGCCTGGACGGTTGCAGCCACCTGCGCTGGACCGACCGGGTTCACTTTCACCGCGACTACTTCGACGCCGGCGCCCTGCTCTACGAGCACCTTCCAGTGATGGGCAGCCTGATCGGCTGGCTCAAGGGCCGGCTGGCATGAGCCGCTGCTGGCTGACCGGTGCCAGCAGCGGCATCGGCGCCGCGTTGGCGCTGCGCCTGCTGGAGCAAGGCCATCAGGTGGCGCTCGGCGGTCGCAACGCCGAGACGCTGGAGCCGCTCGCTTTGCGCTTCCCCGGCCAGGTTCTGTTAGCTACCGGCGATGTCAGCGACCCAAAGCAGGTCGCGGCCATCGTTGCCGAGATCGAACAAGCCTGGGGGGCACTCGACCAGGTGATTCTCAACGCCGGCACCTGCGAATACCTCGAACCCGGCCATTTCGATGCCGCACTGGTGGAGCGGGTACTGCGCACCAACCTGCTGGGCGTCAGCCATTGCGTGCAGGCCGCGCTGCCGCTGCTGCGACGCGGGCAACAGCCGCATCTGGTGGTAACCGGCAGCTCGGTGACCTGGCTGGCCTTGCCGCGGGCTGGCGCGTATGGCGCGTCCAAGGCAGCGCTGCGCTACCTGATCGAGTCGTTGCGCATCGAGCTGATCGCCGAAGGCATCGACGTCACCCTGGTCAATCCGGGCTTTGTCGACACCCCGCTGACCCAGCGCAATGACTTCCCCATGCCACAGATCTGGAGCGCCGAACGTGCCGCGCGGCATATCGCCGAACGCTTGCCGCGGCGCCCGCTGGAAATCAATTTCCCGACCCTTTTCACCCTGGTGCTGCGTCTGCTCGGCGCACTGCCGGCCCGCTGGCGCCTGAAGCTGGGCCAGCGCCTGGCGCGCAACGAACAGGACTAGAACCCATGCGTATCGCCATCATCGGCAGCGGCATCGCCGGCCTGACATGTGCCCACTTGCTGTCCCGACGCCACGAAATTACGGTGTTCGAGGCCGCCGACTGGATCGGCGGCCACACCCACACCGTCGATGTGCAATGGCAGGGCCAGCACTACGCGGTGGACACCGGTTTTATCGTGTTCAACGACTGGACCTACCCCAACTTCATTCGCCTGCTCGATCACCTCGGTGTGGCTTCGCGGCCGACCGAAATGAGTTTCTCGGTGCACGACCCGCAAACCGGCCTCGAATACAACGGCCACGACCTCGACAGCCTGTTCGCCCAGCGGAGCAACCTGCTGTCGCCAGGGTTCTGGGGCATGCTGCGCGACATCCTGCGCTTCAACCGTCAGGTGCTGGCCGACCTCGACAGCGGACGCATCGACGCCGCCACCACCCTCGGCGACTACCTGCGGGCGCAGCGCTACGGCCAGCGCTTCATCGACCACTATGTCGTGCCCATGGGCTCGGCGATCTGGTCGATGTCGCGCGCCGACATGCTCGGTTTCCCTCTGCAATTCTTCGTGCGCTTCTGCCGCAACCACGGCCTGCTGTCGGTGAGCAATCGCCCGCAGTGGCGGGTGATCGAGGGCGGCTCGCGGGGGGATATCGAGCCGCTATGCCGCGCGTTCGTCGGCCGGATCCGGCTGAACTGCGCGGTGACGAGGGTCAGCCGTGACGACGGCGGCGTCACCCTCGTCTGCGCCACCGGGCCCGAGCGTTTCGACAGCGTAGTGTTCGCCTGCCACAGCGACCAGGCGCTGGCGCTGCTCGATACGCCCAGCCGCGACGAACGCGAAGTGCTCGGCGCCCTGCGCTACGCCAGCAACGAGGTCGTCCTGCACACCGACACGCGCCTGCTGCCACAACGGCGCAAGGCCTGGGCCAGCTGGAACTATCGCCTCGGCGGCACGCAACAAGCGCCGGCCGCGCTGACCTACGACATGAACATCCTGCAGGGCATCGACGCACCGGTGACCTTCTGCGTGAGCCTCAACCAGACCGCGCAAATAGACCCGGCGCAGATACTCGCGCGCTTCGACTACGCCCACCCGCAATACAGCCTCGCGGCCGTGGCGGCGCAAGCGCGTCACGCCGAATTGCAGGGCAGTCAACACAGCTATTACTGCGGCGCCTACTGGGCCAACGGCTTCCATGAGGACGGCGTCACCAGCGCACTGCGGGTCGCCGAACACTTCGGAGAACACCTGTGAACAGCAGCCTGTGTCACGGCTGGGTCAGCCACCGGCGCCTGACGCCGCGGGTCCACGCCTTTCGCTACCGGATCGGCATGCTCTACGTCGATCTGGACGAACAACCGCAACTGCTCGGCCTGTCACGCTGGCTCGGCACCTCGCTGCTGGCGCCGTTAAGCTGGCGCGAGCGCGACTTCCTGCCCGCCCTGACCCGGCAAGGCCAGTCGCTGGCCGATGCTGCGCGCACCCTGGTCGGCCAGGCCACCGGCGAAACGCCCGAAGGCGCCGTGCACCTGCTGACCCAGCCGCGCAGTTGGGGGCTGTCGTTCAACCCGGTGAGCTTCTATTTCTGCCATGACCGCGACGGGCGCCTGGCGGCGATCCTGCTCGAAGTGCGCAACACGCCATGGCGCGAGCGCTTCCACTACGTACTGCCGGTGCAGGCCGGGCGACCCCGGCAGTTCGCGGTGACCAAGGCCTTTCATGTCTCGCCGTTCATGCCGCTGGACATGGACTACCGCCTGCGCTTTTTCCTCGATGCGCAGCACATTCGCATCCACATGGAGAACTGGCGCGAAGGCCACAAGGTGTTCCAGGCCGACCTCGCCCTCGGCCGCCAGGCACTCACGGCCACATCCCTGCGCCGCCATATCCTGGCGTTTCCGTGGATGAGCCTGCGCACGGTGACCTCGATCTACTGGCAGGCCCTGCGCCTGCTGTTCAAACGCACCCCACTGCATGACCACCACGCCAGCCAGGACAGCCTGGGACTTGGCCGACCCACCCGTGAGGAGTCCGAGCATGTCCATTCCCACCCTGACCGTTAGCAAGTCCACCGGGCTGAGCCCGCTGCTCGGCAGCCTGGCCAGAACCGCAGTGCTCGCGCAACTGCGGCGCTTGCGCCAGGGTCACCTGCGCCTGATCTGCAATGACCGCCAATGGACCTTCGGCGACGCCGACAGTCCATTGCAGGCCGAGGTCGAAATCACCGACGAGGCGGCCTGGAGCCTGGTCGCCAGCAACGGTTCGATCGGCGCCGGCGAGGCGTACATTCACGGCTACTGGCGCAGCCCTGATCTGGCGGCGCTGACCCGCCTGTTCGTCGCCAACCTGGAGGTGCTCGATGCGCTGGAAAGCGGCCTGGCCCGTCTCGGCCGCCCGGCGCTGCGCCTGCTGCACCGGCTCAACCGCAATAACCGCAGCGGTTCGCGACGCAATATCCTCGCCCATTACGACCTCGGCAATGCGCTGTTCGAACGCCTGCTCGACCCGACCATGATGTACTCGGCGGCGCAGTTCGAAAGCCCCGAACAGAGCCTTGAACAGGCGCAGTTGAACAAGCTCGAAGGCATCTGCCGCAAGCTCGACCTCAAGGCCGATGAGCACCTGCTGGAAATCGGCACCGGCTGGGGCAGCCTGGCCATTCACGCGGCCACGCACCATGGCTGCCGGGTCACCACCACTACGCTCTCCGACGCCCAATACGAACACACCCGGGAGCGCGTGCGAGCGCTGGGCCTGGAGCAGCGCATCACGGTGCTGCGCGAGGACTACCGCGACTTGCGCGGAAGCTTCGACAAGCTGGTGTCGATCGAGATGATCGAAGCGGTCGGCCATCGCTACCTGCCCGCCTATTTCCGCCAATGCGCCGCGCGGCTGAAGGAAAACGGCCTGATGCTGCTGCAGGTCATCACCATTCGCGACCAGCGCTACGCCCAGGCGCGGCGCTCGGTCGATTTCATCCAGCGCTACATCTTTCCCGGCGGCGCTCTGCCCTCGCTGAGCGTGCTGCTGGATACCGCCAGCCGGCAGACCGCTCTGAACCTGATCCACATGGAAGACTTCGGCCAGGACTACGCGCGCACCCTGCGGCACTGGCGCGACAACCTGAACCAGTCGCGGTCCGCGCTGCTGGAACTGGGATATGACGAAACCTTCCAGCGCCTGTGGGAGTTCTACCTGTGCTATTGCCAGGGCGGGTTCGAAGAGCGAGCAATCGGCGTCGCGCAGTTGCTGTGGGCCGGTCCGACTGCGCGGCGAGCGCCGCTGCCGGGCGCCTGAGGTGTCCCGCGCCTGGCTGCTCGGCAATGCCCTGTGGTTGCAGGCAGGTTGGTGGGGCTGCGTGCTTGGTGCGCAGCGGCCCTGGCTGTTGTTGCCGGTGCTGATCGGCCTGTTGATCCACGTGCGCTGTTGCACCAGCCCGAGAGCCGAGTTGGCGGCGCTGCTGCGGGTCGGTCTGGCGGGTTGCCTGCTGGACAGCGGACTGGGGGCGATTGGCGTTTTCGCCTTCGACCAGACGCCGCTGCCGCTATGGCTGGCGCTGCTCTGGCTGGTGCTGGCCAGCGGCATGCGCCACAGCCTGGCGTGGGCTGGACGTCCGCTCTGGTGGGGCGCCTTGCTGGGGATGCTCGGCGCGCCACTGGCCTACCTCGCCGGCGCCCGCCTTGCCGGTATCGAACTGCCGCTGGGCAGCCTCAACACCGCACTGCTGCTGGCGCCGTTATGGGCGCTCTGGCTGCCGTTGTGCCTGCGCCTTGCCGCGTGGCGCTGAGCGCCGACAGCGCTCCGAGCAGTAGCGCACCTCATCCCAGCATCTGGCCCAGCGTTTGCGCCAGGTGAACGGTAGGCCGCACACCGCGCAGCGCTTGCTTGGCAGCAGCGCCTTTTTCATAGCGAATCCCCGGCATCCAGCCGCGCCAGCAGCGACTCGCCGCGCTGCCACAACGCGTCACGGCGGGCGCTGTCCATGGCGTCCAGGCCCCGGTAGATCATGGTCAGGCGCGGGTTGTCGGCCAGCGGCTGGCGGTGCCGTATAAGGAAATGCCAGTACAGGGCGTTGAACGGACAGGCGTCCTCCTCCACCGCCCGCTCGACCCGGTAGTGACAGGCACTGCAGTGGTCGGACATGCGCTGGATATAGCGCCCGCTGGCGCAATAAGGCTTGGACCCGAGGTAGCCGCCATCGGCATGCATGACCATGCCCAGGGTGTTGGGCAGTTCGACCCAGTCGAAGGCGTCCAGATAGACCGCCAGATACCACTCGCAGATCGCCGACGGCACGATGCCGGCCAGCAACGCAAAGTTGCCGGTGACCATCAGCCGCTGAATATGGTGGGCGTAACCCAGTTCCAGGGTCTGGCCGATCACTTGCGACATGCAGCGCATTCCGGTCTGTCCGGTCCAGTAAAACTCCGGCAAGGCTCGCTGGTTACCGAAAGCATTGAGCTGCGCGTACTCGGGCATGCGCAGCCAGTAGATGCCGTGCACGTACTCGCGCCAGCCGATCAACTGGCGGATGAAGCCCTCGGCGGCATTGAGCGGCACCCGCCCGTGGCGATAGGCGTTGTCGACGTCGGCGCACAGTTGGCGGACGTCCAGCAAACCGATGTTCAGCGCCGCGCTGATCCGCGCATGGAACAGAAACGGCTCGCCCTCGGCCATGGCGTCCTGAAAGTCGCCGAAGGCCGCCAGGCCGAAGTCGAGAAAATGCTGCCACAGGGCCTGGGCCTGATCGTGTGTCACCGGGTAGTCGAAGGCTTCGACGCTGCCGTAGTGGTCGCGGAAGCGCTCGCCCACCAGGGCGATGACCTCCTGGGTGATCGCGTCACGCTCGAAATGCGCCGGAAACGGGCCGCGTAGCCCACGGGGTAGCTCCTTGCGGTTGTCGCTGTCGTAGTTCCAGGCGCCACCGGCCGGGCTGCCGTCGGGCTCGACCAGCAGGCCGCTGCGTTTGCGCATGCCTCGGTAGAAATGCTCCATGCGCAACTGCGACTGACCCGCCGCCCAGCGGCCGAACGCCTGACGCGAACAGAGAAAACGTCGGTCCGCATGCCACACCAGCGGCAACCCGCTTTCGCGCAGGGCCTGCTCCAATCGCCACTCGCCGCATTCGGTCAGGTGCACTTCGTCCGCGCCGAACACCTCGCGCCAGCGGCGCAGTTCGCCGGCGATGCTGCCGCTGTTGTCCGCAGCGTCCAGGCGCACGTACTGCACCCGCCAGCCTTGCTCACGCAGGGCCTCGGCGAAATGGCGCATGGCGCTGAAGATCAGCACGATCTTCTGCGGATGGTGGGGCACGTAGCGTGCCTCACCCTCCACCTCGGCCATCAGCAGCACGTCCCGGGCGGGGTCGAGGGCGCGCAGCGACGCCAGGTCGAACGACAGTTGGTCACCCAGCACCAGGCCGAGCCGGACAGCTTCAGTCACCCGCGTTAGCCTCCGGCAGGCGACGGAAGAACAGTGTCACCTGCCCCACTTCCACGCCGAATTTGCGCATGCTGGTGCGATTGATCAGGGTGTCTTCGTCCATCAGGTACATCCAGTCGTCCAGATTCAGCTCCCAGTGGCGACCATCGACCGGCACGTCCAGACGATAGCGCCAGTGCAGCGCGTTGCCGGCCACTTCACCAACGGCCTCGCCGATCACATCGCCGGCGCGCCCGCGCCAGCGACCCTGGCCGTCCGGCGTCAGCGTCCAGGTGCGCTGCTGGCGCGTGCCGTCGCTGTAGACGAAACGTTCATCGAAGATCAGCCGTTCACCTTCACGGCGGCTATCGACGCGCACATGAAAACGCTTGGTCACCTCCCCCGAGCGGTTCTGCACCATGCCCCAGGCCTGGACCGGCCGGGAGAAGAACGCCAGCAGGTCCAGGCCGGGTTGTTCCTTGGCGTAGGTCTGCACATCGACGTTGCCGCAACTGCCCAGCAGCAGGCAGCCAAGCAGGATCAGGATTCTGCGCATGTCACTCTCCTCGATCGACCTGCCCCAGCAGGCGCTGGCGCAGTTGTGGATCACGGGCCCGCGGGTCCAGCCAGATGGCGAAGAACGCACGGGCAAAGGCGGCGTCGTCAATCTCGCGGCGCAATTCGCCATCGACATAGAAACGGCAGCCGCGTCCCGGCAGATACAAGCCGGTGATGCGCATGCCGGGCCGCACATCGACAAAGGCGCCGTTCATGGCCTCGGTCCAGCGGTCCAGGGTGGCGGCGTCCAGGGTCTTGTCGCCGAGGCGGCGCATTTCTTCGAGGCTGGCTTCGACCAGCGTGTCCCGGGATAGCGAGCGGTGGTAGATGAGTTCCAGGGCGAAGGGCCGCTGCAAGTCGGGGGGCGTGAAGGGGCTCCACAAGCGGGCGCTGTAGAGGCGCAGGCCAAACCAGGTGAATTCGCCGCTGCCCACCAGCCGGGCGTCGGGCAATGCGGGCCGCCAGTCGGCGGCGGCGTTGGCGGTCAGCGCCAGCAGCAGGCAGAGCGATACCAGGGTGCGTCGCCTGCGATTGCTGGTGCTCGCCATGTGAAAGAACCTCGAAAGCGCTGCGAAATATTGTACAAGTATATTCTCTTGTACAACTTGCGCCTGGACGGGTTCATTTCTGTAGAGGTTTTCTTGCAGGCTGCCAGATGGTCGGTGTTCTCAGGACCGAGCGCCGCATAGGCGGTGCTCGGTCCTGAGGATGATCAGGCATCCGCCAACACCAGATCAGCCCCCTTCTCCGCCACCATCAACACCGCAGCATGGGTGTTGCCCGACGTCACATTGGGGAAGATCGACGCGTCGATCACCCGCAACCCATCAAGGCCATGCACTTTCAGGCGCTTGTCCACCACCGAGCTGGCTTCGTCGGCACCCATGGCGCAGGTGCCGCACAGGTGGTAGATCGAGCCGCTGTTCTCGCGGAAGTACGCCAGCATCTGCTCGTCGCTGTCGACCGCCGGGCCCGGCAGCACTTCTTCGACGGTAATGCCCTTGAGCGCCGGGGCCTGCATGATCTTGCGCATCAGCCGGCTGCCCTGGATCACTTCGTCGATGTCTTTCTCGGTGCTCAGGTAATTAGGGTCGATCAGCGCCGCATCGCGGGGGTTGCCCGAGGCAATTTCGACATGACCACGGCTGGTCGGCCGGCACGGGTTGAAGCACAGCAGGAAGCCGGAGTACGGCTCGGGCTTGAGGCTGGCCTTGTTGTTCTTCGGGATCTGGTACGACAGCGGGTTGAAATACAACTGCAGGTTGGGGTTCTGCTCGCCCTCCTGACCACGGAAGAAACCACCCGCCTGGTTGACGCTCATCGCCAGCGCGCCCTTGCGCGTGAACAGGTATTGCAGGCCCAGCTTGAGCTGGCCGAGCAACGAGCCGAGCTGGTCGTTGAGGGTCGGGATATTGGCCTTGTAGTAGTAGCTGACGCACAGGTGGTCCTGCAGGTTGCGGCCCACCGCCGGCAGTTGCCTGACCTGCTTGATGCCGTGCTTGTCCAGCAGGGCGCGGTCGCCCACCCCGGACAGTTGCAGGATCTTCGGCGTGTCCACGGCGCCGGCACAGAGGATGACTTCCTTGCGCGCGATAAAGCTGCGGCTGACGCCGTTCTGGCTGACCAGCACGCCGCTGGCCCGCTCGCCGTCGAACAGCACCCGGTCGACCAGCGCATGGTGTTCGATCGTCAGGTTCGCCCGGCTCAGCGCCGGGTGCAGGTGGGCGAAGCTGCTGGAGCAGCGCTGGCCGTTGCGGGTGTTGACGTCGTAGATACCGGCGCCTTCGAATTTCGGCCCGTTGAAGTCTTCGCTGCGCGGATAGCCCAGCTCTTCGCAGCCCTTGAGGAAGACGTCGCAGATCGGGTGGGTCTGGCCCTTCATCGGGGTGATGCTGATCGGCCCGCTGCCGCCGTGGTAGGCGCTGTCGCCCAGCGGGTGGTTCTCCAGCTTGCGGAAGTACGGCAGCACGTCCTTGAAGCCCCAGCCGTCGTTGCCGTTGGCCGCCCAGTCGTCGAAGTCATGGGCCTGGCCACGCACGTAGATCATCGCGTTGATCGAACCCGAACCGCCCTGCACCTTGCCGCGCGGGGCGTAGATGGCGCGATTGGCAAGTTGCTTCTGCGGCTGGCTGTAGTACATCCAGTTGAAAGTCGGGTTGTAATACATCTTGGCGAAACCGACCGGGATCTTGAACCAGAACGAGTCGTCCTTGCCGCCCGCTTCCAGCAGCAGCACCGAGTGCTTGCCCGAGGCCGACAGCCGGTTGGCGAGGACGCAACCGGCAGCACCCGCGCCGGCGATGATGTAGTCGTAAGTCATGCAGTTACCGCGTAAGTCAGAGTGAGCGCCGCCCGTGGCCGGGCGAGCGTCGGGTCAGCCCTTGGCCGGCGAGGTGTCGCGCACGTCGGCCGGGGTCGGTGCCATTTGCAGGTGCAGGCGCTGGCCGGTGTAGGGCGTGTGCTTGCGCACCACGTCCATGTTCAGCTCGACACCCAGGCCCGGTTCGCTGGACGGGATGATGTAGCCGTCTTCCCATTGCAGCGGCCTGGTCAGCACTTCGGCATGGAAGCCGCCCCAGGTCTCGATGCTCTCCTGGATCAGGAAGTTCGGCGTGCAGGCCGCGAGCTGGAAGCTGGCCGCCGCGCCGATCGGACCGTTGTAGAGGTGCGGGGCGATCTGCGCGTAGTACACCTCGGCCAGGCTGGCGATCTTCTTCGCCTCCAGCAGGCCGCCGCAGCGCGCCACGTTCATCTGCAGGATCGACGCACCGCCGGCCTGCAGCAGCTTGAAGAACTCGTACTTGGTGGTCAGCCGCTCGCCGGTGGCGATGGGGATGCTGGTCTTGTTGGCCACCTGGGCCATGGCGTCTTCCTGGCCCGGCGGGATCGGCTCTTCGAACCACAACGGGTCGTACTTCTCCAGGCGCTTGGCCAGGCGGATCGCCGAGGACGGCACCATCTGCCCGTGGGTGCCGAACAGCAGGTCGCACTTGTCGCCCACCGCCTCGCGGATCTTGCGGCAGAAGGTTTCGCAGCGCTCCAGCACTTCCAGGGAAATCTGGTGCCCGGAATAGGCGGTGTACGGGCCGGCCGGGTCGAACTTCACCGCGGTAAAGCCCTTGTTCATGTTCTGCACCGCGCATTCGGCGGCCAGGTCCGGGTCGTCGTAGTCGTACTCGCCCTGGCTGTTGACCGGGTACAAGTAGGTGTAGGAACGCAGGCGCTCGTGCACCTTGCCGCCGAGCAGTTCGTAGACCGGCTTGTTCGCCGCCTTGCCGATGATGTCCCAGCAGGCCATTTCCAGGCCGCTGACCACGCCCATCATGGTCAGGTCCGGGCGCTGGGTGAAGCCGCTCGAATAGGCCTGCCGGAAGAAACGCTCGATGTGGTGCGGGTCCTGGTCGAGCAGGTAGCGCTCGAACACGTCCTCGATGATCGGCAGCATGGCCTTGGGGCCGAAGGTGGCGGCGTAGATCTCGCCGACGCCTTCGATGCCGCAGGCGCTGCGCAGCTTGACGAACAGCCAGTACATGCCGCCGATGTGCGGGGGCGGTACGGCGACGATATGGGTTTCGAGAGCGACGATTTTCATCTCAGGCACCTGTGTTCTGAAGTCGGTTGTTGCGCTTGACCCGGGCCCGCAGTGCCACCGCGGCCAGGGTGCCGATCAGGCCCACGGCGCCGATGTAGCTGAAGTAGAGCTTGTAGCCCAGGGCGCCAGGGTAGTGTTCGGTGAGGTAACCGTTGATCAGCGGAATGAAGGTGTCGGGCAGGTAGCCGACCACCGAGACGATGCCGATCGCCAGCCCGGTGATGCGCAGCGGAATGGCGCAGGTATCGAGGATTGCCCAGTACAGGCCGCGGATGGCGTAGGTCATCAGGCCGATGAAGATCACCGTGGCGATCAGCAGGCCGAGGCTGTTCAGCGCCGGGAAGACGATCAGGCCGAAGATGCCCAGGGTGGCCAGGAGCATGGCAACGATCAGCACCGAGACGTTGCTGAACTTGTCACCCAGCCAGCCGCCGCCGATGCCGCCGATGGGGCGCATCCACAGTTTGATGGTGGTGATGGTGCCGGCCATGACGGCGGTCATGCCGCTGCCTTGCAGGTAGTCGGAGAAACTGTAGGTGGCCCAGAAGATGTGGTAGCCGCAGAACACGATGGCGGTCACCAGCCACAGCTCGGGGATCCTGACCAGCGTCGCGAGGTCGCTCAGCAGGTTGAACTTGCCCTTCTCCACCGCTTCGGTGCTTTCCATGGACTTGGGGTCCTTGAGCAGCACCAGCACGCAGCCGATGGCGATACAGGTGAAGGAGTACAGGTAGACCACGTGCTTGAAGCCTTCGGCGACCGATTCGCCGCGGGTTTCGGTGGCAAAGGCGAACAGCGCCAGGGCCACGGTGGCCAGCAGCGCCTCGACCAGGCCGCGACCGCCGTCGAGGATGCCGAAGAAACGGCCCTGCTCGGAGTGCCGGGCGATCATCTTGACCCGCTTGAGCACCGAGGCCCAGAAGGTCAGGCCGGTGGTCAGGCCCCAGCAACCGAAGATAATCAGCAGGCCGGTCATCGACGGCGCGGTGGAATACCACAGGCCCAGCGCGCCGGTGGCCACCAGTGAGAAGAAGATCAGGAAACGCGGGGCGATGCGGTCAGCCAGCCAGCCGCTGGGAAGGTAGCTGAGCAGGAAGATGGTGCCGAGCATGGAGTACAGGTAACCCAGCTCGCTGTGGTTGATCTGGAATACCTCGAGCATGGTGGTCTGGTAGACCTGCCGCAGGTAGAGGATCGGGTAGATCGCGCCGGCAGCGAGCACCAGCAGCATCAGTTGGAAATAGCGACTTCCCTTGTCGCTTGCGCCCGCGACGGGGACGGCGGAACCCTGGACAGCAGCATTGGCAGCATGCTTGGACATTCTTGGAGCCTCATTGTTTTTATTGGTATAGCGGGTTCGCAGCTACAAGCTTCAAGCTGCAAGCCACAAATAAAGGCACAGCGCGTGCTGCTTTTACTTGCCGCTTGAAGCTTGGAACTTGCGGCTTCAGTACTTCATGACCACCAGTCGGGTCTGGGTGAATTCGAGCATTCCGTGCTTGCCGTCATCGCCGCCCAGGCCCGAGCGTTTCCAGCCGGCGTGGAAGCCCTGGTACGGGTCGGCCGGGGTGCGATTGACGTACAGTTCGCCGGCCTCGATGGCGGCGGCCACCTTCATGGTGGTGCGGTAGTTCTCGGTGTAGAGCACCGAGGACAGGCCGAACTGGTGGTCGTTGGCCATGTCCAGCGCCTGGTCGATGCTGTGGTAGCGCAGCAGCGCCAGCACCGGGCCGAAGGTTTCTTCCTGGACGATTTCCATGTCCTGGCGGCAGTGGCTGAGCAGGGTCGGCGGGTAGAAATGGCCCGGGCCCTGCGGAATGAAACCGCCGGTTTCCAGCACCGCGCCGACCGCGACCGCGCGCTCGACCATGGCGTGGATGTTGCGCCGGGAGGCGGCGTTGACCAGCGGGCCCATCCGCTGCGGGTCCTCGGCGCGGTCGCCGAAACGCACTGCGGCGAATTTCTCCTTGAGCAGCGCCAGCAGGCGGTCGTGCACGCTTTCGTGGGCGTAGACCCGCTCCACTGCCGTGCACAACTGGCCGCAGTGGGTGGTCTTGGAACCGACGATATCGTTGGCGGCCTTTTCCAGGTCAGCGTCGGCTTCGACGATCACCGGGGTCTTGCCGCCCAGTTCCAGGGACGGCTTGGCGATGTTTTCCTTACAGTAATCGAGGACGATGCGCCCGGCGTTGACGCTACCGGTCAGGGTGATCAGGCCCACCGCCTTGTGGGTGCAGAGGCTGGCGGCGGTGGCATGGTCCATGGTCAGGATGTTCAGCACGCCCGCTGGCAGGCCGGCCTGTTGCGCGGCGCGGGCGATTTCGAAGGCCGACAGCGGCGTGTTGTTGCTCGGCCGCACTACCACGGTATTGCCGGCGATCAGCGCCGGGGCAACTTTGCGCAGCAGGGTGTAGACCGGGTAGTTGAACGGAATCAGGCAGGCCACCACGCCGATCGGCTCGCGGTGCAGGAACAGGCGTTCGTCGGGGGTATCGCTGGGGATGATCTCGCCTTCGATGCGCCGCGCCCACTCGGCGTGGTAGCGGGTGATTTGCGCCGCGTAGCGGGCCTCGTTGCTGGCGTCTTCCAGGCTCTTGCCGGACTCGGCGGCCAGCGCCTCGCCGATCTGCACGGCATGGGCGTCGAGGGCGTCGGCGAAGGCGCGCAGGTGCTCGCCGCGCTCGATACTGGTCAGCTTGCCCCAGGTTCTCTGCGCCACGGCAGCGGCGTCGACGGCGGCGATGGCCTCTTCCACGGTGGCCGCCGCGACCTGGCCGACCACGCTTTCCGTGGCCGGGTCCTGCACCGCAATCAGTGCCGCGCCGGCAGGCTCGATGAAGTGGCCATCAACAAAATTTCGCTCGATTCGCATCGTGGGTTGCCCATCGTTGTCACGTTGTTATTGACGGGCAGTGTTGTGATTCGGGGGCGGATGGACAAACGATTAATAGCGCAGGGGAACATTCGAAAAAAGCATGTTAGTGGTATTTTCCAAGGCCTCATCGCTGCGGCCCAGCGCATCGATACGCCAGCGATGAGGCCCCAGAAAGCCATCTCAAACAGCCGGGCTAGACGGCTCCAACTGCCGCTGCGCCAGCCAGATTTCCTCCTGCAGCCACTGGCTGAACAACTGCAACTGCGGCGCATCGCGCTGTTCCGGGCGGGTCACCAGCCAGTAGGACTGATGCCCGTCCACATGCACGTTGAGCACCTGGGTCAGCCGTCCGCCGGCCAGCTCCGGGGCGACCATGTGCCAGTCGGCGATGGTGATGCCCAGGCCATCCACCGCAGCGCGGATGGCCAGGTCCAGCAGGTCGAACTCGTAACCGCCCTGGGTATCCACGCCGCTGATGCGGGCAGCGTCCAGCCAGTGTTTCCAGGTGAGGTAGCGCTGGTCTTCGCGGGCCAGCACATGCAGCAACGTCATGCGGTTCAGGTCGATGCCCTGCTCGTCTTCCTCCCGGGCATACAACGACGGCGCACACACGGCGATATGCCGCTCCTGAATCAGCAACGAGCTGTCCAGGCCATCCCACTCGCCATTGCCGAAGCGGATCGCGCAATCGAGGGTGGCGGTTTCCGCGAGGCTGTCCTGCAGCCGCGTGGTAATGCTCAGTTCCAGCTCGGGGTGGCGCTCGCGCAGGCGCCCCAGCCGTGGCATCAGCCAGCGGCTGGTAAAGGTCGGCGGGGCATTGAGGTGCAGGCGGTTGGAATGGGTTTTCTGCTGGATGCTGCGCACGGTCATTTCGATCTTGTCGAACGACTGGTGCAGCGCCCGCAGCAGCACACGCCCGGCATTGGTCAGCTCAAGATGATGATGCCGGCGTTGCAGCAGGTTTTCGCCCAGTTGCTCCTCCAGTTGCCGCACCTGGCGGCTGACCGCGCTCTGGGTGACGTTGAGCAACTCGGCGGCGCGGGTGAAGCTGCCGGTGCTACCGGCCACCTCGAAGGCTTTGAGTGCGTTGAGACCTGGCATTTTGCGTTTCATGGAAGGCGCTCGGAAGACGGCTGACAAGGTTTGCAGTATTCCACGCGGCAAGGACTCTTCCTACAAAGCCGACAAAATTCTCAGGCAGTAACCTGCGTTAAACGCAGGTTTGTCTCTCGATTTAATCGTTTGTCCCGCAAACGCTCGATGGCAACACTGCGCGCGTCTCACATAACAATAAACGAGAGCCGCCACATGCCCTTCACCGCTTCCCTGCGCTTGCAGTCCGTTTGTCTTGCCGCCTTGTCCAGCCTCGCCGTCCCGGCGATGGCGGTGCAGGTCACCGACCACCTCGACCTCGGTGGTGCCGTGCGCGCCCGTTGGGACTACGACCCGGACCGCGACATCCAGAAGTTCAACTTCGACACTGCCTTCCTCACTGCCAAATACACCTCCGACACCTGGATCGGCGCCGCCAAGTACCGCTTCTACGGGCGCGCATACCCGTACAAGTACACCAATAATGTCGGCGACGTGGCGTTCGCCGAAACCGCCTGGGTCGGCTACCGCTTCAACCCGGACCAGCAGATCCAGGTCGGCCTCAATCAGGTTCCGTTCGGCCTGCAGCCGTACTTCGGCAGCACCTTCTTCGAAACCCTGGGCAACGTCATCGGCCTGGAAGATGTCGAGCAGATCGGCGCCAAGTACATCCAGCAGGTTGGCGACTGGAATATCCAGGCCGGCTACTACCTGCGTCCGGCCTGGCAAGGCAAGGGCACCAGCAATGGCCGCACCTATCCCACGGTGGTGTCCTCGGCCGACAGCTACGTCGAGGACGGCAGCGACAACCGCGAGCGCAACACCGCGGTGCTGCGCCTGGCCAAGGCCGTGGAGCTAGGCGACTGGAAATCCGAGGTCGGCGTGTCGGGCATGACCTCCACGCTGAAGAACAACGACACCGGCGACGACGGCCGGCGCAATGCCGTGGCGGTGCACTACCTGGGCAAGAACGGCCCGTGGGGCGTGCAGTTGATGGCGGCGAGGCAACAGATGTCACCGCGCAATGAAGGCACCGATGAACTGGTCACCTTCGGCGGCTACGACGGCACGTTCAACGTCGCCAGCCGCGGCAACTTCTACGTTGCCGACCTCAGCTACGACGTCGACGGCAAATACCTGTTCGACCAGCTCAGCGGGATCAAGCTGTACGCCAACTACAGCGCCTTCGACAAATCCGCCTCGGGCTTCGACACCTCCGAGCGGCTGATCCTTGGTTCGTCGTTCTCACTGAGCAAATTGTGGATTGCCACCGAATGGCTGATCGGCAAGAACGATCCCTATATCGGTGGCAGCAGCTATGCGCAGAGCCTGGGCGCTGGCGGTAGTGATCAGTGGGAGAACCAGGTTTACGTGAATATCGGTTACTACTTCTAGAAGCAGCTGGAGCGGAGCTGCCAAACACATGCTCTATTTTGGCGCATCGCGACGGTTCGGCGCCCGACAAGCTCGCTCCTACAGGGGCATTCGCGGGTTCAGTGACCTGTAGGAGCGAGCTTGCTCGCGAAGCGCCGGATCGACTAAGACAGACACATGCCGTGCTCATCCGATCTCATAACCCCAACTACCGCCCCGGCCACACCACCGCCTGAGCCGCGATCACATGATGCTTGCTCGCATCGAAGGTGATGCTGGGCGAGCCATGCAACTCATAACCCAGCGCAAGCGCTTCGGAAATGCGCTGGCAGAACGCGGAATCGTCGCGGCCGGTGATAAGGCGATAGACCGGCAGGTCATTGGGTGGCGTCGAGCTCATGGGGCTTCCTTGTAAACCAGAGGGTCAGGCCCGCGATCATAGCACTCAGCTATTACCGCGGTGACCGCCCTCCCCGCCAATCGCCCGCGCCGCCCGTATCAGCGACAAATGCGTCAGCCCTTGTGGCAGGTTGCCCAGGTACTGGCCGCTGTCGGGATCGACCATCTCGGCGTAGATCCCCACGCCGCGCCCCAAGCCCTCCACTGCCTTGTCGAACGCGTCCTCGGCCCGCGCCTGCTGGCCGAGCAAAGCCCAGGCCTCGATCAGCCAGAACGTGCAGGCAAGGAAGCAACCTTCCTCCTGTTCGACCTGGCTGTAACGGTAGTGAAAAGCCCCCCGCCCCAACGCCCGCTGCACCGCCTCCAGAGTGCTGCGCAAACGCTCCCGCTCGGGGTAGCCGAAGCGCACCGCGAGGGCGATCGAGGCGTCCAGCCGTTCGCTGTCCGGGTAGAACTGATAGCCCCGCAGCGTCTCGCTCCAGCAATGGGCCTCGACCCAGGCGTGAATACGCTGGCGCTCGCGGTCCCAGCGGTCGCGGCATGTGGTGGGCAGGTGGCCGTGGTCGGCCAGTTCCACCGCGTGATTGAGGGCCTGCCAGCAACTGATTTTCGAGGTGGTGTAATGGCGAATCTCCGGCAGTTCCCAGATCCCCGAATCGGGCTGGCGCCAGGTGTCGGCGCACTGGTCGGCGACGCTACACAGCAGCTTCGCGCTGCGCGCATCGAGGACATTGCCGCAGGCGATGAAACTGCGCACCGTCTCGAAGATATCGCCGTAAATACCGTGCTGGATTTGCCCGGTGGCATTGTTGCCGACCACCGGCGGCGAGTATTTGTAGCCGGGCAACGGCAACGCACGGGCGCCCTCGCCCACCTCGCCTTGCAGCGTGTAGAACACCCGCACGCCGTGCTCGCTCAGGCGGTGCAGCAGCCAGGTCAGGGCCGCCTTGGCTTCGGGCTGGGCGCCCATGGTGAGAAAGGCTTCGATGATGTAGCCGGCGTCCCGCACCCAGGCGAAGCGGTAGTCGTAGTTCTTGGTGCCGCCGATGCGCTCGGGCAGCGAGGTGGTGGCCGCGGCCATGATGGCCCCGGTCGGCGAAGACAGCAGCAGCTTCAACGCCAGCGCGCTGCGCACCACCAGCGTCTGGTACGGGCCGTCATAGCTCAGGCATTCACTCCATTGCAGCCACTCGCGGTGCGAACCGTCGATGCGCGCGTCGATCAGTTCCAGGCTCGGCACCACCAGCGGTTCATCGCGCCCGCAAACGATGGCCATGACCACCTTGTCGCCGGCCGCCACGCGCACCTCGGCGCGCACGCCAAGGTCGTCCTTGCGCTGGATCTGCAATTGTTCGCTGTAGATGAACATGCCGAGGATATGGCCGGCGTGAAACACGCAACCGTTGCCGGTCGGGGCGAGAAAGGGCGAGACGGTGTCGGCCTGGGTGCCGAAGTCGATGTTCACCGCGAAATCGACCTGCCCTTCCACGCCTTCCAAGCGCCGCCCCAGCTCACCCCAAGGCAAACGCCCGGCCGGGCCGCTGTTGAGCGACTCGACCAGGCGCACGCGACCGCTGTCGGTGATGAACAGGGTTTCCAGCACGTTGCTGCCCGGCAGGTAACGGCGCTCGACGCGGTACGCCTGCTTCGGCGTGATCGCGAAATAGCCGCCGTGCTGCGGCGCCAGCAGGCGGTCGAACAACGGCGGCGAATCCATGTGCGGCACGCACCACCAGTCGATCGAACCGTCCCAGCCCACCAGCGCCACCGAGCGCCCATCGCCGAGCGCCGCATACCCTTCAAGGGGCAGCCAGCCACCGGCATCGCGTTGCGGTTCGCCATGCTGGATGCCTTGTATCACGCGGTCTTCCACGGGGTCGCTCCGAAGTGGGGGGTGTTTCCTTCGGACCGGTGGAGACGCCGGCAAGTTCGGCTGGATCGCGCCTCAGAACTTCGCCCGCAACGCCACGTTGAAATTGCGTGGCTCGCCGTAGAAGTTCCAATAGTTGTCGTTGCCGATGGTCTGGATGTACTTCTTGTCGAAGACGTTATCCAGGTTGTACTGCACCTCAAGGTGCTCGTTCAGCTCGTAGATCGCGTGCAGGCTGGTCAAGGCGTAGCCGCGCTGCTGGATCTGGTAGTTGGCCTCGCGGTTGGTGATCTTGCTTTGGGCATAGACGCTGCCGCCCACCCGCGCCTTGTTCAACACGCCCGGCAGGCGATAGTCGGTGGCGATCTTGAACAGGTGCCGCGGCGCCAGCGACGAGTAATCTTCGCCCTTCTGTTCGCCGCCGATGTACTTGGACTGAACGTAGGTGTAACCCGCCGACAGGTTCCATTCCTCGGTCAACGCGCCGTTCACCTCCAGCTCCACGCCGCGGTTGCGGACTTTCTCGGAAGGCTCGTAGCAGTTGCACGGCAGCAGGTATTCGGCGCGGCCGGTCTGGTCGGCCTGGAACAGTGCGACGCTGGCGTTAAGGCGCTTGTCGTAGAACTCGCCCTTGAGGCCCAGCTCGTAGTTGCTGCCGGTCATGGGTTCGAGGATCGAGCCGCTGGAGTCCAGGTTCGCCTGCGGCTTGAAGATTTCGGTGTAGCTGGCGTAGGCGGACAGGTTGTCGCTCAGTTCCTGCACCAGGCCGGCGTAGGGCGTGATCTCGCGGTTTTTCGCGTATTCGGTGTTGCGTGGGATGCCGGTGGTGTTGGTCATGTTTTCGGTCTTGAACCAACTGACCCGGCTACCGACGATGAACTTCGTGCTGTCGGTCAGGCTGAAGCGCGCGGCGCCATAGGCCCCGGATTGCTCCTGGGTGATGTTGTACTTCCACAGATTGGCGTTGAGCCCGGTCGGCTTGGGCGGGTTGAAGCCGGACAGGTCGTTCATGTCGAACTGATAGCCGTAACCGGCATCGCGGCCGCCGTGGTAGTCGAAATCGTCCTTGCGCAGGTTGGCGCCCAGCACCAGCTCATGGCGGCGGCCCAGCATTTCGAATGGGCCGGTGGCATAGCCGTCGACGCTGGTCTGGGTGTCGTCGTAGAAGAAGTGCCGCGGATTGAGGCTGAAGCGGTCGCCGCTGACGCGCCAGGTGTAGTTGCCGAGAAAGTCCGACTTGGCCTTCATGTGGTTGGCAGCCACGATCAGTTTCCAGTCGTTGTCGAAGCTGTGCTGGATGTCGGCGAAGAAAGTGGTGTTGTTCTTGTTCAGCTTGTTCCACTTGCCGGTGAGGTTGGTCGAGCGCGACAGCGGATAGAACGTGCCGTCCTTGGCCGTTGGCAGGGCCGACCAGTCATAACCGGAGTTGCGGTCCTTCTGATAGGAAAAACCCAACGTCGCCATGGTGCTCGCCGACAGGTCCATTTCGACGATGCCGTAGAACAACTGGTTTTCTTTTTTCACGTTGTCCATGTAGCTGTTGGCGTCGTTGTAGCTCATCACCGTGCGCCCGCGCAGCGTGCCCTGCTCGTTCAGCGCCGACGACAGATCGACCAGGGTGCGGTAGTTGTCCCACGAGCCCACCGAGGTTTCCACCAGCGCCTGGGGTTCGGCCGTCGGTCGCTTACGCACCAGGTTGATCGCTGCCGATGGCGTGCCCGCGCCTTCGGTCAGGCCGGTGGCGCCGCGTACCACTTCGACGCGGTCGTAGATATCGGTGGCCGGTTTGGAGATGGCGTCCATCGAATAGGCGTTGCCGATGTTGGTGGGCACGCCGTCGATCTGCAGGCTGTCCACCAACTGGCCACGGGACTGGTACAGCGAGCGCTCGCCGCCGTTCTTGATGACGATCACGCCGGTGGTGTTCTGCAGCACGTCGTCCAGGTCCTTCATGTTCTGGTCGTCCATGCGCTGGCGGGTCACCACGGTCACCGACTGCGGCGTTTCACGCTGGGTCATGTTCAGCCGCGTGGCGGTGGTGGTCGGGCCACGTCTCGCGTACGACGTGCTGCCCTCGGTGACGCTCCCCGCCACCGCGCCGGTCACGGACGTGGCGCCCAACTGCACGGCATCCCCTTGCACCGCGGCCTTTTCCAGCATGACGCTGCCGGCGCCGGTGGTGTGCCAGACCAGCCCGCTGCCCTGCAGCAACCGCTGCAACGCCGCCTCCGGTTCCTGGCTGCCGCGCACGGCCGGGCTGCTCAGGCCCTGCACCAGCTCGCCGCTGTAAATCACCTGCAAACCGCTCTGCTCGGCCAGTTGATTGAGCGCCGAACCCAGCGACTGCGCGGGAATATCGAAGGCAACCGGCTCGGCCCAGGCCAGCGCGGGCAACAGGCCCATCAGCAGCGTGGCGCGGCGCAAGGCGACGACGAGTGGACGGATACCGGTGGTGACGTGACGCATGTAAATCTCCCTAGCGAATGCAACGTATTATCGTTTTCGCCAAGGAAGACGGGTGACGCGGGCAGACCCGTAAAAATTTTTTGCTCAGGACTCGTTCGGCCCGGCGCTGAGCCAACTTCTGAGGATGTTGACCATCACCGGAGCGAAGGGTTGGGGAAAATCCCCTTCACCCACTATGAAATAGTTATGGGTGGCGCTATCCCCGTCACTCTGGATCAGTGATTTTTGTGTGAAGTTTTGATGTAGAAAGTGTGGCCATTGTTGACTCCCGCCTGAAATTCTCGCAACCATTTAGAGGTTGGCATTATCTCTATTTTGAAATTCGGCGCGGAGTCGACAATGGCTTTATTGAGCAGGAACTGGATCTTCTTGTTTTTTTCTTTTTCTTTAGTAGCGCTGGGCGTGGCTACTCGCGGCGTGAGTGAGAATCCGGCCGATCCGTTGGATACTCGAGGCCTTCCTCCCGTGGTTATTTATTTTGTGGCGTTGTGGGTCCCGTCGTTTGTTTCATTGGTCTTTGCAGCCGTTGGCCGATTGACGTGGAGGAAGCTGTCTGCGCCTGGAGTGATGCGAGTGATAGCTCGAGTGCTGTGCTTCATGCCAATGCTTCTGACCTCTTGTGCTATTGCCATAGTTAGTGCCGGATTTGTACTAAGTTCGGTGAGCGGAATTCTTTCCGTCCTTTGCTCCTGTATTTCAATAGCGGCGTGTATTTCTATAATGTGTACTAAACAACGTAATAAAAATTAGCCTCAAAGTATCCTATGGAAATTCTGAAAGAGACTTCCTGATTTGGCAAAGGATGCACCAGACGAAGAAGGGCAACCAATACACGGCTATTTCAGACCTTCCTTAGAGTACGCACCTCTTCTAGCGTGGCTGCATCACCAGCACATAGTCGGTGTAGCGCTTGATGGTCAGGGGGAACGCCTGTTCCAGGGTGGCCAGGGCGTCGTCGAGACGGTCGAGGCGGAAAGTGCCGCTGACCCGCAGCCCGCGCAGGTTGTCATCGCCGATCAGCAGGTAGCCGGGACGGTAGCGCTGCAACTCGGCGAGCACGTCCGCCAGCGGTGTCATCTCGAACACCAGCCGGCCATGCTGCCAGGCCAGGGCCTTGGCGGTATCGACCGGCTGCTTCGCCAGCAACGCCCCGCCCAGCCAGGTGACCTGTTCGCCGGCCGCCAGGGTGACGGCTGCGGCATCGCCCTGCACCGCCACCCGGCCTTGGGCGACGGTGACTTGCACGCCGTTGTCCTGTTTACGCACCGCGTAGACCGTGCCCAGCGCCGTGGCACTCAAGTCACCCGCCGCGACCCGGAACGGCCGCTGCGGATCGTGAGCAACTTCGAACAGCGCCTCGCCCTTGCGCAGGACGATATCGCGGCGGTCATCGCGCAGGGTGACATCCACCGCCGAATCGGCGTCGAGGAGGATTCGCGAACCGTCGGCCAGGGTGATGCGCTGCTGCTCACCCCGGGCGGTGCGGTAGTCGGCATCCCAGGCCTGCTGCCGGACCAGACCGAGGCTCACGCCGATCACCAGCACCGCCGCCGCAGCCCAGCGCCACATGCGCGGGGTACTGGTTCGCTCCACCGGCAGTTCAACCTGCCCCGCGAGCTGCCACAAACGCCGGGCTTCGACAAAGGCCTGCTGGTGGTCCGGGTGCTCCTGGCACCAGGCGCGTGCGGCCTCGACGTCGGCTGGGCTGGCGTCGCCCGACGTCAGGCGCACCACCCAGGCATGGGCAGTGGCGTGCAATGGACGGTCGGGATCGTGGGTATCGGACATGGCGGTCAACGCTGAAGACTTCGGCGCAAAAAGTCCAGCGCACCGGCGAGGCTTTTCTCCACCGTGCTGAGGGAAACACCCAGCTCGCGGGCGACATCCTTGTGCGCCATACCCTGCAACCGGCACTTCAGGAAAATGCTTTTGGCCGGCTCGTCCATGCGTTGCCAGGCCGCATTCAGCGCTTCCAGCTCCTGGCTGGCGGCGACGGTGTCAATGAGTTCGGGGCTTTCCCCGGTGACTTCGAAGAGATAGGCCATACCCTGATCGTGACGCTCCCGGGACACCCGGCTGCGCAGGTGGTCGATGGCCAGATTGCGCCCGATACGGAAGATAAAGGCGCGCAGGTTGTCCACCGGCTTGCGCGGCCGCTGGCTGAGCATCCGCAGGTAGGTTTCCTGGGCGAGGTCGGCGGCGGTCTCGGTGCTTTGCAGTTGCCGATAGAGGAACACCCGCAACTCACGCGCATGCGCCTTGAACGCCCGCTCCAGTTCTTCGGTGGTCATGCTCGACATGGCGGCCCATTGTCACTGCGGTGCGAGGGCGCAGACTCTATCGAGAACCATTCGCAAATTCAATCTATTCGTCGGCGCAGCTTATCGCCGTCTTCCACAGTTCCATTTGCAACTTGATCTCATTAGTATTGCGAGCCGTTCCTATCCGCATCGGATTATCAGGGAGTTCCGGGGTGTCCACAGCCTTGCCGCCGCCTTCAGCGCACGATGACATGCACTGCCTCTACCGCGACCACAGCAGTTGGTTGCGCGGCTGGCTGCGTCGGCGTCTGGGTGATGGTGAGCGGGCCGCCGACCTGACCCAGGACACGTTCCTGCGCCTGATCACCGGCACGGTGGTGCATCCGCTGCGTGAGCCGCGCAATTTCCTCGCCACCGTGGCCAAGCGGGTGATGGTCGATCACCTGCGACGGCGCACCCTGGAGCAGGCCTATCTCGCCGCCCTGGCCCAGGAACCGGAGTTGCTGGAAGTCTCGCCGGAAGACCGCGTGCTGATGCTGGAAACCCTGCTGCAACTCGATGCCATGCTCGACGGCCTCGGCCCCAAGGTGCGGATGGCGTTTTTCCTCGCCCAGCTCGATGGCCTGCCGTATGTGCAAATCGCCGAGCGGCTGGGCGTCTCGCTCAGTTCGGTGACCAAGTACATCGCCAGGGCCACCGAGCAATGCCTGCTGTTCATTCTGGATGCACGAACATGAGCCCCGCCGGTCAGCGCCTGGCCCTGCGCGATGCGGCGCAGTGGCATGCGCGCCTGGGTGCCGCGCCGGAATGCCTGCACACCCGGGACCAATGGCAGGCCTGGCACCAGCAGGACGCCCTGCACCAATGGGCCTGGCAGCAACTGGAAAATTTCCGCGCCGAACTGTGCGGCGTGCCGTCCGGCCTCGCGCGGCGCACCTTGGCCACCGACCTCGCGCAACCGGCGCGGCGCACCCTGCTCAAGGGCCTGGTGCTGGGCCTCGGCGTGTCCGGGCTGAGCTGGACGGGCTATCGCCAGGCGCCGCTGTGGCTGGCGGACCAACGCACCGCCACCGGCGAACGGCGCAACCTGACCCTGGAAGACGGCACGCGCCTGACCCTCAACACCGCCAGCGCCGTGGATATCCGCTTCGACGAGCGCCAGCGCCTGATCATCCTGCGCGCAGGCGAGATCCTCCTGGAAACCGGCAAGGACCCGCGTCCACTCAAAGTGCGCAGTGCCCACGGCGAGATCCGCGCGCTGGGCACTCGCTTCAGCGTGCGCCAGCAGGACGCGCTGACCGAAGTCGATGTGCTGGAACACGCCGTCGCCGTGCGCAACCAGCCGGGTGGCGCTGAAGTCCGGGTGGAAGCCGGCATGGGCCTGCGCTTCGGCCTGGGTCCGCTGCCGTCGCCGCAACCGTTCGACCCCAACCGCGCCGAGTGGGCGCACGGCCGGCTGGTCATCGACGGCTGGCGGCTGGACGATGTGCTGGAAGAATTGCAGCGCTACCGCCCGGGCGTTATCACCTGCGCCGACGCGGTCGCCCACCTGCGGGTGTCCGGCGCCTACCCGCTGGACGACACCGACCGCGCCCTGGCCGCCCTCGCCCAGGTGCTGCCGATACACATCGACCAGCGCAGCCGTTACTGGGTGCGGGTGCGCGGCCTCGCCTGAGTCGATGAGAAAAATAGTTTTACCGGCATTGACGATTGCCCCCTGCTCGCACGACCCCTCCTCCAAACCTGCCTCAATGCACTTGAAGGAGCGCTGCATGTCTCACCGCGAAACCCGTCATTCCTTTGCCCGCAAGCCGCTGGCCGTCGCCGTACTCGGCGCCGCCCTGGCCTTGCAGGCCGGGATCATCCAGCCGTTGAGCGCGGCCGGCCTGGCCAATGCGCAAGAAGCGCAGCGCCACTACGCAATCAGCGCCGGCCCGCTGGGCGCGGTACTCAGCCGCTTCGCCAGCGAGTCGGGCGTGGTGCTGTCGTTCGACGCCCGCCTCACCCAGGACAAAACCAGCCCCGGCCTGCAAGGCAGCTACAGCCTCGAGCAAGGTTTCGCCCAACTGCTGCACGGCAATCCGCTGCAGGTGACCCGCAGCGGCAACGGTGATTACGTGCTGCTGCCACGCGGCGCCGACGACGCCCTCGAACTCGGCGCCACCAACATCGACGCCAACGGCCTGGGTGCTACCACCGAAGGCACCGGCTCGTACACCACCGGCTCGACCAGCACCGCGACCAAGATGAACCTGTCGATTCGCGAAACGCCGCAGACCATCACCGTGGTCACCCGCCAGCGCATGGACGACCAGCACCTGGGCAGCATGACCGAAGTGCTCAACCAGACGCCCGGCATCACCATGTCCCAGGACGGCGGCGAGCGGTTCAACATCTACTCCCGCGGCAGCGGCATCAACACCTACCAGTTCGATGGCGTGACCACCTTCCAGGACAACCAGACCCGCAACATGCCCAGCACCCTGCTGGACGTCGCGCTGTACGACCGGATCGAAATAGTCCGCGGTGCCACCGGCCTGATGACGGGCGCCGGCGACCCGAGCGCGGTGATCAACGTGATCCGCAAGCGCCCGACCCGCGAGTTCAAGGCCCACGTTCAGGCCGGTATCGGCTCGTGGGATTACTACCGCGCCGAGGCGGATGTTTCCGGGCCGTTGACCGACGACGGCAAGCTGCGCGGGCGGATCGTCGCGGCCGAGCAGAACAACCACACCTTCATGGACTGGTACAGCCAGGACCGTAGCGTGCTGTATGGCGTGCTGGAAGCCGACGTCACCGATTCCACGCTGGTGCGCTTCGGTATTGATCGCCAGACCTACAAAGTCAACGGTGCACCGGGGGTTCCGCTGCTCTTTAGCAACGGCCAGAAAACCCACTTTTCCCGCTCGAACAGTTCAGATGCACGCTGGGGTTACGACGACTACCAAACCACCAACTACACCCTCAATGTCGAGCAACAACTGGCCAACGACTGGCAGTTGAAGGTGGCGGCCAACTACATGGATGTTGATCGCGACGCCTTTACCTCGTACGTCTCGTCAACTACCAACCGGTCCTGGCTGGCGCCGGACGGCTCGACCGCCATCAGCGCTGGCGTGGTCACCGCCGAGCAGTACCAGAAAGGCGTGGACACGACGCTCCAGGGCCCCTTTGAACTGCTTGGGCAAACCCACGACCTTATCGTCGGGTTCAACTACCTGGAGTACAAAAATAACCACCGGGGCGATGGCGGCCCGGATGTCGATATCAACTACTTCACCTGGAAAAACCAGAGCCCCAAGCCGAGTGACGACGAAATCGAGCCGGGCATCCAGTACGACGTGTTCAACCGCCAAAGCGGCTATTTTGCCGCCACACGCCTCAACTTCACCGATCAACTGCACCTGATCATCGGCGCCCGCGCTTCGACCTACCGGTTCGACTACAACCTGCAAGTCGTCGACAGCAGCCGGCCGGCCGCCACTTATTCGATGCACGAACGCGGGGTGGTCACGCCCTATGCGGGCCTGGTCTACGACCTGACGCCGGAGCAATCGATCTATGCCAGTTACACCGACATCTTCAAGCCGCAAAGCAACACCGATGTCACCGGCAAGCCGCTGGACCCGGAAGTCGGCAAGAACTACGAAATGGGCTGGAAAGGCGAGTTCTTCGAGGGTCGCCTGAACGCCAACCTCGCCGCGTATCTGGTCCAACGCGACAACTTCGCCGAAGCGACTGACGAGCTGACACCGAGCGGAGCGACGGCCTACAAGATGGTGGACGGTGCGCAAACCAAAGGCGTGGATATTGAGCTTTCGGGGGAAGTCGCCACCGGCTGGAACGTCTACACCGGCTACAGCCACACCCGCACTGAAAACGCCGACGGCGTGCGCCTGACTACCCAGTTGCCGATGGACACCTTCCGCTTCTGGAACACCTGGCGCCTGCCGGGCGAGTGGGAAAAGCTGACGCTGGGCGGTGGCGTGAACTGGAACTCCAGCTCGTCGCTGTACTTCTCCCGCTACAACAGCCGTATCACCCAGGACGACTACTTCGTCGCCAGCCTGATGGCGCGCTATAAGTTCAATGAACACGTGGCGGCGACCCTCAACGTCAACAACCTGTTCGACGAGAAGTACTACGCCGGGATGGCGGGCAGCTACGGGCATTACGGTGCGCCGCGTAATGCCACGGTGAGTGTGCGGTACGACTTCTGACGGCACAGGCACGGCCCTGACGGGAGCGCGCAGCGCCGCTCCCACCGCTCATCAAACCGGGTTGAGCCGCCGCCCATGTGACCGAACAATGGGTGGCGGCTGTACGCAGGTTGGTCAACCGGGGTTCGAGGAAACCGGCGCACCCGAAGGTGCCCCGCGCACAGCCGCCATAACGCGAGACGGCGACCACCTAGCGGAATGGACGCTTACGCGCCGTCGAACGTTCCAAGTGACCAAACCTGATCGCTGATGTGCAGCGACCGGCGAAGACTAGGCAGGGATTCCCAGGGGCGCAACGGCTGATAAGGGCCGGAAGCATGATTGGGAAATTGCCTACACGAAAGTCGGACGCAGCCTGAATTTCGTAGCTTTATGCAACACCAACTGGGTAGCTGATTAAGAGGTCCGCGCAGACCTGCGACGCTACTCCACCGCCATCTGCCCCGGATAGTCCCGCCGCGCCTGCTCCAGCGAGATGTACCCGGCCCGGATATCCGCGCGAATCGCCTCGACGCTGCGCTCCGTCGCCGGCCCCCAGCCGCCGCCGTTGGCCGTCACCAGCCGCAGCAGATCGCCCTGCTCCAGTGCCACCCGGTTGGCGCGGCTGAAGCGCTGTTTCTGGCCGTCAGTACGGATGACTTCGGCAAAGTTGCACGAGCCCTCTCCTCCACCATCGATCCCCCAGGGCGGGGTGATGCCGCGGCCGAAGAAGGTCGAGATCCAGGCCTTGGACGAAAGAATCCGGTAGTCCAGCCGCACGCCGCGCCCACCGGTGTGGCGCCCGGCGCCGCCGTCCTGGTCGTGGAAGCCGTAATGCTCCACCAGCACTTCGTAGCAGCGCTCGGTCAGTTCCACCGGGATGTTGCTGGTTTCGCCGTTGCCCACACAGAACTGGCCGCTCTCGCCGTCCTTGTCGTTACCCGCGCCCCAGCCGCCCACCAGCGGCTGCACCAGCAGGTATTCTTCGTTGGTCTGGGAATCCCGGCCGTTCAGCACCATCGAGCACACCGAGCCGAGCTGGCCGGCAATCAGCCGGTCCGGCAGCGCCAGGGCCAGGGCGCGGCGCACTACGTCGGCGGCGGTGACCATGGATTCGAAGTACGCCGACACCGGCGCCGGGCGCTGCGCAGTGCAGATGGTCCCCGGCGGGCAGATCACTTCGATCGGCCGGAAGCAGCCGGCGTTGGCCGGAATGCCGGGGCGCACCACGCCCATGAACACTTCCCGCACCGCCGACTGCAAACCGCACAAGGTGTTGTTGATCGGGCCCTGGGCCTGCAGGCTGGAGCCGGTGAAGTCGGCGACGAAGCGCCCTTCGCCGATTTCGACCCGCACTTTGACGGTGAACGGCCCATTGCCGAGGCCGTCTTCGTCGATCACGTCTTCAGCATGGAACACGCCCTTGGGCAGGCCCTTGAACGCCGCCAGCACCATGGATTCACCATGTTCGAGCAAGCGCTCGATGGCCTCCAGGGTGGTGGCTTCGCCGTATTTGCCGACGATGGACAACAGCCGCCGTTCGCCCACCCGCAAGGCGGCGGCGCAGGCGTGCAGGTCGCCGAGGGTCATCTGCGGCAGGCGCACGTTGGCGGCGATGATGTCCACCAGCGCCTGGTTGATGCGGCCCTGGTCGTAGATCCGCACGGTGGGAAACTGCAGGCCCTCCTGATAGATCTCCGAGGCATCGGCGCTGAAGCTGCCGGGGTCTTTGCCGCCGACTTCGGTCCAGTGCGCCTTGTTGGCGGTCCAGGCCAGCAGCCGGCCTTCGTGGAACACCGGCATGATCATCGACACATCCGACAGGTGCGTGCCGCCGCCGGCATAGGGGTCGTTGGTGATGAACATGTCGCCGGGGCGGATCTCGGCCAGCGGGAATTTGTCCAGCACGCTGCGCACGGCGCCGTCGAGGGTACCGATGAAACCGGGGATACCGTTGCCCTGGGAGATCAGTTGGCCGCGGGCGTCGGTCAGGCCGATGCCGTAGTCCAGCGCCTCGTAGATGATCGGGCTCATGCTGGTGCGTTTGAGCGCGAGGAACATTTCTTCGCCGATGGCCACCAGGGCGTTCTTGATGATTTCGCGGGTGAACGGGTTGGCCGTGATCATGGCGCCAGCTCCTGAACGTTGATGTGGATGTGAAGACCGCCGTAGGCATCGACTTCCAGCCGCTCGGCCGGACCCATCACGGTGGTGGTGGTGGCTTCTTCGATGATCGCCGGACCGTCGATGCGCATGCCGTGGAGCAAGGCCGAACGCCGGTACAGCGGCGTCTCCAGCGGTTGGCCGGGTTCGAACTCGACCCGGCGATGGCCGAACAGCGCCACCTCTGCCGAGGGCTCGTCGGTGCTGCCAATGGGGTTCATCGGCGACTTCGGCACCGCGCCAAACGCCACCAGGTGCAGGTTGACCACTTCGATCGGCAGGTCGAGGCGGAAGGTGTAGGCCTGTTCGTGCTGGGTGTGGAAGCGTTCGAGGATCGCCTCCAGTTCAAGGCTGTCGAGCATCACCTTGACCGTGTGTTCCTGGCCGCTGTAACGGGCGTCGATATGCCATTCGAAACGCAGGGTGTCGCGGGCCATGCCGTCTTTGCCGAACTCGGCCACGGCCTCGCCCTGAAGGTGCTCGAAGGCGGCGGCAAGGCCGGCCAGGCGGGTTTCGTCGAGGCCTTGCAGGTAGGTCTGGATGTAGTCGCGGCGGGCGTCGAGCATCAGCATGCCCCAGGCCGAGAACACCCCGGCGAACGGCGGGATGATCACCTTCGGGATGCCCAGTTCGCTGGCCAGCGCGCAAGCATGCAGCGCGCCGCCGCCGCCGAAGGCCATCAGCGCAAAGTCGCGGGGATCGTGGCCACGGTTGACGGAAATCAGCTTCAGCGCGTTGACCATGTTGGCGTTGGCGATCTGCAGCACGCCATGGGCCAGCAGGCCCGGCGACACACCGATCTGCTCGCCGAGCCGGGCGAAGGCGCGCTCCACGGCGTCGAGGTCGGGGGTGATATGGCCGCCAGCGAAGTCGTCCGGGTTGATCCGCCCGGTGTAGAGGTTGGCGTCGGTGGTAGTCGGCGCCTGGCCGCCACGGCCGTAGGCCACCGGGCCGGGTCGCGAACCGGCGCTTTGCGGGCCGACACGCAGGCTGCCGGCGGCGTCGATCCAGGCCTGGCTGCCGCCGCCATTGCCGATTTCAACGATATCCACCACCGGGGTCATGATCGGGTAACCGGCGCTGACCGCGTCTTTCTCGATCACGTAGTCGTTGCTGATCTCCACCTTGCCCTGGTGGATCAGCGAGCACTTGGCGGTGGTGCCGCCGATATCCAGCGCCAGCAACTGGCCTTCGCCAATCAGCTCGCCATAGGCCTGGGCGCCGAGCATGCCGCCGACCGGGCCGGACTCCACCAGGCTGATCGGGTCCTGGCGCGCGGCGCGGACCGGCGAGATACCGCCGTTGGATTTCATGATGAACGGCTCGGGCTGCAGGCCGCGCTCGCCGAGGTGGCGGGACAGGTTGTCGAGGTAGTCGCGGGTGGCCGGCATCACGTAGGCCGAGAGCACGGTGGTGTTGGTCCGCTCGTATTCGCGCAGGGCACGGCTGACCTGATGCGAGGCGATCACCGCGACCTGCGGCCAGTGCGCCTGCACCGCAGCCATCAATTGCTGCTCGTGTTGCGGATTGCAGTAGGCGTGCAGCAGGCAGATAGCGATGGCTTCGACGCCCTCCTCGCGCAGGCGGTCGAGCATCGCCGGCAGCGGTCCGAGGTCCAGCGGCGTGAGCACTTCACCGTGATGGTTGAGGCGCTCGCTGACTTCGAGGCGCAGATGGCGCGGCACGAAGGGCGGCGGCTTCTGGTAGCGGGTGTTGAAGATGTCCGGGGTGTTGCCGCGGGCGATTTCCAGCACATCCCGGAAACCGCGGGTGGTGATGAGTGCGGTCTTGACCCCTTTGCGCTCGGTCAGGGTGTTGATCACCACGGTGGAACCGTGGGCGAAGAAGCTGATGTCGCGGTAGTCCACCCCGCTCTTGGCCACCGCATCGAGCAGGCCCTGTTCGAACTGCGGCGCGGTGGTGTCGGCCTTGACGGCGTTGATCACGCCGTCCTGCAGGTACACCAGGTCAGTGAAGGTGCCACCGATATCGGTAGCCACACGGATTGTCATAAGTCCTCCGGCAGTGCTGCAAAAGCCGGCAGCCCACGGGCCGCCGGGGCTGTTCTCAGAATGTGTGGGAAACCGCGAAGATCAGGCGGCCATCGTTGCGCAGGTATTCACCGTCGTTGTAGAAGCGCCCGGACAGGTCGGTATCGACCCAGCTCAGCTTGGTGTCGATGGGGCCGAAGCTGCGCTTGAGGGCGATTTCCCAGGTGGTGTATTCGTGGCCGCCAGTCTCGTCGCGGCGACGGTAGTAGTCGCCATAGGCATGCCCGGCGAGGAAGGTCAGGTTGACGTCCAGCGGCAGGTTGAAGGTGTAGTCGGCGGCGACGTAGCGCGAGGCCCGGGACGAGCTGATCAGGTCGGGGGTGTAATAGAAATACGTGTTGAAGTTGCCATAGCCGAGGCTGGCGCCGACCTCGGTGTAGTTGATGTTGTAGTTCGTCGAGGGGAAGGTGTAGTAGTAGCCGATCACGCCGTAGCGCAGGCCGTTCTCCAGCTGGCCGTTGTAGCCGCCGTAGAAGTCCCACTCGATGTTGGCGCCGTCGTCGTAAGGGTCGCCGCTCTTGAAGCTGTCGGTGCTCGACGCCCAGGTGCCGATGAAGGCGCCGCTGTCGCCGGCCCAGTCCAGGCTCAGGCTCAAGGCGGGTTTGTTGCCGGAGTAGCCGATGCCGCGGGTCTGGTATTCGCTGGTCAGGGCCAGGGTGCTGGAGATGTCGGCATGGGCCAGGCCAGCACCGCCGAGGGTGCTCAGCAAGACGAAGGAAATGCGTTTCAAAGGATCTGCTCCTGAACTTCTTGAGGTTGTTATTGGCGTTGGGTTGGCAGAAAAAAAGTCGCTAAAGGTTGTTATGGGTATTTCGCGGGCATGGCTTCGCCCGCCGGGGAAAATCCCCGGAATCAATACGGTTGCAGGTCGGGTGTCAGCGGCTCGGGTGGGAAACCGGCGCCAGGCGCATGGGGGCGAAACGGTACAGCAGCAGGTAGGCGACCAGCGCCACCAGCAGCGAATCGACAGTGGGTTGCGAGGTCAGGGTCCAGCCCTCGAACGAGGTCATCCAGGCCACCCCGCTGGCCAGCGCCCAGCTCGCCAGTGCCGGCCAGCCGAAGGCTTTCGAGCGGGCCAGCTCGTCGAGGTCATAACGCTGCCGGCGCACCACGAAGAAGTCGGCCACATAGATGCTCGCCAGCGGCGGCACGACGATGCTCAGGGTCATGATGAAATCGAGGAAGTGACTCATGAAGCCGCCCACCGCCAGCGCCGTCGCTACCAGGCTGCCGGCCAGGGTGAGCTTCCAGCTTGCGGCGCGGTTGACCGTGGCCAGGGTCAGCGTCGCCGAATACAGGTTGGCCGTGTTGGTGATCCAGGTGGAGAACACCAGCACCGCGAGGGCCGGCAGCAGCACGCCGAGGGCCGCCATGACCAGCATGATTTCCGACTGGCCGGTGATGATCGACAGCACCCCGCCGACGCTCAGCACGAAGGGAAAGCCCAGGGCCATGCCGAGAATGGCGATCAGCGCGTCCTTTTCCGTGCGGGCGTAGCGAGTGAAGTCGGGCATCAGCACCGGGGTCAGGATCACCATGCCGATGGTGCTGGCGATCACCAGCGCCAGGCTGTCGCCGGAACCGGCAAAACCTGTCAGTTGCCCCGGCGCAGTACGCTGCAGGCCCAGGTACAGGGCGAACAGCATGAACGCTGCCATCAACGGTACCGACCAGATCGACAGCCGGTCCAGGCCGCGCAAGCCATAAATGGCCATCAGCGTCATCAGCACGCTGCCCCAGACGCAGTGCAGCCACGCCGGGGTGACAATGCCCCAGGCGCTTTGCAGCGCGCTGGCCACGGTGCTGCCAAAAATATCCGCGGTGGCGGCGTAGAACCCCAGCAGGGTCACCGCCATGGTCAGGTTGATCAGCTTGGCACCGTGGCGACCGAAGGAAAACTGCAAGACCATGTAGGTGCTCAAGCGCGTCCGTACACCCACCAGTGCCGTCGCCGCACAGAGCACCCCGAGTAGCCCGCACACACCGATGAACACCGCCAGCGCGGTGGAAAAACCGACTTTCTGCGTCACATCCGCGCCCAGCCAGAACACCGGCAGGGTCATGCCGATGCCCAGGGTAATCAGCGCCAGCCCAACCCCGGAGACCGTTTCGGACTGGGGAACGGGCCGTCGATCGTAGCCCTCGGGAATCACTTCTTCATTGCTGCTCATGCTCGCCTCTAGACCGGCTGTGGTTCTCTCCCGAGTACGGGATGAACCGATTATTGGAATTGTGTCAGGCGCTCGCGAACGCAGGAAACATGTTGCCAGCCCGGCGGCGCGCTAACTGCGCTTTTGCCGGGCCGTGGAAAAACAATCGGCGGTTATCGACCCTCAAACGGCAAATTGTTCACGCCGGTCTGTCGCGCCAGCCAGACGCCGACCTCCGGCTCCAGCAACGGCGCCAGGCTGGCGTGGACCTCACGGTGATAGTCGTCCAGCCACTGCGCCTCGGCCTGGGTGAGCATGGCGCGGTCGATCAGCTCGACGGCCAGCGGCGCCAGCGTCAGCACGCGGAACGCCAGGAACCCCAGATGCGTCTCGCACTCGACCACCTCGTAGAGGTTCTCGATGCGGATACCCAGCTCACCGTCCAGATAAACCCCCGGCTCGATCGAGGTGACCATGCCCGGCTGCAACGCCACGTCGCTGGCGTGGGGCGCGATACGCTGCGGGCCTTCGTGAACATGCAGGTAACTGCCGACCCCGTGCCCGGTACCGTGGGCATAATCCAGGCCCTCGCGCCACAGCGCCTGGCGCGCCACGCTGTCCAGGCGCTGGCCGCTGGTGCCGGCGGGAAAGCGGCAACTGGCCAAGGCAATATGCGCCTTCAGCACGGTGGTGTAGAGAAAGCACTGGCGACCGCTGGGCGGACTGCACGCCAGCACCCGCGTCACATCAGTGGTGCCTTGCGGATACTGGCCGCCGGAGTCGATCAGCAGCAGATCGCCCCAGGCCAGCTTCGCCGCCCGCCCCGGCTTGGGCAGGTAATGCGGCTGCGCGCCATTGGCGCCGGTGGCGGCAATGGTGTCGAAGCTCACGCCACGGTAGTCGTCATGCAGGGCGCGCCAGCGTTCCAGCGATTCCACCACCGACAGCTCGCTCTGCCCGCGAAAACGCTCGCAACGGCAGTGGAATTCATAAAGAAACCGGCACAGCGCCACGCCATCGATACGGTGCGCCTCGCGCATGCCGCGCAGCTCGGCGGGCTGCTTGCAGGCGCGCTGGAGCAACAGCGGGTTTGGCGCCTCATGCAAAATGCAGCCTGCCTGCTGGAATTGCCGGTACACGGCGGCGCTGCAGGATTGTCGGTCGACCCACACCTTTTGCCCGACGCGCCTGGCGATGGCCGGGTACAAATTGCCCGGCGACTGCACACTCACCGTGGCCGGCAATCCGTGGTCTGGCAGGTGCAGACGCTCAGGCTCGATAAACCAGTCCAGCCGGCCCTCGGCGTCAAGCACGCCGCAACTGAACGGCAGCGGCGCAATGGCGATGTCCTGCCCGCGGACGTTGAGCAGCCAGGCCAGCATGTCCGGCGCCGGCAACCACAAGGCGTCGCAGCCGGCCTCGCGAAGGACTGCGGCCAAGCGCTCCAGCTTGTCCTCGGCGGGCATCCCCGCATGTTCGAGCACCCAGGCAACCACCGGGCTGCGGGGTGTGTCGGGCCGGTAGCGCCAGCACGCATCGACGGGGTTTTCCAGCAGTTCCTGCCACTGCAAACCAGACTGCACGGCCAGCGCCTGCCAACGAGCGCATTCGCCGATGCTGTGCAACCGCGCATCGCAGGCGACGCTGGCACCGGCAGGCAGGTGCCCCCGCAACCAGGCAAACAGCTCGCCGTCCTCCAGCGTCAGCACCTCGAAATGCTTGCCACATTCCTGCCGCGCCTGGCTGGTGTAGCGACCGTCCACCAGCAGCGCCGCCCCGGAGGCGGTCACCACCGCCAGGCCGACACTGCCGGTGAACCCGCTCAACCAGTGCAGACGCTCATCGGCGGGCGCCAGGTCTTCGTTGAGAAACCCGTCGCTGCGCGGCACCAGCAAGGCATCGATACGCCGCAGGGCCAACTCGCCGCGCAACAGCTCCAGGCGCTCCATCACAGGCTCCGCGGCTGGCGGTAGGCCCGCACGATGACGATTTCTTCGTCGGGCGCGAGGTATTCCTCTGCCCCCGCACACGCCCAGATCGCCTCCACCACATCCATCCCGGCGCAGACATGACCGAATGCAGCGAAGCCCAACCCGTCGGGATGACGCGCACCGCCGTGGTCGAAATGCGGCTGGTCACCGATGCACACGAAAAAGTCGCCCTCGGCGCTGTCCGCCTCCTCGCGCCCCAGCGACAACGTGCCGTGCCGGTGGCTGAGGCCGGTCTGCGCAGTCGTTTCCAGGGCAATCATCGGCAGGTTGTCCGCCGCCAGCGGCCGCGTGCCACCGTGGATCACGCTGATCCGTACCGGGTCCTCGGCCTGCTGGTTGTCCGGGTTGACGATGCGAAAGATGCTGCTGCCGTCGTAGCGACCACTGTCGACATAGGCCAGGAAATTCGCCACGGACAACGGCGCGCGGTCAGCGAACAACTCGACGGTAAAGGCCCCGAGGGCGGTTTCCAGGGTGACGAACACAGAGGCGGACATCGCGGTTCTCCTTTGGGAAAAGACCGCTATTGTCCGTAGCCGCGACAATGCAAAAGGTCGAGTTGCCGCCCGTGGACGGCAGTTGCTGCGGGATATGCGCCGGTTTAGCGCAGATTGTGCAGGGGTCGCGGACTCACTCGCGCCACATCAGGTTCTCCAGCGGGTAGCCGGCGAACCACTTGGTCTTGTCGAGGATGATGTTGCTGCTGATCTTGAGGATGTTGGGGTTCTCATCCAGCAGTTGTTCGCAGAGCGTATTGAAATCCGCCACGGTGGAACAGGTGGCCAGCGCGATGTAATCGTACTCGCCATCGACCTTCAGGCAGTCCACCAGCTCACGGCGCTTGGCGACGAAACGCTCGAACTGCACCCGCAGGTGCCCGGCGTGGTCGCGCAGGCTGAACATCACGTAGGCCATGACATTGATGCAAATGGCGTCGAGGTCGATGGACGCCATGTAGTCACGGATATACCCGGCGTCTTCCAGTGCCTTGGTCCGTTGCAGACAAGCACTGGGCGACAGGTTGACCTTCTCCGCCAGCTCCAAGTTGCTGATGCGCGCGTTGTTCTGCAGGTTTTCCAGGATCGCCCGATTGATGCGATCCAGCTTCACTTTTTTCATGCTGCCCCTGTGGCCATTCCCGGTTACCCCGGCGAGCGGGGTAAGAATTTGTGTCAGATTGGCACAGGGGCGGGGTTCTGAACAGGTTGCGGTTGGCGCTGGCCGACCTGACGCTCCTGACGCTATGCGTCACCCCCGGCACGGAATACCTGCCAATTCGTGCCCTTCGGCTGCTCCACCACTAGCCGCTTCATGGGCCCGAGCAGCGCCTGGTATTGCGCCGAGTCGCAGGAAGGCAGAAACACCCCGAGTACCCGCGGGTCATAGAAGCGGAACATCAGCACGCGGCGGTCCTCGGTGCGTACCCGCAGGAACTTCTTGCAGTGGCGGCGCAACTGGTCGATCGACACCTGCGCCGGCACTTCGATGAAAATCCCCCAGGCTTTGCCCCAGCCTCGCCGCAGCAAATCCAGACTGGCCGGCGAGCCGGGCGTGAGCTTGACCAGCCACGGCGCGGCGGCTTTCAGCCGGGAGATCAGCGGGCCGGAGTACAGACAACTGGATTCAAGCCCGCTGCGTTCGAGCAAGGCCACGATGCCGGGGTCACGCGCGCCATCGAGCAGCCAGTAGATCTGGTCGTCGGGCGACTCGCTGTCCTCGGGCCAGAGCAGCGCGGGCAAGCGTTCCAGCGCCGACAGTGGCGGGACGTTCTCGGTGTTCTCTTCGCTCATGCGGTGCGCTCGCAAATTTCACAGAAAGGGGTGCCGGTAACGGCGGCCTGTTCCAGCGCAGCCGCTTGCGCACCCTGCACGGCTTCGACCGGTTGCGGCGGTACTGGCGCTGATGCCGTGTTGCTTGCAGCAGCGCGGGATTGCTTCGCCTGCTCGCACACTTCGCAGAAGGGCGTGCCCTCCTCGGCGGCCTGTTCCAGCACCGCCGCCTGGGCATCCTGCACGGCCGCAGCCTCTGGCGAGGGCGTCGCGTCGGCAACTGCGCGGGCAGCCTGGGCTTGCCGGGCCTGTTCGCACACTTCACAGAACGGCGTCGCCTCTTGCGCGCCCTGCTCCAGCATGGCTGCGAGGGTTTCCTGAGCGGCAGCTACTTCAGCCGTCGGTTGTTCGACCACCGCCGCCACCACGGCAGGAGCCGGTGCGGGCGCTGGTGTAGCAGCGGCTTCAACGGGCGGAGGTGGGCTGGCCGGGGCGGCGGCGGCAACAGCGGCGGGTCGCTCGCTGGGGGCGACCACCGCCGGGCTGACGAAGGTATCGACGCGGGGCCACACGCGCGGCCGGTGGACGTAGACATCAGCGCGCAAACTGCCGAAGCGCAGTTCATTGGCGACCTGCTGCAGCACCTGATCGTCGCTGAGCTGGTGGATCATCAGGGTTTGCCGGGCCAGCACCCGGCGCAATTCGAACAATTGGCCGGTGCCGCGCAGGTGGCGTTGCACGAAGGCGTCGGCCTGCCACACGTCGTGCAACTCGACGCGGCGCTGCCAGGCGAGCGCCCCGCTGTCGGGGCGGCTGGTGCTGAATTCAGCCTGTTCGCACAGCTCGATCTGCTCTGCGCCGTCCGCCACCCATAACCGCATGTTCCGTCCCTGGACGTTTGTCGTAGAGCCATATACGAAATGGCCGGCCCCGTGTCAATACGCCACTACCCGCAGCGCACGCCAGCCGGGGCAAACCGCGCTCACTCGGCCATCTGCAACTCCGGCAGCTTGACCCGGAACGCACGGGTCGCCACCAGCAGGCAGATCAACCCCAGGCCCATCCAGATCAGGCCGATGGTGAACGACAGGCTCGACAGGCTGCTCCACAACCACAAGGTGATAAAGAAGCCCGACACCGGCAGCGCGCCGTACAGCAGGCCGTTGCGCACACCACGGCGCTTCTGGTCGATCAGGTAATGCTTGACCACCGCCAGGTTGACCGCCGAGAAGGCGAACAGCGCACCGAAGCTGATCATGTTGGCGACGGTGTCGAGGGTGATGAACAGCGCCACCAGCGACAACACGCTGACCAGCATGATCGCGCTGGCCGGCACCCGTTTCTTCGACACCAGGCGACCGAATACGCGGGGCAGCGCGCCGTCCCGGCCCATGGCGAACAGCACCCGCGACACGCTGGCCTGGGACACCATCGCCGAGGCGAAGCAGCCCGCGACATAGGTGGCGGTGAAGGCCGAACCGAGCAGATCACCACCCACCCGGCGCATGACTTCCACCGACGCCGAGTCAGGGTCATTGAAGGTGCTCCACTCCGGGTAGACCATCTGCGCGCACCACGACACCACGACGAACAGCACGCCGCCCAGCAGCGTGACTAGCATGATCGCCAGCGGGATGCGGAATTTCGGGTTGGCGGTTTCCTCGGCCATGGTCGAGACCGCGTCGAAGCCGACGAAGGAAACGCAGAGCACAGCCGCGCCGGTCATGATCAGCGGGAAGCTGAAGCCCTGATGATGAAACGGCGCCAGCAACGACACCGGCTCGGCCTGCGCCGAGAGGCTCTGCACCGACAAGCCGACGAACACCGCGATGAAGATCAGTTGGGCGACCACCAGCACGCAGTTGACCCGGGTGATGGATTCGATGCCGATCAGGTTGAAGAAGGTCACCAGGGCAATGGAGCCGAGCACCCACACCCAGGGGTGAATGGCCGGAAAGTATTCGGACATGTAGATGCCGATCAGCAGGTAGCTGAGCATCGGCAGGAAGATGTAGTCGAGCAGCAGTGTCCAGCCGGCCATAAAGCCGAAACAGGGCCCGAACGCCTTGCGGGTGTAGGTGTAGACCGAGCCCGAATAAGGATGGGCCTGGACCATGCAACCGTAGCTGTAGGCGGTGAACAGCATGGCGGCGAGGGTCAGCAGGTAGGCGGTGGGCAAGTGCCCCTTGGTCATCTCGGTGACCAGCCCGTAGGTGGTGAACACCGCCAGCGGGACCATATAGGCGAGGCCGAACAGCACCAGCGCGGTAAAGCCCAGGGACTGGCGAAAACGCCCGGTGTGCGAGGAAGGGTGAGACGGCGTATCGGCCACGTTTGTTGTTGTATTCATTGCAGACTCCTGGAATCGGGATGCAGGACGCCGCGGCAGGCGAAAGGCTTCGCTGCCGTTGTGACTCTTGTTATGGAAGGGCACGCAAGGCGGCCACCCCGGCCGGGGTGGCGCGCCGTTCAACTCAGCACTTGCCGGCGATCCGCGCGGTGCGGTCCACGGCGATGCGGGTCTTCTCGACCAGCTCGTCCAGCTCGGCGCGGGTCGCCACCAGGGCGGGCGCCATGATCATCCGGCCCAGGGTCGAGCGGATGATCACGCCCTCCTCGAAACCGAAGGTGCGGCATTGCCAGGCCAGGTCGTTTTCGTTGGCGAAGCGCTTGCGCGTGGCCTTGTCCTCGGCGAACTGCAAGGCCGCCACCAGGCCCGCGCCCTGGATCTCGCCGATCAGCGGGTGGTCGGCGAACACTTCGCGGAGGATCTTCTGCAGGTACGGGCCGGTATCGTCCTTGACCTGGCGGACGATGCCTTCATCGCGCAGCGCCTTGAGGTTGGCCAGCGCCACCGCGGCGGCGACCGGGTGGCCGGAGTAGGTCAGGCCGTGGGCGAACACCCCGCCCTGCTCCACCAGCGCATCGGCAATGCGCTTGCCCAGCACCAGGCCGCCCATGGGCACGTAGCCGGAGGTCAGGCCCTTGGCGATCGACAGGGTGTCCGGCTCAAAGCCGAAGTACTCATGGGCGAACCACTCGCCGGTGCGGCCAAAGCCGCCGATCACTTCATCGGCACACAGCAGCACATCGTACTGGCGGCAGATGCGCTGGATTTCCGGCCAGTAGCTTTCCGGCGGGAAGATCATGCCGCCCGCGCCCTGGAAAGGTTCGGCAATAAAGCCGGCGACGTTTTCCGCGCCCAGTTCGAGAATCTTCTCTTCCAGTTGCAGCGCGCAGCGGCGCCCGAACTCGGCCGGGGTCAGTTCGCCGCCCTGGGCGTACCAGTACGGCTCGTCGATGTGCGCGACGTCGGGAATCAGGCCGCCCATCTCGTGCATGAACTTCATGCCGCCCAGCGCGGTGGCCGCCAGGGTCGAGCCGTGGTAGCCGTTCCAGCGGCCGATCATGATTTTCTTCTGCGGCTTGCCGACCACCTGCCAGTAACGGCGCACGGTACGGATCAGTACCTCGTTGGCTTCGGAGCCGGAGTTGGTGTAGATGACGTGGCTGTAGTGGCCCGGCAGCAGGCTGAACAGCAGCTCGGACAGCTCGATCACCGCCGGGTGAGTGGTGTGGAAAAACAGGTTGTAGTACGGCAGTTGGTCCATCTGCGCGGCGGCGGCGGCGGTCAGGTCCTTGCGCCCGTAACCGAGCTGGGTGCACCACAGGCCGGACATGCCGTCCAGGTAGCGGTTGCCGTCGTTGTCCCACAGATACAGGCCCTCGCCGCGGACGATCACCCGAGGCCCTTCGGCATTGAGCGCCTTCTGATCCAGAAACGCATGGATATGGTGGGCGGCATCGGCCTTCTGGTAGTCGCGGGTCTGGCGTTGCGGTGCGAAGGGTGCATTCATGGCGTTTTTCTCTCTTGTTGGTAGGCGAGCGGATGCGTTCAGCGACGCTTGCTCATGTAGCTTTCCAGCGGGTCCTTGCTGAGTACGCCCTGGGCGGCCGCCAGGGAATCGATGAACAGGGAAAACAGCTCCGATTGCGTGCCGATATCGAGCTTGCTGTAGACGTTCTTGCGGTGCGATTTGATGGTGTCTTCCGAGACCGCGAGACGCTCGGCCAGCGAGCGGGTCGAGTGACCGCGCAGGATCAACTGGGCGATGCGGCACTCGCGCTCGGTGAGGATCGACGAGCCGAAATTGTTCAGCGCCGTGTGGATGCGCTGCTCCAGCTGGTTCTCGAAGCGCGTGCCGCGCACGTCGAAGCCGACGAAATGCTTGCCGAGCAAGGCCAGCACCCAAGGCGCGATGCGCTTGAACTGCGCGGTGGTGGCCGCGTCGAGCTTCTCGGTAAAGGCCAGCGACACCGCCAGGCTCAGCCCGGGGGACGGCTGCAGGATGTAGTTCAGTTCGTCCTGCAGGTGCGAATGGCGGTAGAACGACTGGTAATACTCGCTCAGCTCGAAATGATCGGGGGCGACCTCGGCCAGCTCGAAGCAACCGGACACCGCGTTCTCCACACAGGCGCCGTAGAACGGGTCGAGCAGGTAGAAACCGGACAGGTAGTGACGCACATTGCCTTGCGGCAGCCAGGGACCGTCCAGCTCGAACAGCGCGCTGGGCATGCCGCCGTGGGGGTAGAGATAGAGCGTGGTGGCCTGGATGGGCTGGATGCAGCCGAGGGTTTCGAACAGCGTTGCGGCGAATCCCGGGTGGCCGATGCTCTCGGTGACCTTGGCCATCTGTTCGAACCATTGCGCAGAAACAAGCTGGTCGTTTTCCACTTCAAAGACTCGCCGAAAGAACGCTGGGGACGGCACCCGCCTGATCGGCGGCGCCGGGGTTGAAAGGATGTTCCCACGTGGTGGGAGGGACCGAAATCACCCGTTGGGGTGAGTTGATGGATGGTATTGGTATTGTGTTTTGGGCCTGCTTCGCAGGCCTTCGCGAGCAAGCTCGCTCCCACCGGAGTTGTGTCAGGCCACAGATTGAGATGCGACAGGGACCACTGTGGGAGCGAGCTTGCTCGCGAAGGCCTGCAGAGCAGGCCCAAAAACTCAGCGCAACTGAAACCAGGTGGTCTTCAACTGCGTGTACTTGTCGAACGAATGCAGCGACAGATCACGCCCGAACCCGGACTGTTTGCCCCCACCAAACGGCACGGAAACATCCAGCGCATCCAGGGTATTGACCGACACCGTCCCCGCCTTCAACCCCCGCGCCACCCGGTGGGCGCGGTTCAGGTCGTCGCTCCACACCGACGCCGCCAAACCATAAATGCTGTCGTTGGCCAGGCGCACCGCGTCCTCCTCGCTGTCGAACGCCTTGATCGCCAGCACCGGCCCGAAAATCTCATCCCGGGCCAGGCTCGAATCGCTGTCAACGTCGGTAAAAATCGTCGGCTGAATGAAGTTGGACGAGCCGTTGATACGCAACTGCTCACCGCCCGCCAACAACCGGGCGCCCTGCCCTTGTGCCTGCTCGATGGCGCGCATGATCCGCGCGGTCTGCTCGCTGTCGACAATCGCCCCGGCACCACTCGCCGGATTCAGCGGATCACCGGGCAGCCAGGCCTTGGCCTTCTCGATCAAGCGCTCGACAAACTCGTCATGAATGGAGCGCTGCACATACAACCGCGAGTTGGCTGAACACACCTCGCCCTGATTGAAGAAGATGCCGAACGCCGCTTTCTCCGCCGCCAGATCAAGGTCCTGGCAATCCTCGAACACCAGGTTCGGGCTCTTGCCACCGCACTCCAGCCACACCTGTTTGAGGTTCGACTGCGCCGAGTACTGCATGAAGTATTTGCCGACCTGGGTCGAGCCGGTGAACACCAGGCAATCCACGTCGGGGTGCAGGCCCAGGGCCTTGCCGGCGCTTTCGCCGAGGCCCGGCACGACGTTGAGCACGCCCTCGGGAATCCCGGCTTCCAGCGCCAGTTGGCCCAGGCGCAAGGCGGAAAACGGCGATTGCTCGGCGGGCTTGAGCACCACGCTGTTGCCGGCGGCGAGTGCCGGGGCGAGTTTCCAGGCGGCCATGTCCAGCGGGAAATTCCACGGCACCACCGCCGCCACCACGCCCAGCGCTTCGCGGGTGATGGTGGCGAGGGCGTTGCGCGCGGTGGGTGCGACCTGGTCGTAGACCTTGTCCAGCGCCTCGCCGTACCAGGCGAACACATGGGCCGCGCCGGGCACATCGATGTTGTAGGCATCCATCACCGGCTTGCCCATGTTCAGCGAGTCGAGCAGCGCCAGTTCTTCACGGTTGGCCAGCAGCAGTTCGGAGAGCCGGATCAGGATTTTCTTGCGCTCCACCGGCGCCATGCGCGCCCATGGCCCTTCTTCGAACGCCCGTCGCGCCGAGCGCATCGCCAGGTTCACCTCGTCCTCGCCGCATGCCGCGACCCGCGCCAGCAACTGGTTGGTGGCCGGATTGATCGCCTCGAAGGTTGCGCCCGAAGCGCTCGCGACCTGCTGGCCGCCGATCAGCGCCGTATCGAGGAATATTTGCCGGGCAGCCCGCTGCTGCCAGTAGTTGAGATCCAACACACGCTACTCCCTGGCCGACCGTGCAACGGCCGGCTGTTATGGTTTCGGCGGATGGTGCGCCAGTCTCGGGGCGAGGAAAAATAGTAAAAATATGCTCGGGCGCAATGAAAAAGCTCGGTAGCGTGACGCCCCTCAAGCACTGGCGGATTCGTCAGTTAGTAGGGGTCTCTTCCTACACCTCGCGGCGAATGTCATCATTCGCCCTCAGCCCGCCCCGGCCTTGTGACTCTCGAAAACGGCTTCCATGTCCTCTCACGAAAGCATTGATTCCACCGTCCGGACCATCCTGGTCATCGACGACGAACTGCGTTCCCGCGAATCCCTGTCGCGGGTGCTCGCCGACGAGTTCGACGTGCTGCTCGCCGATTCGGCCGAGCAGGCCCGCGAGCTGCTCGAACGCCACCCGGTGGCGGTGATCCTCTGCGACCAGCGCATGCCGGGCATGCAGGGCATCGAGTTTCTCAAGGAAAGCCGCGAGCGCTGGCCCGAGGTCGTGCGCATCGTGCTGTCCGGCTACACCGACTCCGAAGACATCATTGCCGGGGTCAACGAAGCCGGGATCTACCAGTACCTGCTCAAGCCCTGGCTGCCCGAGCATCTGCTCAATACGGTGCGCAACGCCGTGGAAAGCCGCGCCCTGCACAACCACATGCAGCGCCTCGACGTCGAGCTGCGCGCCGCCACCCCGGTGCTGCGCCGACGCAACCAGCAGGCGCTGGACAAGGTGCGTGACGCCTTCGACTTCGCCCGTATCGTGCGCGCCCCCGGCAGCCCACTGGACGCGCTCTGCGAGCTGGCGGCGCGGGTGGCGCGCTTCGACCTGTCGGTGTTGCTACTGGGCGAGTCCGGCACCGGCAAAGAGTTGCTGGCCCGCGCCATCCACTACGCCAGCCCGCGGGCCAGCAACGCCTTCATCATCGAAAACTGCGCGGCGCTGCCGGATTCGCTGCTGGAATCCGAGTTGTTCGGGCACAAGCGCGGCGCCTTCACCGGCGCCCATCAGGACCACATCGGCCTGATCCAGCGCGCCCACGGCGGCACGCTGTTCCTCGACGAGATCGGCGACACCTCGCCGGCCTTTCAGGTCAAGCTGCTGCGGGTGCTGCAAGAAGGCGAACTGCGCCCGGTCGGCGCTACCACGGCGGTGCGCGTGGATGTGCGGATCATCGCCGCCACCCACCGCGACCTGGAAGCGGACGTCCAGGCCGGGCGTTTTCGCAGCGACCTTTATTACCGCCTGGCCGGTGTCTCACTGGCTTTGCCGCCGTTGCGCGAGCGCAGCGGCGACCTGATCCCGATCGCCAGCAAACTGCTCGCCGACGCCAGCAAGGAACTCGACCTGCCCGGCCTGCAATTTGCCGGCGACGCCCTCGGCAGCCTGCTCGGCTACCCCTGGCCGGGCAATATCCGCGAGCTGCGCAACGAGGTTTACCGCGCCGCCGCGCTCTCCGACAGCACCGAAGTCAGCGCCCGGGCGTTCTCCTGGAAAGTGCTGCAAGGGCAAGCCGGTGGCGCGCTGCCCGGCCTTGCCGTCGATGGCCGCCCGGCCGGCACCCTGCAGGAGCAGCTCGACGCCATCGAGGCGACGCTGCTGAAAGAAGCCCTGCTGCGCCACCGCTGGAACAAGACCCACGCCGCCCGCGAGCTGGGCCTGTCGCGGGTCGGCCTGCGCCAGAAACTGCGCCGCTTCGGCCTGGAGGAAACGCCATGAGTGCCCCGTTCCGCGTGCTCTGGCTGCAATCCGGCGGCTGCGGCGGCTGCAATATGTCGCTGCTGTGCGCCGACACCCAGGACTTCGCCGGCCTCTGGCGCAGCGCCGGGATCGAACTGCTGTGGCACCCGTCGCTGTCGCTGGAAAGCGGTGACGAAGTGCTGGCGATCCTCGACGACTGCCTCGCCGGCCGTACCCACCTCGACGCGCTGTGCATCGAAGGCTCGCTGTTGCGCGGCCCCAACGGCACCGGGCGTTTCCACCTGCTGGCCGGCACCGGGGTGGCGATGATCGACTGGGTCAGCCGCCTCGCCGCAGTCGCTGATTACACCATCGGCATCGGCACCTGCGCCGCCTATGGCGGCATCACCGCGGCCGGCCACAACCCCACCGACGCCTGCGGCCTGCAATACGACGGCGAACGCCGCGGTGGGCTGCTGGGCGCCGACTACCGCTCGCGCAAAGGCCTGCCGGTGATCAACGTCGCCGGCTGCCCGACCCATCCGGGCTGGGTCACCGACACGCTGATGGCGCTGGCCGCAGGATTGTTCGCCGGCAGCGACCTGGATGCCCTCGGTCGCCCGCGCTTCTACGCCGACCAACTGGTCCACCACGGCTGCACGCGCAATGAGTTCTACGAGTACAAAGCCAGCGCGGTGAAGCCCTCGGACCTCGGCTGCATGATGGAAAACCTCGGCTGCAAAGGCACCCAGGCCCACGGCGACTGCAACAACCGCCTGTGGAACGGCGAAGGCTCGTGCACCCGCGGCGGCTACGCCTGCATCAACTGCACCGCGCCGGGTTTCGAGGAGCCGGGCCACGCCTTCCACCTCACGCCCAAGCGCGCCGGTATTCCCATCGGCCTGCCCACCGACATGCCCAAGGCCTGGTTCGTCGCCCTCGCCGCGCTGTCCAAGTCGGCCACCCCGGACCGCGTCCGGCAGAACGCCACCGCCGACCACGCGCTGATCGCGCCGGCCATCCGCCCCACTCGGCGCTAGGGAGTTAGCACAATGACCCGCTTATTGGTCGGCCCGTTCAACCGTGTCGAAGGCGACCTCGAAGTCCAACTGGACATCGAGGACGGCCAGGTGCGCTCGGCGCAGGTCAACGCCACCATGTACCGTGGCTTCGAACAGATCCTGCGCGACCACGCGCCCCTCGATGCGCTGGTCTACGCGCCACGGGTATGTGGCATCTGCTCGGTGTCGCAATCGGTGGCCGCCGCCCGCGCCCTCGCCGGCCTGGCCGGGATCGAGCCGCCGGCCAACGGCCTGATCGCGATCAACCTGATGGCGGCGACGGAAAACCTCGCCGATCACCTCAGCCACTTCTACCTGTTCTTCATGCCGGACTTCGTCCGCCCGCTGTACGCCGAGCGGCCGTGGTACGCCGATGCCGTGGCCCGTTTCACTCCGCACACTGGCAGCCAGCAGCGCCTGGCACTGGCGGCGCGCAAGCGCTGGCTGGACCTGATCGGCACCCTCGGCGGCAAGTGGCCGCACACCGGCTCCGTGCACCCCGGCGGCTCGACCCGCGCCATCGACCCGGCCGAGCGCCTGCGCCTGCTGACGCGGGTTCGCGAGTTTCGCCAGTTCCTCGAAAACGAGCTGTTCGCCGCGCCGCTGGAGCACATATCTGGGCTCACCAGCGAAGCACAATTGTGGGCCTGGTACGCCGAAGCGCCGGAGCGTGGCGACCTGCGGCATTTCCTGCGCATCGTCCTCGACAGCGGCCTGGAACACCTGGGCCAGGGCCCCGGCTTGTACCTGTCTTACGGCGCGTACCCGCAGGCAGACGGCTCGCTCGCCTTTGACCGTGGCCTGTGGGACGCCCGCCTCGGCCAGTTGCGGCCGCTGCACCTGGAGGGCATCCGCGAAGACGCCAGCCACGCCTGGCTCGACGACCGCGGCGGCCCGCTGCACCCGGCCCAGGGCGTGACCGAACCAACCATGGACAAGCCCGCCGCCTACACCTGGAACAAGGCCCCGCGCCTGGCCGGCGAAGTACTGGAAACCGGTGCCCTGGCGCGTCAGTTGATCAGTGGCCAGCCTTTGCTGCGTGACGCCGCCGCGCGTTGTGGCGCCAGCGTCTACACCCGTCTGCTGGCGCGCCTGGTGGAACTGGCACGGGTCGTGCCCATGATGGAAAGCTGGTTGCTCGCGCTGCGTCCCGGCGAGCCCTATTACACGGCCTGCGACTTGCCCGACAGCGGCAGCGCGGTCGGCCTCACCGAAGCCGCGCGCGGCGCGTTGGGCCACTGGCTGCGGGTCGAACAGGGCCGCATCGCCAGTTACCAGATCATCGCGCCGACCACCTGGAACTTTTCCCCGCGTGATGCCGAAGGTCGCCCCGGCGCCCTGGAGCGCGCGCTGGAAGGCGCCCCGGTGCGACCCGGCGAAAAGACCCCGGTCGCGGTGCAACACATCGTGCGCTCGTTCGACCCCTGCATGGTCTGTACTGTGCATTGACCCGGAGAACCCCATGCAACGCCTGACCATCTCCCTCGACGACGGCCTCGCCGAAGCGCTCGACCAACTGATCCGCGCCCAGGGCTACGACAACCGTTCCGAAGCCCTGCGCGACATCCTGCGCCGGCATATCGAGGAACAGCGCCTGCACAAGGAAGCCGAGTCGCTGCAATGCGTGGCCAACCTCAGCTTCGTCTACGACCACCACGCGCGCACCCTCGCCGAACGGGTGATGACCCTGCAACACGACCACCATGACCTGACCATCGCCAGCCAGCATGTTCATCTGGACCACGACCACTGCCTGGAAAGCCTTATGCTTCGCGGCCCGGTGCAACGGGTGCGGGCCTTCGCCGAACGGCTGAGCGCCGAACGCGGTGTGCGCCATGGCCAGCTCAACCTGATTCCCGTGGCGGCGAGCGCTGGCGATCACGCCCACGCGCATCTGCACCCCACGAGCTGAAGGTAATGGCCCGCAAACCGCCACCGCCGCCCATCGACGAAGATGCCTGGCTCGAAGTCATCGGCAAAATGGACGAGGTGTACTCGCAACTGGTTCAGGACGAGATCGCCCTGGAGCAGAAAAACGCCGAGCTGGAACAGTCGCAGCAGTTCATTACCGGCCTGCTCGGGGCCATGTCCGACATCCTCCTGGCCTGCGATACCCAGGGCCTGATCGAGCAGTCCAATGCCTCGCTGCGCGAGCTGGTCGGCGGCGACGAACAGCAACTGCTGGGCAGCCCGGTCTATGCGCTGCTCGGCGACGACGACAGCAGCGAGCACCTGCGCAAGGTGCTTGGCGGCCTGCGCCAGACCAATGCCTGCGCCAACCTCGAAGTGAATTTTCGCGATGCGCAAGGGGCGTTGCTGCCGGTGGAGCTCAGTTGCACCGTGCGCAGCGGGCCTCACGGGCGTTGCCTCGGGCATGTGCTGGTGGGCCGGCCGCTGGGTGAACTGAAACACGCCTACCGGCAATTGCACGAAGCCCACGAAGCGCTCAAGCGCACCCAGCAGCAACTGCTGCACGCCGAGAAAATGGCCGCCCTCGGTCGTCTGGTGGCGGGGGTCGCGCATGAGCTAAACAACCCGATCAGCTTCGTCCTGGCCAACGCCCATGTCCTCGGAGGTTACGGCAAACGCCTGCAGGACTACCTCGGCGCCGTGCACCACGGGGTGATCGGTGATGAGCGCGAGGCCCTGCGCCGGCAACTGCGCATCGACCCGCTGCTGGCCGACCTGCCCTCGCTGATCGACGGCACCCTCGAAGGCGCCCAGCGCACCGCCGATATCGTCAGCGCGCTGAAGCGCTTTTCTGCGATGGATCGCGGGCAGTCCGGCGAGATATCGCTGAACGACGTTATCGAACGCGCCATCCACTGGATCACCCGCGGCACCGCGCCGGACCTGCTCATGCACTGGCTGCCGGGCGAAGACGTCACGGTTCATGGCAACAGCGGGCAACTGCTGCAAGTGCTGATGAACCTGATGCAAAACGCCTACGACGCCGCCCGCAGTGCCGCCAGCGCACCGCCGCAACTCTGGATCGAACTGACCCATGAGCCCGGCTGGGCCAACCTGACCTTGCGCGACAACGGCGCCGGAATTGCGCCCGAGCATTTGAGCCAAGTGTTCGAGCCCTTCTTCACCACCAAACCGGTGGGCCAGGGCACGGGGCTGGGGTTGTCGATCAGCTACGGCATCATCGAGCGCGCGGGCGGCACGCTGGAGGCAGGGAATCACCCGCAGGGGCGGTGTTCCGGTTGCGGTTGCCGGCGGTGGTTGCGGGGTTCCGGTTTGAGGGCGGTGCAAGGGTTGTCAGTTGGGGGCGAGTTATGGCCACCAGGCGCATGTCGGGATTTTTCCAGCGCCCTTGAAATCGAGCGCTGAATATTTGCCGGCATGCACCTGGCAGCCCTGACCGAATCCCGCGACAGGCACCCCACCTACTCAAAAGGTGTCGCATATAGCAACGAAATCCCGGCTATTTCCGGCTTTCTTGTAGGCAATTTCCCAAGCATACTCCCGCGCCGTATCAGCCGTTGCGCTCTTGGGAAACGCTGCCTAGTCTTCGCCCGTCGTTGCACCTCAACGACCGGCTTTGACAGGCTGGATTAGCATGAGCGCTGGCCACCGTTATGGCGGCTGTGCGTGTGGGCGCCTTCGGGCGCGCCAGGGTTCTCATGCTGCCTGGTCTGTCAACCCGCGCACAGTTGCCACCCTCCGGTTTGACAGCCAGACCGTGGCATCTCATTCCATCAGCATGAGATACGCCAATGAAAAAGTTAGTCCCAGACCCACCTCAAACCTCCTCCCTCTACACCACCCATATCACTTTCGGCTCCTCCAACGGCAGCCATCCCCCCCTCTTCGCCGTCTGCGCAGGCGCCGAATTTCGCGATGCGCTCACGCATCTGTCGGCATCACTGACCTCGGCCGCCGAAACCAATCTCCAGCTCAGCGAACTGGTGGACCAGCAATTCAGTGATCTGGCCTGGGCCACCCAGCAGTCGCTGGAAATGAGCCAGGCGCTGGTGATGTCGATGTTGAATACGGTCATTGAACAAGGGCGACGGCAGAGCGCCTGACGGGAGAGTGTGTGAGGGCTGACAGGTGCATGTCGGTGGATCTTCAGCGCCGTTGAGATCGAGCGCCGCCCGCGCGGCGCATCGCGAGCAAGCTCGCTCCTACAGTTGGTTGCAACGTGCCATGGCCTGTCAGAGAGGTGTTGCCCGCCTTTGGCGTTTGGCGATAAATCGCGGGGAGGCTGTTGAGGTCGACTCGATACCGCGTCGTACAAACAAGGCGGTCAACCATGGCCTGACAGACTTAGGCACGTTGCAACCATTGTAGGAGCGAGCTTGCTCGCGATGCGCCGCGCGGGCGGCGCTCGATCTAAAGGACACTTAAAATCCCCCGCCATGCCCCCGGCGGCCATGACCGCATCCCCTGCCCGACCCAACATTGGCACACCCCTTGTATGAAGACTTTGAAATTCTTCATACAACCGGACCCAAAATGCCCAACCGTGCCTTCCTGTCCCCCGTCACCACCCTCTTCGCCGGCCTGATCACGGTCAACCTGCTGGCCTGGTTCTGGGCCCTGGTCGCCTTCCACGATTACCCGCTGCTGCTCGGCACCGCGGTGCTCGCCTACAGCTTCGGCCTGCGCCACGCGGTGGACGCCGACCATATCGCGGCCATCGACAACGCCACCCGCAAGCTGATCCAGGAAGGCCAGCCCACCGCCAGCGTCGGCCTGTTTTTCTCCCTCGGCCACAGCAGCGTGGTGATCATCGCCTCGGCGCTGATCGCCTTCAGCGCCGCCAGCCTGCAAGACGAACTGGAAGCCTTCCACGGCGTCGGCGCGGTGATCGGCACCTCGGTTTCGGCCGGTTTCCTGTTGCTGGTGGCGTTGATCAATCTGGTGATTCTGCGCTCGGTCTACGGTGCCTTCCGCCGCGTCCGTCAGGGCGAACGCATCGGTGAGGCCGAGCTGCACGGCATGCTGGCCGGCGGCGGGCTGATCGCGCGGCTGGCACGGCCGTTGTTCCGCCTGGTGCGCCGCAGTTGGCACCTCTATCCGCTGGGCTTCCTGTTCGGCCTGGGCTTCGACACCGCCACCGAAATCGGCCTGCTCGGCATCGCCGCCAGCCAGGCGGTGCAGAACCTGCCGGTGCTGTCGATCATGGTGTTCCCGGCGCTGTTCACCGCCGGCATGGCGCTGGTCGACAGCGCCGACAGCGTGCTGATGACCGGCGCCTACCGCTGGGCCGAAGTGCGCCCGGCGCGCAAGCTCTATTACAACCTGACTATCACCTCGGCCTCGGTGCTGGTGGCGCTGCTGATCGGCAGCATGGAAGCCCTGCACCTGATCGCCGAACAGTTCGAGCTGCAAGGCGCGGCATGGGACTTCGTCGCCCAGGTGAACGAAAACTTCGGCCTGCTCGGTTACCTGATCGTCGGCCTGTTCGTCGCCACCTGGGCGCTGTCCTGGGCGTTCTATCGCTACAAGGGTTATGACCGCCTGGACCTGAACCCGGCCTGATCATTTCCTTTCCACTTGCGCCAACCAACTGATCACAAGCTTTCCACTCCGTCCACGCCCCGCCCGTCCGCCCTCGCCGCGGACCGGGGCGAAACCCCGCAATTCAGGGGTCCGCCAGTCTAGACCAAGGTCGAAAAGCCGCCTGCGACGTAATGGCACAGCTCTTGAAGTAAGTCCTTGGCCACTCGAAAGAAAAAGACAGCCTGGCCGAGGAAAACCAATTGACCGAAACCTTTTATGAAGTGATGCGCCGGCAGGGCATCTCGCGGCGCAGCTTCGTCAAGTTCTGCTCGCTGACCGCCACCTCGCTGGGCCTGGGCCCGGCCTTCATGCCGCAGATCGCCTGGGCCATGGAAAACAAGCCGCGCACCCCGGTGCTGTGGCTGCATGGCCTGGAATGCACCTGTTGCTCCGAGTCCTTCATCCGCTCCGCGCACCCGCTGGCCAAGGATGTGGTGCTGTCGATGATCTCGCTGGACTACGACGACACCCTGATGGCCTCGGCCGGGCACCAGGCCGAAGCGATCCTCGAAGAGGTGATGACCAAGTACAAGGGCAACTACATCCTCGCCGTGGAAGGCAACCCGCCGCTGAACCAGGACGGCATGAGCTGCATCATCGGCGGCAAGCCGTTCATCGAACAGCTCAAGCGCGTGTCCCGCGATGCCAAGGCGATCATCTCCTGGGGCTCCTGCGCCAGTTGGGGCTGCGTCCAGGCGGCCAAGCCGAACCCGACCCAGGCGGTGCCGATCCACAAGGTGATCACCGACAAGCCGATCATCAAGGTGCCCGGCTGCCCGCCGATCGCCGAGGTGATGACCGGGGTCATCACCTACATGCTGACCTTCGACCGCATCCCCGAACTGGACCGCCAGGGTCGGCCGAAAATGTTCTACAGCCAGCGCATCCACGATAAGTGCTACCGCCGGCCACACTTCGACGCCGGCCAGTTTGTCGAGGCCTGGGACGACGACTCGGCGCGCAAGGGTTACTGCCTGTACAAAGTCGGCTGCAAAGGCCCGACCACCTACAACGCCTGTTCCACCGTGCGCTGGAACGGCGGCACGAGTTTCCCGATCCAGTCCGGCCACGGCTGCATCGGCTGTTCCGAGGAAGGCTTCTGGGACAAGGGCTCGTTCTACCAGCACCTGAGCGACGTCAACGCCTTCGGCGTCGAGGCCAACGCCGACCAGATCGGCCTGGCCGCCGCCGGCACCGTCGGTGCGGCCATCACCGCCCACGCTGCGGTCACCGCCATCAAGCGCGCCAGCAATGGCAAGGCGCACGCCAACCACGAAGCCTGAATGACGTACGGGAAAACCTGATCCATGAGCAATTACTCCACCCAGGGCTTCGACCTGGACAACACCGGCCGGCGTATCGTCGTCGACCCGGTGACCCGCATCGAGGGCCACATGCGCGTCGAGGTCAACCTCGACGCCAACAACGTGATCCGCAACGCCGTGTCCACCGGCACCATGTGGCGCGGCCTGGAAGTCATCCTCAAGGGCCGCGACCCGCGTGATGCCTGGGCCTTTGTCGAGCGTATCTGCGGCGTCTGCACCGGCTGCCACGCCCTGGCCTCGGTGCGTGCGGTCGAGGACGCGCTGGATATCCGCATCCCGCCCAACGCCCACCTGATCCGCGAAATGATGGCCAAGACCCTGCAGGTCCACGACCACGCAGTGCACTTCTACCACCTGCACGCGCTGGACTGGGTCGATGTGATCTCGGCGCTGAAAGCCGACCCCAAGGCCACCTCGGCGCTGCAACAGATGGTCTCGCCGGCGCACCCGAAATCCTCGCCGGGCTACTTCCGCGACGTGCAGAACCGCCTGAAGAAGTTTGTCGAAAGCGGCCAGCTCGGCCCGTTCATGAACGGCTACTGGGGCAACCCGGCCTATCAGTTGCCGCCTGAAGCCAACCTGATGGCGGTCACCCATTACCTCGAAGCCCTCGACCTGCAAAAAGAGTGGGTGAAGATCCACACCATCTTCGGCGGCAAGAACCCGCACCCCAACTACCTGGTCGGCGGCGTGCCCTGCGCGATCAACATCGACGGCGACCTCGCCGCCGGCGCGCCACTGAACATGGAGCGGCTGAACTTCGTGCGGGCGCGGATCGACGAGGCGCTGGAGTTCTGCCGCAACGTCTACGTGCCCGACGTGCTGGCCATCGGCACCCTGTACAAGCAGAAAGGCTGGCTGCACGGCGGCGGCCTGGCGGCGACCAACGTCATGGACTACGGCACCTACGCCAAGGTCAATTACGACGACAGCACCAACCAGTTGCCCGGCGGCGCCATCCTCAATGGCAACTGGGACGAGATCCTGCCGGTGGACGTGCGCGACCCGGAACAGGTGCAGGAATTCGTCACCCACTCCTGGTACCAGTACCCGGACAACGACAAGGGCCTGCACCCCTGGGACGGCATCACCGATCCCCACTACGAGCTGGGCGCGAAAACCAAGGGCACCCGCACCGCCATCGAGGAAGTCGACGAAAGCGCCAAATATTCGTGGGTCAAGTCGCCGCGCTGGCGCGGTCACGCCATGGAAGTCGGGCCGCTGGCCCGCTATATCCTCGGCTACGCCCATGCGCAGCAAGGCAACCCGCATTGCCAGCGGGTCAAGGAGCAACTGGAAAGTTCGCTGCGTGCGGTCAACCACGACCTGCCCAAGGCCCTGGGCCTGGCGAGCACCGACTACAGCGCCAAGCAACTGCTGCCGAGCACCATCGGCCGCACCCTGACCCGCGCCCTCGAAGCCGAGTACTGCGCGGAGATGATGGTCGATGACTGGAACGAGCTGATGCTCAACATCCGCAACGGCGACCGCGCCACCGCCAACGTCGAAAAATGGGACCCAAAAACCTGGCCCGCCGAAGCCAAGGGTGTCGGCAGCGTCGCCGCCCCGCGTGGCGCGCTGGGGCACTGGATCCGCATCAAGGACGGCCGCATCGAAAACTACCAGTGCGTGGTGCCGAGCACCTGGAACGGCAGCCCGCGTGACAGCAAGGGCCAGATCGGCGCCTTCGAAGCGGCGCTGATGAACACCCCGGTGGCGGTCGCCGACCAGCCGGTGGAAATCCTTCGCACGCTGCACTCCTTCGACCCCTGCATGGCCTGCGCCACCCACGTGATGAGCGAGGATGGCGTCGAGTTGAGCAAGGTCACCGTGCGTTGAACCCGCCCGCAGCCAGTCGCCGGGCGCCAACGCGCGCCCGGCGCAATTCGAGGTGACGACATGTCCGAACCCCACGCCCCCGAGAGCGGGCACAGCGAATACGTCTACGAAGCGCCCGTGCGCCTGTGGCACTGGATCAACGCCGCCTGCATCGTCGTGTTGTCGGTGACCGGTTACTTCATCGGTCTGCCACCACCGACCCAGCCGGGCGAGGCCAGCGCCAGCTTCCTGATGGGCTACATCCGTTTTGCCCATTTCGCCGCAGCCTACCTGTTCGCCATCGGTATCCTCGGCCGCGCCTACTGGGCGCTGGTGGGCAACCACCATGCCCGCGAACTGTTCTGGGTGCCGCTCACACGCAAGGCCTACTGGCGCGATTTCGCCTGCTGGCTGCGCTATTACCTGTTTATCGGCCCGATGCCGGAACCGATCTTCGGCCACAACCCGCTGTCGCGTTTCGCCATGGTCTTCGTGTTCCTGCTGACCTCGCTGTTCATGCTGGTGACCGGCTTTGCCCTGTACGGCGAAGGCGCGCAGATGGGCTCGTGGCAGGAGCAGCTGTTCGGCTGGGCGCTGCCGTTGCTGGGCCAGTCGAACAACGTCCACGTCCTGCACCGCCTCGGCATGTGGCTGATGATCCTGTTCATCCTGCTGCACGTGTACGCCGCCGTGCGTGAAGAAATCTGCGGCCGCCTGCACCTGATCGGCGGCATCATCTCGGGCTACAAGAGCTTCAAGAAATGAGCAAATCCACCTCCGCTCCGCGCATCACCGTGCTCGGCATCGGCAACCTGCTGTGGGCCGACGAAGGCTTCGGCGTGCGCTGCGTCGAAGCCCTGCAACAACGCTACGAGTTTGCCGACAACGTCACCCTGATCGACGGCGGCACCCTGGGCCTGTACCTGATCCAGCACGTGCAGCAGGCCGATTACCTGCTGATTTTCGACGCGGTGGACTACAACCTGGCGCCGGGCACCCTGAAGTTCGTCGCCGACGACGAGGTGCCGCGCTTTCTCGGCGTGAAGAAGCTCAGCCTGCACCAGACCGGCTTCCAGGAAGTGCTGATCCTCGCCCAACTCACCGGCCATTACCCACAGCGCGTGTTGCTGATGGGCTGCCAGCCGGAGCGCATGGACGACTACGGCGGCAGCCTGCGGCCGTGCGTCAAGGCGGCGCTGGAACAGGTCATCGACGCCGCCGTGGACGTGCTCGCCGACTGGGGCGGTGAACCGCGCCCGCGCACCAGCGCCCTGCCCGACGACGAGGCGGTGACCCTGCAGCACCTGGAGCTGCAACGTTACGAAAACGAGCGCCCCACCGAGCAGGACGCCTGCCGCGTCGGCGACGAACGCATCCTCGCGCGGCGTAACTGAGATGTGCATCGGCCTGCCCATGCACGTACTCGGCACGCGACCCGGCGCGGCGCTGTGCGTCGACCGCCACGCCCGCCAGCGCTGGATCGACACCGCGCTGGTCGGCGACTGCGTGGCCGGCGAGTGGCTGTTGGTGTTTATCGACGCCGCGCGCGAGCGCCTGAGCGCCGAGCGCGCCGCCGAGATCGACGCCACCCTGGCGCTGCTCGATGCCGCGTTGCTCGGTGAACCCGTGGGCGCGGACGCCGCGTTCGCCCTGCCCTCGGCCATGAGCGCCGAAGACCTGGCCCGCTTGCTCGGCCAGCCCACTTCCAAGGAACCCTTATGAGCGAATCTGCCGCCTTCCTGGCGCCCCTGCCCGCCACCCCTGAGGTCCCGCCGCTGATCAACCGCCTGGTCGAGCAGTTCGCCGCCGACTGGGTCGACCTCGACAACGTCGACGCCTGGCTGGCGCAGTCCGGCGACGCCCTGCTGCTGCTTTGCGGCGATCCGGTGCGTCACCCGGAATGCCTCGACGTGGTGGTGATCCTGCCGGAGCTGTGCAAGACCCTGACCGAGCGCCACGGCTGCCACCTGCGCCTGGGCGTCGGCCGCCGCGCCGATGAAGAGGCCCTGGCCGAACGCTTCGCCCTGCGCCGCTGGCCCAGCATCATCTGGCTGCGCGACGGCGGCTTTGTGACCCAGATCGACGGCATGCGCGACTGGGACGTCTACCTGCGCATGGCCGAAAGTGCCCTGCAGCAGAGCAACGCGCTGATCCCGGTGCGCAGCGAAAACATCCACCCCGCCCCCGGAGGTTGCCAGTGAACGGAGCCCAGATCATGGACCCGCTGCACTACATTCCGCTGCTGGACATCGGCCCCGGCTCGCAGCCCGAGGACGACGCCACCCTGGAATACATCAGCATGCCCCAGGGCATGTACACCCACAGCCTGCCGCAACTGCCCGAGCCCGAAGCGCTGGACGCCGCGCCCGGCGCCCGCCAGGCCCTCGGTGAAATCCTCGCGCGGCTGCACGCCCGCTGCGCCGGCGACACGCCGCCGGTGCTCGACCTGCGCGCCTACAGCGAAAACGACCGGCGCCTGCTCGACCAGTTGCTCGGCGAAGGTGAAGTCAGCGCACGGATCGGCGGCGCCGCCGGCGTGCGCATTCAGGAATCGATCTTCGCCGGGGTCTGGCGGGTATTCGGCGTGGGCCGCGACCATATCGAAGTGGCGCCGGCCCCGTCGCTGCTGAGCCACGCGGCGCGCATCGACGCTACCGACGATGCCCTGACCCCGACCCTGCCATTGCCCGCCGGGGTAATGAACGCGCCGGCGATCCTCACCGAATTGCAGGATCGCACTGGCAACTGGCAGCCCGGCAGCAGCGCCCATGTGATCAACCTCAGCTTGCTGCCGCTGTCCGAGCAGGACGTGCCCTTCCTCGATGCCTGCCTCGGCGAAGGCGCGGTACTGGTGCTCGCCCGCGGTTATGGCAACTGCCGCATCAGCAACACCCGCGTACCGAACTGCTGGCGGGTGCGCTACTTCAACTCCCAGGACGCGCTGATCCTCGACACCATCGAAGTCACCGACCTGCCGGAAGTGGTGCTCGCCGCCCCCGAGGACCTGACCGACTCGCTGGAGCGCTTCGCCGACATCATCCAGTGGTTCGAAGACGAATGCGCCGAGGTCGGCGCATGAGCGACTTTTCCGGTTTCGAAGGCAGCTACCTGGGCGATCGCAGCCGCCTGGCCGACGCCACCCGCCTGGAATGCAAGATCTGCTGGTGGATCTACGACCCGGCGCAGGGCGACCCGGTCTGGCAGATCGCCGCGGGCACGCCGTTCTCGCGCCTGCCCGAGCACTGGCGCTGCCCCAATTGCGACGGCGATGCCGAACAGTTCATGGTGCTCGATGACTGAGCCAGACCCGAGACCCGAAGCGCTGGCCCGACGTTTTCGCGATATCGCCGACACCCGCATGCGCGGCCTGCCGTTGCTGCACCCGGCGCTGGGCGTCGAAGTCGTCGGTTTCGCTTGGCAACACATCGGTCCGCAGGCCAGCCCCGGGCTGCTTGGCATCCTGATCACGCCCTGGTGCATGAACCTGATCTGGCTGCCGGACGGCACTGAAGTGCCCGGTGAGGGCGAGGTGCGCGAGTACCTGATCGGTGACGAAAGGATGGATTTCATCAGCGTCCACGACGAGGTGTTTGGCGCGTACCAGAGCTGTTCGCTGTTCTCGCCGATGTTCGACTTCGCCGACGCCAACGGCGCCCGCGAGACTGCCGTGCACGTGCTGTCCTTGCTACGCCGCCCGCCCGTGGAGGCGCCGGCCAACCCGAGCCGCCGTGGCCTGCTGTTCGGCCGCCTGCGGGGAGAGCGGTCATGACCGCCAACGATCCGCTGGCGCGTCTGGCCGGCTCTTTACGCGTCCGCCCGGCGCAGCGTCCCGCGCTGATCGGCGGCCGTCCGCCGCTGGCCGGACGCCTGCTGCGCGGGCAGCCGGCACAGGCGGCGGTGCAGCGTCTGCCGCTGCTCTACAGCCTGTGCGGCCAGGCCCACCGGCTGACCGCCGAACTGGCGCTGCACGCCGCCGTCGAGGGCGATGTTGAGCCCAGCGGCGAGGCGCGGCGGATCCTCCAGGGCGAAAACCGCCGCGAGCACCTGCGGCACATCCTGCTCGACTGGCCGCGACTGCTGGCTGATGTCGCGCGCGACACGCCGATGTCACCGCCTGGGCTGGACATGCAGATCGACGCCTGGTTCGAAGGCTCGGCCGCTGACTGGTTGCAGCACTGGCACGCCGACCCGCGCCAGGCGCTGCTGGACTGGAGCGCCCGTGGCCGCCACGCCGTGGCCCGCCTGCTACACGGCTGCCGTGAACGCGCCGAGGCGCTGCTGCGGCCGCTCGACGCGCTGCCGAATGACCGCGCCAGCCTGCTCGCCATCGGCGCCAGTCTGGCCGGCGGGGACGATTTCCTCAGCGCACCGGAACTCGCCGGCGCACCGCGTGAAACCGGTGCCTGGAGCCGCGCGGGCGATACCGGCGCGCAGCGTTACGACAGCGCCTGGCTGCGCCTCGGTGCGCGGCTGGCGGACCTGGTCGAACTGAGCCAGGCGCAACCGCGCGTGCTGGCCCTCGGGGCGATCACGCTCGGCGACGGTCAGGCGCTGGCCTGGAGCGAAACCGCCCGCGGCCTGCTGCTGCACCGCGTGCACCTCGACCTCACGGCCGAAGACCGGCGTATATACGACTACCAGGTACTGGCGCCCACCGAATGGAATCTGCATCCTCGCGGCACACTGGCCCGCGCCCTGGAAGCACTGCCCGACGACGGCAACGCGCAGCGCCAGGCCGAACTGCTGCTGGCGGTATTCGACCCCTGTCTGGCTTACCGGCTGGAAAGTCCTGCCGCGCAGCAACCCGATCACCCGGCGAACGATTCAGGAGCGCCGCGCTATGCATGAAGTGAGTCTGGCCGGCGGCATTCTCGCCGCCGTGGAAGCCGCCGCGCGCAAGGACCCGTTCGTGCGGGTCAGCCGCCTGCGCCTGGAAGCGGGCAAGTTGGCGGGCGTGGAAGTCGAGGCGCTGCGTTTCGCCCTCGAAGCCCTCGCTCCCGGCAGCCTGCTCGCCGGCGCCCATATCGACATCGAACAACCCGACGGCCAGGCGTGGTGCCTGGACTGCGCCTGCAACGTGCCGCTGATCCAGCGCGGCGCGCCCTGCCCCGAATGCGGCGGCTTCTGGCTGCAAGCCAACGGCGGTACCGAACTGCGCATCCTCGACCTGCAGGTCGAGGATCACTGAACCCGCAACAGGAGAAACGCCATGTGCGTCGTCTGCGGCTGCTCCAGCGGCCATTCCCATAACCCCGCGCCATCCCCCGCCACCGAGGCGGTGGTCGATGCCGGCGGTGACCTGCATTACGGCCTCGGCAGCGCCGGGGTATCGCTGCCCGGCGTGAGCCAGTCGCGCACCATCCGCATCGAGCAGGACGTGCTCGGCGCCAACGACCAGCACGCCGCGCGCAATCGCCAGGACTTTGACAGCCACCGCGTGCTGGCGCTGAACCTGGTGTCCAGCCCTGGCTCGGGCAAGACCACCCTGCTCTGCGCCACCCTCGACGCCCTGCGCCAGCGCCGGCCGCACCTGCCACTGGCGGTGATCGAAGGCGACCAGCAAACCAGCAACGACGCCGAGCGCATCCGCGCCACCGGCGTGCCGGCGATCCAGGTCAATACCGGCAAGGGCTGCCACCTGGATGCGCGGATGGTCGCCGATGCCTATGCGCGCCTGCCGCTGCACGCGGCGGTGCACGCCCAGGGTCATGCCCACGGCCACGCCGCCTCGCCCCTCGCGCCGGCCAGTGCCGCGCCGCTTGCCGGTGCGCTGCGCCCGCTGGCAGCCCGTGGGCCGGCCGGCATCCTGTTTATCGAGAACGTCGGCAATCTGGTCTGCCCGGCGCTGTGGGACCTCGGCGAAGCCGCCAAGGTGGCGATCCTCTCGGTCACCGAGGGCGAGGACAAACCGCTGAAGTACCCGGACATGTTCGCCGCTGCCGGCCTGATGCTGCTGACCAAGACCGACCTGCTGCCGCACCTGGATTTCGACGTGCAGCGCTGTCTGGAGTACGCCCACCGGGTCAACCCCGGTCTGCGCGTGATCCAGCTCAGCGCCCGCGACGGCAGCGGCCTGCAGGAATGGCTGGACTGGCTGCTGGGCGACCGTCATGAGTGAACTGCGCACGCAAACCCTGCCCGGCGCGGCGGTCTGGCCGCCAGTGCTGGCCTGTGGCGCCTGGCTGAAAAACAGCGCCTGCCTGCTGCAGGGTGATCAGGTGATCTGGTCGCCGGTGCATGGCGACCTCGGCGAGGCCCGCAACTGCCTGGCCCTGGAAGATTCTGTGCAGCACCTGCTAGCCCGCGCCGACGCGACGCCACGGGCCGTCGCCCATGATCTGCACCCGGATTTCCACAGCACCCGCCTCGCCCTCGACACCGCCGCGCAACTGGGCGTGCCGGCGCTCGGCGTACAGCATCACCACGCCCATATCGCCGCTTTGCAAGCCGAGCACGGCCTGCGCGGCCCGGTGCTCGGTCTGGCGCTGGATGGCGTCGGCCTCGGCAGCGACGGCGGCGCCTGGGGCGGTGAATTGTTGTGGGTCGATGATCGCGCCTGGCGCCGGCTCGGCGCCCTGCTGCCGCTGCCATTGCCCGGCGGCGATGTCGCGGCGCGTGAGCCCTGGCGGTTGATGGCCGCCGCGCTGCACCTGCTGGGGCGCGACGACGAAATCGGCCCGCGCCTGAATGCGCTGGTCGGCGCGCCCGCCGCCAGCACCGTGGCGCGCATGCTCGAACGCCGTCTCAACTGCCCGTTGAGCAGCGGCGCCGGTCGCTGGTTCGACGCCGCCGCCGGAATTCTCGGCCTGAGCCTGCGCCAGGCCTTCGAAGCCGAAGCCGCCATCGCCCTCGAACAACGCGCCAGCGAGTACCTGCAACAGGCGCCAGCGCCTCGTGTCGACGGCCTCTGGTGGCTGCGCGACGATGGCCGCCTTGATCTGTTGCCACTGCTGGTGCGACTGTTCGACCTGGCCGATCAGGGCCGGGTTGGCGAAGGCGCCGCGTTGTTCCACCTGACCCTGGCCGCGGCACTGGCCGATCAGGTCGGGCGCCAGTCCCGCGACCTGCCGGTGCTGCTGGGCGGCGGCTGCTTCGCCAATCGCCTGCTCAGCACTCACCTCGCACAACACCTCACCGCCCAGGGCCGCCAGGTGTTTAGCGCCAACAGCATCTCCTGCGGCGACGCCGGTCTGGCCGCCGGCCAGGCCTGGGTCGCCGCGCACTGGAACGACCTCAGCGGTCACAGCGCCCTGCCACTGGAGGATCTCCCCGCATGTGCCTAGCCATCCCCGCCCGCGTGGTGGAACTGCGCGACAACGATCAGGCGCTGGTCGACCTCGGCGGCATCCGCAAGGAAATCTCCCTGGCGCTGGTCAGTGGCGCGCAGATCGGCGACTACGTGATCGTCCACGTCGGCTACGCCCTCGGTCTGATCGACCCGGAAGAAGCCCGGCGCACCCTGGAAATGTTCAACGAACTCGATCAGGCGCAACAGCCATGAAGTACATCGACGAATACCGCGACGGCGACCTCGCCCGGCAGATCGCCGGGCGCATCCGCGAAGCCGCCCGCAGCGACCGTGAATACCGCTTCATGGAGTTCTGTGGCGGGCACACCCACGCCATTTCGCGCTACGGCGTCAGCGACCTGCTGCCGGGCAACGTGCGCATGATCCACGGCCCCGGCTGCCCGGTGTGCGTGCTGCCGATCGGGCGCATCGACCTGGCCATCCGCCTGGCGCTGGAACAACGGGTGATCCTCTGCAGCTACGGCGACACAATGCGCGTGCCGGCGTCCGACGGGCTCTCGCTGCTGCGGGCCAAGGCCCGGGGCGCGGACATCCGCATGATCTACTCGCCGCAAGACGCACTGAAGATCGCCGAGGCCAACCCCGGCCGCGATGTGGTGTTCTTCGCCGTCGGCTTCGAAACCACCACGCCGCCCACCGCCCTCGTCATCCGCGAGGCCGCCCGGCGCGGCCTGGACAATTTCAGCGTGCTCTGCTGCCACGTCCTCACCCCGCCGGCCATCGCCCATATCCTCGACACCCCCGCCGAACAGGCGGTGGCGCTGGACGGCTTCATCGGCCCGGCCCATGTCAGCGTGGTGATCGGCGCGGCGCCTTACGGCGAGTTCGCCCGGCGCTACCGCAAGCCGGTGGTGATCGCCGGTTTCGAACCGCTGGACGTGTTGCAGGCCATCTTGATGCTGGTGCAGCAGGTCAACGACGGCCGCGCCGAAGTGGAAAACGAATTTATCCGCGCCGTCAGCGACCACGGCAGCCGGCCGATGCAGGCGCTGATGGAAGAGGTCTTCGAGCTGCGCGACAGCTTCGAATGGCGTGGCCTCGGCGAGATGCCGGCCAGTGCCAGGCAGATCCGCCCGGCCTTCGCCCGTCACGACGCCGAAGCGCGCTTCTCCCTGAACTACCAGTCGGTGCCCGACCACAAGGCGTGCGACTGCGGGCCGATCCTGCGCGGGCAGAAACAGCCCATCGACTGCCGCCTGTTCGGCACGGTGTGCACCCCGGAAAACCCGATCGGCTCGTGCATGGTTTCCAACGAAGGCGCGTGCGCCGCGCATTACGCCTACGGGCGCTACAAAGACATCGAGGTACGCGCCGTATGAACGCCCGCTCCAGCGTCAAACGCGGCTACGTGCGCCCGCTGAACCTGCGCGACGGCCAGATCGAAATGGCCCACGGCGCTGGCGGCCGCGCCTCGGCGCAACTGATCGACGAGATCTTCCTGCGCGCCTTCGACAACCCCTGGCTGCGCCAGGGCAACGACGGCGCGACGCTGGCGCCGATGCTCAACCCCGGCGAGCGGCTGGTGATGGCCACCGATGCCCACGTCATCTCGCCGCTGTTCTTCCCCGGCGGCGACATCGGCAGCCTGGCGGTGCACGGCACCGTCAACGACGTCGCCATGAGCGGCGCGCAGCCGCTGTACCTGTCGGCCAGTTTTATCCTCGAAGAAGGCTTCCCCCTTGGCGACCTCAAGCGCATCGCCGACTCCATGGGCCAGGCTGCCCGTGAAGCGGGCGTGGCCATCGTCACCGGCGACACCAAGGTGGTCGAACGCGGCAAGGGCGACGGCGTCTTCATCAGCACCACCGGCATCGGCGTGGTCGCCGCCGGCATCGACACCAGCGGCCACCGCGCCCGGCCGGGGGACGTGATCCTGCTTTCCGGGAGCATTGGCGAGCACGGCGTGGCCATCCTCTCGCAGCGGGAGTCGCTGGAATTCGAAACCCAAATCCTCTCCGACAGCGCGGCGCTGCATGAACTGGTCGCTGCGATGCTGGCCGTGGCCCCCGGCTTGCGCGTACTGCGCGACCCGACCCGTGGGGGTCTTGCCACCACCCTCAACGAAATCGCCGGACAGTCGGGCGTCGGCATGCTCCTCGACGAAGCCGCCATCCCGGTCCAGGCCCAGGTCGAAGCCGCCTGCGAACTGCTCGGCCTCGACCCGCTGTACGTCGCCAACGAAGGCAAGCTGGTCGCCATCTGCGCCGAACAGGACGCCGACGCCCTGCTCCGCACCCTCCGCGCCCATCCTTTGGGCCAGAACGCCTCCCGCATCGGCACCGTCATCGCCGATGAACACGGGTTCGTGCAGATGCATACGCGGTTTGGCGGGAGGCGGGTTGTGGATCGGCTGGTGGGGGAGCAGTTGCCGCGGATTTGTTAGTGCGGCTGTCGTGCCTGGCGGCTCATCGGAATACCAGGCACGACCGCGAGTTCATGAGTCTTACCGGGCCATACGACAATCCATAAACTTTTCGCGATTAACTTTAGGAAACATCCCACAGACGCACCCCGTGTTCGGTCTCTAGGCTGCGAACTCCCCCTACAAGGAGTTCGACCATGGCTACCCACAGCTACCTGTCCATCACCGGCGACAAAATGGGCCTCATCTCGGCCGGCTGCTCGACCCATGCCTCCATCGGCAACAAATACCAGGCCGGGTACACCAACCAGATCCTGGTGCTGTCGGTGGATCACCAAATGACCAGCATCAGCAACACCGCCCACGCCACCCACAATCCCCTCATCATCACCAAGCCGATCGACAAGGCCTCGCCACTGCTGGCCGAAGCGCTGACCACGCGGGAAGTGCTGACCTGTGTGCTCTTTCTCTATCGAACCTCGCCGACCGGTGGGGTGGAGAAGTACTACAGCATCAGGATCGACGGCGCCCGGATCGTGGCCCTGACCGTCGACGTACCGCACGCGGTATTGCTGAATGACGTCAGCGCCACCGAACAGATCGCCCTGCGCTACGACAGCATCAACTGGACCCACCACGGTGCCAGCACCAGCGGCCGTGCCTACGCGGCGCAAGAGCAATGACCCGGCGCCCTTCCCCCTCTCCATTTGGAACCCACGACTACTGGATCGTCAGCGATGCCGCGGCAAAGCTGACGCAATACGCCTCGATAACAGGCTCACGGTATATCGGCGACATCGCGCTGCGAGGGCACTTCCAGCGAGAGATGGCGTATTACGCGAAGCGGGTGGTGGATGCGGTTGGGCGGGGGGAGATTAGTAGTGAGGAAGGGTTGGTGGTGTTGGAGGGGGAGCGGAATAGCGTGGTTGCCATTATTAGAAAGACCGGCGGCATCGCGGGAGGTGTTGCTCAAGTTACTACCGGTACAGCGTTCTGTGCAACGACGGTTGGTTGCGTCATAGGACTTCCACTCGCAGCACATGGAGCCAACAACATCTATGAAAACGGATCAAATCTATGGACGGGGCGTTCTGACGCTCAAGGCCCCGTCAGAAAAATTTATCAACAACTCGCACTGTCATCAGGACAAAGCAAACGCGCTGGAAACCTTGCTTACGGCGTTGCAGACATATCACTCTCCGGGGCTGGCCTGTTCAGGCTAGTCCGCAGACCGGGCAGTTGGAAATTATTCAAGCATATAAGATCCGACTATGCTCGTACCTACCAGCAAATGGGTCTCGGGGGACTTGGTTTTGAAATATTCACGAACGGATTGACAATGGAGCAACTCATAGAGGAACTAGACAAGTGATCACATTGCTGTTTGCCTTCTGTGCAGCTATAGGGATTGCTATCGCGTACACCTCAAAAATGTATTTCTCAGGACATAATTTCAAACGTTGGATTTTTTGTTGTAGTGTCTTCCTGAACTTGTTTGCGGCCGCATTCCATATGAAGCTGGCGGAACAAAGCTGCGTTATGTTTTATGGATGCTTCCCTCAATTGCATGAGAAGCATCCAGCGCTAGTGTGGATCGCGCTAGCATCAATGCTGCTGCACTTATTCGCCTTCCCGGTCGAATGGCAGCCAACGTGCTGGTTCCGTAAAAAAAGAGCAAGGGGCGTTGAGCTGTAAACAATCGATATCACTCTCTGAAGCATGGGTATTAACACATGCTGGCTCCAGGGCGCGTTCACTCCCTTGTGGGCGCCTTTGCCTGAACGCCAAAGCTCTTCCCCCGCCTCAAGGCATTTTTCACATCCGCTTCACTCCCGCTCAACACCCCGCTCCCTACAGTGCCGTCATTCCCAGGGCCTGCTCTTCGGCGGTGCCCGGTCTTTTTGTCCGGAGTGACCTCATGTTGCAAGGCGCAATCACCCATCCCGAGCTTCCCCACCCGGCCAACCGACGCCGACGACTGTCCACGAGGGCGTTGGCCGTGGTGACGGGCATGCTGGTCGTGCTCGCCGGTTTCTCTACCTGGTATGCAACCCGGACAAAGGTCATGGACTTTCGCAGTGAGCAACAGATAAACAGCAGCGGCCTTCTGAGCGAATGGGCCAAAGGCGCGGTGATCGTGCTGATCCGCCACGCCGAGCGCTGCGACCGCTCGGACAATACTTGCCTGAGCGATCCCGCCGGGATTACCGTGGCCGGCAGCCAGTCAGCCACCGAGGTCGGCAAAGGCATTGCGCAACTCGGTCTGCAGCACGCCGAGTTGCTGAGCAGCCCCGAGGTGCGCACTCAACAGACCGCGCATTTCCTGTTCGGCAAGGCCATCGCCACCCAGGACTGGCTCGGCCAGTGCGACCGCGATTTCGCGAAAAACGCCTTCAGCCACAAGGACGCCGGCTATAACCTGGTCCTGGTGACCCATAGCGGTTGCATCGACCGCGTCGAGCGGGAGTTGCAAGTGCCCGGCGGAGAGCGCTCCAGCGAGTACGCCAGCGCGCTGTTCGTCTCCATGGGCAACAACGGCAAGGCGCGGATTCTCGGGCAGATGAATGCCGAACAGTGGAAAAAACTCGTTACCCATGCAGGGAGTTGAGCATGCCGTCTTTGTCTCGTAGCCGTTTCTATCTGTTCAACCTGGGTGTTCCGCTGGTACTGGCGCTCGCCGTGTTCCTGCTGTTCGACCTGACCAACCTCGACCGCTGGATCAGCAACCTGCTGATCGACCCGGCCACCGGTCAGTTCCTGTTCTTTCACGATCAACTGTTCGAGAAGCTGACCCACAAATGGCCGCGCATCCTGCCGGACTGGACCGGCGAGGCGGCCATCATCGGGATGTTGCTGTCGTTGCTCTGGCCGGGCCTGGCGAAGTTTTCCCATACGGCGCCGGTGCGCCTGCTGGAAACCGCGCGGATTGCCCCGGTGTTGCGCTTCACTGCACGCCATCGCCGCGATTTCGTTTTCGTGGTGGTGGCCTTCGCCCTGTGCACTGGAGTCATCCACTACCTGAAAAGCCACACCGGCGTGTATTGCCCGGTGGAAACCACGCTGTATGGCGGCGCCCAGCCGCACCTCGAATGGTTCAACCAGTTCAGCCTGCTGAGCAAGGCCGGCGACGGCCGTTGCTGGCCAGCCGGGCACGCGTCCAGCGGTTTCACCCTGCTGGCCCTGTACTTCGTCGCACGGCGGTACCGCTGGGTTCACGCGCGCAAGTTGCTGGTGGCGATTCTGGTGATCGGGCTCATCTACGGCACCACCCGCGTGCTGCAGGGTTGGCACTACATGTCGCACACCTTCTGGGCCGGGATTTTCGTCTGGCTGACCAGTTGGGCGACGGCGCTGGTGTTCTATGGCCGACCTGCCTTGCAGGCGGCGCCAGACCGCGCCGCACGGCGCGCACCGTCACCTGCCGAAGGCTTCGCCGGCGCCGACGCCGCCTGATTCAACCGCGCCAACCCACCTCGCGCAGCGCCTTGAGCAGGCGCTCGCCACCCAGCCCCGGCACGAGCACGCCATCGGCGCTGCGCATGTCGGTGCCGGCCAGCAGTGCATTGACGATGGCCTCTTCCACCGCCTCGGCCGCGGCCAGGAACAGCGGGCTGATATGGTCGTTGTTGACCATCTGCACCGCCTGGGAAAAGGCGATGCCCTGGCGTCCGTAACCGGCCGGGGGCAGTTGTTGATCGGCGCTGGAAAAGGCGATGAACAGGTCCCCGCTGGAGTCCTCGGTGCCACCGCCGGTGCGGGCAATGCCGATGGCTGCGCGCTGCGCCAGGCGCTGGCATTGATGGGGCAGCAGCGGCGCGTTGGTAGCGATGATCACCACGATCGAGCCCATGCCCGGCTCGCCCCGCTCGGAGAACGGCGACGGCAGGTCATCCAGCACTCGCCCCACCGGATAACCGTCGACCCGCAATTGCCCGCGCTGACCATGGTTGGCCTGGACCAGCGCGCCGACCGTCCAGCCGCCCTGCGCAACTGGCAGCTTGCGCGACGCGCTGCCGATGCCGCCCTTGAACTCATGACAGATCATCCCGGTGCCACCGCCCACCGCGCCCTCGCTCACCGGCCCGGTTTTCGCGTCCGCCAGCGCCTCGCGGACATGCTCGGGGCGTACATGCTGGCCCCAGATATCGTTGAGCACACCGTCGTAGGTTTCCATCACCACGGGCATGCACCAGTACACCGACGGGTCGGCCAGCGCATCGCGTTCGGCCGCCACCAGCGCATCCCGCACCACGCCGACACTGTGGGTGTTGGTGATGGCGATCGGCGTGCTCAGCAGCCCGGCCTCGCGAATCCACTCCAGGCCGCTGGCGTCGCCATTGCCGTTGAGGACATGAACGCCGGCGAAGCACGGCTGCAAACGCGCTTCGCCCGCCCGCGGCTGCACCACCGTCACGCCGGTGCGGACCTGCTTGCCGTCGGCGGCGTCGGCCAGCAGCGTGCTGTGGCCGACGCGAACACCGGGCACGTCGGTAATGGCATTGAATTGGCCGGGCGTACCGCCACCGACGCTGATACCGAGTTGACGAGCGCGCATGAGAACTCCCTGAAAAATGATCGAACCAGCAACCAATCTAGCCGGCTCACCGCACCGGGCCAATTACCGTATGAGGTTATTCCCCTTACAGCTGCGAATGACTTTAGCGCCCGAACAACACCACCCGCGCCGCCGCGGAAGGCAACACGCACGCCACGTCGTGCGCACATCCCGGCACCACGATCATCCGCCGGGCCCGTTGCGGTTTGAGCTGCGCCTGCTCGTACGCCGCATAGGCCAGGCCCCGCTGCAAACGGAAAGGACCTTGCGCCATGGCCGCGCAGGATTTGTCGAGGATCGGGTAGAACGTGCCTTTCGCAGCGCTGCTGTCCAGCGCGCCCTCGAGATAATCCACCTGCGTCGCGGCATAACGCGCCCGCGCCTGCCCGGCGCTGCGGCCGAGATGGCCAGGCAGGGCCTGAACGCCGTATTTCCAGTGGTCATAGCCGGGACACGCCTGCGGCACGGAAAAGGTGAAACGGCAGTCATCACCACACGTATCCCACGATCCCTCGGGCGCAGGTCGCACGGGATCGAAATACAGCCAACTGCCCGGATCGGCGATCACATAACGCACCGCGACACCCGCCGGCGGGTCGGCAGCGAAGCCGATGCTGTGTTGCAGCATCTGCGCACCCGCCGAGAACCCGGCCAGGGTCACGCTGCGCAGGCTCGGCCACTGCCTGACCAGTTCCACCACCAGCGCGTCGAGGGCGGCGAATGAGCCTATCGGTTGAGCACCCAGCGAAGGTTCACCTGCCAGCCACCCCGCGCAGGTCCACACCGCATCGCCCGCTTGCGCACGCGGCACGCCGCGGGTCTGGCAGCGGCTGGCGTCGGAGACCTGGTACAGCGGCGCGACCACCAGGGTGTCCGTCAGTCGCCCCGCGCCGCGCACCGCCTGCAGGCCGGCGTCGAAACTGCGGTTGGCGTCCCGTGGGTGACCGTGCATCACCACCAACACCGACTGTGGCGCGGGGGTGGAATCCGACACGTAATAGCTCATGCGCCCTGCATTCTCCGGCAACTCGAATGCGCGCAAGCACGCAGCGTCGGCGCGCTCGCTGCAAGCACCCTCAGCAGCGGCCAGCAACCGCAGCGGCGCCAGCATCAAGGCCAACGCCCACAGCCAACCGCGCCCGGATAACCTCATCATCACCTCACCCCCTCCGCGTCCAGGCTTTCATCGTAGCCTCGACTGGACCACAGAAACGCCCCGCGAACTGGAAACCGCACAAGGCGCTCCTGTACCCTCCGGCGAAATCCCCCGGATACTTGCCCAACGTGACGACCCAAACCCTGACACCCCGCGAGGCCTACCAGATTCTCCGAGACATCGCCCAGGGCATTCGCCTGATGCGGCGGATCGGTGAACAAGGCTGGCTGGAGATTGGCAGCGGACTGCTGACCGTGGAAGTCGATGGCTGGGTGTTCACCCTGCACAACGATGGCGAGCGGCTGAGCCACTGCGACCGCTGCTACGACCCGGAAGGCGCCGCCTATCTCTACGACACCACGCACCCGTACGGGACCAATCCGGTGGAGTTCATGAGCCAGTGGGAAGTGCAGCAGGTCGAGAAGATGTTGAAGGCGCTCTGACGGCTGACGACGCCGGGTGCATCTCGTAAGGCTGGGTCGATCGTCGTTCCAGATAACTGAACGCGGCTTTTAGCGCATCGTCCGGGGAGCGCGGGCAATAACCCAACTCCCGGCGCGCCTTGGCGAGGCTGTATTCCTGCCGTACGCCGTGAAACAGCCGGACCTGACTCATCGTCAAGCGGGCCGGCCGCCCCGTAAGTTTCGCCAGGCCTTCCTGCATCCAGGCGACACTCATCAACAGCCATGCGGGTGCCTGTGGTGGCTGACGGTGCCCCGGCGAGACCGCATTGGCAGCGTTGATCACATCGACAAGCGCCGAGGAATGTTCATTGGCGAGAATGTAGCGCTCGCCTGCGCGGCCCTTTTCAGCGGCCAGGATCAGGCCCTGCGCGACGTCGCGCACATCGACGAAATTGAAATGGAATCCCGGGTCCATTGGAACCTGACGCTGCCGGACAGATTCGAGAAAGCCCATGGTGTCGGTCAGTTGCGTGGCATTCGGTCCCACCATCGCTGACGGCAGCACCGACACCATCCACAGGCCCCGCTCACGGGCGGTGCGCCAGGCCATGCGTTCGGCGAGGATCTTCGACCGGTAATAGGCGTTTTCGGTCTCGTCGTTCCAGCTGGTTTCATCCAGCGGCGTGCCGTCGTGACCGACCGCCGCGACCGAACTGACATAAACCACACGCTTGACCCCGGCACGTGCCGCAGCCTCCAGCACGCTGCGGGTGCCGCGGATATTGGGTTCGACAATCTCGGCCTGCGGGTCGCGGGCCCAGTGCTTGAACACCGCGGCCACCTGGAACAGCACGTCCACACCGTCCATGGCCTTGAGCATGGCCGCTTCATCCTGCAGCTCGGCGTAGACGAGCTGGCAACCCAGTCCCGCGAAGGGTGCGGTCCTGGTGATATCGCGCACCCCGGCTCGCACCCGGTAGCCCTGATCGAGCAGCGCCCTGACCAGGGTGTTGCCCAAATGCCCGTTGGCACCTGTCACCAGACATAACGCGCTCACACAACCTCCTTGCCTTGGGATCAACGGGTTCTTGATCGTCAAAACATAGAGGCTGCCCCTTGGGGGAGAGTCAAGCGGTGTTGTGCAGTGCTCTGCCTGCGCGCGCCGTTACACCGACAACTGATTCGTGAACTGCCCCACCGCATTCACCACTTTCTGCGCGCCGTCCTGAATCTCGATGATGACGGTCCCGGCCTGCGCAGACAGTTCCAGGCCCTGCTCGGCATGGCGCTTGCCCTGTTCGATGATGCGCACGGCTTCTTCGGCCAGTTTCTGGTTTTGCGTCACGACGTCGACGATTTCTTCGGTCGCCTTGGTGGTGCGCGAGGCCAGTTGCCGGACTTCATCGGCGACCACCGCAAACCCGCGCCCCTGCTCGCCCGCACGCGCCGCTTCGATCGCCGCGTTCAAGGCCAGCAGGTTGGTCTGGTCGGCAATGCCGCCGATGCTTTTGACGATGCTGCCAACGATCTGCGACTGCTTGTCCAGCGCCGCGATACCTTCCACCGCCGCAGTCATTTGCACCGCCAGGCCCTGGATGACATCGACGGTTTCCTGGATGACGACGCTGCCGCGGCGGGCGCTGTCGTCGGTCTGTTGCGAGGTGGTGAAGGCGATTTCCGCCGCCTGCGACACGGCGATTTCGCGGTTGATCTGATCGGTGATGACCGTGGCGAACTTGACGATCTTGTACAGCCGGCCATGGGCGTCGGAAATGGGGTTGTAGGTCGCTTCCAGCCAGACCACATGGCCGTGGCTGTCGATGCGCTTGAAGCGATCGGCGATGAACTCGCCACGGCGCAGTTTTTCCCAGAACCGCTCGTAGCCCGCAGATCCCTGCTCTTCAGCGTCGCAGAACACCCGGTGGTGTTTGCCCTGGATGCCTTTGAGGGTGTAACCCATCGCGTTGAGGAACCGCTCATTGGCGTTCAGCACCGTGCCCTGCAGGTCGAATTCGACCACGGCGGTGGAACGTTGCAGGGCCTCGATGAGGTTTTCCCGCTCCCGCGAGGTTTCGATGGTGCGGGTCAGGTCGTTGGCGTACAGCGAGACATAGTCGATTTGCCCGCGTGCGTTCCTGACCGGCTGCACGATCGCCCGCAGCCACGCCTCGTTGCCGTTACCGCGGCGCAACTGCAGGGCGCCGGCCCAGTGCTCGCCGCTCTGGATCGCGCGCTTCATGAGGCCGAAGTGGTTGGTGCTCTGAGCATACTCCGGCACCAGCCCGAAAAGGATCTTGCGTTCCACGGCGCTGGCCGAGTACTGCATTTCCTTGAGGAAGTTGCCGTTGGCATAGGTGATTTCACCTTGCGAGCTCAACGTCAGAACGAGCATTTCGCTGTCCAGGCTGTCCTTGACCTGTTCGAGCGACGAGAGCTTTTCACGCGCTTCTGCAAGCTCCTGCTTGAGCCGCCGATATGCTGAAAACATGAGGAAGTCCTCCAATTACGAAAGAGATAAGCAGCTTGCACCTTCAATACGTCAGTACTTCGTCATCCAGGCTTCCAGGTCTTGCGGCGTAAGCGGCTTCGACAGCAGGTAACCCTGGGCAACGTGGTACCCCTGATCTTTGAGAATCTTGTACTGGCCCTGCTCCTCGACCCCTTCAGCAACCACCTTCAGGCGAAGGCTGTCGCCGATGCGCATCACTGCGTCACTGAGCGCACGACTGGTCTCATCCGCTTCAAGATCCAGCACGAAGCTACGGTCCAGCTTCAATTCCTGGATGGGTAGTTTGCGAAGGTAACTCAAGCTTGAGTAGCCTGTCCCGAAATCATCCATGGCCAGTTTGATGCCGCGTTCGCTGAGGTCGTGAAGAACCTTCATGGTCCCGGGGTTGGTGTCGAGCAGCAGGTTTTCGGTGAGTTCGATGGTCAGGTCCTTGGCCGCCAGGCCATGTTGATCGAGCACGTTGCCGATCATCCCGGCCAGGTCCAGGTTGTGGAAGTTGCTGGGCGACAGGTTCACCGACACCGACGGGATCTTCAGGCCCTTGCGGCGCCACACCGCCAGTTGCCGGCAGGCTTCCTTGACCGCCCAGTGACCCAGCTCGGTAATCAGCCCGCACTCCTCCGCCAGCGGGATGAAACGCGCGGGCGAGACCACGCCGAAGGTCGGGTGCGTCCAGCGGGCCAGGGCTTCGACGCCGTACACCTCGCCGTCTTCGATATTCACCTGTGGCTGGTAGTTGAGGTGCAGGCCGCCCTGTTCGATGGCGTCGCGCAGGGCGTTTTCCAGCGCCTGGCGCTCCTGGGCCAGCTCGTTCAGCTCATGGCTGAAGAAGCTGAAACGGCCACGGCCCGAGTGCTTGGCCTGGTACATGGCCATGTCCGCGCGGTGGATCAGGGTGGCCATGTCGTGGCCGTCGCGCGGATAGATGCTGACGCCCATGCTGGCGGACGGCGAGAAACACGAACCGGCGATCTGGCAAGGCTGGGAGATCGCATGCTTGATCTCCTCGATGGCCTCGGTGACGTTTTCGCTGTCGCAATTGGGCAGGACGATGACAAACTCATCGCCCGACAGCCGGCCGACGATATCGGCGGCGTTGCGGTTGGCGTTGAGGCGCTGGGCAATCAACTTGAGCAACTCGTCGCCCGCCGGGTGACCCAGCGAATCATTGATCTGCTTGAAACGGTCGAGGTCGATGAACAACACCGCCAGCGAGGTTTTGCTGCGCCGCGCCTCGATCAGCGCGTGATCGGCCTTGGCATGCAGCAGGCTGCGGTTGGGCAATTGCGTCAGGGCGTCGTAGAACGCCAGTTGGCGGATGCTCTCGCGGTTGACCTCGCGCTCCATGGCCAGCGCGCACAGCGGAATGATCACATCGACCATCTGCTGGTGCAGAACCGAGGGCGTGCGGTGGTCGCTGTAGTAGAAGGCCAACACACCAATGGCGAGGCCCTTGGCGCTCTTGATCGGGATGGACCAGCAGCTCTTGATTCCCTGGTCGAGGAATTCGTCACGGATCAGCGCCCAGCGCGGGTCGCTGCCGATGTCCCGGACAAACACGATCTCGCCCCGCTCAGCCGCAAGGCTGGACGAACCGATGCCGTTCTTGATCGGCATGCCTTCGAGCAAATGCCCGTAACGCTCGGAGAAGCTCGGCGCCGCCAACGGGTGCATGGCGCCGTCTTCATCGACTTGGATCACCGTTGCGCGGATCTCCGGCGACATTCGCTCGACTTCCTTGCACAGCAAATCCATCACGGACTCCAGCGGCATCTCGCGCACCATGGCGTCGAGAATGCAATGTTGCAGCACTTCATGAATCTTTGATGCGGTGATATCGGTCAATACCGTTACGGTGTGGGCAAGTTCGCCATTGGCGCCCACCACCGGGTTGATTGCAACATCACACCAGATCCGTTCGCCGCCTTTGACTTGCAGCAACTCTTCGAGGCGGAATGAACGTCCGCCTTTCAGGCCTTCCTGAACTTTGGCAATACGGGTAGCCGGCAAATGCGGCACCAGCAACTTTGCCGGCATGCAGCCTTCAACTTCACCGAAGGTACAACCAAACAGCGTGGCAAAGCCTTTATTCGAATACACCACCTTGCCGGCGCCATCGGTAATAAAGATCGCATTATCGGTTTGATCGGCAACCATCGATAACAGTTTGATCCGTTTGCGTTCCTTGCGCTGTTCCGTCACATCTTTGACAAACGCGGTGAATAATATCTGACCTTCGCTGACTACCCGCGAGATCGACATCGAACCCCAACGCTGCGTGCCGTCTTTTTTATGAATGGGAACATCACGGGTCGTACCGACAATCTTGTTGATACCGGTACGTCGATTGGAATCGACATAATTATCATGTTTACTTCGAATGTTTTCCGGCACCAACATGCTGACATTTTTTCCGAGCACTTCTTCTCTGGAAAATCCCCACAACTGTTCCGCCGCCGCATTGAACAACACCACACAGTTTTGGGTGTCGATTACCACAACACTATCAATGGCTTGTTCCAGCGTTTGCACGAAGATATCAGAGAGGTTCTGGGAAATGGGCATCAACTCGATCCGAAAAAGCATATTTGCAGTTGCGAAGGCACAGTAAGTTCGATGAAAGCGTCTTCCATCACACGCATTACAGGGACTGCCTCAATAACCGGGAAACGCCCTTCCGGGCGCGGCGCATAGCTTACGCCGACCAATGGCCCATAGCCATTAGTGATGAGGGCAGGCTATGTAAAGTTTTCATCGCCTTGTAACCCTGACCGTAAATATTTTATTTATTGAGAATAAGTGACAACTTCCTGATGCAAATCAATACGCAAGGCAACACCTACTGCTAAGCGGCCTGTCAGTTTGTTTATAACTTGCGCGCAAAGTAAAACAGCGTGTGCATTTAACCTTGCCACTGGTCGCATACAGCGCGTTCCAGGCGAACGACGTCATTGCCCGCGAAGTCCTCTTTACAGCGCTCATCCAAAGAAGCGCGACGCCTGCGTGATCCCCGAGCCTGACTGGAGATGTGCCGATGAGCGATCTACCGACCATACGCCCCGCCGTAACCCCACTGCGCTTTCAACCGGACTTCGAGCAGATCCCGGAGGACGAGGCACAGACCAGCAAGGAGCTGGCCGAGACCCTGCGCTCGATCATGGAAACCACCTTCGCCGACCGTGGTCATGCCGACCGCAGCGTCCACGCCAAGGGCCACGGTCTGCTGCGCGGCGAACTGACGGTCCTCGACAACCTGCCGCCCGAGCTGGCCCAAGGCGCGTTTGCCCGCCCGGCCACCCTGCCCGTCTACCTGCGGCTGTCCACCAACCCCGGCGATATCCTCGATGACAAGGTGTCCACGCCCCGGGGCCTGGCGATCAAGCTGGTGGGCGTCGAGGGGCCGCGCCTGCCGGGCAGCGAGGGCGAAGTCACCCAGGACTTCGTGATGCAGAACGCCAAGGCGTTTATTTCCGCCACACCGAAGGCGTTTCTGAGAAGCCTCAAGCTGCTGGCGAAAACCACGGACAAGGCGCCGGGCTCGAAGAAAGTGCTGTCGGCGGTACTGCGCGGTGTCGAGGCGGCGGTGGAAGCCCTGGGCGGTGAAAGCGCCACGCTCAAGAGCCTCGGCGGCCATCCGCAGACCCACATCCTCGGCGAAACCTTCAACACCGTGGTGCCGGTGCTCTACGGTCCCTACTACGCCAAGCTGGCGATGGTGCCGGTGTCGGCGTCGCTGACCGAGCTGACCAACCTGCATGTCGATTTCCATGGCAACCCGGATGGGCTGCGGGCGGCGGTCGCCCAGTACTTCGCCGGGCACGGCGGTACCTGGGAATTGCGCGTCCAGCTCGCCACCGACAGCGAGCAGATGCCCATCGAGGATGCCTCGGTGCAATGGGACGAGAAACTCAGCCCGTTCGTGACCGTGGCCCGGGTCGAAATCCCCGCGCAAAGCACCTGGGACGCGGAAAAGGTCAGGGAAATCGACGACGGCATGGCGTTCAGCCCGTGGCACGGACTGGCCGCGCACCGGCCGCTGGGCGGGGTGATGCGGGTGCGCAAGCCGTCCTATGAGATGTCGGCGGATTATCGCGCCAGCCACAATGGCTGCCCGATCCACGAGCCGCGCTGAAGGCTGGCCCTGGGCGTGATCCGCCCAGGGCCTCGCGTCATTTCTTCGGCAACACGCTACTGAGCACCTGCCGCGCGGTCTGCCGGATCACCCCGACGCTGTCCGGGTCGCCCTGCAGCAGCGCGCCGGTAAACTGCCGGGCCTGCTTGAGGCTGATATGCGGCGGCAGCGGCGGCACATTCGGGTCGGTACGGAAATCGATTACCACCGGCACATCGCTGGCCAGCGCCTGCTCCCAGGCCGCGGCAACGTCCTCGTCGCGCTCGACGCAAATGCCCTTGAGGCCGATGGAAATGGCGAACAGGTGATACGGCACATCGGGGATGTCCTGACTTGCGGCGAACTTCGGGTCGCCCTCCATGACCCGCTGTTCCCACGTCACCTGATTGAGGTCCTGGTTGTTGAACACCGCGCAGATCCAGCGACCATTGCCCCACTGCTTCCAGTACTTGGCGACGGTGATCAGCTCGGCGAGGTTGTTCATCTGCATGGCGCCGTCGCCGACCAGGGCGACCACGGTCTGCTCCGGGTGGGCGAATTTGGCGGCGATGGCATACGGCACCGCCGCACCCATGGACGCCAGCCCGCCCGACAGCGAGCACTGCATGCCCTCGCGGATGCGCAGGTCGCGGGCAAACCAGTTGGCGCAGGAGCCCGAGTCACTGGTGATGATCGCGTTGTCCGGCAGGCGCGGCGACAGCTCGTAAACGACCCGCTGCGGGTTGATCGGGTCTGCGGTGGTCAAGGCGCGCTTCTCCAGTTTGCTGTCCCAGGCCTTGCGCCAGCCTTCGACTTTCTTGCGCCAGCGCCGGTCGGTCTTCTGTTCGATCAGCGGCAACAGCGCCTTGAGGGTGTCGGCGGCGTCGCCCACCAGGTTGATGTCCATCGGGTAGCGCAGGCCGAGCATGTTCGGCGCGATATCGATCTGCACGCCGCGGGCGTGGCCCTCCTTGGGCAGGAACTCGGCGTAGGGAAAGCCCGAGCCGATCATCAACAGGGTGTCGCATTCGTTCATCAGCTTCAGGCTCGGCTCGGTGCCGAGCAGGCCAATGCAGCCGGTGACCCACGGCAGCTCATCCGGCAGCACGGCCTTGCCCAGCAGCGCCTTGGCCACGCCGGCACCGAGCTTTTCCGCCAGGGCGCGGACCTGCTCGCTTGCCTGCAAGGCGCCGGCGCCCACCAGAATCGCGACCTTGCTGCCCTCGTTGAGCAACTGCGCCGCGTCGACCAGATCGGCTTCACGCGGCACGACCCGTGGGCGGCAAACGCCAACGCTGGAATGCAGGGTGCCGTGGGCACGGGCGGGTTCTTCGTAGGGTAGGTCTTGCAGGTCATTGGGCAGGATCAGCGCGGTGACTTTGCGCTCCCCCACCGCCGTGCGCACGGCACGGTCCAGCAGATGGCGTACTTGCGACGGTGCCGTGGCCTGCTGGACAAAGGCCCCGGCCACGTCCTTGAACATCGACATCAGATCCAGTTCCTGCTGGTAGTGGCCGCCCAGCGCGGTGCGGGCCTGCTGGCCGGTGATGGCGAGGACCGGCATATGGTCCAGGCGCGCATCGTAGAGGCCGGTGAGCAGGTGCGAAGCCCCCGGCCCGGACGTGGCGATGCACACCCCCAGTTCGCCGGTGAATTTGGCATGGGCGCTGGCCATGAAGGCGGCCATTTCTTCGTGACGGCACTGGACGAATTCGATCTTGCCGGAGCGGCGCAGCGCACCGAACACGCCGTTGATGCCGTCGCCGGGGTAACCGAAAATGCGCTTCACGCCCCACTGGCTGAGCCGTTCCACGAGAAAGTCGCCTACGGTGCTGGACATGGTTGCTGCCTCCTTGATCCTGCGGTCGATAAAGGCTGGGACCGGCAGTGGAGCGCGCATGTTCAGATTGATTTGCTGCGGCGGCTCAGGCGATCTGGATGTACAGCGAATAGCCGCCGAGCAACATCCAGAAGCCGAGGAAGATCCACGGCGTGCGCAGTGAAAACAGCAGCGATTTGCGGTGACCGGCGCGGGACGTCTCGGCCTCGCTGAACAGCGGCGATTCGTCATAGGCCAGGCCCATCAGCGGGTCGCTGTGCAGCAGGTGGCTCTGTTTGACCTGCCAGTGGTCGATGATCCGGTACGCCGCATGAATTCCCGGCCACGCATTCAGCGAACTCAATACCCCCAGCAGTGCGAGAAACGGCGGCACCACCATGGTGAACATCTTGCCCCACTCGGGATTGAGGTTGGCCATGGACGACACGAAGGCAATCACCAGGAACGACTGCGCGGCCAGGTAGGCGTCGGTTCGGTTGGCGAGGATGCTGGTTTCGTACTGGATTTCGCGCCGGTAAAAGTCCGTGCGCTCCTGGGAGCCGAACATCCGGGCGTTCTGGGCGTCGATCTGGTGATCGGGGGTGGCGGGCGTAATGATTCGGGGCACTCGGTAGCTCCTGTCCGTTGCGCGGGGCTGGGATGCAGGAGCGTTGTCGCACTGGATCCCACGCAGCTTGGGAATCCGCGACCCCGGACAAAGTTCACACGGGCGCCATTCAGCGCACGAACATCACGGCATCAAGATGGCTTCGTGCACCTCGATGGACGGGACCGGCACCCTGCCGCGCTGCCCATCCAGCCACTCGCGCATCTTGCGCGCATCGAAAATCTGCCCCTCTTCCATCATGCTGAGGATCAGAGTTTGAGACATCCGGTAACACCCGCATTGGAAACAATGCCGTTGTTCCCACCCCGGTGAGCACTCGATGGATTCAGCGCGACCCGCGCAGATAAGGCAACTCATGGATCCCCCTGGGTTGTTTTTGTAGTGGGAAAGGCACGCCTGTTCGTGCTTATGACGAGAGAGCATAGCCAATCCATGAAAATTCCGTGCCAGTCGGGGAGTTTCGACGGACGGTGGTGGCGCTTGCAAGGCACTGGCTGACCCGGACCACCCGTCTCCCCCGCAACAGACGCGCTGAACTTTGCCCTGCGCGCTGGCTTCCCCTGCATAGCTACCTGCAAAACCATCTGGCAAACCACCTTCTGGAGTCATGCCCATGCGAGCACTTACCTACCACGGCGCACACGATGTCCGGGTCGATAGCGTCCCGGATCCGTCGATCGAAGAAGCGGACGACATCATCCTCCGGGTGACGGCCACCGCCATCTGCGGCTCCGACCTGCACCTGTACCGGGGCAAGATTCCCGCCACCGAACAGGGCGACATTTTCGGCCACGAATTCATGGGCATCGTCGAGGACACGGGCAGCGCGGTGACCGGCCTGCAACGCGGTGACCGGGTGGTGATTCCCTTCGTTATCGCCTGCGGCAGTTGCTTCTTCTGTCAGCACGACCTGTTTGCCGCCTGCGAAACCACCAACACCGGCCGCGGTTCGATCATCAACATGAAAGGCATTCCGTCGGGCGCCGCGCTGTTCGGCTACAGCCACCTGTACGGCGGAATCCCCGGCGGGCAAGCCGACTACGTGCGCGTGCCGAAAGCCAATGTCGGCCCCTTCAAGGTGCCCACCAATCTGTCTGACGACAAAGTGCTGTTTCTTTCCGACATCCTGCCCACCGCCTGGCAGGCGGTCATCAATGCCGAAATCGGCCCGGGCTCGACGCTGGCAATCTACGGCGCCGGCCCTGTGGGACTGCTCAGCGCCGCGTGTGCACGGATGCTAGGTGCCCAGACGATTTTCATGGTGGACGACAACGACTACCGCCTCGCCTACGCCCGCGACGCGTATGGCGTGACGCCGATCAACTTCGAGCAGGATGATGATCCCGCCGACAGCATCATCCGCCTGACGCCGGGGATGCGCGGTGTCGATGCAGTGATCGACGCCGTGGGTTTCGAAGCCAAGGGCAGCGCCACCGAAACCCTGCTGACCACCCTGAAAATCGAAGGCAGCAGCGGCAAAGCCCTGCGCCAGAGCATTGCCGCCGTGCGGCGCGGGGGTGTGGTCAGCGTGCCCGGAGTATATGCCGGGTTCATTCACGCCTTTATGTTCGGTGACGCCTTCGACAAGGGCCTGACGTTCAAGATGGGCCAGACCCATGTGCATAAATACCTGCCGGAACTGCTCGAACATATCGAAGCCGGGCGGCTGCAACCGGAACTGATCGTCACCCACCGCCTGGCGCTGGAAGAAGCCGCCATGGGCTATAAGATGTTCGATCAGAAACAGGACGATTGCCGCAAGGTCATCCTCGTACCGGGCGCTGCGGCGGGTACCTTGGGTCGCGAGTAACAGAGGGGTTGGCGGCGCACAGCGCCGCCCGCGCCGCGCTCATATCTCCACCTGCGTGCCCAGTTCGATCACCCGGTTCAGCGGCAGCTTGAAGTACTTGAGGTTGCTGTTGGCATTCTTCAGCAGGAAGGCGAACAGGTGCTCGCGCCACTTCGCCATGCCGATGCGACTGGTCGGGATGACGGTCTCGCGGCTCAGGAAGTAAGTGGTGCGCATGTGGCTGAAATCCAGGTCGGTGCGCGGGCATTGGCTCAAGGCCAATGGCACGTCGGGCTCTTCCATGAAGCCGAAGTGCAGGTTGACCCGGTAGAAACCGTCGCCGTACGCCTCGACGTCGAAGCGCTTGGACGGATTGACGCGCGGGCGGTCCTCGAACACGACCGTGAGCAGCACCACCTGCTCATGCATCACCTGGTTGTGCAGCAGGTTGTGCAGCAAGGCGTGGGGTACCGCGTCGGTCCTCGCGGTGAGGAACACCGCCGTGCCCTGCACCCGGTGCGGCGGCTGCGCCTGCAGGCTGCTGATGAACAGCGGAAGCGGCAGTGCGGTTTCGTCCAGGCGCTCGACGATGATCTTGCGCCCGCGCTTCCAGGTGGTCATCAGGATAAACAGGCCGATCCCGGCGATCACCGGGAAGGCGCCGCCCTGGACGATCTTCGGCGCGTTCGCCGAGAAATACAGGCTGTCCACCAACAGGAAACCCAGCAGCAGCGGCACGGCCAGCCAGCGTGGCTTTTTCCACAACAGCAGCACCACGGCAGAGGAAAGGATGGTGGTGATCAACATGGTGCCGGTGACTGCCACGCCGTAGGCCGCGGCCAGGGCACTGGAGGACTCGAAGCCGATCACCAGCAGCACCACGCCGACCATCAACGCCCAGTTCACCGTGCCGATGTAAATCTGCCCCTGCTCCTGGCTGGAGGTGTGCTGGATGAACATGCGCGGGACGTAGCCCAGCTGGATGGCCTGGCGGGTCAGGGAAAAGGCGCCGGAAATGACCGCCTGGGAGGCGATGATCGTTGCCAGGGTCGAGAGCGCGACCATCGGCAACAGCGCCCAGCCGGGGGCCAGCAGGTAGAACGGGTTGCGTACGGCTTCGGGGTTGTCGAGGATCAGCGCGCCTTGGCCGAAGTAGTTGAGCACAAGGCCCGGCAACACCAGGCTGAACCAGGCCCGGGCAATCGGTTTGCGGCCGAAGTGGCCCATGTCGGCATACAGCGCTTCCGCGCCGGTCAGCGCCAGCACCACCGCGCCGAGAATGGCGACGCCGATGCCCGGATGCACCACGAAAAACTGCACGGCCCAGGCCGGGTTGAGCGCCAGCAGCACTTCCGGGCGCTGCACGATTCCGTAGAGCCCGAGTGCGCCCAGCACCACAAACCACACCACCATCACCGGACCAAACAGGATGCCGATGCGCGCGGTGCCGTGTTTCTGGATCAGGAACAGCGCCACCAGCACAATCACCGACAACGGCACGACCCAGTGGTCGATACCGTCGAAGGCCAGTTGCAGGCCCTCAACCGCGGACAGCACCGAAATCGCCGGGGTGATCATGCTGTCGCCGTAAAACAGCGCCGCGCCGAACAGGCCGAGGAGCACCAGCGCCCTGCTCATTCGCGGAAAAGGTGCAGCGGCCCGGCGCGCCAGGGCGGTCAAGGCCATGATCCCGCCTTCGCCCTAGTTGTCGGCGCGCAGGATGAACAGCACGTATTTGATCGAGACCACCCAGATCAGCGACCAGAACACCAGTGACAGGATCCCCAGCACACCGTCATGGCTGGGCTGAACGCCGTAGTGGCCGGAGAACACCTCTTTAAGGGTGTACAAGGGGCTGGTGCCGATATCGCCATACACCACGCCGGCTGCGGCGATCAGCATGCCGATGCCGGAGGTTTTGGCGTGATGGGAGGGTTCTGCAACGGTCAGTGCTTCACTCACGGGTGACTTCTCTGGGTTGAGGGGCTGACGCGGGCCCTTCATGAGCTGGTGTATTTCACCGGGGGGGCGTCCGGGTGCGGGCAAAAAAACGCGCTCAGTATCGTTTTATGCGTTGGGATGGGGCGTAAAAAAGGCGTAAAAATTCGGGTTTTTTTGGGGGTGGGTATCTGCACATTTCATGGCTGTTTGGCGACCAGGTGCTAGCCGAAAGGTTTTCAGCGCCCTCAAGATCGAGCGCCGCCCGCTGAAACCCAGACTGATAGCCGTCTGTTCACCACTCATCAGCGCATTCAGCCCGCGGGCCAGCACCCACAGCGCCAGCATGCAAGCCGCCACGCACAACGCCGGCAGCCAGATCACGTCCCAGCGCGCCGAGCCCAGGCCGCCCAGCATCCAGAACACCACCGACGCCGCAGCATGCTGCTCGCCGGTAAACAGCAACAGGTTCACCCCCGCCATCAGCACGAACGACACGGCAACGCCGGCGAGCAACAGCCGGTCGCTTTCGAGACGCCCGTCCCGTCGGGCCACCGCCAGCACCAGCAACATGCTGCCCGCCGCGCCGATAAACGCCGCCAGCGGCAGGCTGAAGATGCCGATGAATTCGCCGAGATAGAGGATCACCAGCACCGCCCCCAGCGCCGCGCCGGAGCTGACGCCGAGCAGGTGCGGATCCGCCAGCGGATTGCGGGTCACCGCCTGCAACGCGGTGCCGACCAACGCGAGGCCCGCGCCGACCAGCGCGCCAAGCAGCACCCGCGGCGCACGGATCAGCCAGACGATATGCTCCTGCCCCGCACTCCAGCTCACCGGCAGCTCAAGCCCGGCCTGCCGGCCAACGATCCCCCAGACGGTGCCCAGCGGAATCACCGCTGGCCCGAACGCCAGCGCGACCACGCAGGACAGCAGAATGACCAGCAGCAAGGCCGCGAGCAGCCCGCGATAGGCGGCATGGCTTCGGATCAGCATCAGTGCGAGTCCTGCGCGAACAGCCGGGGGTGCAGGCCCGCGGCGAGTTTTTCGATGGCGATGGCGTTCTCTACCGACGGTGTGACTTCCAGATAGGTCAGCACCACAAAACGCTGCTCGCGAATGGCCCGCACCGTTTGCAACGCCGGATGGCGCAACAGGAAATCACGTTTCTGCTGCCAGCTCAGCGGGCCGTAGTCGACGATCGCGATAACCTCCGGATCGCGCTCCACCACGCTTTCCCAGTTCACCTGGGTCCAGCTGGCGGCGACGTCATCCATGATGTTGTGTCCGCCGGCAGCGTCGATCAGCGCCTGGGGCATGCCGAGGCGGCCCGAGGTGGTGGGCCGGTCTTCACCGCTGTCGTAGAGGAATACCCGCGGTGCTTCCGGCGCCTGCCGAACGGTGCTGGCGACCGCGTCGATACGCTCGCGCATCTGGCCGACCAGCGCCTGGGCCCGCACTTCGACGGAGAAGATTCGCCCCAGGTTCGTCAGGTCGCGGTACACGTCATCCAGGCTGGCGCGCGGCTGTTTCATGATCCATGAGCAGGATTCGCTGAGCTCATAGACCGGAATGCCGAACGCCGCGAGGGACGTCGGGGTCAGCGGGCCACCGATGCGCATGCCGTAATTCCAGCCGGCGAAAAACAGGTCCGCGTCCACCGCCAGCAGCGTTTCAACGGACGGATAACGGCTGGCGAGCTGCGGCACACCTTGCAGCACCTCGCTGATCCAGGGGTCGCGGTGCTTGGTGGCGGTAAAGCCAGTGTAGCCGGCCAGACGCTCGCGCACGCCCAGGTGCAGGAGCATGCCGGTCATATTCACATCGTGCACCACGACCCGTTGCGGCGCCTTGTTCAAGGTGACGTCGCGGTCGCAACTGCGCACGGTGAGGGGGTAATCGCTGGCCAGCGACGGCGTCGCCGCCAACGCCAGCATCAGGCCGGCAAGTAACCGATAGTTCATGGTTGAGTGATCCAGGTGATACGCGGATAGGCGTGCAGCGGGTGGGTGTCGACCAGTGCTCGCACACCGAAAACTTCATGCAGCAGCTCGCTGGTCAGGACCTCGGCCGGCGTTCCGCTGGCAACGATGCGGCCCTCGGCAATGACGCAGAGCCGGTCGCAAAACGCCGCCGCCAGGTTCAGGTCATGAAAGCTGGCGAGGACGCTCAGATCGAGGCTGCGCAGATGACCCAGGAGCTCGAGCTGATAACGCGGGTCGAGGTGGTTGGTCGGCTCGTCGAGAATCAACAGGCCAGGCTGTTGCACCAATGCCCTCGCCAGCAGCACGCGCTGTTTTTCGCCACCGGACAGGCTGGCAAAACTGCGCAGCGCGCACGCCGTGAGCCCTACCCGCTCCAGCGCCTGCGCCACCTGCACGGCATCGTCCGCGCTGTCACCGTCGAACAGGCCTTGATGCGGGGTACGCCCCATGGCCACGACGTCGGCAACGGTCAGGCCGAATTCCTGGGGAAACTCCTGCAACACCACGGCAATGCGCTGTGCGCACCAGCGCGGGGTGCGCCGCCACAGGTTCTCGCCGTCCAGCGTCACGCTGCCCAGGGCCGGTTCATAGGCACGGTAGGCGCAGCGCAACAGGCTGGTCTTGCCGCTGCCGTTGGGGCCGATCAGACCGACGAATTCGCCCTGGCCAACCTGCAGGTGGATATCCCGCAGCAGCCAGAGCGGATCGCGGTCACGGCCGGGGGCGGCCCAGGCCAGCCCCTCGATACTGAGTGAGGACATTCAGTCTCCGTGCGCCCCCGCCCGGGGCGCGGCAGTCAGAAGGTGTAGTCAGCCGTGACGAAGAACGAGCGCGGCTCGCCCAGGTACCACTGCCGACCGTTGTTGCCGGTGGTGGTGGCGTACTGACGATCGAACAGGTTGTTCAGTTGCAGGCCGAGGGTCAGGTCCGGCTGGACGTGCCAGTCGACGTTGGCATCGACCACGGTGTAACTCGGGACTTCAACCGTGTTGGCGTTGTCGCCATAACGGCTGTCCACGTAGCGCGCACCCGCACCCGCGCTGAAGCGCTCGGCGAAGTCCTTGCTCAGCCACAGGTTGGCGGAACGGCGTGGCACGTTGACCGGTTGATTGCCCTTGAAGTCGTTGCTGCCGCTGGCGAACTCGTCGTACTCGGCGCGAACCCAGGCGGCGTTGGCCGAAAGCTGCACGTCGTATGGCAGACGCAGTTCCAGGGTGGCCTCGATGCCGTCGGAGGACTGCTGGCCGATCTGCTGCTGGATCGTCGGGTTGACCGGATCAGTGCTCAGCAGCTTCTTCTTGACGATGTGATACGCGGCCAGGGTCCATTCGCCACGGCCATCGAGCAACTGCTGCTTGATGCCCACTTCAGTCTGTTTCGCGGTGCTGAGGTCCCATTGCTGCTGCGCGGTCGAGAGGGTCAGCAGGTTGCTGACGCCTTCGGTGCTGGTCGCGTACTGGCCGTACAGCGAAAGGTCCTCGGTGACGGCGAACACCAGGCCGGCGCGCCAGTTGCCGCCGGACAGGCTGCGATCGCTGCGGGTATCGGTCGCCACGTCGGTACGGTCGAGGTGAACCTGATCGCGGCGCACGCCGGTGATCAGCGACAACTGCTCGGTGAGCTGGGTACGGTTCTCGGCGAACAGCGAGAACTGCTTCGCCTGGTTGGCGTCGCGGGAGCGATACGGGTCGGTGCTGACATAGCCGCCGCCACCCGAGCCGGCCAGCGGCACGGTGTCGCTGTAGACGTTGTCGAAGTCATGCTTGCGCACGAAGCGGATCGAGTTGTAGTCCGCGCCGACCACGGTGCGGCTGTCCAGTCCGAACAGCGAATGCTGCAGGGTGAAGGTCTGACGGTCGCCCACCTGCTCCTGAGTCTGCTTGATGCTGATGAAGCTGTCGCGGCGCACGAGGTCACCCGGCAGCCAGGTGTAAGTCTCGGCATTGCGCCAGCGGCGCTGGGCCTTGAGGAAGTACAACTGGTTGCTGGCGCTGAGGTTGTCGTTGATCGTCCAGTCCGTGACCAGCCGGGTGGACTGGTCGTTGTAGTGATCGGTCGCGTCCTCGACGTTGTAGTTGTGGTCGCGCAGCGACTCGCGGAAATGCCCGTCCACCAGCGGCGTACCGAAGTAGCGCTGCGGCTCCTGGTCAACGTAGTCATGGCTGAAGGTGAAGCTCAGGTCGTCGGTGGCCTGCCAGCGCAGCGAGCCGCTGAGGGCGATGCTTTCCGAGTTGCCGCGATCAACCCAGCCGTTGCTCGCCTGCTGGTTCAGGTTGAAGCGGTAGCTGAGGGTATCGGTCAGCGAGCCGCCGCTGTCCAGCGCGGCCTGGCGTTTGTCGTCCGAGCCATAGCCGAGGCGCAGGTGATTGCGGATCTCGCCCTCGAACGGTTTCTTCGGCACCACGTTGATCACCGCACCGGTAGCGCCTTCGCCATAGAGCACCGAAGCCGGGCCGCGCAGCACATCGATGCGTTCCACCGCCCAGGTGTCCACCGGGAAGGTGACGGTGCCGGCGCCGACATACAGGCGGGTGCCGTCATACAACTGCATGGTCGAGCTGTGGCCGGTGAAGCCGCGGGCCGACAGCGCGGTGCCGCCGTTGCCGGGGGTGCCGATGAAGGTGACGCCCGGGGAACGGGTCACGGCGTCCTGCACCGTGGCGTTGTTGCGCTTGAGGATCTGCTCGGCGCTGATGCTGGTCACACTGGCCGGGGTTTCCAGCGGCGTCAGCCCCAGGCGCGAGCCGCTGGTGCTCGCGGTATGCAGGTCAGGCTGGGGATTCTGCTCGGCGACCTCGTTGATGGCGGTGGCCGGCAAGGACAGGGCTTTGTCGTCTTCGGCGGCGTGCGCCGGGAGGGACAGAAACACGCAAGGTGCGAGGCTGGCACACAGCAGCGTGCCCGAGAAGGAGTTGAACAGGGAGTTACGGGACATGTCGTTCCACTTGAAGCAGGAATGAAAGAATCCCGGAGGGAACAACGCATAGGGAATCGCGGGCGCGACAGCCCACGGAAACCGGCCTGCGCCCGCCCACCGCGGGTTTGCCAAACAATGCTTCAGGCCGGTCTCCGGGCTCGCGAGGGTCATGAAACATTCACCTTCCCATGCACGGGGCACAGTGGCGTATCGAATGTTTCGCTCGCATACCGTTGCGGGGGCAGCGCCGGACTGATCAGCAAAGTGACGAACCGGCTTCCCGTTTCACCCCATACACGACGGTATGGGACACCTGAAACAGGCGCGCATCTGACCATCAAAGTGTTGGAAGGTCAACGACACAGGTGTTGGTGGCCGGCCCGCGGACCGCATGGGCATCTACACATCTCACCGGCAAAGATACTGGTTTGACGCGGAACTTGTGGGAGCGGATTTATCCGCGAAGGGTCGCATAGCGGCCCCAAAACCATCCAGCACGGGGTGGCTGTCTATATCCGGAATATCTGTCGACCTTCAGGATGCCTGAAGGTGAGATCCAATCCACGCAGGAACAGGGTGGTGGATGGGTTTAGGGCCGCTGCGCGGCCCTTCGCGGATGAATCCGCTCCCACAGAATCGCAAGTGGCTGAAGGTTTGCGATTGCCTGCGAGAGGTGTAGATACCGGACCCCAGGACCGGCAATCACCGATGCATCGCCTCAGCCCAGTTCGTTGATGCACACCACTTTTGGCTGCGTCATGTCTTCATAGGCGAAGCGCACCCCTTCCCGGCCGAGGCTGCCGTATTTGAAGCCGCCGAATGGCATGGCGTCGAAGCGGTAGTCGGACGAGTCGTTGATCATCACGCCACCGGCCTCGATGCGCCGCGCCAGCTTCAGCGCGGTCGACAGGTCGCGGGTGAACACGCCGGCGTGCAGGCTGTATTCCGGCGCGTTGGCCAGGGCGACGGCGTCGTCGAGGTGGTCGAACGGTTCGAGGATCACCACCGGCGCGAACACTTCCTGCTGCCAGATCCGGCTGCCGTGGCTGACCTGTTCCAGCACGGTCGGTGCGTACAGCGCGCCCTCGCGGCGATGACCGCAAAGCACCCTGGCGCCGTCCACCACGGCGTCCTCGACCAGTTGCTCGGTACGGCAGGCCGCCTGCTCGGTGACCATCGGCCCGACATCCGTTTCGCGAAGCGACGGGTCGCCCAGGTTCAAGGCCCGCGACTGCGCCACGAACTGTTCGCGGAACGCTGGATAAATCTCGCGGTGCACCAGGATCCGCTGGGTACCGATGCAGTTCTGCCCGGCGGCCCAGAAGGCACCCGAAACACAGGACTCCACGGTCGGCCCGAGGTCGCAGTCTTCCAGCACCAGCACCGGCGCGTTGCCGCCCAGGTCCATCGCCAGCTTTTTCAGCCCGGCGCTGCGGGCGATGGATTCGCCGGTGGCAAAGCCGCCGGTGAAGGAAATCATCCGCACCTCGCGCAGTTCGACCAGCGCCCGGCCCAGTTCCACGCCGCCGGTGGCGGTGGTCACCACGCTGTCCGGGAGGCCGGCCTGGACCAGGCACGCCACCAGTTTCAACGCCGACAACGGCGCCAGCTCGGACGGTTTGAGGATCACCGCGTTACCGCCGGCAATCGCCGGGCCCAGCTTGTGCGCGACCAGATTCAGCGGGTCGTTGTAAGGCGTGATCGCGACGATCAGCCCCAGCGGCTCGCGGGTGAACCAGCCCTGGCGCGACTCCGAACCTTCATAGGCTTCGAACGGCACCACTTCACCGGCATTGCGCCGCGCTTCTTCGGCGGACAGCTTCAGCGTGTTCACACAGCGCTTCACTTCCTTCTCGGCCTGGCGCAGGGTTTTCCCGGCTTCGGCCACGATCAGGCTGGCGAACGCCGCGGCGTCGGCTTCCACAAGTCGCGCGGCCTCCTCGAGAATCCGCGCACGGCGATGGCGTGGCAACGCCGCGCTTTCGCTGACGCCCGCCCGCGCCCGCGCCAGCAGGCCCGGCACCGCTGCAGCGTCGAGGTTGGGCACGCGACCGACCACACGGCCATCGAACGGGCTGAACACCTCGATGTGGCTGGGGGCTACGGATTGAACACTGGTCATGCGAGATACGCTCATGAAAGGCTCCCGTTACTGTCGGTCGGTGGTGTGCAGGGCGATGATGTCGGAGAGCAAGGCAAACGCCGTCTCGATCCGGCCGGCGCCTGGCCCGGACACCGTGACGGCGCCCAGCAGTTCGGTGTTGAACGAGATCGCGTTGACCGCGCCGGAGATGCCGGCCAGCGGGTGCTCGACCGGAAGCAAGCGCGCTTCGACGCTGGCGGAAACCGAACCGTCAGCCGCCTTGCTGGCGGCGCCGATCAGTTTCCAGCACTGCCCGGTAGCCTGCGCCTTGACGATGTCCGCCGCGCTGATGCCACTGATGCCCGAGCAGGCGACATCGCTGACACTCAACCGCGCGTCCAGCAGTTCGTTGGCGAGGATCACCACTTTCAGGCGCACGTCATGGCCCTCGACGTCCGCGGTCGGGTCGGCTTCGGCGTAGCCCAGTTGTTGCGCCTGGGCCACCGCATCGCTGAATGCCAGGCCGTCCTTCATCCGGGTCAGCACATAGTTGGAAGTGCCGTTGAGGATGCCCTCGAAACCTTGGATTTCCGCACCGGCCAGGGCCTGCCGGGCCAGGCGGATCACCGGCGTTCCGCTCATCACCGAGCCTTCGTATTCGAACGCCAGGCCCTTGCGACGGGCCAGCGCCTTGAGCTCGGCACCGTGCAGGGCAATCGGGCCCTTGTTGGTGGTGACCACATGAATGCCGCTTTCCAGCGCCCAGCGGCAGAAGGTGGCTGCCGGCTCGCCGTCGACCGGGTTGGTGAAGGTCGCCTCGGCAATGATGTCGGCGCCGGACTGCTTGATCACCGTTTCATTGAAGGCTTCGGCGGTACCGCCGGCGATCCGTGCCAACGCACCCTTCTCGGCAGGCAGCGCGACCAGCTCGGCGGCGTCCAGGCCGTTGCGGTTGACCACCGAGCCGAGAAACAGGTCGGTGACGCCAACGATCTTCAGGCTGAAACCGAGGGCCGCCTTCCAGGTGGCATTACGTTCTGCGATCAACTGGGCCAGGCCACGGTTCACACCACCGAAGCCGACCAGGGCAATGTTGTATTCAGTCACGAAGGCATTCCTCTTTGCTGTTGTTTGATGGCATCAGCGTACGAGTCGGGCCAGGGCACTTGAATACGGCAAAACGCTGTATTTGTTGAGCGATTTGCACAGTGGAAAGAGATGGTGGGACGCTGATTTTTGGGCTTAGGTGCCGTGGGCTTATCCAGTCGATGTGGCGAGGCTGCCGGCCCCTTCCGCCTTTACGGCGGGTCCTTTTGTCTTGGCAAAATGGACGAAAACCGCTGGCTCCTGCATACGGCCCTACGCTGCGCTCCGGGTCCCCTCCCTCCGGTGTCTTACGGGGCCACGCGGCCTACGACTTGCTGCGCAAGTCTACATCTCGCGTCTTCGGCTACGCCGAAGGGTGCTGCGCACCTGCCCCTTCAGACACCTCCACTCGGCCTCCTGACGTCGCACCTTGTGGCGTCTGGACTTGCGCGCACTAAGAGCAGAAGCAAGATCGAGAGCAAGTCGGTGGTTTCATCAGATTCTGATTTCGAAGATCCGTCAGTACAGGCGCCGCCCGTAACTTCGCGACTTCAGGAGGCCGAGCGGAGGTGCCTGTAGGGGCAGGTGCGCAGCACCCTTCGGCGTTAGCCGAAGACGCGAGATGTAGACTTGCGAAGCAAGTCGTAGGCCGCGTGGCCCCGAAAGGCGCCGTAGCGAGGGGACCCGGAGCGCAGCGTAGGGCCGGATGTGGGAGCGAGCGGTTTTGCCTACTTTTTCCAAGAAAAAAGTAGGACGCCGTAAAGGCGGAAGGGGCCGGCAGCCTCGCCACATCGAATGGATAAGCTCACAGCACCCAAGCCAAAGCCACGCCCCCCCACCATTCCGTGAAGAACCTAATAATTGGATCTGCTTTGTAGCCCTACGGGACGCCGAACCGTCGCGATGGGCTCAACTGACTGGCATTGGCCGGAAGGGCTACTTCAGAAAACAGCAGAAAGAACAAACGAGGTCACGGTGTTTTCCACGCCGGGCATGGCCGCGATTTCTTTCCAGACCGCGTGAACCCGCTCGGGGCTCGCCGCGTTGACCCGCAGCATCAGGTCGAACTCGCCACTGAGCACCTCGCACTGGACCACCTCGGGAATGGTGCCCAGTTTGGCCAGCACATCGTCGCCGCGCATGCGGTCGTAGCGGTATACGAAAATCGCCGCGCTGATCAGCGACGAAGGCCGGCGAGCGTTGCCCAGCCGCACGGTATAGCCCTGGATCGCGCCATCGCGCTCAAGCCGTTCGACGCGCTGGCGCACCGCATTGCGCGACAGGTTGACCTTGGCCCCCAGCTCCGCATGAGCGATCCGCGCATTGGCGGTCAGCTCGGCGAGGATGCGCTCGTCCAGAGGGTCCAGAATGCGCTTCATAGCGCCCTCGCCTGCGCAGCCCGCAGCGCCTGGCACAGACCGTCCAGATCGCCACGCTGAAGGGCCGGCGGCTCGTCTGCCAACGCTGGCGGCGGCACCACCTCGCCGTCCCAGACACCCAGTTGCGCCAGCAGCGCGGCGGATTTTTCCGGTGCGATCTGGCCAAGCGTGACCATCGGCGCGCCCAGGCTACGGCGATGCATGCGCCCGGCCAGCGCGCCAACCGCCGTATGCGGATCGACAATGGCGCCGGTGTCCTCGCGCAGGCGGATGACCTCGCGGCGCACCTCGGCCTCCTCCACCGCATAGGAGTCGAACAACACCCGCGCCTGAAGCCACTGCGGGTTGCCGATGCTCAGTTCGCCACAGGCTTCGAAATGCTCCATCAACGTCCGGACGCAACCAGCACTGCGCCCATACAGCTCCCAGATAAAGCGCTCCAGATTCGAATACAGGGAAAAATCCATGGCCGGCGCCAGGGTGCGCTGGCTGGCGTGGGTGGCGTATCGATTGCGGTGGAGGAAGCGGTGGAGCGCGTCGTTGCTGTTGGTCGAGACGATCACCTGATTGATCGGCAGGCCCATTTTCTGCGCGACGAAGCCGGCGTAGATCTCGGCAAAGCTCGCGGCGGGCACGCTGAAGCCGACAGGCCGGGTGCCACCGCCCAACTGCAACGCGGCATGGAAGTAAAAAACGATCTGGGCCAGCACGCCGACCCAGTTGGTGGAGTTGAAGCAGACCGGAATCACGCCCTCCAGCGGCCAGGCACGAAACAGCCGCGCGACCAGGGTCTGGCAGTCATCGAAACTGCCTTCCACGGGGATCAGCAGGACACGTTCAGGGTCAGCCGCCAGCAAGGCGGCGAGACGGTCGGCGGGGACCTCGTGACGCGGATAGAGAATCGCCATGCGCACGTTCGGGCAGGCCGCGAAAGCCTCGATGGCGGCAACGCCGGTGTCGCCGTTGGTGGCGCCCACCACCAGCGCTTCGCTAGAGGATTCGTCGAGAAAGTGCCTGACCAGCCGCGCTTGAAGCTGCGCGGCAAAGTCTTTCGAGGTGCGCGTCGGGCCATGGAATAACTGCAGAATCCATTCGTTATGGCCAATCTGCTGTAGTGGTGTGATCGCGCGATGGGTGAAGTCCTTGTAGCTGTCGCTGAGCAGCGCGCGCAGGGTCGGCTCATCCAGGGCGTCACCGACGAAGGGCGCGATCACCCGCCATACCAGCTCATCGAACGGCAGCCAGGACCAACTGGCGATTTCCTCCGGGCTGATCACCGGCAAGTGCGCCGGCACATACAAGCCGCCATCGGCGGCAGGGCCCGACAGCACGACTTCACGGAAGTCCGCCCGTACATCGCCATTGCGGGTGCTCACGTAGTGCATGAAAACTCCAGGAAAGGGTTACGAAGGCCGATGGGCTTGAGCCACCAGCCAGTCTGAAAACAGCGCGGCATCGGGCGGCAGCGCGCGCCCTTGCTCACGGACCAGGTAGAACGATTCGCTGGCTTCGATGCGCTGGCTGAAGGGCGCGACAAGCTGCCCGTCCCTGAGCAGGTCCTCGACCACCGAGGAACGCGCCAGGGCAACGCCCTGCCCCAGCTCCGCCATGCGGATCGTCGAAATCAGCGTGTCGAATTGCAGCCCCCGCGAGTAATCGACATCGTCCGCGCCAACCCGCTTGAGCCAGTAGCCCCAGCCCTCTTCGTAGCCGAGCACATGCAGCAGCGGATGGTGCTTGAGGTCTTGCGGCTGGTGGATCGGCGAGCGCGCCAGCAGCGCCGGCGAGCAGACCGGCACCAGCACGTCCCAGGTCAGGCGCTGGGCATGCAGACCCAGCCATTCACCATTGCCCCAGCGCACTTCGAGGTCGTCCTCGCCATCCGGCGCCTTGACCCACAGGTTGCTGATGTAGCGGATATCGATGTTCGGGTTCTCGCGGCTGAAATCGAGCAAGCGCGGGGCCAGCCAGTACTGCAGGAACGACAGGCTGCCGCGGACCTTCACCGGCCTGCGCTTGTGCTGGCCGAAAATCTCGTTGGTGCCCACCGCGAGGCGGCTGATCGCATCCTGCACCACCGGCAGGTAGGACTGGCCCTCCTCGGTCAGGTCGAGGCCCCTGGGCAGGCGCTTGAACAAGGCCACGCCCAGGTGGTTTTCCAGTTGGCGGATCTGCTGGCTCACTGCGCCTTGGGTCAGGTGCAGTTCCTCCGCTGCGTGGGTGAAGTTCAAGGCGCGCGCCGATACCTCGAATGACCGCAGCCAGTTCAGCGGCGGCAGGGATTTTTGCTTCATCGGCACGACCTCGTTCGGAATTGAATCCGTCCATCATGAACCGGAATCTTCAGGTCGCGTTAACGCCCGGGACCACCGGCAGCATGGCGGCAAGCCGCTGTTCGCGCTTCTTGCGGGTCACCCAGTAGACGAAGTAGCACCAGGCGATAAAGGGCAGACCGAAGTACAGCGCCACCCGCTGCTCGGGGTCGAACGCGATGCCGACGCAAGCCAGCACGCAACACAGGATCGCGCCCAGCGGCACCCAGGGGTAACCGCGCACCCGGAAATGCAGGTCTTCGACGCGACCGCCATTGGCCACATAGTGCCGGCGAAACGCGATCTGGCTGGCGGCGATGCTCATCCACACCACCACCACCGCCAGCCCGGAAACGGACACCAGCGCCAGGTACACCGTGTCCGGCGCCACCACGCTGCTGAGCAGCGACGCCACCGCGCCGGCCATGCTCAGGATGATCGCGTTGACTGGCGTGCCGCGCGGCGAAAGGCGGCGGAAGCACTTGGGCATATGGCCCTGGTCACTCAGGGTCCAGAGCATCCGCGAGGCGGCGTACAGGCCGGAGTTGGCCGCCGACAGCAGCGCGGTGAGGATCACGAAGTTCATGATGTCGGCCGAGTACGGAATGCCGATCATGTCGAACACCATCACGAACGGGCTTTCCACCAGGCCTGCCTGCTCACGGGGCAACAAGGTCGCGAGGACGACGATGGTGCCGACGAAGAACAGCGCCAGGCGGACCACCGTGGTGCGAATGGCCTTGGGCACGCTGTCCTGCGGATCCTTGGCTTCGCCGGCGGCAATGCCGATCAGTTCGGTGCCGGAGAAGGCGAACGACACCGCCAGCAGCGTCATCGCGATGGGCAACAAGCCGGTGGGGAACAGGCCCTCGCGGGTGAAGTTGGACAGCCCGATGCCCTGCACATGCTTGACCTCGAACAGGCCGCAAATTGCCCCGGCACCAATGACGATGAAGGCAATCACCGTCAGCACCTTGATCAGCGACAGCCAGAATTCGGTCTCGGCGAACAGGCGCACGGACACCACGTTGAGGATGAACACGGTGATGGCGAAGAATGCGCTCCAGATCCACACCGGCGTGTCCGGAAACCAGCGGACCATCAGGATCCCGGCGGCGGTGAATTCCGAGCCGATGGCGACGGCCCAGGTCAGCCAGTACAACCAGGCCACCGTGTAGCCGGTGCCCGGTCCCAGGTAACGAGTGGCGTAGCTGCTGAACGAGCCGGTTTCCGGCATCTGCACGGCCAGTTCGCCCAGGCAGACCATCACCAGGTAGACCATCACCGCGCCGACGATATAGGCGATCACCGCGCCAAGGGGGCCGGCCTGGTTGACCGTGTAGCCCGAGGTCAGAAACAGCCCGGTGCCGATCACCCCGCCCAGTGCGAGCATGACGATATGGCGGGTGTGCATCTCTTTCTTGTATTCGGCCGGATCAGCCGACGCTGTCGTTGAGTGTTCAGTGGACATAGTTTGATTCTCATGAAGTGTCTGGTGTTCAACGGGAAACCCGCAACGAGGCAGTACCAACCAATGCACCAGCGACTGTTATTGTTATTGCTTTCATGAAACAGGGCGGCCCGCCATCCCGGGCAGACCGCCCTCACCCTCAGGCGGACACGCTGGCGCGCCGCTCGCTGCCGGCCACATCCGTGCGTTGGGCACGTACCGTGGCGAAGGCCTGACGCAGGTCTTCCAGCAGGTCAGCGGTGTCCTCGATACCGACGGACACCCGCACCAACCCTTCGGAAATGCCCAGCGCCTGACGCTCTTGCAGGGTGTTTTCCACGTGGCTGGTTGTCCGTGCCGGCCCGTAGATGGTTTCCACCGCGCCGAGGTTGCCGGCACGGTGGGCGTAGCGCAGGCACGGCAGCAGCTTGACGACGGTGTCCATCCCGCCGACCAGCACGAAGCTGACGATCGCGCCGAAGCCCTTCATCTGCGCGCAGGCGATTTGGTGACCGGGATGCTGCGGCAACCCCGGATAGTTGACGGCTTCCACCAACGGCTCGCTGCACAGGTATTCCGCCAGCGCCTGGGCACTCGCCTGTTGCTGGCGCAGGCGCAGGGCGAGGGTCTTGATGCCGCGAATGATCAGGTAGGCGGAAAACGGGTCCAGCGAGGCGCCGTTGATTTCCCGGTAGTGACGCACCTGCGTCATCAGCGACTCGGCCCCGCAGACCACGCCGCCAAGCACATCACCATGGCCGGAAAGGAACTTGGTCGCGCTGTGCACCACCACATCGACGCCCAGCGCCAGCGGGTTCTGGTTCAGTGGCGTGGCAAAGGTGTTGTCGGCGACGACCAGCGCGCCGACACGTTTCGCCGCCGCCACCAGCCGGCGGATATCGAGGATTTTCAGGGTCGGGTTGCTGGGCGTCTCGAGGTAGACAAGATCACAGCCGAGGGCGATTTCGCGCTCGATGGCCTCGGTGTCGAGGGTGTCGCACAGCGTCACTTCGACGCCCTGGCGGGGCAGGAACTCTTCGAAGATCTTGTTGGTGCCGCCGTAGCTGTCGCGGGTCGAGACCACGCGTTTGCCGTTGCACAAGAAGGTATGCAGAACGCCGCTGATCGCCGCCATGCCGGTACTGAAGGCCACGGCCGACTCGGCCTGCTCCAGCGCGCACAGTTTGTTTTCGAGCACCGCGACGGTCGGGTTGCTCATGCGGCTATAGATGAAGCCCGGCTCTTTGCCCAGCGCGACGTCATGCCAGGCATCGATATCGTGATAGCCGTAGGCGGCGCTGGCGACGATCGGGGTCTGGGTGGCGTTATAAGGGTGTTCGACCTGCTCCCCGCCCCACACCACACAGGTGCCAACACCCGGTTGCACGCCCTGAGCGACCTTTGCTTCGTTGTTCATGTTGTTGTCTCGCATCGATGAAACACCGCGGTGTTTCGATTGGGTCTGCGAGGACTATAGGGAGGACGCGCCCCCTTGAAAAACGATGGAATCCAGCCCTAAGGGAAGGTTTTTTTAATGGCTCGTCGGGCTTGGCTGGGGGCTGGGCAGTGGCGATGGTTTTTCAAGCGCCGTCCGCACTGCGCTTGATCCCAAGGGAGCCAGAAAACTCCCGGCATGCACCTCGCGACCATTACTGACCCACAAAGCCCCGATTATCAGTGATGCCCTCTGCAGCCCACGGCCTGAACACACAAAGGCTGGCCACTGCCGCCAGGCACACACTGGCGGCGCCATAGATCAGCACCCAGGCGAAGCCCTGATCCAGTGCGGTGTGAAAGGCGCTGGCGGGTATCGCCTGTTTGCCGGCCGCCACTGCCTGGGCCATGGCCTGCAACGCGGAGCCCTCGCCCAACCCCGGCAAGCTCTGGCGCAAACTGCCGGCAATGCCTTGCACCAATACCCAGCCCATCACCGCGATATTGATGGCCAGCGAGGTCATCCGCGCGCTCATGTCCATACCAGACGCCATGCCCGCCCGCGATGGCGGCACGGAACCGGTGCTGGTGTTGGTCACCGGGGTGTTGGTCAAACCAAGCCCGGTCCCCGCCAACACGCAGCCTGCCGCCATAACGGGAACCAGCAGATGGGCACTGCCGATGGCGATGCACATCAACATCAAGCCCGCCCCGATCACCAGCAGCCCGGCAGGAATCATCACGCCCGGCTGAAGTTTCAGCGCCAGGCGCTCACCCAACGGCGGCACAAACAGGGTTGGCAAGGTGTACGCCAGAAGCAGCAAACCCGCGTCGACGTTATCCAGCCCCATGCCCGCCTGGAAATAGATCGGCAGGTAGATCATCAGCGGCCAGAAGCTGAAGTTCATGCCCGCCGAACCCAACAGCGCCCCTGAAAAACCTCGAATGCGGAACACCGAAAAATCCATCATCGGGTGCGGGTTGAGCCTCTGCGAAATCAGGAAGGCCACGAACGCCAGCAGGGTCGCCAGGGCCAACGCGCCGGCGGTCGCGCTCGACAGTTCAGGGCCCTGGATAATCACGAACGTCAGGCCGAACACCGCCGACGCCAGCAGCAGGATTCCCAGGCTGTCCAGCTTGCCCGTCGGCGCCTCGCTGGAGGCGTGCACACCGGCGCCCGCCAGGGCGAACGCGATAACCGCCAGCGGCAGGTGAATCAGAAAAACCCACTGCCAGTTGGCGAGCGCGAGGATGCCCGCGCCAATAATCGGCCCAAGACCAAGCCCGGCGCCAAACACGATCCCCCACAGGGCAAAGGCCTTGCTCCGCTCTCGGGGCTCGGTGAACTGCCGGGACAGGATCGAGATCTGGCAGATCAACAGGGCGCCGCCGCTAGCGCCCTGCACAGTCCGGGCGATGATCAGGGTGCTCGCGTCTTCGGCAAGTCCACAGGCCAGCGATGCCAGGCCGAACACGGCCACACTGGCGAGGAACAATGTCCGCCGCCCGTAGCGATCGACCAGCGTGCCCACCGCCATCAAAACGGTGGTACAGGCCAGGGTGTAGGCGTTCATGATCCATTGCAGGTCGCTGAAACGGCCTTCGAGCAGCGTTTCTAGGGTGGGCAGGATCACCGGAATACTGGAGATCTCCAGACCGAACATCATCGCTGCCAGGCAAACCGCAGCCAGCGCTTTCACCGAATCCTTCATTGCACGTTTCCGTCGACTCAAATAGTCGGAGGATGATCGGGCGCCGAGGGGGTTGTGGAAATCGGCACGAAGGCCATGTATCGTCAAGTTCATGCCAAAAAGCCATCCCGCCTCCCAGCCCTTCAATCGATCCCTGGTCGTGCTGGTCTACGACCAGTTGTGCACCTTTGAATTCGGCACGGCCATCGAAGCCTTCGGCCGCGACGATCCCGAGCTGAAAAGACCGCTTTATGAACTGCGCGTCGCGGCGGCCGAACCCGGTCCGCTGCGGGCCTTCGGTGGTGTGCAGATCACCGTGGAAGGTGGTCTAGAGTTGCTGGAACGGGCCGGAACCATCGTCATTCCGGGGTGGCGCGATCTGGCAGAAGAGGTTGCCCCCGATCTGCTCCAGGCGCTCACCGCCGCCAGCGCAAGGGGCTGCCGGATCGTCACGATCTGTGCGGGTACTTTTGTCCTGGCGGCAACCGGCCTGCTGGCAGGCAAGCGCGCCACCACCCATTGGCACCATCACCAGGCGCTGGCGAAGGCCTATCCGGACATCCAGGTCGAGCCCTCGGTGCTCTATGTGGACGAGGGCAACATCCTCACTTCGGCCGGTTGCGCCTCGGGTCTCGACGCCTGCCTGCACCTGATCCGCCGGGACTTTGGCCCCGACGCGGCCAACCGGGCCGCCCGGCGCATGGTGACGCCGCCCCACCGCCTGGGCTGCCAGGCCCAATATATCGAACAACCGGTTACCGTCAGACCGGGCAGTAGCCTGGCGCCGCTGCTGGATCAACTGCGCGCCAAACCCGACAGCGACTTGACCATCGAGCAGATGGCCCATGCCGCCCATATGAGTCGCCGCACGTTCCTGCGCCGCTTTCACGACGCCACCGGGACCACGCCCGCGGATTGGCTGCTGGGGGTCCGACTGGAACGCGCCAAGGCGCTGCTGGAGACCAGTTCCCTGTCCATGCCGCTGATTGCCGAACAGTGCGGCTTCGGCACTGCGGCGACCTTGCGCCATCACTTTCGGACAAAACTGGACAGCAGCCCGAGCTGCTACCGCAAGCAGTTCGGGCGGGCTTGATCGGCGCTTTCGCGACGTTGCGGTGTCCGCCTCTCACTTCGATGGACTGCACGCGTACCGCTGGCAGCGCTCTTCAAAAAGCTGTTCGTTACACCCCCGCCCGAAAATCAGTGCCCCACCAGATTCATGCTATCGAAATACCGCGCAAACAACTCGTTCTGCGAAGAGATGCCCAGCTTGGCATAGGCACGCTTGCGATGGGTCGCCACGGTATTCATCGAAATGCCCAGATTCAGACTGATGCCCAGCGTGGTATAGCCCAGCGCAATCGATGCACAGATCTCCGCCTCGCGCCGGGTCAGGCCGCCAGGCGCCTTGAGCAGCGCCGCCCGCAGATCATCGAGCATGCGCGCGCGGCGCTCGGGATTGAGATGAGCGGGCTCGGGCAAAGGTGACTCACCGCGATTACGCAGGTGCATGACTTCAGCATGCTTGCCGAGCATCTGCGCCAGCATCGCGCCCACCTGCTGCAACTGCCCGGCATCCTCATGGGCGAAATCGCTGAGGCTTTCAGAGCGGTAGAAACTGCAGTACAGCGTCTCGCCTTGCAGCGGCGCGATCATCGCCAGTTCCTGGCGCACCAGCGCCTCATCGTAGAAGCGCCGCCGATAGCCGCGGTCCTGAATGCTCGATGGCGTCACGCAACGCACCAGCACAGGGACTTCACCGGGGTGGCCGATCTGTTCGAGGGCAAGGTTGGGATCACGCCGGTAGGCGCCTTCGGTGTATTCACAAGCCAGTTGCCGGGCCAGCGAACGCGACTGGCTGTCCTCGGCCTCGGCGATCAGGCATTGCGGAACGCCCTGCCGGTCGAAGCGGAACACCGTGCATTGGTCGGCCTGCAGCAACTCGTGGCAGAAGCTGTAGAAGGCCTGATCGAAGTGATTGTTACCAATTCCCCCAACCAGATCCGCAATTCTGTTCATGGCAGCGATCATCGTGGGTACACCTCGAAAGTGGTCGGTTCAGCGAAGGGTCGGTCAGACGGCGTGCCCGAACGGCCGGGGCGTGGCATGGCCATGGCAACGCCCTGTTACCGGGATTGCTCCGCACAGCGGATGCATGAACCACGCCAGCGCAGCAGCACCCGGTGGGGTCCGCCATGGTAGGGCAAAAGCACAGCGCACGAGGTCACCCATCAGGGTGACGTTGCCAGTCAGGCAAATGCGTAACGTGGAATCAGCGACGCACAGACGTCGCCCCTTCCAACCAAGAGGATGAGCGCATGTCCCTCAATGCACCTTGCACGCTGGGTGGCCTGCTGGCCGGTTTGTTACTGATGGGCAACGCGAGTGCCGATGTCACCGTGGTGTCCTGGGGCGGCGTGTTCCAGGACGCGCAGCGCCAGGTGTTCTTCGACCCGCTGCGGGCGCAGGGCCTGAAACTCAAGGAAGACAGTTGGGATGGAGGGATCGGTATCCTGCGCTCGAAAATCCAGGCCGGCGACGGTAACTGGGACCTGGTCCAGGTGGAGCCCGAAGAGTTGGTGCTAGGCTGCGAAGAAGGCCTGTTCCAGCCACTGGACTGGTCGCGTATCGGCGACCGGGAACACTTCATTACCGGTGCAACCAGCGAATGCGGCCTGGGCGCCAACGTCTACAGCATCGCTATCGCCTATGACAGCGACCGCCTCGCCGAGGCGCCGAAATCCTGGGGCGATTTCTGGGACCTGAAGAAGTTTCCCGGCAAGCGCGCCCTGCGTCAGGGCCCGAAGATGAACCTGGAGTTCGCCCTGATGGCCGACGGCGTGCCGCCAGCGCAGGTCTACGAGGTGTTGCGCACGCCCCAGGGCGTGGACCGCGCCTTCGCCAAACTGGATCAGATCAAGTCCAGCCTGATCTGGTGGTCAGCGGGTAACCAGCCCATGCAGTTGCTCGGTTCCAGCGAGGTCGTGATGACCACCACCTACAACGGCCGGGTGTTCGCCACCAACGACTCCGACCAGCGCAACTTCCGCGTGGTGTGGAACGGCAGCATCTTCATGGTCGACAACTGGGTGATGCTCAAGGGCAGCCGCAACCAGGACGACGCGTACCGCTTCCTCAACTACTTTGCCGACGCCACCAACCAGGCACGTTTCCCGGCGAAGATCCGCTACGGCGTCCCCAACCGCAACGCCAATGCGCTGATCAACCCGGCGGTGCAGGCCGAACTGCCCACCTCGCCCTCGGCACTGGCGCAATCGGTGCCCTTCGATGCGCAGTTCTGGCTGGAAAACATCGACAGCCTGACCGAGCGCTTCTCCGCGTGGTCGGCCAAGTGACCGCCCCGAACCCGCTGACCTGGAAATCATCATGAGTAGCCTCGCCGTCGCCCTCAGCCCCGAACGGATCCAGCCCTGCCCCCTGGAACGGGTTCGCCGGGGCAAGGCCCTGCTGTTGATCGCTCCGTTGTTGCTGTTTCTCGTCGTCACCTTCCTCGTACCCTTGGGCGGCATGCTCAAGCTGGCGGTAGACGATCGGGAAATCGCCACGCTGCTGCCGCGCACCCTCGCAGCCCTGCAAGGCTGGGACGGCAAGGCCCTGCCGGCGCCCGCAGCGTTCGCCGCGCTGGCTGCCGACCTCGAACAGGCCCGCCAGGAGCGTACCGTCGGGACCATCGGCCGGCGCCTGAACTACGACCTGCCGGGCATACGCAATGTCATCACCAGTACCGCACGCAAACCGGCGCCCGGCGAGCCGGTGGACTGGCAGGCGCACCTGATCGGCCTTGACCGGCAATGGGCCGATACCGCGACCTGGGCCGCCATCGCCCGTGCCCGCGGACCACTGACCGGGCTCTACCTGCTGACCGCGCTGGACCTTACCCGCGACGACTCGGGCAACATGGTCCGGGTACCGGAGGGACAATCGAACTACCTGGGTATCTTTGCCCGGACCCTGGGGATCGCCCTGTCGGTGACGCTGATCTGCCTGCTGCTGGCGTTTCCGGTCGCACAACTGATCGCCAGCGCCCCGCCACGGCTGGCGGCGCTGGTGATGTTGCTGGTGCTGCTGCCGTTCTGGACCTCGGTGCTGGTGCGCACCACCGCCTGGGTGGTGATCCTGCAGGGCAACGGCGTGGTCAACCGGCTGCTGATGACGCTCGGCATCATCAGTGAACCCTTGCACATGCTCTATAACCGCGCCGGTGTACTCATTGCCCTCAGTCATGTGCTGTTGCCGTACATGATCCTGCCGCTGTGCAGTGCCATGCGCGCGGTGCCGCCATCGCAGATCCGCGCAGCGGCCAGCCTCGGGGCCGGTCCCGTGTACGCCTGGCGGAGGGTCTACCTGCCGCAATTGTTGCCCGGCATCGCTGCCGGCTCACTGTTGGTGTTCATCCTCGCCCTTGGTTACTACATCACCCCGGTGCTGATCGGCGGACCGAACGATCAGTTGATCAGCTACTACATCGCTTTCTACACCAGCGGCACCATCAACTGGGGCCTCGCGGCGGCATTGGGCATGCTCCTGCTGGTCGCCACCCTGCTGCTGTACCGGGTGTATGTCGGCCTGGTCGGCGCCCAGCGCATTGGCCGTTAGGAGAACTTTCATGCACGCACTCGTTTCCTGGCAGAACCTCAATCGCTGCGCGGCGGCGCTGGTCCTGTTGTTCCTGGTGGCGCCGATCCTTGCGATCGTGCCGCTGTCGTTCAATGGCGGCAGTTTTCTCAGCTATCCACTCGACGGCTTCTCGCTGCGCTGGTACTCGGAGGTATTCGAATCGCCACGCTGGCTGCTGGCACTGAAGAACAGCGTGCTCATCGGCCTCGCCAGCATGGTCCTGGCCACCAGCCTCGGCACCCTGGCCGCGCTGGGCCTGAACCTTGCGCAGTTCCGCTTCAAAGGGCTGCTCCTGGCGCTGCTGCTGTCGCCGATGATCGTGCCGACGGTCATCACCGCAGTGGGGGTTTATTTCCTGTTCTCCACCCTGGGCCTGACCAGCACCTTTACCGGCATGGTCCTGGCGCATACCGCGCTGGCCACGCCGTTCGTAGTCATTGCGGTGAACGCCACGCTGCAAGGGCTGGACAGGTCACTGCTACGGGCCGCCGCCAGCCTTGGCGCCGGGCCGGTGCATACCTTCCGGCGGGTGACCTTGCCGCTGATCCTGCCGGGCGTGGCCTCAGGTGCGGTGTTCGCCTTCGCCACTTCATTCGACGAGGTGGTGGTGTCGCTGCTGCTGGCCGGCCCGGAACAACGCACCCTGCCCCGGGAAATGTTCTCCGGGGTCAGGGAAAACCTCAGCCCGTCGATCACCGCCGTCGCGTTTCTGCTGACGCTACTGTCGACCCTGTTTCTGCTGACCCTCGGCTGGCTGCAACGCTACGCCAGCCGGATGGCCGCCAAGAGCCCGAGCACGCACTGAATTTCATAGTCCTGCCAATGACAAGACCAAGAGGCTAGAGAAACATGTCCGTACCAAACGATGCCTACGTGCGTTTTCATGAAGTGAAGAAAACCTACGACGGCCAGAACCTGGTGGTGAAGAACCTGATGCTGGATATCCGCGAGGGTGAATTCATGACCCTGCTCGGTCCGTCCGGCTCAGGCAAGACCACCTGCCTGATGATGCTTGCCGGCTTCGAAAGCGTCAGTGCCGGCGAGATCTACCTCGATGGCCGGCCCATCGGTGCCCTGCCGACTCACAAACGCAATATCGGCATGGTGTTCCAGAACTACGCACTGTTCCCGCACCTGAGCATCGCGCAGAACCTCGCCTTCCCGTTGCAGGTGCAGAAACTCGGGCGCGCGGAGGTCGAGCAGCGGGTCAACCGGGCGCTGGACATGGTGCACCTGCGCGCGATGGCCGATCGGCGCCCCGCGCAACTGTCCGGTGGCCAGCAGCAACGGGTGGCGGTAGCGCGTGCGCTGATTTTCGAACCGAAGCTGGTGCTGATGGACGAACCGCTGGGCGCCCTCGACAAACAACTGCGCGAGCAGATGCAGTACGAGATCAAGCGCCTGCATGACCGCCTCGGCATCACCACGGTCTACGTGACCCACGATCAGGGTGAGGCGCTGACCATGTCCGACCGGGTCGCGGTGTTCAACGACGGGACCATCCAGCAACTGGCCAGTCCGAGCGAACTCTACGAGAGGCCGGCCAATGCCTTCGTTGCCCAGTTCATCGGGGAAAACAACCGCCTCGCCGGTACGGTGCGTTCGGTATCCGGCGACCGCTGCGTGGTGCAGACCGACAGTGGCGAACTGATCAACGCCGTGGCCGCCAAGCCGCTGTCCGCAGGCGAACGCACCAGCCTGTCGCTGCGCCCCGAACGGGTCTGCCTGCAACCGGCAGCGGCCAGCGACAACAGCTTCGAGGTGGAAGTCTGCGAGGTGATCTACCACGGTGATCATTTGCGCACGCGGGTCAGCCTGTGCGGCCAGGATGATTTCGTGATCAAGACCCCCAACGCACTGGGGCTCGTGCCCCAGGCGCCGGGGCAGCGGATGCGGGTCGGCTGGGCCGCACAGGATTGTCGGGCGTTGGGGAGTTGACGTTCGCTCCGCTGCGCTAGCCGGGATGCCCGTCCACCCGGGGGCGCACCAGCATCGGCGCATAGCCCCAGGCGAACAGCGCGAAGGCCAGTACCCAACACAACGCCGCCAGCCCCAACCCGGCGTGGGTATTGAGCGGCACCAGAAATACCCGGGCGAGCCCGGCGACATTCAACAGCACAAACGCCACACCCATCCCCGCCGGCGGCTGCAATGGCCGGCCGGTATGGCCAAGGCTGACCCGGGCGATCATCGCCAGGATCAGCCCGGCCATGGCACCCACCGTCAGGCAGTGCACCGCCAGGCTCGGATTCAGCGTCACGCCGAAATGCCACAGGGTCATGCCCAGACACGCCAGCACCAGCCAGGCATACGCCAGGTGCAGCGACCACAGCAGCGGCACCCGCCACAACCCGCGATCATGCCAGCGCAGCAGACGAATGCCGTGGCCCAGGGTCAACCCGGCGAACAGCAGGCCGAGCCACACCGAGGGCGTCAACGCCAGCCCTGCGGCATACAGCAACGCCACCAGCGCCGAAACGCCAAGCAACAGCCAGTCCAGCCACGGCCAGGGCGCGACCGCCGCGGCGCGACCCAGGCCGCGCTGGGTGAAGAAGGGAATTCCCCGCCCGCCGATCAGCCCCATCATCGCCGCCACCAGCCATAACCCGCCGAGCACGCCCTGGCGCTGCAAGCCGTCGTCGCCGTTGAGCAACCCGGTCACGGCGATGGCGTCCACCAGGGCCAGCAACAGCAACAGCGCCACCACCGGGTAATTGCGCTGCTGCTTGACCCGCCACAGGCTGCGGCCCATCAGCAGCGCCAGCAGCAGCGGAAAGCCCAGTTCCAGCAAGGCCAGCAAGGGCAACGGCAGATTGGCCAGCCAAGCGACCCGCCCCGCCAGCCACAACAACGCCAGCGCCGCCAGCGGCTTGCCGCTCACGCCCGGCTGGCCGGTCCAGGTCTGCACCGCGGTGAGCAGAAAGCCGGCGACGATTGCCAGGCCAAAACCGAACAGCAGTTCATGCCGGTGCCAGGCCAGCCAGCCGCCCGCCGGCTGCCAGTCGAGGCTGCCGCCCAGAGCGATCAGCCACAGCGGCACGGCGATCAGCGCCAGCAGGCTGCCGCCGAGGAAGAACGGGCGAAACGCCAGGCGCAGCAGTGGCGTGACAGCCAGCGCCTTGTTGCGGTCGATCACTTGCATCGCGGCCTCCGGCTTACCACGTCAGAAAGAACATGCCCTTGGCCAGCAACACGATCACCAGCAAATGGGTGAACACGCTGGCATGAATGAACGTCACTGCCCGCGCCGTCATGCGGCCACTGCGGAACAACCACAGCGCCGTGAGGAAGTGCCCGAGCACGCTGACGCCGGCCACGATCTTCAGCGCCAGCAACGTGCCGAACGACGATTCCCACGGCGCCGCCAGCAACGGCAGATAGCGTTCGCGGACCATCCCCACCCCGGCGCCGAACAACACCAGCAACACCCAGGGCATCACTTGCCGGGCGCGCTGACCGATGGCGTGTTCGAGCATCATCATCAGCCGGTCGGGTAATTGCCGGCGAATGCTGCCGAGAAACAGCACCTCGAAGAACACGGTGCCGATGAAGATCAGCGCGGCAAACAGGTGCAGGGTCAACAGGTAGGGATAGGTCATGAAGGGGCCTCGTCGTGCGCGCCAGACTAGCGCGGCGCGGGCGCTGGCCGGTTGACCCCAGTCAAGGCCGCAGGAAAAGTGATCGCGCACCCTTATCGGCAGTCGCCAGAGCCCGCCTATCCATGCACTATCGGCACTCCTTCCCTATTTCCGGCACGGTGTACACATGGCAGTGACCTACAAGATCGGTGGTTTGAACATCATCGCGATCAATGACATCGCGCCAGCGGGGCTGCAGAAACTCAGCGAGGCAATGCGCCAGGCGCGGCAGTTGGTCAAGAAGGCCACGGAAACCACGGTGATCGCCTTGCATGTGGTCAGGAGCGCCAGAGAAACCGGCTTCGATGCAGAAGAGGCCGTGAGTTTGCTGGAAACCAGCTTCTTCCGGCACCTGATCGTCCATTTCCGCCTGCAAGACCCCGAAGATATCTTCAAGGCCCTGGAGGGCCTGACCCAGAAGCTGCAGCGGCTGATGACCGGCCTGCTTTCCCCGGACCTGCGCCTGGCCGAATACGGTTATCACTGGTTCCGGCCAGCGAGTGCAGTCGCTTACGTACAGATGCCGCTGTCCCACGCGCTGTTCGGCGGCCCGTCGGTTCACGGCTGCCTGAACAAGGACCCTGCGGGCTATCACAACCCGCATGACGTCAACATTCGCTTCAGCACCCTCGCGACCGTCGGCAATAACACCCTGACCAATACCCTGATCCACGAATGCACCCACAAGTACCTGGCGACCGATGACGTGTGCGTGTCCGGCCTGCCCTTTACCGTGCTGGCGGACTTCGAGGCGTTGTACCAGGACCTGGGCGCGCCGCCCCAATTGGGTCAGTTGGCGACGCTCACGCCCATCCAGGCGATCAACGAAGCCTACGTCATGACCAACTACATCCAGCACATGCCGGACGTCGACCTGCGTGCCGCCGCGGCGATCAAGACCGCCGAAATCCGCATTGACCGGACCATCGGACCGCGAGACAGCAACCTGCGCATTTTCAATTCCATCGGCAACGACGACCTGTAGCCATGGTCACCGCCGGGTGTCATGCGTCACACCGGCGGAACTCGAGCGATGGACGGCCTTCGATATGCATATCCGCCGTCCACCTTCGGGAGGCCCCATGCACAACCTCGAAACCCCGCGCCTGAAACTGGGCGTGTTCCTGCCCCACGACAGCCTCGGCCAGGCGTTGATCACCGCCGCGCTGCACCGCCAGCACGAAGTCACCGCCGTGCTCGACGACCTTAACCAACTGACCGCCCGCCCCGGCCTGCGCTGCAAGCTCGGCAGCCTCGATTCGGCACCGACGGTGAACCGCGCCATCGCCGGGCTCGATGTGGTGTTCGCCTGCCTCGGCGGCGAGGTGCAGGACGACCTGCCGGTGCAATGCGGCCACCTGATCGACGGCGCCCTGAGCCTGGGCCGCGCCGGCGTGCCAAGGCTGCTACTGATCGGTCAATGGCAATGGCTGGTGGATGCCGACACCGCCGATGACGAAGCCCTCGGCGCCGGCCTGCGCCGCAGCCTGGAGGCCAGCGGCCTGGACTGGACGCTGGTGGAAGCGCCAGCGCTGGTCGACGGCTTGCGGGTCGATGACTTCAGCGGCACGGCGGCCGCTGGCAACCCCGACGCCCAGCGCGCCTTCGACTGCGCCGAAGCGCTGATGGACGAAGTGCGCCTCGGCCTGCACCGTCACCAATGCCTGCGCCTGCGCGCCGGCAACGGAGGTTAATCCCATGTCCGGACCCGACGCCCTTAGTCAGACCTTCGGCACCGTGCTGCTGGCCATGGCCTTCAGCGCCTTCATCCTGTTCGTGCGCGGCTATCGCCCGGCGGGCGTCAGCGGCCTCTGGTATGACCTGGTGCTGGGCTTCATCGCCTTGTGGCTGGCGCTGTGGCCGGAAGTGATCACCTGGGTTCAGGCCATGACCCTGGTCAGCGGGCTCGGCTTGTTGCTGCAGATCATCGCCACCGCGGCCGGCTGCATTCTCGGCGCGTTGCTGGCCAAGGCCCTGCGGCTGGTGCTGCTGGAGCGGCGACGGCCGCGTCCATCCGCCAGCAAGACGAGCAACCGCCGCCCGCAACGCTGACTGGCAGCCAGCCACGCTTATGATAGTGATTCGTATTTGCGCAAAACCTGTCGGATCATTATCCTCCCGTCACCCGCCGGAGCCCCGGCGGGCTGTAGGGATTGTCGGGCAGCATGAACTGGAATCGAATCGATCTGCGCTGGGCCTATACCGATCTGCTGCTGAGCCTGGGGCGGCGGACCGGTTGCATGCAACTGGCCTATGACGTGCTGCATGACGCCTTCATCCGCTACCTGCTGGCCGACCGCCAGACCCGTATCGACCAACCCAACGCTTACCTGCGCCGCGTCGCGCAGACGGTGCTGATCGACCATTTCCGGGTGAGCGGGCGTTTCTGCTCGCTGGACGAATCCGAGGGCCTGGCCGCGGCCTACGAGTCCGACGGCGAACACTTCGCCCCTTCCGCCGAACACCTGGCCGACATGCAGCAGCGCCTGGAAGCCCTGCAACGGGTCATCAATTGCCTGCCCGCCCGCTGCCGCGAGGTGTTCTGGCTGGCGCGGATCGAAGGCCATCGCCAGCCAGACATCGCGCGCATGCTCGGCATCAGCCTCAGCGCCGTCGAGCGCCACCTGATCCGCGCCCTGCTCGACCTGCGTGCCGCCCGCGAGAGGCTGATGCCATGAGCAGCGTTCGCGAACAGGCCGCACGTTGGTTCACCCGGCTGATGCACCTGCCGGACGATCACCCCGAGCGCCAGCGCTTGCGCCAGTGGCTCGACGCCGACCCGCGACATGCCGCCGAGTACCAGGCGTTCTGCGACCTGTGGGGCGACTTTTCGTCCACCGCCAGCACCCAGGCGCTGGCCGGGGAACTGGAGCGTCAGCACGGTCGGCGCACGGTGCTGCGTCGCGGGGCCTTGGGCCTGCTGGGGCTGCTGGCGGTCGGCCTGACCTGGCGCCTGTTCGGCGGGCGCGGCGAATTCGAGCAGACCTATGTCACGGCAATCGGCGAGCGCCGTTGCGAGCGCCTGCCCGACGGTAGCGAGCTGCACCTGGATGCCGATACCCGCCTGCGCGTGCAGTTCGACCAGGGCCGACGTCAGGTCTGGCTGCTGCAGGGCCAGGCGATTTTCGATGTCGCCCACGACACTGCGCGCACCTTCGCGGTGGACGCCGGGCTCGCCCGGGTCAGCGTGCTGGGCACGCGCTTCGTGGTGGCGCGGGATGCACGGGAGTTGCGCGTCAGCGTCGAGCGCGGCTCGGTGCGGGTCGACAACGCGCAAGGCGCGCTGGTGTTGAAGGCCGGTCAGGTCGCCAGCACCCTGCTCGACCGCGGGCCGACCCTGCTGCCGATCACCGCCAGCAACGCGTTCGCCTTCGCCCAGGGCCGGCTGGTGCTGGAGCAGGCCAGCGTCGAGGAAATCGCCAGTAGCCTGTCGCGCTATCGCCGCCAACCGGTACGCGTGCGCCCCGGCAAAGGCCGGCCGGCGATCAACGCGGTGGTGCAACTGGACGACATCGAAGGCTTCCTCCAGGCATTGCCGTCCATTGCGCCCATCGAGGTCAGCCACGCCGAGGACGTGACCTGGCTGCGGGCGCTTTGAATTTTTTTGCAACGGCACATCAGGGATTTCACCCGCCCCTCCGTCAGTGGGTATCCAACACTGACATGAGACCTTCCATGCCCCACGCAACCTTGAGAACCCTGGCGCTGGCCGTCGCCCTGAGCATCGCCGGCCAGGCCTGGGCCACCCCGATGGATATCGACTTGCCGCGCCAGCCACTGGCCACGTCGCTGCGCCAACTGGCGGAAACCGCGCAACTGACCCTGGCGGTGGACAACAGCATCATCCCCGACAGCCTGGCCCCCGCCGTGCGCGGCCGGCTCGAACCGCTCGGCGCCCTGGCGCAACTGCTCCAGGGCAGCGGCCTGAACTTCCGCCAGCAAGGCAACACCCTGGTGATCCGCCGCGCCGACGACAGCGCCCTGGAGCTGGACGCCACCAACGTCAACGGCCTCGGCGCGACAGAGGCCAGCGAAGGTTCCCACGCCTACATCAACGGCCCGGCGCGCACCGCCACGAAAATGGCCCTGACGCCACGCGAGACGCCGCAGTCGGTTTCGGTGATCACCCGTCAGCGCATGGATGACCAGAACCTGCAGAGCCTCGACGACGTGGCGCGCACCACCACCGGCATCACCTACACCAAGCTCGGCACCGACCGTTCGACCTATTACGCCCGCGGCTTCGAGGTCAATGACCTGCAGTTCGACGGCATCCCGAGCAACATCTCGGAAAACTACTCGATGGACGTCATGTCCACCGCCAACATGGCGCTCTACGACCGGGTCGAAGTGGTGCGCGGCGCCAACGGCCTGATGCAGGGCACCGGCAACCCGTCGGCGGCGATCAACCTGGTGCGCAAGCGCCCCACCGCCGACTTTCGCCTCGGCGCCGAACTGGGCGCCGGGTCCTGGGACAACTACCGCGGCCAGGTGGACGTGTCCGGCCCGCTGGACGACGGCGGCCACCTGCGCGGCCGCGCCGTCGCCTACTACAACAGTGCCGACAGCTACCGCGACGGCGCCGGCAAGGACAACCAACTGCTCTACCTGATCGGCGAAATGGACCTGAGCGAAAGCACGGTCTGGAGCCTGGGCCTGACCCTGCAACAGGACAACAACAACGGCTACGACTGGGGCGGCTTCAACACCCGCGCCGACGGTTCGTTCTACCCGCTGTCGCGCTCGACCTCGCTGGCCGGCAACTGGGCCCACCTGGACCGCAACAACCGGGTGCTGTTCAGCGACCTCAAGCATCATTTCGCCAATGGCTGGGACCTGACCCTGGCGCTCAACGCGGTCTGGTCCGACGCACAGTTTCTGTCCTCGTACCCTGCGCGGGTCAGCGGCGACAACTACCGCCTGGTGGTCTCCCAGGCCGACTACGAAGACCGCCAGCTGGGCGTGGACCTCTACGCCACCGGGCCCTTCACCCTGTTCGGTCGCGAGCATCAACTGATGCTCGGCGCCAACACCCGCAAGGATGATTTCGACGTGGGCACTCGCACGGCCCGCAATACGCCGACCATCAACATCAACGACTTCGAGCACGGCGCCATTCCCGCCCCGGTGCTCAACGCCACCCAGTCTGACTACAACTACGTGCGCCAGGAGCGCGGCCTGTACGGCGCCACCCGGTTCAGCCTGAGCGACGACCTGAGCCTGATCGTCGGCACGCGCCTGAGCTGGTCGGACTACCAGGTGAGCAGCCCTGTCGCCAACGACCGCTACCGCGAGAACGGTCGCGCCGTGCCCTACGCGGGCCTGGTCTACGACCTCGACCGCCACCACAGCCTCTATGCCAGCTACACCGAGATCTACAAGACCCAAAGCTACTACGGCACCGGCAACCGCCTGCTGGAACCGGTGGAAGGGGAAAACTACGAAGTGGGGATCAAGGGCGAGTATTTCGACGGCGCGCTCAACACCTCGCTGGCGCTGTTCCAGACCGACCTGATGAACATGCCCGAGTCCATCGCCGGCGCGCGGATCTGCGGTGTGACCGGCACCAGCACCTGCTATGAAGAAGGCGGCGAGGTGCGCAACCGCGGGTTCGAGATCGAAGTCTCCGGCCAGCCGCTGGAAGGCTGGAACCTGAGCGCCGGCTATACCTACAGCGACCCGCAATACGTCGCCGGCAACAACAAGGGCAAGGACTATTACACGCGGATCCCGCGCCGGCTGCTCAAGGTGTCCAGCGACTACCGCCTGCCGGGTGTGCTCGACCAGTGGCGCGTGGGTGGCGACGTCTATGCCCAGAGCCGCACCTCCACCAGCGCCGCAGCCTACGACATCGAACAAAGCGGCTACGCCCTGCTCAACCTGCACGCCAACTACCAGATCAACCGTCAGTTGAGCGTGCAGTACAACCTGAACAACGCACTGGACAAAACCTACTACCAGTCGCTGCCGACCTCCAATGACTGGGGCGGATTGTTCTATGGGGATCCTCGTAACTTCGCGGTCACACTTCGCTATCAGTATTGATTTCAGCCACCGGGCCAATCGCGACGGTTCGGCGCCCCGACAAGCTCGCTCCTACAGAACGAACGCCCCCTGTAGGAGCGAGCTTGCTCGCGAGGCGGCACCACCAAAACCACGGCAGGCACAGGGTGGCCTTCATCCGATCCAACCCCAGCCACCCCCAACATCGCGTAACATCCAGCAACAGGTTGGCCAGCCAAACGCCAGCACGGCTTGCGCCCAACCCATTGACTCAGCTAAATCCGCGTTCCGCCCTTTCGATATGTATCGAGTACGGGCACAATGCGGATCTTTTTTTGGCCGGCCTTCCCGGAGCCTCGTAGTGATCAAGACACCGTACTACCTCATCGACAAACAAAAGCTGCTGGGCAATATGGAAAAGATTGCCTACGTGCGCGAAAAATCCGGGGCCAAGGCCCTGTTGGCACTCAAGTGCTTCGCCACCTGGTCGGTGTTCGACCTGATGCAGCAATACATGGACGGCACCACCTCGTCCTCGCTCTACGAGCTCAAGCTCGGCCGGCAGAAGTTCGCCGGCGAGACCCACGCCTACAGCGTGGCCTGGGCCGACGACGAGATCGAGGAAATGCTCGATAACTGCGACAAGATCATCTTCAACTCGATCAGCCAGTTGCAGCGTTTCGCCGACGCCTCCGAAGGCAAGGTCCGCGGTCTGCGGGTCAACCCGCAGGTGAGCAGCTCGGACTACCTGCTGGCCGACCCGGCGCGCCCCTTCAGCCGCCTCGGCGAATGGGACCCGGTCAAGGTCGAAGCGGTGATCGAGCAGATCTCCGGCTTCATGTTCCACAACAACTGCGAGAACGGCGACTTCAGCCTGTTCGACAAGATGCTCGGCACCATCGAGGAACGCTTCGGCCACCTGCTGCACAAGGTCGAATGGGTCAGCCTGGGCGGCGGCATCCACTTCACCGGTGAAGGCTATGCGCTGGACGCCTTCTGCGAACGCCTCAAGTCGTTCTCGGAAACCTACGGCGTGCAGGTCTACCTCGAGCCAGGCGAAGCAGCGATCACCCAGAGCGCCTCGCTGGAAGTCACCGTGCTCGACACCCTCTACAACGGCAAGCACCTGGCCGTGGTCGACAGCTCGATCGAAGCGCACATGCTCGACCTGCTGATCTACCGCCTCAACGCCAAGCTGGCGCCAAGCCAGGGCGAGCACACCTTCATGGTGTGCGGCAAATCCTGCCTGGCCGGAGACATCTTCGGCGAGTACCAATTTGATCGTCCGCTGGCCATCGGCGATCGGCTGTCGTTCGTCGACGCCGCGGGTTACACCATGGTCAAGAAAAACTGGTTCAACGGCCTGAAAATGCCGTCCATCGTAGTGAAACAACTTGACGGTAGCGTTGAGCTGGTTCGTGAGTTTGGTTTCGAAGACTACCTGTCCAGCCTTTCCTGAGCTGGCAGATAAGGAGAGATAGAGAATTGAAGAAGAACGTTCTTATCATTGGTGCAGGAGGTGTCGCCAAGGTGGTGGCCCACAAGTGCGCGCAGCATAACGATGAACTTGGTCGTATTGCCATCGCGTCGCGCAACATCTCCAAATGCCAGGCCATCATCGATAGCGTCAAGGCCAAGGGCAGCCTGAAACAGCCCGCCGACATCAAGGCTTTCGCGCTGAACGCCCTGGATGTCGAAGCGACCAAGGCACTGATCCGCGAGACCGAATCGCAGATCGTGATCAACGTCGGCTCCGCGTTCCTCAACATGTCGGTGCTGCGTGCCTGCATCGATACCGGCGTGGCCTACCTGGACACCGCCATCCACGAAGAACCGGGCAAGATCTGCGAGACACCGCCGTGGTACGGCAACTACGAGTGGAAACACCTCGAAGAGTGCCAGCAGAAGAACATCACCGCCATTCTCGGCGTGGGCTTCGACCCGGGTGTGGTCAACGCCTATGCGGCACTGGCCAAACAACAGTATTTCGACCGCATTGATTCGATCGACATCCTCGACGTCAATGCCGGTTCCCATGGCAAATATTTCGCCACCAACTTCGACCCGGAAATCAACTTCCGCGAGTTCACCGGACAGGTATGGAGCTGGCAGAACAGCCAGTGGACCAGCAACACCATGTTCGAAGTGAAGCGCACCGACGACCTGCCGGTCGTAGGCTCGCAGAACCTGTACCTGACCGGCCACGATGAAGTGCACTCGCTGTCGAAGAACCTCGACGTGCCCAACGTGCGCTTCTGGATGAGCTTCGGTGAGCACTACATCAACGTCTTCACCGTGCTGCGCAACCTCGGTCTGCTCTCCGAGCAACCGGTGAAAACCGCTGAAGGCCTGGAAGTCGTGCCGCTGAAACTGGTCAAGGCCGTGCTGCCGGATCCGTCCTCGCTGGCGCCGGGCTACACCGGCAAGACCTGCATCGGCGACCTGGTCAAGGGCACCAAGGACGGTCAACCGCGCGAAGTCTTCATCTACAACGTGGCTGACCACGAAGAAGCCTACGCCGAGACCGACAGCCAGGGCATTTCTTACACCGCAGGTGTTCCGCCAGTGGCTGCGGCCCTGCTGGTAGCCCGTGGTCAGTGGGACGTGCAGCGCATGGTCAACGTCGAGGAGCTGCCGGCTGAGCCGTTCCTCCACGCCCTCGACGAAATGGGTCTGCCGACCCGCGTCAAGGACGAGAACGGCGACCGCCCCTGGGCGTGATCCGGTCTGACCGCTGAACACGAAGGGCGCCACTGCGGCGCCCTTTGTCGTTGTTGGGCAGACTAACTGATGACCTTTCCGTTCAGATCCATCACCGCCCGGAACGCAACGCCGTAGGCTGCAAACCCCATCCGGCTCCATTCGGCCCGGTAATCCAGGCTGTCGTGGTGATGACCATGAACGACCTGCTTCGCGCCAAGGGCCAAGGCCAGTTCATTGATTTCCAGGTAGCCGTAGGGATGGCAGTCAGGCGCCTCGTGACAAACCAGAATGTCGGCCGTCTCCATAGCCAGGGCAAAGTAGTCGTCAGGGTAAATCGCCGAGAGGGCCTGCTGCTTCTTGGTCGCCACGATGTCCGCGTGATGCGGTCGAAGCGCCAGCCGCTCAAGGTAATCCTGATAGTTCTGCACGCCCGTTTCCGGATCACCCGGTCGCCACACCGTGGACTCGAACGTTCCTCCAAGGCCGGCGATGCGCAGGCCCGCAACCTCGGTGACCCGCCCGTGCAGGTTGCGCTCCGCCAGGCTGTTGCCGTGCAGGTTGTGCCAGAACGCGGGCCTGTCGCTGTCGTGGTTGCCATGGATAAACCAGACCTCCGTCAGATCGAGGATCGGGCGAAGGATCATGTCCAAGGGCAAATCGCACTCGAGGTCCCCGAGGAAAACCACAGCTTCGGGGCGGTGAAGCTTCACAAGCCGGATGACATGCTCGAAGCGGCCGTGCACATCCCCCAGAAACCAGATCGCTCCTTCGACGCTTGCTGATTTTTCCATTCACTCACTGCTTCATGGTGGGTAGTCGCCCGCGAGTATTCACTAGCCGTGAGTAGACAGCAAAGTGCCAAGGTCCCGGCAACCCTGCACAGCAAAGCCCTTGGCTTACGCGTGTAACGGGAAATACGGGAAATGCTCTGAAAAATCGTTTCAACCCCTTACAATCGCCGTCTTTCAGGCAGAACAACAAGGCCAGTCCATCCATGGCGCTCGACCCACCTACCCTGCTGGTGCTCACCACCGTGCTCGCCGCCTCGGCCGCGCTGTACCTCGCGATCGAATGGCGCAGCGTGCGCGAATCTTCACTGCTGTTCTGGAGCGCGGGATTCGCCACCATCACCATCGGCTGCACCCTGTCGCTGCTGCGCAGCAACGGTTTTCTGCTGATCGGCATCTGGTTCGCCAACGGCCTGCTGGTGCTCGCCCACTGGTTTTTTCTGCTGGGCGTGTCGCGCTTCACCGACACCCGGCTTTCCCGCGCCTGGTACCTGATCTTCGCCACCTGGCTGGCCCTGCTGGCGTTACCGGAAAACCAGGCCTGGTCGAAGCTGATGATGCTCGCCAACTCGGCTCTGGTCGGCCTGCTGGCCTTACGGGCCAGCCTGCTGCTGCGTCCTCACGGCAAGTCCCTGAGTGTCGGCGCGGTGCAATTGCGTTACGTGATGCTGATCCATGGCCTGTTCTATTTCATCAAGGCCGGCCTGGCGATCGTGCCCGGCACGCTGATCGACCTCGCCTCCTTCCGTGGCGAGATCATCCAGGTGTCCCTGGTCGAGGGCGCGATGGCGATCATGCTGATCGCCCTGTCGATGACCGGCAGCGAACGCTACCGCCGCGAACAACGCATCGCCCGCCTGGCCGCCCGCGACCCGCTGACCGCCCTGTACAACCGCCGCGCCCTGGAAATGCGCGCGCCGCGCCTGCTTGACGAGGTGTCCGCCGCCCGCCCCGGCGCCCTGCTGCTGATCGACATCGACAACTTCAAGCTGGTCAACGACCTGTACGGCCATTCCGCCGGCGACCGCTTGCTGGTGGCGCTGAGCGAGATGATCCGCTCGGCCTTGCCGCAGGATGCCCTGGCAGCAAGGCTGGGCGGCGACGAGTTCGTCATCCTTATGGGCAATGCTTCGCGTGAGCGCATCGTCGGGTTGGGCAGCGTATTGCGCGAGCAATTCCACACCACCGCCAAAGCCTTCGTCACCCCCGAGGCGGTGACCCTGAGCATCGGCGCCAACCTGTTCCAGCACCCGCCGGAAACCCTCGCAGCGCTGATCGACCAGAGCGATGCGGCGCTGTATGAGTCCAAGCGCGGTGGGCGGGACAGCATTCGCCTGGTGGATTGCACCGAGGGTGAGGCGCAGCTTTGTTGATGTGAGCGCTGTTCGGGGCCTGCGTTGCGGCCTGATCGCTGCGGTTCGGCGCCTCGACAAGCCAGCGATCCGCTGACGACGTTGTGCAGCCGAGGCCGCACAACGCCGCCAACCCTCCTCAGAAGCGGTACTTCGCCGTCAGCAGGTAGTTGCGCGGATCACCGACAAAGTTGCCGCCGGTGGTGGTGATGATGCTGGAGTAGTAGTCGCGGTCGAACACGTTGTTGGCGTTGACGCTGACCGTGAGGTGGGTATCGACGTCGTAGCTGGCGAACAGATCGGTCACCGCGTAGCCGCCCTGCTCGATGCCGTCGCTGGTGTAGATGTCGCTCTGCACATGCAATCCGCCACCGACGCGCCAGCGGTTTAGGTCACCGGGCAGGCGGTAGCTGGTGGCCAGCTTGAACAGGTTCAGCGGCAGGTTGGTGGCGTAGCGATCGGCGCTGGAGGTGGTGCCGATCGGCGCGAACTGCGAGGCCTTCATATGGCGGGCGTCGTTGTAGGTGTAGCCGGCAGACACCTGCCAGTCCGGCAACACTTCACCGCTCACTTCGAACTCGACGCCGCGGCTGCGCACTTCGCCGGAGGCGGCGTAGCAACCGGAAGGCTGTCCAGGGCACAGGCCGCTGTCCAGTTGCATCGGCAGGTTTTCGAGATCGATCTGGAACAGCGCGACGCTGGCGTTCAGGCGACCATCGAAGTACTCGCCCTTGAGGCCGATCTCGTAGTTGCTGCCGGTCTGCGGATCAAGCAGGCCGCCGCTGGCCAGCGCGTAGTTCTGCGGGTTGAAGATGCGCGTCCAACTGGTATAGGCGGTGTAGGTGTCGTTGAGGTCGTAGGTGAAACCCAGGTACGGCGTGAACTCGCGGGTGGCTTTGTAGCCGTCATTGCCGGTCCAGGTGCCGGAGTGTGTGGTGACCTGGTACTCGTACCAGTCCAGCCGCCCGCCCAGTGCCATCTTCAGTTGCTCGGTCAGGCTGAACCGCGCGGTAACGTAGGCGCTGGACTGGTCGATCTGGCCATCGCGGGACCAGGCCCTGACGGTCTGCGGCTTGGGCACCGCCTTGCCATCGAAGGCCAGCGGGTCGAATTCGTATTCGAAACCGAGCGGCCAGCCACCAGGGCCGTCATCGATATCCTGCTGACGGTAACTGCCGCCGACCACCAGTTCGTGGGTGCGGCCGAACAGGCTGAACGGTCCGCTGACATAGCCGTCGAGGCTGGTCTGGGTGTTTTCGTAGTGATACGCGCCGACGCCGAAACCCATCACCCGCGACGCTTCATCCGGGCGATAGAGGTAGGTGCCGAGCATGTCCATCTCGCTCTTCACTGCGGTGGCGGCCAGCTTGGCGGTCCAGTCGTCGGCGAAGCGGTGGGTGATGTCGGCGAAGACGCTGGTGCTCTCCTTGTCCCAGTACGACCAGCTCGGGCTCATGCGGCTGGAGCGGGAAATGTCGAGAAAGCGGCCGTCCGGCTGGGTGCCGCGACCGTTCCAGTCGGCGCCGGGGTTGTTGTCCTGGCTCCAACTGGCGCCGAGGCTCACCCGGGTGTCCTCGCTCAGGTCGGCTTCGAGCACGCCGTAGACCAGATTGCGCTGGGTTTTGTAGTCGTCGATGAACGAGTGTTTGTCCTGGAACGACACCACGGTGCGCCCGCGCAGGCTGCCGCTGCTGTTCAGCGGACCGCTCAGGTCGAGCTCGGTGCGGTAGTTGTCCCAACTGCCGGCGCCGGCGGTGATCGAACCCTGGAAGGTATCGGTGGGACGCTTGCGGATCAGGTTGATCGAGCCACCCGGGGAGCCTGCGCCTTCCATCAGGCCCGCCGCGCCGCGCACCACCTCGACCCGGTCGTACATCGACAGCAGGCCGGTCGACAGGCTGGCTTCCTCGTACTGCACCGGAATGCCGTCGACCATCAGGTTGTTGAGCTGGAAGCCGCGGGAATTGAAGCGCTCGCGCTCGCCGCCCCACTTGGTGAGGGTCAGGCCCGGGGTGTATTTCACCGCATCGCCGAGGGTGGTCATGGCCTGATCGTCCATGCGCTGGCGCGAGACCACGCTGACCGACTGCGGGGTTTCCCGTGCCGATAAATTCAGCTTGGTGCCGCTGCTCATGCTGCCGGTGGTGTAGGAACCGCTGTTCTCGCTGGTGGCGCCCAGGCCGCTGGCGTTGACGCTGGTGGCGCCCAGTTCCACCGCGCTGCTGGCGGAGGCCGGAGCGGAGACCAGATAGCTGCCGTCGCCGGACTTCTGGATCTTCAGCCGGGTGCCGCGCAGCAGCCGTTGCAGCGCCTGTTCCACGCTCAGCTCACCGCTCAGGCCGGGCGCCTGCAGGCCCTCGGCGCTGTCGGTGGCGAACAGGATGCGCGCGCCGGTCTGCCCGGCCAGGGCGTTCAGCGCCTGGTCCAGAGGTTGTGGCGGCAGGTTCACGGCATGGCGGGCGTCCTGGGCGTGCAGCGCGCAAGACAGGGTAATGCCTGCGGTCAGCAGCGACAGACGGCTCAGCCGCGAGCGGCGCGAAGATGGATTGGTGCTCATTTGACTCCCCAATGACACGATCAAAAGTGACGTTCACAGGGAGTGGCGAATGAGCACCGGAACATGTTGAGGTCTGAAATGAAAAATATTCTCTTTTCCGTTAGCGAGCCTTGATCGACACGCTGCCATCGGCGGCGCGGCTGACACTGATCGGCAGGATCGACGGCAGCAGGTCCAGCAGCGGTTCCACCGCGTCGCTGTCGAATTCGCCGGAAACCCGCAACTGGCCAAGCCGTGGATCGACCAGGCGAATCGGCGCCTGGCGGTAGCGTTGCAGGTCGGCGATCACCTCGCGCAGTGGCGTGCCATCGAAACGCAGCTTGCCCTGCTGCCAGGCGATGGCCCGGCCCGGGTCGATGGCGCTGAGCGTCCCCGCTTGCGCAGCGCCCGCCAGCCATTGTTGCCCACCGTGGACGCGGCGCGGCGCGGCGTCATTGGCGGACACTTCCACCTCGCCTTCGATCACCACGACCGCGACGCCGCGGCTGTCGCTGCGCACGTTGAACACCGTGCCGATATCGCGCACCGCAACGCCGTGGCTGCGGACGATAAACGGTTGCGGCCCGTGGACCACGGTGAAGGTGGCCTCGCCTTCCAGCAACTCGAACTGGCGACTGCGCAAGCGATGCTCGATGCGCAGGTGGGTGGCGCTGTTGAGCTTGATCGTACTGCCGTCGGCCAGTTGCAGGCTGTCCCGCGTGCCGACCGGGGTGCGGAGGTCATCGCTGTACAACGCCGGATCGAGCAGCCACAAACCGCCGGCCAGCAGCAGCAACGACAGGCCGCCGCCCAGCGTTTGCTTGCGTCGGCGCTGACGCGCGGTCTGCGCCTTGGCCTCGGCCAACAAGGCCTCGCGGGACGGCACGCGGTTGCGCAGCGCTTGCTCGAAAGGCGTCAGCGGGTCGGCGTCCGGAATCTGTTCAGGGGTTTCGCCGGGCTTCATTTCGTCACCAGCGCCCGGCGTGCCGGTTCCCAGTCACGCACGATGGCCTGCATGGCCCGGGCGAAATGCTGGGTGACCATGTTCAGCGAAATACCCAGCTCGGCGGCGATCTCCCGTTGCGCCATGCCGTGGATGCGGTGCAACAGAAACACCTGCCGCGCCCGCGCCGGCAGCGCTTCGATGATCGCCAGCAGGGCGTGCAGTTGCTGCTCGAAATCCAGGCTGGCGGCGCCGTCCAGGTCGTGGACGTACCAGTCGGGAACGTCCGGGGTGAAGTCGATCCAGGTGTTGCGGGTGCTGTCCGCCCGGCGGCGGTCGATGGCCTTGTTGAAGGACACCTTGCGCAGAAAGGCGAACGGCAGCTTCACCGGTTGCTGCGGCGGCTTCTCCAGCAACTGCACGCACACCTCATGCACCACCTCGCGGGCGAACTGGGAACCCTGGAAGCGCCGCCGGATATAAGCCACCAGGTCGTCGTAATGCAGGGCCAGTGCGCCGATCAGTTCGGGGTTGGACGAGGATTTGGTCATGGCGGGAGGCGTGCGAATGAAAGTGAGTCGCATTATAGACATGGCGATTTGATTGCCAAGGACTGTTATTGCGACGACGCTGGCCTCACACCCAGAACAACTCCCCCACCAGCACCACGGCCAACACCACCATCACCCCGCCCGACAGCCGCCCCATCATCCGCGCCGCCGCCGGCCGGGTTTTCAGCGCGGCGCTCGCGCCCAGCCCGACCATCGAGTACACCACCGCGCAACTGGCGGTGTAGACCAGGCCCAACACAGCGATCTGCACCGGCACGCTCCAGCTCGCCTGGGCACTGGTCCAGGGCGGTACGAAGGCGAGGAAAAACAACAAGCCCTTGGGGTTCAGCCCGCTCACCAGTGTGCCGCGCAGAAACTGCCCGACCCTGCTGACACCGTCCGCATCGCTGGCGCCCGCCTGTGGCACCGGCGGGTTCTGCAACAGGCCAACCCCCAGCCAGCCCAGGTACAGGGCGCCGACCACCGTCAAACCGGTGATGAACGCCGAACTGCTGGCGCCGAGCACGGCAAAGCCGGTGGCCACCGCCAGGGTCAGGGCCAGATAGCCCACCAGCAAACCGCAGACCGCCGCCATCACGCCCCTGCCGCGCACACCGGCGGCAATCGCGTAGGCCCAGTCCGGGCCGGGAATGACCACGAAAATCATCGAAAACGCCCAGAAGGCCCATACCGTCGTACTGCTCATCCGAACCACCTCATCCGTGCAGGGAAAGACCCTTGATCGCCTTGTCCACGGCCTTCTTCGGCCCACGCAGGGCCAGGCCCACCAGGTTGAGGTTGGCGGGATCCTCGGCCAGGAACACTTCACGGTTGGCGGCGTCATGGCCGGTGGAGAACATCGCGAAGACGTAGGGCGACATCGTCAACTGCCGCTCCAGCCCCGCGCGGTGGGCTTTCTGCAGGCCGGGAAGATCGGCCTCGAAGATCATCATCGGCTGGCCGAACAGGCTGCCGTATTGATGGCCAGCGGCATCGACATACGGCTGGCCCATGACCTCGGGCGCCGCTGCGGCGATGCCGGTGGAAAGAAACGCGACCACATTCAGGCGCTGCCAGGTGGCGAGGTCATTGCGCACGACAATGACGACTTTGGTATCGAACATCGGAAACTCCAGATCAAAGCTGAGGCGCCATGATCGGAGTGGGAGGCAGGTTCAGTCTGTAAGGTTTGTGCACTGTTTCCGATAAGCCGCCGGGGTCATGCGGAACGCCCGGCGAAACCACACACCCAGGTGACTCTGGTCGGCGAAGCCCACTTCGGCCGCCACTTCCACCGGCGCCATGCCCCGCGCCAGCAACGCCCGGGCCGCGCGCAGGCGCAGGCGCACCAGATAGGCGTGGGGCGACTGGCCAAAGGCTTTCTTGAATTGCCGGGTCAGGCGGAAACGGTCGACCCCTGAATAGGTCGCCAGCTCTTCCAGGCTGACGTCCTGGGCCATCTGCGCATGGAGAAAATCCCGCGCCCGCTGCAATTCCAGCGGCGAATCGCGACGCAGCGACGGTGCCTTCAGGTACAGGTGACGCGACAGCCTGGCGAGCAACTGGTCCAGACCCTGGTCGCGGGCCAGCCGGCCCTCGTTCTGATGGACGGCGACGAATGCCTGCTGGATCGCGCCGACCAACTCAACGTCGTCGGTCAGCGTGTTGTGGAACGCCGCCTGCAGCGCCGAGGCATCGCCCAGGCCCAGGCGCTCGGTCATACCCGACACGTAGGACTGCGGCAGGTAGAGCATGGCGTAGGTGAAGCCTTCCTTCTCCGGCGCGTGGCCGTCGTGCACCGCGCCGGGTTCGATCAGCATCGCCCGCCCCGGCGTGCTGACATGCAGCGAGCGGTTGCAACTGAACTGCTGCACGCCCTGCTGGGTGATGCCCACCAGCATTTCGTCGTGGTCGTGGGGATCGTAGGCGTGGCCCTGGAAATGCGCGTGCACGCTCTCGATGCCGGTTTCCTGATCGCGGCGCATGCGAAGCCAGTCGCTGGCGGAGGTAGTGCTTGCATCAACGCTCATAAAGACTCGTCAGGGGTTGAATGTCGGGCCGCGAGTCTGGACGATGAACATCGACCAGACCCTGTCAGAGGAAAACAAAATGGACGCAGGAAAAATCCAGCCACCAATCTATCTGGATGACCTGGCGGTTGGCGATGTTTTTGTCAGCGGCCACTATCCGCTGGAGGCTGACGAGATCATCCGCTTTGCCAGCCAGTACGATCCGCAGCCCTTCCATACCGACCCGCAAGCGGCCCGCGACACCTTCTTTCAGGGCCTTGCCGCCAGCGGCTGGCACACCGCAGCGCTGACCATGAAACTGCTGGTCGCCAGCTTTCCGCTGGGCCGCGGCGTCATCGGTGCCGGAGGCGAAATCAGTTGGCCCCAGGCGACCCGACCGGGCGATGTGCTCCAGGTCACCAGCACCATCCTCGAAATCACGCCATCGCGCTCCAAGCCAGACCGCGGGATGGTGCTGGTGCAGTCGATCACCCGTAATCAGCGGGATGAGGTGTTGCAGAAACTGACGTCGAAGGTGCTCTGTTTCACAAAGTGAAGTTGGCTCAGCACCTTACCGCGGCGGCCATCCGCCGCGCCGCATAGCGCTCGCGCAACCGGTCGAACCCGAGGTTGTACAGGTAGGTGTACGGCAGCAGGAACACCAGCAAGCCGACCTCCATCAGGAACGCCTCGACCAGGCCAATGGACAACCACCACGCCGCCATCGGCACCACCACCAGGATCAGCCCGCCCTCGAAACCCAGGGCGTGGAGGATGCGGATCAGCGGCGTGCGCTGGAAACCGACGCGGTTCTGCAGCCGGTCGAACAGCACGTTGTACAGCATGTTCCACAAGGTCGCGGTGACCGAGATCGCCAAGGTCAACAGACCAGCGCTCATCAGCGGTTTGTCCATCACCAGGGCGATGGTCGGCGCACACAGCAACAAGGCGAAGAATTCGAAGCCGAGCGCATGGACGATACGGTCGGTCAGGCTCTTTTTCTGCAGCATTTTCTCTACTCCCAACGTTTGAACACGGCCAGCATATGACCTACATTTATGCACCTCAACCACCAACTTCCTAACGTACGGTTGCATATATGAAACGCCTGGAATGGGACAACCTGCATGTGCTGCTGGCGGTGGTCCGCAGCGGCAACCTGAAACGCGCGGCCCAGCGCCTGCGCTTGAGCACCGCCACGCTGTCGCGGCGCCTCGATGCGCTGGAAGAACAACTCGGCGGACAACTGCTCGAACGCACCTCGACCGGCTGCTTCGCCACCGCCTTTGGCCAGCGCATCGTCGGCTGGGCGGAACAGATGGAAGGCGCGGCCAACGAAGTGCTGCGTGAGGCCGACTCGCCGGAGACCGTGGAAGGCACGGTGCGGGTCAATGCTGATGAATGGCTGTCGTTCCTGGTGACCGCCCTGCTCGCGCCGATCCGCACCCGTTACCCGCTGCTGGGCATGGAAATCCTCACCACGCCCTTCCCGGTCAACCTCACCCGGCGCGAGGCCGACCTGTCGCTGCGTTATGCCCGCCCGGAAGCCACCGACCTGATCGCCGAACCGCTGGGGGAAATCGAATTCGCCCTGTATGCCTCCAGCAGCTACGCGGCGCAAAAGCGCGAGGCACTGGCCGAGCGCAACTGGTCCGAGCTGGATTTCGTCGGCCTGGATGAATCGCGGATGGACCAGACCATGGAAGCCTGGTGGGAACGCCTGGAAGGCGCGCCGGCGCCGTGGCTGCGCTGCAATCACACCCTGGGAATCTACGACTGCGTGATTGCCGGCGGCGGCATCGGCATCGTCGAAAAACGCACCGCCCGCCTGACCGCCAGCCTGGAACTGGTGATGGACGTGCCCGAACTGAGCCGCGAAGTCTGGCTATGCACCCACCGCTCGATGCGCGAAAGCACGCGGATCAAGTCAGTGCGGGACTTCCTCGTCGAGACCTGGCCGCATCAGGGCGGGGTTGGGCTGTGTGGGAATCCGTTTGCGCCGCCGACGGCTTCGATCTGAGCAGGTGGCCGGCGTTGCAGAAGGGTAAATCTGCTTTGCAATTGGATGTCTGAAGCGAGCCCGCTGAGCTCAATTTTCTCGCGTCGACGAACCCTGTGACGCAAAGGCTCCCCGCCCCACCGCCACCCAGCAGAGACCTCCGAGTAACAGACCCAGCACACCATAGAGGCTCCAGCCAAGCGTGAACCCGACGCTGGAAATCAACGAGGCGCCCGCCCCTACCGAGACCATTCTGGCGAGCGCCAGCAGGACGGGAATAAGCGAAAACAGGCTGGCCTGGGCCTGCAATGAAGTCTTCCGCGAAATCAACGCCGTGATATGCGTGATGCCGAGGATTTCCCCCATCGTCCAGAAGACGACGAACGACAGGATCCACGCGGTGTGCTCGAAAAACGCGTAGGCGCCAAATCCGATGCCATAGAACATGCACGCCGCAGCCAGATTGGCGAGTGTGCTGAATCGGGCGCTCAACGCGATCAGGGGCTGCGTCATGAGGATGACCAATAGCGCGTTGACGAGCCCCACCGCTGCGAAAATGCGCGCAGCACTGTCGACGGCGATCACGTCGAGCCACAGCGGCAACTGGTACTCACGCTGCGCATCCAATACCGACAACGCGAAAAACATTGCGCCAGCGATGATCACGATTCGCGGCACGCCGAGCATGGCACGCAGCATGCCGCATCGTGCTTCAGGTGCATGAACCTGACGGTCGGGCAGCGCCAGCACAAGACTTGCCAGGCAGCACGAAACGCTGACGACGGCGGCGAACACCATTAGGAAATGGCTATCGAGGCTGAGCAGATATCCTCCTATGACAAACAGCAGCGCAGCCCCCAGGTTGCTGGCCAGGTGCAGATAGCCAAAGGCAGCGATGCGGTTGCCGTCATCCACCGCTAGCGATGTCAGCACGCTGAACACTGGCGTGACCAGGCCGGCGCACAGCATGAACATCAGCACCATTGCGATGGACAGGACCGGCGTGCTGAACAACATCGCGAGCAGCAGGAAGAACGTCGAGCACAAGGCGGTGCCCCGCAACAGCATGCGAAAGCAGCAGCGACTGGCCAAGGCCCCGCCCAACAGGTTGCCCGTCAGGTAGAACGCCGATACCAGCGTGATCACCAGCGCCACCTCCGGACCGTCGAGAGCGTAGTGGCGGTTGAAAAACAGGGCTGCGAATGGCCCCAGCACATTGGCCATGACAAACAGCAAGCGGAGCGCGAGGATCGTGCGCATCTCCGCCGGGAGCACCGCGCCGGTGAAAAGCCTGTTCACTTGAAAATCACCTCGATGCCACGAACGCGGGCACTACTAGCCACGAGGCACTTATGGGCCACGTATACCCAAGTGACGATAAGTGCAGCGCGGTCAAGAAAGGCATCTGGCGGCAGCTTCAAGATGCGACCAGCGACAGCAAGCACCGTTGAAAGTTATTATCACGAACAGGTAGAGCGCTATTGGACATTCTCAAGTAACACCAATAAAAGAGACCAGCCTAAGTTTAAGTTGCAGCAGGAACGACCAGCAGGTCAGTGCAACCAACTATGATCAACGCCTGCTTTGGGCGTCAAGTGGCACTTTCCGATAAATAATTTGAAGCATTTATCGTGAGACCGAGAGAAGTCGGCCACAAAGTGCCCCAGCGCTGGAGACTTTCCAACGGCCAAGCGTTCCAGAAGCGAACAGCAGGTATTACCGAATAAACGCACTGTTTACATAGACGAAAGATAACTTCAGGCGCGCCTGGAAACTTGATAAACCCCGCGATATCAATCGATGAGAGACAAAAGGTGAGCGTCAACTTCTGCGCATGTCTGAGCCTTCTCACAGGCATTGGACATACTCGACCGTGGCGGGCACTGACTGATGTATTTGACTGTAAAGATCACGTTGTCGGAAAACTCACAATGTATACGAAGTTTCTTCACAAGCTGTTTATCTGACTGTTCACACCGCCACTCTTTTTCGAACCCTTCAAGGCGTCATAAATAGAGGCTCATTAGGCCGAAGCGTCCCGGGATGGATGGTCTGCCACTTTGCTCCCACCGCACGCGATAACGCCTACCTGTGCCCATGCACGACCACCCATGACGCCACGGCACAAATGATGTGCCGCCCGCCCGGATACCCCGCACGCGCCGCTTGCCGCACAGTACGCCCCATCAACCGCGGCGCTTCAGGCGCTGCCGGGGGCGACAATCACAATCTCCAGCCCCTTCCGCCAAACGCCCCACAAGAACCAGAACTCCGGCGACGGCTTGCTGCACCTCTAGCGACCACCGAACCGGAGAACCCTCTATGCGCACCCCCTCAAAAACCGGCCTGCACCCCGGTATCCTCACGCTCGCCATCACCGCCTTCGCCATCGGCGTGGCGGAGTTCATCATCGTCGGCATCCTGCCGTCGATCTCGACCGCCTTCGATATTTCCCTTGCCAGCGCCGGCAGTCTGGTGGGGCTCTACGCCCTCGCGCTGGCGATCGGCACGCCGTTCATTGTCATCGGCCTTGGCCGTTTCCCACGCAAGGCCGTACTGCTCAGCCTGATCGCGGTGTTTCTGGTGGGCAATCTGGTATCGGCCCTGGCGCCCAATTACCCGGTACTGTTGTTCGGCCGGATCATCACCGCTCTGGCCCACGGCAGCTTCTTCGCCATCGGCGCCACCGTGGCCGCCAGCCTGGCCCGGGAAGGCCAGGCCAGCAAGGCGATCGCGGCGATGTTCGCCGGCCTGACCCTGGCGATGGTGATTGGCGTACCGCTGGGCAGCTACCTCGGTAACGCACTCGGCTGGCGGCTGCCGTTCTACGCCGTGTCACTGCTGGCGTTGTTGGCCCTGCTCGCCACCGCCGCCTGGCTGCCGTGGCAACCGGCGGCTAAAGCCGGCAATGCCCTGGGCCAACTGGCCGCGCTGGGCAGCCCGGCGATCTGGGCGATGATGCTGGTGACGGTGCTCGGCTTCGGCGCCAGTTTCTCGGCTTTCACCTTCATTACCCCGATCCTCACCGATATCACCGGTTTCTCGACCACGGGTGCCAGCTCGCTGCTGCTGGTGTTCGGTGTCGCGACCATGATCGGCAACCTGCTCGGCGGCCGGATGTCCGACAGCCTCGGTTGGGAACGCACCCTGCGCCTATTGTTCGTGGCGCTCGCCCTGACCCTGGTGGCCCTGGCGCTGGCGCTACCGTACAAGTCGCTGATGATCGTGACGGTATTTATCTGGGGCGTGGTCGCCTTCGGCATGACCCCGGCATTCCAGACCGGCATGCTCTCCACTGCCCGCCTGCACACGCCGGGCGCCGTGGACTTCGCCTCGGGGCTGAATATCTCCGCGTTCAACCTCGGTATCACTCTGGGTGAGCGGGCCGGCAGCCTGCTGGTGGAAAGCGGCCAACTGGCGCTGACGCCCTGGGCCGGGGTCGCCGCCGCGCTGCTGGTGCACCTTCCGCTGGCATGGCTGCTGTGGCGCCGTCGTCAGGCCGGCGTGGCGGCCTGCTGATCAACCTCAGAGGATGCTGCGAATGGTCCCGCCCTCGACGCGCATCGCCATGCCGTTGAGGGCCGGTGATGCAGCCAGGTGCAGCACGCTGCGGGCCACTTCCTCGGGCTCGATCATGCGCCGGATCAGCGAGGTGGGTTCGGTCTGGTCGAAGTAGTCGGCCACCACCTGCTGCGGGCTGATGCCTTTTTCCTCGGCGATCTCTGCGTGATAACGCTTCACCGCGTCGGTGCTGGTCGGCCCCGGCAGAATGCTGTTGACCCGCACCGCGGTGCCCTTGGTCAGCTCGGCCAGGGCGCGGGACACGCCGAGCAGGCAGGACTTCATCGCCCCGTAGTGAACCATCCACGGCTGCGGCTTGACCCCCGACTCGCTGCTGATGAACACGATCGAGCCCTCGCCCGCCGCCAGCATGTCGGCCATCAGCAGGCGACTCATGCGCACCGCGGTCATGACGTTGACGTCGAAGTACCGAAACCACTGGGCATCGTCGGTCTCGAAGAAGTCGCGCACTTCGAAAATGCCCACGCAGTTGATCAGGTAGTCCACGCACCCTTGGCGTCGGGCGAAATCAGCTAGGGCCTCGGCGGCACCGGGCTGAGTCAGGTCACCGGCCATGCCGCTGCAGTTCGGACCAAGTTCGTGACAGGCCTGCTCGACCTGTTCGTCGGTCAGGCCGCTGACCACTACCCTGGCGCCCTCATCGAGAAAGCACTGGGCGATCGCCCGGCCGATGCCGGTGGCACCGCCAGTGATCAGGACGTTCTTGCCGGTCAGTTGGTAATCCATGGTGCTGCGCCTCTTGTCGTTGTTATCGGCGCGAATCTATTACGGATCGGCACGCCGGGCGTATTCACTTCCCGCGTAAACAGAATTCGCAAAAAACCGCTACGACTTGACCTCACAACTGTTGTTCCCGGTCAGCGGCTGGTGGGGGTGGCGGCAGATTTCTACCCTAGGGTTGCGCTCAACGCGTTTCCTTCAACTCTCAAACAACAAAGGTCTTCAATGAAAATTTTCATAACCGGCGCCTCCGGTTACATCGGCGGTTCCGTTGCCAAGTACCTGGCCGATGCCGGACACGAGGTTACCGGCCTGATTCGCGATCCTGCCAAACGTGATGCCTTGCAGGCGCTGGGTATCCGCCCGGTGCTCGGCACCCTGGACGACGCCTTCATCCTCACCCGCGAGGCGCAGGCCGCCGACGCCGTGGTGCACACGGCAGACTCCGACCACCTCGCCAGCGTCGAGACCTTCATCAACGCCCTGCGTGGCAGCGGCAAGGCGTTCATTCACACCTCCGGCTCCAGCGTGGTCGGTGACGATGCCCGTGGCGCCTATGAGCGCGAGGCGATCTTCACTGACGAGACGCCGTTCGAACCGATGGACATCCGCCGCGACCGCGTGGCGATCAACCAGCGAGTACGCCGTACCGGCGTGGAAGACGGCATTCGCGCCGTGGTGTTCTGCCCCACCATGATCTACGGCGATGCCCTCGGCCTGCCGACCGCCAGCGACCAACTGCCGAAACTGCTGGCGAAATCCCGTCAGTTCGGCGCGGGTGCCTACCTGGGTGCGGGCGTGCATCGCTGGTCCAACGTGCACATCGAAGACCTCGCCGAGCTGTACCGCCTGGCGGTGGAAAAGGCGCCGTCGGCGTCGTTGTTCTTTGCCGAGAATGGCGAAGCATCGTTTATCGAAATCGCCACCTCGATCAGCCATGCGCTGGGCTTCGAAGGCCGCATCGAAAGCTGGCCGGCGGAGGATGCGATTGCCGAACTGGGAGACTGGGCGCGTTTCGCCATCGGCTCGAACAGCCGGGTACGGGCAGTAAATGCCCGGCAACTGCTGGGCTGGCAGCCGCGACGGGAGTCGATTCATCAATGGCTGCGCAGTACCGAGGTGGTTTGGTAAGGCTTCGCGGTTAGGCCGCTTGGCGGCCTCATCGCCGGCAAGACCGGCTCCCACAAGGTCCTTGCTGACCTCAGGATCGGGGCATGGCATCGATCCTGTGGGCGCTGGCTTGCCAGCGATGAGGCCTGGCGGGAACGACGCTGTTGCCAGGCCTCAGCCCCCCTACCTCACTTCCACCAATACTCCACCTGCACCCCGAAATTCCCGCCATGCAACGCGCTACCAAACGCCCCGCTATCAGACAACGCCGAGCCCGCCATCAACTGGTTGGCCGCCCGCTGCGCCGCCTCGTTCCACTGCGCCCAGGTGTAATACAGACGCACCTCCGGCCGGGTCCAGAAGCCCGGTCCCTTGGGTGACCAGGTTGGCGCCACGGTGAACTTGGTCAGTTTTCGGGTGCCATCCGCTGCGTCGATCTGGTCGTGCCCCAGTTCGGTGATCAACTTGAACTGCTCGCTCAAGGCATACACCGGCCGCACACCCACCGACAGCCAGTCCTGGTCGCCGCCCTGCGGGCGCTTGTCCTTCTGGTAGACCACCTGGAACTGCCCGCCAAACCGCGGCGTCACCTGCCAGTCGAAATACTCCACCACCCGCCAGCTCTGGTTGTCGCGGTCCAGGGTCGGGTCGCCGGTATACCCCAGCGCCGTGCCCGGCCCGCGACCGTATTGCAGGGCGACGGTGTTGAGGCCGCCGAGAAAACCCTTCTGCTTGTGCTGCATCGCCACCGACCAGCCACTGTGACTGTCACGGCTGTCCGGTCGTTGCAGATAGCTCACGCCCAGCTCGATCTCGCCTCCGGGATTGCTCTGGAAACCGCCGACATTGAGGTCATGCCGGTTGATATAGGGCTCCTGGAACAGGTTGTCCTTGCGCGAAAACACATAGCTGTATTTCAGGTCACCGATCGCCACTTCATCGAAGCCAAAACCAGTGGCGCTCTGGTTCCAGTAGAAGTAATCGGAGATGTGGATGTCGTTGCGTCGGTAGTAACGGCGCCCGGCCCAGAACGAGCCGCCATTGAGCGCGGGCATGTCACGCCATTGCGCGTACAACTGGACCATCCGCGAGTAGCCATGCTCGCCACGGAACTTCAGGTCGTGGCCATAGGCATTGAATAACTGGGCCATGCCTTCGACGCCAAGGGTCGAACCATCGCCGGGTTTGATCAGGTCTTGGGCCAGTTGCAGCTCGGCAAGTTGCTCGCATTCGTTGCCCAGACGGTATTTGGACGGTGCGCCGGGCAACTGGAAGCAGCTTTGCGTGCCACCGCCGTCGGCGCCGCCGATGCCGCTGCGCAGGTAGCCGGTAAATTCCAGGGCACCGGCCGGTACCGGCAACAGCAGGCTGGTCAGGGTCGTCCCGGCAAGGAGATTCAGGGAAATACGTTTCATGGTCTTGCTCCGCTCATTGTTGTCGTTGTTGTGCGGGCGATCGGAAACAGCGGGCGACAGCCATCCCTGGCGGGCGCGCGGAAACAGGCGCACTCACCCGCTGCCAGATCGCAGCGCGAGTCGTTTGCTGTGGGGTTGTCGCGAGAAGAGTCAGCCGCCGGGGCAGCGGTAATCAGGGGGGATCAGGTTCATGCTTGCGCTCTGATTATTGTTGTTGGGCAAGTACGCAAGGGATGCGGGGCAGGCACTGAGCCCGCCCCGCTCAGGCTCAGTCGATCAGCTCGCGGGCCACGCTTTCGATGCCTTCGGCGTCCAGGCGGTAATGGCGATACAGGTGGGTCGGCGGTGCGATCAGGCTGTACTCGTCATAGATCCCGTGGCGACGGACACGGGTGCCGATGCCAGCCTCGGCGATCACTTCACAGACCGCGCCCCCCAGCCCGCCGAGGATGTTGTGCTCTTCGACGGTGAGGATCGCCCGGCTTTGCCGTGCCACGCGCAACACCGCCTCGACATCCAGCGGCTTGACCGTGGTCATGTCCAGCACGCCCACCGAGCGGCCCTGGGCGTTGAGCGCGCGAGCGGCCTGCAACGCCGGGTGCACGGTGGAACCGGTGGCGATGATGGTCAGTTCTTCGCCGGTCAGCAGCGCGGTGGCCTTGCCGAATTCGAACAGCGGCTCCTGCTCGTAGACCACCGGATCACGCCCGCGCTGAATACGGAAATAGATCGGCTGCGGGTGATGGGCCGAAGCCTTGATCGCCGCCTTCAACTGGTTGGCATCGGCCGGGGCGACGATGGTGATATCGGCGATGGCGCGCATGATCGCCAGGTCTTCGGTGGCGTGGTGCGAGGTGCCGTAGAAGCCCAGCGAGATACCCGCGTGGTGGCCGATCAGGCGCACCGGCAGCGCCGAATAGGCGATGTCCATGCGGATCTGCTCACAGCACAGCAGCGGCAGGAACGAGGCAAAGGTCGCGACGAAAGGCTTCATGCCCACCGCGGCCATGCCGGCGGCGCAAGACACCATGTTCTGCTCGGAAATGCCGAACTGCACGAAGCGCTCCGGGCAGTGTTCGGCGAATTTCGCCAGGCCGTTGGAGTACTGCAGGTCGGCGGTGCCTGCGACCACCGGTTCGCCCTGCTCGACCAGCTCGAGCAAGGCGTCGGACAACGCGTCGAGGCCCGGCGTCTGGGTGTTCAGGGCGCGGTACTGCCAGGAGTTCGCGGACAGGGGTGCAGTGTTCATGTTCAGATCACCTTGCTCTTGATTTCATCGATGGCGCGCTGGGCGTCTTCCGGGTCGAGGTAGCCCAGGTGCCAGCCCGGCTCGGTCTCCATGTAGGAGACGCCTTTGCCCTTGAGCGTCTGAGCGATGATGCACACCGGCCGCTCGCGGTTGCGCTCGGCCTTGATCCGCCGCAGCAGCGGCGTCAGTTCGGCGAGGTTGTGGCCGTCGACGTCGTACACGTCCCAGCCGAAAGCACGCCATTTGTCCGCCAGCGGTTCGATGCCGATCACGTCATCGACGCTGCCATCGAGCTGGAAGCCGTTGCGATCGACGATCGCCACCAGGCTGCCGACCTTGTGGTGGGACGCCGCCATTGCCGCCTCCCACACCTGACCTTCCTGCATCTCGCCGTCACCGAGCATGACGAAGGTGGTGAAGTCCTGGCCGAGCATGCGCCCGGCCATGGCCATGCCCAGCCCGCCCGATAGGGCGTGGCCGATGGAGCCGGAGGAGAAGTCCACCCCCGGCACCTTGCGCATGTCCGGGTGATCGCCCAGCGGATTGCCCAGGCGGGTGTAGCCGTCGAGGATCTCCCTGGCGAAGAAGCCCCACTCCACCAGTACCGGGAACAGGCCGACGGCGGCGTGGCCCTTGCCCATCATGAAGCGGTCGCGTCCGGCCCATTTCGGCTCGCCATGACGCAGCGACATCACGTCGTAATACAGCGCGGCGAACAGCTCGGCCGCGGAGAACACCGAGGTGTAGTGGCCGACCTTGGCGATCTCGATGAGGCGTATGGTTTCCAGCCGGATGAACTGCGCCTTGTCTCGCAGCCGCGCCAGTTCGGCGGGCGTCAGGGCAAATTCATCGGCGTGCTTTGAATCGACTGTCAGGGTCATTTTCCACCTGTGGATCAGTAGTCTTTCGGGGACGGCGCTCAGGCGCCGACGGCCAGCGCGGCGTCAAGCCGGGGCTGCATGAAACGGCTCAGTTGCGGCATCACTTCGCGGGCGGTGAGCTCCATGGAGCGGCGCCACAGGGCCTCGTTGTCCCACTCGTGGAAGGTGGTCATCAGGGTGCCGAACGGGCCGGTCTGCTCGCTGAACGCGATCAGTTGCTGGACCACGCTGTCGGCATCGCCGTAGATCACCATTTCGCGGATGCAATGATCGACGGTGACTTCGGCGTCGGTCATGTCCGGCCGGGTCTTGAAGATCTGCATGTAGTTGTTGCTGGCGAGGTTGTCGATCATGTAGTCGAAGTAGCGCCGCAGGGTGCAGTCGGGGTCGGCCAGGTAGTCCTCGGCCTGGGCCTTGGAGTCGGCGACGAACACCGAGCGTGCCACCCGCCAGTTGCGCGGGTCGGCCTGGTGCCCGGCCGCCTCGGCGCCCTGGCGGTAGGCCTGCCAGTGGGAGGCGACGGTGGCGGTCGGGTTGAAGTTGGCCGACATCAAATCCCAGTCGCGGCTGCCGGCCAGCTTGGCGGTGCCGGAGAACGGACTCATGGCGGTGGTCGCCACCCGCGGGAATGGCTGCTGGAACGGCTTGGGCATGTAGCCGATTTCCAGTTCGTGGTTGACCGAGTTGACCAGCGAGACATCGAAGAACTCGCCAGCGAACTGGTACGGCGCGTCGCTGCCCCAGATGCGCTGGATCATCTCGTAGCACTCGACCATCATCCGCCCGCGGTCCTTGCCATTGCTGCCGTAGACCTCGAAGTCCGAGGCCAGGCCGCCGGGGCCGATGCCCATGAGGAAACGACCGCGGCTCATGTGGTCGAACATCGCAGCGTCAGCGGCGATCCGCGCTGGATGATGGTGCGGCAGGTTGAGCACGCCGGTGCACAGCTTGATGCGCTGGGTCAGCGGGATCAGCGCGGAGAGAAATTGCAGCGAGTTGGTGATCGGCTCGGTGCGCTGGGAGGTGTGCTCGCCAACCCAGACTTCGTCGTAGCCGACCTTGTCCGCATGCACGACGCAGGCGATGTCCTGATCGTACATCTCATGGTAGTCCCAGCCCTTGTGGTGCAAGGGCTGCATGAACATTGCGAGTTTCATCGTGGTTCTCCTTACAAGTGGCTATCAGGCGATAGCGGGCCACGGCGCCCACGCGGGCACCCTGGCGATGGGTCGCGGGATCAACTGCCGTGAAGCAGCCAGCCGCCGTCGACCGTGATGTCGGTGCCGGTGATGTAGGACGCCAGGGGCGAGGCCAGGAACAGCGCCACGTTGGCGATCTCGAACGGCTCGCCGGGGCGGCCCAGCGGGATGTTTTCCAGCACCCGGTTCTGCTGGTGCTGGCGGAACAGTTCCGGTTCGAGGTTGCCGGGCGTCGCGGTCAGCCCCGGCGAAATCGAGTTGACGCGGATGCCGTCGCGGCTGAGGTCCTTGGCCAGGCTGCGGGTCATCGCCAGGATTGCGCCCTTGCTGGTGTCGTAGGTGACGTGGTTGGCCATGGGCCGATGGCCGCACACCGAGGACAGGTTGACGATGCTGCCGCCACGGCCGTGGCGGAGCATCTGGACGCGGGCGCACTGGGCGCCGAAGAACGCGGCGCGGGTGTTGATCGCCTGCATGCGGTCCCAGAAGTCCTCGTCCACTGCCTCGACAGGCTTGAGCGGATAGATCCCGGCGTTGTTCACCCAGATATCCAGGCCGCCCTGCCCGCCCGCCTCGGTCGCGAGCCGTTCGATCTGCTCGCGGCGCGACACGTCGGTGGCGACGAAACTCACCGCCAGACCCGCTTCCAGCAGCTCGTCGGTGCGCTCGCGCGCCAGGCTGCCGATCACCACGCGGGCGCCGGCCTGGGCCAGCCGCCGGCTGATGTCCAGACCGATGCCGGAGCTGCCGCCGGTGACCACCGCGACCTTGCCGCGCAGGTCCAGCAGGGACGCGAACGGCGTTTCATCCAGGTGCCGGTATTCGAGGGTTTGCATGGAAAACCTCCTCAGGCCGTGGCCAGTGCCATGATCGATTCCGGCGCGACTTGCTCACCGTCGAGAATGCCCTGGCTGGCGCCGCGGGCCATGACCATCACCCGGTGCGACAGGCCGATCACTTCGTCCAGGTCGGAACTGACCACCACCACTGCCGCGCCGGTGGCGGCGAGGTCGGCGATCAACTGGTAGATCGCCGCGCGGGCGCCCATGTCGATACCGCGGGTGGGCTCGTCGAGGATGATTACCCGCGGCTCGCGGGCGATCCATTTGGCAATCACCACCTTCTGCTGGTTGCCGCCGGAGAGTTTGTCCAGGTGCTTGCCCGGGTCGCCCTTGACCCCGAGGCTGGCGATACGCTCGCTGGCGAAGGCGTCGATGCGCCGCCGCGACAGCAGGCCACGCGCGCCGAGGCGATCGAGATTGCAGTAAGCCAGGTTCTCGGCGATCGAATGGTCGAGCACCACGCCCTCGCCCTTGCGGTCTTCGGGCACCAGCACCACCCCGGCCGCGATCGAGGCGCGCACGCCGTCCAGGCGCAACGGTTTGCCGTCCACCCGCACCTCACCGCTGGCCACCGGATCGACTCCGGCAATGGCGCGGATCACTTCGCTGCGCCCGGCGCCGACCATGCCGGCGATGCCGAACACCTCGCCCCCGCGCACCGAGAAGGAAATATCGCGAAAGCGCTTGCTCCGGCACGACAGCCCGCGCACCTGCAGCACCTCATTCGACTGCGGCGCGGCAATGGCCGGGAACAGCCGCTCGATGGAGCGCCCGACCATCTGCGCCACCAGCGTGTCCACCGCCACATCGGCGCGCTCATGGCGGGCCACCAGATGACCGTCGCGCATCACCAGCACGCGGTCGGCGATGCGGCCGATCTCTTCCATGCGGTGGCTGATGTAGATGAACGACACCCCTTCGCGCTTGAGCGCCTCGATCTGCCGGAACAGCAACTCGGTCTCTTCCGCCCCTAGCGCGGCGGTCGGCTCATCGAGGATCAGCAGGCGCGATTCCAGGGTCAGCGCCTTGGCGATTTCCACCAGTTGCTGGGCGGCAATACGCAGGTCGCGCACCAGGGTGTCCGGCGAAATATCCAGCCCCAGGCGTTCGAGCTGCACCCGTGCCTCGCGGCGCATGCGCTCGCGATCCAGCATGCCGTGGCGGGTGGGCAGATGGCCGAGGAAGATGTTCTCCGCCACGCTCAGCTCAGGCAGCAACTGAATCTCTTGATGGATCATGTTCACGCCAAGGGCAATGGCGTCCTTCGGGCAGGTCGGCGCGTAAGGCTGGCCATCGAGCTGCATGCTGCCGCGGGTCGGGCACAGCGAGCCGGCGATGATCGACGACAGGGTCGATTTGCCGGCGCCGTTCTCGCCCAGCAACGCCACCACTTCACCGCGGCCGATCTCCAGGCTGATGCTCTCCAGCACGCAAACGGTGTTGAAGGACATGCCCAGTTGCTCGGCGCGAAACAACGGCGCGTCAACGGTTGTCGGATTCATGGTCAGACTCCTAGGGGTGCCGGGCGATGAAGGCATCGACGTTGTCGCGGGTGGTGACGAAGGCCGGCAGCAACTGGCGCTTCTCCACCGTCTGGCCGGCTTTCAGCGCAACCGCAGTGCGCAGCGCGGTGCGGCCCATTTCCACGGCCTGCTGGGTGATGGTCATGTCCATCTTGCCGTCGCGTACCGCCTCCAGCGCTGCGGGCAGGCCGTCGTAACCGAAGATCCACACCTTGTGCTCGACGTTGGCCACCCGCACGGCCTGCGCCGCACCGAGGGCCGGGGCATCCGAGCGGCCGACGAAGACGTTGATGCCGGGGTGCTTCTGCAGCATGTCCTGGGCGACCTTGAAGCCGTTGTCCTGCAGCCAGTCGGTGGGCTTGCGGTCAACCACCTGGATGCCCGGGGTCTTCGCCAGTTCGACATCGAAGCCTTCGGCACGGGTCAGTTCGGTGGTGTCGCCGAGGGTGCCCTGAAGCAGGCCGACCTGGGCCTGCGGACCGGTCAGGCGCACCACCTGGCGGGCCAGTTCGGCGGCAGCGCCGGTGTTGTCGGTGGAAATGTAGGCATCGCATTCGACGTTCTTCGGGAAGTTGTCGACGCACACCACCGGCACGCCCTGCTGCTTGGCCAGCCTCACCGGCACCGCAGACGCGGCCGAGCCGGTGGCGGTGTACAGCAGCACATCGATGCCTTTGCTGAGCATGTCCTGAATCTGGCTGACCTGGCGCGCCGGGTCAGCCTGGGCGTCGGCCACCAGCACCTGCTCGATGCCCAGGCCCTGGGCCTGTTCCATTACACCGTCACGCACCATCAGGTAGAACACCCATTGCAGGCTGGGGATCGACATGCCGACCTTGAGCGGTTTGCTCTCGGCATGGGCCAGCGCCGGCAAGAGCAGCAGCAGCAGGGCAAAAAACGCGCGCACGGGCGCAGAGAAAACGTTCATGGACGCCTCCGGAATTTATTGTGGTTGTGAGGGGCTTTTTGGGGGTCAGGCGTTCTTGCGTTTCATCGCGTCGAGCATCACCGCGGCGGCGATGACCGCGCCGATGATCACCTGCTGGACGAAGGGGGAAATCCCGGCGAGGTTCAGGCCGTTGCGCAGCACGCCAATGATCAGCACGCCAACCAGCGTGCCGGCGACACTGCCGACGCCGCCCTTGAGGCTGCCGCCGCCGATCACCACGGCGGCGATCACGTCCAGCTCATAACCAACCCCGGCACCGGCGCCGGCGGTGTCCAGCCGCGAGGTGAGAATCACCCCGCCGAGCGCCGCGGTGATGCCGCAGATCACATAGACGATGGCGGTGTGGGTCTTGACCCGGATGCCGGACAGTTTGGCGACCCTGGCACTGCCGCCGATGGCGTAGAGGCTGCGTCCGGCCACGGTAAAGCGCATGACGAACCAGAACAGTACGGCGAGCACCACGAAGCAGGCCACGGTGAGCGAGATGAAGCCGGCATAGCGGATGATCGACAGATTGCCGAACCACTCGGGAAAGCCGCTGATCTGGGTGCCATCGGTGACCATGTAGGCGACCCCACGGGCCATCGACATCATCGCCAGGGTGGCGATGAACGACGGCAGCCCCGCTCGCACCACAAGGCCGGCGGTAATACCGCCACAGGCGGCGCCGGTGAGCAAGGCGGCGCCGATCGCCAGGCCCATCGGCAGGCCAAGCACCCGTTCGGCCCAGCTCATGACCATGATCGACACGGCCAGCACCGCGCCCACCGACAGGTCGATGCCACCGATCAGGATCACCAGGGTCATGCCCAGCGCCATGATGCCGAGCACGGTCACCTGATCGAGGATATTGAGGAGGTTGCCAACGGTGAGGAAAGCGTCGGTGGCAAGGCTGAGCACCAGACACAACAGCAGCAGGCCGAGCAGCGGACCGGTGATACCGGAAGCCTGCGCGGACAGCTTGAGGGAGGGCAGCAGCACGCGCGCCCTGGAACTGAAGCCATACATGTGAACACCACTTCTTGTATTTATTGGAGGGGTACGGTTATTGCACTCAGGCTGCCAGTTCGCGGAAACGACCACCCATATAAACCAGGGGTGATTCCAGCGACTGGGTTATTACGTTCATGACATTGCCGATAAAGATGGTGTGCGAGCCGTAATCCACTTCCTGAACAACTTCGCAGAAGATCGACGCCTGGGCGTCGAGCAAATAGCGCAGGCCGTTTTCACCCACTGCCCAGTCGCCATCAACGAAGCGCCGGTCACGCAATTCCGGCTTGCTGAAGATGGCGCACAGCGCCTCGTGTTCGCGTTGCAGCATGTTCACGCAGAACAGCCCGGAGCGCTTGATGATGGGCGAAGCGCTGCTGCTGCGGTTGACGCAGACCAGCGCCGACGCCGGGTCCATGGAAACCGAGGAGAACGCGGTGGCCGCCAGGCCGTGGGGGCAGCAGTGCTCGTCGATGGTGGTGACCAGGGTCACGGACGCGGCGAAGCGGCCCATGGCGCTGCGAAACAGATCGGTGACGTGCGGGGTGCCGTTGATTGCTTGACTCGATAGTGCGGACATCTTTCAACTCCTCTTAGCGTTGAGCCTGTCGCCATCTTAGGAGCCCGCCGGACAAGCAGGTATTCGAGTTTCCCGGAATGACTTTTCAGCCAGACTGAAAGCTGCGGTTATTTATTCAGACTTATTGAACGCGGTGATTGCCAGGCTTTAACCAGGCATGAAGAATGGCGTCCGCCATACTGAATAAAACAATGATGAGGAGCACACTTCATGGCCGATAGACTTCAGGACCTGCGCTTGTTTCGACTGGTGGTGCAGGCCGGTTCGCTGTCGATGGCCGGGCGCCAGTTGGGTCTCTCGCCCGCGGCCATGAGCGGCCGCCTCAAGGCCATGGAAGAGTTCTATGGTTTGCGCCTGGTCAAACGTAATACCCGCGGCCTGAGCCCTACCGCCGAGGGCCTTTATCTGTTCGAGGCGGCGCTGAAAATCCTCGAAGACGTCGAGGCGCTGGACAGCGTTATCCGCGGCGGCAGCGCCCAGTTGCGCGGCACCATCGGCGTCACCTGCCCCACCGACCTGGGTCGCCAGTGGGTCAGCCAGTTGGTGGACGCCTTCGTCGAGGAACACCCCCACGTCACCGTGCGCCTGTTCTTCACCGACCGCCTGCTGGACTTCGTCGAGTCCGGCTCGGACATCGCCATCCGCTACGGCAATCTGCCCGACAGCACGCTGGTCGCCCGCTCCCTCGGCGGTGACCGGCGCATCGTCTGCTGCTCCCCCGATTACCTGGCCCGCCACGGCGCACCGCAATCCCCCGAAGACCTGGCGGCGCACAACTGCCTGATCCACCTGCAGGCGGACTTCCCCCAGGACAAATGGCGCTTCACCCGCGACGGCGAAACCTTCTCGGTGCAGGTCAAGGGCAACCGCCTGGTCAACGACGGTTTCACCCTGCGCCAGTGGACGCTGCAAGGGCTGGGCATCGCCTGGAAATCCGTCTGGGAAGTGGCCGAGGACATCCAGGAAAACCGCCTGGTGCCGCTGCTGGAAGACTTCAGTTGCCCGGCCACCGGCTTTCACCTGCTCACCGAGGGCGGCAAGAAACTGCCGCGGCGGGTCAAGGCCTTCGTCGATTTCGCGGTGCGCTACTTCAACGAACTGGACACGCCCGCGCGGCGGCTGCTGACGCCCGTCGAGGCGTGAACTGCGCCGGGCTAGATCCGCGGCAATTGCGCCAGCTCAGCGAACACCGGCGCCAGCGCCGCCTGCATGCGCGCCTGCACCTGTCGCCGCTGTCGGTAGAGGGCGTGTCGCGCCGGGTCCGGCTGGACCACGCCGCCCGGGGTGCCCGCCGCGTGCAACGCCGCCTCGCGCAGGTCGCTGAAGACGCCGGCGCCATACCCCGCCAACAACGCCGCGCCGAGCGCCGCCGCCTCGAACACGCCATGCCGGCGATAGGGCAAGCCCAGCACGTCCGCCTTGATCTGGCTGCATGCCTCGCTAGCGGCACCACCGCCGACCACCAGCACCGGGCCCGCACCCGAGCGCAGGCCGGTGGTGGCCATCGCGTCGAGAAATCCGGCGTATTCATAGGCGGTCGCCTCGATCATCGCCCGCTGCAAATCGGCCAGACTGTGTTGCCAGGACAGCCCGACAAAGGCTCCACGCCGGTCCGCCGCCAACGGCAGATGGCGCCCGCCCATATGCGGCGCAAACAACAAGGGCGGCGCGGCGCCGTGCTCGCGCAACGCCGCGCTGACCTCGTGCGGCGGGCGTACCTGCTCGCGCAGTGACGCCAGCCAGTCGAGATTCAGCCCGCCGCCGCCAACGTAACCGGCGCTGTAGTACAGATCCGGCAAACAGTGGCGCAGAGTCAGCAGGGTCTTGTGCTGGCGGTCGACGGCGAAATCACGGCGCACCGCACAGAGCACCGAACCGGTGCCGGCGATGTCCAGCAACTGGCCGTCCTCGAACGCGGCGCTGCCCAGCAGGGTCGCCGCGATATCGCCGCAACCGGCAAAGATCGGCGTGCCCGGCAACAGGCCCAGGCGCTCGGCGCATGCACTGGACAACCCGCCGATGCGTTCCCAGGGTTCGACGATTCGCGGCAGATGGGCGACATCGAGGCCAAGCGCGCGCACCAGTTCCAGGTTCCAGCGCGCAGCGGGGCTATCGGCAACGTTGTTGAAACCCAGATGAGTGGTGTCAAAAAACGCCTCGCTGCCGTCCAGCCCGGCCAGTTGCAGGGCGACCAGCGCCGATGGCGTGGTCAGCTTGCACACCGCGCGATAGCGCTCGGGCTGCTGCTCGCGCATCTGCAGCCACTTCGCCGCATGGCCGGCGATCAACTGGCTGCCGGAGCGCTGGATGATCTCGTCTTCATGCGGCCGCAGCAGGTCGAGGGTGCTGGCGCAGTCCAGGTCCAGCCAGGAATCGCAGGGCCCCAGCGCCTGGCCGCGAGCATCCACCGCGCACAACCCCGCCATCTGCCCGCAGATGGCGACCCCGGCCACCTGCCCCGGCGTGCTCCCCGCCTCGGCGAGCGCCTGGGCAATGGCCACCAGTACCGATTCGAACAGCGCATCGAAAGCAATGCCCTGCCCCGCCCGTTGCCCCAGCGGGACAGCGCCCACCCGAGCCGCACCGCGCAGGTTGCCCTCGGCATCCAGCGCTACCGCACGGGTGCTGGACGTGCCGAGATCGACGCCGATGGAAATTGCCTGACTGCTCACGAACCGCACCTCGACGCCAAGGATGGGAGCACGGCGCTTATTCGACGTGAACGTGCTCGACAAGAAAATCCAGCACCGCGCGCACCCGCAACGGTACATGGCCATCCTGGCCGACAAACACCGCGTGGATCTCTTCCAGATCCCCGGGGTTGAACACTTCCATCACCGGCACCAGCCGCCCGGCGGCGATGTCCTCGCGCACCCGGAACAGCGCCAGCCGCGCCAGCCCGGTGCCGTTCAGGGCCAGTTGGCGCAGGGCTTCACCGTCGCTGGCCTGGACACTGCCCTGGGTGACGACCTTGACCACCTCGCCACCGTCCAGCAGCGGCCAGCCGTTATAGGCACGTCGGTAATTGGCGGTCAGCAGATTGTGGCGTTGCAGCGCGGTCGGGCTGTCCGGGGTGCCATGGCGTTGCAAATAGTCCGGCGAGCCGACGATCACCATCGGCGTCTGCCCCAGCTTGCGCGCCACCAGACTGGAATCCTTCATCGGCCCTGCGCGCACGGCGATATCGGTGCGCTGGCCGAGCACATCGACCACTTCATCGGTGAGGACCAGATCCAGCATCACCTGCGGCAACCGCTCGGTCATCAACGGCACCAGCGGCAACAGAAAATGCCAGGCGAACGCCAGGTTGGCGTTGATCCGCACCCGGCCGCGGGGTGCGTCCTGCGATGCGACATTGCGCTCCAGCTCATCCAGATCAGCGAGCAGGCACACACCGCGCTCGTGATAGGCGCGGCCTTCCTGGGTCAGGCTTAGTTGCCGGGTGGAGCGATTGAACAGCCGCGAGCCCAGACGGGTCTCCAGGCGTGCCACCAGCTTGCTCACAGCAGATGGCGTCATCCGCAGATCCCGCGCCGCCGCCGAGAAACTGCCCGTCTCGACCACCCGAACGAACACCTCCAGCTCGCCGGAGCGATTGATATCCAGGCGCGCCATGCGTACTTCACCCTGTCGCAAAAGGGCAAGCGTAGCTGGGTGCTGGGGGTGCGGGCAGAGGGGGTTTGGTGAAAAGTGTTTTTACGATCAGTGAAAGATCGGGTGCCGGGTGGGCACCGACCCGAGCGAGCGCCGCCGAAGCAGCACTCGATATCGACAACCTCACTCCAAGGTAATTTTCCCCGCCTCGATCACTTCCCCCCAGCGCTTGTTGTCCTGCGCGATCAGCTCGGCGAACCCGGCAGGCGAGCTGTGCTCGACGCTGATGCCGTTCTGGCCAAAGCGCTCGGCGGTCTGTGGCGCCTTGGCAATAACGTCGATGGCGCCGCTCAGTTTCTGCACCAGCTCCGGCGCGGCGCCTTTGGGCAGGACGATGCCGAACCAGCCCGAAGCGACAAACCCCGGCAGCCCGGCTTCGGTGGCGCTGGGTACGTTAGGCAGCAACGGCGAGCGCTCGGCGCTGCTCAGGACCAGGCCCTTGAGTTTGCCGGCCTGGATCTGTGGCGCGAGCACGGTCAGGGTGTCGACGGCGACGTCGATTTCGCCGCCGAGCAGGCCGGTCACCGCCGGTGCGCTGCCTTTGTACGGAACGTGCAGCAGGTCCGCGCCGGACAGGTGCTTGAGCAGTTCACCGGAGAGGTGGCACAGCGTGCCGTTGCCGCAGGACGAGTAGCTCAGCGCCCCGGGATGGGCTTTGGCTTCGGCGATCAGGCCCGCCAGCGAGTCGATCTTGCTGCTGGCCTGGACCGCAACCACGTTGGGCACGGAGGCGACGACGGCGACCGGCACGAAGTCTTTCTTCCAGTCGTAACGCAGGTCTTTTTGCAGGTTGGGCAGGATCGCCAGTTGTCCGGCGGTGGCCAGGGACAAGGTGTAGCCGTCCGGCTTGGCCTTGGCCACCGCCTCGGCGGCGATGGCGGTGCCGGCACCCGGTTTGTTGTCCACCACCACCGGCTGGCCGAGGGAGGCCGACAGTTGCTCAGCGTAGTAGCGGCCGACGGTGTCCGCCGCGCCACCCGGCGGGAACGGCACGATCAGGGTCACGGCGCGGCTCGGGTAATTGTCGGCCTGGGCCAGGCCGGTGATGCCCAGGGCCAGGGCGGCCAGGGCGAATTTCAGGGGTTTGGCGAATTTCATGGGCGGTTCCTGGAACAGAGGGATCGTAGAAGGATTCAATCTTCGCTGAAGGCCACCTGGCGGGTGGCGCGAACCCGTGGCGAGAGCATCAGCACCACCACCAGCACGCAGATGATCAGCAGGGTCAGGCTCAGGGGACGGGTGACGAACACCGTCGGGTCGCCCCGCGACAGCAACATCGCGCGGCGCAGGTTTTCTTCCATCAGCGGGCCGAGCAGGTAGCCGAGCAGCAGCGGCGCCGGCTCGCAGTGCAGCTTGATGAACAGGTAGCCGAGCAGGCCGAAGGCAACGGTGAGCAACACGTCGAACAGGCTGTTGTTGACGCTGTACACGCCGATGCAGCAGAACAGCAGGATCGACGGGTACAGCAGGCGGTACGGCACCGCCAGCAGGCGCACCCAGATGCCAACGAGTGGCAGGTTGAGCACCAGCAGCAACAGGTTGCCGATCCACATGCTGACGATCAGGCCCCAGAACAGCTCGGGACGGTCGTCGATCACCTGCGGGCCGGGGACGATGCCGTGGATCATCATGGCGCCGGCCATCAGCGCCATGACCGCGTTGGACGGCAGGCCCAGCACCAGCATCGGGATAAACGAGGTCTGCGCACCGGCGTTGTTCGCCGATTCGGGGCCGGCGACGCCTTCGATGGCGCCCTGACCGAAACGCTCGGGGTGCTTGGCCAGACGCTTTTCCACCATGTACGAGGCAAACGAGCCGAGCATGGCGCCGCCGCCGGGCAGCACGCCCAGCAGCGCGCCAAGGCCGGTGCCGCGCAGGATCGGTTTCCAGCTACGGCGGTAGTCTTCCTTCGACGGCAGCAGGCTGCCGACCCGCGCCACCTTCGGCACGCCGCCGTGGTCGCGTTCGAGGTTGGCGATGATTTCGGCGATGCCGAAGATGCCCATGGAAATCACCACGAAGCTGATGCCGTCGCTCAACGCCGGAATACCGAAGGTGAAACGCTCGACACCGGAGTTGACGTCAGTGCCCACCAACCCGAGCAGCAACCCGAGCAGGGTCATGGCCACGGCCTTGAGCACATCACCCTGGGCCAGCACGATCGCCGCCACCAGGCCGAGCAGCATCAGCGAGAAATATTCCGCGGGGCCGAATTTCAGCGCGACCTCCGCCAGCGGCGTGGCGGCGGCGGCTAGCAGCAGAATCGCGAGACTGCCGGCGACGAACGAACCGATGGCAGCGATTGCCAGTGCCGCCCCCGCCCTGCCCTTGCGGGCCATGGCGTGGCCGTCGAGGCAGGTGACCACCGAGGACGACTCACCCGGCAGGTTGACCAGAATCGCCGTGGTCGAGCCGCCGTACTGCGCACCGTAATAGATGCCCGAGAGCATGATCAGCGCGGCGGCCGGGGTCAGGCCATAGGTGATCGGCAGGAGCATGGCGATGGTCGCCACCGGCCCCAGGCCCGGCAACACACCGACCAAGGTGCCGAGGGTGACGCCGAGCAGGCAGTACAACAAATTGTTCACGGTGAAGGCGGCTTCGAGGCCGATGCCGAGGTGGTCGAGCAGTTCCATGATCCGTCCTCAGACCGGCCAGGCTGGCAGATTCAAGCCCAGCCCCCAGGCGAACACCAACACGCTGAACAGCCCCAGCGCGCAGCCGAGCACGGCCAGTTCGGCGAGGTTGGCGCGGCGCCGGGCCAGGCCGCTGAGCAGAGTCATCAACAGGGTGGACAGGCCAAGACCGAGGCTCGGCAGCAGCAAGGCGAAAGCCACCACGCTACCGCCGATGGACAAGCCCACCCGCGCCTGGAACAGCTCACCCAGCGCCACCCGCTCGCGGGACAACAGAAGCCCGCGCACCAGCAGCGCCACGCCCAGTCCGCACAGGGCCAGACTCACCAGCCAGGGAAAATAGCCGGCGCCCATGCGCATGGCGGTGCCGGTGGCGTAGTCGCTGCCGATCAGCAGGCCAGCGATGCCGAAGCCGAGAAACAGCAGGCCGGCGAGGACTTCGCGGGCATCGAAAGCAGGGATCGCACTTGAGTGGCGCGCAGAGCATCGGACACGGAACATCTCCAAGTGCCTTGAAAGGCACGGTGGCGGACGATCCGCGCGTGCGGTCTCGTAGTTTTCAGCGTGAAAGAAGGACCATCAGGCGCCGCGTTGTGCCTCACGGGCGGCGACCTTGGCGCGGGTCAGCGGCAGCAGTTCGCGGCCATAGTCCTCGGCGTCGTTGACCGGGTCGAAACCGCGAATGAGGAAGGTGGTCACGCCAAGGTCGTAGTAGGCCAGCAAGGCATCGGCCACCTGCTCCGGAGTGCCGACCAGCGCGGTGGAGTTGTGCCCGCCGCCGACCAGCGCGGCGATGCCGGTCCACAGACGCTCATCGACCCGCTCGCCCTGGGCGACGGTGTCCAGCAGGCGCTGGGCGCCGACGCTCTGCGGCTTGTTGGCGATCACCGGGCCAGAGCGCTCAAGACGCTGGCGGGCGGTGGTGAGGATGGCGTCGGCCTTGGCCCAGGCGGCGTCTTCGGTGTCGGCGATGATCGGCCGGAACGACACGCTGAACTGGATTTCACGCCCGTGCCGCGCCGCTTCGGCGCGCACGGCGGCGATGGTCTCGCGGGTCTGCTCCAGCGACTCGCCCCACAGCGCGAAGACATCGGCGTGCTTGCCGGCCACTTCCAGTGCCGCCTGCGACGATCCACCGAAATACACCGGCAGGTGCGGTTTCTGCAGCGGCTTGATCGCCGAGAAAGCGTTTTGCGCCTGATAGAACGTGCCGTGGTGGTCGAACGGCTGCTCTTCGGTCCAGACCTTGCGCACCACCTCGAGGAATTCATCAGTGCGGGCGTAGCGCTGGTCGTGCTCCAGATAGTCGCCGTCCTTGCGCTGCTCGCCGTCGTTGCCGCCGCTGATCACGTGCACCGCCAGGCGGCCGTCAAGCAACTGCTCCAGCGTCGCCAACTTGCGCGCAGCCAGGGTCGGGGCAACAAAGCCGGGACGGTGGGCCAGGAGGAAATTGATCCGCGACGTCGACAAACCGGCCAGCGCGGTGACCAGAAAACCGTCCGGCTGATCCGACCAGTAGCCCACCAGCAGACGGTCGAAACCGGCGTCTTCGTGCACCTGGGCAAAGCGGGTGATGTACGCCTTGTCGAAGATCGGGCCGCTGGCGTCGAGGGTTTCCGAAGACAGGCGATGGCCGATCATGCCGATGAATTGAACGCTCATGCTGGGGGGCTCCTTGAGGCGGTTGAGAAAGCTTGATGGTTATAGAAGGCGCTTTCTTCAAAACGAACGCTTATAAGCTAACGATCAGCTCCTCCGTTGTGAAATTCTTTTCCGGCATAAGCTAATATAAAAAATAAAGAATAATATTTGATCTTTAAAATTCTCTTTACGCATATTAGCTTATGCAGAATTTGAATTTTGAGAATCATCTGGCGGTTGCTAGGGTTCTCGAAAACCGCAGCCTGAGCCCTGAATCATGACCGAACCGCTACGCTTGGACCGCCTTCGCCAGTTCATCGGTAACCTCGCCGAATTGCTCGACCAGGAAACCGAGGAAGCCGCCATTCTCGACCGTGGCCAGAACCTGTTGCAGCAACTGGTCGCCCATGACGACTGGCTGCCCGAGGATCTGGCGCAACCCGATCCCACCCGTTACCAGCAGTTCCTGCTGCATGCCGATTCGCGCCAGCGCTTTTCCGTGGTCAGCTTCGTCTGGGGCCCGGGCCAGAGCACGCCGATCCACGACCACCGGGTCTGGGGCCTGATCGGCATGTTGCGCGGCGCCGAGTATTCGCAGGGCTTTGCCCGCACCGACAGCGGCGCCTTGATCCCCGCTGGCGAAGCCGTGCGCCTGGCGCCCGGCCAGGTGGAGGCGGTATCGCCGCACATCGGCGACATCCACCAGGTCAGCAACGCCCATGACGATCAGGTCTCCATCAGCATCCACGTTTATGGCGCCAACATCGGCGCGGTAAAACGGGCGGTCTACCTCGCCGACGGTAGCGAAAAGCCCTTTATCTCCGGTTACTCCAACACCCGCTTGCCCAATATCTGGGACCTGTCCAAAGAGAACCCCGCCCCATGAGCACCGCGACTACCCGCTCCTACGCCGAGCTGCGCCAGCACTTGCTGGCCAAGCATGAACTCGCCCTGATCGATGTGCGCGAAGAAGCGCCCTTCGCCCTGGAGCACCCGCTTTTCGCGGCCAATATTCCCTTGTCGAAACTGGAAATCGAGGTCTACGCCCGGGTGCCCCGGCGCGACACCCAGGTGACCGTGTATGACGACGGCGAAGGCCTTGCCGCCCTCGCCGCCGAACGTCTGCTGGCCCTCGGTTACACCGACGTCGCCGTGCTCGACGGCGGTCTGGCCGGCTGGCGCGAGGCTGGCGGCGAACTGTTCCGTGACGTCAACGTGCCGAGCAAGGCCTTTGGCGAACTGGTCGAAAGCCAGCGCCATACGCCGTCGCTGGCAGCCGAGGAAGTCCAGCAACTGCTGGACGACAAGGCCGACGTGGTGGTGCTGGACGCCCGCCGCTTCGACGAATACCAGACCATGAGCATCCCCGGCGGCATCAGCGTGCCGGGCGCCGAACTGGTGTTGCGCGTCGCCGAACTGGCGCCGGACCCGGCCACCCGGGTCATCGTCAACTGCGCCGGCCGCACCCGCAGCATCATCGGCACCCAGTCGCTGGTGAACGCCGGCATCCCCAACCCGGTGTCGGCCCTGCGCAACGGCACCATCGGCTGGACCCTGGCCGGGCAGAAACTGGCTCACGGTCAGTCGCAGCGCTTCGCGTCCGTCAGCGCCGATACCCGCGCCAGCGCGGCCAACCGTGCCCGCGCCGTGGCCGATAAAGCCGGCGTGGCGCGTCAGTCCAAAGGCGGCCTGAACGCCTGGCAGGCAGAAAGCAACCGCACCACCTACCTGTTCGACGTGCGCACCCCGGAGGAATACGCCGAAGGCCATCTGCCGGGCAGCCGCTCGGTGCCGGGCGGGCAACTGGTGCAGGAAACCGACCACACCGCCAGCGTGCGCGGCGCGCGGATCGTCCTGCTCGACAACGACGGCGTGCGCGCCAACATGAGTGCTTCGTGGCTGGCGCAGATGGGCTGGCAGGTGGCGGTGCTGGACGGTCTGGAAGCGGCCGACTTCAGCGAAACCGGCGAATGGCAGGTACCGCTACCCGCCCTGCCCCAGCCGCCGTCGATCCAGTCCGCGCAACTGCAGACCTGGCTGGACGAAGGCGACACCGTGCTGCTGGACTTCACCACCAGCGCCAACTACGTGCAGCGGCATATTCCCGGCGCGCACTGGGCGATCCGCGCGCAACTGGCGCAGGCGCTGGAAAAATTGCCTGTGGCCGAGCGTTATGTGGTCACTTGCGGCAGCAGCCTGCTGGCGCGTTTTGCTGCCGTGGATTTGCAGGCGCTGACGCGCAAGCCGGTGTTCTTACTAGAAGGCGGCACGGGCCGCTGGATCGCCGAAGAGCGTCCGCTGGAGCATGGCGAAACGAGCCTCGCGGTACCGCGCAGTGACCGTTATCGCCGGCCTTATGAAGGGACTGATAACCCGCGTGAAGCGATGCAGGGGTATCTGGATTGGGAGTTTGGGCTGGTCGAGCAGTTGGGGCGGGATGGGACGCATGGGTTTTATGTGATTTGACGTAGTGGGAGAGAGTTTCGCCAAGGCCGTCAGGTGCATGACGGCACCAATGAAATCGAGCGCCGCACCGACGGCGCTCGATTTCAGTAACAATCAGTCAGGCCTGCTGCATGAACGCCAGGCGCGCCGCAAAACCAATCAGCAATCCCCCAAACAGCCAGCGCTGCATGCGCTGTGCTGTCGGGTTTCGCTCAAGCCAACCGCCGATCCAGGTTCCAGCTAGCGCGTAACTGCTGTCGAACACGAAGCCTACCCCCACCAGCACCAAGCCGAGCAGCGCAAACTGCGTCGTCACCGGCTCCGCGTCAGGCGTGATGAATTGAGGCAACAGCACTGAGCAGAACAACAGCGCTTTGGGATTGAGCAGGTTGGTCAGCACACCCCGTTGAATCGCCGATCGCAAGGGCGCTGCCTGAAGCTGTTTACCGGTGCCGGCCAATGAGGCGAACGCGCCCGGTTTGAACAGGTGCACCCCCATCCACAACAAATAGGCCGCTCCTGCGATACGCACCACATCGAATGTCCAGGGCGCCACCTTGAACAGCGTCGCCAGGCCCATCGCCGCCAACGCCACATGACAGCCACGGGCGATGGCCAGGCCCACTGCCGTCGCCAGTGCCGCCGCTCGCCCCTGACTTGCGCCGGTCTGTAGCAGCAAGATCATGTCGGGGCCGGGCATCAGGAAAATCATGGCTAATGCCAACAGATACAACCCTGGGTTCTCCATTGCTCGGTACTCCGTCTGATTGAGCGCTGGACGGAAGTCTAACGCTCAACCCCGGGGCAAGTGCTTGCGTCTTCAACCCCATAGATGGCTAGAATTGGCATGTTCTACCAATCCTGATTTTCAAAAAGGCCTGATATGCCAAAAACCAAACTCGACGCCTACGACCGCCGTATTCTGGCGGCCCTTCAGCGCGACGGCCGCCTGACCAATGTGCAGTTGGCGGACGAAATAGGCCTGTCGGCCTCACCTTGCCTGCGCCGCGTGCGTCACTTGGAGCAGGCGGGCGTGATTCGGGGTTATCAGGCGAGCCTCGATCCTGATGAAGTCGGGCTGGGATTGACGGTGTTTGTCGGCATCAAGGTCGAGCGTCATCACGAAAAAGAAGCGGAGAACTTCCGCGAAGCGGTGTTGGCGCTACCGGAAGTGATTTCCGCTTTTCTTGTGTCAGGTGAGTCTGACTTTCTGCTGCACGTGGTCGTACCTGACTTGCGCGGGTACGAACGTTTTCTTACGGGGACCTTGCTCAAGTTGCCGGGAGTGAGTGATATCCGCAGCAACTTTGCGATACAGACGGTCAAGGCGCAAAGTCCGCTGCCGCTTGGTCATTTGCCTGATTGAGGGGCGTGCATTCAAGAGCGACGCCGCGAGAGTTCTTGAATATTTGAGGGTCCGCACGTTCATAAACTTCATAGAACGCAACTGCCAGATCTCGCTTACACATCATTAAGGACAATGCATGCCCCTGATTTCGCAACGCGTAGAGCAAGCTCGTAGCGGCACTAACGATAAGGTAATTTGCCGAATGGCCTCAGGGTGGGCAGTCATGGGGGACGTCCAATTTTTACAGGGTTACTGCCTGTTGCTACCCGACCCCGTTGTCCCTAGCCTCAACGATCTGAGTGCCGAGGCCAGAGTAACCTACCTGCTAGATATGGCCCGCCTTGGAGACGCGGTCTTGGAGGCGACCGGGGCACTTCGCGTGAACTACGAAATTTTGGGAAATACTGAGCCAGAATTGCACTGCCACATCTTTCCCCGTTTCGCCTCGGAGCCGGAGCACCGTCGCAAAATGCCCGTATGGTTTTATGACTGGAAAACAGCGACGCCCTACGATGAGCAGGCGCATGGTGAACTGCGCAAGAGAATTGCTCAGTTATTGAATTCACCAAGCCACAGCGTGGAACGTGCCTGATTTACAGGAGTAAATAATCTGCAGCTTCTGGCCGATAGCAGCCCTTCGCATGAGGCCGCTATCGGTCGATAGCTGCAGTTCGCGAGCGCGCCCCTTTCGCGACCCCGTACCTAGTTCGCGGGCAAGAGGATCACGAAGTTCTTTTTCATGTCTTCCAGCACGGTCCATTTGCCCTTGGCGCCCGGTTCGATAATGAACGTGTCGCCAGCGGCCAGTGTGATGGGGGCGCAACCCTCAAGCTCGATGACGCAGCGCCCACTCAGAACATGGCAGAACTCCCAAACTTTGTAGTCGATGCGCCACGCTCCGGTGCTGGCTTCCCATTCTCCGGAAATGCGACCTTGCTGTTCATCGTGATAGTACTTGGACGTCAGCGTATGAGGGGTACCTTCCAGGACCTCTTCAAAAAAGGGAAGGTCGCGCACCGGTTGGATATCCAGTTCGCGGAACACGGTCAATGTCTTGTTCATGGCTTTTTCTCCAGCACGTTGTGGGTAGGGCGATACATCAAATAGGCTTCACCGGTTACGCCCAGCATCGGGTGCGGAACGATTTGGCAGGTTTTAACAATTTGAAAACCGTGACGTTCGTAGAAGCGGCGGGCGCCGTGGTTTTCTGCATAATCGATCAGGCATAGCCCATCCAGGCCAGAGTCCTCAGCGCGCTGCTGGGCGTGGCGAAGAAACTCGACGCCCAGCCCTTGGCTACGCCAGGCCTCATCCAGAGCCAGACTGGATATGTACAAGGTGTCGGGTATTTCCATATCGGAATAAGGCGCGAGGACCGGGTCTGTCTCAACAGGCCTGTCGGGGGTCTCGTACAAGGCATAGCTATGCATCATGCCGATCACGCGCCCTTCGCAAGTGGCCATCAAGCAGTTCTTGTAGGAAAAGTCGCCCTGCTCCCTGGCATAGCGAGACGCACCGACACTCAGCAGTGCTTCTCCCGGTGCGGCAAGCTTGCTCCATATGTAATCGGCCATGCCCTCCGATGTCAGTTGAAAGAAGCGCGCAATATCGAGCGCGTCCGAGGCTTGAGCGGGTCTGAAATCGATAGGCACGTACAGTGCTCCCATGGGATCGGGTGGTTAGTTCTCAAGGATTGCGCCTTTGACAGGGTGGCAGGCTAGGCGGTTTGAACGGTTCCCATCATTCTCTGGGCGAACATCGTCAGCACGGCGTGCGACGCTGCCCCATGCTCAAAGGCACGTGGCCGTCTAATGGCTCAGGCCTGGGGAATTGATCGTGCAGTTGTCGGAGGTTGTGAGGCGAGAAGCGGGGCGATGTGCACCTCCATGGCGGGATGGCAGGAAGCAAAGCAGGTTTTTTTCCAGATGGGATCGTATTTCGCGAAAGGGCGGCTGTCGGCCAGGAGCGGAAGCCACGCCCACCTCCTGGATATTCGAATTGCGCTAACGTTGTGGTCTCACCTGCCGAAAAACTTACGATGTCTGGGAGACATCACTCATGTATGCCGGCAAACGCCGCGCTGTTAACAAGGAAAACGTTCGTTTAATCATCGACACCTCTCAATAATCGCCTGGATTACCTATCGATTACTCCCGCCGTAAGGTGTCGACGATCGACGTTTCAAACGATAGGACTCACCTCGTGAAATGGCATTTTCTGTTCACTCCATTCGTGGCATTGGCGACCTGCACCAGCAGTTTTGCTGCCACCCCTGCCCTGCAAACCTTTCTCGCTTGCGATGCGGACTCTTTGGCTGTCATCAATCAGCCAGGCCTCAAGGAGCAGGTTTCAAGCTCTCTGGACAACGGCAAAATCAAGCTTATCGGCGGTACTAAAACCGAGAGTGGCCAGCGCTGGGTTTTCGAAAAGCCTGTCACACTCGATGGCGTCGCATTGACTGGCTTTTTCGCCGAGGACCAGGAGTTGATGGGCTCTCGTATCATCGGCTGGGGGTTCTATACCCAACAGAGCCCGAGCGAACTCTATGCCCAGCTAAACAAGATGCCGGGAAGCAATCTGGAGGAAGTCAACGGGATCTACGCACGTCCGCAAATATGGTCGCACAAGCAATCTGCCTGGGTGCCAGAAAGCGGCGATGACACCGCAGGCAAGTTGGTGACCGATACGGCGGAACGGATATTGATGGTGGAACCTGCTCCACAGGATTTGCCCAAAGCCAGCAAAGGCATGATCACCTGTTCGATTCAAGGCACGGTCAACCCTGAAATCCTCAAAGGCACCCGGCCTGATCTGATCAAATAAATCGACCCGTGAGACCCAGTCCTGCAGAACTGGGTCATTTCTATGCTGGCGGTAACAGTCAATTTACCGGGGCGATGTACAACCACCAACTGCTTATCGGTTAATGTACAGGCTCTTCATCTTCATACCGCCGCGCATTCTTTTGACCCCCGGTTCCATGTCCGCAGGGCATGCGCCTTGAAAGATGCCATTGATGATGGTGTGCTGCGTCTTAGCTTTCCCGTTTAAGTCAAATGAAGTATCGGCCGTTAGCACGTACGACTTTGCAAGATCGCCCCTGAACGAGCCTGCCAGCTTCGCGTCTGGGCAGCTTGATTCGAAATTGTAGCCGTCGCCGTTGCCGCTTTCCGATTCGATCTTGCATTCCTGTTCGAAGTTGGACCATAAGTCGTCCTCGATCAGCCTGTCCTTTTGCTGATCGACGCAAATCTCCCAGGAAAACGGCGAGGTTGCCGGTGTTACCTTCCACAAACCTGAGGCACGTTGAAGTCGCTGGGAAGGTTCTACGGCCGCTGCCGGCAATATGACTGCAAGCGTTATAACGGGAAGCCACAAAAACATGGCGGAATACTTCATCACGATTCCTTTCTGTAAAGCATTAAAGTGAGCACCGAAACGCAAGCGTGTTGTGCCATTAATTTATGGTGTTCGTTCTCGTTTGAGAAGTAGACATCACCAATACCATCGTTACATTACAGGTCATCTTGCCATCGGCCCAGCAGACGTGAACTGCTGCATTGCCAGCCCATCCATGTACTCATGCCAAATGTGCTTTTCCATAGTAAGCCTCCAGCCAACCCGTCTTGCATGGCTAATTTGGACGCCACCTGTGCGGCAGTAGCTCCGTAATCTCACCCGCCCGCTGCCTTAGCCTGCTGACCTCACACCCTCTCAGGCTTGAGAGGGCGCATGACTCTACGAAATCCCAAGCAACTCACGCCTTACCTGCAAGGCTATAGCCGCATAGCCCTTCTTAGGGCGAAAAAGGGGACCGCGAAAAGGGGACAGATTTATTTCTCAACCACTCAACCAAGAAATAAATCCGTCCCCTCTTCCCGTCCCCGTTCCCCCTTGCTTTTGCCATTTTCCAGTCAATCTTTCTGATTGCGAGCCCAACCGAAGAACCTTCTAGACCGATAAGCGGGCCTGCTGCCACTCGCTCCAACAATTCTCTGGTGCAATGTCTGGATAACCGCGTTCTTCTTCCATCGCGAACGCAGCACTCACGGGCACTGCTATACAAGTGGCGTTATCGCGAATCTCAAGCACTTCCGCCTCATTGAGCGGTGAACCTTTTCGATGTTCCGCCGCCTTCAGCAGGACGACGAGGGCAGGTATACAAACCAGACAGAGTGGATCGGTTGACATGGGGCTATCTCAAGCGGGAAGAAGACAGGGTGCAAGTTTCAGAGACTGAGACAGAACGTAAAACCTCACCTGAAAAATCAATACCCAACGATATTCGCAGCACTATCCAAGCTGATAATCCAGCCAAATACGATGCGTACCATCAGCATCGATCTTAATCCCGCCCGCCCCCGATATCCCTTGCAAATACCCTGTCCCACTACCAGCAACTATGCTGAAAAACTCATCTGCGCGATTGGTGCCCGTAGTAGACGCGGAATGAATGAAGTTGAAAGCCCCCTGCCGACCATTCACCGTTCCGTCGAAACTTTCGAGCGCTATATAGCTGCCCGTTCTGGTGGTTGGGTCGAAGGCAGCGGTGAAGACCGTGGAAGACGTACCGCTTATGTCACCCGAATAGATTTTCTCCATGGTGCTGACGGACACGGGCAAGGCGGTGGTGATTTCCGGCACCGGCGAAACGCCTGTCGGGGTGAAATCTCGGGTGGAAAACGTGGCTGATGCTTCCATGCGGGCTTGTCTCTGTCCTGATGAGTTAGGGCCTTACTTTACTCGCGGCACAACAGCATCCTCAACCCGTCGAAACCCAAACCATCGTCTGCACCAAGATATGCGGATGACTGTGCAAAGGCTCCCACTCATCGATAAACGAAAAACCCTGCTTCAAATACAAATTCGCGGCCCTGGCGTTCTCAGGCGAGACGTCCAGAAAGACCCGCTCATACCCCCGCTCCAAAGCCCGAGACTTCACCGCCTCGACCAACAGCCCCGCCGCTCCTGAACCCCGACCCACGGGCGCAACCCACATTCCAATCAGGTTAAAACGCCCCGCATCACTGATCGCAGCGCCAATCATGCCAATGGGTTCGTCGCCGTCAAACGCCAGCCAAAATTGCGTTCCCTGCGAAGACGCACGCGCTTGCCACTCTTCGTCGGTGTAGGCAGCAGCAGTCTGGTGACTTACGCCAAATGCGGTCGGGGCATCAAGAAGCGCGGCCAGACGGACGTACTTCAGGAGCATCCAGTCTTTTGTTTCGGTGAGTCGGATGTGCACGAGCAGTCGTTCTCCATAACATTCAATTCACTGGGTCACCCGAATCATGGGCTCGATCCGGGCAACAACACGAACGGCCCACTGTAGCCGAACCCGCTTTACATCAGTTGCACGCGTCAGATGAGACCACCCAGAAACCCCGCTCCAAACGCCCGCCACCAGATTTCTTGTATACAAAATAAAAAAATCCTGTTTACACTAATCCACGCCTACGACATCGGTAATCGCCGATGCGTATTGCGACGGTCTTAGCCATGCAACACCGACACTTGCTCGCCCCCCTCGAGCGTCATCTCCGAATGTCGTTCATCTTTGTCCCCCTCCTCGTCCCCTTGGCTACGGCCAATCGCGACTCGCAGGACGGCCCGGACCTGTTACCCAATACCTTTCGCCACCGCCTGAGCCCGCCAAGCATCTCTCCTTGCGCCGAGCCCAGGCGTGCGTTCGTGCACTGATCGAGTCCACCGGCAACGCCGTAGCTCCCTACAGCGCCGGGCGGCACGGGCTTTGCTCGAGTCGCTGACCGGGTGCCGGTACACATTCCCGTTGAAAACAAGACTCCCAACAGGAGAGGAACACCCATGCCCAAGACATTACTGGTCAAGAACGCCGAACTTCTGGTGACGATGGACGGCGAACGCCGCGAGATCAAACGCGGTGGCCTGTACATCGAGGACAACGTGATCAAGCAGGTCGGCCCCAGCGATGAGCTGCCGCAGCACGCCGATGTGATCCTGGACATGACCGGCAAGGTGGTCATCCCCGGCCTGGTCAACACCCACCACCACATGTACCAGAGCCTCACCCGCGTGGTGCAGGCGGCGCAGGACGGCGAGCTGTTCAACTGGCTGACCAACCTGTATCCGATCTGGGCACGCCTGACGCCGGAAATGATCGCGGTGTCGACTCAAACCGCGATGGCCGAGCTGATTCTGTCGGGCTGCACCACCTCCAGCGACCACCTGTACATCTACCCCAACGGCTGCAAACTGGACGACAGCATCCACGCCGCCGGGGAAATCGGCATGCGCTTCCACGCCGCCCGCGGCAGCATGAGCGTCGGCCGCAGCCAGGGCGGCCTGCCGCCTGATTCGGTGGTCGAGAAGGAAAGCGACATCCTCAAGGAGTCCCAGCGCCTGATCGAGGATTATCACGACGCCAGCCACGGCTCGATGCTGCGCGTGGTGGTTGCGCCCTGCTCGCCGTTCTCGGTCAGCCGCGACCTGATGCGCGAAGCGGCGGTGCTGGCGCGCCAGTACGGCGTGTCGCTGCACACCCACCTCGCGGAAAACGTCAACGACATCGCCTACAGCCGCGAAAAATTCGGCATGACCCCTGCCGAATACGCCGAAGACCTCGGCTGGGTCGGCCATGACGTCTGGCACGCCCACTGCGTGCAACTCGACCAGCACGGTATTGAGCTGTTCGCCCGCACCGGCACCGGCGTCGCCCACTGCCCGTGCTCGAACATGCGCCTGGCCTCGGGCATCGCGCCGATCCGCAAGATGCGCGACCACGGCGTGCCGGTCGGCCTGGGGGTCGACGGTTCGGCGTCCAACGACGGCGCCAGCATGATCGGCGAAGTGCGCCAGGCCCTGCTGTTGCAGCGCGTCGGTTTCGGCCCGGATGCGATGACCGCTCGCGAGGCGCTGGAAATCGCCACGCTGGGCGGCGCCAAGGTGCTCAACCGCAATGATATCGGCGCCTTGGCGCCGGGCATGATCGCCGACTTCGTGGCCTTCGACCTGGGCCATGTGTCCTACGCCGGCGCCCATCACGATCCGCTGGCGGCGCTGGTGTTCTGCACGCCGACCCAGGTTCACACCAGCGTCATCAACGGCCGCGTGGTGGTCAAGGATGGTCGCATCACCACCATCGACCTGCCGCTGGTACTCGAACGCCACAACCAACTGGCCCGCCAGTTGGTCATCGGCGAATAACCCACCCCGGCCGCTGCGCCCGCAACGGCGCAGCAGCCGGATCACTGCTGCCTTGCCTTCACCGTATTCATCCCGTGCGACTGAGACCGTGCTGTTAGACGCATCAAAAAAACAAAAGCGAGCTATTCACCATGACTTCTCCTGCTTCATCCCTCCCGGAAGACGAGAACCTCGGCGTCGGCGCCAACCTGGCCTACGGTCTTCAGCATGTGCTGACGATGTATGGCGGCATGATCGCCGTGCCGCTGATCATCGGCCAGGCTGCCGGCCTGAGCGCCACCGACGTGGGCCTGCTGATTGCCGCGTCGCTGTTCGCCGGTGGCCTGGCCACCCTGCTGCAGACCCTCGGCATCCCCTTCTTCGGCTGTCGCCTGCCGTTGGTGCAAGGGGTGTCGTTCGCCAGCGTCGCGACCATGGTCGCCATCATCGGCAATAACGGCACTGGCGGTTTGTCAGTGGTGTTCGGCGCGGTGATGGTGTCGTCGTTCGTCGGCCTGCTGATCACGCCGGTGTTCTCGCGCATCATCAAGTTCTTTCCGCCGCTGGTCACCGGGATCGTGATCACCACGATCGGCCTGACCCTGATGCCGGTCACGGCACGCTGGGCCATGGGTGGCAACAGCCAGGCCGCCGACTTCGGCAGCACGGCCAACATCTCCCTGGCGGCGTTCACCCTGGCCACGGTGTTGCTGCTGAGCAAGCTGGGCAGCGCCAGCCTCTCGCGCCTGTCGATTCTGCTGGCGATCCTTATCGGCACCCTGGTGGCGATGGCCTTTGGCATGGCTGATTTCTCCAAGGCCTTCGACGGTCCGCTGGTTGCGCTGCCCGGCATCCTGCCGATGGGCGCTCCGGAATTTCAGCTCGCGGCCATCCTGTCGATGCTGATCGTGATCGTCGTGACCATGGTCGAGACTTCGGCGGACATTCTCGCCGTCGGCGAAATCATCGACACCAAGGTCGACTCCAAACGCCTCGGCAACGGCCTGCGTGCCGACATGATTTCCAGCGCCCTGGCGCCGCTGTTCGGCTCGTTCACCCAGAGCGCCTTTGCGCAGAACGTCGGTCTGGTGGCGGTGACTGGCGTCAAGAGCCGCTACGTGGTGGCCTATGCGGGGATGATTCTGGTAGTGCTGGGGTTGCTGCCGGTGATGGGGCGGCTGGTTGCCGCCGTACCTACCGCAGTTCTCGGTGGCGCCGGCGTGGTGCTGTTCGGCACCGTTGCCGCCAGCGGCATTCGCACCCTGGCGCAGGTCGACTATCGCAACAACATGAACCTGATCATCGTGGCCACCTCGATCGGCTTCGGCATGATCCCGATCGCCGCGCCGAGCTTCTATCACCACTTCCCGGCGTGGGTCGAAACCATCTTCCACTCCGGCATCAGCTCGTCGGCGATCATGGCGATCCTGCTCAACCTGCTGTTCAACCACCTGCGGGCGGGCAACTCGGACAATCAGTCAGTGTTCGCCGCTGCCAGTGAGCGCACCTTGCGCTACACGGACATCTCCGGTCTGAACGATGGCGACTTCTTCCGCGACGGCAAGCTGTTTGACTGCGACGGCAAGGAAGTGCCGATCGTGGAAAGCGACGAGGCGCATGAGCATGGTCATGCTCCGCGTAAGAGGAGTGTCGAGCAGGTGCACTGAGCCAGCCTGTCTCTCTGTAGGAGCGAGCTTGCTCGCGATGCGTCGGTGAATTCACCGATGCCTTCGCGAGCAAGCTCGCTCCTACAGGAGGGGGGGCGCCGTATTTCTGCTACGGCGCAGGGTTCGGCTGTTCTACGTGGATCGCTTCGATCCCGCGCAGCAACTCTTCGGTCAAGTTCACCTCAACGCTGCCCAGGTTGCTGTGCAACTGCTCAAGGGTCGTCGCGCCGATGATGTTGCTGGTCACAAACGGCCGGCTGGTGACGTAGGCCAGCGCCAGTTGCGCCGGATCAACACCGTGCTCCTGCGCCAATGCCACGTAGGCTGCGGTCGCACGTTCCACCTGCGGATTGTTGTAGCGCTGGAAACGATCAAACAGGGTCAGGCGCGATTTCGCCGGCTGCGCGCCGTTCAGGTATTTGCCCGACAACACACCAAACGCCAGCGGCGAATACGCCAGCAGGCCCACCTGCTCGCGAATGGAAATCTCCGCCAGGCCCACTTCGTAGCTGCGGTTCAGCAGGCTGTAGGGGTTCTGGATCGACACCACGCGCGGCCAGCCACGGGTCTCGGCCAGGTGCAGGAAACGCTGCACGCCCCACGGCGTCTCGTTGGACAGGCCGATCTGGCGCACCTTGCCCGAGGCCACCAGGTCGGCCAGCACTTCCAGGGTGTCTTCGATGGCGACGGCTTCATTGTCGTCAGCGTCGTGCACGTAGCCAAGCTGGCCGAAGAAGTTGGCCTGGCGATCCGGCCAGTGCAGTTGATAAAGGTCCAGGTAATCGGTTTTCAGACGCTTCAGGCTTTCTTCCAGCGCCGCGGTGATGTTGGCGCGGTTGAGGCGGGTATTGCCGGCACGGATGTGGTCGATACGGTGCGGGCCGGCCACTTTGCTCGCCAGTACCCACTGGTCGCGGCCACCGAAACGCTCGAAGTAGTTGCCGATGATCCGCTCGGTTTCGCCGTAGGTCCGGGCGATCGGCGGCACCGGGTACATCTCGGCGGTGTCGAGGAAGTTGACCCCGGCCTCGCGGGCCACGCGGATCTGTTCGAAGGCTTCGGCCTCACTGTTCTGCTCGCCCCAGGTCATGGTGCCGAGGGCGATGGCGCTGACTTCGATTCCGCTGTTGCCCAGTTGACGCTTTTCCATGAATCACTCCTTGGTTGATAACGGCGAAGGCCGCTGGCACCCCGAGAGGTGCCAGCGGCCCTGGATCGGTGACGGTATCAGCGCTGCACGGCGGGCTTGAAAAGCTCCACGGCGCTGGCGTCGATCTTGCGCGGCAGCAGGCCCTGGGCAAAGAACACATCGGCGATCTGCTGCTGCTCGGCGAGGTTGTCGGCCTGCACCGGCTGCACATCATAACTGCGTCGGCCATTGGCTTGCTCGACCGTGGCCACATCCAGGTTACCCCACAGCGGCCCGAGCACCTTGGCGGCGTCGGTCGGGTTGGCCTTGATCCACTTGCCCGCCTTGCTCAGCGAGCTGAACAAGGTGTTGAGCACTGCGGGGTGGGCCTTGGCGTAATCGCTGGACGCCAGATAATAGCGCTGATAGTTGGACAGGCCCTCGCCATTGCTCAAGACCCGCGCATGTTGCTGGCGCTGGGCGCTGGCGACAAACGGGTCCCAGGTGACCCAGGCATCCACCTTGCGGTTCTCGAACGCGGCACGGCCATCGGCCGGAATCAGGTAGGCCGGCTGGATGTCGCTGAAGTTCAATCCGGCCTTGGCCAGGGCCTGTATCAGCAGGTAGTGGCTGCCGGCGGCCTTGGTCACGGCGATCTTCTTGCCCTTGAGGTCAGCCAGGCTTTTCAGCGGCGAATCGGCCGGCACCAGAATGGCCTGGGCCAACGGCGACGGGGTTTCCCGGGCGAAGTAGGTCAGCTTGGCACCCGCGGCCTGGGCGAACACCGGCACGGTGTCGGCGACGTCCGCCGAGACATCGACGTTGCCCAGGTTGAGCGCTTCGAGCAGCGGAAGACCGCTGGCGAATTCATGCCAGGAGACGGTGATGCCCTGCCCGGCCAGTTGTTTTTCCAGATCGCCCTGGGCCTTGAGCAGGGTCAGCAGGGTCGAGGATTTCTGGTAGCCGATGCGCAGGGTTTCTTCGGCGCTGGCCGTGCCGACAAGACTGGCGCCAAGCACCACGGCGGCGGCCAGCCGGTACAGACGCTGGAATGGAATCATGCGGGAAGCTCCGGTTTCAGTGGGTTTGGGTCAGGGTGGCAGCAGCCGGCAGGACGAAGCCGCTGGCAAACGTCGGTTTCACATCGAGGCGTTCGGCGATCAGGCCGTGGGCCTGGTAGAAGTCGGCGGTTTCCTGTTGCTCGCCGATGGTCTTGGCGTCCACCGCCTGCCAGCGCAGTTGCCGGCGTTCGAACTGCAGGCGCGCGGCCTCCACCGGGAAGCCGATGATCTGCGCCAGGGTTTTCGAATAGCTGTCGAGGTTGTGGTTGGCCCAGTCCTGGGCCTTGGCCAGGCGTGTCAGGTAATCCTGCAGGGCATCGCGGCGGGCCGGGTCGGCCAGGGCCTTGTCGGTGGCGGCGAGGAAACTGTTGCCACTGGACAGGCCGCGGCCATTGACCAGCACCCGGCCCTGCCCGCTCAGCTCGGCCAGCGCGGTGTAGGGCTCCCAAGTGGCCCAGGCATCCACCGAGCCGTTGGCCAGGGCGACCTTGGCGTCCACCGGGCCGAGGAAACGGAACTCCACGTCTTTCTCGGTGAGACCAGCGCTGGCCAGGGCCTTGAGCGCCACATAGTGGCCGATGGAGCCGCGCCCGGTGGCGATGCGCTTGCCCTTGAGGTCGGCGGCAGTTTTCAGCGTCGACTTGGGCTCCACCAGCACCGCAGTGCCATAGGCATCGGATTTGTCCACGGCGATGGCCTTGACCTGCGCCCCGGAGGCCAGGGCGAACAGCAGCGGCGCGTCGCCGATGATACCGGCATCGATCGCCCCGGCATTCAGTGCCTCGGCCAGCGGTGCGGCGGCGGGAAACTCGGCCCAGCGGATGTCATAGGGCAAATCGCGCAGGGCATCGGCGGCTTCCAGTTGGGCGCGCATATTGCCTTTCTGGTCGCCGATGCGCAGTTCGAGGCGGTCGGCGGCCAGCACCTGGCCGGCCAGCAGCACGGCGGCGCCAAGCGCCAGAATTCGTTTGAAAGGGATCATCGCGGACACTCCTTGGAGGCTGGACAACAGCCTGTTGTCAGGTTCTGGGTTCCATCCGCCAGTCGCGAATGTCGGTGCACTGTACCGACACCTAAATAATCAGTGAAATGCATTTTGGTCATAACCTAATATGCGAACAATTTTTCAATCTTGTGATTAGCTTAGAACCAGAAAGAATTTTACAGCGCATTACACCGAGCATACGGTCATAAGCCCCGCTGGCATGGATCCGCTGTCCTGGGCGGGGACAACGGCGCTCCCACGGGGCGCCTCCCGTGCGTCTTATGCGATGAGTGCCTGATGAGCCAGTCTTCCGCCACTGCTGTCCCGCTGCACCGGCCGACCCTGTCGGACAGTGCCCCGTCCGGCCTGGACCCGGTCGTTCTTTCGACCATCACCCGCGAGCTGGCGGCCAGTGCCGCCGACTACGACCGCAGTGGTGCCTTCCCCGCCGCCAACTTCGCCTTGCTGCAACGCCATGGCCTGCTCGGCCTGACCGTGCCGAAGGCGCTCGGCGGCGGCGGTGCCGACCTGCCCAGCGCACGCAAGGTGATTGCAGCGGTGGCCAAGGGCGAGCCGTCCACCGCGCTGATCCTGGTGATGCAGTACCTGCAGCATTTCCGCCTGCAGGACGACCAGCGCTGGCCGGCCCACCTGCGCGAGCGACTGGCCCGCGAGGCCGTGGAAAACGGCGCGCTGATCAACGCCTTCCGCGTCGAACCGGAACTGGGCACCCCGGCCCGCGGCGGCCTGCCGGCGACCATCGCCCGGCGTACCGCCGAAGGCTGGCGGCTGTCCGGCACCAAGCTGTACTCCACCGGCAGCCATGGCCTGGAGTGGTATCTGGTGTGGGGCCGCAGCGATGATGCCGACCCGTTGGTGGGCGGCTTCCTGGTGCACAAGGACGCGCCAGGCATCCGTATCGTCGATGAGTGGGACCACCTCGGCATGCGCGCCACCTGCAGCCACCGCGTCGAATTCGACAACGTGCTGCTGCCTCTCGACCACGCCGTCGCGGTCAGCCCGGCCAGCGCGCCGCGCCCGGAGCTGGACGGCGAAGGCCTGGTGTGGATGGCGGTGTTGCTGTCGAGCATCTACGACTCGGTGGCCCAGGCCGCGCGCGACTGGCTGGTGACCTTCCTGCGCAAGCGGGTGCCGTCCAACCTCGGCCAGTCGCTGGCCAGCCTGCCGCGCTTCCAGGAGCGGGTCGGGCGGATCGACACCCTGCTGTTCGCCAACCGCAACCTGCTGGACTCCGCCGCCGCCGGCCTGGTGGACGCGAAGAACGCCGGCCAGCTCAAGCAACTGGTGACGCAGAACGCGATCCAGGCGGTGGAGCTGGCCATCGAGGCCACCGGCAACCCCGGCCTGTCGCGCCATAACCCGCTGGAGCGGCACTACCGCGACGTGCTGTGCAGCCGCATTCACACCCCGCAGGACGACGTGGTGTTCCACGGCACCGGCCGCGCGGCCCTCAGCGAGGAAGCAAGCCAATGAGCACCATCAGCGTGATCGCCAGCCAGCTTGACCCGCAGTCCAACGAATTCATTCGCCAGCAACTGCCCGAGCACCGGGTGCTGGACCTTTCCCCGGATCAATTCAACGCCGAGCGCGCCGACGTGCTGATCGTGCGGCCGATCAATGTGCGTGGCCGTCGCGTCGATCAGCCGCCTGCGGGTTGGCCGTGGTCGCTGCGCTGGGTGCAACTGGTGTCGTCGGGCATCGACTTCTATCCCGACTGGCTGTTCCAGGGCCCGCCGGTCACCAGCGGCAAGGGCAGCAATGCCGAGCAGGTCGCCGAGTTCGCCCTGGCGGCGATTTTCTCGGCGGCCAAGCAGTTGCCGAACATCTGGGTCAAGGACGACGACTGGCGCTTCACCCCGCTGCAACCGGTGCGCGGCAAGACCCTCGGCATCCTCGGCCTGGGCAGTATCGGCCGCGCCCTCGCCGCCAAGGGCCACGCCCTGGGCCTGCGGGTGATCGCCCTGGGCCGGCCGGGTCAGGCGCTGGAAGCCGGCGTGCCGGTCGAGGCGGTGGCTGACCTGCACCAGTTGTTCGCCGAATCCGATCATCTGGTTATCGCCGCGCCCCTCACCGCCCAGACCCGTGGCCTGATCAACCGTGACGTGCTGGCCAGTGCCAAGCCCGGCCTGCACCTGATCAACATTGCCCGCGGCGGCCTGCTCGACCAGCAGGCCCTGCTCGAAGGTCTGGAAGCCGGCTGGATCGGCCGCGCCACCCTCGACGTCACCGAACCCGAGCCGCTGCCCGCCGGCCATCCGCTGTACAGCGACCCGCGGGTATTCATCTCGCCACACACCTGCGCCATTTCCACCGAGGGCATCCGCGGCTTTGCCGAGGATTTCGTTGAGAACTTCCGCCGCTACCACCAGGGCGAAGCGCTGCGCAATCTGGTGGACCACCAGCGCGGCTACTGAACCTGAACCCTCGAACCTTAACCTATGAACTTGACGCGCCGCCTGGCGCGTGGGGAGCACTGCAATGACTGCCGTTTCCGTTCTGACCGTTACCTCCGACCTCGATAGCGTGCGCCAGCGGGTCAGCGCCGAAGAATGGGAGGTGCGGGTCAAACTCGCCGCCGCCTACCGCCTGGCCGCGCTGTTTCGCTGGACCGACCACATCTACACGCACTTCTCGGCGCGGGTGCCCGGCCCGGACGAGCACTTCCTGATCAACGCCTATGGCCTGCTGTTCGATGAAATCACCGCCTCCAACCTGGTCAAGGTGGATGTCGACGGCACGATCATCGACGACCCGCTGGGGCTGGGCATCAACCAGGCTGGCTACGTGATTCACAGCGCCATCCACCGCGCCCGCCCCGACCTCAAGGCGGTGCTGCACACCCACACCCGCGATGGCGCGGCGGTGTCGGCGCAACGCGATGGCCTGCTGCCGCTGTCGCAGCATGCGCTGGCCTATTACAGCCGGGTCGTTTACCACACCTACGAAGGCGTGGCCCTGGACCTGGACGAGCAGGAGCGCCTGGTCGCCCACCTGGGCACCAGCAATATCCTGATCCTGCGCAACCATGGCCTGCTCACCGGTGGCAGCAGTGTCGAACATGCGTTCCGCGAGCTGCACGGCCTGGAGCGCGCCTGCAATATCCAGATCGCCGCGCAGGCGGGCGGCAATGCCGACCTGCTGTTTGCGCCGGAGGCGGCGATCGAGAAAGTGAAGCAGCAGACTGCGGCGTTTCTTGATGGCAACAACCCGGGGATTCAGCGGCATTGGGATGCGCTGATTCGGCAACTGGATCGGGAGGGGGATGGTTACAAGCATTGATTTTCCGTGGTTGGGACCGCTTTGCGGTCCTTCGCGACGGTGCGGCGTCCCGCCAAGCTCGCTCCCACAGGTTCCATGAAGATAGGAGGTCGACTCAGTAAAACCGCCGCGGATCCGAAGCCCCCGCCAGGCTCGCCAACTGGGTCAGCGCAAACCTCAATTCATCCTCGCGGGT